>OZ251221.1:0-4049403 GCA_965240425.1 bacterium
TGGTTACCTCGTCCACAGACATATTAGCACCCTTGCCGAAGGGATGATTTATATCGGGGTGACTAGATGCCCACCTATTAATATCGCCGCGCTGAGGATGGCGTCCGGTCAGCAATGACACCCGGGATGGACAGCAGACCGCATGAGCATACGCCTGGGTGAAGCGGACTCCCCGCTCTGCCAAAGCGTCCATGTGGGGAGTGTACAAATCATTTGAGCCATAACTGTTGACGTCCAATGTGCCTTGATCATCGGTATAGAATATTATGATGTTTGGCCTGTTTTTGATAGTCCCGCAGGCACCAATTCCACCGGAAATAGTTAGTGTCGCCGCACCTATGCCCATTGTTTTTAAAAAGTCGCGCCGCTTGATAGTATGTCTGCTCAAAATTACATCCTCATTTTATCAATTCTCTCAAGAGATTAATTGGGATTTTTTTGAAATATGAAGCTTTCTTAAGATGTGATGTACTTCGTCAGAGTGTATTGGAAATTCTGATATATATGTGGTCTTTACATGTCTTTTCTGCTCCTCGGGCTGTACGATTTGCGAACCTTTATGCTTAATGAATTAGTAGAATTTTTTCATTCGGCGGATGAAGAAATTCAACTCCCCGGCTGGATACAATGTGATTACCTTCTATATTAATGACAAGTGGAAATCCGGGTCTTTCAGGGAGGTTTGTACAGATCACAAATTCAAAAGAAAAAAGATGATTTTCTTGAATCGGCAAGTGATCTCTGTCTGACCGGAAAGCGGCAACTGAGGGTCCAACAGTCACTAAAGTGCCCCCGTGATTTCCCTGACTATGCAGGTCAATGGAAAAACTTGACTTATCAGTATTAGCTAACTTCTCCTGTACATTCATATAGTTTTGCGGGGATTCATCGGTATATGGTGTGTAAATATAGTTTGCAGCTATCATTGCCCCGATGATATCTTGCAAAGTTTGACCGGCCGTATTACCAACTTTTATTTGCTTTCGAATGATAGAGCGTGCAGCAATCGCACGATCAAATGCATGCTGCAAACTTGCAGGGACACGTGTTTCCGCTTCCCTCATAATATATGCATTACGCTTATAATCAGTCTCAAAGTAGTCCATATATCGTAACCCAATATCAAATGATAAAAAATCACCGCGTTGCAATACGTATTGAGCAGAATTTGTTTCGGAATCATCCGAAACAGCTGAATAAATAACCCCGGGCATACTCGTAGCATTATATCTGGCTTCGACATGCGACCGCTTGAAAAACTGCTCCCGGACCCACCAGCCTACATCTTCCAGAGTCGTTACACCCGGAACTATAACTTCATTCGATAAAGCACGTTCCTGAATTTGACGGTGTAATTCCAATGCATTCGTCATGAGAGCCACTTCCCTGAGAGTCCGTCTTGACCGGAAATCGGTGATAACTTTTTCCGCAGAGACAATTCTCTCTGAATATTTAGGTCCTAATATTTTCTCCAGTTTAAGATATTGAGTATACGATATCCCATCTGATATAGCGAGCCAGTCGGAATAATTTACTGCAATAGTTTTCGGATCACGCTCTGTAACAAATTCTGTTATTTCGTTATAGACTGAAAAGTCCTGAGTGTTATAATCATAACCGGTAATTGCTCTCTCTATATCACGAGAGCCATATTTTTCAAAATCTAAAGCACCAGCGCCGCCAAAACTACCGCTGAATGAGGTCCGCTCGATCCTGTCTCCGAGGTCAGTAAATATCATATAACCGGAAGTAGATCCAAATTCCGGAAACATTGGATCTGGGTCTCCGGCACGGGTAACGTGAATCCACATGTCCACATTATTGTCGCGCATGGCTTCTGGCAGAATAAGATTAATCTTTTCATTTCTTATAAGATCAATGACTTCTGAACCGGTCTTTGCCGTATGCACACCCGGCTGAGCATAGGCAAAAGGTACCATGAACATTACGGATACTAAAAATAACATTACTCGAGATTTCATGACGTGCTCCTCTAATGATTTTTAGTGGTAAATGTTACGTTAAGCATTTGAATTCTACAAGGATTTTCTATCCCCGGGCTATTATCGAATTAGGAGGACCCGGTCTTGCGGCGGGTACAACCATTCAAGACCGTGTTCCGTGACCAATACATTTTCTTCGATGGCAACAGGGATCTTTTTCCCGTTCCATTCGTCTGCTGGTGTGTAAACTCTGAATTCCAGGGAAAAGATGGCGTTGGGTCTGACTTCGTATTCGGTCAGTTCAGGGGACCACTCGGCAAGCCCGGCCGTCACATCGTGGGCGACGATGCTCATTCCATGCAATCCGACATTTACCTCAATACCAGGTACATCACTGGGGCGTTCTACATCTGTGTAAACGTAGCCGGCATCTCGAATATGCTGTTTGAGCTCATCTAATTGTTTCCGGCCGGTTCTACCTGAACGAACGTTTTTTCGAATGATCTCGCGTACTTTCTTTGTCTCTTCAAATGCATTCCGCACACCGGGCGGCGCCACCAGTTCCCCTTCCTTTAGGACGTAGGCAAAACGCTTTATATCTGTTGAGAAATTGTTACGATTGAGTCCCCAATCGATCCACAGTATATCCCCTCCCTGGATGACACGTTCCAATCTTTTCTCACTGCTAAGGGTTTGATACCCCTGGAATTCAGGTTCTGGAAATACTGCCCCCGGAAACCAGGTTCTGCGCAAACCCATCGCTTTACGGTGCTCCTCTAACCACCGCATTACATCGTAGTAGGTCGTTTTACCGGGCGTAATAACTTCGTTGGACAAGGCACGTTCAATTCCTCTTCGTGTTATGTCGCCAACCTTGGAGAATTCGATGATTTCGCCGGCAACGTGCTCGCCGTGAAAATCGGCAATAAGACGCTGAGCGGAAACGAAGCGTTCAGCATATTTCTCGCCCAATTCCTCCTCGAGGATCTTGTAGTCCTTGTGGGAAAGGCCGTCTGCAGTATGAACTCCTTCTCCTCTGATTGGAGGATCGAGGTAATTCAAAGCGATTCTTTTCGGATCACGCTTCTCGACTATCGACCGGAGATCACTTCCTTTCTCGATCTCATCGTAAGCGCCGCATATAGCAGCCATTTCAGAACTGCCGGGGCCACCGAGTGAATACCTCTCGATTCGGTCACCTCCCCCGTCATAGAAGACGTACGTTCCATGTCCGTAAGCAGTCTCAATTCCGAAATCGAGTATCATTGGATCGGTGCCACGGCCACGATCAATGACGATCCACATATCGATGTTATTACGGCGCATGGCATTGGGAAGCACGTAATCGAACTTGTCGTTGCGGATCATGCAGGATATTTCCCATTCGGATTCCCATGAAGCCTGAAAATTGTCGGATGGGCGCTGCGCAATCGTATCAGATACCGTGAGAATCACGACAACTAATAAAATCAAAATTCGAGACAACATAACGTTCTCCTCTTTTTATTAATAGTGAATCTTTGTTAAATTTATTATGTGGGTTGAAAAAACATGTGGGACATTCTAAAGGAGATAATATGTTTTTCAATTAGCTTTTACAAGTAATTTCTACTCCTTGGTCTGTACGATTTGCGAACTTTTAGCGAATGAGAAATAGCTCCTTTTGCGGTGGAGATAAATACTCGACTCCACTTTCGGTGGCAATCGCCTGCTCATGATCCCAAAAGAATAAATATTGGTCTTCGCGTTCGCTGGAAGGCGACGGCATATAGAAAAAATATTCTAAAACAAAGTGGTGATTGGGTGGGAGTGGTATATCATACATCCACTCCGGACCATAAGAACCAATCCTGGGGCCACGCAATTCCTGGTACTTCCTCGCACGTGCTCCTTTTCCCATGCCATGAGCATCGATACTAAGGTGCGTTTTTTCAGGATCAAAGCCTGTGGAATAAACGGGGAAGTTGTTCTTCGGCTGAACCATATGCATTTGGGGATCCCTGACAATAATCCCCGCATCATCAAATTTCCGCTTGTAGTTTTGAATTATTTCACGAGCGGTAAGTCCCGCCTTGATGGTTTCTGCCAGGATCTTATCGATTTTCAGATATTCTGCCCAGAGTTTTTTGATTTCCGGAGGCGGTTCAGTCTCTCCCTCACGGAGCACATAGGCGTACATTCCCACACTTGGTGCTGCAACGATTTCTCCTCTCAGGATCACCATGTTTTCGTAGCCAGGATTCCATCCCCTTTGTGATATTCCTGTGCTTCTCCGACTAAAGAGAGTTATTCCCGCATCGCGATTTTTGGTTACACCCGGCACGATCTCAGCAAAAATTTTCTTTACACGTTCAACTTCGTCCTTACGCATACTCTTAAATAGTTGAATTTCGCTCGGCACCGTTCTTATAATGTAATCCACCATCACATATTCAGACGAGACCAGCCTGTTGGCATATTTATCACCAAACTCGTCAGCCAATAGGAGGTAGTCTGTATGCGAAATGCCGTCTGTTGCTCCTCTGAAAGTCCCCCACATTCCCAGATCATGAATGTAATTTACAGCAATGCGTTTGGGGTCACGTTCTTCAACAAATTCTCTGAGGCCCTTAAATCTGTAATCATGTTCTGTCATCGGGCTTGCCAACGGTTCCCCCACAAAAACCGGGTCGTGGATTATGTCGTAGGCTCCACTTTCTTCAATCAACGTCTCCACTTCTCCCCTTTCACGCTGTGTAGCTCCCCAGCGACGTCCGAGAACCGCCCGTTCTATCCTGTCACCGCCACGGTCTGTGAAGATGAAAACACCGGAGGTACTGCCCAGGTCCTCTGCACCAAAGGGATCAGGAATTGCTACTCTCATCACATGGATCCACATGTCGATATTGTTCTTTTTCATGACTTGGGGCAGAACAAGGTCAAACTTTTCCCGGCGGATCTGATTATTCAATTCCACTGGAACCGTGACTCCCAATTGCTGAGCCTGTGCATTGGCAATAGGTACTGTGAACATCACGGCAAATAAAAAAATCATGCCTCGCGACCTCATGACTTGCTCCTCAATTGATTTTTGGTGACCAATATTACGTTAAGTATATGGTTTTTAGAAGTGTGTTCTGCAATCCGGGTTGTACTATTTGTCTACATGAAATGTTATCCTGCAATATTTGCAAAAATAGATTTCAAGAGATTAATCATTAGTCTTCGGAATTACTGGTAAAATCACATGAGAAGGATATTCCCGTGAATGATGAATCGTATTATCAGCTACGACCCATTCGGTTTCATCATAATTATTGCCGCCGGTGTTCAGATTTCTTTCAAAATTTGGAAAATTGCTGCTGGATACCTGCAGACGGATCTTATGTCCCCGTTCAATATATTTGCTCGTAATAGACAGGTCTATCTGAATCTTGTATACCTCTCCTTCTTCCATCAAAACTTTTCTGGTGAATCCTTCCCGGTACCTTGCACGAAGAATACCATCTTGTATATTGTACGCTTTTCCATCGGGGTAAACATCGACAAGTTTGGCAGTGAAATCAGTATCTTTTGCCGTTGACGACACATAGAGGATTGCGGTTATCGGACCTGTTAGTTCAAAACCTTCCCTTAATGCCGGTGAGGTGTAAACTAAAACATCATTGCGAACTTCAACTTTAGCCTGGTCTCTTGCTCCGGATAAGCTGCGTGTTCCTCCTGCCGAAAGGACTGGATTGCCCGGGTCATACGTATAGGAATCGGACGGTTCATTACCCGGCATATTTGTCGAAAGCTCCCCATCTCCAAAACGGCTATTCGCATCCCCATCGCTGTTGAGATAATACTTTGTATATTGCGTCTCAGCCAGGGGCCAGACATCCGATGAATGCCATTCGCCACGTCCCATCACGTAATATTGCACTTTCGGCATATCGGTAATGCCGTTTTCTATACCTTTTAACCAGTAATCATACCATTGGAGATACATCTTATTCCAATCTCTTCTTGCATCTCCTATATCGAGATCACCAACCATTGTGTGTTCTGTAGCACGTCCCCATCCGCAATGCCCTGTTGGCGCAAGAATCAGAAATTGATTATTTGCGGAAGTCTCTGAAACAGAATTTTCCCTGAAATAATTAAATCCAAAAGCAGTATCATCGACACTCAAATCGTAAAACGAGCTCATGTGTATCGCCGGAACATTAAATTTTTCCGTACCGTCATAAAATCCCATTTCTTCATGCCACCATGGATCACCAAAATCAGTCGATACCAATTTATCCCAATCATTTGGAGCCGCTCCCGCCTCTTTCATGAGGTCAATAATCGGTAAATACCAAACGAGCGTATCCCAATCAATTTCGGGAAGATATTGCGCGTTTGGCTCAAAGAATTCACGAATCTTACGAACCTCCTTATCTGAAAGTCCGGGCGGTGGTTTAAATGAATATTTCATGCCGGCCCTGGGGTACCATGACGCGCTTGATAGGAGATCAAAAAACGCCGCCTTTGAAACCAGCCCAATAATTATATTTGCCATTTGCAGCACCGATCAGTCCCCCGGCTGCGCCAGGTATAATGGCAGTAAGATTAGGATGCATGAGAGGAGCCTGAAGCATTTGAGTTTCCCCTCCATATGAACAACCTGTCGTGCCTATTTTACCATTGCTCCAGGATTGTTCAGCAAGCCAATCCACTGTGTCATAGCCATCTGTTGCCTCATGCCCGTGGGGAGGAGAATAGACACCTTCGGACTCATATTTTCCCCGGCTGTCCTGTTTTACAAAGACATAGCCATGAGAAGCCCACCAATAAGATTCTTGTGTCGGAGTTCTTTCTCGAGCTCCCATTTTATTATAAGGATTCCGCTGGAGAATAGCCGGCAGCTGCCCATCTGCATTTACCGGGAAATAAAGGTCGGTCGATAGTCGCGTCCCATCTCTGATAGGAACCATGACGCTTTTTTCCAATCGTACTTCATAAGGACCATCAACCTGCTGTGCACGTACAGTATTCTCCGATGCAAAGACAATACATGGTAAAATTGCCAGTAACAACCATAACTTACGCATACTATTCCTCCTGTTTCTTAAAAGAAAAAAATAGTAATTTTTGAATTACCTATGCTAATTGACATTTAAAGTTTGTCATCAGGACAGATCTGTACTATGATATAAACAGTACGGAATGCATATTGCTATTACAAGGTTTATTTACTCCTCAGGCTGAACGATTTGCTTTCCTTTTATATTTTGAAAAATTGTTATTCTATAAGTAGCTTCATTTCAATTAACGGTATCGCCAACAGGTAAATTAATCGCGATGGTAGTTCCTATACCGATTTCACTCTCTTTTTTATGTTACCCTGGTTAGAGATAGTGCTCATAGAATGTAAGGTACTGTCTGCCGATTGATTCCCAGCTGAAGTATTTATGAATCGTTTTGAGTCCATTTTCGCATATTGTTTCACAATAGCCAGTATCTTGGTGTAAGTGTATTGTTAAGCAGCTAAAGTGACTACCCTACGCTCTCTAGTTATGAGGGCGTTGGGGCATAGTTGTATATTGAAGGCACCTCGGGCTGTACGATTTGCGAAGCTTATTACTTAATGGATCAGTAAAATCCGTTCGTTCGGTGGATGAAGCAATTCAACGCCGTGGCTGGAAACAACGTGATTACCTTCGATATTCAGAGAAATAGGGAAACCGGGCCGCTCGGGAAGATTCACATGTACCATATATTCAAATGAGAAGAAATTGTTTTCATCGATCATCAGATGGTCACGGTCTGACCGAAAAGGTGCAATTGAAGGACCCACCGTAACGAGGCTACCGCTATGATGACCCTGGCTGTGCAAGTCTAATTGAGAATCCTGGCTTATTGGTATTCGCAAGAGCTTTCTGAATCATCTTATAGTCTTCTGTACCATTATCGATAAATGGTGTATATATATAGCCTTCACTCTCCAGGTCGGCGACAATTGCCTCCAACGTTGTGCCGGCAGTCCTGCCAACTTTGACATTTCTTCGGATGATTGCCTGCGCTGCTATCGCTGTATCATAGGCATACTGAATACTCTCAGGAACACTTGTTTCCCCTTCCCGTAGAATATATGCGTTACGCTTATAATCTGTCGAAAAGTAATCCGGATATCTAACCCCAGTATCAAAGGTGAAAAAATCACCACGCTGAAGAACATAGCTACTGTGATTAATCCAATACCTGACATCAGGTGGACGAATGGGTTTTGATTTTGCTGAATAGAGAACCCGAGGGCCACCTGACCCAATTCTATAACCTGTTAATCCTCGCTTAAAAAACTCATCCTTAACCCACTTTCCTACATCACCTATCCGGTCTGTTACACCCGGCGTGATAACTTCACGAGATTCAGCACGTTCAAGAATCTGACGATGTATCTCAAGCGCATTCGTCATGAGAGTAATTTCTCTAAGAATCCGTCTTGACCGGAAAGAAGTGATCTCGTTCTCTGCAGAGACTATTCTCTGAGAATATTGCGGTCCTAATATCTTTTCCAATTTCAAATACTGAGAATGCGAAATTCCATCTGCTATAGCAAGCCAATCTGATGTATTAACCGCAATCGTTTTAGGGTCACGCTCTTCAACAAATTCTGTTATTTCATCGTAGACTGAGAAGTCCTGAGTGTTATAATTATAACCGGAAATAGCTCGTGCGATGTCGCGAGAGCCACGTATGTCAATATTTGCAACAGCTCCCCCGCTGCCAAAAACGGCTCTCTCAATCCTGTCTCTACCCCGATCAGTAAATATCAAATAACCGGATGTCGACCCAAAATTCTCAACTAATGGATCAGGGTCACCAGAACGAGTGACATGAATCCACATGTCTACATTGTCATCGCGCATGGCTCCCGGCAAAATCAGGTCAAGTTTTTCATTTCTTATTAGACGAATGACCTCTGCACCAGTTGTTGACGTATGAACCCCCGGCTGTGCATTGACATTAGATACTGCGAACATCACAAAAATTAAAACTATCATAACTCGAGATTTCATGACTTACTCCTCACTTGATTTTTAATGATAAATATTACGTTAACCATATAACTTGTACAAGTATTTTCTTCTCCCCAATCAATTAATCAATCACCCCAACTAACCAGTAAACATAATTATCCATTTAGATTTCACAAGCACAAATCCTGTCCCCGAATTATGCAAAATCTCTGACAATCTACGCATGAAAATATACACTTATCTAAATAGAGGATATTTTTTTACAGATATATCATAGAAATTTTGTAGACATTTGACCCTAAAATAGGTTATAAACACCCCCCATATCCACATGTGTTTGTCCCGGGGAATGTGTGTGTTTAGAGAGAAGTGTATTAAAATGATACATTAATTGTTGGGTGTTAGGCTGTTTATTGATAAAGGGTTAGTTGTAAAGGGGGAATGGAATTGAGCTTGGATTGCGGTTTGTTAGATGCTGGTCTGTCTAACGGTTTCTGAAATGATACATTAAAACAAAAATCTAAACTTAATGGGAATAAATTGTGTTGATTCGTCTTCAGTAAACCCAATCACATAATTGAATCCTAATAATACGCTTACGTTTTCATTTAAAGATATTTCCACTCCTGTACCTACGCTGATACCTATGACCTTGCCCCCAAAAGTTGATCCAGATAGTATATTAGTACAGGGATTAGATTGAAAAGAAAGGAGCAAGATCAATGGCACGTAGAATTCACACATCAGAACAAATTATCCACAAGCTTCGAGAGGCAGAAGTACTGCTCGCTCAAGGTCAGTCGGTTCAACAAGCTGCTCGCCAGATTGAGGTTACAGAGCAGACCTATTATCGTTGGCGAAAGGAGTATGGTGGTCTTCGGGTGCATCAGGCGAAACGATTTAAAGCGTTAGAGAGAGACTATCCGCCTGAAACGCCTGGTTGCCGAGAAAGAGTTGGATATTCAAATCCTCAATGAGACTCTGGCGGTTGATGCAAAAAACTTCTGAGCCCGGCGAAGCGACGGGAGGTGGTGCAGCATCTTTGCACGACTCTCGAGATCTCGCAGCGCCGGGCCTGTACCGTGTTGGGAGTACCGCGCAGCACTCATCAATATCGCCCGATTTCTCCTGCGGATGAACCGGTGTTAGTGCAACGTATGGTCTGAGTTGGCCACGCAGTATGGTCGGTATGGTTATCGACGAATTACCGCACTGTTACAGCAAGAAGGCTGCAAGGTCAATCATAAGAGAGTGGAGCGTTTGTGGCGTCGAGAAGGATTAAAAGTTCCCCGGAGGCAGCCGAAGCGCAAACGGTTATGGCTCAATGACGGTTCGTGTATTCGGCTGCGACCTGCGTACCGGGATCATGTCTGGAGTTATGACTTCATGCAAGCACGAACCCGAGAGGGAAGGAGCTATCGTTTGTTAACAATATTAGATGAATACAGTCGGGAGTGTCAGGCAATTGTGGCAGGCAGGAGGCTGACTCACAATGACGTCATAGAACATCTTGCAACACTGTTCGTGCAGCGAGGAGTTCCGGTTCACCTGAGAAGTGATAATGGCACAGAGTTCACTGCTCAAGCGGTCCGGACATGGCTCATGCGCCTGGGAGTAAAAACATTGTATATTGAACCAGGCAGTCCAGGGGAGAACGGGTATAGTGAGTCGTTCAATGGCAAACTGCGTGATGAAGTGCTCAACCGGGAAATCTTCGATACCTTACACGAAGCAAAAGTGCTTGTGGAACGCTGGCGAAATGAGTATAATCATAAGAGACCGCATAGTGCCCTTGGATACCGGCCACCCGCCCCCGAGGCAGTTATACCACCGGATTCGGTCTCAAGGCCAATGGATAATACAACAATGAATATATCGATGAATTGACTAACTTAAAAAGTGGCCCAAACAATTGCGGCAGGTCATACCCCCTACTCATATCCAGTCAACTCAATTTTTCACAATCCAAACAAACAACCATACATGTTAATATTTTCACATTATTCTTTAAAAAAATTTTCACACTTCCGTGGAAAACTAATACTATTTGAAAGCGCAAAAACTGTTCCAATAATCATTTGACCGATCATTTACATCATAATCGTGTGTAAATTAATATGATACAATGTTGCGTCAAATGAAATTATATAATATTATGCAATAAATTGCACTGCAAAAAGGTGCATGTGACTGTTTCAATAATTGATACTATTTAAGATACCATGTAATATGTACTGACCCCCAAAAAGCAAGACATTTTTAGGCTGCTTTTTGTTTAGTGTTTTTCAGTTCGAACTCAACGGGACTGAGGTAATCTAATGCTGAATGGGGATACAGATGGTTGTAATCATGAATCCATTGTTCGATTGTCTGTTGTGCTTCATCGAGTGAACCCCATTCGTTGATCCAGATGCAGTCCTCTTTGATAGTTCGAATAACTCGTTCGGTATTTGCGTTACCCTTTGGATTATTATACGATGTAAATGCTTGATCTATATTCAATACGCCGCATGCGTTAATAAACGCAACGCTTGTTGGTTGTGAGCCATTATCGTTCATGAGATGTAAATCATGTTCCCGGACACCATCGGGACATTGTTCTTTGACAGCCATATCCAGGGTAGTGAGCCAGTCAGCCGATTTACTCCGCAGGCCGATATGAAAGCCGACGATCTTGCGTGTGTACCAGTCGAGCACAACGATCATATAGACCCAACCCAGCTTGTTGACGAGGAACTTTGTCATATCAATGCCCCACCACTGGTTCATGCGGGTTGGCTTTGGTTTTGATCGCTGCGGTGTTCGTTTTGCTTTGTACAGTTTCTGCTTGACCGTCAGGTTATGCTCCCGCATGATACGGTAGACCCGTTTCCGGTTCACATGGATATCACAACGCCGTCTCAGCCATGCGGTGATCCGCCGGTAGCCCCAGAACGGATGGTCACATCGTATCTTTTTGATTCGTTCGAGCAACTCACGGTCTCTGTCGGCTTTGACCGAAGTCGAGGCAGGAGCCGTGCAATAATATGAACTCCGGCTGACACTCAGTGCCTCACAAGCTGAAGTTACTGTATACCCGGACTGTGTAAGCGCATGTACACGATCCGCTACTCGTTCTCCATCTGTTGAATTTTTTTTAGTATCTCAATGGTAACCGTCTGCTTGCCGATGATGTGCTCAAGTTCTTTGATCTTCACCTTCTCTAGCGTGCCGTTTTGTGCTCGCTTGCCGTTGAGATTCTGCTTCGCGCCGGCAAAAAACTGATCGCGCCACTTGTAATATTGAACTTGGCTGATACCGTGATCGCTACAGAGCTGAGTAACGGTCGTTTCGCCCTTGATGCCCTGAAGAACGATTGCGAACTTTTGCTCAGCGGTCCATCTGCGTCGGCTCATGGGTTTCCTCCATATGTAATGTAAGGTAAACAGGCAACGCAATGACCGCAACAGCTTTATTCGATTTAAGTCCCTAATCCACTGTGGATTAGGGCTATCAATAACTGCCAAACACTAACTTAAATAACTGTCTACTCGGTATGGGGTGCAATATAAATATGAGATTTTATTTCTATAATTGAAGAAAAAATATCACTTGGAAAAGCTAAATGTTTCTCTTAATTTTTAACTCAAAATGTCCAGCTTGTTCTGACAACATACATGTTAATAATTGATTACATTTCGACGTTTGTATACTAAAATAGAATATGAATGAAGAATTTATTTAAAATAATTAATCTGCGTGAAATTAATCCTAACTCAAGGGGGATACTTCTATTTGCTATATTAGGAGCGATTTTTCTACCAATTATTCTAATACTAGGATACAATATTGATCCATTGTATTATCTTTCTATAGGGATTTTGGGATTGCCATTACTGTACTTCAATAAGAATTTTGCATTATATTTTTATGTAACATCATATGTTTATACACTCCCAATTTATAAGTTTACAGCACCAATTCGTATTGATGATTTTATATTTGTTGTAATTGCTTCAATATGGTTCTTGGATAAAATGCTCAATCCTAAAATTGAAAAGTCAAATAAAATTATTGGGCGTTCACTAATAATATGGTTAATTATCAATGCCCTTTCCATAATAATAAATTTCACCAACTATGGAGGGCTTCAGTTACTACAAGCAAATTATCTTTTTTTAAGATTGATAGAATATGTCTTAGTATATTTTATTATTTCTGATTTAATAAAAACTCATGAAGCCAGAATTATAATAATTCGGCTAATCTGGTTTATTACCATTTTTATTAGTTTGTTCGGATTATATCAATATCATTTTGAAGAAATGTTACGATTAACTTCTACACTTTCTGATAATCATGCACATATAGGCACATTTTTGCCACTCACATTTTTCTTATTACTAGGTTATCTTTTTATGTCAAAAAATATATTTGAAAAAGTTTTAATTTTATCGTCATTACCCTTAATAATTTATGTTTTAATCTTATCAGCCTCTCGCGCTGGTATATTAGCACTAATATTTGGAATAATCGTCTATTTACTCTTTTCACGTAAATTTATTGGATATATTTTCGCTGCACTATTTTTGATAGTAATAATAAACTTAGGTATTGAGTTTTTCCAAAATCTGGAGCAATTTGAATTAGGTGTTGCTAGGTTTCAGAACCTTGAACAAGAATTATCAACCTTGGGACGATTATATATTTGGAATGGTACTTTCAATATGCTTACAGAAAATCCTTCTTTATTAATAACCGGTGTTGGTTTAGGTGCATTTCTTGGTGGGATTCTTGATCCTTATATACCACTTCTGCCCGGATTAGCGAGTGGTGCACACAACAATTATTTACACCATCTTACAGAAACTGGTATTGCTGGATTTTTGACCTTTATGTATATCATGTATGTTTTATTTAAGGTTAGTTTTAAAAGGTCAAATGAAAAAATTCGGAATGATAAATCATTATATTATGGATATTTTTGTGGATTGGCAGCATTATTAATTTCAGGATTAACTCAGGAAACTATTTCAGTACAACCTTCACATCACAATTTTTTAGGATATTTTTTTCTTGTGACAGCCGTGGTTTTTAAGGAAATTAAAAAATCGAAAAATCTTAATAATAAATAGCTAAATCAGATTGGTTATATTTATGTTATTTATTTAAATGCAAAAAGGCGAGAGTAAATAATCACTCTCGCCTTCTTATTCATTTCTTGACTTAAATACTATTTAATCAACACCATCCTTTTCGTCTCAACAAAATCCCCCGCTTCGAGCCTGAAAATATATGTTCCAGAAGCAAATTTCGCTGCATCCCATTTTACTGAATAAAATCCAACTGCCTGCTGTTTATCAACTAATTGCGCAACCTCCTGCCCGAGAATATTGTATATAACCAGCTTTACATACTGTGCTTCGGGGAGCTGATATTTAATTTCAGTCGTAGGGTTAAAAGGATTTGGAAAGTTCTGTTCAAGTTTGAATTCATTCGGGATATTATTGCCAGCACCTTGCTTGCTTACGTCATCATATGTAACGTAGTACACATGAGCATCCCAAGGTAAGAAAGTGTCTTTGAAATATTTATTTTCAATGCCAAGTATGGGGGTCATAGTTTCAGTGTGATTTATGTTCCGATGAGTTACGATTGTTGATTGTGTATATGAATTAGAATTCTCATACTGCTTCACTATAGATACTGGTTGTTCGTCTGCTCTTTCTTCGACATATATACGCGCATCAGTAATATGTATGAGGTGACTGATTGACTGCGATTACAAGGGCAGTAGAAGCAGTTAAATGAGTTGTCTCAGCCCTTATGTCTCTCCCGGGCATTCTACCAACAAATTCAGTACCCCATTCCAAATCGCCATCAGGGATTGACCAGCCGTTAGATTGTAAAACATTATTCGTATTGTCAGGATCCCACGGCAAAACATCATATGTATTAACGAGGTCCTTCAATTCGAGGGCTAACTTTTTAAAGTAAGTTGTCAATCTTGTAGGAGCAGTTGTCCAACTATTACTCGTATTCATACTTTTATAACTAAAAAACCATATTCCCTTTACACCTAATTGCAAGGATCGGTACATTGATGCTAAATGCAATGAATCCGCACTGCTATTATCCAATAGATAGCCGTGCATATCATTAGCTGGAGTTTTAGTATTGATACCATAATCAAGATGTAATATTTGACGGGATAAAGAGCCTGCATTTGTACCATCACCATCATCTAATATTGTCATACCGTCAATGTAGTAATCTGTAAAATCATGAGCAGTAGTGTCAACAGGTACAATATAATCGTACCACCAATAATTGTTCACATACGACCATTTTACACTATAATCACTATAAATGCCATCCAACGAATCTTTAACATTTTCAATCCAATCAGGCTCAATTCTGCCCACAGCATTATTAGGTGCTAAAACAGCATGACCGTCACTATAATTAATTCTCGCCTTCCTAGTATTAGAATCAATATCATCCTGACTTGCATCATCTTCTAAATATACTCCCCAAATATTATCAATTGATCCAGCATCAACCAGACTATCAAGTTCTGTATACATATCACGATAATTGATAAATCTTATGGCATCTCCTTTTGTGACTCCATCAACTGTTGTATCACTTTTTGACTCGCCATTTAATTTAATTCCACCGTTTGAGTAATCTTGATACCAATTGTGACTTGTTAATAATACTTTTAAACCTAAGTTATCTGCAACTTCCAAATAGTGCTTAACGCGAGACATTGCAGTATCCTGAAACGCATCATGTTGAGATCCATTTGTAGCTTTCCATGCTTCAGTATCATAGTTATTAAAGTATTTCCAAAAATCCCAAATATCATAACCGTTTCCGCCAAATGCATCATAGGTTTGTACAACATTAAAACCAGCATTTAAATTACCCACCTCGTCAAGATTATGATTAGAAACAGTGTCTCTACTCATTGGTACATGATATATTCCTATTACAAACTTAGTAACATCAATTTGTGCAAAAACTAATGTGGGTAAAAAAAACATTAGAAAAACACATCCGGTAAAAATTATTTTAAAAAATTTCATGATAAATCCCCCCCTTTAACAGATGATTTAGTTGCTGATTACCGAAAAGTTGACCTGCCCCTAATGTTTGGGCCATTATTTAAGTTAGTCAATTCATCGATATATTCATTGTTGTATTATCCATTGGCCTTGAGACCGAATCCGGTGGTATAACTGCCTCGGGGGCGGGTGGCCGGTATCCAAGGGCACTATGCGGTCTCTTATGATTATACTCATTTCGCCAGCGTTCCACAAGCACTTTTGCTTCGTGTAAGGTATCGAAGATTTCCCGGTTGAGCACTTCATCACGCAGTTTGCCATTGAACGACTCACTATACCCGTTCTCCCATGGACTGCCTGGTTCAATATACAATGTTTTTACTCCCAGGCGCATGAGCCATGTCCGGACCGCTTGAGCAGTGAACTCTGTGCCATTATCACTTCTCAGGTGAACCGGAACTCCTCGCTGCACGAACAGTGTTGCAAGATGTTCTATGACGTCATTGTGAGTCAGCCTCCTGCCTACCACAATTGCCTGACACTCCCGACTGTATTCATCTAATATTGTTAACAAACGATAGCTCCTTCCCTCTCGGGTTCGTGCTTGCATGAAGTCATAACTCCAGACATGATCCCGGTACGCAGGTCGCAGCCGAATACACGAACCGTCATTGAGCCATAACCGTTTGCGCTTCGGTTGCCTCCGGGGAACTTTTAATCCTTCTCGACGCCACAAACGCTCCACTCTCTTATGATTGACCTTGAAGCCTTCTTGCTGTAACAGTGCGGTAATTCGTCGATAACCATACCGACCATACTGCGTGGCCAACTCAGACCATACGTTGCACTAACACCGGCTTCATCAGAAGGAGAAATCGGGCGATAGTGATGAGTGCTGCGCGGTACTCCCAACACGGTACAGGCCCGGCGCTGCGAGATCTCGAGAGTCGTGCAAAGATGCTGCACCACCTCCCGTCGCTTCGCCGGGCTCAGAAGTTTTTTGCATCAACCGCCAGAGTCTCATTGAGGATTTGAATATCCAACTCTTTCTCGGCAACCAGGCGTTTCAGGCGGATATCCTCTCTCTCTAACGCTTTAAATCGTTTCGCCTGATTCACCCGAAGACCACCATACTCCTTTCGCCAACGATAATAGGTCTGCTCTGTAACCTCAATCTGGCGAGCAGCTTGTTGAACCGACTGACCTTGAGCGAGCAGTACTTCTGCCTCGCGAAGCTTGTGGATAATTTGTGCTGATGTGTGAATTCTACGTGCCATTGATCTTGCTCCTTTCTTTTCAATCTAATCCCTGTACTCATATACTATCTGGATCAACTTGTGGGGGCAAGGTCAACGGGATTAAAAACAATGCAGCAAGAGATGTACGACGGTTCAACACTGTAATAATAAATAAATTTCAATTTATTGTCAAGTATATTTTAATTTCTAAAAATTCATGTTTGCAAAACACGTCCTGCTTTGTAAAAGTGACCGGCGTATTATATGCACTGTACAAATACTGTCAATTTTCTCGTATTAATATTTTTGCCATTTTCAATTCGATCTTTTGACAGCGCTGAATAATGGAGCGCACTACTACAAATTAGAAGTATTTTGGAATTTATACCACTATCATATTTGTTATTAAAATAACATTTATCTTGATTTTAATTATGAATTTGATTAAAATGGCGTGATTACTATCTTGTTCAACTTATCCTGAAAGTCATGGCAGAGAAAAGCGTAAGTCTTGCGAAAATAAAGGCGTATGATGATATAAAGCGCATGATCAAATTTCTGAATGAAGAGCAGGAATCGATTGAAGGTGCGATTAAGAAGCGGGCGTTCTACAGAAAAAATATTGATTCTATCTATGAAAACAATTTCAAGAATAAAATCCCCATAAATGAGTATGAGTCAATCATTTTCGATATTTGCATCGCGAAAACACTGATCATGGGTGATACGGATGAAAATAAAATTCGGAAAAAGATTGAAGATACTGTCATGACATTCAATATCAGGAGCAAAGATTTAATTGCAGAGAAAATCTCTATGGCGGTGGCAAACGATCCCCGAACAAAAGGCAGGGTTAAAGCGCTCGTCGATTCAAAATATAAAGATATTGTATCTCCTCTGGTTTCCGACATGATTAAGGAGCTCATCCCGAATCAAGAAATTGACAGCCGCACAATCATTTCTACCGTGCAAAAAGAACGATTTGAGCTCGATACCGTTTCAATTTCCAAGCTGTTTACGAAGGAACTCAAAGCTTTTCAGGCCCAGCACGGCAGCAAGGTTAAAAGTGATCTTGCTATGAGGAGAATGGGTAAAGGAAATGACATCAAGCGGGATTCGAGAGCGCCGGGAGCGAAAACCGCCGTTGAGAAAATGAACATTATTGTCAGCAGAGAGAAAAAGCGGAAAGAAGATTTTATTAACTCTATCGGTGATATCGCTTTTAAGTTAAGCGAAACGTACCTGGATAATGTGACCCGCGTGTTCGTCCACACAGCAGATTACAAAACCAAAAGAATTGTCATTATATCATACGCAGTCGAGGGCGAAATCGATAACGTTTCGATTTTATTTGAGTCCGCACAAGGTCAGCAGGGCGGCGAGTTTTTCTTTGATCTTGGAGAGTTACAGTCTCTCGACGATAAAGTAACACCAACGTTTCTCAAGAGTAAATTGGGGTTGTTCAGCAAAGGTCTGGGTGTGCCCGGAGTATTAGAGGTTATATGGTTTTTATCAAATGTTCTTGACGCAGAAAGGAAACTTCCATTCAAAACGGTTGAATTTATTGAAGAACCTCTCCTTGTACACCTCGAATCTATCGAAACGGGAATTTACAAAGCAACCGTTCAGGAAGCGATACAGGGAGGGACGTGACGGTAATCATTACCGTTCGATAACGTATACTCTTCCTATTTTACATAGTTTTCCCGCACAAACCTAATCTGATTTCTTACTACCTGCAGTATACGGCATCTTAACATTCGTTCAATACGTGTATGTCCGGTCGTGTCTGCGACAGATAAAAAAATTTACGGTAATGTGATTTATATTAATTTTGTTTTCTGTGAACTTGCCGGCATTAAGTGCTGTAATGCGGATGAGATTTATGGGAGCCGGTTGGTAAGTTTTGTTTTTTCACCTTCTGACAGCATATAGCAAATACCGTTAAATACCGCGCCATCCACAATTTTGAGCTTTTCCGTATGTATGTTGCCATGCAGCTCCGCTTTTTCTTCCAGGATAACACGTTTTGTTGCTTTAACAGAACCGGTCACCTTGCCCCCGATTACCACAAATTGTGATTTGATCTTGCCGTCAACGATACCGCCTTCACCTATAAAAATTTCCCTGTCTGAAGTAACTCCTCCCTCAATATGGCCATCGATCCTTGCAGAATTTTTTATTGTTACCGGTCCGACAATGTGGGTCCCCCGACCCACGACAGTGCTTATTGTATCGGACGATTTAATTTTAAACAGTTTTTCTTCTTTCATATAATTTAATACCTCTGTAATAATTCGCAGAGTTCGGGTCGTCCGGTTCGAAGCAATAGATGTTCTTTCTTCATTGCATGTATCACTGACAATCCGTTCTCAACCAAAGGCAGTCCCGCATTACCTTTTCCTGCCGAAGCAGTAACTATGCCGGAAGGGCTTGCGGTCAAACGCATTACTCTCAGCATCCGCTCACTATGCCCCGGCTTTTTTATGTTAATTACACTTTCTCCGAAAGCAGGTACTTTTGCACGTTCTATGTTGTGTCATACTTTAGGAATAACTTGTTTATGTCATTATAATCTTTAAATCAGAATCACACATTCACAATACTGAAAGTATTCCAATAACAATTAATAAACTATAGAACAATTTTTCTATTACACCGAAATTTTCTTACAAAATTTATGGTCTACCCGAAAATATAAAATAATGTGTACATTTAGTCAAGGATTTAACTTTGAATTTATTGTAATGGCACACATTGAATTATAGTCCTTCATAAACGAGACTGGTCAAGAGTCTGCCTACCGTTTCCAGACTCCGGGGGCTGCATTTGTCAACGGTATCTTCCGTCGTATGCCAATAATCTCTATTCACAAGTTCAACCTGCATTATATTTATTATCGGTACTCCTACCTGTATCAACGGCTGATGATCATCAAATATTTCAGGGCCGGTTTTATTGATGAATTCGGACAAGCTCAAAGACCGTGCCCTTCTCCACACTTTTTCGACAATTTCCGGAAGCATAGTATTTGAATAACCCTCTTTCACGAACCGTGCGCGCTTATCGCCGACCATATCGATCAGTATGCCAAATTTATACTGTTGCGACCGTACGTTCCCGGCAAAATGCCTGGCCCCGAGAAGGTAATTTTGGCGTTCCCCCTGTTTTCCGTAATCTTCACCGTCAAACAACACGATATCTACAGGGACCGGGGGTGGATGTTCTGCAAAAATTCGTCCCATTTCGAGTAGAACGGCAACACCGGACGCCCCATCATTTGCACCCGGGATCGGATCATTTCTTTTTTCAGGATCAGGATCACGCTTCGCTCTCGGCCGTGTATCCCAGTGTGCTGCAAGCAGTATCTTCCGTGCGCCGGGTTCGTCCCGTAGAAGCTTTCAATTATATTGGTAAGGGTCATCGTTACATTGCTGCTGGTATCTTTAAATAGAAACGGCTGAGTTGTCACAGAATTGCTCTGTTTTTTCAATTCTGATAAAAGAAAGGAACGGCACCTGGCGTGTCCTGCCGATCCTGGATTTCGAGGGCTGAAGGATACTTGTTTTTCAAGATATGAAAAAGCGGAGGCGCCTGAGAAGGATTGCTACTTTTTTCGTGAAACAGCCGAAATGAAGAGCAGGGAAATTATAACAATGACAGAAGTACGAAAACCGTTGCCATTCAAACTGCAAATCCGTATAAACATTACCTTATTTTCTTCTTCTTTTCCTGCCTGTCGTGGTATGTTACTACAATGGGGGTAGCAACAAAAACAGATGAATAGGTCCCGACAGTAACACCTATAATAAGAGCTAATGCAAAATCTTTAATAATTTCACCCCCAAGCACATAAATTACAATCACAGCAATTAACGTTGTTAAAGAGGTGATTATCGTACGGTTTAGCGACTGGTTCAAACTTTTATTGATTACCGCATGAAAATTTTCGCGACGCAGAATTTTTAAATTTTCCCTGATCCGGTCCGAAACGACAATTGTATCATTGAGAGAATACCCGACAATAAAGAGCAATGCCGCTACAATTACGAGGGTGATTTCTTTATTCAAAACACTGAAAATCCCCATAGTGATGAGCACGTCATGTACCAGTGCCGCTATCGCCCCGAGTGCAAATTTGAATTGAAAACGTATACTGATATAAATAATGAGAAAAATGAGCGAAACGACAATTGAAACTATAGCTTGATACTTCAATTCATTTCCAATCCGCGGGCCTACGGATCCTGTTCTGCGTATGGTAATCGTATTGTCGGGGAATTGTGATCTCAGAACCGCCACAAGTGTATCTGATATATTGGATACTACGTCCAATTGATCAGTCGTTATCAATATTTCATTGGGGTCACCGAATGTCTTTATTTCACTGCTCTCAAGTTCTATGGCAGTCAGTGAGGATCGAAGCTCTCCTATTTCAACCGGTTCACTGAAATGCAACTGAATCTGTGTTCCACCGGTAAAATCCAAGCCAAAGTTCGGTCCGCGCTGAAATAGTAAGGAGACAAGTCCAATTCCTATAACAACAAGAGATAATCGATATGCTTTTTTGCGGTGTGCGAGGAAATCAAAATTTATATCCCGTTTAATAAGTTCCATAGTATAGGTTCCCTATCTCGTTCCAATATCAATCAGGTGATCTGAAATAATACGCATCTTATTTAGATGCTGAGCTTTTGTATTGTCCATCTGCTTGTAATAAAATCAAATACACATCTTGTAAATATGATTGCGGTAAACATGCTCGATGCAATGCCGACAATCAGGACAAGTGCAAATCCTTTGATGGGTCCTGTTCCGAATTGGTACAGCACGATTGCAGCGATCAGGGTCGTGACATTTGCATCGAGAATCGCATGAAATGCACGTGAATAGCCACTGTCGATCGCCGCTCTTATCGTTTTACCTGTTTTCAATTCTTCCCGGACACGCTCGAATATCAGTACATTGGCATCGACAGCCATACCGATCGTAAGAATAAGACCGGCTATACCTGGGAGTGTCAGTGTTGCATTGAATCCCGCCAGGACGGCCATGACAAAAATCAGATTTAACAAGAGAGCCATATCGGCTATGGTACCGGCCATTTTATAGTAGATGAGCATGAAGCAAATAACAACTATAAACGCCAGGATCGCAGAAGTCGTCCCTTTTTGAATTGAATCGGCCCCAAGAGACGGCCCTACCGTTTGTTGGGCTATTATTTCCATATCTACTGCAAATGCGCCTGCTCTGAGTATGATCGAAAGGTCTCGCGCTTCATCCATAGAATCCATTCCTTCTATGGATGAATTTCCTCCCGTTATTTGCGACCTTACAACAGGAGCGGAAAAAACCCTGTCATCGAGCACGATCCCTATCCGTTTTTCAATGTTCGCCCCGGTGATGCGTGACCATTCATTTGACCCCTCGCGATTCATACTCATTGTGACAAGCGGCTGCCCGGCAGTTGACGGGTCATAACCCTGCCCGATCACCACACGCGCGTCCGTAATGACATCTCCGGTAAGCTCGGCATTACGCTCCAGCAAAAACAGCTCATAATAGGTAATATCCTGATGAATGATCGGTTTTGCCGACCAATAAAAATTTGCGTCGGTCGGTATGACACGCTGGAAATCCTCTCTTGTCAACAACCGATTAATAACTCCCATGTTCCTCTCATCCACACCGTTCCAGCCTCCGTATAATGAAATATTAGCAAGAAGGGAGCGAAAGGGGTTTTCGCCAAAAGTATTTTCATCAAAGATAACAGTCGATTCTTCAGGCGCCTCTGCCAAATCCGAGCCGGTCTGCTCAAAAAAATCCGAAACAAGTGCCTCTGTCTGCGTTGAGGGCGCTTTTTCTATCCGGGTTGAATCCATCTGCGCATTTTCATCTTCCTGCTCTGGGATAATGTCGGTAGTATCGTGCGAAAGAATCCGGTCGAAAGCATCAAACACGTCATTGACGACCTCTGCTGATTTGAGGAGTTTAAATTCTAATTGGGCTGTTTTACCGACAAGCTGCTTTGCACGCTCAATATCGTCAACTCCGGCCAGTTCAATGATAACCCTGTTGTCCCCTTGCCTCTGGATATTCGGTTCCGCCACGCCAAATTGGTCGACCCTGTTTCGCAAAATTTCCAGGGACTGCAATATTCCGTTATTTGCTTCACCTCGCAGATACTGATCCACAGGCAGAACATTATTGTTTTCGTCCAGGCGTTTATCACTTTCAAAATACAATTCCAACGGGAGATTGTTTTCCTGCGCCAATCTGAGAAAGATTGTTAAAAAGTCCTCTTCCTGATTTTTCGATAAATCCAAAGCAAGACGGTGCATTTCATCAAAACGCTCGTCCTGGTTTGAACCAAGCTGTTCTACAAGACTTGCAAGGTTGATTTCCATGACAAGGCGAATACCTCCTTGTAAGTCAAGCCCCCGCTTAACCGATCTTAATTCAAGATCAGTTACAATGTCATAATTCTCCGGATTCTCTTTATATTCCGGAGAAAGACTATAGTATTTGATTGTCGGTATAAGATAATAAGCGGTGGCGATTATGAATACTGCTATTATTATCCACCTCCACATGTTATTTCTTCTCATCTCATTTTACTCCTCTTCAATCCTGGCTGATCAGCTTTTTGCTTTTGAGAAAACCTTAATCGGTTTTCATGAAATCATTTTTTAAAGAACCTTTTTTCATAGCGCCGGATCCCTCAAGACCGGTCCCGGCGCCGTCACATTCCATTTCTGTTACGAGTAATTCTTCATCAAACAAGGATGCGTAACACACGACGGTCCCACCAGGCGAGTAGAGAGCGGAACCACCCCAAAAAAATAATCCGTGCTCGAAATCTACCATGTTTACGAAAATTACAGGTATTTTGAGATTCTTTGCATAAAATTTGTGTATCGCTCTATGTGCGTTTTTACGAACATGGCCTTCTTCAGCAATTAATCCCTGTGTCGGAGAAGCTGAAGTGATCAAGAGCGCTTTGATTTTTTTATCTGCGTACGCTGCAACTGTATCCGGATACCACGCATCTTCACAAATTATCAATCCTAACTTTCCCCATGAAACCGGAAAAACGTTAAGTGCATTCCCGGATGTAAAATACCGTTCTTCTTCAAAAAGTCCATATGTCGGAAGGTGCATTTTTCTGTGAATTCCAATATTCTTACCGTTTTCGCATAGCAATGCCGAGTTGTAGTAGCGGTTTTTCGATCCTTTTTCAACGAATCCTGCAACAACACTGATTCCCCACGACGCATTGGTAATTTTCTGCAATGCAGGATTGTCGGCAGACAGAGCAACCTCTCTGACCGCGTGCCGCAGATAATAGCCGGTCAAGCTCAATTCCGGAAATACGATGAGACGGGCGCCTTTACTTTTTGCCTTATTAATCCAGTCTACATGTCTGGAAACATTTTCGTTAACGTCGCAATACACTGATTTTATCTGACCTAAGGCAATTGTAATCTTCATACCAAAACCGATAAATTATTTGGTCACCCTACTTTGCTTCCCGGTTTCATAGGATTATTCGACGTCAGGAGCGCCAAAGATCCGTCTTTCTCGGCTGCCAAAAGCATCCCGTTTGAAATCTCACCCCTGATTTTTGCAGGTTTAAGATTTGCAAGCAGAACTATCGATTTTCCTACAAGGTCTTTACATGTGAAGTGTTCTGCTATACCTGAAACGATGAACCTGATATCGTCACCATCATCGACCTCGATCCGTAATAATTTATCGGTATTCGGTACCGGCGCGGCACTTTTAATTTCGGCGATCCTCAAGTCAAGCTTATGAAAATCATCAATGGTTATTTCTTCCATATTCATTCAACCTTGTTGAATCAAAAAATTAGTCACTGCTCATTGCTTCTTGCACGGTGGCATTCAGTTTTTCAACTTCCTGATGGATGACATCATCGTCAATTTTCTTAAAGAGAATTTCCGGTTTTTCAATTCTGGTCCCCGACGGCAGTGGACATGCTTTGATCTCATCCCATGATTTTGATCGAAATTCATCTGCGCTGTTTATCAATGCAGCCACTTTCTCAGAAGTGAACGGCAAAATAGGAGCCATCGCAAGCGCAAGTTTTTTGACAATTTGCGAACATACATACAGCGTGGCCGCACAGCGCTCCTTATTATTCTTAAACGAGGTCCAAGGTTCCTTATCGTTAAAATATTTGTTCGCTGTCCGGGCAATATCCATCAATACTTTACTACTCTCTTTTACCTGAAATGTTTCATATTTATTTTCCAGATCCGAAACCATAGTGTCGACTCTATCCAGTATACGTATATCGTCCTGAGTCATATCTCCTTTTTCAGGAATTCTTTCATTAAAATTTTTTACAATAAATACGAGCGTTCGGTTAATGAAATTACCGAGGATATCAGCCAGCTCATTGTTGTTCCGTGCTTGAAAAACACGCCATGAAAAGTTTGAATCTTTCGATTCGGGAGATATGGATGCGAGACAGTACCGCAACGGATCGGGAGGAAATATCCCGAGATAATCGTCAAGCCATACCGCGTAATTCTGACTTGTAGATATTTTTCTTGATTCAATTGTTAAAAATTCATTCGCTATTACGTTTTCAGGCAGATTGTATCCCCCGTATGCCATCAGTATAACAGGAAAAAATATTGCATGGAAGACTATGTTGTCCTTCCCTATAAAATGGTATAATTTTGTTTCAGGACTGCACCAGTAATCAGACCAGAGTTCAGAATTGCCTTTCCGCCCAGCCCATTCTTTTGTCGACGATATATAACCGATAGGCGCATCAAACCAAACATAGAGTACTTTACCATCTGCATTCTCGAGGGGTACGGGGACTCCCCAGTTCATATCTCTCGTTACCGCCCGGTCTTCGAGTCCCTGATCGAACCAGCCTTTACAATAGTTCAATACGTTATCTTTCCAGCCGGTTTTTGCAAATATCCATTTTTCGAGTTTTTTCTGATAATCGCTGAGCGGAATATACCAGTGCTGAGTTTCCCGTTCTTCGGGAACAGACCCGCAAATCTTACACCGGGGATCAATAAGATTTGAAGGATCGAGCCACGTTCCGCATTTTTCACATTGATCCCCCCGTGCCCCGGGATTCGAACAGTTAGGGCATTTACCTTCGACAAAACGGTCTGCAAGGAACCGGCTGCACGATTTGCAATAGAGTTGTGTTCCCTTTTTAACTTTCAATATATTTTTCTTATAAATAGTGAGGAAAAAATCCCGGGCGGTGTCATAATGGACCGGCAGAGTAGTGCGTGAAAAGTTGTCAAAACTGATGCCGATTCCCTTGAAACTTTTTTTGTTCATTTCGTGATATTTGTCTACCACCTGCTGGGGAGTAATCCCTTCGTTTTCTGCCCGCAGCGTAATCGGCACCCCATATTCATCCGAACCGGAAATATAGAGTACATCATTCCCTTTACGTCTGTGATAACGGACAAAAATATCCGCCGGAAGATATGCCCCGGCGAGATGTCCCAGGTGGATCGGTCCGTTCGCATACGGCAGCGCGCTGGTCACAAGTATCTTATTACGTTGATGGGTACGATTCGTCATTGTGTCTCAGATACATAAAAACAAAAGCCGAACGAATTGGCGCCCGGCACAGAACCTTCACTACAATTACAATGTCAATAAATTTTAAATGTTCTACGTATATTGCCTGTTTCAATTTCTCATCAGCAACTGAACATCTTCTAAGGGGAGAAGTTCGGAACTGCCGTCATCAAATCGCAAGGATACTTCTTCTTTAAAGATGTCGATCTTCTCGACACTTGCCTTGCCAGCCGGCGTATTTACAAGGGTAGTAACCTCAGGAAATTTGGTTAATTGCTCTTTATACATCTCAAGTTCATACCGTAAACAGCACCGAAGCCTTCCACATACTCCTGTCAGTTTTGCCGGAATGGCTGACATCATCTGGTCTTTAGCAAATTGTGTCGATACCGGGCTGAAATCACGTAAAATACATGTTGTACAGCATAGTTGTAAACCACAAGGGCCGCATCCGCCAATTTTGCGTGCAGCCTCCCGGGCGTTTATCTGCCTTAATTCAATACGGGCTTTGAATTCCCGTGCTAATTCCTTAACCAGTTCCCGAAAGTCTACCCGCTCATCCGATGTAAAATAGAATGTGATTTTATTTCTATCAAGCTGGTATTCGATGTCTGACAGCTTGATATTCAGCTCATGTTTTTTAAATAAACGTTTTGCTATCGGTTTCGCTACTTTTTCCTTAATTTTGTTTTCTCTCATTGTATCCAAATCATCAGAAGAGATCTTGCGAATTATTTTATAAACTTTTCCTTTTTTCATACACGAAGAGAGCTGTGAAAGCAATCGGTGTATTTTTCCTGCGTCGATCCCGTTATCCGACTCCAGTATTACTATGTCGTTTTTCTTAAACGTAAGTTCATCGGGCACCCCAAAATAATCCAGCCGTCTGCCCTTAAATTCTACTTCAGCGTAGTGACCCATAGTTAAATATGGAGTTCAGTTTAGAAAATAAAGTAAATAATATCAAGTAAAGGTAAACATTTTTGTTTATCAAATCAACAGATTTCTCTGTTTCGATTATTGCCGCTTCTATAGCAGAAATCTCCAGATTTTCAATCGCCTGCGGCAGGGAAAACAGGTGGATGAATTCAGATTTCTCCCGATGAAGGAATGCAGCGTATTCGAAACGCTGTTTCAGCACATCTATCATCAGTTCGAGAATAGATTTTATTGCGGGAGCGTTGGATTTTTGAGAAAATTTTTCTGCAAGACCGATAAGCTCTTCCTGATCATTTGTCAGGCAACTTTTCAGTATAAGCTTGCAATTATTTCTGATTTCTGAAAATTCCTCGCTACTAAATTCCAGCGCTCGTGCATAGCTGCCACCGGATAGCCGGGCGTACATGGACGCCTCCCCGGGATTTAATTGCAGTCGCTCGATCAATGCCTCTGCTATCCGGTCTGCCGGCAAATAAGATAAATGCATCAGTTGACATCTGCTTCGGACCGTAAGAGGGACATCATCAATAGTAGCGGCGGTCAATAAAAACCGGACATCGGACGGCGGCTCTTCAAGGATTTTCAACAACGCATTCCCGGCATCGGGCGTCAGTGATTCACAATTAAGTAAAATAACGACCCTTCCGTGTCCCTGATACGATTGCAGCAGAAATTTTCTCTTTATATCTCTGACCATATCGATATGGAGTGAGCCAATTTTTATCTGCGTATAGGGATCTGTCGCTATCTCAAGACGCATGCGGAGTATTTCCTCCGGTTTTACCGCTCCCTGCACAGGAAAATATATCGATACGTCCGGATGGTCCATCGTTTTAAATTTGACACAACTATGACATTCACCGCACGGTCTCTGATCAGTATTGTGGCAGGTGACAATCTGGGCAAGGTCAATTGCTGCGGCTGTTTTCCCGACACCTCCAGGCCCATGGAGCAGGTACGCTTGATGCATTTTCCCGGAATCGATCTCCCGTGAAAAATAATGTTTAATTTTTTCCTGTCCGATGAGTTGGTCAAACATTTTGTTTCAAATTAAATTTTGCCGGGTACATTTTAACTCCGGTCATTTCATAAGCTTCAACGAGGTCCGGAGTCTGTGAGGCGGATGAGCTTCCACCCGGGTACGTTAGTCCTTAGGGTTCAATACCGAACCGGCATGTAGAAGCGCTTAAAAAATGATTGTGCTCAATGAGAACTATGCTGATCACCGGAAATATAAATCGATATTTATTTCCGTTATTCGATTTATTCAACCAATCTTTTTCAAAATCTTCTTGCTGGATTTTATGTAATCGTCGTAATAAAAGAGATGTTTGTTGACCTGACCTTCATACTGAGGGATTTGCTGCAGCAGTTCCTTGGCCTTGTCCGTTTCACCGAGGTTGAAATGACTGAGACCTTGATAATACCATGCTTCAATTTCCGCCTCTATGCCGTGAAGATTTTTTTCCTTTAGTTTTGTTCTGATCACTTCATAATTTTCTTTGGATTTTTCCCATTGTTTTGTTCTGGTCAACGCAATACCGAGATACCATCGGGGAAATATATGTTCTGGATTCTTCTCGAGAACCTTTGCCGCAAGCTCAATAACATCATCATATTGTTTTTCTTCAATATATATCCTGAAAAGCGCCATCTGTCCCGGAGTTTTGGCAAAAGTCCCTTTCTCAATTGAACGTTTGATCTCTTCGATGCCCTGGTCTCTTTTGTCAGAAATAAAAAATCCAAAAAATTTTCTCAATTTTTTTGTTTTCCAATAGTGGTACGATCCGACGCCATAATATGAATCGAACAATGAATTATCCCGATCAAGCGCCTTTTCCAGATTACCGTTCGCTTTCATACCATCCCTCGCAGAACCGAACAATTTTCCGAGGATACCTTTGCGAACGCCTCTCACTCCATATACGCCACCGAGGAACATGTAATTTCTCGCAGAGGGGTTAGAGGCCACCGCCGACTCGGCTTGTACGAGCGCCCGCTCAAGCACGTTTTTCAAACTATCATCGAATGCCTGCGACCGGTAAACATCCATAATCAATTCGAGAACGAATGCTTCGAAAAACATATCTTCCGCACTATCGGGGTCGATCTTGTCGAGTTTTTTGAATTGCCGTATGGCCTCATCGTATTCTGCTGAGTAAATCAAATCCAGTCCCCTGGCAATAATGGCGTTCTTTGCCTCAACTAAAGAATCTCCATTTTGAGCAAACATATTTCCGGTGTGGAAATATATGAGGGTGCAGAGTATCCCCGCGGTCAAGATATTCAATTTTTTCATACGTCTCCGTTTATAGAAGTAAGCAGATTAGCAATCGACCAGGTCCCGGAATACAATTTTGAACAGAAATCACTGCAATACGAACTTGAACGTTATAGTCCCGAACTGACTCTCCTGCGGCGCATTTCTATCAAGTGGGTTGAACAGCCACTGTCTCAATGCCTGACGGGTAACAGATTCGAGAGTGGCTTCTCCTTTTTTTAGTGTTGTTATTTCATTTACCGAACCATCAGGGAGAACTTCCATACGAAAAGTCAAGGCAACTTCTTTTGCGATATTCTCCGGAAAAACAGGGAGTTTTTCCGCAAGGACATCCCGGATCCCTCCTTCCCACGAAATTTCATAAGGGATTGAAAATTTTATGTCGCCGACTATGCCTTCGGACGAAACCGGTGAAACAATTTTTCTTCCGAGATCAATGTTTCCCGATTCAGGCAGGCGCCGTTGTGCAATTACCAGGGCAGCGCCGGTTCCCGGTTCTCTGTATAGTCCACGAATCGGATCGATCTCTGCCGCACCGGCAGACTGTGTTTCCTCTGCACGCACTTTATCCAACACCTCCAGAGGTATCGTTTGCTGTTCTAGATCCGTCATTCTTCTTATCGGAATATCGACGACCCGGGTATTTGCTCCCTGAGCGGGCGCCGGAGGAGACGGTTCGGCAGTCTGCAGAGTGCGGCTTTCAGAAATTTTACTATCCCCTGCAGCGGCAAGTCTTGTTATGGTAATTTCCGCAAATTCCGGTACGATCGGCGACATATCAACAGTCACCGCAAAGAATACAATACAAAGAACGGCGTGGAACGCGAATGAATAGTACCACCCCGCGAAAGAATATTTCTGGTTGTAATTCCGATTATCCATAGACCGGTTCCGTCGCTATCGAGAATTTACTCAGACCGGCTTTCAGGCATATATCCATAACCTCTACAAGACGACCGGTAGCGACAGACTCATCTGCCTTGATTATTACCAGGTCGCTCGTGAATTCTCTCGCCAAAGAATTCAGACGGGCTCCTAATTCGGGTAAAATAACCTGAAGGTCGTTAATATAATACAAACCATCCGGCGCAATGATTACGGTTATGCTTTTATCAAGAATTTCTGCTGACGATTCCGCTTTCGGCAGCTGCACTTTTATTCCCGGCTGGACAATAAAAGTTGACGACAGTAAAAAAAATATGAGCAGAAGCAGGACGATATCGGTCAGTGATGAAAATGAAAATGTGTCCAGTAATTTCCGTTCTGTGTTTAGCTTCATATCGTCACTCCCCAAAAGAGTTAGATGTGACTTTTTCTTCTGACAGCAATTCCAGAAGATCATCGGAGCTTCTTTCTATCTCAAAAACAATCCTCTCCACCCGGCTTACAAGATAATTATAAAAGATATATGTCGGAATACCGACTATGAGACCCGCGGCAGTCGTCATCAGCGCTTCCCATATACCTCCTGCAAGTACCGTCGCATTCACATTACCGCTCAGACGTTCAATTTCCATGAATGCGGCGATCATTCCGGTGACCGTCCCGAGGAATCCTATGAGCGGGGCCACGCCGGCAATCGTTGCCAGGATCCCCAGATTACGCTCGAGATTGTAGACCTGGTCTTTTCCGGCGGCCTCCACCGCATTACTGAGGTCTTCTTTACTTTTACCCGCCCTGAGCAGGCCTTCTTTCATAACATAAGCAGCAGGACCGGGCGTGCCCGTGCACAGATCGACTGCCTCTTTGATTGCTCCTTTTAAAACGAGCGATTTGACTTTCATCATAAGCTGATTTATATTTGATTTCGATTTTCTCAGGACAATAAGCCGATCGGCAATTATAAATGCAGAGACCAATGAACAGAGAATAATAGGGAACATCAACCAGCCGCCTTTGGCAATAATTTCTATCAGGTTCATTTGCCCTCCTTTAGCTTTCGTCACGTTTTCAATCAGCTGCAACTGTAGTAGGTTTTCTAAAACGGTTGATTACCAGAAAAACCGCAATCCGGCTCCACCGTTGAAATCGGGAGCAAGGTAGTTATTCCAGATCTCGTACTCTTCATCGAACAGGTTCGATATATAAGCATAGGTACCCAAAACCTTGCTCCACCTTTTACTGACCGTTACGTTCGCAAGAAAATATCCATCCAGTTGCTCATTGTTTACCGGATGAGCATACCGCTTGCCGGTGTATTGGCCGTCGAGAATTATCTGGAATCCATAACCCGGCGTATACTGCATCGAATAATCAAAAACCAGATCGGGCATATACGGAACATTATCCGAAAATATACTTTCAACGACGGTTATGTCGAGAACCCGTCCGGATATCCATGCATTGAACCGTGGATCGGGACTCCAGTTGACCAGTCCGCTGTATTCATTGATATCGAGTTTATTGTCATATATAAAGGTCCACTTTCCATCTTGTATGGTACCTAGCCCAAGACCGCTTTCAAAGAGGTAACCGTAATTGTTAATCCGTTTATCGTTATAGTACAGTTCAAACGACAGGTCGTACGCATATGACCTTCCCCAGCCGACCTTGAAATTCTGTGAAGTTACTTCATGAGATAACGGTGAAGCGAAATCGAGATAAGGATTAACCTTGAGTTTGCTCAGTAACGTAACCGATTCGACGCCCGGTTCGTATTCAACATACACCCTTCCCGCATCCTCGAGGTCAAGGGTCAGGGAAGCGATAGGATACGCTTTATTGTTTTTCCGGTCAACAAGAACCCGTTCATTGATATCAATTATGGTATCGTTGAGAATAGTAATTACCGGTTCAGCGCTTTCACTCCCGTACCAGTAAAGCGAGCCGCCGACACGCAGGTGCAGTCTTTCTGCAAGCAGGCGGGTAAACGTAAGCTGCGCTTTGGCAAAATTCGTTTCATTTATCGGGGCGTTATCATTATCTCCATCCTTAACTCTATCAGCATTCCACTCAATACTTCCGCTTATCAAGGTTGAGTATGCAATTGCGTCCAGGTTAATCCTTGACCGTAAATCCCAGTTGAAGATCTTTGTTCTGTCCGGATCGTTGTACCGCCCTCCGATCTCGACCCGTAAATCGACCGGTTCAACTGTTGAGATTTGAAAAACAGATGAAACATCGATAGTATATCCCTGCCGTTCTTCAATTGAACTCTGAGATCCGTATAATTTATACTCATGCGCATTAAACGTCACTTCTGTCCTGTTGTCCAGACCTTCGGAGACGCTGTGTAAATTCGCTAAATTGCCGGTGAAATCATAATATTCAGAATTAACGACATGGCCGTCACTCCTGCGAAAATCCATATCGCCGAAAATTTCTTCCGTAAGGAACTTCTTTCGCAGTTTTAAACCGGCATTAACATCGCTGTACCTGCCGAAAGAACCGTACAATTCGTTGATCACTCCCGCTACGGGAGCGTTGAATACACTCCCGATTTTTTCGCCGCCGGCTCCAGGAGTATCGTATGCCTCCCGGTTCTCAATTTCAACCAGTCTTTCACGCGCCGTAATGTCTGTCAACTCTGCATCGGTCCGCTGTGAAGGAAGAATCTGTACACGCTCTTTTCCAATAATAGTGTGTTCTTTAAGTTCAAGCGAAGGCAACGGAGAAGCGTTTGCCGGGGGATTTTCCTGTGTTGCGGCAGTGTCTGCCGGAACAAGGTCCAGAGAAGCAGGGACTCTTTTTTGAGCGGCTGCCCGGGAAATCTGAAACAGGCTGAGAATGAAAACTATAAATATGAATTGCCTAAGTATCTTCATTGATGAATCCCCCGCCCCAAAGAAGCTATTTCTTATACTATACTTGATAAAATTATTTTGGTATCTTTTCAAGGCCGGATCGAGCCTGACTACCGAATTCATCATCAGGATGCCGTTCCAAAACGATTTGATACAGCCGCTCGGCATCGGAATAATGTTTTAACTCAATTTTGCTCAATGCTGCATCGAGCGTCGCTACCGTTATCCAGTGATCAAAAGAAGGGTACAAGACACGCACGGCGCTGAGCTTTTCGTATGCCAATTGGAAATCTCTTTTATGAAGATACGCCTGCCCTATGTTATATTGCGCTTCAGCTGCCAGTTCATTCGTCCTCCGGGCGATCACCTGATCGAAAAGCGACAATGCCTGTTCGTAAGAATTTCGCCGTATCAGGAGTTTTCCGTATTTGATCCTCGCTTCATCTCCGAGCACATTGTTTGAATACCGCATAATGACTGCATTATAATTAGATGCCGCACGGTCACCATTGCCCAATGCTTCCTGAGTCTTGGCCAACTCAAGCAATGCCTTGCCGGCTTCAGATGATGATGAGTAATCTCTTCCGGCTTGTTGATATACCCGTTCCGCCTGCTCGAACTCATTTCGCTTGAAATATATTCCGCCGATTTCCAGAAGGGACCGAGATGCAAGGGCGTTCTTTGGAAATTGCTGTGATATCCTCCAAAAATATTCTATAGCTTTGAGTCCGTCACCATTCCTCGCAAATGCCGTCGCAATTCCGAAATAAGCATCCGGCGCCAGATCACTGCCGGGATACGTGCTGATAAGCTTATTGTACTGCGCAAGAGCATTCGTATAGTCTTCCGCTCCTAAATAAAAGTCGGCATTATTTAAAAGCAGATCATCCGACTGCGCGTTATCTGCATTTCGCGCAACGAATGTTTCGGCTATTTCCACCGCTTTGTCCAGCTCTCCGAGAATTTTGTAACTATCCTGAATGCCGACAAGCGCGTCTCCGAGAAGTTCACTTTCAGGAAAGAGATCGAGAATAGTCGTATATCCGGTTATCGCATCCCGATACCGCTGCTGGTTGTAATGAATATTACCAATTTCAAAGTAGGCATCGTCGACGTATTCCGAATCCGGATATTTACCGACAAAAGTCCGGAAATCACTTAACGCGCGCTCATAGTCGTTCATCTGATTTGCGTAGATACTTGCCATATAAAAGTATGAATCGTCTGCAAATTGTGAATCGGAATTGTTTGTAAAGAGCGCTTGCAGTATTCGCACCGACTCTTCAAAACTATCCAACCGCAGTAACGTTTGAGCTTCCTGATACTGTGCTCCTATCTTTTCATCGATATCATTTGTCACGGTAGATACTCTGCGGTAGAGCAACAGGGCATCGCTATACTTTTTTTCTACATATCTGCAGTCTGCAAGCCTGAAAGTAGAACTCATTTCATAGCGGCTGCCGGGGTATTGCTTCAGAACTGCTGAAAAATCTTTTGACGCTTTCGAATAATTCTGCATTAAAAACTTGGAATACGCCCGGGTATACAGTGCGTCAAGTCTTTTATCCGATTTGTTTTGTCCCAGCATTAAATTTGTCATTGCCGTGACGGCATCCGCATAATTGCCTGATGAATAATGAATCTCACCGATTATGAACAGCCCGTCGTCTGCAAGTTCATGACGCGGATACAGCTTTAGGAATTCCGAAATCGTATTCAATGCCTCATCGTAATTACTGCTCTTATATTGACACCAACCAAGCTGATAATGACTCCAGGATGCTATCGATTCGTCGGCAACGGCCGATAATTCCCGGTATACAGGACCGGCATCCTCATATCTGCCCAGTTCACGGAGCGATTCACCTGTCATTTTTTTCGCCTGATCATAAATTTCACTACCGGGATAGTTTTCCGTTATTCTCTCGAACAATACCAGTGATTCCTGATAATTTCCTGCATCGAAATAATCGCTGCCGATTTCATACAGCGCTTTATCCAGAAATTTGCTATCGGGATTGTTTTCGATAAGTCCGGTCAGAATATCGGTCCCTCTTATCGTTTCGCCCGACTTACGGAGCGCAATACCCCAGAGGTACCGGGAGTAATCGTTTAATGCTCCCGAGTTTTTTTGAGTAAGATTTTCGAAGATCCCGGCTGCTTCTCCATACTTCTCTTCCTGCATATAAATGAGACCGATCGTCATTGCGGATTCGCTTACAAAGTTCGATTCCTGATATTCCTCAATAACCTGCATGAGATATTCACGCGAATTTGAATATTCATCCAGTAAATAGTATGAGTCTCCGATAAAATAAAGCCCTGCGGCTCTGAAATCCCGGTTTGCATCATGATCGATGACTCCGGTCAACATAGCGATAGCTTCCGTATAGTGACCATCAAAATAATAGGCCTCTCCCAATTTGAATTTTGCCTCAGGGACAAGAATACTGCCGGGAAAATTGGAAATAAGGTCTTGAAATGCCGCTATGGATTCGGAATAATTCTTCAATTCCAGCAACGTCCAGCCGAGGGAATAATGTGCAAAGTCCCTCGGCGCCGGGTTCACCTCATCATCTATGACCATGCGATAATGTTCCGCCGCATTCGTAAAGTCGTCCATGGCAAATAAACTTTCCCCTGCCCAGTAATGTGCTTCCGCAAACCTGTCGCTGTCGGGAAACTTTTCAATAATTTCACGAAAAGTACCGGCTGCATTCGGATAGTCCTGCTCATTATAATATGAATGACCGATGATAATAAGGGATTTGTCTTTAAAATCACTGAAAGGAAAAGATAATTCGAATTCTTTGAAGACTTTTCTCGATTCGCTGTATTTCTTGAGGAAAAATTTGCATTGTCCCAATCTGAAAAGCACTTCCTCACGCAATTCACTCTTTGAATATCGAGATAAAAATTTCCTTAAGCTGATTTCAGCCGATTGGTATAAGCCGTCATCCATTTCAGTTACGGCAATAAGATAATCGTCCCGTTCCTGTACTGCGTTTTGCCCGTTAGCAGTCTGAGCAAGTGCAGTAGAAACGACAATTAAAGCAGTAACAAAACGTAAAATCCGTTTCATAATGCCTCAAAAAATAGTAATATTATTAATGCTTACCACGGCGCTGAGAGGGGAGAAACAAATAAACACATCTAAATTCTTTATTTTTTAATAACTTATACTGTCACAGACCGCAAAAGTTTCTCATCGGGGCAAATATTTTCTCACTATTTGTCCAAATGAATATTTTACTGTTGTTTTTCATGGACTAATATACTAATTTTCATGGGTTTTCACACAAATATTTTTCAGTTCCGTTACCGTGCGGTCTGCGCCGTGATTATAGAATCGGGAGCTATCCATGCTTATCGCTGCTGAATTAAACGATTAAGTGAACAGGAATACAACTATGAAGGAATTTGACCGCCTTGTTGACGTCATGCGGAGGGCGAAGACCGAATGCCCCTGGGACCGTAAACAGACACACGAAACGATCCGGCAGTATTTTATTGAGGAAACTTTCGAAGTGATCGATGCTATTGACTCGAAAAACGATACGAATCTGAGGGAAGAGCTTGGAGACGTCCTCTGCCAGGTGTTGTTCCATTCGCTTCTGGCAGAGGAACGGCATAAATTTTCCATCACAGATGTCTGTAATGCTATCGCGGATAAACTTATCGAAAGACATCCCCATGTTTTCGGCGATACACAGGTCAAGGACTCGGAGGAGGTTCTGAAGAATTGGGAACACATCAAAATGAAAGAGGAAAAAAGGAAATCCGTACTCGACGGTGTCCCCAAACATCTTCCCGCTTTAATAAAAGCCTACCGTATGCAGAGTAAAGCCGGCCGTGTCGGCTTTGATTGGGACAATCTTAATGACGTAATCGTTAAAATAGATGAAGAGCTGAAGGAATTTCAAAACGCGGTCCGGTCAAACGATTCTCCCGGCGAAATTGAAGATGAATTGGGTGACCTGTTGTTTTCTCTCGTAAACCTCTCGCGTAAACTCGAGGTCAATCCCGAAGATGCCCTCCGCAAGACCATTCGAAAGTTTGAAGGGCGGTTTAAATTCATCGAAATGACATTGAAAAAAAATGGAAGCTCCGTCAAAGAAGCAACACTTGAAGAGATGGATGCATTGTGGGAAGACGCCAAAAATGACCCTTCACTATCTTAACCGTTCTTTTATCATCGTTCCGGCAGCATAGATCTGCTTAAAATCTCCTTCGTCTATCGCCAAACCGCGGATTGACGATATTATTGTACGGTGACCCCAATGTATAGGTCAATCCTACAGATGTACTGTATTCAAAGTCTGTTTTTAACTGCCGTCGCCTCAGAAGTACCTCCTCGATAGGGATATCTCCTTTTGAGATGAAAAGCTGGTCGTGGATCAACGAAGCCCTCCCGGATAACCTCAAAGAAAGTCCTTCATAAATCCTGATATTAAAAAACGTCCGCCAATCGAGTTTATTGAAGTTTACATTGTGGAAAAACAGTGTCCCTTCAACAGTCGATTCGAACGTTCCCCACCGCTCAAACATCTCGGCATTGAGTGAAAGTGTCGTAAAATATAGATTTTCATTTGTTTTATCGAATATTGTCTCTTCCCTGTATTTAATTGTTTTTGCCCACAGACTGTAAAGGAACCGGACCTGTTTACGGGTAGACATGGAATACGGAAAAATATTGTATTCAATCGCGGGTGCAATGCCCAATGAATATTTGGTATTTATCCTCGTATCTGATTCTATCACGGTATTTGCACCTACTGACCAGTGATCGTCAATACTCTTTACAAACAATCCCCTGAAATTATTATCACGGGTAAAAGTCCTGAAAACTTCGTCCTCGGCCTCGTCTCTGCTCTCGTTATACTCCGGATTGTAATTGAGTCTGATTTTCCAGTCCTCTGTTATTCTGTTCGCCTGTATTCCACCTTCGATCTCATAACTTCGGCTTGATTCTTCTCCCCGGAAATCAGCGCTGCCATTTATTCTGAAGACCCAATAATCCCATTTATCCTCCCCGACTTCAAGGACCTGACCGTACTCATCCGGATCAAACCTGATGGTGATATCCTCGGCAAAAGGCGTTTTCGCCACATATTTCATCAAGCCGAGTTGTGTCGCCCTGAGAAGACCTTCGCGGCGTTCATCGTCCGTGTCAGTCTGGTCGGAGAAGTAAGTCAAGGTGTCGTTTACACTTGTATATTCTTCCTGTCCTACAAATGTTATTGTAAATTCTTCGCCCCCGCCGGTATTCTGACTGGTCATCAAAATGTATAACTGTGCCTGACGCGTATCCCTAACATAATTGACATAAGAAATTTCCTGCCTGATGAAATCACCATATCTTCTGAACCTGTCAAGAAACACCTTCAGAGCCTGATCTCGTTTTGCCGTTCCATTGCTTTTTGCTGCTGCAATTTCTGTGATTGCATCACTACCGTTCATGTCGTTATTCGCCATGTAATTCTCGGTTAAACTCCAAAAAGTGTTATCGGCAAAAGTGATCTTGAACGGAACTACCACGCCATCCACCGGATCACCGTTATCTTCCAACGGTTTATCCAGGAAAAAGCTGCTCGATGAGCCCGGCAGGATCGATGAGGAGAACGACTTTTCGAATAATACGGGATCAGTACGCCCCCGATAATATATCATTAACCAGACCTGAAGTTCGGTTATTTCCGATTTTCCAGAATTTTCCAAATCAAAGTTTGCCCTGAATCCGTTCTTTCCTTCAATGGGAACATTTACCTGACCTGATACTGAAAACAGATCAGTGTCATAATTGAATGTTGTCAAAGGAAAATAGGTAGCGGGATGTGACTCGTTCTGAATATTTTGAGCATACAAAACCGGAACAATACCTGCAATCTGAAAAAATAGTGTTGCAAATACAACTTTGTAAGTCTGAATCAATTCTCTTTGCAGCATGCAGTAAAAACCTCTTGAAAGACTATAAACGCCATGGCAAAACTCGTACTATTCCGTTATTGATCACAACGGACATGCCAGATAGTGCTCAATCATGTAAATCTTCAATATTATTATTTATTAGTCCCTTCCGTGTTTCATGAGTTCAGGAAAAATCATGATTATTACGGCATGTCAACTCGCTGCAATAAAAAAACCTGCGCCTCCAGGAAGGCTACCGGCACAAGCGCCGGGGAGCAGGAGCACGTCAAATATTAGAGACGCCGCCAAAATCCTGTTTCGCATTGAATTAGACCCTCATTCTCAAATAATGAATCATTGCTGCGGTTACGTGTCGTTCATGTATCCTTCACGGAATTTTAATATTTGAAAGCATTGTTTTTTATAGTATTTTCTTGAGACGTAAGAAATACAATTTCTATCGTCAATAATTCAAATTTTTATAAAAAATGCTGATTAAAATAATCCCGCTGCAATAATTTGCAGAGGATTTCCATGACTGGAGATTATACATTTCTGAAGTAAATTATGAGGACAACCAGGGAAGGGATAACTATTGATCGGGAGTTTCGATTCCCCCAAAGTAAATGTACCTGTTGATCAGGTTGACATACGCACTCCATTTTTGATGGGGTGACCACTGTTCCCAAATGATTCTCATATAAGCATTCATTTTTGAATCGATTTCATCTGCATAATGCAGGAGCACTCCTTCAAGCGTCATCGGGACAACGGGCGAGGCTTTTTCGAGTTCGCCCTGATGACTGAGAATCAGGTGGAGTAATTGCCTGGAAAGTTCTTCGGGAAAGTCTTTGCGGGACCGTATGGCATTTTTTATGATATCGTAACCTATGACAATATGTCCTATCAGACGCCCATCATCCGTATAATCTATATAGGGCGAGGTCATGTATGTTTCTACTTTTCCGATGTCATGGAGCAGTGCGGCGGTTTTGAAAAGGTCAGGGTTGACATGATCGTACTGTGAAGAAACCGCTTCGCATATTGAAGCCACTACCAGCGTATGTTCTATCAGTCCTCCGATGTATCCGTGGTGCCAGAGTTTACCCGCGGGTGCGCTGCAAAATTTTTCTTTGAATTCATCTTCGAGTAAAATTGATTCTAACAATGTGCGGAGATGCTTGTCTTTAATGCTTGTAATGGAAGCATCGAGTCTTTTTTTCCGATCGGAAAGGTTTCCCTGATATGAAGGAAGAATATCCTCAGGTTTTACATCGTCGGAGGAAACGGTTTTTCTTATTTTTTCAATTTTTATTTTTGTCTGGTCCTTATAGCGGTCTATAACCCCCTGGATCTTTACGATATCGCCTATAGAGTATTCTTCAAGAAAATCTTCGGTATTATCCCAGACGTTCGCCCAGATCCGACCTTTGTCATAGCCACGTTCCAGAATTAAAAACGGCATATCGTCTGATCTTTTTGTACGGTTTTCAATATTTTTTATAACAAAGAACCGGGTTAACCGCTCGCCGACCTTTAGTTGCAGACTTGAATCTTCCATAAATCTATTCTTGATTTTCGTTCTAATGCTTGTTGTTGAAGTAACGACTCAATTTTGTTAATTTCAACAAAAAAATAAAAAAGCCGGAACACATTTGTCCCGGCTTTCAATCAGCTGGCTGCGAAGAGCTAAGAAGCGTTAAAACTTAATTGAAATTGTGGTAAACACCTTATGGTCCACATGGTCTTCCCCCACGACAACACTGCTAAAATCACTTGCCGAGACATTTTTCCACCATCCTCTGCGATATGCTATATCAATGACAGCATCTCTCCCGATTCCTACACCTGCTCCAAAAGAAAGCACTTTCAGGTCATTATCACTATCGGCATTTACCAGCGGCGAAGGTATCAGCGCAAACCCGGTACGTATTTTTACCTTTTTTGCAGTGTTTATTTCCAGTCCGATCTTAGGACTGAGTGAACTTTCAAGGGTTTGTTTTATGTTCCTGTTCGCTTCACTCATCGATATTCCCTCTATAGGAGTATCATCTTGATACCGGATTTGAGACCAGTCCGTATAGCGCAGTTCTCCCGTTAAAAGTCCGGCAGAGAAATCATACGATGCTCCAATTCCGAATTCGAACGGAAGCAGGACTTCATACTCAAACCTCCCGTCATCCGTTAATGAACTGATAAACCCGTCGTCAAATTCAACGTCTTCCGAAAATTGCCAATTTTCTTCCAGATTAAAGTAACGAGGAGTATTGATCGTGAGACCGATGCGAAAATACTGTGCCGGCACAAAGAGAGCTCCAAACAGAGCGCCGACGCCCCGTATCCGGGTATCGACGATAAAATTGTTTGCATAGCCAAAAAAATCATTCGGTTCAAAATCATACAGTCCATCGAGATCCAACTCTGTATAGAGCTGGTCAAAAATGTTCTCTCCGTTCCAGAAATTCAAGGAAACCCCCAGGAAAAGATTTTCAGCCGCTTCATAAGATCCGGCAAGAGAAAATTTTGATAAATTTCCCAGGATCTCAACTGTTTCATCCTGGGTCAGGGAGTTCGGGACGAACGGTTCATCAAACGCCACACTCATGTAAGAAGGTCCGGGATTAAATGCTCTGTAACCGAAGAAAGAATTGAAATTTTCAATCCTGTTATATCCTCCTGCAAAAACAAGACTCCCCCGGAATACGTCTACAGAATACAAAAACCCAACTGCATCGAACGAAGTTACCGATTGAGAATTGTTTCCTGAAACATTGAGAAACTCAGTGTCGATAGCCTTATTATTGTGCGCAAGAGATGCAAACATCTGATTGTCGGTCAGCAAACCCAATCCCGCAGGGTTCCAATGAATTGCGGAATAATCATCCGCTACAGCAAGGTAAGCGCCCCCTAACCCGATAGCACGCGCCCCAAGCCCTGTTTTTTCGGTGAGATATGATATCTGGTTATATGCGAACGGGTCCTGTGCATGTGCTGACCGGGAAGAGAAGAAAACACTCATCGCCAGCGGCACAAGTATGACGGTTTTCAAGAGTTTCATGATTATCTCCTAAAAAGATAATAGTCCTGTTTGACTGATACCTATTGAAACAGCCGAACCGTTACCAGACCTAAAATGAACGTTGATAATAAATTGCTGCGGCAGATTAAAATCAATACCCGCGATGACATTCGATAAGAACCCTGATTCAAAAACGTCATTCGAAAAGGACTCTACCTGCCTGTTTATTCGTCCCTGATATCCTGAATAAATATCAAAAGAGTTTATGCTGAACAGTAAGCCCGCACTCCCCCAATACTCATACCAGTGGAATTTGAGTCTGAAATCTCCCGGGTCAGAGACAGATGTCGAACTCACACCGGCAACAGGACTCTGACGCAGTAATCCGCCTTCTCCACAAAGTTTGAGCCCGGGTAAACCGGGAATTTCCTCGACTGCTTTTAACGACCCTCCGATCGCAAGCGAATTGCTGCCGAGAAATCTCGTCAATTTCTTACTTTCCGGATATTGAATATGCAGGTTTCCAATTCCGATTAATAATGCGATATCGACATTTCTGAAAAATGAAAAGTCTATTTTCGTGATTCCGCGCGTTATCTCGTATTCATGTTCTTCCATCACATATCTGGTATATTCGGCGGCCATGCCTATGCTCCACGTTCGTTGTTTTAATACAGCGGGATTTCCCAAAGACTGTGTCATTCCCGTCCCTGAGAAAAACATGCCTGTAACAATAGCCACACATGTTAGATACACGATTTTTAAAGGTTTTATTCCCATATCGGCACCATAATTTTATTCTATAGGCGGTAATTTAATGTCTTTTGCAGCGGACACTCCCGATGATGTTATTCTGATACGGATCCCTTTCCCCGTATCTGAGAAGGTATACGTCAATGTAGAGCCTGCAATCCCGAATTCATCGGTTGTTCCACTCGCAACAATCGACACAACGGGATTGTCTCCCGAGCCGTCTGGTTCCGTAGTGAATGAGACAGGAGTACCCAGTGTGACAGGATTTCCATTACTGTCGGTAACCAGTGCGACAACATTGATCTGGATAAAATTTCCCGCTGATAAACTACCAAGCGTATCGGCGGACACAATGACATTATCCGGTATTCCCGCCTGAATAGTCACAAGCGCTTTTGAAACGGTGATACCGCCCCCTGAGGCCGTGATCGTTGCAACGCCTGCTACCGGTCCTCCGAGAAGCGTTGTATTTACTTCACCGAGAGCATCTGTTGTCAATGTTATCGATGAAAGAAGAGTAAAATTTCCTGGCGACGTTTCGACAAAAAAGAATCCTAATGTAGTTGACAACTGCACTATACCGTTATGACACAACATGTTAATTGAATCAGATTTGGTCACTTACGGTCCTCATGAGTCTGATAACAGAAAAAGAATGCGGTGTCAGGGGAAGGATTATTCTGATTATGGGGTAATTTTTACCGCTGCTGTTCTTTGGTAACCTGAAGGATTTGATTCCGAATCGATTTCAGTACATCATAGGGTAAAGACTGTTCTACATCTGTATTCGAAAATACTGAAGCGGCGCTATCCGAAACGGCAGTGTAGTTATTCTGATTCGCGAGTCCTGGATACGGCGGCAATTGTTGTCTGACAGCAGGACGAACTGTGTTTGGGAGCGGGGGTATTTCGATCCGAGGAGTAATGACAGGTTGACCGCTGCCGTTTTCCTTATTGAAATATGAATCAAGGGAAATAGCCGCGATGGTCAGTGAGGCAGCTACTGCGAACGTAGAGACAATCGGCTTAATTGGCAGAGATTGTATATTAAAAAGAGAGCGGTCCATACCGGAGCGCTGCTGATTGACGATCTCCTTTTGAAGACGGGCGCGCAGACGCTCTTCAAAATGGTCGGTGGCCGTCATTCTTTTAAGACACTTCAGGGAATTTGACAGCAACCGGGTATTGGCAAGTTTCTTCGCACACGAAGAACAGGAAGCAACATGGCTGTCGATGAGCCGTATCCGTTCTCTTGGTAGTTCACCGTCAATATAATCGAAAAGCAGGTTTGAAAATTTGTCACAATTTATCATAGGCATTTCAATCTTTCATTTCTTTGAGATATTTCGAAAGTTTATCCTGGAGTTTTAACCTGCCTCTGTTAACCCGTGATTTTACAGTTCCAAGAGGGATATTGACGATTTTACTAATCTCTTCGTAGGAAAGTTCCTGTATGTCCCTGAAAATTATTACTTCCCGAAATTTCTCGGGAAGAGTGTTGATCGCCTGCTGGATAAACTCGTCTTTAATAAGTTCGTGAACACTTTCTTCGGGGCCTTTTTTTGTGTCTGTGAGCTCGAAATCTTTGTCTTCAAATCCCAGACTGCTCAGTGATATTAGTTTACGACGCTTTCTTCTCCGAAGTTCCGTTTTTGCAAGATTTCCTGTGATAGTATATATCCACGTCGAAAATTTAGCGACGTTCCTGTACGCATTTTTCTTTCGGAATACCCTGAGAAAGGTTTCCTGTACAATATCTTCGGCTTCTTCTATATTTCCAAGAAACCGATAAGCAAAATTGACCAGCTGATCTTTAAATCTTCTGACTATCTCTTCGAACGCAGAAGTATCGCCTTCCTGAAATCGTACTATCAGTTCTTCATCGGTAGGATTGTTTCTTTTTTTCTTTTCCAACGTCATAGAATATCTCTTGACCGAATGGCCGGTAAAAAATGCCTGCTTTGCATTATGAATTCCAAGGAGTCTTCCGATGCTATAATTGTTATAGTGTACCTGCCGCCAATGCTGAATGGAACCTGTATATCAAGAGCGTGAGAACAACTTTATCGCTTTGAAATCCGGTTTTCAAATTTTTATCCGCTTCCAATGTGGCTTCAAAAAGATTGTTCAATGATTGTATCGATAATAGTTTTGACTGATTAACATATCTGTTTAAAAAAAATCGATTCGACCCGGTGACTTTTTCCAAAGCCTTCCGGTCTGCCCCTTTATTACTATACAATTTAATCTTTAAAATTATTGTTAAATGCCGGGCGATCATAACGATGATTCCGGGAACACTCTCATTAAACAAGAATATTTTTTTAAGAAAATCCAGTTTCTTGGTATTTTCAAGCTCAAAGAGCGAATTGGTAAATTCAAATATATTGAATCCCCGGTTGGTTTGTACGATGTCTAATATATCATCGGCAGAGAGTTCTTTTTTATCAGTCACAAACAACTTTATTTTTTCAAGTTCGTTAATCAGATGTCTCATTTTCGGTTCGCACGATTCTCTTAAAACTACCGCGGCATCAGCGCTCAGGTGCATATTCAGCCGTTTTGCATACCATTGAAGCCATTCCAGCAGCTGATCATCATATATTTTAGGAAACTCGATACGACAGGCGCTTTGAACGACCGATTTCACATGAGAACTCCGCATATCGAATTTTTCATCTTCGAGTATGACCGTCGTTCCCTCAACAGGATTTTCAAGCGCCCTCCGTATGACTTCCCAGCACCCTTGACTCATTTTTGCCGCATTTTTTATAATAATTGTCTTTGTTTCCGAAAAAAGCGAATATGATACCAGATGTACATTCAGTTCATCCCGGTCAATATCTTCGCCAAAAAATCGAATGACAGAGTCATGCTCATTGCCTGAATCCCCGTTTTTTTTCAGTATCCGTTTTATTGCGGATTCACGCAGATATTCGTCGTCTCCTGTTATACAATATACCTGCTGCCGGGATGAGTTTCCGATATTTTGAATTTTATCAAAGATTTTAGGAATGTTCTTCATTGTAACTCATTGTAAATTTCATTTGTTATTCTTTTCCCGGTCCGCACTGGAACCGGTAGTATGATTTTCATGTTTCATGGCAAATCTCAGCAAACATATAAAACCTCCCCAGACTACGCCTCCGACAACGACAAGCATGATGACAGCCGAAAAATTCATGATGAGGCGCCCCCCAGTGTTCGGCGGATAAGCCATTTATTTATTGAGAGAAACAAGATCACTGCGATACCCCACTGGAACAGACATGTTCCGACACTATAAGAGCTGAAAATGTCTGTCCATCCTCCTGCCTGTGAAAACCACCACCACAATAAAACAAAAAATTGAACCGGAATGAGAAAAACAAGAAAATCGAAAAAACGCCCAATTCTAATGTCGTTCCCTTCATGGTTTACGATGTCTTCACGAAAACGCTTTACACCGTATTTGATAGCAGCGACGGCAATAAAGAAACCGCTTACCAGCAGACCGACTCCCCATACCCAGTCCTGGTTTTCAAAAATCGCCATACTTACCGCAGACGGGGCTCCCAAAATGAAGGATACCGATCCGACAAGGATGATCGCTTTTGTTCTTGCCAATCCAATATCCATAAAGACACGGGTAACGAGTTCAAACAATGCTATAAGGGAAGAAATCGCAGCAAAACAGAGAGCAAGAAAAAACAGCGACAAAAAGAACCTGGCGCCCACCATCCGGGCGAACAGTTGGGGTATCCACACAAATGTCAATCCGGTGCTTGCCGGACCGTGTTCCAGCATGAGTTGTGAAGCTTCTTCAGGTTTGAATGCAAAAACAATCGGAATGACCGCCATCGCCGCCAGGAGCGATACACTGTTATTACCGAGCCCGATTATGCTTGAGTTCAGAACGATATCTTCATTCTTTTTACTATATATTGCATACGTCAATATCAAACCCCATCCGGCTCCGGTCGACCAGGCGGATTGAGTCAGCGCTTCAAGCCAGATCCTGTGATTCAAGAGTTGACTCCAGGATGGCGTAAACAGAAAGTTGAGCCCTTCGACAGCCCCCGGCAGAAGAAGCGCCCGGACGACGGCAACAATGACTAATAGAAACAACGATGGAATGAGGAACTTATTTGCTTTTTCGATACCGCTTATCCCTTTAAACACGATACAGGAACCAATGAATATTGCAAAAAAATGGAAGAGCAGCGGTTGATATTTTGTAGCAACGAACGTATTCCAGTAGGCAGCGCCATCCTGAATGAAAACATCACCGGACACGGAAGCTATAAAATATTTTAAACACCAGCCCGTTACCACCGAATAATAGAACATGATCGCCATGGTGCAAAACCCGACATATGCCCCCATCCATCCGAATTTCTTCCCCATTACTATACCGAATGCACCGACAGTCCCCTTTCGTGCGGTTTTACCCATTCCGAATTCAAGAATAAGCAATGGAATAGACCAGAGAAAGAGAAATATTATCCATGGAATTAAAAATGTACCCCCCCCGTTCTGAGCGATAATCCGGGGAAATCTCCAGATATTCCCCGTACCGATCGCCATGCCGAGCGCCGACAGAAGAAAGCCCAGGCGAGATTTAAATACTGCGTGGTTATTCAAATACAATCCCTATTCTTTTTGCCGGTCCGGACTCGCTATATTAACGCTAACCCGGTCAGCCCTGCAATTATACAGTATATCCCGAACCCAAAAAATTTCCCCTTTTTAATAGTATGCATGACAAAGACAATGGCTATAAGACCGAATACATACGCAGCGATCCCGCCGGATATGAGATACCAGATGTGTTTTTGTAGCAAACTCCATGAGGCAGAGGAAAATTCAAGGAAGTTTGCACCGAGAATTACCGGCACAGATAATAAAAATGAAAACCTGGCTGCCTCTGCGGGTTTAATACCAAGCCAGAGACCCGCTGCAATAGTAATACCGGACCGGGAAATCCCGGGTAACAGTGCTATCGATTGCGCAATACCGATGAGCAATGCCGCAAATACCGTTACCGAACGGTCTTTCGTTGATGCTTTGACCGTTGAGATGAGCAGGACCCCCGTTACTATCAAAAAGACTGTTGCGGTTTTCGGATCATTGAAAAATTGTTTGACAGGATCGGCAAACAGCATTCCCAGGACCGCCGCCGGAAAAGTGCCAATAATAATGAACGCACACAGCTTTGCACCGCCGTTGGGATTTGAACTATCGGATTTGTCATTTTTTTGTGGAAAAAGTTTATTTATTATAACTCTTGCCGTTCCTGTTATTATATCGATTATATCACGTCGAAATAGTGTGCAGACAGCAAGCACAGTTGCAAAATGGAAAAAAACATCGTAAAAAAAAGGCATTTCGCGAATGTGTAAAACAGCTCTCGCCAGCACTAAATGACCCGAACTGCTGATCGGCAAAAATTCTGTCAATCCCTGTACAACCCCAAGTACTATACTATCGAAGAATTGCTCGTTCACGCCATTCACCGACCAATCAATGTTTCAGCAATGCTGCACTGATAGTGTTGCATTACTAAAAAGAAATAAAAAAAATTTTCAGTATTGTACAGATGAATTATTTCATAATCAAGGAGAATATCCCTCCGTATGACCGTGCACACGATGATGACCCTGTAGTCATCAGCGGATACCCAGGACATTAATGTTCCGGCCTTTCCCGTCAGTGTCCCTTCTTGCACTGTAAAATGTATCATTGCTGCAGTATGTACACGGCGATGTTATCTCAATTTGCGACGGGGGGACTCCGGCGGCTGTCAACTGCATCCTCGCCGCGTTTCCCAGATCAAGTTTAAAATGCCGGTCATTTATTTTAGTGGAAAACTCCGGATGAAATTTCGATGCGACATCTTCCTGAACAGTGTAACAGCATTGCTGAATATATGGCCCTACTGCAACAAACAGATTGTGCGGATCACTCTTTGCCTTGCGCTTCATATCCCGGACCGTTTTACCAATGATATTTCGGTCAATCCCCCGCCATCCGGCATGGACAAGCGCTGTTGACGTACTGACCGAATCCACTATGAAAACCGGCAGGCAGTCTGCCGTAAGGACTCTCAAAAATATTCCTGATCTGCCCGTTATCAGAGCGTCGCCGTCTCCGAGACTTCCGGATTTCTCCGCAAAGACAACGGCGCTGCCGTGAACTTGATTTAGTGTCGCTATCCCGTTTTCAGGTATATTTGCATAAGAGTACCATAATTTTTCTTCAGCATCAGCGCCCGCAAGCCCACCCCTCCCGGGATAGAAAGCACCACTTGTTCCTGGATTATGTTTGAGACATATTGTCGTAAAAGCCGTGATATATGGGAACCGGGAAAAGAGAGGGTACTGGTACAATTTCATTCCGGAATCTGCAGGATTCATAAATAAACCCGATTATACAACGGCATACCGGGAGATGTCAAAATCGGCAGCAATAATCGAATTGGTTTTAATTATATAACCATGGATGCGACATTAGCCGGAGATAAACTCTCCAATGCCGCCTATCCGTTTTCTTCTTTCGTGATAGTTTTTTTCATGCTTCCCGAGCGATATCCTTCCAGGTCCACGGTAACATATGTATACCCAATGCGTTTGAATTTATTTATAATTGTGCTTCTCAACTGCAATTCGAGGACCTTCCGAAAATCCTCCGTACTTAATTCTATCAACGCAGTATCTCCGCAATGCCGCACCCGCACATTCCCGAATCCGAGACCCCGCAAAATATTTTCAGCGTTTTCCACCGTACTGAGTTTTTCCATTGTAACGTATGAATCACAGGGAATACCGGATGTAGGCCGGTATATACGGGCTTTTCAAGCACATCATTCCTCTGCTTCAGATTGATAGCATACACTGCAGCGTCATCAATTATTATCTATTTTCCAGAAAATACCGCCCTCTTCTAAAGCGGAGTATGTGCCAGTTTATTTTCTGATGAGAACCGTCCATTTCAAGACTGCCCCGCGCCGAATCGGGCATATTTCGTATTTTTTCGAGATTATCGTTCAATCGATGTCTGGTAGGATATCTTTGAATCGCATTCATTAAAAACATAGCGGATTCATAACCATACATATCATCAACACCGGGAGATAACCCGGTCACGTTACGAAAGTTATCCCGGAAGTTGGCCCAGGGTGTAAAAGTATCATCGGCAAAGTAATCGGCAGTCATGTAAAGAGTCGTGAAATTGTTCTGTACACGATTGAGTATAACAGGATCATACCATGCGCTGTTACCAAGGAGTATCGTATCAAAATTATAAAATGCAAACTGGTTGATGATAAAATCAATATCTTCGGTAGAAGTAACGGGTATGAAAATCGCATCGAACGTATTCACTGAGTAATCGAGTGTATCGAAATACCTGATTCCGGCATTTCTCCTTCTGGTCGCGAGTGTATCAAGATATACATACCAGATCGAATCCAGCGTTGCTATCGACAGACTGTCGAGAAACGTTGCCGCTAATGAATCGATGTCGTCGGTAGAAAGACTGTCAGACGTGATCGTTGCCGAGTCGACAATCGATTCTGAAATATATATACTTAAGGAATCCTCCATCATCAGGTCATAGCCGGTTTTCCTTAACTGTCTGAATTGCATATTATAATCGACCGTCCCCGGGAAATACCATTCATGTGCGAGAATATTGCCTCCGAGCCGTTCAACTTCGAGCGCAAAATTCTGGATGAGGTCTTTTTCATTTCTGCCGATAGGGCTTAGAATTGCAAACGTGGATAAATTAAGTTTTTCAAAGGCAAATTGCGCTATTGCCGTTCCTTCGCTCATTTTAGAGCCTTTCATTTGATAAAAATAGTCATTATTCTGATTAGTTTCGACCTCGATATTATCGGGTATGATAATGGGGATCTCAAACAGCGGCGCCAGGGTATTTGCTAAGAGCCGGAGTTCGGGTACCACAGGGCCAACCACCCCGATAATTGATTTATCTTCAGACAACTGACGTAAAAGCGCCGGAAAACCTGAAATATCCCCATTGGTATCAATAGGTTTCAAGACTATTTTGTGGGGCAGCAATGCTTCTTTTTCCTGCAGGGCTACACGGGCGCCATTGAATACACTTCTTCCCCGCTCAGAATATGCACCGTTAAACGGAAATAGTACGGCAATATATTTATCGCTTTCCATTTCATCCCGGATAAGCGACTGTAATTCCGAAACCGCTTTATTGACGGGTGAAAAATCGCCATTGTTCGAAATATTTTCCACTATGCTTATAACGTCCCCGGTAGAATTATTATAATACTTTAGCTGAGCTTTTTTCACATGATTCAGGTCTCTTATTCTTTCATTATCGTACAAGCTTGCAAGATCATCGTACATACTTTCGGATATTCTTGTGTCGAAAATCTCCAAATATTTATCCGCTGCTGCTTCAACGAGATATTCTTCTCTCGAATGTTCAATAATCCAAAGCAATGCCTCGAACGAAAAAATGAAATGCCCCCTGGAATTATGCATTTCCGCCTTTAAATACTTCACGTGAGGTATATAGCGGGAGCCCGGAAACTCTTCCGGAAATCGCTCTATGAGTTCCCGGGCGTTGCCGTACTCTTTTCTATCGAGTGCGAGCCTGATATTCATATAATATGCCGCCGATGACCGCTGATTGACCGGCATATTCTGAATTGTGTCGATAATTTCCTGGACATTTCCCGGCCGATTCCCGGTATAATATTCTATAACAGATTCAAACAATGAATCGGCCAGCGGACTGTAGACCCGATCTTTCTGTTGAGCGGCAGCGCTGACCGATAGCCAGCACGGTAGTAAGCAGTTCAGTAGAATGAGGAATTTGAAATTATTGATCATCAAAATTTTACAGAGAAAGAGCTTATTCCCATTCGATCGTGCCCGGAGGTTTAGAACTCACATCGTACACCACACGGTTCACGCCTTTTACTTCGTTGATTATCTTATTCGATATACGTGCCAGAATATCATGCTTAATGGGATACCAGTCGGCGGTCATTCCATCAACACTGGTCACTGCACGGAGCACGACCGTTCTTTCATACGTCCTGTGGTCGCCCATGACGCCGACCGATCTGACCGGCAATAACACTGTCAGAGCCTGCCATATTTCGTCATATATCCCAGAATTATTGAGTTCATCGATGAATATCTTATCCGCCGACCGTAATAATTCAAGTTTTTCTTCGTCAATAGCTCCAAGTATTCTGATTGCAAGACCCGGACCGGGAAACGGATGCCTTTTGAGAACCGTATCAGGTATGTCGAGCTGTTTTCCGACTTTTCTCACTTCATCTTTGAATAATTCCCTGAGGGGTTCTACAAGTTTTAGGTCCATTTTTTCGGGAAGTCCACCCACATTATGGTGGCTTTTTATTGTGGCAGAAGGACCTTTAAATGAAATACTCTCGATCAAATCAGGGTACAGCGTCCCTTGAGCAAGAAAATCTACATCACCGATTTTCTTTGCTTCATTTTCAAATAAATTGATAAAGATTTTCCCGATTATTTTCCGTTTTTTTTCAGGATCGGTCACTCCCGACAAGGATCTCAGAAATTCTTTCCTGCCGTCAACCACTCGGAGGTCCATGTGAAAATGGTTCCGAAATGTCGCTGCGATCTGCTCACGTTCGCCGCTCCTCAAGAGCCCGTTATCGATGAACACGCACATCAATTGGCTGCCGATAGCCTTGTAGAGCAATGCCGCCGTAACCGAAGAATCGACTCCGCCGCTGAGACCGCATACTACTCTACGGTTTCCTACCTGGTCTTTTATTTTCCCGACCGACTCATCTACAAATACTTTCGGCGTCCAGTCCCCCTTCAATTTACAGATCTTGAACAGAAAATTGCCGAGAATTTTAGAGCCGTGAACCGAATGGTGTACTTCCGGATGAAACTGAATGGCGTACATTTTGTTTTTCACATTACGTATAGCTGCTATAGGAGAATTCGAAGTCCGGCCGATAATCTCAAATCCTTCCGGCAGCATTTCCAACCGATCGCCATGGCTCATCCAGACCTGCGACATGTCGTCAATGGACGAAAACAAATCCGTGTTCTGCAAGACTTCCAGTTTTGCCCGGCCATATTCACGATTTTGTGCACGGGTAGTGAGTCCCTTGTAGTGTTGAGAGATTATCCCCATTCCATAACATATTCCCAGAAACGGGGCATCGATCGAAAACAATTCCGGGTCAACCCGGGGTGAATTGTCTTCATAAATGCTCTGAGGGCCTCCGGAGAGGATTATCCCTTTCGGGGCTTTATCTCTGAGTACGTTACATGACACATTGAATGGATAAATTTCACAATATACATTCTGTTCTCTTACTTTGCGGGCTATCAGCTGCGTATATTGTGAGCCAAAGTCGAGGATTATTACTGATTCGTGCATTACATATAAGTTTGAAAAAGATTTCTATGAATCAAGACCGTTACCATACTGTTCTTAGTTATCTTTTGAGAAATTCCAGGACCTGAGAAAATCCAGAGCTCCGTAATCCGTCAAATCGTGCTGAAGGGGAGTAACGGAAATATAATTCTTTTTAATAGCGACCTCATCAGAGTCTTCCGAATCTTCCAAAATAATTTTGTCCCCCCGGAGCCAAAAGTATCGTCCATTCATGCGGTCTTCGCGTTGTTCATAGAATTCTTTGTATCTTGTTTTGCCCTGGCGCGTGATACGGATACCGGCAATCTGTTCTCTCGGAACAGATGGAACGTTTACGTTAAGGAATGTGTAGTCGGGAAGACCGTTTTCAATTAGTTTTTCTGCAATCAGACCGGCACACTCTGCAGCATTTGAGAAATCTTCGGAATCAATAGATGTCAACGATATTGCAAATGATGGTATATTCATCAACCCTCCCTCCGCCGCTCCCGCAACTGTTCCGGAATAATGCGCATCCACCGCAATATTCGGCCCATGGTTGATCCCCGACACAATCATATCGGGTTTCTTCATAAATACTTTTTTAACGCCGAATTTCACGCAGTCCGCAGGTGTGCCGGAAACCGCCCACCCGCAGCCCTTGAAATCATTCTCCGCCTCACTGACCATGAGTGGTGCATTGAACGTAATCGCATGTCCGGTACCACTTCGTTCACCTTCAGGTGCAATAACGGTACAATCACCCAGATGGGAGAGCGCTTCGAACAGCGCTTTTAATCCCGGAGCATGAATCCCATCATCATTCGTTAACAGAATGCTTGGTCTTTTCGTCTGCTGTTCCATTTTCAAAAAATCTTATCAATTCAAGAATACTGTTTCGCATGTTTGAACGAGGTACTATCATATCGACAAAACCCCGTTCCTGTATAAATTCTGACCGTTGAAATCCTTCGGGGAGATCTTCTCCGATAGTCTGCTTAATAACTCGCGGACCTGCAAAACCGATGAGAGCATCCGGTTCCGCAATTATAATATCACCCAGCATAGCGTAACTTGCCATCACTCCCGCGGTGGTCGGATTAGTCAGAACCGAAATATAGAGGCCCTTTTTATTCGATAATTGGGCAAGACGGGAACTGGTTTTCGCCATCTGCATAAGCGAAAGTATTCCCTCCATCATCCGTGCGCCACCCGAAGAGGAAACAATTATCAACGGAAAACCCGTTTCAATAGCTCTATCGACCGCGCGTTTCACTTTTTCTCCGACAACGGATCCCATGCTGCCGCCGATGAAGGAAAAATCCATCACACCGATTATAACCGTACTTTCATTCATTCTCCCATATCCCGTCCGGATCGCTTCAGTCAAACCGGTCGATTTTTTTGCCGATTTGATTCTGTCGTTATACTTTTTACTGTCCTTGAATTTTAAAGGATCTGCAGCTTCCAACTCCCCATCAAATTCCTGAAAACTTCCTACATCGAGGAGGTATTCGATATAATCGATACTGGATATTTTGAAATGGTATTGGCATTTGGTGCATACGCCGAGATTTTTTTCTATTTCGGGCTTGTATACAATATCACCGCAACCGTCACATTTAAGCCAAAGACCCTCAGGGATATCCTTTTTTTTATCGGTTGACAGCCCTTCTTTTGTTCTTTTAAACCAGGCCATTGGAATCCTTTTTATTAAATAATTTTATCATGGTGACAGCATCTTCCGATTGTGTCGGAATAATAGTTACTGCGCCGGCCTGCATTGAAAAACCCTAACTTTGAATAGAGCTTACGAGCGCTCACATTCGATTCTCTCACTTCCAAAAAAGCATATGCTGCACCTTTTTCCCTAGCATCCTGCATTATATACCGCATGATACAATCGCCGATCCCTCTCCTGCGGTATGGCGCATCGACAGCGATATTTGCAATATGGAGCTCGCCGGCCACGATCCAGTAAAATGCATATCCTTGAATACCTGAACCGTGCCCGCAAACTATAGACCTGCAATTTTCCCCTTGCATCATGAATGATTCCATACTTTCTTTGGACCACGGAACCGGAAACACCCGCGCTTCTATCTCTGCAACTTTTTTTACATCAGCAGGGACCATTGCATGAATTCCGACAGTATGGACACATATGGTATCCGGTGTATTTCTGCCGGGAATATGATGTGGCCCGCTTAATTGTGTTTCCATCATCAATGCAGTCCCTTGATCGTGGATCTTGCCTGAAAAGTAATTTCATGCATGTAGACCGGTGCAAGTTGTGTAAGATCATCCGACAGACCTCGTGATAACTTTTCCCGCCCGGCTTCAGCGACTGCCTGAGCGGACGGTCTTTTATTCATCAGGTTCAGTTCCGGTAGACGATGACCTGTCAACTCTTTTTGAAACGTTTCAGGAATATCTCCGCAGAGTGTTGTGACAGTATTACATATGGCCGGTATATCGGACCACGTTGCCGGAATACCGTCGGTTTCATCATTGACAGCCGGTGGACCAGAATACAGAGCATACGATACTTTCTCATTTTTGATCGGGACAACGCAGCAAACGGGAAAGAATACGTCCTGCAATCCGTGAACCAACGATCTAAAAGCCGTCACTCCTACAATGGGTATCGTCAGGCTATGAGCAAGTCCTTTTGCCGTACTCAAGCCAACCCTGACCCCCGTGAATGATCCGGGTCCTTTGTTCACTGCAATACCATCGAGCGACTTCGATTCCAACGCTGCTTGCCTGAGCACATATCCGATAATTTCAAAGATCCGTTCACTGAACGTATTTTTCAATTCTTTGCTTTGCTCAACCGGGCCCGATCTGCCGCCCAGCACACCGACGCTGCAAAGAGATGTCGAGGTATCAATTCCAAGAATTTTCACTGAGCGCTGCTATAAATTTTTCGCCATGCCGGGTTTTCGGGAACGTGTGTTATCCGAACATGCTTTGCCGAATCGGGCAACAGTGGTCCTATTTTTTCCGCCCATTCTATCAATGTTATATACTCAGTATTGAAATATTCATCCAGACCGAGCATTTGCGCTTCAGAGACCGATTGTATACGGTAACAATCCAGGTGAAGAATCTTATAACTGCCTGAATAGATATTCATCAGGGTGAACGTTGGACTCGTCACCAGTTCATCGACTCCGAGCGCTTTACACATTTTTTTAATAATCAATGTTTTACCTGTCCCCAGTTCGCCGGTAAATGCAACTGTGTCTCCCATTTTCAGCGAACCGGCCAATTCGACCGCGAACCGGACCGTATCCTCCGTATCCCGGGACAGAAGTTCCTTCATCCTTAGTTCCTTCGTCCTGAGTTCCTTCATCCCCTCATCATTCATACTTACCTCGTACTGCACACTACCGTTCACCGCTGCAATCCTTCAAGCGTAACTACCGGCAGAATGACCTCTTCCAGAGATATTCCGCCATGATGAAAACAGTCGTAATATTTTGTCGCATAGTGGTTGTAATTTTTCGGATAGATCAAATAATAATCTTCTTTCGCCAACAGATAATGCGTATTTATCCCCCGCTGCGGAAGCAAATAATCCGGAGGGTTTTTAATATGCATTACCTGCTTGGGATTACATTGGAGATTCCTCCCGAACTTATACCGCAAACTTGTCGAGGTCTCCCTATCGCCCACGACCTGCGTTGCGCGTTTACCGCGGATACAACCGTGATCGGTAGTCAGGACTATTACATTATCTTCGGATGCAAGTTTTCGGAGCATGGAAAGAAGGTCCGAATGTTCGAACCATGATTTAATTAAAGACCGGTATGCGGACTCATTCGGAGCGATTTCCTTTAAGATGTCCGATTCACTGCGCTTATGCGCCAGAATATCTACAAAATTTATCACCATGCAAAATAGATCGTGCTGTATATATGAATGCAGGTGTTTTTCCGTTGTACGCGCTTCTGCCGCATCGAGAATCTTTACGTACCGCGTTGATAGTGCTTTATTAAAGTTGCTTCTTTTTATAAACTCATCGAGAAACTGATGTTCAAATCGGTTGCTGCTGAACTCATCTTCTTCGTTCTTTTTCCAGAGGCCTGGCATATTTTGTTCGATTTCCCGCGGGAAATATCCGCTGAATATCGCATTGCGGGAGTATGGCGTAGCAGTCGGTACGATAGAATAATAATATTCCCGCTTGATCCGGAAGCTATCGAGAAGAAACGGCTCCATTGCCATCCACTGGTCAGCCCTGAGACAGTCCAGGAGAATAAAGATCACTTTTTTTCCTTCTTTAATATGCGGAAAGACCCACTTCGGGAAAACGTCAACCGAAAATCGCGGCCGGTCATCGCTCATAATCCAACTATGATATAAGGATTCAAAGAACCGGCAAAAATTTATATTGCATTCTTTATGCAGCGCCTCAACCATTTCCTGAAACCCGAGCTCCGGATACTGTTCAAGCTCCATTTCCCAATTGATAACTTTCAGATATGTGTCGATCCATTCGTCCCATGTTAATCCCGAACCGATTTGCTGAGTTATTGTAGAAAATTCATGCGAATAGTCCCATGACAAGCGCTCCTGAGTTATTTTTTTTGAATCAAAGATCTTCTTTAATGTCAATAATATCTGGCTTGGGTTGACCGGCTTGGTCAGATAGTCGGTTATCTTTTTCCCGATCGCATCTTCCATCAACTGTTCTTCTTCATTCTTTGTGACCATAATGATCGGGATCGCATGGTCGAAATCACGGATTTCCGTCAGAGCGCTGAGACCGTCCTTACCGGGCATCATTTCATCGAGCATGATAAGGTCATACCGGTCCGACCGTGCATACTCGACCGCATCGTCTCCATTATTGACCGATGTGACTGCATATCCTTTTTCCTCAAGAAACAAAATATGGGGTCTCAGCAGATCAATTTCGTCATCGGCCCAGAGTATTTTGAATTGGTGCGCAGCCACAGCTATCCCACTATAATTTAGCTTATTAATATAAATAAATAACTTTCAATAAGCAATATATTACGGTCCGGAACGTTTGGGAATTATATGATCCTGATATTGATTTTTGCGGTATTCAGGAGATGTCCACTCTTCCTTCGAGGGCTCTGGCAAGGGTGAGTTCGTCAGCGAATTCCAATTCGCTTCCGGCGGGGAGTCCCTGGGCTAAACGGGAAACTCGCGTGCCCAATGGTTTCAATAATTTTTTTATGTAAAGTGTTGTTGCTTCTCCCTCTACACTCGTATTCAAGGCGACGATTACCTCGGAAACGTTGTTATTTATCCTGCTTAAAAGTTCTTTTATATGAATATCCTCAGGTCCAATTCGGTTCAACGGTGACAGCAGTCCGCCAAGGACATGATACTTCCCGTTGAATTTTGAAGGCTTTTCAAGAATCGTTATGTCGCTGGCCTGTTCAACAACGCACAGAGTTCTCCCATCCCGACTCAAATTCGAACAAATTGGACAGAGTTGATCATCGGCAAAATTAAAGCATTCATGGCAAAAATGAATGGAATCCTTAACCTCCACCAGAGATTTAGCGAACATCACTGCTTCTTCCCGCGGCCGTTTTAAGACATGAAAAGAGAGTCGTTGCGCTGTCTTTCTGCCAATTCCCGGAAGCTTTGTAAAATCTTTTATCAGTCTTTCCAGACTGTTCGGTAAACTGCTCATTAGGAGTGATTCGCGTTACACAATGTTATCGACGATATAGTTTAACCGGTTCCTTACATATAGATGGAGCGAACTATCGGCATTTCCCGGATAATTCGTCGTGACGGTAACCAAAAAAGAGGCATGTGCGTATCCTCATGCCTCACTCTGCTAAAAATAGTCCGAATTTTAATAATTTACATCCCCGGGATCTTCAATCCCCCGGGCAACCCGCCCAACATGCCGCCTGTTATACTACTCATATGTTCTTTTGCCAAATCACCTGCTTTTACGAGCGCCTGATTGACAGCGGCAAGGACCAGGTCCTCCAGCATTTCCGGGTCTTCCGCATCGATCACTTCCGGGTCTATTTTCACGGATTCCACTTCCTGTTTGCCATTCGCTATAATCTTGATCATGCCTCCACCCGAAGTCCCTTCCGCTTTCAGATTATCTAACTCTTCCTGAGCTTTTGAAATCTGTTCCTGCATTTTCTGCGCCTGTTTCAATAGCGCTGACATATTTGGTTTCATGGATATCCTTTCGTTTCTCTAAAAATGTTTGCCGCCGTCATCCGGATTGTGATCGAGCTATTTTTTACACAAAAAACAGTAACCCAGTTATTCGTCAATCCTGTAAAAGCTTGATAGATTTCGCGCCGAATTTATCAATTATAGACTGAATGATCGGTTCGCGGTCGATAATTTTCTTTATCCGCTCATGAATTGACACGTTCACCAGTTTTTTTTCCGTTTGCTCTTTTTCTTCTGTAGTGAGCTTGATTTTGACGCAGTTAAAATCGATATTCTGGCCGAACATCCGCTTTATGTATCCATTTACTTTTGCTCTGCTGCATTCGAGAGAACTTATGTTAAATTCAAATTCCGGTCTGAATGCGATGTGCATTACATTTTTTTCAAACTGGGTTGGCGTACCCTCTTTTAAAAATGTGCCGGTTACCGCATTTTCTTTCCGGACCATATCGACAAATTCATCCCAACGCTCCCGTATCATTGTGAGGTCTATTTTCGTGCCATTATCAGTCGTTTCATCCTGTTCATGTCTGTCTGTCTTTCCGTTTCCATTTCCTGACGGGTCCTTTTCGGATTGAATTGCTTTTACATTTTCCCGTGAAACCGGACCGGCAGGGTCGTGAGATGGATACGCCGTTTTTGGTTCGGCCGTCAATCCAATCCCGCCGTGTTTTTCATCTTTATCTTTAACCGGATCGGGTGTTTTATAACTCCCGGAATTGTCTATCGCACTCAGAATCTGCTCAATACTCACCGAGCGGTCAAGAGCTATCAATTTCGCGAGAAGCATTTCAAGGCGCAGGAGCGGTTGAGCGCTTTTCTTGATCCCGTATTCGGATTCGGATATGAGGTTGATTATCCTGAGCAGATCTTCATCAGAAAAATTCTTCGCAGAATTTATATATTGCTTCTTGAATGGCTCTGAGGTGTCGACCATGCCGGCATTGCCTGCAAGGCTTGTTATCAGCATATTTCTGAAATGTTCGAGCAGTCCGTTAACGAACTCTCCCGGATCGTACCCGTCATCAAATATAGTACGGGCTATTGTAAACCCTTCCTTCATATCTCCATTTTTTACGGCATGTGAACATGAAAAATAGATGTCCTCCCGGATCATGCCCAATACATCGAAAACATCATCCGTACCGATCGAATCGCCGCAGAACGAGATCAATTGGTCGAGCAGGCTTTCTGCATCGCGCATACTTCCTTCCGATCGTTTTGCAAGGAATAACTGCGCCTCATCCGTGATCGAAATTTTTTCCGCAGCAGCTATCTTTTGCAACTGACCGACAATCTCCGGTATCGCAATTCTCTTAAAATCGAAACGCTGGCATCTGGATATGATCGTTGCGGGGATCTTCTGAAATTCCGTCGTGGCAAAAATAAACAAAACATGAGAAGGCGGCTCTTCGAGCGTTTTGAGAAGAGCATTAAACGCCTCGCGGGTGAGCATGTGGACTTCATCGATTATGTATATTCTGTATTTTCCGTGAACAGGTGCGTATTTTACATTTTCTCTGACATTCCGCACATCTTCAATACCGCGATTGGAAGCGCCGTCAATTTCCATGACGTCCATACTGCGGTCTTCGATGATCTCCTGACACGGAATACAGGTATTACAGGGTGTTGGAGTCGGTCCCTGTTCACAGTTCACGGTTCGCGCCAGGATACGTGCGACCGTTGTTTTTCCCACACCGCGGGGTCCGGTAAAAATATAAGAATGCGCGATGCGGTTCGACCGGATCGCATTTATGAGCGTCGTCTTTACGTGTTCCTGATTAACGACGTCTTCAAAAGAAAGCGGACGCCATTTTCGTGCTAAAACCTGATATGCCATTTTCAATTAGTTTAGAATTAAGCTGTGCACCCGTCTCTGACCCGATAAGTATGATCACCGGAGCTGCAGCCAGCTCCGGCCAAGCTCCCCTGCGGCAGAATAGGATCACGCCTACCGCTGCTCCCTTCCGGTCCTGACGGGTTTCAGCAGACCTATCTACGCAGGACTCGCACCCTCAGCACCGCTTACAGATCCGTGTAACCATGTTATCCTGGCCTCGGTTGGGAATTCGATCCTGCTAAAGCGGGTTGCAGGTTACAGGGCACCGCTAACTCCCCATTTAGCACAGCTTTTATAATCAAGTTCGTGAGGACAACGTATGAGCACCGCTCAGGTCGCAACAGGCCCGGCCGTTCCTCCATTCAATCGATGTCCCGGTCGATAGTATACGAACATTTCTGCGGAAATTACAGTTGAAACAGATTCGATGTCAGAATTTCGATCCTGCTCAATGCGAAACCTGTTTCCTAAAATTAAAATAGTAATTTTTCACTCAAAATCAAATCAATAATACATCAGTTTTATAGCTTTCGGGAAATCCCGCCGGCAGCGATGTCAATTTGTCTGTTTTGCAAAATAATAATTGCGTTTCCAAACTTGATTCATTACATTACATTACATTTGTTATGTATATTTAACTTTTTTTAGATATGTCTATAAAAAGTTTTTAACCGGTTGTTACTTGATGGGTGTATAATGATCCCGCTCCATAAAAATATCTGGAAGAAATTTGAAGAAGTTGAGTTGACGCACAGCAGTGTCCACCATTTGATGGCGATTTACGACCTGCGAAGGATTCAGGGGTATGCCAGGAGTGTTGACGTTGCCAATTATCTCAACATCAGCATGGGTAGCACGTCCATAACTCTTCATAAGTTAGAGGACAAAGGGCTTATTCAAAAGGAAAATAAAAAATTTCTTATCCTGTCGGACGAAGCCCGCGAGCTCATTAAGGAAATCCTCAGTGTCCGGAAAGCGCTGAAGTTGTTTTACTGTACTGTGCTGAAACTGCCGGAAGAGCTTGCCGAGGAAGAGGCGTGTAAATCGGAACACCTGTTGAACAGGAAAACGGCAGAAAAGCTGATCAGTTTTATCGGTTTTCTGCTGTCGGAGGACCAGGCCTCTAAGAAGTTCCGGGAGAAATTCGGCACTTTCATTTATAAATGCGACCCTGAGACCGGCTGTGAGTTCTGCGAAGAAGAGTGTTTCTTTGCGTGCAATTGATCCGAAAATTATTTCCGGATGTATATGATTACTCTGTTTTCAGGGAATACATCCTCTCATTCTTACGTAAAATAATTCACCTGCCAACTATGAATGGGGTTCCCCCATTTCCAATTAATGTAACTCTCCCGGATACCACTGGTCTTGATTGGTACAGTAATAAGTAAACGTACATAAAAGCTGGTTGAGATGGGTATCGTCAGGGAAATAATATAACGGTTTGGCTTAACAGGTAGCGCAGCACAGTAAGCCGTCCTTGTTGAATCGCTTATTATGCCTTTTCCAAACTTACCAGGCTTCTGGCCCATGCTTTTTGGCGTTCCCCCTCTGAAGTAAACCGTGCCATCAGTGCGTATTGACGAAATTGACCTTGCCCCCAAAAGTTGATCCAGATAGTATATGAGTACAGGGATTAGATTGAAAAGCAAGGAGCAAGATCAATGGCACGTAGAATTCACACATCATCACAAATTATCCACAAGCTTCGAGAGGCAGAAGTACTGCTCGCTCAGGGTCAGTCGGTTAAACAAGCTGCTCGCCAGATTGAGGTTACAGAGCAGACCTATTATCGTTGGCGAAAGGAGTATGGTGGTCTTCGGGTGAATCAGGCGAAACGATTTAAAGCGTTAGAGAGAGAGACTATCCGCCTGAAACGCCTGGTTGCCGAGAAAGAGTTGGATATTCAAATCCTCAATGAGACTCTGGCGGTTGATGCAAAAAACTTCTGAGCCCGGCGAAGCGACGGGAGGTGGTGCAGCATCTTTGCACGACTCTCGAGATCTCGCAGCGCCGGGCCTGTACCGTGTTGGGAGTACCGCGCAGCACTCATCAATATCGCCCGATTTCTCCTTCTGATGAACCGGTGTTAGTGCAACGTATGGTCTGAGTTGGCCACGCAGTATGGTCGGTATGGTTATCGACGAATTACCGCACTGTTACAGCAAGAAGGCTGCAAGGTCAATCATAAGAGAGTGGAGCGTTTGTGGCGTCGAGAAGGATTAAAAGTTCCCCGGAGGCACCCGAAGCGCAAACGGTTATGGCTCAATGACGGTTCGTGTATTCGGCTGCGACCTGCGTACCGGGATCATGTCTGGAGTTATGACTTCATGCAAGCACGAACCCGAGAGGGAAGGAGCTATCGTTTGTTAACAATATTAGATGAATACAGTCGGGAGTGTCAGGCAATTGTGGCAGGCAGGAGGCTGACTCACAATGACGTCATAGAACATCTTGCAACACTGTTCGTGCAGCGAGGAGTTCCGGTTCACCTGAGAAGTGATAATGGCACAGAGTGCACTGCTCAAGCGGTCCGGACATGGCTCATGCGCCTGGGAGTAAAAACATTGTATATTGAACCAGGCAGTCCATGGGAGAACGGGTATAGTGAGTCGTTCCAATGGCAAACTGCGTGATGAAGTGCTCAACCGGGAAATCTTCGATACCTTACACGAAGCAAAAGTGCTTGTGGAACGCTGGCGAAATGAGTATAATCATAAGAGACCGCATAGTGCCCTTGGATACCGGCCACCCGCCCCCGAGGCAGTTATACCACCGGATGCGGTCTCAAGGCCAATGGATAATACAACAATGAATATATCAATGAATTGACTAACTTAAAAAATGACCCGAACATTAGGGGCAGGTCAGAGAGTAGAAATTACTTGTAAAAGCCACATGTCTATCTTACCATATTATATCAAACATATCAAAGAAACCGGTACGCTCTAACGAAGTATATCACATTTAAATATGCTTTCTCTTTAAACTCAAACCTGTATTTATGCTCTTTCAGAGAATTGATATGGGAATATCACTTACAATTCATACAGCTCTGGGAACAGAATATCCTTAAAAAGTTAAATGCTTACCGTAATATTTAACTTTAAGTGTCCAAATTGGATTCTAAGACATACATTAATCACGGGAGGTGACGCTATGAGTAAAAAAAGGGTGTTATCCGTCTTTTTTACCCTTGTTATTCTTGTGTTCGGAATTGATGCTTTTGCTCAAACATCAAAACAAGCGTATGAGATCCTGCGACTCATCCGGCATGAAAAATTTGATCTCATTATGCCCGGTGCGATGCGGGACAACAATGTCGACATGTGGATGCATGTGGTGAGACAGGGTTTTCCGGACCCCCTCGACTTAGACTTCGGGGGACGTCCTAACTGGAGTGTAACCGATACACTGAGCATTTATATCTTTACGGACCGGGGTGGCGACAGGATCGAGCGGGCAATTTTCGGCGGTTCCGGAGAGCGAGGCCTTTACGATATTTTCGGAACGGAGCGGAACCTGCGGGAATTCGTTGAAGAACGGGACCCCAAAGTGATCGCCGTCAATATGTCTACCTGGCTTCCCGCAGCTGACGGTCTATCATACACACAATATCATAGGCTGACAAAAACTTTAGGTGAGAAATATAGCGAAAGGCTTGTTTCTTCCGAGTATGTCTTATCTGATTTTCGTGTGAGAAGGGTTCAGCGGGAGATCATCGCATTCGCAAATGCCTGCGAAATTCATAGACAGGTCCAGGAAGCAGCCATCCGGAGCATTAAACCGGGAATATCAACACGTGAAGATATCGGCTGGTGGGCACTGGATCAGCTTATTTCCCGGGGGATGACTTCCGGATTTGGTCGAGGACCCGGTGGACCAGGTGTGATGCATTCCGAAGTTTCGGACCGTTCGGAGACCAGGAGACCGGATTATATTTACAAGCGGGGCGATCTCCTTTCGTGGGACATGGGTATCAGATATCTGAATTTCGGTACAGACTATAAACGGAACGCATATCTTCTCAAGGAAGGAGAAATCAGGGCGCCTGAAGGCATTCAAATTGCCTTCGATCAGGGTTTGCAAGCACGGAAGATCATCCGAAAACATGTGAGGGCAGGACGTACGGCAGGGGATACACAGATTGCGATCATTCACGCACTGGAAGCCGAAGAGTATATCTACACTCCCCGAACCGATATAGGATCTTTAGACAGACAGATCGTTAGTGCACTCGGAGATAATGCGAAGTCTGGATTTTCGCTTGATATGCATCAACTTGGGAACACCGGCAGCGGTAATGTTGAAGCAGGCGCGAGGATCTCACCATACAGTCCCTTTCGCCTTCCTCTTGTAATTCAGCCGAACCATCTCTTTTCGTTCGAATTCACGGTCCATACATGGATACCCGAATGGGGTGAAAGATTGGAAATTAATTTTGAAGATAATCACGTCGTTACAGAAAACGGTGTCGAATGGCTGTATCCTCCTAACGAAAAGATTATATTAATACCTTAATGTCTGTTACACGATCTTTAAGTCAAGTTTTGTAACAATAAGCGATATTTGTCATTTAGAAATATGATACAAATATGAATTAACAGGATCACATTTTAAATTTATTTCATCAATCAATAACAATCCCAATTAATCTCTTTTAAAATTGATATGGGGAATATCAGTTTAACCAAGGGAGAAGAAAGTCATGAAATCTCGAGTTATGATTTTTTTATTTGCAGTGCTGTTCACAGTACCTTTTGCCGATGCGCAGGCTCAGGAAGTGGACGATCTGAAGGAATGGAATAATCAGATCCGCCGGGAAAAATTTGACCTCGTTCTACCCCAAGCTATGAAAAAGAACAATATCGACATGTGGATCCATGTGATGAGAATAGCGATTCCCGATGCCTTTGGTGCAGAAGAACTGGGCAGTACCTCCGGAGTTTTCGTTTTCACGGACCGTGGTGGTGACAGGATCGAACGCGCGGTTCTCGGACGTCGCTGGGGAGCTACTCATCGTGAAAGGGGAGAGAGGGAGATGTTGGTTGAAGAAAGTGGAGCTTACGACATAATCCGCGACCCGATACGTATACAGGAACCGGTGGGAAGCACGATGATAGAATATGATTTCCGGTTTAAGGGCCTCAGAGAATTTGTTGAAGCACGTGACCCCAAACGCATTGCTGTAAATTTCAAGCATGGTCTGGGACAGTGGGAGACCTACACTGACTTTGGAGGTGCGAGAGACGGCTTATCACATACAGATTACCTCCTTTTGACTGAAGAGCTCGGTGATAAATATGCCGACAGGCTGGTCTCGTCTGAATATGTGATGATGGATTACATTATACGAAAGGTGCCGAGCGAAATTCAGCTACTAAAGAAAATAAGTCAGGACAGAGTTGAACGTGTAAAGAAAGCTTTTGATGATATCGTGCCGGGTGTCACCAAAAATCGCGAGGCGGGAATAGCTCTCTTTAGCCGGAGAAGAACAGGAATATCACAAAGGGGAAATAGTCCCGGCTATGAAAACAGTGTGATCCAGGGAGGCGACATCGTTGCATCACCAAGTGTGGGAATGTATGCCTATGTGCTCCGTGACGGAGAGACTGAACCGCCTCCGGATATCAAAAAACTCTGGGCAGAGTATCTGAAAATCGATAAAATCCTGGCAGAAACCATCAAAGCGGGTCGTACTCCTCGTGAAATAATTCAAATCTACAAGCAGAAATTTGAGGAAGAAGGGATTATTGTTAGGGAGAACCAATTGCATATGGTTATCCCAAAGAACAATTTCCCCGTTTATTCAATAGGTTTTGATCCTGAAAAAACCCAGCTTAGTGTTGACGCTCATGGCATGATGAAAGGGGCACGTGAGAGGCAAAACGAAAATTTATTTGGCCCCAGGATTGGTTCTCTCGGTCCGGATTGGACGAAAGATATACCGCTCCCACCCATTCACCACTTTGTTTTAGAATATTTTTTCTATATGCCGTCATCAACATCCAACGGAGACGAAGACCAATATTTATTCTTTTGGGATCATGAGCAGGCGATCGCCACCGAAAGTGGAGTCGCGTATTTATCTCCACCGCAAAAGGAGCTTTATCTCATTCGCTAAAGCTTCGAAAATCGTACAGCCCGGGGAGCAGATAATACTTGTAAAAGTAATATGTTTTTTTTACCATTTATAAAAAACATATCAAAGTATCCAGTACGCTCTGACCAAGCATATCGCTTCTAAATAAGAGTCATATATCCGCACAATCCCAATTAATCTTTTTTGAAGAATTGATATTGAGAATATATATCAATTAAAGGAGACTCAATTATGTCTATTCGTCCTGCTTTTATTGTGTAATTCTTTCTTTGACTTTACTTCTGAGCTTTTGTAGTTCGGAAACGGCCGAATCAATATCGACTGATACGGCTATGACCAATGTTCAGGCTCAGGAAGAAGCCGAACTAAAGGAATTGCAGGAATTGCAGAATCAGATTCGCCGGGATAAGTTTGACCAGATTTTTCCTCAAATCATGCGGGAGTACGATATCGACATGTGGATTCATGTGGCGAGGGCATCAAGTCCTAATCCTTTTAGTGCAGAAGAACTGGGCAGTACTTCCGGTGTTTTCATCTTCACAGACCGTGGCGGTGACAGGATCGAACGGGCGGTTCTTGGTATTCGATGGAAACAAGGTCCAGCTATAAGTGGTAGAAGGAGCAATTCGGATCATAAGGTGGTTGAAGAAAGTGGAGCCTACGACATAATCGGAGAATCAACTTTCAGAAGAGAAATGCCGGGAAGCCCTGAATCACAATATGATCTCAGATTCAAGGGTATCGGAGAATTTGTTGCCGAACGTGACCCCAGACGCATTGCTGTAAATTACATGGATGAGCTGGGACCTCCCCTTGATGACTCAGAGTGGAACGACGACATTTCGCATACAGACTACAACCTATTGGTCAAAGCTCTTGGTGATACATATGCCGGGAGACTTGTCTCTTCTGAATATCTGATTTATGAATACTTATCGAGACCGGTGCCAAGTGAAATTGCACTACATACGATTATACGTCAGGGTATCGAAAAAGCTTTCGAGAGAGATTTTGATAAAATCGTGCCGGGTGTAACCAAAATTGGCGATCTTGAGGGGAATGTATATATCATGGAACCGGAAAGAGATAGAAAAAACGACGACTATGTGATACAAAGAGGCGACCTGTTTATAATAGACCATGGTCTACAACAGGGCTATATGAACTCTGATTGGAAATACGGAAACTTTTATGAGGGATCAATTGAAACCGGTTATGTGCTCCGTGAAGGAGAGATTGAACCGCCTCAAAAACTCAAAGAAGCCTGGGCAGATCATCTAAAAATCCGTAAGGTTTTAGAAGATAACATCAAGGTGGGTCGTACCGCTGGTGAAACCTATGAAATCCTCAAACAGAAACTTGCAGAAGCCGGGATTATTGCTAATGATAGACAACTATATTACAAAGATCTTGATCCTAAAAAAACCCAGGTTGCTATCGACAATCATGCCTTGGGAAAAGGAGTGCTTGCCCCCAGGATTGGTCCTTTTGGACCGGATTGGATGCGGGATTTGACAATCCCACCCAATCACCACTTTGTTATGGAATACTTTACCTATACGGCGTTACCTCATACCAAAATGCAATCGAAATATATAAATTTATGGCTTCATGACGGCGCGATTGTCACCGAAAGTGGAGTCGAGTATTTATCTCCACCTCCTACGGAGCTTCATCTCATTCGCTAAAGCTTCGCTAATCGTATAGCCCGGGGAGTAGAAACTATTTGTCTGAGGACAAACTATCGGTTACATTAGAGCACACAATATTAATATAAAACTTAAAAGGACGAAACGATGAAAAGAAGAGATTTCCTTACAGCCTCCGTCGTAGCCGGCGTTGGTCTGGGTACGATCCCACGGGTCTTAATGGCCGACGCAGCACCCACCCCCTAGCAGACGTTCCGTCAGATCTTGATCGCCGGCGGAGGCTTCGGGACCGCCTTCATCCGCTACATGGCCGAACTTACGGGTAAGGACCGTCCCCGTTTGTGCTACCTCCCGACGGCGTCGGCTGACCGTGAGTCGGGGATCATCCGGTGGTACGAGAACTGTGCTCCGCTCAACGTGTTCCCGCTCGTACAGCAGAGCTTCATCAGCAGCTACAGGATGGAACAAAGCTGGCAAGACGCGCTGCTCTCGATGGACGGGATCGTGGTTTCGGGTGGAAATACGCTGAACCAGCAGGCGATCTGGAAGGTCCAGGGGATCGACGAGATCCTGAAGGAAGCTTGGGACCGCGGTATCGTGTTGGGGGGAGCCAGTGCCGGGTCACTTTGTTGGTTCGAGGAGGGCACAACCGACTCCAGGCCGCAGGAGGTCACTAAGATCGAGTGCTTGGGGTTTCTTCGCGGAAGTCATTCGCCGCACTACGACACGGAAGAGGTGCGTAGGCCCACCTACCATCGGTTGATCCGCTCGGGCGAACTCAAGCCCGGCTACGCCTGCGACAACGACGCCGGCATCTACTTCGTCGACAACGAGGTGAGTCGGGTCGTGAAAACGCGCAAGGAGGCCAGCGTCTACTACGTCGCCCTGGAAGGCGGTCAGGTCATCGAAACAGAGCTTCCAGCCGAGATGATCCGCTAGGGCGCTGTGCCCGAGATTGGGCGCTGCATAACGTCTCGTTTCTGTTGCACGGCCCCCGCTAAACATAATTTTTTTCTTACTGAATTGCTAATCTAAACACATTTCTAAAAGTTCTACCTTTTAACCAGTTCTCTCCACTCTGCAGGACTCGAACTCGTTATTAAGTTACATTTATCGATCAAAGGTAAACACTCTTTTAACAGTTTTGTCTTTTAACCAGATCTCTCCACACAATTTCTCTTAGATTCTGTAAATCAATTCTACCTCAAAGCTTCGCAAATCGTACAGCCCGTGAAGCAGAAAATCCTTGTAAAAGTAAATTACATACATTACTATTGTATCAAACATATCAAAGTAACCAGTACGCTCTGACAAAATACATCGCATTTAAATATTTGTCTTCTTTAAACACAAACCTATATTTAAGCTCTATTCAAGAACTGAATGGAGTAATATCAGTTTAATCTTAAATCAGGAGAAGTATTATGAAAGGTATGCGCTTTTTTATGGCCGGTATATTTTCTCTGATTATAGCAGTATCATCCGTATCAGCACAGGAGAAGGCCTACAAACCGGTCTTCGAACCGGTATACTACGATGTTGTGCAGCAGCTCATGGAATATGAATTTGCAAATTCTGATGTAATGGAGAATGCCAACATGCTGACCAATATTTTTGGAGGCCGGTTCTCGAAAACGCCTTCGTATCGTGCGGCGGCAGAATGGGCCCGGGACCGGCTCAAAGAGTACGGTCTCACAAATGCCCACCTTGAGCCGTATGAGTTCGGTAACGGCTGGGATTTTGATTACGTCTCAGTGCACATGATGGAGCCTGATTATGTGCCGGTCATTGCCTTTCCCACACAGTGGTCATCCGGTACAAATGGGAAGGTCCGGGCGAATGCCATCCACATAAACTTTGATGAAATTACTTCAGTAAGGGATCTGGATCAATACCGGGGAAAATTACGCAATAGTATCATATTCATATTGCCGATACAGGAGATCTCGCCCTATATGGGTGTCCAAATGTGGAACCGGGCAGGCACCTTTCGCCATAAAAACGGCTATCCCATGAAGAGGAGCGACGAATGGCTCGATGATCAGGAGAAAAGGCCCATTATTCCCCCTGCCCCCAGAGAGCGTCGTAGACGCGGCCCCAGTGAATTGAAACAGCAAATTGTTGATTTTGTATTTGCCGAGGGTGCCGTGGCAATTGCAAAAACAGATGCAGTCCATTATTTCGGATCCGTCGCCGGAACTGGTAGATACAACAACATTGAGAAGCCATGGGACGTGAATTCACCTTCCCGGCCCTTGGAGCTGGTTTTGGCAGTGGAGCATTATAACCGGATATTGCATATTCTTGAAGAGGGCATTCCTGTCGCAATGGAATTAGAAGTCAGGACAACCCTTTACCAAGGAGATCCGACTGATTATAACGTCATTGCCGAGATTCCCGGTACAGATAAGGCGGATGAAATAGTTATAAATGCCGCTCATCTTCAGTCTCTTCCTCACGGAACCGGTGCCATAGATAACGCTGCAGGTTCAACTACTGCCATAGAAGCGATGCGTATTTTAAAGGCAATCGGGGTTAAACCCCGGAGGACTATCCGTCTTGGTCTCTGGGGTGGACATGATGGCTCCGGAGATTCAGGTCAAACGGCACATGTCTACCAACACTTTGCCGACCCAACAACAAAGAAATACAAAAAGGATTATGATAATCATGTTATAACTTTTAATCAGGATCTAGGTCCCAGCGCTATGAGGGGTATTCAAGCTGCGGGAAGCGAAGTTCTCCGGTCAATATTCAAGGAATGGATAAAGCCCTTGCATGGCCTTGGGTTTGAACATATCTATACAGGTAGAGATCCAGGTGCAGGATTAAAAGGAGTCGGTTTGCTTGGTTTGACGTTTGATCAAGATGCCTATGATATGCTTGACTATATCGCCCACATCAATATGGACACGTATGAACGCCTCTTTCCTGAAGGCATGATGCAGTCATCGGTGGTAGTGGCGACTTTTTTATATCATGCCGCCATGCGTGATGAAAAACTTCCCCGTCTTTCGCCAAAGCCATGGTAATGTGGTGATTAGCTATTTGAGGGTAGTAGATTCATCATTGAAAAGGATCGAAAATCATACGGCCCGGAGAGGTGAAAACACTTCTAAAAACCAAATACTTAACGTAATATTTATCACTAAAAATCATTAGAGGAGCAAGTCATGATATCACGATTGATGGTATTTATAATAGTTTTGATGTTCACCGTACCTTTTGCCAATTGCCAGGCCCAGGAAGAGTACGATCTGAAGGAATTGAATAATCAGATCCGCCGGGAAAAGTTTGACCTCGTTCTGCCCCAGGTCATGAAAAAGAACAATATCGACATGTGGATCCATGTGATGAGAGTAGCAATTCCTGATCGCTTTGGTGCAGAGGACCTGGGCAGTACCTCCGGTGTTTTCATCTTCACGGACCGTGGCGGTGACAGGATCGAACGTGCGATTATCGGTCGTCGCTGGGGAGCTACACAGCGTGAAAGAGGAGAAGTGGAGACGTTGATTGAAGAAAGTGGAGCCTACGACATAATCCACGACCCGGTTTTTGTGGGGGAACCGTTGGCAAGCCCGATGACAGAATATGATTACCGATTTAAGGGCCTCAAAGAATTTGTTGAAGCACGTGACCCCGAACGCATTGCTTTGAATTTCAAGCATGATCTGGGAGCGTGGCCGACGAGAAGAGCAAATGACGGTATTTCGCATACAGACTATCTCCTTTTGACTGAAGAGCTCGGTGATATATATGCCAGCAGGATGGTCTCGTCTGAATATGTGATGATGGATTACCAAATAACTCCGGTGCCGAGCGAAATCGAACTACTTAAGAAAATGCGTCAGGACGAACTTGAACGTGTAAAGAAAGCTTTTGATGCAATCGTGCCGGGTGTAACCAAAAATAGCGAGGCGGGAGTAACTGTCTTTCGTCGGATGAGCACTGGATTGTCACAAAGGGGAAGGAGTGCAGGCTGGGAAAACAGTGTGATCCAGGGAGGCGACATCCTTGCATCACCAAGCCAGGGAATGTACGCCTATGTGCTCCGTGAAGAAGAAACAGAACCGCCTTCGGAAATCAAAAAACTCTGGGCAGAATATTTGAAAATCGATAAGATTCTGGCAGAAACCATCAGGGCGGGACTTACCGCTCGTGAAATAATTCAAAACTACAAACGGAAATTTGAGGATGCAGGGATTATTGTAGTGGATCCGCAATTGCATATGGCTCAGCCAAAGAACAATTTCCTTGTTTATTCCACAGGTTTTGATCCTGAAAAAACCCTGCTTTCTATCGATGCTCATGGCATGGGAAAAGGAGCGCGTGAGAGGAAGTACCAGGAAATGTTTGGCCCCAGGATTGGTTCGTATGGTCCGGATTGGACTTATGATATACCACTCCCACCCAATCATCACTTTGTATTAGAATATTTTTTCTATATGCCGTCTCCTACATCCAACGAACGCGAAGACCAATATTTATTATTTTGGGATCATGAGCAGGCGATTGCCACCGATCGTGGAGTCGAGTATTTTTCTCCACCGCAAAAGGAGCTATATCTCATTCATTAAGTTCGCAAATCGTATAGCCGAGTAGTAGAAACCACTTGTAATAGCCAAATGTATCACTTGGTTTTTAACTCAATGTGTTAGACATGTTCTGATGACGTACAATAATCTAATTTATAAGGGAATTTCAGAAAACAATTTCTTGCACTTCACACTAGACCAACATACTTTTGTAATACAGTTATTCCGTAGGTGTGGTTTAGTAACTAACCTGAAAATTTACCCTCAGTACTTGATCTGGTTATAATACTTACCTAAGAATTGCTTCAAAACCCGCCTTCATGATATCATTGTATACTTATGCTATAATAATAAAAGAGTTACATTTCTTAATAGAAAGCAAGTCACAATAAAATAACCAGAGGAAGCTATAGATCATGTTAAAAAGATTCATTAAGTCAATATTTGTCTATGTTTTAATTTTTCTTTCATATATGTCATACAGTTGTGATTCATCTACAAATCCTTCTGAAATTGTGGTAATGACTAAAATTTCTGGTGATGGTCAGACTGGTCTGGCTGGAGAAACGCTCTCAGAACCCTTTGTTGTGTTACTTCATGATGGTGCAGGAATTATTCTAAAGGATAAGCGAGTTGATTTCAGTATTATAGAAGGAAGTGGTAGTTTATCAGAAACTCTGGTTTTCACTAACAATGAAGGAAAAGCAGAAACTACACTTACTCTTGGAGAGCAAAGAGAAGTAAATGTTCAAGCTAAAGCGTTTGGAAGTGAGGAAAAAGCCATATTTATCGCTAAAACAAAAATTGTTGCTAATACGATAGAATTTGTGGATGCCAATAATCAGGAAGGAAACCCCGGTGAAGAACTTGTAATTATGGTGATAGTCAATGATAATGGTGTCGAACCAGTAGAAGGTGTCTTAGTAACATTTAGTATAATAGAAGGAGTTGGAAGTCTTTCCGCATTACAAGCGACAACTAATGCATTTGGAATTGCACAAACAAGTTTATCTCTTAGTTTCTTAACGGGAGTAACAAAAATATTAGCTACCTTTCAAGGGGCCGACTCGCTTTTTTCTGCAACATCTGAAGTTCATACAATTGAACCTCCCTCCGTTAATAAAGAATTGATTGTTGGAACCTGGACATTGCAAAGTTTAAAGACAATATTAGATGATGGTTCCATAATCGGCGAAATTCTCTCTTTTGATCGGACTTTTGTTTTTAACGTCGATTTAACATTCAATATTGAAAATGAATCCGGTCTCGAAATCGAACAACTTGAGGGACAATGGACAACAACATCCAGCAATATGCAGCTCATTTATATAATTAACGAGTCAATTTCCGAGATAGAAGAATACGAATATACCGTCACGGAGTCGATTCTTCAATTGACATTAATAAGTGATACCGGTTCGGATGGGTCTTTACTGTTCACATACTCCAAAATATAATAATGCAGTAATCGATATTTGTAAGGTTTGGACATTAATAATAGTGAATACACTGTTAAATTAATATAGTAATGCCATTAATACCCAATTAATCTTTTGTGAGGATTAATAAGGGATTATCAGAGAGACTATTAAAACCATGAAACTTCACCCTCCCGGAAAGATTTTTAAATCGGTATTTGTAATGATCCCGCTCTTTGTACTTGCTGTTCCCTGTATATCTCATGCTCAGGATACAGAGATTATTTCTGACACATCGGTAAACAGCCCTTTCCATAAGGAAATGCAAGCGGTGCGGGTTGCCAAAGGTCTCAAGATCGACGGTATTCTCGATGATCCTGTTTGGGAAGAGGCAGTGTTCCAGGACGATTTTATCCAGCGGGTCCCGGACACGGGAGCTGCTCCCACTGAAAAGACCGAGATCGCTATTATTTATGATGACGAGAATGTTTATTTTGGTGTTCGTTTGTACGATTCTGAGCCAGACAAAGTCAACATTTCAGAGATGAGAAGAGATGGGGATATAGTATTTGACGATAGATTCGAGATAGTTCTCGATACTTTTCACGACCATCAAAGCGCTTTTAATCTTATAGTCAACGCTGCGGGATCAGTCAACGATGCAATCATCCGGGAAGACGGGAGAATACGCAATGGCGCCTGGGAGGGTGTATGGGACGCTAAATCTTCCTTTGATGAAAAAGGGTAGTACCTCGGAGATCTACGTGCCCTGGCAGACGCTTCGGTATAATGAGGGAGATAATATTGTTTTGGGGGCTAATTTTGTACGCACCATAATAAGAAAAAATAAAAAAGACATCTGGCGGTTCGTGCCGCTTTATGCCGGCATCGAAGGGCAGGAGCGAATTTCCCAGGCTGGTGATGTCACCGGATTCAACGGTCTGGTAACGGGTGGTAATTTTGATTTCAAACCCTTTGTGACGGGTGGAATACAGCGTGATGATTTCGTAAAGGATGACCTCGGCGAATTCGGGGTTGACTTAAAAAAGAGCGTCACTTCGACATTAACGGCCGACTTTACGTACAATACTGATTTTGCACAGGTCGAGGCGGACCAGGAGCAGGTAAATCTTACACGATTCAGCCTGTTTTTTCCGGAAAAACGAGAATTCTTTTTAGAAGGCGCAGGAACATTTTCGTTTGGCCAGGCACTGCCTGGCGGTAATCCAATTAATGATATAACGGTTCCCCAGTTTAGTCAGGTACCTGATTTTCAACTGTTTCATAGTCGAACAATCGGACTTTCGGACGGGAATCTCGTGCCTATACTAGGGGGAGCACGCCTTAACGGCAAGGCCGGAGACTATTCGCTCGGAGTTTTGTCACTCCAAACCGATAAGATTTTCATTGATAGTGATTCGACGGATGTACCTGAAACCAATTTCAGCGCATTCAGGCTGAAACGTGACATTTTCTCCCGTTCCTCTGTCGGTATAATGTTTTTGAATAAGGAAGAAAGGAATGGAGGATTTAACCGTTCGATCGGTTTTGATTCTAACTTCAATTTCAAAGAAAAATTCTCGTTCTTTATGGTTTGCACCGGGACATTCTCGCCGGGAAGACAAGGAAAAAGAAATAACTTTACAGGGAATGCCGGACTGAAATTTCAATCGGACCTCTGGCAATACAACCTGTCTTTTCTGAACATTGATAAAGATGTTAATCCGGCAATGGGTTTTGTCAAAAGAACGGATATCAAGTTCACACAGGGTAGTATCACGTTATCACCACGCCCAAATAATACGGCAATACGACAGATCTTTTTTATAACTGATGCAAATTATATTACTGACCATCGTAATCAGGTACTTAACAAAAAGGTGAGCGGGACATTTTCAATGGAATTTGAAAATACTACAAATTTAAGCGTTACCGTTGACAGGGAGTTTGAGTACCTCGATGAAGATTTTGAAATTCGACGGGGTTTGATAATGCCTCAAGAAAGATATACCAAGACGAAGTTTCGCGGCCTTTTTCGTTCGGACAGGAACAAAAACCGTCCATGGGTCGGTAAATGTCAATTGGGGAGATTTTTTCACCGGCACTTCATCGGGAGCAGGATTGAGCGCGACAATGCGGGCACATCCTCAAGTTTTCGCAAGTGCGGATTATAATTACAGCAAGGTCGAAATTCCCGAAGGGGATTTTCATACGAATTTAATTTCAGCACGGTTGAGCTATGCATTTAATACGGAATTATATATCAAAGGATTTTTCCAGTGGGTCGATGACGCTTTGCTGTTAGATGACAGAAATCAAGTGTCACAGAATATAATACTCCGGTACAGATACCAGCTGGGAGCCGATCTGTATTTGGTGTATAATCAGGAAAATCTATTAGGAACAGGCAATGGCAAGACCACTAACAGAACCTTCCTCGCAAAATTCACTTACCTTTTACGAAAGTAAACAGTAATAAATCATTTCGCTCTGATCTAAAAAATTCATAACAAATGCACCAGTATATTTTGTCAACCACCGTTAGATGATTGTAATTTGTTGGAATGCAAATTCGAATTGATGCTGCGGAAATCATATAGCCCGTGGAGTAAAAAATACTTGTGAAAGCCATAAGCATATCTTAATAATTATTTAGGTGATTAGGTCAAAAGCGACCTAAAGTGAATATTGAAGTTATGAGGAATTCTGGCGAGAAAATCGGTTGTCTGAGCTCAAAAACTTGCCGATTCTTGCCATAATTGACCCTAATTTATCGTGTGAACGGCAAAGGTTAGGGCTTTTTTGATTATTCCGGGCATTACCGTTAGGGCATTGAGAGTGGTTCGGGGATCCAGGGATTACTTGAAACATATTCGCACAATCCTTTAAGTATTGAATCTGGAACTCATGTAAAATAATTTATCCCTTATTCATTTAACAATTAAAAAAATCTTTGAAGTCTATCATTTAATTTCCTTCGTTAAAAGAAAAATCTTTTGCATCAATTCTTTGACTTTTTTCTAAAAGTCTGTCATGGATTTCTTCTAACAGACCATCTTTGAGAATTCCTTGTTCCAGAGCCAACTTGGTCCAAGCAGGACAAAGGGGATCTTCCCTGTATTCGCTGTAATTGTTAGGATTTTCATTTTTTATTACCAATCCTGTATTTACATTTATTTTAGAATATGCTGAACGCGTTGCACAACCTCCCTGGCACAGATCATTTGCATACAAATCACAAACATCCGGCGAGCAAACATAGGTCCCATGTCCAAGAGCAAATTCCTTTCTATAGTTTCTAAGGTTTTCACTTCTTACAATTTTCTTCAAAGAAAAATCTTCTTTGAAAATATTTCCAAAAGTATATTTGTCTGTTTCATCCAATCCGGGAGACTCTGAACAAGCTGTAACATCTCCGTCTGCCCTCACATGCAACCCTGACCTATTTCTATTGCATGTCTTGTTATATGTGAAGGCAGACCATGGAGTCCAATCTGTTTCAAAATTTTCTTTATCTATTTTAGAAATGATATCATAAAGAACTTTAACATGTGGCGAATGAATTCCTGCTTCTTGATCCTCGTCTATAGCGCTTCCACAATAATGAACCGGCACAATCGAATGATCAAATCCATTTTCCATAACCCACATATGAAAATCAAGCATTCCATCAAAAGTTGTATGGTCCAAAACAGAATTTACAACAAGTCTCAATTTTGGATCCTTTCCATAACCAACTGCAATAAGATTCTCATACCCTCTTTGCATTCTCTCAAATGCTCTTTTTTGATTTACTTTGAAGTCTTGTAATTCTGGAATCAAGGTGTCCCCTTTTGTGCATAATCCTATCTCATACTTTGCAAATTGTTCTGCGATCCGCTGGTTTAATTAATGCAACATCGTCGAAGGTTAGGATTTTTGGACTTTTGCTCCCATAAGTTTCTCTTATCATCTTTACAACTTTAAAAAAATGGTTCCCTATTTTTCCTTGTTTTCCTAATTCAGGATCTTTGTAAACCAGGGGTTCTCCTCCTGTAAGTACAAATAAACTTACTCCCAAATCTTCTGCTTCTTGCGTAATTGATTCCAATTTGTTAAATGGAAGATAATCCTTTTGTAATGGCGAAGAACTTGCAAAGCACCAAGAACAAGCAAAGTTACAACCACGAGTTAGCATATAGTCCAACGAGGTTAATTCTATTCCTTCCTTTACCATATCAATTAGTTTATTTGGTGCAACTCCCCCCATTCCAGGAAGCAAGTCAACCACTGCCCCCCTTAAATTCCTAATGGAATTAACTTCCTCACTTGAAAGCTTATACACTTTCTCTCCCTCTTGCGGCTTTCTCAAAGGTTCAGTGAAAATAGATTCTTTCTTGAATAAATCCGGATTAAGCAATTTTTCTAATGCTTCAGTCATGGGAGCTTTTAAATGATTATCCATTTTTACCTTTAACTTCTTTATTAACTTCCTTTAAAATATTCTGATTGATTCTTTCAATCATGTTTTTAATTAGTATAATACTTTTAGATAATCCAAGAACTTCTTGGAATTTCGATTTTGCATCATCTACTTTTGTGTCAAAAATTCAATAGGCATATCGCCTTCATACACTATTTCATTTAAAATGTGTACTAAGATAAAAACTCTGTCTATTTCTGATTGTTCCTGAAATCTGAACGAAAGAGATCTTCAACAACGATAATTCACAATCGCCCAAAACAAATATTGTCCTCAACTGCAATAATATTGATAATTGGTCAAATATCTAATCTTTGACTTGATAGTCATCTGCAATACATCAATATTATCGGCAAATATTTGGCACAAATTAATGCAATTTGAGTTTGTAAGAAGTTGTGTCAATTGATATTATAGGATTGAGAGGATAGGTTTGAGACCTAAACGCCCTGCTGCAACACTTTCTACATAAGTTAAGAATACCTTTCAACTGATTGTTTAGTCTTAATGTAAGGTTTCGTTTGTAACTTCCTTTGCCGACAGTACTATTAACTTGACTACAAACCTGACTAAATGTATCTTGCGTAAGAAATAAAATGTCAACAAATCCCGCTTGTGATCAAAAGAGGAGAATGTAATGCTACCTCGAGTAATGTTTATTTTTATTTCTGTAATGTTCTCAGTATCTACTGTCAATGCGCAACGGGGAGGAGATTCCTTTAACCCGCTACCGCAGCGCACGGTAGAGACCGACAGGGAAGCGCTCCGTCTGATGAGGAATGACAAACTTGACCTGGTACTGCCGGGAGCTATGCGTGACAATAATATGGACATGTGGATTCACGTCACTCGAGGAGCAGGAATCTTTGCGAGAGGAAATCCTGAACCAATGGCTCAGCAATTTGGACGAGTCTCTGGATATTTGATTTTTACCGATCTGGGAGACAGGATCGAGCGGGCTGTATTTGGTAGCGCAGGAATTGTTGAAAATATTGACATACAAGGCTCTCTGAACGTTGCACGAGCATTTGGTGGTTATAATTATAACAATTTAGATCCCAGGCAGAGTTTTTCGGTTCCAGAAGTCTATGACGAAATAAGGGAATTTGTTGCCGAACGCGATCCGCAGAGGATTGCAGTAAATTATTCCGAATGGCTCCCTGTAGCAGATGGGATCTCAAATTCTCAGTATCTGAAATTGGAAAGGATATTAGGGCCTAAATATTCTCAGAGAATTGTGTCTGCAGAGAATGTCATTCTTGATTTCATAGTAAGAAGGACCAGTAGGGAAATAGCTGCACAGACCGAAGTATTGGCACTTGCTCGCCAGCGTGGTTTACAAAATATTGCCAAAATCGTGCCGGGTGTAACGACGATAGGGGATATAAGTGGGCGGCTTTATTATTCAGCAGGAACAAAACCTGAAGAAACAGTAAAAGATTTTCCACCTGATGCCAGGTAGTTTTGAATAACCCTGACTATGTGCTTCAGCGTGGTGACTTTTTTGTTGGTGGAGGCGGTGGTGGTCCCAGGGGTAGCTATATGGGCTTTGGAGTAGACACTAAAATTCATTGTTATATTCTGAGAGAAGGGGAAACAAAAGTTCCCGAATTTTTACAGTATGCCTGGGATCAGGGGAAAAAAGCTCAAGGAATTATTCAGAGAAATATAAGAGTCGGTATGACCGCGGGAGAATCGTTAGAGGCCATAGTTAAAGCCATGGAAGAGGCAGGCTATATATTTACACCTCTTACAGATGTAGGTACAGAAGATTATAAGGAAATACAGGAGGCGCTTGCTAATACTGATAAGTCAGGATTTTACCTTTGATCTTCACGGTTTTGGTAATTATGGCGAATACGGACCCTCTATTGCGGCATTTCGGCCAGACACTCATCATCTGGTGATCCAGGAAAATCATCTATTTGCTTTTGAATATGCGGTCCATACGAACCTTCGTGAAAGACCCGGTTATCCAATTTCCATTAATTTTTCAAATCCTACAGTTGTAACCAGCAAGGGAGTTGAATGGATTCAGCCGTCAAATGAGAAAATTTTCCTGATCAAATGAGTCTGAAGTTGCATCATTTGTTGTATCCTGGCTGAATGGGCGCTGCCCTGAGGGAATGCTTTGGACGGATTCAGACTGCAGAGTAAAAAACAGTTTTGTTCTGGTGAGAGTGTTCAGAATCACGGATTCGAATGAGAGATTTCCTTACGAAAGCATCATGAGATATTTTCAATGTCGTAAGGCGGAACGCAGCGTGCCTCAGCTCAGTATCCGGTTCTAATCAAAAACTTAAACGGAAGAGATCCTGCACATTTGTGATACTGTTGACATCTTATAACGGATAGTGGTCATACACTTTTCAGAAAGACAAGCCGGCACTCAGAGAGAAGAAAAATTCATTATCCGGATTGACCGTGTCTTCAAATAAACCAACAAAGGTCACACTTGGCGCTATCTCGACCACACCTGCGGAAATAGTTCCATAGGCCGTTAACTCAACATGGCTTAAACCGCTGTCCGCACCGAATTGACCATTATTATATGCTAAAACCGCGCTTGTACCAACCGAGCCTCCACCTGCTTCGACGGACTGGTCGATACCGAACGTTGCATACAGATCGTCACCCAGGTTAAAATCGTAGTACAGAGTCAGAGTCGGTGCGAGGTATGGGACTCCCGGTGTAATTGCGACATATATTTCCGGTGTGGTGTGGTCGTCGAATTCAAAATTATCCTGATTCGGAAACGTATAATAAATAAGACCGAGAGAAAGACCGGCACCGTTCGCGAATGAGGCAGAATAATCCAAAGTAAAATCCAATTCGTCTGCTGCGCCGCTTATATTCCGGTCCTCCAGACCTCGAGAATACCACACATTGGCCGAAAAGCCGGAATCTCCGAACCCAATATCGAGTGACGGTTGTATAGCGGGATCATCAACTAAATTATAACCCCTCCAAATATATTTCGTGACGAATGCCGCCGATCCCGAAACCGAAACCTGCGCTTGAGCCGGAAGGCCGGTCAAAAGAAGTATGATAATTATAAGAGCGATATTCACGTGACCACTATGAAAAGCGCCCCTCAATTTAGAAGATAATGAACGTAACATGTTCTTCCTCCTGAGAGAAAACTTGAGTGAACGGCGAACATATAACGTAATTTTACATATAATCATTTAAAATCACGTCGATTAAATCTATGAAATTATTTCTTTCTTTTGACCGGCCAATACAGATTAAGTCCAGGATATATCTTATTCGTATGCAATTTCACCATGGAGTGCATCATCAACTCCGGACTCTTCTTCTTCTTTTGTCAATTTTACCGGCGTAATTATGTTGATTATTTTTAGCATCACATACGTGAAAAGAAAACAATAGAGACCAACAACCAATACTGCAACGGTTTGTATTATGAAAAATTCAAACCCGCCGCCGGTAAAAAGTCCGTTCAATGCTACTGCGGGATTAATGGAACTCGATGCGAACATTCCCAGCATTATTATCCCGATAGTGCCTCCGACCCCATGGACAGCCCAGACATCGAGTGCATCATCCCACTGGAGTTTATTCTTAAGTGCAACGGCAAAATAGCAGACCCCTCCTGCAGCAATGCCAATTATTGCAGCGCTTCCGACAGACACATAACCGGCTGCGGGTGTGATCGTTGCCAGTCCGGCAATAGCGCCCGTAAGAAGTCCGACGAACTTGGGTTTCTTTTCAAGAATCCATGAATTATGAGCCATGTAATTGCTGCAAATGAAGCAGCCACGTCGGTATTAATAAATGCTATAGCCGTAATTGAATCGACCTGAAGTGCGCTGCCGGCGTTGAATCCGTACCAGCCGAACCAGAGAAGGGCTGTTCCGAGAGCAACAAGAGGAATATTGTGAGGGCCTCTTTCAACGACCTTTCTCTTGCCGACATAAAAAACGGATGCCAGCGCTGCCATACCTGCGCTCGCGTGAACGACAATACCGCCTGCGAAATCAAGAACACCAAAATCCGCCAGAAGTCCACCACCCCATACCATGTGAGCAAGAGGGAAATAGACCAATAAAAGCCAGAGGGTTAGAAACAGCATATACGCCGGAAAACGGACACGGTTTGTAAATGCGCCGGTTATCAATGCAGGTGTTATTATTGCAAACATCATCTGATATGCTATAAAAACATAAAGGGGGATGGCATTATTTCCGGTAAAAACATCATTTATCGATGTTCCCGCCAGAAATGCCATATCCAGATTTCCAATTATTCCACCTTCACCTCCGCTAAAACAGAGCGAGTACCCGCATATAAACCACAATACAGTTGTCCAGCCAAGCGAAACATAGCTCTGCATCATAATTGCAAGAACATTCTTTCTACCGACAAGCCCTCCATAAAAAAACGCCAGACCGGGCGTCATCAACATGACAAGACTTGTACATACAAGCATAAATCCGGTGCTTCCGGTATTGATCATAACATCCTCCTATAATATTCAATTAGTATTTCTGATACTAAATTTAAGCCTGGATTTAATTGCATGCCATGTAACATCTTTAAACCCTATGAGGCGTCTTAAACAATTAATACTGTCTGGAGTTTTTCTGTGGAAGTTCTTTTGCGGATTTTAAAAGACAACCCTTCACTCAGGTATAATATGAATTATTTTGACCAAGCACAATCCTACTTTCCTATGCATATTCGGTCGAAATATAGAATTGTATGGATAGAAATGCAAGAAAAATTATTTTTATAATTTTAGGTAATTAGGGTATTTCCGACCCACGTATTATATTTTTCTGGCATTTTTGTATTTTAATAGATACCCGTAAGTGATTTAAGGCACGCTTTTTGTCCTAATCCCCACAAATAAACCATTCTTTGCTCGTACACCAAAGGCCTGCAAATGACCCCGGTCATATTTCATAGTTCGTTGCAACCGGTCTTTTTCTATCTATCCCGAGGGCTTTTGAAGCTACTTTGAAAACCCGGTCAGAAAGGAGGCGAAAAATATCAGTTGGAAAAGCTAAATGTATCCCGTAATTTTCAATTCAATCCATCCGAAATGTTACGACGAGGAATACTATATTCCTTACACGATCCCGGTTGGTCTCTATTAAAAGGTGAATATTATAGTAAGCTTTTATCAGGAGGTGAAGTATGAAAGCTCATGGCGCTATTGTAGTCACATTGTTATTAACACTTGCGTCTTCTTCCCTACCTGCACAGGAACCGGTGTATTGGGATGTTGTGGATACGATCATGGAAGAAGCATTTGAACATTCCGAAGTTATGGAGAACGCCAGTTGGCTGGCAGATGTGTTCGGGCCGCGGAATGTGAAAACGCCTTCATACCGTGCTGCGGCAGAATGGGCCAGAGACCGGCTCAAAGAGTATGGTCTCCCGAATGCCCGGCTTGAACCATACGAGTTCGGTTTCGGCTGGAATATCGGCTACACCTCAGTGCATATGATGGCCCCGCAATATATGTCGGTCATTGCCTACCCCGCGCCATGGTCGTCAGGAACAGATGGAAAGATCCGGGCACATGCCGTGTACATCAATTTTGACGAAATCGTTTCAGAAACAGACCTGGAACGATACCGGGGAACATTAAAGGACGCTGTCATATTCATCAGGCCGAAAAGTGGCGCTCCCGCCCAATTTTGAACCCATGGCAACGAAATTCACGGAAGAGCAGCTCGACGGGATGGCGAAAATTCCCATTGCTCCAAAAGTCTCTGTTCTGGATCTTTATATACGCCGCCAGGGGCGTAGCGGACGCAGTTCCGCTGACGACGGACTTACGAGCCGGCAAAAAATTGATTTTGTTTTTGCCGAGGGCGCCGTCGCTATCGCTCACCCGGATGGCCGGCATGATTTCGGAACCGTTGCAGTCAATAGATACGATAGAGCATCGGGGATTTGGAAAGAGGATACGCCTCCCCGGCCCACGGAATTGGTTTTGGCGGCAGAATACTATAACCGGATCATGCGGATACTGGAAAAAGACATTCCGGTGGAAATGGAGATCGAGATCAGGACAAACTTTTTCAGAGAAGACCCGAACGATCACAACGTTGTTGCCGAGATTCCCGGTACAGACCTGTCGGATGAAATAGTTGTATTCGGCGGTCATCTTCAATCCGTACCTGTCGGCACCGGTGCGACCGATAACGCTGCCGGTGTCGCTACCGCCATGGAAGTTATGCGCATCTTCAAAAAACTCGGCATCGAACCCCGGCGGACCGTTCGTGTTGGCTTCTGGGGCGGCCATGATGGAGCGGGATTAGCAGGTAACCGGAGTCACGTCCGCAGTAACTTTGCCGATCCGGCGACAAAGAAATACAAAAAGGATTATCAAAATCTATCTGCCTATTTTAATGCGTTGACCACGGCACCGGCAAGATACGGGCAGTTTCGGTAATGGGGAATGAAGAGATACGGTCAATATTTACCGAATGGATGAAGCCGTTACACGGCCTGGGGGATGACACATCTGATCCCCGGCGGAATGCCTATCGGGGGCAATCCGCGGGTACCATGATGCATACGCCGAAGTCGGATTGCCGGGCTTTTATTTTTATCAGGACAGATTAGATATGGAAACGAATGCTCATACAAATATGGACATGTTTGACCGCCTTGTTCCTGAAAACACAATGACGAATGTGGTCATCCTTGCGACGTTTGTATATCATGCCGCAATGCGTGATGAAAGACTCCCCCGCGTTACGCCTTTGCCATGGTAATAGAGCGATAATGTTATAGAGAGAATTCGGCGTAAAATTAATGATCGGAAAATATTTCAGCCCGGGGTGAATGAAAATACGTGTAAAAGCAAAATGTGTCACAAAGTTTTTAACTCAAAGTGTCCGACTTGTTCTGATGTTATACAAAACGGGTATTTATTGACCGCCTAATAATAGTGTCAGGCGGTATTTTATTCGGAAAAATGCGCTTTTTATCTTTATACAATTCCCTCCGGGTGTTAAGAATTATAACCGTAAGAATGTCTGCAAGGTGATTATTATTCGTTCGTTATTCCATATTTATCGGTACGGAAGATTTTTCTGTAAAGCCCTTTCATGACGGAATGTGAACCGTCTGCAACGAGGAAAAAACACTTGTTATTGCTCAAGGTTTTTTTGATATTTAATTCTGTGCAGCAGAAAGTTTTACGACCTGCAAAGTATAGAGAAAAACTCGTTAAAATTATATGTTTAAAGGAGGCAATCTTGAATACTCTACTGTCAAAAACGATACGCCGCGGCGTATCGTTTTGCTTCATTGTACTTTTTATAACGGCAACATCTTCACAGGCACAGCGAATGATCGAGATCCGGCCTGATTGGAACACCTCCATGGATAACAGGATGGAATGGTGGCACAACGCCCGCTATGGGATGTTCATCCACTGGGGGCCCGATGCCCTGCCGCACTTAACCGATCTGGATGAGGGCTGGAGAAACTATGATGAGTTGCTTGAAGCGGGAATGGTCCTCAACCCGGTCGATTTTGACGCTGAAGAATGGGTCGATATTGCCCGGAATGCGGGGATGAAATACATCGTATATATCACCAAGCACCATAACGGGTTCAATATGTACGACTCCAAGTATACCGATTACGATATCGTGGACTTTACGCCATTCGACCGGGACCCGTTGAAAGAACTTGCGGATGCCTGTCTTGAGGCCGGTATTCGACTGGGGGTCTATTACTCGGTTACCGATATGCATCATCCCGAATTTCCTGCAAAGTGGTACCGCAACCGGCATTACTACCCCAAACCAGACGCCGATCTTGAAAAATACGTTGAGTATATGAAGAATCAGATCCGTGAACTGTTCACCGATTACGGACAGATAGACGTATTCTTTTCCGATGACGGCGGTGCATTTTCGGCAAGTAGTGATGGACCGCTGGAAGCTTATATCGAAGATCATCCCCGGTTGATTCATAATCTCGAGATAATGGATATGATACGCTCAATCCAGCCCGACGTTATCATAAATGACCGGTTTGGTCACGGAACGATGGATTATATAACTCCCGAACAATTTATGCCCGAGCTGGGTGAAATTCAAACATTCCATAATTTCGAGGTTAATACGGAGATGAACGGGACATGGATGTATGATAAAAATTTTACCGACTGGATAACTGCGGAAACGGTCGTACGTGATCTCACTCACATAGCCAGCATGGGGGGTAATTACCTGCTGAACGTCGGGCCGACACCCGAAGGAATAATTCCAAAAGAATCGGTCGACGTTCTCCTTGAAGCCGGCGACTGGCTCAAAAGATATGGTGAAAGCATCTATGGAACAAAAGGCACTCAGTGGGGTCAGCCGGAATGGGGTCGGATCACGCATAAGATCCTTCCTGACGGTACGACCCGACTGTTCCTGCATGTATTCGACTGGCCTGCAGATGGGAGACTGGTGCTCAATACCGTGCGGCGGCGTCTGATTCAGGCATACGCACTTCGGAGTATCCCGCGGAAAAATTACAAAGCTGCCATCGAAGGAAACGCCTATATAGTCGTTACTCTGGACGGACAAGCATGGGATCCGGTCAATTCAGTCGTGGTACTAGACGTTGATAAGGCAAGATAACAGGTGATTATGAAGCAAAGCTCGTGAATTCAATATAGTAATGAACAGATAGAAAATAGTATTAAAACACTAGGGAATGATTTTGCTGTTGACATTGAAAAGCCGGTTTATGAACCAGGAAACAAAGAATACATCAAGAAAATGAAACCCACGGCAGGGAACCTGCCGCGCTCTCCCTGATACATAAATAATCAGCTTAAGTGTAAACTACCATGACAATTCAGTACATGTTATCTATACGTGTTCTAAGTGTGCTGACGGCTGCAAGTAATTAAGGCATTAATTCAAATATAATGGCTTTTACATGCGTATTTCCAATGTTTTCCACTCTATGTGTCCATGGTTCATGATGCATGACGTGCCCATCGGGAATCTCCGCTTCCATTGAGGAACCGTCAGGTAAATGAATGCGGAGTTTTCCACCCTGAAGAAAGTAAACTGTCTCTGATGGATGAGAATGTTCATTATCGATCTCACCGGGTTTTAGACTCATTTCAATTACCCTGACGTTTCCTTCCCTTGAAAGAAGTTTATAATTATCGGATGCAGCTTCAACCGGGTCGATATAATCAGACATATTGTGTCCTTGCTGTTTTAAGTTACAATAGTTATTAACAGGAATTATTTTGACTTATAAGCCTTTAAGTCACCGGACTGCAGAACCCGGAATCAAAAGATAAATTTTTGGTTCCATTTTGTTCCTGGTTGAAATTTATTATATTGAATTACAAATATCAAGGATGAATTTATCGTTATTATCTCCAATTTGAGTAACGTACACCGGAAAACACAATCGGCATAAAACAGGAGAGCAAAACTATGTATCTTATCCGCAACGTATTCCACGCAAAGCCAGCCAAGGCACGAGAGCTCGCCGCAAAATTCACGAATGCTGCGCACTATCTGCCTGATTTAGGGGTCAAAAACACACGAGTTTTGACCGATGTGTCGGCGACCTTTTGGATGGTAGTTATTCAAAGCGAGGTCGAGGACCTGAACGCATATGTAGATATGTCAAAATCCATGAGCCTGAAACCGGAAGTGGGGGAGGCCATGAAAGGATATCATGAACTGGTTGACGGGGGTTTCCGGGAGATTTACCGGATCGAGTCGTAAACGGGAAATCAAATCTTAATTAAAATGAGGAAATTATTTCTACTATCGATCCTCATATGACATCAAGCTTATGTGTTTGCATAACACGATAGTAAAAACGATCAGCAGTGATTTAATATTAGTAATAACAAATACTTATACCACAAATTGCAGTCTTTAAAATGTGTCTTATTAAGTTTTCCCACCGATATTCCCACCATAGAGCACATATTTTAAGTGGAACATTGTATCATATTGATCAACTTATTTTAATGATACTAAGGTGATAATAGCCGACGTACCATTTCAAATTTGGGAATCCTGGTATAGAGTTATAACCCCTCGTGAAAATTTCTGAAAAATTTCTGGGAAAGGTGGACTGGGTTTATACGGTGAGTAATCATCAGGTTGATGAGCAGAAAACAGTTGCAAATGCAAAATGTATCCCTTAGTATTCAATTACTATTGTTCAACATGCACTGATGACATACACAAAACACAACCGTTGAAGCCAACAAAGTTAGTTGTAGAAGTAGGAGAAGTTAATTTATCGGAAGCCCAATTGTCTAATAGTTATAAGGAGATTGTCCTATGAAATTCAATTCTTTTTTCCGACAAGTTGAACCAACCTGTAACCGAATTAAATCAATTATCTGTTGTATGATACTGGTGCTTTTTATCATCATTAGCTGTCAAGAACCATCAACACAGCAAGAAGAAGCCACAAACAATGCGATCGATGTTGATTCGAAACTAAGGGAATTAGGTATTATCTTACCGCAGTCCCCGGAACCTGTCGCGAACTATGTCAATGCTGTCAGAACAGGCAACCTCTTGTTTTTGGCTGGCAATGGCCCCAATCGCACAGACGGCAGCGTAATTACAGGCAAGCTGGGAGAAGATCTCAGCATAGAGGAAGGTTACGAGGCAGCCCGGTTGACGGCGATCAACCAGCTTTCAGTTTGGAAAGCTGCATTAGGGGATTTGAATAAGGTGAAACGTATCGTAAAGGTCCTCGGTATGGTCAATTCAGATCCATCATTTGTAGAGCAGCCAAAGGTGATCAATGGATTTTCGGATTTGCTGGTGGCAGTGTTTGGAGATCGAGGGCGACATGCGCGCGCTGCGGTTGGCATGGCATCTTTGCCAGGTGGTATGGCAGTGGAGATTGAGATGATCGTAGAAGTCGTAAAGTAGAGATTGCAACGATTTCGGGCTATACCTTACACTTTAGCAAACAGCTAAATGTGTATATCATATGATCTTCAGAACATCAAGATAGAACTGTATCAAACAAATCACTATCTAGGTTCAACACTATTCCACTACTGTATTTAACAACTTAACACCACACTTTTAATGTATCACTTTGATACACTTCTCCCCAAACACGCATATTCCCCGGTATAAACACAGGTGGAAAAGGGGGTGTTTATGACCTGTATTTGGGGCAAATGTCTACAAAATTTCTATGATACAATTGTCAAAAAAATGTCCTCTAAAGAGCTAAGTGTATATTTTCATGCGTAGGTCATCAGAAATCGCACCTAAATAGAGGGCAGGATTTGTGCTTGATGAATCTAAATAGGTAATTATGTTTACTGCTTAATTGGTTAAAAAGGGTGATTGATTATTTGAATCGGGAGTATACAGTTTTGCTTCATTGATAGGGTCACACCTGAAAAAATAAACCAGACAATAGGAAAGTTAGTCTGGCCTATTTCTGCTATATACGCAGATATTAGTATTATAAGAGGTTCGAGTCCTATACGCTCCGCATTTTAGTATAATTTCTTGTATTTTACAATAGACCAACTTACATGACCTTGCCCCCACAAGTTGATCCAGATAGTATATGAGTACAGGGATTAGATTGAAAAGAAAGGAGCAAGATCAATGGCACGTAGAATTCACACATCAGCACAAATTATCCACAAGCTTCGAGAGGCAGAAGTACTGCTCGCTCAAGGTCAGTCGGTTCAACAAGCTGCTCGCCAGATTGAGGTTACAGAGCAGACCTATTATCGTTGGCGAAAGGAGTATGGTGGTCTTCGGGTGAATCAGGCGAAACGATTTAAAGCGTTAGAGAGAGAGACTATCCGCCTGAAACGCCTGGTTGCCGAGAAAGAGTTGGATATTCAAATCCTCAATGAGACTCTGGCGGTTGATGCAAAAAACTTCTGAGCCCGGCGAAGCGACGGGAAGTGGAGCAGCATCTTTGCACGACTCTCGAGATCTCGCAGCGCCGGGCCTGTACCGTGTTGGGAGTACCGCGCAGCACTCATCAATATCGCCCGATTTCTCCTTCTGATGAAGCCGGTGTTAGTGCAACGTATGGTCTGAGTTGGCCACGCAGTATGGTCGGTATGGTTATCGACGAATTACCGCACTGTTACAGCAAGAAGGCTTCAAGGTCAATCATAAGAGAGTGGAGCGTTTGTGGCGTCGAGAAGGATTAAAAGTTCCCCGGAGGCAGCCGAAGCGCAAACGGTTATGGCTCAATGACGGTTCGTGTATTCGGCTGCGACCTGCGTACCGGGATCATGTCTGGAGTTATGACTGCATGCAAGCACGAACCCGAGAGGGAAGGAGCTATCGTTTGTTAACAATATTAGATGAATACAGTCGGGAGTGTCAGGCAATTGTGGCAGGCAGGAGGCTGACTCACAATGACGTCATAGAACATCTTGCAACACTGTTCGTGCAGCGAGGAGTTCCGGTTCACCTGAGAAGTGATAATGGCACAGAGTGCACTGCTCAAGCGGTCCGGACATGGCTCATGCGCCTGGGAGTAAAAACATTGTATATTGAACCAGGCAGTCCATGGGAGAACGGGTATAGTGAGTCGTTCCAATGGCAAACTGCGTGATGAAGTGCTCAACCGGGAAATCTTCGATACCTTACACGAAGCAAAAGTGCTTGTGGAACGCTGGCGAAATGAGTATAATCATAAGAGACCGCATAGTGCCCTTGGATACCGGCCACCCGCCCCCGAGGCAGTTATACCACCGGATGCGGTCTCAAGGCCAATGGATAATACAACAATGAATATATCGATGAATTGACTAACTTAAAAAATGACCCAAACATTAGGGGCAGGTCAAGTTTAACCAAAAGAGGAGGCAAGTCATGATATCTCGAATATTGTTATTTTTAATAGCTGTGATGTTAATCGTACCGAATACCTTTGCACAGCAAGGCTCAAGTTTCATAGACCCATTGCCGGCACGTACGGCAGAGACCGATATGGAAGCGCTTCGTCTGATGAGAAATGACAAGCTTGACTTAGTACTGCCTGGAGCAATGCGTGACAATAATGTGGACATGTGGATCCATGTTACACGCGGTCAAGACCCATTGTCTGTGCAGTTTGGAAAGACATCCGGATATTTAATTTTCACTGATCTGGGAAATAAGATCGAGCGGGCTCACTTTGGCGGAACTTCAGGAGCTGTAGAAAATATAGATGTACGGGGTTCTGAAAATGTTGCACGGGCATTTGCCGGTTATAATTATGACAATTCAGACCCGAGTCAGGGATATTCGGTTCCCGAAGTCTTCGACGAAATAACAGAATTTGTTGCCGAACGCGATCCTCAGACGATCGCCGTTAATTATTCCGATTTTCTTCCAGTTTCAGACGGTATATCGTATACTCAATTTTTGAAACTGCAAAAAATACTGGGGCCGAAATATTCTTCAAGAATTATCTCGGCTGAAAGGGTTATAAGCGATTTTCTGGTAAGAAGAACGAGTAGAGAAGTAGCGGCTCAGGTTGAAATATTGGCACTGGCACGTCAGCGTGCTGTAACAAATATAAGAAATATCGTACCTGGTAAAACAAGGGTACGGGATGTAGGAGCCAACGTCCTCTATTCAGCTGTTTCCAGTATGTCCGAGACACGCTCTCGTGACTACGTATTGCAGCGGGGTGATTTATTTCACGGTGGTGGTGGAGGCGGCACCTTGGGCAAGTATATGAACATGGGTGTTGATACGAAGACGTATGCTTATATTTTAAGAGAAGGAGAAACAGAAGCTCCGGAGTTCTTGCAGGAAGTCTATGGTCTGGCAATAGCTGGACAAAGAATTATGCGGCCCCATATGAGAGTCGGCATGACCGCCGGGGAATCTTTAGCTGCTATGGTCAAAGCCATGGAAGATGCAGGCTATATCTATACACCATTTTCAGATAAAGGCTCCGGAGATTATGAAATGCTCCGAAAAGCGCTCGCAAATACTGATAAACCGGGATTTTCCATCGATAATCATAGCATGATTAATAATCGCGTTGCAACCGGGGAAGTTGAATTCGATATTAGAACGGAAGGTGCCTCTATGGCGCCTTTTCGTAAATTCACGCACCATTTGAGAATTCAGGAGAACCATTTCTTTGCTTTTGAATATATGGTCCATAAGAATATTGCTGAACGACCCGGATATCCGTTAGCCTTTAATATCTCGAATCCTCAAATTATTACCAGTAAGGGAGTTGAAAATATTCAGGTGCCAAATGAAGGAATGATACTGATCAAATGAGCATAAAGGTTCGCAAATTGTACAGCCCGGTAAGATTTTTTACTCAAAGGGATCGTTGAAGGAGTAAAACGGTTTTATGATGATTATGAAGCTTTATTCAAATAAAAAACTATCTCTTTGAAACGTCTATACCCACTACTAAAGATTATAACCTCGAACAGATTATGGTAGAATTCTTACTTTTTTCCTGCCTGATAAATTTTCGCCCAGGAATCACGTAAAGAAACCGTACGGTTAAAGATTAATTTTTCAGGACTTGACTCCGTATCAACACAGAAGTACCCTTTTCGCAAGAATTGATATCTCGCTCCCGGTGTTGCATCCGCTAAACTTGGTTCTACCCGGCATTGTGTTACTACTTCGAGAGAATGGGGATTTATATGTGATTTAAAATCAACTTCTTTATCCTTTTCGGGATTTTCTTTTTCGAATAATCTATCATATAACCGTATTTCAGCATTGAGCGAATGTGCCGTTGAAACCCAGTGGAGCGTACCTTTTACTCTTCGTCCGTCAGATGACCACCCTCCGCGTGTTTCGGGATCATAGGTACAGCGGAGTTCGATGATTTCACCTGTCTTTTCATCTTTTATTACATCAGTACAGGTGACATAGTATGCATTCTTCAGACGGACTTCTCTTCCCGGAACTAACCGAAAAAACTTTTTGGGCGGATCTTCGCGAAAATCCTCACGTTCAATATAGATTTCACGTGAAAATGGAATTCTACGTGAACCCATACTGGAGTCTTCGGGATTATTTTCTCCTTCAAGTTCCTCAACCTGACCTTCAGGATAATTTTCAATAACGACTTTAAGAGGGTCCAAAACTGCCATCACACGCTGTGCCCGTATATTCATATCTTCCCGAATACAATACTCAAGGAGTGCAATATCAACGGTGCTGTTTGCTTTTGCAACTCCAATACGGTCACAAAATTCACGGATTGATTCCGGTGTATAGCCTCGCCGGCGCAAACCGCTGATTGTTGGCATCCGGGGATCGTCCCATCCACTGACAAACTCTTGTTCGACAAGTTCAAGCAGTTTTCTTTTACTCAATACAGTATACGTTAGATTCAGGCGGGCAAACTCGAACTGCTTTGGACGATTTTCAGTTTTTAATTCATCGAGTACCCATTCATAGATAGCTCGATTATTTTCAAACTCCAGAGTGCATAGCGAGTGCGTTATTCCTTCGATTGAATCAGAAAGACAGTGTGTAAAGTCATACAACGGATATATACACCATGAATCGCCCGTACGATGATGATCATGAAACACAATGCGGTACAATACCGGATCACGCATTACTAAATTGGGATGCGCCATATCGATTTTTGCCCGGAGGACTTTTGATCCTGCTTCAAAAGCACCATTGCGCATTTTTTCAATTAATTCGAGATTTTCTTCGATTGAGCGATCTCGATACGGACTTTTCTTACCTGGTTTGGTTAATGTTCCCCGGTATTCCCGGATTTCATCTGCACTCAGATCACACACGAACGCTTTACCGTAATTGATAAGCTGCACAGCATAATCGTATAATTTTTCAAAATGATCGGATGCGAAGAATAAGCGGTTTTCCCAATCGAATCCTAACCAATGAACATCTGATTTTATTGATTCGACATATTCATCACTTTCTTTTTCAGGATTCGTGTCATCAAACCGTAGATTACATGTCCCGCCTTGAAACTCCAAAGCGACACCAAAGTTAAGACATATGGATTTTGCATGACCAATATGTAAATATCCATTTGGTTCCGGAGGAAAACGAGTAGAAAACCGGCCGTCATTTTTATTTTGTGCGAGGTCTTCAGTGATCCTTGACCGGATAAAATCTGTTGACACTGCAGGATCTGCATTCGACATATACTATCAATCCTTTATCTGGCCACAATTATATATCATGTTTTTGAGCTTTCAAATTGTGCAGCACAATATACAAATTTACTATATTAAAAGCACATTGTTTTTACAACCAAGAATCTATGAGAGAAAAAGATTTTAACATCCACAGCACGGATGGAGATCCTGAAATTTTATTGGACGGTATGTGGATCGGTGGTAACAACGAAAAAATAATTCATGAAGGAAATTTAATACTATTTGACCATAAACATGGTAATGTCATATATGTATGGCAGGTTCAAAAATGAATCTAAGTTAAACTCACAAGCACCAGAAAACGTGGCTGAATACTTTTTAAGACATGTCGGAAGTTATTTTTAACAATAGTCCATTTAAAAAGGCTTAACAGTATAACTACTTAAAAGTTTCAAACCTAAAGGTTCGCAATTCGAACAGCCCGAGGAGTAGAAAACGCTTATATAAAGCAAATGCGTTTCATTAGTTATTAACTAATACTGTCCAAATTGTTCGAAGACGTACAATGTCAAGAATTTTAGATTATACCATCTTTATCAGTTTTATAAAAACAGGGCAAGAACAGACTGTGGTTGAAGATTTGCGGAGGCAAGCTGTGCTGTAGATGTCTGCTGCAGAATAAAATCTTTGATTAATAACAGTTGATTATTCACCAAATCGGCATCCAATATCCTGCTGAGCGTTGCACGAGTGTTGACCAGTGCTGTATTGAGCATATTCTCTTTTAAGGTCAAACGTGATACAAAACTACCTACTTTTTGAAGAGAGTTTAATACATTATTTAAAGCATCGTTAACTTTGTCAAGATCTGGTATTCCAAGTTCGTTTTTGGTAAATCCTTTCCCAGAAGGAGGTCCTTTACCGGCGGGTGGCCCTTTTCCCGGTGGTGGTCCCCCCGGAGGGTTTAAGTCCAACCCATCAGTCGTATGTTCCTGAAATAGATCAAAGTTTAGTGTATCGCCTACTTGTTCACCGGTTTGGAATGTAATACCTGTATAGCTTCCATCCAATAAAAGAATTCCGTTAAAGCTCGTTTCATCTACGATATCGTTTATCTCTGCCCGCAATTGACTAATTTCCGTCCCTATAGCTATAAGTTCCGATTCACCATTCGTATCGTTCAGTGACTGTGTCACTTTATCTTTTATAAGAATTATGATATCTGCAATACTCTGAAGACCACCTTCAGCAATGGCAAGTACATTTTTTGCGGTTGCGACATTTTCGATCGCAACACTCAATCCCTTGTTCCGTGCGTTGAGCTTTATTGAGATTACAAAACACGATGAGTCATCGGATACCTGCGTTATTCTTCTACCAGATGCCAACCGCAATTGTGTAAGGGCAATTCGGGAATTGGTCGCACGCAGTGAATTAAGTGAGTTAAGCGCTCCAATATTGGTGTTAATACGCAGTATATCACCGATTGCCATATTTTCCATCCCTAGAATATTGTAAAAACTGTATACCTTCCCACTCTGGTATCGGTAGTAAATTGAAAATAATGAGTGATTATTTTACACTTTATCTTGTAAGATGAAATCCAATAAATTTTAAAGGTTCGCAAATCGTACAGCCAGAGGAGCTGTAAAAAAGGCCGTTATTCATTAACGGCCATTTTAATTTTTATCCAATGTCTAATATACCAGCATTTTATTTCAGATCACTCTTTCCACCCCATCTCCTTGAAGAACTCCTCCCGGGTTGGGAATAGAAATGAGATGATGTCATACAGCTCGGGATCTATTATTTTTAAGTTTTCAGGTGTGAGCGGTAAGTTTTGAAAGGAACGCCGGCCGAAGCCGCCGAGATGAATCTGAAGGCCGAGAATTAGATATTCATAGCTGAAGATGCGGGCCGGTAATCCATCCTGTGGGCGGAAAAATTTCGCTCGATGGCTACTTTTGTCGCCGCTTCAAGCCGTTCCTGGACCCCCGGATAGGCTTCCATGATACCTCCGCCGTGGATCAAATGGGAGATCTCTTCAACAGACTCATCACGGCGCAGGTTTGCCGGTCCGCCAAGCCGAAAATAGTCGGGGATGATCCCTTCTCCGGTGAGACCCTTGGGCCGTATCCCCAAGTTCCGGCTGTGCAAATAAAAACCGATCGAGGTGTTACGTTCTTCGAAGTCCTTGAACATAGTCATAGTAGCATTACTTTTTTTAAGGTATTCGGTGATCTTTCCCGATCCTCTTCTGTCCTTGGATAGCAGGGCATCGGCAACCTTCACTGCGTACTCGAATTTTTCGGGATCCAAGGTTTTCGTTGCAAACAAGCTCATACTTAATGCTTCTCTTCGCTGTGTAAAAATGTCAAGAGAATTTTCACGTTTTGGTGTCTCCGGGAGTGCTATGATGATGAGGACCTGCTCCATGAATCCGTCGCTGTTCGTCGCGCGAACCTCCGCGTAATAGTGAGCCGGATTTTCTGGGGGCTGTGCCTTCAGACTCAACTCGCCGGTGTCAGTATCGATCTCGACGATTTTCGTTGCGTCAAGCTGACCTTCCTTCAGGTAACGTCTACGGTCACCTCCGGGTACCGGTGGTATCAAGCTCCATGTGGTCTTCTTCTCATTCGGGAATACGAGTTCGATTCTTCCGACAACTTCACCAATTTTTGTTGTTTTGGTCACTAGAAAGCGGTCGAATTCGTCGGTGACGATAGGCTTCTGAGCATAACTTGTACCACTGAACGGGGCTGCGAACAGGAACAGAAGTACGAAAAGAATTACTCTGGTAATGATTCTTTCTTCACGCATTGTTTGCCTCCTTTGGAGTGAAAATTAATGGTTTGACAAGCAGGCTAAAATCATTGTATATAATGAGGCAATACGTACAAAAATGTAGCAAGAATTCTACTTATTAACAAATAGAAATATATTTTTCATTTGGAGGGTTGAATATCAACAAAAAGTCCAAATCCGGTTCTTAATATTTGTTGCGCAACAATAAACATAAATGTTGGCAAATCGTACAACTCGGCTGTAAATAGCTCCGAAGGAAATCATTCAGGGCTATTTTGTAGTATCATCCGTATTTTGTAAACAAAAACCAAATTGTAGATTGGTCTGATTCTTTTTGAACTGCATTAAATTCAGTGGATTACTACAATTTCCTCATTCGGTGGCTAGAGCCATTCAACTCCCCGGCTGGAAACAATATGAATATTTGAAATATTAATTGAAATCGAAAAACCGGGCCGATCAGGCAGATTGGTGTGAACTGCATATTCAAAAGCAAAGAGACCATTCTCTTGAATCGTCAAATCAAGCATGTCCGGCCGAAATGGTGACATAAAGGGGCCTGCCTGATTCAGACCGCTGAAACCATTATTGCCGACACTATGAAGAACGACATAAAATCCCGACTTATCGGTATTTGCAAGCATAGTCTGGATTTCTTTATAATCTTCTACGCCATCATCGGTAAGCGGTGTATAGATATAACCCACATCTCCCATAGCTGAAACCATTGCTTGCCACGATTCCCGTGCAGTCATACCAACCCTTACATGCGGCCGGATAATTTCCTGTTCTTTTATCGCTTGATCAAAGGCATACTGTATTCTCTCGGGAACACCCGTTTCCCCTTCTTCCATAATATACACATGTGTTTTATCATCAACATCAAAGCCCATATAGTTCACTGCAATATCAAATGCAAAAAAATCCCCACGCTGCAACACATGATCGGCGCGGCGAATAAACCATCGGGCATCGGGCGGAGCAATCCGTTCTGACTTTGGTGAATAGTAAATCCGGGGACCACTTTCAACGGTACTGTATCCGGTTAAACCCCGCTTAAATGCATCTTCCTTAACCCACCAGCCTAAATCTCCCGACATCGTCACACCCGGCTCGATACGGGATAACGCACGCGCTACAATCTGACGGCACATTTCCAATGCATTGGTCTGTGCAGTAATTTCTCTGAGCGTCCTCCGTACCAGAAAATCTGAAATTACATTCTCTGCAGATACAATTCTCGCTGTATATTAAGGTCCTGATATTCTTTCTAATTTTATATATTCGGAATATGAAATTCCATCAGCCACAGAGAGATGAGGAGAGGTATTGACTGCTATTGTTTTCTGATCGCGTTCAGTAAAAAAGTCGGTTATTTCGTTATAGACCGAAAAATCCAAATTACCGTAATTGTAACCGTCTATAGCGCGTAAAATCGCGGTTGATCCATACACATCTATGTTTTCAACAGCCCCGCTTCCACCGAACCCAGCACGCTCGCTCCGATCTCCCAGGTCGGTAAAAATCAAATAACCGGAGGTTGATCCTAACTGCTGAGTAAGCGGATCGGGGTCTCCGGCACGTGTGACATGTATCCACATATCTACATTATTATCACGCATGGATTCCGGTAAAATCAGGTCAAGTTTTTCATTGCGAATCAAGCGAAGCACTTCCCCACCGACCTTTGACGTATGTACACCCGGCTGAGCATTGGCAAAAGGTACTGTGAACATTATAGAAATTAATAATATTATAATTCGAGTTATCATAGCTTTCTTCTGACCTTGCCCCCAAAAGTTGATCCAGATAGTATATGAGTACAGGGATTAGATTGAAAAGAAAGGAGCAAGATCAATGGCACGTAGAATTCACACATCAGCACAAATTATCCACAAGCTTCGAGAGGCAGAAGTACTGCTCGCTCAAGGTCAGTCGGTTCAACAAGCTGCTCGCCAGATTGAGGTTACAGAGCAGACCTATTATCGTTGGCGAAAGGAGTATGGTGGTCTTCGGGTGCATCAGGCGAAACGATTTAAAGCGTTAGAGAGAGAGACTATCCGCCTGAAACGCCTGGTTGCCGAGAAAGAGTTGGATATTCAAATCCTCAATGAGACTCTGGCGGTTGATGCAAAAAACTTCTGAGCCCGGCGAAGCGACGGGAGGTGGTGCAGCATCTTTGCACGACTCTCGAGATCTCGCAGCGCCGGGCCTGTACCGTGTTGGGAGTACCGCGCAGCACTCATCAATATCGCCCGATTTCTCCTGCGGATGAACCGGTGTTAGTGCAACGTATGGTCTGAGTTGGCCACGCAGTATGGTCGGTATGGTTATCGACGCATTACCGCACTGTTACAGCAAGAAGGCTGCAAGGTCAATCATAAGAGAGTGGAGCGTTTGTGGCGTCGAGAAGGATTAAAAGTTCCCCGGAGGCAACCGAAGCGCAAACGGTTATGGCTCAATGACGGTTCGTGTATTCGGCTGCGACCTGCGTACCGGGATCATGTCTGGAGTTATGACTTCATGCAAGCACGAACCCGAGAGGGAAGGAGCTATCGTTTGTTAACAATATTAGATGAATACAGTCGGGAGTGTCAGGCAATTGTGGTAGGCAGGAGGCTGACTCACAATGACGTCATAGAACATCTTGCAACACTGTTCGTGCAGCGAGGAGTTCCGGTTCACCTGAGAAGTGATAATGGCACAGAGTTCACTGCTCAAGCGGTCCGGACATGGCTCATGCGCCTGGGAGTAAAAACATTGTATATTGAACCAGGCAGTCCATGGGAGAACGGGTATAGTGAGTCGTTCAATGGCAAACTGCGTGATGAAGTGCTCAACCGGGAAATCTTCGATACCTTACACGAAGCAAAAGTGCTTGTGGAACGCTGGCGAAATGAGTATAATCATAAGAGACCGCATAGTGCCCTTGGATACCGGCCACCAGCCCCCGAGGCAGTTATACCACCGGATTCGGTCTCAAGGCCAATGGATAATACAACAATGAATATATCGATGAATTGACTAACTTAAAAAGTGGCCCAAACATTAGGGGCAGGTCACCGACGCCGGTGGCAGAGCAGCGGTGGCACTACGGGGTTCCAGGCGCGGCCGTGGCGTTGATGGCGGTGGCGGCGACACTACTCCCCGGACTGGCCGTCGCGCAAGACGTCTACTTGCGCACCGGGATCGACCTGAGCCGTCCGGCCGACACGCACTTCACCGACGCGGATTGTGCGAGCCTGGTCCCGGCCGCGCTGTACGGCTGCGGCTTGGGCGACGACGGCGCGCCGCTCCGGTCGGTGGGAGACGTCGGCACGGTCGCAGGCGTTGAGCTTGGGATCGGGTACGCCGTGGCGCCCGCCGTGCGGCTGGAGGCCCTGCTGACCTACCGGCCGCGATTTACGTTCGATGGTCACGCCAACTTCCTGGCCCCAGACCGTGAGCAATCAGTGTCCGTGGATCTGTCCTCGCTGTCCTGGATCCTGGCCGCGTATGTAGATCTCCCAGGCTTGGGAGTGCGCCCGCTCGGCCCGTTGAGCCCCTTCGTCGGCGGTGGCCTCGGGGCGTCCCGCGTGGCCAGCGGTGAGACGCGCATGACGTTCCCGAAGACGCGGACCCTCGTGCCGGGCACCCGCCGGACGGGGTTAACCTGGAGGCTGATGGCCGGCCTGGGGACGTCATGGGGCGAGCGGGCGACACTCGATCTCGCCTGGCGGTACACGGATGCCGGCGTCATCGAGACCGGCGCCGGCCCTGGCCGAGTCGAATGGCTCGACGGCAGCCGGGACCCGGTGGGGCTCGATCTGGCACCGACACAGGCCCCGTTGCGGAGCCACGGGCTGCACCTGTCTCTGCGGTATGAGCTCTGATTCCCCGCTTGCACGACCGCGACCTGCCGTGGCGAGCCTTTTGGCTTGGCCGAGCGCGCGGCGGAGTGGATAGCCCTGCTGGCTGCTCAAGATACGAGCAAGGCGAGAAGGTCCTCGCCCCTTGAATCGGAGCACGCTGGATCGTGATGCCGCTCGGAAGTGTCGCAAACGACCGTTTACGATACATGCGGATCGGCTCCGCCCGCGTCTCAAAGGCGAGACGGCTCCCAGTCGCTGGACCTGCAGCGCGCCGCCCTCACCCGAGCTCGGCGAGCGACAGCACCAACCGCACCAGGTCCGCCGGCATTAGGACGACCCTAGGCCTACTCCAGGAAAGTGGCGGCGAGTGTCGGTAAGGGCGACAACGATCTTTCGGTAGTGGTCGATGTCGTCCTCGGAAAGCGTGCGGCCCTTGCGGTCCTTGAGCCACTTCTCAGCCGGGCAGTAGCCGCCGATGGTGGACGCCCAGATTTCCGGCTCGACACTCTCGAAATACTGTTCGCGATTGATCCAGACGCACCCAGGTAAACCGCTGCTCGGAGGCGCGTAACGCACCTGGTCTACCTGGTTGCTGCCGCTGCTTGGGAACGCTGGCGCTGAGCGCCTGACGTCATCCTCCATCAGATGCAAGCTGACCAAGCGCGCGCCGGGGAGGATGAGAGCGGAGAACAACGCACGGTTAGTCGGCAGCGGAATGCGTGGGAAGTCGGACTTCATGAAGTCAGCGTAGCGGCGGCGGTATTCCGGGCTGTGCAGCACGGCGTAGAGGTAGTGGAGGATGTCCTCAGGCCCGAACGTCGATTCGAGATCGCCCGTCCCTTCGGGAACGAATTCGAGGCCGATGGTGGAAGCAACTATCGTGACGAACTCCGGGGTGAGATTCGGTTTGCGCCCAGTGCTCAACCCCGTTACTTGTTTCTGCGGATAAACGTAAAGAGGGCAAGTGTATCCACGCTCCTTGGTCTTGTTAGAAACATAACAATCGTCGGTTATTGCATTCGTAATGAGCACATGCCCCCACGTAGTGGAGATCGTCTGCCGGTAAACATGCAACGCTAAATTCTCCCCGGCCAGCATGTGGCGCATAACTTGCGGTCTCGGCCTGCAAATGAAGCCGCGCGACTTGCCGGTGTAGTAGGTGAAACGTCTGTCAAACGGCCGATACAACACAGGGCTTATGAGTCCGTCGCGCCTCCGCACATCCTCTTGGGCCAGCCGGACTTGCCAATCTTGTGCGTCCTTGCCCAAGTCGTAGAACGTCCGAGCCGCCTCCGTCCCTCTGGCGGAGAAATCCTCGGCAATCCTCCGCAGTCCACTGGATGGCCAGCTTGTCGCGGGCGGTGACGATACCCACCGAATTAACCGGAAAGATGTCGGAAATAGGCGCGCCCGCTTCGTACTCCTCATGCAGCGCGTCGTCGCGCGGCACGAACAAACGCAGGGGCTGTTTCGGGAACAGTGTTTGCCATTCCATGCTTGCCACGTCGCTGGCGACAAGCCGATCGTACTTGCCGGTGCCGTCAGCCTGCTCGCGCACGCCCCACACGTCGGCGTGGTTGTATGCAAGGCAAATCGGCTCGATCCCACTTGGGGCGCACGTGAATAAGCCGATGGCAACGCCCTCCTGGATATCGAAGACGTTCTCATCCGTGCCGCCGTCCGGCGCGCGGTCCTTCTTCTTCGCGTTGCCGTGCAGGTCAAGCAGATGTGCTCGCGGAAAGGTGGCCGCGAGGCTCTCGCGCATACCGCGAAACGTGGGGCTATCCAGGTAGCTATGGCTGGTGATGAAGCCGAGTACGCCTCGGCCCGTGCGTTCGATCTGCCAGTGAGCGAGGCGGATGAACTTGACGTAGTCGTTGTTCAGCCATTTGGGATTACGTTCGTTCAGCGAGCCACCATCAACCTCGAAATAGCTCTCCACGCGCTGTTTGCCTGCACTCCCCCGGAGCAACTCCCGAATCCAGGCACCCTTGTTGGCGGAGTGGCCCGAGTAGGGCGGGTTGCCGATGATGACCGTGAACCGCGCGGCACGCTTGATTTCGTTCACCGCTTGCGCTTCGTCGGCCAGCGCCGGGATGGCAAAGTCGAAAGCTCCTTGTGAAAAATCCTGCGCCGGTTCCAGTGCGTCGGTGAGATACACTCGCGCCCGCTCGTCGCGGCCGAAGCGGTAGCCGGTCTCGTAGAGCTTGAGGCCGATCTTGAGGTGGGCGATAGCATAGGGCGCCATCAAGAGTTCGTAGCCGTGCAGGCGCGGCAGCAGGTGTTCGGGCACGTACTCGTTCCAGAGCGCGTCGATCTTCGTCTCGTCGTGCCCCTGCGCCTGCCACTTGGCGACGAGCGTCTTGTGGATGAGGTCAATGGCCTCCACGAGGAACGTGCCAGTGCCGGTGGCGGGATCGAGGATCTGTACGAAACCCTGATCCGGCGAGATGGCGTCGGGGATGCGCAGATCCTCGCGGCGCTCGGCCATCTCCCCCCACGTCGCAGTGTCCGCGAGACCATCTTTCAGTCCGAATTCGCTCCGTAGCAAGGTATGCACGGAACGGACGATGTAGGAGACCACCGGGCGCGGGGTGTAGAACACGCCGCGCTGCATTCGTTGCTCCGCGTCGTACTCCTTCAGGAACAGCTCGTAGAAGTGGACAACTGGGTCTTCTCGCGGGTTTCGGTCGTCGAAGTCGATCCCCCCCCTCAGCGCCCGGCTTGGTGTGGCGCCCGCCGATCTGGAGGAACGTCTCCATCAAGTCGCGGAGCAATGGGTTCGTGCGCATGTGACTCGCGAAATCGTCGACCGTCTTCTTGTGCGGGTCGGCGATGCGCGCGGAGAGCAGGCCGTAGGCGATCGTCTGGGCATACATATCTGCAAAGGCGTCAGCATCCAGGTCATGCACGAGCGCTTCCTGGAATGCCTTCATGAGCTTAGTGATACGCCCGTTCTGGGTTTCGATGGCGAGTGCGGTTTGGATGCGGTCACGGATCGCACGGGCCAACTCGGATAGGCGCATAGAGAGGTCACGTGAGGTGGTGTGACGACCTCCCGGTGGCGAAGCGTGAATGCCGCGCGCCACTGCTCGCGCCACGCGTCAGCGTTGTCTTCGTCGTCCGGCCACGCTAGATGTTCGATCAGTTCCCTGGTAACGGCGTCAAGATGCAGCGCTGTATCGCAGTTGTCCCAGCCAAGCACTTTGAGGGTGGGCAGGTCGTGGCCGTTCGTGGGCGTCGAGAAATGGGCGAAGCTGATCTGCCGCTCGTCACCCACGCCGTAATTGGAGACGAAGAGCAGGTCATCCTTGGCCCAGGCGGTCCGCTCGGCGCTGTTGGCGGAGGCACGCTTCTTGAACGCCACCTGGCTAAGAATGCGGCGCAGCGCCATGACGGGGAGTTGCTTGGGCTCGAACTTGACAAAGAAGATGCCCCACGGCTGGCGTGGAGAGAGGGGCCGTAGGCGCTTAATGTTCTCGATTTTGGCCGCTGTCTTCGGGTCGATGCCGAGTTCCTCCGCAGTGTACTCAAAGGTCATTTCGTCAAAGTCGTCACCCTCGATCGGCCACGCCATTTCGTCGCGCAGATAGGCGATCAACTGATCGAAGCGCTTGATATTCGCGAGTGTGGCGCGGTGGTTGGTCGGCATTGAGTCAGACCTCGTTCACTTCCATCCAGCACTTGAGTAACGGCTTCACGCCCACGGGTGCGTCGACGCGCTTGAGATAGCTGTTCTTGATGTGTTTCTCGATCGTGGTCCGAATCTCGACCAGGGTCTTCTCCTCGGTGGTGCACTGGCGCGGCGTCTCGGGTGTGGACCGGATGCTGCCAGCGATCTCGCCCGGCTTTTCGAGAATCGCGCCGCGGTCGAGGTCATAGAGGTACCAGCGGGTCGTGCCCGCCTCCTCGGTGAACTCGTCGGCCTCCTTGTCGAGGGCGGGAAGCGCGTAGCAGAAGAACACGCCGCGCGCGCCGTGGGCCGCGCGCTTGCGGCCGCTGACGGTGGCGCCGGGGAGGCGCTTGAGGCGTGCCTCAAGTTTGGGGTCGGCCTGAAGCAGCGCCTGGTACTCGAGGTGCATGTCCTCGACCGCGGTCTTGGTACCCTCGTAGGTGTGATTGAACTCCCTGAGAGCGTTGAAGTTGTCTTCGGGCGTCAGAAGCTTCCTGCCTTCGATCCCGAGCGTCTTCGAGATCAGCAGCGTCTTCTGCGTGACCTTGGTGTAGAGCGTGAGGATCGCGTTCAGCTCGTCTGGCGGCAGGAAGTTCCAGTAGCTCACCGTCCCGCGGGAGCCGGCGACTTTCGGGTGGTCGGCGACCAGCCGCTTCTCGATCTCCGGATTCATGCGCCGGTCCACGCGGCCGATGCGCTGCATCAGCCGCACCGGGTTCCAGTGGATGTCGTAGTTGATCATCCGCGATGCGTCCTGGAGGTTCAGGCCCTCGGAGAGGACGTCTGTGGAAATGAGGACGCGGATCTCCTTGCGGCCGGCATCCGCAAGCGCAGCCGAGGAACTGCCATTGTAGAAGGGTGAGAAACGCTGGATGACGTCGGCGCGGTTGCCATGGGAGGCGCTGTCGACCTGGGCGACGCCGTCGATGCCGGCCTGGTCGAGTTGGCGTTTCAGGTAGCGGGCGGTGTCGACGAACTCGGTGAAGATGAGGACCTTCTGGTCGGCAAGTTCTTTCGTCTTGAGCAGCCGGCTGAGCTTCTGGAGCTTGTCGTCGTGCGTGGGCTCGAACTTCCGGGCTTCGGCCGTGAAGTGCGCCAGCTGGTTGAGATCACGGAAGGTTTCCGTGATCATGGCCGGGACATCATACTGCTCTCGGTCTAACGGTGTAACCGCGTCGAGCATCTCCGGGGGCACGATGTCGTCGTCCTCCGACTCGTCTCCGTCTTGACCCCAGAACTCGAGTTGCCGACTGCGTGCGTAGCCAAGGATCTCGGCGTTGTCGGCCTTCCAGTGCTCAAGCTTCTTCTTCTCCGCCACGGTCTCACTATGAACCTCAAGAAAGGCCAGCAGCTTCCGGAGCAGCCGGTCGCAGGAAAGTTCGAACGCGACCACGGAGCTTTCGAAGCGCTTGAGGAAGTTCGTACGGATCAGCCCAACGACTTGCTTCTGCCGGTTCTGTTCGAATGGATCGATGCGTGTGTCCGGTCCCGTGTACCAAGCGAGTGGGTAATACATGGGGAGCGTGAAGAGCGGGTTCTGCTGCGTGAACGCGTTCTCGAACATGTCGAGTAGAGCCGCCCATACGTCTCGCGGATCTGGCTCTCACGTGCGTAGGAGCGGCTGCGCTGAACCACAAGATGGCGAAAGATCGCGTCGCCGGCGAGGATTTCCTGGGCCTCGCTCATCTGCTCGGCAGCATCGGTCACAGTGTGACCCACACGCTGGCGAAAGACCTTCTCCATCTGGTTGAAGTGCGCGCGCAGGTTGTTGACGCCCAACGTGCGGGCGAAATACGTCTCGTCTCGGCGTGTGAACAGTTCGGCCATGTGCCGAAAGTCGCTCAGCCGGTTGTTGATCGGCGTGGCGGTGAGCAGGAAGAGGGTCTTCGCCCGCGTCGCGTTGTCGAGCAGGTCGTAGAGGCGGTAGTAGCGCGACGGTTCTACGTCCTTCTCCTCGTCGCCCCGTGTCCCGGGGTTGCGGAAGTGGTGCGCTTCGTCGATCAACATCAGGCCGACGAAGGTCTTGCCGAGGCCCACGCCGTCGCACAGGAACGCGCCGCCATGCTGGCGGGCAATCTTCATAAGCGCCCGGTAGGCCTCTTGCTGATAGCGGTCGATCCGGGGAAACATCTTCGAGCGGGTTTCATCCCACTCGGTGGCGGTCAGTTCGTGGCCGCGGAAGTACTCCTGCAGCGCCTTGGCGTACACATCGAACGGGGTATAGCGGTGCGTGTGGCGCGCGATGGTCTCGATGACCGCGTCGGTGACCTCGGCCGCCTCGTTCCAGTGCGTCTCGAACCATTCCTGAAGCTGGGCCACTTCACGTGCGCTTTGGATCTGCACATTGAGTTCGATGTTCTCCGTGAGTCCGGGTTTCGTGAAGTTGCTGGACCCCACTAGTGCCTGCGAACCAACGACTTCGAGCTTGGCATGGGTGATGTAGGTCTTCGCGTGAAACTTGCCCTTGTCGTAGATCCGGCATTCGATCTGACCGCTGCGTAGCCCTTCGAGAACGACTGGAACGCCGTGCAAGAAGGGATTGTCTTGCTTGTCAGACTCGATGCTCAGATCGAGGGCTTTTGTCGCCTGGGTGCGTACGGAGTCGAGGAGTGCTTTGCGTGTGCGGCTAGTTGTTTCGGCACCCATAAGCACGCGGATCTTCTCAAGATTTTGCCATTTCCCGTCTAGGGCGAGCAACGCGCCGATCTCGAAGAATCCCGTTGCAACATCAAGGGCCCGAGTGATGTCGGCCCACTCTTCGAGGTAACGCAGCCCGGTCCAGCCAGAGACGCTGTTATCGACAATGAAGAGGCTACGGCCTGTGGAGTCAGCGGTCATTCAGTCCTCTCGGCTGGAGCGCAAACGTGCCCTTTTGAGGTAGGTTCTGCCTTGAAACGCGAAACTTGGGTCGCTGAGAGTGGACGTCGCACGGCCGCTGGATCGATTCCAGCCCGCATGGCTGCTATAACACCGGCAGCCTCCCAATAGTTACGGACTCGGTGAAATTGTCCCGATCTCCATGGAAGCTCCGAAAGATTATTTCGCATCAGATTCGAGTTCTCCGACACGGCAATAACAGGAATGTTCTGCTCAAGAGCGGCAATTGTCGGAAGCCCTAAACAACCGTCCGGAAGCACAAGACAGGACACATCAGCTGCTGTAAAGATACCGGACTGGTTCATCGCATTCTCATCCGTAACGATTCTTGGACTCCGCAGGAGACCCTTTAGCGTACATTGCAGGAATGTTGCCGAAACAGCTTCGGCTGCCATGCGGGGATCAACGATTCCAGGATCCATATTCGCAATTTCTCTAGATTCAAACATCGGAGAGTGCGCGGTCGGAACGTTATACAAGCTGGACAGGGTGTGAGTCAGCATTGCCTCCACTCCCCCCCCAGGGGTTCACCATCGCACCAGCCGCATCAAAATATCCTTGGTGATAGACGTCTGGCACATCGATGACGGATGAGATTGCCACGGCATCGTACGATCCGTTCCGCTCATCAAGGAGTTCGCATAAGCCTTCAATCCGCTCGACCTGACCAGCCGCTCTTCCAGATGGAGAATATTCGGTCTTCACTCGTAATGGCGGATCGAGGCATACGACTTCTGAACACGACAATCCGTATGCTGCTCTCGCACTGTTAACAGCATTTACAGCCGCATTGACGAAGATCTCATCTTTGTGATCGTCAATGACTACCAAGACGCGATTTGACCGCACTCGTTCCAAGCCAACGGTACCCATCAGAAGGCGTGTTAGGACACTACCCTCGACATAGAGTGCATTCGAAGGCATCTCATTAAGATCGGAAGCGTTCACCACGTTCTGACCTGCCCCAATTGTTTGGGCCACTTTTTAAGTTAGTCAATTCATCGATATATTCATTGTTGTATTATCCATTGGCCTTGAGACCGCATCCGGTGGTATAACTGCCTCGGGGGCGGGTGGCCGGTATCCAAGGGCACTATGCGGTCTCTTATGATTATACTCATTTCGCCAGCGTTCCACAAGCACTTTTGCTTCGTGTACTGTATTGAAGATTTCCCGGTTGAGCACTTCATCACGCAGTTTGCCATTGAACGACTCACTATACCCGTTCTCCCATGGACTGCCTGGTTCAATATACAATGTTTTTACTCCCAGGCGCATGAGCCATGTCCGGACCGCTTGAGCAGTGAACTCTGTGCCATTATCACTTCTCAGGTGAACCGGAACTCCTCGCTGCACGAACAGTGTTGCAAGATGTTCTATGACGTCATTGTGAGTCAGCCTCCTGCCTGCCACAATTGCCTGACACTCCCGACTGTATTCATCTAATATTGTTAACAAACGATAGCTCCTTCCCTCTCGGGTTCGTGCTTGCATGAAGTCATAACTCCAGACATGATCCCGGTACGCAGGTCGCAGCCGAATACACGAACCGTCATTGAGCCATAACCGTTTGCGCTTCGGCTGCCTCCGGGGAACTTTTAATCCTTCTCGACGCCACAAACGCTCCACTCTCTTATGATTGACCTTGCAGCCTTCTTGCTGTAACAGTGCGGTAATTCGTCGATAACCATACCGACCATACTGCGTGGCCAACTCAGACCATACGTTGCACTAACACCGGCTTCATCAGAAGGAGAAATCGGGCGATATTGATGAGTGCTGCGCGGTACTCCCAACACGGTACAGGCCCGGCGCTGCGAGATCTCGAGAGTCGTGCAAAGATGCTGCACCACTTCCCGTCGCTTCGCCGGGCTCAGAAGTTTTTTGCATCAACCGCCAGAGTCTCATTGAGGATTTGAATATCCAACTCTTTCTCGGCAACCAGGCGTTTCAGGCGGATAGTCTCTCTCTCTAACGCTTTAAATCGTTTCGCCTGATGCACCCGAAGACCACCATACTCCTTTCGCCAACGATAATAGGTCTGCTCTGTAACCTCAATCTGGCGAGCAGCTTGTTGAACCGACTGACCTTGAGCGAGCAGTACTTCTGCCTCTCGAAGCTTGTGGATAATTTGTGCTGATGTGTGAATTCTACGTGCCATTGATCTTGCTCCTTTCTTTTCAATCTAATCCCTGTACTCATATACTATCTGGATCAACTTTGGGGGGCAAGGTCAGTACACGATGGCTTCTTCGAAATTGCCCATAAAGTTATAAAGGATTCCGATATCGGTTAAAACCAGATGGGTGAGTTCATTGAACTCCGTGTTTTCGGTTATCGACAGGGCATGTCGTAAATATTCCATTGCTCTATCATATTCCCCTAACTCCCGGTATGAATTACCAACGTCTATTCCCGTCCTGACAAGCAGTCCCTTATGGTCGATTTCTTCTGCAATCGTATACGCTTGTTCGTAATAGTCCAATGCAGTAGTAAAATCATTATTATTATCGTATACAATACCGATGGCTCTTAGTGCATTAATTTTTCTTGCGTTATCTCCCGATCCTTCCGCTAACGCTAATGCCTGTTCGGCAAACGCTAATTTCTGTTCGTGAGAGATTCCCCAGAGTTCAGAAGCAAGTTCCAGCAATACTTCAATTTTTTCCGGACCGCTTATTTCTGGAAGAAGGTTCTTGAGGCTGTCTACATTTTTCTGGGCAAAAACACTATTCGCTAATATGAGGATTACAAATACAGTAATGATTCTCAACACATACATATCGCGAAACCTCATCGTTTAAACTCCTGTCATGATCAAAGCATAGAGTAGATTGCTTAAGCAGTATTTATTAGTCTTTTAAAGCCCTGTTAAGCAGTTTCCCGGATATCCTGTTCTACTCTTTCAAGTTCTTTAACACACTTTTTCTAATCCTTCATAAAAAGACGGTAAAATCCATAAGATGAATTGTTGAAAGTGTTTTTTCGGAAAATATTATCAAATCATGGCAACAATAAAAGACAGAGTAAGGACAAAATGTATGCAAAAAAGTAAAGGTATAAATCTTACTCAAATATTGGAATATTTAAATACTGTAGCAAGTAAAATGTCGAATATTACACACGGTCATGAGGAAAATACCTCTTTACGGCTTACAAATCATAAAGACCGGAACTATTAATCGTACCCCGATATTGAGCATAAGGCAAATCGCATGATGAGTGTTACGTCCTGTGATGATATGGCCAGGTACAGGACCGGCACGTCCGGTCAAAGTAGTGCACCGAAAAAGAGTTATTACGGCAGATACATGACCGGTTTAATGCTCCCGATTTAATCTGACAACACTATACGGCGTCTCCTTTTCCAGGTCAGGATATATAGTGCCGTTGCCGCTGGTATCCATCACCTCGATCAGATACATAAGATCCCATTCCGGCTTGATATGATGTGCGGGAATTTCAGCCTGGTACATGCCTTGTTCGCCCGGTTCACTAACAAGCAGCATTGGCAAGGTCCGAAAATCCTGATGCTGGTTAACTGCGCGGTATCGCAACCGGACCCATTTAACTCCCGAGGAGTCGTCCACATTGGCAGCCACCATGAGCGGCTTTCCCATTTCGGCGCCCGTTACCGGTGTATGGGATACGGCAGGCGGCTGAGTATCGCCGGTCACGAGTATCGGAACAGGGCTCAGTCCACCTCCCTGCGGATATGTTACGAGTATACCCGATTCATCTTCCGCCTCGATAAAGTAATGCATTCCATCTTTGACGTTGCTTCCCCGGATCGTGCCGTGATAGCGACCCTGTTCCGTTCGTTCCATTGTTATGTGCTTGTATCCCTGTTCATTGTTTCCGTACCAAATACGAACCTGCCCGATCACATCAGGACCGTTCACTGCGGCACGTATCCCTATATCTCTGCCGGGAGGAGATCTGCGAACCGGTATATGGGAAATTTCCGGTCCCAGCCGTTTCACCGTCATGCTGTTCACTATCCATTTTGAATTGGAATTCGAATTGAAAACTATGACCGCTTTGTGGTCGGTTACCGTTGTTCTGAGAGATTTTTCCACCTTTTTCCCCGCCGGGATCGCAAACTTCTCTGTTGCATCCAGACCGTTGGCAACGATCCACATAGGGCCATAGTCGTGCGGTTCGAGGGAATTGTCAACCATGGAAAAATTAAGCTCATACTGGCCGTTCGGCACTTCCGCGGCAAAGCTGCTGTAGGTATAGGTCATCCGTTCAGGACCATGGGCAAAGTCCCGGTCAGCCGTTTTCTTTCCACTGAACATTGGAAAATCCGGTAATGGGGAGGAATAAATATGCTCCCATCCATAGCCGCCCTTAACGCGGTCATACCTCGTTTTAGCGCTGACCGGGTGATATCCTTCCTGAGCGGTCCCGGCGCCGAAATCAAATTTCGCAATGACATTCTGATACTCATATTGAAATTCATCTCTCCTATCCTGCAGTCCTTTGAGTTCATTTTCCGACTTGATCAATTCATCTTTCCAGTTTCCCGTCATGTTATACGGCCTGCTGCTTACGTCATCATAATCACCGCCCCATCCCATTATAAGGTTATCATGATACACTCCCTCGGTCAACTGAACGATCTTTTTCCAGAAATCAATGGCACGATTTTCATACATAATCGCTTCGTCAAGCGCATTGAGGTCCTGCGTGAACTCAAACAAAGCATAATTCAGACCTGCATGAATGCGATGTGAGTGATACCCTGCAAGGTGAGCGAGAATCTTGAGGTCGATCATGGTCGAAACGAACTCTTTGTTGCTAAGATTTCCTATCCGCTCTTCTGCCTGCTTGACCGATTCCAGGACATCATTTGAAACCTTTGCAAACCAGGCGCTTGTCTGCTGCGGCCAGATCTTGGGAGAATCTGTTCCTTCCAGGCGGTATTTCGCGGCTTCTTTTATTCCCAAAAACTGTTGAATATCGCTGGGCTGTGCGTCGGTATAGACCGGCAGGTCCTGCCACCGCTGTTTCTCTGCCCACGACACATCAGCGCTGATATCCTGAAGGTTATATGCCACGATCCTCGGCAATATCCTGCTCGCCACATGTACACCCCGCTCAACAAACGGGGCTGCTTCACTGCCAAATCTTTTTTCAAACTCTTTCCGCCAGACTTCGGCAGGAGTATCCCGGTTATATCCCATCCTGCCGAATACCTGGTATAAATGCCAATAGCGTTCATACTCCCAATCGTAATATCGGTATTCCGGTTTCAATAGATCATAACCTTCGCCGAGGTGGCGCGCCATCTTCCATGCCAAAGGTTCGCTCACTTCGAAACCCTCCCCGTCATAAAGGTGAGTACTCTCCGCGAATCGTGCGGCATAGATGGGATCGCCCCAAATGAGCATTCTGGTTGTGCCGAAATTCCACAGCCGGTAGTGCATTTCGTATCGCTTCGGGTAGCGTAAGAGGTCTGCGTAACCGTGTCGGCGCTTCGATTGGTTGAATCCGGTTATATGCGTGGGATGATAGGGAAGTCCCATCTGTTCACCCCAATATTTAGTCGTCAACCTGATATCGAGTCCGGAATCGAGCGCTGCGTTTATCATGTCATCCGTAAATCCTTTTGCGCGCATGTCGATCCGGATATCAACGCCGGAACCCTTTATGACCTTGTGAATCATATCCCAGAAAGGGATCTGATCGGGCAGGCCCACCGCCGACTCAACATGCACCCGAAACTGAAGAGCGTCCATCTCGTTTACCAGTACAAGAAACTTTGTCAATGCGGCCTCGGTATATTCTATCAAATTGTCATCCGTCAATCCCCAGACCAACCCCGGTGTCTGGTTTGCGACAGTCCGGTATGCGGTGGAACCGGCGCTGATATGCGTCCAGAGAGCCAGGGTGAATTTCATGCCGCGCTCGTGCGTTTTCCGTATGATCGTTCGCAGCATTTCAAGATTGCGTTTCTTCTTTTCATCGCTGATTCCGACGACCAGGACTTCGGAAAATCCTTCCACATCGAATAAATATGGGTAGACCGGGGCAAAATATCCGGCGGAAGCATACCCAAACATCAATACAAATGTATTGAACCGGTTCCCGGCGAGCATGTCTAAGTAGTTATCCCAGTATTCATCGGAATATGCATACCGTTCAAATTCCGATTGGTTTACAACAAATTTACTTATAGCCCGCTCGACCACTTCCGGTTTTTCCACGACGTCCCGGACTTCACTGAGCGGTTTCTCCGGGTCTGCGGCCCATCCGATTCGGTCTGCGACATCAAGAAGCGCATACATCAAACCCCGTTCATCAATCCCGCTCACAATCAGAATGTTTTTTCCACCCCACTGCACATGCCGTATCAACAGGGATTCCTGATATTCCGGCAGAGAAATATAGAGCGATGTAAGCAGCATTTGCGCTTCACCGCCGCCATTCGACAAACCTGCCGCAATGAAAATATCACCACGGGCTGTGTCCATATCCGAAATCTCATCGATTGCTATGCCTTTTTCCTGCAATGCCGCGATAACTTTATTCAATCCATGCCGGACGGCAGGGCCGGTACTTTTATCTGTAATAAGTGAAACTGTCCTGGATGCGGCACATGCCGGGCGCTCCGTCACAAGCACGTGCTGGGTGAGTATGACGACAATTAACAATCCCGTATTTGCTATCCGTTTATAATTTTTCATCGCATTTCTCCAGAATGATTTTTCGTACAACTATTCTTTGCTTTTCACTCAGGCGGCAGCTCTCTGACCCAGATATTCCTGTACCGGACGGGGTTTTCGTGGTCCTGCAGACTGATCGGCTGTTTTTCGGGGTGTTCTTTGTACTTCGGGACCTTTTTAAAGACGGTGGAGCCAATAATCTCGAAGTGGTTCTGCACAAGTATACCGTTGTGGAATACGGTGACCACTGCAGGTCGAACAACGTCGCCGTTATTGAAGACCGGACGGCGGAAGATAATATCATAATACTGCCATTCTCCCGGAGCCCTGGATGCATTGACCTGCGGTGGATTTTGACCATATACCGAGCCGGCCATACCTGCTGGATAGGTTGTGTTGTTATACGAGTCAAGCACCTGGACCTCATACCGACTCATCAGATAAACACCGCTGTTGCCCCTGTCCTGTCCCTTGTCCGTGACCGTTTCCGGTGTCGCCCATTCGATATGCAGTTGGCATGAACCGAATTCTTTTTTTGTAAATATTTCTCCGGCATCCTTGACAACCTCAATATACCCGTTTTCGATTTTCCACTGTGCCGGATTTCCGTCCTTATCGGTCCACCCGGAAAGGTCCGTTCCATCAAAGAGAACGACCGCATCGGACGGCACATTTTCCTGCAAATTAAAATCAGATGGCGTCACTATGGGGGGCTGCTGTGCGTTCTCGTCATACATTGCTTCCAGGTCGTAGGGTGCAGGGACGTACTCAGTATCCGCTTCACCGGCAGCACATCCCGTCAATACGGTCAGTAACATTGCTGAAATTCCAGACAGGAACGACCTCATCGCAACCTTATTCGTTTAAAAGAATTTTTAACCTGTTTTACCCATTCAATCAATTTATTTACACCATATATTCACCGCAAAACACGAACAGATTTTCTGAATAGTATCAAGAGTTATTCAGGAATATGCGTAATCACAGGTCGGACAGTAATCGTTTTATGGCTATAAGTTCCCAGATAACGCCGAATGAATTTTTCGCAGCCGATAACCTGCTGTCAGGGTCCGTCGTCCATTCCACGGGGAATTCTTTTATACGGTAACCCTGTTTCAGGGATCTTAGAATGATCTCTATTTCAAATAAAAATCCATCGGTACTACATTGTGCATATATATTTCGCGCCGCATCTCCTTTATACACTTTGAAACCGCATTGTGTGTCTGTAAGTTCGGAGGGTATATACAGCCAGTGAATGAATATCCATCTGAATATTTTTGAGATCAACCGTCTGATCAACGGCTGCTGCTGTATTAGTGTGCTATCCGGGAGCTTTCTCGAACCGTGCGCACTGTCAAAATCCCCGCTCTCGAGTATTCGCAACCCTTTCAAAGCATGATCATACGGTATGCACAGACCGCTGTCGGCATAGAGTATGTACTCACCCAATGCAGATTTCATACCGGTACGGACAGCATACCCTTTGCCGCGATGAGGCACATAACGTATAACATGGAGAGAAATTTTCCCGGGTACATCAACGGATTTAGCAACATCGGCGGTAGAATCACTGCTGCCGTCATCGACAATGATTATTTCACCCTGAAAATCGTTCCTTTCAATAAATTCCGCAGCGGTTTCAATATCCCGCTCAATTTTTTTGCTTTCATTTAAGGCGGGTATTATGATTGAGATCTTCATAAAACAGTTGGCATAATTTTATGGATACTTTATAGCATAGACCGGTATTTCAGGAGAGGAAACGATCATTCAAGGTGCTCAAATTCCCCAAACCGCATTATGCGCTCATCATGGCCGGCGTTCTTTACAATGATCAGCGACTGCGTATCGTTATGACCGATGCAGTAATCTTCAATCTCTTCGGGAGTCATGATCATAAAGGCCGTTGAAAGAGCGTCACCGGTAGAAGCTGAAGTACTGACCGCCCACGCCGCATATTTTTCAGCGGCCGGATACCCCGTACGCGGATCGATGATGTGCCGGCCTTTACGAATTCCGGAACCGCTGACAGCACGGTCTTTCAGATTCAGATGTGCTATTATCCGATCATAATTTCCGGGACTTCTTATTGTAACCCGCCATCCTTTTTCTTCGGAAGAGGGGGCGCCGAGCGCCAGGACCGAACTGGTTCCCCCATGAATAAGGGCGGATCCTATATCCCATTCCTGTACTATTTCTGCCATACGATCAACGGCATATCCTTTGCCGTAACCTCCCAGATCGATATTCATATTGTCAGATCTTACCGTTACCGTATGGCGCTCTTTGTCCAATTGCACCAGGTCCATTCCTACACTTTTCCGAATATGAGATAATTCCTCGTGTGATCGCGAACGGTCATTTTGGTTACCGTTCGACCAGTGTTTCAACAGGGGCCCGATTGTAATATCAAATGTCTTTTTTGTATTCTGGTATAAACGGGCACAGTGTTCCAGGCACTCGAACGTATCCAGACCGACCTTGACAGGTTGATCTACATTGGAAGTGTTTATCCGGGAGATATCGCTATTCTCTATAAACCTGCTTAATTCCTGCTCGAGTCTGTCAAGCTCATTAAATGCTTCATGGGCGCACTGTTCCGCGTACCGGGCGTCTTCGCTGATAATAATCATTGCGTAGACGGTCGCCATTGCCTTGTGGGAAAACCGGTGCGCATTGTGAGGTGATTCGCCGGAACAGTTAATCAGACTTGATTTTTGTGATTTTTCCGTCATCATTCAATTATAATCCTGAGAAGATGAATCTCTGTTCTGCTGATATGTATTCCAGAGTTCCTGAACAACATACCCCCGTATTTCCACAGTCGGGCGCAATTCGGTATAGGATTCAAAAAGGGGTACATATAAATTTTTTTCGCTGGGCGGAGGTATTTCATATAACTTCTTGATTATGTCCCGTTCAACATCCGGAGTTGCAATAATCACCGGCGCTGCCGCTCCATCCATATTCACTTCGTTCCACCAGCCGATATTGGGATACGATCTCAGATACCAGGGGAGCGGCCAATAGTCGCTATCCGTGCCAATGACCTCAATATACATGTTTTTTCCGTCGGGATGAACTCCTGCCAGATCATCGATGCGCCGGGTAACACGATACACATCTTCCGCAGGGTGTGCATAGGTATACGGATTTGCAGGATCGGCATAATACTCGTAATTTGATGCATACGATTGGTATGCCAGATTGATGCATCCGATAGCAAGGACAAGCAGTATGGAGATTTGAATAATTCTCCTTGAAGCGACATGGATCACAGCAATGGCGCCGACTCCCGCAAGCACTATCAAACCGTGTAAAAAACCCAGCATATTCCAGGGAGTTTTGTAGGGGATCGCCGAATAAATAACCATGGTCAACAGCGTATATAGTGAAAGAAACCGGAGCAGGCCGGTATCGACACCGGTTACTCCCTTTTTAAATACGGAAGCAACTATACCCGCAGCGGCTAACATGACAATCAAAGCTTCGCTCCATACCGGACCCGAAAAACCTTTGGAATACAGTAGAATTTTAAGGTAATAATACCAGGGTTGTATATGCCAGTCATTGTGCGCTGCTTTGCGAAAATAGCCCGTATAGGCCGCATAGGAATCCGCAATGCCGCCAGGGTTAGTGAAGAAAGATGAATAGAGCAAAGTCGAGACCGTGAACGCTGCCGTAATTAAAAGTATGCTATGCCGAAAACAGGTTTTTCTGAGGGTTCTTTGCCGGCGACCGGTATGGTTGCGTAGTGTCAAGCGAGTAAGGATAAAGGCAAGCGCCATCGATCCGGCCGCAATGACAGCGGTCTCTTTCGTGGCATGCATCAACCCGAGAAAGACACCCGCGGTTACCGCCCATCCGACGTGCATGCTTTTTATATACCGAAAGCCGGAAACTACCATTGCAAACGTGAAGAAGACCAGCAGCATTTCCTGGATGTAATAACGGCTGTAAAATACCATTGCCGGCGATACCGCGGTAAGCAATCCTGCCGCTGTCACGACCGGCCGGCTCATACCGGGAACCAACATCAAAAGTAATGCGACGAGTACGATCCCGAAGAAAACGGGGACAATCCGCAGTGTGAATTCGTCGATTTCAGTTATCTGTTCGGCGGATTCGAGCCATGCGGTAATTAACGTGAGATAATTTAAGGCCGGACCGTGGTATTCGCCGGGGTCATAGCGGTAATAATTGTCTTCCAGCAACATGCCGAATTTCACAGCATGTACCGCTTCGTCGGTATGCATGGGGCGCAGGGTTAATCCGGGTGCCCGCAATACAATTGCGATCAGTATGACAAGCAGAAAGAGAGAGAACTTCAGCGTATTCTTTCTATTCGAGGGGCACACCGTAAACCCCAACTTCTATATAGTGGTTTAGATCGTTGTTATTGTTTCCGTTACTGTACAGCCGCATATAACGTGCCTGCACCCCTTTGGCGTCAATTAACTTTCCCTCGGAGGTCTCGACATAATTCAGGTCCGTGCCGACACCCATTCCCGCAGAATTGTCATCGTCATTATTGAAGACTGTTGTAACATTCTTAATAAAATTAGGGTCGTCCGCAACCTGAACGATCACATCGTTATAGACCCGGGCTTGTTTATGATAATGCCATACGACAATTGCATAAATGGTACTCCGGCTCTCCAGATCGATCGTTACATGCTGTTGGAATGGCCCCAATTCAACATAACTTCCATCGGCAGCTTCCCTGTCATTATCGGTTATCATTTCAATTTCTCCGATGATCGGTTCTTCATCCGTACTGGACACCGGTTTCTCCAGGGCGATATTTTTTGTTCCTGCCGGTGCGAGAAACGGAGGGCGGGGTTTTCCGAGCGGTTTTTCAAGATTCCTGACATTTATATTTTGCGGGGTGCCGACAAACATCGGTTTCGGCAGCTCGATGTCTATCGGCGCCAAATCCTGGGCGTTTGCCGTTGAGAATTCTTGCTGTATGCCCACTCCGGAAAATGCTTGCAGGAAAATAGATACAATAAAAAAGTGTTTAAAAAAGTTTTTGATTCCCATGATTTCACTTTTTCCTTAATATTATTTATAGTAGTCGTGAGTCTCTGAAGTAATCCATTATAATTTCTATAATCGATGTTGATTCCACTATACTTCCGTGTATCTTACGCTGAGAATTCTCACTGAGAATTTAATAAAAAATATGTATGGGTGATACTAATAATTAAAAACAATAAAGCGCTTATAAAATGCAGATCCAGCAGAGCTTCCTGGTCATAGGTCCCAAATACAGGGTACATGCTCGCTATGATCGATCCCATTACAAAAGGCGTTAAAAGGATCAACATCCAAAAGCAAATCTTTATTTCAGATGAAAACTGTAAAACGTTCTTTTTGTTCCTTGTATCAGGCAAAATATGGGAGAGCCACTGCCGGTCATTTTTGTCAAAGATATGTTCCTGTACCCAAAGCAGGCTTACTCCTGTCATGCAAATTGAAAAAACCGGCGCTATCGCTACGTGAAGTACAAGTAATAATCCGGAGAGCGGACCGCCTATAATTAAATACGGTAAAAATCCCGTTAATGCCAAGAGGAGAACACATAACACCGCTAAAAAATACGAGAGTGTTTTTAAGCAGGTAATAATATCCGATGCGAGTAAAGACCTGGGATGTTTGAATTTAATAAACGATTTCTTGGATCCGGATACTACTATTCTCAAGGATCTTTTTAATTTCCCTTTTTCCGACCGCAATGCATAGAAGAACCAGCCCGCGGCAAACGTAATCGTAATAAATGTGAGAATTCTATACATTGTTTTACATCATCCTCATGAATTTTTACCCGACCATGCATTCAGGATAGCATTCAGACCTTTCAACATAAACAACAACAGGACCGACAACACTATAAAACAGCAAATAAGTATCAGATTCTTTAAAAACGGACGAAATAAAAAGGTCAGTGCAAACACGCGGGGATACACAGCATCCATATCCTGCAGCGATGTCATGCTGATTGTCGAACCCTCTGAAAAATCAAAGGGGACCGGCGCCGTAGCCGTACCGAAACTAAAGGGGGAACCAATTGCATGACAATCGTTGCATCCTCGCAGTCCCAAGGATTGTTCTGCCGGCCTGACATCGTGGGCAAACGCCCATGAATACGGCTGCGCAGCAGGATGATCTTGCTTTATTAGGTGCGTGGTATCGGGGGCGCTGTAGAGCGCTCCCCCTCCGATGTAAACCGGCGTACCTTTCTCCGGACCAAGAGTTTTCAGATCATTCAATATCCGAACTATCTGTGTTTCTGAAAATTGCGGCCAGTTACCAGCCCGTAATTCAACAATGTTGGTACTATCCGTTAAAGTGTTCTGCAGAATGGACGTCAGGGCAATTCTTCTGACATCCTCCAGCGCTGCCGGATTTATGTCGTCTGCATTCATGAAAGCCCAATACGCCGGCCATAGGAGTCTATGCGGTGAAATTTTCCCATCGTCATCCCTGGCGTACACCGGAGAAAGGATATACGGGACGGCATCGTCTCCTTTTTTTACTCCGAACGTTCCCAGCGCATGTGTTCTGCTCAACTTGACCCTTTGAACATCTTCCGTGGGCCAGGGACCCGAATGACAAGCGGTACATGATAGTTTGTCAAAGTGTATTGCCGGCAGACCTTTATGCGAAGGATACGGCGCGCCCAGCCTGCCGCTCTGCGGATTGTTTGATCCTTCGTCCCTGAGATGGCATCCTGCACAGGAGAATGGAGCGGCAGATACGTTACCGCTGTTCTCAGATTCCCATTCGTATCCCCGTGTTATCTGATGATCAAGTCCGTTCCGGTGGCAATCCACGCAGGTCATGCCGGCTGTCAGATGTACATCCTGGTCAGTTTCCCATCTCTCTGTCCGGTTTACATTTATAGATTTCGCTGAATGACAGAAATAACATCTTTGTTCCGGGGCTTCCCTGGCAATATTGAAAAGGACTTTACCCTGCCCGTTAAACCGGTTTTTGTCGTATTCTACTTTCGGCGGTGACACACCGCCTAGATCGGGGGCAGCGCCGGAATATATGTCATAGTTATCGGGCATTGCCTTCGCCGAACCGCTCACCATTGCAAATCCGCTTGTCGCAGCGGCAGCCCACCGGTAATTTTGCCGTCTGATCTGCAGGTCATATTCAGACTGGTCGTGTCCCGGTTCGGCGTCATGACAACTGAGGCAGTTGACTTCCGCTTTGCCGGAGACCAACCACCGCAAGTAAATATCCAATGATTCGGTAGAATCGTTTTCACCAATACCGCCGCCGTTAAGATGTCTCCCGAATTTCTCCGTAAATAAAAATGGGGACAGCCCGAATTTTTCCGGATCCAGTGTTCCCTTCCAGTTACGATGCGATAATGGTACTTGCGTGGCGCTTATCGGATCGGCAAGCACCCAGGGTTCACCGCGCCGCCCCGGAGAAACATCTGTCGAAGTTGCATTGAAATGCCAGCCCCCGCTGATCGTCTTGTAATCATGACATCCCTGGCACGTTTGTTTGAGTGAAAACGGCAAGGGAAACGTATCATCGGGACTGATCGATGTGCTGTCTTCATCCAGGAGATCAATAACATGAACCGGATGTGAGCGGTTACCATCGCTGACGTCACCAAGTTTCGGTTCCTGCGCCAGGCCGGTATTCGACAACATTACGAGCGTTATTCCATACGAGAAAAGTAATCGGAGGGCAAAAAATCCATTCATTATGTCATTCAGCAGAACTTTCAGTTTATCGGTATTAAACGGTGAATTCACCGCGGCCGAATCTGAGTTTGCGACCGGATTCAACAGCTTCATTCACCTTTAAGACGGCAACCGCAGTTTCATAACCGGTTTCGTCGGGACAATTCAGATTTTCCAGACCACGTACGGCATTAAAGAAATTTTCCAAGTGAGGTTTATGATAGGGGTCGTTAAAAACAACCGGGATACCGTGCTGGGGAGGGGCGATCGTCTCCCGTACATCGAGCACAAGACTTTCTTCAAGGTTTACTTCTTCCGCTTCAGGCGCACTCAAATAGCCAAGTTCGACCCATTTTTTCCAATCCGGCGCCGTCTGTTCACGATAAATGCCACCTCTTCCGGCAGACTCAGAGATATTTAACGTGCCCTGGTCCCCCATGAAAGTCTCATAATATCCCATACTGCTGTTCGTTGTCAGTGTCTGGTAAAATGCCCTGACAACACCCTCATGTGTCTCGAATTCATAGATCGCCATGACCGTATCGTACCATTCGTGGGTGGTCGTGTCATAATAATCAGTGCCTCCGCTCGCAACGACCGATTGCGGCATTGCGTCTAAAAACCAGCTGAATATGTCGATCTGGTGAGAACCCAGATCGACGATGGGTCCACCGCCGAGATCACGATACCACCGCCAGTTTCGGAACTGATGCATCGAATCAAATCCATAGTTTCTTAACCGCTCCGGTGAGACAGGATATTTTTTCGGCCATCCCAGATCGGGCTGTACGGAACGGTTCCATTGAGCGTTTATTGTTGTGATACGGCCGAGGACCCGCGCATCATGTATGATCTTGTTCCGGCAGAATACATATCGCGGATTACTTCTCCGTTGATGCCCTATCTGAAGCAGTTTTCCCGTTTCGCGGGATGCGAGTACCATTTGTCTGGCCTTGTCAAGTGAATTGGACATTTCTTTTTCACAATAAACATGGAGACCAGCTTTCAGACAGCTCATTGTGTGATCGGCGTGCCAGAAATCCGGGGTGGCAATAATAACGGCATCAAGGTCTTTTTCTTGTGCCAGCATGTCACGGTAATCTTCATATCCATTGAGGTCGTGACCATATTTTCTGAGAAGCCCGACCGCTCTTTTCAAGTTAAAATCAGTCCAGATATCACAGACGGCCTTGAACCGTATACCAGGAATTTTCAGGCAGGAATTTAATAATACCTGTCCCTGTGCACCGGCGCCTAATAATGCGACATTAAGATCGTCTGATTTTTGTACGGTATCCTGAGCATGCCCCATACGTGCCATGATCAAACCGGCGCCTGCTGCCGCACCGTATTCAAGGAACCTGCGTCTGTCAATGCCTTTTTTTTTCTTTTGATCATTCATTCTATTTCTGACTATTTCTGATGATCCATTGTGTACTACGTTTGTCAATCAAAGTTGTTTGATTCTCATGTTCCGAAACCAAACAGGCTGTCCGTGGTCCTGAAATCCGATATGCCCTTTCTGCGGCATATCTTTGTAGGCGGTATTTAATTTGTTTGATGTGCCATCGGGATTCCAGTAATGAGCAGGTTTTGGGTGATTGTGGATTGCTATTTTGATTTTAAATTCCTCGCAAAGTCCATCAATCATTGCAAATGCTTCTTCAGGAAACTCCGCCGTTATGGTTTCAACCCCCATATCTTTCGCAAATTCAAAAACTTTCCTCCACTCGGCATCATCATCCTGTAATTCAACAACTCCATAATTTGCCAACGTAATACCGGCTTGTGATAACTTGTTTTTTACCTTCTTGCGCAGATCAGATGACAAGGTGTGGTTCAATTGAATATCCGGATATTCAGCGCTCAACTCTTGACCGGGATACGCTTCTATCCAATCCAATCCACGTGATGCCGTTTTATCTACCGCTTCGAAGAAAGTAGACCGGTTAAAAGTCCACGCTTGTGTTCCGAGACGCCATCCATCGTACGCATCCGTTGCAGGATGAGAAGTGAGGGGTAACTCTTGAGACATGGCCGAAGAAGTGAGTGAGGCAATCAAAAAAGCGACCGTAGAAAATATTGAGTTCAAAATAGCATTCGTTATATTCATATATTACAGTGACCATCCTTCACGATATTCTTTATGGAGATATTCGTTTGCTTCCGGCAGATTGGTTATTTCCATCTTTTCTTGATCCCATTCCAAAATTGTATGTCTATCCTGCATACGTAATGCAACGTTGCCGAGTAACATAGTTTCGGTGAGCGGTCCCGAATAACTAAAATCAGTCGTTGACTTTTTTCCGGCTTTGCATGCTTCTATCCATTCTAAATGGATCCCGGGAGACCTCGGTATAGTCATTTTAGGAAGTGTATAATCCTGCATTTTAGTTTCAGGTATCAACCGGGGATTTTCACCATACACATTGTGCATTAATTTACCCTTGTCACCGACAAAGAGAACTCCTCCGTCTTTGTTACCCATTCGACGGCCCGGTTCGAGTTCTTCAGGACGGGGGGCTGTTAGTCCGCCATCGTACCATGTGAGCTTAACAGGAGGCATTTTACCTCGTGCGGGGAACGTGTAATGAACAGTCGATGCGACGGGATAGGAATCGTTTGTCATTTTTGTTGATGATGCCGAGATAGTAGACGGGGCATTTAATTTCAATGCCCAAAATGGCTGATCTACAAAATGAGCGCCCATATCACCTATTACTCCCGTACCAAAGTCAAACCAGCCTCTCCATACAAATGGGCAATATGCAGGATGATAATGACGGTACTTTGCCGGCCCCAACCACTGGTTCCAGTCCAAAGCCGGCGGTACCGACGGTATCTCTTGTGGCGCTTCGATACCCTGCGGCCATACCGGCCGATTTGTCCAGATATGCACGTCACGGACATCACCGATAGCGCCGTCCTCTATCCATTCATTAATAAGACGGGCGCCCTCCCCCGCATGACCCTGGTTTCCCATTTGTGTAATGACCTTATACTCTTTCGCCGCTTTCGCAAGCATTCTGGCTTCATATACGGTGTGCGTCAGCGGTTTCTGGCAGAATACGTGTTTTCCCATTTTGATCGCCGTCATAGCTATGACCGCATGATTGTGATCCGGTGTACTTACCACAACGGCATCAATACCTTTTTCCTTTTCAAGCATTACACGAAAATCACGATATTTGTTTGCTTTATCATACAACTCCAGTAAATCAGGTCTTTCTGTTCGCATGGCATAATTTGTGAATCGTTCTATCTGCGTATCATCAACATCGCATAAAGCAATAACGTTTTCAGAACTGACACCGGCGATATCGGACCTTCCCTTACCACCGATACCACAACATGCAATATTCAAGGTGTCGCTGGGAGCTGTTCGTCCGGGACCACCCAAAACATGGCCTGGGACTATGGTAAAAACACCCGCCGCAACGGCAGTTTTACCGATAAAGCTCCTTCGGGAAATAGTATGCGGAGATTTTTTATCATCCTTGCTGTTGATCATAGTGAATTCTCCATGAAACAGGTTATTAATAGCTATTCATGATTCTCACTATATTACATTCCCTTATTCAGTATACCCGGTATCCATTCACGAATTCTTTCGTTATCCGTACTCATCAGTATAGTATTAAGAGTATCTCCTAATCCTTCGCTGAACATTCCCTTCAATCTTTCAGAACTCCTATCCCGAATTCTATCCAATAATCTTATTATTGCCGCTTCAGCTTCAGGTTTGAGAGACGGGTCTTCGAGATAGACCTCAATAATATTCAGCGCTTCTACTGCGCCCGACCACATTCCTGACAAACCGGATAAGACCATTCTTTTTTCACTGATCTCCGTTGCATGTTCCATTGCCGTCATGTAAAGGTCGATAGATTCTTTGGCCGGCCGGTCACTTCTGATTCTCAGCAGGCCGATATAGCCCCGTAATGCCAATATTTTATGTGTTTCATTGTGAGAAGTCTTGACAACATTCAGCAGGTCTTCTATAGGTCCGGCGTCCGGCCATGCTGAAAACGCAAGTATGGCAGCTTCCTGATTTTCAGGATTTTCACTTTGTAATTCATCTCTTAATGCCGGGAGGGCGCTCATGTCCCCAATTCTTCCCAAAACTTCCAATAATGAACTTCGAGCGGCACTGTCATCGACAGACGGCAAGAGAGCCAATATAGGCCCTACCCGACTTGACGGTTCATCAATCTTTTGTGAAACAAGGACAACGGTCCTTTCCGCCTCATTCCGCACTGCACCGTCCTTTTCATCGATCAGCAACCGGATCAGGTCGCCGAGGGATTCAGGCCCGGCAATTATTGCTAAAGATTTTAAAGATTCACGACGAACATTTTCATCGGAGTCAACCGCAGTATTTAAGAGTGTGCGAATCGCCTCCATTGCTTTGCGCTCACCTAAAGTCCGGACATATTCTGCTTTGGCCAAGGGATCAGCCATCGGGATCTTCGCAATAATTGTTTTGTGTACCGATGCACCGGGAAGGAAGTCCAGACTTGCGCGCGCTGCTTCGCGGTCCGAGACCGGCTCACCTGAAACGGCAAACCGCATTAATAGACCTATGTCCGATTCATTGCCAATTTTTGCAAGAGCGCTGAGAGCCGCCGCCCGAACAGCTTCATCATTGTGTTTCGTCGCGTCTAACACCACTCGACGTGCGGAAGTCTCTTTTCTGAAAGCTATGGCTGAGAGTAACTGAATCTGCGCCTGGTCAGAGAGATTCGGTAACTCCGCAAAAATGCCACTGAGATCGAGAGTCCCGGGCAGTTCGCGGACCAAACCGATAGCAACAGATTGCAATTCCCGGTTGTCTCTATTCAGCACTGAAAGAATGATGCCGGCGGCATTTTCAATATCGGATTGCACACGCCCCCTTAAAGCCGCCATGCGGATACGGGATATATCTTCATCAGCATATAATTCTTCGTAAATTGAGGCTGCTTGAGCACTTTTTCCATTCGAGAACAAGTTATCAGCGCACCGAAGATAGGCATCTAACACAAGGGCCCTCAGGTCGTCTTTCGTTTCAGATCGTGCTCTCTTCAGCACTTTTTCCGCATTTTTGTCAGCTATTTTCCCCAAAGCAACTACCGCCGACCGGGCAATTTGGGGATCGGTATCGCTGATCAGTTTATCCAGAGCGCCAACCGCCTTTACAGTTTTTCTTTCCCCTAATGAATTAATGATTCCGATCGCAGCATCCCTGCTAACGTTCGGTAAAGACTCACGAAGGGCAGTATCTACTTCCGGACCGGGAATGCGCTGCATGGCAAACAATGCTATATCGGAAGTCTGGTCTTCGGACAGCAATTCTGTAAGGACAGGCACCGATTTTTCCGTACCTATTATACTCAACTGTTCGCAGACAAATTGCTTCCCTGCAAACGTCGCTCCCGAACCGAGGAAGGTGATCATCTCCTGTTCAATCTGCAGCTTCGTATCCCTTGAATCGATCGACGCACTGACAAGAACACTGAGCGCGGAAAGCGGTTCGCGGCTGTCGCCATAGTCATAGCTTGCAATTACAGGCAACAAACTTTTAACCTCAGAGACAATATCGCTTTCAATGTGATTCGGAAAGCCTGCCCAACCAAAGGAAAGATATGCCGCTAGCACCGACAGTGCGATTAATTTAGTCAATGAACCGATGTTTCTCGCATTATCCATTTTCATCACCACTTTTTAATAAATTGTTATCGTAAAATATTCAAGCATACAGAAATACCCGGTCTTAATTATCAACAATACGAAACAATACAATCATTAACTCACGGTCCAGGGACTGCGCAGTGCATTTCCGAGCATTTTTGACGCAGTGAGATCGCCGATAATTTCTTCGGTTTCCGGGTTGAAACGGATCTTTCTGCCGAGAAGCATTGCTATCTGCCCTATATGACCTACAGACGCTGAGCGGTGACCAATTTCACTCGGCGCTGAGGTCGTTGCCCGCGTCTTTACGCAATCTAAAAAGTTACGTATATGCGAATGACCTTCATAATGAATAGGATTTCCGACAGGACGGAGATGTATTTCACCGGGGCTGAATTTCTCGCGGAGCAGTGATTTCGGATGTGCGTCTACACCATCACGCAATGCAACCCACCCATCTTCACCAATCCATTTGACGCCGCTTTGAATATCGTCATGGTCTCCTGCAATGATCATTTCAATACCATTGGCATACCTGGTTTTTAACCGGTACTTTGGTGCGGTGTTCCACAAACCGGTCTTGTAATACTCTCCAACGCCGTCGATCTCGACCGGCCCGGTATAGTCCAATCCCGTCCCCCAATGCGCCACATCAACGAGGTGGCCGACCCAGTCCATTAACAGACCGCCACCATATTCAAGGTTCCACCTCCAATTCCAATGTACCCGGGCAGGCACATAATCGGCATAAGGAGCAGGACCAAGCCAAAAATCGTAATCAAGTTCTTTTGGAGGTTTTCTTACGGTTTCTCCTTGATCTCCATTAAAAACTTCATACTCGCTCAGGCCGCCGGGCATTCCTATCTCAACGGAACGTATTTTACCGATACGGCCGTTGAGTACCAATTCGCAGGCAAAGCGAGGATTCGCCGCTGACCGCCGCTGGCTTCCTGTCTGCCAGACACAGCCATAGCGTTTAATAGCATCACACATCGCCCGGCCCTCCCGCAGACTGTGCGCAAATGGTTTTTCTCCATACATATCCTTACCTGCACTTGCGGCAGCGACAGCAATAGGAGCATGCCAATGGTCCGGCGTGGTTATCTGGACGACATCGATATCATTTCGTGCAACAAGTTCCCGAAAGTCGCCGTATGCGGCACAATCGTTATTCCCATACTGTTCGTTTACCATTTTTATTGCTCTGTGGAGACGGTTCGCATCGACGTCGCAGACAGCGACGACATGAGCGTCGGATTCCCTCAGAAAGTTCCTCATATCTCCTCTGCCCTGACCTCCCATTCCGATACAGCCCACGGTAATTTTGTCGCTGGGGAGAATGCGGCTGGAATTACCAATCACGGAAGAGGGCACACTATACGGAAAACCCAGTCCCAAAGCCGCGGCACCGGCTGAATGTCTTATAAACTGCCTCCGGTTCATGTTTTTTCTGTCAGTCATTGTGATATTCCTTTTATTTTGACACGCGGGTCAAAATTTTGCCGATGTATTCATGAGTTATTTTGCATTGAAAACAAGACTACACATGCCATGGACTCCGCATAAAGTTCCCGAGCATTCTTGAAGCTGTGGGGTCTCCGATAATTTCTTCGGTTTCCGGGTTGAAACGGATCTTTCTGCCGAGAAGCATTGCTATCTGTCCCAGGTGACCCGGTGTTGCCGAACGGTGTCCAACTTCGCTCGGCGCCAACGTTGTTGATCGCGACTTAACGCAATCCAAAAAATTACGGGTATGTCCCTCATGGTCTATCGGGTTTCCGACGCGCAGGAGATGTATTTCACCAGGGTTGAATCTTTCCCGCAGCAGTGATATTGGATGTGAGTCTATACCTCCCCGGTTGACCCAGACCCAGCCGTCTTCACCGATCCATTTTGTCCCACTGCGGATATCGTCATGCCCGCCGGCAATTGTCATTTTGATTCCGTTGGCATACCTAGTATTTATTCTATATCTATTAGCGCTGTTCCATAAGCCGGTTTTGGGATACTCTCCAACTCCCTCTATCTCAACCGGACCGGTATAGTCCAGTCCCAGCCCCCAATGAGCAATGTCAACATGGTGGCCGACCCAATCCATTAATTGACCGCCGCCATATTCAAGATTCCATCTCCAATTGTAATGGACGCGTGCAGGCACATAGTCGGCATAGGGAGCGGGTCCCAGCCAGGAATCGTAATCCAGTTCTTTCGGCAGTTTTGTAGTAATTTGTCCATCGTCTCCATTACCGGTATCGTATCCGGAAGGCAAACCTACTTCAACGGAATGAACCTTACCGATGCGGCCGTTGAGAACCAATTCACAGGCAAAACGGAAGTTCGATTGTGATCTTTGCCAACTGCCCGTTTGCCAGATACGGCCATATCTTTCTATGGCATCACACATGGCGCGTCCTTCCAGCAAACTATGCGAAAAGGGTTTTTCACCGTACATGTCTTTTCCGGCCTTTGCAGCGGCAACAACAACGGGAGCATGCCAATGATCGGGCGTGGTAATCTGGACGACGTCGATATCGTTTCGCGCAACGAGTTCCCGAAAATCGCCGTACGCGGCACAATCTTTATTACCGTATCTTTTATTAACCGTCATTTTTGCTCTTTGCAGACGGAGTGCATCGACATCGCAGACCGCAACAACATGTGCGTCGGATTCAGCAAGAAAGGTCCCCATATCTTCACGGCCCATACCCCCCATTCCGACACAGCCAACCGTGATCTTGTCGCTTGGAAGAATAGTGTTCGTCCTGCCAAGCACGGATGGCGGAACGATATACGGAAAACAAATTCCCGCAATCGTGACACCTGCAGAACGCTGTATAAACTTTCTCCGGTTCATACTTTTCTTGTCAAACACCGGTATTCTCCTGAATAGTATGGCGCCTCATTACAATTCCTCTATAAGACCGTATGCAGTTTTGAAAAAGCGCGTAAAAATGAAGCTGCTTTTCAAGCATGTATCAATTTTATAGTACAATGCGATCCGGACATCAGTTCGCCGCTCACCCACATTACCTGCTTGCCCACAGCATTCCTCTCTCCATCATTCTCTTTGCCTGAGGAATGTCATAGACACTCGGGTTATGCCCCAGGGACGAAAAAAACACTCTTCCCTTGCCATACACTTTTTTCCAGGCAACGGGCATTACGGCGCCGTCAATCCACGAAGCATGCTCACCGTTGAAGGTCGTCGTCGCTAAAACTTCATTCAAAGGATCGACATGCATGTAATATTGCTCCGATCTGACCTTGAAATCCGTCAGGCCCTTTATTATAGGATCGTCACTATCGACAATATTGACTTCATAGTCCACTTGGCCGCCGGGATGGGACACCCACTGCCCCCCGATCATAAACTGATATTCAGGAATTCTTCTGAAAGCATCTCCCAGACCGCCGTGCCAGCCTGCTAATCCGACGCCGTTTCTCACCGCCTGGCGGAGGCCCCGCACCTTTTTGCTTTCCTCTTCTTCCGTACTCATCGTGAATATCTGAACGATAAGATCTTTCGAATTCATATTTTCTTCGTCAAGATACGAGTCGAGCGTGTTTGATATTTCCACATCAAAACCGTTCTCTTCAAGAAATGGAGCAAAAAGTTCTACGCTCTGTTTGGGCCGGTGACCATCCCATCCTCCCCAGACCATGAGCGCCGATTTAGCTTTTTTTTCTCTTTTTTCAGTAAAAAGGGACTTCCCTGCGAACGGTGCGGCCGCACCTGCAACAACCGACTGTTTTATAAAGTCTCTTCTGCTATAGTGATCTTTTCTCATGTGATGCTCCGTTTTATTGCTTAGAGTATACTTAATTCATTGTCAATTTTCACAATTATCTATTTTTATTGACATGTTTAATAATATTTTTATATAATACTGCCGAGAAACAACACTATTCAGAAATGACCGGCTGATATCAGATGTTTTGCAGACACAATAATAATCAGTGCGGATGCAGTTTAATATTCTAAACCATTTCTAATTTTCAAAGACTTTTCTTACTTAAATCTACCCTGAATCCATTTCAAATAAAACAATTTGAGGACTACAATGAATGCCATTAGAATTGGTTTAATAGGATGCGGTTTCATGGGAAAGGCACACAGCAATGCATTTCTTAATGTCGCTAAATTTTTTCCCTTGAAAGCAAGACCCGTCATGAGTGTGATCTGTGCCCGGACCGAAGCCAATGTCAAAGCAGTTCAGGAAAACTGGGGATGGAACGAATACGAAACGGATTATACAAAATTGTTGAAGAGCGGCAAGATAGACTTGTTGGATATTTCCACCCCTAATATAAATCATAAAGAAATTGCGGTGATGGCTGCTGAGAACGGGATACACATATTTTGTGAAAAGCCGCTTGCAATGAATTCTGACGAAGCCAGGGAAATGGTCACAGCAGTAAAAAAAGCAAATGTAATAAACATGGTTTGTTTCAATTACCGGCGTGTTCCCGCTATTGCACTTGCGAAACAGCTTATCGATGAAGGCAAAATCGGAGATATTTTTCATATCAGGGCCGTATATTTGCAGGATTGGATAATCGATCCTGATTTTCCGCTCGTATGGAGACTCAAAAAAGAGATAGCCGGTTCCGGCTCCCATGGAGACCTGAGTGCACATATAATCGACCTTGCGCGGTATTTGGTCGGAGAATTTGACGAAGTTTCAGGAATGGAGAAAACCTTTATCAAACAGAGACCGCTCCCTGCCGAGGAAGGAAGCTTGGCGGCAACCGGCAGCAAAAAGGAAACCGGCGAAGTCACGGTGGATGATGCCGTTCTGTTCTTGGCAAAATTCAAGCAAGGCGCTGTAGGAAGCTTTGAAGCGACACGGTTTGCAAACGGGAGAAGAAATTATAACAGGGTTGAGATCAACGGCAGCAACGGTTCTCTCGCATTTAATCTCGAACGGATGAACGAGCTTGAATTCTATTCCGGTTCTGATCCGAAACATGCGCAGGGTTTTAGAACTATTCTTGCCACCGAACCTGTCCATCCTTACTTACAAGCGTATTGGCCTCCAGGTCACATAATCGGATGGGAACACTCATTTTTAAACGGAGTTTACGACCTGTTGGAAGGATTGTCAAATAACAAAGCCGTATCCCCCGACTTTGAAGAGGGCCTGAAATGTCAGCAGGTACTGGATGCGGTTATCAAATCCGCCGAAAAGAAATGCTGGATCACAGTGGATGATATGTAAAATCCCGCTTTCGCTTAGACGTTTACGGCAAATTATAGTATGAACTACTATCGCTGCATAAATATTTTTCGAGTTTGAGACGCCCTTTTCCGGGGAATTCCCAGCAGAGACGAAATCTCATCGTGTCTTGACCTGATGTGGGACCTCTCATACTGTGAAACGCTTAAATTCGGGATGTTTCGATCTCCGAACTGAAAAATTCATGAAACTATAGAATTATACAACACTCATATAAAACTTTCACAGCCCCAATATGGAGGTAGAACCATGAAAATCGGCGTATTGACAGTATTATTCAGTTCCATGTCATTTGACGAGGTGCTTGATTATGTTTCCAAAGTGGGTTTAGGGGCAATAGAATTAGGAACCGGAAACTATGTCGGATCACCGCATACGGATATGCAGGCGTTATTGTCGAATGGTCAAATGATCGAGGACTATAAGAAAAAAGTAGCGGACAGGGGTCTCGAGATCAGCGCGTTAAGCTGTCACGGCAATCCGCTCCACCCCGACAAATCGTTCGCCGAAGCCAATCACAAGGTGCACCGGGATACGGTCGTGCTCGCATCGAAGATGGGACTGGAAACGGTCATCAACTTTTCCGGTTGTCCGGGCGGGTCCGAGACGGACCCCTATCCCAACTGGGTTACCTGTCCGTGGCCGGAAGATTATTCGAAGATTGTAGAATGGCAGTGGGAGAAAAAAGTTATTCCTTACTGGAAAGAGGAATCGAAATTTGCCGCCGACCACGGGGTGCGAATTGCATTTGAGATGCATCCCGGATTTGTCGTGTACAACACGGAGAGCATGTTAAGATTACGAAACGAGTGCGGGGATAATTTAGGCGCCAACTTCGATCCGAGCCACCTCTTCTGGCAGGGAATGGACCCGATAGTCAGTCTGCGGAAACTCGAAGGGGCGGTTTTTCACGTCCACGCTAAGGACTGCCGTGTCGATTCAGATAATACACGGGCGAACGGCGTTCTGGACATCAAGTCCTACGGTGACGAGATCAACCGTTCCTGGGTATTCAGGGCCGTGGGATACGGTCATTCAGAAAAATTCTGGCGCGACTTCGTGAGCACTCTGCGGATGACCGGCTATGACGGTGTGCTGAGCATCGAGCACGAAGACAGCCTCATGAGCCCTGATGAGGGATTTAAAAAAGCAGCACGATTCCTACAAGATATCGTCATCAAAGAAAAAGCGGGCGAGATGTTCTGGGCATGAGAGATTACTCTCAACAGGTAAATCTATCACACCATCCGGAACAGTAGTGAAACAACGAACAGGACGCCTGCTGTCGCAGCCGGGATGACCATGCTCTTCTGGACCGTTTTACCTTGAGAGAAATTTCCGACTGCTTTGGGGATCGTCGTACCGCCCAGCAATCCCACTGCAAACATTATTGCGAATGCGCTTCCGTAAAGATCTGAAGAAATATTGGAAAACGTATAACCGATAACCGTCGGAAAGACCGGACCGAATACCAGTCCGGTAACCAAAACACCCAGGGTTGCGGTAACTTTATTCTTCGCTTTGACCATTATCATAATGGTTATCACGGCAGTCAAAGCAAGAACAGCTATTACTGTTGTGCCTATTTCCGGGGTAACAAACCCCGAAGTCACCAGCCGGGCGATCATGAGAGCGATCCAGAAACCGGATAAAATTCCGCTGGCTTTTGAGGCGGTAAAACCGACTTCCGTAAGATACGAAGTTATCCACCCACCCATTGACACTTCCAGCGCTATGTAGCAAAACAAAACAAGAGAAGCTACAAGAACTACCGGAGTTCCGAGCAATCCGAATACACTTCCGGTCTCGTATCCCGGTAATTCGGGATAGGATGTTGTCCACAAAGCGAAAATAATCGGTATAAGCAGGATTGCTCCGACAATGCTCAATGTGTTGGAAAATCCGAGCCGTTTCAATAGAATGCCCACAAAAAACGGAGTCAGGAATGCTCCAACGCCAAAAAATACGTTCCCAAGATTGAGGGCGGCAGGCTGATTCTGACCGCCGAAGAGCACTATCGGGAGCAGGGTATTACCCACGGTATTGACACACATTCCACCGATCCCAAATCCGATACTGGCTATGACTGCGCCTCTGTAAGACGTAGAGAAAATCAGCATAAAAATACTGAGCCCCGCGATCAGAAAGCCGGCGACAGCGATCGGTTTATGCCCAAGGGTGTCCACCAGCGGACCGATGAGAAGCACCACAATAATACTCGTGAACATCATCGTCGAGATCAAGCTCCCGAACTTTGCATCATCAATGCCCAGTTTCTCCGTTAACGGCAGTTTCACAGCTCCAAGAATAGAGATGACAATCCCTATTCCGAGCACACCAAGAATAGCTACAAGTTGAATCATACTGTGTCTCTCTCCTTTTTAATTAAGATAGAAATTTATTGACAACCAACCTGATCAGGATCGCATTTCTGCTCATTCATTTGAATGAATCGCTTGTCTACAAGAATACCTGAGATACAAGATGTTACAGGGAAAGATATACTTTTTGAATTCAAATATATTCTCCCTTGTATGAATTTCAATTATTTTGAACGCTCCATTATGTCATCATTTAATGCCGACACTTGTCAATCAGAGAGCTCAAAAGGAATTTCGGATCTCTACGTGACAATCATATAAAATACTATTTGAAATTGTTATTTTTTGTTATTATTCTGTGTGTCGTGAGTAATCTCACCTGCCTGCTATCAAAAATTCGTTGCCATCACAGCGCTCTTTCGTTCGGCATCGGTAAAATATAAAAAACACGGTTTAGCTGTTCAGCGCTTTCAAATAAATAACCTTTAGGTATAGGAGCGACTAAAATTTACACACCTTACGATACGGGAAATGGATTATGGAAGTGAAATGGGAAGAAAGATTTGCATCAGGATCACATTTGATCGATAATCAGCACAAGCGTTTAATTCAAAATATCAACAATCTTTCAAAAGCGATCGAACTCGGCAGACCAAGCATGGAAGTGGTAAAAATTCTGGAATATCTTGACGATTATTCCCAGTCTCATTTTGCCAAAGAAGAAGAACTCATGCGAACATATAAGTATCCGGAATATAAATTTCATAAAAAAGAGCATATGAAATTCAAAAAAGACCTCCAGGAATTAAAAAACCTGTTCTCCAACAAGCTTTCCAAGAATCCCAACTCACTTGAAACAGCAAAATCTCTGCAGTATGAACTCTGGGTATATTTCAAAGAACATCTTTCGGTCATCGATGCATCGCTCGCATCTTTTCTCAAAAGAAAAGGTGTGAATAATACAATATAATCTTGTCCGCATGTTAGCTTTCAGGAATGCTTGCTATAGCGGTGAATTTGAATCCGCTCGATATACGTGTAAAACAGGGAAAGGACCTCGTTCTGCTTATTCGGATAATGGAGAAGGTGGTACGGATAAAAAAATCACTATAATCAACAACAAGATTTATTTCCGGGACGGAAGCACAAATTCATACTAAAATTGTGCCATGGACCAAGCAAATCAATATTAAATACTGCACGTGTTATAACCCACGAGCCGGCCTGAAAATTTACTATGTAACCCGGTAAAAATCGATCCTATGAGTTTAAAAATTAATGATTACCTCATTGTCAGCAAAAAGACACCGCCTACCGCGTCACCTCCATACCGTGAAGGTGCGGTAAATCCGTCAATATACTCAATACGTTCAACATTTAAAGGAGATATTTCGTAAAGGAGGAATTTGTTTCCCATACGTGAACCGTTCAAGTAGACAAGAGCGTCGACCCCATAATCTGTTATACTGTTTATTCTCCTCCTGTCACGTGTCAGCAATCTCGGTCTCACCATTTCAATCAGTCTCCACACAGATTCGGCGTTTCTCACGGACTCAATTTCTTCCAGTTCGATAATATTACGGTCTCTATGAGGTCTTTGGCCGCCACTCGCACATCCCATATACGAGATAAGTGCGGATAGAAGTATAAAACAAAAAATTCGTTTCATAGCGCCCCCACTCCTAATTTATTATTCTAATCATTTTTGTATTTGATGCATCTCTAAAAGTTAATATATAGTCAATGTTTAACGAAATCAATCACAAAATGTTTCAAAACCAATATCATGTACTGTGCAGGTAATCAGGTTGCAAGCTGTATTGAATCGGAGAATTCTTTGCAGACAACTTGAACACGTGCATTCAGGCGCAATTAACATACTGATATTCACAACAAAGTTTTATAAATACGTAGTTCAACAGATGCAGGTTATCAGAAGTGCAGCCGGGATATCTCTTTATCGAACACGAACATCAATTACACCGCCCCGGGTATTTGACCCAAATTTCATAATCGATTCGTCGGAAGGATAAAACTGTATTTCCAAAACGGTGCTTGCATCGATATTGTTCAGTGACTGTTTCTCACCGTAAAAAATACTATTCACATAAATAAGCACAGGTTGTCTGAATGACGTACTCGCACCCGCATCAAGCCTGCCGATCCTTTGGTTATCCCTGTTGAGCAGCCCGGGCCTCAGCCGCTGCATGATCTCAAATGCCGTTGTTGCATTGACACTTTCAATTTCTTCAAAGGTAATTACGTAGGTATTACTTGAGCCGTCTCCGCCCGTCGTAGCACAGGCAATGAATACGTACAGTACACCGCAAAAGATACTGTAGATTATGTAACGCATGACTCCCCCATATAATACTGTTGTGTTATAGCGGTAATCCTGTGAAGATTACTCACCGTTCCTGTCTGTAATAGTTCAAATATAGATTTACAAGGAACAAATTGCAACAATTTAATTCATGTTCCATACTTTATCTGTTTCACCTGCACAATTCTATGATCTTTCAATGATGATGACATGCAATACTATGGCCTGCTCAGGCGGGTTACGACACTATCCAGAATATTCCCGTTCCAACAGCAAGAAGGCTGAATCCGAGTAATGTCTTCCTGTAAAGAAACCGGACGCGATCGGAAAGTTTCAGGATGGCAATCCCGATGAGAAATGAAAAGAAAGTCATGGCAAGAATTGTGCCTGCTCCAAAACCGGCGAGATAAAAGACTGCGGAGTTTGTTGACGGAAGCGCCAATGCAGGCAAAACTCCAAACAGATGTGAGCTTCCCGCTATTCCGTGGATAAATCCAACGGGGAGCGCTGCATGGATGTGCTCGTGGGCGTGTGCAACCAAATGGTCTGCAGATCTCGAATGAACGTGAATGTGCATATGCGTCACATTGTCATGTTCATGGATGTGTGTGTGTATCCGTTGTGTCAGAAGTTTTCTCATACCCCATACCCCGATCCCCACCAGCACAACTCCAATGACCCGTTCACTCCAGGATGAAATGAATTCCAGAGGGATAAAACCTTTGCCGATTATTGCAAGGATTCCTACCAGGAACACACCTGACGTATGCCCGACACCCCATGTAAAACCGGTTTTCCATGAAGACCTCCCATTATCGACCGATAAGGGAGCGACTGCCGAAAGATGATCGGCGCCGGATAAAACGTGCAGAAAACCGGCCAATATTCCTGTCAACAGGTATACCATTTCCTACTCACCCCTCGTGCATTCGCAAATTTCCGGGCAGCTACTGCAGAGAACTGGTTAACGTCATCCGGTTATTTACAGTGCATCGGAAACATTCTGCGGCAATAAAAGAATTCTTGATGCGGTTATATTTATCAGGGAATAGCGATCCTTATCTTTGCTGCCCTGACTTCTCTGTCACCGTGCTGATCAAGAACAAATTCGACAGTATCGCCTATTTCAAAAGCCGAAATTTTCACTCCTTCAAGACCGAACTGGTCAAAGTAAAACTCCTCACCTGACTCGGCCCGAATGAACCCGAATCCTTGCTTTGCAGAAATCCGCTCAATCTTACCTCGCATACTTTCTCCCTGTTCCTTTGATTACAAAACTGCTATCACAAAGGTGTTTATTCAGCAATAGTACCGGCTGGTCATGAATATTGACTTGTAAAAAGCCGGGCGGGACATGAAGACCATAGTGACAACATTATGATTTTCCGAGTTTTAGCATTAGAATTTACATGAGTATACGACACATATCAAGATAATTATCAAAGAAATATTTGTTTGTGAAAGCACTGTGATTATAAAGACCGGTCAACGCATTACATCACCGACAAAAGAATTATGGATCTTCATCGAGAGCGTATCTTGAGCGAATAGTACGATTTGAAGATTGTCACTGTTCATGAGGTGTTTTTTGTCGTGAAACGTAAAGGGTGCGAAGTTCGTTTCAAGGGTGGTCAACCATTTTTCATTCTGCTTTTCAATTGCAGTCAGGTCAAATTCATGCCGGGAAAGACCTGCTGCATCCGGCTCAAATTTTTCAAGCCGCCTGACAACCATCTTATGATCCTGAATACGGTTAATTCCCTGATAGGTAACTTCTTTTTCAACAAGGGCGATAGTAAATCGTGTATTTTCCGGTTTGTCTGAAACGGCCACCTCAGTGACTATGAGATTTTCATTTGAAAATGCTGCCGCAGCCGATAATTCCAGGACCGGCTCCTCTTCAAGCAGCACGTTTATTTCTTGAGAATACCGCTGAAAATATCTATAAGCAGTCGTGTCATTCCCGTCGCCGCGGAATTTTTCACTGCCATCGAAAAAAGTCATAGGGGCCCTGTAAATTCCGTAATCGAATCTTCTCAAATGCGAATATCTGTTTTCCATCGGGTCCGGCGCCGGAATATTCACATGGTATTCCAGAATGGCGAGATATTTTTTATCGTACGATTCAAGAAGCCCATCGACCGCCAGGCCAACTCCCAGGCACGGCGGGCATTCTGAGCCGGTAAATAATTCAAGAACACCGGTTTTGCCTTTCCATTCAAAATCCGGTTCAAATGTCCCCGGTGAAAAATTAACTCCCGATACGGGAACAATGTCTTGATCAGGTTCACTGGATACGCACACGGCAAAGAGTGCAACAACCACGCTAATGATTAAAATACTGCCGAATTTTGCAATTGGAATTAGTCGCATATATTAGATTCCTTAATATAGTAACTTGTGGTACAGCACTTAACAACATTATAATTGAGCGGAACTGTTCCGATGAAAAATATTAATATGTACAGTGCACTTTGCGTGATTTTCACCGGAATTGATAATGCTGTCAGGGGATTTCAATCGGAATGTACAAAAGCTGTCCGTTCCTTTCTATATGTGCAATTATGGTTTCACCCGAATTGAATTCTTCTAAAAATATTTTTATGTCTGCAATACTTTGCATACGATTATCGTTGAGCACATAGATGATATCGCCGGTTTGCAAGCGGCTATAAGAGCCGGAGCCCGGTGAACTCTGTGCCGCAACGACCACACCTTGAGAATAACGTATCTGCGGTAGCAGGGAACGCACGGTGTCATCGATATTTAAGCCCATGATACCAAGTTTTTTGATTTGATTGTTTTTGGGATCAACTAATTTGTAAAATCGCTCCGGGTCGTTTTTCCGTTCGATAACAGGGACCTGGAACACCATTACTTCTAAACCGCGCTGCACTTCAAGCGTAACGATATCTCCTATGGAGCGGCTGTAGAGATTTACGTCAAACTGCCTTCCGTTCTCCATTATTTTCCCGTCAAGGGACACGACGACATCGCCGGATTCGAGTCCTGCCCTGTCAGCAGGACCGAACGGGTACACGTCACCGAGGACAACTCCCCAATCCCTGCTCAGCCCAATACCTTGTGCGAGTTCCGGTGTGATCGTTTGTGCGTTCACACCGATCTCTCCTCTGCGAACTCTTCCTGAAACCCGTATCTGGAAATATACGTTTCTGACTATATTGCTGGGTGCGGCAAAACCGATCCCTTCATTTCCTCCCGATTGTGACAGAATAAAGGTATTGATCCCGACAACCCGGCCGCTCGAATCGATGAGAGGACCTCCGCTGTTCCCCGGATTGATTGAGGCATCGGTTTGAATATAGATCATTGGATCGTCGGGTCTCAGTGGGCGGGCTGCCGAGCTGATCACTCCCATACTTACAAAATTATCCAGACCGAGGGGGCTTCCGAAGGCAAAGACAAGTTGTCCGGGACGCAGTTCATCCGAATCTCCCAATTCCAATACGGGAAGCCCTGTAACCGGGATCTTGAGGACGGCAAGGTCTGTTTCCGAATCGATTGCAAGAACTTCCGCATCGATCGTTTCACCCCGCGGTTTTAATATCGACCGTCCGGGAGAACCGCTATGTTTACGTGCCAGCAAAACCTGGACGCGCTGAGCGCCATTGACAACATGGGCATTCGTAACGATATAGCCATCCTCGCCCAGTATGACACCCGACCCGCCTTGAGATTGGCGCGTTATCCAGCTCCCTGATTGACCGTACCCCTGAGGAACAACATATCCTGAAGCAAACACCTGCACAATTGATGGACCGGCTTTCTCCGAAAGCGCTTCAAATGATTTGCTTACTCTGTTCAGGTCAACCGAACCAAGATCCTGGGAATATACCTGAGAATCGTTAAAAAAGGAAAAAAACAGCGCCGGAATGACAATGAAGATGCAGCATACTCGATATGATCTCATTTTCCCATCGCCTTATATGCAATACTGAGTTACAATTCCCTGCTATCCGGATTATTAATCCCACAATTACATCATGCAATCCGATAGAGACCGCACAATCATCATAATGAATTTTAGAGAGCGCAACGTGTAACGTCATATACAATGAGAAGCCGGTATACTGATCAATTGCAGGTTCACAAAACCGGTCGTTTACTTTTTTCGCGGCACCGGAAGTTCTTTTCGCGGGATTTTTTCATCACGCATTGCGGCATGATACACAAAACCTGCCATGATAACCGACGCCTGCATAAGATCTTGCTCTTGCAGCCGGTCATACACATCCATATTGGAATGATGTGTCCTTGAACCGTATTCCAGCGGGTCCTGAATAAATTGAAAACCTGGAAGACCGACTTCATTGAACGAAAGGTGGTCCGTGCCGCCGGTGTACCCGGGAGCAATATGTGTCATACCGAGATCGCTGAACGGTTTCATCCATTCCAGAAATACCGGCCTTGCAAGCTCATTATTTTGAAGATAGACACCCCGGATCCTTCCTGTGCCGTTATCATAGTTGAAGTATGTTGAAAAATTGTCATGACCGGGTTTCAGTTCCATCGTGTTTCTATCCCCGAAATGTTCGGCAACGTACCCCCGTGACCCCCATAAACCCAACTCTTCGGCGCCCCACAACACTGCCCGGATCGTTCTCCGGGGTTTGACCCCGATAGCCCTCAGTATCCGGACAGCTTCCATAACGACGGAACTGCCGGCTGCATTATCTGTCGCGCCCGTCCCTGCAGATTCGGCATCGAAATGTCCTCCGAGCATCACAAGTTCATGAGCCAGATCGGTCCCCGGGATTTCCGCAACGACATTGTAGTCAAGAAGTTCATTTTCATAAAATCTCGATCGTATTTCCACTTCCATTTCGACGGGAATATCTTTCTCAAGGATCCGAATTATTCTGTTATAATGCTCGGCAGCCATGGTAAGCGTCGGCGGGGGTTTTTCCTCGTCTTTCGAGCGAACCGGCCGGCCGTAAACATACACGGTACCGTCATCACCGTCTCTGTCGGTGGATACAAAAGCGGCGGCGCCTTCTTTCAGAAAAAACTCCATTATTTGGATTCGCGTCAATCCCTGTTGTTCTCTTTTAAATTCCAAGTTTACGTTCGATTCATATCCTTTATCGGGTACAATGATCGTCGTTTCAGCAAGCTCATCGAGATCCTCTTCAGTATAGCGCTCCGCATCTGGCATAAAATTGAGATGCATATCCCGTTCCGGAGCAGTAAAAACGATAGCTGCCCTCATTTTCCCACGAAATTTGTCCAAGTCTTCTTTTTCCCTGAGTTCCTTGAAATCAATATGGACTGCCGGGCCTGTAATCTTTCCGTTCGTTCCCGACGTCCATGCATTGGGGTAGGCAATTATCGGCATATAACGCGGTTTCGTCATATGAACAGAGGTATATTCGTTTTCCCAGCCGAGACCGAACTCGCCCCATTTTTCAAGATGCGCGTTTTCAAGTCCGAATTCCTCCAACCTGTTTTTCGCCCATTCGGCAGCAGCATTATACGAAGGGGAATGTGCCAGTCTTGGCCCATATACATCGGAAAGATAACTTGCGGTCTCCATCACGTTCGACCGTTCAAATCCTTCATCTCGAATTTTTTGCACCACATCCCAGTAGACCTTTTCCTGTGACAGAACTGTCTGTGAGCTCAGGACGAACGTACAAAGTATCACAATCCGCAGGTGAATTCCAATCATGGGATTATCCTTTCTTATCTTTTGTGTATTGAGAGTAGTACCCGTATTAATTTATTCTTGAAATTACTATAAAGCAACTGAATTTTTGTCCGGCAGCACTAATGGATGACTTCTGCCTTTTTATCGGTTACCGGTGATCCGGTTCACAGCAGGCTGTATTCATCCGGCGTGCGTAATGTTAAGACCGTTATCTCCGACGGTGCTCCGATCCGGACCGGCGGCCCCCAGTACCCGGTGCCCCTGCTTACATATATCCATGTATTTTCGTGACGATGGAGGCCGGAAATATAGGGTTGTGTCATCCTGACCGCGAAATTCCAGGGATAGAACTGTCCGCCATGTGTATGACCGGAAATTTGCAGATGGTATCCTTCCTGTGATGCAATAAATATACTCCGCGGCTGGTGCGCAAGGAGTATCCTGACAGAACTATCGGGAGCGTTGTGCAGCGCCGCTTGCGGGTCTGCAAGCGACTCGACATCTTTTCTCAAATGTTTGACGGTTCCATCTGCAAGATCGCCGGTAAATGCAATGAGATCTGCATCGAGATTGTTTACTTCGCTCACGATCTGTCTGACCCAGCCGCCTTTTATTGTGGGACTGACATGGATATCGGTAATTTGAACTATTCGAAATCCGTTGAACCGTCGAGGCAGATCCCGGACCGGAATATCGACCTCGAAAATCGCCGGGTGCCGTTTCGCTTCCAGAAATCCATAACCCGTAAGACCACATGTCAAGCCGAGCAGGCCGATATTCATGGAATTTTCGAGAAAATTTCTCCTGCCTGTATCAACGACTCTTCCGGCCTGAATCCCCGGCCTGTTCTTATTAGATACCAAGAATTGTACGTACTCGATTGCTCTTATAAGAAGCCACAGCAGGTCCCGAAACACTACTATAAAAAAAAGAAGCGTGATAAATCCCAGACCGAGATAGGACGGCCATGCGAGGAAATCGACCAGGCCGTTTTCGATTCGCAGTGACCTGAGCACGATCGGCATCGGCGCCAGAATCAAGAATGCAGCCATGACCGTCCACCAGGTCCTGCGCCATACCGGACCAAGCCCCGAAGGTAATATAAGCCTCCAGCCAACATACCAGTACAGAGCGGTCAGTACGGCAAATGCAATGAGAATGAAAAGGGACATCGTGGATGACATACCCGGGAATCATGTTATTGTGAATATACCGCTGCAAACACCTGCGCAAATTCTTCGAAAGTCGTCGGTGTCGTGTTTTCAGGAGTCCGCTCAGTAGCAGAGTTATGCCGATACCTTCATTCAAACTCTTATTCATTTCAGCGTATAAGCGTGCCATGTCGGGGGAAAGTCCGGCGTCGACGGCGCCCTTTTCCGCATCTTCATAGGAAAATTCAACATACGGCAAATCGGGTTTTCCGATCGCTTCTCCAATAATTTTAGTCATTTCGGTCATGCTCATATCACGCGGACCGAGTAATTCACGGACGGTCTTCCCGGTAAACCCGAGTTCAGAGAGATATTCATAGGCGATATGCGCAATATCCTTGGTTGCTATGACCGGAAACAGAATGTCGCCTTTAATTGACGAACCGGAAATTCCCTGAGGTTTTATAAGGCCAATATCAAAATACTGGTTTTCCATAAAGAATGTTGGCCGTAGGTGGACAACATTGAGATCCTCAATTTCGTTGAGCCTTTCTGCCTGTTCGTGCAGTCCCGCTATGGGACCCGTAGCTTCCTTCAGATGGGCGCCGAGACTGCTTAAATTGACCGCGTGCGTTATACCGGATTTCGTTATTGCGGAGACGATGGCTTCTCCTGTTTTTCTCTGTTGAGCACGAACGTCTTCCGCCTGGTAATCCGGCGGGATCATCGCATACACACCCGAGGCGCCGGAAAAAGTTTCCGTAAGAAATCCGGCATCATCCACCGAACCGACAGCGGCTTCCGCCCCAAGATCCTGCAGCGGTTTCAATCTGTCTTGGTTTCTGCCGACCGCTCTGACCTTTTGGCCGTCATTTAAAAGTAATTCTGAAATTACCCGGCCGGTATTTCCTGTCGCACCAATAATCACATACATAACAACCTCTCCTGTTTTTTCCCCTCACAACGTCCGCACGGACGCAGGTCCGCCACTTATATTCGTACTTGATAGTTATAGAGCTGGTAATAACGTCCCTGACTCTGCAGGAGGGAATCGTGATCGCCCGATTCTACAATACTGCCGTTCTCTACAACGAGAATCTGGTCAGCCCTTTTGATCGTACTGAGCCGGTGCGCAATGACTATCGTGGTCCTTCCTTTCATCAGGTGTGCAAGACTCTCCTGGATATAGAGTTCACTTTCCGTATCCAGATTCGAAGTTGCTTCATCAAGGATGAGAACTCTCGGGTCGGCAAGAATCGCACGTGCGATCGCTACCCGCTGCCGCTGCCCCCCGGACAGCTTCACTCCCCGCTCGCCGATCAATGTGTCGAGACCATCGTCAAACCTGTCGGTAAACTCTTTGACATGCGCCGCGCGGACCGCTTCTAAAAGTCTTTTCTCGTCTGCATCGGGTCGTCCGAAAAGTATGTTTTCGCGGATCGTACCTTCAAACAAAAATTCGTCCTGGAGGACGACGCCGAGCCTGCTCCGGTAATTGTCGATATCTACCGTTGAAAGATCGCAGCCGTCTATTCTTACTACGCCGTCAGTCGGCTGTAGGAATGAAGCGGCAAGACCGGCAAGCGTTGTTTTTCCAGACCCGGAAGACCCGACGAGGGCTGTCATGGACCCGGACAGTGCGGTAAAGGTAATATTGTTCAATACATTTTTTTGTTCCTCATAAGCGAATGAAACATTCTCAAAAGAGATGTTTCCTTTCAGATCATCCAAGAATACGGTACGTGAAGGGTCGTCGTTCTCTTTATCGAGCTGCAGGATCTCCTCCATACGGTCCAAGCCGGCGAATGCATCGGTGATTTGTGTTCCAATGTTGCTCATCTGTATGATCGGTGCGATAAGGAATCCCAGATAGAGCGTGAACGCGAAAAAATCACCAAGAGTCATCTGCTCGTTAATGATCATATTCCCGCCGAAACCCATAATGATTACGCTGGTCATTCCCATCAGGAATATCGCAATGCTGGCAACAAGACTTGTTGTTGTCAGAGTTTGTTTCACATTCCGGAATATCTTGTCAACTCCCATTTCGAAGACGCGCTCTTCCCGGTCCTCGGCATTAAAACCTTTAATCACCCGTATGCCGCCCAGCGATTCGGTCAGCCGCCCCGTCACTTCCGCATTTATTTTGCGGCGTTCACGAAAAATCGGGCGGATGTAGAAAAATGTTTTCATAGAGATCAATCCGAATATGGCGAGCGGGACGATGACAAATACCGTCATCAGGGCATTGATGTTTATTAGAATTATCAGGGACGCAACCGCAGTCAGAATTCCTCCCAGGAGCTGAACGATTCCCGTACCCACAAGATTTCTGACACCCTCGACGTCGCTCATAATTCTTGCCACGAGTTCTCCGGACTTGCTGTTATCGAAAAATTTGATCGGAAGATGAATGATCTGCTCTTGCACCCGCACGCGCAACTGGGATATCAGATGCTGCGCTTCGATACTCAACAACCGTGTCAATTGAAAGGACGATAATGATTGTATCAGTACTGCACCGCCGACAGCGAGAAGCAGCACATTGAGAAGCCCCGTATCTTTACTGACAATAACATCATCAATGAGAAACTTCGTCGACCCAGGCAGAACAAGACCGGAAAACCGGTTGATGAAGATTAAAAGAAGTCCGACAGAAAGGAGCTTTCTTCTCGGCCAAATGATCGTCACAAAGGCGTGCTTGACGCTTGCAAGTGAAGCTTTACTCTTTTTAGCGGAAAGTTTATCGGTCATTATTCCGGTAGTTCGTTCTATATGGTTGCATGATAGTCAGCGTTTCCTATGATTTGTGATCTTTTCGAACGTGCCGCCATAAATGATATTTTTTATGGTTTCACGGGAAATGAAATCATGAGGAAATCCCAAATCAATTGTGCTTGCCTCGCTTAACGTTTTCAATTGTTCGTCAGATAACTCGCAATTCAGACAGCCGAGATTATCTTTCAATTGTTTCACGGTCCGTGCACCGAAGACCGGAACTATAGTCCCGGGTTGTTCTAGCACCCAGTTGATAGCGACCGGCGAAAATCCCAAACATGAACCCAGTAAAGGTCGACATACTCTGTCTTGAGACGTTTCAAGCTTGCCTCGAGCGCCTGAACAATATTTTTACGGTGATTGCCGCTCGCGTTCGGATCGCCATCACGCATGCTTAAAGAGTATTTCGTTGCGAGTACGAAACGTTCACGTTCCGAGGCAATGAATTCCCCAACATATTTTTCACTTGTCCCATTGGTATATTTATTCGCAGTATCGATAAAATTTCCACCCGAATCGGCAAAAAGATCAAACATTTCACGGCTTTCGGCCTTCGAGGCACCCCAACCCCATTCTTCACCGAACGTCATCGTTCCGAGGCACAATTCGGACACACGAAGTCCGCTTTTGCCCAACAATTTAAAGTTCATAAGAGCCTCTTTATACGAATATAAACAACCGGTAAATTATGAAATCGTGATCATATCGGCAGCATACCGGTATGCTTGTGTGTACTGCGGTATAAGATTTGGCGAAACAATTTTCCCGACGATTAACGTATACATACCCCGGTGATAAGAGTGCTATGCGGTTACTATATTATTCTGAAAAAAAAGGTAAGCAGGTTATCTGCGGACCGGGTGTCATAGCGTACCTGGTATGGAAGCAAATGACGTAACTGTCGGGACCCTGGCGAACGAGATGAAAGACAATTTTGCAACAAGGGAATGTCTTCAAAACAGAAGTGCTTCTCTCGAATAAATCTTTGAAGTTCTACGGCAAACATTTTACCTTTAGATCATAACAAATTTTTCACTAACGGACGGTATCATTGTTACGGTCTCGCAGGCTTCCGGCCATTCGCTCAAGAAAACTCTTAAAGTATCATGGTGGTAAGTCATTTCATGGTAAATCTCAATAATATTCCCTGCTGCACAAAAAAATACCGGGCACGTGAAAGACCGGTATCATAAGCAGAATATTTTTTGAAAAGAGGAATCAATCTTCCAATAATTCAATAATGTTCTTTTCGAGATCGTCCGTTTCAAATTGACCGAATATAATATGCTGTCTTGTTCCACCGCGGTCAAAAAGCAGCGTGGTAGGAAGAACGCCTCTCAGTCCGGGATCGATCGCCAGAAGAAAATCCTGATCGACAACATCTTCTCCCTGGATCAGATTTGTAAACTCTGCTTTTTCACGCATCAGATACGGAACGACCTGCGATTCGATCTGGTCTTCAAAATCGTAGGATATTGTTATAACATCCAGACCGTCGTTTTTGTACTTATTATAGAGCATGACCATTTCGGGGAATTCTTCGGTGCACGGTTCACACCATGTTGCCCAGAAATTCACTAAGACGACGTCGCCTTTTTTGTCAGCTATAGTTTTTTTTACAATATCAGCGTCTGCAATAACAACTTCATAAAGCGGCGCCCGGGCGGTATCCTGCGATCCGCACGCCGCCATTACCACAAAAACCGGAAAGAATAGCAACCATTTTTTCTTCATTATCTATCATCTCATAAAAAAGTCCGCAGCGTATGCGGGCTCTTCAATTATTTCATAATTTACTCGACTTTACACGCTTGATCTCGCAGCCGTTCGACATCGTTTCGGCCACTTTTATCTTCCCGCCGTCAAGATACGTATTCACCGCATTCACAAGAGTTTTCTCTTTGACTTTGCCCGCATTACGATGATTGTCGTCGATCCTGCCTTTGTACAGCAACGTAGCGTCTTTGCCGATCAAATACGTATGCGGTGTATAGAGCGCTCCAAACCGGTCGGCTATGACATTATTCCAATCTTTCAGAACACGGAAATTATAGTCATGCTTTTCAGCGTGCTTTTTCATGACCTCAACAGATTCCGTAAAATTGGGATTAATACCATACATTTTAATTCCTTTCTCCTCGAATTCCGCTGCCATTTCAATATACCGTTCATCGCAAGCACGACTGACCGGGCACTGTTCCGAAACAAAGATAAAAACGACGCCTTTGACGTCTTTCATCGCGAGAGTTCTCTCCAGGTCGAAATCTTTACCGTTAAGGTCTTTCAGAGCTATACCTGTCACTTTTTTACCGATATCGTATTTCATGCCGTCATCGGCAAACGCCGCAAGAGCGAGGACAAGCACAAGAGTAATGGTAATTATTTTCTTCATACCTACTTCTCTCCTAAAATGAATGTATTTTTGGTTGATGTGTTGGCCGGAGAACGTACAGTAATATACAACATACTTTCGTAATAATTCAAATATTATTACTAATTATTGAGTTATAATGTGAAAAGTTAATCAGTTTGTCATGTTCGGTCCACGGTCTTCGGCAGGAGCAGTGCGATAAAATAATTATCATCGGCATACCGGTAATGAAACTACTTCGAGAACCGTTCTCATTAAAGACGTGCCGGACTATCACCCGAAAACTTTATGCCGGAATATAAATCGCTTCTTATATCTGCCTTATATCGAGCAACGACCTTTTGAATTCTTTGTCGTACGCCGAAACGATGTCACTTCCACGCAGAATATCGAGGACTTTTTTTTGGTTTTTATCATCAACTACAATAAGATTGCGGACATTGTGTTCATGTTGAAGCCGCATCGCAGTGAAAAGCGAGTCCTTATATGTCACGGTAACAGGATTTTGAATAAAATCCTGCGCAATGACGAGCGGCGCCATTTGTTTTTCTTTATACATCGTCCGGACTTCACGCGCATCGATCATTCCGATGAGTTCGTCTTCATCGTCGAGGACCGGGAAGATATTCGAATCGGTCGTAGCAAGATAATCGAGGAGTTCGACAAGAGTAGTACGCTGCCGTACTATCGGCATAGACCATTCCAGAGGAGTGCTGATAGCGTCTTTCACTCTTAACTGGCGGAGAATTCCTTCCATAAAATTTCCGAAATGCACCGGTGAATCGAGCCTGGTTGGATATTGCTTTTCATAGAGCGATGTATTTCTATTCAGATAAAACGCTATCACATTCACCCACATTGCGGGCACTAAAAGAAAATAATTTCCGGTCATCTCGCTCACCATAATGACCATCGAGATCGGTGTATTTGCCGCGGCGGAAAAGAACCCTGCCATACCGACAACGACAAATGCCCCGGGAGCAATTCCGAACTGGTCGAAATAAAGAAGGAAAACCATCCCGACGGCGCCGCCGAGAGAACCTCCTATTACAATGGAGGGACCAAAAACGCCACCGGACCCTCCGGAACCGATGGAAAATGATGTGGTGAACATTTTTGCTACTGCGATAACCAAAAGCAGCGCCAGGGTCATAGGACCGTCCGGCATATCGAGACCCTGCTGAATAACGCCGTAACCCGTCCCGACAGCCTGCGGCAGAAAATATCCGACCGCACCGACAAGCAGTCCGCCCAGCATTGGTTTAATATGGGGCGGAACGCGAAGCGCCTGAAACTTATCGCGGATAGAATAAAAAAGTCTAATGAACAGCTTTGCCGAATAGGCGACGACGACCGCCAATACCGTATACGGCAGTAACTGGAGAGCATTGTCGAACCGAAAACCCGGCGTTTCAAAAAGCGGCTGCCATCCGAATTGAGTATTGAAGACGCCGTATGCAATTGCCGAAGCAATTGTTGTCGGAACAAGCACTTCATATTCAAACTCCGTCTCACGGTACAGCACTTCGCTTGCAAAGAGCGCCCCTGCCAGGGGAGCATGAAATATTGCGCCGATCCCGGCGCCCATACCAGCGATCATCAAGATGCGGCGGTCTTGCAGCGAGAGCTTGAGTTTCTGTCCGAGAAGAGATCCAAATCCAGCGCCGATCTGCGCTATCGGCCCTTCTCTTCCTCCTGATCCGCCTGATCCTATCGTCAGAGCCGAAGCAATTATCTTTACGAAAGGAGTACGCGCCCGGACAAATCCCTGCTTAACGTGAAACGTTTCAATTGCCGCGTCAGTACCATGTCCTTCCGCTTCCGGCGCGAACCAATAGACGATCAGCCCGCTTAAAAGTCCTCCCAATGCAGGAATAAGAAAGAAAAAATTCGGATTAAATGCGGTGCCGGACGCTCCGATCAGAGAGTGTTCGCCTGCCGGTCCCATGGGACGATATCCCATCAGGTAGTCCATAAAAAAATACTGGCTGATATTCAACAACCAGTAAAACGCTATCGCCCCGATTCCGGCTATAAGACCGACCAGGCCGGACAGACCGAACAATTTACTGAGCGGAGCGGCCCCGCGGAAAGTCTTCAGGAATTGAATTTCTTTTAATTTCACGATTCAGATTTGTTTCGGATAGAGACTCAGTGGTTTACCTGGAACGATGCACAATCTAAAAATGTACAAAATAAAACCCGCAATCTCCATAAAAATTCCTGGTGCTATGGCATCGGGACGCTACCCTTACCGGTTTGTTTCAAGAAACTTTACCGGGGCGAAGAACGTATCATTCTAAAAGTATCTCGAATTTCAATAATCGAATATTCATTTATAGCAATATACTTTTTACACTATTGCGTGGAATAAATATTGTTAGGAATGGTACATATACATGAACAGGCCGCAATATTGGTATATGTGTATTTGAGCGGGCTTTTAGTAACGTCACTAATTATACAAGTACGCATGAGCACTGATAAAGAATCCGATATCAGCTTAATAAGGCGGGCAAAGAGGAGGGATCAGGGAGCGTTTGATGAACTTGTCGTGCGTTACCAGCAGCAGATCTATTTCAGTGTTATCAGGATCGTACTTAACCGGGAAGACGCTAACGATGTGGTGCAGGACACGTGCGTCAAGGCGTTCAAGAATTTAGACCGGTTTGACGAGAAATACAGATTTTACACCTGGATCTACCGTATAGGGGTCAACACCGCTCTCAACCTGGTTCAAAAAAGAAAAAACCGGGAAGATTACTTGGAACATCGTGATGAAGACGATACTTTCAATCCCCCTGATACGGAAGACCCTGATAATGAAATTGAACACAGGGAGTTTAAGGAACATGTTCAAGATGCGCTCAACAAATTGTCTCCCGATATGAGGTCGGTATTTGTTCTGCGCGTCTATGATGAACTATCGTACAAGGAGATCGCCGAAGTCATGAATATATCAACCGGAACGGTCATGTCCCGATTGAACAGGGCCCGAACCACACTGAAAAAATATCTCATAAAATCAAATATTATACATAAACATCCATAACAAACGATTGGCGGGAAGTAGTGATGAGCAAGAACGATTTATGTGAACGATTTAGAAGTGATTTGTCAAGATATCTTGACAATGAATTACCCGAAGATGAATTGAGATTGATGAAACAACACATCAGGAGTTGTATCGGATGTGCCCTTGAACTCGAACAGCTCCGAGAGATCGACATGATCGGGAAAGCTGAAGTTTTCCAGGATCCCGGTGATGATATGTGGCTCAGTCAGAGAAATCACATAGCGGCTGAAACGGGGGGCGCTATCACGAGCGGAGTCGTAAAACAATCAAAAATAGTACCGCTTATTCGTCCGCTGTTCAGTTCATTCGGAGTCTGGGCCGCGATCAGTCTCGGTGCCGCCGCCGCTCTCATTTTGTTCGTTACAAAAGATATTTACGATACGGATGAAGTGTTAATGCCTGAGGAACCGGTGGTGGAAAGTCAAATTTCCGGTGCGGGGGAAAATCCGCAGGACAGTATCGAGGACACTGCTACGAATGAACGGCAGTTCGCCGATGCTGCCTCTCCGGAGCGTGGCCGGAATTCAGAAACGTACGTTTCAGACGCGACCGAACAGCAGCATATCATTTTCCATGACGCCGATAGTTATAGTGACAGGACTCATAGTGTATCGTTTACTGCACGGCAGGAGGCACAGGAGACAACCGAACCGGAAACGGATTTACTTTCTCAAGATCCTCCGTTTCAATTCAGTCCTGCAGACGTCCAAAACTATCCTCCATCCATTAAGAAAAATGAACGGAGAACCGCAATTTCCACATTACAGGGTTCTGGAATCGCATCGGAGTATTCAGGTATCAGCGGTTTATCCCAGGATGCGGTCACCTTACCACAGGACCAATTTGCAAGCGATGACGAATTCGAGATATACGTTGAGCGGCAAAAAACCATACAGCTGATAAAGAACCCTGCTATTCAAAAAAACGAATGGCTCTCTTTTCTCCAAACAGTCCAAAAGAAGGATGTCCATGACCTGGTCGTATATGAACTGTATAACCTTTATACTGCTCTAACCAATCGCGGGTCGGCTCACGAACTTAAAATTGAAGCGATCGATTTTCTCATACATTATAGAGAAGTGTTAGAGAGTTTTTTGGGAACAACCCAGTATAAAGAACGGTTGGACAGGTTCAGTAAATTATTTTAGAAAAGGATTTGGCAAAACCTTTAATAATCAAGCCGGTTCTCATACAGATTTTATTATCGTATCGATTCTTTCATACCACTTTACAGTTATAGCGCCCACCGAAACACATTTCATTTGTAATTGCACCACTATTGCTCCACTCTATTGAATAAAAAAAATATTGCATTCCATTCTCACACGCAATATATTGCGTGATAAATGTCATAAATAATGCCGAAGTTCCTCTTATACTTGTATTAATTTTTACAGTATCTCATACACTGTTGACCTTGCCCCCAAAGGTTGATCCAGATAGTATATGAGTACAGGGATTAGATTGAAAAGAAAGGAGCAAGATCAATGGCACGTAGAATTCACACATCAGCACAAATTATCCACAAGCTTCGAGAGGCAGAAGTACTGCTCGCTCAAGGTCAGTCGGTTCAACAAGCTGCTCGCCAGATTGAGGTTACAGAGCAGACCTATTATCGTCGGCGAAAGGAGTATGGTGGTCTTCGGGTGCATCAGGCGAAACGATTTAAAGCGTTAGAGAGAGAGACTATCCGCCTGAAACGCCTGGTTGCCGAGAAAGAGTTGGATATTCAAATCCTCAATGAGACTCTGGCGGTTGATGCAAAAAACTTCTGAGCCCGGCGAAGCGACGGGAGGTGGTGCAGCATCTTTGCACGACTCTCGAGATCTCGCAGCGCCGGGCCTGTACCGTGTTGGGAGTACCGCGCAGCACTCATCAATATCGCCCGATTTCTCCTGCGGATGAAGCCGGTGTTAGTGCAACGTATGGTCTGAGTTGGCCACGCAGTATGGTCGGTATGGTTATCGACGAATTACCGCACTGTTACAGCAAGAAGGCTGCAAGGTCAATCATAAGAGAGTGGAGCGTTTGTGGCGTCGAGAAGGATTAAAAGTTCCCCGGAGGCAGCCGAAGCGCAAACGGTTATGGCTCAATGACGGTTCGTGTATTCGGCTGCGACCTGCGTACCGGGATCATGTCTGGAGTTATGACTTCATGCAAGCACGAACCCGAGAGGGAAGGAGCTATCGTTTGTTAACAATATTAGATGAATACAGTCGGGAGTGTCAGGCAATTGTGGTAGGCAGGAGGCTGACTCACAATGACGTCATAGAACATCTTGCAACACTGTTCGTGCAGCGAGGAGTTCCGGTTCACCTGAGAAGTGATAATGGCACAGAGTGCACTGCTCAAGCGGTCCGGACATGGCTCATGCGCCTGGGAGTAAAAACATTGTATATTGAACCAGGCAGTCCATGGGAGAACGGGTATAGTGAGTCGTTCCAATGGCAAACTGCGTGATGAAGTGCTCAACCGGGAAATCTTCGATACCTTACACGAAGCAAAAGTGCTTGTGGAACGCTGGCGAAATGAGTAAAATCATAAGAGACCGCATAGTGCCCTTGGATACCGGCCACCCGCCCCCGAGGCAGTTATACCACCGGATGCGGTCTCAAGGCCAATGGATAATACAACAATGAATATATCGATGAATTGACTAACTTAAATAATGACCCGAACATTAGGGGCAGGTCACGAACCCGGTCATTGATCATATGAAAGATTATTAAAAAAGGAGAAAGGCATGCAAAATTCGACTTGGTTTGTTATAACATTACAACTGGTACTCAGTGTGGTATCCTCCCCCGCTCTCTCTCAGAATGCAAACCTGGAAGGTACAGTTACCGATGAAGAGACCGGGAATACGCTTATCGGGGCAAACATAGTTATATCGAAAGCAGGTGCATTACAGACCTGGGGAACAGCGTCGGATCTCGAAGGAAATTTTGAACTGTCGGGTATTGCTCCGGGAGAACACTCCATTATAGTATCCTATCTCGGTTACGAAAGCACCGTATTTGAAAATGAACCATTCGGACAGGATGAAACTAAATTTTTGCAGGTCGGCTTGTCACCCGGCGTTATCGAATCGGAGCAGATCGTCGTGACGGCCTCACTGCGGCAGGAAAAAATGCTGGAAGCTCCTGCGTCGGTCAGCGTTATCGAACGCGAACAATTACAAATACGGGAGCCGTTGACGCCGATCGATCATCTGCAGGGAATAACCGGTGTCGATATTGTCAAAACCGGGCTGAACCAGGCAAATGTGGTGGTCCGCGGCTTTAATAATGTCTTCTCAGGATCACTTCTGGCGCTTGTTGACAACAGGATATCCCGTGTTCCGTCACTCAGGCTGAACGCATATAATTTTATTCCGACGACCAATGCGGATATGGAACGGATCGAGGTCGTTCGGGGTCCCGGTTCGGCATTGTACGGACCGAACAGCGCCAACGGTGTCCTGCACATAATAACCCGGTCGCCATTCGGTTCCGAAGGGACAACGCTCAGCGTATCGGGGGGCGAACGCAATGTTCTGATCACTTCATTTCGTCATGCAGGGAGTTACGAAAACAAGTTCGGATATAAATTGTCGGCAAGTTATACGCAAGGTGAAGATTTCAAACATGTCGACCCCGCTGAAATAGTTCCCCGCGATTTCGACATTGAAAAGCTCGGAGCTGATGCGAGGTTCGATTTTCTGCCGTCCAATGACCTGACATTCATCCTCAATGGGGGTATGAACAGGTCGACCAGCATCGAATTGACCGGTGCCGGCGGCGCTCAGGCAAAAGACTGGATTTACAGCTACGCCCAGGGAAGGCTGCTGTATAAACGGCTGTTTATGCAGGCATTCGTTAATTCAAGCGACGCGGGGGATTCGATCCTGCTGCGTAATGGTAACCTACTCATTGATAAATCAAAGCAATACGTTTACCAAATCCAGCATAACACGTCGTTCTCAGGCCGGCAGACCTTTACGTACGGTTTTGACGGGTTGTGGACACGTCCCGATACGAAGGGAACGGTCAACGGGATAAATGAAGATGACGACAGTATTAACGAATACGGATTGTATCTTCAGTCCGAAACACGATTGAATGAAAAACTGAAACTCGTATTAGCCGGAAGGATCGATGACAACAGCCGGCTGGAGGACCCCTTCTTCTCTCCGCGCGCGGGTCTTGTCGTTACGCCGAATGCAACAAACACAATCAGGTTCACTTTTAACCGGGCTTTCAGCACACCGACGGCTCTCAACCTGTTCCTCGATCTGAACACGAGCCCCCAGAGGGCGCCGAATCCGGCGGCAGGCGACCCCGGTCAGCCATTCAATATCCAACTGCGGGGAGTACCGGAAACGGGTTTCAATTTCCAGAGGGATACAAACGGCGGTATCGGCGGTCTGTATATGCAGGCAATTTTCCCGACATTATCCGAAACGTTTATTCCTGCCGAAGCGACGCTTATGTGGCCGGTAATCGTCGGGATACTTGCGCAGCAGGGTCAGGATATATCACTCATCCCGGCACCGACATCGACAAGCGTCGGTACTGTGCTGAGAAACCTCAACGCGACATCGCTCCAATACGAGGAGGTCGGACCCGATTTTGTGACCGATATTAAACAGATGGAGTCATCGAAAACGAACACATTTGAATTTGGTTACAAAGGGATTCTCGGGCGAAAACTGCTTGCCAATTTCGATTTTTATTACAGTCAGATAGAAGATTTTATCGGGCCGCTCCGTGTCGAGACCCCGAATGTATTTTTCGATCCGGTCACTCTCACGGGGTATTTAAGTAATTTCATGCCTGCGACCAATGCACAAGCGCTTGCGGCAGCTATTACGGGAATACCGATCGGTACAATTAAACCAAAAGAGACTGTCCATCCCGCAGACCTCATGCTGACCTACCGGAACTTCGGCGATATCGACCTGTACGGTGCGGATATCGGTCTGACCTATTATATTGACCGGAACTGGAATCTGAGCGGTACATATTCCTATGTCAGTAATGATTTTTTCAAGGAAGACCCGAGCGATATCGCGCTGAACGCTCCGAAAAACAAGGCAAGCGCCACAGTCAGTTACTTTAATTCGCAGATCGGGTTCGATGGACAGGTGCGGTACAGGTGGGTGGACGGTTTTCCGGTAAATTCCGGGGTTTATGTCGGCGACGTCGGTTCGTTCGGCCTTGTCGATCTCACGGCGGGTATCCGGCTCCCGACAGCGACACGGACAAAGTTTTCCATAACGGTACAGAACCTGTTCGACAACAAGCATCGTGAGATAATCGGTGCACCGGAGATCGGAAGGATCGCATTTGCGCGGCTGACCTTTATGTATTAAGATAATAAAAATAGCAGCGCAGCCGCTCGATATCTCATTACAGTATGATCTTTCCGAGAATCCCGGAAGTTTTTGCGCCGGTCACGCGGGGAATATTGGAAGGGGTGCCGGCAACTGTCTCATTGGCAAAGAAAGCGAAAGCGGCCGCCTCTTTGCAGTCCGGAGGGATACCGAACTCATCAGATGTTACTATGACGCAACCGGTGATCGAGGAGCGAAGCCGTTTCATGATCTCAGCGTTATGGACACCCCCTCCGCTTACAATAATTCTATCAAGTTTGTGACGCCGTTTTACATGAATGTCATAGTTCTTTACGATCGAACCGACGGTAAATTCGGTGACGGTCGATAGTACCTGTTCCGGCTTGAGCTTTAGCGCTTTCCCCCACCGCTCTACTTTTTCAACGTATGGATCACCAAATTCTTCCCGCCCTGTCGTTTTCGGCGGTTTTTTCATTATAAAGGGGTGGCGCATCATTTTTGAAAGCAGTTCCCGGTCGGGGGGATGTCTGCGGGAAGTTCTCCCGGAACGGTCGAACGTAGAATTAAAATAATTCTGCATTAACCGGTCGATAAGCATATTTCCCGGCCCGGTGTCAAAGCCGTATACCCGGGACAGCGGGGAGTTCTTTGGCACAACGGTGAAATTCGCGATGCCGCCGACGTTAAGAATCCCTCTGTTTTCACGTTCAGACCGGAACATCACATAGTCGAAATAAGGAATGAGCGGGGCTCCCTCCCCACCGAGAGCAACGTCTTTCACGCGAAAATCGGCAACGGTAACGATCCCGGTCCGTGCCTGAACGACCGACGGCTCACCGAGCTGGAGCGTAGACCGTACCCGTTTTCCATAGAGCTTGTGCGGTTCCGGTTCGTGCCAGACCGTCTGTCCGTGACAGCCTACAAGATCGACACGGGCGGGCGCAATTCCGTTCTTCTTCAATATCTTCAGGGCCGACTGTGCATAAAGCTCACCAAGCAAAAAATTGAGCTGTGAGACCTCGGACAGTTTCATGCTGTCCCTGTGGATGTGAGTTTGTATCTGTTCTTTCAACCCGCGCGGGTAGGGGGAAATTTTCCAATCGACAAATGAAAGTTTTGCAGAGATACCGTGTCCTGTAATCTTCACCAGTACCGCATCGATCCCGTCGAGGGAAGTGCCCGACATGAGTCCGATACAGAGTTTTGTTTTTTTCTTCCGAATTTTTTCCAGGGAATTTGTCACACTATTATCCAGAATTTTCTTTTACTTATTCAGATGTACCGTTCTTCAAATCAGCTTTTAACTCCGTATCCACGGAAATATTGGCTTTGTCAAAACCCATAAGCACAGCCCCTGCCAATGGGGAAAACCGAGGTTGTTCGATCCGGACTTCATTATTAACCGCCTCAAGAATAAGCGGCAGAAGGAGGTCCCGGTTTTCGAACATGCCGCCGGTACAACAGAGTGATACGGGACCGATGTCGAAACGTGCACGTTTCAGGAGTGTTTCGACGAGTGCGCCGAGGGCGGTGCCGCACTCCTTGACGATTTCCCGTGCTATTCTGTCTCCTTCCTGCGCAGCATGAAAGACATGCGGTGCAAAGGCGGCTATGGCTGAGCGCGATATAGTTCCGGAATAGAGTTTTGCTATAAGCTCTTCCACTGCTGCGAGCTGATATTCATCGCAAAGGATTTTGGAAAGGGAAGTATCGTCAATGATGCCGTCGAGACTCTGAAATATATACCGGAACGCCAGCCGCCCCATATGATACGCAGACCCTTCATCGCCAATGAGGTATCCCCATCCGCCGCAGCGCTCGACCGCACCGGAACAGTCCCGGCATATGGCAGACGATCCCGTGCCGGCATTTAATACAATTCCGGCCCTGCCTAAAAATGCACCGTGCAGGGCAATTTCAAGGTCGCTGGTAATAGAAAAATTTTCCCGGAATCCTATCTTTCTGAGCACAGATACCATGATCTCCCGTGCCTGTACGCCTCCGGCTCCCGCGACTCCGGCAACAAGAAAATCGACCGATCCCACGGATGTCCCCGCCTGTTCCAAAAGGGTGGATATCAGGGATTCTGTAACACTTTGCGTCCGGTCTTTATCAAGAAACTGCAAAAAGGTGGGACCTTTAACTGAAGTCGCTACGACGTGTCCCGTATGATCGACCGCTATCGCTCTCGTAAACGAGCCACCACCGTCAATCCCTATCAGGCAAATCATTCGGTTTTCCCGTATGCAGCATTACATAGTGCAGTAATAATTCTTCTTTATATCATTGTTCGGTACATAAAAGGCAGGCAGATACTTGAACAGACACTGGATAAACGGTTCCATGTATCTTGTCGGTACGCGGTAGGTATTTTCATCAACTTTTGAAATAAAAACCCTGTCTCCGTTCGCGGTATCATCCGGTGACAGTGGAATACCGGTCTTGTCGAAGTCCTCTCCCGGACCGCTTTCGGTTATTTGATACAGGAAATCGTCACTCAGAGCTTTCCTTGCCCGGTCGGTAAAATTAAAGAACATGCATTGTGTTTCACGGCCTTTGTCGGCGTCTAACCGGCAGCAACTGCAAAAACTTATATTGTGAAGCATGATTTCCTCGCCAATTAATTCTCCCTGTAAACCTTATTCTTTTTTTCCGGAATTATCCTGTGTCGGAATCTGAAATCCGAAATTCGTATCCGCTTTTTTGTTATGTATCTGGATAACGCCGAACTGTTTTTCATATTTTTTTAAATTATCCTGTAGTGCATTGCTCAAAGATTTCGCATGCTGCGGGGTCATGATGATACGGGCATAGACACGCGTCTTGGGAACGCCGGGCAGGACGCGAGTAAAGTCAAAAACGAACTCTGCCCCCGAATGCGATATGAGCGCAAGATTCGAATAGATTCCTTCGGCCTCTTTTTCACCGAGCTCGATATTTATCTGACTCTGTGCTGGCATGTCGTCCTCTCCGTTGCTTTTCAATTTATTGGCGATAATGTAGTTTTTTTTTCCATAAAGTCCAATGATTTTTCATCGTTGAGGATGTAAAACAGGGGTATTCAATAAATATCTTCCGGTTTAGAAAGTCGCAAATCAATGGACAGGTGTCTGTTGCGAAGATTTGTTAAATAATTATTCGAGCATTTTTAATTATTTGACGAGCGGATAATCGTCGGAATTCCCATGTGAATAAAATGTTGGATCACATGTATATATACCATGTTATAGAGATCATAATTTAAATTTTAACACTTTACAATCCAAGGAAGATGATTATGACCGGTAACTTTGCAGTAAAAGCATTTTCGAACTTAATGGTGAGTTTATTAATATTAATCGGACCGGGAATCGAATCCTATGCACAGGGGAACAAAGTATCTTTCGGCGCCAGCGGCGGTGGCGGATACTATCAATTCAATGATTTTATCAATGAGATCGATAAAGCGGGGAAATTGATCAGTGATGGCGGCAGGTCTTTTACATCAATTAACAATTCCGGATTCGGGCGATTCCTGAACCTGAAAATTGCATACCGTTTGAGCGCTGAGAGTGAAATTGTAGGCAGTTTCGATTTTGTGAGAACCGCACCTCAGGGCAGGGCGACACATAGTTTCATCGGCGGCATAAGCGGAACAAGTGATGAAGAGTGGAAGATCACCTATCTGCCGGTAAGTATTATTTTTCAGCATCACTTCACTGGCATAAGCAGAAAAATTGTTCCTTCGGTAGGTGTCGGCACTTCAATTTCCGTTTTGAATGTAGCCGCACGGCAAACGTTCAACAGCGCTTTAGATGATGATCTTAAAATTACAAATGAGACAAATTCACAAGTGAAATTTGGCGTGAATGCATTCCTGGATTTACAGGGTACGATTACCGATAAGCTGTTTGTTACAACACGGTTGCAGGCTCATTATATCCCGGAAATGGATCTCTATGACCGAACAAATAATGCAAATTACACGATCGATTTGTCTGGAATGAACATAACGGCCGGTTTAGGAATTCGTTGGTGACGCACGCATAGAATCAAAGATGGAGCAGTCACAGTATCTATTTACGCTTAATTTCAACTTTAGATATTCGTCTATTTTCTTTCCCCGTTTACCCGATACTATCCGCAGTAAATTTCATTTCTCCTGCACCTACCTGAAGGATCATCACCTTTAATTTTAGAGATTGAAAAATTGTTTTAAAAATTGTATACTTTGTTCTATACGGTTCATGATCAGGACTGCCCAATGACAGGAAAGACATTCGATCCATGAAATTCTGCTTCAAACGTACCAAATCTCTTATAACTCATACAGGTATCACGATACTTTGTTTCGCTTTCATACCCCGGGCATCCGGTCAAGATGCGAGCGGCACATTCACAATTCGCCCCTCATTGTTCAGATATTTCGATTACAACCGTGTCGAGGGGATGTTTCTGGGATCTCAGTTGACTCTTTCGCACGGCAGTCTTCCGTGGACATCGCTGACAGGACGTGCCGGTTACGGATTCGAATCCAAGAAACTCCGGTATGCGGTACGTCTCACCCATGCGTTCGATCTCCTCCAAAGGCAATCCTTATCCCTCACCTTTTTTGACGAGACGCGTTCGAACGATTCCTGGATTCTGAACCGTACGGAGAATATCCTGTCGAATATATTCCTGCGGAAAGATTTTCGGGACTATTTCAGAATGAAAGGCTTTGAAGCGGTGTACTCCAGAAAACTTAACGACAATTTCAGGATCTCGGCAGATATCGGGTACCGGAAGTATTCCTCGATGAAAGACCGGGAAGTCTGGAGTTTGTTCACTTGGGACGAAAATTTCCGCGCCAATCCGCAGATAACCGAAAATAATGAAATTTTACTCAAGACATCGTTCGTTTACAGTACACGGGGCGAATTGTTCATCGAATCAAATTACTGGGAATCAGAAGTTGTGCTCGAACAGGAATTCAACGATTTCACCTTTACCGGACTGCAGTTATCGGTACGGAGAATGCTGCTCAGTTTCGGCATCCAGACACTCATCGCAGGTATCCGGGGAGGTTTCCGTGAAGGAACCGTTGATGAACAGTATCTTCTCGATATCGGCGGTTTCGGATCATTGCTTGCATACGATTTCAAGGAATTCACCGGTACGAGACAGCTTGTCTTTGACGGAAATTATCTTTTCAACGGGGATATTCTTCAGCGAATCCCGCTTCAGTTCATTCCGTTCTACTCTTCGCTGTCAGCGGGAATTTTTTTCGGGGCGGGTCTTGCGTGGTTTTCCGATAAGAACCGAAGGAAATTGCAGTCGACTGACCCGGAATATCTCAAGCATGAGACCGGCAGCAGGTTCAGCGATATTCGTTCCGGCGCCGGATTTTCATTGTTTCTCCTGGACGAAGTGTTCACGGTTACGTTCGCGCGCAGGTTCGACACTTCACGGGACCCGTGGAAGTTCACATTCAGATTCAGACTTTTTCAAAACATGTAAGGTACTTTGGAATACATTAATACTCAGTATTTTTATGTCGATCCGGAAGCTGTTACCGGAGATTCATTTTCCATCACCGGGGAAGATTTTCATCACGCAATTCACGTCCTTCGTGTAGCTTCCGGCGGGACCATTGCGGCTGTCGATGGTATGGGGAACGAATATCTCGGCGAGATCACCGAAGTTGTCCGTGGAAAAGAAATAAAATGCAGGATCATTAAAACCCGCCGCAGACCGAACGAACCAATCAATACTGTCGTCCTGATGCAGGCGCTCATCAAGGGTGACCGGTTCGACTACATTGTTGAAAAAAGTGTTGAACTCGGAATCGGTATGTTCATACCTGTAAAAACACAGCGATGTGTGGTAACGGGAAACGCTCACAAGATCAATCGGTGGAGAACCATTGCAAAAACCGCTATGAAGCAGTCAGGTAGATCTGTACTACCGGAGATAACGGATATCATGGATTTTAACGATGCTGTCGAACATCGTCTGAAGGTATCCCCTGTTAAATCCACAGAAAAACTTCTTCTGCACAAAAACAGCCAAACGACATTTTCCGCTTATTTGGATAAAGCGGCAGAGTCCGGTCTTGCCAGGACCTATATAATTGCTGTCGGCCCCGAAGGCGATTTTACGCCTGAAGAACTTCAAAGAGCACAAGATAACGCATTCCAACCGGTCTCGCTCGGACCGCGCCGGCTCAGGTCGGAGACCGCCGGGATAGCCGCGGTATCGGCGCTCATGCTCCTTGAGAGATGATCCAAAGTTCTCCCGGGAAAAATCTCTTTGAATTTCAGATGGTAAATCCATACATTATACGCATAATAATACACTGTTTTTAAACCCGGTCCACATTCACCCGGCGTAGAGGATGAGAATATGAGCGACTGCCTATTTTGTAAAATCGTTTCCGGTGATATTCCCGGCGACATTGTGTTTCAGGACGACGAGATCATCGCATTCAACGACATTAATCCTCAGGCGCCCGTGCATATTCTCGTCATACCTAAAAAACACATTGCAACGCACAATGAACTTTCGGATGGTGATGCCCGCCTTATCGGTTCGCTCCTCATAAAGATAAAAAGCATCGCTCAGGGCATCGGTCAACTCTCAAAAGGATACAGGATCGTTACGAACTGCGGCAGTGAAAGCGGTCAGTCTGTCTTTCATGTACATTTTCACCTGCTTGGCGGACGGCCGATGCATTGGCCCCCCGGTTAGCGCAGTATTTGTATGATAATCACTTCATACTCAGCAACAATCTCAGCATGGACCTTTTCAACCCCGAAAAAGACAAGACCCTGCAGGCGGACGCTTCTGCGGCTCCGTTAGCGGAACGGATGCGGCCGAATTCGCTTGACGATTTCGCAGGACAGGAACATCTGGTCGGACCCGACGGCGTCCTGACGCTGCAGCTTCGACAACGTTCGGTCGGTTCGATGATCTTCTGGGGACCTCCCGGATGTGGCAAGACCACACTCGCCCGGATAATCGCCCGCGAATCGGAAGCTGATTTTCACCAGATCAGCGCGGTCTCAGCAGGCGTAAAGGATGTAAAAGCCATAATCGAGGTCGCCGGATATAACCTGAAAGCCCGGAAGAACACGATCCTTTTTATCGATGAGATTCACCGTTTCAATAAAGCCCAGCAGGATGTTCTGCTGCAAAGTGTCGAGGAGGGCAAACTCGTACTTATCGGCGCAACGACTGAAAATCCGTCATTTGAAGTTATATCTCCTTTGTTGTCCCGGTGCAGGACGTACACGCTGAAACCCCTGTCCGGTCACGACCTGCATGTTCTTCTCGAAAACGCATTGACGAAGGATAAGTTCATCCTGAATCTCAGACCGGAGATACCGGATCCCGTGCGGGATTCGCTCATATCTCTGTCGAGCTCGGATGCAAGAATAATGCTGAATACGTGTGAAGCGGCTCTCTACCTTGTGGTCCCGAATACCGACGGTGTGAGAACGGTCGAGCAACGCCATGTGGAGCATGTTCTTCAAAAAAAGACGTTATTATACGATAATCAGGGCGAATATCATTACGACATTATTTCGGCATTCATTAAATCGGTGAGGGGCAGCGACCCGGATGCCGCTACGTTCTGGCTTGTGCGCATGCTGGAAAGCGGCGAAGACCCGAAATTCATAGCACGGCGCATGATAATACTCGCTTCGGAAGATATCGGGAATGCCGATCCTGCCGCTCTGCCGCTTGCAACAGCTACGTTCACTGCAGTCGATTATATCGGCATGCCCGAAGCACAGATAATATTAATGCATGCCGTTACATACCTTGCGTCAGCAGAAAAAAGCAACACATCCATACGCACCCTTTCGGCTGCAAAAAAAAACACTTAAAGAGCACCCTCAGGCATCCGTACCGCTTCATTTACGAAATGCGCCGACCTCTTATATGGCGTCCGAAGGCTACGCCAAGGGATATTTGTACCCGCACGATTTCCCCGGAAGTTTCGTGGAGCAGGGCTATCTTCCTGAAGAACTGCGGGGAATAAAACTGTATGATCCGGGAGAGAACGGCGTGGAAAAAAATCTCAGGGAGCGGCTTTCTCACATCTGGAAAAAACGCAGACAAAAGTTAGACGGTGACGACCGGTAAAATAGCCGGCGGTCCACCCGGTGAGGTTTTCATTATGTATCTTTGGATGGTTTTGGATCGGGTTTGGAAGAGCAATCCTTACCATTTTTTGACGAATCCGGTATGTCGCTTTTGGGAAGATCTGACGGTTTCGAACTTTCTTTTTTTCCGTTGTCGCTCGAATTGTTCTTGTAATCGTTGATATAAAATCCGGCTCCCTTGAATATCATCCCGGTGCCGCCGTGTATTATTCTCTGAACACCGGCGTTGCAGACCGGGCAGACCTTGACAGAGTTATCCTTTATGCTTTGAAAAACTTCAAATTCGTGTCCGCAGTCGGAACACTTATAATCGTATGTCGGCATGGTTATTCTTATTTATTTGTTATTCTCTGTTTATAATGCATAATATATTCAATCTCCAGTTAAATATCAACTACAATTTGTTTCTGAAAGTTCCTGACGGATACGGACGGGTCGATCATGAATAAATCGCTTCACCTTCCCGATTTCCGTTCCCTATCATTGAACCAAAAGATCGGCCAGATGTGTTTGTTCGGTTTCCACGGTACACACATCACCCAGGATCTTCATGAACTCGCAGGCGAATACTACGCGGGAAATATCATACTTTTCGCAAGGAACGTTTCCGATGCACATGGGCTTCGCGATCTTTGCAGAGATATTTATAGAGATTACAGTGTGCCGCCGCTCATTGCGATAGACCAGGAAGGTGGTGTCGTAACACGAATCAACAAAGGCGCAACGGTTCTTCCCGGAAATATGGCGGTTGCCGCCACAGGAAAACCGGAAAACGCAAGAATTTACGGCTCGATCATCGGCCGTGAATTGCGGGCGCTTGGTGTAAATCTCAACCTTGCACCGGTTCTCGATGTTACGGTACCTCACAATCCCGGTATCGGTGTCCGGTCGTTTTCCGAATCACCGGAAATCGTGTCGGAATTTGGGAAGGAGCTTATTCTCGGCCTGAAATCCCAATCGGTTTTCGCCACGGCAAAACACTTTCCAGGGATCGGATCGGCGCTCATCGACACCCATCTCGAAATGCCGGTTATCGATAAATCGATGAAGGAGCTTGAACGCGACGATATTGCGCCGTTCCGGACAGCCATAGAAACAGGCGTTGACTGCATCATGACCGCTCATGCCGGCTTTTCCGCCTTTGATGAGAACAGTCCCCCCTGTCCCGACAACGTTCAGTCCTGCCGTTTATTCCGGTTACCTGCGGGACCAACTCGGTTTTAAGGGCGTCATTATAACCGACGATCTCGAAATGGGCGGTGCAACGGGCAGTATGGATTTTCAGGAGAGTATTTCTCAAGCGGTCCTCGTAGGAGCGGACCTGCTTACTGTCTGCAGCGATATGAACAGACAAAAAGAGGTTTTTGATATAATCACAGGCGCTGTCAGGTCCGGTGTGATACCGGAATCGAGGATCGACGAAAGCATCAGCCGAATATTTTTACTCAAAGAAAAATTCACTGAGCACTATCACCTGTATTTCCGGGAAGACATCGACGAAGTCGTTGAAGAGCATTTCAATCTTTCACAGGAGATCATCACGGGGTCCGTAATTGTTCATGATGAGCGGGGAACTATTCCTCTGCGGCTGGAGCAGGGGGCCGTTCTGTCCGCCGTGATACCGAATTTAAGGGAAATCACTCAGGTCGAGGAGCTGCGTGCATCGATGAAGGAATCGGAAAATGCGATCGTTACCGGGATCAAAAAGCGCTACGGTTCGGCCCTGATCGACCGTTACTCCCTCCCACCCGATGATAATGAAATACAGATTGCTGTTGAACATGCCGGACATGCCGATTGCACCGTTCTGTTCAGCTACAATGCTCATCTGGACCACCGGCAAACCGAATTTATCCAACGGTATCGAACAATTCGAAGCTTTGTATCCTGGTCATGCTCAGGAACCCGTACGACGCGTCTATTGTCCCCGGCCGGACTTCGATCGCCGTTCACGCCCCGACGGTTCCGGGTATTACCGCAGCGGTCCAAAAACTGTTCGGCGACGCTTGAAACTCTATTGAATACTGGTTGTGGTCAAGAGTTTTCGGCGCCGAACGACTGCTACAAACCGCTTGACTTTTTTGGATATAATCTGTAATCTTAGTGCTTGGGATTTGGCAGGCGTTGGAGAGGTGGCCGAGCTGGCTGAAGGCGCTCGCCTGCTAAGCGAGTGAGGGGTTTATAGCCTCTCCGAGGGTTCGAATCCCTCCCTCTCCGCAACGTATCAAAAAGCCGGATTGCCCTACAACTGCTCCGGCTTTTTAACGTTCATACTATGTTTGCGACTTCATTGTCGGTCCGGAAAGGAAAGGAGCGACATTCTCTGAATTGAAAAATTCATCTATTGAAATACAATTCACGTAATTCGATTGCAATACATTTGAATCTGCTGCATCTTCATTATTTGTTACAGACTATCCAGTCAATTTTTTACCGCATTGTCCCGATTCTAATCATACAACCGATCCGGGATACAGCAAATTCTTCTTGACTTGTTCATCTGAGATAAATACATTTTTCAGGGAAGTCACTCTACAGCGTCCGGCATTTCAAATGATAAAAACCATCGATACCGTAATTTTAATGCTCCTTCTATTTATGACCATAAAGGGGATATGGCGGGGATTCAAGAAGGAACTGATCTCTCTTGTCAGCTACGGTATCGCCCTGCTGACCGCCACGAGCCAGTTAGATAACGGCACACGGTTTTTCGAAAGAACATTCAACTTTCACCCGCTTCTCGGCTATTTCGCGGCTTAAACCGGTGTTTTTATCGTCGTTATCCTCGTGGTAAAATTCTTCCTGAAAAAAATCATGAAAATCATACAGCGCCAACCGTCGTCGGGATTGCTTGACAGTGTTGGCGGCATGGTGTTCGGTTTCAGCCTCGGCATGCTCAGTGTGGGAATGTTCACGAATATGATGAGACCCATTCCGGTCATGAATGCGCTCTTTGAACAGCAACATTTGTCCCGGTTCCTGCCGCTTTCCGAAAAATATGCCGAACCGGTCGTGGCAAAATTCATGAAGAACCCGATGGACAAACTGCCGCTCGATGAACTGCTTTCAAAAGGCGCCGGGGAGAATCTCATTCTGCCGGGCATGATGGAAGGACTTCTCGGGGACGACCTGAGAGCGCTGACCGGACCCGGAGGGATGGACATTCCGGATATTGGGGAAATTCAAGAACAGTTTCAGCAACTCACCCAGCCGTAGCAGTCTGCCACTCCCCAACCTCAAGCTCAGCCACAGCAGCAAAGCAAAACCACCGTTCAGCCGGAGGTGAGTTCAAGCGCTCTTAAAGAAGCAATGGGTATTCTACAGTCTCAACCGGACACATCGGGTGCGGGGAAGTCTATCAGCGAACTCCTGAATATGATAAAACAATAATTTCCAGCATACAATTCTTTGTTACCACTCACCGTATCACTTCAATAGCAGTTCCCATTCATCTCTCAGCCGGGTCATCCAGGGATGGTTATCGGGGATTGATTCGATTGCCCTGACAAGCGTATCATGCGCCTCTTCGGACCGTCCGAGGGATGAATACGCATGGGAAAGCGCATACAGCGTTTCCGCGTGTTCGGGATTTGTTTTCGCGTATTCTTCAAGGACCGGCAGGGCGTCACCAGCACGCCCCGACGCAATTTTTATCCTTTGATCGTACAGGGCGGCCCAAAAATAGTTGCTGCCCGACCCGAGGGCACGCCGGGCATGCTGCCGGGCCTTTTCAATTTCTCCTGATTCCAGATAGCAGAGAGACAGAAAGGCGTAGGCGTCGATTTTGTCTGCCTGAGAGGGATTTGCCGCCGTATCATTTTTCCAAACCCTGTCAGATCTCTCGAGCCAGGTGATCGCCTCGCTGAATTTTCCCTGACGAACGAGCGCAAGCCCGAGATTAAAATACGGCTGATACATCGTCGGGTCGGTCTCTGCTGCGAGCCGGTAATACTTCGCTTCTTTTTCAGGATCATTCGTATGGCGGGCGATCTCGAAATTCTTGTTTGTCCTCATAGTTCCCGGTCCTACACCGCCGACAATCTCTCCCCTGTCATTATAATGAGCATCCCAACCCGGTTCATACAGGCCGAGTGCAAGATCGATCTCATCGATCTGGTTTTTTATCTTGAGCTCCCATGCATTTCTCGTTTCCCGTTCCAGAGCCCTTGTGTAGGCATTTTTCGATTCTTCCATGCGGTCTGTCCTCGTATAGACCTCGGCGACATTTTCCAGAGCGTAGAGCGACCAGGGTGACTCGCCCTGTGGATCGAGCACGATAGCGCGCTTATATGCTTCGATGGACTCTTCATCCTGTTCGCGGTTCCAGTAAGCCGTTCCCAGCCAGTAGTGCAGTTCTATATCATCGGGCCGTACTTCCGCAACTCTGCTCAGGAGATCGATTGCCAATTTGTTCCTCCTGGCGCCCATCGCATCCTTGCCGAGCTGAAAAAGCTCGTCGGGATCATCGGTACGTAATTCACTCTCCGAAAACTCTCGTGCGGCATGAGTAATAGTCTGCGCCGGTTCAGGTGTACACTGCATACCGCCGACGAGTACTACCGAAAGCATAATCGGCCATAACTGAAACAGATTTAATTCCTTGAAACTTTTTCGTCCGGTCAGGAATACCATTTCATTTTTACGTAAATATTTCATATGGTACTTCCCTCAATTTACTATTGGACACCGCTATCCTAAAGTATATACTATTGAAATATAACATTCAACGAAAACCTTGGTTCCAATTTTTCGGATAAATTATTTCTTAGATTCTATTTTGCATTGATACAAATTGACTTTAGACATAATTTTTTTTACATTGACAGTCAATTTTAGCTGACTTTATGCAGGAGGGGTCCATGGCTCGGACTGCCAGACGGAAACAACGTTCGGGTAGAAAAGTTTCGAAATCTGCGAAAACGTCCTTACCATTCACCAAACATAATTACATTCTGTTTTTTGCAGGCATTGCGCTTCTTTTGGTAGGATATATATTTATGAGCATCGGGCCGGTGGACAGTTTCGAATCATTGACACTTGCGCCCATATTACTTGTCATCGGATACCTCGTTATTATCCCGCTTTCATTTCTCTATAAGCACAAATCCATAGAACGCACCGCTGATAAGCCGGAAATACATGAAAAAGCGGCCGACAGCAGTCAATCTTCCTGAAGGAGCGGCATTTCCCTGCTGAGGCCATTGTGGCGTATACTATTCTTTTTTTAAACTGGCAAGACATCAAGCATCCCCTCGGAGGCGGAGCCGAAGTATACAATCAGGAAATTCTCAAACGTATCGTGAAAAAGGGGCACTCGGTCACGCTCCTGTGCAGCAGGTTTGAGGGATTACCAAGAGAAGAGATTGTCGACGGTATCAGGATCGTCCGTACCGGCAGCAGAAGCCTGTTCAATTACTCTGTCCCATCTGCATACCGCCGTCTGCATGCCGAAAATAAATTTGATATTGTCATAGATGCCATCAATAAAATACCGCTTTTTTCGCCGCTGTATGTCAAGAAAACGCCGGTTATCTGTCTTGTCCACCATATATTCAAGACCTCTATCTTCAGAGAAGTGTTGTTCCCCATTGCGCTCTATGTGTATCTTTGTGAAAAACTGATACGGTTTATCTACAGGAACGTCCCGTTCGTTGTAATATCCGAAAGCACAAAAGCCGATATCATCAGAAGCGGTATCCGAAAGGAACTCATTTCAATAGTGGCATGCTGTGTCGACCATTGCCTGTACAAAACGTCGAACGACCCGAAAAGCGATGTCCCGCTTATCGGTTATTTAGGCAGGATCAAACGGTACAAGAGTGTCGACCACCTGATCGATGCGTTTGCAATGGTCAGGGAAACAGTGCCCGAAGCACGGATGGTCATCGTCGGTGACGGTGATAATCTGCCGGATTTGCAGAGACGTGTCAGTTCATACGATTTAGAAAACGCCGTACAGTTCACCGGTTTTGTCGGTGAGGATGAAAAGGTAAGAATACTGCAAAAGTGCCATGTCGTCGTCAATCCTTCGGTAAAGGAAGGATGGGGGCTCACGGTCATTGAAGCGAACGCGTGCGGAACAACCTCTGTTGCCGCCGACGTTCCCGGATTGCACGATTCGGTACTCGACGGAAAGACCGGAATTCTCTATCCTTATGGAGACAGAAAAAGACTTGCAGAGGCAATCATAAAGATACTGATCGACATTCCGCTGAGAAAGTCCCTGACGAAGAATGCGCTGGAGTGGGCACACAAATTCAACTGGGACGACACTGCCGATGCTCTGCTTGATCTCATTGACAGAACTATACAAGAATCTAAGTAATACTGGTAAATCGAATCAGAAAAAGAGGATTGCATGAAACATTACAAGCAACTCAACACGCCGGAGAGAATTCTTATGGGGCCGGGACCGGCAAATGTACATCCGCGGGTGCTTCAGGCAATGGCGTCGCCGACGATCGGTCATCTTGATCCGAAATTTCTGGAGATCATGGACGAGGTCCAGGAACTGCTTCGATGGTTGTTCAGGACGAAAAACAACTTCACGATCCCCGTCTCCGGAACGGGCAGCGCGGGGATGGAAACATGTTTTGCCAATGTTTTCGAACGGGGCGAGAAAGTGCTGATCGGCGTGAACGGCGTTTTCGGCGGGAGAATGGCAGAAACGGCACGAAAATACGGGTTAAAAGTTATCCAATTCGAGAAGGAGTGGGGAAGTATTATCGACCATGAAGGCATCGAAGCGGCGCTTGAAAGCGAAAACGATATTGCGGGCGTCGCTATCGTTCATGGTGAAACGTCAACGGGTATCTGCCAACCGCTTGAAGAGATCGGTAAAACGTGCAAAAAGCACGGTGTGTTATTACTGGTTGACACAGTGTCTTCACTCGGGGGAGTTGTGGTTGAGGTTGATAATTGGCATATCGACGCATGCTATTCCGGCACTCAGAAGTGCATGAGCTGCCCTCCCGGATTAGCTCCCTTAACATTCTCGGAAAAAGCTCTCAACAAAATTGAGAAGCGCACTGCTGAAGTTGAGAGCTGGTATCTCGATATGACGTTAGTCAGGAACTACTGGTCCGATAAACGGGCATATCACCACACTGCCCCGATCAATATGGTGTATGCTTTAAGAGAGTCGCTTGTAATGCTCTATGAAGAGGGATCCGATAAACTCCTGAGCCGTCACCTTATCAACAGCCGTGCTCTCTTAGCGGGTCTCGATGAACTTGGGCTGAAACCGCTCGTAGAAGAAATAAACCGGCTGCCGCAACTGAATTCGGTGAAAATACCAGAAGGTATCGACGACAAACGGGTACGTTCGGCCTTACTCAATGAATATAACATTGAAATTGGGGCAGGACTCGGACCTCTTGCGGGTAAAATATGGAGAATTGGATTGATGGGGCAATCGTCGACGGAGAGAAATGTAGTGTTTTTTCTTGTGGCTCTCGAACAGATATTGATGCATCAGGGTGTTGTCCAAGAACTCGGCAAAGCATCCAAAGCGGCTGAAGAGGTCTACAGTAATGCATAGGGATTATTTCTATGTTATATCAAACGTATCTTCGGGTGGTGATCGAAGAATTCCCAGATAACCTCTGAAGCATTGATTTCGTGCGAAGTTTTACCGAGCAGTTCCTCACTGCCGCCGTTACCGGACGGCCAGGTATGCCCTCCACGGCGGATAGTATAAAAATCCACCACCGCACCTGATTCCGACCCCGTGAATACATCCCGCCGAACCGATGTTACGTCTTCCGGATGCTTCTTGGGGAATTCATATGATTCCGGGGATACAGAGCAGCCGTTCATCCTCGCCCAATGTTCTGCAACTTTCGGCGCAGGCTGAATAGTTCCTGTCAAACTGCCCTTTGCTGCGCCTCCATTAAACGGTATTATCGTGTCATCGGTCCCGTGGATAAGTATGACGGATACGGGACTGCTCAGAGTAGTATTAATTAAAGACCTCTCGGTCATCAGGCCCGCAACCGACGCAATTGCGGCAATCCTGTCCGTCAGGATAGTGGCAAGTTTGAAAGCCATCATTCCTCCGTTCGATACTCCGGCGACATAGATGCGGTCATGGTCTATGGCAAACATCTTGATACACTCGTCAATCAGGGTATCAATGAATGCAACATCGTTCACAGTCTCATGTCCGGTTCCATTATAGTTCCAATAATCCCCAATCGAGTCAGGATACACAACGAGAAATCCGCAGCTATCTGAGAGGTCGTTGAAAGAACTCACCCGGGCGATTCGATGCCCGCGCCCTGTCGCGCCGTGAAGCATTACGACAAGAGGAGCGGGATTGGAATATTTATCATCGAGTGGAACATGGAGATAATACGACCTCAGGACACCCGCGACTTCGATTTTCTCATAAAAATCATTCGGTCCTTTTTTCGGAATTCGTATCATGAGGCCTCATTATCGTTTCAAAACACTTATGCGCAGTTACCGGAAATTAGCGGAAGGTGCGGTCAATTATTTTCATTTTCCTTTATAATAAATTCGAATACCGCCATATCCCTGAACACATCGACGATGAACAGCCTGTTGCCGAATATCCGGAAATTGTTCCCATAGATTTCCAGCGGTATTTGAGTGAGCAGTATTCCGTTTGCAGCAAATATCTCGAATTTATAAAGACCGGGATCGGAGTAATCCCGATATATCCCGTCTTTCACCGGCTGCCGGTCGTAGGTCAGGACCCAGATACGTCCCCGGTCGTCTACATCTATGCCGGCAGAGACAAAATTGGGGACCTCGCTCCCGAGGTTATCTATACCGTTTCTGAGGGTGATCTTTGTTTCCGGGAAATTCAGGGGACGCACTATCTGCATCAAAAGCCGTCCGTCACCGCTATATTTCTCAATGAGATTTCTGTGCTTGTAGGCCAAAAAAATGAGATCGTTCGCAGCCCCTGCCATGTGAACGCTCCTGTCAGCAATTACTATTCCCTCAGCACGGTACACGAGGGGGTCTGCAAATTGTCTGACCACTGTGCCTTCGGGTTTGATAACTCTTACCAATTTATTGCGTCTTTGCCGGGCCTCATCACCAAAATGGCTGAATTCTATACCGGTACTCATGACGATATTGCCGGAGGTCTGTACTCTGAATTCTCCGATATCGCCTTCACAGTCGATGCTGCGGATAGATGCACCTTCTTTCGATAGAACCTCAATTGTACTGCTGTTTATCATGCCGATATACATAATTCCCGATTTGTCTATGTCAATAAATACAGGGCCGGAAAATCTATCAGCGGCAGGCCTGCTTCTGCCGAACGAACGTAAGAAATTCCCATTTCTATCATATTTATGGATCAAATTATTCCCTGCGTCGGCAATGAACACATTTCCGTCAGGGCCGAGCGCACTATCGAACGGATTCAAATACCGGCGTACCATAGTATTTTTTATATACGTGGTGTAGACGTGCGTCATTTCAAGACCGATGCTGTTTATATCGTCCCAGAGAGGCAAACCGTTTTTTACAATTCTCACACCATCGGATTCGTCAATACTCTGGGAAAACAAATTCGCGGAGACCGAGTTGAGAATAAACCATGTGAGCGCCGAATATAGAAATAGTTTGCGTGTTGCCGTTAATGGTCCGTTCAAAATATTTATGCTTAAGAGTGGAGTTACAATCATCGACCGCTACACAAAATTAATCCCAGAAATTTTTCTGGTCTTTGAGCAGGGCCTTAAACTGACTGAATTTTCGGATTTCGTGTTTGTTCAAATCGGAGTTGTTGAGGGAATTGAGGATAGAAAAGAGATTTTTACTGACTGATGCTGCGGGATAGCGGATTATGAATGGATAGGTCTCCTCAGACATTTGAATAATGCGTTTGTCATGCCGCAGAACACCGATAAACTTCATATCGACTTCCAAGAAATGTGCGGACAAGATTAACAAACCATATGCCGTCTTTTTTTTGCTTATTTTTTCTTAATTTATTGAGTATCAAACGCGGCTGAAATGTCGAAAGATAACTGTCCAGATTTTTATAGGTCTGTAGAGAATGGGATTGCAGAAAATTATAGAATTTCGGAATATCGAATGTTCCGTTTCCATTAGAAATGGTATAATCTTTGAATGCCTCTTTGAATTTATCATCGATTTTCATATACGATTTAATGCGTCTGTGCACCACGTTTTTCAGGAAGAAGTAGGCATCCTGATTCGCATTCGGCTCGGGATTTGATACGACAATTCCGCGTGTGGAAACATTAAAAAAATCGACCGTATTATGCGATATTCCCGCTCCGAGATCTACAAGGATGATATCTGCCTTGAGATTATTGATATGCCGAATCAACTTTTGTTTTTTTACATAGGGAAGGTTGGCAATCCCCACGAGGCTCGTACCACCCCCGATAAACCGTAAATTTTTGATGGGAGTATCAATAAAAACATCGGAAAGTCTATCGACCCGTTTAGTCAAAAAATTGTCGAGTGTGACCTGCGGTCGTTTTATCCTGAGATAATTGTGGAGATTGGAGACGCCTAAATCAGCATCAATAAGCACTACCTCATAGCCGAGGACAGCGAGTCCGATACCGAGATTGGCAGTCAGTACGGTCTTACCGGTCCCGCCCTTTCCTCCGGCGACAGACCAAATGGTTTTTTGTAACTGCTCAGGTTTTTGGTCACTCGAAACGACCTTCGCGGCTGTTTGAAGGATGCTTTTTATCCGCTTATCACCAACAATATTATTATTTTTCTTAGAAAATAAACAAGATTCTATTTAATGAGATAGACTAAACATTCCCTCTAAGATAATAAAATATAATGCTTTACAATTGGTTTTGCAAGAAAAATATGTTCTTACATCCCTGACAAGAAAAACCCTCCGAAATCTACTTTTTGGAAAAGAGATTTAGAAGGGCATATCGCACCAACCATTATTGAGGAGAAAAGGAGAGAGTGAATGAAGAATTAGTAAGCTTTACGCATTATGTTCCTATAGAATTTTCACGAATTTTATTTTTGGTAAAGGCATCATATACAAAGTAAACCTGCAAACTGTCTTCACGATTATCAAAGTTCCTCCGGGAAAGCACCTTAATATCCTGTTTGTAATTCATTAAATATAAATCACTAAATATCTTTACCTGGGAAAGTCCTTTAAAAAAGTTTTCGGCAAGCACGCTCATAGGAATATTCTCTTATCTTAGTTGTTTGCATGGAAATGAAAACCGGGACACGCGACCCTCTTTTGATTTTGATCGTGGAGGTCCCGGTTATATTTCATTATCACATTTCAATTTCTTTATTCATTGTTATCAGGCTGTTAATTATTCCTTCATGTTCCGGTTTTTATCATGGCAAAACATGTGCCAAATAAAATTAAATATAAATCACGTTCATTTTCGTATAATTATAGTCATGCATTGGCCGTTTTAACGCAAAAATATGTGGATTTTTGGACACTGTGTCTACAATAATCACATGAGTCTCATATCTCAACGGTTACTCCGTATCCGATTTCATTGCACTGCATCTACGCCGGACGCTCAGCTTTAAGTAAACTATTCTAAAATTTTTTTTCAGTACCTGATAAAGATTTCTCAAGAGTTGCCGATAACAGAGAATAGCAGTACTACACTCATCACTGCCGTAGTAAAGAAAGAGAAGAACGCCTGAGGTCATCCGGCATGGAGGTCGGATGAAGGCAACTAATAACAAGGAGGTTATACCATGGCCATTGGAGATTCCACCCGTATCAACACCAATATTGCCGCATTCAATGCCCTCAACGCATTAAAGAACATCAACCGTAATTTAGAGAGATCCCAGTTGAAGTTAGCAACGAGACTCAGGATCAACGAGGTTGCCGATTGATCCTGCCGGTTTTGTCATTTCCAAACGGCTTACTGCACGGAGTAAAGGGTTGTCGGTCGCTCTGGACAATGTCGGCACGGCAAAGAACGTACTCTCGATCGCCGAGGGGGGGGGGGCTGTTGAGCATTTCCTACATCCTTATACGGATGAAGGAGCTGGTCACGCAGGCAGCTTCCGATACGCTCGGCGCCGGGGAGCGGACAGCGATCAAGTCCGAACTTACCGAACTCACATCGGAGATCGACGACATCGTCTCAGAAACACAGTTCAATTCCGTTGCCCTGATCGACGGTACCTATACCGGTAAATCGTTCCAGACAGGCGAAGGTACCGCCGACACGCTTACTTTCTCAATCTCGGCAAACCACTCCGCGACTTCCCTCGTCGTTGCTTCTGTCGATGTTGCGAATGAAATCGTAAGTGCCGCAAGTGCAGCAGGTGCTCTGACGAATGTCAATAACGCTATCGACACGATCAACACGACATTACAGCAGGTAGGCGCCACCATATCACGGCTTACCGTCAAGGAAAATACGCTCTCCATCGCCATCACCAACACCTTGGCGACAAGGGGACGTATCCTCGATGCCGATATCGCCAAGGAACAGCTCGAAAGCACAAGACTCCAGATACTCCAGCAAACCGCTACAGCTCAGCTCGCTCAGGCGAATGTCATACCACAAAACGTCCTCGCACTGTTTACGTAATATCTATAAAACCAGATAATAAAAAAAGGAGCGACCTTTATTGGGATAAGCTCCTTTTTTTATTATTTCTACCTTCGCAGGAACAGAGAATATTATACCCGGTTCAAATAACGGATTGCTTTATCGAGTCTTCGGATAACCGTATCCTTACCGAGGATATTCATAACCTCGAAAAGACCCGGACTTATGCCGAACCCGGTAAGCGCCAAACGTACCGGATGAATAAGCTGTCCCGCCGAGAGTCCAAGTTTTTCAGCAAGGCCACGAATGCTCTCTTCTAATTTTCGCTCTGAAAAATCGTCCATATCCATCATGCCCAACCGAAGTCGTCCAAGACGCTCCATAACATCGTCAACCATCCAATGTTTATTGACAGCTTTCGGTGCATAATCCTCCGGGTCCCTGTAGAAATATCCTCCGAAAATCAAAAAGTCCGTCAGCAGCTTCATACGCGACTTGACGAGAGCAAGAACCTTTTTCAGATAATCGTCTCCAAGGACATGTACCTCGTTCTCGAGTTGTTGGTCCCGGGCAATAAACGGTTTGAGATGTTCGGCAAGGTCACCATCGCTGAGTGCACTAATATATAGACTGTTCATCCATTCAAGTTTTTTTTCATCAAACACGGCTGAGTTTTTCGATGTCTTCCCAAGACCGAACGATTTTATCGCTTCTTCGATTCCGATGATTTCACGGTCATCACCCGGAGACCAGCCAAGGAGCAAAAGAAAATTCCGTAACGCTTCAGGCAGATATCCCCGCTCTTTGTATACTTCCACCGACGCCGCCCCGTGCCGTTTGCTAAGGCGGGTCTTGTCGTTTCCCAATATCATCGGCATATGTGCAAATTCAGGCACAGTCCACCCAAGCGATTCATAGAGAATGATCTGTTTCGGGGTGTTCGATAAATGGTCGTCACCACGGATAACGTTTGTAATGCGCATATGATGGTCGTCTACGACAGCGGCAAGCTGATACGTCGGGGTGCCGTTCTCACGGAGAATTATAAAATCATCGATATCTCCATTCCTGAAGACGGTTTTTCCGTGAACCGTATCGACAAATTCCGTTATCCCCTCCGGGATCAGGCACCGTACAGCATATGTCGTTCCTCCTTTTTCGAAGCTTTCCGCCTCTTCCGCAGTAAGGTGACAGCAGGCACGGTCATATTTATAAGGTATCTTTTTTCTGTTCGCTTCTTTACGCTTTTTATCCAGTCCTTCAGGCGTACAATAACATTTATACGCCGCTTGTTTTTTCAAGAGTTTATCAACGGCGGCTTTGTGATCATCAAGAGTCCGGGACTGAATAAAAATATCATCGTCCCACTGTAATCCGAGCCACAAGAGTGAATCGAGAATTGAATCGAGATATTCCTGAGAAGACCTTTCTCTGTCGGTATCTTCGATCCTCAGCAGGAATTTTCCGTTGTGATTCCGGGCAAACAACCAGTTGAATAGTGCGGTTCTGGCGCTGCCGATATGAAAATATCCGGTAGGACTGGGAGCAAAACGTACACGGCACTGCCCGGTCGATTGTTTACTGTGCAACGGTGTCAGGCCTTTTCTTTATTGGTTGGTCCGTCATTTTTCAAAAATTCATCCTTTATCTTGACAAGATACGCATATGCGGCATCATACTCGAAGGGGATCTTCCCATCAAGTATCGCTTCCTCAATCATCGATTTCAGTTTGCCGACTGCGGGTGACGGCGATAAACCACATACCTTCATGATCTCATTCCCTCGAACGGGCGACTGAAAAGCCTTCAATGCATCACGTTCTTCAACAGCATTGATCCTGTCTTCGACAATGTCAAAATTTTTTAGATGTCGTTTTACCCGCAAAGGATTACCCGAGGTAATATCCGCTCTGCATAATGTCAAAAGGTCTTCAAGTTCATTTCCGGCAGCAACTATGAGTCTGCGAATTGCGCTGTCGGTTACTTCCTCATTCGAAAGGACTATAGGACGGAGGTGGAGTCGAACCAATTTCTGAATGTACGGCAGAGAATCCATTGGAATTTTGTGCTTTTTAAAAATGGATGCAACCATTGGCGCGCCAATCGCATCATGTCCGTGAAAGGTCCATCCTGCTTTTTCATCGAATCGTTTTGTTCTCGGTTTTGCAATGTCGTGATACAGAGCGGCAAGCCTGAGCGGCAGGCTTTCAGACACTTTAGCAACATTATCAACAACTTTTAATGTATGAAACCACACATCTTTATGATGAAATCCGCGGCGCTGCTCTATGCCGATAAGCTGGTGTAATTCAGGATATACTACTTCTAACAGACCAGTTTCTCTCAGCAGATTGAGACCGGTTGACGGTTTTTCAGTCCGGAGAATTTGCAGGAATTCATGAGTAATACGTTCTATCGATACAATGAAAATCCGGTCTCTCTTTTTCTTTATCGCATTGAAGGTCGATTCCTCGATAGTAAGGTTGAAACGCGCTGCAAAACGGACCGCTCTCATCATTCTGAGCGGGTCGTCATCAAATGTCCTGAGGGGATCCAGGGGAGTTTGGAGAATTTTATTATCCAGATCGGTTTGACCGTTAAAAAAATCGACCGGTGTTTCCCCGGGGCCGTTTTTTGTCAATTTTTTTGCAAGCGTGTTGATCGTAAAATCCCTCCGCTGCAGATCGGTAAAAAGGTCTCCATCGGAAACATTCGGTTTTCGGGACAGGGGTTCGTACGATTCTGCACGTGCCTGTACAAATTCCAGTTTATAATCTGCATAAGGTATCATACAGGTCCCGAATTTTGCATAGACGACACTATTGGTTACATTTAACGAATCGGCTACTTTTTGTGCGAAGGCAAGTCCGTCTTTGATCACGGTGAAATCTAAGTCTTTGACATCTTTACCGAGTATTTCATCTCTCAAATAGCCGCCGACAAGATACACTTCCGTTTCAGATTCTTCAGCAATCTTTCCAATGTGCCGTAATAAATGTTTTGTTGTCGTAATTTTCACTTTCGTTCACAACCGTTGACATACATGAAATTCTAATTCAATGTAATTATTTTTCTGGGGAAACGCAAAGTTCCTTCTTGCATTTCAATAATTTTAATCATTGCATTATATTCCAATCCGATGTGCCTGTGTGATTCCGGAGAGTATACTATCACCAATCCAAACAGCACCTAAATAATTTTTAGAAATGATCAGTATTGAAATAATTCGTTAGAAGGGAAGGATTCAAGAATCCGCGGCGAAATTATAAATTCTGTAATTTCCACTTTCCGTTTCTGAACCGCAAAAAATTAAACATAAATCTTGTAATCTCGTCGCAGCCATGCACGATCCAAATTCCTGCAAGAGCAAAATTGAATACGAACACTACCGCCCACGACGAACTTATTTCAAAAATCGCTACGCCCAGGATCGTTACCCACATTATCCACTTCAATTCTCCCGCACCGCGTAGATTACCTATCAGGACACTGTTCAATGCTTTCGGGACCTGCACGATTGCAAATATGACAATGACTGTTAATCCGAGATCCAAAACCTCCTGATTATTTGTAAAGACCCGGAAAATCTCAGCCTGATACGAGTAAACTATCATCGATACTAATGAGACAAGCGACAGTGTTACTGCACCGGCGACAAATCCCGTTCTTTCGGCATGCTGATGTTCGTCTGCGCCGACTTTTTTCCCGATAAGCGTCATGGAGCCCAGGCCCAATCCCTGATAGAGCATGGACATCACTCCCTGTAACAGCAGCAATATCTGATGTGTGGCAAGTACAACAACTCCCAGCCTGGCAACATAAGTAGAAACGATGAGCATCCCCGTAGTCCAAGTCAACTGTTCGACGGTCGCAGGAAAACCGGTTTTAAACAGTGATTTGACACTTTCCCAGTTCAGGGTCGTCAATTCACGTCCCGAGAGAAACAGATTTACCTTCCTGCTCCGGACAAGAATCACCGTGAGTACAAATCCTACGGTGAACGAAATACCTTTCGCCAAGGCAAGTCCCTGTGCTTCAAGACGAGGCATCCCAAATTGACCGAATACGAGCAAAGGCGCCAGAAGGATATTGATACCGATGATAACTATATTAATAATAAGGGCATATTGCGTATCACCCGTTGCCCTGATGATTCCAAGAGCGATAAAGCCGACTATTATTACCGGGGCAAAGTAGGCAATGGTCTGCAGATATTCGACACCATAGTTCTGTCCTAAGGGTTCGCTCTCTTTGATTATTTTAAAGAGCACAGGCGATCCGAAATACCAGATCAGAGTAATAATTAAAGACAAACCCGCACCGATCATCATCGCCTGCCCAAAAATGTGGTTGGCAGCCCACATGTCTTTTCGCCCCAGGTGCTTGTTGATGATGAGCGAACTTCCAATGACGAAAGTCAAGACCACGGTGAATGTCACTAAAATGAATTGAAACGCAAACCCGACTCCACCAAGTGCAGCATAACTTATTTGACCAATTAGAAATGCTTCGTAAAGCCACACGGTCGGTTGAATTGACAGATCGATTACGGCCGGAAGCGAGGTCTTCAGGTACTCTTTTAATGTTCCGGGTGGCTTTTTTACTTTTTCCGTCATTGCTTTTTGTTTAATGTTCTCAAATGCATTACATAGAACTTTGAAGCGGATTCAAACATTAAAACGACTGATTTGAGTCTTCCGGTATGAGATTTAATCGTAGTATTCAAGACCGAGGTGCGTTATGGGTTCTTCGCCCTGAATATGGCGAAGTGTATTTTTAAGCTTCATCAATTGAATAAAGAGATCGTGTTCGGGATAGAGGTCCGGCGCACACATAGGGCTTTTAAAATAGAAAGAGAGCCACTCTTGAATCCCGCCCATTTTACATCGTTGTGCAAGATCGAGAAATAATACGAGATCAAGGACAATAGGCGCCGCAAGGATGCTGTCCCTGCAAAGAAAATCTATCTTGATCTGCATATCGTAACCAAGCCATCCAAAAATATCTATGTTGTCCCATCCTTCTTTATTGTCACGGCGGGGCGGATAATAATTGATCCGAACTTTATGGTACATATCTTCATACAATTCGGGGTACATTTCAGGTTGTAAAATATGTTCGAGAACGGACAGTTTGCTTTCTTCCTTTGTTTTAAATGAATCGGGATCGTCCAGGACTTCCCCATCTCTGTTCCCGAGTATATTTGTTGAGAACCAGCCTTTCACTCCGAGCATGCGCGCTTTCAAGCCCGGAGCAATTATTGTTTTTATCAAAGTCTGCCCGGTCTTATAGTCTTTTCCGCAGACGGGAATATTCTTATCTTTTGCCAGATCATACAGGGCGGGTATATCGAGAGTCAAATTCGGAGCCCCGTTAGCATAAGGAATACCTAATTGCAAGGCAGCATACGCATAGATCATACTTGGAGCGATGTCCGGTGAGTTGTTTTTGAGTCCTTCTTCAAAGTCCGCCAATGTTTCATGTGTTTTCGACGGTTTCAAAAACACTTCCGTACTGCCGCACCAGACCATAACCAGCCGGTCCGCTCCATTTTCTTCTTTGAATCGTTTGCAGTCTTCCATTAATTCCTGCACAAGATCATAGTGTGTCGGAGCTGATTTCACATGCGAACCATCAAGTTTTCGCACATAGTTTTTGTCAAACACCGCTTTCATCGGGCTGATTTTTTCGAGTCCCGGTTTCACTTTTTCCAGGAGCCGTTCGTCAAGAACCCTTGCTTTACGTGCCGCTTGATAGCAGTTTTCAGGAAATATATCCCATCCTCCGAAAACGAGGTCATTCATATCCGCAAGCGGGACAAAATCCTTTATGTACGGTGTTCTTTTCTCGGTCCGTTCACCAAGCCGGATCGTGCTCATTTGTGTCAGTGACCCGTAGGGATGGGCAATTCCTTGACTGCTCGCCAAAACACCTGCGATAAAAGTCGTACTGACAGCGCCGAGACCGGGAAGCAGAACACCTAATTTCCCTGCAGGTTCAACAATGTTCACGCCTTTACTCGCCATCCTCACCTCCGATGAATTCCATCACATTATTATTATTATCGAGAATAACTATTCGGGGCACCATTTCTTTTTCCTCTTCCGGCGTGACGTCACAAAATGCAAAGACTGTCAGCAAGTCGCCAACGGAACCGAGATGCGCTGTCGCTCCGTTCAAACAAAAAGTCCGCGACTGGCGGGCGCCTTCAATTATATACGTTTCAAACCGGTTACCGTTCGATATGTTCGCTACCAGAACCCTCTCAAACGGCACAAGCCCTGTTATGTCCATTAAATCTTTGTCGACCGTCAAACTTCCTACATAATCAAGTTCAGCTTCGGTAACACGCGCTCTATGTATTTTTGATTTGAGTTTCTTAATATACATTTACTTATTCACTCCATCATTATCCGTGTACATTAGCTCCCGGCCATTATCAGTTAGTTTATACATAACCACCAACCGCTGAAAAGCAGTTGTATTCGATGTTACGGCTATAATAGCAATGACGATTATCAGGGGATAGGGTGAAATAAATTGTGACAGGTATGGAATGCCCGACAGAACTGCCGCACCGCCTATATACACAATACGCTCCGGGCGCTGCATTTTGCCGACTTTTATGTGCATCCCAAGCGCCTCGCTTCGTGCCCGAATATAGCTTGTCATCAGCGATCCGCCCAATGCAATGAATGTCAGGATCGATGTCAGAAAATATTCCCGGGACACAAAATAGTAGCTGAGTCCAAAAAACATTATGAATTCGGAGTAACGGTCGAGCGTAGAATCATACAGCGCTCCAAATTTGGTACCGATCCCTCTGGTCCTAGCAATTTTACCGTCTATAATATCACAGGTTCCCGAAAGCCAGGTCAATGCTCCGCCGACAAAGAATTTTCCGGTCGCAATGAAGTATACGGCAACGGACTGAATGAGAAATCCGACCGTTGTAAAATGGTTGGGATGTATTTCGATCTTAATAAAAAAGTTGATAGCAGGATCGATCAATCTTAAATACCAGTTTTGTATCCCGTCAGATATAAATTTCATAGTTATTCACCATACCGAATCTTCCGTGTCCGACCCTCTTATTTTTTCTTTGCTGCCCCGCGTACTACCAGTACATATTCACCTTTCGGTTTCTTCCCCCGCAATAGATCACTGGCCTGTGACAACTGAGTTCTTGTTATTTCTTCATAGTATTTCGTCATCTCCCGGACGATAACGATGTCCCTGTCACCGCAATAATCATACATATCCTCAACGGTTCGCTGAATACGGTGCGGGGATTCGTATAATAGCAACGTCCTTTGTTCCTGTGACAATTCCGTAAGACGTTTTTTGCGTCCCTTTCTGGAAGGTAAAAATCCTTCGAACACAAACCTGTCTGTCGGGAGACCCGAAACAGTAAGTGCTGCCAGAAATGCAGCAGGACCCGGAATGGAAACAACGGCAATATCATGTTCTATACACCCGGTTATGAGTCTGTATCCGGGGTCTGCTATACCCGGAGTTCCTGCATCAGAAATGAGTGCGACATTTTTTCCGGACTGCAGCTTCTCAATCAGTTTCGGAATTCTTTTCTGTGCATTGTGTTCAAAATAACTTGTAAGGTTGGTCGATATATCAAACTTCTTTTTTAGGATCGATGCCCTTCTCGTATCCTCAGTGGCAATAAGCTCGACTTCTTTGAGCGTTTCAATGGCTCTCAAGGAAATATCGCCGAGATTGCCGATCGGTGTCGAGACTACAAATAGACAGCCCGATTTCTGAACATTATTTTCCGTAGTGTTCTTTGATGTTTCAGGCATGATTGATTTGAGTCTTCAACAGCATAGTAAAATCTTAAAAAAAAACTTGAAATACAATGACTTTCTTCACTTATCGGCACGTTTTATATGATTCGACGTCACCTGTTTCAGGATATCGTCGACCACTCCCACGCATACCGAAACTCATGTCCAATCGTTGCGGCAGAAACTTTCGCTATTAACGGCGGAATTCGTTTAAAGTGATTTTTACGAACACGGGAAATGACATTTTTTATAAAATCTATTTTGAACCCTTGATCGACCAATTCCTGTTCAGTCATTTGACGGTCTACCCACAAATAGAGGAGTTTGTCTACTTCTTCATATGTAAATCCAAGGTCTCCTTCATCCGTCTGGCTGGAAATCAAATCGGCAGAAGGCACTTTTATCTGAATTGTTTCCGGTATATCAAGATAGTGTGCCAATTGTCTTATTTGAGTCTTGTAAAGGTCGCCGACAGGATTAATCGCATGTCCGAGATCTCCGAAAATCGTTCCATATCCCAGCAATAGTTCCGATTTATTACTTGTACCGATTACAAGTCCATTTTCCCGTGCCGAAATGTCATACAGCACGGCCATACGCTGACGAGCGAGATAATTTCCCCGGCGGTTATCGCCCAAATCCCGACGTTGCTCACAATAGGCATCAGCCATAGGGGTTACGTCTACAATCTCAGTTGATACTTTAAGGTGGCTGGCAATTAATTCTGCATCATGTCTGCTTTCGGGTGAACTCGATCTATAAGGCATAATGACTCCCAGAACATTATCCGGACCCAATCTTTTTGCAGCAAGACTTGCGACTACCGACGAATCGAGACCTCCCGACAGTCCGATAACAGCTTTATCACTCGATGTTTTCCGGATGCAATCCGCTATAAACCCGCTTAAAATCTTTTCAACGGATTCAGCAAGAATATTTAAACCGATAGCGCTATTGAGTGCTGTGTTTCGGGATATTGAAGTCATAAATACATGGCGGACATTACTTTGGAGAGGTAAAAAACTTTTATTCGAAAAGATGCTACTGCATTAACGATCGAGTCGAGAAAACCACCCCTGCCGATCGACGGTTATAAACAACTCGATCAAAAGACCAAAAATAGACATAAGTAATAGTTATTATTAAATATATGAATACATTTACTCCATATAAGAAATGATAATTTTAACAATTTTATCGTAAAAGTCAAGTAATAGTAGCGTATACCGCTACCTGTACCAGGCCTGATCCGCAAACTGAACGTCAGCGTTTATTATCATTGTAATTTTCGATGCAATTTTTTTGTTTTACATTTGTATATTTAATTGCTACTTTTATGCGCTATTAGAATGGATAACGCGCAGAAACCGATTACAGGAAGGGATGGCATGCAGTTTCGGAAAACTTGGTCAGTCATAGTGGTTATTCTCTTTATGTATTGCGCAGGTTCGCAGCAAAAGGGAGATACATACTTATCGGGGAAAAATTTCGATGAGGCAATAAAGGAATTCAAGAATCTCATCGCACACAGTCCCGGAAATTACAAGGCATATCGTAATCTCGGAGATGCATATCTCGGGAAAAACGAATTCAATCTTGCCCTTGCGGCTTATACCGATGCTCTCCGGCTCAAACCGGATTTTGACGAAGTACACTCACGCATTCCTCTCGTCAGAATGCAGCAAGGACAGGACCTTGAGAAAAAGGGGTTTGGCCGCGAAGCTCTCGAGATATATGAAAGCCTAAAGAGAAAATACCCCGATTGTTTGCCGGTGCACGAAACACTTGTCGGGATATATGAACGTAAAGGCAATGCCGCCGGTGCACTAAAAGCGTATGAAGTCATTGTGCAAAACAGCGGCGTATCGGCCCTCGGCGCCGCGGCTGTGAAGAAAGTTGAATATTACAACTCTCTTGCGCAGACTCTACACAAGAATGCAATGGATGAATATGAATCGCATTACTATTTTGAATCGGCAGAAAATTTCAAAAAATATCTTGCTATAAAACCTGATGATAAGGAAGCCGGTTACCTCCGAAATATGTCCGAGGGATTATACGTATTAAACCGGGGAAAATCTGCAGAAATGGGCGATGCGATCGACTCGTTCTCCAGCGCCGCTTCAGCGTTCCCTGAAAAAGCCGATCCGTATTTTTATATGGCGCAGGCATTCGAACGGCAAAAAACGCAAGATTATAGAAATGCGATCAAGAATTACCAAAAGGTCCTTGAGATCGCACCCGGAACGGAAATAGGGCGTGAAAGTGAAATTAAGGTAAAACAGCTCACTGAAACAAAGGAAAAAATGGAGAGTTTTTTCAGGAAAAATAGGTGAGTTGGGCCGGAATCCTTCAAATTCGTTTGGTAGCGATATCGAGGTAATCCGACGTGACGATACCCATATCATCCGGATCGTGATACCGGACAATTTTCAAACCGGCGCTTTCGTACTTTGACGGATCGAGAGGCCGTGCCGATCCGAGTTTTTGTTTTTGTGCATTCATCACAAGAAGCACATGCGGTTCAAAAATATTTTCTCTGTTGATCTCTTTGACAATGCCCATCTGTCCCGTATTGAACTCCACCAGACTCCCTACCGGGAATATGCCGATAACTTCAATGAATTTATCGACATAACTGGCCCGGAACTCAGTTTCTGCATGTTCCTTGATAAAGGATAGAGCATGGGGAGGAGGCATTCCGGGTTTGTAAACACGTGCGCTCGTCAGGGCGTCATACACATCGACCACTCCGGTCAGCATGCTTTCGTCCTGTAAATCGACTTCTCTTTTACCCAGCGGATAACCAGTTCCATCGAGCCGTTCATGATGTTCATATGCCATGAGTTTCGCTACGTCAGGGACATCGTCCCGGTCTTTTAAAATCTCGTATCCGTATGTCGTATGTTTTTGTATTTCCAACCGCTCTTCCTGGGTGAGTTTTCCCGGTTTATTCAACACTGCATCGGGAACTTTCATTTTTCCGACATCATGCAGCATTGCGCCGAAACCGATAACTTTTACTTTATCTTTGGGAAAATCCAATTCACGCGCAAGAGCAACTGCGAGTACGGTGACGTTAACCGAGTGGGTGAATGTGTATTCGTCAAAACTTTTCAGTCGGGTGAGACTTAACAGTGCGTCCTTGTTCCTGAACACACTTTTAACCATGTCGTTGACTTGCTGTTTCGCAGGTTCGGAATCAAAGCTCTTGCCGACAGCAGCGTCCTGGAGAATATTTTTTACTTTATTAACTGCTTCTTGCTTTATCTCACGGGCTTTTTCCAGCTCAACTTCAAACGAAACCACCGAGCCGCCCTTTTTTTCCTTCGGGGCATCATCAAAAGAATCCAACAGCTCTTCTTCTTCCGGTTCCGGCTCGGGCTCCTCAACTTTTTCTACGACCGGCTCTTCTACCGGCTCCGGCTCCTCAATTTTTTCTACTATGGGTTCTTTTACCGGCTCCGGTTCCGGCTTTTGTATTTTCTTCGGTACCAGTTTCTTAGCTTTGGCAGTATCAATAATCAAGAATTTAATATTATTACTTTTTAACTCTTTGAGTTTTTTTGGCGAATCTACAAGCAGGTTATGAATAAAATCTACTTCTTGAGACGACTTGTTGGATTTTTCAATGACGGCCCGCTCTATATACATCCCTACTTTGAGCTGATCACGTGGAATTCTGAGTTTCATCTATACAAGCCCCGTACTGACATTTTTTTCAACGCAGTTATTCACCTAAATATCTGTTATAACGATAAGTTATATAATAATAAAACGTGATTGTATACTTCGTTAAACAAGGCATAAAAACTAAGATGATTTCTTTTTCTTCTTCTTGTCCTTAGGTGGGGGTGTTTCAAGAAGCTTTTTTTGAACCTCTTCTGGAGATAATGGATGAAGGGATATTGGCTTGTCTTTTTTTTGTTTTGGTTTTTCATCTTCAAACATGTCACCCTGATGAGGTATATGGGGTTTTTCAATGACCAGTTTTCCTTTCCCATTTGGCAGGCCAATCAACCCATCTAATTTTAATAAGTGATCATCAAAGGAATTTAATACTTGAATATTATTAGATATTGCTGTTGCAACATGAATTGAATCTTGAGGCTTTAGATGGTCGTATGTCCAAATGAGATTTCTGGCCTGCTCTGCAATGAACCTATCAACATTTCTTAAAGTTATAAAATCGTTTTGAAAAAATTCAACTATCGTTATTTCTTTCTCTTTCGGTAAGCGTGGCTTGTCTTTAATCCGTATTACTTCTATAAGAGTAATAGAGGAAGATACTATTTTAAGTTTCCCCTTTTTTGCTTTTGTAAGTACTCCGCAACAAAGGTCAATCTTATCAGGCTCAGCATTAAACCATCCTAAATAACAATCGCTGTCCCAATATCGTATTATTTTATCCATTAATCCTTCATTATCCCCAAAACATCGTTTATGGTAGGCAGTTCATCCTGCTCTTTAAACACCTTTAATTGCTCAACTCTTACAGAATAAGGTTCTCCCTGAGATTTGTACATTATCAATCCATAAACAGAAACTCTTTTATCAAACGCCGAAACCACTTCCTCGGTTATTCCGCTTTTAAAATAACATTTAATAGGTTGATCAGACAGGTCGTCACAAACAACAAATTTGAGGTTTTTTCGTACTGAAATAACTTGTAATTTACCTTCAATAGAGCCATAATCACGATATTTTATTCCCATAATTTTATCAACATTAGCGGCAGAGCGTAAGCTTATTTGTTGTGGCTTCTGTTTTATCCAAATACAAATACTATTAAACTCCTGCTTTTTTTCATCAACAATATAAGCAAGATCATGTATATTTCTTAACGCTGTATCAGTAAAATTAGCTGGTCTTTCTGCTTTTTTCTCTAAAGTTTTTATTCCTTGTTGTATTCTGTCTACAGTTAAATCAACAAGATCGGGGGAGCCGTTTAAAGCAACTGGAGTAGCAATTACATTGGCACTTCCCGATTCAACCGAAACATTCCATTGGATTTCTTTTTTCTTGCCCGTGATATTAACCGTCACTTCGTCAATAATATCAAAAAATGAATTTACGCTTTTTATAAATTTGTCTGCTGAAATAGCAATCCCACCCAACTCAAGCCTAATATTATTATTGCCTATATTTTTCATGTAATTATCACCATTCTTTCGGGTTTTTTTTGACTGCTTTAATTTGATGAGTCCCGGTACATCAATCGCTTTCCTTCGAAACCTTTAATGGCATTTATCGTGCGGTAGGAATCAGGTATTCCACGCAAGTTATAACGAAAATCGAACTCATGCAAGTAGTTTTTCAGGTGCTCTTTACTCACATGCTGATAAACACCATTAATGCCTCGTTTAAGTATGCTGAAGAACCCTTCAGCGTTATTTACGTGTACAATGCCTCTCGAATATTCTTTCTTGCCATGCTCAATGACATGGTGTTCTTTGAACTCTTGATTCAATCCCCAATAAGACCTGAATTCATCAGTCATTATTACAGAGTCTTTGTCAACATTCTCACGGATAATAGATTTCAGGTTCTTTGCAGTAACTTTGTCCACAACAGTAGACCGAACACGACCATCTCTTTCTATCAGTGAAAATACCGGAGTTTTCTTCACAGAACCACGACCACGCTTGCCCTTTCCCTTGCCACCAACATAAGTTTCGTCAGCTTCCACTATCCCACTTAACTTTTCAACCGATTCGATTTCATCATTCATGGCAAATCTAATTCTATGAGCAAGAAACCACGCAGTTTTATAAGTGATACCGAGCATACGGTGTAATTGGTGAGCGGACACTCCCTTTTTGGAAGAGCACATTATTGAAATCACCATCAACCATTTGTTCAAAGGGACATGAGACCCTTCAAATATTGTACCTACAGTAACGGTGAACAACTTCTTGCAATCTTTGCTCTTGCATTTATATACACCCTTTTTAAGCGGTCTATTTCCGTTTTTGACAGGGTTCAATTTATATGCACTTTCTTTCTTACAGTGAGGACATATAATACCATTCACCCAACGAATCGATTCAAGATGTTCGCGGGCTTGGTCTTCTGTTAAATTGGCTAATTGCGGAAAAGATAAAGGTTTCATTTTTTGCCGTTCCTAATTGTTTTCTTAATGTGGTCTACTAACAATTCTGACATATCCCGGTTCTTCTTAATTGCATAATCCTTAAATGCTTCTTTATCTTCGGGATGTATTCGTATTCTGATATAATCTGTTTTTGACATTGTTATAATGTTTGTTATTCTATATGTTATAACAAATGTAACAAATAAAAGTTCCATTGTCAAGTGTTTTTATGCCTTTGAACTTGGTTCTTATTGCTTTTTAAGTTACTTTATAACAAAAACTTTTGGAGGATTAAAATGAAACTTATAACATTAACTCAATTAGACTATAACAAAACCCCTATCGATATTAATCCTGATGATATTTCATCTATTGAAAGTAGACCGGGCGGTGAGTTTGGAGTTTTTACACAAATAATTCTGAAAAATAGAAGCAACTTTGACGTTAAAGAAAGCGTGGATTAGGTGAAAACAATGATTAACAAGTAGTGCCTTGTTTAACGAAGTATACAATCACGTAATAAAATATATTCATTTTAAAGCAACAACGCAACAGAATATTATAATGTATTTCCTTTATTCAGGTTAGACAATTCTGTAATCGGGAATTTATGCAGCGAATAAAAAAAACTCCGGTTGAATATCAGCCGGAGTCTAAAAGAGGGTCAATCTGTTTTAAGCAACGGCCGGTCTCTTAATCCTGTCTTGGGGATTGAGCGTCAGACCGATTTTTGCCATGAATGTCTCATTAGTGGTTTTGTCATACATATCGAGCAATTTTTCCTTATTCCAGACCATCTCATTCCGGGAATACGCAGCCCAGTCGTGAATCTTGGTCAATTCAATTGCATTAACCGGGCAGGCTTCTTCACACATTCCGCAATATATACATTTCAGCATATCTATGTCAAACTGTTTCGGCATCCGTTCTCTATCGGTCCATTCCGGCGGTGTTGCTTCAGGTACAATAGATATGCAATGTGCTGGACACGCTGTTGCACACATTTCGCAGGCGACACACTTGATTCTTCCCTTATCATCTCTATTCAAACGGTGGAATCCTCTGTAATGAGCCGGCCGGTCGCGCCTTTCCTCAGGATATTGTATTGTAACGCGCTTGTACGGGCGGACTAAGTGCTTTAACGTGACCAACATTCCCCGGAATATCGCAGGAAAGTAGAGTCTGTCGCTGAATGAGAGCTTCAAATTTTGACGGATCATAAAATGTGCGACCTTTTAATCCTTGTGCTTATTTTAAGTTGAGTAACGCGAATGTTCCGCGCATCGTACTACCGAGTCAAAATTTTTTACCGTGACTTGAACAGGTTTTTTACACGTTAGCGCAAGAAATTTCAACGCAGCGCATTCAGAGCGGCCTCATAATCGGGTTCCTGTTTTATTTCAGGCGCCTGCTGAGTATACACGACCTTCCCGTCCGTGCCGACAATGACTATTGCACGGGAGAATACTCCCGCAAGAGGACCATCGACTATCCGGACACCGTAGTTTTCGCCAAAATCTTTATTACGCAGATCGGACAGGGTAATCACGTTCTCAATCCCTTCCGCTTCACAGAACCTGCTGTGTGCGAACGGTAAATCGACCGACACACCTAAGACAACCGTATTGTCGAGATTGCCTGCTTCAGAGTTGAAACGGCGTACGGATGCTGCGCAAATTCCGGTGTCAAGACTCGGAAATATATTGAGTATTATCTTTTTGCCGGAAAAATCTTTTAAGGATACGTCCGACAGATCATTTTTTGTCAACAGAAAATCCGGAGCATCAGAACCGACCTCCGGAAGAGAGCCTGATGTATGTATTGCGTTTCCGCCAAGAGTTATCGTTGCCATGGCACTACCTCCTAAGTATCACCCGTATGAAGTGTTTTCGTCGTCACTGTCTCTGCACAATTCGAGAAAATAAATTGATCGCGGGAATTGCTGCCGTACTCATGGATTGAGGATGTTCTTTCAAAACCTTTACACACCGAATGATGCTCCGCATCCGCAGGTTTTTGTTGCATTCGGATTGGAGAACTCGAAACCTTTTCCATTTAATCCGTCGGAAAAATCGAGTGTCATACCATTCAAATAGAGAAAACTTTTCAAATCAACAAATAGTTTAATGCCGTTATTTTCAAAGACCCGCTCACCTTTCTGCGGTCCGGACGAAAATTCCATCACATACATGAGACCCGAGCAGCCACCGCCTTTCACCCCGACTTTCAGACCGCTATCGGCAGAAGCTTTTTCTTTTTCCATGATTCTTTTTACTTCTTCAACCGCTCGACCGGTAACCTGAATCGGATTTTCGAGTGCGGTATCTAATTTTGCATCACTCATTGATTAAAGCACCTCTTTTGTTATCGAAACATTACAATCACCGGATTACATTGATCATTCTCAACACTTAAACAAAGTTTCGGGCAGACTTGTTTCCCTGACAGGGCGATTATTTCAATCCTGCTCGAGTTTTTGAGCAATATAAAGTGGCGACAACTCCCGAAGTTCTCTGACAACCCGGACCACTTCGCCCGTGACATAATCGATTTCATCTTCGGTCGTAAATCTGTGCAGACCGAAGCGAACGGTATTGGACGCTCGTTCTTCCCCGATCCCCAACGCCAGCAACACGTGAGACTGACCGGGATTTTTCGACGTGCAGGCCGATCCCGCAGAAAGAGCTACATGTTTTATATCGAGCAGCAGCGACTGCCCTTCAACGCCTTCAAAAGCGAGACTCAAATTATTCGGAAGTCTTTCGTGCGGATGACCGTTAAGATGCACATCACTGAGTGATTCGGTGATCGAATAATATAGTGTGTCACGTAAAGTCTTCAGACGGGCAGATTCATCCCGCATTTTCCGGATGCAGATCGCACACGCTTCACCAAATCCCACTATTCCCGCAACATTGAGGGTACCGGAACGCATGCCCTGTTCGTGACCACCGCCTTCTATGATCGGCTTCACTTTTACGCGTGGATTTTTCTTTCTGACATACAGCGCTCCGATCCCCTTGGGACCGTACATTTTATGAGCTGTGATTGACGCCAGATCGATGTTCATTTCATCGACATCAAGCGGTATTTTGCCCGCTGCCTGAACCGCATCCGTATGAAACAGCACACCGTGTTCTCGTGTGATCTTTCCTATTTCCCGCAATGGAGCGATAGTTCCGATCTCATTGTTCGCCGCTATGACCGATACGAGAACGGTCCTCTCAGTCAAAGCGTTTCTGATGTTATCCGGGTCTACGCGTCCGTACCGGTCGACCGGGAGGAACGTTACCTCGCAATTACGCGATTTTAGCGATTCACAGGTGTCGAGCACTGATTTATGTTCAGCCTGCGTCGTTATCACATGACTGACCGTGTTCCGGCTCAATTCCACGGTACCGCGGATAGCAAGATTGTTCGATTCGGTCGCACCGCTTGTAAAAACAATCTCTGTCGGACCGGCCCGAAGAAGTTCTGCAACCTTAATCCTTGAATTTTCAACGGCTTCTTCCGCAATCCAGCCGTATTCGTGCGTACTGCTCGCGGCATTGCCGAAATTTTCTCTCAAAAACGGCAGCATCGCATTAAGAACATGAGGGTCGACAGGAGTGGTAGCGTGCCCGTCCATGTAAATCGGTAATTTCATTTCCTGCCTCTGGAAAAACGTTGGGCTACATTCTCATGAATAGTATGTCAGGCAAAACGTGAGATCAGCCCCGATTCTTCACGGAATCGCGTCCAACAATTTCCTGAAGTTTCATCAAGCCGTCTATAACCGCCTCCGGACAGGGCGGGCATCCGGGAATATATACATCGACGGGTATAAACTGGTCAATCCCCTGGATCAAGGTATAGGTATTGAACACGCCTCCGGTCGAGGCGCACGCTCCCATGGACACACACCACTTCGGCTCAGGCATTTGCTGCCAGATACGCTGCAGGACCGGCATCATTTTAATGGCGATCCTGCCGGCGACGATCATGACATCGGATTGGCGTGGAGAAAAGCTCAGCCGCTCCATACCGAACCGCGCAAGGTCGTACCGCGAAGCAAGCGTCCCCATGAGTTCTATAGCACAGCATGCTGTCCCGAACGGCATGGGCCACATCGAATTTTTACGCGACCAGTTGACAACTTTGTCCAGCTGAGTCGTAAGAATTCCACCGCCAAGTTTTGTCTCTAATCCCATTCTATTGTCTTGATCTTCAATTTGTAATCAGTACGTTACGCGGAAAATCATTACTTAAAACCATACAGTACAGAAATATACGAATGTGCGCCCTAAAAGTCAAGTATTTCACACGACATTGTTATTGCTAAACGATCCGTAATTTTGAACGTGATGGGAGTCTCCTTCATCACCGGTAAATCTTACTTTGTTAATTGACATGATCGGCGGCATGATATGAACTCCGCACAAGCGGCCCGGATTCCACATGACGGAAACCGAGCGTTTCTCCGTAGTGTTTAAATTCTGCAAATTCTGCAGGATTAACATATCTCTCGACAGGGAGATGTTTTTTCGTCGGCTGTAGGTACTGTCCGATCGTCATGATATCGCAGCCGTGCCGCTTCAGGTCTCTCATGACCTGATATACTTCCTCTATCGTTTCGCCGATACCGACCATGATTCCCGATTTTGTCAATGCGCCGCAGCTTTTTGAAAACTGTATCACATCGAGCGACTGCTGATAATCTGCCTGCGGACGCACCGTAGTATAGAGCCGCGGGACCGTTTCGGTGTTATGATTCAAAATATCCGGCCTTGCATCAAGAACGGACTTCAGGCTTCTTGTGCAACCTTTGAAATCGGGAATGAGCACTTCAATCCTGCAGCGGGGTATTGCTTTTCTTATGGCGGTAATCGTGTCCACGAAAACAGAACTCCCTCCATCTGAGAGTTCATCCCGGTTGACCGAAGTGATGACAGCATGTTCAAGCTGCAGCATTTTCACAGCGGCGGCGACCCGTTGGGGTTCATGCCTGTCGAGACCGATCGGTCGGCCGGTCTTTACCGCGCAGAACCCGCAGCTTCTTGTGCAAATATCCCCGAGTATCATGAATGTGGCGGTACGCTGACTCCAACACTCCCCGATATTCGGACAGCGGGCGCTTTCGCAGACTGTGTGCAGGGCTTGATCTTTAATAAGATTTTTTATTTCGGCATATTCTTTGCCTGCCGAAAACCGCACTTTGAGCCAATCGGGTTTCCTGCCGTTTGCGTGTGGATTTGCAGCCGGTCGTGTCACCTCCTTGCCGGGAGCAGTCCGGGGAGGGATACTTTTTCTCTGTTGACCGGATTTCAGTGTTTCACTCATAACAGGGATTCAAAATTTTCAAGATATTCCACGATTTTTGATAAAAACAGTCCGCCGGCGGCCCCATCGATCAGCCTGTGGTCAAAACCGAGCGTCAGATAGACCATGTCGCGGACGGCAATAGTGCTTCCGAGGACTTCCGGCCGTTTTTTGATAGCCCCGACACCAAGGATCGCGACGTTCGGTTGATTTATCAGCGGAGTGCCCAACACGTTGCCGAACAGTCCGAAATTGGTAATCGTTATCGTCGAATCCATTATTTCTTCCGGCAGCAGTCTTTTATTCCGGGCACGGGTGCTAACATCATAAATGCCGCGGACGAGACCGACAAGTGTCTTTTCGTCCGAGTTCTTTACGACAGGAACGATCAGACCATTCTCCAGCGCAACGGCAATACCGATATTAACCGCCCGCCTGTAAATAATATTCGTTCCGTCAATCGATGCATTTAATTCCGGATAGTCTTCTATCGCAAGAACAAGCGCCCGGGCGATTAAAGCAGTGTAATTCAACGAAAATCCTTCCCGAGCTTTAAATTGAATATTTTCTTTTTCTCTATATAGGACAAGTTCGGTAATATCTGCTTCGGATACAGCCGTAACGTGCGGCGATGTGCGTACACTCCGCATCATATGTTCAGCGATTTTCGCTCTCATAGCGTCCATCGGAACGACGGATATTCCATCCGCCCCAAAATCGATTTTCGGCTTTTCACGAATCGTAACGGCATTGCGGACCTGTGACGGTCTGTTCCGTGACGACAGGGAAAAGTCCGATGGAAACATCTGCGCTCCGGAATGGGGTATCTGAGACAGATGGGGATCATGGCGCCGGAGAACGGCAATATTTTGGAGAATATCCTTCTTTGTGACTCTCCCTCCGGTACCGGTCCCTTTCAGCATTTTCAGGGCAGAGAACGGTATATCTTCTTCCTGAGCTATTCGAAGAACCAGCGGTGAATAAAACCGCTTCTTTTCGTCACCGTCATCCGTGCGTGGCTCATAGGTAGTATCCCGGGGCACATGGGGCGTTTCAACCTGTTCAGCGGCCGGGACGGGCTCCGGTTCCGGTCGTTCCACTTCGCCGGTCTCCTGCTTCTCTTCCTGTTCCTGCTCCTGGGCAGGCGGTACCGCCCGGGGAGCAGGTGATCCGTCATACGCAGCATCGGTTTCTATATATCCGAGAACCGATCCGATCTTGGGAGTCTCTCCTTCCCGGACTACGATCTCGGTCAGAACCCCCGAAACAGGCGAGGGTATCTCCGAATCTACTTTGTCGGTGCTGACTTCGTAGAGAATATCGTCTTTTGCAATTTTATCGCCCGGTTTCTTAAACCATTGCTCCAGTGTTCCTTCGGAGACACTTTCTCCCATCAGAGGCAGTAGTACTTCAATTTTCACTTACAGCACCTGTTTCATTTCATGGAATCTTTCACTGAACCGCTGCACCAATTCATTAATTCTGCCCGGGCCGGTTCAATCATGCTATTCAAAGTCGAAAAGTCAGGTAAAGCTCCTATTTCACTCCGTTACTATCAAGAAAACGCTCTGCTTCCATAGCTGCCATACAGCCGGTTCCGGCAGCGGTGACTGCCTGCCTGAATATATGGTCCTGGACATCTCCACTTGCATAAACTCCCGGAATATTTGTTGCGGTGGAATCGGATCGTGTAATGATATAGCCGTTCTCATCCATGTCCAGCTGACCTTCGAACATTGTCGAATTGGGAACATGGCCGATAGCCATAAAAACGCCGCCACACGGCGTCTCGGTAATTTCATCTGTCTTGACGTTCCGGAGATTCACTCCCCGAACCCCATTTTCCTTCGTTCCGAGGATCTCATCGACGACCGAATCCCAGACAAAAGATATTTTTTCATTTTTGAATGCACGTTCCTGCATGATCTTCGATGCACGCAGGGCATCTCTCCTGTGAACGACCGTTACTTTTGACGCAAATTTCGTCAAAAAGGTTGACTCTTCCATTGCCGTATCACCGCCGCCGACAACGACGAGTTCTTTATCCTTGAAGAAGAAACCGTCACACGTTGCACATGCAGATACACCGAAACCCATCAATTCTGTCTCGGAAGGTATTCCAAGCAGACGGGCAGATGCACCGGAGGAAATGATCAATGCATCGCACTCATACGCAGCATTTTCCCCTTTCAATATAAACGGCCGTTTTTTAAGGTCCGCACTCATTATTGTGTCGAATATATACTCGGACCCGAACCGGCCGGCCTGTTTTTTGAATAGTTCGACAAGCTCGGGTCCCATAATTCCTTCGACAAATCCGGGATAATTTTCCACGTCGGTTGTAATGGTAAGCTGTCCTCCGGGCTGTCTGCCTTCGATCACGGTAACTTTCAAGTCTGCGCGGGAACCGTACAACGCCGCCGTCGATCCTGCCGGTCCCGAACCGAGAATCAATATTTGTGTTTTATGTTGATCGCTCATATACCGCCTTGAACCTCTCTTTCAATTCGAATCAATTTTCAACGATTATACTTAAACAAATAAAAATAAATCCGGTTTCATCAAAACTCTGCGGGCAACCAGCTTATGCGGTCTTACCGGGAATACCCGGCTCTGTTACCGTCATGGTATCGAGAATTTCATCCAGTTGTTCTTGAGTCAATAATTTTTTTTCCAGAATCAATTCCGGGATCGAACGGCCTGTTTGTACCGACTCTTTAGCGATCTTCGAGGCGTTATCATACCCGATGTAGGTATTAAGGATCGTTGCCAGCCCGACACTTTTCTCGGCGTATGCTCTACAGCGGTCGGGGTTTGCGGTGATTCCGTCGACACAGCGAGTCCGAAACACGTTCAGTGCATTCGTCAATATCTGTATGCTCAGCAAAACATTGAATATCATAACCGGCATCATGACATTCAATTCCATCTGACCCGCCTGAACACCCAAAGAGACCGTTGTATCGTTCCCGATGACTTGGTAACAGACCATGTTCAGCATTTCCGCCATAACGGGATTGACCTTGCCGGGCATAATTGAAGATCCCGGCTGTACCGGCGGTAAGACGATCTCCCCGAAACCGGTTGTCGGCCCCGAACTCAAAAGACGGAGGTCGTTCGCGATGCGGGTCATTTCCAGCGCCAGATTTTTCAATGAGCTTGAAACGCTGGCTATGGGAAGGTGACTCTGCATCGCCTCTCTCAAATCGGGAGCAGGGGTGAATTCAAGCCCTGTCTGCCGAGATAACTCTTCGATTATCCGTTTGGGATACCCGGGATGGACATTCAATCCCGTTCCGGCGGCGCTCCCGCCGATACCCAGTTCGCAGAGAAGTTCTTCGGACGCTTCGATCCGCTTTTTCGCTTTATTGACCGTTGCGGCATATGCGTTGAATTCCTGCCCCAGCCTGACGGGAACGGCATCCTGCAGGTGGGTACGGCCCGATTTTAAAATACCGTCAAATTCTTTTCCTTTTTTTGCAAGTGAGGCCGATAGACCGTCAAGAACAGGATAGAGTTCCTGCAGGTCCATTCGTGCCGCTATGCGCATTGAAGTAGGAAAGGTGTCATTTGTAGACTGTCCCATGTTCACATGATCGTTCGGATGTACGTAGCGGTCTCCACGCTTTTTACCGAGACGTTCGCACGCGAGATTCGCCAGGACTTCATTGGTATTCATATTAAAGGATGTTCCGGCTCCCGCCTGAAATACATCAACGACAAAATGTTCGTGATGGTTTCCGTTCAGAATCTCATCGGCCGCTCCCGCGATTGCATCCGCCTTTTCATTATCCAGAAGTCCAAGGGATTTATTCGTTATGGCTGCCGCTTTTTTCAGCACTGTGAGCGCTCTGATCAAGGTCGGGGACTCCTTGATACCGCTGATCGGAAAATTCTCAACGGCACGCTGAACCTGAGCGCCATACAAAGCTTCACCGGGAACCTTGATCTCCCCCATCGAGTCTTTTTCAATTCGCCAATCGTTTGTATCACGACTACTCATATTACTTTTCCTTCATTTTAAAGCCGGCTAATGAGGCAGGCTTACTACTACTACAAGCGGTCAGGCAGATTTCGATTTTATATACGGGAGAAGCCCCGCCGCTTTCAGAATTTCCTGCTGTCGCGGAGTAAAATCAGCATGAACAGCTATCTTTTCACCTGTCCGCTCATTTTCCACGATAAATTTTCCGCCATTGCGCAATTGTGTCAGGATACCGCCGAATGTAAGTGTATCTCCCTGTTTGAAAGAATCGTAACTGCCCGGATCGTCAAATTCGAGGGGCAGAATACCGAAATTAATCAGATTCGCACGGTGGATACGGGCAAAACTTTTTACAATTACAGCCTTCACACCGAGAAACATCGGAGCCATTGCCGCATGCTCTCTGGAAGAACCCTGGCCGTAATTATTCCCTCCGACTATAACGCTCGATCCGGCCTCTTTCGCCCGTGTAGCAAATGTATCATCCAGCCGGGAAAAGGTAAATTCAGATATCGCAGGGATATTGGAGCGAAGCGGTAATATTTCACTTCCGGCAGGTAAAATATCATCGGTTGAGATATTGTCTCCCGTTTTTAATACGACCTGCGCCTCGATTGCATCGTTCATGGTCTGATTGATGGGAATGGGTTTGATATTGGGACCCCGCAGAATCTCTACACCGGAGTCTTTTTCCGGGGGAGGGACGAGAAAATTGTCATTGATGCAGTATGCATTCACTTCTGGTCCGGCTTCAAAATGCAAACCGGAATCCCGGGGATCGATGACCTCGCCTTTCAGAGCCATCGCGGTTGCCACGAACGGATTGCACAGATACACGTTTGCATCCGCGGTTCCACTCCGTCCTTTAAAATTCCTGTTGAATGACCTGATCGATATCCCCTCAGACGGGGGCGCCTGCCCCATGCCTATGCACGGACCGCATGCCGATTCAAGAATGCTCACCCCGGCCGAAATCATATTCGTAAGGTCTCCATGCTGTGCCATCATTTCATACACCTGCTTTGTCCCCGGTGTTACCGTCATACTTACGTGAGATGCGACCACATTATCTTTGAGGAGCGTTCCTATGCCCGACATTACCTGGTAGGAGGAATTCGTACAACTCCCGACACACACCTGGTCCACTTTCATGCCTGCAATTTCTTTTACCTTCACAACATTATCGGGGCTGTGCGGTTGCGCAATGAGCGGCCTGAGCGCATCGAGATCGATGGTTATTTCTTCGTCGTATTCCGCATCGGCATCGGCAGAAAGCGGCGCCCAGTCACCTCCTCTTCCCTGTGCTTCCATAAAATGTTTTGTGCGTTCATCACTGGGAAATATCGACGTGGTTGCGCCGAGTTCCGCCCCCATATTCGTGACCGTTGCCCGTTCCGGAACACTGAGATCGTGCACACCCGGTCCGGAATATTCAAATATTTTACCGACGCAGCCCTTGACGCTCAACCGGCGAAGAAGTTCGAGAATGATATCCATCGATGCCACCCATGGCCGGTCCAGTTTTCCGGTCAGGTCCACTTTGATAACGTAGAGCATCACTACTTCAAAGGGTTCACCTGCCATAGTAGCGGCAATATCGATCCCGCCGACCCCGATAGCTATCATACCGAGACCGCCGCCGGTCGGTGTGTGGCTGTCCGAACCGAGAAGTATTTTTCCGGGAATCCCAAACCGTTCGAGGTGCACCTGATGACAGATACCGTTTCCCGGTCTCGAAAAGTAGGCGCCGAACCGTGCTGCCGCAGATTGAAGATATTTATGATCGTCCGCATTACGAAAGTTTGTCTGCAGCATATTGTGATCGACATATGATACCGCCACTTCTGTTTGGATCTTCGGCAGACCTATTGCTTCAAACTGCAGATATGCCATAGTGCCGGTTGCATCCTGTGTCAGCGCCTGATCGATCTTTAATGAGACCGGCTCACCCGGTGTCAAGGTTCCCGCAACCTGATGAGCTTCAAATATCTTCCCGACTATGGTAGTACTCATGGCTGTAAACCGTACGTCAGTTAAAAAATTCAATCACCGATTAATTATATTTTTTAAAACATCAATCAATAATACACCAGTTCCCGCAGTGCGGACGCTATCTTTTTCGCATTTGGAAAATAATATTCCTCAAGCGGGGGGCTGAACGGAACGGGGGTGTCGAGCGCGGCAATACGCCGGACCGGACCGTCCATGTATTCATACGCTTCTTCTGCTATAATTCCGGCAAGCTCCGCTCCGACGCCGCCGGTGAGCGATTCTTCATGAATGATGAGAGCTTTACCGGTCTTTTTCACCGATTTCAGGATGAGTTCCCGGTCGAAGGGCATTACAGACCGCAGGTCTATCACTTCTATAGAGATTCCGTCCTTCTCAAGCTGTGCTACCGCCTCGAGCGTCATGTGGACAGTTGAACCGTAGGTAATGACCGATACGTCATCACCGACCCTGCGAATTATTCCCTTGCCGATGGGAACAATATAATCTTCTTCGGGTAACGTCTCTTTGACTCTTCTGTAGAGATATTTATGTTCCATAAAGATCACGGGATTGTTATCCCTGACTGCGGCTTTCAACAGTCCTTTTGCATCGTAGGGAGTTGACGGAGCGACAATTTTCAGACCCGGAACATGCATGAACCACGACTCGTTGTTCTGCGAATGAAACGGTCCGCCGTGGACGCCGCCGCCGCAGGGACACCGGACAACAAGGGGCACCTGCATACCGTGAATGTAATGATATTTGGCAATATTATTAACAAGCTGATTAAAACAACTGCTCAAAAAATCGGCAAACTGGAGTTCTGCCACCGGCCGCAATCCCATGAGCGCGGCACCCATGGAAAGTCCCATGAGCGCAGATTCTGAAATGGGCGTTTCCACTATTCGTCCGGCGCCGAATTCTTCAAGAAAACCACGGGTAATACCGAACGGTCCACCGTACTCTCCGATATCCATACCGACGCAGAACACGCTTTCATCGCGCCGCATTTCTTCCCGGAGTCCCTGACTGACGGCATCAATATATGTTGTTATATCGGCCACTATTTGTACCGGTCGGTCTTATTACCGTGATGTTACAAGGTGTTATATTCAACAATCATTACGCAAAAACCCTGTCACGTGCTTCCGACCCATTGGGGAGCGGACTTTCTTCTGCAAAACTAACCGCATCCTCAATACCGGAGTCTATTGTATTCCGTATTTTCGTTAACGTTTTATCGTTAAGCATCTTTTTTGATTTCAGAAAGTTTACAAATGTAAAGATCGGATCTTTTTTTTCCCATTCTTCAAGCACAGACTTCGGAACATTTTTGTGATTTTCCCCATTGTGAACGGGCATGCGAAATGTTCTTGCTTCGATGAGTACAGGGCCTGTGCCGGATTTCGCGGAATGCACGGCTTCCCTGGTCGTTCTCAATACTTCCAGGACATCATTTCCATTGATCAAATGCCCTTTGATACCATAACCGGCAGCCCTGTCTATCAGGTTTTTGCAGGCGTATTGTTTTTCATTCGGTGTAGAATACGCTATCTGATTATTCTCGATAATCACTACGAGAGGTAGTTTCAGGACAGATGCAAGGTTTAACCCTTCATGAAAATCGCCGGTACTTGTCCCTCCGTCGCCAATATACGCGAGAGCGCAATTTTTTTCGCCTTTTAACCTGCCCGCCAGCGCTGTCCCGGCTGCAACGGGAATCATGGCTCCAAGATGGCTTATCATACCGAAAATTCTAAGCTTCGGGTCTCCCATATGCATGTTGGCATCCCGTCCACGAGTCGGACCGTTCCTCCGCCCGAGATATTGACAGAATACCTGCCTCAGACTCATCCCACGCACAAAATAGGCCCCGAGGTCCCTGAACATCGGGAACAAAATATCATTCTCATCCAGGGCAAGAGCGCCTCCGACCGGAATGGCTTCCATCCCCTTTGCGGAGAAAACGCCCCCAACAATTTTTCCCTCTTTATACAGTTGAAAAATTCGTTCTTCAGCACTCCGCTGCTGCATCATGTACTGCAGCATCCGTATCATCATTTTTTTGTCCGGCTTCTTCGAGACGCTTTTATCGTTCTCAGATTTGCCGGTTCCGGGACGTTTTTTCTGATTGTTAACCGATAACCGGGTTCGGGATTTATTCTTCAGGCTTTTCTTTTTACGGATTGTTTGTTCAGTGATAACCATAGTACACGTTCTGTAACACTCAAGAATATCACAATGACATATGAGCAGTTTTCCTTTTTGGGATGAATACATCGCTGAAACGGGATTCGAGCGCTCGTGCAACGTCATCGAGACTTTGTATAGCTCCCGTTAATTCTTTGATCGAAGTGGTAACACAATCCGCAATGCCGCATGGGTTGATCATTTCAAAATACGAAAGATCTGTATTCACATTGAGGGCAAACCCGTGATAGGTGATCCACCTCGTTACTTTCACACCGATCGAAGCGATCTTTTTACTATGGACCCAGACACCCGTCAGCCCGTCTCTTCTTTCTGACTCAATACCATAATCCGCAAGCGTTCGAATGATAACTTCCTCCAGATCACGCAAATACCGGTGAAGATCGGCATAGTAATTTGTGAGCTTAAGCACCGGGTAGCCGATAAGCTGACCGGGACCATGAAACGTAATATCGCCTCCGCGGTCGATATGGACAACCGGAATTTTATCGCGTGTATCGCCTGAATTAAAAAGTATATTGTTCTCGCTTCCCGATCTTCCTATCGTAAATACCGGATCGTGTTCAACGAAAAGCAGGGTATCGGGAATGAGGCCGTTCAATCTTTTATCGGCCAGCGACCGCTGTAATTTCCATGTTTTATTAAATCCCTGTCTTCCGAGAAACTTGCTGTCAATCATAGTGGTGCACCATGAACCGCACGTCAATCTTGAATTACAGTATGTTATGCATGTATCGCTTCGCCGTACGCCTGTCCTGCCGCTTCCATGACACTTTCTGCTAAGGTGGGATGTGCGTGAACGGTATTGATTATATCTTCATAGGTCGCTTCCATAGTTTTTGCGATCCCGATCTCCGCTATCATTTCCGATGCATTGGCCCCGATTATATGCGCACCAAGCAACTCTCCGTATTTTTCGTCGAATACCAGTTTGACCATCCCTTCGATCTCGCCTGCGGCAACGGCTTTCCCGTTCGCTTTTAAATTATATTTTCCCACTTTGACGTTATATCCCGAACGTGCAGCCTGTTCCTCGGTCAAACCGATGCTGGCAACCTGAGGCTGGCAGTACGTGCACCGGGGGATCGAGCTGTAATCTAACGGCGTATCGGAATATTCAGCGATATATTCGGCACACGCTATTCCTTCTGCGGATGCGGTATGCGCAAGAAGTGAGCCGCCGATACAATCACCGACGGCATAAATGCCTGTGACCGAACTCTGAAAATTATCATCGACACAGATAAAACCATTTTCTTTTTCTATGCCGGCCTTGTCAAGACCGATCGATCCCGTGTTGGGTTCTATCCCGACAGCAACAAGCAACCGGTCGCTTTTGATCTTCGAAGTGTTCCCATTTGTGTTGATGGTTACTTCCATTCCGGCCGACGATTTTTTTGCATTTTCGACGTTAGTACCGGTAAGGATCTTTATTCCCTGTTTTTTGAAATACCTGGTTAGTAATCTGCAGATATCGACGTCTTCATTCGGCAGGAGCTGCGGCAGCATTTCAACAACGGTCACGCGTGACCCGAAGCTTGCGTAAAAATAGGCGAATTCCACACCGATTGCGCCGCCCCCGATTATTGTTAAAGAATCCGGGATTGAATCCGGGACAAGAGCCTCCTTGCTCGAAATAACCGCTTTCCCGTCAATCGGCACCCCCGGCAGAGAACGGGGCCTGCCTCCGGTAGCAATTATTATATGCTCCCCGTTGATACGGTCAGTCTTTGTCCCGTCATTTATTATTTGCACCGTTTTGCTGTCTTCTAAAATTCCCTGCCCGGAAATATGATGAATATTATTGTGTTTGACCAGATATGCGACACCTTTCGACATTCTCTCTGCCGCTTCCCGGCTGCGGGCGACTATTTTATCAAGATCAAATTTCAGATTTTTAAAACTATACCCGAAATCGCCGCTCCTTTTCAACAGATTGTAAATTTCAGCATTCTTCAAGAGCGCTTTTGAAGGGATACACCCCCAGTTCAGACAGACACCGCCAAGTCTGTCAAGCTCCACGATCGCCGTCGACAAGCCAAGCTGCGACGCCCTTATCGCTGCCACGTAACCGCCGGGACCGCCGCCGATTACGATAACATCATACGTTTTCTTCATGATTTTCCTTCAGTAGGAGAGCAATCGATATGGATAAACGTGTCAGGAATAAATCAATGGTTCCGGATGCTCATGCGGATAGATACTATCCGGAGAAATCAACCGGTAATTTCCATCATCCTCTTTAACGCTACACGCGCATTGACCGCGGTCTCTTCCGGCACCGATATTTGATTGACAGTTTCCCCGCAGTATAAGGCGTTCAGAGATTGCAGCAAGTGTTCCGGATCTATCCGGTACATGGTTGCACACTGGCAGGCATAGGTGGATAACGGACTAATGAACTTGTCGGGATGTTCATTTTTTAAGCGGTTAACCAGATGATTTTCCGTTCCGATCGCCCATTTCGAACCATATGGAGCTTCCTCAATGGTTTTTATTATAAACGAAGTCGAACCGCTGTAATCGGCTTTTTGCACAACGTCAAACGTACATTCCGGATGAACGAGAATTTTAATACCCGGATATTTTTCACGAAACATTTCGACATACTGAGGCCTGAAATTCATATGAACACTGCAGAACCCATGCCAGAGAATAATTTTTGCTTGTTCGTATTCTTCCGGTCTTGCTCCGCCCCCGGGTCTATGGGGGTTGTACACAACCATATTTTCGAGAGATATACCCATTTTGTAAGCTGTATTGCGCCCAAGGTGTTGGTCCGGAAGAAACAGTATTTTATCTCCCCTCTCCAGCGCCCACTGCAGCACCCCGTCGGCATTCGTCGACGTACAAATGGTGCCGTCATGTTCACCGCAAAACGCCTTCAGCGCGGCGGTAGAATTGACATAGGTGACAGGAATGATCTTTTTCGATGTCGCAGCGGTCAATTCGTCCCAGCATTCCTCAAGTTGATCTATGTTTGCCATATCCGCCATAGAACACCCTGCTTTCAGGTCAGGCAGTATGACTTTTTGAGAACTCTTCGTGAGCATATCGGCGGTCTCCGCCATGAAATGCACACCGCAGAAAACAATATACTCACTATCGGATCGCGCAGCCGCATAAGCCAGTCCCAAAGAATCTCCCGACCTGTCGGCAAACTGGATGATATTGTCCCGTTGATAGTGGTGTCCGAGGAGCATCACTTTATCACCCAGACTCTTCCGCACTTCACGTATCTTCCCGACAATATCATCCTCGGTCCCGGTCAACGGCCGTTCAAGAACTTCTACAGTGCTGCTCATGAATATTCCTTTTATTATTATCGTTAATTATGGAACACAAATGTTTGAATAAAAAAATTTTAATTATCATATATCATCGTCAAGGTCATTCAGGGATATCCCGTGAAAATAATTTGTGATGTCCCGCCGTATCCGCTTCATTGTGTTTTCGAGGTTACACAATCCTTTCTGGTCACAGCGTAACCCCTTTTCCGTATCGCAATCTACTTTCATATACCCGGTCTTCGATAGCGCTGATAATGTCGCCGAGGGATATTAATCCGGATTCCCGCGCCAGTTGATATCCGCCATTTTTTCCTTTTCGCGACTGGATAAGTCCTTTTTTTACCATTTTCCGGAGTATTTTAGCAATCACTTCATGAGGAATATTGAAATAATCAGATATCGCCCGTGCGTTGCATCGTTCACCGTTATGCATCTCCGCAACATATTTCATCGCCATAATACCGTATTCAGATCGTTTCGTTAAACGGAGCATTTCCGCACCACCTTAATTCCAGTACATTTTGCCGTATATAATGTACGAAAAATTACGGTATGAGTCAAGTATATATGAGGATTGCAATGCTCCAAGTCACCAGTCATTGTACCATATGCAAACAGCGAACATTGCCCATAATTTCCGGTCATCTTTAAAGTTAGGATTCGTGCAGTGTATATAAGGTATGGCAACGAGTGACCGTTCAGAGGCGATACAGGCATATCACGGATTCAGGATGAGGAATCCCGGTATGAGCTATGTAAATTGAACCATTGAACACGGCGTCATTGCAAACAGTGTTAAAAATTTGCGATTATTGGCAATAATGACTTGATTTTTAAAATGTAATCGATAAATTCTGCAAAGCCGGTTCAAACGAGTCCGGCAAATCAAAGCAGTGAAAATTGCGAAGCGGGATAAATAAATGAGATTAGCGACAATAAAAATTGACGGTGACGAATGTGCCGGAGTAGTTTTGCCCGATGGCATACTCCCGGTGAAAGAGGTGAATGCGTTATTCAATACCCGATTTCCCGCCTCTCTTTTCAATCTGATAAACGGGGACCACGTGCAGGAATTAAATAAATTGATCGACCGCACTGCGCCCTCTGCCACGATTCCCATTCAAGAAATCCGATTCGTTCCGCCCTACCGCCGGCCGGGCAAGATTTGGGGTGTCGGCCTCAATTACGGCGAACATGCTGCCGATCTCGAGGAGTCAATCCCCGAACAGCCCGCAAGTTTTATGAAGCCTGCTACGACGATCATCGGTCATGGCGATACGATCAGGCTGCCTGCGGGTTCAAAAGGTGTTACCGCCGAGGCTGAACTGGGGGTCATTGTCGGTAAAAAGTGCCGGAAGATCTCGCGTGAGGAGGCCTCCGGTTTTATTTTTGGCTATACCTGCATTATCGACATGACTGACGAAGACATTCTGAAAGTGAACCCCCGCTATTTGACCAGAGCAAAGAGTTTCGATACCTTTTTCAGTTTTGGTCCCGTTATACTCACTCCCGCAGAAATTCCGGATATCAGCACGTTATCTATCAAAACTGTCGTGAACGGGGAAACACGGGCGGAAAACACCGTTTCCAATATGACGTTCGATCCGCTTGAGATCGTCGGTTTTCATTCCCATGTAATGACCCTTGGACCGGGAGACGTTTTTTTAACAGGCACTCCCGGCCGGCGGCACCTTCAGGACGGAGACAGCGTGCGATGCGAGATTTCGGGATTTCCAGCTCTTGCGTGTCCTGTTGAGCAGGATCGAGAGTAACCCCCTCCTTTTCCTTCTTGAACGACCATGCCATAAGAGCAAAATACGCCATTTTTATATATCAAATTTAAAAACACCACTATTGTTAACTGGGAACTATTTTATCCTTCCGGTTGTTATTCTCTGTAAGCAATCCCAATAGTGTCATTCCGTATATTCTTTCACCGACATCTGTCTACTTTCATAAAAAGTAACCGGTTAAACAGGTTAGTAAAATTTAACAAATCAATTGAGGAGGACTCAATGAATAGATTCATATTTCATAGGGCAACATTTTACATAGCGGCCGGTATCATTACCGGATCATATGCAACTGTTCAGGCGCAGCTGCCCAATCCCGGAATGGACATTAATGCAAGCAGCACTGCGCTTGTGGTAACGGACCCCCAGATTGATTTTTTAAGCCCGGAAGGTGTTACATGGGGAGTCGTTGGAGTAAGTGTAACCGCAAACAATACGGTGAATAATATTGCTACCCTTTTTGCGGCGGCAAAGGAGAGCGGTTATTCTGTTTTTATATCACCTCATTATTATTACCCGACCGATCACGGCTGGAAATTTGAAGGGGCGCTCGAGGTGCTCATGCACAATATCGGCATGTTCGACCGGGAAGGCCCTTTATCGCTTGAAGGATTTGCAGGTTCCGGCGCCGACTGGCTCGACATCTATAAAAAGTATATTGAGGACGGCGAAACAGTTGTAACGAGTCCGCATAAAGTATATGGACCGGAAACGAACGACCTCGTACTCCAATTGCGGAAACGGGGCTTCGACAGAGTCGTTCTTGCCGGAATGTCGGCAAATCTCTGTGTGGAATCCCACCTGCGTGAACTGCTCGAACAGGGTTTTGAGGTCGCAGTCGTGAAAGATGCCACCGCTGCGGCAATAGTTCCTGACGGGAACGGTTACGAGTCCGCTCTCGTTAATTACCGTTTCATAGCGAACTCCGTTATAACGACAGCAGAAGCCAATACCGCGATCCGGGCAGGTGGAAGCAGATAGCAAAAGTAATAATTTAGTCAGCGGCATACTAAAAACTGGGTTTCCTTTTATGGTGAAAGATCCCGGTTTTTTTCATTCCCGAATTGATTTACGTGATTGTATCGATTGTATATTCTCTAATAGAAATCGGTTTAATTTAACCGGTAACCACAAAAATATTTCGTGGTATTGCGATGATATTTTTGTATCTTTTTTGTCATGTGTTCCAATCACACTACGCCTCTGCAGAAGAACATTCTCATCTTTGCGAACGGGTCTATTCCCGGCGTTGAATTCTTAAAGACCTACCTCGAATCAGCAGATATGATCGTGTGTGCCGACGGGGGAGCGAACAAGATCATCGACATGGGGATCAAGCCGGACGTCATCGTGGGCGATCTCGATTCGGTCTCTAAAACGACTCTGGATGCATTTGAAGAAGTAACGATCGTGAGAAGGCCGGAACAGGATGCTACCGATCTGCAAAAAACTCTTGAATACATCGAATCAAAAGGCGCCGCAGACACTAGTATCTTTGTCTTCGGGGCGACCGGAGAACGGGTCGATCATTTGCTCGGAAATATATCGCTGTTACGGCAGTTTTACGGTTCGCTCGAGGTCGAATTTATAGATGATACCTGCTCGATACGTTACTTCGAAAAAGACATTACGCTCACCGGCGCTCACGGACAGATCGTTTCACTCTTTGCGCTTCACGGACCTGCCTGCGGCGTGTCGACGAAAGGTCTGAAATTCAACCTCGACGATGAGAGTCTCGAACAGGGTTCACGCGGTATTTCAAATGAGATTGCCGGTCCGACGGTCAATATAACGGTCAGTGAAGGTGGTCTTATCGTCATAATCCATCACGTTCGCATGAGGTGACGTCATTGTTGGATCCGGTGAATATCCTGTGATACGGTTACAACACGGCGCGGAATAAACAAGTAAAACGTATCCGGTCTTGAATGATGCTGTCACTGTCAAATGTCGATATTGTAATTCTCGCTGCCTATTTCATTGCAACGTTCGGTCTCGGAATTTTCTCCTTTCGAAAACACTCCCGGTCGGCAGAATATTTTGTACTTGCCGGCAGGAAATTGACCCTCCCGGCGTTTGTTGCTACGCTTACCGCAACATGGTACGGGGGTATCCTTGGAGTCGGGGAGTTCACCTACCGCTACGGCGTTGTCAATCTCATTACACAGGGATTGTTCTTCTATTTTTTTGCGGCCGTTTTTGCGGTCTTTCTCGCAAAGCGGGTCCAGCGGCTGAACATTCTGACAATACCCGACCGGCTCGAACAGATCTATGGAAAAGGTCCGGCCCTCGCTGGGGCTTTTTTCATCTTCATAATGATCAATCCCGCCCCGTATATTCTTATTGCCGGCATTATGTTTCAAATGCTCTTCGGGTGGAGTCTTTTGACCGGTCTGACGGCGGGCGCCGCAGTTTCAACGCTCTATTTGCTCATCGGCGGATTCAGGGCGGTGATCCGGACCGACATTCTGCAATTTCTCCTCATGTTCGCCGGGTTTATGCTCCTTATCCCATTCGCTGTAACAAAACTCGGCGGATTCAGCTACCTGACCGCCAACCTCCCGGATTCTCATTTTTCGCCGACCGGGGGACTGGGGACCGGTTATATATTCGTATGGGGATTTATAGCCCTATGGACACTCATCGATCCCGGTTTTTACCAACGGTGCCTTGCGGCAAAAAGCCCTTCAACAGCCCGCACCGGTCTTGTTATCTCGATCCTGTTCTGGATAACATTCGACATATTGACCTGCACGGCGGGGCTTTATGCTCGGGCGTTCCTTCCGGACATCGATCCCGTTATGGCATACCCGCTGCTCGCCGACAGCCTGCTCCCCCCCGGAGTGAAAGGATTATTCTTTGCAGGACTGCTTGCAACCGTCATGTCAACGCTCGACAGTTTCACATTTTTGTCGGCGCTTACTCTCGGTAACGATTTCTTTGCCAGGATAAGGCGCCGGCATTCACCCGATTCATCAAGCCGTGTTGCTCAGTACACGCGCTTCGGGATCATCGTATCGGTCTCGGCAGGCATCCTCATCGCCTGGCATACACGGTCGGTCATCGATATCTGGTACACACTCGGAACGATCGGTATACCTGCACTTCTCATTCCCATCCTCGGCAGTTTTACCGATAAATATGTTCTTACCAGCAGAGCGGCGCTCTGGTCCATGATCCTGTCCGGCAGCACATCGTTCATTTGGCTCACAGCGGGCTATATGAACCCTGTCGACGGGCATCCTTCTTATCCGTACGGGATAGAACCGATGTATCCCGGACTTGCGGTGTCATTGACCGTTTTCATTATCAATACGGTCCGGTCACGACAAACTATCGACTGACTGAAAATCCTCGATATTTAATGAGTATTTATTTTTTCTTCCGTACTGACAATCTTAATAGTGCAAAAAGTTTTTCCGCTTAAAAAAAACCGCATTGAAAGCAAAATTTTTCTTAACTCACACACTGACCTTTCCACCATAAACCATCCGAAACATCACAATAATAGAAAAAAAGTATTGCTCTTTAAGTAAATATGTATTACATTTATTATATAAGTATAATTAATATAATAAATTGGCTATTATTATTATGCTGATAATCTATTCGCCGTTCATTGCGGCATCCACATAGGTCTTCATAACATTCTGCTTTGAGGGACACTCTTATGAAAGCAGTTCTTTCCATACTAACTTTCTTTGTCTGCGCAGTATTTTCCTCCGGGCTTTTTGCCCAAGAGTATGGTACGATCTCAGGTACGGTTACCGATGCTGAAACGGGCGAACCTTTAGCCGGGGCAAACATTTATATTGAGGGCACCTCGACCGGCGCCGCAACTACTGAAACCGGGATGTTTGAAATTTTGAATCTTCCATTGGATTCATATACAGTGATCTGCTCCTACATCGGTTACCGGCAAGAGGAGCAGACTATCTCTCTCGAAACCAATGCACGTGCCAGCGTACATTTCGAATTGACTGTCGACCTCATTAGAAGCCCCGAAATCGTCGTGTCGCGTGAGATGCTTCTTGGCGGCACCGGTATGATAACCGGTATTCCGGGTTCCGCACATTTTATCGACAGCATAGAACTTGAAAAACATAACAATACCGACATTCACCGGGTCCTCAGGTCGATACCCGGCATTAATATCCAGGAGGAAGACGGATACGGTCTCCGTCCGAATATTGGAATGCGCGGAACGGGTGTGGAACGAAGTCAAAAGATAAATTTGATGGAGGACGGCGTTCTAATCGCTCCTGCTCCCTATTCTGCACCCGCTGCATATTATTTTCCCACGGTAGGACGGATGGAATCAATCGAAGTCCGCAAGGGTTCAAGCCAGATAAAGTACGGACCCTATACCACCGGCGGAGCTCTGAATCTTTTATCCACCCGTATTCCCGTTCAATTGAAGGGGAAGCTGAATGTGAACAGAGGGGGGCATGATCAGCGCGGGATACATGCATCAGTCGGCAACTCTTTCTCGAATTTCGGCTTCCTCGCAGAAACGTACCACATAAGCGCCGACGGGTTCAAAAATCTTGACAACGACGGCCCTACAGGATTTGATAAGGAAGATTATTTAGTGAAATTACGCTTCAACACTGACAGAACTGCACGGCTTTACCAATTACTCACTGAAAAACTCAGCAAAACGGACGAGGTCTCAAACGAAACATATCTTGGTCTGACTCAAAATGATTTTGCTATAAATCCATTCAGACGTTATGCAGGTTCACAGGTCGATGTCCTGAACACGGACCACAAGCAGGCAACGGCGACTCATTTTTTTATGCTGAAAGAAAGCTTAGACATTACCACCACGTTTTACAGGAATGAATTTTCCCGCAACTGGTACAAACTTGACCGTGTCCGTGCAGTGGTGGACGGGGCAAGAATAAAAATCAAAGACCTTCTCGAAGACCCGGTTACTTTTGAGCAGGAATATAGTATCATAGCAGGCACATCTTCCGTTACTGATAATGCACTCGAAGTCAAAGCGAATAACAGATCATATTTTTCTACGGGAATTCAGTCGATAATCGGACTTCAGGCAGGCAGTACCGGGACCGCACTGCATCAAGTCGAACTCGGAATACGGTATCATGAAGATGAGATCGACCGGTTTCAATGGGTCGATGCGTACCGGATGAACAGCGGAATCATGGAACGCACGAACAGCGGTATTCCGGGTACCGAAAGTAACAGGATCGGGTCTGCCAAGACTTTAGCATATTTTGCTCAGTACAAATTTCGCAAAGGAAAGTTCTCAACATTGCCGGGAATTCGATATGAAACGATGCAGTTAAAACAATTCGATTACGGAAAATTAGATTCCGGCAGGCTGGGAAACGACCTGAAACTCCGGGACAACGCTGTTTCGATATGGATCCCGGGGATCGGAATTGAATATAAGTTCAATGTAAACATGCAGACGTTTGCAGGAATACATAAAGGGTTTTCTCCTCCCGGCCCGAAGGAAGGGACCGACCCCGAAACAAGTATCAATTATGAATTCGGCACCCGCTGGTCATCGGATTTTACCAATACTCAGTTGACCTTATTTTTCAACGATTATGACAACCTTCTGGGTTCCGATCTTGCAGGTAGCGGCGGGACCGGTGACCTGTTCAATGGCGGAAAAGTGGAAATAAAAGGGCTGGAATACTCGGCGAACTTCGATCTGGGTAAAGTCGTTCCGGTAAAACAGTATTCATTACCGGTCACTGCAATGTACACATTTACCGATGGAATTTTCAAGAGCACCTTCGAAAGCGATTATGATCCATGGGGAAACGTTTCGACCGGGGATGAGATCCCCTATCTCCCCCGGCATCAATTTTCAATTACCTCCGGCGTTGCTGCTGCTTCCTGGAATTTCGATATCAGCGGGAAATATTCCGGCACTGTGAGAACAGTTGCAGGTCAGGGAGATTTCACCGGATCACAACGTGTAAAATCTCGCTTTATAATGGATGCGAATACAGAGCGGATACTCATGAATAACATCCGGCTTTTTGTCAGCGTCAAGCACCTTCTGGATACTACCTATATCGCCGCAAAGAGGCCGGCGGGTATCCGGCCCGGACTGCCGAGAACTGTCATAATCGGCGTAAAAACCGGCATTTAATGCGAACATCTGCCCGGTCTTACGTTATCTATCCTGAATTGATCATAAATTGAAATTTGACTTCAAAAGAGCGGGTCAGTGGTCAGGACTCCTTGAGGAAATGAACTCGCTTTTTTGTTACGAAGTGGATTGCAGAAACAACGGATTATTTATTTATCTTTGGCTGACAATGCCTTTATTATACTATTGCATAATCAGTGCCGGCGGCCATGCCGAGTTCCCATGAACCGGAAATATATCTCCACATAGTACATCACAAATAACATCCGCTGCACATTTATAGACATTGTTGCAATTAAAATTTGCCATAATTCTGTTATTACAAGAATAAATCCCGGTTCTTATAGAATATATTTGACATTGTAAAAGATACCTTGCTATCACGCCCGGAACTTTTTATATATTGTATCTGTTACTCACCTTCATATACTCAGCATCAAATAATTGACCGGTAGCGGTACTTCAATGATTATGCTTCCTGTCCTTTTGGTTCTCGTGACATGTTTTCTTGCCTATTCCAACGGAGCGAATGATAATTTCAAGGGAGTTGCAACACTCTTCGGAAGCAACACGGTAAACTACAATCGTGCGATCCGGTGGGCAACGGCAACGACCTTCGCAGGATCGATAACTTCAATATTTCTCGCCGGGGCGCTTGTCAGAAGTTTTTTGGGAATAGGTCTTGTGCCCGATATCATAGCCGGTTCACCGGAATTTCTTACCGCAGTGGGACTGGATGCGGGAATAACGGTATTTCTTGCTACGGTCTCGGGTTTTCCCATATCGACGACGCACAGTTTGACCGGTGCGCTTGCCGGAGCGGGTGTCATGTCCGTAGGAGAGCAGGTCAATTTTACGGCATTAGGGAACAATTTTTTTCTTCCGCTGTTATTCAGCCCGGTCATTGCGCTTTCAATGGTAGCGCTTTTCTATGGAATATCCCGCCACATCCGAATACGAATGGGCATTGAAAAAGAGATGTGCATCTGTATCGGGGAAACAGAGTGTACGTTTCCGGTACCCGCCTAGGTGAGTTCTTCGTACGTTTTAAATGCTCAGAATGCTGCCGTGTTCCCTGAAGTAGCCGTTGATTCGGCCGAAAATTGTATTGAACGGTATAAAGGCAGTTATTTCGGGATACGGATCCAGACGATTGTCGATCATGCCCATTTCCTCAGTTCCGGTATCGTAAATTTTGCACGCGGCCTCAACGATACCCCGAAAATCGTCGCAATTCTCACCGTTTTCAGCGGATTCGGCATACACTACGGTATGATCGCCGTAGCGGTAGGTATGGCGGCCGGGGAACTCCTTAATGCTGCAAAGGTTGCAGATACGATAAGCCACAAAATATCACCAATGACCCACAGCCAGGGATTCGCGGCGAATATCGTTACCGGACTGCTCGTTGTCATTGCAAGCAGATACGGTATGTCGGTCTCCTTGCAAAACAGGCAAATAAGCGTGTCATAAGCGAAATTGCGCTGTCGTGGGTCCTTACTCTACCGGTTGCCGCGCTTCTCGGCGCACTAACGTATTGGCTGTTTTCGATATTTCAGTAAAATGCCTTTCCAGCCGGTATCCGGTTTCTCTTCGATATACCTGCCTTAACATTGAATTACGACATGATTTTTGAGCATATCATTGAACGACTCTCTCTCAAAACCGCTAAAAAGTTCTTCCTATTCACCAGTATAATCGTTACATTGAAAAAGTAGAATAGAATTTTTCATGGTGCATTAAAATAGTGTAAATTCAGAGGAAATTGATTGGCAGACGGTGAAAATAACCTGTTCATCAGGGCATGCAGGCGGCAGCCGGTAGAACGCACTCCCGTCTGGATCATGCGTCAGGCCGGAAGGTACCTGCCGGAATACCGGGAAGTCAGAGAACGGACAGATTTTATGACGATGTGCAGGACACCGGAGCTTGCCGCTGAGGTTACGCTACAGCCGGTCGATCTGATCGGTGTCGACGCCGCTATCATCTTTTCAGATATTCTTGTCATCCCGGATGCAATGGGAATGGATCTTTCATTTTCCGAGGGTGTGGGTCCGGTCCTTTCCAGTCCCGTCAGCAATGAACATGACGCTCATAACCTCCGCAGAATTGACCCGGGTGAAGACCTCCGATACGTCATGGATGCTATCGCACTGGTAAAAAAGGAATTAAACGGACGCGTCCCGGTCATAGGATTCAGCGGGTCACCGTGGACGCTCTTGTGCTACATGGTCGAGGGCGGCGGATCGAAAGATTACGCCCAGGTCAAGAAACTCATGTACAACAATCCGAAATTAGCGAGGTCTTTACTATCGAAGCTGGCAAAAGCCGTCGCGGGATACCTGAGTGCGCAAATTGAGGCCGGTGCGGATGCTCTCCAGATATTCGATTCCTGGGGAGGTATCCTTTCGCCCGCTGATTACAGCGATTTTTCACTTCATTTCATCATGGAAACGATTTCCATGATCGAGCGCAATGATGAACCGGTTATCGTCTTTTCCAAAGGAGTCCACCACAGTTTTAAAAATCTCTCCGAGTCGGGCGCCGATGTATTGAGCCTTGACTGGACGGTAGATATCGGTCAGATACGAGACCTTGTCGGCGGGCGGGTTGCCCTTCAGGGGAATCTCGACCCCTGCGCGCTCTATGCTGATATCGATACCATTAAAAGAGAAGTCGTACGAATCCTTGACTCTTTCGGACACAATGACGGACACATATTTAACCTGGGACACGGGATCCTTCCCGATATAAATCCGGAAACTGTACGGGAATTCGTCACGTTCGTAAAGGAAGAAAGCGTACGGTACCACTCAGCCGTCATTGCCTGATTCGAGAATTGTAAGGTAGAAAAATAATGTATCGAGTCGAAATAGATAAACTGAAGAAGTATGATAAACCAGGACCCCGGTATACAAGTTATCCGACCGCGCCGCAATTCAACCAGCGATTCACACCGGATGATCTTCTCAAAGAGATACTGCGGACGAATGAAGCTGATAATGCTCCGGACCTGTCTCTGTATTTTCACCTGCCGTTCTGTAATACACTCTGCTATTTTTGCGGATGCAATATGATCATCACTCAAAACAGGGACCGTATCGGCCGGTATGCCGATTATATTAAACGTGAGATCGAAGTGTGGAGCGGACTTATCCGGGATGACCGCAGGGTAGAACAACTGCACTGGGGAGGCGGAACACCGACGCATTTGAACCCGGCAGAAATTGAAAGCCTTATAATCCATATACGAAAACATTTCAATTTTACCGACGATGCGGAGATCGGATGCGAGATCGATCCGAGAATGCTGACACGGGAACACCTGGAGGCCCTGCGGAACGGCGGCTTTAACAGGATCAGTATGGGTTTACAGGATTTTAACGAAAAGGTGCAGAAAGCCATCAACAGAATTCAACCCGAGAATATGACCCGGCAGGTATGCGAATGGGTCAAAGAACTCGGATTTCTGAGTATGAATATCGATCTTATCTACGGTCTCCCCTTTCAGACGCCCGAAACGTTTGAAGATACCGTCGACCGGGTGATCGACATATCGCCTGAGCGTATAGCTATGTTCAATTATGCCTACGTGCCGTGGATGAAGAAGCATATGAAGCTAATCAAAGAAGATGACCTGCCGGCGCCCGAATCGAAACTCGAGATCCTGAAAATGACGATCGAAAAACTAACGGACTCCGGCTATGTTTTCATCGGCATGGACCATTTTGCCAAACCCGACGATGAACTTGCCATTGCGCTTAAAGAAAAAAAACTCTACCGGAATTTTCAGGGTTACAGCACACATTCCGGGGCGGATCTCTATGCGATGGGTATCACAAGCATCAGCCAGCTCCCGCGCGTGTATTCGCAGAACCACAAAAAGGAAAAAGAATACTTTGAATCTGTCGATAACGGACAGCTTCCGGTCGCACGGGGATTTTTACTCGATGAGGACGATAGTATCAGACGCAGGGTTGTCATGAACCTGATGTGTCAATTCAGCCTGGATTTCACTGAGATCGAGGAGGAATTCGGCATAATATTCAAAGATTATTTTGCCTGGGGTCTTGAAAATCTTCACGCAATGGAAGATGACGGACTGGTAACCGTGGATGAAGAGGGCATCGAAATCACTGAATCGGGCAGGCTCCTGATACGGAATATCGCCATGAATTTCGACGGTTACTTCGAGCGTCAGGTCGACACGACTCGGTATTCACAGACTGTGTAACCGGAATCTCCCCGATTATCAAATTTATACAATAAATTCAAAATTGGATAGTCTCTATAAATGCCGCGAAAAGCCGTAGTTTTGCTCAATCTGGGTGGGCCCGATTCACTCGAGGCGGTCCAGCCCTTTTTGTATAATCTATTCAGCGACCCGTTCATTATCTCTCTTCCTCTCGGATTTCTTATCCAGAAACCGCTTGCCCGGTACATCGCAAAGCGCCGTTCGCCGGGCGTTCGCAGCCAATATGAACGGATCGGCGGTAAATCCCCCATCAGGGATTGGACCGAAAAACAGCGGTCGATGCTCGAAAATAAGCTGCAGGAACAGGACGATTCGATCGATGTGTTTGTTGCAATGCGGTACTGGAAACCCTCTACCGAAGAGACGGTCGGGCAGATCAAGCACTATGACTATTCGAAGATCGTCCTTCTTCCTCTGTATCCCCACTACTCGATAGCAACAACCGGTTCGTCGGTCGCAGATTGGGAAAAATTTTATTCCGGGGATGCCGAGATCGTAACCGTAAATGATTATTACGTTAACCCGGAATATATTGCGGCGATCAATCAAAGGATCGACGAATCGCTGACACGATTCCCCGAATCTGTCAGAAACGAGGTACATCTGACATTCAGTGCGCACGGGACGCCCGTTAAACTCGTGACCGCTGGCGATCCCTATAAAGAACAAATTGAGGCGAGCGTACAGGCGGTTATGGAACTCAGAAAACGTGATCTCGAGCATTCTCTCTGCTTTCAGAGCAAGGTTGGGCCGGAACAGTGGCTGAAGCCCGCAACCGATACGATGATCGAAGACCTTGCAAAAAGCGGGAAGAAACATTTACTGATAATTCCTATAAGTTTCGCATCGGACCATATCGAAACGCTGTTTGAACTCGACATTGAATACCGTCACACGGCCGACAGGGTCACTATTGAAAACTACATCGTTATGAAAGGACTGAACGATTCCGAACTATTTGTGTCGGCATTGGCAGGACTTGCAGCCGGGAAATTAACGTGATACAGCGAACGTAAATTCATTGATCTGCTCTGGAAATTGTGAAAAAAAAAGTTATAGTTCTTGGCGCCGGGATCTCCGGTCTTGCGACTGCGTACTGGCTATATAAAGACGGTATAGACTGTACCGTTCTCGAACGGTCCGGAGGCGTTGGCGGCACTATGGAGTCTGAAATTCATGATTCGTATCTCTTCGACCACGGCCCGAGCAGCGGACTGGAAACGACGCCGCTTATCAGGAAACTTTCGGATGAGACGGGCATATCCGGCCAGATGATCTATGGCAACGAGACCAGTGATAAGCGGTACATTCTCAGGAATAATGCGCTTCACGCATTGCCCACGGGACCTCTGTCATTCCTGACAACACGGTTATTTTCGACCGGAGCAAAATTAAGACTGCTCGCCGAACCGTTCATCAGAAGATCGGACGACGGATATTATCAGAGCATTGCCGAATTTGTCCGGCGCCGTCTCGGCAGGGAGTTTCTTGATTATGCAATCAACCCGTTCGTCGCGGGGGTTTATGCCGGTAATCCCGAAAAATTGAGCGTTAAATCTGCATTGCCGAAGCTCTACCGCCTCGAAGAAAAATACGGCGGACTGATCAATGGCACGATTCGAGGAGCAAGAGAGCGGAAAAAAGACCCGGAATCATCTAAACAGAAAGCAAAAATGTTCTCTTTCCGTGACGGGATGCAGACGCTGCCGAAAGCCATAGCCGGAAAATTGGGGGACAGAGTTTTAGTACGTGCACACGTGCAGTCGATTTTAAAAAGGTCTTCGGGTTTTGCAGTTTCTTATACACAGAACGGGAATAATCATCAAATTGACGGAGAGATCGTTGTGACGACTATCCCCGCCTATGCAGCTGAAAATATATTCCGTGGTCTGGACCATGAATTGGCCCATCATTTGTCGTCTATCTATTATCCTCCCGTGCTTGTCATCTATGTCGTATACCGGAAAGAGGCAGTAGGAAGAAAACTGGACGGTTTCGGGTATCTGATACCCGCAAAGGAACAAAAACTCTATCTTGGCGCTCTATGGAGTTCAACGATTTTTCCGAACCGGGCCGACGATCTGTCCGCATCCTTCACGCTTTTTGCCGGCGGGGCGCGGTCACCTGAGCTTTTTGAGGACGATGATACAACGGTGCGGGAAAAAATTCTCGATGAGTTTCAGGATTGTATGAAAATTTCCGAACCTCCCGTGTGTATAACACAGAAAAAATGGGAAAAATCTATTCCTCAGTATGAATTAGGCTATATCGAGCATGAACGTTATTTTCAGGATTTCGAGAACAATTTTCCGGGTATTTTCATCGGAGGAAATTTCCGGGGCGGAATATCTGTCGGTGACTGTATAAAGAACTCCGAATTGCTTGCCGGAAAGGTCAGAAATCACCTGAGTAATTAAAACGCGGGGAAATTCTTTGGAAGAAAAATCAGGACATCATATAATTCCGCTGAAAGTGTACCTTACCGTTGGGGGAGCGCTGTTCGTCCTTACACTTGTTACGATCGGCGCATCATACATCGATCTTGGTTTTTTTAATATTGTCGTCGCACTTGCCATTGCTACCGGCAAGGCGCTTCTTGTCGCATTTTTCTTCATGCACCTTTATTATGACAATAAAGTATACTTTTTTGTATTCTCCTTTTCCATTTTCTTTTTGACCGTTCTCATATCCCTGACAATGCTCGACACGCTGCGCAGGGGAGATATATACAGTTACCGGCAAAATCCGATAACGGCAGAAGCGGCTCTCTACACCAATGAAAGGTCCTGGGCCGGTTCGACAGATATGTCCGGCGATCTTTCCGCCGGGAAGGAACTCTTTGAAACTTCGTGTATGGGATGTCATTCGATCATCGGTCAGAGCGGTCTCAGCGTTCCTTTTTCCGGGCTCGATGAAGAGTTTATCTACGAATTTATCGACCGTCTCGAATATACCCGCTGGATAATGACACCATTCACCGGGACCGAGAGTGAGCGGCGAATGCTTGCCGGGTATCTGCACGGTCAGACAGATAAAACAGTCGTATTGACGACCGGCAAGGAAGTTTTCGACAAGCGATGCGGGTACTGTCATACGGTCGACGGGGACATTCAGCCGGTGTACGATTCTTTTTACGGTTCGACCTATGAAGATGTTAAAGACCTCATTGCATTTCTTCCCGACCAGATCTGGTTCATGGTCCCATGGCTGGGGTCGGATGAAGAACTTCAACTGCTTGCCGAATATATCATGTCATGGTACGGCAATGTTAACGGCAATTAGAAAGGGAAAAAATTATGCCGACTGAAACCGCTGTTTCAACCGATATTATCCTTACGCTACTCCTTCTCGGCACTTTTCTGCTGTATCTGATACCGTATAACCTCATTGCGGGAGGATCGTTTTTTATCGGAATCAGCAGTCTTGCAGGCAGAAGGAATGAACACCACGCTCTTCTGAGCAGAACTCTTGCTTCTAAAATTCCACGAGTGGTGCAGTTGACGGTGCTTGCATTCATCGTGTCTGTCGTGCTTGCGGCGGTGTACCTAAAAACCCTTATTCCTTTATCTGCAATCCTTTTTTCACGTTCGTTTATCACGGCGCTTCTCCTCGTCATTGCGGGACTGTACGGCACATATTATTTGCAGGGCCGTTTCGAAGGGAAAAAGCCGGGTATACTGTTGGCGTGGTCCATTGTACTGCTTTTTTCTGCGGCGGGTATGATTTATACATCGAACATATCGATGATGCTCAGACCGGAAGCATGGAACAGTTATTACAGCGGCGATGTTACCGGTTTTCCGGACTGGACAAACCCAGCGTTGTACCCGGGATTTTTCCATACACTTATCGGCGCATTCGCATTGACGGGACTCTGGGTAATGAATATCGGAGTCCGGCAGACAAGCGATTCCACCGGGTGGCCGGACTGGGCAGTGGACTATGGCGGGAAAATGTTCATGCATGCAACTTTTTTGAACATGGCGATTGGCATCTGGTTCATTGTTGCCCTTCCGAATATCGACATGAAAAAATTCCTGGGTGGCAGTCCGGTGGCAACTCATTCGCTCATCATGTCGTTCATATTGACCTGTGTAGCATTGGTGGTTATATTCAAGGCCCGCAATTCCGAGAATAAAAAGGGTTTGGTCACGGCCGGCACGGTTTTAATGTTCATAGCCATAGTTCTCATGGCGCTCATGCGCCAGCAATTTTAACGACAGTACATAGTATAGTGTACATATAATGCATAATTCCCCTTTCCATGACCTTTTGGTCCGGGAGTTCGCCGCTTCTTCCGGGAAGGAAGACGAAAAAAGTCACGGCCGGCACGTATTCACGTCGCTCGAGCAGGAATATGACGCTCTGTATAACGGAGTGGGCATATGGGACCTTTCACATGAAAGCATCGTTGCATTCAGCGGAGCGGATACTCTCGATTTTCTCAACAGGATAACAACAAACGAGATTACGGACCTCAAGCCGGGACAGGCGGTACGGACGATTTTTACGAACGAGAACGGCCGGATACTCGATCACGTGACGCTTTTTTACTATGAAGAAACATTATTCTCTCTCGGAAGCGGTCTGTATCAAAAAAAATTGGCCGAATGGATCGACAAATATTTGATAATGGATGACGTTACGGTAGAATCGAGAGACGGGGCTTTCGTCGTTCTTGAATTTACTGGTCCCGGGACTGAAAAATTTCTCCAAACACTTGCTGTAAATAACGTTATCGATCACGAACCGATGCACACCGCCGAACTTTCCATCGGTGGGAATACCTGCACAATCATTACAATGGACCCGGCCGGCGCCCTCCCACGATACCGTCTGATAGCCGAAGCCGGACGTGCAGGAGAAATTTTCAAGACCGTTCTGGATGCCCTGCCGGGGCATAAGGGTCAATGGGTCGGAAACGGCGCATATTCCGCGTTTCGGATAGAACAGGGCATCCCGACTGCGCCGTTCGAACTCAATGAATCGTACAATCCGCATGAAGCCGGCATTATACCCGATGTGAGTTTTGCAAAAGGATGTTACATCGGGCAGGAAATCATCGCCAGGCTCGATACGTATGACAAGATCCAGAAACACCTCCGTGGTATCGTTTTCGATAGCGATCCTCTCCCGGACAGTCATCTAAAATTATTCACAAAAGATGGAAAAAGTGCCGGAGAAATAACTGCGTTTTCATATTCTCCCGGTCTGAAACGGTCAGCCGGTCTGGCATATATCAAAAAAAATTATGCGGAAGCAGGCACGGGTCTTCGTGGCAAAAGTGAGAGCGATGCTACTTATGAGGTCAGTGTGTCGAACTTCCCGATCTCAACGACCTGATAACGATTTTTTCCGAGTGACATGAACCATCACTATTGCAAACTTACTGAAAAAAATTATCAATCAAACTCATACATTTGAAATTAATTGACTCAGGAGGCTTAACTCTATGAATACAAAGACTTTTCCAGGAAGAATAGAAAGACTATTCATCACCGGTCTGGCACTATCCATCCTTACCGTCCTCAATTTCTGCGGAGGTGGACAGACCGGTCAGGGAACCCCTGACCGTTTAAACAATTCCCCCCGGCATCAGGAATGGATAACGGTCGACGCCCCTGGCGGTACATCTCTCACATCATTTATTGTTTTCCCGGAAGTCGATGAACCGGCGGCAAGTGTTGTTCTTATTCATGAGAACAGAGGGCTGACAGACTGGGTCCGCACAGTAGCTGACAGGCTTGCCGAAGCAGGGTATATTGCTATCAGCCCAGACTTGCTGTCCGGTAAAGGTCCCGGCGGAGGTAACACCGATTCTTTCACTTCGGGGGACTATCTTCGCAAAGCGCTTTCCGACTTGACCAGGAATGAAATAGACGGCAATATCAAAGCGGTCATATCATATCTCCGAGAACTTCCCGCAGCATCAGGAAGAGTATCGGTTGCCGGTTTCTGCTGGGGAGGCAGAAACACCTTTAATTTTGCGGCACACGGCGCCGATTCGAATATCGATGCCGCTTTCGTTTTTTACGGCACACCCCCCGAAACAGAAATGATGGATTTGATCCAGTGTCCTGTATACGGATTTTACGGAGAAAATGACACCCGGGTTACCGGCACCGTGGAGGCGACGTCAGAATCAATGGCATCCCTGCAAAAAATGTATGAACCGGTCATCTATCCCGGCGCCGGTCATGGATTCATGCGGTCTGGAGAAGAAGCGGACGCATCCGGTGCCAACAGGGAAGCATTTGAAAATGGCTGGGAGCGGTTTTTAAGCCTGCTGGGTTCACAGTAATAATGGGAATACCCCGTAAACCGGCCCAGGATGCAATCGTAACGGCAACTATTTTCTTCCGGTGCATGAGTCAGTTGAGCCGGTATGGTTTACCTGTGCCTTTCTTATCAGCATTGCCTAAACGGTCAACAGTATGGACAATCCGGTAATCCTGTTTGACGGTGTGTGTAACCTCTGCAACGGGTTCGTAAATTTTCTAATCAAGATCGACACAAAGAAAAGACTCCGGTTCGCCCCGCTACAGTCTCAACCTGCCCGGGATATTCTCGATCGCGCCCAGGTACAAGCTGTGCTTCCGCAGACGGTCATCGTTGTAGAAAGCGATACACTCTACCGGAAATCGGACGCCATTATCCGTATCGCCGAACATTTAGACAGCCCCTATTCTCTATTTTCAATTCTTCGTTTCATACCCGGATCATGGCGGGACTATCTCTATGATTACATTGCCGGAAACCGGTACGCATGGTTCGGCAAACAGGATTCATGCAGACTACCCGACGCAGAATATGCAGACAGATTCCTGTCTTGATCCTCCTTATACCAGGGTTTAATGCAGTACGGCATTCCTTTTTATCGGGCATTGTGAATATCCTTTTCACCATTGACAATACTTCAATTTATCTGTAATTTTACGTGCGTTACACCTGCTCTTGTATTTGATGATTTGTGTAAACAAAAATGAAAAAAGCATTTATCACATCATTTAAAAAAAACAGACCGGATATTGTAAACGAGTGGTCTTCCCTGGTCCGTAAATCGACCAGACATTATAAAGACCTTTCGCTGAAGGAAACAAAGCAGAGTGTCGGCAGACATCTCGATGCGATCATTGAGGTTCTCGATAATGAAAACTTCGATGCATTAAACGATTTTCTTAACGATCTTGCCCGTATCCGGCTTAGAAAAGGATTCAACGTAAAAAGAGACACAGTTGGCATTTCTCCATGGGCAGACAGTCATTCTACGCCATCTTGACAAGCTTCACGGCAATGAACGGCTTTTCTGTTTAGACTGCCGGGAGATCACTGATCTATTCATCAAAACGCAGGTGATGTACTCCAATATCTTCAAGGAAATTCAGCTTGAACAGAAGACCGATGCGTATCTCCGCGAGCTCGAGTTCAAGGATCAAAGATTTTCTTCGTTGACGAACAGCACGCACGATGCCGTGATCGGCCTCGATGATAACCTTATCATTCGTTCATGGAATAAGAGAGCTGAGGTGATGTACAAATATAGAGCAAACGAGATCATCGGAAAATCGATCGGGATTCTTTTCTCTGAAGAGCAGCGCGTTGAAGGCGAACTCCATACTATTGAAATGATACTCAGGAGCAGAGGTGTTCTTAAAAACTACAAAACGGAACGGACCAGAAAAGACGGCAAAAAATTAATAGTCAATATAAGCTCTGCTCTATTAAAGGATAAAAATGACAATACAATAGGCTTTTCTTCGGTGCACCACGATCTGACGGAAAAAATTCAGCTTGAGCATGAAATGCGTTCTCAGGAACAATATTTGTCATCCATCGTCGATCATTCGGTCGATGCAATTATCGGTCTTGATTTGAAGGACAGGATAGTTTCCTAGAATGAAGGCGCCGAAAACATTTTCGGTTATACAAAAAAAGAGGTGATCGGACAGCATTTTAAAATGCTCCTGCCCGCCGAAGCGATCGAATCGGGAGAAGTAGAACGCATCGACAGGGAACTCCGGCGGGTCGGTTTTATCAAGGATTTTGAGACCGGGCGGATAACAAAAAGCGGGGAAAGAATCATAACCTCATTGACACGGTCCCTTATTCGTGACAGGAGCGGTACAGTTATTGGAAGTTCGGCAATATTACGTGATATTTCCGAGTATAAGAAGCTCATTACCCGTATGAGCCATTCTGAAAAACTTTCGGTTGTCGGCCAGCTGGCCGCCGGGATCGCTCATGAAGTCGGCAACCCACTCACCTCTATTTCGTCGCTTATTCAGGTCATGACCAGAGAAGAATCCGATTCCGGGTTAAAAGAAAAACTTAAACTCGTCAAAAAACAGACGGATTCGGATAAGCAAGCTGATTCACGAACTCGTCACTTTTTCCAAGCCTGCGGGTTTGCGAACAAAACAGACCGATGTCAATGCACTTATCACAGAGGCGCTGGCTATAATTAAATATGACAAAAGCGCACAAAAGTGCAATTTCAAATTGATTCTTGACAGCACATTACCGTTAACCCAGGCGCCCTTTGATCAGCTTCAACAAGTATTTATCAACATACTGCTCAACTCACTCGATGCCGTACTTGATAAAGAAGGAAAAATCACCGTGTCCTCACAGTCATTAAATGGAAGAATCTGTGTTAAGATCAAAGATAACGGCAAGGGAATTTCCAGATCGAATATCGATAAAATATTCGAGCCGTTTTTCACTACAAAAGAAGTCGGCAAGGGTACCGGTTTTGGACTCTGGGTAAGTTACGGCATTATTGAAAGTATCCGCGGAACAATCTCGGTAGAAAGCAAAGAAAATGTCGGAAGCACTTTTACCATTGAATTTCCGATTATGAATTGATGCACTATGTCTAAAAGAATACTGATCGTCGATGACGAAGAAATCATTCGTAATGCATTGTCTCACATATTGAAAAGTGAAGGCTATGAAGTTGAAGAGGCCGATGACGGAGATACAGCCCTTGAAAAGATCAGGGAATCGTCATTCGATCTCGTCATATCGGACATTAAAATGCCCCGAATGGATGGAATCGCCCACCTGAAAAAAGCTTCGGCAATTCTTCCCGATGCGTTTTTCATCATTATTACCGCTTTTGGAGCGCTCGAGACCGCCGTCAACGCTCTCCGTTTCGGCGCATACGACTATATTATCAAGCCCCTTGAATTTGATGATGTACTTCACACGATCAAAAAACTGTTTGAGCATTCTCAACTGATAAAAGAGAACAAAAACTTAAGACAACAGCTCCATGAAAAATATGATTTTGATAATCTGATCGGCCAGAATCAGAAAATGCAGGATATATTTGAAAGCATAAAGAAGGTTGCGAAATCCCAGGGAAACGTGCTGATAACCGGAAAGAGCGGTACAGGCAAGGAATTGATAGCACGGTCATTACATTTCAACAGCGATCGCAAAGACCACCGGTTTGTCGCGATTAACTGCGGCGCCATATCAGAAAATCTTATCGAAAGTGAACTGTTCGGATATAAAAAAGGGGCGTTTACCGGTGCGGTCAAAGATAAAGAAGGGTTTTTTGCAGCTGCACACAAAGGCACATTGTTTTTAGACGAAATAGGAGTCATTCCGATCACGGCTCAGGCAAAACTGCTGCGCGCTATTGAGCAAAAGGAAATCATACCTGTCGGCGATACAATGCCGGTTATCATCGACGTACGCATCATATCGGCAACAAATCTTGAATTATTAGATGCCATAAAAGAGGAAAAATTCCGCCATGACCTTTATTACCGGCTCAATGTTATCGAGATCCGGCTTCCCTCCCTTGCAGAACGCAAGGATGACATTCCCCTGCTGGTCACTCATTTTGTTCATAAATACTGCACTATGATGAGCAAACCCATACAGGGGGTTGATAATGAAACAATGCGAATTTTAATGCATTACGAGTGGAAAGGTGAGATACGGGAACTTGAAAATGCAATTGAACGTGCAATTATTTTTTGCGAGACAGATACCATAACACCGAAAGATCTCCCGCCAAATATGAATACTCATTATCATCCCGACGATCAGGAACATCCTGAAAATTTAAAGGATGCTATGAATATTTATGAACGGAGACATATCAATGAAGAACTGGCAAAACATAATTATGATAAGGAATTGACCGCTCAGGCCCTCGGTATAAACGTTTCCTCACTTTACAGAAAAATCGATGAATTGTCACTCTCCCTCAAATAATTACTATCTCTTTTTGAATTCTCAAATCTAAGAAAAACAAACTGATTTTTACAATTTTTGGGTACAATACGTATTATTTTATCCGCCGTTGTATGATACACAACTTGTAACACTATATGGAACGGATATTGTTATTGTAATATATGAGCAATTTTTCAGCCACAGATTACGAATGTCCAAAGGAGATAATGAAGAAAATTGACAAAATTCTTCTGATAGTTGAAGAGGATAACGACCTGTCAAGCAGTCTCTCTCTTTTCTTTTCGGATACATTCTCTGTGAAAGTATTGACTGATACAGACACTATCAGTACCTATATCGATTCGGCGTATTGCTTGTTGATCGACGTAGATTTTGTCAATAAAACAGGGGCTGATTTACTGAGATCAATAAAATCCTCATACCCTGCCGTCAAAATTGTCGTTATGTACAAAGCCTCACAAAAAAAATATCCTGAAAATGTATCTTATCAGCGCTATTCCGATGCAAGTGTATGTAAACCATTTGATGCTCAGGAGATTTTCAATATTATTTCTCGCATCGAACACTCCGAAACACACAAGTAAACCCTTTCTGATTATTCTTTCGACCTGACCACACCGGGTCAACCTCGTATTTATTCTTGATATATTGCGTAAAAAATGATTAATTTCATAGATATGCCTCTTTTATTCTGCGGTCACAAAAGAAGAATATGGATAATAAAACGATAGCAAAACTATTGGAAGAGATCGGTGTTATGATCGAGGTGACAGGTGGTAACCCGTTCAGTGCGCGTGCCCATTACTCCGGCGCCAGGACCGTCGAGTCACTTTCTGAGCCGGTCACATCGCTCATAGACTCCAACAGTCTTGGAAACGTAACAGGCATTGGAAAAGGGCTCACCGATAAGATTACCGAACTGTTATCCACAGGCCAATTAAAGGAATATGACGACCTGAAATCACGAATACCTGAAGGACTGTTCGATATACTCAGGATACCGGGATTGGGGCCAAAAAAAGTCCGTATAATTTATGACAAAATCGGTATCAAGAGTCTCGGTGAACTGGAGACCGCCTGCAAAGAGGACCGTCTATCAAGTCTCGCCGGATTTGGGAAAAAAACACAGGATAATATAGTTTCCGGAATGACATTCCTAAAAACCACTCAGGAACAGTACCTGTATCATGATTCCCTGAAGACGGCACAATCCCTGCTCCTTGACCTGATAAAATTACCGGAAATCATCCGTGCCGACATCGCCGGTAGTCTGCGCCGGCACATGGAGACAATAAAAAATATCGATATTGTTGCAAGTTCACGTGAAAAGCATCGCACGAAAGTTATGGACTATTTTACGAACATTTCCGAAGTGGAGGAGATTGTAGAAAAAGGAACTGCCAAATCCTCTGTTCGATTACTATCCGGAATGAAAGCCGACCTCAGATTGGTTTCGGATGCTTATTATCCCTGCGCACTTCACTACTTCACGGGATCGAAAGAGCATACTACTGCCATGCGTTCAAGAGCAAAAACATTCAATATAGAAATAAATGAATTCGGACTTATCAATAAAAGAGAATCGCTTGAATTCCAAGTTGAGGCGGACTTATTTTCCGCACTCGGCCTGGATTATATAGAACCTGAATTACGCGAAAATCTTGGAGAGATCAAAGCGGCTGCGGATAATACTCTTCCTGAACTCGTAACCTCTGGGGACGTCAAGGGTATCCTTCATGTGCATTCGATCTATAGCGACGGATCTCAATCAATCGAAGATTTAGCGCTCGCATGTATCGACCGGGGTTACGAATATCTCGGGATATCCGATCACAGCGTTTCCGCATTTTATGCGAACGGTCTTTCGGAAAAAAGAGTCATGGAGCAGCAAGAGGAAATTGACAGGCTCAATGAGCGTTACCCGGATTTCACGATATTCAAGGGGATTGAGTCCGACATTCTGATAGACGGCTCCCTGGATTATCCCGATGCGGTTTTAGAATCCTTTGATTTTGTCGTAGCATCGGTCCATTCAAAATTAAAAATGCCGGAAGAGGAGGCAACATCCCGGCTCGAGACCGCGTTAAGAAATCCCTTTACGACCATACTGGGACATCCGACCGGCCGTCTTCTGCTTTCGCGCGAAGGTTTCCCGGTCACCATGCACCGTATCGTCGATGCCTCAGTTGAACACCGTGTTATTCTCGAGATCAATGCCAATCCACACCGGTTTGACCTTGACTGGCGGCATTGTAAATATGCAAAGGAAAAAGGAGTGAAATTTGCCGTTAATCCCGACGCACATAACATTCAGGGTCTCGATAACGTTCATTTCGGCATTGGGATCGCCCGTAAAGGATGGCTGGGACCCACGGATATTATCAATACTATGTCGGCGGCAGAACTGCAAAATTATTTTTTGGAACGGAATTCAACTGTATAACAGTAATTCAGAACAGGATGAACAATAACAATCAGATTTTGTGCGGGAAGGAGCTGCTCATTTGCCGGAAAGCCATGAAAACAGGAATAAACGGGTAATAGAGATTATTGACATACTCTCAAGAGAATTCCCGGACTCTCAGTGTTCTTTAAACTATTCCTGCCCCCTTGAACTGTTGATTGCAACTATATTATCCGCCCAGTGCACGGATGTCCGGGTTAACAAAGTGACACCCATGCTGTTCAAAAAATACTCCTCTCCGAAGCATTATGTACGTGTTTCACATGAAGAGCTCGGCGAGGAAATACGGTCTACGGGATTTTACAACAACAAAGCGAAAAGCATTCAAAATTGCTGCTACGTACTCCTTGACGAGCATAACGGCAGGGTGCCGGACACATTGGAAGCTCTGGTCAAGCTGCCGGGTGTCGGTAGAAAAACTGCTAATGTCATTCTCGGAAACGCGTTCGGAATACCGGGAATAGTCGTGGATACTCATGTGAAACGGCTGTCCAACAGATTAGGTCTGACTGCGAACAGCAACCCCGACAAAATTGAAATGGACCTTAATGCAGTCGTTCCTCAAAGAGAGTGGACACATTTTTCTCACGTGCTCATCGATCATGGGAGAAAAACGTGCCGGGCCCGCAAACCGATCTGCAGCGAGTGTCCTGTCAACTCTCTATGTCCCTCCCGTGAACCATAACTCATCCGGCCGGTCCGGAGTATGTTGTCCCCGGGTGCACAGGTGAATATGAGGAGTGAAGTCTGATTTCCGTTATTTCATTGCCCCGCCTCTCAACTCTCTGAACCGGCATCTTCCCGGTGAACGGCGGTCACCCCCCGTGGCGTTGGAATTTATCTTGAACGATCTCATCATATTACGTACCGAATTGCTGCAACAGTAGAAATTATATTTCCGGTAAATAAAATCCGCGATGGCATCGGTAGATTGAAATTCCTGATTTAATTTCTTTAAATACCTTCTGCCGCCGTTTCTATTTATAAATAATTGAACCGCTCCCGTTCCCTTTCCTTCTCCCGGAAGTCTCCCCCCGCTTTCTTCTTTCTATTGTTTTCATTCTTCATCACTACCCATTTGGTTGACCGATTCTATATCGTCAACTATTTCCAGTACCCGGACGACCATGGATTTCAGCAATAACTCTGGCTGCCAGGTTTTTTCTTTAACACATTCCGCTATATGTTCCTGCCATATTTCGGTGAGCACAGTATCGAATGCCGCCACTTCTGCAATTGATTCTTTTTGATTCTTATTAAAATCATGCAAACACTTCTGTAATTATTCCAGGTGATCCATGCTGTCTACCTTACATTAAAATTACTGAATATAGTAATATTGATTCTGCTTGTCAAGATATATTTTCGTCATTGTCGCCATTGTATACTTAGCAAACCCACCTGTGCTTAATTAATGCCTTAAATTCATGAAGTAAGGTTAACCGCATACAGTTAATATATTGAAATTAAATGGAACTTTTCGATTGTATTATTACGCCATTGTATACTCGGCAAACCAGATTGTGGGTAGAAAAATTAAGAACGAGCAAAGCTATATTACCGAATATGGAACATTATGTGGATATTATCGGAAATAAGGAATCGGTGAGAGTCAAAGAAAACAGAAAATTATGCCGACAATAAAGTTATTTGGAATATATTATACTATTAGATATAGCAGTTAAAAAAGATTAAAGAGAAGAAAGAAAAGGTGATTTAAGTGGAGACCATTAAATTTTCGTCTGCTAAAGACAGAGATAAGGCATTAGAGTATATATTTGGTAAGCAAGTTATTCAGGTTCTTTCAAGAAACACAATCGCTGTATCAAGAGGAACAGCGAACAGATTGAGAAACAAATATGGCATCCAGCTCAAAGTCATCGAAACAAGCAAAAAACTCCTCCCAGTCTAGATCCTGCATAAGATACGAAATCCTTTTACCAACCAACGACAACAATGAAAATCCCATTCCGCAAAAGAATTTCATTTTAGTTGGGTCGGAAATTGTTAAAAACCTCGGAAATTATACGATTGATTCAAATTTTTACATTGGAACTTGGTCGATGAAGGACGGTAAACTAACAACCGATGAAACAATCAAAGTTATTATTGACATTCCTGAGTCAAGCAGAAAAACAACAAATAAAGTGTTATTAGAATATAAAGAGAAATTAAAAAAAAGATTTAAACAAGAGGAAATATATATTGTGTCTTATCAAATAGAAGTATTGTGATTATTTATGCTCTCCCCGCAAATCATTCTTTTCCCTACAATACCCCTTATTGCGCTTGCTGTTCTGAGTTTGTCTGAAACATCTCTCAAACTATACCGGAAATCAAACTCACTTAAATACCTGTGCAAATGACGCTTGCTTACGTGCTGATTTACTCAATTAATCCCGCGTTTTAATATCCCGATAAGCAATATTCTCATTAATCGATCTATCCTCCCCCGTACGCGTCTTTGTAAACCGTCAAAAGAATAATTTGGTTTGTGAAGTATACAATGGCGTAAATATTACATATCTTCTATTTTCTTGACAAATGGTAAGATTATCAGTATATTATTACCATATTCGGTAATCAGGGGAAGGGGTTGTGGGCAAACATGAATGTGGGAACACGTATTCGTGAACGCAGGAGAATGCTACATTTAACTCTTGATGCAGCATCGGCCAGGGCAGGAATGCAGGCCTCAAATCTCAGTGATATTGAGAGCGGAAAACGAGATGTCCGTACAAAAACGCTCGCAAGAATTGCTATAGCTTTGAAATGCAATCCTGCTGATTTTTATGATTATGCCTATGAAAAGGACACGGAAATCGCTGCAGGACTGAGAGAGTTACTGCACGACGAAAAGACCATGAAACTAATGAGTATATCGGAGCAGGAAATTACCTGGATGCGGTCTATCAGATTTCGCCCGAAACAGAATCCGACAAAACAGGATTTTATAGACCTGCTTTTTATATATCGAAACATCAATTGAACAGTACAGCAGGAACCTCTTTGGAAATTCTAACAAATATTGAACAGGAAGGAATAAAAATTCTGTATCGCCCCTTAAGCGACGGACTCAGGGGCAGTGTTTTCCAAAAAGGGAAAAAGTGGTATATTGTAGTTAATAAGTCCGACCCGCAAGAACGGCAGAATTTTACAGTAGCACACGAATACAGTGAAATACTACTCTACGACCGGCCCTATCTTGATAGTGACGAAAAACACAAACTTGCTAACAGTATGGCATCTGAATTACTTCTTCCCGAAAAACGTTTCAAGCCGGCGGCTGTTACGAAAAACCTTCATGAACTAAAAGAGACATTCCCTGAGGTGAGTTATGAAGTGATTGCACGGCGGCTTCCTCTTTTTCGCCGGTCTGCAGTTTCAATATTGGATAACATGCACGTTACCGGAAGATTCGGTTCACCGGACCTTCAGTATCCGGAATTTATATCGGAGGCCGAATACCGTGCAGCAGAAACCACCCTTGCGTCAAAGGAAACCGCTCTGGTCGACGAACCGCCTATGACTATAACGGGTTATTATGTGCCGGGAATGATGAATTATGTGCGGATTTATGTCGTTGCCGATATTGACGATTGATACATAGTGAAAATCAGGATTTCAGTTTCTCAATTCTCTGCACGTTAAATCGCTTAATGGTGGCAAACAATTTACGTCGTTCAAAGAACATTTTCTTTGTATCGGTGATCTCTTCCTGTATCTCGTTTATTTTTAACTCCAACCGCGCCTTTTCTACATTGAGTTCCGACAATTCCAAAGAATGGTCATCCTGTGAAAACCGCCTTATTTTGCGATGCAGTCTGTTCTGTTCCTTTTTTTGTTCGAGGATGCGCTTCAAACTGCTGGACATCAGAAATTGCTTTTCTTTTACATCGGACACTTCAAGATCGGCTACATATTGTTTGAAACTTTTCAATTTTTTGAACCTGTAGCTGCCTGTACCTATCGTAAGCAGTATCGAACGGAGCGCTTCGAGATCGAACGGTTTTGCCAGGTACTTATCTATTCTGAGCTGCTTTGCACGTTTAACCGATGGAGCATCCAGCTTGACTCCTGTCATCATGACGATCGGCATTCCTGCATTTTTTGGAAATTCGTTTACCCATTCAACGAGGTCAAATCCCGAAATATCCGGCAATTGAATGTCGGAAAGCAAAATATCGTATTTATGGGTTTCAAAAAGTGTTTTTGCCTCTTCCACGCTACTGGCAATACTTACATACTGAACATGTATTTCGAGAAACTCCTGCAGCATTAGCCTGATGGTCTCTTCTTCGTCAACAACAAGAACAGAAAGGTTTTTAAGGACTTCCCGCTCACTTATCAACGCATGTTTCCCCTTATTAGCCCCGTTCGTCGAAAAGAAGTTGTCAATGGAATTCAGTAATTGGGGGACTTTGACGGGTTTCAGGAGGAGTTCCACTTTCTGAAATGCTGCAACTTTCTCTACCTCCTGTTTGCTCATTGTTTCACTGAGCATAATGATAGGAAGTTTGCGGTATTTTATTATCTTTCTTGTCTGGTCTACGAGTTGAAAACCGTCTTTGCCAGGCATCTCGACATCGGTAACCAACACATCTACCTTTTCCTTCAACATTAGGTCCAGTGCAAGTTTCGCATCATATGCTATATGAACATTATATTTATGAGCGACAAGACTGCTTCCCAAGGAATCCAGTATTTTCAGATCATCATCAACAATAAGCACATTTATTGCCATAGATCGATAGTTCCCTATATAGTACGTTAAAATTCCTAAACATAAATAAAACAGCAAACTTTATGCCAGAAAATCGCCAAATCGGCCTTATCGTTCCATTTATATTTTCATATAATTATCAAGGTGTCTATGCTATTGAAATAACTTAACTTATACCCAGCATTACACTGCTTCCCTGAGTTTCAGAACTATAAAACCTCTTGAATTACAATTTAAAAATATAAATATTCAGGCCGGCCCTGATTTCAATATTGTGTATTATTGTACTTTTGTGTGTATTTTTCCGCATATATTCAACCATAAAACTACAGGTGATCATGAAAAAAACCCGTATCCTTGTAATATGCACCGCTAATTCGGCAAGAAGCCAGATAGCCGAGGGGTTTTTCAGGCACTACGGTGACGATACGCTCGAGGTATTCAGTGCGGGAACGTTCCCCTCATTTGTTCATCCTTTGGCGATCGAAGTCATGCAAGAAAAGGGCATAGACATTTCTCTGCATACTTCAAATTCAGTCCAGGAGTATGTTGAAGAAATTTTTGATTATGTTATTACTGTCTGTGATTCAGCAAAAGAAAATTGCCCCGTATTTTACAACGCCTCTCATCAGATACACACGGGATTTACGGACCCCGTCTCAGCGGCGGGATACGATAAAACTATCCGGGAGGGGTTTTGCATTGTTCGTGGCAAGATTGAAATGAGTGTGATCGCTTTCCTGAAAGAACACAAATGGTTTCGGGAGCCAGGCACGTGAACGCGTAAAAACCAGTATCCGCACGGCAGGATCCGTACGACTAATATGCCTTTAATCAGTGTTATAATTCCGACATACAACCGTGCCGGTTTTTTAAATGAAGCGGTTTCATCTGTTCTCAGTCAGACCTTTTCAAATTTTGAATTGATAATCGTCGATGACGGATCGACAGACGGAACGGAAAACCTGTTCGGCAGCTCAAAACCTCCTGTACGCTACATCCGCCAGGAACAACAGGGAGTAAGCGCCGCACGGAACAGAGGGATCGCGGAAGCGAAGGGGGCTTATATCGCTTTTTTAGATTCCGACGATTATTGGTTACGGGATAAGCTTTCCGTTCAGGTCGGTTTTTTAAAATCAAACTCTGAAATTCTTGTCTGTCAGACTGAGGAACGGTGGATCCGAAAGGGGAAAAAAGTGAACCCCGGAATCAGACACATTAAACCTTCGGGGTCACTATTCGACAGATCGCTGGAACTCTGCGTGGTCAGTCCCTCTTCCGTTATGATGCGCAGGGGATTTTTTCAAATGGTTGGAAAATTCGATGAGCGGCTACCTGCCTGTGAGGATTACGATCTCTGGTTGCGAGCGGCTTACAGGATGAACATTCCCCTTATTTCGCAGGAACTTACGGTTAAGCGGGGGGGTCATGAAGACCAGCTTTCACGCCAGTTGTGGGGTATGGACAGGTTCAGGGTCTATTCACTTCAAAAACTGCTCAAAGAGCCGTTATCTCCCGAACAACGCACCAATACTATACAAGCGCTGCAAAAAAAGTGCGGTGTGCTTTCGAATGGCGCTCTGAAACGGTACCGGTATGCATTTGCGGCCCGTATCATGCTCACCAGGTGGTTTCCGGGGCAATTCTGGGGAATTATCGATTAGATCCGGTTGCGAACTTCTGTATGTATTCGACGGGTTCGAAAAGCGCGTAGGTCCCATAACGCCCGCAGGTGAAGAGCGGATCGATGACCGATATACCGGGAATATGTGTGTAAGCCCGTCCGCTCTCGGTAGAACCGCCGTATTTGTAGCCGAGAAGCGAAATACCGGATTGCCGGTACAGGTCTTCGCACAAATTCAATTCGCCTCCTTCTTCTATGAGAATCGACGTACCCCGGACAGCTTGAGTGATCTCGATGACCTGTGCATCGCCGGTAATAGAATCGCACAATTCCGACGCCCGGTAAAATGTGCACGATATCTGCAGCAGTGACGACAGCATTGTTATTAATGCACAATTCAAGTCTGCAAGTGAATTCCATTCCTGTTCGATACACGCTTTTATTTCGTAATAGCTTTCCTCGAAATAGGGCGCCTGCCGGTAAGCGTGATAGATCTGTTTTACCTGCTTTTTCTGCCAGAAAACCGTATCGACCGGTTTGACATACCGTATCATTTGGCCGTGTTTCCTGCTTGTTGTAACGGGTATGGTTAAAAATTCGGTACTGCCATTATGAATGATCCGTGCCTTTGCCGTTTTATTTCGCCGGGAAAGTCTGAGTATATCGAGAAAAATACAAATATCCGCCTTATAAAGAGAATCGAAAAACGCAAGTTCCGGCAGGTATTCCGGTTGTCGTAACGTCACGATCATGGTTTAAATAACGCTCCATTATTTCCATGTTAGAATTACTTCAGGACACAATATAATTATAGTGAACAAATTCCGGCACTTTTAATTTCAATATTCGAGAGAACCGGAATGTATGCACGTAAAAATGACCTGCCCCTAATGTTTGGGTCATTTTTTAAGTTAGTCAATTCATCGATATATTCATTGTTGTATTATCCATTGGCCTTGAGACCGCATCCGGTGGTATAACTGCCTCGGGGGCGGGTGGCCGGTATCCAAGGGCACTATGCGGTCTCTTATGATTTTACTCATTTCGCCAGCGTTCCACAAGCACTTTTGCTTCGTGTACTGTATTGAAGATTTCCCGGTTGAGCACTTCATCACGCAGTTTGCCATTGAACGACTCACTATACCCGTTCTCCCATGGACTGCCTGGTTCAATATACAATGTTTTTACTCCCAGGCGCATGAGCCATGTCCGGACCGCTTGAGCAGTGAACTCTGTGCCATTATCACTTCTCAGGTGAACCGGAACTCCTCGCTGCACGAACAGTGTTGCAAGATGTTCTATGACGTCATTGTGAGTCAGCCTCCTGCCTGCCACAATTGCCTGACACTCCCGACTGTATTCATCTAATATTGTTAACAAACGCTAGCTCCTTCCCTCTCGGGTTCGTGCTTGCATGAAGTCATAACTCCAGACATGATCCCGGTACGCAGGTCGCAGCCGAGAATACACGAACCGTCATTGAGCCATAACCGTTTGCGCTTCGGCTGCCTCCGGGGAACTTTTAATCCTTCTCGACGCCACAAACGCTCCACTCTCTTATGATTGACCTTGCAGCCTTCTTGCTGTAACAGTGCGGTAATTCGTCGATAACCATACCGACCATACTGCGTGGCCAACTCAGACCATACGTTGCACTAACACCGGTTCATCCGCAGGAGAAATCGGGCGATATTGATGAGTGCTGCGCGGTACTCCCAACACGGTACAGGCCCGGCGCTGCGAGATCTCGAGAGTCGTGCAAAGATGCTGCACCACCTCCCGTCGCTTCGCCGGGCTCAGAAGTTTTTTGCATCAACCGCCAGAGTCTCATTGAGGATTTGAATATCCAACTCTTTCTCGGCAACCAGGCGTTTCAGGCGGATAGTCTCTCTCTCTAACGCTTTAAATCGTTTCGCCTGATGCACCCGAAGACCACCATACTCCTTTCGCCAACGATAATAGGTCTGCTCTGTAACCTCAATCTGGCGAGCAGCTTGTTGAACCGACTGACCTTGAGCGAGCAGTACTTCTGCCTCTCGAAGCTTGTGGATAATTTGTGCTGATGTGTGAATTCTACGTGCCATTGATCTTGCTCCTTTCTTTTCAATCTAATCCCTGTACTCATATACTATCTGAATCAACTGTTGGGGGGCAAGGTCAAAACCGTTGTGATGACCGGCGGATCGTTGACGTTTCAAACGGTGATGGCTGTATTTAAAGTATCGGATCCCTGCGGTGAACCGTTGTCTACTACAATGACCGTAACCGCAACACTATCTCCGACATTTTCATTTGCCGGTGTGCCGGAAAAAGCGCCGGTCAGGGAATCGACCGACAGCCATGACGGACCATCGGTTAAATTATAGGTCAACGTATCACCCACATCGGGAACGGACGCATCGATAGTAAACAAATAAGCTGTATTTTCCTCAGCGTCATCGAGATTTGTAGTTGCTATGACCGGGGGATCGTTAACGTTGATGACGGTAATGGTCGTGCTCAATGTTGCAGAACCTGCCGGACTGGCGTTGTCGGAAACTTTGATCGTAACCGCATTATCACCGACATCATCATTTGCCGGCGTACCGGAAAGAGTTGAATCACTGATCGACAGCCATGACGGACCGGACGTTATACTGTGTAGTACGTCAGTTCGTCTCCCGCATCCGCATCCGTAGCGCTGACCGTTAGCAGAATAAGCGCTGTCTTCCGTCGCATCGGGAAGTGACGTTGTGCTGATCACGGGATTAATATTCGTATTGGCAACCCGCGCAAGAGAAGTCGTGTGAATTATATCTCCGGTATTTTGTCCGTTATTATTTGCCTGATTTCCCGCCGCGTCAAAGGTTATCGTTCCGACATCAGTGCTGGGGGCCTCCCAGTTAAAAGACCAGCTTTTACTGGAAGTTCCGAAAAATTTGTGTTTGACATATTGACCATTAAAGTTTATCTGTGTTCTCGTTCCGTCTGTTATAACAATAGTGCCTGTACTGACGTTGTTCGCATCGGTGACCATCGCTTCAAATCCCCATTTGCTCCTGCTCAGCCCGGAAAATGCAACCGTTATTGTATATGTCGTTCCTGGAACATAACCCGCTGAAGGTATACCCGATATCGAAAAATTAAAGCTGTTCGTCTGCTGAATACCATCGTTATGGCACCCTCCCTGATTGCATGTAAAACCTCCATCGGCGGGTTACCCCGTGGCCCCGTCAATGGGTCCTGTCTCAAGCCCTATGATTATTCCAAATGAAAAAAGGATTATCACTATACTGCATGTAAAACCCCTTCTTAAAACTCGTACCATACGGTCCATAGCATCTATCCTCTTGTTTTTTAATACGTTAGAAAATGTTAATTAAAGCACGCTGCGTTTACCGGAAGGATTGACTGATATGCTGCACCGATAAATATAACAATTATTACAGATATAAATTCCATATTTTTTTTAATTGTTTGTAAACGTTATATAACACATTGCTACCTGTCGCAGGAATACTCCGCGTAAACAGTCTGTTCCTGGAATATTTTTCTTGCTATAAGATGATTAATCACATATATTTGCACGCATAGGGTTTTAGAAATCTGTTGGTAAAAATTTAGAGATTATAAAGTTCGGGGATAGCCATGAACAATTCAAGCCGTGGTTTGTTCATTTTTATTACTTGTACAGCCGCACTCTCTTTCGTTATTCTCCTTTCACTTTTCATCGAAATCTCTCCACTTCAAGCACAGACATTCCGGGAGCAGTGGGATTCATTTACGCTACAGCGTGTCAATCTCAGACAGAGACCCTCTATCCGTAGCAGTGTGCAATCGGTCTTGGATGAAGGGACAGTTGTATCAGTTATGGACGAAGTCCCGCAGTGGATGTATGTTTATACCGGGTCGAATGACAGCGGTTGGGTTTTCAGCGAGTATATCGTTCCGAATTCAACGCTGGACCGGCTGCCCGGCGTACTGACTGTTTTGGGTAATTTTGAGGTTGCCGCCGGCGCTCCTGAAAATACCCCGCCGGAACCGCCGGGGCCTGAATTCACCCGCGAAAGAGAGCCGGAATACATTAACACAGGAAGAAGACCCCGATAATGAAGATACAGGCGCATCCGGTTTTTTTATTTCCCTCGTTGTCCTGTCACTCGCTGCAAACGTCGTTCTTGGATTCTCGATCCGTGAGATCCGGAAGAGAAGTTCTGTTCTTTCGGACCCTGACAAACTTCAAAGTGAATATCAACTTTTGAAGAAAGCAAATCTTGATCTGAAAGACCAGTTGCAATTTGCACAGGAAAACAATGCCCGTTTGGAGAAGGCCGCGCGCAAGAAAGATAAAGACATTATGGTACAGACCGGTCTCCGTAACCAAGAGTTCGCAAATCTGAAGAATAAACTCACTGCTCTCGAAAGTACGCACAATACAAGCGTATTGGCAACAAATGATATGCGTGAGAACAATGAAAAATTGAAACAAGAGAACGACAAACTGCGGCAAGAGACCGAAGACGTCCGCAAAAAGATAATCGATTCATCCGAAAGTATAAAACAACAGGCGGTCAGACATACCCTTGCCGAACAGACCGCTAAAGAAAAACTCCTCCTCAATGACAATGAAATTGAGAGCTTGAGAGAAAAGCTCAATAAAACAGAGAGTGAAAAACAGCGATTGACCGCAGATTCTCTGGAAAAGTCATCTGCGCTTGAAAAAGAGAAAAAATCGTTGAACCGAAAGATAACCGCTCTTGAGAAAGACCTGTCTGAAAGAGAAAATGTCCTTCAGGACAGAATCGAACAGGCGAAAAAAGATGCGGAACTATCGGCAAACGATAAGATAAGTGAGCAACTTGTACGTGAAAGACAGACAATGGAAGAAAATTACAACAAAAAATTAGAAGAAATTAAAAACCGAGCCGAGCGAGAGCAAAGTGTCCTCCGGGAAAAAAATCAACTGATGGAGACGAATATAACCGTTTTAGAAAAAAACTCAATGAGGAAAAAAGACTGCGCGAAGAAATGGGATCAAAAATTTCCGACGAATTACCCCCTGAAAAGGCAATTCTCGAAGGACTGCAACAAGAATATAATTCTCTATTGAATGTGTATGAAGAAACGCAGCAGCGGTTAAAAGACGCCGATACCGGAAAACAGGACGTTCAAATGCAGGGAGAAAAACCGCCGCAGGTCATGCAAACGGGCAGTACTGTTCAATCCGGTGAGGAGAAACCTTTTGAGAAAGGGCCGGCACCCGGCCCGGGTAATGAACTTGACAATTACGCACGAAGCTTTTTTAAGAAAATCAGCAAAATAATAGGACAGCGACCATGTTCATCCGCATTTGCCGGAATATTTTATGGACAGTAATCTAAAAGAACCGCATCCCCCACATTCCAATCAACCGGACCTATTTAACGACCGGGTGCCTCACCGTGTGAGAAATGAGAGAGCCGGCGATCCGGGTTTGCGATTTCAGTTGCACAATGAAGACGATACCGGCGGCGAAACCGACCAAAACAACGGAGAACGTCCCCGTATTCAATCACTCGTCAATTCGGTAAAAAAAGAGATCCGGAAACTTATCGATTACAATCTTTCGGGACAATTGCAGCATTTTTCTTATCCGTCTTCTACGAAATCCAAAAACGGACCTCAAATGCAGCAAAAATCGATAGACCATCCGGAGAATCAACATGCAGAAAAAACCAATGAAAAACGCTCTGCTCAACTCGATAAGCGGGACAATCAGGACAATGGGAATCCCGATCAAATACCACATGAGATTCTCCGCAGGTCATACACAAATCCGAATTTTTATTCATCGACACATTCGCAGTTTCAATCATCCGGAAACTCGCTCATTCAGGACACACCCGCCTCTTCATTAGACATGCAGCAGCATCCCGGGGCAACCGGGCCTCCGCTTATTGAAAATGACAGTAAATTTTCCGGACGGAAAGAGCGTTCTTTATCGGCTCACAATGAGTTGACCCGCCAGGAACAAAGGATTTCTTATCTGAGAAAACCGGCCTCTCGACAGAGTACAGAATAAAATATAATAAACTATACAGCTTTTATTTTTCTCTGTTCCCATAGCATTGAATTTTTATGCCTGCAACGGTTTGCCGGGAATCCGGCATACGGTAAACATGCCGGGGATATTGTATTACCATTTTATTTTTCTGTGCTGTTCGTTCAAAACAGGGGATATATAAAACCGGTTGAAACAAAATGGTCGTTTATATATTGAAAGTGTCGCCTATATGGAAAGAATCTTACGGTAGTTCAGTCGATGATTGCGACATACCGGCTGGCCTGGACTGCCCTCATTTGTTGTCATTTACAGAGAAATAACGAATTTTTGACCGGTCTTTACTCCTATTCATCCGGTAAAGTACCGCGGCCGTGGCGAGAAGTTTCCCGGCAGTATTACAACAACATCTTCCGTTTCTTTCAGGTTCAGACCTTTCCAATTGAAGCATGATACTCCTCGACAATTCGTGCAGTAATCTCATTGAATATGCTGCAAAATTCGGCAGAGAGCACACTAGGCAATTTAGTTGCATTTCAAGTTCAATATTTGTAAAATAATCTATTACTATCGTTTCCGTTTAAAACGTGTATCATTGTACATTTTAGTTGTGCGGACAATTAAAACGATGACTATCTTTCCAAAAATATTGCTGCGCTTCGTGGGTATGGTACTGCTGGTCGTCAGTGTGAGCAGCCGGCCTTCTTTTGCATACCAAGATCAAACTTTGACCACCTTTAACTGGGGAGAATTAAATAAAACTGTCCAATCTCTCAATCCGATTTCGCACGGAAATTCTGCCGAGAGAACGCTCCAGAGGTTAATATACGGGCTGCCGCTCTTTTATTATGATGCATATGATCAAACCGTAAAGCCCGGTATTGTTGAATATTGGGGAGAAGTTTCCCCGGATCCGAAAATCTGGATATTGAGCGTGAAGGACGGGATCGTTTTTCTAGACGGGTCGCCGCTTCGGCCGGAAGACATTCAATTCAGTATAGACCTGTACAAACGATATACGGCAGCAAGCGGTAAGTCGTACAATCCGCACCTTGATAAATTAAGCAAAATCCGAGTTGTAGGGTCGAGGCACGTTCAAATCCATTTCCAAGGGACGATTGAAAAACTTCCGCGCATGCTTGCGGACATACCTGTACGGTCCCGGTCCTATTATGAAGGAGATACGTTTGAACAGACAGTAACGAACGTCATTGAAAAAAGGCCGCTTGGTTTTGGACCATATCGGGTCAGGTCACTCATACCTGAAACAAGTGTTACTCTCGAACGGTTTTTTAACCATTATAACGGTCCTGCAGGGTTTTCCGTCATACAGTTGAAGTTGTACCAATCGATCGATCAGATAAAATCGGATTTCATAACGGGAAAGCTGGATTTTGTACAAATTTTTGACATCGGTGACATCAGGGAAATCAGTAGCGCAGATCCCTCCTTTCAAATTATTTCCATACCTTCAGATCTAAATACGAAATATACATTAAGCCTCAATACGAATTATTCCGTTCTCTTATCGCGAACTGTTCGCGAAGGAATTTTAAAAGCGCTTAACAAGCATAGGTATCCGATATCGAACGAACAATTCAATATCCGCTCCGTTGCCTACGGTCCCCTGCCGAATACTTCAGATGCTTTCTTTAGGAATATTGAACGGATCATCTATAATCCGCTTGCGGCAAAGAACGACCTGTTGAGAAGCGGATGGAAAGATTCCGATGATGATGGTATAGCTGAACGCAACGGAAAAACCTTCACATTGGAACTGATCTATCCTGATAACGACATATATATTGAAAATTTGATCCAGTACATACGATTTGACTTCAGTGAAATTGGCATCGCGATCGAAGCGCAGCCACACTCGCGCACTGAACTCTTGGAGCGGATAGGCCGGGGAGCTTATCAAGTATCGCTCGATTATTTCCACAATTATCCGTACGACGCTGCCAGAAGCTTCGCAGACTACTTTTTATACTCAAGCGGGACATTCCACAGAAATCTTCTGGGAGTCGACAATCCCGAGGCAATTCGGCAGTTGCAAAGAGCGGTACGACTACAGCGACAGGATGAAGCAAAGGCAATATTCCATCGTCTGCAGGAACTCTACAGACGGTCTTTCGTCGGGTCGGCGCTGACATATCAACACAATTACTTCTATGCGGTAAATAATAAAAACATAACCAATTTTTTCCATAATGGCAGATTGCTCCAACTTTCAGAATGGGAACCATTCAATAAACCATAATACATAATTTGCCAATGTTGAAAATATTCAAAAACCTTCTGCACAACAGGATCTTCAACAGGATCGTCACTCAATTCATCTTTTCACACATTGTAATCGCTTCAACAGCAATAGCATTTGTAGGGTTCTTTCTGCTGAACGAGACAAACGATTTCATTCTCGACTCAACACATAAAAATCAATTGGAGATAGCCAAAACTACGGCATTGCAAATAACATACTTTGCCGATAATATGATCAACCCCTTATCATTTGCCACCGAATTTCAGGATATTTACCTGATGCAGCCATTCAACCAGGAAAAGACCCTGGATATGTTGAGGATCAATCACAGTTTCTATCGAAAACTCTATATATCCGATACGACCGGGACAGTTGTCGCATCGACCGTTCACGCTTTTCAGGATACAGCTTCTAAAAATTACTTTATCGATCTGGAAAACGACCCGACAAGTCAAAATATTTCGCCAGTTGAGATCATTGACGACAGGCCCTTGATTAGGGTCTCGACGCCAATAATGCAGTACGACAAGTTCGTCGGTACTCTGGCTGCTGAAGTCGATGTGAGTTTTATCTGGGACCTTGTCGACACCCTGTCATTTCCATTAACCGGCGGCCAGGTCTTCATAGTTTCTGACCAGGGAGAGATAATAGCTCATCCGAACAGGCGTCTTGTCTATAACAATGAAGACCTTTTATCATTTCCCTTCATTCAAAGACTTCTCACCGGTCAGGACGGCACGGACTTTTATAACGATCCTTTTCTCGAAGATACCAGAATGATCTGCGCATACATACCTGTCGATAAACTTCACTGGGGAATAGTCGTCGCGCAGGATGAATCCGAAGCATTTGCGGTTTCCAACGCAATTTTCACAAGACTTATATCCATAATCATCGGAAGTATTATCCTGGCATCCGTTCTCGGGATCGTCATTACCCGGAATCTCACTCAACCGTTAAAATGGCTTGTAGAAAGAGTTCAAAATGTGTCGAAAGGCGCGCTACACAGCCGTATTGCGATAACACGTCCGGATGAGCTTGCAACGCTCGCCAATGAATTCAATACGATGGCAGAAAACCTGGAAAAGATCCAGAATAAGCTGCAAATGGCTGAACGGCTTGCTACCATGAGTAAATTTGCATCCGTAATTGCGCACGAAATCCGGAATCCGTTCAATTCCATAGTAATAAACATGCAAATTATTAAACGGGGTATGGAAAAGAAAGAGAGCGGAAAACGCCTTGATCAATATATCAATATAATAGATTCGGAGATACGCCGGATCGATGGATTGATCGAAAATTATCTCAGTCTTGCAAAACCGAAAGAATTCAAGCCGGAAGCAATCGATATTGACGTTCTTCTTGATGAATTGATTCTCGCACATCATGCAAAAGCGGCAAAACAACACATCAAATTTGAACGAATATCGGATATTAAGGCGCCTGTATTAACAGCAGACCAAGACAAGCTGAAACAAGCGTTCCTCAATATAATTTTGAATTCCTTTCAAGCTATGCCGGAGGGGGGCACCCTCAAGATCTCCGTATCAGACGGTCTACTTGACCAGCTCAACGGTTCAATGGTGAAGATTATTTTTGAAGACTCCGGAGTAGGAATAGGTCAACATGAAATGTCGAAAATATTCGACTATTTTTATACGTCCAAAACGAAAGGTACCGGTCTCGGACTCCCCGTTACAAAACAGATCATTGAAATGCATCACGGTAATATCGATATTGTCAGTACACCGAATCACGGCACGACTGTCACGGTAAAACTGCCCAATGAACCCCAAACAAGCACAGTGGAAAGCAAATCATAAATGTTCCACATCAAAATATCATGCCTGATTAATGTGCAATCTGGCGATATGATATAATTGAAAGACCGGTTAAGGGATTAGTATGGAAGCAGGAAAGGTTAACAACAATAATCTGAAAGACACTTATCACGTACGGAGCATTCTATGTCTCACCGATTTAACCGAATATATTCAACGCAAAAAATCGATTTGCCGGTCATGGTAGAACACGGCCATTGAGGCATCAAATATTTGCTGCTCGGAAGCACACCGGAGCGGATTGTCAGACATGCGCCCTGTCCCGTACTCAGTGTTAAGCCAATAGTTCCCATGCATAAATGATTGAGTTACCACTTTATCTAATTAGTGCGATGCTTCTTAACTATATACAGTAATAACTGGAAGAGATAAACCATATCATGGACCATATACTTGATGAAGCATTCGACCAAATCAATAAACTTGACGATGCATGGAGAGTATTCCGGATAATATCGGAATTTGTTGACGGGTTTGAAGAATTGAACAACCTCCCCCCTGCAGTAACGGTTTGGGGGTCCGCCCGCACACAGGAAAACGACCACTTTTACAAGCTTGCCTATGAACTCGGAAAGTTACTCGTAAAAGACAAATTCTGCGTCATAACCGGCGGCGGCGGCGGTATAATGGAAGCCGCAAACCGCGGCGCCTATGATGCAAAGGGTATCTCGGTCGGTTGCAATATCGAGCTGCCGTACGAGCAGGTCCCGAATGAATACATCAACAAGTTGGTCAGCTTTCGCTACTTTTTCATTAGAAAGGTCATGTTTGTAAAGTACGCTCACGCATTCGTTGCGTTCCCGGGCGGATTTGGTACACTTGATGAAGTATTCGAAATGCTCACATTGATCCAGACGAAAAAAGTAAAGCGGTTTCCCGTTGTGCTGGTCGGGTCAGACTATTGGAAAGGCGCACTGAATTGGATTGAAAATGTCCTCCTGCAATCGGGTAATATATCCCCGAAAGACACCGAACTGTTCAGAGTCGAGGACGACATGCGATCTGTCGTGCGGATTATTCATGAATTTCACAGAAATAATACACCCTGAAATAAATACGATCGTCTTCTGCATTTGTTACAAATCACTTGCTAAAAAAATCTATATTATGTACATTTACGATTTCATGCCGCATCAATATTTCCTTAGTAAATACCCGGGTGTTCTTTCTAAAACGGCAAGTTTCATGTTGGCGCTTTAGCTCAGATGGTAGAGCAACGGACTGAAAATACTTTTACGTGTTCACCGTAAGTATTTGTTTTACCTTCCATCTAACCTATCTCCTATTTTAAGGGTGTCCTAATAAGTGTCCTCATTTTCAATAAACATTGATTCATGTTTTTTATATTGATTATTAATTATTAAATGCTATTTATTCATTGCTTTTATAAGTGCATCTTTATTGTGTCCAACCCAATTATAATTGTTTCTAATGATCTCCTCTGACTGACCTGTGAACTCCGCAATCTGAGCAGGAGCAACACCTTTTGACAGTTTATCCGTAATAAATTTATGACGATGGACATGCCATTTCTCCCCTGCTTTCATAGGGATACCGGCAATATTATGTATAAAATTTAAATGTGTTCTTGGATATGATATGTGGTTAGACGGATTAACCTTGCTTGGAAATAGCCATTTCGTATTAGCTGGTAATCTACTGACGTGCAGTCTATAAATCGGAATCAGTTCATCATGAATTATAGTAGTAAGAAACTGATTTCTCTTGAACGAGAAGAACCGTAGTAATTTGTTTTCAATTTCAACTCCATCCAGTTCTATTGCAATTATTTCACTGGCTCGTAATCCCGCATAAAATGCCGTCCCAAGCAACGCTAAATGAGTAGTATCATCTTCAGCAATTGACCTTGCAGCTTTAAATAACTTTTCGAAATATTGATCTCCGGGAAGTTTAAATCCTTTGCGTTTTGGCGGTTCGTTGAATCTTTTTGTTCCGGTAATAGGATTTCTTTTTTCAGTTAGACCTTTTCTTATTCCATACTCAAATAACACATGTAGCGTTGCCCTAAATCTGTTTCTACGTCTAAATCCAAATTCAAGCTTTTTCTGCACAGACGACAAAGCATTTTCAGCAATCTCTGTAGTAACATCTTTGAATATTAAATTTCCGATTTCATTAAGAAGATGCCTGAACATTTGCGCCTTTTCCTTTCTTGTTGAAGGGGCGTTTTCCGGGACCTCCTCTTTCATGTATTCCTGGTAAACATCTTTAACGGTTGCAGTACTCGCGGTCGGTTTGTCTTTTCGGTATGATCGATATTCTTCTGGAGACATCTTGCAAAATTGTAAGCAGTACTGCAGAGCATCAATGGGATCTCTTGTCCAGCAAGATTTCTCAATGTAACCACCGTCAATATACCTTTTGTAATAAATGACAGGCTCTTTATTACTGGGGCGCCATTTCAAAAAAAGTTGTCCAACAGGTGGTTGCGGAAGCTCTACCCTGCCCTTTTTATCCTGCATGCATCCTCGTATTCTTTAATGCTCTTTATTGTGATCCGAATTGAAGGGCGTTTGCTGTCAGGAAGGGCTACATCAATAGCATCGAGCTTATTAAATTCAATCAGCTTATCAATGTGATTTAAACACACACCGAGCCTATCTGCTGTTGCCTGTCTTGAAATTCGTTCGATTACTCTTACTTTTGATTTTTTCATATTGCCAACCTTGTTTGCTCAATTTGCTGCCGATTAATTGAAAAATGATTGAGCATAGATTTCATTCTGGCAACAGCTCTGAGCATTAATGATTCATCTTTTATTTCATAGCATTCTTCAACTTCAAGCATTGCTCTTTTGACGTCGATCAGCCGAACATGTTCCTGTTCCTGTTCCTGTATTATCCTGATGGCAAGCATTAGCATGTGTTCAAGTATTTCAACGGAGAATGGATGATAGAAAATTTTAAGTAGAGGAAATTTGCCATTATAGATCCAGGTCTTATAAGTCATGTAAGCGATAATTCCTATTCATTTTATTAGGGTTGTCCTTAGAATAAAGTTTTCCGATGCTGTCTAAAACTACTAAGTGATCTCAAGTTTCTTTCATCGCTTGCTCCCGATCCATAAAATGGCTCCTGTATTCGTTCGACTTAATCACCCAATAGCCATTTGCTTCATATTAATCGTTCTGCTTGATTTTGTCTGCATTCTAAATGAGGCAAGTAAGGGAGGTTTAAACGGGCTTTAGTTGGCAGCCTATCTCCGACCTCCCTGAACGCCTCATCTGAACCATGGACCCCTCTCCCTATCATGCAGTTCGTTCGTTTTCTACGAACAGTATTAAAATCGCAGTACTTTAGAACAGTCAATGCTTCCTTATAATCAAGAGGTGAAATCTGTAAAATATGATCAGCGGTTAAAATGGTTTCCATAATTTTTGCCTCTTTGTATACTAATTATTCAATTAATTGTACAATTTATCATTTGACATTTACGATCTTGTTTTTATATTAGAATAATATTATCAATATTAATAAATCAGCTGTTATTTTATTAGTTATTATAACATACAACTAATTATACTATTTATCAAGTATTATTTTATAGATTTGCATACTTATACAATAAATAGAAACACAAATGAATGATAATAAACAAGTTACCGAAGAGAATTTATTAGGTAGAAACATCAAAAAGATTCTTATTGATAAGGGATTAAAAGATAGTTGGCTTGCAGAAAAGCTAAATATGAGCAAATCTCAAATGTCCAAAATTATCAATGGTGGAACAAAAAATCCTGGTGGCTTCATTGTTCATGAAATTGCTAAGTTACTTGAAGTTCGAACTGGTGATTTATTTGAAGAGGGAGGTTATGCAAACAAACGTGAATTAGTATATGATTATGAACAAATTCCGTATGGGCTTCAAGAATTATTAGATAGCACCGAAACAATAGATAAATACAAAATAACAGAGGAGGAAATAGCATGTCTTAAAACAATAAGGTTCAGTAGAAGAAATAGGCCCACTCCTGACACCTACTTGAGAATACTATCCGCAATAAGATTTTGACCTTGCCCCCAAAAGTTGATCCAGATAGTATATGAGTACAAGGTCAACCGTGAAAGCTTTACCCGCAACAGTTTTCAGTCCCTGCTAATTGAGTTTGTATGCAATCTGTCCGTGAGTAAGTCTATGCTTTGGCTTCTCACCTAAATTATATATATTATGGAATTTTCAGCAGGAGACAACTAATAAAATCTGATTTTGTACGGCTTGTGGCCAACATATTCAATGACCAAAAAGAGATGTTGAATAACGAAGCGGAAGAACACGGGGAAAAAATAGGACAAACAGTCAGACGTATAATAGGGAAATATTTTCAATACAGGCATGTTATCGCTCGTGCAATAGTTCAAGATGATTTGGAAAAAACTAAGAAGACCCTTGAAAAATATAGACTAAGTGACACTGGTGGCGGAGATAAGGATTGGATTAGAAACTAATAACACCATCCGTTATCAATCATACCACATTACTTCTCTGAATTTATAAGTATCCTGGTTCTCCGGGCCATTCTAATACTTAACAGATAAACACAGTCTGCTAATTCCCAAAAATTTTCACGAGGGGTTATAACTCTATACTAGGATTCCCAAATTGAAATGGTACGTCGGCTATACTCACCTTCATAAATAAATTAATTGAAGACTGAAGGTTCAAAGAAATCTCTTGATTTACTTACTTTGTGTGGGGGATAGGGTGGGGGACATTCGAAACAAACTAAATAAAGCACTCACAAAATCTACTGTAAGTGCTTTATTAACAATAAGTGGCGCCTCCCAGAATCGAACTGGGGACACACGGATTTTCAGTCCGTTGCTCTACCGACTGAGCTAAAGCGCCAACATAAAACTAAGTAGCTGTTTCTTCTATATTTAAACCTTCTAAAACACCTATCAATCCTACAAATATCTAATATTCACAATCATTAATAGTTATGTGTTGTTGTGCTTGATTGGTTTTAGCACTGAGGACACTTATTAGGACACCCCCTTAAAATTGGATGAAATAATATATCATTTAGACAAGAATATTACAAGTACAATGTGAGGTCTAAAATTGAGTCATTCTGAATTGTTGAAACTGAGAGCGCTTTTGAAAAAGAAAGGTTATTGGGGCTTTGTAGTCAGATGCAGGAATGGTATTCAGGATTTGATAGCGAGAAAGCCATCTGACCTTGCTCCTTTCTTTCAAAAGTATTCACTATACTAATATACTATCTGGCTCAACTTTTGGGGGCAAGGTCACCCATTCACAAAAAGAATCTCTACAGGAATTAGTGGTAAGTAAAAAAAATGTAGTGATTTTACTCAAATATCTCATTTTTATTCATACCTTTTATAATATATTTTCGACTCTTAAAAAAGAATAGAAAATGAAATAGAAGCCCAATTCCCCAGGTAGCTATAACTATCAGAGCATTCATTAAATCATGTTGCAAGGATAAACCGGCAAATATCAATATGAGCCACATAGCATTGAAAATAATGAACGCCATCAGATGATAGAAAAATCCAAAATAATAACCAATTTCATGTATACGGCAATATTTTCCGAAAAGTAAACCGGTGAAAAACATAGCTAGTGTAAAAATAGAAGCACTTATCCATATGTAGGAGTATTGATCGTGAGAATGAAAATATAAACGAAAATATAAAAATGTAAAAGTGTAAAAGTGTAAAGAATTAACAGAGATCCATAGATTCCCAATACTTTAAAGTTTCTTTTTAGTAGTTTCATGATGTTCTCCTGCATTAAGTAATAAATCAACTAATTTTTTATTGTAAAGTATACGAATATTCCTTTGTATAAATTCTTCTAACAACTCGTAACCAAGAGATGTAAGAGAGTAATATTTCCTATCGGGACCTTTATTACCTGCACGGAACTCATAATCGACTATTTCCAGATCATAAAATTTTCTCAGAGCTCTGTATAAACTTTGCTCTTCGCAGCTAATTGTACTTTCAGTGATAGATTGTACATATTCCTTAATATCACTAACATATCGAGGTTTATTCTTGAGGGAGAGTAACAGCCATAATGTAAGTTGTCCCTTTTTGTACGTTTCTTCCCACGTTTTCAAGAGTTCTTGCTTATAATTTTCTTGATTTACCATAATTTTAATGTGTGTTTTAGTATTATACATCTGGTATAATACTAATATAATAGTATTTTGAGAATTGTCAAGTAATTTTTCTCAACGAATTTCACTTTTTTATTATCTTACTTAATAACATTTTTCTGAACCTACCTTTCCATACAGTTCTCCACCAGCATATATAATGACTATTATACAAACTTCATTTGTTTATATGGATGTTTTTTACAAAAAGATAGAAGAGTCGAAAAACTGGGCAAAACTGAATGACCTAAATGGTGCGTACGTGACGTTTTGCGAACCTTTAAAGTGAGATAGTCAAAACTTAATCTGACACTTCTTCATAAACGATACTATATTAAATGTTGTAGAAAGGAGAAGTGGAGAGCTGACAGTAGAAGAGACGATCATCAAGAACAAAGTGGGTCTGTTAGAACTCGCCAAGCAGTGATGTAACATTTCCCAGGCATGTAAGCTGTTTGGATACTCCCGGGACAGCTTTTACCGGTTCAAAGAGTTGTATGATGAAGGCAGAGAACAAGCTCTTCAGGAGATTAGCCGCCGCAAACCCTGCCACAAGAACCGTGTATCGAGCGAGCTGAAGAAAGAGGGTCAATTCATTTCACCGGGTGGGGTCAGAAGTGTCTGGCTCAGACATAATCTGGAGACCTTCAGGAAACTGCTGAAGGCTCTTGAAGCACAGGCAGCACAAGAGGACTTTATTCTAAGTGAGGACCAACTCCAGGCATTAGAGCGTGCGAAACAGGAGAAGGAAGCGCATGGGGAGATCGAGACCGAGCATCTCGGCTATCTCGGCGCTCAGGATACCATGTACGTTGGCACACTCAAAGGTGTCGGCAGAATCTACCAGCAGACAGGCCTTGCTACCTACAGCAAAGTTGCCTTTGCCACGCTCTATGACCGTAAGAACGCTCTTGTGGCTGCTGCTATATTGAATGATACCGTTCTACCATTCTTCGAAGATCAGGGTATCCTTTTACTCCGGGTACTTACCGATCGTGGAGCAGAGTACTGCGGTAGAAGAGAACATCATGAATATGAACTCTATCTTGCCGTTGAGAACATCGATCACAGCAAAACGAAAGCCCGCTCACCTCAGAGTAATGGTATATGTGAGCGCTTCCATAAAACAGTCCTCAATGAGTTTTACATGGTGGTATTCAGGAGAAAGGTTTACACGTCAATCGAGGAACCGCAGCAGGACCTGAATGAATGATAACGAAATCAGAACTCATAGTGGAAAGTACTGCGATGGCAAAACACCAATGCAAACGTTCAAAGAATCGCTCGCTTTGGCAAAAGAAAAAATGGTACATTATACCGTACAGACAGCAACCTAAAACAGTGGAGTTGTCTGAACAAGTCGTGACTACTACAAATTATTGATATTTGTCATTAAATGCTTCTTTAAAATATCATATAACTTTTTCTCTATGTGTAAAACACAAATCTAATTTATCTGGAAATATTCTAAATCCAGTTCCATGATCATGTGTTCTTCCATTTGGATATTGACCTATGCGAATATCAATAAATACTACTTTGTTTTTTACCAATTCAACAAAATTTTCAAAGTCAAAACCACTTAATAACCAAGCTTCGTTGAACCAGAATTCTTCATTAGAGCCTTTACCTCTGAAATCCGCCTTTACATATAGTAGCTTGGGAATTTTTCTTTCAAAGGCATTTTTTAACAAATCTCTTTCCCAATAGCATAATTCTTCATTTTCAATATTAATCAAGTATAGCCTATTAGAGCCTACTTTAATTTTGAAGCCAGGTCTACCTTTGAGCTGATTGAAAGATTCAGCATTTATAGTGGTATGTAACTCTTTTCTTTTCGCAATAAGACTTGGAACTATTGTCGGAATGAGCATTAAAAATCATGTAAGATGCCATGTTGAGCAATAATCAATTTTCCTTTGAAATTTCTTTACAGGAATTTTTTCAGACATTTGAGTCAATTTCTCCAGAATTAGCGCCTCGTTTCGAGAAGTACCAGACATTCATAAAATCTGTAAATGAAACGGGTTGGTTACTTTATTATTCTGTTCCATTCCATTATGTCGAAGAATGTGACGGAAATATAGATTTACTCGAAAACCGCCTTTCGAATTACTATACAACGCACTGGGATGAAATTCGCCGGGACATCGAGTCAAGATTGGGGAGTTATCATGTTTCTGAGGAAACGAGAGAGACATTTCGCGAAGCACTTTCTGTCCATGAGGGTAAAAATTATCGATGTGTCAGTGCCCCGTTATTTTCGGCAATAGACAGGGAATTTTATTTCCTGACCGACAAAAACCCATCAAAAATCCTCTACGAATCAGCTCTCTTCGATACATTGCAAAACTTAACTTCCCACGAAATAATCAAGGAATTAACTGGTCATTGGCCACAAGGGGATTCCGGTTCAATACAAGCCTATTTTTGGGTTCTACTCGATCGACTGGTGAACCACGTGTATAAAACAGTAAACGATGAGAACAGGAAAGAATATGAACAGGACTTCACTCCCAATCGCCATGCTGTCGAGTACGGGCTGGTGTCATATTCGAAACATAAACATAGCGTAAACATGATTATTATGGCTGATTTTATTTTTCAGATACTTCCCCCGAAGAAGATTTTTTTTGTAAAGTTAGTGAATTGTCAGATTATAAAGTAAAGCGGACCAGCAGACACATTACAAAAATAGGGGACTATATACATTGTTAGCCAAAAACCTTGACTCTTATGATTGAAAATGAATTGCGTTATTTGTTTCTTGCCTTTAAAGGATTTCTCACATGGCATTATCTGCAGTTGGTAAGGAAGCGTAAAAAAGATGAAGTATTTATTCGGGGATGGCTTAATAGGGTGGAATCGTAAATTAGGGTGGCAATACGAAATGAAAAACATTAATATGAAATCAGATACAACGTTATATCAAAATGCAATCAAGGAATTAATGGGGCTTATTAAAATCTCTAATGCGTTTTTGGAGGTCTTCAATACTTTTGTCAATGATATTGGTGACGTTAAAGTCTTTGGTGTTGATTTTGAGACTGCAATTAGGACAAACGAAATTATTGTTGTCCTCAAGCCAAGCGATAGTTTTTGTGAACTTCTCACCACATTGAGGGCAAGAAAAAGAGATCTTTTGCTTTCTGATACCTAATTTGTCTTTCATGGCATTGGTTTTTCAATTACATTTTGCATTGTTTCCCTATCCGCCTCCCTCTCTTCCTCAATTTCCTTCAAATATATATCCCATTGACGCTTATGTTTTTTCAGAAGCGCAAGTACCTCAAGGTCTTCAAAAATAGCATGATATTTTAGTATTCTGGTAATTCTGCTTAAATAATGTAATGCTCGTTCAACTGCTTCATCTTTATGATAATCCCGTACATATTCATATTTTGATATTTTTATATATGTTTTTACTGCCTCTGCTAATTCATCACATATTGTTTCAATCATTGCTGGGATATCAATTATTGCAGAAACACCGGCATCATCCGGTTTTACATAGATTGGATCATAAGGTGGTTCATTATTAGTATGTAGTTTGCGGACCTTCATTGTGACGTATCTAATTATTATTCGCGGTAATATGTAATTTCAAAAACTGGTTCTATTGCCACATGTACTGTTCCCAATATATCATCCATGGATTCAATGATTCCATTAAATTTAATCTTTTGAAGTTTGGTAAATTTAAGAGCAGTGGTTTCGGATATATTATTTAATGTTAAGTCATAAATACTTAAAATATCTTCAGGGGAATCCATATCAATATTAACTGTATAGTAATCTCCAAACATGTCTTTCTCGACATCATCCACCCATCCAGTCCATTCAATTCTTTTCCCTTTTTGTTGTACCTTATAGATATCCCATCGTGCTTCGGTTGAATTGTTATAGTAATCTCTTATTGTTCCAAAAGTTATACTATCGAGAGATGGTCGTGCTTTTTCAATTTCATCTTCTCTAAGTTGCTTCTCATACAATCCAAGTTTCTCCTGATATTCATCATTGTTTGAGTTTAGAGAAACCAATTCTTTATAGATATCTCGATTTTTCCGGTACTCGGATGTCGGAATGCTTTTCACCTCTGCAAGTAATTCTTGTTCTCGATTTTTGTTCTTAGCAATTAATTCCTTATCTCTCTTTTCATTCACTTTTTGAGTGATTAAATTATGGATTTCTTGTAAATCTTCATCATTCGAAACTAAGTATTTTTCAGAGCTATCACGAGCAACGTCAAAATTCCCTTCATCAATATTGGCCTGAATATCGCTTATAATGGAAGTTTTGTTTAGTGAAAAATATTCGGCATTTTCCTTGTTTTCCTTTTCCACTCCAAAGATACCGATAATGAATAACAGTGTTATAAATATTCCAAATACTAATAGCGATATTTTAAATATTTTTTTAATTGATGCCATAATTAACCTCCTTTATGATATCAATATACTTTCGAAGACCGAACTACTCTATGATGATATGCAAATTCTTTTATATCATGGATGGAAATTTCGTAATTGGAATTGTCCGGATTTAGTATTTATTTAATTTTTTGCTGATTTATTCTTTTTTCTCTCTGCTTTTTTAATCTTTTTTTCTGCTTCTTTTGCCTCATTACAATCAAATAAATCGCGTTTAAGCACATCATTTTTTATGATATCTAAAATTTGATCGTTTTCAACGCGTATACCTTTAGAAATAGACCGTAAATCCCTTCTGAGTAAATTAAGGGCATTGTCTCTTTGTAATAAAGCAGCAATTGTAAATTTATTGACAATACTCTTTTCTTCATGATATGTAGCAATAGCACTCTTGTAGAGCGCTTCTTTACTGAGTACATACAGTTTTTCTTGGAAGCTTTCATCAGAGATGAAATCTTTTAAAAAATCGAATTCAAACAATAATTGATAAGATATTGGTTTGCCAAAATGAATTTTATAAACTTTCCAGCGTATTCCATTTGTAAGAATAGCCCAATCAATTCCAAGTCGTTCGGAGTAAAACAGTGCTTGATTTAGATGACTCTCTTTCAGGGTAATTCCAATTGCTTTGCATTCGATTAAAAAATACAAAACATCATCGACTTTAATCGCAATATCACAATATTTCCCTTTTACTTCGTATTCGCTCGTGATGTCGAGGTACTTATCATATCCAAAAACATCACAAAGAATATCTCTGATAACTTTTACAGTATCGCTTTCATTGACATCTTTCTGTTTGGCAAGTTCAAGAATCTTTACATATTTATTGAAATTTGTACTTATTCGTTTGGATACCTTTTTAGGGATATTTAGCATGTATTCTCCAATTTAAGTATACTCATCAACTGCGGTTATAATATAAACTCTTGTAATCCCATTCCGCGGTTTAAGATAATATCCTGTTATTTCAAATGGCGGCTTTTTTTGATTTTGTAATTTTAACTCTTAATTAATTTCATATCTGTAAGAATTTTCGTTGCTACATCTCCGTTATATTCTCTGACTCTCTTTGGAGTTAAAAACCATTCGATAATCCACCATATCCACAATCCGCCACCCGTCAATAAGAACGCAATACCAAGTCAAATTTTCTCAAGTAGAAATAATTGTATAGGGAAAATAATTGCAAGAAATATCATTAATCCAGTGCTTCTTGATTTTTTCTCATACTGTTCCTGGAACATCATTTGTTCTTCAGTTGACATATTATTTAAAGCTGAATTAACCATAGTTGGCAATTTGTCAACTATACTGGGCTTAATTTCAAGAGCCATAACAACCTCCTCTTCATTTGATGACTTCGGAATTGATTCTGATTCTAATAATTTGATCTGTTTTTTAGTTGAGACCATGATTAATCTCCTTCAATTATAGATACTCATCAACCTCTGTTACAATATTGACCTGCCCCTAATGTTCGGGTCATTATTTAAGTTAGTCAATTCATCGATATATTCATTGTTGTATTATCCATTGGCCTTGAGACCGCATCCGGTGGTATAACTGCCTCGGGGGCGGGTGGCCGGTATCCAAGGGCACTATGCGGTCTCTTATGATTATACTCATTTCGCCAGCGTTCCACAAGCACTTTTGCTTCGTGTAAGGTATCGAAGATTTCCCGGTTGAGCACTTCATCACGCAGTTTGCCATTGAACGACTCACTATACCCGTTCTCCCATGGACTGCCTGGTTCGATATACAATGTTTTTACTCCCAGGCGCATGAGCCATGTCCGGACCGCTTGAGCAGTGCACTCTGTGCCATTATCACTTCTCAGGTGAACCGGAACTCCTCGCTGCACGAACAGTGTTGCAAGATGTTGCTATGACGTCATTGTGAGTCAGCCTCCTGCCTGCCACAATTGCCTGACACTCCCGACTGTATTCATCTAATATTGTTAACAAACGATAGCTCCTTCCCTCTCGGGTTCGTGCTTGCATGAAGTCATAACTCCAGACATGATCCCGGTACGCAGGTCGCAGCCGAATACACGAACCGTCATTGAGCCATAACCGTTTGCGCTTCGGCTGCCTCCGGGGAACTTTTAATCCTTCTCGACGCCACAAACGCTCCACTCTCTTATGATTGACCTTGCAGCCTTCTTGCTGTAACAGTGCGGTAATTCGTCGATAACCATACCGACCATACTGCGTGGCCAACTCAGACCATACGTTGCACTAACACCGGCTTCATCAGAAGGAGAAATCGGGCGATATTGATGAGTGCTGCGCGGTACTCCCAACACGGTACAGGCCCGGCGCTGCGAGATCTCGAGAGTCGTGCAAAGATGCTGCACCACCTCCCGTCGCTTCGCCGGGCTCAGAAGTTTTTTGCATCAACCGCCAGAGTCTCATTGAGGATTTGAATATCCAACTCTTTCTCGGCAACCAGGCGTTTCAGGCGGATAGTCTCTCTCTCTAACGCTTTAAATCGTTTCGCCTGATGCACCCGAAGACCACCATACTCCTTTCGCCAACGATAATAGGTCTGCTCTGTAACCTCAATCTGGCGAGCAGCTTGTTGAACCGACTGACCTTGAGCGAGCAGTACTTCTGCCTCTCGAAGCTTGTGGATAATTTGTGCTGATGTGTGAATTCTACGTGCCATTGATCTTGCTCCTTTCTTTTCAATCTAATCCCTGTACTCATATACTATCTGGATCAACTTGTGGGGGCAAGGTCATTACCATTCCGAAACTGTTCTTTGTATCTCTTTTTTGTAATAAATGTACTCCCTCTTCTGTAGAAATACTCTCAAAATGGTATAATTGGATTAATATGATTAAATAGATTGTAATACTATTTCAAAGATTCGCAAATCGTAAAGCCCCGGGAGTAGATAGTACTTGTAAAAGCAACATGTATCACTTAGTTTTTACTCAATGTGTTAGACATGTTTTGACGACATACAAATTTGTTACAAGTGCCTGAATTGCCCAGATTATTTACAATTGTAACTTTCATAAAAAGGAGAGTGTCATGAAGACTAAACGATTTTTGTGGTCTTTGCCTTTATCATTATTCCTTTTAATTGTTAGCATTACTTGCGACCAAGTACCTCAACAAGGGTCAGGTAGAGATGCGGCGAATTTTATACCGATGCGGGAACGTGTTCAGATCATGCAAAAGTTTTGGGACTGGAAAAAAGAGAACGTGCTTCCGATGATAATGCAGGAACAAGGAGTGGATATGTGGATCGTCCGGAATGATGAAGAGCCGCTGTACCGGCAAACGTCTTATAGGGAACATCCTGTATTTACGTCTTTACTTCCAGCAAATCATGAAGGAATGGTGAACCCAAGTAAATATAGTGATTCCTTTTCCAGAATTCCCGAATTTCTCCTTTTTTACGATACGGGGAGCTCAATCGAATATGTTGAGCCGGACGATTATGCTCATATAACGCAATTGGTAAGAGAACGGGATCCCGAAAGGATTGCAATCAGTATGAAAAATCTTGCTATTCGGAGACAAAATTCCGAAGGTATCTCACGAATAACAATCGAAAAAAGTGATGAAATGCAACAAGCTCTGGGCAGCAGATATACTTCCCGTACTGTTGATTCGCACCACCTCGGAATACTGTGGCTTACAATCATGGGACCGGAGCAGTTAAACGTCTATCGGTATGTCCAGGGAGTGCAAAATGATATTCTTGCAGAAGCCTTCTCAAATAGTGTTATTATTCCAAATGTCACCACTACCGATGATTTAAATTGGTGGCTACGGCATAAATATCGTGATCTTCATTTAGATATCGATAACCATCCTTCGGTTAATTTAAGAAGAAGACCGTCGAAGATCGCAGAATATAGCGCAGATACTGAAAAATTTCGGAATGGCAGGATCAGAAATGGCACAAATATAATTATCCGACGCGGTGACATAGTCGGTTTGGATTCTGATATAATGTTGCTCGGTTTGGAAACCGACACCCAAGTGTATTCATATGTGCTCCAGGAGGGTGAGTCAGATGTTCCTGTAGATTTAAAAGATGCATTACGGCTTATAAACGAGATGCAGGATGAATACAGAAAAGCATTCGTAGTGGGCCGTACTGCACAAGAGATCCGGGATGCCGGTAATAAAATGGAGCCGCGGGATCCGCGTATGATCCGTACCAGATTCGGTTTTCATCCTCCGCCAAATTTTATCAGGCGGTTTACTGAAAACGGATTATTATTTTCTCGTGGGACGTACGTTGCGGGAATTGGTAACGGATATAAACAACATCCCCTTTATTCCCCTACTCTCAAACTTCATTATAACACAATCTATTCTCTTGAACCAGGCTACACTATTGCTGTTCCGGGCTGGGGTGAAAACGGTTTGTCATTTGGAATTGAGCAACTTGGAATGTTTACTGAAAATGGATTTGATTATCTTAATAGAGTAAATCTTGAGTGGCTTGTCATTAGGTAATTTTACATTACCGGACCAAAATTTTTTTCTATTGAATGTAGAAATCAGATAAATTTTGACAGATTTAAACTTTCCTTAATGGTTAGCAAATCGTACAGCCTGGGGAGCAGATAAGACTTGTTAAAGCCACATATATATTGTAATTTTTAATACACTCTGACGAAGTACATCACATCTTAAGAAAGCTTCATATTTCAACTCAAACCAAAATTTATTCTCATTCAGGGAAGTGATATGGGGAATATCAGTTTTATTATATTTTTTTATTTCTTATCCCATCATGTAATGAGATGTCATCCACAAAATTTGGAAGCAAATATTACTAATGGAGGTAGACTATGCATAAAGAAAACACTTTTATTAAAACAGTACTTTTAGTAATTCCATTATTGTTCGCAGTGCCGTTCGGCAGTGTAAGCTATGCGCAGAAACCCATTGTCACCAACGAATTCGACCGCGGTTTGGTGACCAAAGCAACAAAAATTGGCGAAGTTATCGGAATATATTCTCATAATAATAAGATCGAACTGATGTTCCCGAATCCCAAAAAAATCACCTGGAGTCTTGTGCCGCCGGTTCCCGGAGGCGACCGGAGGAATTACCTGAAGGAAGGTCAGCTTGATGCTACAAAAATCGTTGAAATCGACTCTGAAACTGCCGAGATTAGACTCAAGGCGTATCACACCAGCTATCCGGCTCACTACTACGCTGAAGTCCGCGCTACCAATGAGGATGGGTTCATGGAGCAGGTCCTCATCATCATAGCGCTCGAAGAAACCCCGAAGCAAGAGAATGCGTTAGACATTTTCACTCAGCGGCGGGAAGGCGGAGGAATGGGCTTCTATGCCACGGAAAGAGTTGATCCAAAAAAGATCGAGTATGCAGCGCAGGTTGCTGATGCCCTGCTTTCAAAAGACCGACGAGGATCCGGAAAAATCACCGAGTACGTTAAAGAGAGAAATTCTGTCATGACGCTTTTCTATACGTTCGAAGAGCGCAACACTTCGATCGGCTTTTACATGCACAGAAGGAGCTTGGGTTACAATCCGAGGAGAAGTTCATTCATTTGAGTATTTAATAATACAATTAAAAGTTCCAATTTTTAACCAGTAAGGTCTTCGTAATTAAAGAGAAGATTATATTTTATACAATAATTTCTATTTTATAAGGGCAATCCAGAGGAAAAATTTCTTGCACTTAAAATATAGACTAACTTATATTAAAGTCATTATAACTGAAGTATCCTGGTGTTACCGGAATTTTCATATCCAAAGATATCTCAGATGAAAAGTTAAAGCGCACCGCACCTTCAATATAGTGGAAATTCATGAAAAACGGCATTCCTGAAAACCGACCGCAACCGGATAACTCAGAACAAAACCGGAAAAACGGTTACGAAATCCTACCCCATTTCAAGAGGTTCCGGCAGAAAAATGACATTTTTTGCAGAGCGTACTGGGACGATTCGGTCCGTTCGGAAAAGACAAAACAGTTCTTTGAAACATATAGAAAGCAGCTTAAAGATTTCCGGAATTCACCCGGGTTCAGTCAGAAGGATTATGCGTTACGAAATGCTTCGTGGCATGTGACAGATGTCTTCGCAGAATTGAACTCGGACGAAGACCGGCTGGAGGGCTTTCTGAACGCATACACGATACACCGTGAATCTTCGGATACAAAGTTCCCGGTAGAGGACCCGGAAACAATGAGCAATGAGATCAAACAGGTGGCAAATATGTTCGGCGCCGATCTTACCGGCATCACCGAATTTAACCGGGATTGGGTATATTCCCATAATTTCAACCGGAAATCGTTTCAAGAAAATGAGATCGAACTGCCGGACGGTATAAAACATGTCATTGTTATTGCCACTGAAATGAACTTTGACCTTATGAGCACGAACCCTTCTGCATTGAGCGGTTCGGCGACCGGAGCAGGTTATGCTGTTGACACGGTCATTATTCTCGGGATAACGCAATATATCCGAAATCTCGGGTACTGCGCTATCGGGAGCCTCAACGACACAGGAATGACCATTCCGTATGCAATTCAGGCGGGACTTGGCGAATATGGAAGGCACAGTCTTTTAATTACAAAAGAATTCGGACCGCGCGTGCGTCTTGCCAAAATCTTTACCGATCTCCCGCTGGTCAACGACAAACCGGTCCGATTCGGAGTCAAAGAGTTTTGCGGTGTCTGCCGGCGTTGTACTGATGCATGCCCGGTAAAAGCGATCACGAACAATGAACCGAGCGATACGGTATACAACCGGTCGAACGTTGTCGGTATCAAAAAATGGACGACAGATGCTGAAAAATGTTTCCGATTCTGGTCAAGCCAGAACAGCGACTGCTCGATATGCATCAGGGTGTGTCCGTACAACAAGAACTTCTCCCGACGGATGCAGAAAATCTTTGTCCGGCTTGCCGGTTCGCCGCTCCGCAAGCTCATTTTAAAGCTGGACACAGCCCTCGGATCCGGTAAAAGAATGACATCGAAGTGGTGGTGGAAGAACGCCGGGAACATGAATACGTCTAACAGATTCGGCGGTAAAGCATGAAACTCTACGATTTAACAAAATTTCTCGATGAATATCTCTCAGTCGATTCGATCGACGACAGTGCACTGAATGGACTGCAGGTAGAAGGCGGTCCTGATATCAAGAAAATAGCGCTCGCCACATTTGTGACCTTTTGAATGGCACTTCCTTTCGGTTTCTTTTGTCTCTAATAATTATTAATCTTTTTGCTTCGCAAATCATAATGCTCGTGAAGAATTAAATAGTTTGGATTTGTTGTCAATAGTTACTGAAAATAAATACTTTGTAATATTTGCAATAATCATTTATTTTAAAATAGCAAAAAAAAAATATTAAGATGATAAAAGATGATACCAAGAAAATTTCTCATGGTTATAGTACCTGTATTAATAAGTATATCAATTGAAAATTTACCTGCCCAGGACGTAGAATTTAGTAATGTAGATGATATAGGTAATGTAGCCTTGCTGAGAGAGCAGGCTAATATTATGGGTCAATGGCTTGATTGGCGGATGAAAAATTTGCTTCCAGGTATGATGCAGAAGCATGATATCGATATGTGGCTTATTATAGACCGGGAAAATAATAAAGACCCAGTAGCGGTAACGTTAGGTGATAGAATGTTTGGGGGAAATTTTACGATCATTAATAATCGAGATGGAAATGCCGGGATTGAACGTATGCGTGGGAGTTTCGGCAGAATTGCTCAAATTGTGAAAGATTTGGATCCCAATACAATTGGCATCAATACATCGGATTTATGGAATAATGGGGATGGTTTAACAAAAGCATTACATGATCAACTGCTGAAAGCTCTTGAAAATTATACCGATCGTCTGGTATCTGCTGAAAACCTCAGCAATGAGTGGCTTGAAACAAAAATCCCTCAGGAACTCGATGTCTACCGGCATGTATGCGGTGTTACTCATGATATTATTTCCGAGGCATTTTCTAATAAAGTTATTATTCCCGGAGTTACTACAACTACCGACGTAGAATGGTATATTAGTCAGAGAATTGCAGAACTCGGATTAAAAGGGTGGGCTTTTTCCATTGTTATTCAAAGAAGTCCTGAAAACCTGGCAAAATTTGACGATAATCCCGGTCTATTCTCAATCAAAATGCCATCAAGTTCATTCGCACGGGAGGTCGTAATACAGCGTGGTGATCTCCTGCATAGTGATATCGGACTAGAATATTTCGGTCTTAACACTGATAATCAGCATCATGCTTACATATTAAGAAAGGGAGAAACTGATGTGCCTGAAGGCATCAAACAGGCTTTGCGCAATTCAAATAGATTGCAAGATATTTTTATGAGTGAATTTAAAGAAGGACGGACAGGTAATGAAATCACACGTGCCACCCTGAAAAGAGCACAGGAAGAAGGTTTACGCGCAATGATTTATACCCATCCCATTGGCTATCATCAACACAGTGGTGGCACTGTATTGGGTGCAGATAATGAGTATGCGCAAATAAATCCCATCCCGAAAGGGGAATATCCACTTCATTATAATACTGCCTATTCTATAGAATTAGAAACTCTTACTATTATCCCCGAATGGGACGGAAAGGATATAGAGATTGCACTCGAAGAACAAGGTGTGTTTACACAAGAAGGTGCCTATTTTCTTGATGGGAGGCAGACCAAATTTTTTCTTATTAAATAGTAGATAACATATGATTCGAGCATACCATTCTTCTATTATTTGTCTTATTTCAACTAATGATTAATATAGCTGAAGTGACTGTGGTTATACTCCAAATTGAGATATTGATATGATAAAATTAGGTAATTAGGTCAAAAACGGACTAAAGTGAATTTTGATTAATAAATGGTATAGTTTTTCTTTTCTGTAATTGTATCTAAATTCCATTTTCTTGAGGTACAACAGGAAATGATTTTTGCTAACACCATGGTACTTTAAGAGTCTCTCTTTTGCAAATGACCAGAAGCCCTCAAGGCCGTTAATATGACGATGCCCTTTAATAAAATATTTGTTATGATCGACCGTAAGATGTTTACCAAAGAACTTCAGCGATTTATACGAACGAAACTTATCAGTGTAGAAGACGCTCCCTTTCTCAGAGTTGTCCCTGATCTCGTTCATCAAAGTCTCGGCAGTCACATCATCAACGACCGTAGTACATATCCTCCCCTGACGTTCCGACATCCCGAAAACCTTTTTTTTACCGGCACTTCCGCGACCTCTGGTTCCCTTACGTTTACCACCAAAGTAGCTTTCATCACATTCTATCTCGCCGGAAAGTCTCTTAAATTCCTGACACAAAAAATCATAAATCTCCTGTCGATAAAGCATGTATTTTCCTCGCACCTTCTTGTATCCAAAACCAAGATCCCTGGCAGCTTTATTGGCAGGTATCTCCAAAGAAAAATAATGCAATATTGTCAGATCGTCTTTGAACCTCTTAGGGCTGTATTTAAAAGAACATCGATTACATTTAAAGCGATTATCACGCAAACGGTACACACGATCCCCAGAACAAAAAGGACACGATTTACCAACAATAAATCTAGTGACTTTTTCTTCCATTCCAAGCATAATATAACACTTGGTCCGGAAATAACCTAATTACCTAAAATTATCTACAAAAACCTGATTGAAAATGTTTGATCTACTCTACAACTTTGTAACCTCATAATTGCTGATTTCAGTACCGTAACACGTAAAACTTTAATAGAGAAGGAGCAATATGTCTGCTAAAATCTTAGTAACGGCAGCACATGGGCATACTGGCTTTCCTGCTGCAAAAGAATTGATAAACCTTGGGTTTGATATAAGAGCAATGATTCGTAATCCGATAGGAAAAGGAGCCGCTGATTTGAAGAACCTGGTGGCCTAACAAGCCAGATAATAAAGAACAAGTAACCTTGCGTGAATTATTTCTCAGCGTCAATGTAACCGAGGAAGGAGAGCAATCATGACGAACAAACCTAGAATTCTCGTCACGTCGGCGGCAGGCAGAACAGGATCTGTCGCCGTATTGGAGCTTCTGCAGAAGGGATTTCCTGTCCGCGCCTTCGTACGTCGAAATGACATTCGCTCGGAGACGTTGCGCAAAGCGGGCGCTGAGATCTTTGTTGGTAACCTGTTCGACCTGAGTGATCTGCAAAGCGCGCTCGTCGATGTCCGGCGTGCCTACCATTGTCCGCCGTTTGTCCCCAACCTCCTCCATGGAACGACGCTTTTTGCACTCGCCGCGGAAGAGGCAAAACTGGAAGTCGTGGCCCTGATGCGCGGGTGGAATCCACATCCAGCCCACCCAGCTCTTCTAACCCGCGAGCACTGGATCGCAAACAACATCTACCGATGGATGCCGACGGTCGATATCATCTACGTCAACCCCAGTATCGTTGCGTTTATGTATTTGTTGGGTCTGCCCGCGATTGTGCACCTTGGCATGCTCGTTGGGCCATGGGGTGATGGGCTCAACGCTCCGCCCTCCAGCGAAGACATTGGCAGTCTGGCAGCAGGAGTGCTCGCTGAACCCTCTCCTCATATCGGCAAATGTTACCGTCCGACGGGACCCAAGCTCATTTCACCGCACGACATGGCCGGCGTGCTCACTGAAGTAGTCGGTCGCAAGGTCAAGTACCAGGACGTGTCCCCCAAGATGTTTCTCAAGGCAGCGACGGCGCAGGGAATTTTTTCGACCTTCGAGATGGCCCATGCCCGTTTCTACGTCGAGGAGATTCGTGGTGGTACATTTGCGGTCGGAGCGCCGACCGATCACGTTCAACAGATCTGCGGCAGGCCACCGGAATCTTTCGAGACGATTGCTCGACGATACATCGCCCAGCCTGATCTGATCGTACCCGGTCTGCGCGTGGGTACGAAGCTTGGAGCTCTTGCCTTCATGGTCAAGATGATGCTGACCCGCGCGCCGGATTTGGATCGCTGGGAGCGGGAGCGCGGTCATCCGGTGTTGGAGAAACCTGTACTCGCGCACGACAGCAGCGAGTGGCGAGAAGCGGCGGAGAAGCAGCAGCTTTTGCTTCAACCAACTTTCGGGGGCTCCTAAGTCGAAATGAGCGGAGGCATAACCATTCGCCAGTAAATAGCAAATTCGAATATATAAAACTTAAAGGATACTATTATGAATGGTATACTAGAACACTATAATAAGCTGGATATTGGGGGGAAGATTCTCAGCGAAAGGTGAATAGAGATGAATAAAGAAATGAATAAGAAAGTTGAGCAGATAAAAGATCCGGTGTGTGGAATGGACGTTTCGAAAGATTCTAAATTTTACAGTGAGCATAAAGGTCAGTTACATTACTTTTGTAGTGAACATTGCCTGCACAATTTCAAAGAACACCCGGAGCAATATTTGGACAAAGAAGCCTCACTACCTCAGAATAATAGTGGAAACGAGTCAAGTACGTACACCTGCCCCATGCACCCTGAGGTACAGCATATGGGACCGGGAGACTGTCCCAAGTGCGGAATGTCGCTGGAACCCACAGGTGTATACCAGGCTGAAAGTAAAACCGAATATGTCTGTCCCATGCATCCTGAAGTAGTACAGGACCATCAAGGATCATGTCCAAAATGTGGCATGGCACTGGAACCCCGTATCAGTACATTGGAAGAGGAAAACCCTGAACTTATATATATGAGCAAACGTTTTTGGCTGAGCACAGTATTGGCGCTGCCGTTGTTTATTTTAGCCATGATTGCCGATCTGACACCTGGCCTATTGCCTGAAGGGCTGCATATGAAGTATATTCAATGGATTGAATTTGCTCTGGCAACTCCCGTAGTATTGTGGGGTGGCTGGCCATTCTTCGTCCGCGGCTGGCAGTCTGTAGTCAACTGGAATCTCAACATGTTCACTCTTATCGGTCTGGGTGTTTCTGTTGCCTGGATCTACAGCATGGTAGCGCTGTTGTTTCCACAAATATTCCCGGCCAGCCTACGTCATGAAGGGGGTACAATCTCAGTATATTTCGAAGCAGCGGCGGTCATCACCGCGCTGGTGTTACTGGGTCAGGTACTTGAACTACGTGCCCGCTCACGTACCAATGCAGCTATTCAGATGTTGCTGGGCCTGGTACCCAACACCGCCCGCATAGTGCGCGACAACGGCACCGAAGAAGACATCCCGTTAGATCAGGTACAACAGGGAGACGTGTTGCGAATACGCCCCGGAGAGAAAGTACCTGTAGATGGTGAAGTCCTAAAAGGCGACAGCAGTGTGGATGAATCTATGGTTACCGGCGAGCCAATCCCTATGGAAAAAACAACCGGTGACAGGCTCATTGGAGCCACGGTCAACGGCACGGGCAGCCTGCTGATGAAAGCCAAAAAAGTAGGAGCTGACACCCTGTTATCGCAAATCGTCAATAGGGTCGCCGAAGCCCAGCGCTCCCGTGCACCTATTCAGAAACTCGCCGATGTGGTCTCCGGTTATTTTGTCCCCGCAGTGGTTATCATTGCCATTATTACCTTTGTTGTCTGGGGTCTGTGGGGACCGGATCCCCGACTCGCCTATGCCATAGTGAATGCTGTGGCGGTCCTGATCATAGCCTGCCCCTGCGCATTGGGGTTGGCCACACCTATTTCTATCATGGTGAGTACCGGCCGGGGCGCCATGGCTGGAGTATTGATCAAGAATGCCGAAGCCCTGGAGATAATGGAAAAGGTAGACACCCTGGTTATTGACAAAACCGGCACCCTCACTGAAGGTAAACCAAGGTTGGTTGCGATCACCACAATCAATGATTTCGATGAGCAGGAAACGTTGCGCTTGGCCGCCAGTCTGGAACGTGCCAGCGAACATCCACTGGCCGAAGCTATAGTGCGTGGTGCTGAAGAAAAAGGCATTGTACTAGCACAAACCAGTGAATTTCAGTCTATCACGGGTCAAGGTGTCTCCGGCACTGTAGATAGCCATAAAGTTGAATTGGGTAATTTCAAATTCCTGGAAAGTAAGGGTACTAATTCAGCCAAACTGTCACAACAGGCGGATATTCAACGTGCCGAAGGCCAGACAGTTATGTTCATTGCCATCGATGGCAATGCAGCCGGATTAATTGGTGTGGCCGATCCCCTCAAAGAAACCACACCCGCAGCAATAGAAGATTTACACAAGGAAGGTATTACAGTGGTTATGCTCACTGGCGACAACAATATGACAGCCGAAGCGGTAGCAAACAAATTGAATATTGATCAAGTTCAGGCAGAAGTTATGCCGGACGAAAAAGCTGAAGTAGTAAAACAATTGCAGGCCACAGGTCGTATCGTAGCCATGGCTGGCGATGGCATTAACGATGCGCCGGCACTGGCTCAGGCCCAAGTGGGAATTGCCATGGACACAGGCACAGATGTGGCCATGGAAAGCGCGGGCGTGACATTGGTGCAAGGTGATCTGCGTGGCATAGTGCGCGCCCGCCGACTGAGCCGTGCCACCATGCGTAATATTCGTCAGAACCTCTTTTTCGCATTTCTTTACAATTCGGCCGGTGTGCCGATAGCTGCGGGTGTGTTATACCCGCTGTTTGGACTGCTGTTATCACCTATTATTGCCGCAGCGGCCATGAGTTTCAGTTCTGTTTCAGTCATTAGTAACTCGCTCAGACTGAGGAAAGTACAGTTATAAAACGAGAAACTATGCGTAAAAAGGAAAATTTTAAACGGCACCATTTATACATATCGAGTGGTTAGCTAAATAATTATTTTGCAGGTTATACTGATGTAATATATGTTTCCAAGGAAATTATTAGAAAGTATAACCATTATGGATTAATATTGTTTGGTTAGTAATATAATGAAGACAATTGTTGAAATCATGTAATATAAGAAAACCTGTCCAGTTAATGACGCAACACATGGAGGAATAGTATGCGCGCTTTCATCAAGGGACGTCGTCATATTAACGGCCTTGAGGGCTTCTGGTCTTTTGCAAAAGAGAGACTCTTAAAGTACCATGGTGTTAGCAAAAATCATTTCCTGTTATACCTCAAGGAAATGGAATTTAGATACAAATACAGAAAAGAAAAACTATACCATTTATTAATCAAAATTCACTTTAGTCCGTTTTTGACCTAATTACCAAAAATTATTTTCTTGCATTTCTTTCTTACACTTCTAATTTACACAGAATCTTTGCTTAGGCGGGTAATGCACAACCATGTCAATATGTGCTCACGAAGCTCCATAATACTTACCAAGGAAAATCATGAACCCAGACAAATCAGATTCTATCGATGCCGTTCTTGCGGATGGGAGTTCTCAATGGGCGAAAGCCATTGAACTCACCGTAAACGGCAGGAATGTGCAGGTGGAAGAAGGGCGCCACCGCGTGCTATTGCAGGTATTACGCGAGGAATTAAAATTGATAGGGACGAAATTCGGCTGCGGTGAAGGTCAATGCGGCGCATGCACAGTCTTGATAGACGGGAAAGCCGTCCGGTCATGCATCACGCCGGTTGCCACGGCACGCGGCAAAAAAGTGACTACGATCGAAGGACTTGTAAATAACGGTACACTCAGCCGTGTACAACAGGCGTTTTTCGATGGGAACGCTATGCAGTGCGGCTATTGTGTACCGGGAATGATCATGTCTGCCACCGCTTTACTTGAAAAAAATCAAAACCCGAGCGCAGAACAGTTACGCAAGGAGATGAACGGTAATATCTGCCGTTGCTGTAACTTCCTTAAAATCGAGGCGGCGATCCACAGGGCTGCCGGTCTTGGAAGGGAGGGACGGTGATCATGAAAGGGATAGAAGAATTTAACGAAGATCACGTAGTCGAACGATACGAGCAAGACGAAGCCCCACTGTATCAATTCGATCTATCGCGCAGAGGTTTTGTGCAGATACTCGGCGCCGGGCTCGTTGTATCCATATCCGGGGATATAGCGTCCGCAGATGAAGAACCGCATTTCGGTCAGAACCGTAGTACGAGGATAAATGAACGTCTGCACATCAGTAAAGACGGAATCGTAACTATTATGACAGGTAAAGTCGAGGTGGGACAGGGTTCTCGAACGGAAATCACCCAGGCAGCCGCAGAAGAATTAAAAGTTTCCACCGATAAAATCCGTCTTATAATGGCTGATACCGATCTTGTCCCTGATGACGGCGGCACACACGGAAGCCAGACAACACCGAGAACGGTTCCCGTGGTTAGAAGCGCCTGCGCTGCCGCAGGAAATCTACTCACAGATATGGCGGCACGGAACTGGAACGTCGACCGGACAAAACTGGTTTCCGGTAATGGTTTTATTTCGGAACCATCTTCAAATCGGCGAATCTCGTTCGGGGAACTAGCGGGTCTGGATGAAATAGCGAAGTGGTTTAACGATGCTCCAGGCAGCGACATATCGGTGACACCGGTCAACGAGTGGAAAGTCATGGGTATAACTCCGTCAAAAGTGGACGGGGATAACATTGTTAAAGGTACGCACCAGCATCCCGCAGATATTCTTCGCCCCGGTATGGTTTACGGCAAAGTGCTCAGACCGCCCGCTTATAATGCAACTCTTAGATCCGTCGATTTGGGCCCGGCCCGGGCTATGAATGGTGTTACGGCGGTTCACGATGGAAATTTTGCCGGTGTAACAGCTCCGACTTCACTAAGTGCCGAACAGGCTGTAAAGGCAATAGAAAAAACCGCGCAATGGGATACGGAATCTCACCCATCAAGTAAAGATCTGTTCGAGTATTTAAAAAACAGTGTATCGACCGGAGGCGGCAGGGGATTTCGCAGAAGAGGCGGACAAAACACCGGGTCAATTGAAGCGGGACTCAATGAATCAAAAATAACGGTCAAGGAATCGTATAAGATAGCCTATATCCAGCACGTACCTATGGAGCCGAGGGCCGCTGTTGCCGAGTGGAATAACGGGAAGGTGACCGTCTGGACCGGAACCCAGCATCCGTTCACCGTCAAGAGTGAAATAGTAAGGGCCATGCGCGTTTCGGATGAAAATGTCCGGGTTATTGTTCCCGATACGGGCGGCGGTTTCGGCGGTAAACACACCGGCGAGGTCGCTATCGAGGCGGCGCGGCTTGCAAGAGAAGCGGGTAAACCCGTGTCACTGCGATGGTCGAGAAAAGAAGAATTTACATGGGCGTATTTCAGACCGGCAGGTCTTATTGAAACACGAGCCGGACTGGATGCGAATGGGAAAATTAAGGCATGGGAATTCGTAAATTACAACTCCGGTACCTCTGCGCTTGCCACCCCTTATGACATTCCAAATATTACGACTCAATTTAGAGCATGTGATTCACCGCTTCGAGAGGGTTCATACCGCGGTCTCGCCGCCACGGCAAACGTGTTTGCACGTGAGTCGTTGATGGACGAACTTGCATCAGCTTCCGATACAGACCCGCTCGAATTCAGACTTCAACATCTCGATTCCCCCACAGCGGGAAGACTAAAAGACGTTCTTGTGAAAGCAACAGAAGATTTTGACTGGGAAAACCGCAGCAGAGTGAAAAGAGAAAACCGGGGCGTCGGTCTTTCATGCGGTGTCGAAAAAGGTTCTTATACTGCGGCTTGTGTTGAAGTCGAAGTCGACCGCAAAACCGGAACGATCCATGTACTTGACTTCCTTCAAACTTTCGAATGCGGGGCGATAATCAATCCGGATAATCTCAGCGCACAGGTGGAAGGTAGTATCGTTATGGGACTTGGCGCGGCGCTTTGGGAAGAAATTCATTTTGAAAAGGGAAAGGTCCAGAATCCAACGCTGAGGCAGTACCGTGTACCGCGGTTTACAGACATTCCCCCGATCGAAGTCGTCCTTATCAACAGGCCAAAATTTGCCGTCCGCAGGAGCGGGTGAAACACCGATCATAGCGGTTGCACCTGCGATCGCAAATGCGGTTTTAGCGGCAACCGGCATCAGGATACGGTCAATGCCCATCAAGAGTGATGAATTGAAGACGGGTTAAGATTGGGGACTTTTAATATTCGAAGGCGGTTTAACAAGTATTGTCATTACCGCAATGGCAGAAATCCAGTCTAATATCTCTTGGCTCATTCTCGTCATAATCCACGATTACGGTTCTTTATTTGAAGGAAATTAATACCTATGTCGTTCGAAGACAACAATTCACAGCAATATGACGTAAATCGTGTACCCCGTTTTGCCAACGTTGCAACATTTATGAGATCAAGGTATGTCGAAACTATGGAAGGGCTGGATATAGCAATGGCGGGAATTCCATTCGATCTCGGCTCTTCCTTCCGAAGCGGGGCCCGTCACGGTCCTTCGCAGATTCGGGAAATGTCACGATTAATACGTCAGGTCCATCCTGTCTCAAAGATCGAACCATTCAGTCTATGCAGAGTTGCCGATGTGGGCGACACACCGATAAATCCGCTTGATCTTACAGAGAGTCTCGATCTGATCCAGGGTTTTTTCGAACGTATTGTAGCTGCAGGTGCAATACCACTTGCAGCTGGCGGCGACCATACTGTCACACTTCCTGTTTTACGTTCTCTTGCCAGGTCCGCTCCTTTCGGACTGCTCCAGATCGATGCGCATTCGGATACGCTTGATGAGATGCTCGGTAAGAAATATGCGAACGGCACACCGATAAGAAGAGCGGTCGAGGAAGGCCTTGTCGACCCGGAACGCACAGTGCAGATCGGTATCCGCGGGACACTCTTTAAAGCGGATGAGTACGAATGGGCGCAGGAGCAGGGAATTACGATGATCACTATCGACGAGTTTTATGAATACGGCGTTCAAAAAGTGATCGGAATTTCAAGGGAGAAATTTGGTTCCGACCCGGTGTATATCACCTTTGACATTGACAGTCTTGACCCTGCATACGCTCCGGGAGCAGGAGGACTTGAACCGGGAGGTCTTTCGGTCAGGGAAGCACAACTTCTCCTGCGCGGGATGTACGGTCTGAACCTGATAGGAGCAGACGTGAACGAAGTATCCCCTCCGCTCGATCCGACCGGCAATACCGCTCTTGTCGCTGCAAATATAATGTTTGAGGAACTCTGCCTGCTCGCAGATACTTTGAAGCGGAAATAAAACACATCGATTCGGGTACTATCATCGAGGTTTGCGAACAATGCACACCGGCCGCTCAAGTATTTCCATGAAACAGCTCAAATTTGAATTTTATTATTGAATTACTCGATTAATTCTTATACATTATTAGTTTATATGCTATTTTTATACTGAAAGGCATCCCGCCTTATTATTATATTGTGTCTAACCTTCACCGGCTTGTATTTATTCTGCCGGTGATGTATTTTCCACCAAGAGGAGAAAGAATGAATTGTCGCGGAGTATTATTTTGTATCATATCGATGTTTTTGGTAAGCGCCTGCGGTTCCGGGGGGGTATCTTCCGACTCCGGAGAGAAGATCATCCTGAAATTCACACATAACGGCAGTGAGCGCCACCCGTTTCAAAAAGGATTTGATGCATTCAAGGAAATTCTCGAATCCGAAACGGACGGTGCCGTCGATGTTCAAATTTTTCCAAATGAACAGATCGCCTCGGATGAGGAAGGAAGCATGATGGTGCAACTCGGAACAATAGCCGGAGCTGCAGCAAGTACCGGCGGGGGGTTAGCGCCGTACGTACCTGAAGCCGATCTGTTTAATCTCCCCTTTATCTTTCGTGACCTCGATCATTTTTACAGTGTCCTCGACGGGCCGGTCGGGAAGCGTATCGCTCTGAAGATCGAAGAGAACCTGGACAGTATTGTATTAGGATACTGGTTCTCCGGAATCAGAAATATCTGGAATTCAAAGAGGCCGGTCCTGACACCCGAGGATCTTAACGGTCTTAAAATACGGGTGATGTCGAGTCCTGTATTCATCGAGACGTTCAACGCACTTGGCGCTCAGGCAACGCCCATGTCATTCGGCGAATTGTTCTCAGGACTGCAGCAGGGGGTCGTCGACGGGGCCGAAACAGACCATATCGACCTCCTGGACTCGGGTTTTCATGAAGTCACCGAACATGTTTCATTGACAAATCATTTTTATCTCGCTGTAGGTTTAATATTTAGCAAAAGGGTTTACAACGGTCTTCCTCCCTATATCCAAACAGTGGTTTTGAAGGCGGGTGCAGCCTCCGTATCTGTAGAGCGCAAGGCCATGGAAGTGGAAACGGAAAAAGCCCTTACCCTGCTCAAGGAATTGGGGATGTTACAGTTCTACGCTGTGAACCGGTCTCTATTTCAGGAAAAGGTCCGGGATGTGTATTTAAACAATGCAGCGAGATTAGGCGGTATGAAGGTCATTCAACAGATAATTGACCAATAGTCCAACCATTCACCCGCAGCGGCAAAACAGGTGATTGTAAACTTTTTCATATCTTTAAAGTGAGGATAGAATTTAAGTGGAAAACGTACCCTCTTTCCGGGATATAAAAACTGTCTTGAAATATCCTTTAGAGATTATTCTCTGTTTCTTAATCGTAGCTCTTGTCGGCGTAATATTCATTCAGGTGTTATTCCGCTATGTATTCGAATTATCACTCGCCTGGTCCGAAGAAATAGCACGATTCCTTCTGATGTGGCTCGGAGCCCTGTCTGCGGCATACGCATTTAAAACACGATCACATTTCGCATTGAGGTTCGTTGTATCGAGATTTTCGAATAAAATACAGCAAACCGTATCGACTATTGTTGTTCTGGTTCTCGTTATTTTCCTGGGGATATTTGTCTATCAGGCTTATAACTACATGATGAGCGGAATGAACCAGATCTCTCCCGGGACGAGAATTCCCATGACCGTGCCGTTTTCTTCTGCATTTGCCGGCGGGATCTTAATGCTTTATTATGTTGTCAGAAACTGGTGGACGGAAACATTCCGATTCTCTGAGGACGGACAATAGGTTCTCACGATATTCCTCAACCGCAAACGAGGTATAAAAGATAATGGGTGTTATTGTCTTGATCACATTTGTGCTGGCGCTTCTTTTATCAGTGCCTGTAGCCATGTCTCTCGGAATAGCCGCTCTTGCGGGGATCCTGTATATAAATCCCGATATTCTTATTTTATTACCGCAAAAATTCGTTTCTTCACTCGATTCGTTTCCACTTCTTGCCATTCCTCTTTTTATTCTTGCGGGTTCTCTTATGACCTATGGAGGAATAGCCCGGCGCATAATCGATATGTCTTTGGCATTTGTCGGGCGTATTCCGGGCGGGCTGGGGTTTGTCGTTATCGTTTCGACGTTTTTCTTCGGTGCGATATGTGGGTCGTCAAGTGCAAAAACTGCTGCAATCGGGTCTGTTATGCTGCCCGAGATGGTCAAGAAAAAATATCCGGCGGAATTCGCAACCGCTCTTTTTGCAGCTGCGGGTGGGGGCTCGGCCCTGGTGCCGCCCTCTATTGATCTTATTATCATCGGTGTTGTTGCGAATATATCTATTACAGGACTGTTCGCTGCCGGCATTATTCCTACGATAGTCAACGCAATTGCCTTGATGATACTGGTCTATTTTTCCGCTCAAAAACTTAATCTCCCGCTGGCTCCGAAAATGAACTGGAGCGAGAAAATGGCTATGGTCAAAAGCGGTTTACTTCCGGTACTCATGGTCGTCATCGTTCTCGGCGGGATTTACGGCGGGATCTTTACTCCGACAGAAGCATCGGCTGTAGCCGTTGTGTATGGTTTTTGTCTCTCATTCTTCGTATACAAAGAGCTTTCAATAAAAGACCTGCAAAAATCACTCCTGCATACAGGCGCTCTCACCGGTGTTGTTCTACTGGTACTTGCTATGGCCGGTATGTTTTCTGCGATCCTGACTTTCGAGAGGATACCGCACGAACTTGCTCTGCTTATTACAAAATATGCGGACAATTGGATAACTTTTCTGATCTTTGTGAACGTTGTTTTTCTCTTCATCGGCATGGTCATGGATGCTCTACCGGCGATCATTGTATTGGTTCCTATTATTATTCCGGTCGGGGTCGCACTCGGCCTGAATCCTATTCATCTTGGTATACTTATTGAAGCAAATGTCGGGCTCGGCATGATCACACCGCCGGTCGGGGTCACGCTCTATGTTGCATGCGGCATCAGTAAAATACCGATAGAAAAAGTCATAAAACCTTCAATACCTTTTATGATTTTTCTGTTTATCTCGCTCATGATAATCAGCTACGTCCCGGAAATCACGCTCTTCTTTCCGCGGCTTCTCGGATTTATTAATTAATCACAGATTATTTATCCGGATATGTGCAGATTTTGACTCGGATGGATTAGTATGTATTCGAGAAACTTTGCTGAAAGCGCTCGATATTCTTACAAAAAGTATTATAAATACTCACAGATCCATGAAGCTTTGTGCGTGTTCGGAGGAAGTGGTAGTAATGATTATATCTCAGATTATAACCAGCCGGGGCGTTGAATGGTTTAGGCGGCAAAATGAGGAAATAATACTGACCCGCGAGCCTGTGGCTATGAGTTGGTTAATAATACAATGAAACTATTTGTCACCGGCAATACTATCAAAACCGTACTACCACGATTCCTGAGGAACTTCGGAAATTGCATCGATGACTTCTTGATGAATAGTACCGTTTGTTCCGAGGATTTCCATAGATTCGATGAAATAGTCTTCACCGGATAGAGTGGTTACTTTCCCACCTGCTTCTTCTATCAAAAGAACTGCGGCGGTTAAATCCCAGGGATTCATATTTAACGCCCAGAAACCATCGTATTGGCCGCAAGCAACATAGGCAAGATCAAGCGTGGCGGTACCGTTGTTAAGGATACCCTCGGCTTTCATGATAAGATGGTTGAAAATACTGAGATTCGTTATCTTCCCATCATGAATATCGTATGGAAATCTTAATGCAAGAAGGGAATGTTCCAATTTGTCCGTATTTGAAACATTGGTCGATTTTCCGTTGAGGAAAGAGCCATGTCCTCTGATAGCGGTGAAAAGCTCATTGAATACAGGGTTGTACACAACTCCGGCAACAGTGATACCGTCTACCATGAGCGCTGCCGATATTGCATAATGCGGGTCTCCGTGGGCAAAGTTTCCCAAGCCGACCAAAGGGTCTAATACCCAGAGGAATCCCTCTTTAAAGAACGTTTGATTTTCCGTTCCTACGGAAATATATTCGTGATCGGGAAAGTCTTTGTGAATTGAATCATAAAGACAATCACAGGATTTTTGATCCGCTTCGTCCATAAGGTTTGATCTTTCTTGGGCATTCAGCCTATGATCCATTGGCATCATCCCGAGTAACACATCGCCTGTTTTTTTGGAAGCGATCACAGCTTGTTCAAGAAAATGGTCAAGGTCTTTTTTATTTAAATCCACAATAGCGCTTCTTTCATTAAGAGGTTGACAACATCGAAAGATTTAACGTAACAAAATCGCTCATAGAGGGCTGCTGAGTTTACCGGAAGATTTATATAATCTTTCGAACCGATACAATTATGTGATATTCCCCATATCAATTCTCTAAAAGAGATTAATTGGGATTTTGTTGAATTATTAAAACAATGTAGTATATGATTCTGAATATTACAATCGAAATACAGTATTCTTATAACCAACATATCATCTTTTTCCATAAAATTCACATATTCTGACCCAAAACCTGCGATTCCGAGACACCTCTCCTTTAATCCTAAGGCGTCATCAAGGTAAAAGTCTCCGTCTGAAGTCACCTTCACACCATGAAATGCAAGCTAAATACTCCCATCAAAACCTACATTTAAAGCTTCACCCCTTAGATGTACCCTACAGCTTCGTTTTTGCATTGTAAAATAACAACTTAGAATGAATTCTCAATGCGATTTACTGGTTTTATATGGTGAATGCGAGATTAAAAGTATGTGCCCGGCATAATCATTTGGGCACCAATGGGAATGGGTGTGTCAGCCGGACGGTATACAGATGTCAATGAAGTTTCCAAAAGAGTCACGAGCAACTCTTCGCAGCGGTTTCTATGCCAACCGTGTGACCGGGCCGCTCATCGGACTGCGGACTGTAGAACATCTTGAAAGTCTGCTGCCGATTCTCAATATGAAACCTGACGATGAAACTAGTAAGGCATATAACGAACTTGTCCTTCCCGGTTTTGCCGTTGCTAATTTTCACAATACCGCAGGCTGGGTTAAAGGAAAGATTGTTTAATCTCCTGTAAGGTTAGTATTGACTCAAAACATATTTTGTAGTATATTCATTTTTTATTCAATTCTTCCTGCATGGTACTATAAAATGAATTCTTGAAGAAATCGTTTATTTTTCCTGTAGCCGCGTGATATCATATCCTGATATTCCGGCAGAAATTTTTCACTATATATATTAAAAAAAATATTGGAACAGTCCGGTGTACTATCAAAGCCTGAAAGTGTGCCGGATGTTGCTGCTCCTGAAATAATTACCCAACTTCAGACCATTTCCATTCCGTACGGCAGTTCAGTGATCAACATTTTTTCAGAGGGAGCATAACGTGTGTTAATCGTATATGCCGGCTGTTTCTATTGCAGCAGTTATACGGCGTTTAAACAGGTCAGTTGAAGTCAGCATCTGTTCATCTATGCCTGAAATATATAGAATAGAATAAATTAATGCGTTATATTTGATGTTTTATTTGCGGCTCAGTAACAAAGAAAAGAAAAATAATGATTTTTCATAAAAGCTGTGCATACTTCTGACTTCTTTACTGTTAATGAATTGGCGATTGTTCGGATTGGATTTTATTAATTTGAGGTAAAGTGAAAGCGCACAGAATAAGAAAAGCAAAAAATATATACTTAAGGGATAATCCTCATATATTTCTGGAAGTAGAAAAGAATCGCTGGCTGGAAATTGAATCTCTTCACAACGTTTCATATGAATCGATTCAACAGTTTCTCAAATGCGAAGAAGAGACATGTATAAAGATTGTCGGCTTTACCGATCAGAATTTTCAATGGGGTACGGTGAAAAACTGGGGTCATTCTGGAGTTGTTTTTAAACCAAAGAAATAACCCTTCTTCATGTATCGCACTAAAACTATCAGAATCATTAAACGTTCCACGATATATATACGCAAAGAATAATGGACGACCGGATTAGCGCATCTTAATTTCTTGCTTTTTGAGAAGAGAAATTACCGGCACAAAGACAAAATATTACGTCCTCATATTTACATATATTTACGTTTTTTTTCATACCTAAGAAAGTTCACTTAGGCAAATAGATTAAGACAATAAATTGGAATAACCTTTAACTTTCAAATTGGAGGTACGTTATGGAATATCGGGCTTTAGGAGGGACTGGCGTTATGGTCTCTTCACTCTGCTTGGGAACGGATTGCTTTATGGATCCAATACCGGAAGGACAGTGCTCAGACGTCCTGAACAGGGCTATTGATGCAGGAATCAATATGATTGACACCGGTGACTCTTATGCTGATGGGGAAGGCGAAGCAGTTATCGGCAGAATCCTGAAGAAGAACGGTAAACGTCAGGCCGTTTTGCTCGCTACAAAGTGTGATCATGGACAGCGTCGCCCCGGACTGACACTCGATGAATTCGTTCCGGAACTGGGACCGAATCAGAGCGGCCCAACACGTTTGAACATGGTGAGAGCAGTTGAAAGATCGCTCAAACGTTTTCAGACCGACTATATCGATCTATATCAGATTCACCGATGGGCCCAAGATGTGAAAATTGATGAGACATTAAGTGCGCTGACCGATTTGGTCCGTGCCGGTAAAATCCGTTATATCGGCTGTTCGACCCATCCGGCATGGGCAGTAATGAATGCGATCATGACAAGCGAACTGAAAGGCTATGTCCGCTATACTGTGGAGCAGCCGCCCTATAACCTTCTTGACCGCCGAATTGAAAACGAACTCCTCCCGATGGCACAGGCTATGGGAATGGGCATCATTACGTGGTCACCGCTGGCAATGGGTGTCCTGGTTGGCGTGTACAGTAAAGAAGACGTATATCCACCGGACTCGAGAGCGGCGCTACGGGGCGGGTTCTATGCAGACCGAGTGACGATGAAGGGCATCGAGGTTGCAAACAAATTTGTCGCACTGGCAAAAAAGGCCGGTATGACTGCCGCACAGCTGGGAATTCTATGGTGTAAAGACCAGCCGGGTGTGACGGCTCCACTGATCGGACCGGAAACGGTTAAGCATCTTGAAGATCTGCTTCCTGTAATGGAAATGACGCTCTCCGATGAACTCCGTGAGGCTTGTGACAATCTGGTTCCTCCGGGAAGTGCTGTGGCTAATTTCCACAACACATGTGAATGGATGACGGGAACTATTGCATAGATAGTCCGATAGGTGATCACGGAGTGTTTATTATTTCCGTTGTTTCTTTTGCCTCGCTATTTTGAGCATGTTTTCGGTTCATCAGAAATGTGCTATCGGCCTCATAATAATTTGCCGGTATACATGGTTTGGGAAAAACTGTACTCTTCATTTCTCTGTCTGTTGCGATTTTCACAGTGGTGAGAAGTGAATATGACAAAGAGTGTTGAATAAGACTCCTTTATAATATATATTCACGTGTAGATTGCGAGTCCGTCGAATCTCCGACGGACTCGCAATAATATGTTTAAGGCATGTATTTGCGGGGAAATCCTCACTACCCCAAATCAAAGGCACACCACCACCGAATTAATTATTAAAGAATTGTTGATATATTTTCAGGAAGGATATTTGTAATGAAGATTAAGGAAGTTGAATTAATCCCCTACGGTTTACCGGTCATCAACTTTGCAGATTCTTACACGAGGATGTTCACCTCAAATGCCGTACTGGTCAAGATCTATACGGACGACGGGCATGTCGGCATTGGAGAAGCGTGCGCCTGGGAACCTGAATTCTATGGAGAATCGATCGAGTCGGTCTACATCACTTTAAAAAAATATGCCGTACCGGCTATAATCGGCGAAAATCCATTTGATATCGGCTATATCCTCCAGAAAGTCGACCGTGTCCTTGCCCGGATAACCAATGTTAAAGAAGGTATAGATCTTGCTTTATATGACCTGGTTGGTAAGATCCTGAAAGTACCGGTGCACACGCTTTTAGGAGGCAAATACCGCGATGAAGTGGCGGTCGGTTCGGAGATTGGCGTCGATACGCCGGAAGTCATGGTTGAAGATGCCTTAAATGTTTTAAAACAGGGGATCAAGGTTATCAAGATCAAAGGGTCGGACAACCAGGAGCTTGACATTATCCGGGTCAAGGCTGTCCGTGAAGCGGTCGGTGACGATGTGGCAATACGTATCGACCCGAACGCCGCCTGGAACACAATAGGTACCTTAAAATCATGCGGGCCGTGGAAGATTGCAATCTCCAGCTTCTCGAGCAGCCCATCCCTAACTGGGACCTCAAGGGAATGGCACATATCAGAAAGAACATAAACATTCCGCTTATGGCCGATGAAAGCATCTGGACACCGTCCGATGTCATCAAACTGCACGATTATGAAGCGGCAGACCTTGTCAATGCGAAGATCGCCAAAACGTGCGGATTGTATGTGGGGAGCAAAGTCGTTGCCGTTGCGGAATCTGTTGGTATGCCGGTCATTGCGGGTACCGAGCTGGAACCCGGTATCTCCGCTGTGGCTAAAGTGCATTTTGCCGCATCGATGCGTGACCATCCTATCGCCAGCGAGTTTACCGAACTCACGCAGGTTGACGGGACTATCGTGAAACCGGCGTTGAAAGTCGAGAATGGCTGCTTAAAAGTTCCTACCGGGCCCGGATTCGGTGTTGACATTGATGAAGACGCACTCAAAGAATGTAGAAAAGAAATTAAAGCCTGATACTGGTGTAACGATTTGCAGGGTATGTGAAGAACGGCATTATCCATTCATAAAAACCTTCCCGAAAGCGATTGAAAAAGAGAAAAAATCTTCGATGGCATCTTGCATCTATTTTGATGCTCGATACGATCAATAATTATCTCGATCGTATGACCCTTGCGGTGGCTATCATCGCTATAAGTCAGAGCTTTGAGGTTACCGACAGCCAGTACGCCCAGATAAGCAGTTATTTCTTAATCGCGTATGCTATCATGTATGCCGGCGGCGGCCGCTTGATAGACAAGCTGGGAACGTACTGGGGATTTCTCATAATCAACATATTTTGGGGCCTTGCCGTCATGTCGCACGGCATTGCAAACAGTTTTATCGGGTTGGCATTATCCCGGTTTTTTCTCGGCATCGGTGAGGGAGGAGGTTTTCCCGCCGCATGCAAAGCCGTTTCGGAATGGTTTCCCGCCAGGGAAAGGTCCACCGCTTTCGGGATTTTTAACGCTGGATCCAGTATCGGGTCTGTGGTTGCGGTCCCTTTATTCTCTGCAATTATGCTGTATCTCAACTGGCGCTGGGTCTTTTTTTTCAGCGGTTCGATCGGATTTTTCTGGGTAGCCTACTGGATGTATTTTTACCGCGTTTCGAAAGACCGTCCCCGGTGGGGTCACCGCCTTCCGAAAGATAATATCTATATTACCGATGAAGAGTTACAGTACATAGAAACCGCTCATGCGGAGGAAGCGCTCGAAGAACAGGGACAGGATTCTGCCGGCAAAAATTTTGACTGGCTTAATCTCTTTGCCACCAAAGAAATGTGGGGAATGATCATCGCAAAATTCTTTGCCGATGCGATGTGGTATTTTTACATTTTCTGGACGCCGAAATACCTGCATGATGTTCGGGATTTCGATATCAAGGATGTCGGAACATACGGCTGGATACCCTTTGCCGCCGCTGCATGCGGTAGCGTGTTCGGAGGGACGCTTTCAAGTAGGCTGATTAAAAAAGGATTCACAATAAACAAGGCCCGCAAAATCGCGCTCTTTATAGGCGCAATGTTCCTGCCAGCATCTGCATTCATAACTTCCGCATCGAACTTCTGGGCTCTTGTTATAATCAGTATGGGTTATTTCGGGCACCAGTTCTCAACGGTCATTCATCAAACGCTTCCTGCCGATCTCTACCCGAAATACAAGGTTGCATCGGTTGCGGGAATCATCGGATGTGCCGGCGCTCTCGGAGGGTTTGTCATGCAGTATGTAGCCGATTGGATGATGACGGCATTCGGTGGTTACAGCGCGGTGTTTATCACCTTGAGTTTTATGCATCCTCTCTCTTTTATCGTTATCATTATCATGATTCCGAAGATCAAGCGACTCAATACCTCGTCTGCTTAACTTTTTGCCCGTGAAGCGTACCACAAATTTTTTAAGACCCAGATTGCATTTGCCGGGCGTTCAGCCAGACGGCGTGCGTAATACGGAAACCAGTCCTTTCCAAACGGAACAGTCGTACGGAGTTTAAACCCTTCGCGGAGTCTTAATGCATGAAAATCACTCCTGATACCATAACTCTGCTGGAATTCAAAATCATCGATTGATCTGCCGTGTCGATGTGCCGCTTCTTTGGCGGCATCGATCATGGTTTCATCGTGAGTAGCGATCGCCGGAAAGTTTCCTTCTTTCATCACAACGTCAAGACACGTAACATAATTTAAATCGACCATACTCTTTTTCTGATATGCAACTTTTTTCGGTTCATAATAAGCGCCTTTGACCAGCCTGATCCGTCCGCCCAATTTGTTTACGTAACGGATATCTTTTTCTGTGCGGTAAAGATATGCCTGCAGGACAACACCGATGTTTTCAAATCCGCCCGTGAAGAATTCTTTCCATATATCGAGTGTCGTCTGAACAATGCTCGAGAATTCCATATCTATACGGACGAAAATATTATATTCCCGGGCCCTTTTCATGATCACTGCAATAGTGTCCATGCAAAAGTCCCTGCTTATGTTGAGACCAAGCTGGGTAAGCTTGTACTGAAATATGCGATTCCCATGGAGTAGCGCCGCTCTCATGGATCCGTTCGAGAAGATCGAGATTTACATCCCTGGCAGTCCCGGCTTCAGACCGTTCGCTAACACTTTCACCAAGTAAAGTGGTGGAGCATCCGATTCCGCTGTCGTTGAAGCGTTTGATTTCAGCCATGGCGGCATCGAGTGTCTCACCTGCCAAAAATTGCCTGGCAAAAGAATCAGGGTTCTTCATTCCATATCTTTGGGCAAATTCCGCCGCTTTTTTACTCTCTGCAATGGACTCCATACTATAACGCCATACCTGTCGGAACATAGTTCACACCATAAATTCAAAACGAATCAAAATAATTTTTTAGAAATTTAATGATATTATTTTTAAAAGGAAATCAAATAATTTTTATTTTGACGGTGTTTTCTGATATAACAACTCACATGTAAAGCGGTTGACTTTCTTCTGATTATCATCTATATTCTAAGGTTAATCCACCAAAAAAGCTCTGCTTTCAATCACATCGAATACCGGGAATATGAAGAGATTGCTTAACAGTACGATTCAATATAAAACAACGTGAGCTCATTCTGATGAGTGAAAAAAGAGTTATACTCGTAACGGGGGGGTCGCGAGGTCTTGGAGCCGCCGTCGTTAAAAAACATGTTAAACAAGGGTGGAATGTTGTTGTCAATTACATGACAAAGACCGCAAAGATAATACTTGAAAAGGAGCTACGTGAGAGTCATGATCTCTCGAAGGTTCTGTTCTGTAAAGCGGATGTTACGGAGAGGGACCAAGTGAAAACAATGTTCGACAAGGCCGTAGAACTATTCGGCGGAATAGATGTGCTCCTGAATTGCGCAGGCAGGAACCGGGACGCTCGTTTTATTGAATTGACCGATGAAATGTGGGATGATGTGATCAATGTTCATCTTCGAGGCGCCTTCCTGTGCTGCCAGGAATATGTTCTCCACAATCCCGACAAACCGGGAACAATCATAAATATAGGGGCAGTCTGCGGTCTTCATGGCAGAAAGAACGGTGCGAATTTTTGCAGTGCAAAAGCGGGAATAATAGCGCTTACGAAATGTCTTGCGTTAGAGCTGGCTCCGCGCATCCACGTTAACTGCCTGATCCCAGGGTCGTTCCAGACAGAAGAGGTCATTAAACGGTATGAACTTGATACGGAACAAGGTCTTGAAAAAGTTCTGAAAAACATTCCTCTCGGAAAACTGGGTAACCTCGATGATTTTACACGGATTGTGTGTACAATGATCGAGTCGGAATTTATTACCGGTCAAACGATCATCATCGACGGCGGCCAGGTTTTGACAATTGATAATACGTGATTTTTTTGCATGACACTCAGTCATATTCACCGGTTTAGTGAACATAAAATAGAAGGATAGTTTTGCGGGACTTTAATGTGCTCTATCTATCGCGCAAGGACGTTGAAGATATTAATGTGCCAATGGCCGATATTGTTGAAGCTCTTGAGAAAATGTTCAAAGAGAAAGGTGCGGGGAAGACCGATATGCCGCCGAAAACGGCAATACATACACTGCCGGATACGTTCATTAACCCAATGCCGGCATATATTCCCAGCTTACGATCCGCAGGAATGAAATGGGTGTCTACCTATCCGCCGAATCCCCGGAAAGGACTTCCGATGATATCGGGCCTGCTGATTCTCAACGATCCGGATACAGGGATACCGATTTCCGTGATGGACTGTACATGGATAACGGGTAAGCGGACGGGCGCTGCCACCGCGGTAGCCGCGAAATACCTCGCCCGCAGGGATAGTTCCACGGTCGGTATTGTCGCATGCGGCGTTCAAGGCAGAGGCAATCTTGAAGCGTTGACCTGTGTCTTCGGTATTGACACAGTGAAAGCATTTGATAAATTCCCCGAAGCGGCAAAGAAATTTGCTGTGGATATGAGCGAAAAACTCGGACTTGAGGTCGAACCGGTCCGGGAACTTGAAATGGCCGTCAAAGATATGGATATTGTCGTAACAAGCGGCCCGATCTCCAAAGACCCGGGCCCTGCTATAGAAGCCGGCTGGCTTGCAGAGGGTTCGTTCGCCAGTCCGGTCGATTATGATTCTTACTGGAAACCGGAAGCTCTTCGTGAAATTGACAAATTTGCCACTGACGATAAAGCTCAAATGGATTATTACCGTGAAGAAGGCCGCTTCAAACAGACCCCGCCGGCCTATGCAGACCTGGGAGAGATCGCTGCCGGCCATAAACCCGGCAGAGAGTCCGAAATCGAACGGACGATGAGTATGAATCTCGGTATTGCACTCGACGATATGGCTACGGCGATCCTGATATATAATAAAGCAAAAGAACGGGGAAGCGGGACTGAATTACCGTTGTAAATCATTTTCCATACCCGGTATGGCAATGGCAGAATGGTCCGTCCCGATAAAAGCGCCCTCCACTTTACACCATGAGTTTTCGACCAATATTCCACGGTGTGCCACAATGATCCTCTGCTCAATTTTTGTTGCGGCAGATCAGAAGATCAAAGCGAATATCTGCTTGGAAAAGAAGAATGTAACCCGTATTTTAGTAGGGTGTTTTTGATTAAAAATGAAAGATGGTAGCACCGAACGGAGGATAAGAATGTCCAAACGCTTGAGTACTCATTCTGTTCATGCTGGTGAAAACAGGGCGTTCCAGTCGCTCACCACTCCCATAGTTCAGTCATCAACATATTATTTTAAAGACCTGGATGATGTCAATGCGTTCATAGACGGTAAGCACCATCATTACGAATATGGCCGATACGACAATCCTACCAGACGTGCGGCGGAGCAAAAATTGGCGGTGCTGGAGGGTGGGGAATCGTGCATTTTATTTGACTGCGGGATGAGTGCGGTGACGACGTCACTTCTGGCGTTCCTCGAAAGCGGCGACCACATGATAATGACCGATGACATTTACCGGCAGACAATGAGCCTTGCTGACTTCATTCTGCCGCGGTACGGGGTTGCAGTGACCGTAGTTCCCGTGCGGGACTATGGAGCTATGGAAAAAGCCATAAACAGCGACACACGTGTTATTTTTAATGAATCTCCGACAAATCCGTATTTGAATGTCATGGATCTTGATGAAATCCATGCATTAGGAAAAAAACATAAAGCCGTAACTATGATAGACAGCACGTTTGCTACTCCATATAATCAGCAGCCACTGTCATTCGGGATAGATGTTGTCATTCACAGTGCGACAAAATACCTCGGGGGTCATAACGATCTATTGGCCGGCGCTGTTGTCGGGATGGAGAAACATCTTGCACGTATAAGGGATTTTCAGCGTGTCATGGGCGGTATTCCCGATCCATTCGCATGTTATCTCCTCCTCAGGGGGCTTAAAACGGGAGCCGTCCGTATGAAACATACGAATGAGAGTGCAACAATGATATCCGAATTCCTTGACGGACATCCGAAAGTCAGAAAAGTGTATTATCCCGGACTCAAGCATCATCATGACCACGAGATTGCGATTCGTCAGATGAAGGGTTTCGGCGGGATCGTTACGTTTGAATTGGACGGGGGGCTTGAAGAAACAAAACGGTTTCTCGGAGGGCTGGAATTATGCCTGTTGGCTCCGAGTCTCGGCAGTCCTGAAACGCTGGTCACGCATCCTGCAAGCATGTCGTACTACGCATTTTCGCGCGAGGACCGATTAGAACAGGGAATTCTCGATGAGCTTATCCGGGTTGCGGTCGGGCTGGAGGACCCTGAAGATATCATAGAAGACCTGGATAAAGCCCTGAACCAGTGCTGATAGTACACCGTCGAAACCATTGTGACTTTACTCCCGGCCGGTTTCTATACACGTGATTGACACAAGGTGGATTGTTTGCTCTGCTTTTTTACCTTTTTCATGTCTGAAATAGTTCCATCACGGTATATCCCGTGTTCATTCGATCGTAACAGCGTTCAGTTGAAAATGAGACTAATGTAAGATTGACGAAAGAAATACCGATGTATGAATACTACTGAAATCATCATGACCGGCGCCGTGTTCTATGTCGGACTTCTCATCATTGTCGGTTTATACGCCGGCAGAAACATCCGGGACAGTTCGGATTTTATTGTCGCTGGCCGCAGGCTGCCGCTCTGGCTGTGCATCTTTACCGTGTTTGCCACGTGGTTCGGTTCGGGTACGTTGATCGGTGCCGCAGGCGCGGCATACAGCAAAGGAATGCCGGGAGTACTCTCCAATCCACTCGGTTCTGCACTCTGTCTGTTTCTCGCGGGGATGTTTTACGTGCGAATTCTGCGCAGGATGCGGCTTCTCACACTGCCGGACCTGTTTCGCCGCCGGTTCGGTAAATGGGCGGAATTCTTGTGCGGGATATGTATTATCCCCGCTTATATCGGCTGGGTTGCCTCAATATTTGTGGCATTCGGATATGTGCTGCATACAATTACCGGCATGGATACGACAACGGCTATTTTTATCGGAGCCGGAGTAACGCTGGTCTATACATTCGCAGGAGGCATGTGGGCCGTTACACTGACCGATTTTGTACAGGCCATCGTTATCATTACGGGATTACTGATCTTATTCCCGCAGGTTTTATCCGATGTGGGTGGATTCAGCGGCTTGAAAAGCCAGGTGCCGGAACGTTACTTTTCGATTTTACCTGATAACAATTTCAAAGACTGGTTGTGGTTCCTGCAGGCTTTACTGGTTATTGGTCTGGGAAATATCGCTTCACAGGACCTGCTGCAGCGGGCTTTTAGTTCGCGAGATGAAAAAGTAGCCCAATGGAGCATGTATATTACCACCTTCTTGTATCTCTCTATCGCTATGATCCCCGTTTTGCTCGGAATCGCCGGATCGGTGGTCATTCCCGATATATCCGACCCTGAATTTATCCTGCCGGCGCTCGGCATCGAGTACCTTCCGCCGTTTGCTATGGCTGTTTTTGTCGGCGCGCTTTTCTCCGCATTGATGAGTTCGGCCGACGGGGGAATTTTAGCTCCCGCTGCGATCTTCGGTCAAAACATTCTGAAAACGTTCAGGCATTCTATGACAGAAAAGCAACTTTTGTGGTCGATACGCTGGTCTATTCTCGCCATCGGTATACTGGGGCTGATTACAGCTCTTTACTTCCAAAATGTCTACCAGCTGATGGTCAAATCATTTTCAATACTCTTTGTCGGTCTCATCACTCCCATGACCGCGGCGATATTCTGGAAAAAGGCAAACACCCCGGCCGCTGTATCCAGCATTGTGACCGGTGTGCTGAGCTGGCTGCTGCTCGAATTTGTCCAGTCGACCTATCCCGCCGACCTGATAGCCGCCGTGCTCGGTCTTGTTACGCTCGTCGTTGTTGCCTATGCGACCGAAAAGAAAATCCCCGCGCTTCCCTTAACAGATATTGATGGCAACCATGTGGATTATAAAGACAGAATTGGGTTATTAGGTTTGCCTTTAAAAAAGCACTATAAATAATGACCCGCGAATTGACAGTATGAAAGGGCAGATAATGATGAGACTTTTATTAGCTCCATATTTTAAATGGCTTGTTATGCGTTCTCCGGTCTGTGCTGTGTTGCTGTTGATCTGTTTGTCCGGATGTACGACCGGGCAGTGGTCTGCCGGTGAACTTCCTGTAGATCTCTGGCAGGATATGACAGGTGAAACTATCGGTATCACCGATTACTGGACGAACAGGGTCGATATTGCCGACCTGAACGGCGACGGGCTGCCCGACCTGCTTTTTGCAACCGGAGGCGCGAACCACGAACCGTTGGATCCGGAACTGAGCCGTATTTACATCAATCAGGGACCGGGGGAAAAGTTCACTGATGCGAGTGAGTCGGTTTTCGGCGAAAAACGGTGGCTTTCGCGGGTCGTCAAGGCGAGAGACATTAACGGTGACGGCAGTCCCGACATTGTTGCAGGAACCGCATTTCAGGATCAGAGCAGACTCTACCTCGGCGACGGCGCAGGAAATTTTACCGACGTAACTGAAACTCACTTCCCACAGGTGAAGGCAAGTGTCTCGGACCTTGAGTTCGGGGACGTGGATGAAGACGGCGACATAGACTTAGTAATATCCGACTGGGGATTGGGAGACCCGTATGAAAATGACGGCGGACTGACGATGCTCTGGCTGAACGACGGCAGCGGCCATTATGAGGATGAGACCGGTGACCTGCTGCCTGACATATTGGTAAAATTCGCCTGGGATTGCGAACTTGTCGATGTCGATAACGATTACGACCTGGACATTCTCATACCGAACCGTTTCAATGAAAGAAGCTTGCTTTATGAGAATGACGGGAGCGGGAAGTTCACTGACGTTTCGAGAGAAAAACTCCCGCTCTTTCAAAACAATTACGATTTTGAAGCCATAGACCTGAACGGGGACGGTTATCTCGACCTGATGACGATCAATGACGGGGAGGCCGTTGAGGGCGAGGGGATGTTCCACCGTCAGCATGTTTTTTTCAACGATGGAAGTGGTGCGTTCGTCGATATGTCGCCGACGCACTGGCCGGATGAGGAAAACCCGGGATATGACGATAATGTCGCCGTGTATCTCGACTACGATTCCGATGGAGATGCCGACGTGCTCATCGCCTCGCTGTCGGGGCCCGACAGGCTCCTTCTGAACGACGGCGAAGGACATTTGCGGCAGGCAACGGAGGTGTTTTACGGCGGCGGCCCTACGGACGGGACGCTTCACCATGCCGTTGCCGATCTGAACGGGGACAATAGACTCGACGTCGTTCAGGTCCAGGGTGAAACGGTCGAAAAGAGAGATCAGGGTGCGTTCGAGGACAAGGTCTATCTCGGTACGAACATCCCGGTCGACACCGCCCCGCCTGTCATTTCGCTGGTGGAAAGGGTACAGAGCGCTACACCGGGTGAAACACTGCGGATCCGGGCAAGAATCCACGACAACAAAAGCCCGACAATGCCCCATGACTGGCAGTCGGTCGTTCTCCGCTGGAACGATAGTGGACGGACTCATGAAATACCGATGCAATGGTACGGCGAATACCTTTGGCGTGCCGGTTTTATTCCGGCATCGCCGGGAACGCTCACCTACAGGATCTGCGCCACCGACGCCGCCGGGAATGATGCGTGTTCGGAGGAAGTGGGAGTTGTGGTAAATTAATAATAGGTTTACTATTAGTAATTTTGATTTAGATATTGAGATCAAAAACTGACCGGCGTGGAAAGTAAAAGGCTATCTCTCTTCATACTCCCATTTCAGACGGGCAACACGGTAGCCCTGAAGACCCGGTCTGACCGATGCAATGTAGTACTGGCCGTCCTCTTCGACGATCCATGATGCTTCCGCATCGAAGGTGGCAATGAGATAGTCGTCGTTTCCGATCCCGAAATCGAGGGGATCGCCGGAACGGTAAACAGACGTAAGATAGTCCCCCTCTCCATCAGGTGGCGAATGGGTACGGAACAGGTAATAGGCATGTTCCCGGGGATGATAGAGGACATAGGGCACCTCGGCGTCCGACCAGCCGCTTCCTGCGCTTCCGCCTGAGGAGACTATTATCGAATCACTCCATGTTTTCAGGTCGTTTGACGTTCTGCAATAAACTGCGCCTTTTTGTCCCGGATTTGCAGTGTAATATACATAATAGGTGTTGCCGATGGCGGTGATCATTGCGTCCCTGGTCTGGTTGCCCCACCCCTCATTGAACATCCCCGAGTTACCGTCGAGATTGATCTGGCGCGCAAACGTTTTTCCGTCCTGGCTCCGGGCAAGACAGATACTTTCCCAGTCCCCGTAGACCATGAGATATTCACCGCCGATCTTTGTCGCATGCGGTGTCTGGATGCCTCCGGGGGTCTCGCCGAAATTGGGATCGGCAAGCATGGCTATTCCCATCGGTTTCCAGTCCGTATCGGTGATGTTTTCGCCCTGCCACCGGTAAAACAGCCGGGTATTGCCGCCGACGTTGGTCTTCCGGATACATCCCCAGAGCTGCCACGTTCCATCGGCTGCCTGCCAGATGCCATACGCGGTCGGTTCCTGCTCATCGCTGTTATATTGACCGAGATCGGGATTCCCGCCTATTGTCCACCACTCGCCGTCGATCTTCGGCACCAGAATTTTTTCCTTTTCTTGAAAAAACAACTGAGAAGACAACAGCGTGAGTGAAAAAAGCGAGATCACCACCATATTTTTCGTCATTGTATTCATTCTCCTTCACCGATTGATTCCAGCCGCTTGATCATTCGATCATTTCCCTTCGGGAAAGTAACGGCGGCACACCTCCAAGCAGAAGCAGTTTTGTATATGGAATTGCTTAGAATCATATTGGTTTGCCGTATGCGCCTCATAATCGTTTCTCAGGTCCAGTATTTCCAGTTTACCGATGTAATAAGCCGCATCGTGGACAGGGTTCGTAGTTACCTGCGATGCTTCAACGTGGGCCTGGCCGGCCGTCAGACCGATGCTCATGAAAAATTCGTGCGCTTCATTGTACGTCATACCGCGGGCATGCATTTTTGGGTCTATGAGGATCCGTGCGATCCGCCACATCCGGTGTCCGAGATGGGCAAGATACATCCGTTTGTCATCCTGAAAATAGCCCAGATCGGACATGACCTCTTCTCCGTAGACACCCCATCCCTCGGAGAAGGCCACATTCATGCTCGTAAACGGTGCGCTTCCCGCCAATCTGCGAGCCGGCCTCATATTCTTTGCTTCCATGAATCCCTGCAAAAAGTGACCGGGATAGACTTCATGCGGGATATGCTGAGCGATATACCAGCTCCGGTTCCAGTCCCGCATATAGATACTCTTCCGGTCCATAGTCTCGTAATGATCGATATAGGGTATTGCAAAATAACCGATATGCTTGTTACCGTGCCTGAAGACGGTCGGTCCTGACCCCGAGACTGTCCTTGAGCAATAGTGTTGTAATGCGCTTCTTTTGCGTAACGGTACTCCGCTTCGAGCCCGGGTGGCACATTCACAAGCTGTTCATAGACGATTTTTTTTGCCCTGTTCTTTTCCCGCTTCAGATCATCGAAAAGATCCCACGGGGCGACATGATCGAGCCAGTCTTCACGCAAGAGCTGGTCCCAGGTTTTGTCCGGGTCAATTTCACGGGCGGTCTCTTCAAGCAGTCTGGTATTATTTTCGATCTCCCGCTCGCCTATTGCATTCAATTCATCGACCGTGTAGTCCATGAAATAATTCCCGAGCAGACGGTTGAAATTCTCTTCGCCGATCACATACGTACCGGTCGATCGCGGCCTGAGATCGGTCGCGAGGAATCTCCGGTAGTCTTCCAATGCTTCACGGTATTTTTCAGCTGCGGCCGTCATCCGGTCTTTCAGTTCCTCCGTCGGCGCCCGTTCAATAATGCCCGGGAGCGAGGTGTTGAGATACAGCGACACATAATCACAATCCTGTATCGAACTCTCAGTCCAGAGCAGGGGAGGATTTTTGAGATTTTCTTTTCCCCGGGCAAATCTGAACAATCCGTTTTCAAGGCCTGCGATCATTTCCGGGAACCGCTCTTCCCACAGACGATTGAGATCGAGCGACGGCCTGAAGAAATTACTGAAAGGAATATACAGAGACGGATTATTTTCCCATCTGCGAAGGTCTTCAAGCATCAGGAGGCTGTTATCGAGCTGCGCACGGAAGTAGTCATAATCAACCTGATCAGAAGTTACCAGCGACTCATAATCGATCGACGTTTCAAGTTCCTGCATTGAGGACTTTGCCCGGGCTATCCATGCTTCATAAGATGACCTGGTCATCCCCTGCAACTGTTCACTTTCTTCGGGGGCCGGCTGGTAAAAGCGAGTAACAATGTCTGCAAGCAGCGGATCGCCTTCGGCGGTGTAATCGTAATCATTTTCGGGCGTCTGAGGAGTACAGCCGTATAGTGAAACAATGAGCAAAACCATGCTAACTTTTAGCACTCCGGTGTTCATTTCAAATCTCCGGGTAATTCATATAATAGTTATTGTTTTTTCGGTAGTGTTCACTTATACGGATGCCAGTCATCTTCATAAAAATAGCGTATTAAAATATTATAGACAACCGGGTCGTATTGCTTCAGTTCTTCCCTGTTATTTGCCTTCGGATCACCTGTCGGAACGGTCCCGTTAAAAAAGAGTTCTGCAGAAATAGCGAGATATTCCCCGTTTATTCTTCGTATGTGCTGTTCCGTCAGGTAGGATTCCAGTTCCGGCCGTCGGGAGGGATCGGTGAGGGGGACACGGTCGGTGTCTGATATGCTTTCATCATAGAACGCCTCCGGATCGAATGCGCCGGTCCTTACGGCATTGATATATGCGCTTTCAATCTCTTTTTGAATGTTCGCGCCATCTTCCACGAACGGCATTCCCATTCGCTGCATCGAGTGGAGGAATTCTTCGACAATGAGATACCGGCCCAGGAATCTGCCGTGGTAGAACCGCGGCTGCACCTCACCATTTTCAATTAAAAAGTAGATGCCTTCCTCTTCGATAAGCGTAGAGGGGAACGAAGGCCTGGAGCCGCCGCCTTCCGTACCGAACCTGAATTCCGGATGGTTCCAGCTTTCTTCAAGCACAGCCCTGACGACGATCCTCTCATTGTTATCGACCATCGCATCCCGCACGTCGGGACGCTTGCTCAACATTTTCAGTATGGTGCTCCGGATCTTGAGCATCGCCCTGTCATCCACTTTGTGAGACGCTATAATCGGGATTCCCCTGGTATAGTCATCATCGTATGCATTGAGATATTTTTTGTAGAACGGATGGACCCCTTCCGGTGGAGAAACAACATTCGGTCCCGAATCCAGGAGCGGTACCGGTGGCATCGGGCTGCGGAAACGTTCATCGTCGAACCACTGCCCCCATTCCTGCAAGTCCTGAACTGCCTCATTCACTTTTTCCTGCGAAATCGTACCCGCTTCAGCCATCGCAATCGATTCATTGACAAATTCCTGAAAGGAATTGAGGCTGTAACCTCTGCCGGAGCTGAAATTATCGATGCTTTCCTGGGCGCTTCGTGCAGCATCGAGAAGCGCCGGATAATCGGCGCCACCACCGCATGCTATAAAGAGAAAAAACATGCTGTAAAGCACACCTCTTCTCATGACCGCGGGAATAGTGTTTTTATCCATTGTTCTCCTTGTAAACAGTGATCGACTGCATGGTGGTTTGTGTTGATTGCCATACTGAAAGAAAAAATGAACTTGAACCATCTCAAAAGAACACGAATGAGAATGTATTTTCAATAAATGGTTTTATAAATTTCAGTTCGTCAGGGAAATCAGCAGCAAAAGATTGATTATGCCTTGTAAAATCTGGAAGCAGGCACCGTAAGAAAACACCCCCGAGGTTGATTATTCAATACGACGGTTGGCTATTCATGTTATCGAGGACAGGCTTCCCCGGTGGATGCGAAAATTATGATTCACGGTACAAAATTCTACTTATAATTACAAGAAAAATCGGTGGTGTTTATGCTCATTGTTATTGGGTGTTTCCCTCTGAATGTGTTAGAGGGTGTTTAATAAAGTATCGCATAGCAGCCAATTTGAATGTATCTAATGAACAATGAACCACTCTGTTTGGTGGCCGTCGGGAAAGTAGGCTCCTTCACGTTCCGTGAATGCCCCCTCTTCCTCAAGTGAGATCTCAACTTCTATGTTGTCCCATTCGGGAACGGCTGTCACCGCTTCCAGTTCAATCGACCAAACGGTGTTGTAATGGAGCGGATATTCAGCTTTAGGCAGGGGATTGTGCTGTGCATATTCACTGTCTGCTCCCATGATCGTACCACCGCTGTGTTGATGATACCCGATAGGATGGGTATAGATCATCGGTTTCAGCCCTTCGGCACGCGCACGGTCAAGCGTCCTGAACGTTATATCATTGCCCGAACGGCCTTCCACAAATTCACTCATGAATATATCCTGCACCCTGTTTGCGTTGCTGAGCGCCTGTTTCAATCCTTCGGGAACGTCGGTCTCACCCTTTCTCAAAATATATACATGATGCTGATTATCGGTATTGAGACCGATATATTCCGAACCGATATCGCTGTGAACGATATCTCCACGCCGGATCACTGTATCACCCGAAAGCTTGGATGAAGGATCGAATTCACGATCGACTGCCGGATTGCCGTATTTTTTCCTGTCTTCCGGGCTTCTTTGGACCTCGATGGAAAAGCCATAGCCGGTCATTCCGAGACCGGCAAACCTCTGGGCGATCCACCACCGGACGTCCTCCGTGGTCGTCACTCCCGGGACGATCACTTTGTTTGAGAACGCCTCTGAAATAACGTCATGTGTGACTCCCAATACATGCCGGTAAACGCTTATTTCCCGTTCGGTCTTCGTTTCGAGCCATTCATTGCTGAGGTCTTCCGCTGAGACAAGACGGTCCGCATAACCGCCAAGCGCTTTAACGAGCTGGTCATACAGCGCTTTTGTCAGACCGTCTCCGCTATTCCATATATCCGAGGTGTTGATACCGATCCTCCGCGGATCGAGTTCTTCAACAAGAGCCCGGACCCTTCCGATACCGCCGCCATAACGGCGCACACCTTCACCGCTACCGGTGTTATACAATAGCATCGACCCTCCGAGGAACATCCTGTCACCGAACGTTACGGCGACCGGGTCTTTATTGTTTTCCCGGTATATGATGACCCACATGTCGATACCGTGCTTTTTCATCATTTCCGGCAGAAGGTGTTCTATCCTCCAGGCGATCACCTCATCCATATACTGTGCCTGTTCGCGGAGTGGGAGGATATTACTGATGTCGTCAACACCGCTGAAACCGACATCCTGCGCTCTACCGGTATTGAATACCGCAAGCAGCAGCACGCAGTACGTTATTGTGAAATATATTATTGTCTTCATGGTATTCCTATCCTTTACCTGTCAATGAATTATCATGTTATAATTACTTATTTTATCAGGTGCCACTCGGTCTGCCTGCCGTCGAGATAGCGAAAACCGTTTTCCGTAAATGCGACGACCTCTCCCAGTCCGAGCTCAATTTCCTGGTCGCCCCACTCAGGGATGGTCACCATGGTATACGGCTCCAAAGCATAGACGGTATTCACGTTCAGCGTGTGCCTGCCGTTCCAGCGTTCACCGCTGCCGCCGTCGGAATTTATCGACATACCCGCTCCAAAGAGCGTTCTCGAGAGAAACGGAAACCCGTGATAGAGCGGCATATTGTAATACAGAACCGGATGCATAATGACCCGCGTGTTAATTCCCTCACGTTCCGCCTTTGTCCGCGCATTGTAATACATTTCATCCCCGAATTTTCCCCCGATAAGCTCTGCGATCATAATATCATGGACACGATTGATGGTCTTCATTGCCCGTTTCAGACCATCGGGCGCTTCAGATTCACCCTCTTTCAGGACATATCCTGCCTGATGCGTATCAGCGCCGAAACCAAGGTAAAGCGGCTCGATGTCAAAACGCACGATATCTCCGCGCCGTAGCAGTATCTCGAGACCGTCCTCCTGCCGGTCCGGACCGAATAGTTCCGGCGGTTCGTCGAAGTTCGGTATTTCAAGCTGGCTTCTGTAATGAGTGATGCTCGGCGGATTGTTCAGGCTTAAACCATTGTCCAATAGTGTGTGGATGAGCCACCATTTCACATCTTCGGATGTTGTGACGTCGGGCGTAATAACCTTATTTGAGAGTGCTTCGGCAATAATATCGTGCGTGACACCGACGGCATGGCGGTACGCGCTTATCTGTTCTTCAAGCTGTGTTTCGACCCACCTTACTCCGGCGAAATACGACGATTCGAGCCGGGAAGCGTACGTTCCCGGCAGGATGTTTCTAAATTCCTCGGTAGAACCGTTATCCACCGCTATGACACGCGGATCCCGCTCCTCTACGATCTCATTAAAACGTTCCATATTCCTTGCTTCTATATACTCTATTCCCCCGGTTCCATCGCTGTCATATAAGACCATGATCGGCGGGACGGTTACCGGGGTCTGTACGGTGACAGGTACACCGACCGGATCCATCGGCAACAGTGAAAAAAACAACGGACCTTCGGACTGTCTCACCACCCACATATCGACCTTCGATTCCCTCATGATTTCCGGCAATACACGTTCGATCTTCATCCGGCGCCATTCCGACATTATTTCTATCCGTTCACGAAACGGCAGAATATTAGAAATGTCATGGGAGGACTGTATTCCAGAATCCTGTGCTGATACGTCGACACTCATGCATATAAAAATCGCGGCAAACACGATACCGCTCATTTTTTGGAATGTAACCATAGAATCCCCTTCCGGGCGTCTTAAATACCCTGTCTTGCAATAATTCAGATTAACCGGAATCTAATAATATTATCTGAGCCACCGTCTATTATTTTTTATCTGATTTTCACTCCGAGGAAGCATCTCATCCCGCATGGCAGCAAAATACGACCAGCTTGCAAGGATTACCGATGCCTGCATGAGGTCTTCGGGGACAAGACGGTCATAGACATCCATATTTGTATGAAGATTCGTGGTAAAGAATTCGAGGTGTTCCTGAATGAATTGCAATCCCGGAATCCCTGCCCGTGCGAATGAAAGATGGTTCGAGCCCCCGGTATTTCCGGGAACAAGATAGGACATACCGACATCGTGGAACGGCTTTATCCACGCTTCGAAGATGGGACGAACAAGATCGTTTCCCTGAAGAACAATACCTCTGAACCGCCCGTACCAGTCCATGTTGAAATACACCGACAATTTATCGTGATCGGGTTTTCGGCTCCTCCCGGTCAGGTCCGCCGAAATTCTGTGCAACATACGCCCGGGAACCGCGCAGACCGGCTTCCTCGGAACCCCAGAGTGCGGCACGGATCGTACGGCGCGGCTGTGCGCCTGTCGCTTTCAGAATGCGCATCGCTTCCATTACGGCAGCGCTTCCCGAAGCATTATCGGTCGCACCCGTACCGGCGGACTCAGCATCGTAATGGCCGCCTATCATAACGACCTCATCACGAAGATCGGTGCCCGGTATCTCAGCAATCACATTATAATCGTCAAGATATTCTTCATCATATTCAATTTTTATGTTAACTTCCATTTCGACATCGATCCCTTTTTCGAGAATACGTACTACCCTGTTATAGTGTTCAGCTGCCATAATAATCCTTGGAAACGGTTTCGGGTCATTTTTGCCGATAGGACTCCCTTCGGCAACTGATACGACACCCTTGTCGAAGGGCCCTATTCTATACCGCCCAGGCCCGGCTGCACAAGAACGGCAGCACCTTCTTCCTCAAAGAAACTATGCAAAACATTATTTGGTAAAGGCTGTTTTCCGTCGCCCTCACGTAATTTGGCATAGTCACTTTGAGCTAACGTTACGGATTCTTCCTCCGGAATGATTTTCAGTTCTGCCATTCCTTCGAGTTCTTCTTCAGATATGCGGACAGCTACCGGATTGAATTGTAATTCAAGTTTCCGTTTCGGCATGGTAAACACGATCGTATTTACGAGTTGACTTATGTACCGGTCCAGGTCCGATTCGGAATAAATTTCACGAGTATTTACAAAGACGACATCGCTCACAATTTTACCGTTCGTACCGCGGGTCCACGGCACGGGATAAGCAATGACGGGCTGGTATTCCGGCTTTATGCATAGGCACGGAGGTATATTTATTTTCCCATCCGAGCCCGACCTCGCCAAAGGATTGCACTTCCACTGATATGCCATAGTCTTCGAACCGTTTTTTTGCCCATTGTGCTGCACGGTTATACGCCGGAGAATTGGACAACCGGGGACCGAAAACATCGACCATATAACTCGCTGTCTCCATTACCTGTGACCGGTTAAGTCCTTCGTCCCTGAATTTGTCAACCATGACATGATCGATAGTCTCCTGCGCTTTAGCTCCGCCGGACAAAAACACGACAGCAATCAAAGTGATACTTAAACGTTTACAAAGTGTCATTTTTGTATCCTTTGTAAATCTTAAATGATTTATTTATGCCATCTCCGGTTATTTTTCATCTGCCGCTCAGTTTTCGGGAGCATCTCATCGCGCATTGCCGCAAGATACGCCCAGCTCGCCAATATGACCGAAGCCTGCATCAGGTCATCGGCAACAAGCCGGTCATAGACCTCCATGTTGGTGTGCCAATTCGTGGAAAAGAACTCGAGGTCATCCTGGATAAACTGGAATCCCGGCAGACCGGCCCGAATAAAGTCGAGATGGTCGGATCCTCCGGTATTACCGGGGACCAGATAGGTCATACCAACGTCGTGGAACGGTTCCATCCATTCTTCGAAAATCGGACGAACAAGATCATTCCCCTGTAAGAATATTCCACGGAATCTTCCGTACCAGTCCATGTTGAAATAGACCGACATTTTATCGTGGTCGGGGAGTCGGCTTGCAACATCCGGGCCGCCAAAATTCTGCTCAACGTATGCGCTCGAACCATAGTGTCCGACTTCTTCCGAACCCCAGAGAGCAGCACGGATCGTACGGCGGGGTTGCGCTCCCGTTTCTTTCAGGATACGCATGACCCTGTTATAATGCTCTGCCGACATAATTAATTGCGGCAGCGGTCTCGGAGCATCCTTTGGAAGCGGCGGTCCGCCGCCGACAAAAACCACGCCTTTGTCGTTAGGTCCGGATCCTCTTCTTCCGGGCGAAACAATAACCGCTGCACCTGCCTCGTCAAACAAATCGTATAGTTTCTAGCGTGAAAGAGGTTCTTTTGTCTGTCCCTGGCGGAGTTTTTCATACTCTCCTGCAGGGACCGTAACGGTATTCTCTTCCTGCGTAATATGCAGTTCTGCCATGCCTTCGAGTTCTTCTTCGGACAGACGTACCGCGAGCGGATCGAAATTCAATTCGAGCTTTCTTTTCGGCATGATAAAAACGATCTTATTGCGGAGTTTCCCACGGTATTGTTCAAAATCGGATTCAGTGTATAGTGTCTGTGAGTTAACGTATTCAACAGTACTGGTAATTTTTCCGTTTGTATTGCGAGATCACGGAAAGGGATAGGCAATTATCGGCTGATACTCCGGTTTGTGCATATGAACGGAGGCGTACCTGTTTTCCCAGCCGATCCCAAGCTGCCCGTACGCCTGCAATTCGGCCGGTATTCCGTATTCGTCAAAGCGCCCCTTTGCCCACTGTGCAGCCCGGTTATACGATGGAAAATTCGATAAACGGGGACCGTAAACAGCCGACATATAGCTCGCAATATCCATAACGTGCGACCTGTTGAACCCTTCATCCCTGAATTTATCGATCATTTCATAATCGATCTTTTCCTGCGCACCGGCCTGGATAACGCAAACGAGCGCCGCTGCTGCCGTAACAAATAGTAACCTGAATACATTCATACTAAAAATCTCCATGTAAAGTTATTGGAATTAGAAATATTATTGAACACAATGAGAAATCGTAATGTCCGGCGAATCAAATTGTGATTGAACATAGGCACTATAAAAGCTGACAAAAAAATGTATTTAATCAAGTAAAAATCAGGCAAAACAGTTCAATTCAGTAATTTGTCGACCTCGTCGGTCAGACCGGTCAATTCCCAGTGTGTCAGGGCAAGCGGTATCATACCCGCCGCAAAAAAGTCATCCATAAGGTCTTTCAAAACAAAGTCATCCTCAAGCTGACTTCCCCTGTCGGCAATTATTTTCAGTAATTGCACTTTCCCCAGCACCATACCCATATGCCATCCCGGATGGCGGAGCGTAGTTTCCATCTCGTACCATACCTCAAAACCGTCGGGCAGCATCCAGCGGTACGGAGTGGCCTCGTAACAATATTCAAAAGAATCTGCAAGATCGAACTCGTTGCTGTGGAGCTTCAGGTCGGCGATAGCGCGTACCGAGCGGAACGCCATCATGATGTAATTGATTTCCCGTCCTTGTGGAAATTTGTCGAAAAGTCCCGCATGCATAAAGATTTCTTCGAGTGCGAATGCCACGCCTTCGGACCGGATCATGCCCATCGCATACAGCCGCCGGCCTCCCCTGACCGGCCTCATGTCTCTCTGGGCGCGGAGTCCGTCGAAGTTGTGTCCGAGAAACTCATGCACCAGCGGGGACGGCAGCGGATTCCGGTCTTCCGCTTCTTCAAAAAAATCCCTGACAGTCCCACCCTGACGCCCTTCGAAGTCCGCCCATGCTTTCGGCGGGCGTGGTGTCAGATACTCGGGAATCGTGAAAACGTCGTTATTCTGCAAGAAATTCAAGAGATGGCGTTGATACTCGTAGTAGCGGGCAAAATAAGCCTCTTCAGTTGGCGCCGGGTCCACTTCGGGCAGGTCGCGGTTCCTGAACTGCTCGAGTTTTAGCGCGGTAATCGCACGGTTATATTCATGTTCCATGATCGTGATGAGTTCATCCCAGGTATACGGTACGAGTTGAACATTTTTCAACCACCAGTTATAATTTTCCTTTCCGAGGCCAGCGGGTGCGGTCATGGATTGTTTGTTTTCTTCGAGCCATCTGCCGTAGTCTTCTATAGCGGCAACAGCATTTTCAGCGTCCTGAACAAGGTCCGGATGGTGCTTCGATAGCTGATCGGCGATGTTTTGATAGATAGCTATTTCATTTTCGAGAAAATGGAGCGCAAATGCTGCAAGATCACCGGAAGCATCCGTAAGGTTCGTTTTCGCCTGATCGAAAATTCGGGGTACTGCCCTGAGTTTCATCGAAAATTCGGGGAGATTTGCAGTATTGACCGGGAATTCAGGTGTGCGGAGGGATCCATACCGTGCCGGTCCTGCGCCTCCCTGCGACTGGAGATAAAACGCGGGATCCCGCGACCAGGGTTTCCTTACACGGTGGTCGAATTCAAGTCCGTTCATCTCGGCACGAACAATATGGTAATCGACCTGTTGCGATACAGGCCAGCCGCTATTGTCTATCGCAGCCAGACGCCGCTTGTATGGATCAAGTCCGTCAAATTGTTCCCGCATTGCATCCGGCGTATAATCAGGGATGCCGTTCACGACAATCGGCTGTAAATACTCACGAAATTCCCGCGACAGAGACAGCAGATCCTCAAATTCGGACGACGGGGTAACAGCGCTCACATCCGTACCGGGAGACGAGCTCGAAAACGAGATTATCACAGAAAATAATAGTAAAGCAAATAAACGTTCCATGACTTCCTCCTCATTTTAATGATGGAGATATATTCGAAAAATTACAAATCCAAGCGGCAATTTTCAATAATTGCCACTTGCATCCATGACATCCAGCAACCCGGGCTCACGCATTATTTTCTCAATATCCTCAATAGTTTTCGGGATAAAATCCGAAATGACCTCGGCACCTGTTTCCGTAATAAGCACAACGTCTTCAATACTGAGATAGATTTTATCTTCGTGTATGATTCTATCCGGTTCAACCGTGAACATCATTCCCGGCTTCAGCGGCCCGGCATCAAAGCCGACATCGTGAGCGGCCATTCCGAGCCAGTGGCCGAGCCGGGCATTAGGTCTGTTCGCACTCGAGCGATATTCATCAACCCATTTCTTTGCATTTTCAGCATAAAGTGGTTTTGAGAACGTAGTGTTTTCAAGGAGATTTTCCATCTTTTTCACCGCCTCTTTCATGATGGCGCCTGCAGTCACACCGGGCCGGATGCTTTCGAGAACGGTCGTATGAAAATCAAGGTAAAACTGATAATATTCACGCTGATCGGGACTGAAGGTACCGTTTACGGGCCACATCCGTGTAACATCGCTGACATAATACCCGATATCAGGAGCATAATCCATGAGAAGCAGTTCTCCGTCCTCCATGACCGATTTCTTCGCGTTGTAATGCGGGACATACGCATTGACACCGCTTGAAACGAGAGAATAATATGCATCGCCCTGCGCGCCGTACCGGTAGAATATCAGCTTAGAGAGGGCGTCAAGCTCGTATTCATAGAGTCCCGGCCGGGTAGAGCTCATTGTTTCCATCAATGCAAGCCCGGAGATCCTTGTTGAATTGCGCACCATTTCGATTTCACGGGGGCTTTTAATTAGCCGGAGACGGTCGATGATCGACGTCAGGTCCTCAATTTCAAATTGCGGAAATCGCTTTTTGATCGTCGTGACAAATTGCGCTTTTCGGGATGACCGGCCGTCCCACGGACCGCCGGCAATGTCGCCGAAGGCCCTGATAACGATATCCCTGCTTGCAGCGTAATTCTCGGCCGGGGCGAACTGCATGTTTACTGTGACGGGGTGCTGCTGACGGGTGAGATTGGCGAGTTGGACGCCGAGCATTTCTGTCCCCGCAACACCCTCGATACCGGTTGATAATTGTACGAACTCAGTCTCATCGGCGGAGAGCTGTTTTCCTTCGAACGCTTCCCTGTCTGCATCAGAGTGTGTCAAAAATAATATCGCACGTCTCCTTGTGCCGTCAAGCAGCAAGTACGCATGCGGACTCTCGACACCCGACAGGTAATAAAAGTTATTATCCTGCTGGAACGTAATATACCCTAAGGGATTCGGCGCACCCTGCAGGAGTGCGATCGCGTTATCTCCAATTGCATCATAGACATTTTCCCGGCGCTCCTTAAACTCTTCAAGTGTGAAATCTTCCCGAAAGACCGGATAATTTTTGTGGGCATATACCTGTGAAATGACCAGCGTATGTGCAATAATCAACAAAAAGGATTTTAATCTCATACCGGCGCGCTCCTATTGGTAATGTTCTATCGATTTTTGAACTATTTGCAGTGTACCATTGATAGGCATGTATGGACTTTGATACGACCCGACTTGATAATGTATTAAAAAATGATTTTAAAAATGGGGAAAAATGTGTATTATTTTGGTACTCTTGCCCGGTTCACTGGATCTATCGCAAAAAAGTAATTCGATTTTACCTATATATTAGAATAAAATCAAGAATATTATTGAGTACGTCAGTTTACTCATATGTACACTGCAAATCCGCACAATCATTATTCAATATAACCCGACTTTTTCAATCCGATTTTGAAGAGGAGGTTAAGAGAATGAACATATTTAAGAATTTCTTGTTGGTAATGGTTTTAGCCGTCATGTCCGGAATACTGGTCCGGGCTCAGGAGACAATACATTGGGATGTTGTCCAGAAAATAAAAGCGGAAGGCATCGGAAATTCAAAAGTTATGGAGATCGCCAGTTATATGACCGATGTTTACGGACCGAGGCTCGCCAATTCGCCGTCGTATGATGAATCGGCGGAATGGGCAAAAAAAACGTTTGAATCGTACGGTCTGTCAAATGTCGCTATCGAATCGTACGGTGATTTCGGCGTGAGCTGGAGGATGGATTTCGTCTCAGTCCATATGCTTTCTCCCCAGTACATGCCCATAATTGCTTACCCGAATACCTGGTCGGAGGGAACCGGCGGGGAAATACGCGGAAACGCCGTCTATATTGATTTCGATGATATCGCTTCCGAATCCGACCTTGCTCAATACCGTGGAAAACTCGGGAACGCTATTGTTTTAATTGAACCCATACAGCAGCTTTCACCTGCATGGGACCCGCTTGCCGTACGATATACCAACGAGCAGCTGGATGACCAGGCGCAGGTGAACATCACATCGTTAATGGAGCGTGATTCCCGCCCCGGACGCAGAAACAGCGGCATCTAGAGGGCAGAGATCGTCGAATTTCTTTTTTCCGAGGGGGCCGCATCGCTTGCCGCACCAGACGGACGGGAGAATTATGGAACCGTTGTCGTGAACGAAGTACCGGGCAAAGCGTGGGATAATCCAGACACGATCCACCCACCGTTCCTGGTGTTGGCAGCCGAGCACTATAACCGGATAATCAGGATCCTTGAAAAAAACATTCCGGTCGAAATGCTGATCGATACCAAGGTCACTATCTCAGACAATGACCGGACAGATCACAATGTCATCGCGGAGCTTCCGGGAAGTGACCTTGCCGGTGAAGTGGTCATGATCGGCGGGCATCTCGACGCAAATTCTGCCGGCACAGGAGCCACCGACAACGCATCCGGCGCTTCCGTGACAATGGAGGCAATGCGTATTCTCAAAGCCATCGGCGTTACACCGAGAAGAACGATCAGGGCAGCGCTCTGGGGCGGTGAAGAATACGGTCTGCTCGGTTCAAAAAAATATAGGTAACTATATACTTGAATGACCCATGCTCATATACACATCCAGAACACTTGTGCCTTCCCGTACCACCTTGGCTTTCTCGTAAGTTTTGAAGTTCTGGTAAATACCGATGTTCATTATTGCAGATCATAATATTATATGCCCCCTTTATTTGCCCAGGTCTGAAATCCCGACATATTCAATACTTGTATAAGGTTATTTCCAACTTGACTTGTTATCCATTTTTCTGCTCCCCTTTTATAGCCACCCCCATCTAATAAGAGTATGGTCTTATAAGGATAGCGCATTTGAATATTTAGAATTGCATAGGGGTATTTTTCATCCACTGACCCACCTGTTTGTTGCCACTTTGACTCAATCACTAAACATTTGCGATGTTTTTCTGGATGGTAAATAATGAAGTCGCAGTATATATTAGTCTCGTAAAGGCTTTTACCAATATAAAACTGCTTTGCATAGATGGGCTGATCTAAGTAAATAGCGGGCTTGAATTGTTTTTTGTCTACACGTTTGTATCCAAATTCAATAAGTGTATTTTCTATAAACCTTTCAAGTCGAGTGCCGGTAAGATTTGCTGTGGCGCCACCTTGTTTCATTAGTAATTTATGATTATAAATTCTTCTACCAAGTTCCTACCATTTGGTTTGCAATTTACATATCGAGGGGCTTTTATGGTGTGAATTTTAAATATACTACTTTTATATAGAGTTTTGATATATTCTGTTTTGGAATTTGATAGCATCATTTTGACACCTTTTTTGTGTAACGATACCACAAAATTCCTTAAATCAGATTGGTCTTTTTCGGAAAAATCATACTTAGTATATTTGGTGAATGAAGTTTCAGTTGTAGGGTGGTATGGAGGATCAAAATATACAAAATCTCCATCTTGAGCTGGAATATTCCTGTAATCATAATATTTAACTGTCACATTTTTAAGCACTTTGTTGCAAGCACGGATATTTGATTCCTGTGTTATGTTTGGATTTAAATTGCTTCCAACTGGTACATTAAAATGTCCAGATTTATTTACTCGAAATAATCCATTATAACAGGTTTTGTTTAAGTAAATAAAACGAGCAGCTGTTTGAATCGGGCCTTCCAATTCATGTTGTCCACGAATTTTGTAATAATATTCATTGTTATGATTTTTAGAATGACGCTTTAATAGTTTTATCAATTCATCAGGGTTCTTTTTAATAGCAAGATAAGCGATGATTAAATCAAAAACAACATCAGAAAGGTAGGCGTTTTTCAATTTTTTTTGAATTTCAAAGAACAAAGCTCCGCTACCAACAAAGGGTTCAAAATAATTATTGAATGAACTTGGAAGTCTTGAAACAAGCTCGTTGATTATACTTCGTTTTCCACCCGCCCATTTTACAAATGGCAAAGCTGTTTTGGATGAATATTCTTCCTCAGATTCGGCAACAACACCCTCTGTGGTTACATTAACAAACCTTTGCAAAGCCTCATTCAATGGCATGTCTATTTGCAAAGGTTTGTGATAATCGTCTATCTCAGCCATATCTTTTCCAACACCCTTTTATTAGCTAATTAAATCTTCGTACATTAATCTACCACCGCAGTTTGTCAAAAGCAAATTAAATCTATTTTCTTCTGTTTCTTTCTTTGTGTTATAACGAAAAGTAAATTCTTTTAAATACATATCCAAATGTTTTTCGCTGACAAAATGATAAATCCCCAATATTCCACGCTTTAGCAAAGAAAAGAATCCTTCAATGGTATTTGTATGAGTCTTATCAATTACCTATTCACCTTCTGAATGTTTCACAAACTCATGTTTAAACAAAAAGGATAATCTTCTGTATGTTTTAAAATCGTCCGTTATGAATTTTGTTCCAATAACAACATTAGTAGTTACTTTGTCCATAATTGTATTTGTTTTAATATTAACAATTTTCATTGCTTTTATATTGCCTTTTCTTTCAATCATTCCGAGAACCGGTGTTTTTGTAAACGTATTCCTGCCTTGAGTTCCTTTTATTCTTTTGCTTATATGTTTGTTTCGCTCTCTACCACCGATATAAGTTTCATCCACCTCGACAATGTTTTTTAATGGTTTATTAAATGATTTTGTATTACTTGCAAATCTTAATCTATGCAACATGAACCACGCAGTTTTTTGTGTAACTCCAATATCTTTACTTAATTGAATTGAAGATATTCCTTTTTTATGTGAAGTTACTAAATATATCGCTAAAAACCATTTTTGCAGCGGCAGTGCACTATCTTCAAAAATAGTCCCAACTTTTGCAGTGAACTTTCTACGACAATATGAACATTTAAACGTTTTCCCATCTTTAAACTCATAAACCTTTTCACATCCACCGCAATGTGGACAATAAGGATTCCCATTCCACCGCAATGCCTTAAGATGAGTCAAACAAGCCTTTTCGCTTGAAAACACTTGTATTAAATCAATAGCATTCTTAAATTTCTTTTGCTTTCCCAATTTTAAACTCCGTGGTTAGTTTTGGTCTCTACTAACAATATATGAAATACAATTGGGTCTGTCAAGTATATAATTACAAAAATATATTGAGAACCATTTTGGGGGAACGGATGGAACACGAAAAAAACCCGGTCACGAAAAACTTTCAATCTATATCAATAGAGACAGCGGCGGCAGGGTCCGCGGCATACATCTTCAGGGAAACGAACAGGTCCGGCCGGTCCTTCATGACTGGTTGAGACCGCTTCGCGATCTCGGCGTCACACATCTGACGCCGGTCAATTCGAGAAATTCCGACCATGCACCGTTCAACGATGCTGGTCTGCCAGGTGTGTCGTTCCTTCCGGACCCGATCGAGCGCCGTTCGTACCATACGAACATGGATACCTACGACAGATTTGTTCCCGAAGACCTCGTACAATCATCAGTGGTCATGGCTGTTCTTGCGTATCATGCGGCGATGCGTGATGAAACGCTTCCGAGAAAATGATCCTGGGAGGCTTTCGTGGCTTATATAACAATTAAATTTCGTTTCGTCACAGGTTCGGGGTTTTCCATGCGCTGTTTTTAGCAGCGTAAAGTAGCCGTATTTTTCTTTTTGTCCCTTTTTTCACCTGGCGCTGTGCAGGAAAAACGGGACAGAGTTACAGAACGTATCCTTTTTATGCAGTATCATTGACAAATTTAGTTCAAATCTGAATCCATACAGGTCATTTGTCATACGGTGACCATTCGATCGTCGGGAAATACCGCGTAATAACCTCGTATAACTGAGGGTTATGCTCAGCCAATTCTTCGCGTGATTTGAGTTTCCACTCTTCGTTTTCATGTAAACCGCCGTAGAACATATCCAGCGCCACGGCAAAGTATTCGCCGTTCCGCAATTCCGAGATGACCTTATCGAGTTCCGCTTTCATCGACGGATCGGAGAGCGGTGGACCGTCGAGATACTGCGGTGGTACGTACAGGTCGTGGCTTACCGCATAAACATATGCATCATTGATCTCCTGAATGATATCGTGCTCCGGATCGATGAACGGCAGGGCGCTCCTGTGGACCGAATGGCCGAATTCTTCTACCGCTACGTGCCGGTTCAGCCGTTTGAATCCTTCGTGGATTTCACCTGTTTCATCCCTCCAGGCAACCCCCTCCTCCTCGATATAGGTCGTCGGTCTGCCGGGACGCGCTCCGCCGGGCCCGATATTACCCGGATGGTCCCTGTTCTCTTCATCGACGGACCTGAGAGCGACGCGGATATTGTGCATCGACATCGCCTCGCGGATTTCCGGAGTTTTTCCCAGGAGTACCTCCATGGATTCCTTCACTTTGTACATGGCCGCATCCGGGACAAGCCCGGAGGTAATGATTGGAATCCCCTTCGTGTAATCATCTTCATACACGTTGAGATATTTTTTATAAAAACTATGCACGCCCGGAGGCGGGGAAACGATCGAATCACCGGACTCGATAAGCGGGATGGGAGGTATATGCATGGTGGACGGAGTGAAGAAATACTGCCACTCAATAAGATCGAGAACAACCTGCGATACTTCTTCATGAGAAGCGGACCTCTCTTCTGCCATTCCGTTCGCTTTGTCAACCAGGCGCTGGAACGATCTTGTCCCGTGGTCGGGGTCTTCCAATGTGCCGAGCGGGTCCTGTGAATTTTTCGCCGCCCACTCAAGATGGTAGTAATTATAAGGTGGGGCTTCACTCACGATGCCGCAGCCGAAAACAAGCAGTACCGTAATAAACGGTAAAAATATTTTTGAAAAACGTGATACTGCAACCATACTGCCTCCCGTCACATACGAAATACAATGAATACCATGTAATTAAAACGTGAAATATTTCAGGATAAGCATGTGAGATTACTGCGGCTCTTTGGAATAAAACGTTCGTGATCCACTTTGACGTTACAGATTATCACGGTCAAAAACAAGATAATAATACGAGTCTGCCGGCATACTATCCGAACATCCTTACGCGTTGCGGCAGAGGCCAGGAATGCATGAAAGCATTTTTATTCGAACGTATTAAATTGCCTTGCTAAGTATAATTTTTACGTTTATATTGAACAGTCACATCTCACAATACAGCACATTTCTTTTCTAACACAATCATAAAAAATATTCTGTTTTTATTCATGCCAAAAATCTTCAAAGGAGATTGGTTATGTCACGAACTTACGAACGAGCACTTCTCTTTGCCTGTTTCACGGTATTCAATTTCACACTCTATGTCCCGGCTGCATTTCCATATTTCTTTCAGAACGAAAATTTACCGCTGCAGCCTGCACAGAAAATCGAATTCACGACAGACGAAGTGACTTGGATGTCGCTCGATGTCTCACCCGACGGACAGACCATCGTGTTTGAAATTCTCGGCGATCTCTATACCCTGCCGGTTACCGGCGGGACCGCCGAACGCATTACGAGCGGAATGGCATACGATACGCAGCCCACGTTCTCTCCTGACGGACTCCATATCATTTTTATCAGCGACCGTTCCGGCTCGGAGAATGTGTATATGCTCGATTGCGGAGAAAGGATCACCGATAAAACCCCGGCTTCACCAGAGTCCGTTCTCCATCCGGTAACAAGAGGCCGGGATATGACGTACGCTTCTCCGGTCCAGGATCCAAGTAACAACTATGTTGTCGTATCCCAAACAGACCGGTTCACGTGGATAGATGTCAGGCATACATTATGGATGTACCATGTCGACACCGGAAACGGTGTCCAGCTTATTGCAGACGGCGAGCCGCTTTACGGATTGGGTCCCGTATTCAGTAGTGACGGCAAATATGTTTACTCTTCAAACGACCGGCCGGGCAGCAATAATAACTTCGGCCACCAGATCGAACGGTATGATCTCATGACAAATACTTTGACCCGTATGACCAGTCAACCCGGCGGTGGAATACGGCCTGTAGTATCGTCCGACAATAAATGGCTCGTATACGGCTCCCGGCTTGACGGTCAGACCGGATACCGTCTGCGACATCTGGAAACTGACCAAGACCGGTGGCTTGCATACCCGGTACAGCGGGACCGGCAGGCGGGAAACTGGATGGGAACGTCCTCAGATCTGATGCCGGGCTATGCTTTCACACCTGATAATGCGGCGATTATCACATCGATGAACGGTAAATTATTCCGAATTGCAATACCGTCGGGTGATAAATCGGAACTACCGTTCGAGGCGGATGTTGCTGTTGAAATTGCCCGGCGTCTTCATTTTGAGAAGCAATTGGACGACGGACCGGTCCGGGTACGGCAGATCCGGTATCCCACGCTTTCGCCTGACGGTTCAAAAGTCGCATTAAGCGCTGTCCACAGATTGTATGTGAAGGACCGCCCCAACGGCCAGGTCCGCAGGATCGCTGAAATGAACGAACATCAATTCAGTCCTTCCTGGAGCCCGGACGGTAGGCGTATCGTATTCGTGACATGGTCCGATGCCGGAGGAGGGCATGTCTATACCGTCGGCGCCGACGGGCGATATGTGGACCGAATCAGCCGGGAACCTGCATTGTATGCGAATCCGGTCTGGACTCCCGACGGAAACGAGGTTGTCGTTTCAACTCGGAATCTCAACAGCGAAGGAGGATTACATCTTATCCGGATTCCTTCAATTGGCGGCGAGCCGGTACAAATTGCCCCGTTGGAGGGCAGTCGTGCCCACTTTGCAGATGAATCCGACCGCATTTATATGTATGCAGGACAGGATGGACTTATTTCGATCAATCTTGACGGTTCTGACCGGCGCGTGCATCTGAAGGCAGTAGGAAGAAGGCGCGCACTTGGTCCCGGCGGCCCCCGGCCGGCATCGGACGTTCTCATGAGTCCCAATGGTGATTATGCGCTCGTTCGGGCCGATTACAATATTTACCGGATACAGGTTCCCAATATCGGAGGTGAAAACACCCCCCCCGTTTCGGTAGCTTCGCCCGGAAATGCGGTTGTACCCTTTGAAAAATTGAACACACTCGGTACACATTTTATACAGTGGGGTCCTGATGGGAATGAGGCAGTCTGGTCACTTGGCAGTACGGTATTCCGCTATAATTTTGAAGAAGCTGCCACGACCAGCCGGTATGCCGCGGAGGAAATACCTGTCGATATCTCGATCCCCCGGGAAAAAGGCAACGGTACGCTTGTTCTCAGAGGAGCGCGTATTCTGACGATGGAGCCCGACGCAGAGAATGACGGTATTGTCGAGAACGGGGCAGTTGTGATTGAAGATGACCGTATCGTCGATGTAGGCGAGGACAGATCGGTGCGGACTCCCCCGGGAGCACGTGAGATCGACGTAACAGGCGCTACCATGCTGCCCGGATTCATAGACCTGCACTCTCATCCACGGCTCAACAGCGGTTTTTTTATGGCCGAAGGTCTTCAGAGAACGATGCCCTGGCCGTATCTGGCGAACCTGGCTCTCGGCGTTACAACAGCCCGGGAGGCGCAGGCGGGCAACACCGCCGACCTCACCTTCATGGATATGGTTTCGATAGGAGACATGACGGGTCCGCGGGTCTTGACTACCGGTCCGGGAATTTTCAACAATACCGATGTTCAGGATCTCGACGACGCACGCAATGTAATGAGGAGATATGCGGATTATTACCGTCATAACACGGTCAAACAATACCTCGCCGGTGACAGGACGCAGAGACAACTGCTCAGTATGGCAGCACGGGAATACGAGATCATACCGACGACTGAAGGTGCCGATATGAAGACCCAGATAACGCAGATATTCGATGGATATTCTCTCGAACATGTCCTGCCACATTACCCGCTGTTTAAAGATGTCGTAGAACTGACGGCTCGATCTGGGATTTTTTACACCCCGACGATCGTCGTAGATATTGGCCCACGCTCTGAAGAATTCTGGTGGACAAGGACGGACGTGCACGATATGGCAATAATAAAACGCTTCTTTCCGCACGACGTCCTTGACAGGACGACCCGGCGCCGTACCTGGAATCACGAAGACGATTATCAATTTAAAGCTTATGGTCAGCAGGTGAAAAAAATAGTGGATGCAGGCGGAAACGTTGGAGTCGGCAGTCATGGAGAAATGCAGGGGCTGTCGTTCCACTGGGAAATCTGGAATATTCAATCAGGCGGTATGTCAGCACTGGAAGCGCTTCGGAGCGCAACCTATACCGGAGCGGATGCAATCGGTCTTGCGGGTGACCTCGGATCGATCTCCGCAGGAAAAATTGCCGATATTGTTGTTCTTGATGAGGATCCGCTTGAAAACATTCAAAACTCAACGTCCGTTCGTTATGTCATGAAGAACGGACTGCTGTATGATGCAAATTCGCTCGATATGCTCTGGCCTGAGCGGAAAAAGCTACCGGACCTTTACTGGAAAAAAGACGAACCCGAGGGATTTTATAAAGAAAAATAGATTGGACCACTATGTGGTTCCGCTTCCCGGTAAACGGCAGTTAAAAAGTCCCGCCCGGCACCTCAAGATTTGAAAGCGCCGAATCGTCTTCGCTGCCGGGCTTGAAAATACTCAGCCAGATATTCCCTTCGGTAGTACCGCAGCAAAATTTCAAAAAATGAAACACATGTCCAACAAAGTGAAAACGGCGTTGTCTCAATTCAAAGATCTTACACTACACATTTGTTAATACTGTTACATCTCAGATTAACTATCAAACATGCCGCGACCGGTCTGAAATACCAGCAAGAACAGGGAGAAATTATTTTTTCAATTAAACGTTCAAAGTGCTATTGAATAAACTTTATACGTTTGTATCACCTGCTTGGACTCTCTACCGTCGCCACAATGCTCTCGTTGCCACCAGTGTCATAAGCCGAAACACCAAAAATATAATCATCGATCGACCTGAGGTCCAGTTTGACTTCATACCCTCCGGTAATTTCTCTGTCGTCATCCTCCCCGATCTCATAGTTTGTCCATTCCGGCATCCCAACGTCACGGATCTCCTGCCAGTAACCGGTGTCGGTCGGGCGCATATAAATTTTATATCCGGCAATATCGTTTTCCGCCGTTTCGTGTATCCATCTGATATTTGTCTGATACGTTGCACGGTCGCGTCCGGGGGTGAACATTGTTACTTTTTTCGGAGCATTTGCGACCATCCCCAAGACTGCCGCCTGCAACCGGGCAACGTTCGTCATATATTCACGCGAGGAATATTCCGCTTTATCTTCAGGATTATGCTGATGGGCAAAATTTTCATACGGCTCTGAAAATCTGACCCCCGCAAAGCCCCGTCTGACGAACCGGCTGTGATCGCCGCCCCTGCCGAACCTGTCTAACCGGAACGTCAATTTAACGTCAAGACCGGACACATACGGGTTACCGGTCTGATGAATGTAGCGCGCCCAGTTCCTGCTTTTCGAATCAACAGGATCGGGAGAAAACACACGCACGTAACGGTCTTCGGTAATTCCATTCCCGCCGTGAATATTTCCGACAATATCGTCACCGATTACAGCACCGATGTCCCATTCCTCGTCAAGCGCCTGCTGTGCCATATGGTCCGCTCCCCACAACCCCTGCTCTTCCGCAACAAAGGCAACGAACATAAGCGTATGATCGAATTCGTACTTGCTTAAAACCCTGGCAAGCTCCATGGTGATCACAGTTCCGCTTCCGTCGTCCACGGCGCCCGGCGCGGGGTCGTTGACGATATCGGGAGTCAACCTGCCTCTTGGACTCGAGTCGTAATGTCCGCCGATGATATAGCGGACGTCGTCCGTTTTACCCGGAAGAAGCGCGACGACATTCATCATGGGATACGTCTCCATTCCAAAGTGTTCCTGAAATTCCGGCCGCATTACATGCTCGAAAGAATCATAATAAACCTGTAGTCTCCCCCCGCTTGCTTCACTGTATTCCATGAATTTGCCGTATATCCACCGGCGGGCTGCGCCGATACCGCGTGCTTGTGAGGTTGTGTCGGAGAATGTGTTTCTCGTAACAAATGAAACAAGGTTGTCATGCAGTTCGGTGACCGATTCCAATGAGACGTTTTCGACCATTTGCTTAATTGCCGGATCCTTAGCCGTAGAGAACGGAAAATCTTTCATATCGCATGAATGCAGCACAACACCGCTCATAATAAACATACCCGTCACGATAATTCGTCTTCTTATAGATAGTGTACCCATTATTCACCCGCATTTTAAAGTTTGATCATACTACATTTTCTAAAACTACGTATCTCTGCTTACGATCTTTCACAATCAAAACTAATGTATCACACAAGCAGGAAAAAACCTGATTACCCAACAATCAAGATCAGTATCCTTTATCGTACCAGTGGTCCCTGACGATTCGTGCGGTACGCTCAAATACTTTGTCATTGACAGTTAATTTCACGGTATATTCGCCCGGCTGCACTCGGTGCAGAACGTGGTCGCGCCCGCGCATTCCGGGCTCCCATGCAACACGGGTACGCAGTGAAAGCCCCGTTTTGCCGACTTCTTCATCCTGGCTTCCATAGAAATCGACCGTATCGTAATAATCGTAATACGGTTCACGCTCACCGGTAGCGAGCTGTTCGTCATATTCAGCTAACTCTTCTTCCGTACGCGCACGTCCCCGCTTTGTCATGCCCCATTCAATGCTGTTGAGCCCGGCATATCCCGTCCCCCGCAACTCGTTGATGCTATTTGGGCCATCGTAGATCTCGATCTTCACGCCGTCCGGCAGTTCATTTTTCAGAAAGTAATTTATCACAACACCGCGGGGTTCATTTTCCCCGTCAAAGTTCTGGGCACTGACCGCAGTCTGGTTCGGCATGATCCACTGAATTTTGTTTTCGATCTCGAACAGGTGGACTTCCTGAGCCATGACCTCTTCCGACAATTCCTGAAGCGGGGATATATCGGCAATATATATTCCGCGGCCGAATGTCCCGACGACCAGGTCGTTTTCACGCGGATGAATAACCAGGTCCCGAACCGGCACAGCCGGTATGTTATTTCGCAGTTTTATCCACGAATCACCCTTGTTTAAAGAGACATATAATCCTAAATTTGTCCCGAGAAAGAGCAGATTCCGGTTCTTGCGGTCTTCTTTTATGTCATTGATAGGTTCTTCGGGGAGATTGTTGACGATCGATTTCCAGGACTCCCCAAAATCCTCGGTTATATAGACGAACGGTCTGAAATCGTCACGTTTCTCACCGGTAAAGCTGACATATGCGGTGCCGGCATCGTGGTGAGAGGCCGTAACGCGGCTTACCCAATACTGCGGGTTGCCGGGAATCCGCCCGTTTTGCACTGCCCACGTTTTACCGTTGTCTTGCGTAAGCTGAACGTTACCGTCATCGGTACCCGCCCATATCACTCCCTGTTGAACGGTTGATTCGTCGAGAGACGTAATGGCATTATGCTCCCTGCGGTGCCTTCTGAAGCCCGGATCGTTCGTGGACAGATCGGGACTGATCTTTTCCCAGTTTTCCCCTTTGAAGGGTGAACGCAGGACCCACTGGGCGCCATGGTAGATAACATTACTGTTATGAGGAGAAATAAGGATAGGAGCATTCCAGTTGAAGCGCGCTTCCCGGTCCCGGTACTTGATCGGAGTTCTTATTCCGGTTTTCTGGTCGTTTCTTGATATACCGCCATTTTGCGACTCAACATAGAGCCAGCGGCTGTCGGCCGGGTCGGCCTGACTGTAAAATCCGTCGCCGCCGAGAACATGTTCCCAATCTTCGAGCCGGATCGGGAACCGTCCTTTCTTTGTGCCCGGCCCTTTCCATGTTCCAAAGTCCTGAGTGCCGCCGTATACATTGTAGGGATAGTCCATATCGACACCGACAGCATAGAATTGCGCAAGCGGCATATCGTCGGGATGATACCAGGATTCCCCGCCGCTGAAACTCACTGCCAGCCCGTAGTCGTATCCCAGAAGCATATGATCGCTGTTGTCCGGATTGATCCAAAGTTCACAATTATCACCACCGTATTCGAACGCTCTCTGCCAGGTTTTTCCCCCATCGACGGATACGTGAGATGCGGTGCTCAGCAGGAATACATGGTTGGGGTTGTTCGGGTCGATCCGAACGGCGTTGAAAAAAAACCCGCCGTTGATCCTCGGGTCTTCGGCATGGGTCTGTCTCCAGGTTTCTCCGCCATTATCCGTACGGAACACCAGTTTTTTATTCCTATTTCTCGACGGTTCGACCACGAGCACGCTTGCGTAGAGAATATCGGGGTTCTTCGCATATATATCGATGCTTATCCTGTCGAATCCCGAATCGGGGAGTCCATTCGTGAGTTTTTTCCAGGTCTTGCCGCCGTCGGTCGATTTGTGAATGCCGCTTCCTTTTCCGTCGGGAACGGCAGCGCCGGCAGAGCGGAATGCAGAAGCGTCGCCTAACGGCCGTTCCCAGCTTACGGCATAAACCGTGTCGGGTCTTTTCGGGTCGATTACGACATCTGCGAAGGAGACATGTTTCCCTTCCCGGATAATTTCGAGCGCTTTATGCCACGATCGCCCGCCGTTAATCGTCTTATACAATCCCCGTTCAGAACTTTCGGAGTAAAAGGGTCCGACTGCGGCGGCATACACGATATCGGGATCATCCGGATGAATAGCGACACGGATAATACGATGAGTCCCGCGAAGCCCCATGTTTTTCCATGTTTCTCCACCATCGGTCGACTTGTATATACCGTCTCCGGCGAACGTGAACCGTCCTGTGCCGACCCACACGATATCGGGGTCCGACGGCGCAACGGCTATGTCGCCGATAGAGGAAGTCGTTTCATTATCGAATACCGGCTTATAGGTAATACCGTTGTCGGTCGTCTTCCAGACACCGCCAGCGCATACTCCGACATAAAATGTATACGGTTGCTTCTGCTGGTCGGGAACACCGAAATCGACGATACGTGACCCCTGTTTTGTGGGGCCGATCGAACGGAAATGTATCCGGTCTATGATCGTTTCAGGCACGTCCTGCGCATAAGCTCCGGAAAAGTAAATAACGGTATTGAATAACACTATCAGCAAAAATTTTTGTAGTACAACCATGCCGAATACTCCATACTTTATGAGCTATTCGTATTTTTTATCGTACCAATGGTCCTGAAGAAGAAGGGATGTCTGCTTCAAGACGGTGCTGCCGGTTGTGAGGACAATCGTATATTCACCCGGTGGGACTCGGAGCTGAGCATAATCTCTTCCCCGCATTCCGGGTATTCTCTGTACCCTTGACCTGAGCGACAAACCGGTCCCGCCGACCTCTTCATCCGGGTTACCAAAGAACTCATTGGTATCATAATAGTCGTAATACGGCTCCGCCTCGCCGTACTGAACCTGCTCATCCCAGCGGGCAACCTCTTCGGCAGATTTTTTTCTGCCGCGCTTCGTCATACCCCACATGACACTGTTCAGCCCTGCATTACCCGGTCCCTCAAGTTCATTAAAAAGTATGGATCCGTCATAGACCGCAATTTTGACACCCCCCCGGATAGCGTTTTTCAGGTAATAGTTTATCATTGGGCCGTTCGGTTCACTTTCGCCCTCAAAGTTCTGAGCACTGACCGCATTCTGGCTCGGCATTATCCATTGCACCTTGTTCTCGATTTTGAAAAAATGGACGTCTTTGTCCAGGACTTCCTGCGTAAGCTCCTGAAGCGGGGAAATATCCGCGATATAAAAACCACGCCCGAGTGTTCCCACGACCAGATCGTTTTCGCGGGGATGAATGACAAGATCGTGTACTGGGATGGTCGGCAGTTCATTCTTGAGTTCATTCCAGTTCTGTCCACCGTCGAGTGAAACGTGCACTGTCCTGTCAGTCCCGACAAACAAAAGATTCGGGTTCTTATGGTCTTCCCGGATCACATTGATACCTTTGTCCGGTAAGTTATTCGCAATGGATGTCCAGGCAGCGCCGTAATCGTCGGTCTTATAGACGAACGGCCGGTAATCGGTCCTGTGACGGCCGGTAAAGGTAACATAGGCAGTACCGGCATCATGGTGAGATGCAATGACTCTCGTGACCCAATTGTCCATGTTATCGGGGATGTTGTCGTTTAAAAGTGTCCAGTTTTTGCCGCCGTCGCGGGTTAATTGAACATTGCCGTCGTCGGTCCCGACCCAGATAACGCCCTGTTCGACCGGTGATTCCGCGATCGTCGTTATGGTGCCGTACTGACTTACTTCTCGCCCGCCGAATTTCGATGCATCATTTTTCGTCAGATCGGGGCTTATCTCTTCCCACCGCTCACCGCGGAAGGGAGATTTCAGGAGGATATTTGCTCCGTGATAAATTACATTTGAATTATGCGGAGATATGAGAATGGGTGTGTTCCAGTTGAACCGGAGATCGGGATTTCCTCGGTACCGGATCCTTCTCCGTACTCCCGTTTTCTGATCGTTTCGTGAAATTCCGCCGAATTGCGATTCAACATAGAGCCACCGGCTGTTCACCGGGTCGGGCTGACTGTAAAATCCGTCTCCGCCGAGAATATGTTCCCAATCCTCAAATCTGATAGGGAACCTGCCCTTTTTCGTACTCGGCCCCTTCCATGTCCCAAAGTCCTGCAATCCGCCGTATACGTTATAGGGATAATCCATATCGACGCCGATAGCATATAACTGCGCCATGGAAACGTGGTCGAAATGGAGCCAGTTTTTACCTGAATCGTAACTGACAGCGAATCCGTAATCGTAACCCAGGAGCATATGGTCGCTGTTATCCGGGTCGATCCAGAGGATGTGATTATCTCCCGCAAATTCGAATCCGCGGGACCAGGTACGGCCGCCGTCAGTCGATTTATGGACCATCGACCCCAAAACATAGACAGTATTCTCATCATTAGGATCGACCGTTATCTGAGCGTAATAGTTTGCCCTTCCACCCACGGGTCCTTCGCTTACCTGACGCCACGATCTACCGCTGTTATCGGTGCGGTATACGATAGTACCGGTCACGTCTTTACTTGCCGGTTTTCCTGCCTGAACCTCGCGCCACCGTTCTTCGTACGACAGTTCCGGAGAATTGTCGTCTTCGATGATCGCATAGAGAATATTCGGGTTTCTCGGGTAAATCGTCAGACCTATTTTCCCGATCAGACCGGTCGGAAGACCGCTCGAAAGTTTTGTCCAATCCCTTCCGCCATTATTTGTTTTATAAATTCCGCTCCCGGGACCTGAGCCGGAAAATCCCCACGGTTTACGAATACGCTGATATGCAGCCGCATACAGGACGTCCGGATTACGAGGGTCCATGACTATATCGGTTGCGCCGACATGGATACCGTCGACAATGACTTCAAGAGATTTTTCCCACGATCTGCCGCCATTATTTGTTTTATAAACACCCCGTTCAGGATTATCGGTATAATACTGACCCTGGGCCGCAACATACACGATATTGGGATTTGTGGGATGGATGACGATCCGTCCGATATGATGTGTCTCCTTTAAGCCCATATTTACCCATATCTTTCCGGCGTCTTTGGATTTATAAATGCCATCTCCAGCATAGGTGCTGTTCCTGAGATTCGCTTCTCCGGTACCGACCCAGACGATCAGTGGATCGGATGGTGTTACGGCAACGTCACCGATCCCTGAGGTCCCCTCATTATCGAAAATTGATTCAAATGTCGTGCCGCCATTCTCCGTTTTCCATAATCCACCCGGACCTGCCCCGGCGTAATACACATACGGGTCCTGCTGAGGGACCGCAAATGAAACAACTCTGCCCCCCGGCCGCGTCAGACCAATCTCGCGGTAGTGAACCCAGTCGAGAATAGTACGGGAGACCTCCTGACCGAAACTATCGGGAACGATCAAGAAAAGTACCATTGTTATACCCAAGACATGCTGCTTCAAAGTAACCATGAATCCTCCTCCTCGATACTGTTAATTGCAAATAGCTTATTCAAACTTTTATTTATCATACCAGTGGTCCTTGAGAATCAGCGCCCGGGCGCTTTGTTCTTCAGGGCCGGCTTTCAGAACGACGGTATATTCTCCCGGCTGAACCCGCGTATATTTGTAGTCCCGTTCCGTCTCACCCGGCGGGTGGTGTATGCGGGTCCTGAGCGACAATCCGTTCTTAGCGACTTCTTCGTCCTGTTCGCCGTACCAGTCCGCCACATCGTACTTATCATACCAATGCTCGGAATTCGCCAACCTTATTTCCCTCTCTTCCCATCTCACAATTTCTTCTTCGGTACGGTCCCATATTCGTGTCATTGGCCATTCCACACTGTTCAGACCGGCAACCCCCGGACCGGAAAGCTCATTCATCAAAACCGCTCCCCGGTAAATTGAGACTGAAACACCATTCCTTACCGGTTCTTTTAAATAGTAGTTGATAACAACCCCGTGGGGTTCGTTCTCGCCTTCAAAATTTTGATTTCCATTTGTTGTTTCGTGCGGAATGACCCACTGGACTTTCGGTTCTATTGAAAAAAGATGCACAGCGCCTTCACGCACTTCCGGTGTCAGCTCCTGAAGCGGAGAAATATCGGTAATATAAAATCCCCTGCCATGGGTTCCGACGATGAGATCATTTTCACGCGAATGAACAGCCAGATCCTGAATGCCTACCGATGGCATGTTGTTTTTCATTCGGGTCCAGTTAGCGCCGCCGTTAACGGATACGTACACGGCTTTTTCCGTACCGGCAAAAAGAAGATCTGGATTTTTGTGGTCTTCGCGGACGACGTTTACCGGTTCATCATCCGGAAGGTCTCCGGATATGGATGTCCAGGTTTTTCCGAAATCCTCCGTCTTGAATACGAAAGGGCGAAAATCGTCATGATAATATCCCGTATATACTACATAAGCTTTCCCGGCATAATGTTTGGAAGCCGAAACTCTTTTCACCCAGTATCCCGGATTTCCCGTGATCCGGTCATTCAATTTGGTCCAGATCTCACCGCCGTCAACGGTGAGTTGAACGTTCCCGTCGTCGGTGCCGGCCCAGATCACACCCTGCCGGACCGGAGATTCGTCCAATGTCGTTATCGTACAGTATGGAATTGGTCCGATGTCCTTGTACTGAGGGTCATTGGTCGTGAGATCCGGACTGATAATTTCCCAGTTCTCGCCCTGGAATGATGAACGTAAAACTACGTTGGCTGCCTGGTAAATCACGTTACCGTTGTGCGGCGAAATCAAATGCGGCGCATTAAAACTGAACCTGAGACCGGGATCACTCCTGAATCGTATTCTTTTTCTCGTACCGGTTTTCCTGTCAACTCTTGTTAAACTTCCATTTTGTGAACTGCTGTACACCCACCGGCCGTTGACCCGGTCGGCCTTGTTATAAAACCCGTCTCCTCCTCCAATATGCTCCCAATCTTCGAGACGGACGGGGAACCTTCCTTTTTTTGTATTCGGTCCTTTCCATGAGCCGAAATCGTAGATACCCGCATAGACGTTGTATGGATAGTCCATATCGTAGTCTATCTCATAAATCTGGGCAAGCGGCAGATTATCGGGATGTAACCAGTTTTTTCCGCCATCGAAGCTCATGGCAAATCCGTAATCATACCCTAACAGCATGCGCCTGCTGTCGTCCGGATCGATCCGGAGCGCATGATTGTCGCCGCCGTATTCGAAAGCCCGTTCCCATGTTTTTCCGCCGTCAAGCGTTTGGAGAGTGCCGGTGCTCAATAGTATCACATGATCAGGATCGTTCGGATCGACCCTGATCTGCCCGAAGTATGAACCTCCTGTCAGCCCTTCGTTCTCAGGATTGAGCCGTCTCCAGGAGTCCCCCCCGTTATCGGATTTGTAGATCCAGGTGTTGGTAAACCGTTCCGAGGTCGTTCTTCCTTCATCGATCGCCGCATACACTATTTGCGGATCTCTATGGTAAACATCGAGCCCGATTCTACCGCTTCTGTCCGGAAGACCGTTCGTCAGTCTTGTCCACGAATCGCCGCCGTTTGACGTCTTGTATAGTCCCCCTCCCTCCGTGAATTCATTGAAATCCCATGCCGTCCACGGTTTTCTTACCTTGTTCCATGCAGCAGCATAGAGTGTTTCAGGATCCTTGGGGTCTATTACAAGGTCGATAACACCGATATACCTGCCGTGGTCAAAGACTTCGAGAACTTTATCCCATGATCGTCCGCCGTCATTGGTTTTATAGAGTCCCCGTTCGGAGCTTTCAGAATAGAGTTTACCGTGCACGGAAACATAGACAACGTCCGGGTCTGCGGGATGGATAACGATCCTGCTGATGTGATGAGATTCGGTAAGCCCCATGTTCTTCCAGGATTTTCCCCCGTCGGTTGACTTGTAAATACCGTCGCCCCAATACAACCCCCCGTCATGCGATTCCCCGGTTCCGACCCATACGATATCGGGATCGGAAGGAGCGACCGCCACACCCCCAATGCTCAGAACATTCTGGCCGTCGAATACCGGGATGAATGTTGTTCCGTTGTTTTCGGTCTTCCACAGCCCGCCGTTCGACGCAGCAACGTAAAAAGTGTGCGGCTGCTGCCGGGGTGCCGCAAAATCTGCGATCCTGCCACCCTGCCGGGTCGGACCGATCGACCGGTAATGAAAGTGTCGTAGAATATTCTGCGGTAGTTTCTGAGCAAAAGCTCCGGATGATAACGACCCAATTTCTAACAACGAAACTATAATACAGCAGGTTACTGCATATTTTGAAAATAAGCTCATTTCATTTACCGCAAGAGTCTGAAAAATAGTAAAAACGTGCTGAAAAGATATGCTGAAATTGTTATGTGTGTTGTATGGCTTGATATTCGGCTCAGGCTGGATATACGCCAGTCGCATGTACCGTTCCTGCATGAGGGTACTGCGATACGATTCAAACGTGTTGTATCCGGCCGTTATTTTTTCCAAGAATCAAATAGGACGGCACCGGTTGATCAGTCAGTGTAAATATACAAACCTCTATAACAATTATTCAAGAATTATTTTTAATTTACGGTTATTTAATCCACTGTCCTTTCCCGGGTGACGTGTAATTCGGTAAAATTATATTTTATATTTGAATAATTTTCTTTACATTATCGGAGGTAATTTCTTACATATCAATCATTTTCGATTCTGTAATCCAGAGTATTCCGAAACAGCTTTCCTTGTGCCGCGATCCGGTTTTTCAGCTTTATAATTTTGCAGGAAGGATACAGTGTCGGATTTTTCAGTCGTTTTGTCATCACGATACTATAGTATTACACTACCGGTTATCTATGTACTTATATGGTGAGTATCGAATCAAAAAGACTTTTTTACTATTGTAAATTTCACGCTATTCATAATTAGTTTTGATCACATTTGGGTTGATTGATCGATATTTTATGTTACAATAGAGTGTTTTTAGAACAGCATTTCGGTTGTATCTTATACGTTCTGCATAACAGCAGTGGTACAAAATCCATTTGACCCTACATCATTATAACCAGGGTGCATAGTATGTCCAATAATTCAAGCGCCGGCAATAGAGAAAACTTAGATGCCGAAAACAGGGAATGGCTTGATTCTCTCGATTATGTATACCAGAATTCCGGTTCAAAACGTGTACTGGAACTTTTGCGTCTTTTGCAGATTCGCTCTCAGGAACATGGAGTACATGCTCATTTTACAGCTAATACACCGTATCTAAACACCATACCGGTCGAAAAACAGCCTGCCTATCCCGGAAGCCGGGATATCGAACGCCGCATTAAAAGTATCATTCGCTGGAATGCAATGGCAATGGTTGTCAGGGCAAACAGGGTTTCGAGCGATATCGGCGGCCATATATCGACATACGCCTCGGTTGCAACGCTGTACGAAGTCGGGTTCAACCATTTTTTCCGGGCAAAAGGTCACGAATGCGGCGGCGATTTCATATACTTTCAGGGGCATTCAACTCCGGGTATCTATGCCCGGAGCTTTCTGGAAGGGCGGCTCTCGGAAAAACATCTTGAAAATTTCAGACAGGAATTAAGAACGGAAAGCGGATTGTCTTCATATCCTCATCCCTGGTTAATGCCGGAATTCTGGCAGTTTCCGACCGTATCGATGGGGCTCAGCTCGATCATGGCTATTTACCAGGCGAGATTTGACAAGTATCTTATCGACCGGGAGCATAAAGAAGATACAGGGCAAAAAATCTGGGCATTCCTTGGTGACGGAGAGCTCGACGAACCGGAATCCCTCGGCGCTATAACACTCCCTCCCCGCGAAAGACTCGATAATCTCATATTTGTCATTAACTGTAATCTTCAGCGGCTTGACGGTCCTGTCCGCGGCAACGGAAAGATCATACAGGAACTTGAAGCGGCTTTCCGGGGCGCCGGATGGAATGTTATTAAAGTAATATGGGGTTCGGAATGGGACGCGCTTCTTGAAAATGACAAAGATGGACTGCTCATAAAACGTATGGATGAAGCGGTGGACGGCGATTACCAGAAATACAAGGCAATGGACGGCGCTTTCATACGGGAACAATTTTTTGGTAAATATGAACCACTGCGTAAACTCGTAGAAAAATATTCCGACGAACAAATTTTCCGGTTCAAGCGCGGTGGGCACGATCCCGAAAAAGTTTATACCGCCTATAAAGAGGCGGTAGAGTATAAAGGGCCGACGGTCATCCTCGCTAAAACGGTCAAAGGATACGGTCTCGGCGAGGCCGGAGAAGGAAAAAATGTCTCTCATGTGCAGAAGAAATTAAATGAAGAAGAGCTGCGTGAATTCCGGAACCGGTTCTATATTCCAATCTCAGATAATGATATTGCAGACGCACCGTTTTACAAGCCGGACAAGAATTGCCCGGAGATGGAGTACCTGCATGAGCGGCGGAAAGAGCTTGGCGGTTACGTGCCTGAACGCTCCGTAAAAGTAAAACCGATCAAAATGCCCCCGAACGATATTTTTGAGGAATTCTATGCCGGTTCCAAGGGCAGAGACGTGGCGACAACAATGGCGTTCGTACAATTGCTCGCCAAACTTCTGAACGACAAGGAGTTCGGTAAACATATTGTTCCGATCGTGCCCGACGAAGCAAGGACTTTCGGGATGGAGGCGCTTTTTCGGAAGGTCGGTATTTATTCGCGGGCAGGACAGCTCTACGATCCGGTCGACAGTGAAAGTCTGCTTTACTACAAAGAGGCAAAAGACGGTGCCATTCTCGAAGAAGGCATCACGGAAGCCGGGTCGATGTCTTCGTTCATTGCCGCGGCTACTTCGTATGCCACATACGGTATTATCAATATACCATTTTTCATTTTTTATTCCATGTTCGGATTACAGCGGATCGGCGATCTTATCTGGGCCGCCGGCGACATGCAGGCCAGGGGTTTTCTTGTCGGCGGCACTGCGGGCCGCACCACACTAGCGGGTGAAGGGCTTCAGCATCAGGACGGCAACAGTCATATTCTTGCATATCCGGTCCCCAATCTGCGCGCCTACGATCCTGCATTCGCTTACGAAATTGCGGTGATCATAAAAGACGGAATTCATAGAATGTACGAAAAACAGGAAAATATTTTTTACTATCTGACGATCATGAATGAAACCTATCCGATGCCGCCGATGCCAAAGGGCGCAGAAGCTGGTATATTGAAAGGGATGTACCGGTTTCAGTCATCCGGAAAAACAAAGACAAAGCAGAAGGCAGTTCTTCTCGGCAGTGGAACTATCTTGAATGAAGCCGTCAAAGCCAGGGATATTCTTGAGAAAAAATACAATATTACGGCGGATGTCTGGAGCGTAACAAGTTACAAGGAACTCTACAAAGATGCTCTCGATACGGAGCGGTGGAATATGCTGCATCCTGATAAAAAACAAAAGGAAACGTACATTAATCAATGTTTCAAGGAATCCGACTGCGTCTATATTGCCGCTACAGATTATATCAAGGCGCTCCCGCTCAGCATTGCAAAATGGATACCCGGAAGTTTCGAAGCGCTCGGCACCGACGGTTACGGCAGAAGCGACGGTAGGGAAGCGTTGCGGGAATTTTTCGAGGTCAATGCGCGGTTCATCGTTCTCGCCGCTATCCGTGCCCTGGCGAATGACAAAAAAGTCAAACCGGACCTCGTAAAAAAAGTTATCTCCGACATGGAGATCGATACTGAGAAGCCAAATCCATTCTATGCCTAACCATGGAGATACATACATGATCAAAGAAATAAAACTGCCCAAAATATCTGACAACGTCGACACTGCAGACGTTATTTCCGTGCTGGTTAAAAAAGGCGATACTGTCGACATCGACCAATCGCTCATTGAAGTTGAGACCGATAAAGCATCCTTCGACGTTCCTTCCACTGAAAAAGGGATAATTACAGACGTCTTTGTACAAGAGAACGAAACTATACATGTCGGCCATGTTATGATTACGGTCGAAACCGGCGGAGCAGCGGAAAAAACCGGTACGCCGGACGAAAAAGAACCCGAACCTGTTCATACGGAACCCGTTGAAGAGACAAAGCAGACAGAACAGGAACCCCTTCCCGAACAACCGCCTTCCGGGCCTGTTTCCAGAGCGCCGGAAGAGCCAGCGGCAGCAGCACCTGCAGGACCGGGAGACAAGGCTCCCGCATCACCATCGGTGCGGCGTTTTGCACGGGAAATCGGCGCCGACATCAACGCGGTGCCCGGTTCGGGTCCCGGTGGCAGAATATCCCAGGAGGATGTCAAAAAATATGTCAAATCGGTTATGACACAACCGTCTGCCGCACCTGCCGTTGCCACAGCTCAGCCGCTGCCCGATTTTTCGAAATGGGGTGTGATCGAGCAGAAAAAAATGTCTACCGTCCGGAAGATAACCGCTCAATCCATGGGTCATGCCTGGAACACCGTCCCGCATGTTACCCAGTTTGACTCCGCTGATATAACCGGCCTGAATACGTTTATCAAGAAATACGGGAAAAGTGTCGAGAAGGCAGGAGGCAAGTTAACGGTAACGGCGATTATCCTGAAAGTGACCGCGAGTGCATTGAAAGTTTTTCCATACTTCAATGCAAGTATCAATGTGCAATCGCAGGAATTGATAGTTAAAAAATACTACCACATCAGTATTGCCGTCGACACGGAACGGGGTCTCCTTGTGCCGGTCATTCGCGACGTTGACAAAAAAAGTATCACAGAACTTTCACTTGAACTTATCGATATCTCCAATAGAGCGCGAACTAAAAAAATAGGTCCTGCCGATCTTGAAGGCGGTACGTTTACCATTTCCAACCAGGGCAGCATCGGCGGAACGAATTTTACACCCATAGTATACTGGCCGCAAGTGGCGATAATGGGTATCAGCCGCTCGAAAATGGAGCCGGTATATAATGGAGAGACATTTGAACCGGGAATGGTCCTTCCGCTATCTCTTGCGTATGACCATCGCATTATCGACGGCGCCGGTGCAGCCCGGTTTCTGCGATGGGTGAAAGAAGCTCTCGAACAACCACTCCTCCTCGTTTTTGAATAACGATCACAAAAAATGGATAGAGCAGTATCTACCGGAGTCTTGTATGGCAGATTCGAATGAAAAAAGGCAGTTAGTTGTTATCGGCGGCGGTCCCGGAGGATATGCGGCTGCGTTCCTCGCGGCGGATCTGGGAATGAAGGTTACCCTGATCGATGCACGGATTAATCCCGGGGGGGTGTGCTTGTATGTCGGTTGTATACCTTCTAAAGCGCTTCTCCATCTTGCAAAAGTCATCAATGAAGCAGCAGAAGCAGAGAACTGGGGTATTACATTTCCCAAACCAAAAATTGATATCGACAAGATCAGGGAATGGAAGGAAAGCGTCGTGGCTACCATGACCGGCGGACTCGGACAACTGAGCAAGCGCCGGAACATCGAATATATTCAAGGGAAGGCATTTTTTGAAAATGCCGCTACACTGACGGTAACACTCGATAACGGAAAGACCGAAAGCATCATGTTCGAGAACGCTATTATCGCCACGGGGTCCGAACCCGTAAAGATACCGAGTCTCGCTCTCGACTCGCCGCGTGTGCTCGATTCGACAACCGCTCTCGATCTCGAAAACGTTCCCAAGGCGATGCTGATAGTCGGCGGGGGATATATCGGCCTCGAGATCGGAACTGTTTATGCAGCACTGGGTTCCAAAGTATCCGTTGTTGAGATGACAGCCGGGCTTTTACCGGGCGCCGACAGAGACCTGGTGGCCGTACTCAGAAAACGGGTCGAAAGTACGTTTGATACTGTCATGCTCAATACCATGGTCAAGGAGATAAAAAAGCAGAAAAACGGCATCAAAGTCCATTTTGATGGAACGGACGTTGAGAAAAAAGAACGAGTGTATGAAAAGATACTCGTTTCGGTCGGCAGACGTCCCATTTCCGGCGGATTCGGCCTGGAAAATACAAACGTTGAGATAGATGAAAAAGGTTTCATTAAGGTCGATGCACAGCGAAAGACACGCGAACCGGCGATATACGCTATCGGTGACGTAGCCGGTGAACCTATGCTTGCACACAAAGCGACACACGAAGGACGAGTAGCCGCAGAAGCTATTGCGGGTCATAAAGTTGCCTATGGACCGCATGCCATTCCCGCCGTCGTATTTACCGATCCTGAGATAGCATGGTGCGGTTTGACGGAATCCGAAGCGAAACAACAGGAACGTGCCGTCGAGATCGCCAAATTTCCCTGGGGCGCCTCCGGGAGGGCAACTGCTATGGGATTACGTGAAGGGTTGACTAAATTGGTGATCGATCCCGAGACACAGAGGATACTCGGGGTTGGTATTGCCGGTTCCGGTGCGGGAGAAATGATTGCGGAGGGTGTTCTTGCCGTTGAGATGGCATCGCTCGTTTCAGACGTCGAGCTTACTATTCATCCCCACCCGACGCTGTCCGAAACGATCATGGAAGCCGCTTCCGCATATTACGGAACAAGCACACACATCTACCGCCCGAAAAGAAAATAAATGCCGGGATCTCTCATTCTGCAGAGCATCGATGACAGTTACGTGCGGAATTCATCCATTATCATCGAATTCCACAGTATTATTTTTTTCCGCCACGCTGATTTTCTTCCTCAAGAATTGCCGTAAACACAAGCCAATTCCCTTTCGGGCTGACCGCAAGTCTCGAAATGGTCTTTATTCCGTGGGAATTGAAATCGGCAACTTCCTCCCACGCTATATTGTAGGAATAAGGCTTTGATTCGAGCAATCTCGTTCCCCTTGCCATCATGAGCGTTTTCCTGGGAGTCCAGCAGTAATCATCTTTTGACGGTATGACGAGCGCCAGAGCAAATATATAACCTGTGTCCAAATCGTATTCTTTTATTTCCCAACCAAAAGCACTCGGCTGGCTGTCATTTAATTTATCAAGAAAACTGAATGAATTATTACTGTTGGGTACCTTATAAAGCGCCCTGCCTACATGGCTAATTACATAAGTCATTTCGCCTGTTTCGAGATCTTTAATATACAATTCCGGAATTATTTTACCGTTTTCCTTTTTAAAAACATTCAGCGCGACCGTCGTGCCATTTATCCAGGTATAGTATCCTACATCCATGTCATCGACGAGAATTTCCATTTTTCCTTTTTCACCGTGTAACGGAAGCTTCCAGAAATGAGCAAGACCATCCCTGTTTTCTCTGACCGCGGTAATATACTTTCCGTCAGGACTGATCCGTGGTGAATATTCGCTTTCAGGTGAAGTGAAATAGACTCTGTTTACATCTCCGGTATGGATATCATACCGGTAAATATCGGTCTGACCGCCGGACCTGTCCGATACAAAGAGAATGCTTTCGCCATCGGGGGTGAATATCGGCTGATTGTCATAGCCGCTCCAATTCGTGATGTTTACCGGAGTTCCATATTGAATGCGGTCGTCTTTGAAGAACACATCGACCAGAAATATCTCAGTGGACGGCGCCGTCTGTCCGTATCCCTGTGATCCATATACCGTTATCAGTATAATAGTCGTAAACAGCCGTATCAGCTTCATTTTTATGCACCTTTGCTCATAAATATTATTTTTATGTTACACCTCATAACCTGCCTGCTTCATGCAGCGTTGATTTTATTCGATAACCGAACCGGGATCCAGAAAGGGAAAACCGTTATCGTTCAGTTTTTTATTCAATGCGGGTATTTCACCGGTTACTATCCGGTTCAATTGATTCCGTATCGAATCGAGTTTTACTCCGATAGATTCAATTTGTTCCAACCTGCGCAGTGTTGGTGCATCAGTATAACCGTATATATTCTCTTCAAGGTTACCAATTTTTCTCAGGATCGAATTCTCGCTGACGCCCTGTTCTTCGCCCTGGAGCTGTTTCAGGAGATCCAATAGTTTGTCCGACAGCATACTGATATCGTCAGATAGTGTTCGGGAAGCCTGTATCGACTCTGCCGATTCTCCGAGTCCGGTCAATTGTTTTCGAAGGTCCCGGATCGTTTCTCCGGTACTTGAAGATTGTACATCCAGTTTATGGATCTTCAAAGCCGCTTTCCGCTGTGCCTGCAAGTCAGTGGCCGGGACCGATATCCGGGGATCGAGCTCCACGATTACGGGCGTAGTCTCTGTCATAGTTTTCACGGTCAACTCAGCCGTATATCGCCCCGGAAGCACGAACGGCGCGCGGCTCCTGCGATCTGCATCGAGACTTTCGGAGCGTAAATCCCAGGCAATCCTGTTGAGTCCCTGATTTTTCGTTCCGTTCAAAGTCCGCACTATTCCTTCATCATCATAAAGTGTGACGAGCACTTCATCATCCGGTTCGACCGGAGTATTGCAATAATAGGTAATGAGTGCGCCGAATTCCGGATTTTTACCGATAAAAATCTTGTAACCCGGATTAGCCTTGTTGTTGTAATACTGGAAACGTTCTGCCTTTCGGACAGGAAAAAGATAACTTTCAGATGCGAGAACGTCTTCGTTCAGCATCTCAAGAGGAGTAATGTCATCAAGTATGTATATACTCCTGCCGTGCGTTCCGAGTATCAGGTCGTTCTCCCGGGGATGCACGGCAATATCGTCTACGGGAACGGTAGGAATGGTGGTAAATTTCGTCCATGATTCTCCACGGTCTATAGAGAAATAGGCGCCGCGTTCTGTTCCGATGAATAAAAGGTCGGGATTTCCGTGATGTTCCCTGATGACATTTACGGTGCTCCCTTCAGGCAGTCCGCTGCTCAGTGAACGCCAGTTACGGCCGAAATTGTCCGTAACAAATATATAGGGTGAGAAATCGTTATTCCGGTGACCGTCAAGCGTCACGTAGGCCTGTGCTTCATCATAATACGATGCGCTTATTCTGCTGACATACGTTACATCCGGCACACCGGGTAATTTATCGGTCAGATCGGTCCACGTTTCACCGTCGTCACGGGTTAATTGAAGATTTCCGTCGTCAGTACCGATCCAGAGCACACCTGCTGACACGGGTGATTCGGCAATAGTTATGATGTTTCCGTACGAAGAGATCCCGTCATTCAGCGAGAGACTGTTTTCATCCGGGAGCATTCCCATGAGCGGCAGCTCATCCCTGTTTGTGTTCGTTGTGAGGTCTTGACTCGCTGTCCAACTGAGCCCTTTGTCGGTAGATTTGAAAAACCTGTTCCCCCGTAATAAACGGTATTTGAGTTGTGGGACGATACGATGACGGGAGTATTCCAGTTGAACCGGTACGGTTCATCCCCGTCGCCCGGTTCGGGGTAAACAAACTTACTTTCTTTCGTTGTCAGATTGAATATCATGAGTTCCCCGTTCTGGCTCTCCAGATACAATAATTTTTGGTCTGTAAGTTCTACCTGCGTGTAAAAACCGTCGCCTCCCCCGACCCGGGACCAATCGTCATTCGTGATGCCGATCCGGTTTTTTGTCGCAGAGGGTCCCTGCCAGCTTCCGTTATCCTGCAGTCCGCCGTAGACATTATACGGTGTTTGCATATCGTAGCCGATCTCATAAAACTGTGCCAGGGGCAGCGTGTTGATGAAATCCCAGGTGAGGCCCTTGTCATATGAGAAATAGATTCCCCCATCGGATCCGATTATCATGTGATTTGAATTAGCAGGATCTATCCAGAGCGCCTGATGGTCTCCATGAATACGTGAAACGACATCGGTCCTGAATGTCTGCCCACCGTCCAGGGAAGTAAACATCCGCGCTCCCAGCACCCATATCCGCTGGTCGTTATTCGGGTCGATTCTGATCGTGCTGTAGTACATCGGACGCGGGTTCGTTCCGCTCATTCTGACCCATGTTTCGCCTTTGTTCTCCGATCTGAATATTCCACCGTTTTTGTTCTCGATAGTTACATACACGATATTCGGATCGCTTTTGAATATATCGATCCCTATCCGTCCGGTATCTCCGTCCGGCAGTCCGTCGGTCAATCGTTTCCAGGCGCTGCCGCCGTCGACCGATTTATAAAGGCCGCTTCCGGGACCGCCGCCGATAAAACCCCAGCCTCTTCTTCTCCGCTGATACAGAGCGGCATACACGATCTTATTATTGGACGGGTCTATTACCACATCGATGCATCCGGTATTTTCGTCAACGAACAGGACATTTTCCCATGTTTCGCCGCCGTCGAGCGTTCTGAAAAGACCCCGCTGTTCGTTCGGTCCCCACAGATGACCTGCTGCTGCAATGAAAACAACATCCGGATCGGCCGGATCGATAGCGATCCCGCCGATATGGTGCGTATCCTCCAGCCCGGTATGAATCCAGGAAGCGCCACCGTCGTAACTTTTATAGACACCGCTGCCCCATGACGAACTCTGCCTGTTATTCGCTTCACCGGTCCCGACCCACAGTATTTCAGGATTCGAGGGCGAGACGGAAACGGCCCCAATCGAACTCGTCACCTGATCATCGAAAATAGGCTGCCAGGTCACTCCATTGTTGACCGTTTTCCACAGCCCTCCTGAAGCGGTCCCGATATAGATGGTATAAGGATCACCCTCGACAACCGCTATGTCATCGATACGGCCGCCCACGATAGCCGGACCGATATTTCGAAATTGGAAACTTTTTGCAACCGACCCCAGCACGTCAGGTATATCCTGCGCCGATAGCGTATCCGGCCGGGAGACTAAGAGGAGCGCTATAAGAATCGGTAGCCCCAACATTTCTCTCACATATACTCGATTCATTTTCATCATTCCTTTCCGATATTATACAACTGGGTTAGTAGTTCAACTCCGGGAACAGCGCAGGCGGGCGTCTGTGCCGTGTGGCCTGCTCGTATGCATACGCTATCTTTATGATATCCGGCTCCCCAAAGAGTCTTCCCACGATCTGCAGTCCGGCGGGCAGGCCTTCACCCGTGTATCCCATGGGGACGGTGATCGCAGGTTGTCCCGTATGGGGCGGAAAATAATCGCTGTTGTTGCCGTCGGGACTTTCAAGATCACCGATCCTCCGCGGCGGGTTACTCCACGTCGGATAGACTATCGCATCGAGACCGTGCTCGTCCATGGCCTTGAGCACGGCATTTCTGAGTTGCTGATTATCGGGAGCATCATAGACACTGAGACAGGGCGGCGGCCCAGATATATCTCTGACCTTTTCCAGACGGCGCTGGAGACGCTCTTCGATATAGGGAGAGTATAATCCCAGATGGTATATGGCTTCGATCGTCTTGTACGGCGTGCTTTCTCCAAGAGAAGCAAGATAGGTATCGAGATCGTATTGGAACGAATCACACCATATATCGTCCCAAAGCTCCTCAACATTCGGTATGATAAGCGGGTCGATAATATCCGCGCCTTTGCTTTTCATGTCTTCGAGCGCATGGGTAAACAACGCTTGTATTTCCGGGTCCGCTGTCGGAGCATCGGCCACTATCCTCAGAACGCCGATCTTTGCTCCATCCAGGCCGTCGTGATCGAGAAATTGTGTAAAATTTTCAGGTATTTTTTTTATGCTCATGGCTGTAATCGGATCAGCCGGATCATATCCAGCTATGATTTCAAGGACCCTTGCCACGTCCTCCACGGTCCGCCCCATAGGACCGCCGATGTCGTTTTTAAGCTCGAGCGGCACGATTCCGTCCCTGCTTGTGAGTCCCATAGTCGACCGGATCCCCACAAGGCCGGTATGCGACGACGGCCCCCGGATTGAGTTTCCCGTATCGGTGCCCAGCCCGATCACACCGAAATTCGCAGAAACCGATGCAGCGGTGCCGCCGCTCGAACCGGCAGGTACCCGGTCGAGGTTGTACGGATTTCTCGTAATACCGGCAATGGAACTGACGGTCTGGAACGGACTGAACGCCCATTCGGCCATATTCGATTTGGCGAGGATTATAGCGCCCGCCGCTCGGAGTTTCCGGACCTGGTAAGCATCGTCCGGGGGTATCGAGCCTTGCAGCGCTAAGGAGCCGCCCGTTGTCTGCATATCCCGGGTGTCATAATTGTCCTTGACAATGACGGGAATCCCGTGGAGCGGTCTGAGCGCTCCCGTTTTCCGGAACTCGTTGTCGAGCTCTTCGGCTCTTGTGAGCGCATCCTCATTAATGACGACAAGTGCGTTGAGATTCATCGGCTGGTCGTAGAGATCAATGCGTTTCAGGTAGGCTTCGACAAGTCGCCTCGCTGTCAGTTCCCCGCTCCGGAATGCGTCGTGGATTTTGGCGATCGTTGTTTCTTCAACTTGGAAATCCTGAAATGCCGGTTTTTCGGACGTGCAAAAACTAATACAGCAGAGTGCGGCTCCTAGTATACTCGATATACCCAAAGAATATTTATTTCCATTCAAGTGAATTTATCTCATTGATAATTTTTTCATTATGTACATTTGAGCTTCTTTTATAGAAGGGTTGCGTAATAAGGCGCAGAAAAACAATTGCAATCAACTTTCAGCGGGTTGATACCTACTGCGCCGTATTCATCGGACAGAGTCCGGACCATTGAAAAAGAGAGCCCGGGACATGCGGGGAAACACATCCGGACTCCCAGACTCATGCACATAGTTTTAATTTGCCGGAGTAACAATACAGCTACCAGGCGATGCCGTAATCCTCTCCGTGGTTACTTGATCCGCCCAACATCGTTCCGTGTTCGCGATCAAAAAATATTGCGTTCAGCGGACCAGAGGTATACTGCTGGTAATCAAGTTCATATCCCATATCGGCAAGTTCGCTTCGGACCCACGGCGGGATCGAATTATTCAACGTAAGCCTCCCCGGCTGGGAATCATGCTTATCGAAAGAACTGCGCATCTGGTAGCTGATTATATTCGGAGCTTCCACCGCATTCTGGACGGTCATACCGAATTCAACGACATTGAGAAAAAACTGGAGCGAATTCTGGTCCTGAGAATCGCCTCCCTGAACGGCAAAGGACATATAGGGTTTTCCGTCTTTGAGCGCCATGCTCGGTGTCAAAGTTGCCCGGGGCCGTTTGCCCGGTTCGAGTACATTAAACGGGTTCTGAGATTCGTCAAGGATGAAACTCTGCATTCGCTGGCTCATCCCGATACCGGTTCTTCCTGCAATAACAGTGGGTATCCACCCGCCGCTCGGCGTTATCGAGACGACCCATCCTTCTTCATCCGCGGTCTGTACCGAGGTCGTACCGGCAAAGAATCCTTCTTCGAACGAACGTTCGAGGCCCCCGCCGGAACTTGACGGGGCTTTTTCCGGCTTTGCATTCCAATCTTCGAGAAAGCGGAGAAAAGGATTGCTGTCTCCCTGGTAAGGATACGGATCACCGGGCATGACATCGGGGTCGTTCTTTTCCCGGTTAATGAGTTTGCTTCTTTCCAGAGCATATTCCTTTGAAAGAAGACCTTTCATGGGTTCCTCGGGAGGAAAATATGGATCACCGTAATAAAAATCCCGGTCGGCATATGCCAGATTCATAGTCTGGTACAACGTATGGATATACCTGGAACTGTTGTATCCCATAGATTTCACATCGATGTTTTCCACAATGTTTAGCGCCTGTAGAAGTACCGGGCTCTGAACCCATGAGGTGAGTTTATAGACGTCTATTCCTTTATAATTCGTTGAAAGCGGCTCCTCGAGATAGACCTGCCAGTTTGCGAGGTCTTTCATGGTATGGAGCCCCCCCTGTTCCCGGGAGCTTCTGACAAATTCTTCAGCGATATCGCCTTTATAAAAACGGTCATACGCAGCATAGATCGCCTCTTTTCTGCTCTTGCCCCGGGCTAAAGCGCCGGCTTCCGCATCGACAAGTTTCTGCAGTGTACCAAGAAGGTCGGGCTGTCTGAAAATTTCCCCGGGATGTGGGGTTTCATTTTCTTCCCCCGGGTGCGTTATAAAGACCTCGCGGGAATAGGGCCACTTCTTGATGAGTTCCGCTTCCCTCTTGATAGAGTTTGCCGTCGCCTTTTCAATAGGATACCCTTCAGCCATTTGCATAGAGGGTTCAAGAACCTCCTTCAGGCTCAATTTTCCAAACTCGGCAAGCATGACGAGAAGCCCTCCCGGAGTTCCCGGCGTCACGGCGGCAAGCGGGCCGGATGCCGGGGGGAACGGCATTCCTTTACTTTTAAAGAATTCGGGTGTCGCGCCCGTCGGGGCAACGCCCAACGCATTGATCCCGATGACCTTGCCGGTGTTCGGATTGTAAATCAATGCCTGTGTCTCGCCGCCCCAGCTTAAAGCATCGTACATCGTCGAGGTCGCTCCCAGCATTGCGCATGCGGCGTCGACCGCATTACCGCCTTTCTGGAACAGCGCGGCTCCCGCGGTGGCTGCAAGCGGTTTACCTGTTATTGCAACCCAGTGCCTCCCGTGTAACGGGGGTTTTTCAGTCCTCTGAGCAAAAACACTCGTCAGCAATACGGTAAGTAATATGGGAATAATGACAATTCGAATACCAAAGAACAGTCTGCTATTGAAATGCATAGTTATTCCTCCTGTTTTGTAATCTTTAAAGCGTTATTATTACTTAAATTATTAACACCGGATAGATATGCATCGGTTAGCCTTCTCCAACGATAATACAGGTTCAGTCAGTATAAGTCAAGTAAAATTTAAATGCACTTCGAATATCCTGCCTGATATGAGATTTTCAAGAATATGATTTTTCTTCGGAGATTTTATCTTCGCAGCCTTCCCTGGTCATTCCAAGAGCGGCGGTTCCTGAAGAGTCTTCTGCTTTCTGCTTCAAAAGGTGTCAATTCAGCGCACTATTTTATAATCACTATCTCCTCATAGAATTGAATAATCCGGATGTGTCTTTGAGATGAGTAGATTAAATAGTAAGGGTTCTTTTTAAAAATTGCAAATAGTTTTTGGGGGACCTTCAGCGGTATTCAATTGAAAGGAAACAAAAAAACCCCCCGTTCCGACCGGTACGGGGGTTTCATCTGACAGATCGAATCAGCTACGCTGCCGGAGTAAATTCGCTCTTGTGTTTTCCATGAAGAGGACCGCCCTGCATGCCCTCCGGTCTCACGACTTTAAGCGCAGTGTGAATTATCTCGCGGGCATCACGTAAAGCATGTAGTGCACCCTCGAAATCTCCGGCATCATACGCCTCGATGGCAGAAATCCTGAATTCCGTCACTTCCTCGAGGAGAACCTTAGCATCTTCATTGGGATAACGGTTCTCGAAATCACCGAACCGGTCCTGAACACTTCTCATATGCTCGATTATCAGTCCTAAATGTTCGATCATTTCGTCGGTAAATTCAATTGGTTCTTGCGGGTCTTCGAGGTCTAAGGACACCACGTCATTTTCCAGGGCGGCAAACTCCACGTTCTGCTGATTTTGCCCGGACAATTCGTTCGTATTTTGCAGCGGCGTTTCGCTGCATCCGAGAAATACCCCAAGCAGTACTATCAGGACGCCCAACATAGTTATTCTAATCATCATACCTCCTCAAGCGTTTCACATTCTTTAAAAAATGTTCCTACCGGCACCGGTTTTACAGTTGCTTTATCAATAGTACAAAACAGGATAAATGTTATTCCCGATTTATTTTAGAAAGACAATTTTTATGAATTATTACGGGATAGTTAACCGTGAAATCCAACGTTGCCGCACTGTGAAGCGTCGTCGCAATACCGGGCATATTTTTGTAAATTCGCTTGCACTCTATCACATATATACGTATTATCGGGAAGCTGAATAACAGATATGTTGCATTCTACGAGTGAAGCCGTGATGTCGAAAGCTGCAATCTCTCATGCTCTAAACCTTTTTATTTTAGAAAGACAATTTTTATGAATTATTACGGGATAGTTAACCGTGAAATCCAACGTTGCCGCACTGTGAAGCGTCGTCGCAATACCGGGCATATTTTTGTAAATTCGCTTGCACTCTATCACATATATACGTATTATCGGGAAGCTGAATAACAGATATGTTGCATTCTACGAGTGAAGCCGTGATGTCGAAAGCTGCAATCTCTCATGCTCTAAACCTTATAGTTGTATTTGCTGCGCTCCTGTCCTGTTCACAAACGGATCAATCGGGACCCAAGATGAGAAAAATTCTGTACGAATCAGACGTCGACGGGAATATGGATGTCTTTGTCATGAACGAAGACGGATCGGAAAAGACCAATAGAACACAGCGCGATGGATATGATGGATCACCCGGGTGGTCGCCCGACGGTTCACGGATCGTTTTTGTTTCCGACAGAGACGGCGATAACGAGATATTTATCATGGACGCCGACGGGTCGGACCCGGTGCAGCTTACCTATAATGATGCAAACGACGGATTTCCTGTCTGGTCGCCCGACGGCACAATGATAACGTTCGATTCAAGCAGGGAGGGAGAATACTCGCAGGTCTATGTCATGAGTGCAGACGGTTCCGGTCAGAGGCGGCTGACGTATACTGAAGCTGAAGAAGGATATGTTTCCTTTTCCGCCGACAGCAAATGGATTGCATTCGATACCTTCAGGGACGGGGCGTCGGAACTGTACAAGATCAGAGCCGACGGAACCGGTCCGACCCGCATCACCTATTTCGAAGCGCATCTCGGAGATGCCAGGTGGACCCCTGACGGCTCCGCAGTAACGTTCGAAACCGGAAAGGACGGCAATTCCGAGATATACCTTATCGCCCCGGACGGTTCAAATCCGAGACGCCTTACCTATAACGAAGATGACGACCGCTCTCCGGCGGTTTCATACGACGGCAGGAAGGTTGTTTTTGCTTCCGACAGGGATGGGGAATTTGAAATATATATCATGGACATAGACGGTTCGAACGTCGGCCAACTCACCGACAACGATGCGTGGGACGTCTTTCCGACCTTTTCTCCGCCACAATAAAGCGATAGAGAATACTTAAGCGATTTAAATGCCGGAGGCCGAACGGAGGTTCATACCTTGATTGTCATACGGCGATCTCCTCATAATCAAACCGAATGAGTAGTGATGCGTACAATCAGGCAGGAGGGAGGTTTTTATGAAATTTTCACATTCATTTTTATTCGCTGTTACCGGTCTTATACTGGTTTCATGTGCGGATGCCGATGAAGAAGGATCGGGTTTCACAAAGCAGGTCGAAGTTTTCGGAGTCCATATTTATGCAACGGAGAAAACGGGTAACGATAAAATTCTGCATGCGGCAAATGTTCTCGCTCAATACCTCGACAACGACGAAGACGGCGCTCCCGACAATCCGTTGATCGTCGAAAATATGGTACGAAAAGGGTCTTCCATAACCATGGGATATACGAATGAAGAATTAAGTGATGCCGACAGGAGTACACTCCCGCCCGGACCGAAACAGGGGCTGTATGACGTTGAAACCCACCCGGACCCCCCGGAGTGCGTTTTTGACGGTGCTATAGAAGAAGTCCTGCATCCGATTACGCGTCACGGTTTCGCGGAGACATATCCCGCTGCGTTCGGCTTGCAGCCGGGCAGTATCGTTTCAACGGCAGTTGACTTGGCCCGCGGAGGATATTTTGAAGAAGTGCCGGAAAAGTATCCCGACGGGGCATGGTACACCTACTACGATGAAACGTGCAGATATTCCTGCATGATGAATGAATATCTCTACTGGACAATAACATCCCTCCTGGGCGCACAGGATATCCCCGGCCGCCTAGAGCGGATAGGGAATGAATGGCCGCTCAATACTCCTGAAAAACTGCGGGATGGCGACCCAACGATCTATGCGCTACTGACCGATCCACGCTATAAAGTTCCGACCGTCCTTCCGGACGGACATTACAGCGCCGCAACCTTTACGATACAAAAATATCATTGACGGATTACGTGAGCAGACCTTCTCTGAAACGCTGGAACCCTCTTCTTGGGGAATGGGTTGTTTTCGCCCCCGTTACCGGCAAGAGACCATGGGGCGGTTCTTTCGTCAAACCTGTCAGTACAGATCTCGCCGAATTTGATCCGGAATGCTACCTGTGTCCCGGCGTGCAGCGTGCAGGCGGGGACGTCAATTCTGAATATCAAGACACATTCGTATTTGATAACGATTTTCCTTCACTATCGGATAACACGATTGATGACAATTCCGGTCACTCAGTACGCGATGTTCCGGCGAAAGGTGTGTGCAGGGTCGTGTGTTTCAGTCCGAAACACAATCGTACACTTGCCGTAATGGAGAACGACCGGATCGTGTCGGTCATTTCCTGCTTTCGGGACCAATTCGAGGAACTCGCCGGCAGGTCCGAAATTGAAAACGTCCTCCTGTTTGAAAATAAAGGTGAGATACTCGGTGTTTCAAATCCGCACCCGCACGGTCAGATTTACGCTACGGATTTTGTCCCGAGGATCATTTCCATTCAGTATTCTCATGCAGATGAACATCGTAAAAAAAGCGGCGCCTGTCTTTATTGCGGCATCTTGGAAGAAGAGATCAATGACGGCAGTCGTATTGTGACGCAGAATAACCAATTTGTTGCCTTTGTACCCTATTTTGCCCGATACTCGTATGAAATCCATATATATCCCCGGAGGCATGTTCCTTTTATAACGGATCTCAATGAAGATGAGCTGAAGTCTTTTGCAGAATTATATCATGAAATACTGATCCGATTTGACAATCTCTTCCGGATGTCGTTCCCGAATATCACCGTATTCATGAATGCACCCTGCGCCCGGACCATCGACCCCGGCCCATTTCACTTTCATGTGGAATTTTATCCTCCTTTGAGAAGCCGGGATACAATGAAATACATGGCTGGATTTGAAACGGGCGGCGGCAATGTCATCAATCCCTCAATACCCTGCGAATCCGCCGGCGAATTGAGAAATTCAGCCACGACTCATTATACTAAAGACCTTTAGGCCGCGATTCAAAAATCAATGGATAAACTTACTGCAGACGTTGTATCCGTGTTTAAGAAGATGTGGAACACAGAACCCGGCGTTGTCTGCGCAGCGCCGGGTCGGGTGAATCTCATAGGAGAACACACCGATTATACAGGGGGATACGTTCTCCCGGCTGCGATCGACAGGACAATTGTAATTGCAGCAAAAAAAGATTCCGGAAAACGTGTTTCCTGTTATTCTCTCAATTTTGACGACAATGTCATCTTCGAGACCGATACTTTGGATGGGGATCATCCCGGCACATGGGTCCGGTATATTATGGGTGTACTGGATGAAATGCAAAAGGCTGGTCACCCTACCGGCGGATTCAGATTCACGGTTGGCGGGGACATTCCTATCGGATCAGGCCTTTCATCGTCTGCCGCGCTTGAAATGGCAGCCTGTACCGCTTTGGAATCCCTTTTTGATTTTCAACTTGACGACACCGAAGCCGCGCTGCTGTGTCAGCGGGCTGAAAACAATTTTGTGGGCATGAACTGCGGGATCATGGACCAGATGATTTCCCGGACAGGCCGGGAGGGTCATGCGGTGCTCATCGATTGTTCCGACCTGTCGATGCAAACGGTACGGGCGGCTATCCCCGGCTATTCCTGGCTTGTCATAGATTCGATGAAAAGACGGGGTCTCGTGGACTCGGAGTATAATCAGCGACGAGCAGAATGTGAACAAGGAGTCCGGTGCGCTCAGAAGATATTTCCGGACAGAGGTATTACGGGCTTACGTGATATTACCATAGATGACCTGAACGTTTTACGGGAACAATGCGATGCCACTGTCTTCAAAAGAGTGAAACATGTTGTTACGGAAAATTCCAGGGTGCTTATGACTGTTCGATCATTTGAAGAACAAAAAATTTCCGATATCGGGAAATATCTGGCCGAATCGCATAGTAGTCTTCGCAGCGATTTCGAGGTCTCATGTGAGGAGCTCGACACGCTGGTCGATATCGTTTCGGAAATCAACGGTGTACCGGGTGCACGGTTGACCGGAGCGGGTTTCGGGGGCTGCGTGATTGCGATTGCACGCAGCGATGTTGTAGAAGCAGTCAAACAAACTGTTCGTGAAAACTATCATCCTTCGAGCCTGCCGGACGGCGTGCAGGCAGAAATCTGGCAGGTAACGCTAACCGATGGTGCACGGTACATCAGGGAGAGTTTCACATAATTATTACAAGCGATCCCGATTAATGGAGATTTTTTTGTGGATTTCAACTGGCTCGATATAGGAATCTTTACAGCTTTTTTCGCAGTTTCCATTGGTATCAGTCTGTACAAAAGCAGAAAAGAGGAAACAAGTGAACATTATTTCCTGGCAGGACGGGGGCTGACCTGGCCGTTCATCGGTCTGTCACTCATAGCAGCCAATATTTCCACTGAACATTTTGTCGGCATGGCAGGCCAGGGAGCAGGGATTGCCGGAATGGCCGTCGCAAGTTATGAATGGCTGGCCGCCATAACACTTGTGATTGTTGCACTATTTTTCCTCCCGAAATTCCTCAAAAGCGGCATCTATACAATACCTGAATACCTGGAGTACCGTTACAATGCGACCGCACGGGCGATCATGGCAATGTATACCGTCCTTATTTACGTATTTGTCACCGTAGCGGCCGTCATTTATTCCGGTGGATTGACTTTGTATACAATATTCGACCTGGATTTAGTGCAGGCGGTCTGGTTTATCGGCTGTGTCGCTGCATTGTACACAACGTGGGGCGGACTCAAGGCTGTTGCATGGGCAGACCTCTTTCTGGGATCAGCACTGATACTGGGAGGGGCGCTTACGCTCATACTGGGTTTGAATGCAGTCGGGGGCATCGATGCGTTTTTAGTATCAAATTCGGAAAAACTGCACGTGATACTCCCCGGCTATCATTCTGTCCTTCCCTGGACTGCCCTTGTCATCGGTCTCTGGATACCGAATTTTTATTACTGGGGATTGAATCAGTTTATTACCCAGAGAACACTCGCCGCAAAAAGTTTACGGGAAGGCCAGCTCGGGATTATATTTGCGGCCTGCATTAAACTTATCATACCGTTTATTATTATTTTTCCCGGTATAATGGCAGTTCAACTCTATGGAAGCACGATGTCGTTCACAAGCGATGCGGCGTACCCTCTGCTGATACGAAACCTCATACCACAGGGTTTGAAGGGGTTTATTTTTGCGGCAATTTCCGGTGCGGTTATCAGCTCGCTCGCTTCGATGCTGAACTCTGCATCTGCCATATTCACTATGGACCTGTATAACAGGCACTGGAAAAAGAATGTCTCCGCCAAAACCCTCGTGACAACAGGCCGGATAACGACCCTTTTATTTGTACTCATCGGCTGTTTGATAGCGCCACAACTTGGAGCCGGGCGGTTTCAGGGCATTTTTAATTATATCCAGGAGTTCCAGGGTTTTATCTCTCCAGGTATTCTGGCGGCTTTCGTTTTTGGTCTGGCCATTAAGCGGACTCCCCCCTCCGCCGGAGTTACAGCCCTGCTTCTTACTATTCCGGTTTACGGAATCTTATTGATATTCTTTGAAAATATTGCATTTTTAAACAGAATGGCAATTACCTTTGTCATACTGGTGCTCACTATGGCGCTTATCACAGTTGTGAAACCGCTCACTGAGCCGAAAATCTTACCTGAAAAGAAAGATTTCGACATGAAGCCCGCACCTTCCGTTACGGGATTGGGTATTGGTGTGATCAGCATAACTGTCGTTCTCTACATCATTTTCTGGTAAGAGTGGCATGTTATCCCGAAACACCGGAAATCCTTCATAAGAGGTAAAAGGATACAAAAAAACTATGTCTGAAGTTGTCTATGTATCCAACGTCAGGATCGAACATGTAGAAGGAAAGCTGCGGCAGGCATACGTTCCTGCGGAAACCGATCCGGTTAAGTTTTCCGTTCACGGGGCAATAGCAGAACATTACGGCGTTGCTTCGGAAATTACAGACCCGCATGTAGCAACGATCGATTATGTTGTCGCTGCGGCAGGCGGATGAATGCTGGGAACATTCGGAGGCGCGCTGGCAGCGCGCGACGTTACGCTCAACAAAAAACTAACCGCGGATGTCCGGGGGGAGATCGAATCGGAAGATAAGGTGCTCGTCATCAAGAAAATTCATGTGACGTATGCGGTCGATGCTCATGAAGGTGACAGAGAAATAATCGAACGTGTTCACGGATTGCATGCGGACTACTGTCCCGTGTACCGGTCGATCTATAAAGCGATCGCTATCACTTCCGAATACAATTTGGTATGAACACAGTCTTCATTTATAGTGATGATTTTATCCGGCGCCGTATCGAAAGAAACCGGGACATACCGGCAGCGGGATAAATTCGGGTTGCCCTGATAAAAATGAAAAATTCAATGAAAGCGCTCGTTAAGAAACATGCCAAACCGGGACTATGGCTGGAAGAAATCCCCGTCCCTGAGATCGGCATTGACGATGTTCTGATAAAAATTCATAAAACCGGGGTCTGCGGGACCGACATCCATATCTGGGAATGGGACGGCTGGGCGCAGAAAACCATCGAAGTACCGATGGCTATCGGTCATGAATTTGTCGGGACAATAGCCGGGGTCGGCAGAAATGTCCACGATCTTAAAACAGGGGACATTGTCTCAGGCGAAGGTCATGTTGTGTGCGGAAAGTGCCGGAACTGCCTTGCCGGGCGCCGTCATCTCTGCAATGATTCAAAGGGAATCGGTGTGAACCGGTCGGGCGCCTTTGCGGAATTCCTCAGTATTCCGGTTACCAATGTCTGGCACGCCGACCCGAACATTCCGATGAACGTTCTAAGCATATTCGATCCATTCGGCAATGCCACCCATACCGCCCTGAATTTTAAAGTCCTGGGCGAAGATGTACTGATAACAGGCGCCGGTCCGATAGGGCTCATGGCGACCGCGATCGTTAAACATGCGGGAGCGCGCTTCATCGTTACGACTGATATGAACCCATATCGTCTTGAACTCGCAAAAATAATGGGGGCAACCGTCGCCCTGAACATACGGGAAAAACGTCTTGCGGACGTTCAGAAAGAACTGGGGATGACTGAAGGATTTGACATCGGCCTCGAGATGTCTGGAAGCGGTGATGCTTTAAACGGAATGATAGCCAACATGTGCCACGGGGGCAAAATAGCGATGCTGGGGATACCCACGAAAGACCTCAGAATAGACTTGAGCACTGTAATATTCAACATGCTGACCATCAAAGGTATCTACGGCCGGGAAATGTATGAAACGTGGTATCTGATGCAGTCTATGATCCAGACCGGACTCGATATTTCCCCCGTTATCACGCATATTTTTCATTATACCGAATTTGAAGAAGCGTTTACGGTGATGCGTTCCGGAAATTCCGGAAAAATAATCCTGAATTGGACTGATTAAAATTGAGGAGTTTAACAATGAATAGTGCGATGAAGACCATTCACTGTTCCTGCATCGCCTTATAGGAGATTACAGTATGGGATTCATTGTGCTTACCCGGCATACCGCCTGGCCGGGGCATATTCCGGAGAACAGGTATGCTCCCTTTTTTGTCAGGTAATTTTTTATATATATTTTGGAATTCCGTAAAAATTTTTACAAAATTACAAACCGAAAATCCCTAAAAGGTCGGCGGCATCTTTAACGAGAATCAGGGCAAAAACGGCAAGCATTGCTCCCAAGAACCGTAGTATATAAAGATAACTGTTCCCTTCTAAAAACATTTGCGATTTGCCGACAATGACAGCAACCAGCATCTTTGATCCAACGAGCGCACTATACAATGAAGTAATGAACAGTACGGGAGCGAGTAGATTTTCACCCTGAAGCTTTATGATAAGCGGCATCCCGACGCTCATCCAGAACAGATACGGATGCGGGTTCAGAAAGTTCACGATTATACCTTTTTTTATGGACTGCGCATCTTCATCCGGTCCCTTCAGTTCCCCCGGTCCGGTTTGAATGCATTCGTAAGCCATAAAGAGCACATACAGCCCTCCGAATAATGAGATAAGACCGATAATGAATTCGAAGTCCGCCAATCTGTTAAGTAAAAAATAAGAGACAATGATGATCGGAAGATCTGTAAATATGGGTGCGAAGGCAACCTTTAATCCCTCCCGGGTGTCATATTTGAGGGTTTGTACAATGACGAGAGTATGAAGCGGACCGGGCAGAAATCCCGATGCCAATCCGAAAAGAATACCCGGCGTCATCGAAGAGAGAAGTTCCATTTTAAACCATAGTTAAAAGTTAAAAAATAATACGGAATGCCTTCAATAAATGCAAAAGGTATTTGGAATGCGGATCTCCGTTTAGTCACTCTCTTTACAACGGTCACAGTGTAAAAAATTGAATTTTAATATTGTTATGAGGTAGAATAATTGTTATGTTTACGAATTACTTCAACAATCCTGTTTCATCTTTTTTATAACGAAACTACGTAAAATTTTACAGTTAATTCTAATCACAAGTAGGCCAGCAATTGAGGAGGAATGTATGAAAACAGTAAAAATGGTATCTCTTTTAATCCTGGTAACGGCGTACCTTTTGCCGGGATATGCACATTCTCAGAGTGCGGATGATTTAACGACCGTTCTCACGAATTGCAATGTGATCGATTGCACAGGCAGTCCTGTGCAGGAAAATATGACCGTGGTCATCGAAGGGAACGAAATAGCATCTATCAGCCAAGGAGCATACCGGCAGACCCGACAAGATGACAATGTCCTGGTAATCGATCTGGATGGGGCGTACGTACTTCCCGGCTTCTGGAACATGCATATGCATCTGTCCACTCTCCTGCCCCGGAACCATAATCTCGATAACGAATCGATGCCGGCAAAAGTCATACGCGCCGGTGTGAATGCCATGGATGGTCTCAGGTATGGTTTTACCAGTGTCCGATCTGTCGGCGAGTTAGACTATATGGACGTTGCCTGGAGAGATGCCTTCGATCAAGGGTTTTTATTGGGGCCGCGTATCTGGGCAAGCGGAGAGGCCGTTGAGCCGACAGCCGGACATCGCGGCGATAATGAAACAGGGTATGATGGAGTAAGTGAAGTTAGAAAAGCGGTCCGAACACGTATCCAAAAAGGTGTCAATGTCATCAAGATCGTTAATTATGAAATGCAACCCGACGAACTCGCAGCGTCGGTTGACGTCGCACATCAATTTGGAATTCATGTAACCGCACATTCCAGAGAACCTGCCGTTTACGATGCTATCGAGGCCGGGGTAGATTGTATCGAGCATGGGTATGGCTTGACTGATGAGACCATAGCGCTGATGGCTGAAAAGGGGGCGTTTTACGACCCGACTATCATATGCAACTTAAGCGATGCGTACATCAAAGAGAGGGAAATCCGGTTGGCCCGGCTGGGATATTCTGACGATGAACAAGCCGTTACGATCCGTACTGCTGTCGCTTATGCGGATGAGAGGTCCCAGGAACATGCGGAGTATCAAAGACAGGCGCTCCTGAAAGCCGCCAAAGCCGGAGTGAAACTCCTTATTGGTTCCGACTCCGCCCCCGTTGGCGAGATTGGGATCCTTGAGATGGAGCAATTCGTTTTATCCGGAATCAGCGAGATGGAAACGCTTATTGCCGCCACGCGTAACGGTGCGGATATGTTAGGCGTGCTTAACAGACTTGGGACCGTCGAAGAGGGAAAACTTGCCGACCTCGTCGTCGTTGCCGATAATCCTCTGGAGAACATATCCAATATCAGGAAAGTGAAGATGGTCTTCAGGGATGGGAATGCGGTGGACCTGGAACACCCCCTGGGACCGACCAGTTATTGGAATTATTTTACCACCTCCACAATGAGAAAAGGGTTTCTTGGCCAGGCCGAGAACGCCGCCGGTTTTAGAAGGGGTTATGCAGAACCTCCAAAAAAATAAGGCCGAAAAGTGTTCAGGTAGTGCGTACCCGCCGGCGCCGTTCGTGTTTGCAGGTCATGGTGACAAGTCATGACCTGTAAACACTGCTCTATTCCTCATATAAATCCCTATTGTCCAAAAAATTAAGTGGACTACGCTTAAAATAAGCATCTCCCTGAAATAATATTTGCCGTCAACGATAAATACCAGAAGTAAAATCAGTCATCATAATTGTTAATGATGAAGATTGAACCGTTGCAGAAAATACCGGCTGTATTTCCTCACCGTATATGTGGAAATTCCAACACATTTAACAGTTGACGAATAAGAATGATGCAAATTCCCTGCTAAAATTTATGGATAAATTTTGGCATGGTTTTTGTCATATACTTATGTAATTTTATTTCAAATTTTAATAATAAGAAAATATACTATTGTAATACCAATAAATCTGAACGAGAATTATGTCTGATTTGTCAGTAGGTATAGGCCAAAGCAGCAAAGAGGATTCATTTGAAGCCGGAAAAGAGGCAGTTTCCGAGGCGGTTAGAAAACATGGCGGCAAACCAGGAGTATTGCTTATTTTCGGATCGCCGAAATTTGATCACCGGCAGTTCCTTGCCGGAGTCATTTCCGTTACCGGTGACATCAAGATGGCAGGAGGTACTACTGCTGGCGAGATTGCCGAATCGGGCTTCTCGACTCAAACGGTAGTCATAATGGCTTTAAGTTCCAAATCGCTAATGTTTCGTACGGCAATTGGAATAAATATGAGCAAGGATGAATTTGTATGCGGGACATCCTTAGCTGAAAAGTTCCGTGGAAATGGTGCATTACACAAAGCATTATCTCTCCTTATATTTCCGAATGGTTTGGGCGGTGATGGCGTAAAGGTCATTGAAGGTCTCCAATCGGTTTTAGGAAAGGAGTTTGAGATTGTCGGCGGTTACCTCGGTGACGATGAAAAATTTGTCAATACTTTCCAGTATTATAATGGGAAGGTATACAAAGATTCCATGGCCGGCTTGATGATCTATGGAACAGATAAATACTGTACGGGTATAGGGGTCGGAAGCGGATTTGAGTCTATAGGGAACCGGCTGTATTGTACTGAATCCGAAGGTAATGTAATTAAAGAATTGGATTATGTCAGGGCATTGGACCATTACAAAGAATTCCTGGGAGAGGAACGATCAAAGAGACTTCCGGGAATATGTCTGGAATATCCCTTTGGCTTAATAGATGAAAAGATTTCTATAGCCGGGAAGGTATATTTTCAATTGCGCTGCGGCTTGTCTGTCGATCATGAAAATTGAACAATTACGTTAGCGGGATCGATTCCGAAAGGCAGCGCTTTAACGCTGACCACAGCCTCAAGGGGGGATATTATAAACGGGGCAAAATTAGCAGCGAAAAAAGCAAAAAAAGATCTGAACGGTGCAAAGCCAAAGGTTGTACTAATGTTCAGTTGTGTGGCATGTAAGATGGTTTTAGGCAGGCGAACGTCGGAAGAAGTCGAGGCTGTTCAAAAGGTCCTGGGAAAAGACGTTCCTTTATTGGGATTTTATACATATGGCGAGATCGGACCTATAGATAAATCTCAAAAAGAACTCTCCGTAACAAAGTTTCATAACCAAACAGTTGTGTTATGGGTCCTGGGCAGTTGTTGATTATGTGCTTGACTCAATAAATCGTTTAGTACGGAACAGAATGATAGTAATGATTTGCTCTATAGTGTCTTTAAGATTGTTGAACCTGAACGTGTACTTTTTTGGATCAAGATAAAGATATTCGGGGCGATTACCCGGGTATATTGCCAGTTTATTTTTTATATACAACCAAAAATATTCGATAGCGTTGCTATGCCTTCTGTTTTTATCTATCTATTCTTTGTTTAAGGAGCGTAGCGGTCTGTGATGCCGTTATCTCAAAAAAAAAACAGGCAACTGAATTTCTCATAACATATCTTGATTACGTACTATAAACTATTGATTTATCAATACTTTACTATCTCTTGCCATTCTATACCAAAATTTTGATAGGTATGTTAACTATTTATTCAATTCTTTTTGTGAACCATGACAATGAATAGACCGGGATACAAAGAGCTGGAAAACAGGATTCGGGAATCAGAAGACGGGTCTTTAGATCGAATGAATGACAAGGCAGAGCTTTTGGAAAACCAGAATACACTCAAAACACAAAACTTCAATCTAATCAGAAAGTCGATCGAGCTTTCTGAAATGAGGAGAAACCTGGAAGACAGCAACTACGAGCTCGAATTAATCCGGTCTGAGCTCAAAGATCAAAACGTTAAACTTGTAAAAAAGTCGATCGACCTATCTGACGTTATGAGTCAGATAGAAGATAAGAACTTCAATTTGATGGAAGCGCAGGTTGAGTTGGAAGAAACTAATTCACTCCTTTCAGCCACGCTGGAATCTACTGCCGACGGAATTTTAGCAGTGGATGGACAAGGCACAATTATCAGTTTTAATCAAATGTTTACGAATATGTGGAAGATTCCAAATTCTGTTATATCTGCTAAAACTGAAGATGAGTTCTCAGAATTTGTTGTTGACCAATTGAAAGACTCCGAAGAATTTTTAAAGAAGGTACGCTATTTATACCGGTATCCATCGAAAGAGAGTGTAGATTTGCTTTTGTTTAAAGATGGAAGAGTCTTTGAAAGACATTCGAAACCGCAGCGGATCAGAAATAAAATTGTCGGCAGGGTATGGAGTTTCCACGATATAACAAATGCAAAAATTGCTGAAGAGGCGCTGCTGGAAAGCGAAGAAAAGTTCAGAAACATTTTTGAAAACAGTCCTGTTGGTATTTCCTTGGTCGATACAGATTATCGAATTATAACTAGTAATGCATCGTTATGCGATATGCTTGGTTATGACCGTTTGGAATTAACCGGCAAAACTTTTGAAGAAATCACACACCCTGAAGATATTGATATAAATACTTCATTAGTCGAAAAATTATTTAAAGACGAAATACCCTCATATAAATTAGAGAAAAGATATATTACGAAAAACGGCGAAACTATCTGGGGAAATCTGACCGTTTCACTCATTCGAGATACAAAAAGAAATCTACTTTTTGGATTGGGTATCGTTGAAAATATTACAGAGCGCAAACGAGCTGAAAATGCGCTCATTAAAAGTGAAGAGCGCTATTCTCTCGCTCAGCAAGCTGCAAATATAGGCAGCTGGGATTGGAATATTATTACGGATGAGTTGGATTGGTCAGATAACATTGAGCCGATGTTCGGGTTTATTAAAGGAAAGTTAGATAAATCATATACAGCATTTTTAATGTGTGTTCATCCAGACGACCGTAAATTCGTGGCCGGTTCCGTACAGTCGGCACTGTATGATAATAAAGATTATAAGATTGAGCACCGTATAGTCTGGCCTGACGGCTCTGTTCACTGGCTTCAGGAGTCCGGCGATGTTTACAGAGATGAAACGGGGAGTCCAATCCGAATGTTAGGAGTTGTAGTGGATATTTCCGACCGAAAAGAGGCTGAAAAAAAACGTGAAGATGCTATAAAATTAACTGAGAAATCTTCCCGGCTGATTTCCGTGGGAACTCTTGCCGCCGGTATTGCACATGAAATAAGACAACCCCTGACCGCACTTAAAATTAAAATTGACACGCTTTTATTCACTAATGAACGTGGAGATGAATTTTCCAGGAAATATTTAGGGGAAAAGTTAATGGAAGTTTCAATTCAGGCAATGAGGATTGATGAAATTATCGACCAAATGAGATCGCTCGTTGGGGAAAATACAGAACAAAAAATGGAACAGGTCAATATTAATAATGTCATTAACAATTTGCTTTTCTTACTCAACAATCAACTATCACAAAATAATATTACAATTAAATTGAACTATTGTGAGGACTTTCTTCCTGTTACGAGCAACAGGACTCAAATTGAACAGATATTGATAAATTTAATTTCTAATTCTATTGATGTATTGAAAACTCAATCCTCCGGTACAAGAACCATAGATATCCATACAAGACGGAAAAATGGAATCGCCTGCGTTAAATTATGCGATAACGGGCCCGGCATCCCGGAGGAGATAATCGATCATATTTTCGACCCTTTTTTTACAACAAAAGAGCCCGGTGAAGGAATGGGGCTCGGTCTGGCAATATCACAGAACATAATACAGGGTTTAGGGGGAGGGATAACCGCAGAAAACAATCAAGACGGCGGTGCAAGTTTTACAATAACTTTGCCGGCAGACTCAAACAGCGATTCTGTAACGAAATGAACATCCTGAAAGTTGACGGCGAATGAGATACCCTGTTTCGGAATAGTATACGGACCATTCTGTGTCAGTTAATGCTTTTTCACTATACTGCATTACAGATGCCAGGGACTGCGCATTGAACTCCCGAGCATTCGTGTTGCAGTTTCATCACCAATAATTTCTTCGGTTTCCGGATTAAAACGGATCTTTCTACCCAGAAGCATTGAAATCTGCCCTAAATGACCTATAGTTGTGGAGCGCTGCGCAATTTCACTCGGCGCTACAGTCTGTGCCCGTGACTTGACGCAATCCAAAAAATTACGTATATGACCTTGCTCCACACTATCTATCGCAGATCTGGCTTGATGGAGATGAATTTCATCGGGACTGAACACTTCGCGCAGCAGCAATTTCGGATGTGCGTCAATTCTTCCCCGCGCAACAAAAACCCAGCCATTCTCACCAATCCATTTTACACCTTCGAGAATGTCGGCATTTCCAGCCGCATCCGGCATGCCGGCGCCGAGTATGATCATTTCAATACCATTAGCATACTTCGTTTTTATTCTATATTGTGTGAAACAGTTATATAAAGAGGATTTGGGTTTTTTACCTGTTCCTTCGATCTCAACCGGACCCGTATAGTCAAGTCCCAGTCCCCAATGAGCGATATCGACATCGTGATTGACCGTGTTCATTAATTGACCGCCGCCGTACTCACGGATCCACCGCCAATGGTAATGTACCCTGGCAGGTATATAATCAGCATAAGGGGCAGGACCAAGCCAAAAATCGTAATCGAATTCTTTCGGCGGTTTTGTTACCGTTTTCGTTTCATTGCCCCTTATCTCGTATTCACCGGGTAATCCCACTTCAACGGTATGTACTTTACCTATGCGACCGTTCAGAACCAATTCACAGGCAAATCGATAGTTTGCCTGAGACCGCTGCCAACTGCCAGTCTGCCAGATACAACCATATCGTTCTACGGCATCACAAATGACACGGCCCTCCAGCAAATTATGTGCAAGCGGTTTTTCGCCATATATATCCTTTCCGGCCTTAGCAGCGGCAATAGCAGGAATAGCATGCCAGTGGTCCGGAGTGGTTACCGTTACGACGTCGATATCATCACGTGCGATCAGCTCGCGAAAATCGCCAAACACAGCACAGTCGTTATTCCCGTACTTTTGATCGACAATATTTTTTGCTCTATAAAGATGATTTGCATCTACATCGCAGACCGCAACAATACGAGCGTTCGATTCAAACAGAAATGATTTCATGTCCACCAAACCCATCCCCCCCATTCCGATGCAGCCAACGGTAATTTTGTCGCTTGGAAGAACAATACCGGTTCTACCCAGTACGGATGTCGGGACAATATATGGAAATCCCATCCCCAATACCGCTGCACCTGCTGAACATTTTATAAACTCTCTTCGATCCATTCCTGTTTTTTGGGACATCTCATATCTCCATGTTTTCATATATCGAATTTCGAATTACTCTCAAAAAAGAATCAGACGCATTACGTTAAAAAGTAAGGGATGCTTTTAGTTTTTACAAGTATTTTCTTCGCCCCGGGCTGTCCGATTTTTGAAAGGCAAAATTAGAAATAAGCAGGTTCAATTATCTCAATACATTAAGGACTAATTATATATATCTTAAGTTCATATATTACAGAATTAAAGAAGTACAATTATGAAAAAAAGCACTGTTCCATTCTTCTGCCTTGCCATATATTTTTTTGTATTGAATCCTCAGGTCTACTCACAGGAAGCATATTATTCACAATCTTTCGGGCCGAAAAGAAACAATTTTGACCAGGAAAGTCTTTATAATAAGGGTAGTGAAAATAAATTTTCCAGCTATCCAAAATTATTTTATAACGATCTGGCTTCGACATTGAATAGCATCAAGTCCGACTTGCCGGGACTATCCCGCAGTACTCTATTTATAATGGCAGGAGCTTTAATGTCCATGGAATTTGTTGATAGCGAACTATCGGATAAAACATTTCATGAAAATAGAAATTTTGCAGAAAGGCAGAAAGAAAGCTTGATAACGTAACCAGATTAACGGAACACCCGCTCCTAATCGGATTAGCGGGTTTGACAGTAGGGCATGTTTTCAAAAAAGACCATTTTGCCGAAATGGGATTAAAAATAATGGAAGGAGCTGTGATCACTACCGGAATAGTCACTCCTATCAAATTTATATCGGGCAGGTCGAGACCTTTTCAGGAAACTGAAGAGGACCGCTTTTCTCCTTTGCAAAGGGACTTCACCTCTTTTCCTTCGGGTCATACGGCACACATCTTCACTTTTGCAACAATAGTTTCTTCATATTATCCTCATACGACCATCTATGCGAACGGAATTGCCGGATTAGTGGGATTACAGAGAATAAGTTCCGGTAAACATTGGGCATCAGATGTATTGGTTGGTGCATTTATCGGTCGTTATATCGGTAAGATACTCACTAAACAACACAAAACCTCATCCCCCTTAAACGTTCACCTGGGATTAAACAGAGTGGGAATCTCGCTAACCTTTTAAAATATCGGCTTACAATTTCAATCACTTGCGGACAATGTATGCCGCCAGAACATAGTGGACTTAACGTGTTAAAAACCAATAGATTTACGTAGTTTTTCCAGGTGATATTTTTTCACTCCCCTTCCAGGGATTTGTACACGCCTGAATTTCATCGTTTGTCGTTTGATCTTTTCTCTCGTTGATAAGATGTTCTTATCTTTGCCAAACTACATATCAGCTCGGAACCTGCGGGCCGATTTGCGAAACTTTGAAGTAAAATTAAATTGCGGTATTTAAGAAAGTAAAATACACCCTACTGGTTAAAAGGTAGAATTTTTAGAAATGTTTTAAACTAATTTTCAAAAAATATTCACCTTTGCAACTCTCCGGATTAGACGATTTGCGAGCCATTAAGATATGGAATTAATGATCTATTATTTTAGGGGTTCAAATTTTTGTATTCTATTGTTTCGGAAATCCACTATATAAACAAATCCATAGTTATCCACTGCTACATCAGTCGGGTAGAAAAATTCTCCTTTACCTTGACCTTCTTTCCCGAATAAAGACAGAAAATTACCCTCCGGATCGAATTTTTGAATTCTATGGTTATCAAAGTCTACGACGAAAATATTGTCGTTCGGACTAACGGCTACTGCTGTCGCAACTTTGAACCATCCGTTAAAACTTCCTTGAACATTTGCAGCGAAAGGCCCGCCCCATTTTCTGAGTAGAATACCTTCTTTGGATATTATATGTATTCTGTCATTATATGCATTGGCGATTACCAGTCTGCCGTCATGCAAAAATGTTACATCAGTCGGATATTGAAATTTCTCACCGAAAACACCCGACACACCGGTCTCTCCTAACTGTTTAATAAATTCTCCACCGGAATTAAATACCTGAATCCGGTGATTATTAAAGTCTGATACATGCATAGTGCCGTTATTGTCAACAGCAATTCCTCCAGGACCGTCAAATTCACCTTCGGAATTTCCGGGTCGCCCAAAAGCTTGAATCGGATCGCCGTCTAAAGTCAATACCTGAATCCGGTCATTGAGAAATTCAGCTACATACACTTTATCTCCAGATATCACAATATGCATAGGTTTCCAAAATTCTCCGGATTTATCGCCGGGTTTGCCGAATTCCCGCACTAAATTGCCAGATAAATCGAAAACCTGAATTCTGTCATTGCCTGAATCAGTTACAAAAACTTCATTTTTGTAAATCGCTATCCCTATCGGCTCCTTGAATTCTCCCGGTCCCTCACCAGTACCTCCCCATTCAAGCACATAGCGGTATCCGGGTTCCTTTGGTGACGGGAACCAGATAAAGGAAAAGCCGATCAGCATAATTAGTACAAGTAAAAGCGGCCCGAATAACAGTAATTTTTTTATATTCATACTTTTAATTCGTATTTTTCAGGTATCTTTATTTCCCGTGAGGTAAAACCAGCGTTTTTAACTCTAATCTCTATCATTTCTTTACTGACTTTGTTCTCTTCTTTTAGAGAAAACGTAACTAAACCTGCATCGAAACTTATAGAGAGATCCTCGATACCTTCTATTTTTTTCAATTGTTTTTCCAATCCGTAGACGCAAAATGGACAGGTCAATCCATCTACCCTGACTTCAATTAATTCCGTTTCTTCTATTTCAGATTTTCCTGATTCATTAATTATTGTTTTGCGCGAATAAATTATTAAATGATAAGATCAGAAAGATTACAATGAAACTCGAAAACGTTCTCATAAATATACCTCCTTTTAAAAAATAAAAAATCTTGTACCGAGTAAAAAGACTATGTTTATTTCATTCGATTTAGGATTGTCATCCTTTATAGGGATCTGTAGTCCGGTTTCGAATAATATCCGACGATTAGGAATTATCTGTAATCCTGGAGATATCAAGATCACATTTATGTTTTTTTTGTTATTTAAAACAGTCCTGCCGTTTAATTCCAGATAAGCGCTGATCTGTTTCGGAGGATATCTTTGAGGAAGGAACGGATACCCGAAACCAATATTGTAAATTAGATCATCATCTATATTATTTCCTTTCACCGTATATCCGATCTCTGAAAATATACCGAAATTTGTGGTAACATAATCTCCGAGCAGCGCTAAATGTGTTTGGAATGCCCCAAAACCGATTGGAGTATTTCCACCATCATCGCCCGAAGGAAAAGTCTCCTTTAATTTTAAAGCAGACCGGAATGTTTTTCTTAAACCGTCCTTTCTATAGATCACCAATTTTGAGAACAAGGAGACATCTCCTATTCCATTTTCTGAATTCATGTTGTTCGGATCTATTCTTAAAAATGGAGCAGAAAGTCCAAGGATAAAGGCAGAGTCGGTAAATATCGGATGACCCTGTGCCAAAACATTTTCAAAAGAGACGAAAGTTAAAAAGATGATAAATAAAAAAATTTTCAATTCAACATTTATTATGCTCATCTAAAATTCCTAATTTCCTTATTCGGTAAATTTCATACAAATTTTTTATTCAGAAATTAAACGCATGAGATTCATTTACTTCATCTAATCCAAAAAATTCAACCAGCCTTGCAGTAAAAGGATTCTCAATTAATGAATAATTGATTGTCTGTTTATCTCTTCGATTTGTTATTAAATTTTTATCCTTAAGTTTACGAAGGTGTTGCGAAACTGCCGAATCTGTTATTCCAAGTACTTCAGCAAGGTCGCACACGCACATTTCTTTATGTTGATGTAATAAATAGAGAATTTTAAGCCTTTGTCCATTCCCGGCAACTTCAATGAGAGATGCTAATGTTTCTAATCCTCTGAGGTTATTCAAGTTTCTCTTGATAAGCGCAAGATCGCCTTGTGAATATGTTGGTCCGATGCAAACCTGACCTTCAACGATAATTTTTTTCATTATTACTCCATAAGTATTTTAGCAGATACTGAAATAATAACATGTTTAAACATGGATAAGTTCCTTCCCAGATTTGAAAAGTCAAAAAGTATTATAAATTAATTGGAGAATTTGATGGAATGAGAAATGCGGGAGCGTATGTGACGTTTTGCGAACCTTTAAGATAGATTTAATTTGCAGTATTTAAGAAAGTTGGTGGAGTGTGTGACTCGAACAAAGCTGTCGTACCGGATGTGACCACCACCGACGATCTCAATTGGTGGATACGACAGCTTTGCTCGAGAATGCCTCCGCTACAATATCGTAAGCGACCCGGGCGAAATTTGGTCGATCGACGGTCGAAACGAGCCTTCCTGCGTAGTATTCGCTGGGGGTCTCGACCAGTTATTCCGGTAATGTATGTGGAAGACAATCAGCTACTGCTATCCACTCCGGAATAGTATCGCAGATTCACTGTGGGTCCCGTTCCGATATGAACTGCTTGAGGTCTTTTTCCGGGCTGAATATACCGTACGCGCCGCTCTTTTCGAGCATGATCCCGCATTGTGTCCGGCAGAACACTATCGAACCTCTCGAAAGCGCACTGCACCCCTGTGCCGTATGAAAATCAAGTCGATTGGATATTCCTGTCAAAGCAGCGGAATTAGATTCAGTATAAGTATACTAATAAAATCCGATAGTAGTAGTCAAGGAATGAGATTAATGATGTATCAATCAATGCAAAAAGACAGGCGTTGAATGCCCGCCTATTCGCCATGAAAGATGTTGCCCAACAACTTACACTCTATGACAATTGCTTGCCTGTGCTCCTTTTGGACCATCTGTGATTTCAAATTCAACTTCATCGCCTTCATTGAGGCTTTTATATCCTTCTCCGGTTAAAGAAGAATAATGTACAAAAACATCCGGGCCACCGTCTTCCTGAGTGATGAACCCAAAACCTTTTTTTTCGTTAAACCACTTCACTGTACCTTTTGCCACTGTACTACTCCTTACAAATGTTCATGTTGATAATAAATTATAGTAAAAAACGACTTCGGCGGACAAAGTAGAAAAAAAATCACTATTAGTCAAGAATTTAAAATAAATTATGAATAATAATTTTTGCTCTTGAAACGTTTTATGAGAATTGACTTACTTTTTGCAGTACCGGTTTATAAATAGTTGGGAATTATATATATAATTCCCATTTATTAAGATGCTATATTGCACCCCATACCGAGTAGACAGTTATTTAAGTTAGTGTTTGGCAGTTATTGATAGCCCTAATCCACAGTGGATTAGAGACTTAAATCGAATAAAGCTGTTGCGGTCATTGCGTTGCCTGTTTACCTTACATTACATATGGAGGAAACCCATGAGCCGACGCAGATGGACCGCTGAGCAAAAGTTCGCAATCGTTCTTCAGGGCATCAAGGGCGAAACGACCGTTACTCAGCTCTGTAGCGATCACGGTATCAGCCAAGTTCAATATTACAAGTGGCGCGATCAGTTTTTTGCCGGCGCGAAGCAGAATCTCAACGGCAAGCGAGCACAAAACGGCACGCTAGAGAAGGTGAAGATCAAAGAACTTGAGCACATCATCGGCAAGCAGACGGTTACCATTGAGATACTAAAAAAAATTCAACAGATGGAGAACGAGTAGCGGATCGTGTACATGCGCTTACACAGTCCGGGTATACAGTAACTTCAGCTTGTGAGGCACTGAGTGTCAGCCGGAGTTCATATTATTGCACGGCTCCTGCCTCGACTTCGGTCAAAGCCGACAGAGACCGTGAGTTGCTCGAACGAATCAAAAAGATACGATGTGACCATCCGTTCTGGGGCTACCGGCGGATCACCGCATGGCTGAGACGGCGTTGTGATATCCATGTGAACCGGAAACGGGTCTACCGTATCATGCGGGAGCATAACCTGACGGTCAAGCAGAAACTGTACAAAGCAAAACGAACACCGCAGCGATCAAAACCAAAGCCAACCCGCATGAACCAGTGGTGGGGCATTGATATGACAAAGTTCCTCGTCAACAAGCTGGGTTGGGTCTATATGATCGTTGTGCTCGACTGGTACACACGCAAGATCGTCGGCTTTCATATCGGCCTGCGGAGTAAATCGGCTGACTGGCTCACTACCCTGGATATGGCTGTCAAAGAACAATGTCCCGATGGTGTCCGGGAACATGATTTTCATCTCATGAACGATAATGGCTCACAACCAACAAGCGTTGCGTTTATTAACGCATGCGGCGTATTGAATATAGATCAAGCATTTACATCGTATAATAATCCAAAGGGTAACGCAAATACCGAACGAGTTATTCGAACTATCAAAGAGGACTGCATCTGGATCAACGAATGGGGTTCACTCGATGAAGCACAACAGACAATCGAACAATGGATTCATGATTACAACCATCTGTATCCCCATTCAGCATTAGATTACCTCAGTCCCGTTGAGTTCGAACTGAAAAACACTAAACAAAAAGCAGCCTAAAAATGTCTTGCTTTTTGGGGGTCAGTACAATGCAAGAGGAAAGTTGATTTCGGGAGACTGCGAAATTTTTCTAAACGTCTTTTAGCAAAAGGCCAAGAATTGTTCTATACCGCTGCTGTGATTTTTCTTCTCTGCGGATTAATTCTCACCATGATGGATGCGGAAATGTTTCCGGATGGCAGATAGTAAAGTTGTATCACGTGTTCTATCGGAGTCAGCCGGGACCATGAGGAATATTTACTCTTTTAATAGTTATCAATAGTGCATAAATATATAATGGAAAAAATTTTAGAAAAATATAAGCTCTTTTTTATAAAGAATAACGTAAAAAATAGAAACCATCTATTGTAGTGATGCAGAAAAACTGTTATAGTATTGTACTTATATTCAATACTCCAATCAGCCTGTTTATCTCCCAATAATCGAAATCGATATTTTTTAAGATAGTAACCATATACACAAACCGTCCGGAGACATAGCAGCCGGGGTTGATGGACCGGCTGAAATCAGGAAAGCGGTCCGTACGCGCATTCAGAACGGTGTCAATGTAATAAAAACACTCAATTATGAGACGTTTTCCGACGAACTCGAGGCAGTTCGGCCGTATCGAAATATTTAATCCCCGTGTAGTAGGATTTGCAAATTATTAACGGACTATAATTATCCGCTCGTTCGGTGGATACAGGAATTCGACTCCCCTGGACGTGACAAGTGCATTGTCTTCGAAATTGATGCTTACACGTCTCTTCCACTCCGGTATCCATGTGTTGATTTCGAATTCCAATGAAAAAATATAGTTCTGCTGGACCATGAGGCGGGCGCGTCCCGGACGGAATGGGGCAATCGACGGGCCTGCCGTAACATCGCCGACACTTGTGTTACCGGTGGCATGGAGGTCAATGGAGAATCCGGACTGATCGGTATCCCCAAGAGCATTCATTAATTTTCTGTATTGAGCCCCTCTATCATCGGAAGGAGTGTAGACAAACCCTGCATTTTCGAAGGCGCGTACGATATTCTCCAAAGATTCTCCTGCACTCCTGCCAACCTTGAGAGTTTTCCGGATAATTTCACGTCCCTTCATCCCCCGTTCCCAGGCGAGCTTCAGTCCCTCCGGAATGCCGGCCTCACCTTCTTGCAGGATATATGCATTCCGCTTGATGTCGGTACCGAAGTTCAGGTATCCGATACCCAGGTCCCACGATAAAAAATCGCCGCGCTGATATACGTAGGATGGTGAACGGTACGGTACAGCCGGGTCGCGCCCGGTTTTTGTAGTTGTAACTTCAAATATTTCCGGATTATTGCGTGTTGTACCGCCGGAATGGGAGACACCCGGCATGTACGGAAGAAACAGGGTCGCCGCCTGATACGTTGGCGGGATACCCTGCTCCAGCAATTTGTCCGCTGCCCACCAGCCCACGTCCTCACGTGTCGTTATCCCCGGTTTTATATTCTGAAGAGCTTTTTCCATGATCTGTCTTTGCATCTCCAGTGCATCGGCGAATGCGATAATCTCTCTCTGAACCCTCCTCACACGGAAATCGGTTATGACATTCTCAGCTGAAATAAGCCTGCCGGTATATTTCTTACCCAATGCCGTTGTCATTCTCAAATATCCGATATGAGAAAGACCGTTGGCTATCGGCAGCCCGATCGACATGTTGACGGCGATCACTTTGGGGTCCCGTTCCCCGACGAATTCCCGCAGGTCCCGTTCCGAACCGGATATATCATAGAGACCTTCTTCACCGGAACCACCGAGGATCGCCCGCTCAATCCTGTCGCCTCCGCGGTCCGTAAATATATAGTACCCGATCGTATCGGTAACACTAAAGTGAATTTGGCCCCCTAAATCCAGGGCGAGAGGATCCTGAATGCCGTCCTGCACAACATGTATCCACATATCCACGGTATTGTCCCGCAGTGCGCCGGGCAGTATGTGATCGAACTTTTCATGACGTATCAGTCTCATTATCTCATAATTTTGCTTTGATCTCTGGGCATATGCATCGAATCCCGACACAAAAATAATAAGCGTGAATACTGCGGTCAATACGCCTTGTTTACTCATGAAATGTTCTCCTTTGATTTACGCATGTTGACCGGGCCTTTGGGAGACTTTGAAATAAACTACCGGCTTTTGAAATGTCTCAAGGAGCATTATTTGTAAATACTTTCAGTGGGAGGGAAGCACAAATGCCGCATAAAAAATTCAATGCGTTTATCGAGAGCATGACCCTGGTTAATCTTCTATTTGCTCAAGTTCGGATAGAATTACCGACAGCATTTCATTCAGTTCGTCGTAGCGTTGATATGCGTCTCGGCCCGGCTTCTGGTCTGCCCTGTCCAGCATCGAATACAGATAAACAAGCTGATCGATCAACATCGGCGTCGGGTACCTGCCTTCTGCAGTCACAAGTCGGGATTCGAACTCGGCAAGTTTTTTATCGATTTTCCGGGTACTATCAGGATTACCGCGTTCCTTTCTGATGCGCTCCGCAGTGTAACGGGCGCTGCTTACAGCATCCCGGATCTTCATACTGAGCGATAGTTGTGCGGCGAGGGAGGACTGTTCGACCCCGTCCTCGGCCACGCGGGGATCGACAAGCACTTCAAAACGCCCGGTGTGGTTCCGGCTGCCGACGATAAGCTTTACTTGATAGAATCCGGGTATAACCATTGGTCCACCGGTCCCTGCGAGACTTTCATCCGCATGCCAGGCGCCGGCATGTCTCAAATCCCAAATAAATCTGTGCATTCCAGCCCCTTTTGATAGTCTTGGCACGCCGGTATGCTCAAGATTAAACGCTTGTGCACCGGGAAACTCCGGGATAACCGCCTTTTCCCCTGTCTTTTCGCTGGAAAATGCACGAATCAGTTTTCCGCTATCATCCAGGATCTCAAGCTTGATGTCTCCGGGAGACTCCCCGCCAATATAGTAATCGATCATTGCGCCCGGAGGAGGATATTCGGGATTTCCCGGTAAAGGATCTGATGCGCTGCTCCGCATACGTTCCGGCAACGGGCCCGACGGTCTGTACCGCATCCGATACGCCTTACGGGGGCCGTAAAGATAGGACCCGGATTCCGCAACTTGTTTATTCAGCTGGTGGAGCGGAGTCAGATTGTCAAGTATCCAGAACGACCGCCCCATTGTGGATATCACCAGGTCTTTGCGGTATACCTTGATGTCAGTAACCGGCGTCACCGGAAGGTTAAGCTGGAATGGCTGCCAGTGAGTCCCGTCGTCGAATGACACGAACATCCCGAATTCGGTCCCGGCATAGAGCAGCCCTTCTCTATCGGGATCCTCACGTATGACGCGGGTTGGAAAATCGGGTGGTATACCGTTTGTCCCGGTAGTGAGTCGAATCCAGGATTGACCATAATTGTCTGTGCGGTATATATAGGGCTTCCAATCACCCAGAAGATGCCGGTAATCCGCAATATAAGCTTTGCTTGCCACGTGGGGCGACGGCTCGATTGTTTGAACGCGTCCGCCCGGCGGCAGGTCCCCGGGGGTGATGTTGGTCCAGGTTCTGCCGTCGTTGCGCGTAACGTGTACCGGACCGTCGTTTGATCCAACCCAGATCAATCCTTTTTCAAGCGGAGATTCACCCACTGCGTAAATCGTGCTATAGAATTCCTCTCCGGTGATGTCACGTGTGATCGGACTTCCGGAAATGACCTGCTTCGCAGGGTCGTTCCCGGTCAAATCCGGAGAGATAGTCTCCCAGGTTACGCCCTCGTCAGTAGTCCGGTGCAGATACTGGGACGCATGGTAGATCACGTCCGGATCGTGCGGAGAGACGTGTACCGGCGCAACTCGCTGAAAACGGTACTTCAAATCGCGGGGATTGTGCCCATACATGTTCACTGCACCGACATAATACTGTTTTTCCTGCCCGGTCTTTTTATCGTAGCGTCCAAATCTTCCTTTATAACTGTTATAAACAATGTTGTGATTACCCGGCTTCGGCACAGGCGGCCCGGTTTCACCGCCGCCGACCGCACGCCAGAATCCCCTGGGTCCGGTTGCTGGCTGATATGGCGGCAGGCTGGGAACCATGATGGTGGAATTATCCTGCTGTCCGGCATACACCCGGTATGGAAATTGGTCGTCAACTGCAACCTGATATAACTCAGCAGTGGGTTGGTTGTGCTGCGTCGACCACGTTTTGCCGCCATCCCGCGTGACATTGGCACCCCCGTCGTTTGACTGGATAAAGATGTCCGGATTATTCGGATTTATCCACATATCGTGATTGTCACCATGCGGCGTAGACCGCCGCTGCCAGGTCTTTCCTCCATCCATTGACTGAAAAAAACGGGTCGAATTCACATAAAGAATGTCCGCGTTTTTCGGATCCGCATCGAGGTTCGTGTAATAGAACGGCCGGTCCAGAAGGTTTGCCTGAGTCGAGACCAGGTGAAAACGCGCACCATTATCATCGGAACGGTAGAGCCCGCCCTCTCCAATGGGGGCTTCCATCAGGACATATAACCGGTGGGGATCCGCCGCCGAAACAGCGAGGTCGCTCTTCCCGGTCAGCCCTTCGGGCAAACCGTTTGTCAGTTTATTCCAAGCGTCCCCGCCGTTTATCGTTTTATAGATCCCACCCTCGCGGGCGCCGCTGATAATGGTCCACGGCTTCCGCTCAGCGCGCCACATCGAAGCGTAAATCTCCCGTGGATTGTCCGGGCGGAACTCTAAATCCACTGCACCGGTGCTGTCGGAAATAAAAAGTACATTTTCCCAGCTTTCGCCACCATCCCTGGTCCGGTAGACACCACGGTCCTGGTTCGGGCCGAATGCATGTCCGATCGCTGCCACATAGACCAGGTCGGGATTGTCTGGATGGACCTCAACGGCGCCTATTTGACCAACGGTGCGGAGTCCCAAAAATTTCCAACTTTCCCCCCCGTCCGTCGATTTGTACACTCCGCGACCTGATATCACGTTACTGCGGATACCGTCGGAACCGGTACCAACGTAAATAATATTTGGATCAGAATCGGATACTTGAATTGCACCGATTGAACCTGTGTTAAAGAAACCGTCTGAAATGTTGGTCCAGTTTTGCCCATAATCTTCCGTCTTCCAAATCCCGCCGCCGGTGCTGCCAAAATAGAAGGTGGAAGGCCGGGAGGCAATTCCGGTGACAGTGGTCACCCGGCCACCGCGCGACGGCCCGATGTTTCGGTACTTTATGCCGCTGAAGAGGTCCGGATTGTAAACCGTGTTAGATTCACCGTTTTGCGGCTGGGAATGGAGGGCCGCCTCAGGACCGGTAATCAGGACACATAATGCAGCGAAGACTGCAGCACATATAGTTTTTTTCATACGTAAGTCTCTCGGTTTTTGGTGAATAATATCAGTTTGATATGAAAATCCCCGGATCGTGGAGGACTCTCCTGTTAAAAGTTAAGAGATACACTTCCACATTCCAAGTATTATTGTTTTACATGGTATTGTCAAATTCAAATCCCATAGTTCCTTTCCGGTTTTAAACGAATATGTTCGAAACTTTGACAGTGAATTTATACAACCGCAGACCGTTGCAGAGTGAAAATATGGTACTCAAAAAATGAACCATCAGGTAATGAAGAGTGACACAATGTATTGATCGGTGTCAATATAGTATGCAAAATTATTCTGGGAATCAAATATTTTTCTCAAATAGGCAATCCTGCAGGACAAGTACCGGATAGGAGTGCATTACATAGATATTTTCATTTGAAGAATAGAAGAATTTGACACCTTTGTCCGGGTCACTGAGAATGTCGGCGAAAAGCGTAGTAATTCTTTTTCAGTATAAATCGGGATCTGAATAAATCACTTGGGCATGATTTACACGTATCCTGACACGAAAAAATAATATATTAAAATATTTTGTTTTAAGATTGGTCGAATAAGATTATATTTGCAATAGAACTGAAACGGATGTTCGGGAGAACCATGAGGGAGAATCAAGTATGTGCCGGATATTACAGCTTAAAATTGTCTTAGTCCTGTTCGTATTGCTCACCGCAGTCCGGGGATATTCACAGGATCGTCTTCCTGTAGCGTGGTGGAGTTTTGATGCGGACGCGGGTGAGACGGTCACCGACCATATCGGGGGGATCGACGATATGGTGCGTGGTAATTTCAAATATGTCGGGGGAGTCACCGGTAGTTCCCTGCGGTTTGACGGATACACGACGCATATTGTCCGTGCGGTCGATCTTGTCCCTTTGTTCGAGGGATCGTTCACAATAGAAGCGTGGGTGGCGCCTCAGACCTATCCCTGGAACTGGACGGCCGTTGTCGACCATGAGGTTGACCGGAGAGGGGGTTACTTCTTCGGGATCAACGCGTTGGGTCAGGTCGGCCTGCACATGGCGATAAACGACGACTGGCGCACGTGCGTCAGCGACGCACGCATCCCGTTATTGGAGTGGACCCATATAGCGGGCACGTTTGAAAAAGGGAGGGGGATGACCGTCTACATCAACGGGGAACCGGCCGGCACACTCCCGGTCGGAGGACCGATGACCCCTGTCGGCGAGGCTGTTTATACGCCCGGGGGTAAACTGCTCCCGAAACCGAAGAACACGCTGGAGCTGTTTATCGGCAGGAGCCACCGGAAGATGTACCCGTTGTTCACCAACAGGGAGCCCTCCCGCAAATCGTTATCGAACATGGTTTTCGACGGCCGCATCGACGAGGTGAAACTCTACGATACGGCATTGCAGCCTGATGAACTGGCCGGATCGTATTCCCGGATCAGTCCCGTTCGGAAGCAGCCGTTATCCTACCGGACGTTCCCGCCGGTTCCGGACCGCGATGAATTCGGAGCGTATTATACGAAGCTGGAGTACAGCGAACCGTGGGATATGTTGTGGAGAGTGGGGGAGTATGCCGACGTTGTGGTTACCTTTGACGGGTCCCCTGCATCAGTGGTCTTCTGGCGCGGGGTCAACTACGGCGCGAGCTATGTGACCGAAAACGGTCTCTGGATGGGAGACCAGAGCGTTGAATTATGGAGCGGCCGGTCTGGCTGGGGCAGTTCGGAGCATATGGCGGATAAACAGAACCGGTATTCCCATGTACGGATCATCGAGAACCACGACGCACGTGTCGTGGTTCACTGGCGGTATGCGATAACGAACATATTATACCAGATCACCGGAGAGAACCCGGAGACCGGCTGGGGTTCGTGGGTTGACGAATATTTTACGATCTATCCCGACCTGGTAGCCGCCCGGAAGCAGGTATTGCATGCCGATGAGAACATTCACCAGTGGCAGGAGACAATATTCTTCAACCAGCCCGGCACGAGACCGGAGGACAACGTCGACATAGAGGCATTGACCCTTGCGAACATGGACGGCGAGACCCATACCTATTCCTGGATGGACGGACCGCCCGCACCCTATGACAAACCTGTCGATACGAACATTCAGATGACCAACCTGAAATCCGGGATCAGACCGTTTATCATCTTCGAACCCGGCGGGGAAATGGTAGCTTTCCCCTGGGGAATTCGCAAAGGATGGTCGCGATTTCCCTGGTGGAACCACTGGCCAACCGGCCGGTTGCCGAACGACGGACGAGATGCAACGGACATCGACCGTCCCTCCCATTCAGCTCTTTCCGAAGGCAATCCGCTTGTCGTAGAAGGCGAAGGCGGTTCGTACCTGTCCGTCTCGCTCTACGGTCTTACCGAAAACAATGCGGGAGACCTTGCACCTCTGGCGAAATCGTGGGCGGAACCGGCGGAACTGACGCTGGACAGTGACGGATTCGAAAGCAAAGGCTATGATAAATACCAGCGCGCCTACGTCCTGTCGTGTCATGAATACGGATCTCCTTCGGACCTGAGCTTCGGGCTTAGCGGGGGACAGGTCGTTAATCCGGCATTCGTCATCACGGGATGGGGAGGTTCGGATGCCGCATTGACAATGAATGGGAAAACGGTACGAAAAGGAAAGAACTTCCGGTCCGGTCACAGGATGACACCGCAGGGGAAAGACCTTGTCGTCTGGATAAAGAACGAAACAGACAAGGCAGTGAACATAACTCTCATACCCGTGAACCGGTAAACTCAGATAAGATTGCATACAGATTATTTGTTAGATCAGGGATCGGCATGAAAAAAATTAGCGGGATATGTATCATAGAATATCTCTTATTCTTCGTTGTTTCATTCTGCGGAGTACAGGCATTCGCAGCGCATCGTGGTCAAACCGTCGCAACGGAACACGAGAATATTCTCCGGTACGATCAACCGGCGGAAAAGTGGACCGAAGCTCTTCCTGTCGGGAACGGCCGTCTTGGGGGCATGGTTTTCGGCACTGTTGAAACTGAACATATCCAGCTTAATGAAGACTCATTCTGGTCGGGTGATAAAGTTGACAGGAATAATCCAAAATCACTGGAAAATCTCCCCAGTATCAGAAAACTGCTTTTTGAGGGGAAGCATACGGAAGCATTTGAACTGGCAGACAGCGCCATGATAGGCATACCGCGACGGCTTCACGCATACCAGCCATTCGGTGACCTCTATCTCCGGTTCACCGGGCACCGGGAGGTCTCCGGTTACCACAGAGAACTTGATCTCGAAAAGGCATTGGTAAAGATCAGGTATAAAATCGGTGATACACAATTTACGCGTGAGGTATTTTCATCTGCCGTCGACCAGGTCATTGTCGTGCGTCTTACCAGTGACCACCCGGGAAGAATTTCATTTGATGCATCGCTGACAAGTCCTCAGCCGGACACGAAGACAGTATCGGCCGGCAGGGAGATCTTGCGGTTATTCGGTCAGCAGGGCAAACGATATGCCCTCCAGCCGGAGAACGCCTTGTGGGACGGCAAGGGGATGAAGTTTGAAGGACGGCTGCGAGTTTCAGCCGAAGGTGGTACGGTCTATTCGTCAGGAGATCAGGTCCATGTTCGTGAATCCGATGCCGCTACGCTGTTTTTCGTAGCGGCAACGAGCTTCAGGAACAGCAATGACATCAGCGGAGACCCGCAGGCGGTCACAGAAAACTACATCGAAAAAATCGGCAGAAAAAACTTTTCCCGGATTCGTGACGATCACATAGCAGATTATCAGAAGTTTTTCAACCGTGTGGCGCTCAACCTCGGCACAACTCCCGCGGCGGAACTCCCAACCGGTCAACGGCTTAAAACTGTTTTGACAGAGAACGATCCTCAGCTTGTGGCATTACTGTTCCAATTCGGCAGATACCTGCTGATCTCTTCTTCCCGCCCCGGAACATTGCCGGCAAATTTACAAGGGATCTGGAATGATCAACTCTATCCGGAATGGGGAAGCAAATGGACCTTGAACATCAACGTAGAAATGAACTACTGGCCGGCCGAGGTAACGAATCTGGCTGAGATTCATCGACCGCTGTTCGATCTTATCAAAGTGGTCCGGGAATCGGGCCGGCGTACAGCGGAGGTCATGTACGGCTCACGGGGATTTGTCGCTCATCACAATACAGATATCTGGGGGAACGCCGCTCCTGTGGGTGCGGCCCGCTGGGGGTTGTGGCCGATGGGAGGCGCATGGCTGAGTCTTCATCTGTGGGAGCAGTATGCCTTCGGTCAGGACAGGTATTTTCTTGCAAATGAAGCATATCCGGTGATGAAGGAAGCGGCCGAGTTTTTACTCGACAATCTTGTGGAAGACCCGAATGGGGACCTGGTAACCGGTCCCTCGATGTCTCCTGAAAACTCGTATTATTTCCCCAATGGCGAACTGGGGAGAATAAGCATGGGGCCGGCAATGGATATACAGATCACCAAAGAATTGTTCGAAAGTGTTATAGAAGCAAGTGGGCTATTGGAAATCGATACCGATTTTCGCAGTCAGCTTATGTCGGCGCTGGACAGTTTGCCCGGTTCGCGAATTGGCAGATTCGGTCAACTGCAGGAGTGGCTTGAGGATTATAATGAGCCTGACGTCGATCAACTGCATATTTCTCACTTATTTGCATTGTTTCCCGGTAGTCAGATCTCATGGGAAAAAACTCCGGAATTAGCTGAGGCGGCAAAAGTTACCCTGGAGCGGAGAGGCGATACTGCGAGAATGGCCTGGGGTATGGCTTGGAGAGCAGCCTGCTGGTCACGGTTGGAAAATGGCGATCGTGCTCTTTCTATTCTCAAAAATATGCTTGCGGCAAACACGAACCCGAACCTGTTTACAGAACTCAGTCCCTTTCAGATTGACGGTAACCTCGGTGCAACCGCGGCCATTGCCGAAATGCTTCTGCAAAGTCATAATGGCGTGATCAAGCTGCTTCCCGCTTTGCCGGTTGAGTGGTCTGAAGGTTCCGTAAAAGGTCTCCGGGCACGGAGAGGATTTGAGCTGGATTTTAACTGGAAAGAAGGAAGACTCGTTTCCGCGGTTATTATCTCTCACGCAGGCCGCACATGCAGAATACGGGCACAGGGAAAATTCGGCATTCAATCTGACGGCCGGTCCCAGTCGGTAAAAGATGCCGGAAATGCTATAGTGGAATTTGAAACGTTGCCCGGTAAACGTTACATTCTTACGGCGATAAACCAATAATCGTATCGCATACTTGAAAATCACCGGTAGTCTGAAGGAAAGGTTGATATGGTACATTTCGGGTTTAAAAACATGTTGGTATCTCTCAGTATTCTCTTTTTTATTTTTGCTGCGGGATGCGGATCCGATGACGGCACTATTATTCTGAAAGCCGCTCATGTGACGGCAACCAACCATCCTTTTCAACTCGGATTACTGAATTTTAAGGAGACCGTTGAAAGAGAGACGAATAATAGAATAAAAATCAATATCTACCCGAGTACTCAACTCGGCAATGAACGGGACCTCATCGAAGGTTTACAAATTGGAACGGTGCAAATAGCGCCGACCTCGAATGCCCCCTTAAGTTCATGGGTGCCGGAGGTCATGGTCTTTGATTTTCCCTTTATATTTCGTGACAGTGACCATGCGGAAAAGGTGCTTGACGGTCCAATCGGCAGTGAACTTGCTTCAAAAGCGGAACAATTCGGCATCAAAATTCTTGCATTCTGGTCTGCCGGAACCAGGAGCATTTTTACAAAAAAACCTATAAACACGCTTGCAGACCTCAAAGGACTGAAAATAAGAGTCATGGAAAATCCTATTCATATTGAGACATTCAATGCCTTTGGAGCGCAGGCGACGCCGATGGCATCAGGAGAGGTTTTCTCAGCGCTTCAACAGGGAGTGATCGACGGTGCGGAAAACGACCCGAATTCCTTTTACACTTTTGGCTTTTGGCAGGTGACAAAGTTTTACTCGATGACACAGCATTTTTACAACCCGGCTCCATTCATGGTTGGCAAACAGATTTATGACAGTTTATCAGACGAGCACAAGCGCATCATTCAAAACGCCGCTCTTACCGCCCGGGATTATCAGCGGGAACCCGTCAAAATAATGACGGTTGAATCATTGGATAAGCTCAAGCAAGAGGGGGTCGCCATCAACTTTCCGGCGTTGGATGAATTTACAATAAACGCCTCCACTGTTTATGCGAAGTTTGAGGATGTCATCGACAATTCCCTCATTGAAAAAATTAAGGCTGTCAAGTAGCAATTCCACGGGAGAACACAATGTTCAGAAAACTTGATAAGTTCATCGAATACTTTATATTGTCTCTTTTGTTGACGATGAGCGCTGCAATCTTTCTTCAGGTTGTATTCAGATACATCATAAAATTTTCTCTGCCCTGGTCGGAGGAACTCGCCCGGTATCTGTTCGTCTGGTTAGCTCTTACGGGCGCGGCAGTCGCCGTAAAGAAAAAAGCGCACTTCGGTGTTGATATTCTGGTTAGAAAACTGAACCCGAAAATGCAACATATATTCCATATCGTCGGCAGCGGGTTCATACTTTGTTTTCTGAGTGTCGTAGTATTCGAAGGCGTCAGTCTAACTATAAGAAACTGGACGCAATTTTCTTCGGCCATGAGAATACCCATGAGTTTTCCCTATGCGGCCATTCCGTTCTCTTCGCTCATAATGATCCTGTATATCATACAGGACATTGTTTCATCATTCAGGAAAGAATAAGATTCTTCAGTATACCCGGTAGTGACTATATGGAAATAATTCTCGTATTGAGCCTTCTGTTTTTCTTCACCATTAACGTCCCCATAGCTTTTTCAATCGGACTGGCGTCTCTTTTGGCGCTGCTCTATGCAGGTGATATTCCACTCGCCTTGTTAGCGCAACGCATGTTTGTCGCCTGCGATTCGTTTCCATTAATGGCCCTGCCATTTTTCATGCTTGCCGGATCGATAATGGAACGGGGCGGAATATCGGAACAGCTGATAAAATTTGCAGAAAATGTCGTCGGTCATATTCGCGGTGGCATCGGTATGGTAAGCATCCTGGCGGCGATGCTGTTCGCAAGTATGAGCGGGGCCGCCGCCGCGGCAACCGCAGCGATCGGAATTATATTGATACCGGCTATGGTACGGGACTCCTATGACAAATCCGTCGCAACCTCGGTGCAGGCAGCGGCCGGTTCCATAGGAGTTATTATTCCCCCCAGCATTCCAATGATTATATTCGGAGTGGTCGGTTCGGTTTCAATAGGCGACCTGTTTTTGGGAGGCGTTATTCCGGGTATCGTTGTCGGTTTATCACTTATGTCCGTTATGTATGTAATTGCGAAAAAAAACAACTACCCAATCCGGCAAAAATCAGATCTCAAAGCAGTTGCGCTCTCATTCAAGAATTCTCTACCTGCGTTTATGATGCCCGTTATTATATTAGGTGGAATTTTCGGGGGGATCGTCACCCCAACGGAAGCTGCCATTTTAGGAGTGGTGTACGGCTTCATTCTTGGTTTTTTTAAATATAGAAAACTTAAACTCAAAGACCTGCCGGCAATTTTTCTTGATACTGCTGTTAAAACGTCTTTGTCCATGTTTCTCATAGCCACGTCGCTCAGCTTTGCATGGATAATAGCAAGCGAACAAATCCCTCAAAAAGTTGTCGAATTGCTTCTGATGGTTTCGCAAGACCCATCGATAGTATTGCTATTAATATGTTTCTTTTTGCTTGCGATCGGGACGTTTCTCGATCCCACTCCCGCATTGATAATACTGGTGCCGATACTTCTGCCTGCTGTTGTCCTCGTCGGGGTCAATCCGGTTCATTTCGGTGTCCTCATGGTTTTCGTTCTTGCGATTGGACTGGCAACTCCGCCTGTCGGAGTCACCTTGTTTATAGCGTGTTCAATTTCCGGAGAAACAATACGCGGTGTTTCGAAGACCGTTCTGCCTTTTGTCGGTGTTATGTTTGTGATAGCTCTTTTACTCGCGCTTTTTCCCGATATTGTGCTGTTTCTACCGGAATTCTTTGCACGTTGATCGTTTTCCCGGCTTCAGCGGTCCATTTTTGAGTATTAAAAAATCACAAAAAATCATAATAATTGCATTACATGGTGTACGATTTAAATTATTGTAAGAATTAGGTTTGCATTTTAATTGTCAGCGCTATATATTGTGCTCTTTATTTATTGAAAATGTGACACGTTTCGGTTAAATTTCAACCTGAATAAAATGGTATCTAACCATTATGAGCACTAAATCATAAGGAGTGAAAAATATGTCTGTACTTCGTTGGGGCGAGTTCGGTGAGATTGCCGTTCGGAAAATGGGGCAGGTAAAGCCGGGAGAAAGTCTTCTTATTCTTGCCGATACCCGAACCGACATGGAGATCGCAGAAGCCTGCCTGATCGCGGGGATCAATGCTAAAGCCGATGCCCAGATGCTGGTGATCCCCTGGATGGCCCTGTCGGATACCCGTGAATTAAACCGGGCAACAATTGGAGCGATCCGGGAAGCGGATGTCATAATTGGGCTTTGTGAAACCATGTTCGTTGAGAAAGATACAACCGAAGCTGCACGTAAGAATGGAACGCGTATTGCCTCGACTGTTGTTTCGAGAATGGATGATTTCGCCATTGACGGCATTGTCAATGTCGATTATGACAAGATGATATCGACCGCTAACAACGCAATTGAGCTTTGGGAGAACGCGGATATCTGCCGGGTGACGTCGAAAGCCGGCACAGATATTAGCTTCGGCATGAAAGGCAGGCCTGCTTTGCTGGGGGACGGGATGGCCACAGAGCCGGGCGCAAGCGGATTTCTTCCCCGGAGTTTCCATAGCAAATGCCCCGGTTGAAGAGACGATAAACGGCACTATTGTCATTGACGGCAATATTCCGCCCGGGAGACTGGTCAATGAACCGGTCACGTGCCGCGTTGAGAAAGGAGTCTTTGTGGAGATAACGGGGGGAGCTGATGCAAGCGCACTGGAGAGGGAGCTTGAAATAAGCCGGGACCCGATCGCGAAGCACATATGTCATTTCACACTCGGATTAAACCCTCAGGCCAAGACAACAGGTCATCTGCATCAGGATGAACATGTGCTCGGAGCTGTCACTTTTGGCAGTGGAAGCCAGGACCCGGACTTCAAGGGAAATGTCCCGCCATCCAAGGTGCACTTTGATGTCGTGCTTCCGTCATCAACGATATATCTCGATGGTGTCATCATGTGCGAGCACAACCGGTTGAATCCGGAATTGGGCTTATGAAGGCGTTGAATATCAGGACAATTTTGGCGGAGGACACGGTTATCGATTAGAAAACATTCTGAATGCCAGCAAAACCGTGATGGTTTTAATGGGACGGAATGTTGTCGATGTGAGCCCTCATGAATGACTGAAAAATTTCTTTGAACTGTATAGTTGAGAAAGGTGAATTGAGTGGGCCGTTTTACCAGGATTGGTTCTGAGACGTTTGCATCGTTTAAATATCCCGGATTCATTTGGTTGTGGCTTTCTGTGTCGCTCAATGGTTATGCGAATATTGTGGCCCAGATCGCCATAGGTTGGCTGGCACTGGAACTCACAGGATCCGCTTTGGGGGTCGGTGTTGCCGTTGCATCCAGACATCTGCCGAAAATCTTTTTGGGTGTTCCTTTCGGCGCTCTCTCTGATCGCTATGACCGATGTACTATTCTTCAGTATACAAATTTCTTCGGAACCGCCGTAGCAGCAGGTGCTGTTTTTGCAGGTTTAACGGGTAATCTTTCCTTTGGTGTGCTCGTGTGTATCGCTGTTGCCGTGGGCATTCTCGATGTTGCCGAAACATCAGTCAGCAGGGCGCTGGTCTATGACCTGGTCGGTTCAAAACAGGCTCTTAACGGCATGTCTCTTGTAATCCTTTCTAACATGGTTTCCGGCGGGCTTGGCGCTTTGAGTGTATTTGCCGGAGTGTTTCTGGCACAGATGGGTTCAGGCGGTAAATTCGGAGTAATGGGCGCCGCCTATTTCTTCGGCGCATTATTTCTTTTCGGAGTAAGATGACCTTGCCCCAAAAGTTGATCCAGATAGTATATGAGTACAGGGATTAGATTGAAAAGCAAGGAGCAAGATCAATGGCACGTAGAATTCACACATCAGCACAAATTATCCACAAGCTTCGAGAGGCAGAAGTACTGCTCGCTCAAGGTCAGTCGGTTCAACAAGCTGCTCGCCAGATTGAGGTTACAGAGCAGACCTATTATCGTTGGCGAAAGGAGTATGGTGGTCTTCGGGTGCATCAGGCGAAACGATTTAAAGCGTTAGAGAGAGAGAATATCCGCCTGAAACGCCTGGTTGCCGAGAAAGAGTTGGATATTCAAATCCTCAATGAGACTCTGGCGGTTGATGCAAAAAACTTCTGAGCCCGGCGAAGCGACGGGAGGTGGTGCAGCATCTTTGCACGACTCTCGAGATCTCGCAGCGCCGGGCCTGTACCGTGTTGGGAGTACCGCGCAGCACTCATCAATATCGCCCGATTTCTCCTTCTGATGAACCGGTGTTAGTGCAACGTATGGTCTGAGTTGGCCACGCAGTATGGTCGGTATGGTTATCGACGAATTACCGCACTGTTACAGCAAGAAGGCTGCAAGGTCAATCATAAGAGAGTGGAGCGTTTGTGGCGTCGAGAAGGATTAAAAGTTCCCCGGAGGCAACCGAAGCGCAAACGGTTATGGCTCAATGACGGTTCGTGTATTCGGCTGCGACCTGCGTACCGGGATCATGTCTGGAGTTATGACTTCATGCAAGCACGAACCCGAGAGGGAAGGAGCTAGCGTTTGTTAACAATATTAGATGAATACAGTCGGGAGTGTCCGGCAATTGTGGTAGGCAGGAGGCTGACTCACAATGACGTCATAGAACATCTTGCAACACTGTTCGTGCAGCGAGGAGTTCCGGTTCACCTGAGAAGTGATAATGGCACAGAGTGCACTGCTCAAGCGGTCCGGACATGGCTCATGCGCCTGGGAGTAAAAACATTGTATATTGAACCGGGATGTCCATGGGAGAACGGGTATAGTGAGTCGTTCAATGGCAAACTGCGTGATGAAGTGCTCAACCGGGAAATCTTCGATACCTTACACGAAGCAAAAGTGCTTGTGGAACGCTGGCGAAATGAGTATAATCATAAGAGACCGCATAGTGCCCTTGGATACCGGCCACCAGCCCCCGAGGCAGTTATACCACCGGATGCGGTCTCAAGGCCAATGGATAATACAACAATGAATATATCGATGAATTGACTAACTTAAAAAATGACCCTAACATTAGGAGCAGGTCATCTTCATACCAACTTTGGGAATTACATATTTAAATAAAAATATTATGGAGTTTCAGAAATATATGGCAAGATCCGGTTATAACGTACAATTTACCAGACAAAGGTTTTACATTATCAGGTATGAGAGCGCGCTCTCATATACCCGGTACGTTCCTTTTGGTTTTTGCCACTGGTTACAACGTACAATTTACCAGATATAGTTGGAAGGCTACTAGTACGTTAACTAAAGTCTTGCCATATTATGCCTCCTTAATTTATATAACGTATAATTTGTAACAAATGCAATGATAAAACAATTTTTATTTAAACATATAATTCCCCCAACTTTATACAGTTCAGGCCGCCAATCCTTATATGTGTGCTTAAAAGTGCCCACTGTCAACATGCTTATGAGTCAGTAATAAATATTATGCATTAATTCCATTTAAACTCAATATAAACAGATATATAAGCACATGGCTGCTGTATTTATTTTCAACAAATTTCATGTCACAGATGCCACAAATGACACCCTTTCACACCATTATTGGCAAGAATTGGCAAGGTGAGAATATTTCATTCAATTTATCATACTCCACCATAGCACGGTTAGGAGTCCCACGTTATCAGTATGTTTACCCTGACACGTACATTCTTGGGTCTGAGAAAAATAATTGGAAGTATATACAAATTTATGTAGGATAGTATTTCGCTTCGCGGATAGAGTCACACCTGAAAAAAATAATTCAGACACTGTAAAAATTAATTTGACTGAACCAACTTATATATATTTATATATATACTTGAACGGCATATGAGTTTAGAAGTCTAATCGAGAATCCTATTTATATGCTAACTCCAACTATATACGTAGTATATCTTGCGGATATTAGTATTATAAGAGGTTCGAGTCCTGTACAATCCGAGGAGTAGAAAACACTTGCATAGAGTATATACATCTCTTATGTTTCAACTAATACTGTCTATAATGTACTGACGACATATACTTCTCTCATCTCAAAAAATAATCTCTGGAGTATACGCTATGACACGTATAAAAATAATCCAACTTTTTTCTATTGTAGTGTTACCATATTACCTCCTGGTCGCTCCTGATATTTTTGGACAGAAGCTTTCTCAAGATTTTTTCAAACACTTCAATTACCGCTCGATCGGCCCGACCCGTCAAGGCGGCAGAGTTGTCGATTTTGCCGTGCCCGTACAAGAGCCGTATACCTTCTATGTCGCAACGGCAACGGGCGGGTTATGGAAAACTATCAATAACGGTCATTCTTTCGAACCTGTATTTGATAACGAAAATGTAATATCTATTGGTGACATTGCGGTATCCCAATCTGATCCAAACATAGTCTGGGTAGGTACCGGTGAACCAAATGGCAGCAGTAGTGACCCCGGGATTCCATACTGGGGTGATGGTGTGTACAAATCTACCGATGGAGGGATAACATGGAAAAATATGGGATTAAAGGATTCTTTTCATATCGGCCGGATTACCATCCATCCGAAAAACCCCAATATTGTATATGTTGCAGCACTTGGTCACTTTTATTCTGAAAATCAGGAACGGGGGTTGTATAAAACAATTGACGGCGGCAAAACATGGACCAAGGACACTTGCGGTGACAATTGATAATAAATATGTCGGTGTGATAGATGTGGTAATGGACCCTCAAGATCCTAAAACACTCTTTGCAGCAAGCTGGGACAGGGAACGTACACCTTGGAGTTACCGTCAAAGCGGCAGTGGAAGTGGAATATATAAAACAACCGACGGCGGAAAATCATGGTTGAAACTCACAAGTGGCTTACCTGCCGGTGCAATCGGAAGAATCGGCCTCACTCTTTCCTCAAAAAATCCTGAAATCCTTTATGCCATACTATCCGATGGCACACATCGTCGTGGAAGAATTGACAATACAAATATTAGTAAAGTATTCCGCACTGATAATGGAGGCGCTATATGGAGGCAAGTTAGTCCGGAAGAAGAGATAATTGGTGGTGGTTCTTACTACGGTCAAATCAGAGTTGATCCGAATGATGAGAACCACCTCTATTTTTTGAGTGGCAGCGCCCGCGAATCGAATGATGGCGGTAAATCATGGTTCCTTGCGTTCGAATTTAAGGATGATCACCATGCGTTATGGATTGATCCTGAAAATCCAAAACACTTGCTTTCTGGCAATGACCATGGATTTGGAATTACATATGATAGTGGGAAAAACTGGCATCATCCCGATAATATTCCGTTAGCCCAGTTATATGCAGTCGGTGTCGATATGGAATATCCCTACAATGTCTATGGCGGTACACAGGATAATGGGTCATGGAAGGGGCCGAGCACAAAGAAAGGCACCTCTCCCATTCGATTTGAAGATTGGGAGCATGTTGGCGGCGGAGATGGATTTTACAATCAGGTAGACCCTGTCGATAGCCGCTGGTTGTATAACGAGTCTCAATGGGGCAGTATTCAAAGAAGAGATCAAAAGACCGGGCGCAGTAAGGGAATACGGTATAAAGGAGGAGAATTGGCTGCTTATATAGCAAAAGACCGCAGCCTTCGATTCAACTGGAACTCCCCTATCCTGATCTCGCCGCATAACAGTAATGTCATTTATCATGGGGCAAACATTCTGCTTCGTTCCGATTTCAGGGGTGAAAAATGGATAGAGGTAAGCCTCGACCTCACGACGAATGATCCGGTTAAAATTGGAGAATTTGAAAACGCGAATTACTGTACAATTACAACAATAGATGAATCTCCGGTTATGAAAGGGGTTCTCTGGGTGGGTACCGATGACGGTAATGTTCAACTTACCAGAGACGGCGGCAAAAATTGGACAAAACTGAATGATCGTATAACCGGTAATCCCGGATACTGGGTAAGCAGAGTCATCGCTTCGCATCACGAAGCAGGGACTGCCTATGTTACGTATACGGGACGCCGGAGAGATGATTTCAGGCCATTTGTGTACAAAACCACAGATTTTGGAAATACATGGGCATCAATATCCAATGATCTTCCAAATGAACCGGTTAATGTTATTAGAGAAGACCGTAAAAATTCCAATCTGCTTTTTTTAGGAACGGAAAAAGCTGTTTACGTTACTATTGACGGCGGCAAAAATTGGGCGAAAATGAAAAACAACATGCCAACACAGCCGGTGCATGACCTCGTCATTCATCCTCGTGAGAATGATCTCGTGGTAGGAACACACGGAAGAGGGTTTTTTATTACCGATATTTCTCCCTTACAGGAATTAACGAGGAGTGTCCTTGAACAAGATATTCATCTATTTAATAGTGAACCAAAAGTACAATGGGTGATCCCAAGCCAAAAAGTTGTCAGTTCACAAAACTTTACCGGGCCTAGTGAACCTTATGGTATAGTGGTGAACTATTATTTAAAAAACAGGGTTAATAGTGACGTGAAAATAACGGTTTATCAAGGTACAATTGCAATTAAAGAAATAATGGGAACAAACAATTCGGGTTTAAATAATGTGGAATGGAATATGACAAAGCGGAGGGAACGAACTGAGAACGAAATCGCCCTGTGGCAACTTGGACAGAATGAACGTGATTTTTATGTGGATGAAGAAGAAAGTTTTCATTCTTATGATGAAGTTGATTACCATCGTATACCCAACAATGATCCAAAGTTCATTAATGTTCCGGTTCAACCAGGTGAGTATACTATTGCCCTTACCGTTAACGGGCAGGTGTTGAAAAGAAAAGCGGTTATTCTTCAAGATCACTGGTATGATAAATAAATTCTATTATAATTGTTCTGGCGGCTTACATTATCAGAATCCCTTTTATCTAAACTGCACATCTGATTGACGTTGTTGTTTACTTCCAGTTGAACTCAATAGTGTTACGTCAAAACAGGTGCGATTGGCGAAGTACCGTTATCCAGGTTGGCATGCGCCTCAAATATTTTATTGATGATCTTCAGATCATACGGACACACATCTTCGCATTTTCCACAGCTGTCGCACGCTGAAGCTTTGATCCCTCCTGGTAATTGGTTATAGAGGTTTTTTGCCAGGGATACCTGTTTATAATTATTATGATACATACGAAAACGTAAAAGATCCGGAATGGGAATATTTTTTGGGCAAGCAGGGATGCATTCCGCACACAATCTACAATAATCCTTGTCCGCAAGACTGGCGTATTGTTCTATTATATCATCTTGTACGCCGGACATGAATTGCTCACGTGTCTTGACCGCCTCAACGTTATCAATTACCTGCTGCACTCTGTCCATCCCTATTGCACAACACGTAACATTCGGATTGCCGAGATTCCATCGTATCAACGCCTGATACAAGTTGTTCGGACCGTATTTTTTGAGTTTGTTCTGAATTTCCTGTATTTCCGGGTCATGAGTTTCGTTTGCCCAGTAGGGAATAAAATTTCCTGTCATAGTCTTTATGGCAATAACACCAACGTCTTTTTCCTTCGCCAGTTCAAACAATCTATCGGTACCGACAGGGTCGTTTGACCCTTGTTTGATCATGCTGAGCCGGTTATAGGGCTTCATTAAAAAGTCAACATAACCGTTCCTGATGGCCCATTCATGATTACGGGGATTGTGACCGCTCATTCCTATGAAATTTATCAATCCTTCGTCCTGAATTTTTTTCATGACCTCGAAGCCTTCAGGAGTACCGAAACCATCTGAAAAAGAGAAATCGATGTGGTCTGTCTGCAACAACTTAAGACTATTGTCAATCATATCGCGCATATCTTTTTCGTTTCCCTGCTCTAAAGATATAGCAAAATAAAACTCCTCCCGCCTGCCTTTCAGCGCTTCACCCAAAAGTTCCTGAGTGTTATGATAGCTTGGAGCGGTCGTAACAAGATTACCCCCAAGGTCGAGGAGTTTGTTTACGACATCTCCCTTTTCCCTCCGCCATTTTTCAAACAGAAAACGACCGAGTGTCCTGGAAAGAGAAAGGCTGGCACACCCCAACCCGATTTCCGATAACATAACATTGGTTCTGCCGAATCTTCTATATTTCATCCCTGTTTCAGGCCTGTAATGCGGGTCGTCGGTTTGGACATCATCCGGTAAAATAGTACGTGTATCAGAAAGAATACCGGGCACATTTAATGAAGTTCCCAGTACTACCGCACTGCTGAACTTCATAAATTTCCGTCTGTCCATAGCTTCTTTTTTAATTTTTTTCTTTGACATTTTTATCTCCTGTTACATAATAAGTCTGTACTGATTTTTACATTTTTGACGATATAAAAGTGACTGACGGGGGATTTGCAAAGTCTTGAGAAATACGTTCATTAAGCTCCCTGTCAGGACGTCCGTCATGAACAAGAATTCTATATACAAGATTAAGTGGTTCGTTCATAGTAGCGGTATAAGGACCGTTCTTTGTAAAAGCGTAACCAAAATAGGGGATTTTAGAGTGAATCGTTACCGGGGTCGGGTATCTCTGATTTGACGGATGATCAAACATTGCAAGTCCGCCCCAGTTATTGCCGAGAGGTCCTGACAAATCGACCCACCGGGCGGCGGTTCCATCACCATCAATGCGGTTTTTGCCCTCACTTGTCAATGCATCGAGCGAAACATCATCGGATAGCCATTCAGCTTTGCCGCTAAAAGCGATACTACCGGTATTACTCCGCAGCAAATCCATGGAAGTACCCTCAACTAAATTCCCTTCCTCATCAATTCCGGTTGCGCCTTCTTCTAATGGAATATATCTTGAGTTTTCAGGAATCGGTTTTTGCCGGACTGATATATCTACGAGCCGTAATTCTTCTTCCGGAATCGAATACGCTTTAATAATGTATAATTCCCGAAAAATCGTGTTCCCGTTATAAAGACCTTTGTTGATAAATTCAAGAGACGTAAAAACGGGCCCTTCTGTAATACTTGGTCCAAGATCATCCGGTACTTTTCTGCCCGGGTTATCACCCAGTTCCCAAAAATTAAGCTGCCTGTTTACATGTTGTATCGTATTCCAATAGTTGAACACTCCTGCATGAGTACCATGTTCCGGGGAAGATTCTCCTGTAATAATTTCCCCTGACGGAGTCCAGATCGGATGGATAAAAAATGATCTGTCGAGAGAACGTGCATTGCTGCTGTCTTGAACGACACCGTAGTTGTAACGCAATAATGGTTTGCTGCCTTGATTGACCGTAAAATGTGTATTATCAGAATCTTCAACAGTTATCGGACGTGCAAGAGATGGGCCTTCTTCCAGCATAAGTTTAAATGTTCTCGTGGATCCTTTCGGGGTTTCTCCGGTCAAAATCCAGACAAGTGCGCCTTTTCCCGGAACTGTTCTCCAGTCAAAATCTGAATGGTCATCCCACTGCACCGTCAATCTGGATCGTGTCCTGTCCTCTTCGACAAGCACTAATGTGTTGTCTCTGAGAAGTTCCAAGTCGGTCTCTTCATTCAGATAATGGAAATATCCCTCTCGTCGGAATTTCATCGGGTCGCCAAAAATTTTATCCGCCGATGTTTGAAAGCGGATCAACGTATTGGTACGGTCATATTCCCCCGCATCAACCGTAATGGTCCCTATTTCAATACCGGGACTACTCTGTATTTCAATATCGGGAATATCGGGACTATCCTGTGGAGCGCAACCGCTTGCTGCAATACCTATTATGGCAGTCAATACCACGCAGCAAAATTGGAGATGAAAACCCTCCACAAAATTTTTATTCATAATGTGCACCTCGATTAATGAACATCTTGACAAAAAAATAGAATTTTAAAGATTAGTGTGTTCGGAAAAATTAAGATACGTTACTGAGATAGATACAATCTACAATACCTATGTTAAGGATTTAATAGATTATTACAACAATTTATATTAAAAATTTCAAAACTATAAATGTGCTAATCCAGTGCTGCAACAAGGTCTTCACTCAGCATCGAGGGGGCCCAGTATTTCTCGATATATTCAACCATCAACCGTGTTCCTTCGTCATGACTGACATAGGGAAAATTTCCAGGATCATACATGGAATCGGTCAGATCACGCACCAAGACGCAATTTATTCCCCAGGTCGTCATTTGTTTTAAGGCGAAAGAACGTGTCAAAATGCAATAATTGGTATGCACACCCATAACAATTAGATTTTTGATTCCTTGCTGCTTGTAAAAGTTGTACGTTTCATTCCCTCTGTCCGATATACCGTCGTACTCGCCTATGTCGATAAGAGATGTTTGACGTGTCCATGCATTATAGTCAATATCACCGTCGACCTCGCATTCATCTTCATCTTCAATCGGTTTGGGATTATCAGAAAAATCGTCAAGAAGGTCTGGAGCTATGGGCGGAGAAGGTTTTGGTACATTCGGTGCATTTATCATTCGCATTCTTTGAGGCCAGTCGTCGTAAAAGCCCATAGTTCCGCTCGGGGCATGGATGATTTGAATACCTTTTTCCCGTGCTTGTTTTAGGATGGGATTCATCTTTATAGCTAATTCAAGGGTTCTCTTCGAGGAAGCTGAGCACCAGTGTTGGTCCCACATATCACAAAGAATAATTGCCGTTTCGGCAATTTTCCAGTTCTTATCCAGCGCAAGTTCCTGCCATGTATCATTTCCGTTTGTGACCTCTATACGGCTTCGCATAACCAGATCCATTTCTCCCGTTGGCATTGGTCTTTGTTTCGGCTCAGGGCTCTCTTTATACTCGGGTTCACGTTTACCGGTCCAAAAAAGGGCGTTGGTCACCAGCTTTTTGTATATTGAACTTTTCCAATCCTGAAGCCCGCCTGTTGCAATATAACATATTCTGGCGCCATTATAGGTCCGTGCCCATACCGAAGGTTCCGATATGTCATATTCTCTGTTATAATAGATTAGCCTGCCGTCTTGTTTAGCCATATCTTTATTTGGTATATAACCGGACATCAATACCTGAACATCGGGCGCCACAGGTCCCGTTTTGTACAGGCTGTACCGTGAACTGAAACTTTTAATACCTTTCAACACCGGATGACTCTCTGCGTCGGGTTCTATCTTAATCCTCTGAGAAAATCCCGTAATAATGCCTGCAGGATCGGGAATACGGTTCCCATTTTCATCTCTTACCGCTTGTTCAGGGGCTCCGTCATAGTGATCATTATAGTTTCCACCAAGAACGAGCTTATCAAATTCCAACCAGTTCTGAAACCCGTGGCTCGCCGTCCTGATCGCGACCACCGGTCTGCCGGATGTTATGTAGTTTTTCACAGCTTCCAACTGTTCTCCATCTATAGTAATACGGCGGGTAAATGTTAACAGCACGTCACAATCATCAAGCGCTTCAAGCCCCTTGAGGTCGGAATACTCACCTTTAAAATTGATTTCCCCGCCCGCCTGGAGCATAGTGATCCGGACATTTTCAACAGTCTCTTCAAGATAGTTTTTGTAATCATTGAGTGATATATCTGAAAAATACTCATTGGAGCCGGATATAAATACAATCTTGAACGGATCGGATTGACCGCACGTAACCAGGATAGAGCAGCACAATACAATCGAAAATAGTATTGAGGACAATTTTTTCATCAAAAATCCCTCCTTTGAAAATGGATAGAAGTTAACAGAAAAATTTATTGCTTAGTCGTCGGCTTAAGCGGCTCTTTATGTTGCAAATAAAAAATACTGACCGGAATTTTGACAAAGTTTTAATACTGATTATTTTGTGCCACGAAATCCCATGATACTTCTTTCATGGACCGGAAAATGTGTTGTGCCTGTTTGACCTGTTCCTAATATTTTGGCCATTATTTAAGTTAGTCAATTCATCGATATTTTCATTGTTGTATTTTCCATCTGCCTTGTGACCGTACCGGGTGGCAAAACGGCCTCGGGGATGGGGGGCTGATATCTGAGGGCACTATGCAGCCTCCTATGATTATACTCATTACGCGAACATTTTACAAGCACTTTTGCTTCTCGTAAGGTATTGAAGATTTTGCGGTTGAGCACTTCATCACGCAGTTTGCCATTGAACGACTCTATCCCCATGGACTGCCCGGTTCAATATACAAGATTTTTACTTCCAGGCACATGAGTCATGTCCTGACCGCTCGAGCAGTGTATTCTCTGTAAGTTTAGTATTTCATATTAACAAACCACATGTCTGGCACTCAAGAGGTCGTGGGTTCGATCCCCATCAGCTCCACTAAGATTTAACCTCTTTTTACCCATCCTATCTTATTATCTCGTAACTACTTATAAGATTACTCTAAAGGGAAAAAATCCGGATTCTCCCAATCCCGACATTCCCCAACGTTCCCCCACAAAAGCTTCCGCTACTTTATACCACTTAGTGCTTAGAATTAATTTATCATCACAATTTTTAATAGATAAGAATATTCGATATAAATTGGAGATTTCATAATGGAGTCAATCCAATTTAAGAATGGGTTTACCCGAATATCAAATGAACTCTTAGAAGCACTGATGAAAATCAAGATCAGCAGTGAATCTATGAATTTATTTCATGCCATACTCCGGAAAACATACGGCTATAACAAAAAATCTGCTGATATTTCTAATATAGAATTACAAAAATTTACAGGGCGTTCAAGGAACTCAATACATCGAGCGAGAAAGAATTTAATCAAGTTGAATATGATAAGGGTACTCATTCCCGAGTACCCCTTTTACCTATTATTAAAGAAAGTTTAAAGAAAGTTAAAGACAGTCCGGAACAAAAAAACGTAACGACGGCTTTTTCAGAGACAAAATACATGAACCATCTGAACGATAAGGAACATTCTGAGTGGATACTGCAGATCTGTAAAACATATAAAAAACTCGATATTGTTCTTGAGATAGAATTAGCTGAAGCATGGCTGTTGAGCAATCTGACCTGCCCCTAATGTTTGGGCCATTTTTTAAGTTAGTCAATTCATTGATATTTTCATTGTTGTATTTTATCTAATAATCTTTTGAAATTACCCACAGCAGTCTTAGTAATATTTTTCTCCTCTGAAGTAACTGTCTCAAAAAATAATTTAGCTGTTAATGCTTTCCCCAAATTTTCTTCTTCAATTTTGAATTCTCTTTTATCTTTAGATAAAAATAAATCCTCAATGGATTCATTTTTTTTATCAGATGCATATATTACTTTTTTAATAGGGATACCATCATTTATTTTGACAAACGGGAATTAGTGCTTTCCATGCCAAAATTCAAGCTTGAATATGAGTTGTCATTAAACGATGTATTAAAAGCTTTGGGGATGGAAGTTGCTTTTACCTTTGGTGCAAATTTCACAAAAATCCGTAAATCCGGAGGAATCCGGATCAACGAAGTCAAGCATAAAACATTTGTCGATGTAAATGAAGAAGGAACGGCGGCTGCGGCGGCTACGTCGGTTGGTATAATTGATATCGCTCATCTTTCAATGATAGTAAACCGCCCATTCGTATTTTTGATCCGGGAGAAGTTTTCGAATACGATCTTATTTATGGGGAAGATTGTCGTGCCGGTTTTGGAGTAGAATATGTATTTTTCACATGTTAACTATTTTTAAGATATATCCACTATTAACTAAGTGAGGGATTATAATGAACAATTACAGGGTGTTGACCTGCCCCTAATGTTTGGGTCATTTTTTAAGTTAGTCAATTCATCGATATATTCATTGTTGTATTATCCATTGGCCTTGTGGCCGCATCGGGTGTTAAAACGACCTCGGGAACGGGTGGCCGATATCCGAGGGCACTATGCGGCCTCCTATGATTATACTCATTTCGCCAGCGTTCCACAAGCACTTTTGCTTCGTGTAAGGTATCGAAGATTTCCCGGTTGAGCACTTCATCACGCAGTTTGCCATTGGAACGACTCACTATACCCGTTCTCCCATGGACTGCCTGGTTCAATATACAATGTTTTTACTCCCAGGCGCATGAGCCATGTCCGGACCGCTTGAGCAGTGAACTCTGTGCCATTTTCACTTCTCAGGTGAACCGGAACTCCTCGCTGCACGAACAGTGTTGCAAGATGTTCTATGACGTCATTGTGAGTCAGCCTCCTGCCTGCCACAATTGCCTGACACTCCCGACTGTATTCATCTAATATTGTTAACAAACGATAGCTCCTTCCCTCTCGGGTTCGTGCTTGCATGAAGTCATAACTCCAGACATGATCCCGGTACGCAGGTTGCAGCCGAATACACGAACCGTCATTGAGCCATAACCGTTTGCGCTTCGGCTGCCTCCGGGGAACTTTTAATCCTTCTCGACGCCACAAACGCTCCACTCTCTTATGATTGACCTTGCAGCCTTCTTGCTGTAACAGTGCGGTAATTCGTCGATAACCATACCGACCATACTGCGTGGCCAACTCAGACCATACGTTGCACTAACACCGGTTCATCCGCAGGAGAAATCGGGCGATATTGATGAGTGCTGCGCGGTACTCCCAACACGGTACAGGCCCGGCGCTGCGAGATCTCGAGAGTCGTGCAAAGATGCTGCACCACCTCCCGTCGCTTCGCCGGGCTCAGAAGTTTTTTGCATCAACCGCCAGAGTCTCATTGAGGATTTGAATATCCAACTCTTTCTCGGCAACCAGGCGTTTCAGGCGGATAGTCTCTCTCTCTAACGCTTTAAATCGTTTCGCCTGATGCACCCGAAGACCACCATACTCCTTTCGCCAACGATAATAGGTCTGCTCTGTAACCTCAATCTGGCGAGCAGCTTGTTGAACCGACTGACCTTGAGCGAGCAGTACTTCTGCCTCTCGAAGCTTGTGGATAATTTGTGCTGATGTGTGAATTCTACGTGCCATTGATCTTGCTCCTTTCTTTTCAATCTAATCCCTGTACTCATATACTATCTGGATCAACTTGTGGGGGCAAGGTCAATCGAGAATGCCAGTGAGTGGATCGGGTCAATCACGGTGTTTCATCTCCATTTGTTTCGCTTGCAACTTGCCGGAAATGAGCTTCGGCGGCAGCAGGTCGCTGGTACTGGACAATTTGATCATAAGCTGGTTTTAGCCTTCCTATGTTTTTGTTTGCGAGTCGATGCCGAGCAGCCGACCGATGTTTTCGCCTTCAAACGGCTAGATTTTACCCTCATGCGCTCTCGCGTGCGGCAGTCGATACAGGACATCCGGTAGTTTCATGTCGCCTGTGAACGGGTTGACATAAAGGCAGCAGGGAGCACGCAAGTTCCATGGAGATATGTTGCGAAACATAATGACTCCTTTAAGCCGAGTATAGCGCGTATGAGGCGGCCCACGGCGGACCCAGACTCCGTCGGGCTCTCGGGTAAACTTTCCTGGAATGTCAGGGCAATCCATAACGATGGTGTACTGCTCTTTTCCAAACAACACTTCTAACTCTTCATGCTCACTAAAGCCGAGTATACACACGTTGACCGCTACCAGAAGTGGTGCATCGAGGTCGTATTTTTTGGCCTTCTTCTGTATCGCATCCTGAACGGGAGTTGGACTAAGCATTCCACTGCGGCCGGGGCCAAGCACTACTGTTGGTCTCTCCACATAAGGGGGACCGTACGGTACGAGCCTCCCCTGTAAGCTCCAATCATTATCGGTGATTGTTGCAGACGGTGCTGCTTCTGGCCCTCCCTCGTCAACCATTTTTTGTACTGTGTCGGGTGTATGAGCCTCAAGCAATTCTTGGAACGACTCGACCACCTTCGTTTTTCCCAAGTATTTCGATAGTTCACCCTTCATCTCATCAAACAAGAAAGAAAAGTGGGGAGAGCGAAGTGTTTTTATCTTGGCCATAACGTCTTCTTCCAACGGATTGAGGACAGGCTGACTTTGGGGGTTAATGGCCGTGGCTTCGACATAGAAGAGACAATCTCCATGGCGGACACGAAAGTCCGGCTGTTTCTTAGTTCCGTCAATATCATTCACTGTAACCTCGCAGCCAAGCTGGATAAGCAATTCGTGCACCATTAATTCGAACGAAGCTCCACTGTAGGCGCTATGATCTCCTTGCAACCTTCCTTGAAGAGGATTCCGTGCTTTATGCGGATACTGTTCGAACCACGATTCGAGCAAGTCACGGACTTGAGCGTCGTCGGGCCGGGCCGACCGGTTGAGGTACTGAAACAACGATTCCCTGGGATCAATGCGTCTCGTGTCCGTTCGCTCTATATCGTCGAAAAGAGACATCACCGTTCTTCCCCCACGTCTACCCGCAGCTCGTCGGAGATAAGTTTGGGGAGCAGCGTGTCACGCGGGGTGCAACCGGGATGCAGACTTCGTGTTCCGTCGAGGACCTGTTTCGCTACACTGTTTGGTATCTTCATGTTATCTCCTTCAACTTTTGGAAGTTTGCCGATATACATGGAGCCAATGTGCTGATAATTCTCGCAAGTCCTTTCACCTCGTCAATATCGATGCCGATCTTTCTCCCTACAACAGCGCTGGTGTCGCCGGTCTTGTCGAGGTATTTCTGATCCACAACACCAAGGTTGTGCGCAACGAGGTGGCGCTTCTGAAAGGCCATGACAGCCGCTTGCCATTCTTCTGCTGTCACGACTGCGGACATGTCAATTTCGAACAGGTCCAGTACACTTGCTAGTGCGTTTTTCAGATTCTGGAAGCTCATCTTTTCCGCCTTGGTGGGGTTCCTTGCTTTGTGCGCGTGTACCAGGCATAGCTCGCGCCCAAACCCGTCAAAGGCGGAAACACAGTCTTCCAAGGCGTTCTCAATGAGTTTTTCAGCAAGGACTTTCTCTTCCCTTGTTGCCATCTCCAACATCTTTCCGACCACTTCGAGGCTTTTGTCGAGAATCTGGAGCGAGTTGTGTTGGCCACAGTCCGGGCAGAAGGCGAAGACGCCGTATACCAAGTATCGGAGTGTGCATTTGGCACAGACGACTTCGGTTTCGAGCGGTTTTTCCCTGTAGTAGTCGATAGGCGTTGGACGACTTGGTTTCACCTTCATCGACATGCCTATGTCGAATGCACCTTTCGGTTTGTAGTCGAACTCCATCTTCTTAAGGTCTTTGTGCAGCGCGTCGGTGAACTGACGCATGGCGACTGACTGAGCGTACTGGATCTGCTCCTTGGTATAGAACTGATCATGCTCAGCGGTGTGACCGCAATACGGGCAGTGGCACGGGAGCCCCTCGTCCTTGCAGCCAGTGCCAAATTCGATCTTGAAGTACTCCTCGCAATCCGGCTGCGGGCACTTGCGTCCCGTGAAGCCGTTCTCGTCTGCCGGGATCGAGATCGAGATACTGTTGCCGAGTCGTTGAACGTTATCCATCAGGTGATCTCCACAATATGTTCGGCATCCTTCACCCGCAACTCACCGGAAATGAGCTTGGGCAGCAGCAGGTCGCGGAGGAAGGCGAGGGCGGCCTGTTCCACGTCGGATTCGGTCATAGTCGAGGTTATAACTGCCATAAAATGGGCCCATCGTTTCGAGTCGTGACAACCTTCCTCCACGCCGTGCTTGCCGCTACCTCCGTTGAACAACTCGCCCGTAGCGTGCTGTGCATACGTGCTCGCCATCCTTTGTGTGTCGTACTTCACCGGGCCATCGGACATGACTACCAGCGATGGCGAACAGTAGTCGAAGACCTCTTGGCAGTAGCCGCTCTCACGGCCGTGATGCGACGCAACGAACACATTGACGCGTGCCAATAACTGGCAGACTTCTGAATTCGTGAGTAGCGCAAGCCAGCCGGCACGCTCGAGATCGCCAGGAAGCACGAAAAAGACAGATCCAACTTCAAGAAACGTGAGCAGACTCAGGTTGTTGGTGTCCGTAAACGTTGGATAGCTGTTGTGGAAGGTCCGGACTCGGACACCCGGCGGCTCAAGTTGCTCGTTCGAAACTTCCCTCGTATAGTTGTCGATCATCTCAAGGAGAACCTTCATCGCCGCGCTGATCGGAGGTGGCTTCAGGCTGCGAAGTTGCGTGGACGTAAGGCTCGTGTTTCGGGTGAGTACCTCGATTGACAGGCGTTGCCTTACGCTCGGTAAGTCAGCAATGTGGTCCTCATCGTAGTTTGTAATGAATAAGCGCCGGATTGTTTGGATGCCCTGTGCGCTCAGATATTCCAACGGTTGACAGGTTGGGGAATGCCCGCAATCAAAGAGAAGAACGCTGCCGTCGCTGGCTACGGCGTAGGCCGCGAACCCATGCTCAACGTTAAGAATCTCGAATCTCACGGGATGAGATCCTCCGTGACGGGTCCAACGCACCAAGCCCTGACTGCGTTCTTGTAGGACGTTCTTGGGTTGACGTGCCTGGCGAAGTGCTCATTGGTCACATAGAGAGTCATGGGCGACGTTCCGGCGTCCACCACCATGCAGTTGGCTTGGTTGTTGGTGACGATGGAGAGTCCCCGGCGATGCCAAGCGTCATATGCCAGATGCTCCAAACGCGCGTTTCCGAAGAAGGTCAGGGTTGGCTTCAGCGTGTCGAGGAATTCATAGGAACGTTCTGACTTGCGCCCATGGTGCGGAGCGATCAGTAAGTCAATGTCGGTAACGTCGCTGCCATGCTTCGCGAGAATATGCTCCCACGTGTCATCGTGAGAGTCGCCGCTGAACACGATCCGGTTCTTTTCCGTGCGGTACAAGAGCACGTAAGAACAATCATTGTATTCATCGTCCGCCTTATTTGCCGCGTCCACAAGGTCCTGTGTGGGGGCCAGGACATGCAAATCATCTCCTCAACGAGAACCATCCTCCCCGACGTTGAAGAACTTCCCTTGGTTTCCAGAGAGCAAGGCAAGCCGTTTAGGGTCGTTCTGCGGCTTCGCATCCCTGAGGCGTTTGTAGAATTCCCAGTCTTCCTTTGAGTAGGACGAGCTGCCCCAAGATGAATTTATGACCTGCCCCTAATGTTTGGGCCACTTTTTAAGTTAGTCAATTCATCGATATATTCATTGTTGTATTACCCATTGGCCTTGAGACCGAATCCGGTGGTATAACTGCCTCGGGGGCGGGTGGCCGGTATCCAAGGGCACTATGCGGTCTCTTATGATTATACTCATTTCGCCAGCGTTCCACAAGCACTTTTGCTTCGTGTAAGGTATCGAAGATTTCCCGGTTGAGCACTTCATCACGCAGTTTGCCATTGAACGACTCACTATACCCGTTCTCCCATGGACTGCCTGGTTCAATATACAATGTTTTTACTCCCAGGCGCATGAGCCATGTCCGGACCGCTTGAGCAGTGAACTCTGTGCCATTATCACTTCTCAGGTGAACCGGAACTCCTCGCTGCACGAACAGTGTTGCAAGATGTTCTATGACGTCATTGTGAGTCAGCCTCCTGCCTGCCACAATTGCCTGACACTCCCGACTGTATTCATCTAATATTGTTAACAAACGATAGCTCCTTCCCTCTCGGGTTCGTGCTTGCATGAAGTCATAACTCCAGACATGATCCCGGTACGCAGGTCGCAGCCGAATACACGAACCGTCATTGAGCCATAACCGTTTGCGCTTCGGCTGCCTCCGGGGAACTTTTAATCCTTCTCGACGCCACAAACGCTCCACTCTCTTATGATTAACCTTGCAGCCTTCTTGCTGTAACAGTGCGGTAATTCGTCGATAACCATACCGACCATACTGCGTGGCCAACTCAGACCATACGTTGCACTAACACCGGTTCATCAGAAGGAGAAATCGGGCGATATTGATGAGTGCTGCGCGGTACTCCCAACACGGTACAGGCCCGGCGCTGCGAGATCTCGAGAGTCGTGCAAAGATGCTGCACCACCTCCCGTCGCTTCGCCGGGCTCAGAAGTTTTTTGCATCAACCGCCAGAGTCTCATTGAGGATTTGAATATCCAACTCTTTCTCGGCAACCAGGCGTTTCAGGCGGATATTCTCTCTCTCTAACGCTTTAAATCGTTTCGCCTGATGCACCCGAAGACCACCATACTCCTTTCGCCAACGATAATAGGTCTGCTCTGTAACCTCAATCTGGCGAGCAGCTTGTTGAACCGACTGACCTTGAGCGAGCAGTACTTCTGCCTCTCGAAGCTTGTGGATAATTTGTGCTGATGTGTGAATTCTACGTGCCATTGATCTTGCTCCTTTCTTTTCAATCTAATCCCTGTACTCATATACTATCTGGATCAACTTTTGGGGGCAAGGTCAATTTCGTCAGTACTAATTTCATATCCAGTGTTACCTTTACCCTACTCATTGGTTCTATCTTCTTATCCACTGCTGCCATTAGAGCTTCGTATTATGCAAGGACAAATATCACATTAGAAGAGCAGAGTGCGGAGGACGCTTTGCAATCATAAGGTTTCTTAAATCGTTCAGCACGAGGAGTAGAAAAGGCTTGTAAAAGCCACATGTAGATCTTACCATATTACATTAAATATATCAGAGTATTTTATCCGTTCTGACGAAGTATATCATATCTTAAAAAAGCATCGTATATCTACACAATACCTATTAATCTCTTTCAGAGATTTGATAGGGGAAATACCAGTTTAACCAAGGGAGGAGCAAGTTATGATATCTCGAATAGTGTTTTATTTTATTGCTATGTTGTTCACAGTACCTATTGCCAATGCGCAGCCGGGTGTGCATACGGCAAAGACCGGTTCTGAAGTCCTTCGGCTGATAAGAAACGAAAAACTTGACCTTATTCTGCCGGGAGCCATGCGTGACAATAATGTGGACATGTGGATCCACGTCACTCGTTCAGGAGATCCTGATCCAATGGCTGAGAATTTTGGATCTACCTCGGGTTATCTGATTTTTACAGACCTGGGTGACAGGATTGAGAGGGCTGTGTTTGGCAGTGCAGGAGCTGTTGCAAATATTGACATACGAGGCTCTCGTGAAGTCAGACGAGCTTTTAGCGGTTATAGCAATAAACTGGATCCCGGAGTCTGGGACGAAATTACAGAATTTGTTGCTGAACGTGACCCAAGGACGATCGCGGTCAATACATCCGATTGGCTCGCAATAGCGGATGGGATTTCATATTCTCAATATCTACGACTGGAAAAGATATTAGGGCCTAAATATTCATCAAGAATTGTGTCTGCAGAGAATGTGATTACCGATTTCAGGACAAGAAGGATCTTGAGAGAAGTGACACTCATGACCAATGCACTGGAAGTACATCGTCAGATTCAAGAACGTGCATTGTCGAATGAAGTAATTACACCGGGTGTAACGACAAGGCAGGATGTAGGCTGGTGGGTTAAAGAGGAATATTTTAAGCGGGGTTTAACAAGGGGATATAGTAGTGGGGCAGGCAGTCCCGGAGTTGTCTATTCTGCTGTTTCAGATCAATCCGAGACACGCTCTCCTCAATACGTATTTCAGCGCGGTGATTTTTTGTCGTTTGATACCGGGGTAAGATATCTGAACTACTTTGGGACAGATTATAAGCGTAATGCATATATCATGAGGGAAGGTGAAACGAGCGTTCCAGCAAGTCTTCAACATGCTTATGATCGTGCAATAGCAGCCCGCATGATAATTCGGAAACAGGTAAAAGTTGGTAAAACCGCCGGGGAAACTTTGAACGATATAATCGCAGCTATGAAAGCGGCAGACTATATTTATACTCCTTATACAGATGAATCCCCGGAGAATTATATGAATGTACAGGAAAAATTAGCGAATACAAATCAGTCAAGTTTTTCCATTGACCTTCACAGTATGGGTCATCATACCGGCAGCTTGGTTACTGTCGGGCCTTCAATGGCGGCATTTCGGTCGGATCGGGATCATATTACAGTTCAGGAGAATCATCTTTTTTCATTTGAATATGTAATCGCTACAAACATTCCTGAAAGACCCGGACGTCCGGTTTCCCTTAATATAGAAGGTAACCACATTGTTTCCAGCCGGGGAGTTGAATTTCTTCATCCACCAAATGAGCGAATTTTACTGATCCATTAAGCCCAAAGCAGCGAGAAGGGAGGAGTTTTCTTGCGTGCTTATTGAGTTGTTTGTGTCGTGGTTGCTCGTATGGCTCGTTACAGAACAATCCAGCTGCTGAAAAATTGGGCTTCTTACAAGATCTCAAAGGCTGATTCGTATGAGTCAGCCTTTTTTGTTTAAAATTGTAATAACGATCTGTCTATTGATTTCAAACTTAAAAGTTCGCAAATCGTACAGCCCGAGGAGCAGAATAGACTTGTAAAAACTACGTGTATTTCATACTATTAGAATTAACTATACCAAAGTAATTAGTACGCTCTGAAAAAATACATCACATCTTAAGAAAGCTTCAAATTTCAACACAATTCCAATTAATCTCTTTTTGTGTATTGAAATTAGGGATTATCAGTTTAACCAAGGGAGGAGCAAGTCATGAAATCTCGAGGTATGATTTTTTTATTTGCTGTGCTGTTCACAGTACCTATTGCCAATGTTCAGGCTCAGGATGAGACCGAACGAAGGGAATTACAGGAATTGCAGAATCAGATTCGCCGGGACAAATTTGACCAGATTTTACCACAAGTCATGCGGGAGAACAATATCGATATGTGGATTCATGTGAATAGAGAAGGCATTAATCATTCCCATGGTTTCTGGGTCTGTTCCGGTTTTTATGCAGAGCAAGGCAGTAACTCCGGTGTTTTTATTTTTACGGACCGTGGTGGTGACAGGATCGAACGGGCGGTTCTCGGTCGGAGATTGATAGGTGATGATTTTGATGTGGTTGAAGAAAGCGGCGCCTACGACATTATCGGCGAAGCTGTCGATCGGACAGAGCTGCCGGGAGGCCCGGAAACAGAATTGGATTACCGATATAAGAGCATCGGAAAGTTTGTTGCCGAGCGTGATCCCAAACGGATTGCTTTAAATTACCTGGAAAACCTGGGACCGAACTCGGCTTCACCCACAAACGACGGCATTTCGTATACAGACTACCTCCTGTTGACAAAAGAGCTTGGTGAAAAATATACCGGGAGGCTGGTTTCGTCTGAATATCTGATGTATGAATTCATAGCAAGACCGGTGAAGAGCGAACTTGAAATGTACAGGCAAGTACGCAAGTGGATCGACGAAGATATAGAGAGAAAATTTGCTGAAATCGTGCCGGGTGTAACCAAAAGACGTAACCGTGTGCTCCAGAGAGGCGACTTCTTTACAATAGACGGTGGTACTGAGGGAGAGTACGATCTACGAGGAGAAGAACCCGGTTGGCAATTCGGGAACTTCTTTGAGCTTAAGGTAGAATACGGCTATGTGCTCCGTGAAGGAGAGACTGAACTGCCTCCGGACCTCAAAAAACTCTGGTCAGAAGAGATGAAAATCCGTAAGGTTTTAGAAGATAACATCAAAGTGGGTCGTACCGGTCGTGAAACATTTGAAATTATCAAGCGGAAACTTGATGAAGAAAGATTTATTGTTAATGTTAGACAACAATATTACAAACATCTGGATCCTGAAAAGACCCAGGTTTCTATCGACTTACATGGCATGGGAAAAGGATCGTATGCCCCCAGGATTGGTACTGTTGGTCCGGATTGGCAACACGATATGAAGATTCCACTCTATCACACCTTTGTTGTTGAATTTTTTATGTATATGCCGTTGCCTTCTTCCGGAAATGACGAAGTGAAATATTTGGCTTTACCCCATCCTCATGACGGTGCGTATGTCACCGAACGTGGAGTCGAGTATTTTTCTCCACCGCCCAAGGAGATTCTTCTCATTCGCTAATGAAAAGATCTGCAAAAGATTGATATAGGGAATATCAAATTAAATAAAGGAGGCCTCTAGTATGTTTACACGACAAGTTTTTTGTGCAATCCTTTCTTTGTCCTTATTTCTTGGCTTCTGTAGTTCGGAAACGGCCAAAGCACAGACTCAGGAAGAGGACGAACTAAAGGAATTGACAAACCGGATTCGCCGGGACAAGTTTGACCTCATTCTGCCGCAAGTCATGCGGGAGCACAATATCGACATGTGGATTCATGTGATAAGAGAAGGAGATACTGATTTCTTTGGTGCAGAAGACCTGGGCAGTTACTCAGGTGTTTTCATCTTCACGGACCGTGGCGGTGACAGGATCGAACGGGCGATTCTCGGCCGTAGATGGAAAAATAGCAGACGAAACCAGCCTCCTGGTTTGAGAGTTTCGGATCATACGTTGGTTGAAGAAAGCGGCGCCTACGACATTATCGGCGAAGCAATTGAACAGAGAGAAATAAAGGGAGAACCGTATACAGTATACGATTTTAGATTTGTAGGTATCGGTGCCTTAGATATCGGTACCTTTGTCGACGAACGGAATCCCAAACGGATTGCTTTAAATTACCTGGAAAACCTGGGACCGCACGTGGGTGGAAGATCGTACGACGGCATTTCGTATACAGACTACCGACTGTTGGTCAAAGCAATTGGTGAAAAATATGCAAAAAGGCTGGTCTCTTCTGAATATCTGATAGCAGATTACCTGTCGAGACCGGTAGAGAGTGAACTTGTAATGTATAAGAAAATACGTCAGTGGATCGAAGAATCTATGGAGAGAGATTTTGCCAAAATCGTACCGGGTGTAACCAAAGTTGGCGATCTTGAGGGGGAAGTAGCTCTCATGAGACCGGGAAGGTCCAGAATCCCTGACGACTATGTGTTTCAGGGAGGCGACCTGTTTCTAATAGACCATGGTGCTGAGGGATATTACGATCTGCGAGAAGAAGGCTCCGGTTATTGGGGTTTGTGGCAAGTATATAACATCCCCTGGAAATTTGGGAACTTCTTTGAGCTTAAGGCAGAATACGGCTACGTGCTCCGTGAGGGAGAGACTGACTGCCTCCGGAACTCAAAAGACTCTGGTCAGATGCGATGAAAATCCGCCAAATTACAGCAGATAACATCAAGATCGGTCGTACCGGTCGTGAAACATTTGAAATCATTACGCAAAAACTCACGGAAGACGGGTTTAACGTGAATGCTGTCCAAAAATTTCACAAAGATCAGGATCCCGAAAAGACCCAGGTTTTTATCGACTTACATGCCCTCGGAAAAGGAGATTCGTCTTATTCACTAATGCCATACTCTGCAGCAGTTTCTTTTTACGATAGTCATAATTTGTCTGTAAATATTTCAGGCCTATCTTCTACTCCCAGTATGATACATAAGCATAAAGGTTCGCAAATCGTATAGCCCGAGGAGCTGAAAACACTTGTAATAGTCAGGCGCAAACATTATAATCAAAAACAACCTCTATGTCCTGACGACGTACACGTGCATTGTATAAGGTTTATGATCAAACCGTTGCAAGAAACTTAACGCTACAAAATCTGACCACACTAGAAGCAATTCAAAAATAGCAATTAACAAATAACCAACGTAATTCAAAGGAGGAGAATGTTATGATTTCTCGAATACTTGTATTTTTGCTTTCTGTGATGTTCTCTGTAACTGTTGCTATTGCACAGCCGGGTGTACATACGGCAAAGACCGGATCAGAAGTCCTTCGTCTGATAAGAAACGAAAAACTTGACCTTATTCTGCCGGGATCCATGCGCGATAATAATGTAGACATGTGGATCCATGTTACCCGTGCTGGAGATCAGGATCCAATGTTCCCGGAATTCGGAAACACATCCGGTTACTTGATATTTACCGACCTGGGTGACAGGATCGAGCGGGCTGTATTCGGTAGTGCAGGCACTGTTTCAAGTATCGACGTACGCGGTTCCCGCGAAGTGGGAAGAGCATTTAATGGTTACAGTAATAAATTGGATCCTGGAGTCTGGGATGAAATAACAGAGTTTGTAGAAGAGCGTGATCCGAAAACGATTGCTGTAAATACATCAGACTGGCTCGCTATTGCAGACGGGATATCACATTCGCAATACGTGAGACTGGAAAAAATATTAGGGCCTAAATATTCAGAGAGAATAGTATCCGCGGAGCGCCTGATCACCGATTTCAGGTCGAGAAGAATTCTTAGGGAAGTAACGCTCATGACCAATGCGCTTGAGATACATCGTCAGATACTGGAACGTTCTTTGTCAAATGAAGTCATTACGCCGGGTGTAACAACGCGGGAGGATGTAGGCTGGTGGGTACGGGAGCAGTTTTACAAGAGAAATTTGGCAAGAGGATTCAGACAAAGTCCGGGAATGCCGGGAGTTATCTTTTCAGCCATATCAGATCAATCAGTGACTGGTTCACCTGATTATGTATTACAGCGTGGCGATTTTCTTTCTTATGACAATGGAGTAAGGTATTTGGACTACTTTGGGACAGATTATAAACGTAATGCGTATATTATAAGAGAAGGTGAAACAAGTGTCCCCGCGAGTTTACAACATGCATATGATCGTGCAATTGGTGCCCGCTCAATTATACGTAAGCAAATAAAAGTTGGCAAAACTGCTGGGGAAATTTTGCGAGATATCGTTACAGCTTTGGAAAAATCAGACTATATATATTCACCTTCTAATGATGATTTTTTAGAAGATTATAATGATATTCAGAAAGTACTCGCTAATACTGATAAGTCTGGATTCTCAATTGACTTGCACAGCCAGGGAAATAATGGTGGTAGTTTAGTAACTGTTGGACCATCGGTATCTCCATTCAGGTCAGACCGAGATCATTTACCTTTTCAAGAAAATCATATATTTTCTTTTGAATTTAATGTTTTTACAAATCTTCCAGAAAGACCCGGTCTTCCAGTTTACATTAATATTGAAGGTAATCACGTCGTATCCAGCCGGGGAGTTGAATTTCTTCATCCACCAAATGAACGGATTTTACTGATTCATTGAGCAAAAGGCTCGAAAATCGTACAGCCCGTGGAGTAGATAGTACTTGTAAAAGCCAAGCACATACCTTACCATTTATAAAATACATATCAAAGTAACCTGTACGCTTTAACCAAGTACATCACCTCTTAAAAAAGCGTCATATTTCATACACAATCCCAATTAATCTCTTTCAGAAGATTGATATGGGGAATATCACTTCAACCAAGAGGAAAGCATCATGCATCAAAAACTTCGTAGGATGTTGTTTGTCTGTACCTGACTGCTGTTAGCTATAGCTTTAAAGCCGTTAATGGCAGAGGCGCAAATCGGACATCGCAGCACACCGGTGAAAGGATTAGCATTCGATTTTGAACGGTGGCCCTGGCCGTTGCATGCAGAAATCAATGACCGATTGCAGGAATTGGCACGTATGTATCCGAATATTGCAAGTACCGAGATTATTGGCCAGTCAATCGAGGGACGGGATCTTATGGTGCTTGAAATTACCAATAAGGATATAGGTTCTGGCATATCCAAACCCGGAATGTGGATGGACGGGAATGTTCACGTCTGCTATACGGGACGTTTGTACTTGATGTACTTTATCGAAAGACTGCTTTTAGAATATGGCAAAAATCCTGATGTTACCCACCTTGTTGATACGAGATCTTTTTATTTTTTGCCGATTTGGGATGCAGACAGGGGAGAGAGGATACTTACCCGTCATCCGGCGTGGCCAGGACACAAGCCTGAGGAACAGGTGGGAAAGGACCTGGACGGAGACGGCTATATTACTCAGATACGTGTGAATGATGATTCGGTGGAAGAAGGGTATCGTTATTATCTTGAGGGACTAGGTGTCGATCCAGTAGTTCCCGTTGCACCAGGAGGCATGTGGCAATATCCTTATGGTATACTCTTTGGTTCAGGTCCAGTAAAACCGGACATGAACAGACAGCGCAATGAATTAACCGGCGAGCGTGAGAGAGCAGACTTCAACAGGAACTGGTCGGGACTTTGGACACCGAAACAATCGGGTTCCGGTCCATATCCATTCTCCAGACCTGAGGTTCGTGCTGTCGCTGATTTCATCACTACATCCCATAAGAACATCTATTTTGCTTACTCGATCCACGCGGGAGGTGCCAATCATGAAGGCCGGAGCTATTTGGTACGGCCGATAATGGATAAGTCCTACGATCAAATGCACCATGAAGACAACGACTTCTATGTGCGTGCAGGAGCTATTTGGTCATACCTGACTGGGGGCAATGTTGTAGAGAACAACTATATGAGCTTCATTTATAATACGAGCCAGGAAGACGAAGAAGGAAAACAGCGTGGATACAGCCCAACCGGGGCTGGATACTTTAATGATTATCTCTATTTGCAATTAGGAATCCACAGCGTTCTGCCTGAGGTTTCAGGACTCGGTATAGACTACGACAACGATGGATACCTAACCTGGCCAGAAAAGCACCGATGGCACAAAGAGGATATGGGATATCGATGGTTTTCACCGTGGAAGTCCTTTAACCACCCTGTCCTCGGGGAAGTCGAGATCGGAGGCTTGCGTACTCCTCCTCCAACTTTTGGAGAATGGGCAAAGACTGCCAGTGAAACTCAATATGATTGGTTGCTCTATATCGCTGATCTTTCTCCCTTGCTACGGATTAAGAATGTAAAAACCGAATCCATCTCCGGCGGCAGGTACAAAATCACCGCAACGGTCCGGAATGAAGGTAAACTGTCAACCTATATAACACGAAATGCTATCGCAATTAGGCGGGACTATCCTGTTGTGGCACAACTGGAACTCGAAAATGCGCGGATTATCGATGAACAGCCTGAAAAAAGTCTGGGGCATATTCTCGGGACATGGGCTTACATCCGTTACTGGATTCAAGGAGAGGATAGATCGGAGAAAACGGTAGAATGGATTGTCGAACCGACAGGAACCGGGCCGATTAAGGTATCAGTTGAAGCCTGGGCTCAAAAGGCTGGAGGTGATAAAAAAACAATTATTTTGAATAAGTAATAAAATCAAATAATGAATTTTTGTTGTTCTCTTTGAAAGTTTTCAGAAAATTGATATGCGATTATATACTAATTGAAGGAGAATCAATTATGTCTACTCGACAATTTTGTTGTGCAATCCTTTTTTTGACCTTATTTCTGGGTTCCTGTAGTTCAGAAACTGCTGAATCGGTATCGACTGATACGGAAAAAACTCATTTTTTGGGTGCAATTCTGCTCGAACCGATTGGTGAAGTGCCTGACGATCTGTATATGAACAGCGGCGTTATCCTGACAGATGAGTACCAGCCATTTACGAAAAAACTAACAGTATATGGTCTTACTCTGATCGGCCGGAATGATATCTCCGATGTCTTTATGAGGAATGTTGCCAAAACCATCATAGAGATGTTTCCACAAGGTGGGGCCATTGATGGAGCGTTGCAAAAAGAGGTTATAAAGAACATGTACAAGTATAGAGCTTTGATTCCTCTCGTTCAGCATGAAACCTTCAACGGTTTTCGTGACTTGTCTCCCGAAGATAAGGCGGCGTGGGACTTCACAAGAAGTCGGAACAGCGTATGCGATACTATTCATGAAGATCCACCCGTAGGCCAGGTGCATGAAGTCGTCGAGCACATCTTACACTATGCAAATGACATAGGACTTCACTACACGTTTCCCGATGAGTGGGGCATTTCAAAAACGTCGAAGCTTTATCAGTTTTTACTGGAAGCTGTAAAAAAAAGGTATTACGACGAAAGTATGTACGACAGGTTCGACGATGAAGAAACCCGGTTAAGGATTAAACTTCAGGAATTCGGTTATAAGTTCATCTCAACTGCTTGGGACCTCAATAGGCCTCATGACAAAGGAGGGTATAATTGGGAAATAAGGAATAGTGACGAACTGAGGAAAATGATGCAAACCTGACGGGAAATGCTTATGACAACGTATTAACAGGTAATACTGGTAATAATATGCTGAAAGGTGGTGCAGGGGATGACCAGCTCTTCGGTGGTAATGGGAATGATACAGCAGTATTCTTTGGTGCTTATGCGGATTATTCAATTATAAATAACGATGGGTATGTAACGGTCAAGGATAACCGAGTGAACCAGGATGGGACTGATAACCTCATCAATATTGAATTTCTTCAATTTAGTGATCGGAAAGTAAAACTTTAAAACATACATTAAAGGTTCGAAAATCGTACAGCCCGAGGTGGAGAAAATATTTGTAAACGAAAAATGCATGCCTTACTATATTTATTCAAGGTTTCCGAATTGTTGCTATAAATTACAATTATTATCTTTTTTGAAGAAGGAGAGTTTTATGAAGAACGAACGATTTTTGTGGTCTTTTTCTGTGTCATTATTTCTTTTAACCGTTAGTATCACTTTTGCTCAATTACCAAAACCGGGTTCAGGCAGGGATGCGGCGAATTTTATACCAATGCGGGAACGTGTCCGGATCATGCAAAAGTTTTGGGACTGGAAAAAGGAGAACGTACTCCCGATGATAATGCGTGAACAAGGGGTGGACATGTGGATTATCCGTAATGATGAAGAACCTCTTTACCGGCAGACGTCTTATAGAGAACATCCGGTTTACACGTCATTACTTCCGGCAAATCATGAGGGACAAGTATTGCCGAGTAAATATCAGGGTAAAGTTTCCGGATTACCTGAATTCTTGCTTTTTTACTTTACGGGTAGCGAAATTGAATATGTTGAGCCGGAGAATTATGATCATATAACACGATTGGTACGAGAACGGGATCCCAAAAAGATCGCAATAAGTATGAAAAACCTTTATATCCGGAGACAAAACTTCGGAGACACAGCACAATTAAGTATAGTAACGAGTGATGAAATGCAACAAGCTCTGGGAAGTAAATATGCTTCCCGCATTGTTGATTCGTGGCACCTTGGCATATTGTGGCTTACGATTATGAGCCCGGAGCAGATAAGTATGTACCGTTATGTCCAGGGAGTGCAAAATGACGTTATTGCTGAAGCCTTTTCAAATAAGGTGATTATACCCAACTATACTACAACCGATGACGTGAATTGGTGGATACGGCACAGGTATCGTGATCTTCATTTAGATATAGATAACAACCCTGGTGTAGACATTTGGAGAAGGCCGTCGAAGATCGCCGAATATAATGACTCTTCTGAATATTTTCGAAATGGGAGGACCCGTGGCGAAAATATTATGATTAGACGCGGTGACATAATCGGTTTGGATTCGGATATAATGCTGCTCGGTCTGGAAACCGATTCTAAACAGTTTGCGTATGTACTCCAAGAGGATGAGACAGATGTTCCAGAAGATTTGAAAGAAGTGCTGCGGCTTATGAACGAGATGCTGGATGCATACAGAAAAGCATATATAGTAGGTCGTACCGCACAAGAGATCCGTGAAGCCGGAAATAAGATTATGCCTCATGATTCGCGTATAATCAGAGCCAGATTCGGTTTTCATCCCCCGCCAAATTTTTTAAGGCGGTTTACTGCGAATGATTTACAGTTTTCCCGGGGAACGTACGTTACGGGAATTGGTACCGGGTACAAACAGCATCCCCTTCTTTCCCCTACTCTCAAACTCCATTATAATACGCTCTATTCGCACGAACCGAGCTTCACTTTTGCTGTTCCCGGATGGGGTGAAAACGGTTTGTCATTTGGGATCGAACAACTCGGAATGTTTACAGATAATGGATTTGACTATCTTAGTAGAGCAAATGTCGAGTGGCATGTAGTTAAATAAATACAATACCGGACTGAGAGACTTTATGCTCTCTGATATATTATAAAAAAGTTAGGTAATTAGGTCAAAAACGGACTAAAGTGAATTTTGATTAATGATTGGTATAGATTAAGAGATATATTTAGTTTTAAAGTCTTTTTTCTCATCTCTTTTCCGAGGTCTCGAACATGCCTTAAATGCATTGTTTGCTACTTGATTCTTTCTCTCATTGACAGGATTTTCTAATCAAGTCTGAAGTGTATCTGAATAGTACAATTCAGACAAATTTACCGTTCAATTTAAAGACAATTTAGCACTTGTTTAGGTGGTCTTATTAACAAAGTTTCTCTTGTGTAAGTGATACACTGATTGTATATCCGTGTGTCATTAAGATGACCTTGCCCCCAAAAGTTGAACCAGATGTTATATTAGTATAGGGATTAGATTGAACGAAAGGAGCAAGGTCAATATTTAGAACCGATATAGTGGCAAGAACAATAGTTAGCTTGCTTTATAAGCTGACGGCCACAGCTGTTTCCTGAGCACGAATACAGAGTATTTTAGTTGTCTCGGTATAAAGACGGTATTAAGAATCCACAAAAATCAGGCTACCAGTACGTAAAAAATACTGGCTGTGTGTGGGGAATAGTGTGGGGAATAGTGTGGGGAATACTATTTTCACACAATGCAAAAGGACTTAGAAATCAATCTAAGTCCTTGTTTTTATTGAGCGGGCCCGAAGGGACTTGAACCCTCGATCTCCGGCTTGACAGGCCGAGAGGTTATTTATCACTGTTTTTCATTTCTTATCATTCTAATCTTAATTAAAAGCATAAAAAAAATAAATTTATCACTTGGAATCACTAAATTTCATTTATTATATTATAAATATGTTGGGGATAGTGTTGGGGATAGAATCTTATTCCTGCTTTTAACGCACTTAAATTACTCAGTTATTGATTAATAGAGATTATTTTGCCAAAACAAGAACGTATTAAAACAAAATATCCTGGTGTCTATTACATCATCGGTAACTCCATTACCGCCAATAAACCTGAACGAATATATTATATCCTTTATCGAATAAATGGTAAGCTGGTCGAGGAAAAAGCAGGTCGTCAATTTCAAAACAATATGACTTCTGCAAAAGCTGCAAATCTCCGATCACAAAAAATTAAGTGTATTGTATTATCAAATCGAGAACAAAGGTTGAAAAACCAAGAATTTAATTTATCTAAAAATGCTAAATGGACAATAGAACGTCTATGGGATGAATATTCATATAGAAAGCCGAACAATAAAAGTATTAGAATAGATGAGAATAGATTCAAAAATTATCTTCAACCTCGTTTTGGTAGCAAAGAACCGTATGAAATTACTCCAATTGAAGTAGACAACTTAACCTTGAATCTCTCCAAGTCACTTCAACCGCAAACGGTAAAGCACGTTTTGGTGCTGTTGAAGAGGATTATTAATTTTGGTATTAGTAAAAATCTCTGCTCTGGATTAAATTTCAAAATAACGGCACCCAAAATAAACAACTTAAAAACCGAAGACTTAAACTCGGATCAATTAAACCGATTATTCAAAGCCATAGAAAAAGATCCCCATATTCATGCCGGGAATATAATGAAGCTTGCTTTATACACTGGCATGCGCAGAGGAGAGATGTTTCGACTAAAATGGAGCGATATTGATTATCAGCGAGGATTTATTCATATTAGAGACCCTAAAGGTGGTACAGATCAAAAAATTCCTTTAACCGATTTAGCCCGTAATGTGATTGATTCTCAATGTCGATCCGACAGCCAATTCGTATTTCCTGGACGTAATGGAATGCAGCGTAAGGATTTAAAAATACCTCTTAATCGCATTAAAAGACGTGCTGGTTTACCTGACAATTTTAGGCCCTTGCACGGCCTAAGACATGTATATGCGTCTATGCTCGCATCTTCCGGAAAGGTAGATATGTATACATTGCAGAAGCTTCTCACTCATAAAAACCCGCTTATGACGCAACGCTATGCTCATCTGCGAGACGAAGCGTTAAAACGGGCTTCTGATTTGATTGGTGATTTAATTAATGAAGCTTTTGATTCTGTGAAAACAAATAAGAAAAGAGAATAGTTTTGAAATCAAAAAAGAAGGTGGGAGCTAAAACAGTGACATCGAAAACAAGGAAATCGGAAGTACCGATATTGCCAAAAGAAAGATCGCTGGATGGTTATCCTTTATATGGATATGACAAGAATAAGATTAAACGACATTTTTATAAAGATTGTCCCACGATTGAAGAAAAAGAGAAACATTTAGCTGATTTATCTCTCAAACTTGATTCGTCTTTTGTCTTTAACAATACGCATGAGTATATAGAGGATTTTAGGAAAGTGTATGGTAAGTTTTTAAACCCTCACGTTCTCAAAATGGTGTATTATGAGTATAAGGATATTATTGACGAGCTTCAGAGTCATATCTATTCTTGGAAATCACAAGAATTATTACGGAAAGCAGAAAAGCAGGGAAATGAGAAATCAAAAGAAAAGCCTGTGCAAAAGAACGTAAAGAAGAAACTCCGACCTAATCAAAGACATAGATTAGAATGCCGTGAAGTGGCAAAGGAAATATGGAAAGAGAAACCGGAAGAAAGGATTGCACACGTATTTCGGGATGAAAAATTTCGGGATGTATTCAAAGATATTAATCCTCCGTATGTGGATGATACTCTACGTGATTGGATAAAAGACCTTTGTCCTAATCCCAGAAGAGGACGACCTAAAAAGAATTAATACTCTACCTATATCCAACAATTAATTACCAACGTTCATTTATAAATACCCTCCCCAATTTAAAAAACCTATTTATTAAACTCAATTTCTTTGCTCATTAAATACCCTTTCTGCGTATAAAACTATTTTCTTGGGAGGAAAGGTAATTGTTTTGGATTGAAATAGGTTAAATTTCAAGAAAAAGAAGTTGAATTCTGGAGGAAATATGAATCAGAATAAAGATCATCTTTTGACTGAGCGGGAGGCAGGTGCATTCCTTAAAATTTCACGGGGCACTTTATCAAATTGGAGATCTGAGTCTCGCGGGCCAAAATATTGCAAAATCGGTGGAGCCATAAGGTATCCGATGGCGGAGTTGACTAATTTTGTCAATGAGTCTATGATCACTATCGCGGAGTAGATCAATATGAGAATCCCCGATAACCAAATAAACGACATACGCAATTCTGTCAACATAGTCGATGTAATCGGCTGTACAGTACGGTTGAAAAAGCAAGGTCAGGTTTTTAAAGCATTATGCCCATTTCACCAGGAAAAAACACCCTCGTTTTCTGTCCACCCGGACAAACAGATTTATAAATGTTTTGGGTGTAACAAAAGCGGTGACATATTTGAATTTCTTATTAAGAACCAAGGCATCACGTTCTATGAGGCGGTTAAACAGGTTGCGGATAGAGCCGGTATTGAAATCGGTTCCAACGGTTCAGGAAATTCCAACACACTAGAACCAACCTATGATTACGTCGATGAGTCCGGTACACTGCAGTACCAGTCATGCCGCCTGTCTGGTAAACAATTTAGGTTGAGGAAACCTGATGGATCCGGAGGCTGGATCTGGAATATTCGCGGAGTTAAGCCTGTTATGTACCGACTCCCTCAGGTATTGGAAGCTGTTAAAAAAGGACGGTCGATATTCATAGTCGAAGGCGAGAAGGATGTACATACCCTCGAATTTCTCGGATTCGTAGCGACTACCAACTCAGGAGGTGCCGGAAAATGGAAACTCACCTTTTCTACCTGGTTGCAGAATGCGGATGTTATTATCATCCCGGATAACGATGATCCTGGACGTTCACATGCCGAAGATATCGCCTTAAAACTTCATGGATCTGCAGCAGATATAAAAATTTTAGATCTTCCGGACCTGCAACCGAAGCAGGATGTTACTGATTGGATGAAAAACGGCGGTACCAAGGACCAGCTGATCGATCTCGTCAACGATACTCCATTCTGGAAACAATCCGATAAGCCGCAGGATACTAAAACAACAGCGCAGTCTGATAAATTAATACAGTCGGATTTAACCAATTTCGAGAATACACATCTTACACCGTCTGAAACCTGGAACGCCGATTTTCTAGCATCAAATTTTGGCGATCTAATACGGTACAACCATACATTGAAAATGTGGCACATTTGGGACGGGACACGTTGGCAGCCTGACAAATCAAAACAAATCATTCAGCTTGTCAAAAAAAATGCCGAAGAGATCTTCAAGTTTGCCTCCTGCATACCTCAATCCAATGGGGAACAATCGAATGATCAGCGCAAGAAGGCGTTTTCCTGGGCGTTGAAATCCGAGCAGAAGGCCGGGATCATAAACGCTTTGGAATTGGCCGAGAGCATCCCCAGAATATCCATGGAGCAGAAGGATTTTGATCAAAATCCCTATCTTTTTAATTGCAAAAACGGTACATATAATCTGCAAAATGGCCGTTTCAATGAACACAGGCAATCTGACAATTTAACTAAGAGGAGTGAAGTTGAATTCGACCGGAATGCTGAGGCTCCCTATTGGTATGAATCGCTGAATTTGATATTTAATGATGATGAAGAATTGATCCGATTTATTCAACAAGGCTTTGGATACTCGCTGAGTGGCCTGGTTGATGAAGAAGTGTTGTTTTTCTGTTATGGCGAAGGTGCTAATGGAAAATCCCGTCTCTTCGATGTATTTGAAATGTTGCTAGGGGATTATTTTCTAAAGACTCATGCGGATTTGTTCACGATCGCCAATGGCCAGTCAAAAAGCGACTATCACATTGCGAATCTTCCCGGTGTCCGATTAGCGGTTGCAAGTGAACTTGATAAGAGTCAGATGTTCCATGAATCATTAATTAAAGACCTTACTGGCGGCGATATACTGTCTGCGCGGTTTCCTTTTGGCAGGCCGTTTACTTTTAATCCAACACATAAATTGTGGATGTCCGGTAATTCAGAACCACGGGTACGTGCGACCGACGAAGGTTTCTGGAGACGCATTCGTAAAGTACCGTTTACCGTTGAGATTCCGGAAAAGAAACGAAAACCTAAATCAGAGTTGCTCGAAATATACCGGAATGAATTGCCCGGTATCTTAAATTGGGCGATAACCGGCTATCAGGATTATGTTGAATGTGGCAAGTTGATAATCCCAGCATCTGTGAAAAGCGCAACTCTGGAATATCGTGAAGATTCGGACGTTATAAGGAGTTTTTTAAAAGAATGTATCGAGGAAGTTATTGGCGAAAACACATCGGTAAAAACAGTGTACAAAAAATACAAGGATTGGTGTGATGAAAACAATGAAAATAAGTTGAAAAAAATCACTTTTGGAAAAATGTTACAAAATGCCGGATATAAAAGACCTTCTAAAGGAACAAACAATGTTTCAATGTGGGAAGATTTAGAAATTGTCAGATAACTTTTATGAAATTTGTGCTTAAATAGTTACAAGAATTACAAGAATTACCTGAAATATAATAATACTATATACACCCTCTTATAGGCCATTAATAGAAAAAGGTAATTCTTGTAATTCTTGTAACTCTTGGACTCTTAAAACAATGGTAATTGCATGGTGGACATTGTGACCGCCCTCCCGATAACGGTACCAATGTTTAAGTGAGAGTTTGGGCTCAATTGACTATTGTATTCCCTGATAGGTTAGCATGACAAATCGTGGTGTAATGGGGTTTGTTGTGATGGTTTGCGGTGCTGTTTGAACGATTCCCGGAAGTAAGGTTTTTCAGTGATGCTCTCGGCCTGGCATTGATCGGTTTCAATCTGGTACCATAGCCCAGTGGGGGGATGAGCCCCCAATGACAATTGACCAATTGTCTACTAAGGTGATTGCGAACTACCGGAATATCAGCGGATGGAGCAATATTATAACCGTTGTTGAAAGTAGGAACATCAGCCAATCCATAGTGTGCGGATAACTGACTTTCATCGCTCCATAATATAAAATGACCACACATAAGAAAATTTTGCCTCCCGGATTATTTGAATATGAATGGTACTGGCAAATTAACCTGAATCTTGTCAGTACCTCCTATATATATACTTTGCGTATCAACCACTTGCAATTAGCTGTGACTACAAGTTAGTACAAATATGGCACAGGCAGCTAAAGCTTGTTTAACGTACTGGCAACCTATTGCCAATGAGGAAACAATGGAAGGCAGCAAAGCCGGAATATAAACCAGCACGCATAAATCGAATCCGGCTCGTAACACGCTCTCCCAGAAACTAACCCATGTGCGAGTTGGTGCCTAATCATAGGACCGCCGCGAAAGTCAAATATATTTTCGATTTCGAAAACGGTCGCAGTGCCAAATATTTGGTCGAGCGCTTCCCGGTCCTTTTCAAGCATGGTTGACAAGGTTCGATTTTCTTGTGTCATATTGTCCTGGATGCTAGTTGGGTCAACACCGGTTTGCTTCAGGACATAACGAAGCGAGTTTTCAAGCTGCGGCACAAGAATATGCAGCGCAGAGATGAAATCGCCATTGAAAAACCGTGCAAAGCCTAGCGCGAAAAGATCTGCACGATCTCCTGGTATAAATGGGCTCATACCAACAATTGGCTGAAAATAGCGCTGCTCGATTGAATGCTCCGAATTTATCAGACATCTTGCCGGCTCTATCGATCCTAACACCGCGAGTTGCCTGCGCAGACTTTCATTTCTGGAAATCAGGTGAGAAACTGCCATATCATTATCCTCTTCTCCAGTTGTAAGTCCTGGCGATTTAGCAACCACCTTGCCTTCATCGTCGTGTATCGACATCGCAAAGATGCTCGATAGCGGATTCTCTTTGGCCTGTTTGTGTACAGTATCACGCAACTCCTTCGGCTCCGGAGACTCTGCTAAATTCGCAAATGCAGCGAGTGCTTGAGCCAAGGTTAAACCTGCTGCATATTTTCGAGAGTGACCAACTAAATCTGTCAGGTCGATCTTGGTTGATATTTCGCCCATCTCATCGGGAATCCCAACTTGGGCGTCTCGCAACTTTGCTTCCAGTTCTTGCCGCCTCTCCTTTGTGTTGGGTATTTTCCGGAGTGCCAAAATTGCATCCATCAACCAACTTGACGCAGTCATGCCCTTGAAGTCTGCCGCAGATGCCATTGTCACATAACATTCTGCTGCACTAGTAAGACAGCGGTTGCTCTCTTCTCTTTTTTGAGATTGATGATAACCACGGGCTGCGAGTTCCCACAAAAGCCGCGAGTCATTTGGGTGGATACTTTCTGTTGAAGCTATAGTCTCTACATTCTTTGCAATAGTGGTTGGATTTTCGATGCCAATGTCCAAGCACAACTCACCGATATTCAAGGAGCCTCTACAATCTTTGCAATCGAACGTATCACTAGTGACTGCTCTGATCAGCGATTTCAATTCTGATCCCTCTGGCTCCTTCCAACCGGTAGCGCTTGCAATTTGACACGCACGTCGCAACATTCCACATCCACTGTGGCTGCTGGCACTTTGCTCTTCGAAATCAAATTCTGCTTTACCGCTCCTAACCAGCTGTACTGCTTCACAATATGCCCGGATGGCTTGTCGTGCCAAGTCAGCTAGCTTGCGATCATTGATCCAGGCAATATCGGACAATCGTGCCCGAAGTCCCGGGTTCTTAATATCTGCTGCAATTTCTGCAAAAACAGCTGACTGATCACCCTTCATATCACTTGGAATGTCAGTCCGCTTGTGACCACTAACCATAAGAGGACCGTAGGGCTCCGCACTATCGTTAGGCTTAAAGTGAATTTGGGCAACCAACTGTAACAACTGAAAGACGCGGCTGGCAGTCTCATTTCCGGTTTCCTTTTCGTCATTGGCCGCCTCTTGGTACAGAGAACCGAGGCTCATACAGTCCACGTTATTGCTATCAATTATAGGTGCTTCGCAATCTACGACCGCGAAGTCATCCTTGGTAACTATCTTAATACTCTGCTGAGCGTCACCGTCCTGCGGCTCTTTGCGCTCTTTCTCTGTCATTTGGATACTTAAATATTTAGGAATTATATACCCTGGTGCCCAACCTCACCTACCGATGCTGTCCCGTTATGAGAGTTTCTCATTAAAATCTGGATCAAGTTTAGGGGGCAGGACACTTCATCTACTTTGGATAGGTCTGCTTCTCTTGATTCTGTGAGTCCTAATCAACCCCGTCAATAAACATTTCAACAAACGCTTTGATCTTGCCGATGATACGTCCGGTAACGGTACCACGGTCCCTGAGTCTAGGTTGCTCCTGCATGATGGCAATGACCTCATCCCGCAAAGGTGTTCTCTCTGTAAACAAATAATTACCGATTACTCTTTGTAAACCGTCAATATCCAGCCCCTCGGCCTCACTCAACGCCCGTATGGCTTGATGCTTCTCTTCAGTCCAGTACGTATCGAATGCCGCTTTTACATCGCCCTCTTCCGGTATGGCAGGGAAATGCTCGGCAATAAAACGCTCAATAAGCTCTTTCTTGCTGCGCAATTGCGTATCGGTCTCCAGAATGCTCAAGATCGCTTTGTGCTGTTTCTCCCGCTCGGCCGGTCTGGCAGACTGCATGTTGCGTAACAGGGTAAGGATATAACTGACATTGATCTCATCGCGATGGATCAACGCCAGTTCAAAATCGATATCATCCAGGATCGAGACTTTTTCCTTCTGTCTGTCGGTCCTGACCTTGTCATACAAGTCAAGGTACTTGCTCTTGTATTCCTCAAACCGCTGTGCATCCATGGCCAGGTCGTCATGGCTGAACTCGGTAAAACAGCCGAGTACGTTTTTAATGCGAATAAGCTCACGGAACGCCTGGATAAACCGTGCCTCATCTTCTTCTGTTTTCAGATCATTCACACTGTCAATCGTCGGGGCAATCATCAGTAATGCCGTGACCGCATCGGCAAACCGTTCGATATATTTCTCATAGGGCTGCAGGATGATCGCTTCAATGGCCTCCCTGTTGGCAAACAACTCAACCGCCTGGTCCGCGGCAGGTTTGAGGTTGCGGAAACATACCACGTTGCCTTGTGATTTCCTTTGCCCCAGGATGCGGTTGGTGCGTGAATAGGCCTGCACCAGGCCATGGTACTTGAGGTTCTTGTCCACATAGATGGTATTCAGTGACTTACTGTCAAACCCCGTCAGGAACATGTTCACGACCAGCAGGATGTCGATCTGGCGCGCCTTGACCCGTTTACCGATATCCTGGTAATAGCCATAAAAGTTGTCGGTGGAGAAGTTGGTCCCATACATGCCGTTATAGTCCTGAATAAAGCTTTCCAGCTTGTCACGGCTGTGCGGGTTGGCTGTCCCGTTTGCAACGTCTGTTACATCCGTCTCAATAAACCCGTTCGCATCCCGGTCGTCTTCATTGACCTGGTAGGAGAAGATCGTCCCCACCTTCAGATTATGTTCCCCGGCTGCTTTCTTCCGTTTGAACAGGTCATAGTATTTGATCAGGGTCTGGATGTTGGAGACGCAGAAAATGGCATTGAACACACGGCTGTGGGTCTTGCGATGGTGGTTCGCAATGATGTGGTCGGCAATCGCCTCTAAACGCTCGCCTGCCTCCATCACCTCGGCCGTATCGATAGCCTCCACGTCAATGTCCTTGATCCCGTCTTTCTGCCTGATGGTACTGATGTATTCCACTGAGAACTTGAGTACGTTCTCGTCACGGATCGCATCCGTGATGATGTATTTGTGCAGGCACTCACCGAACAGATCCTTTGTAGTACGTTTCCCGTGTACGTTGGTAGAAGAGTTCTCGGCAAATATCGGGGTACCGGTAAAACCGAACATCTGTACCCGGGGGAAATACGCTCTGATGCGTTTGTGGGTATCACCGAACTGGCTACGGTGGCATTCATCAAAGATAAACACCATGCGTCTTTCTTGCATGGTATCCATGACTCTCTGATACCGTCCCTTACTGATAGCGGTATTTAGTTTTTGTAGAGTCGTGACGATCAGGGGCGTGTCATCCCCGAACTGCTTCACCAGTTTCCTGGTGTTATTAGTCGCATCCACGCTGCCTGCACTGAAGCTGTTGAACTCCTTGATGGTCTGGTAGTCGAGGTCTTTCCGGTCTACTACAAACACCACCTTATGCACCTCGGGTGATTGCGTGAGGATCTGTGCGGTCTTGAAAGAGGTCAGGGTCTTGCCGGAGCCGGTGGTATGCCAGATATAACCAAATTTTTCCGTATTCTTCACCCGCTCGACAATGGCCTCGACCGCGTAATACTGGTAGGGACGCAATACTATCAGCATTTCACTGCTTTCATTCAGTACCACGTATTTGGTAATCAGCTTGGAAAGCTGGCACTTCTCCAGAAACGCATCGGCAAATTCACTGAGCTGTGTGACCTTCTTGTTGTCCTGGTCCGCCCAGAAGAAGGTTTGTTTGAAGTCTCTCTTGTCAACAGGGTTGTTGGCGTAATACTTGGTGTTCACCCCGTTGCTGATCACGAACAACTGGATGTAGCCAAATAACCCATACCCGGCCGCAAAGGAATGACGGTGATAACGGTTGGTCTGGTTGAATGCTTCTTTCAATTCCAGGCCGCGGCGCTTCAATTCAATCTGTACCAAAGGCAGGCCGTTGATCAATAACGTCACGTCATAGCGATTGGTGTAGGTCCCTTGCATGGTGACCTGATGGGTCACCTGATATTCATTCTTGCACCACTTGATCTGGTCAATCAGTTCAATGTAACCGGTATCGCCGTCATCCCTGATGTAGTCGACCTTGTCGCGGAGTATTTTGGCTTTCCCGAAGATATTGCTGCGGGCAAGTTTGTTCAATACCTGTTTGAACTCCCCATCCGACAAACTGGTCTTGTTGTGCTTTTCCAGCTGCCTTTGCAGGTTGGCAACTAAAGCGTTCTCATCATTGATACGTACCCTTTCAAAACCCAGTGTTTCCAATTGGGCAATGAGATTGTTCTCAAGGGTTTGTTCCGACTCGGTGGTCATACAGTCCTTTGCCTGAAAGTTAAATGAACATTTGCTGGAGCAGGCCTTTTTTAAAGGTTCGGGCTTGCTTGAGTTGTTCCGAGACTAACTCTATTTTTTTATCAATGGCAGACAGGAAGTTAGCGATTTTTTGTTGTTCTTCTCTACAAGGTACTGGCAAATAAAGTTGCTTAACAATACTGAAATGACGTTTATAACCTTCAGCTTTCACGTTATTGAAATCAAGGCAGTAATATAAATATTTTATATTTTCTCCTTTTGTTTGTTTCAGTACTTTCGTTCCATCAGCTCCTACAATAAAGTTAAAGTCTACAAACTTAACAATAGTTGTGTGGTCGCCGTATACAATAATCCCATCTGTTACAAAGACTTTGCTTTTTTTATCCGAGAATCCCGCCAAAAGTTCTTTCCCTTGGTCAACTACTTTATACGGGCCATCGTTCAATATTTCGCTACTTTTAATTTGAAACTTCTTCATAGGCTCTACTTTTAATATTTTTGTGAAAGGTATCCCCTCCCAATCCGGATAATCCTTCCCCCGCTCATCCTTAAACCGGACTTCCTGACTGAAAAGCTTTTGCATCATGCCTTTCTTGTACTGCTCCAGTAAGGCTTTTTTCCTGTTTAATTGCTCTATCTTGGTATCGACTGAGGAGAGGAAGTTGGCGATTTTTTGTTGTTCTTCCAGCGATTGAGGAATGGAAGCTTTAATTGAGTGTACATCGTTTCGATTTAACGTTGGTACAGTCGAACCTGCGTTATACTTCTCTAATCGAATCTGAATGTAAAAGTAATAAATATACTTTGGATCGTTACCACAAAAATCGGTTACCCAAAGAGATGTATTGTGCGGCCAATATTTTTCATCGACAAAAGTAACTTTTCCTATTGTACCTGATCGACCGGTAACCACACCTGGCCTTGCAACCTTATATTCATTGTGAGTTCTCAGAATTCCATTTGAATATACCACTGGATATTTTCCGTTTTTGACTTGTGCTGATGGCAAATCAAAACCTCTTTGCAATGGGGCAATGCTTTTAATTTTCTTGTTTATCCATTTCCCATGAAATTCTGGAAACCGTAGGACAGGTACATTTTGTTGTGTTGTTGTCATTTGCTTTCTTGGATTAAAACGGGCTTTCTATTCCCAGTTCCTTGCAAAACCCGGCAATGGTTTCATCCGTTTCCTGTATATCGACTTCAAGGGCTTTCAGGTCCTTGACTACTGCTGTGATATCTACAAGCTCTTCTTCCTCAAAGGTATCCACATAACGGGGAATGTTGAGGTTGTAACCGTTCTCTTTTACTTCATCGAGACTGGCAACATAGGCATACTTATCGATGGCTTCACGTCTTAGGTAAGCATCGATAATTTTCTCGACATGCCCGTCGGTCAGCGTGTTCTGGTTACCGGCCTTTTTAAAATGCCGTGAGGCATCAATAAACAGAATATTGTCATCATGCACGCGGCATTTCTTCAATACCAGAATACAGGCAGGGATGCTGGTGCCGTAAAACAGGTTGGCGGGCAAGCCGATAACGGCATCAAGGTAGTTTTGTTCTTTTATGATGTATTTACGGATTTCAGCTTCTGCCGCACCCCGAAACAACACCCCATGCGGCAATACCACGGCCATGGTGGCGTTTTCCGCCATCTGGTAAATCATGTGTTGGACAAAGGCAAAATCAGCCTTGGTAGTGGGGGCAAGCCTGCCATACTGGCTGAACCGGTCATCGGTTTCGTTCAATGGGTTGTCTTTGCCTTTCCACCTGGCCGAGAAAGGTGGATTGGCCACGACAGCCTCAAAACGGATATCTGAATGCTGCGGATGCTCAAGCGTGTCTTCCTGTTTGATGTCAAACTGCCTGAAATGCACGCCATGCAAGATCATGTTCATGCGTGCCAGGTTATAGGTGGTCCGGTTTAACTCCTGCCCGTAGAACTCATCGACCTCTGCCTCTTTTGCGATCCGCAATAACAGTGAACCAGAACCGCAGGTCGGGTCATAGGCATGCTTAATGCGTTGTTTATCCAGGGTGACAAGCTTGGCCAGGATTTTCGAGACCTGTTGTGGGGTGTAAAATTCCCCCGCTTTCTTGCCCGCACCCGAGGCGAACTGACCGATCAGGTATTCATAGGCATCCCCCAACACATCGGCACCGGACCCTTCCAACCCGAAATCAATCTTATCCAGATGGGCCAGTACCCGGGCGATCAAGGTGTTACGGGCATCGGGCGTGCGGCCCAGCTTGGTACTGGCCAGATCCAAGTCTTCAAACAGCTTGTTGAAATCATCCTCACTCTCCGTACCCAGCGTACTTTGCTCGACCTGGTTGAGTATGGTCTGCAGGTCTTCCAGAATGAAGTTGCTCTCTTCTTCAAGGTTGGCGTTGCCTTTAGCAGTGATGGCGGAGAATAACTCTTCCGGGCGCAGGAAATAACCGAGCTTCATTAACGATTCCTCACGAATCGCCTCAATGTCTTCTTTATCTATTACATCTAAGTAGTCTTTTACGGCCTCGGTTTCAAGCAATGTGTTGGCATAGAGGTGCTGCTTTTCAGAGAGGTATTTGTAGAAAACAAATCCGAGGATATAGTCACGAAACTCATCAGCATCCATCTTGCCGCGCAATTCATTGGCGATACTCCAGAGCTGTCTCTGCAACGTTTGTTTCTGATCTTCCGTCACGCTATTTCCTCACCATTGATTTTGTGTTGTGGAATGTACCCCAGATAAGAGGCGATGGGTATGCCTGATTGGGGATGAGAAAGTCAGCCGTGCTTAGGCAGTGGTATTACATCAGCACCTTGCTTTAATTTGTCGAGATAATCAGAGTAGATAAAATCTTTCTCACCAGTGTTATATAGAGGATCTATATAAATAACATCAATTTTTTCTTTATGGGTATAGTTCAAAACTGTCAAAGCATGATAATTATCACCTTCAATGAGGATATTATCATCACTGTCATTAGTTCTAATTTCTTTGCTTTTGATTCGTCTTAAAATTGGCAGATTGTTTTCGCAATCAAGTACAACCTGTTCTGGTTCTCTTTCACTATCCCATACAAGACCATATTTTTTTATTTTAAGCTCTTTTTCTTGCTTTGCTATAACTTTCAGTAGATCTGCTTTATCATATGTTGAGTAATCAGCCATAAATTCAATTCTCTCGATTATCCATGATTAATATATTAAGGGATTAACATACTTATTTACACTAAAACCAAATCAGCCGGAATAAAATTCCAGCCAATTTCCGCACCTATACCAAAATATAAATAAACAACAGATGATGCTACCATCGAAAGAGATATTTGAACTCAACTGGGATCAGCATTGTAACTTCATGTTCTGTTTGACCGACAATCAATCCCGATTCCAAGACTAAACTCGATCTATTATTTAGAGCTACTTCCACACCGCCACCTGCCATATAACCAAAGGAATTCATTCCATCATCCGCCTCAACCGTAAACCCCACAGTAGAAATATCTTCATCATCAATATGAATCTCAAGCGTTACATCCGAAATATCCGAGCGAAAATATCCTAATCCAGCTTGAACAAATGGAACAAACCGCCCTGATGAAGAGGCTGTAAGACGGATACTTGGCATTAATATGAAAACCGAGCCATCACCCCCCGAAATCGAAAAACCCGTTGGAAGATCAGAGCTATCTAAATTAAAATTATACCTACCGCTTTGTATACCTATCTTAATGTGATTGTTCAGTGAATAGTACAAACCACCGGATATACTGATACCTTTATCCTGATAATCTTTAAAATCATCAGGGCTTGTCGGAAAGCTCACTCCCACTCCTCCAACAGCGGAAAAATTCCTTTCTTGTGCGAAAGCAGATGAAATAAGAAAAACAAGCATTAAAAACCCAGATGTAATTGTTCTCATAATATATTCACCTTGTAGTTTAATTGTCGTGGTCACTTCAAACTCTTTAAAAGTTCCATTTCCCACCTACCTGATAAGTGTAAATAAGTATGTTAATCCCTAAATTAATATACAAGCTAAGTGTTGCAAATTTACAATATTATTTCTTATTGTCAAGAGTTTAATACATGAAGTGATGAAGCGCTTATTGTGTCAGATTTTCTTTATAACGAATAAAAACATCTGTGATGATTTATGAATGAAAGGACACTATGTATTTTAAAAAACAGTCTTCTAAAGATTTTATATCGTCGATCTCATATTAGAACACACCGTCTTTTAACCTATAATATTTTGCTTCTGATGCGCGTTCAATATCTACTTTTCTCCGTGTCGTAGAGAGCATGTTTATTCCCTCTTCAGTACGGAGAAAGCCGATATACTGCCGGTCTGGTTGTGATACCTCCACAATTTTTATAATTTGACCGGCTTGAGGCTGACCTGCCCCTAATGTTTGGGCAATTATTTAAGTTAGTCAATTCATCGATATATTCATTGTTGTATTATCCATTGGCCTTGAGACCGCATCCGGTGGTATAACTGCCTCGGGGGCGGGTGGCCGGTATCCAAGGGCACTATGCGGTCTCTTATGATTTTACTCATTTCGCCAGCGTTCCACAAGCACTTTTGCTTCGTGTAAGGTATCGAAGATTTCCCGGTTGAGCACTTCATCACGCAGTTTGCCATTGAACGACTCACTATACCCGTTCTCCCATGGACTGCCTGGTTCAATATACAATGTTTTTACTCCCAGGCGCATGAGCCATGTCCGGACCGCTTGAGCAGTGAACTCTGTGCCATTATCACTTCTCAGGTGAACCGGAACTCCTCGCTGCACGAACAGTGTTGCAAGATGTTCTATGACGTCATTGTGAGTCAGCCTCCTGCCTGCCACAATTGCCTGACACTCCCGACTGTATTCATCTAATATTGTTAACAAACGCTAGCTCCTTCCCTCTCGGGTTCGTGCTTGCATGCAGTCATAACTCCAGACATGATCCCGGTACGCAGGTCGCAGCCGAATACACGAACCGTCATTGAGCCATAACCGTTTGCGCTTCGGCTGCCTCCGGGGAACTTTTAATCCTTCTCGACGCCACAAACGCTCCACTCTCTTATGATTGACCTTGCAGCCTTCTTGCTGTAACAGTGCGGTAATTCGTCGATAACCATACCGACCATACTGCGTGGCCAACTCAGACCATACGTTGCACTAACACCGGCTTCATCAGAAGGAGAAATCGGGCGATATTGATGAGTGCTGCGCGGTACTCCCAACACGGTACAGGCCCGGCGCTGCGAGATCTCGAGAGTCGTGCAAAGATGCTGCTCTACTTCCCGTCGCTTCGCCGGGCTCAGAAGTTTTTTGCATCAACCGCCAGAGTCTCATTGAGGATTTGAATATCCAACTCTTTCTCGGCAACCAGGCGTTTCAGGCGGATAGTCTCTCTCTCTAACGCTTTAAATCGTTTCGCCTGATGCACCCGAAGACCACCATACTCCTTTCGCCAACGATAATAGGTCTGCTCTGTAACCTCAATCTGGCGAGCAGCTTGTTGAACCGACTGACCTTGAGCGAGCAGTACTTCTGCCTCTCGAAGCTTGTGGATAATTTGTTCTGATGTGTGAATTCTACGTGCCATTGATCTTGCTCCTTTCTTTTCAATCTAATCCCTGTACTCATATACTATCTGGATCAACTTTTGGGGGCAAGGTCAACGCATGATAAAAAGTAAAGCAAGAACATATACGGAAAGAACGGCAATTTCGGTTCAATACCGGGAAAATAGTAGTATTCTTTCGTCATTTCTCCCGGTGATAATTTTGCCCTGACCTTGTTCAAGGATTGTCTTACAATAAGATTACGCTTCAGAAAAAATCATTGTATTCCCTTCTATAAACGCCTTGCGGATTTGTGATGTATTTGGTACATTTAGTTTACAATTATTTAGGTATTTTATTTATAAGACGTATTCCGGTTAATGGACGTGCCAACTATAAATCTTTGCATTTTTGAAGACAATCATTTCAGTAGACTTCTACCGCTTGTGTGGATGAGACCGGTTTACTTTCTCAGATGCGGGATGACTGATCTTGCAGAAAAAATACGACATGTCCGCCAATCTGAAAATATCGTGTACCACTGCCGGGACTATCTTGAAGAAACAGTTTCGGTAACAGGTGTCCCGGTCAACAGGTTTGAAGATGACCGGTATACGTTCGTGAACGGAAGAGTTCTCTTTGCTGCGAAATCACTTACAGAATTGTTCGCAACGCGCAACGAGTGTCTGTACTGTGCAGGTGATACCGTAGTTGCAGCGGTGCTTTCCCCTGTAAATGTAAAGACCGTTCGATCAAACGCGGGTAAACCGCTGGATTTCAGAAAGCTTTTTCCGGATATTGCTGCAAAATCAGTTCGTGCGGACATAATAAGGTATCCCTGGGACCTCATCAATAAAAATAAGGAGTATATAAAAAAGGATTTCAGGAGACTCTGTAACAAGGCCAGAATTGAGGGCACACTTTATGAAGGATGTTCTATTGTTTCACGCAACAAGGTTTTTATTGGTAAAGGCGCAAAAATCTATCCCGGTGTCGTGATTGATGCCCAAGGTGGTCCCGTTTATATAGAAACAGGCGCTACGGTCATGGCAAATTCATATATTGAAGGTCCCGCGTACATTGGTAAAGATACTGTTATAAAAGCGGGTTCAAAGATATACGGTGGAACAAGTATCGGTGATATCAGCAGCATCGGTGGTGAGGTTACCTCATCGATTATACATTCTCACAGTAATAAACAGCATGATGGTTTTCTCGGGCATTCCTATCTCTGTCAATGGGTCAATTTAGGCGCTGACACGACCAACAGCAATTTGAAGAACAATTATAAAAATGTCCGTGTAACTATTGGTGGTGAACAGGTCGATACCAAATCTCTGTTTGCCGGCTTATACATCGGCGATCATAGTAAAACAGGTATCAATACAATGTTCAATACCGGATCTGTCGTCGGTGTGTGTGCCAACACGTTCGGCGGTGGATTTCAGCCAAAATATGTACCCTCATTTTCCTGGGGAGGCAGGCATGGATTCTCAGAATACAGACTCGAAAAAGCTTGGGAAACGGCACAATATGTTGTATCCAGAAAAAAAATGAAACTATTTGTTGCGTTTAAGCGTTTGTTTTCATACATTCATGCCAACACCGCGGAAGAAAGAGCGAAATTTATCCATGTTGATATGTGAATTGAATGACCGGATATTCCGGAACAGTTCCGGAGATTTAATTGGAACCGTGGTTGTTGATGAGGTGTTTATAGTACGTGGTCGGGGGGACTTTACTATGTTTTGTTCAAAATAATGAGGAGATTACACAAAAGATTTTAGTTCTGTAAGTCTTTTGATTGTTCCGGGGGGAGCAATTCGGTATGCGGGCGATACAATCAATTTTATTGTATAAAAATAGCGAGATTCAAGTTATCACCACGAAAGAGTTTCTCAGGAAACTCTTTTACTGTATCTGGGCTTTTTTGCTTATACTCATTGGAATATCCGTGTTCAGGGGGAGACATGATCAAAAGATCGTACAACATGAAATCAGTGTTCTCAATAAGGAGTATGAAAATGCCCGGGAAAATGGAATTATCAGAATAAAAGATTTTGGAGTAATTATAAAGTGCTTACACGATATTCGAACGTGGCTGTCAGCTACGGAATACCCTCCGATGGCGGGTCCTTTCCTTAATTATAACAATCAGCGACACACTATTCCAGGACCATAAAAGACATTATCATTTCGTTTAAATTTTCTTTATCTAATTCATAGCGGTTTACGGGAGAGACCGCAGTCAGATGATAAAGAGTTGCCTGATAAATTGTATATACCGTCCTCATGCGGTACTCAATATTTTCCATCTCAAATTTAATAATGAAATCTCCGAAAGTAATACCGTTAATTGAAACGGTGTCGCGATATTCAAAATCGAACTTCTTAAAAAGTTCAATATAACTTACCAGCAAATCTTTCGTGTATTCAGGGATGGTCTTACCGATCGTATCGGAGACTATCACGCTGATATTAGAACTGAAAATGTCTTTTTTCTCTTTTAATCCTGTAAAAACACGGTATTTTCTTCCTTCCTCATCGGACCGGGTAATATCCGTCCATTTGTCCGGTTTTAATATTGAAAACCCGAACTCGTTATCCACGTAGCGCTTATAATTCTCCGTGTGAGCAAGGTCCTGAGAATATGCTGCCAGTGTAACCGCAAAAAATAGAAGGGACGGACAAGCAATGTTAACGATTCGTTTGAGCATGACTTTCATAGTGTCGTATCATTTTTGAATTGTTAGATTGAAAGGAGTCACAATAGCTAAACTACCTTAATTTCGGCAGGTTCCACTATTTTCTTAATTGTTTGTCAAAAAATCATGCGTACTCTTTGTCGTACTGTTGTCATTCTTCCCGAACCTGTTCATATCCTCTGGTTATTCGAAGGTAATATTTGAAACTTACGATGAAGATCAGCAGCGTAAACAGAAACAACACCGGTGAAACTGGGATAGCTTCCGTTAGACCGGACTGAATAGAGTCACGTACATTAAGCGCAGCGAGCGACATACCATTGTTCATACCATGGATTATAATAGTGGGAAAGATGGAGTTGCTCCTCAAACTCATAACACCCAGAATGACGGCAAGCACCATGATAGGAATAAGACTGAATGGATGCAGAATTGTAAAGATAAACGCGGTCAGAAAAACAGACCACCCTTTGGGCATTCTGTTCTCGAACGTCTGCTGAATGAATCCCCTGAAAAGCATCTCTTCTCCCACTGCTGCAAATAGTACAACGGCAAGAACGTTTGATAACAATCTGTACACACTGTTTATCCTCAGCGAATGAAGCATTCCAAGTTCAAAGTTTGCTTTCATATCCTGGAACCATTCCGAATGGGGAAATGTTTGAAGCAGATTTTGTATCCAGTTTTCTAATGCATTGATGACAAGAATGAGCGAGATGCCGATAACAATTGTTACCATGAACTGCCGGACGTCAATCGAATTCATTCGAAAGATACGCCGAAGTGAAAATCCCCTGACTTTTCCGAAAATGAGAGCCGGCACTATTATTAAAGCTTCGACCAGAAGAAAAGTACTCTGATCGAGATTAAAAATACGGCCTAATACAAAAAATAAAAAAGTCATTGGAATAATGAATGCAACGGTGATCATAAGGACAATGAATGTCTCAGTAAGAGAAGGAACTGCCGAAGCCGTCCGTGGGTGTTCGGGTTGAATTTCTCTGTTGCTATTTTCAAAAAATCGTGTCATTTGTCAGGTTTGTCCTTGCTGAGTTGGAACATAAGGATACCACCGCTGACCGCCGCATTGAGCGACTCGGCTTTACCATATCCGGGGATGGTTATAAGTTTGTCGCAAAGTTTTTGAACGTTACCGGACAATCCGTCCGATTCATTACCGATAACAAGCGCGGTCTTGATTTTCATTCCGGGAGGGTTAAAAAATTCGTCTCTCGGTGTTGACCCCAGGATGTTAAATCCCCTCTTTTTGAGCGTCAAAAGGGCTTCATCGAGATGTTGCCGCTCCCAAACCGGTATATGAAAGAGCGCCCCCATGGAAGACCTGATCACTTTGCTATTTGTTATCTCGACACAGCCCGTGCTGCAGAGTATCCCGTCCCAACCGAACCAGGAAGCGGTACGAAGGAGGACCCCGGCATTGCCCGGATCTGAAACGTTATCGAGAATAATATACCGGCGGTGTTGATCTTTTGATCCGGGATCGAAACCAGGTTTCCGGTACTGTACAAGCCCGATAATACTCTGCGGTGTCTCTACCTCCGAAAGATATTTAATTGTTTCATGAGAGGTCGGAAAAGCCGCTTGAACTCCCGGGTGTTGAATAATATGCTGAAAACGTTTACCCGTACCCCGGGAGTAAACGAGGTATTCTACGGAGAAACCGTTATTAAGCGCTTCCAAACATAATTTATCACCTTCGACAAAACATTTCCCTTCCGCCGTTCGATATTTCTTGAGCAGATACTTGCGAAGGTGCTTAACTTTGCTTTTTGTGAGTGTTTCCACACTTTAATTACTGTTTAAAAAGCCGGGTTTCAGATAGAGAGTACTATTGATGACAAAAGACCAACTTTAAACTATTAGTTAGTCACGAATCTACCATTATTTGAGAATATCCTGCTCTCCTTCGCGGATCACAGTGAGAACTTCTTTCGGAGATGTGCACCGGACCAGCTTATCCCGCATTGTATCCTGGTTCAGTAACCGGGAAAAAAGGCTGAGATACCGTAAATGTGGCCCCGGCGGTCCCTCGGGCGCCGCTATCAAGATAAACAGAAAAACGCTACCGCCGTCTATCGCATCAAAATCGACTCCTGACGGAGCGATCCCGAAAACAGCGGTAATATCTTTTACCCCATTCGATTTTCCATGAGGAATTGCCACCCCGTGACCGATTCCGGTGCTCGTGGTTTTTTCACGTTCAAGAACTGCATGCAGCACGATATTTCCGTCGATAGCGGGATTTGACGCGGTTAATACATCGACAAGCTCCCTGATGATTTTTTCTTTCGTTGTGCTCCGGATCGGAATTTTAATGTTTTCTTCGGGGAGAATGTCGGCGATCTTCATGATTAATTCTTCGAGGGATAATTACTATTCGTCGCGTCTATGTGAACGTGCGGGAAAAAAAAGAGAATTATTCTGAAAAAGTCAATAGAAAAGTCTGGGATAAAAAAATGCACAACCTCTTTCGATCGTAGAAAAAACGATCAAAAACAAACATCATTCAGAATATCAATAGATCAAATAATCGAGTCTGAGCCGCTTGAATTTAGCAAGAGATTCCTGGTAAGTATTGATTATTACATCTGCGGGCACCCCGGCTTTGAGTCTGTTAAAGATCATATCTGTACCGGTTGCCAGGAAAAAGTTACGTGCACGGTTATCGGGAAATATATCGTGTTCAGGGTACAGGTCCCCGATCGCATCAAGGATGTGAATACCGGTTGCAAAAGGACTGAATATTCGTTGATCGTTGATATGCAGCGCTATACCTCCTATATACTGTCCTTTGAAAATCCCGTAAAACTGCTGCCAGTGCATCGGCCTGAAGAAAACACCGGGGATTTCCCTGCCGTTGAGTTCATCGGCAAGACTCTGGGCATGTATCCATGGTGCGCCTACAACTCGAAAAGGAGTGGTATATCCGACACCGACAGATACTGTTCCCAATTCTCCGATACTTCCGGTCGCTGCGTAGAACGGAACGGTTTCAGAGCCGGGAATATGAGGTGACGGCGGTACCCAGCTCAGACCTGTGTCATTGAAAACCATATCCCTGCGCCAACCCTCCATCGGAACGATCCGTAAATTTACTCCGATCCCGAATTCTCTGTTAAAAAGCAAGGCAAGTTCACCGGCGGTCATGCCATGAACATACGGTATCGGATAAAGACCGATAAACGATTTGAAATCAGGGTCAAGAACGTTACCCTCGATCAGCTCTCCTCCAAGAGGATTCGGCCTGTCGAGAATAACGAAATCGATACCGGCATCGCGCGCAGCTTCCATGGCGTGCGCCATCGTATATATGTATGTGTAAGGACGAACACCCACATCCTGAATATCAAAAATGAGTGCATCGACGGCAGCAAGCATTTCCGGGGTCGGTTTTTTGTTGACGCCGTACAGACTGAATACCGGGAGTCCGGTTTGTTGATCGGTATATTGAGCGACCGGTTCTCCGGCAGGTATGTCTCCCCGGATGCCGTGTTCGGGAGCGAACAGTGTGGTCAATTGCACGTCTTCATGCTGGAATAGAATATCGGCTGACGATTCGAGGTCTCTGTTGACACCGCTCTGATTTGTGATCAGGCCGATTCGCTTACCTGCTAATAATTCGAGTTGTTTTTCAATGAGAATGTCAATACCGAGCTTCACATACTGCATACCGGCATCAGCCCGGAATGTTCTGACAGGAGGTGGCGGTTCTTCATGCCGGAAAAGACCACCCATGGATGAACAATGAGCGGATATGAGAACTGCAAATACAGGAATAAAAGTGCGGACCACATTCAATGTCGAAAAGCCTTGCATGAGACGAAAGACGGTGTAATTGATTGTGCAACGAATGTAGATTATTTTTGTGAAAATTGCAAATGGAAAGTGAAGGTACTCCGGGCGCCCGAAGGGTTCCTATTGCTGCCTGTAGCGGTGGAACATGCACGTGCCGCTTCTGAAAAATACTCCTTTAATTAAATCGGTGATTTTAGTATCTTGTTACATGTTAGTACCGTAAGTGAGAAGTTCATGGTAAGCAGAAAAACACTCAAACGTCTTGAGCAGCTCAATCGCGGATCATTAAAACTTTGTCCCGGTATCAACAGATTGGAAGACCCGCCGGAACCGAATTATGGTTCGCCGGATTCTATACGGGAACCGGCCCTGGAAATTCTCGGCACGAAAACTAAAAGCATCTCATTCGAAGAGGCTGTTCCGGATACGGTGATACAAACGGATGCGGGCGAGTTTTCCCTTTTAAAAAAGTGGTTACCGGACTTTCATGAAGGTGCGAGATCGATAATCGATTCGTTTCCGACAGTGCTGAAAACCTTAGGGCTTAAGCTGGGCAATTCTCATTATTCCAGCGTCTTATCGGCGATCGGATCGACACACCCGTCAAGAGTGCTGTTTTTGGATATCGAGACTTGCGGGTTATCGGCGTCTCCGCTCTTTTTGATCGGCTGCGCTTATTTTACCGGAGAAAATATTGCACTGGTGCAATTGTTTGCCAGGGATTTGAGCGAAGAGCGGCCGCTCCTGTCCTTTTTCGCTTCAATGTTCTCTCAGTATGACGTGCTCGTTTCCTTTAACGGTAAGTCATTCGATCTGCCATTTATCCTGAACCGTGGATATGAGAATGGAATTCACATTCCTGCCGACATAGTGCATATTGACCTTTTACATGAGATTCGTCATCATTACCGGACAGAATTGCCGAATTTCAAACTTCAGACATTCGAGCGGCATGTTCTGAATCGAAAAAGATCGGGAGATATTCCCGGTGATAAGATTCCTCGTGTGTACCGAGATTTTATACAGTCGGGCAATGCCGGCTGTATACTGCCGATACTGCACCACAATGTTCTCGATATCATAACGATGATCGAAATGATATATTCTCTATCAGGCGAGGTATGTCATTTGAAGGACCTCCGGGCGGAATGAAACGGTTTTTGCGAAGCGAAACTCACAATGGGCGAGAATAAGAAAATCCCTTTTAAACAACGTTTCTATTTGTGGCTTGCGAAGAATATCGCTGGTTTTCTTTTTCGGATTATCAGAATAACGTCACGCATTTATGTTGTAGGTGGTGAACACCGCCGGCAGTTGTATGAATTTGGAGAAAGGTGCATCTTTACGGTCTGGCATGGGAGTGTATTTGCGCCAATTATGAACCTTATGGATGAAGGGATTATTGTTCTTGTCAGTGAACATGGCGACGGTGAGATTATCGCCCGCATCCTGAAAAACCTCGGGTTCGGTCTGGTCCGGGGGTCGACAACCCGGGGCGGTTCACGGGCCGTGGCCGAGATGGTCAAAAGGTTAAGAACTCCGGGTAAAATAGCGATAACACCGGATGGTCCCAAAGGGCCGTACCGGAAACTCAAGATGGGCGCTGTTGTGCTCGCACAGATGACCGGTGCACCGATCATTCCGATAGCCTCCTATTCGGACAACAGGTTACTATTGAATAGCTGGGATAAATTCCAGGTCGTAATACCGTTTGGAAAGTGCGTAATAGTCTATGGCCTTCCCATACGTGTCGACAGTGAATTAACACCCAGTGAACTGGAAGAAAAAAGAAAGTATGTAGAACGGGAAATGCATACACTCGATTCTCTGGCGGAAACCTACTTTGATTCAACGGTAGAAAAAAAATCGAAAATGGCATCCAAATAGGATACTATAAATACAGGATTACGGTAGATGAGCAGTATGATACGAATAGTACAATCGGTATTTCACGGAATTGTTCAGATGAGGAATTTTTTGTATAATCACGGTCTTCTTAGAACGATCGAGGTTTCCGTTCCTGTCGTGAGTGTTGGGAACCTCTCCTTCGGTGGGACAGGGAAGACTCCGATGGTCATTTGGATCGCTAAAGAGTTGCAGAACGCCGGTTTTAGGGTGGTTATCCTCAGCAGAGGATACAAACGCAGAAGCATTTTTGCCCGGGTTGTCAGCAATACGAAAAAAGTCCTTGCCTCTCGCCGGAGCGCGGGTGATGAGCCCTACCTGATGGCACATAAACTAAAAGGAGTTCCTGTCGTTGTGAGCCGCAACAGGATCAAAGGAGCGAAAAAGGCCATAAAACGTTTCAAGCCCGATATTATTCTTCTCGATGATGGATTTCAGCACAGAAAGCTCTCAAGAATCGTCGATATTGTTCTCATCGATACTCCGGATATTTTCGGAAATACAATGATTACGAGGGAACCGTTGAAAAATCTGCGAAGGGCGGATGTGGTCGTTTTTACTAAATACGACAGTTATAAAAACGCCCCGGAAATACTTCAGAAAATGATTAATTCATTCTCATGTCCCGTCTTTCACTCCCGATATACATCGGTTTCGATCAAAAATGAGATCAGATCGCTCCCGGCATCGACACTTGATAAAAAGACGGTATGGCTTATTGCGGGAATCGGGAAACCGGAATACTTCAAACACACTGTTGAACAAGCAGGCTCGTATGTGAGCAGGGCATTCTTCTTCCGGGACCATGCCCGTTATTCGCGGTGGGGAGTCCGGCGGATCTTGCGAAAATTGAATGCGTCTTCAGCGGATTATCTGATCTCGACAGAAAAAGACTGGCATAAGATAAAACGGTGGATACCCCCGGATATACCGTGTTATTATCTCGATATCGATATCGATATCCACAGGAGTTCTCTTTTCCTCAAACTTATTTATGATGCAGCGTATTTAAAAAAATCCGATGCAATTCTGGAATGAGTACCATTCGGTTAGATGCGGCGTGCCGATACGGCGATTACGAGTGTTTTCCCCGTTTGCTGTTGCTTAACAGCAGCAAAGACCTGTTTCACATTTTCATCCACTTCAGCCGATGATGCATACACAGGTTTGAGAAACTGACCGCTTATGTCCCGCACCGTTTCATTCAAGATAAATTGGCGGAATCTGATCGGAGCCGTGGAACCTTCAACATAATCGACCTGAAATGTGACATTAAATTGCCCTCCCGCAATATCGGAGACCGTCAGAATGTTTTCTTCTGTCCTGATGTATGCGCGGTCAATTTCTTCGTATTTTGAGAAGAAAAAGAGCGGATCGAGGAGTTCATGAATACGTGTACTGTCGGGGGTCGAAGGTGGAAGCGGATCGTTTGAGCCAAGTAAGAGATGTATCTCGATCATGAATTGCTGGGTAGGCCTGTCAAACCGGGTTAAAAGACTATCGATCTGTAACAGGTTTAACGGCAGGTCACGGACTACTATCATGTTCAGATTTTCCGATGATTCCCCTGTTAGAGAGCAGCGCCTGAACAAGTGGCTGAAATTCCTGAACGGTTTTATACCGTATCGGATACGTTTTCGATACTGGTTCATCTGCTTGCTGCGCAAAAACATTGCAACAGTACAAGACCGAAAGCATTACAACAGTAAACTGAATGAATCGGAGCATAGTCTTCCTTTGATTTCTATCAAAAGTATCGGCTAAAAACTTATAAACATTGAGGATATGGTACCGAATATGATCAAAGAATTGGAAAAACGCCCTTCTGAAGCCGGATAAAAGTAAGTCACCATGAAAGATTATACGAATCCGGCGGTAATTATATCCTTGCTTATTTTAGAGAGCAATGTTATATTTTTTGTCACTCCCGTATGAGGATTTCGTTCCTGTGGCCGGTTGTAACATTCAATTATTCCGTAGTTTATTAAAGTAACGCGCATAACCGGTCACAATCCTGAATAAGATAAGAAATTCACACGGGAATTATAGACACATACCGTTAAAACTTTTTAAAAAAATGGAAGCAAAACGCATCTACCTCGATTATAGCGCTACGACCCCGGTGGATAAACGGGTGTTCGATGCAATGACTCCATATTTTCGGGGTAAATTTGGAAACCCCTCAAGCGTTCATAGTTATGGCCGTGAAGCAAAGGATGGAATTGAAAAAGCGAGGGAAACTATTGCATTACTCATTAAAGCGACGCCCGAAGAGATATATTTTACAAGCGGAGGCACCGAATCAGATTCATGGGCAGTCAGCGGGTATTGTCGCGGAAAGAATGAAAAAGGGAACCACATCGTAACCTGTGTTGCCGAGCATCCCGCAGTATTGAATACTGTCGGTTATCTTCAGAAGCTCGGCTATACTGTTACGTCCGTTCCTCTTGAGCCCGACGGGACGATTTCTATAAATCGGCTGCGGGACGCATGTACGGATAGAACGATACTGATATCCATAATGCACGTTAATAACGAGATCGGCACGATCAACGATGTAAGGTCTATCGGGAAAATTGCAAAGGAATTCGGTGCCGTTTTCCATTCCGACTGCGTCCAGTCTTTCGGAAAGATTCCGGTCGACGTCAATGAAATGAATATTGACCTGCTCTCAGTCTCCGGTCACAAGATTTATGGTCCCATGGGTGTGGGAGCTCTCTATGTCCGCAAAGGGCTCCTCCTCGGAAAACTCATGCACGGGGGAATACAGGAACGCAAAAAAAGAAGCGGCACAGAAAATGTGGCGGGGATTGTCGGAATTGGAGCGGCAGCTGCGCTGTGTAAAAATGAATTGAAGGCAGGATCGGTAAAACTATATGACCTGAGCGAATATTTCTGGAAACGGATACAGGAATCGATATCCGATGTCAGACTGAACGGTCCGTCCGAATCCCGGCTGGCGGGTAATCTGAACGTTTCATTCAAAGATGCCGACGGTGAGTCGCTGCTCCTGAGTCTCGATTTGCATGGGATAGCTGCATCGGCAGGTTCTGCGTGCGATGCCGGAAGCGTTGAGCCGTCACATGTCATCAAATCTCTGAACCTGCCTCCGGAATATGAACAATCCGCACTGCGCTTCACGCTCGGCAGATGGACTTCCCGTTCGGACATTGACTATACGGTCAAAGTGCTCAAAGATGTGGTGGAACGGGTGCGTACGTTAGAAGAGGATTTTGTATAATTGAATATAAAAAATTCACATAAACGGAAAAGTGTTCTGGTTGCAATGAGCGGCGGTGTCGACAGTTCCGTTACGGCGGCGCTTCTTCTCGAGCGGGGGTATGACGTCATCGGAATTACCATGAGACTGACAGACGAACGTGACGAGGATTCCCACACGCTTCCCGACAGGCCCTGCTGCTCGATTGAAATGTCGTCACGTGCACGAAAAGTTTGTAATCAACTCGGCGTACCGCATTATGTAATCGATTTTAGAGAAATATTTCAGAAACAGGTGATAGACGATTTTTACGGGCAGTATTTGAACGGCATGACCCCGAATCCGTGTGTGCGGTGCAATACGTATATTAAGTGGAAACCACTTATCAGGAAAAAAAATGTGTTCGGGGCCGACTATATTGCCACCGGACACTATGCCCGTGTGCAAAAAGACAATTCTACCGGAGATTATTATCTCAGAAAGGGTATCGATTCCAACAAAGACCAAACATACTTTTTATGGGGTCTGGATGGCGAGCAGTTGTCTTACACTCTTTTCCCGCTTGGAGAGCTGACAAAGAAAAAAGTCCGATCGCTGGCGAAAAACTATAAACTTGCAACTGCGAACACCCCGGAAAGTCAGGAGATATGTTTCATTCCCGACAATAATTACCGGAGGTACGTTACCGGGAGAATGATCAGCGAAGGTATCGATACTTCTGAAGGCGAGGTCAGAAATTCAGCCGGTACACTCCTTGGAAAGCATCCCGGTTACCATAATTACACAATAGGACAGCGGAAAGGACTGGGGATCGCACTCGGAAAACCGGCGTACGTCAATACGATAGTCCCCGGCGATAATGTAATTGTTGTCGGCGATGAAAATGAACTTTTATCCGGCACGCTCGAGGCACATTCTGTTAACTGGATTAACGGGAAACCCTCCGGTGGTGATCTTCGCGCCACGGTAAAGATCCGTTACAACGATCCGGGGACACGTGCGGTAATTGAGACTTCGGGTTCGGGTACAGCACGTGTCAGATTTGAAAGCCCGGTCCGGGCTGTAACTCCCGGCCAGTCGGTCGTATTTTACAATGATGACAGAGTAATCGGAGGCGGGATCATTTCCCGGTTGCATGATTAGTGTCGGACGGGATTAAACTATGAGTTTGAAGAAGGCGAATGCAGAATTGACAAAAGTGTCTGTCGAGACGATACGATCGATGAAAGGCAGCAGTGAGAAGATAACATCGCTGACCGCCTATGATTATCTCATGGCACGTATCCTCGACGCAAGCGGCGTCGATTTGATTCTTGTGGGGGATTCAGCCGGAAATATTGTTGCTGGATATGATACGACTCTCCCTGTCACCGTCGAAGAGATGTTATACCATACCCGCGCGGTCAGCCGTGGAGTAGAACGCTCACTCCTGATAACCGATATGCCGTTCCTCTCATATCAGTGCGGTGTCGATGATGCCGTGAAAAACGCAGGACTGTTCCTGAAGGCCGGGGCTGAGGGTGTGAAATTAGAGGGGGGTAAGAACATTGTCGATATTGCCGTAAAACTTGTAGGATACGGTATTCCAGTCATGGGACATCTTGGTCTGACACCGCAATCGATCCGGGCATTTGGCAGCTATGGGGTTCGTGGCAGAGAAAAACACGAACACAAAAGGATACTGGAAGATGCCAAGTTGCTCGAGAATGCAGGCGTGTTCTCTATAGTGCTTGAAAAGATTCCTGAACAGCTCGCCGAAAAAGTGACACGATCCGTTTCCATACCGACGATAGGTATCGGTGCGGGAAAATACTGCGACGGACAGATACTCGTTTCTCATGACATGCTCGGACTGAACGATGATTTCAATCCGAGATTTTTGCGAAAATATGCCGGTCTCGCAGAGATTATGAGCAGTGCTTTTAAGAAGTATATTCAGGATGTAAAATCCGGTAATTTCCCCTCCGAGAAAGAAAGCTACGCTTAGAAATACATGCTTGTCATCCTCAAGACCATACTCCATGCTCTTGAAAACAGGTAGTGTGCCGCGCATCGAGATGCATGAAAGGATTTAGCTCAAATAAAACAGATTCAACAAAATATCTCCCTGCGCGGTCATCTGCAATTTATATCGGAGCGTTTTTCACAATGTCTTCCATTATAACTCTTCTTACGGATTTTGGAACAAAGGACGGTTACGCCGGTGTTATGAAAGGTGTAATGCTGGGAATAAATCCCGGAGTGACGATCGTAGATATAACCCATGATATTCCGCAGTGGGATTTAAAATCGGCGGCATTCATAGTACAATCGTCTTATCACTATTTCCCGAAAGGAACAATTCACGTAATTGTCATCGATCCGGGAGTCGGGTCACGTCGAGAAGTAATCGCCGTACAAACAAAAGATCACCTGTTTCTTGCTCCGGATAACGGAGTGCTTTCGGTAGTGCTTACGAGTGAACATTTGTACGAAGTCTACCGGATTTCCAGAAATAAAACAAACGCTGAAGATATCAGCCATACGTTTCACGGAAGGGATGTTTTTGCACCGGTCGCCGCTCATTTGTCAAAAAATGTTCCCCTTACGGAATTCGGAGAGTTATATCCAACTCCCCCAACTGGACCTTATCGAAAAACCTGTTGTCGGTACGAAAAAGATATCGGGAAAGATCGAGTATCGGGACAAGTTTGGAAATTTGATATCAAATATCCGCGAGAAGGATTTAAAAAAAGCCGGTATTGGAAATTCATGCAAAGCAACCATTAATGGACGGACGATCCCGGGACTTACAACGCATTATGCAGCTGTCCCGAAGGGAACACCTCTGCTGCTGTTTTCGAGTTCCGGGTATCTCGAGATTGCCTGCAACGCCGCTTCGGCAGCTGATATTCTGCAGGCAGATATCGGCGCTACAGTAGAACTATTGGAATGACCTGCGGGTGAATCCGGAATATATGACAAAAATCGATACAGTATAAAGAGAATGCGTAAGCGCCGGGGCTTTTGTTTCTTTATGTCCACAATTATATTGAAATAATAGAAATATTTTGATATATTTTTTATGTAATCTGATTTTGAGCACAGGAGGTTTTCTTCATGGGAATGTATGTTGGCCGGGGACGGAAAGCACGACGGTGCTACGGTTTTGACGAGATCGCACTCGTGCCTGGAAATATGACCATAAATCCAAAGGATGTGGACATATCCTGGATACTGAAAGAAAAGAAATTCGAAGTCCCGATAATTGCCGCCGCAATGGATGGGGTAGTCAACACAGGATTTGCCTCGGCTATGGGGAACCTCGGCGGTATGGCGGTGCTTAATCTTGAGGGTATTCATACCCGGTACCGCGATACAGAAAAAATTTACGATAAAATTGCGGTCAGTAATAACGAATCTACAACACAACTTTTGCAGGATATCTATCAGAAAGAAATTGAAGAAGACCTGATATCGATCCGCATCGAAGAGATTTTGAAAAGAGGAGGACCGGCGGTCGTGTCGTCGATTCCCCATAAAGCGGATAGATACGGCGATATTGCACAGGAAGCCGGAGCAGATGTTTTTATTGTTCAATCTACGGTAACGACACCAAAGCATCTCTCTACGGAATACAGGCCTCTCGATTTTCAAAAATTCTGTAAAAAAATGAACATACCCATCATTGTAGGAAACAGTGTAACGTATAAAACTGCGCTGGCATTAATGGAAACAGGTATAGATGCACTGCTCATCGGAATAGGTCCGGGAGCTGCCTGCACGACACGCGGAGTTCTTGGAATAGGTGTTCCCCAGGTTACTGCCACGGCCGATAGTGCGGCTGCGAGAGACCGCTTTTTTGTCACTACGGGAAAATATGTTCCGGTCATTACCGATGGCGGAATGTCGACGGGAGGAGATATATGTAAGGCAATTGCCTGTGGCGCTGACGCAGTAATGGTAGGATCCGCATTCGCTAAGGCGGAAGAAGCGCCCGGTAAAGGATATCACTGGGGAATGGCTACTCCGCATGCAAATCTGCCCCGTGGAACGCGTATATATGTCGGAACATCCGGAACACTCGAACAAATCCTGTATGGTCCCGCAGATCTCGATGACGGTTCACAAAACCTTGTCGGTGCGCTCAGGACCTCTATGGGAAATCTCGGCGCTAGCAACATTAAGGATATGCATCAGACAGAAATAATAATTGCCCCTGCTATAAAGACCGAGGGAAAATTGTTTCAGAAAGTCCAGCATGTCGGTATGGGTAAATAATTTAGAAAAGACAAAAAAAACCGGATCAGCTTTTGACGGAGGGGATATCGGGGGAAATATCACCCTACCAGTGCCGTCCGGTTTACAAATTGTATATGTCGTTAATTTAAACTGTTTACGTACGCAGCTAATTGTGATTTTTTATGTGCCGCCCGATTACGGTGTACGATTTTTCTGGCGGTTGCTTTATCGATAATAGACTCTGCAATAATTAATGCGCCCAATGCCGCCTCTTTCGATTCACTGCTCTGTACACGCTTGATTGCGGTCTTGTAGAGTGTTCTGTACGCTTGATTGCGCTGATTTTGAACCTTACTGAGTATAATCCGCTTTTTTGCTGATTTATGATGTGCCATAATTATTCTATCTGAAAATCAGAACAACCAATATAATAATTAATATGTAAAAATCAATGAAAACTTCCTTGTTTAAGAGATTACTAAAATTATTTCAAATGAAAAATTGAACTTTTTATTTTTGCAATCATGAAGTATAGTGAATGAGCTTCCGATAAAAAAGAGAGTGATTGAAACGTTTACCGGTCCGCACAGTTGTTAAAAAAAAGTATTGCCTAAATCTATTATGCTGACAAAAGAAGAACAAAATATACAGGAAGGTTTGGCGATTGCCGCATTCAGGGACGCACTGCTCGATGGCAATATAGAAGGTGCTAAAGTCATTGAACGGGAGCAGATGCTTCCTCCTCAGGCAGTTTCCACTGTGGTCGCTACTGCGTTCAATACATTAATTTCGGACCAAAATTTTATTAATGCGATTGAGTTAGCAAAGAGCTATGACCTTCCGAAAGATAAGATCAACGACGTCATATCTATGGAGTTCAGACGGATAATAAATACCGGCGATATTGAAAAAGCGATTGAATGGGCATCGATCAATCATCTGCCGGACTATGAGATAACCAGAGCAGCGATAAAAGGCATAGAATCGGCTATCATTAATAAAAATGTAAAGCTGGCTGTTGAAATACAACAAAAGTATTCAGTAACCGAAGAACAGATTGGCAATGTTTGGCAAAAAGGGTATGACGAATCAATCCAGGATGGAAAATTTTTTGAAGCCGCTCTTCTCAGCAGGGAATTCGGAATGTCTGAACGAAAAACCATTATTACAGCCAGTCGGGCATTCCGGAAAGCAATTGAAAAACGGGACTTCGACCAAATGGTTCTCGTTGAAGATGAGTTCAGGATCTTCAACGATACAGGATTCTCGCTGCTGAGTGATGAAGACGGTCGGTCGTTGATAAAGGCGACGGAAGGATTTATGCGAGACAGGATACGCACAACGGATTTTTCCAAATGTGGTCCATTTGATTCATGGCCTCGGCGTTCTTTTTAAGGAAATAGAAAATCATATTTTACGGGATTTTGTCGTCTTTGTATATAACCAGTCCCGGGAGGTCCATGATTTCTTATTGCAGGAGAACAGACATGACGATGCTGTCTGGTTTAAAAATGAACTGAATCTGCTGGAGAGCAATACACCGAATAAAACGCTGCGCGAAATATTCAATCAGGCGGTAAAATATCATAACAATTACCTGAAGAATGGAAATATCTCTCTTGCAATGAAGATGAAAAAAGATTGCGATCTGTTAGGGACGTTAAGCGACGCTGACAGTATCGATACTATACAAAACGTGGTTATTTCCGTGTTGACGGAGTTTATCGAGAAAGGAGAAACCAAGGCAGGGAACAGTATTATCAAGGAATATAGCATTCCTCAGGAGGATATTGAAAAAGTTGTGATAGAAGCTGTAACAAATTCGCTCAGCACCGGCGCATATGACCGTGCAATAGATATTGTAACAAAATTTAAAGTGGAGGTCGATAATTTCGATATAAAATCTGCGTCGAAAAGTGCATTCGACCAGTGCCGTCAGAGCGGATACCAGGAAACTGCGGCAAACATCGGATATATATTTGATATTGATTCACCCGATGTAAAAGATGCGGCCAGACTGTATGGGAAGATTTCATGCGTAGAAAAGAATTTAGAAAAGCTGCCGTTCTTAAGAAAAAACACAAATTATCTCAAAGATATACCGATACCATTGTTAAAGAAGAGTATGATTCACTTGTTGAACTGGGAAAAATAGAGGAAGCTCAGAAATTACGGGAAGAATACCGGGTAAATGTCGGTTTTTTCAGCTGGCTCATTGAGTTTTTCAAAAAGTTGCTTATGATGTTATCCGGTAAAGAGAGTGAACAAATCGAGTCCACCGGTAGCAGTTTTGCCCAAAACGGTCCTGTCGAGACCAAATCCGCAGTTAAAAAAGATGTTCCGTCCGAATAATTTTTCTCCGGAAATTCACATGATTGTAAATTTCGTAGTTATCATACCTTAAATTAATGACAAAAAAAGGCAGTACAGTGAACTGTACTGCCCATGGAGGTGGTATTGGCTATTGGTGTTCCCTTTCAAACGCCGGTAAACTCCGCGCCATAGTTTGTCCGGCTTTTGAAAATTCAACTATTGATAATTATGTTACATTTTTTAAACTCTCCAACTAAATATTATCCCAACTCTTTATCTCTCCGCTTTTAATTTACGTAAACAGTGCGAGGACGTTTTGTGGTATGACATTCGCCTGAGCGAGCTGAGCTGTAGCGGTTTGCTGGAGTATCTGGAGTCTTGTGCTTTCGAGCTGTTCCTTGGCGATATCGGCATCGAGGATACGTCCCCTTGTCGCCAAGGTGTTGGTGATGGCGATGGAGAGCGTATTTTCCTTGACGGTAAGCCGTGATATGGTGGCGCCTACCTGCTGTAATGTCGTGTTGATCGTGTCGATAGCGTTATTGACATTCGTCAGAGCACCTGCTGCACTTGCGGCACTTACGATTTCATTCGCAACATCGACAGAAGCAACGACGAGGGAAGTCGCGGAGTGGTTTGCCGAGATTGAGAAAGTAAGCGTGTCGGCGGTGCCTTCGCCTGTCTGGAACGATTTACCGGTATAGGTACCGTCGATCAGGGCAACGGAATTGAACTGTGTTTCTGAGACGATGTCGTCGATCTCCGATGTGAGTTCGGTAAGTTCGGACTTGATAGCTGTCCGCTCCCCGGCGCCGAGCGTATCGGAAGCTGCCTGCGTGACCAGCTCCTTCATCCGTATAAGGATGTAGGAAATGCTCAACAGCCCCCCCCCCCTCGGCGATCGAGAGTACGTTCTTTGCCGTGCCGACATTGTCCAGAGCGACCGACAACCCTTTACTCCGTGCAGTAAGCCGTTTGGAAATGACAAAACCGGCAGGATCAATCGGCAACCTCGTTGATCCTGAGTCTCGTTGCTAACTTCAACTGGGATCTCTCTAAATTACGGTTGATGTTCTTTAATGCGTTGAGGGCATTGAATGCGGCAATATTGGTGTTGATACGGGTGGAATCTCCAATGGCCATGGTATAACCTCCTTGTTATTAGTTGCCTTCATCCGACCTCCATGCCGGATGACCTCAGGCGTTCTTCCCTTTCTTTACTACGGCAGTGATGAGTGTAGTACTGCTATTCTCTGTTATCGGCAACTCTTGAGAAATCTTTATCAGGTACTGAAAAAAAATTTTAAAATAGGAAAGATACGGTGCTTTTTAAAGTATTCCCGGAGATACCGACAACCCGTCGAAGGCGAGACTCATAGATTCGGGGAGCTGCTTGCTGACTTCTTCATGGTCAAAAGCATGGCTCAGATGCGTAAAGAGCGTTCTTCTGGCATTAATACGTTCGGCTGTTGCGATAGCCTCATTCAGGGAAAAATGAGAAAAGTGTTTTTCGTACCGGAAAGCCCCGAGAATCAAAAGATCAAGCTCCTGAAGCAGCGAAAAATGTTCTTCGGGTATTGTGCTGACATCGGTAATATAGGCCGTGTTGTGAAAGCGGAAGGCCGTTACAGGCATACTGCCGTGAAGAACGGTAAACGGATTGATAGTGAGTCCGCAAATATCGAAAGCGCCGTTAATTGTATGCATTTCCACTTGAGGAAAGAAATGTTTTAATGATTCCGGCGCAGTAAATATATATGAGAATAAAGAACGTATATGATTCGACGTTTCAAAACTGCAGTAAGTTTCGACCGGACCTTTTTGTTTAAAATTGTAGGGGCGGATATCGGCAAGACCCAATATATGATCGGCATGTGAATGGGTAATCAGAATAGCGTTGATATTCAGAATACCGTTCCTCAGCATATGTTCCCGGAAATCCGGAGTCGTGTCGACAATTATACTGCAATTTTCGTGGTGAATACAAATAGAACTGCGGGTACGCTTATTGCGGGGGTTTGCGGACAGACACACAGAACATGTACAGCCAATTTCAGGTACACCGGACGATCCGCCGGTACCGAGAAACGTGATCGATAATGCCACGGAAGATTTCCATTCAAAAATAGTTTCTGTTCAATAAGCGCTATCCGGCAATTTTAACACTATCCTTACCGAGAAGTTCCCGGAGTTCTCTAATTGTTTTATCGTGAGGGTTTATCCGATACGTGTCCGATATCATCAGTAAACGCTGATTGGAAGATGTTTTGACTTCAATGAACAGTTCACAATCGCCTTTTGCCTTTTGAGCGACCGAATTCAGTGAATCGAGAGCGGAAGGTTCGAACCCCTGGGCAGTCAGCGATATACGGACTTTTTTCGTAAATGTTTTTCTGGCCTGTTCGATTGGAATTATGTCATCAATGGTTATTTTCGGATTGCCTTCCTCCTTCCTGGAAAGTTTTCCGCTAATGAATATCATGGCGCCAACTTCGATAAGTGAGCGGTACTTGGAAAAATTTTCATCGAACAGGATCGCTTCGATCGAACCGGAAAAATCCTCGATTGTAATAAAGGCAATACTCTTGCTCGGATCATGTTTTTGTGAATAAATCTTCGATGACGTTACAATTCCCCCGTTCCTGACCTGAGTATTTGGATAAAGTCCTGGTAAATCGCTTATCCTGTTGATCGATAAGCCCTCCAACTCATCACTGTACCTGTCGAGAGGATGCCCGGAAAGATAAAATCCGAGAACATCTTTTTCGTGTCCAAGCATTTCGTACCGGGACCAATCATATTCATCATCCACTGTCAGAGGAGGATAATCTTTTTCCATGGTCCCTGTCTTACCGTCCTCATCAAGACTGAAAATGTTCGTTTGACCCTTATCCCGTTCAGCGCTCGAATATTGAGAATAACTCAGCGCCTTGTCGATCGACTGGAATTTTTCTGAGCGGCTCCCCCCGAGCGAATCGAGAGCGCCCGATTTAATAAGACTTTCGAGAACTTTTTTGTTCACCGTTCGGGAGTCGACGTATTCGCAGAATTCAAAGAAATGTTGCGCATATTCAAATTTATTTCTTTCCTCAATGAGAGAACCCATAGCAGCCTTGCCGACATTTTTTATTGCTCCAAGACCATATATGATGGCGTTGTCCACAACAGTGAAATTCACTCCGCTTTTCATAATGTCGGGAGACTTGATCTCAATTCCCATCTGGCGGCATTCGTCGAGTAGCGTGACGATACGGTCGGTCTGGTCAAGTTCGGTTGACAGAGTTGCAGCCATGAACTCGTGAGGATAGTGAGCTTTCAAATATGCGGTCTGATAAGCGATCAGGGCATAGCCGGCAGAGTGGGATTTGTTAAAACCGTAACCCGCGAATTTATCAATATGATCAAAGATTTTTTCCGCAGTTTCCCTGTCGATTTCGTTTTTCTTACAACCGTCGAGAAATTCCTCTTTCTTCTCTCTCATAAGTTCGAGGTTTTTCTTTCCCATTGCCCATCGGAGAATATCGGCGTTACCCATCGTGAATCCGGCGACGTCGCTCGCGATCCTCATGACCTGTTCCTGATACACTAAAATACCATAGGTCTCTTTGAGGACCGGCTCAAGTTTTTCATGGATGTATTCTATCTTTTTCTCACCGTGTTTCCGTTTTATGAAATCGTCGACCATGTTATTGCCGAGCGGACCGGGCCTGTACAGCGCGTTCATTGCTATCAGGTCTTCGATACACTCGGGCTGAAGCTTCCTGAGGTAGTCGCGCATTCCCGAGCTTTCAAACTGAAATACGCCAACGGTATCGCCTCCTGAAAACAGCTTGAATGCTTCTTTGTCATCGAGAGGTATCGTTTCCAGATCGAGGGTTTTATCCGTTTTCCGGACAGTATTCACACAATCATGAATAACAGTCAGGGTACGCAGACCGAGAATATCCATTTTGAGCAGTCCGATATTCTCAATATAATTCATAGAATACTGGGAGGTCGTGTCACCGGTCTTGGGATTTTTAAAAAGAGGCAGAAAATTAGTGAGCGGCTCCGGCGCAATGATGATGCCGGCAGCATGTGTCGATGCGTGTCGTGCCATTCCCTCAAGGACTTGCGCCTCCTCGAATAGCTTTTTATACTGTGGATTTGATTCAACCGACTCCCGCAGTTCATTGGAATTCTCCAATGCAATTTTCAATGTTACTTTAGGTGTATTCGGTATAAGTTTGGCAAGTGTATCGACTTCATCGTATGAAATATCCAACGCACGTCCGACATCCCGGACAACAGCTTTTGCATTCATACTGCCGAATGTGATGATCTGTGTAACGCAGTCCTCACCGTATTTCTGTTTGCAGTAGTCGATAATCTCTTCTCGCCGCTCGAAACAAAAATCGATATCGATATCGGGCATTGTTACCCGATCATGATTCAGGAACCGTTCAAATATGAGGTCGTATTTTAACGGGTCAATGTTCGTAATACCAAGCGCATACGATGTGATACTTCCTGCCGCTGATCCTCTTCCCGGACCGACGGGAATGTCGTTCTTACGTGCGAAATCAATGAAATCCTTTACGACAAGAAAATAATCCGAGAAATTCATCTTGTGAATGACCGACAACTCTTCTTCAAGCCGTTTCTCAATCTCGGGGGACACAGTTGGGTATTTTGTTTCTAGCCCTTCATACGAAAGCTTTGCCAGGTATTTGTCGACACCTATATCTATATTTTCCACAGTAAGAGGATATTTTGGCAGATTCCGTGAAGAAAAGTCGAGTAAGACGTTGCATTTATCGGCAACCATCTTCGTGTTTGAAAGCGCTTCCGGCATGGCCTCAAACAGGACTTCCATCTCCTGTACGGATTTGAAATAAAGCTCCTGAGTGGATAATTTAAACCGCTTCGGATCGGACATGGTCGTTTGTGTTTGTATGCAAAGTTTGACCTCCTGTACCGATGCGTGTTCCTTTTTCAAATAATGAATGTCGTTCGTAGCTACAAGAGGAATATCTTTGTCATGGGCCAAATCAACAAGCCGTTGTTTTGCAATGAGTTCTTCATCGATGCCGTGATCCATGAGTTCAATATAAAATTCTCCCTGGAAAATGTCACGGTATTGCTGAAGTTTATCTTCTGCTTCCCTGCGTTTATCGTTCGAGAGCAATTCCGGTATGATTCCCTTGATGCATGCCGACATTCCCAGAAGACCTTCAGAATACTGTTCGAGCATTGTATCGTCGATCCTCGGCCGGTAATAGAATCCCTTTTCATAGGCAAGTGAAGCGAGCTTTAAAAGGTTTTTATAACCCTTGAGATTTTTGGCAAGTATAATGAGATGATTGTATGCTCTCCTATTTGATCCGTTACTGTTCTTCTCGTTTTCGATAGGAGTTTGTGCGACATATGCTTCCATTCCGATAATCGGTTTTATCTGTGCCTGGATCGCTTTCTGATAGAATTCGATAGCGCCGAAAAGATTACCGTGATCAGTAATGGCCACGGAAGACATTTTTGCTTCCTGAGCGGCTTTAACAAGGTCGTTTATCCTGCACAAACCGTCCAATAAGCTGAATTCGGTGTGATTATGAAGATGTACGAAGTCAGTCATGTTTACTTTCAATAGATGTAGATAATCGCCCGACAGGGTGAAAAGAAGTGTGTAATTCGAGAGGCAGCTCTACCCGTTCAATATTCTGTCATATGATATAAAAAGTTAAGAGAATATTAATAAAAATCAATTAAAATTTCAGCCGATTTTAGGTGTCGGGCTCATGGGTGGATCGCTGATGATGAACTGTCGATGGTATGATCCGCAAGAATTGAAGAGAGGTTGACAAAATGCATTAAAAAGCGTACCTTTACTTGCCGACAGACATTGTGACACGTTGAGGATAGGTCGTATGATAAATGTGATCTGGCTGCTACTTATCGTTCTTGCCGTTATAGTTGGGGGGGCTTCCGGAAATATCACGGGTGTAACGGAGGGAGCGATGAATGGGGCGCAGACATCAGTGGAACTTGCACTGGGTTTGATCGGATTCATGGCATTATGGCTTGGATTAATGCGCGTAGCCGAAGAATCCGGTCTGGTTACAGTGATCGCACGAGTTGTCAGGCCGGTGATGCGGAGGATTTTTCCGGAAGTTCCGCCTGAACATCCCGCTATGGGAGCGATGCTTATGAATATAGCCGCAAATGCGCTCGGTCTCGGAAATGCAGCTACACCTCTCGGACTTAAAGCAATGAAAGAATTACAGGAACTGAATACCGACAAGGAGTATGCGTCGAACGCGATGGCGACGTTTCTCGCTATTAACACCGCGGACGTGACACTGATACCTGCTACGGTGATCGGCATTAGGGTTGCTGCCGGGTCTGCAGGCCCGGCAGATATTATCGGAACAACCTTGATTGCAACGATGTGTTCAACTGCAGCGGCAATTATCGCGGCAAAGCTGCTTCAACGTTTCAACGTGTTTCGTATTCATACTACTCGTAATGACGGAAGTTGATTCTGATTGGATAGGTCTCGTATGGGGTTCAAAGAAATAATAGAACTCATTTCCTCGTGGGCAATTCCGGTAATAATATTCACAATAGTCGTGACCGGTTTTGTCAGGAAAGTCAAAGTTTACGAAGTTTTTGTTGAAGGCGCTAAGGAAGGGTTTGAAATTGCGGTCAAGATCATTCCGTTCCTGGTAGCTATCCTGGTAGCTATCGGTATGTTCAGGAAATCCGGCGCAATGGACATGCTCGTTCGGATACTTTCGCCCGTAACGGATTTCTTCGGTTATCCGGCGGAAGCCCTGCCCATGGCATTTATGCGGCCGCTGTCGGGTTCGGGTTCGCTTGGAATGATGTCGGAGCTTATCAATGTGCACGGCGCCGATTCTTTCACCGGCAGGCTTGCTTCGACAATGATGGGCAGCACGGAAACGACGTTCTATATTGTGGCCTTATATTTCGGCAGTGTTGCAATCAGAAAACAGCGCCACACCGTACCGGCCTGCCTTATTGCCGATATCGTCGGTTTGATTGCCGCATTTGTAATCTGCAGGATAGTTTTTTAGAAATTATAAACAGTATTTAGTAAACCCTCACGTTCACCAACATGACCATGTTTGCTTGTGTCGTATTTCCTCTCCCGTTAGATCAGGAGTTCACGTACAGGGTCCCCGATGAACTGCAAGGCACAGTTGCGCCCGGCTCGATCGTTGCCGCCCCGTTCCGGAACAGCTTGAAAACGGGTTTTGTATCGTCAGTGTCGCCTGCCGCTCCGTCCTTTGCTGTCAAAGACCTTCTGGACATACTCCTCGATGAGCCGGTTTTCCGAGAAGACCTCTCCGAACTTGCCCGGTGGATGAGTTCATATTACTTCGTCTCGAAAGGAGAGATTTTCGAGCTTATGCTTCCGGTCAAGATCAACCGTGAAAGCTATGAACTCATTACACAGGGTCCGGTCACGCAGCCTCCGGATGGAATGACGCGGACCGATACCGATAAAAAGATTATGGAAATTGTCAGTCATCGGAAAAAAGTCACCGCGAATACTATCGGTAAGGTGGTCGGAAGATATAACCTGTATAATTCTCTCGACAAGTTAAAGCGGAATAATTTGATAACGATTCGTCAGTGTGTTTCTTCAAAGAATGTGGCGCCGAAAACATACACATATTTCCGTCCGGTAATCACGCTTTCGGAGACAAAGCAGGAGTCGGTCTTTTCACGGGCGCCGCTCCGGAAAAAGGTCTATAACTATATTTGTGATCACAATCCTGCTCAGAGGAGTATGCTTGTGAAAAATATCCCCGGCACGGAACAGGCGCTCGGCGCTCTCCTGAAAAAAGGATTGGTTGAGAAATTTAATAAGGAAGTTGTTCGGGAATACCTGCCGGGAGAAGTCGCAAAAAATGAAAAGCTGCCTCCGCTGAAAAAGGACCAGCAAGCTCTGGTCGACTCTCTCAGAAGACAACGTGAAACGGGCGGGAACAGGGTCTTTCTGCTTCACGGTGTTACCGGCAGTGGCAAGACCCGCATATACTTGGATCTCATTCACGAATCGCTTCAGAAGGGAGACGGAGTTCTGTTCCTTGTGCCTGAAATTGCCCTGACCGACTATTTTCTTGCAGGATTCCGCGCACAATTCGGAAGCCGGGTTGCCGTACAGCACAGCCGCATGTCGGCCGGGGAGCGCTACGACTCGTGGCGCGGAATCATTTCGGGACAAAAACGGCTTGTCATCGGACCGCGTTCTGCAGTGTTCGCACCGGTCAACCGGCTCAAACTGATCCTCGTCGATGAAGAACATGACAGCTCCTATAAACAGCATGAATCTCCACCTTATTATCATGCGCGGGACGTTGCCGTATACCGCGGCAGGATAAATGAAGCAGTGGTTGTTCTCGGATCCGCGACGCCGAGCATGGAATCATACTACAATGCGAAAAATGAAAAATACACGCTCCTCGAACTCCCCAAACGTGTCGATGACGTACCGATGCCGGAAGTCCGGTTAATCGATATGAAAATTAATGGTGAAGAACATACATTTGAGCGAAACCCCATCTTCAGCGATATATTGATCGATGAGATATCCAATAGATTAAAACACGATGAGCAAGTATTGCTCATGCAGAATAGACGGGGATATTCGACCTTAATCTCCTGCAGGAATTGCGGGTTTATTGAAACATGTCAACACTGCAACATAACCTTGACTTATCACAAAAGAACTAAAAAGATTGTCTGTCATTTCTGTGGATATGAAAATACGGCGCCGGTTTCCTGTCCGGAGTGCAGAGGCACGAATATCCGGTATTCCGGGATCGGGACGCAGCAGGTCGAAGAAACGCTGAACCAGCATCTTCCGGGGTATCAGACTATCAGAATGGACCTCGATACGACGAGGTCAAAACATGCTCACCGGCGTATAACGGGAGATTTTGAACGGGGGGAATCGGACGTTTTGATCGGGACCCAGATGGTCGCGAAAGGATTTGATTTTTCAAAGGTGAATCTGGTCGGTATCGTATCTGCCGACACCGGACTGCTGCTTCCTGATTTCAGGGCCTCGGAAAAAACGTTCCAACTGCTCACGCAGGCAGCGGGCAGGGCGGGCCGCAGAAAACAACAGGGCCTCGTACTCATTCAAACGAATAATACCGAACATTACTGCCTCAAAGCTGTCATAATTCACGATTATCGGCTGTTCTATGAGCTGGAATCGAAAATAAGGCAAGAACTCGATTATCCGCCTTTCGGCAGGATAATAGTGTTGAGATTTTCCGGACAGAATGAAAATGAGGTAGCGAATGCAGCGGAAAAGGTCGGCGGAGAATTGCGACAATCAAGGGTCGGCAACTACCTGCTTGGGCCCGCCCCGGCGCCGATAGAGAAAATAAGGAACAGATACCGGTGGCTGATATTTTTACGAAGCGGTAAAACCGAAGATGCGAATGCAAAATTGATTCGGAAAGCGGCACGTTCCGCTCAGAACATTTTTAAAAGACTTTCGTTAAAGAATACCGTATCGATGACGATCGATGTCGACCCTGTTAATCTTTTGTAGTAGTGAATGATCTTCATTATCCTGAACTCCGGGTCTTTCTGTATTCATACCGCATCACATCGAAGATTGTTTTCCACTGTGAATGGCGAAGGCAAGACCGATCCACGAATTGAGCCGCATTTTATCAACAAACCTGCATGAAACGGCTTCAAAGGCATCTTTGACCCGGCTTTCATCCCCGCTCGCGAGCCCCGATGCGATGATAATTCCGCCACAATGTACGACACCGGCGATCCTCTGAGAATGCTTAACGAGAAGCGTTCGGTTGAGATTTGGAACGAACATATCGAACAGGACACAGGGCATGGCTGTTAGATCGTACAATACAGTGGTAACGGTGCCGTCAACCCCATTCCGGTTACAATTTGCTTGTGCGGCTTTTACCGCTTCGGGATCGTTATCAAAGGCAAGAACACGATGTGCGCCGAGTCGTGCGGCCGCGATTGCCGCTATTCCGGACCCGGTACCGGCATCACACACGGACATCCCGGCGACCATATGCTTTTCCAGTAGCTCTAACGAAATCTGCGTGGACGGGTGGGAACCCGTCCCGAATGCCATCCCGGGGTCGATAACGATTGACTTCCTTTTTGAACGTGGTGAGACTTTTTCCCACTGAGGAACAACAAGGAGCCGTTCACCGACCGTAACGGGCTTGAAATGCTGTTTCCAATTTTCCGCCCAGTCATCATGTGCTACCGCTATCAACGTCAGATCGGGTACTGCTGAAAGCTCACCGGCCTGTACCAGACTGGAACAATAACTCTTCGTATTCGCCACAATGGAATCCATCCGGCAGCTCTCTTCAAAATATGCGATAAGCGTCTGCCCTTTGATCTCCGTACCGCAGGCACCGAATTCCATACATTTGACCGCAATTGTATCTTTCTGCTCACTGTGAGCGCCATTCGCGGATACGTTTTTTCTGTCATCTCCTTTAAAAGAGATTGAGAGAGCACGCCATTTTTCGAGTCGATTACTCATAGATTATTTGTAAAAGTAGATTACCGATCAGAGACAGTGTTTCAGGACTGCATTTTTCCGGAGTGTCTTCAAGTGTATGCCAGTACGGATAATTTAACCGCTGCAGATTTATGTCGATGATATTGACGGTCGGTATCCCCGCCCGGTTGAGAATGACATGATCGTCGTTTATTGAGGGTCCGACACGGTCCACGAATACCGAATATTCGAGACTCCGGGCTTTGTTCCAGACCTTTTGAACAATTACAGGAGCATAATAATTTGAGTAACCTTCAATATAGAATTGGGGTTCTGCACTGCCGACCATATCAAGCAAAATAGCAAAATCCGGTTGATACGTCCCCTTTGTCTCAACAAAGTATTTCGATCCGATGAAGTAGTAATCCAGGCCATTTTGGCCTGTTCTCCCATAATCTTCACCGTCAAAAAGAACGATGTCGACACCTACTGGCGGGGGATTCTCATTCAGAACAGCGGCGAGTTCGAGCAACACCGCCACTCCGGAAGCTCCGTCGTTTGCACCGGGAATCGGTTTGTCCCTGTCCCCGGATGTGCTGTCGCTGTCCGCAAAGGGTCTCGTGTCCCAGTGTGCCGCAATGAGAATTCGGCGGGCGTTCGGCGGTGACAGATTGAACGAAGCGATAATGTTCGTCATTGCAAATGATGAGTCCGAAAATTCATCGGTGAAAACGAAATCCTGTCTGTTTACAAGATCGGCAGTTTTTGAGAGGTTTCCGATTATGAAATCGCGGCACTGTGCATGACCTGCGGACCCTGGATTTCTCGGACCGAACCCGGTCTGTGCGGTCAGATACATGAACGCCCTGTCCCCGTTGAAGCTGGGGATCTCTTTGCCGCACGAAATTAGGCTGACGGTGCACATCGCCAGGGCAAATACGGAGACCGGAAGCCGTACAGAGCACGCCATGTTATAAAGATTTTTTTCGGAACGAGTCATAGCCGAGAAAAAGAAATCCGAACGTATACAAACCTATTTGCTTAAAGAACCAGTAATTGTAATTAATATTCAGGGAAGACTGTTCTACCTCTGCCGAGAGGCATGACCACGAACTTACCGGTGTCAGGTCCGGCAATATGTGGTACGCGGTTGTCATCATGGTTGCCCATGCACCGGGATAGGATGAACCCCATTCGGGGAAAAGAACACTAACATGGCCGCCGATGTAATATATAAGAGCAATGAACGCTCCGACCCATTCAGTAAAACGAAGTGAGAAACTCATTATGAGAGCGCTCAGGATAGAGAGTTTCAAAATAAGAAAAATTGTCGCAATAATAACAGCGTCCGTCAACGATGGAGATTGAATCAGAACAAACATGACGATCAGGAGTGCTAATATGCAGATTGAAACGCTCAATGCGACTACGCCGCCAAAATATTTTCCGAAGAAATACTTCCAACGGGGTATCGGTTTCGATAAAAAAAGAGATGGTGTTTTTTGTTGGTCATCACGCGTAATGATCTGCGGCAGGGTAACAAGAACGATGATGGTAATAAAGAACTCGCCGACAAGAAACATCGTGGATACCAGTATGTCTCGAGAAAGCGGAAGATTGCCGGGGGACGACGTTGAAGCCAGCGCAAGCACCTGCTCTGCGAGAGTGTCATTTAAATAAAATGCGCCGAACAATAGAATAAACACCGCACCGATGCTGAGCATTGCAAGGTATTCAAGACGAAAGAACAGATCCCGTGCCGTTATTTTAATGATCGCTATCATACTTGTCAAGAACTGCTTTGCTTCGGATTTTCCCCCATTTTTTTGAGAAAATAATCCTCAAGTGTCATTGAAGTCATTATTTTTTTTATCTCGGTCTCCTCAATAAGAGACCCGCTTTTCAGGATGCCGACCCGATCGACGATTTTTTCAGCTTCCGTCAAAAGGTGTGAACAGAGAAAGACCGTGACTCCTCTCTTTTTTAAATCAAGCAAGAGATCCCGCAAACCGATAGTTCCCATCGGGTCAAGGCCGGATGTCGGTTCGTCAAGAAGCAGCAGTCTCGGGTCTTTGAGAAGCGCCTGCGCAATCGAGCCGCTGACGAACGCCTTTTGAATAGGTATTGATCTTTTTCTCCGACTCCCGTTCAAGCGAAACGGTCTCAATTACCCTGTCGAGTTCTTTATATCTCTCTCTATAGGTGATACCGAGTAATTGAGCACATACAGATAGCATTGCACGTCCGGTTAAATGACCGTAAAAACCTGTTTCCTCAGGTACGTATCCAACCGCCGACCGTGCACGGTGATTCGTTGTCCTATTTCCAAAAATATTCACGGTACCCGAATCGGCCCTGATCAGATCGACTATAATTTTCAGAGTTGTTGTTTTCCCCGCCCCGTTCGGCCCAAGAAAACCGTAAATTTCTCCCTGACGCAAGGTAAGACTCAAATCCTTCACGGCCTCAATTTTTTCGGAGCGGCTGATAGTGTACGATTTTGTTAAATTCCGTATTTGCAGCGGTAAACCGGTATTCATCAAACACTCCGGAATTGTTTGAAAGTGTGTTGAAACAGAGCAGTGTAAATGCTCACGGTATCAAAATAGCATTGACAGAAGTAAAAAGCAAAAGGAATTGTTGATAGAGAGTGTTTCAGATGAGGATGGTTCTAAAAGTCCATTTAATTCTGAATAGGACGGAAAGTAACTACCGAAACACGTAAGGAGCCTACGTATGATTTGTATACTCCGCAGCAATTCCGGCAAACATAACGGTCCCGTAGAGCAACGCTTTTTCATCCGGGTTGAAGGTGGGATTATGCAGTGAAACCGGTTGTGTCCTGCCATCGTCGCAGCCGAGCCTGAAAAAACACCCGGGAACGCGGGAAAGATATTGTGCGAAATCCTCTCCCCCGAACGTCCCTGCGTATTCATGCACAAATTCACTGCCGAGAAACTTTCTACCGATAGAACGGACATGGTCCGTCATCTGTACGTCATTGACCAGCACCTCAGATCCATTTTCATAATCGAATTTGTAACCTGCGCCGTATCCCGAAACGATACCGCTTACAAGACGTTCGATCATCTCCGGAACAGCCTTCCCCGTATCGGCATCGAGTGAGCGGACCGAACCGGATATGACAGCCGATTCCGGTATGATGTTCATTGCCGAACCGGCTCTCATTTTTGTAACGCTCAGGACCGCGGGGGCAAGCGGATCGATCATTCTGCCCGGAATTGCCTGTAGCGCGGAAATGATCTGAGCGGCAATGGGAATGGGGTCGATACAGGTGAACGGTTTTGCCGAATGCCCGCCTTTTCCGAGAATGTCTATCGTGAAAAATGCGGTCGACGCCATCATCGCTCCGCTTTTGACTGAGATCTCGCCAGTCGGGAGAAAGGGTTCAACATGCAGGCCGAAAATTGAATCGACGTCAGGGTTTTCAAGAAATCCGTCTTTAATAACCGCACCCGCACCGCCGGGAATCAGTTCCTCCGCCGGCTGAAAGATAGCCTTGACGTTCACCGGCAGAGATCCCTTCCTTCCGTTGAGGATCCTGAGAGAACCAAGAAGACACGTCGTATGCATATCGTGACCGCACGCATGCATGTAGCCTTCATGTTCGGAGCTGAAAGAAAGTCCGCTCTGCTCATTCACGGGAAGAGCATCGATATCCGCTCGTAATGCAACTGTTTTCAGTGAAGGATCTGTCTCAATGGATACGCTTATCCCCGTTCCTCCGATGCCGCGTTGAAAAGGAATATCCCACGATTTGAGAATTTGAGCGATATAATCCGAGGTTTTAGTTTCCTTGTAACCCGGTTCGGGGATTTTGTGAAGATCCCTTCTTATCGATACCAATTCGTTGTACAGTTCCTGCGCACTGTGATGAATGGTATGTTCTGTGTTCGGTACCATTTTAATTTAGTGTTGTTCGGGCTTCGATTGTATTCCCTGCGCTGCGCGGGAAAATTCCCGTATCCTGCAGGTGTGGAACCTATCGAACGGACTTCATCATGCGCTTCGATTTATTGGTAATGTGAAAAGTGAGCGTTTCCAATTCCATGGTTGTATCTTCATTTATTACAAACATATTTTTCGGGACGGAAACCGATTGTGACGCGAAATAGAGAACTCCTTTGATCCCGATAACACCGAGTCTGTTGATAACAGACTGTAAATCCAAAGGCGGTATCGTCAAAATGGCCAGATTATCGGTTTTCGGATCTATCCTCCGTTCCATTTGGCTGATGTCGTAAATGGGAATGCCTTTGATCCTTTTCCCGACCAGCTTCGGGTTCTTATCGAATATTTTAACGATGTGAAATTTTTTCTTTTCGATCTCCTCATAATTGAGAATAGCATTGCCGAGATGTCCCGCGCCAATCAAGATAACGTTCCAATCTTTGTTAAGACCCAGGATAGAAGCGATTTTTTTTCTAAGAGATACGACGTTATATCCCAATCCTCTGCGGCCGAATGAACCGAAATAGGACAAATCTTTTCGTATTTGGGCAGGAGTGAATCCTTCTATATCTGCAAGAATGTGCGATGAAATTGTTTTGATACCTGTTTTTTTCAAATGGCTCAGGGTATTGTAGTAGACCGATAATCTCCGGATCGTTGAATTGGAAATTTTTTTAAGATGAAGTGATTACCGCATTTTCATATGTCAAAGATAACCCGTGCTTCCCAATGCTTACGGCTATGTTGGACGGTCAATTGATGATATGTTACACTTTTGATCTCTGTGTTGATTATGTGGCGGTCAAGATCGACCGGTTCCCCATTGCACGATCCGTACAGCGATACTATTTTGTCGTGTGTCGTGTGTATTGAGGTCGAGAACATTGAAAACAGGAAGTGTTCTGTTGAAAAGAGATAGAGCAGTTCCTGCAGCCAGACCATGAGAAGATCTTCATTTGTATCGGCTTGCAGTGCAATGGTATAACAGTTCCGGTCAGCTACCGATTTCAGGTCGGTAAGGATAGAAAACATTCCTTCGGCGGCAACCTCAAATAGTTCCTCTCTTGATTCTCCGGTACACTGTACCCCCGTGTCTGCGCTATGGTCGATAACGGCAAATCGCTTACTCATCTGAAGTTACGAAATCGTTTTCCTGCCCCTCATCAGCAGGATCTTCCTCATTTTCGTCCATTTCAACACTATTTTCGGATTTGGCGACTCTTGTGACGTCGGCAATCCGGTCTCCATCATCGAGTCTGATCAATCTCACACCCTGTGTATTGCGGCCGATAATGCTGACTCCCTGGACTTTAAGGCGTATAACCACGCCTCGTGTTGTTATTATCATCAGATCATCTTCATCGACGACTTCCTGAATGGTAACCATATTACCGACTTTATCGGTCGTTTTTATCGTTATAATACCTTTGCCGCCTCTTCTTGTTATACGGTAATCCTGCATATTACTCCGCTTGCCGTAACCGTTTTCCGTTACGACCATAAACGTAGTATCCCGTTTTACAACGACCATGCCGACAACATAATCGTTTTCCCGGAGCCGGATCCCGGTTACACCCGACGCTGTCCTTCCCATAGTCCGTGCGTCGGTCTCTTTGAAGCGTATTGCCTTGCCATGATATGTTCCAAGCACAACATCCTGGGTCCCGTCGGTTATCTCTGCTTCAATAAGTTGATCGTTTTCCCTGATCGAAATAGCATTGATGCCCCCGCGCCGCGGATGGCTGTATGCACTCAAAGTGGTTTTCTTGACAATACCGAGCCTGGTTGCCATAATTATGTGTTTATCGGGATCGAAATCCTTTACCGTAACAAATGTCCGGAGCTTATCTGTCTTGTCTTTTTCCAACAGATTGATGATGGCACGACCCTTTGTAGTCTTGCTGCCCAATGGTATCTCATGTACTTTTAACCAGTGACAACGTCCTTTCTCAGTGAAGAAGAGAATGTAATGGTGTGTCGAAGCTATGAACAGATGTTCGACATAATCTTCATCTTTTGTCGTAGCGCCGGTTGAACCTCGTCCCCCCCTGTGCTGACGGCGATAACCCGAAACAGGGAACCGTTTTATAAAACCATGATGCGATATGGTTATGACCATATCCTCTTCAGCGATCATATCTTCTATCGTGAATTCCGAATAGTCTGTGACTATATCGGATCTCCGCTCGTCAGCATACTTGTCTTTTAGTCTCAGAAGGTCTTCTTTAATTATCTCCATACGGAGTTGCTTACTCTGCAAGATCGATCTCAGTTTTTCGATTAGCCGTATCGTCTCTTTGTATTCGTTCTCAATTTTTTCCCGTTCAAGGCCTGTTAACCGCTGGAGGCGCATCTCGAGGATAGACTTGGCCTGGATTTCAGACAGTTTGAACCGGGTCTTTAATTTGGTCTTGGCTTCATCAGGATTCTTTGATTTTTTTATCAAATCAACGATCTCATCGATATTGTCTAATGCAATTTTTAATCCTTCGAGAATATGTGCGCGTTTTTCCGCTTCATCGAGCTCAAATTTTGTCCGGCGGACGGTAATATCGTGACGATGATCGATAAAGTGCCGGAGCATGGATTTCAGATTGAGCACTTTCGGAACGCCGTCAACAAGCGCTAACATGATCACCCCGAATGTCCACTGCATTTGCGTATGCTTATACAGTTGATTGAGAACAACTTCCGGATAGGTTTCTTTCTTGAGTTCAATAAAGATACGCATGCCGTCTCTGTCGGATTCATCCCTGATGTCGCTTATCCCTGTTATCTTCTTGTCTTTAGCAAGCATGACAATTTTTTCAATAAGAGACGATTTGTTGACCTGATAAGGTATTTCGCTAACGATTATGTTTTCTCTACCGCTCTTCTGCTTTTCAAAAGAGACCCGCGACCTTATCAGAATGCGTCCGCGTCCTGTTATAAAGGCATTTCTGACACCTTCCATTCCAAAGATAATACCTCCGGTCGGAAAATCGGGTGCTTTGATATGCTCTATAAGTTCGGATATTTCTATATCAGGGTTGCCGATAAGAGCCATGGCCCCGTCGACAATTTCGCCGAGATTATGGGGCGGAATATTTGTGGCCATGCCAACGGCAATACCGGAAGACCCGTTAACGAGCAGGTTTGGAAAATTGCACGGAAGTACGGTCGGCTCCTGAAGCGTATCGTCGAAATTTGACGTGAAGCGGACAGTATCTTTGTCGATGTCCTTGAGAAGCTCTCCTGCGACTTCTGTCATTCTGACTTCGGTATACCTCATTGCCGCTGCGGGATCACCGTCGACCGAACCGAAATTTCCCTGTCCCTGGACAATAGGAGAACGCATTGAAAAATCCTGAGCAAGACGAACGATCGCCTCGTAAATGGCGGAATCACCATGAGGGTGATACTTTCCCATGACCTCGCCGACAAGCCGCGCACTCTTTTTGAACGGGCGGTTGTGCCCAAGGTTCAATTCGCTCATTGCGTATAAAATTCGCCTGTGAACCGGTTTTAATCCGTCTCTGACATCAGGCAGCGCCCGGGAAACTATGACCGACATCGAATAATCGATGTACGAGTCCCGCATTTCTTCTTCAAGGTATCTGGTAACAATGTTTTCACCGCTGCTCGCGCCCATAGACCTTTAATCTCCTTTTCTGCGTATCAATATTTTAAGCACTGTGTCGTTATTTCGGCAAAGCTCACGTTGCAGGCTCAAGATAATAGGTGTGCATGATTGGCTGCAAATCGGGTGAAGCGGGATATGAATCGAAAGAACAGATAAAGTAGCTGAGTAAAATAAAGCCGGTAAGGCGCTACGTATGTTATTTTCAGTGGTAGGTTCGTGTGCAGGGTATAAGCACATCAGAATATACATAATACGCTTTTTCTGCTCTCTCAAAAAATAGTACGACAGAGATACGGTCCAAATATATTGTAACACAAAAAGGTAGTTTTTTTGCGGATAAAATGCAAGGAATTTTTAAGAAGAGATTCACAATCTCTGGCAACGGCATGTATCTGTGTTCAGGGGCAATAGAAAGAATCGCAGGCAGTGGATTTTGTACTCACTCTGCGTTCCGGGAGTCTGCTATTGGGAGAGGTGGTTATATAAAATCCCGTTCATGTTCTTTGACGGCAAGAACGGGGCAGTTTACTTTTCGAATAAGTTTATCCGCGGTTGTTCCGATAAAGAACGATTCAAGCGCTCCATATCCTCGTGTGCTCATAATAATAAGAACGATATCGGTATCCTCGACGTATTTGATGATCTCTCTATACGGTTTTCCTTCAGTGACCTCCATTTCATACAGCTTGAAGTCGGGATCGATATCACTGACTGCCTTTTTTATTATCGTTTCTGCTTCAGATTTTGATACAGTATTGAATACGATCTGTGATTCGGTACCCTGCATATGCAACAGTTGCTCAACAATAATTAAGTATCATCGCAACTAATTGAATAACAACAATATACAGCATGGCTGCCGCTTCTTTACACACCCTAAATCACTGTCACAAGTGCCACGATTACCACCATTTCACACCATTATTGGCAAGAATTGGCAAGGTAATTAGCCGACGTACCATTTCAATTTGAGAATCCTGGTATAGAGTTATAACCCCTCGTGAAAATATTTGAAAAATTTTGGGAAATATTGACTGTGTTTATCTGGTGAGTATTAGAACGGTCCATGGAACAGAATTCATTTGCGATATCCTTATGAATAACTTACCATAATATCAAATGTGTTATTGATAAGTGAATACAAGTTTCATAATTACTATCATGGTGTAAGCAAATGAAACGCATGATTAGTAAATATTTTTTGGCATTAATAATGGTTAACATACTTTCCTGTACTGGCAATTCAACTGGCACTTTAATTGATGCTGCTTGTGAAGGCAACGTAGAAAAAGTACAGATCCTGTTAAAAGAAGGTGCAGACGTGAATGCAAAGGCTGATAATGGAGCTACATCACTGCACCGTGCATCATATTTTGGTCACCTTGACGTGGTTGAAATCTTATTGGCTAACGATGCAGATGTAAATGCGATTATCGAAGGTGGTTATACAGCTCTTCACTTTGTTTCAATTGAAGGTCACCTGACCTTGAGCGAGCAGTACTGCTGCCTCTCGAAGCTTGTGGATAATTTGTGCTGATGTGTGAATTCTACGTGCCATTGATCTTGCTCCTTGCTTTTCAATCTAATCCCTGTACTCATATACTATCTGGATCAACTTGTGGGGGCAAGGTCAATCCCCGTGCTTTTACAGGACCACTGTAATCGGCATCAAGTTCGATTTCTTTTGTGACATCTTTGATGGTGAGATCGCCAATAACTTTATACATGTTGCCGCCGGTGTTGCAAAACGATTTTGAAACAAAGCTTATTTCCGGATATTCTAAAACATTCAGAAAATCATCTGAACGCAAATAGTTATCCCGGTATTCGTTGTCTGTGAATACGCTTTCGGTTCTAATTACAGTTTCAAGTAGGGCATTTGAAAAATTGTTGATTCTATTCGATGAGAACATAATATCGAACTCTTTAAACTTACCAACAACATTAGTGATTACCATGTGATTTACTTTGAATTGGACTTCCGTGGGGTTTTTATCCATTTCCCAATTTACCTGGGATACCGCCGGTGAAGCAATTATAAGTAATGCTGCAATGAAGATTAACATTTTCTTCATGTTTAATCGCCTCAATTTTATTGTTACCGGTATTACAGTTGTTTACCTAACGATACCATACAGGAAGAATATTATTCCCAATGATTAATTATAAGAGCTGGATTATATTGGGGCTGAGAGTTTTTGAAACGACCTCCCAATTATTTTTTGAGATGACTTTTAATAAATGCATAGCAATTTATTGTGTGGTGTTTATATTTCTTGTGCTTAAGGTACTACCACTACAAAAGAACCACTACTTGACTCATTGGTATAGGGGGTATCTCCGGAATTGATTTTCATAATGAACAAAAAATGAATGTAAACAGTATATATAGGGGACATCGTGAATATCAGTGCAAATGGTTGCATATAGTTGCGGATTGATGCAAAATACCAGCAACTATGCACATTTTATGAATTCCTAAGTCGTTGTTTTTATTGGAGAGAATTTTACTAAAAAGCACCCGTCACATCTATGTTATCTACATAAGCGCATTAGCTGCGCAATCCGGCCGGAGTTTTGAACACAAAACCACGGTGGTGTTGGTAAGGTGAGAGGGTTTCCCTGCTGTAAAACAGACCTGGTTTCAACCGGTTTGAGTTTTTGTCACATTTTAATTATTTCAAACCGGATCTTTATCACCGTGCTATAATCCCTGGACATTCTCCCTGCGGTCCCCGCGGATATAACGGATAACATCAATTGCGTCTAATAGCAATGAAACCGCATTAAGCGCAACGGTGCCGCGTATCCAGAGACCGTAGGCAGAATCGGGCGGGAAGGTATCAAACCGGGTCCATAAGAAGATGATAAGCGGAATCCACAAAATATGTCCGAGTCCTAAAAGCCGCGTAAATCCTGAGACCGCCGTCAGGATAACCATGAACATGGCGCTCGCCATGAACGTCACGACAGTGATCTGCGCCTCGAACCTGCTTATATAAAAAAACGGAACGATCATATTCAGGCACATCAACACGAGGAGCCATATCTGAATAGCTGCGGGTAACTTTAACATTCCTTTACTGAACTTGATAAACGATTTCACCATTACTTTTGAGCCTTTATAAGAATTATGAAACCCAATGCACCAAAAATGATATTGCTGACCCAGGCCGCCATAATGGGCGTTAACGTCCCTTTATAACCGAGCGCATGCGTGAAGGTCATCAGAGAATAATATGCAAAACAGATAAAAATGCAAATCCCGAAACCGACGGCAGCCCCGCCTTTCCATTTTTTGGTCGCCAGCGGCAATCCTAAAAGAATTACGATAAGATTAGCAAAAGGAAAGGCGAATTTCTTGTAATAATCCACGAACCATTGTTTGTAGGGGATTCCTATTCGTTCCAGTTTGTCAATATACTCGAGGAGTTCTATGGCATTCATCTCCTCCGGTTCTATTTTTGCGGAAACGATATCCATTTCCGTGAATGTGAAATCCGTAATACGATATTCATCAAATTCCCTTATTACTTCCTCGCCGGAAGAAAAATCCCGTACCTTGCCTTTTTTCAGGACCCAATCGCCATCGGACGGCACGATCTCCTCAGCGCTCAGGGTCAATATTATCCGGTTCTCGAAACGTTCCTGAACATTTACATTCCGTCCGAAGTGATTCGGTCCGTCATACAGTGCGATAGAGATCACCCTGTCTTTCGTATCCTGCAGCAGTATATTTTCTTTTCGTAAATAGAGATTATTGTTTTTTCTTATTTTTAAGTCAAACAATCTTGTTTTCTCCCGCTCAAAATCGGTAACGACATTCTCACCGAACAAAAATGAGAAAACGGTTATAAATATGCCGAACAGCAGCAGCGGAAAGATAATGCGATACAGACTCACACCTGCCGCTTTCAATGCCGTCAGTTCGCCAAACCGGACAAACTGTCCCATTGTAAAGAGGGACGCCATCAGCAGGGCGATCGGCATGATAATTATAAAAAAGTTGGGGAGCGCATAATAAAAATATAATAGAATATTGGCAACCTCGGCTTTTTTGTCGACAAAGGTATCGACTTTTTCGACAAAATCGATAACTAATGTGATAGCGTAGAAGGCAAAAAACGTCAGGATGAGTGTTTTTATAAAATTCCTGAGAATATATCTGTCAATTATTCGGATCATCTTTATGCCGTCATCTTTAATAGGTTATTAAACAGTTCATTTGCTATCAATAATCCGTACGATCATCCTGGATGATCACTTTTTTTTCATTCCTCATCAATATCCGGAACGGTCGTTTCCACTTGTTATAATCGATAAACGTTGTTTCCCGAACCATGCTGACCGTCAGCCATACACCGGCACACCCCACGATTATATTAGCCCACCACATTGCCAGCCACGGAGCAAGCAGACCACGGTCTGACAGCTGTTCACCTGTTATTAACATTGCCCAGTAGATCAGAAAAAACAGCAGGCTTAACCCCCCGCTCACGGCAAGACCCCCATGGCGCGACATCACACCTAACGGGACACCGATCAAGACAAAAACAATACACGCCGCAGGCAGCGAGTATTTTTTGTATATCTCGACTAACAGCTTATTTCTGTATTTTAACTCCGAATCTATGAACATGACATCAGACAGAATGGTATTTACCAGGCCACCATGTTCGTTTATTTCCCGGATAGTAGGATCATCACGGTATTTATTTATCTCATACATTCCGCGTTCTCCGGAAGAAAAATCCTTTACGGATAAAGTATAGATATTATCTCTTATTTTTGTATCGGGTATTATAATTTTAAAGATCGGACCGCTGATACGTTTCAAAATTCCCTCACGGAACTCTGAAATCTTCGGAGCCCGGTCTTCTAATTCCTGCCGCAGTTGGGCAATATTTTTTTCCCGGTCGCCCCGCATTTCTTTGCCGGAGCGCTCCAGGTCGGTTGATTCGACGTCAATCCGCATGCGGTATTTTTCAAGTTTCGATCTTTTGTATTCCGATTGTGTTGCGATGTCCACTTCATGCATATCTACAGAGTACAAGTCCAGCACCATTTGACCTTCCAGCTCATCGAAATTCATCAGAGCTTTTTCAGCAAGGATCGTTCGAAAGATCTGGGGCACAGAATAGTCCAGGATCGTAACACCATAGACCCAGTTGGAGGAGTTGTCAATTTTTTTAAATTGTAATCGGCGGTTCTTTATAATATCCGGATTAGAGAATATCCCCTCCTGAAATGACAAACTCGGTTTTTTCAGATTTATATCCGACAGAAGCTGACGCGCCTTGTGATTGAGTTCAGGTAAAACATTATTGTTGAACTTATGGTTGCCATATCCGAGAATGAGGGTCATTACGATCATTGGCAACATTGCCTGATGCAACCCGATCCCACTCGCTTTCATTGCAGTGATTTCATTATCGGCAGACATTCTCCCAAATATCATTAATGTCGCTACCAATACCGCCATCGGTATCGCCAACCCGACGATCCATGCAAGATTAAACGATATCAGCTCTATGATAATAAATATAGATACATCCTTGCTCAGCAGATTCGGTATCTGCTTTATGAAATAATTTATCATAAAAACGAAAATGATCACGATCATTCCGTAAATAAACGGGCTTAAAAATGATCTGAGAATATACCGGGACAGAATAGACATAGGGATAAGGTATCTTATGAAACTGTTATGGTAGTAATTGATTCACCATTTTAATTTCCATATCTTTAAACGTCAAAAGCAATTCCGGGGTTCATCCGTACTTTTGTAAACGGAAATAAAATCTAATTTGTAACCCGTGTGAATTTTTCTTGCAAAAGTACAAATTATTGTATAAAATTCAACGTAGTAACAGGATTTTTCAAATCAACTTATTTTAAGGTATTAAAATAATAGTTTCCTTACATTAATGAAACTTTTATTTTGCATTGTGTGTTTTTTTAATATATATACCATAAGCGCAGCAGTACATACTCAGATAGGAGTCTTGCATGAAACGGATACTCATGCTCACCGGACTGGTAAGTCTGGTAATAGGTGCATGCAGTTCGCCTCAGGATACCGTGCCTTCGGTATCTTTTACCATGAACGGTGCGAACGTAACGCTTGCTCAGAGTGAATATACACTTGCAAATGATGTGGTTTATTTTTCGGTTCCTGCTCTTGAAAAGTATTTTGAACTGGAATTTAAAGATATTATCCCCGGAAGACAGATAGGAATGTGCAGGGCCGACCTTTGCATCCCGTTTGAGGTTGGAGAAAACGACAAGAATAAGGCTTTTAATAGTGACGGCAACTATTTCGTGCCGGTCCTTTATTTGATGCTCGCTCTAGGCGACGATGCCGATTGGGATGCTTCTCATCGTGCATTGAATGTCGATATTCACCACCCAGAAGACACTATTCAGTTTGAGAAAATCAGCGGTTCCGGTGAGGTTTTTAAGCACGATTTCAGTTTGCCGGACTTTGACGGAAGGACAGTGTCGCTATCGGATTTTTCCGGAAAAAAGGTCGCCGTATTCCTGTGGGCGTCGTGGTGAACCTGCTGTGGTCAGCTGCCCGGGTGGCAGGACTTTTATTCCAAACATAAAAGTGAGAACTTTGAACTCATAACCGTTGCCATGGATGTTCAGGGAGTGGATGTCGCACGGCCGTATGTTGAAATACCTCAAGCTGAATACACAACTCTCGTTGATGCTGATAATACTCTTGGAAATCTTTTCGGATTAAAAGCCATACCCACTATTATAGTATTCGATGAATCCGGGAACCTGATCGACGGTCCCCGCTCCGCCGACGTAGATGACATCAGGCTCACAACGGAGCTGGCTGACCGGATAGAACGGGGGGGGAAATCCGTTCTCGGCCAGATCGCCATAAACAGTCAGCCAAGAATAATTGAATCCGGTTTTGCATCGGAAGAGGCGAAAATGAATTTTCTGAAGGCTTCAAAATACCTGAAAATTCATGGGAAAAAGAAGGCATTGGAAGAATTGAACCTGGTTTTCGATCTCGATCCGGAGAACTGGCTTATACGAAAACAGCGATGGGCGCTTGAAAATCCCGATAAATTTTATGATGGAGATATTGATACAGAATGGCAACGAGACCTAGTGAGTGCACATAAGTAATAAAAAAGCGAAATGAGAAGCCAGCTACATTTCGCTGTAAAGATTTATTTTCCGAATATCCCCGATGACATTCACATCAATCATGCCGTTTCACAACTTGAATGGATTCAAAAGATTGCACAATAATATCACGGGATATCTGATCTATATCACCGTCAAACCGATAATAAATGTTATCTTTTCTTGCACTTATGTAGAGGTCGCCATGATGCCTGTCGATCTTCAACTCTCTGTCTTTCCTGTCAGTATGTCTTTGGAATAATGAAAAAGATAAAATACCATCGGTAAAATAAAATTGCACGACCGGTTCATCATCATCGAAACGTACTCCTATGTTCTTTAATACAAAACCGGGGGGATACAATGCCGGCGCTACCAATTCAATTTGAAGAGCACTTTGGATGTCTGAAATATTATCAAACCTTTTTCGTGTCCGCCGCGCTGGAATCTCACCTCTGTAGTTGACCTCAAATAATCGCGGATCTACAGACGGATTGAAGATAACATTTTCTCTGTTCAGTTGTACAATCCTGTTGTCACCGAGATCATATTGCTCCATCCGGAAAATGAATCCGTTCGATCTATGGACCCAGATCTTATTCCATGAACGGTCATTTTGCTTGGGTTTTACCTCAATGACATCGACCGTGAAATTCTGCAATACTTCTTCCGGCAAAAAATTGATACTGTAGTTATTGAGGATAAGAGCGATGTTTTCCACATCTATGATAGAATCTCTGGACCTCCGGGGCCAGGCATCGATCTCATCATTGTCGGTATATGTTTCGTAAAAAACATTATTTACGAGTATATCTATAGCATTATTATCTTTTTCCGGTTCAAGCGTGTGCCACCACCCTTTGTCGGCGCCGAGACGTATAACTTCGAATCGTCTCAGTTTATCCTCTCTCCGTCCCGAAGTTTCTTCAAATGTGGTAATAGCTGAAAATGAGAGTGTGTCGGAAAGAGCGATGCGCTGAAAAAAATCGTAATCACGCTCCGATTGTATGCGGCGGTCTTGCGCGGAAGCAGATATATACAAACACCCTGCAGACACTATAGAAAGAATAGTAACAGTAAATAGTCTGCGGATACATTTTTGAACGTTGTGCATGACAGGTCAGTCAATGATATTTTTCTAATTAGAACTTACTCTTCTTGACGGACAGAACTATTCAATTATCAAGATTAACAAGTGTTTTTGAAATCGTACAATCGCCAAACAGATCTGCGTCCTGAGTCAAAACATGTTCCTGAAAATAAAAATCATGCTCTTCCAACGTTTCCCCCGATGTCAGCACCGGATTCATTATCGGAATCAGCTTATCCGGGATATTGAACAGCACGGATCCGATCACTATTACAAGACAGACTGTACCGAACAGGACCGCGCGGCGGTACGCCGGTTCTAAAGGGAGGGCATTCACAACAGCATACAGCCAGCGTTGCTCCCGTTTCTCACGGTAATTTCTAATATCGTGTAATAAAGAGAAATGACCGGGCTTTGGTGAAAGAAGACCTCTCCGCTCTTTCAGAAATGTTTCTACCTCATTAGTCTTTGCGATCTGCTCACTGCACAATGAGCAATTCGCTATGTGGTCTTCGATCTTGTTTTTTGTCTTAACCAGTATAGAATCGGAAAATCTGTTTTTCAGAGCATATTTGCACTTCATTTTTCAGCCCCTTTTTTAATCTTTCATCAGGCCTTTAAAATACAATTTAATGCAACTAAAAATTATTCAAAGATACTTCTCTAAAAATTTCCGCAGCTTTCTTCTGCCGTAAAAAATCCTGGACATAACCGAGCCCTGCGGACATTTTAATATTGCTGCAACTTCATCCTGGGAAAAACCTTCAATATCGAATAAAATTACTGCCGACCGCTGTTTTTCAGGCAGTTTTTTCAGTCCGTCGTACAACAGACGGCGCATCTCCTCGTTAATAAGCTCCTTCTCCGGATTTGAATCCGAAACTGCCGAAAATTCAAGCGGTTCCATATCGGATTTTGGATTCCGCTCGAGAAATATGGTCCGTTTCCGCCTTCGACGCTTCGAGAAATTTATGCTGCTGTTAATGACGATCCTGTAAAACCAGGAAGTAAACGGATATTTCAGATTAAACCGGTGTAAATTCGTAAATACCTTATAAAATACATCCTGAACAATATCGTGAGCATCGGTGGTATTTCCCGTATAGCTATATGCTACCGAAAATGCCTTATCCATATACATTTCAGTTAATCGGTCAAAGGCTTTCCCGTCACCATTTTTTGCTTGCTCTATAAGAGAACGTTCATCATCCGGCACAATAATCTCCGACGGGGAATTGCCGCCAGCGCATAGTTAGTACAATATTAGAAAAGATTCATTCAAAAAAATTTTGTTTCTATTATATGCGGTAGAACGTGCGTTACATCAGACAGTGTGGATTTGGATAAAGATTATTTTCGCTTCAGTAAGCTGCTAAGAAACAAGGTAAACCTGCAGGATTGGAAGCGTTATTACGGCTTATTGATGCTATCCTTTCCGGTGACCTTGTTTCTTTGCTCCTGTAAACGTCCATCAGGAGATTCAAGATAAATACTCCTGCTCGGGAATGCAACGCTCAAGCTGTTGCTTTCAATAATTTGCATCAATTTGAGATTGATGTTCTGCCGCACATCCAAAAATTCCTGCCATCGTATGGTTTTTGTAAAAAAATATAGAAAAATCTCCAAAGCGCTGTCACCAAAATCGGTGAAGTATACAAAAATCGTGTCGGGATGGACATCCGGATGATTTTTAAGCATTGTTCTTATCTCATTGATGCATTTTTCCATTTGTGCGCTTTTTGTGCTGTACGTAACACCGAGCTTAAAAGATATCCGCCGCTTTTTCATACGGGACCAATTGGTGACGGCATCGTTCGCAACAATCGAATTCGGTACCGTGACGAGTGCGTTGGCAAATGTCCTGATCCTCGTGGAGCGGAGTTGCATTTCTTCGACAACCCCCTCGACAGTTGGTGTTTCTATCCAATCTCCGACAAAGAACGGCCGGTCGAGAAGAATAGTAATACTGCCGAAAATATTCGATACCGTTTCTTTGGCAGCGAGGGCAATTGCCAGACCGCCAAGCCCAAGTCCGGCAACCAGTCCGGCAATATCGTATCCCCATTCCCGAACGATCACCATAGCGCCGATCATTATCACCGCTATCCTGAGAAACTTTCCTACAAAGTGTACGAGTTGATCGTCTATGTGTGTCTCTGTCCGGATGGCGAGTTTCCCGAGTATTCCGGAGATCACGGCGGTCCCCCTGAATGCAGCCCAAAACAGAGAGATTGCAAAGAGTGTCCTGACAATATGATTTGTCAGTACTGCGGCATCTTCGGGAAGCTGCATATATTCAAACATAGCCCACAAGCCAATGACCGCCAGAAAAAATCTGGCAGGCTGTTCTATGATCTCTAAAAGTTGATCGTCAAGGGTTGTTTTCGTTCGTGCCGTAATTTTTCTGATAAATCCGGTGCAGAATTTAAAAAATATGGAACGAAACGCATATACGGCAAAAAAAATGGCCAGCGCAATCAAAAACCGTCCGATACTGATATTTAAAACGGAGTATGTTAAAAATGTTTGAATCTGCTCAAGAATATTCATTCAATCCTCTCGTTATCTCCTCACAGGTATACAATATATGAAAAAAAAGTGCCACAGGACAATGCCTTTTAATTTTTCTCAATTGTTACAATACAAATCATGACGAAGCATTGATAACTATCCGCATTGTTGTCCCTTCGTTCAACCGGGTATTCTTCAGTATGAGCTTTCCTCCATGATAATCCTCGACAATTCGTTTTGCAAGATTAAGTCCGAGTCCCCATCCCCGCTTTTTTGTGCTGAATCCCGGAGTGAAAATCCGCTTTTGCTGCTGCTTTGTCATTCCCTTTCCCGTATCGGTTATGTCGATACAGTAATTGTCGTTCTCATGATGTCGTGAAAGGTGAATGGTGATCTCCCCGTACCCGCTTTCGATAGCATCCAATCCATTCTTTATTAGATTTTCAACCGACCATTCGAACAGGTCCTTATTGATCGTCGAGACGGCCTTTTCCGGAAAGTCTTCATGTATGATAACTGATTTCCCCGATTGAGGCAGCCTTTTCCGAAAATAATCAGCGACATCGCTGAGAACCGAGACAATATCCTGGTTCGCCACTTCGGAATTTGAACCGATCTGCGAAAACCGCTGGGCAACTTTTGTCAGCCGGGTCGCATCACTTCCCATTTCTTTGATGATTTCCGCAGTTCGTTCCGGATTTTGAGATTCTTTCAACATCTCGATCCATCCGATCAACGAGGAGATAGGCGTTCCAAGTTGATGTGCAGTCTCTTTTGCCATTCCAACCCAGGTGAACCGTTCCTCGCTTTTCCGGATATTGTTAAACCCGGCAAAACCGAGAAATATGAACAGGCCGACAATGGCAAGTTCTATAGCGGGAAGCCAGTTGAGGAGCCGTATCATTTCGGAGTCGCCATAGTGGATAAGATTCAGAACCGTACCGTTGTATTCAATCGGTATCGGCGGATTTTCTTTATCCATTGTTATTGTTATTTGTCTGAGCTGCCGCAGCGTCTCTTCCGGGAAGGGCAGTGTATTGTCGGGTATCCGGGCAATCTTGTGTGCCTGCGGTTCTCCGTCTACGGTTGTGAGGATAACCGGTATACTGATCTGTTGAATGACCCTGTCCAAAAGCACAGTATAGTTTGCGTCTACGTCACTTTCAGCGATCAAGGAATAAATACTTGCAGATGTTGCGACGATCTCACGCTGGTCTCCCCGAAGCTTTTTTACAATATACTGCGTATACCCTACCTGTGCAGCGATTATCAAAAGAGCGGCAATGAAAAACAGTCCTTTGAATTTCCCTTTATTTGTATAGAACCACCGGATACCCGCCATTGTCACCACATTTAATATGAAATGATACTTGATTTTTCTTGCCGGATACACATGCGCAATGATATAGTTTCCTCAAGCGCTGATCCTGTTTCAATAACCGTACTATATTCGGCCAAACCGTAACAGAGGGACAGGCCGACCCCCGACGTTAGAGGATGACAGTACAACTTTTAAGGTTAATTATGCAGTCGTCCCCTGTTATTTATGTTCAACCGCTTTCAGTTGAAGTTCGACCGTTTTTTTAACGTGTTCAACCGGCAATTCCGTAAGGCATCTATTTTCCGGATGTATGCAGTTCACGCTTCCGACGCCAAGATTCTGTATCGACCAGCACGGGCTGCAGTCTATTCCGGTCCTGATGACGACATCATCTTTTCCGCAGGGCGCAGTCCTTCCCGGATCGGTCGGGCCAAATATCGCAATTGTCCGAACTCCCATGGCGACTGCTACATGCATCAATCCCGAATCATTTGTAATGAATAGAGCACACCGGCCGACAAGGGCAGCCGTCGTGAGCAGATCAAGACCGTTCACACAATGTGGCTTTCCGTTCGCAAGCTGGGCAATTTCACTCGCAAGCCGCTCTTCTTCTTTTCCGCCGAAAATGAGAACCTTTGCATCGAACGTATCGATGATCCAGCGGGCAAGCTCAGCAAACTTTTTCTGTCCCCACCGTTTCAGCAGCATGCCGCGTTCTGTGCTGGAACCCGGATGCATACCTATCAACAGCGATCCGGTAAGATTGTTCTCGTCGCTATACCGCTGCGCATCGGAGATATGCCCGCCGGAAAGTTGTAATGTTATCCTCCGGTCGCTGCTGTCTGGCCGATAACCGAAAACACCAAGCAGGTTAAGATTCTGATCATAGTCATGTAATATTTTGTCAACAGGTACTTTGATATTCTGAAAAATTGAAAAAGACCGCAATTTCTTAGAAGAATATTTATGGGCGACGCGCCAAAGGGCGCGGGACGCTAAGGCAAGTACATTATATTCAAGCCTGTTCGCCGGAAAGGAAGTAATACAGAGTTGGCAGTCCAATTTCCGCAGTGATCTCAGAAATAACAGTTTCTGCCATACCGATTTCGTTTTTTCGACATCAAGAACAATTGTCTCATCGACTGCCGGGTCATGCCCGTAAATTTCCTTGAAACCTTCCTTCAGGACCAACATTGTAATGTGAGCATCGGGAAAGATACCTTTCAGACCCCGGAGCGCACCTGAAAACATCAGAAGATTTCCAATCCCTATAGCGCCAACCACGAGAATTTTTTTGATATTTTGTCGTTCTTTTTCCGGTAATATTTTCATCAATTACTTTACTGTATATTTACATGAACGGCCCTGCCGCAGAAGGTCCATTGTCATTCGAACCAGGAAATTACGGGTTCGCGATCTCCTCTTTGACGCATACTTCTGAAATTGCTTTTAGAACATCTTCTACGGTTATCATATCCATGCCTCCCTTGTTGTTCGTCGATCCCCTGCCCTGTTTAAACTCCTTCACTTTACTCAGAACCCTGTTTGTTTTTCCGTTTGGATAGGGACCCCAATGCACGGGATTTGTCGGACCAAACAGTGCAACAACCGGTGTTCCGACGGCCGATGCAATATGCATCATTTGCCGAATCGACCGATACTACAAAACTCGCTTTTCCCGCGAGCACTGCCGCCTCCCTGATGGATAACTGACCCGCCATATCGATATACCTGCCATCAATCCGTCCGGTTATATCGCGAATTAAACCTTGTTCTTCATTTCTTCCCGTATAGAGTACCGGCAGTTCCAGGGTCGTTGCTATCCAATCTGCAACACGCGCCCACCGGTCGGCAAGCCAGAACTTTTCCGGATACCCTGCGCCGGGAGAACAGACAACAAACCGTTCGGGTATACTCACTCTTTTCTCAAAAAGCCGGATTTCTTCGTCTTTGATATAAAGCTCGAGTCCATTTGTGACAATAGTTCCATTGAATCCGGGTTGTGCCGAAATATATTCACAATAGAGGTCTGCACAATGAATATCGGTCCTGTACCGGACCGTTCTCGAGTGTGCCCAGGCCGATTTCAAAACATCGAACCCCCATGTTTCCCTGCCGCGGACCGACCAAGCAACCGCAGAGGTCTTTGCAGCTTTCCTGAGATTGAAAACAACGTCGAATTTCTGTGACCGCAACGACCGGATTAATTTCAGAAAAGAGAACCATGAAGCCGTCTGTCCGCGTGCGAGCCAGGGAAAATCAACTTCTACGATCTCGTCATAATGAGGATTATTTTCCAGCACAGGTGCAGACCATGAACCGCATGCTATTGTGATATGCCACCCGGGAAAAGCATTTTTCAAAGCAGATAAAAACGGCGTCGTCAAAAGCATATCGCCGATATGGTCCGGTCTGATAACAAGCGCTTTCATGGGTGATCACTTAGTATACTGTACCATTCAACATAGATAAATATATATGGTGAGAGAAATTTATCAAATTATCTTTCGGAACCATATTGTTTTTCATAATACGTAAGATATTCCCTAGTGTTTATATTCTATATCCATCCGGTATTTTCACTATACCACTCGATCGTCTCACGCAATCCGTCTTCGAACCGGACTTTCGGCTCCCATCCGAGACTGTCCCGTAATTTAGAATAATCCATGGCATATCTCAAGTCATGCCCGGGTCTGTCGGAAACGAACGTGACCAATTCCCCGGGTTTTGAGAGAGCATCGAGAATAGTCCGCGCTACATCTATATTCCGTTTTTCACAGTTTCCGCCTATATTGTAAACCTCTCCGGGTTTTCCATTGGTCATCACGGTATACAATGCCGCACAATGATCTTCAACATGGATCCAATCCCGGATATTTTCACCGTTCCCGTATACCGGAAGCGGCTTGTTTTCAATGGCATTCAGTATCATCATGGGGATGAATTTTTCCGGGAACTGGTAAGGACCGTAATTGTTTGAGCAGCGTGTTATGATAACGGGAAGCTCATAGGTCGCCCAATAAGAACGGACCAGGTGGTCTGCGGCAGCTTTACTCGCAGCGTAGGGGCTGTTCGGCGCTATGGCGCTCTTTTCGGTGAATTTTCCGTCATAATCCAGCGTGCCATACACTTCGTCGGTGGATATCTGAACACATAACGGGACAGCTGCGTCGAGCGCAGCATCAAGCAGCGTTTTGGTCCCGATTATATTGGTTTTCACAAATATGTCCGAATCAATAATGGACCGGTCGACATGGGATTCAGCTGCAAAATTTAGTATGACATCAATACGGTGATCTTTAAGAATGGTTGAAATAAATTCCCGGTCACAAATATCGCCACGGAAGAAAGAATATCGATTTGAGAATTGTTTTTCAATATCATTCAGGTTTTTAATATTTCCGGCATAGGTCAAAACATCGACGTTTACCACCTCGATATCATGAACCTTTTTCAAAATATGCCGTATAAAGTTACTTCCGATAAAACCTGCGCCACCTGTCACCATTAGTTTCACGTTATCGCTCCTTAAACACCGGTATTATCACTGAGCTTTTAACACGTTCTTCTGCATTTAGTTCCTCGGTATCTTTACCGGTCCCGCACAAAATTATCCGGCTGTATTGCAAATTCCAAAGTCCTATTTTTCCTGAAAATACAGAAAAAATGATTTTGAAACAAAAGAAATATCTTCAGGAGAGCGGTAAACAGAGTTGATTGAGTCGTTTGACCCCCGTTACAGGGTAATGATCTTTCCGTTCCGGGTACCGTTGAATACATTTCTGGTATCATAGATCAAAGGAGCATTATCTTTGACCAGTCTGAAATCGAATAAACTGTGATCTGTGAGAATTACGACAAGGTCCTTGTGAGCCAGACATTCTTGAGTTAATTTTATTCCTTTAAATCGCTTATTTTCGAGATGAATTTCCGGTATATATGGATCGGTATAGCTCACTTTTGCTCCCATGGAATTCAATATCCCCATGATGTCTATCGACGGCGATTCACGGAAATCGTCGCTGTTTTTCTTATATGCCATTCCCATTAGTAAGATTTTCGACTCTTTTATAGATTTTGATTTATCATTGAGAATTACAGTAATTTTATTCACAATGAACTCCGGCATTTCTGCATTGATCTCTCCAGCGAGTTCTACGAACCGGGCTTTATAATCAAGAAGTCGGAGTTTCCAGGAAAGGTACTTGGGATCGACAGGTATGCAGTGCCCGCCGATACCCGGTCCGGGATAGAAAGGCATGTAACCGAACGGTTTCGTGCTTGCGGCTTTGACGACTTCCCATATATCGATTCCAAGCTTTCCGCACATTATCGCCATTTCATTTATGAGGCCGATGTTTACGATCCTAAAGGTGTTTTCAAGAAGTTTAACCATCTCCGCCGTTTCTGCACTTGTTAAGATTATATCATTGACGACAGCGGAAAAGAGTTCTTTAGCTACATCCGTGCATTTTTTCGTGACACCGACGACGACTCTCGGAATATTTTTTGTGTTGTACTGCGTATTGCCCGGGTCAAGTCTTTCCGGAGAGTAGACAAGAAAAAAATCAATCCCGACCTTGAGTCCTTTTTTCTCGAGATGCGGGAGCAGCAATTCTCGTGTCGTTCCGGGATATGCTGTGCTTTGAAGCACAACGACCATGTTTTTCCGGATCACTTTCGATAACTGTTCGCTCACGTTCAGCACATATGATATGTCGGGATCTTTTGTTTTATTCAAGGGAGTCGGAACACATATAACGGCACAATCGAGTCCTTTTGGCAGCTACTTATTTGAATGGAGGTGAAAACGTCCCGAATCCATGACGCGTTGAATAACGACCGGAGAAACATCGATATCATATGACCGCCGATCCCGCAGACATTGAATTTTATGTTTATCGGTTTCTATACCGAAAACAGAGAATCCACTCTCGACAAATGAGATCGCAAGCGGCAGACCGGTATGCCCCAACCCTATTATACCGACTCACGGCATTCCTGTCCGCTATTTTTTTACAAAGATTTTTCATACGCAGGGTGTTATATATGGTATCGGTATTTTCCCCTCAATGAATGAACATTCCGGGTATAAGAAGAATCGATATCTTTAATTTTCTATCAGCGGACCTCCCCGGTGCGGGCCACTATCTCCCCGGCCGGAGGCAGTTCCTCATTCCAAACATATCGAACAATGCCGTCATTCATCAGAAATATCCTCGGCAGTTTCCTGAAATAGCTCCTTATTATGATATACGGTGCATATCCAAGCGAAAAACCTGGTAGATTTTCCCAGAAAAAAGCGACAGACCGTTCTTTCGTTCCGGCGAATACGCCGACCACATCGGGAAAATTCTCGATCTCGCCGTAGGAATTTAACCTGTCAACAGTATCCGCACAACGTGGGCACTCATCTCCAACAAGAACTACCAAAAACAGACCGTGTGACAGGTCTTCGGAAATATCCGAGACAGCAATATCCTTTAATTCGGCACCGGCCCGTAAACGCGTCACAAGAGAATCGACCGGCAGGTCATCTGCCGTTGTCATAAGGATCAAAGCAGCGAAAATTCCGATACCGAAGACATATTTTTTCCGGTTATCACTATGGGAGAATGAATATTTATATTCCCTCCAGCACAATCCCAAAGCTGTAAGCAGAATGATATCCTCAATTATAACCTGCGCCGGGGTCCTGTCGAGCACTGCTCCAAAACAGCCGCAGCCCTTTTCCAGCCCCTGCTGCCATCCCCAGAGAGAAAGCCCAATAAAAATAATTGTCAGTATGGCTAAAGAGGGTATGACAAAACGGGGTAGCAAAAACAGGGTAAGACTTAAACCCAGGAGAATTTCTGCTATAATGACGAGATAAGCAATTTCAACGGCAAAAGACCGGAATATGAAACCATACGGTTCTAATTGGAGGGAAAATGCATGAGGATCGAACGATTTCAATACGCCTGCAATTATAAAAATAACTCCGACGCCGTAACGGGACAGTTTTTGTAGAATTGATAATACGGTCATACATTCTACAGTAGCGGAACAGACGTGTTATTGATTGTGAAACTGCCGTACATCCGGGTCTATCACTGATTTTTCAAGATCGAAACAAGGTGTTTCTCGAAAGATTCATTAAATACACTTTCGATCTTCCCGATCTCATTTTGACCTTTGAAAACGGTTATACCGGGCAGTTTCTGTATACCATACCTTTTTTTCAGTTCTTCGAGACTGAATTTATCGTCTATTCCAATATAGGAATAGGTGATATTGGAATTTCCGGTTTCAGCCACCACTTTCAATATTTCCGGTAATTTTTTCTGACAGTTACTACACCATGATCCGAATACAACCCTCACGGTAACGGGTGATGCATATTCCTTAAGGTACGCAATCGCCGTCTCATCCGGTTTATACAAATCCGCACTCTGACGGTATACCACCTTATATCTCATTAAATTATCAAATGTCACTTCTCCGATAATGTCAGGCCGGGGTACGATGTAAACCGGTTTATCTGATATGGGAAGTTTAATATCGGATTCGACCCGCAGCGTTTGTCCGAGGTATTTTCTCGGCTGATTTATATCGAACGATGCTGAATAGTTCTCATCATCGGTCACAACCGTAGCCGGTCCGTAGGTAAAGACGGAATCGGACCGTGCATGAAGCAGTATCAGTTCGCCAAGCATATCAGAGACTAAAAGGAAATAGCTGTAATCGGGTGTCATATATATCTTTCCATTTCGGTCAACTTCCCAATCTACGGAAATGCTCGACATATCGAACTCCCGCCAAATCTGAGCGTTTACAGGATCGTAGAGCACCGATACAAAAATCAGCAGGGACAGCATGACAATACAACGCTTACGGTTTGAGAAGCGCTGATTTTCCGTTAGTTTAGTATTGATAAATTTCATGATCATTCCAGTTTTCTAATTTTACAACCTATTGATTCTCAGCCCACTGCTCCGGCGGTACTGTTTTTACAATTCGTGCAGGAGATCCCATGACCAAAGTTTTTTGAGGGACATTGTGTGTTACCACCGATCCGGCTGCGACAACCCCTTCTTCTTCAATGACTATTCCCGGAAGAATAACGGCGCCTACACCAATCCTTCCTCCATTGTTGACCGTTATACCTTTATATTTATCGAATCGCTCTTTTGTTCTGCCTAAAAAATTGTCGTTCGAAGTCATGACCATCGGAGCAATAAAACAGTTGTTTCCCAATTCTGAATACGCTGTAATATAGCATCCGGTTTCAAGTTTTGTCCTTTTTCCTACGATCGTATCATTCTCGATCGTGACAGAACGCCCGACAATTGTTTCTTCACCAACGGTGACCCGTTCACGAATCACTGTGGAATCTGCAATCAGTACGAAATCTGCAATGTCAGTTTGATTATAAATGACTGCATGGGCGCCTACCCTTACGCCCGATCCGATCCGGGCCGGCCTTTCCCGGTCAGGATTTAGACGTTGCACACTCCTTTTTCCGTGAATCGGCGGTTTACCGATTATGGAATGGTCTTGAATTGCAACTTTGTCACCGATAATTGTACCGGGATAGACCACGACATGATTTCCGAAAGTGCAGTCATTGCCGATGTGAACGTTGCGTTCAATAACACAAAATTTCCCGATCTGCAGACAGGCAGGCAATTCTGATTTCTGTGCAATAAAATTATCAGACATGTTCATTTTGTTTCGTGTTTATTATTTCACGCCAGTATTGTATCAGGTCTTCAAGGGTTTTTTCAATGGGTATTTCAGGTTTCCAGCCGGTCTCCCGCACAATTTTCCCGTTATCGCCAAGAAGCATCAGATTATCCGATGGCCTCATACGGTCCGGATCCTGCTTTATCGTGATCGAACAGGAGGTCATACTAATCAAAATATCAAGAAGTTCATGTATCGTATACGATTTTTTCGAACATACATTGTAGACATCGCCCGGCTTTCCTGTTTCCATGAGCAAACGGTACGCCCGCACGACATCGCGGACGTCGGTGAAATCTCTTCTGATTTCAAGATTCCCGACGTTGAGTACCGGTTCCTGAATCCCTTTTTCTATCATGACAATCTGGCGTACAAAATCCGGCATGACGAATGTTGTCGCCTGTCCGGGTCCGATATGATTGAACGACCGCACCCGGATCACCGGCAATCCGTGATTATTCCAATACATGGCGCCGATATAATCTGCAGCCGCTTTGCTTACCGCATAAGGACTCAGCGGCTCAAAGGGCATATTTTCCGTAATTGCCATTGAAGAATGAGCATAAATATCTGCCGATCCGACAATGAGAATCCGTGGTCTGTTGTTTAATTCTTTGACAGCAATTTCAAGGAGATTGAACGTACCCGTCTGGTTGACGGCAAATGTCTTGCGCGGTTCTTTAAAAGATACCGCCACGGAACTCAGGGCAGCAAGGTGATAAATCATGTCGGGATTATATGAAGTGAGATAGTGACCGAGCGATTCGAAATCGGTAATATCAACACTATCGTGACGGTGCAAAACACCGGCATTCGGGCCAGTGATTTCCATATTCGACAGCCCTGATATCCTGACATCATCGCCGTAGGTTTCGTGAAGTTCTCCGATCAAATAATTTCCGACAAAACCGCAGGCGCCGGTAATAACGATATTCATGTATCAATCCTTGAAAGTGCGCCAGTAATGCAAAATGTCATCAAGAGTCTGGTCAAGCGAAATTTCCGTACTCCAGTCCGTCATTGAAACGAATTTAGAATTATCACCCAACAAAACAGGCACGTCCGACGGACGCATCCGGTCAGGGTCTTGCTTTATTTCAATAGTAACGTTCGATTTATCAATAAGTTTGTTCAGCAGTTCCCGTATATACCATGTTTTCCCGCTGCAAATGTTGTATACTTCACCCGGTTCGCATTTTTCGAGGGACAACCAGTATGCTTTCACGGTATCACGAACATCGGTAAAATCGCGTCGGCTTTCGAGATTGCCGACATGGATAACAGGGTCCCGTACCCCCTTTTCGATATCAACTATCTGTCTGGCAAAATCCGAAACGACAAATACATGTGCACGCCGCGGTCCAGTATGGTTAAATGCACGTGTACGAACAGCTTTTGTGCCGAAACTTTTATAGTATTGGTATCCAAGCATGTCTTGTCCGACCTTACTGACTGCATAGGGACTGAGCGGCCTGAGTGGATTTGTTTCTTTTATCGGAAGTTCATCTTCATTAACCATTCCATATTCTTCACTCGAGCAGGCAAGCTGAATCCACGGATCGATACCCGATTTTCTGACTGCTTCGAAAATATTGAGTTGTCCGACTATATTTGTTGTCAACGATTCCGTAGGAGCCTTCCAGGAAGTCGGGACAAAGCTTTGTGCGGCAAGGTGAAATATTTTATCCGGTTTGACAGTTTCGATGAGATCCCGGGCCGAGAAGGCGTCCCGAAGCTCACATTCGTGCAGTTCAATTTCATCAAGAATATGCCGAATGTTGTGTAAGTCGCTTCGCCACCGGTGTATTCCAATCACTCTGCCCAGTTTTTCTTTCAATATCAAATCAGCGAGATGACTTCCTGCAAATCCGGTAATTCCCGTAATAAGAACGTTCATTCCTTCTCCAGTTTTCAATTCAATGTGAGTAAATGCTCGATCAAGACCCTTAATTAAAACAATTATACCAAACGACAAGAGCAGTAAGGCACGTGATGCGCCGCGTATTATCTACCTTCAGATCGAAGTGGTCATTAAGGATTTGCCGGACCGGTTTATAGTTTAAGAACGGAACATTCGAAATTGAATCTTCCGACAGTATATCCGTTATATAGGGTTTAAGCTCTCCGGATATCCAGCTTGCTCCGGGAACGGTAAATCCCTTTTTTTTCATGCGTAGTATCCTTTTCGGAAGCAATCCTTTCATTGCTTCTCGAAAAATATACTTTGTTTGCATTCCCCTGATCTTGAGATCAAACGGGATAGAATAGGCAAAATCCACGACTTCGTTATGCAGAAATGGAACTCTTCCTTCGAGCGATACTGCCATGGAGGTTATATCAGAGACGGGCAGCGTGCATCCCTGGTTAAAAATTCTCAGATCGAGGTATGTCAATGTATCTCCCGGATTTTCGGATTGAAGTTCTCCGGCAATAGATTTAATCTCGTTCAGGACAAGGGACCCGTTCTCGTTCACGTGGTAATCGGAATGCAGCAGACCGTCCCGCCTATCGGGAGAGAAGACCTCTTTCCAATAATGATGCGCCTCCAGGAATGACAGATCGATCCCACCGAGAAGCCGCTTCGCTTTGTAGTCGAAACTCAGCCGGTCATGAGAAACGGGCAGTGCGTCGATAATTCTTTTCAATATTCCGTTGCGGAAAGATCTCGGAATTATTCTCAGCATTCTGGAAATATTCGCTGCGTTGTAGGTAGGATATCCGCCGAAAATTTCGTCTCCCCCGTCTCCCCGCAGGACAACCGTTACCAGTTTTTTCGCTTCCTGCGATACGAGATAGTTCGCCACTCCGCTCCAATCGCCGTTCGGCTCTCCCATATACCGTAATAATTTCGGCAGTAATTCGGGAATATGCTCCGGATACATAACTGTCGGGTGATGTTCTGTTTCATACATTGTTGCAACCGCATCAGCCTCCGGTAATTCGCTGTATGAAGATTCCTGAAAGCCGATCGAAAATGTTTTTATTTTTTCCGATACATGTTGACGCATAAAAGCCAAAATCGCAGTAGAGTCGAGACCTCCGCTTAAAAACACGCCGAGAGGAACTTCGCTCTGGAGTTGGAGTTTAACCGCTTCACTCATCAAGTCACGCAATTTTTCACTATAATTTTCTTCACTGTCGTACTGCACATACTCATTCCGCAATGTCCAGTAACGCTTAATGGCAATTGTCCCGTCTTTGCATTCAAGATATGATGCAGAGGGGACTTTTTTAATGGCATTGAATATGGTGCGCGGTGCATTGATGTAATAATAGGCAAGATAAAAATTGAGGGCTTCCGGACTGATCTCTTTCGAAACATCCTGATCCTGAAAGAGCAGGTGAATTTCAGACCCGAAAACAATTTTGCCGTTGACGACAGAGTAAACAAGGGGTTTTATCCCGAATCGGTCCCGAACGAGATACAGGGCTCTTTTTTTCCCGTCCCAGAGTGCAAATGCAAACATGCCATTGAGCATTGCGAAGCTTTCGGTACCGTATTCTTCGTATAAATGTACGATAACTTCCGTGTCGCTTTTCGTTTTGAACGCATGTCCCTTTTTTTTGAGACTCTCCATCAAGGAGAGATAATTGTAGATCTCACCATTAAATACAACCCAGATATCCTTTGCTTCATTACTCATTGGCTGTTTTCCGGAAGCTCTGTCGATTATACTGAGTCTGCGCATTCCGAGACAAAGAGGCCCGGAAACATAGATGCCTTCATCATCGGGACCCCGGTGTTCCATTTTTTCCATCATGCTTCTCACGACTGCTTCCGAAGCAGTCTCGCCGTTTTGAAAATTATATATGCCGCTAATTCCGCACATTTTATAAACCGGTAAAAATCCGTTCCATTAATTGTATTTATCCGATTCCTGATTGTCGAACAGAATTGCAAAAAGAAGCGATTGAAGTCCTGTAATGATAAGCATGGCGCATAATACTGCGCGTGGCCCGGTAACGCCGATTCCCGAAAATTGCGAATATACCAGATACAATCCCCACAATAGACCAAGCGGCAACAGGACGAAACCCATTGCATAGAAAAATATAAGTGGATGGAAATCCCTGAATACATATTTCACCGTCAATCTCCAGATAAACCCCCGAAAGAGCATCGGAGATACTTTCAGTGCGTATTTAAATCCTTTTATCTGTGATTGTCGCTCACCCTGAAGATATATTGCCTTGCGCGGGACATCTTTGACGCGTAATCCGGAAGCGCTCAGTCTAATCAAAAAATCCATGGGATAGCCATATCCCTTCCAGGCCTTATCCCAGTTGATCGAGTCAATTGCATATTTCGTTATGGCAGTATAACCATCAACAACATCAAATATCTTATAAAGACCCGAAGCGATTTTCGTGAACATGGATATAATCGTATTGGCAACAAGGCGAAGCCGGGGCATATCTTCGAAGGCATTTCCGTTCATCATGAACCTGTTGCCTTTTGTATAATCTGTATTTCCGTCGACGAGAGGTTTTAAAAAGGTCTCTATTGCTTCAAGGGGCATCTGAAAATCGCCTCCTACAACGACGGTAATATCGTATAACCTGCTTTGCTTGACGCTTTGTATCCGGTGATAATTCCCTGTCCGGGACCGTAGTTTTTCTCGTGCCGTATCAGCTCGATACGGCCATCGTTTCGTGCACAATCCTTCACGATGTCCGCCATATTGTCTGTACTCGCGTCATCAATAACAAAGACATGGTCGAGAATGTCCGGAACATGTTCAAGAGTAGGCTTGATCAGCTTAGACTCATTATATGCAGGTATGACAAGCGCTATTCGTTTTCCTTCATACATATACTTCAGGCCGGGATGTTAAACGCAGTATATTTTCTGTATTTTGTTTCGTTTATAGTACTAAAACTTATACAATCATGCACCTACTATTTCCGAATAAAACTTTTCCTGCTTTGCGGCAATCTCATTCCATTGAAAATTTCGTGCCCAATCTTTTCCTTTCCTGCCCATATCGGTACGCAGTTGATTGTCTTCCATAAGTCTGTTCATACTTTTCGTAAGCGCACCGGCGTTTTCAGATTCGACCAGAAATCCGTTCTGTTTGTCTAAAACTGCATCTTTAAGACCGGGAATATCGGTCCCTATCACCGGTTTACCACAGGCGGCGGCTTCGATTGCCGTGATGCCCCATCCTTCGAATCTCGACGGCATCACAAGAAAATAGGCACGTTTCAAAAACTCCTTTTTATCCTCATCGGAGATCTTGCCGAGAAGGAACACTCTGTCGTTTATCTGTAATTTGTCGATGATCCGCCGTACACGTTTGATATTTTTTTGCGGTCCTGTACCGGCAACCTTCAAGACGACCGATTTGTCGGATAAGTTCCGAAAGGCCTCCAGAAGGATATCAATGCCTTTCATATAGATATCGATCCTTCCCATGTAAGCAATATATTCGCCCGGTTCGGGCTCTATGGAAAACAGCGACGCGTCCACACCGGTAAATATGCACTCTATTCTGCGGATATCTCCGGTTTTTTTAATATCCTCAGTAACGCTCGTTGATATCGTGATGATATTTTTTGCGGTCTTTAAAAATATGTACTCGAAAAGCAATGCGGCAATACCGAATACAGGTATCTTTCTCAGCACCTGGAATCCCATACGGTGGTAGAATGTATGTATGACCGGTTTTCGAGTGAACAGCCCGCAAAATACCGGAGAAAACGCTGAAAACTCGTTCACGACCAAATCGCAGTCATATTTATATATATGGAACGGAATAAGCAGCGTAAATGTAATACGGCTCAACAAATAACGTCCGCCGAAGCCGACCCTGACGAACCGGATATTGTCGATAACTTCATTTTGTGCGCCCGGGAAATTTCCGGTAATGGTCGTTATGGAGTGTTTTTCAGCAAGATACCCGTTGATCTCTCTGGCTCTCACCGCTCCGCCGCCCCCCACCCACGGATTTTCTACATCATCATAGAGTATATGGAGAATCTTCAACAATTACCTCGCCCCGAAGATTACCGCTTTTTGTGATCTGCTGTGTATCAATCAGCGATTATCTCTATTCTTTCTTCGACAGAGAATTATTCCACACTACAGCCATGTTCTTCAGCATAACGGTATGTCCGGCCGCAGTTGCAGGACCGGGAAAAATCGATCTTTTCACCGCACTCGCACATATATCCGTTAATTCGTGCCGGATTTCCATACGCAAGAGCATATGCGGGTATATCGCCGGTAACCACAGCTCCCGCGCCTATAAATGCATGCCGGCCAATCGTGATACCGCACACAATCGTTGCGTTCGCTCCAATGGTCACACCTTTTTTGATAAAGGTCGGGGCGAATTCGTCGAGTGACCGTTTCATCCGTGCGCGGGGATTTGTCACGTGCGTTAAAACAACATTTGGTCCCAAAAAACAATCATCCTCGATAGTGACTTTATCCCATATTGAAATATTGTTCTTTATTATAACGTTATTGCCTATCAAAGCATGGGATTCTATGTAGCAGCCTCATCCTATGTTGCATTGCGTACCAATCCTTGCGCCGTCCAATACATGCGTAAACGCCCATATACGCGTTCCTTCGCCAATGGTCTCCGATTCTACGATCGATTTTTCATGAACGAAATATGATGTATTCATAAATTTTCTTTCCCTTCAATGTCGCTGCTTCTCAGACCCTAAAGTTCTCTTTCATTACCGGAACGATCCCGCCAAAAATTTGTCGTGTGGTGTATATGTTACCAATGTATGCTCACCGCCGCTCCTGCCTCCTTAATCGAACGTTCGGCATTTTCAAGAATTTTGATTACTTGCACTCCGTGCTCACCCGACGTCAGAGGAGGTTTTCCATTACGGATACATTCCACAAAATGTTTACACTCCTCCTTGAGGGGTTCGACAAAATCGAATCGCGGTACAACTACATCTCCGGCACGAAGGAGCAATTGAAATTCACCGTAATTCTCGAATTCTTTCAGTGAACCATTTTCGTACTTTTTATCGACACCCTTGTCAAACACTTTTATTTTGGCATCGTTCGATACATCGTCATATACGATCATTTTCTTGCTGCCGACAATAGTCATGTTTCGCACTTTATTGGGGTCTATCCAGCTAACATGAATGTGGGCGCAGACCGAGTTCTGAAATTCCAGGGTCATAAAAGTCACGTCTTCAATACCCTGCTGAATATATGAATACCCTCTGGCAGTGACACTTTGGGGAAGTCTGTTTTCTAATAAATACAGAATAATCGATATATCGTGAGGAGCAAAGTTCCAAAGTGAATTAATATCCTGCCGGATCTTACCGAGGTTGAGCCGGTGAGAATAGATATAATAAATTTCTCCAAGCTCTCCACTATCAATATATTCCTTTATCTTTCTTACAGCGGAATTATACAGGAACGTATGACCGACCATGAGTACACAATTATTTAAACGCGCAATATCGACAAGCTTTTCACCTTCATCGGATGTGAGAGCGAGCGGTTTTTCGACAAGAACATGTTTACCCCGTTCAAGGGCTATCCGCGTCATCTCGAAATGCTGGGCTGCCGGTGTTGCGACGACCACGGCATGAATATCGTCTCTCTGTAATCCTTCACGGTAGTCGTTATAGACGTCGGCGTCTGGAAAATTTTTCCTGAACCGGTCAATATTTTTATGCACGACCTCACCCAGGGCAGAAATCCGGACATTTGGCAAATTAGTAAGATTGCGTGTAAGGTTCGGTCCCCAATATCCGTACCCAATCTGCAGTATATTGATTTCTTTTGTAATTGTGTTTTTCGAATTAATCATAATTTTCTTTTATCACCGTTGAATCGTCTTTGCTTCGTAATTTAGTAATCATTTCAGCCAGCAGTCCTAATGAGAATACTTGAAAACCCACAAGAATAAGCAATATACCAAGGAACAGGAGGGGCCGGTCACCGATACCTTCACCATAGAAATATTTGAGAGTTGTAAGGTAAAGGTTGATGATAATTCCTACAATAAACAACATCAATCCCATACTGCCGAATAGATGGAGCGGTCTTGTAGTAAATCGTGTCAGGAACATGACCGTTAACAGATCGAAAAATCCGGCGAAGTACCGCCAAATCCCATACTTGGATTCTCCGTGTTTTCTTTGGTGATGCTGAACAATCATTTCGGTCACACGAAATCCAAGTGCGTGTGCCATAGCAGGAATATAGCGATGCAATTCACCATAAATGGAAATCTTCTTAACAACATTCCTGCGGTAAACTTTTAAGCCGCAATTGTGATCGTGCAGGCGGATGCCTGTAGCAATAGATGTCACAAGGTTAAATATTTTTGACGGCAGCCGTTTGGAGACCGGATCTTTCCGATGCTTTTTCCAACCGGAGACAAGGTCGAAACCTTCAGCTAATTTATCTAACAAACCAGGTATTTCATTCGGATCGTCCTGCAAATCCGAATCGATCGTAACTATATATTCTCCCCGGGCGCTCTCAAATCCGGTAGAGAGCGCAGCGGATTTCCCATAGTTCATCTGGAACTTAACGATTCTAATTCCCCGAAGTGTTTTCATTAAGTCCCTTAATAACTCAAATGAACCGTCTTTCGATCCGTCATCCACAAAAATAAGTTCATAATTTCTGCCATAGGCGTCAAGTGTATCTTTCAGGCTTTGCGTGAGTTCATTCAGCGAATCTCTCTCATTATATACGGGAATAATTACCGATATTGCTATTTGTTTATCAACGTTATTCATTGTTTCCGCCTGTCCCGACAGAATCGTAACATTCCGAAAAATAATCAACGGTTTTTTTGAGCCCTTCACGAAGAGAGACTGTCGGTGACCACTGAATCTTCTGCCGGGCTTTGTCGCATGACAGAACACTTCGGAATTGTTCGCCTGCTTTTGCAGGTCCATACTGTTTGTCCTTATCACTTTTCGTGAGGATTTTCAGGTGTTCATACAACTCATTCACAGACGTCTCCGTTCCGGTCCCGATATTAAGCTCACCATGATACCGTTGTTCAAACACCTGAACGTTGGCCGCAACCACATCACTGATATAAACGTAATCGCGAGTCTGCTCTCCGGTCCCGTTTATAACAGCTTGATGATTTTGTAACATTTTATTAGTAAATATCGCTGCAACGCCAGCTTCCGAATTGTGGTTTTGCCTGGGTCCGTATACGTTTGCGTATCGTAATGCACAATATGTCATACTTGATTGCCGGGAAAAATAGTACAGATACCGTTCTAAAATCCATTTGTTTATTCCATAGGGGGAATCGGGACGTATCCGGTGATATTCGTCTGCGGGATACTGTTCCTGTTCTCCGTAAATCGCACCTCCGCTTGAGGCGAGCATGATATAATCGACACTGCTTTCCACGGCCCATTGAAAAAGTTTTACGGAGCCTAAGACATCCAAGGTAATATCCACGGCCGGGTCTTTGACCGATTTTCTGACATCTATCTGAGCGGCGTGGTGACTTATTGCGTCCATTTTAATCTGCTTTAACAGTGACCGGACTGCAGGATCGTCAAAAGAGTTTTCAAAAAATTCCGCGCCTTCGGGAATATTCTTTTTTGCACCTGTCGAAAGGTTATCCACAACAAAAACCGAGTGTCCCAGAGCGAGGAATGTTTCAGTTAAGTGCGACCCGATAAAACCTGCTCCGCCTGTTACTAAAATATTCATACTGATCGAGATAGATTATTTTCGAAATAATCTATTGTTTTTTGCAGACCATCTTTCAATGATACAACAGGTTCCCATTGCAGGTTCTTACCGGCTTTCGTGATATCAGGGCGGCGTACCTGCGGGTCATCTAAAGGCAGGGGCTCAAACGTCAGTTCGCTTTTGCTTCCTGTCAGTTCAAGAATAATGTCCGCCAATTGTAAAATCGTCATTTCATGCGGATTTCCGAGATTCACAGGATCATTAATCGTGGAATGGAATAGTTTATAGAGACCTTCAACCATGTCCGATATATAACAAAAACTTCTTGTATGTTTTCCCGTTCCAAAAAGTGTAAGAGGTTTATTGTGCAGAGCTTGATTGATCAAAGCCGGTATGACTCTCCCGTCATGTGCCCGCATACGGGGGCCGAACGTATTAAATATACGTGCTATCTTTGTATCAATCTTATGCACACGATGGTACGCCATCGTCATTGCTTCTCCAAATCTTTTAGCTTCATCATAGACTCCCCTGGGTCCAATGGGATTTACATTACCAAAATAGTCTTCTCTCTGCGGGTTTACCAATGGATCGCCGTATATTTCTGATGTTGAGGCAAGGAGATATTTCGACTGTTTTTGCAATGCAAGACCGAGTGTATTATGTGTTCCAAGAGCGCCGACTTTTAGCGTTTGAATTTGATAATCATTATAATCGAACGGACTTGCCGGTGATGCAAAATGGAGAATACAATCTATTTCACCATCCAAAAACAGGTATTCCGTAACATCGTGTTTAACAAACCGGAAACGTTCGTTGTCATTAAGATGAGCGATATTATCGGTCGTACCGGTAATGAGATTATCAAAACAAATTACATCATTTCCTTCGCGGACGATACGGTCGGTCAAATGGGATCCGAGAAAACCCGCTCCGCCTGTGATGAGTATTCTCATTGTGGTCCTTGTCTCTCCTCAGAGCCGGCACATGAGTTCTACGACTGCATGATGACCGATTTTTACGTGCATGAGTGGTCCACCCACCCCAATTTTACACCGAATACTATAAGGCTGTTCGATTCGTATCGTCAGAAGTGGTTGTCTATCAATTGTAAATAAAAACTCTAACTTATTTATAATCAATAACTAAGAAAGAAAATTTACTTATTTTCGATTCTATTGTCAACGGCTTTTAATCGACTACCTGCCAAATCCAATATACGTAAATCCCTGTTTTTCAATTTCGTCTCTTTCGTAAATATTTCGACCGTCAATGATAACGGGCGCTCTCATAAGGGACCGGACTTTTTCGAAATCGAGATCCCTGAATTCATTCCACTCCGTAACAACGATAAGCGCATCACAGCCATCAAGAATGGAATAGGGATCGTGCCCAAAAATCAAATCCGGCAGTAATTTTTTTACATTTTTCTGAGCAACGGGATCGAAAGCGAACACTTCTGCGCCGCTCGCTTTCAAACTCCTGATTATATCGATTGAGGGAGCATCTCGAATATCATCTGTTCTGGGTTTAAAGGCAAGACCCCATAAAGCAATACGTTTTCCCTTTAAATCGGGATAAATTGTCTTTAATTTTTCAATGGTTATTTCTCTTTGCTGTGTATTAATTTTTTCTACGGCAGATACTATTGAGAAATCCACCCCTTTCGCTTTTCCGGTCTGTATCAGGGCTTTGACGTCTTTGGGAAAACAGCTTCCTCCATATCCGACGCCTGCCTGGAGAAACCGTGAACCTATTCTATCATCCAAACCCATGCCTATCGCAACTTTTTTCACGTCAGCGCCAACTTTTTCACAGAGTCTGGCAATTTCGTTGATAAATGATATTTTTGTCGCAAGAAACGCATTGGACGCATACTTGATAAGTTCCGCACTCTCGATATCTGTTACCATTAACGGTTTGCCGGTACGAACATTGCCCCGGTAAATTTTTTCCATGACCTTTTTTGCTCTTTCGCTGTCTGTGCCGATTATAATTCTGTCCGGACTGACAAAATCTTTGATGGCAGAACCTTCTCTCAGAAATTCGGGGTTCGAAACAACATCGACGTTTAAATCTTTTACCGCCAAATTTTCGAGAATGATTTTTTTCACGTTTCGTGCGGTGCCGACAGGTACGGTACTTTTATCGACAATGATTTTATCACTGGTAATATAGTTTCCAATTGCTTTCGCAACAGCATAAACATTACTTACATCAGCTTCGTGATTCTCGTCCGGCGGTGTTCCGACAGCAATGAAAATTACATCGGATTTTTCGCATGCCTCTTTCATATCAGAGGAAAAATGAAGCCTTTTTTCTTTAACATTGATCTCAAGAATATCTTTTAAACCGGGTTCATAAATAGGAATTATACCTTGATTGAGTTCTTCAATCTTTGTTATATCCTTGTCTACGCAGATTACGTCGTTACCCATATCGGCCAGGCACGTCCCTGCAACAAGGCCGACATATCCGGTACCCACAATTGTAATATTCACTGGATCACCTCGCGGCTAAGTCTTCATTATGAACAACACTACCCATATTTCATGATCTACCGATTGATCCCGTCGGAATTTTAATGATAAATTCTTTTGGTCCAATTTTGGAATTAATTTGTATATCCCGATATTGTAGTGCGATTTGACCTTTTTCCCGAAAAAAGGTGTAGCGAATTCTACGCGGATAAAAAACACCCATTTGTTTCATATATCGGTTAAATATCTTTTCGACTCTAATTTCCTCCTTCGTCCGATCAAAAATCCTTACTCTTTGCAGTATTTCACGATCGGCCGGAAACTCAAAAACAGTCTGGTAATTCATGTCATTGCTACGAAATACACGTATACCTTTTTCTGATTCATGAAAGCCGGTTGAAACAACGGGTTTTTCTTGTAAAGAGCTGATCCCTGTAAATAGACCGATGATCTCTTTTTGTAAGTCATTTCCGCCGAATGAATTATCCGACAGGACAACACCCGTCACTTGATTTAAAAGATATCCAAAATTAAGTGTATCTAACATTCCCGAATATACAATTTCGTCCCGATGTAAATAGAGCAGATATTCACTGTTGTCTATGAAAAATGATGCGATATCGATCCCCAGTGGTCCTTCGATGCGGATTTTCAGAGAATCCGGCATTTTCACAATAACATGTACCGTGCCTTTTTCATTAAAATCCTCGGACTGCAGGATCAACATACCTCTTCCTTTGAAGGTATGCAGCTTATTAAAATTACCGTTGTACGCATTCAGCATTTTCTGAGGATTTGACCATGTGCGTGCGGGTACCAAAGTGTGCCGGGTAGATGAACAGAAGTTCAATGCAGGAATAATCAATACAAGCATGATAAGCATGTATTTTCTTTGAACGGGTAATCCGGAAATAACCTGAGCGGAAGGATATAAAAAAAGGGAAGGGCAAGCCCTTCCCTTTTTGAAAAGTTGAATACTATACGATATGACTATCTTTAAAAATCCCGGCATCTTCTTGAGAATATCACCTTTGCGAATACATATTAAAGCAGGTAGAAACTTTTGCAGTACCGATCTCCTGATACTGCAGAACCTTGAACCTGTTTAGAATTAATACTGATTATGGTACTTCTCAGTAACATTGAACAAAAACCGGTGTGCTTTATTCACTGATCCTGAGTGTTCTCAATTTTATTCCTGATCTCTGAATTGCCGGAATCCAGGTCAAGCGCTTTTCCCCAATATTCCTTCGCCCTAATCGTGTCGCCTAATTTATGGAACACGTCTCCAAGATGATCAAGCACTTCGGCGCTCTCCGAATTTTTATCAACAGATTTCTGAATAAATTCGAGCGCTTTTTCAAAATCTCCAAGCTTATAATGCACCCAACCGAGAGTATCAAGGAAACTACTGTTTTCCGGTTCAACGCGAATCGCCATTTTTGCCATTTCCAAGGCTTTATCGAGGTCTCTGTCATGCTCTGAAAGAATGTAACTGTAGTTATTGAGCAAAGTCGCCTGTGCACCGTCATTTTGCGAATTGACAGCTATGCCTGCTTCATACGTGGCAATTGCACTATTATAATCACCCATTCTATCAAAGATTAGTCCCTGAATTACATAAAAAGCTTTTTCATCCGGCCTTAATTCAATTGCTTTCGAAATTGCCGAGGAGGCGTCTGCAAAATTTTCCAGCTCCATTTCAGCTTGCGTAAGATAAAAAAGCACAACTTCATTGAGCGGGTCTTCCCGTAATGATTTTCTATAACTCTGTACAGATTCATCATGCTTACTTAATCCCGATTGGGCACGTCCAAGATAATAATGAATCTGTGCGTTGCTTCCCGCTATGTCGACAATGGATTTCATGATCGATTCAATTTTTGCATAGTTCTGTTTGGAGGCATTCTGCAAAAGCTGTTCGCTGATAGACATCTTAACGGGGATTTCCATCGGATCATGAAAAGCAAGAATGTCATACAACTGCAGTGCATTATCTATTTTATCTGCCCGGGCATACATTTCCGAAAGACGCAAACGGGCCCGGTAAGCTGTTTCATTTTTTCGTATAACATCGAGAAATGCTCGTTCTGCGGCGCTTTCGTTATTGACAGCCTGATTCAAAACACCGACGACAATTCCAATGTTTGGAGATCCGGGATTTTTCATCAGATAATCGCTGAAAAAATCTATCCCTTCGACGACCATGCTGTTGATTATAAACATTTCGGCAACTTCTTCATACGATTCCTGCGATTCTCCCGTCCGCTTAATATACATAAGGCTCATATTTTGAGCGAAATCGATTTTCTTTTGGGCAAGCAGGACATTAACGAGGGTAGAATAATATTTTGGCTGATCGTTGCCGCTGTTGATCACCGTGCTTAAAACATTTTCAAGACGGTCATATCTCTGCGGTGAATTTTGCATATAGATTTTCGATATGACCTCTATTGTTCTGTCGTCATACGGATTTAACTGGAGATATTCTTCCAATACTCCGGCACCCATTGTATAATTTCGTACTTTGAAAACATAGAGGTCTCCAAGCGCTTTTAATATAACAGGATTAGCGGTGTCTAATTGCGCTGCCCTTATCATCTCCTTAATCGCTTCAGCAGTATTGCCCTGAATATCGTACACCAGTCCCAAACTGAAATGTTCGAATGCTTTTCGGTTGAATTGCCTTTCCGAGTCATTCTGCGCAAAGGTACTTTCATAGGTCAGAATACCCGGTATCAGGACCATTACAATTCCTGCAATTGCGACCGGATATTTTGAGATGATCACAATGAAATATTTAAAGTACTTTTTACTCATTTTCCACGATATACTTAAAGGTCCACTATCTTACAAAATTTAAATTTATCATTTTTCATAAAGTAATCAAGTTAATTTTCCGGAAACTCAGGTGATACTCTCTTATATTTAACACCTCTCATTTATCTTTCGGCTTATTTATACAGCAAATAAGGTCAAACGTACCTTTGCCTGTATTTTTTAATCCGTGCATTTCATTCGGTTCCACATACACGAAATTGCCGGGTGCAAGCTTTGTCTCATTTCCTGCGGACAGGGCGGCGCCTTCACCATTTACAATAAACATTTCATGAATAAGTTCATGTGAATGTAGCGGTATAATACCGCCCGGCTCAATGGAGATATACCGCATATAAAAATGATCGACACCTTCATTCTGAGATAATAGCCATTGGATGTGAGCGCCCTGAGAGCCATTTATTGTAAGAGCATCTTTTTTTACTTTATTAATATTTTCTATAATCATACTACCCTTTCAACAGATATATTTATTTTTTTCAGAATAAAACAGTTCATTCGAATTCAATGTAATGTGCCTGTTATTATCCGGAAGATGTTGTCAGCCGGATAATGTCATTATAGAGAATTACAGCAATTAATATAAGGAGAAACGCCATTCCGATCTGCTGGATGACAAGTCTGGTTTTAACTGGTATCTGTTTTCTCGTCAATGCCTCGACAGCGAGTAATAAAAGATGACCGCCATCAAGAACAGGAACCGGCAGCAGGTTCATGAATCCAAGATTCAAACTTAGAAAAGCGACAAAGAAAATAAACTCAGCGATACCGGTCCGTCTGAATTCATCGGTCATTTTCGCGATCATAAGCGGTCCGCCGAGCGCTTTTATTGATTCTTTACCCGTCAATAATGACTTTACGGTCCCTGTTATCATAACGGTCAAGTGGACCGTTTGCCGGACGCCGCTTTCGATACTCTCGAAAAACCCTGTTTCCCTGTCATAATATAACCTTTCGATTCCGAGCATTCCTATTCCATCTTGATCAGGATCAGCCGGATCTTCGCGCAGCGCTATAGTAGTCATTTTTTCAATTATCCCGCCATCCCGGTAGATTTTAAGCGATACCGTTTCCAGAGGCCTGTTTCGTATTATCTCGGTCATTTGCATCCAGGATTCTACGGATTCATCATCGATAGAGGCAATCCTGTCACCGGCGAGTAACCCTGCTTCTTCGGCAGGTGTTCCGGTTGTAACGTTCCCGACTATTGCGGCTTCTTCGAATTCGCGTATTCCGATTATATTCATATAGAAAGAGAAAAGAAGGGCTGCCAGTATAAAATTCATAAGAGGACCTGCAAACAGAACGAACATTCTGACCGGAATAGGTTTCGACATAAATTCCCACGGTTCGCCTTTAATACCCCCGGGATCGAGCGTTTCGTCTACCATCCCGGCCATTTTACAATAGCCGCCTAATGGAATCAACTGTAGACAATATTCCGTTTCTCCAATCTTTTTCCCAAATATCCGGGGTGGGAAACCGATAGAAAACTTTTCGACACGAATTCCGGAGATCTTGGCAGCGAGAAAATGTCCTAATTCATGAAAGAAGACCAGTGTTCCCAACACGACAATTACCCAAAATATCATAGAAAAAATATTTTCAATCATTTTACGAGACCTTTTCTTTCGTTACGTTACGCGCCCAATTGTCCGCTTCTAAATAATCTTCAAGTACGGGATCGCTTATTATTGTATGGCTTTTGAGCGCTTCATGTATTACCTCGGAAATGGCGGAAAATTTTATTTTATTTTCAAGGAACAGCTGTACTGCCACTTCATTTGCGGCATTCAGTACCGCCGGAGCAGTACCTCCGGATTTCAATGCCTGATAGGCTAAACCGAGACAGGGGAATTGTGTGTGGTCTAGAGTATCAAAGGTAAGATTCATTTCCGACAGATTCATTCTTTCCCCGTTTATGTGCCCGCGCCGCTCCGGGTAGAACAGTGCGAACTGTATAGGTATTTTCATATCAGGATAACCTAATTGTGCTTTAACCGATCCGTCGATAAATTCTACAAATGAATGAACGATCGACTGCGGATGAATCACCACATCTATACAATCAATATCGATACCGTATAACCAGTGTGTCTCAATAACTTCAAACCCTTTGTTTGCAAGTGTCGCGGAATCTATCGTGATCTTTTTTCCCATCACCCAATTCGGATGATTCAATGCTTCATCCACCGTAATGGTATCGAATGTTTCCGGTTCCCGGTCGAGAAAAGGACCGCCTGAAGCGGTCAGCGTAATTCCGGTAATAGATTCGGTGGACTCTCCCAAGAGGCACTGCCAGATCGCGCTGTGTTCGCTGTCAACAGGGTAGAGTTCCACGTTATGCTTTTTTGCTTCAGCCATGATCAGCTGTCCGGCAACAACAAGACTCTCTTTGTTAGCAAGCGCGACATTTTTTCCGGTTTTAATTGCTTCCAACGTCGGCAGCAAACCTGCGGCGCCGACAATGCTGTTGACGACTAGGTCGGCTTCTGCCTCCCGAATCATTGTTTGTATGCCATCCGTGCCTTTCAGGATACGGGCGCCGTTTGCGCTCCTATCCATATCTGTTCCGTCATATTCCGGATCGCTGATACAAATAAAACCAGGTTGAAAAATACCGCACTGTTTTTTCAGAAGCTCTCTATTTGAATGAGCAGATATACCCACCAGGTCAAATTCCTTTTGGTAATAAGCCAGAATTTCAAGCGTGTTACTACCGATAGACCCTGTCGACCCAAGTAGAATAATTTTCTTTTTCATAGGAAAAACAAAAAAAATTTGTGTATTAAACAATTATCAAGTGGCAGCTGTTCATAATTATATTAAGATTTTATAAATAAGTAATAAATTATCTCCGGATCGCCAATACCCCGCCATTAATGGAAAAAGCAACTAAATAAAAACCCACATTAACAAAAAAACCTTTATAGGTCTTTTTTCAAACATTTTACTGTTTAAATGTAAGGTGAGAGCAAATCCCAGCCAGGCAAAAAATCCAAAAAGAAGCCCCTGCAAAAACCCGGTTATCAGCATCTGATTAACGAGGATCGCCATGATATAACTGCTTATAAGGCCGTTTAAAAACCAGACTGCTAAACAACTTCGAAAACCCCTTCTCAAATTCCTTGAGCTCTTCCTCGCTATATTGTAGCCCCTCCAACCACGGTTTGTTAAAAACCAGTGAGTACCACAATCCACCTAATAAAAAGTACATCAAAGTCGCTGTACCTACTGCAAAAAATTTATCTTACTGATAAACATACTGCTCCTTTGATTTGTGCGGCAGTTCTTCCATATTGGCAGCAAAAAGGTCCGAGATTCATTGTTATACCATCAATTATGAAGAAATGTATAAAATATATTGAATTTAGGAATAAAACTCCCGGAAACACAACGGTAACACACTACACTTCATTAAAATTCAAAACGACACCGTTTGTCATTTTTTTGTTCCGGCTTTTTTCAGCGCTCCGACCAATGTTATTTTTTGACCGGTACAGGGAATATATATCTTCTAATCGTTTACGATGGGCTAAAAAGTTTCGAATACCGGTTTTTTCCTCCCACCGACAGTTCAGCTCTTTTTCGAATCCGAGAATAATGGAATCGGTGAGACCTTTTAGAGTAGTTTCCTCAAAATTACTCTTATTATGTATTTTCGTAACGGGCAGATTTTGTTCCACTGTTTTTATCTCTGTATTTTTGAGAAAGTTCCGCAAAAGATGCTGCTCATCCGACAGAAGTATCGAGCCATGTTGAAGAACCGCCTGCGATGTACGGCGCTGAGCACTGCCGACTATTTTTTTACCATTATTTTTAATCTCGAACCGTGCAGCGCTTTCAAAACATTCTAATGATCTTCCCGGTCCTATTCCATAGGAAATTTTATTTCTTTCTACTTCAGCTTCGATACCATACTGGCGGAGTCCACTGGTGAGAGCATTACTCAGCGTGCCGTATAATTTGTGGATACCGAATGAGTACAGATTCGAGTGTTTCGGAATGACCACTGAATACGTAAGCTCGCAACAATGATATACAGCGCGACCACCTGTCGGTCTTCTCACGAGGTCTACATAATATTTGTCAAAACTCCCGGTGTTTATCTTTGGTATTTTTTGATTGTAACCCAGCGATATTGCAGGAGGATCCCAGGTATAAAACCGTACAAGTGGACGGGATGGGGGATTTTCAAGCAAAAAAACGTCAAGCGCCATGTTATATGCTCCATCCCAGCCTTTATCATGTAATATATACCACTTCATATTTTTTGAATATACTATAGTTTATTAAATTTTATGTGAAACTATATGCAAAAATAAAGATTTTAGAAGAAAATATCAACTGGTTTTAATTAATAGCATTACTATTCTTTTATTTGAATTTCCGATTAAATTAAAACCGGTATTTTGAACAAATATTATTTTCTATATATCCTGTTATCAATTAAAAATAAAGAAGCCCTAATTTGATAAAAAAATTAGGGCTTTTTAACACAGTATAAAAGTTTTCTATCGAATCAATACAAACCGTTTCATTTCAGTAAAATCATTGACTTCGAGTTTATAAAAATAAATGCCTGAACTCATGGAATTTGCATCGAATTGAATGGTATGCTTTCCTGCAGGTAAAAATGAATTTAAGGCAATCGCAACCTCCTGCCCTAAAATGTTGTATATGGTGATCTTCGTATTTCCGGTAATGTTCATTTCAAATGGAATGGTTGTCGAAGGGTTAAACGGGTTCGGATAATTCTGTCCGAGACTGTACGATTCAGGAATTGCACCGCCATCGTTATCATCGTCGATATCGGTAATTAAATTAATGTATGCCGTATTAACATTCGTAACCGACGTTCCAACAAATCCAGGATTCGTCAAAATGACAGGCGATTTATCTTCTACTAATCTGAAATTAAAGACAGCATCTCCACTAAAAGTCGAACTGGTTTCAAGCTTTAACCGTCCAAAAAACTCCCAATCAGTTAAATTAACTCCAGATGCACCACTTCCCAATGATACTGCCACACTATAATACGTTGTACCAACGCCAAGAGTTTCTAATTTATTTACCATTATATCAGCACTTGCCAATGGGTTTACATCACCTGTTCTTGTAAAAATAAATTCTACATTATCCTTAAATTTGCTTTTGTCAAATTCAATTTGTAATGAGTAGGAAATTAGACCCGTCATATTATTACCATAAACACTTAAATACAACTCTTTGTCCGGACCAACACCCTCAAGAGAGTCCGCAAAAGTTCCGATACCTGGTACATCAACCCGCTCAAGCGTCATAAACAATTTTTGTGCAAAAACATCGGAGCCTGCAGACAAGCATAACAGCACATTAAAAATGCCCAAAATTAACAGCCTATTTTTCATTAATAATCTCCCTATTCGTTGTTTGATACAGGCATGAGCCCACAGGATGTCTTTTGAAGACACCCTGCGGAAACTCTGCATGTGCACTGCTTTTTTAAGTAGCCCGGAGCTGATTTTATTTAATTAATGTCAATCTCTTGACCGCAGAATAGCTACCGGCTTTAATTCTGTAAATATAAACACCCGAACTTACCTGAGATCCGACTGTGTTCCTTCCGTCCCAGATAACCTTATGGAATCCCGCTATTCTTTCTTCGCTCACAAGCGTTCTCACTACCTGACCGAGAACATTAACAACATCGATCTTAACGAATTCATTACTCGGAAGAGCAAATTCTATCGTTGTTGTCGGGTTAAATGGGTTCGGATAGTTATCTCTCAAAGAGAATACCAACGGAACAGGAATTAGATTTTCAATTGTAAGGTTTGCAAAAATACCGAGTGTTCTGAAAGCATCTAGGAATTGAATTTCTGCAATTTGAATTCCTTTGTTACCTCCACTTCCGATCCATTTGAAATTCAAGGTCGCGGCAATACCGCTTCCTGATACCGTTGTAGCTTCATTAATATCGGTCATGATGACATTCGCCAATGTTATCCTGCCATCTTCCTTGTGACTCAGGATAAGCTGGGTAGCGCCATTTTCTTCAAGGAACTCTCCATGCGAGATAGTTATCAATTCGAATGCTTCTGTATCATAAATTATATCAAATGCATATCCTGCAAGCAGTTCGACGTCACTGAGCGATACCTGGAATTCAAGCTGTTGCGTATTCTCATCAAAGTTGGTATCGAACAGGAGCTCGCCGGGCAGCGGGTCTCCAACGATGCCTTTTGAAGCAACGCCCTGTGCATTGCTCTCTGCGAAGAGACTGGCAAATTTTGCAAGATCCTTGATCCCGACTTTTCCATCACCATCAAGATCCATGGCGGGTTCGCTATCATCCTGGTTACTGAAGAATGTAGCAAATATAGCCAAGTCAGTCAAACCAATACCGTCCGGCGGCAGGAAATCACCTGTATCTCTTCTGTTATCCAGGGCAATTGCGCGATTTGCATTACTGAAGATAGATACGATCCTGTTGACTAAGATGTCTTCGGAGGCATCTACCAGCGTTGCAGTTGCCGCACCGGATTTTGCTGCCGTTAAAAAGGAAACGTCTCCTGTATCTTGAGGCAGCTCTCCTTTTACCGCGCTGACCCAGTAGAAAGAGCTTGTTGTTTTACTGAAGGCAGGCACACGGACTCTAATAGTATTGCTTGACTGTGAACTTGATTTACGCGTTGCCGTGAAGACTGCCCACAGGAATGCGGCATCGACATCATTAGTAGCACCTGCATATATCTGGTAATAGTTGATCTCAGGTTTTGAAGTGCCGTAACCTGAATGATTGGCAGAGGCCGTCCATTCCAGGGACACAAAACCACCGTCATCGCCAGGAAAATCCTCGGCCCTCAATGAACTTCCAACACCGGCAATAACACCCTCAGTGATATCGAACATGTTGGTTGAGGCTGTCGAATAAGCTCCTTTGATGGTAATAACCGCACCTTTTTTCGTTTCTTGTGGCGTTATGAAGTATGTCTGAAATTCCATTGCTCGTGCAGTATTTGCCTCAACACTTTTACTGGTCAGATGATCAGCTACGGCAAAGTTTGTTTCAAATTCAACTTCCTGATCAGCACCACTATAAACCGTAATCTTAATTGGGGCAAATACAAATGATTCTGCAACACCCGTTACAAACAATTCATCGGCAGCCAGACGAGGTACCACCCTCCATGGAGAAGTGTCTACGTAGTCTGAAGCAGCTGCACCGCCAGCCTGACCGGGACCCCTGGAGCTGCCCCACCAGTTATCGGTAGCAGTGATATAATTATCAGCAGTCACTGTTTCATCACTAATAGAATTGGCAACAGCTTTGTGTCCGGATGCGCCATCAGCAAAGAAGAAGTGGTTGTCCGTAACGGATAGCAATGCACTGATAGTACCATCAAAATCTGCAATCGCTGCGCTGTTGGCTAACAGGAATGCATAATCAGACCCGGTGAATTTGTTGCCTGTTACCGTAATACTGCCAAACTTTCCGCCAGCCCATGCAGAATCACCCATTCTGCCTGCTTTAATGCCATCGCTGCCGACAAAGGTGTTATCCGAAACATTAACATCACCAATATTGCCGCCACCGACATCCAGATAGACTGCAGGACTTACGTTCATAAATTCATTATTCGTAATATTGATATCGGATGTTGCTTTATCAGGCTGATCTACATGAAGCACATTATAGCTGCCATCGCCTGCTGCGCTAAACGTGTTCAAGTCAATAGTAAGTCCCTGGACTGATGTGCCATCACCATACCAGATTGCCGATTGGTTGTCATGAACTATGAAATTATTGTTTCTAATCGACACCTTTGTCAAGACGTCTGCTGAATCATCATCAATTGCAACAACAGGAAAACCATTATCATTTGCAGCGATACTCAATCCCTGCAAAACCGTAAAATTACTCTTAATCTGGATAGCCGCCCCGTCTCCATTCGTAAACACAAGAATCGGCGCTTCTTCACTGACACCCGGGTCATCTTCGTCCCATGATGGTTTTACAGCGCCAACGCCAAAGTCAAGCCTGTTACTTGCGCCAATCAGCCGAACACTATCAAGGACAAGTGGAGCAACTAAATTGTACGTTCCTGCTGCAATCCTCACTTCTCCACCTTTAGCTCCATTAATACCGTCCAGAATTGTCTTGAATGGTTTTACATATGAGCCGTCTCCAGCATCGTCAGCCCATACGCTCACAAATACTGAACGAATATAGTTTACGAGATCAATCGGGTTGGAAGTTCCCGTCACGGGAGTATTGAAATGAATAAAGCGAATAACGCCGCCAATCAGCTTAATATTAATATCATCGGCAGGATCATTGTCAACGAAATGCACACTGGACGCCGCGTCGCCTCTCAAAACACCTGCAAGAATTTCAATTTCAGCCCCATCAGTAACTGCCGAAGAGACGCCGCCCGGCAATTGCAAGGTACCGCCATTAACTCTGTAGGCAGATTCCTCACCCATTTTAATTACCTGTGTTTCCTCGCTGTCTGGAATAATTCTCAATAACCCGCCATTTGCCTGAAGTTCACCTTCCAATACCATGGCAGTGTCGGGCATTATGAGCGTGATTTCAACGTAACTGTCATCACCTGCTGTTCCCAGTATGCCAGTAATAGAGGGGACATTTTCCCATCTCAACGTATCATCACCTGCCTGAGCAACCGTTCCAGTAACCGCCGACGTATCACCTTGAATCACAAACAACTTTGCCGCAGCCGGCGAACTTATGGAGACACTTCCACTGCCGCCAAACGCAAACCTGTCTGCGGTAAACGTTATCGACGAATCAACAATGAAATCAACGCCATCAACCGTTGAAACGATACTGTCGATCCCCGCAAGCATATAGTTCCATGGATCTGAATTACCTGTTAAGGTCAAATCGCCACCAAGACGTACCATGCCGGAAACGGTTACTGTGCTGGTAGAATCTTCCAGAACCACAGCGTCTGCCGTGTTGCCAAAGGTGCCTGTAACCTCGAGGTCGCCAATATTGATTATAGACGCATCCCCGCCAAACATCACGGTGTTAGCAGTAAGATTTTGCGGCAGATCGAGAATACCTGCCGTTGTGGCGTTACCAATTTCAAGTTCTTTTTCAATTGTTTCGGTCATGGCGCCTGAGCCTGTATGATTGAACTGCACATACGCCGCTTTCAATGCGCCGGAACCAGACAGAACACTTTGGGCGTCGCTGCCTTCAATGAACAGTGTATCGGCATCGGCAACGGTCGTTTCACCATCGAGACGGAATGTTGCACTACCAAGGGTTATCATTATATTTGCAGAGGAGTTCAAGAGAGAACCAAGATGCGCGCTATCTGTCACGGCGATATTTGTTCCGTCCTGATTTCCAATTTTTGCCGTGCCAAGCATTCCGGCACCAGACGCAAACATAAGAACAGCATTACTCGAATCAAGCGAAACGGCGCTTGTCGAACCGTTCTCAAACTGACCGGCCATTATTGTCTCGTTAATGTCGTTCGTTCTGCCCATCATTGTCCAAGTGTATTTATTTGAAATTTCAGCGCCCTTATAGGTTACTCGTGTATCTTCCATAATGTTAATATTAACATTTCCACCGACAGTAATATTACCAGACTGAGTCATATCACCGTCCGATTGGTACGTACCAGCAGTGGCCTCTTCTCCGAGTTCAATCGGTTTACTGACAGTAATTCCAGCTGTTGAACTATTCATAAACGTGCCGGTCACCAGCAATTTTCCTTCTCCCGCAAGCGTTCCGTCACCCGTCGTATCACTTATAACAAAAGAGTTGCCTGCTGTAAGTGTATTTTCATTGCTGATTGTCAGTGTATGTCTCGTCAGAAAATCAACCTCAACACCATTGTCATTCAGGTCCAGCCACGTAACCGTTCCATTGCCGCCGCCGACCTGGATATTTGCGTTATCGTCCCCAATGACAACACTGTCAACCGTTCCACCACCTTTTACAAACTTAAGCATTGAATCGTCGAAATTCAAAACAAGCGCTCCTCCCATCTCACCCTCGGGGAAATTGGCAAACGTTCCGCCTCCCCCTATACTAAGAGTGCTTGTGCCAAGTTCAATATTAGCATCGCCTCGATACGTTAGTGCTCTTCCAGAGGCAATATTGATTGATGGGCTGCTCCCTGACGTCACCGTAATATTGCCGGATACTGTTGCATCATTCGTCACAACAAGCGAAGCAGAAGGACCTGTGTCACTATTACCGATACTCAACCCTCCCGCGATATTCAATCCCGCGGAATTCAACGTCAAGACACCACTGGAGTCTGTCATCGTGACAGCATTATCCGCCGGAGTAGAGTTCCGCAAGGTGCCACCTGTACCGCTTACCATTATCGAACTCTCGTCAACGTCGAGACCGCCGCCTATGTCAAGCGTATCCGACATCGCAGAGAAAGCTATAGTAAAACTGTTATTTTCTTCATTTGTCAATGCAGTAATTTGAGTGTTGGCATTAACAGCAACCGTTCCGCCGTCGTCAGAAAACGTAACGCCATTAATCAGCACTTCCGCTGCACCTCCCCCGTCAATCTGGAGTTCGCTCCCCTCGCTAAGCTCAATACCATCGTCAGCTGCATTAACGGTAACAGCGTTGTCTCCTTTGGTTGTTATGATCATCGCCTTGGCGCCGACTCTAACAGCGCCGAACCCAATTTCAGTTGCACCATCGGTCGCATCAAGGTTAACGGTAAAATCAGTGGTAGGAGCAAGAATGATATTGTCTGAAGCAAAGCTTACTGTCTGACCCTTAACACTAATAACCGCCGAGGCTGCAACCGGCCGAAGTTCTATTCTGTTTGTACCGGTCGGCCCCTCGAACGGGTCTCCTGTTTGCAGTGAAAGGATACCTCTCAGGTTTATAACGCCGGTATTGTCTCCTATTACGTTAGGAGCCTCAAGAAAAAGTGAGTCTCCGGCAGACACAGCAAGGGCGCCTTCATTCAACATAAGCGTCGCACCCGGTCCAAACCCAATATCCCCACCTGTTGAGGCGACACCGGTTAATGTGATATCTCCTCCTGCCAATGTAAGCGTTCCGCCTGAACTACCCAGAACCATGCCTCTTTTGAGCGTGATGGCGCCAGTTGTCAACGTAGCATCGACAGTCACCTCAATTACATCGACGCTCTCAAAATTTGTAGTGCCGCCAGTAATTTGCAAGTCAGCTCCGAGGGATATTGTGCCGTCCAGCATGAGCATCACAGTACCTCCTGTGACTGTCAACACAACCGGACCATTAGACGCTGATATAACCCTGTCTTCCGCACCAAACATTATTTCAGTTTCAGCAGCGGTAGCGGTATTCGTAATTGTGACTGTACTGTCAAGCGCAATATTTGTCGTTATTTCAAGCATCTCAGCAGCATAACTAATTCCGCCTACTCCTGTTTCGATGTCTCCACTCATCGAAAGCGTGCCGCTTCCTGTTAATGTCTTAGTCGTAGTCGCATCATCATCATTATCAGCTGCGAAGTCACCTAAGTCGAGGATTGTTGCTGTGCCAACGGTAAAATCATCGTCAGTGGTAACTGTTACGCCGTCAGCAATAGTAAGCACGCCACTTTCTGACCAGGTTACGGGAGCATTGATTGTAATATCAATTTGTGCGATAATTCCGCCTCGTTCGAAGGCAAGTCCATCTTCGGCATCAAGTGTGCCTCCACCAAAGCCAACAAAGGCAATTTTATTATCAGCTCCATCAATTTCCTCCCCGCCATACGTCAGGGTTCCGATACTGTCAATAGCAAAGTTGACAATTCCCTCCCTACCGGAAACAGTAATGTCACCGCTGATTGTTACCGAGCCATCGACCATCAAATTTGTGGAAGCCACCAGGGCAGCCCCTAGAGCCAGGGGACCGGAATTGTTCAGCGTGCCGCCGGTACCAGTCAACCGAATATCGCCGGACACGTCAATTCCACCTGTACCCAATGTAAACGAAGCAAAATCAATGCTGCCCATTGCGCCGATTACCATTACATCACCGAAAGACAGACCGTTTTTTGCCAACACGATGCCAGCATTATTACCGACGTCGAGTGTCCCGTATACTCCAGCTACTGCATCCGCATCAAACGTTACTGTATGGCCAGCCGCAAGAACAATATTATCGCCAACAGCAGGCGCGGCACCGCCAGCCCATGTAGCGCCGGCACTCCAATCGCCTGTGGCAGCCGATGTTATTGTGCTCTGCGCATTTGCATCCGCTGTGAATCCGAAAAGTCCCGCTGTCGCAACGAGCAGTACAATCGCGAATATCTGAAAACCTCTACCCTTGGAATACATAGTTACTTCCTCCATATGTGTAGGAATAAGTGAGAAACGTTTATTCTTTTTTTCATTATTATATAAACACGCTCACGCCATCCATTCTCTCGAACGGAAGCGCGCAAGCGTTCATGGTACGTATCCTGCAAAAATTGAGCCGCTTTGATGTCCACAAAAGCTACCTGTGTAATATGTCAGTTCCTTCGGTATTTCTCAGTAACCAGTGCGGCGTTGTTACTGAATTTTGAGCTGCTGTAACACTGCCAACCGTCTTGACCTCTCTCTGTTAAACGTAGATTAATACATACGGTATACAACAGATAGAGCCGGTTGCTGACGCACATAAAAAAACAGACGTTAATGTAACGCCTTTGAAACACATTGTCAACTATTTTTTTGTCGACTATCTTTTTTCTTGATAACCCTTGATAACCAATGACCATGAACATCGTGAAGCTCTTGTGTTACCAATGACCGTGGACCGTGAAAAATGTGAAGCTGAACAATGTGAAGTTCTTGTGTTCAGATGTGAGATAAATTATAACAAATTTATTGTATGTCAAGTAATATTTTTTATTTTTAAGCGATTTTGCTGGTTTTTCCCTGTATTACAGGCTTACAGGTGACGCATCTCGCATGTTGTCGTGTTCGCGGTTGCGTCCCCCGCCAATCAGGCACGGTTCCTGCTTTTCGTGTTGGCATATAATCCTGGGAACTTTTTTCGGCGGTTGGTCCTTCCAGGCACATCCTTCACTGGTCTCTGTGCAGCTTCTTGGTGAAACTGATCAAGATTGGCGCGAAGATGGTTCGCCATAGATCGGTATGTCGCCTTTCAGCTGGCGGAGGTCATGATCAATCAGCGATTACGATTATTCGAAGAGATTCGCGCGCATCGGCCGATTGCGGGCCGGTTCGACGTAAATTAATGGAATCTGAAGACCGGTGATGCGTACGATATCGTCCGGCTGGGCTGCAATATCTGTAAATTGGCAGAATAGCGGTGTTCCGAGGGCTTATCTGAATGAATCCACGATAGGCTGCCGTGCAATACTCCTTGATTACATACTGTGTAAACTGTGTAATGGGTATATTTTCTTAATCATTAATAGATAAGTCAATAAACTCCGATCATAATTTTGATATGGGAAATGTCGGTTAATATAGTACACTTTTGAATGAAATTAACTTTCGAGGAAAAGAGGAAAAATATCTATGAATGAAATTTATTCAATATTCGGAATAGCATTGTTCGGAAGTGGGGGTGCGGATAGGTTATATATTAGGTTATATAATTAAATGGTGACCTGCCCCTAATGTTTGGGCTACTTTTTAAGTTAGTCAATTCATCGATATATTCATTGTTGTATTATCCATTGGCCTTGAGACCGAATCCGGTGGTATAACTGCCTCGGGGGCTGGTGGCCGGTATCCAAGGGCACTATGCGGTCTCTTATGATTATACTCATTTCGCCAGCGTTCCACAAGCACTTTTGCTTCGTGTAAGGTATCGAAGATTTCCCGGTTGAGCACTTCATCACGCAGTTTGCCATTGAACGACTCACTATACCCGTTCTCCCATGGACTGCCTGGTTCAATATACAATGTTTTTACTCCCAGGCGCATGAGCCATGTCCGGACCGCTTGAGCAGTGCACTCTGTGCCATTATCACTTCTCAGGTGAACCGGAACTCCTCGCTGCACGAACAGTGTTGCAAGATGTTCTATGACGTCATTGTGAGTCAGCCTCCTGCCTACCACAATTGCCTGACACTCCCGACTGTATTCATCTAATATTGTTAACAAACGATAGCTCCTTCCCTCTCGGGTTCGTGCTTGCATGCAGTCATAACTCCAGACATGATCCCGGTACGCAGGTCGCAGCCGAATACACGAACCGTCATTGAGCCATAACCGTTTGCGCTTCGGTTGCCTCCGGGGAACTTTTAATCCTTCTCGACGCCACAAACGCTCCACTCTCTTATGATTGACCTTGCAGCCTTCTTGCTGTAACAGTGCGGTAATTCGTCGATAACCATACCGACCATACTGCGTGGCCAACTCAGACCATACGTTGCACTAACACCGGCTTCATCAGAAGGAGAAATCGGGCGATATTGATGAGTGCTGCGCGGTACTCCCAACACGGTACAGGCCCGGCGCTGCGAGATCTCGAGAGTCGTGCAAAGATGCTGCACCACCTCCCGTCGCTTCGCCGGGCTCAGAAGTTTTTTGCATCAACCGCCAGAGTCTCATTGAGGATTTGAATATCCAACTCTTTCTCGGCAACCAGGCGTTTCAGGCGGATAGTCTCTCTCTCTAACGCTTTAAATCGTTTCGCCTGATGCACCCGAAGACCACCATACTCCTTTCGCCAACGATAATAGGTCTGCTCTGTAACCTCAATCTGGCGAGCAGCTTGTTGAACCGACTGACCTTGAGCGAGCAGTACTTCTGCCTCTCGAAGCTTGTGGATAATTTGTTCTGATGTGTGAATTCTACGTGCCATTGATCTTGCTCCTTTCTTTGCAATCTAATCCCTGTACTCATATACTATCTGGATCAACTTTTGGGGGCAAGGTCAGAGCAATAAATTAAATCAATACCTTTTTGGAAATTCCGATCGTCCTTTCACCATTTAAAACTGTATACTACCGTGCGATAAGAATACAAGACACATAAGGTTCATTATTCCGCCAGGAATTTTCCTGAGTCACACAGAATGCCTCGAAATCGATCGTCATGGCGCCGCGTGTAATTATATCGTTTTGTTCGATACTATAAATATCAACATATTTGTCCATTCATTGAATATCGTCCTGAAAAATAGATAAAGTTTGAAGCATTATTTATGTTTTGGTAGATCAAGAACTGATTGGGCAGGTGGTTTATTGTGGAATAAGAACCATTTAGAACCAGAGAAAACTCTTGTTCTTGCTAAAGGTTTTTTTAATATTTAACTCAATGTGTCCACACTGTTCTTACGACGCACACCAAATGATGAAATAGTATAGAAAATCAACAGAATCCTCATATTTCTTTTATTAGAAATTTGAAATAGCGAATATCAGTTACCTGAGACAAATTTTAAAAAGAGGTTTGAACTATGCACAAACGTAAATATATTGTTGTCGCTTTAATTTTTCTTACTGGTATTACATTGTTTTCTTGCACTTCGGAGAATAGAGATTATGATGTGGCCGGGAGTAGCAAATATGACGATCTTGTCAGCCTTTTTTTTGAATTTCGTGAGTTTCAGCAGGTGAAGATCATTAACGGTGTACCTGATTACACGGCTGCCGCAATGGAGGAACAGAAGCGCGGTCTGAAGACATTTCAAAGCCGCCTCGCTGCGATCGATATTCAAGACTGGCCGGTCTCACAGCAGGTCGATTACCATTTGGTACGCGCTGAGATGAACGGACTCGATTTTTTTCATCGGGTTCTCCGCCCCTGGTCACGTGATCCCCTTTATTACATGCCTAATCAGGGCGGCTCTGTATTCAGGATGAGCGGTTTGTCCGGTCTGAGACGGGTCAAATTCCCCGTGTCTGCCGACAGATTTCCGGACTTTCGTACAACACTGCAGGCAGTTCCTGCACTCTATGAGCAGGCAAAAGGGAATCTTAGAGACGTACCCGGGGATTTTGCGAATCTTGCCATCCATTTTTATGAAAGAGAAGCGTCCGTTTACCACAACCTTGCAGCACAGTTAGCGGAACACCATCCTGAACTGGTTCCCGACGCGGAGCGGGCCGCCAATGCGGTGATAAACTATGGGAAATGGCTGGAGGATAACAGGAGCAGTATGACCGGTCCTGCAGGTATAGGGGTAGAGAATTATAACTGGTGGCTGAAAAATGTGCATCTCTTTCCCTACACCTGGGAAGAGTGTATGACCATTGTGCAGCATGAATACGGCCGCATAATAACCTTTCTGAAATTAGAAGAGAACAGGAACCGTAATCTTTCCCCGCTAGAGGTAGCGGATACGGCAGAGGAATATTACCGACGCCTCGATAGAGCCCTCAATGACGTTGTTGCATTCCTCCGGGATGAGGAAATATTGGCAGTTCCCGATTGGCTGGATCCCGCAGATTACAGCGATCCGAACGAACCGAGAAGATCACTGCCGACGAGTCCCACTATCGACCACAGAGCCCGTGAGCGCGAGGTGCTGCTCGGCGAAACTCATGAGTTTATCGGCCATCTTTTTGACCGGCAGAGGACTGAACGTGACGACCGTCCGATCCGCGGGGCACAACGCCTATATAATATGGATTGGATCCGTTCGGAGGGATGGGCAGCCGCCCTGGAAGAGCTTCTGATGCAGGCGGGTGTTCTCGACAACAGGCCGCAACGTGGAAGAGAAGTTGAATACCTCATGAACGCCTCACACATAAGCCTCTCATTACCTGACCTGAAATTGCACAACAACGAGATTAATTATACCGAGATGAGGAAACTCTGTGCCGGGATTATGCCGTACAACTGGTCAGATAAAGATGACCGTATGGTGTGGCATGAAATGCAAACTAACCTGCGTTCTCCGGGTTTTCATACGGGCGTAGTCGTTGGCAAGGCCCATTTCACGAAGCTGTTAAAAGACCAGGCTATGCAGTTGGGTGAAGATTTTGTTCTGCGTGATTTTATTGACGAGTTTCTGGCAGCAGGGGAGATACCAATGGCGCTCACAAGGTGGGAGATGACCGGATATGACGACGAGATCAAGAAGTTGTGGTAATAGTATGCAAATAAAGATCGAAGAGTTTTGTGTATGGTGTCTCTTACTATTCAAGCCGAAATGTCCCAAGCTCAGACAATATACAACAAATTTTAAATTGGCATCATAATCAACAAAATCCCTATTATTCTCTTTAAAATATTGATATAAGGAATATTAGTGAGTATTTAACAAAAAACCATTGTAATCAGGAGAGGAGCACGTCATGATATCTCGAGTTATGATATTTATAGTTTCTGTGATGTTCACAGTCCCTTTTGTGAATGCGCAGCCGGGTGTACATACCGCAAAGACCGGTTCTGAAGTTCTCCGATTGATACGGAATGAAAAACTTGATCTAATCCTTCCGGGAGCCATGCGTGACAATAACGTCGACATGTGGATTCATGTCACTCGTGGCGGAGACCCTGATCCATTGGCAGAGAATTTTGGATCGACATCCGGTTATCTGATCTTTACCGACCTGGGGGACAGGATCGAGCGGGCTGTGTTTGGTTCAGCGGGGGCAGTTGAAAATATTGACGTGCGCGGCTCCCGCGATATCGCACGTGCTATCGCAGGGTATTATTATCGAACGCAAGACTTCTCAGTTTATGATGAATTGAGAGATTTTGTTGCCGAACGCGACCCGCAGACGATTGTGGTCAATACATCAGACTGGCTTGCTATTGCAGACGGTATTTCACATTCTCAATACGTAAAATTGGAAAAAATAATAGGACCGAAATATTCTGCAAGAATTGTGTCGGCGGAGAACCTTATCACCGATTTCAGGGTAAGAAGGACTCTCAGGGAGGTGGCTCTCATGACCAATGCAGTGGAAGTACACCGCCAAATTCTCGAACGTTCTTTATCCAATGAAGTTATTACTCCCGGCGTAACGACGCGGGAGGATGTTGGTTGGTGGGTTCGGGAGGAGTTTTTTAAGCGGGGTCTGACACAAGGATATCGTACCGGGGTAGGAACCCCTGTGGTTATCTATTCGGCAGTTTCCGGTCAATCCGAGACAAGCTCTCTGCAATATGTATTACAGCGTGGAGACTTTATGCAATTTGATAATGGGGTTCGATATCTGGACTATTTTTCGACTGATTTTAAACGAAATGCATATATTATGAGGGAAGGAGAAACAAACATCCCCGCGGGTATACAGCATGCTTTTGATCGAGCGATGAAAGCTCAAAAGATCATTCGGCAAAATGTTAAAACCGGCAGAACTGCCGGGAATACATTGGAGGCCATCGTCTCAGCCCTTGAAGATACAGACTATATTTATACGCCTTATATTGATAGTGGTCCCGAAGACCATGAAATGGTACTGAAGGCGTTAGCTCATACTGATAAGTCAGGAATTACCATTGACCTTCACAGCCAGGGTCATCATGGCGGCAGCTTAGTGACTGTCGGACCCTCTATTGCCCCATTTCGGTCAGACCGGGATCCTTTGACGATCCAGGAGAATCATCTTTTTTCTTTTGAATTTATTGTGAATACGAACATTCCTGAAAGACCCGGTTATCCACTGAGAATCAATATAGAAGGAAATCATATAGTATCCAGCCGGGGAGTTGAATTTCTTCATCCGCCGAATGAAAAAATCTTGCTGATCCACTGAGCTGAGAGCATGCAGAGATTTAGTATATTTTGAGTTGTTTGTTTCGGTGTCGTTCTTATGGCTTGTTTCAGGACAAACCGGATGCTGAAAATAAGAGCTCTTCTCAGGACCGAAAAGGCTGATTCGTACGAGTCAGCCCTTTTTGTTTGAAGTTTCATCAATGATCTATCAACCAATTTCAAAATAAAAGGTTTGCAAATCGTACAGTCCGGAGAGTAGAAAATACTTGTAACTGCCAATTACACACGTTACTATCATTAATTCAAAATTTCCGAATTGTTGCGATAATTTACAAATTGTAACTTTCATAAAGAAGAAAAGTATTATGAAGACTAAACGGACAGTGTGGTCTTTGTCTTTATTATTATTTTTTTTACCAGTTAGCATCACGTGCGATCAAGTACCTATACCGGGTTCAGGCAGAGATGCAGCGAATTTTATACCGATGCGAGAACGTGTCAAAATCATGCAAAAGTTTTGGGACTGGAAAAAAGAGAACGTACTTCCGATGATAATGCGGGAACAAGGGGTGGATATGTAGATCATCAGGAATGATGAGGAGCCGCTTTACCGAAATACGTCGTATAGAGAACATCCTGTATTTACGTCATTACTTCCGGCAAATCATGAGGGCATGGTTTACTCAAGTCAATACAGAGATTCCCGTTCCGGAATACCCGAATTTCTGATTTTCTACGATACGGGAATGGAGATCGAATATGTTGAACCGAAAGATTTTGCTCATATTACAGAATTAGTAAAGGAACGGAATCCCAAAAAGATCGCGATCAGCATGAAAAATCTTGCCATTCAGAGACAAAATATCGGTAAAACTTCACAATATAGTATGGTTACGTCTGATGAAATGACTAAATCTTTGGGAAGTAAATACGCTTCACGGAGTGTTGATTCGTGGGAACTCGGCATACTATGGCTCTCGATATTAGGCCCGGAGCAAATAAGTTTATACCGCTACGTTCAGGGAGTACATAATGATATTCTTGCTGAAGCTTTTTCCAATAAGGTGGTCACACCCGATGTTACAACAACAGATGATATTAACTGGTGGCTGCGGCATAAATATTTAGATCTTCATTTAGAAATAGATAACCACCCGTCCATCAGTATTACGAGAAGGCCGTCAAAAATTGCTGAATATGGTAACGATCCAGATAATTTTAGACATGGTAAGACCAGAAACGGTGTGAATGTGATTGTCAGACGGGGAGATATCATCAATTGTGATTCTGACATTATGCTTCTTGGTGTAGAAACCGATTCTAAGCAGCACGCGTATGTGCTTCAGAAAGGCGAAGAAGATGTACCGGAAAGCTTAAAAGAAGCGCTTCGGATCGTTAATGATATTCAGGATGAAATCAGAAATGAATTCATAGTGGGTCGCACCGCACAAGAGATTCGCGAAGCTTCGGATAGGATACCGCGTAATCCCCTCATAACAGGCACATCAAGCGGTGATAACCTTGTCGAAATCGACATGGAGGATTATGGTTTTCATCCGCCGCCGATGTTTATCAGAAGATTTACTGAGAATGGGTTACTGTTTTCTCGCGGAACATACGTTACGGGAATAAGCATCGGGTACAAAGAGCATCCCCTTCTTTCCCCTGCTCTCAAACTCCATTATAATATGATTTTTGCGTTTGAGCCTGACACCAGAATTGAAGTTGATGGATGGGACGAAGACGGTTTAGAAATCGGGGTCAACCAACTTGCGATATTTACAGAAAATGGTTTAGAATATCTTGATAGACCAATGCTCGAGTGGCTTGTCGTTGAATAAGTATGTATCATTAAAGCAGAATAATCTCCTTAAAAAATGGATTAATTAAGAAAATTTCTGACACCATGAGGAGAATGTACCTTGTTAACACGTCCATTTAATTATGTAAACTTTTCTTTGACCTTACTTCTGAGCTTCTGTAGTTTGCAAATTGTACAACCCGAAAGGTTAAAATACTTGTAAATGTCAAGTTCATATTTTATTTTTTTTCACAGTGTCCACTATATTCTGACGAGGTATAGTGAGGACACGCAGAGGCTGTTACCCACTGAGACGAACAACTTCGATTGCCCCGGGAACAGTCAAATGATGGGGATAAGCTCAAAACAATATTATATGATGAAATCCCAGGTAAAAGTCATTCTAACATTGGCACTTGATGGTAAGGACGTTAAAGATGAAAATTAATGGAAAAAATGTCAGGCAGCGAGGTCGAAAAATAAACCGGCGTAAATTTATGGCCCGCTCAGCGGCAGCGGCAGCATTCACGATTCTACCCCGTTCTGTCCTGGGAGCGACAGGTAATCCGGCGCCGAGTCAGAAGATAAATTTGGCCTTTATCGGCGTGGGCGACTAGGGTATGGGGAATCTTAACGAATTGATGAAACTCGATGATGTCGAGGTGGTCGCCGTTTGTGACGTTGCTAAAATTGTCGACTACGGCAAGCAAGAATTCGGAGGCACTGCTGGCCTGGATGATGCATTGAGGGCCGTGGAACAGCGCAACGAAGACCGCGCAAAATCAGGAAATTACAATGGCTGTTCCGGCTATGAAGACTTCCGCGAGATGCTGGACAAGGAAGATGGAATCGATGCCGTTGTGGTGTCCACTCCTGACCACGTACATGCAGCGGCCTGTCTGGCGGCTATCGGGAAGGGCAAGCATGTGTACTGCGAAAAGCATCTAGCCCATTCAATTTACGAAACGCGTCTCATAACAGAGGCTGCCGGAAAGGCTGGCGTCATCACACAAATGGGCAACCATGGCCACTCCGGAGAAGGAATCCGATTGACCGTCGAGTGGATTCGGAACGGGGCCATCGGAACCGTACGCGAGGTCCACGGCAGCGACAGTACCGGAGGATTGTCATGGCTTACCCGCAGCACAAGGCCACAAGAAACGCCCCCTGTGCCGGATACCCTGAACTGGGATCTCTGGCTCGGACCTGCCCTTTATCGACCCTACCATCCCGACTACGCACCGTACAATTGGCGCGGCTGGTGGGATTTCGGCAGCGCATGCATCGGCGACATGGCCTGCCATAATCTGGACCCCGCCTTTTGGGCTCTCGACCTCGGCGCCCCAACCAGCGTCGAAGCCAGCGCGACCCGGTTCACTGATGAGACGGTACCTGCAGGCGCCATCAATCATTTCGATTTTCCCGCTCGGGGAGACCGGCCGCCCGTTACAATGAAATGGTATAGCGGAGGCCTGAGGCCTCCACGGCCAAAAGAGCTGGAAGACGGCCGTAGATTCGGCGGCGGCATCTATTTCGTGGGCGACGAAGGTGTCATCATGGCTGGCGGCTGGGCCGGATCCCCACGAATCGTTCCCGAGTCAAAAATGAAGGCTTACAAGCGGCCGCCAGAAACCATCCCCCGCCTCGATGGACATCATAAGGGTTGGATAGACGCCATCAAGAGCAATAGGCAAGTCCATGGCGGTTTCGACTACTCCGGACCAATGACCGAAACAGTATTGCTCGGCACTGTCGCGCTGCGCACCCGAAAGAAGTTGTATTGGGACAGTCAGAACATGAAAGCTATCAACGTGCCGGAAGCGGACCGCTACATACGACCGGAATTTCGAGATGGCTGGATTTAAAGACATCAAACAAGAGAAAATGATAAGATCATGAATTCGCGAATCTTATTAGTGGTAACGCTCATCTGTGCACTGGTCCTGTCAGCCAACTATCCCGATGCGTTTGCTCAGGTGACAGAGGTTGAAGTGAAATTCACCAAACAGGTTGAAGTAATTGGGTTGCACGTTTATGCGACAAATACGACAGGAGACGACAAGCTGCTCCATGTTGCCAATATAAACTTCCGACCGTACTGCCCGATGGAATATACCGCCCTAAAACGTTTATGATTCAGAAATATCCGTAAAATACATGGTTGAAACTCAACCTTAAGTGTTCGGAAATCGTACGGTCCGGGGAGCAAAAAAATACTTGTAAATGCCATAAGTTTATCTTAACATTTATATCATATTTTCCAATAAAATCTAACAAGGTACGTCACATCGTAAAAAAGTGTCATATTTCAACACAACCCCTCTGTATTCTCTTTTAGAGAAACGTTAAATAGGGAGTATCATATCCACTAATAAAGGAGGTAATCCCGTGATTCTTTACACAAAACTGAGAGCAGCATTGAGAAAGACAGGAAAATCAAAGTTTAGTCCCGAACGTAGGAGGTTTGGCAAAGTAGCCGCCGCCGGTATATTAGGTGCAAATATATTGACATCAGGTATACGGTGCAGTGCAGGTCCTCGTAGCAGTGAAAATACAGGGAGCATCGCGGGCAATAGAGAAAATACTTCAAACGTAAAGCTTTCCGCGATGAGCCAGCGGCGGTGGTCAATTGCTGAGGGAGGACCACGGTACGAACAGAGTGAAGATTATTTTACATGGATGAAACAGATCGGGTTGCATTACGTGATTTTGGATTCCTACTCAGGCATATCAAATGCAACTGATTATGAAAGTTTATTAAAAATACGGCTGCAAGTTGAAGCCGCCGGACTTAAAGTGGCAAATGTCGGCATAAATAGCGGTGGTACATCGATATTACTGAATCTTCCGGATCGTGATGAAAAAGTCGAAGAGAGCAAATCTTTCATCCGAAATGTGGGCAAAGCCGGATATAATACGATATGGACCCATTACGTTGGAACCGGTATCTGGAGAACGGAGAGAGAGGATTTTCGCTTTGCAAGTGGAAGTGCATTTGATTATGAGAAAGCCAAGAGGGATGGGTATAAAAGAAGAAATGGAGAAACGTGGTATCCGGATCGGCCGGCCCACGGCCGTGTTTATACTGAACAAGAGGTATGGGATAATTGGACTCATTTTATAAAAGCTGTTGTACCGGTACTTGAAGAATCAGGAGTGAGATTAGCCATTCATCCTGATGATCCGACCGGATATCGCGAACTTGGCGGTGTTCCACGCATATTCAGCACTTTTAACGATTATGAACGGGCTTTCGAAATTGCCGACAGCCCAAACGTGGGAATGTATTTAGGTGCAGGATCCTATATCGAGGGCGGCAAAGAGACAGGCAAAGATGTTCTGGATGTCATACGTATCTTTGGTGAACGAGACAAGATCTTTAAAGTCGACTTTCGCAATGTATCGGCGCCAATACCCCATTTTGTTGAAACCTTTCCGGACAACGGTTATGTGGATATGTATAAGGTCATGAGAGCACTGGTGGAGGTTAATAATCATTGTTCGGTGTGCGACGATCATGCACCGCAAGTGTTAGGCGGCCGCATAGTCGCCGACTCCTATGCTTACGGTTACATGAGAGCGCTGTTGGAACGTGCACTCGATGAAGTAAAAGAGAGTGACCGGCTCCAGTGGCCCGACACGTTTGCGCTTTGACAATCTGTATTCGTCTTGATTTTCAGAGAGCATTTGAGCCCGTATTACTATAAAATAAGTGTACATCATTACAGGGCGTCGACGTCAATTTCAAGATTTTTTATTTAGTTTCCATATGTCTGGTTATGTGTAGATTTTTATGCGAAAAATAAACAAATAATGTGCATAATTTGACCAATATTTTTTACTGCTTGATTGGCGTAATTGAAATACATGATTGTGAAGTAGATAATTTATAATTGTTCAATGGTTCACGTACAATTTATCACCAGGAACCATAAGAGGAACACATCATGCAATCTCGTGTAACGATATTTTTAATTTCTGTGATGTTTGCATTTTCTATTGCCAATGCACAGGTAGTTACCCTGCCCGAAATCGACATTTCCGGTTCTCCTGACGGTATTGTCCCTTTACCGGAGAATACACCCGCAGTGTTTAAAGACCTGTTTTCGAACTACACGAAAATAATTGCGCCGAACGGAAAGCCGATACATTTCCTTGCTCAGGACGCCTGGTCGGACGATAAGATCTTAAAAGCGAGAAATGTCATGGAACACTTTCTGACCGATTATCCCTATTCTCACTATGGCAGTAATAAGATAGCGGTCGCAAATGCCATGGCAGACAGAAAATCGACAATGACACTGTTCAATAATTCCGCTTCTTCACGTGAAGCGAGGAATGGGGCATTGAAGCAAGGAGTAACCGACCTTGCCATGCAAAGTCTGTGGGAAAATGAAACAACTGCTGAAGGCAGTGAAGATTACATGAACCAGATCACCCGGGACGCAACATATGAAGAAGTCCTGCATTTGGTACAGCGAAGGGGCGTCATGAACGCTCTTCCGGAATTCCAGGCGAAGATCGCAGCAGCACATGCTGCCTATGCTGCTGCGGGGAAATATACTCCTGATGCGTCTCATAACGTTCCGAATGAATATTTTGCCCAACAATTCGACGTCTATCAAGATCTGTGGGTGGTCCAGCCGAAGAAATGGGAAGGCAGGGACCTTCAGCCCGGAGAAATGGTGGAAGGCACCGCTCATTGGGGAGCAAATGTAGCGAATTCCCGTGCCCGCCTGCTGGAGGCCGATCCGGCTGCTTATGATCTGGTGTCGAATTTCTTTCATCCGTACCTGACGTATACTCCGCTGCTGCCATTGGATTTTGAGGGCACGTTCTCCATTGAACTTGATCCGCGTCTGGTTTATACGTATAAATCACAGCATCTCAAAAGCGTGACTCTGAGAGGCGGCAATAATGCAAACCTGACAGGAAATTCCTATGACAACGTATTAACAGGTAATGCCGGTGACAATACGCTGAAAGGTGGTGCAGGAGATGACCAGCTTATCGGTGGTAACGGAAATGATACGGCAATATTTTCGGGCGATTATGAGGATTATTCAATTATAAACAACGACGGGTATACAACGGTCAATGATAAGCGCGTGAACCAGGATGGGACCGATAATCTCATCAGTATTGAATTCCTGCAATTTAGTGATCGGAAAGTTAAGCTTTAAAACATACATTATAGGTTTGCAAATCATAGAGTCCGGGGAGTAGAAAACACTTGTAAAAGCTAAACGGATATTTTACAATTTATATAACAGTTTCCTCAAAATTCTGACGACGTACACTATCACCCCCCGTAATAGTACAACTTCAGTTGCCCCGGAAACTGTCAATAGTTGGGAGTAAGCGTAATACAATGCTCTCTATGGAAATCCCAGAGCAACGTTTATCAAACCTAACGATCGCAGTAACTAGTCGTTCATGAAAAAAGCGGTTTCAGACTGCATTCATTAAAACTGGTGTTTCAGTTTTGATTGTTCTTTGAAAATTGTTGGTGATTTTTTCCAGGAATCTGCGGATTTCCAAAAAGGGCAAAAAGAAAGCTGCCATGAGCTTTCTTAAATTGGCTCCGCAGCCGGCTAAGAGCGCATTGACCCGGTCCCCGTTTGTCCCTTTAAGATAATTTCTGTTCATCCGGTTATCTTCTTTTAAGTGTCCGGTCTTCGGCTCTATAGCGTTTCGGCGTCTGAGCCATTTGCGCAATGATCGAGTGACCGGGCTTCCTCTTTGTCTCTGCCCGACAATGTGGACTGTGGCGTCTCCTTCATAGTTGTGTCCGAGATATCCACGGTCGCAGCAGGCTTCTTTGACCTGATAGTTTGTTAACCGCTCAACCTGCTCTAAAATGCTCTTGAGCGTATGCCCGTCATAAGGATTTCCATGAAGCGCTTGAATGCCGACTACCCAGTTGTGGCGCGATGTGGCGGCAACGCTGACCTTGCAGCCAAATTCGTATCGCTTATGGGCTTTGCCTTTGGCAATGCATTCTACCTCCGGTGCATGAACGCTGTAGAGTTTGTATTTGTCCTCCCTCTTCTGTGCAAGCAGGCGCTCACTCAAGAGAAGCAATTCTTCCAGCTCTGTGTCAATAACTGTTGCTTTACAGCGAATATCTCTGGTTACTCTGCCCAGGTAGTTCTTCAACTTCTGACCTTGCAAAATACTTTTTCAAGGAATTTCAATCTCAAGGTTATAATGTAGTCATCACCGAGAGAAGAAAATGAATTAGTACTTCATCTTTATGATAACCTTTTTTAATCTGCAGATAGTACCCAAATAAAAATTTAAAAAGAAAACAACACCATAACAAAATCTTTTGAGAGTATTTACTGCTTCCGTTCTCCGTATATATATCATTGAGAAAATGAAACCTATCATTTAGCAAACGAATGGAATATGCTGAACTTTTCAAAATTGAGATGGAAATGTGTGCATTCCCTGAAGTATTTTAAATATTCTCAACCACTCATCGTGTTAAATGCAAATTGAGGAGATGGGTTATTAAGCACCGCCAGCACTGTCGGGAGTATAATGATACCCACACCGGTAAAAGTATATAAAATTTTACTGAAAGTGTATCACCGCTTTGAAAAGACATACATCCTACGTAATACAATCATTAATAATGATGCTATTCTAATTGGATATTGAAAACTAACACACAAATTACGATTGCCAGAATGAATTTCTTTTCGAGAAGATATCCACAAGCAAAGAGCAGCAATCCTGTTGCAAGCATATCAGAAAAACTGTCCATCCAGATCGAGCCACACTCACGGTAGAGAGGCGAAAAACACCTCCAAACGTAAATAAAACACTAATGCAAATAATTTTGGTAGATTTTAGATACCATTTTTATTGATTATTTCTCCTGAAGCAAGATACAGCCCGGAAAAGAATTTCAAAGCATGGTTCCTTTTAACAAATTGAGATAAGCCGGTTGCAAGGGTCACAAATCGGGCAATCCGGTCGTCTTCCATAATTAATAGCGTGGTTCCGTAGGAAGAATAGAGCGATCCGGTGTAAAACACCTTTTCGGGAAACTTTTTCCCGAGCGAAGAAAAGCAATCATTCGCCTGAGACGCTCGGTGGATACGCGCGATACCTTGCACTTGACGGGAGTCCATGTCACATACGGTAGCCATAAAAATCAGGTGATTTTGGTACTCGATGTTCTTTGATTTACATTCATTGATGCGTTAAAATTATAATCTACACTACGTACCGGCTTTTTAGTCAGTTGCATAGTCAGTATAAGATTACACGCGATAAACGGTAAAAAGTTGAACGGGAATAGTTTGCGTTTGTCTACTGTGAATTCTTTTTTCAACGCATCCACTACCTTTTTCGCAGTGTTGCAGTGTTCGGTTCTGACGGCTTTTCCGTAATCGAAATTGAATCTCTTGGAAAAAATTCTCTCGGTCGTAAACTTCCTTCCCATATCCCAGGCCAATCCGCCTTCGCAGGGGAGACCCACATAGTAACTACTATTATCAGTCAGTATCCTCGAGGTAGTAGATATGCTCCAACATATAAATAGAAAACGCTATACCGATCTTCCCACTCTTAACAGGAAGATTGCACGCATCAGCCTGGATCAGCATCGGCAGCGGGTACTTTTCCCGTATTTTCCGCAACGATTCGAAATCTCTATCCATTCCGATCACCGACTCCTGTTTCTTGATATACTTATTAATGAGCGCCAACTCCGCAGCCGATATCGACGATCCATTCCGTCTCGGATTGAGTATCGAACCACTTGGCGATCTGTTTGTGCCCTGAGTGCTGTATTCCGTGCAGCACAGGTTTGTCGTCGATGCCTGTCAGAATGTGAGTATGTACCTCTTGGTAGCGCAGATAATCCGGATCTGAGTACATCTCGGGAACGGGCCTGTCCGTCGGAACGACCATATGAATAATATTGTCATCAGTAATAGGGTAATCTCTTTTGCATTTTGTGCATGAGAGCGATTTTTTTCCGGTTTTGTGAATGATTTCCTGACCGTCGCATGCAGGACATTTCAGCACTTTGAGAGTATCTTCGTGTATCAACATCTCGCCTTCTTCAGTGTATTGAAATACATTTCTATTTGTCTGATCGGATTTCGTTTAACCGGTACACAGTAAAATGACTGTTACGGTACATTTCCGGCAGATCGAGAGTATGGTTATACTCGGTCACAATATACTGTATAGGTAATTCCTCTGCAAGCTTTTTCACGTCTTCGGCAGTGTAGTTTTGGTATATATCTTTCACGAATAATTGGAATTCTGTGGGTGTCGGGAGGTCCTTGATTGATATATCTATCATCCTTACCCTCTTCATCAATTCGTCATACACCACATAATAATATGTCATCAATGGTGCATCACGATATTGGAAAAATATGTTTCTTTCTGAAAATGATCGAAATCCACGAATATGGAACGGTGTTAGCAACAATGTATTTTCCGGTGTATTATTTTTGCACCAGACCTGCACGTCTTTCCATGCCTTTACGTAATCGCGATCATCTTTAATTGTTCGGAATAACAATGTCGTACTAACCGGATGATCATTTTTTTCCAGCTCTGCCAGATAATTCTTAACAAAATCGGGATAGATCCTGTACGCCGGATGGAATACTAAAATATTCAAAAAAATGAAAATAAAAACTGCTGTTATACCAGCAGTGTGAAGCAATTTTCTTAAAATATTTCTATGTTGGCCTATCTCAAATAAAACCGCCGTAATACAGCATGCTCCGGCGAGTGTAAGAAATCTGCTGCCCCTGAAAAAGGATAGAGTGATTGCATATCTGTTCTCTAAGATCTCAATAAAAATGAATGCCGTGATTAAAACCACAATAATCGCGTAACAGAATTTCAGCAGCATTGAGAGTCGGTCGGATTTCTGTAAGAATTTTACAGCAGTAACCAGTAAAATCATCCAGAATGCGAAAGGCACGTACTGGAACAGGCCGAATTGCGAGGGAAACGCATGCATGCCCTGATGTATCTTGAAAATTTGAAGCCACTCGTTGTACGGAAGTGATAATTGAGCATTCGGATTCATCAGCATCATAACCAACGCTGGAAGCATAAGGATTCCCGAAACAAGACCGGTATATAAAATGTGCTTGAGAGTATACTTCTTATCGGAGAGAAAATAAGCACATATCAGCACGAGCAGCATAAACGAAGATAGGCCAAGGTGAATATTAAAAACCAGGGCCGTAATTAATATCGCCGTGATAAAACGTTTTTCAAGAAGATAACCACAAGCAAAGAGCAGCAATCCTGTTGCAAGCGCGTCTGGAAAAACTGTCCAGCCGAACGGCGCGACACTCCCGAGAGAATAGCGGAAAACACCTCCGAACGTGAACACAACAATCACAGTCAATCGATAGGTGAACGGCTTATCAGGAAACAACTTATGTGCAAAGAAATTGAGTGCAAAAACTTCCAGAAAACATTGAACAACAAAAAATATATACACCACTTCCATAGGAGAAAAAAATGTCCCGAGCCATCCGGCAGCTTTATACCACAAAGAAAAAGATCCATAATATGGGAACGTCATTCCCATAAGATCATTGTTGAAAAGTTCCGGATTCTGTACCCATGCAATATAGGGAATTATCTGGCTGGCCTGTGCTTGAACAAGATCGAGACCGTAGGACATAATGGCACAATATATAGCTGCATATACCGCCGAAAATGTATGTTCCGAACGAATGAGATGACTCACTTGGATACCTGAAAATAGATCATTGTGCCTAAAGTTCTATCAAGGATTTTATGCAGCAATCTGGGAATAAGGTTTCCTCCAGGAAGAAAAATTGTTGGAAAAAAATGAAGCCGTGAGCCGGTTATCCGCAGGCCGGAGCTTTCAATGAGATTAGTGATCTCCTTTCGAGAGTAAATTATTCCCAGCTTATTATGGGGGCCATCGTAGAGCCGGCCGAATTCTTCTTTGCTCATGGCGAGCGTAACGGGGACCGAACCGTGAAATTTTACGCGCAAGAGCCATAACACGAATTTTGTCACAGAAAACACAAATCCTTTTAGCAATATATTGTCATAGTATACAGAAATTAGCCCATTGCCCCCGGGTTTCAATGCACGGTAAAATTCAGCGAGACCTGCAGCAATGCCCGGAGTGTGACAAAGGACGCCGTCACATAATACAAAATCGAAATAATTGCTCTTAAATGGAGCAGATTCTACATCTCCGATGCAAATTAATCCTTTCAGGTTGAGTTTTTTTAACCAGTCTGAGGCCGTGCGTGCACCCCGTATTGTAAGATCGCATGCGGAAATACAGACATCATGCCGGGCATAATTCTGAACGTTATAACCGGGACCACAGCCGAGTTCAAGAACTTTCTTACCCTTCAGTTTTTCATGATCATAAAGCGGAAGAATAAATCTACCCATTTTGTCCCGCTTTGTTCTCAGAAATTCATAGAAATCTTCAAGGTCGCCCCGGTATGACTTTTCGTAACTTCCTAACGGATGAGCGTCCCAAAATTGAGCAACATCTTCTTTTTTTATACCGGGTTCATTCATTGTATTTTTTGAAACTCCGGCCTGTACAGGTAGTTCAATTCCGTATCATACAATCCGGCCGTTGTCCGCGGATTAGAATACAACGATCTGCTCCTTGAAACACGGCTGAACGGCGAAACCGTCCAGTCGGAGCGTACCAGCGATCTTCTCTTCGATATCAGTACCGTTATCAGTTATGTGAGTCAATACATCACGCTGATGCCCGGTGATTTTATATTTACGGGGACTCCCGGAAGCACGCGGGCAATGAAATCCGGAGACGTTGTCGAGGTTGAGATCGAAGGGGTCGGAATACTGAGGAACGGTGTTGCCGCGCCGGAAACAATGCGGTAAGCAGCACTCTCCGGGGCAGATCAGGCGCCGGGTCAATTCAAGAAATTGCAAATTTTCTTCACCGCCTTAAAAATACAAACACAAAACAGGAGGATTCAAATGTCCGAAACAATAAGTCGTCGAAACTGGCTACGCTCAAGCGCTTTCGCCGCAGCCGGTATGGCGTTGGCACATCCGGCATACTCCCTGAACCGGTTAGCGCCCGCTACATTGACAATCCCGGAAAGCGACGATTTTGTATGGCTTGATCAGAATGAAAATCCATTCGGAATTTCGGAAAACGCCCGTACAGCAATTCTTGATACTATTATGTATTCTAACCGGTACCCGGAAGTCGGCAAAGACTTGATCGCGGCGATTGCCGTACAGGAGAATGTTACCCCGGAACATATTGTTCTCGGTGCGGGCTCCTCTGAAATTCTATACACTGCCGGTTATATTTACGGCGCCCATGGAGGAGAGGTTGTTTTTGCCGACCCGACGTTTCACGGATTTATGAATTATGCTGCGAAAGTGAGCAGGAAACTTATCCGTGTCCCGCTCAATAATGACTATGAACACGACCTGGACGCTCTGGAACAACGGGTCACAAACAGAACGAGTCTTGTGCATGTCTGCAATCCGAACAATCCGACGGGAACCATAGTCGACAGCAGCAGGCTTTGTTCATTCTGTGAGGAAGTTTCAAACCGGGCGCTTGTCATGGTGGATGAGGCATATAATGAACTGGTGAACGACCGCAGGTACGAATCGATGGTCAATCTGGTCAAGAAAGGATCGGACGTCCTTGTTCTGAGGACATTTTCAAAGGTATTCGGTCTTGCCGGTCTCCGGATCGGTTACGGCATTGCGAATCCCGATATAATCTCCAATATAAAGCGCGTCCAGGGAAACGCATTTCCGGTCAGCGTATTGAGCCATGCATGCAGCATTGGCGAGCTACAAGGATACCGATTTCATTGAATTCTCTCGTGTTAATAATGCAATATCCCGGTCATACCTGTACGACGTACTTGAAAAGCTCGGATTTTTCTATATTCCGTCTCACACGAACTTCGTCCTGTTTAAAACCGCGATCGACTCGATCAAGTTTGTCAAAGAGATCAGAAAACGGAAAGTCGTTATCCGGCCATTCTACAGCAACGGCGAAAACTGGATACGTGTCAGCATGGGAACTCTCCCGGAAATGGAATCGCTCAAGGAAGCTCTCGAAGAAATAATCTGATCGCACAGTCCATTCGTCTTACCGCTTCATAAAGAAAATTATCCCGGATACTATGGGAAACGCTGTTTCCCGTAACCGAACACATTCCAAATCACCATGTAATCTACATACAAAATTAGAGGAGGAAACCATGCGCGTGTTACTCAAAGTGGAAATTCCGGGTGAAGAGGGGAACAAGGCGGCCAGGGACGGGAGTCTTGGCAAGAAGATCCAGACCATTCTCGATGAACAAAAACCAGGGGCCTCATATTTTACAGCTTCGAACGGGATGCGGGCGGGGTATATCTTTTTTTCTATGAATAATTCTTCGGAAATCCCCAAGGTTGCCGAGCCGTGGTTCCTGACATTCAATGCAACGGTAGAACTCTTACCGGTCATGAATCCCGAAGACCGGATGAAGCCCGGACCACATATTGAACAAGCAGTGAAAAAATACGGTTAAGTACCGGTCTGCTGCTCACACTTTGAAGATGTAATTCTGGCGTGTGTAGGCTTCCCTGAACCCATAACGTATGACATTCCGGTAGGACTGCGCTAATTTTTGGGGTGTCTGCTCGGCGGTCACGACCGTGAGATGAAAACATCCGAGACATTTACAATCTTGTATCAGTGCTTTGATGAGGACCGCCTGATCAACCCAACCCCGGTAATCTTTCAGCGTCCTTGCAAAATCGAACCAGGTATACTTGTTGCGAACATACATTGCTGCAATGGCGACGGGTTCAACGTTCGCATCGATGTCGAACGGATCAAGTTCAGCGACAAATCGGTGAGCACCGACAGATTGCAAAATAAAAAGACAATGAGGTAAAAACGGACCATTGTTTAGTGTGATGAATGAATCGTGTGCCGTGGTTCCGTATTTTGATATTTCGGTATCCGTATCGCGTTTGAAAAAGACACATGTTTCAATGCAGAAATCGCCACCTCCGCGGGGGACTCGTGGTGACATATCGTTACCGTTTTGTTTATATGTTATTTTCAGTATATCTCGTACGGTTCATTACAATCGTATTTTTCTGAGTAAATATGCTCGGAGCGTGACTGCTCCTGAATATGTATTGATCAAATATATTTTTTAAACCGGTACTATTGAAGTACAATCTTCCACAACCGGCGCTCTTGTATAACGTGGTCAGAAAACGAGCGACTCGCAATAATTAATGCTTTGCTCACAAAAAATTTTATCGTTATATTTTCAAGTGATTCCGGAAATTGAACCTCAGGGCATCATAAAGAGAACTTCAAGCATTAGTGAAATCGATAAGCACCCAACATCCTTTTATCTTTATGAAAACAGGGCGTCATTTTCTTCAGATCCCCGGACCTTCGAATATTCCCGACCGTATCATGCGGGCGATCGACAGTCCTCTGATCGACCACCGCGGACCGGAATTTTCCGCACTGACCGGGAGTATACTCGAACGTCTCAAGGAGCTGTTCCGGTGCACGGGTCCGGTCATTCTCTATCCGTCATCCGGTTCCGGAGCATGGGAAGCTGCACTCGTGAATGCACTCTCCCCGGGTGACCGTGTGCTCATGTATGAGACGGGACATTTTGCGACACAGTGGTATAACATCGCTCTCCGGCTCGGACTTGAAACCGACTTCATTGCCGGTGACTGGCGCAGGGGGGCGGAACCCGATGTGATCGAAAAAAAACTGTCCGGGGACGATTCGATCAAAGCGGTCATTGTCGTGCATAACGAGACATCAACCGGGGCCGTGAGCGATATCGCCGGAATAAGGAAAGCAATAGATAACGCCGGTCATCCTGCCCTTTTTTTCGTAGATGCAGTATCATCACTCGGTTCAATGGATTACCGGCATGATGATTGGGGTGTGGATGTGACGGTGTGCGGTTCGCAGAAAGGGCTTATGCTCCCTCCCGGTCTCGGTTTTAACGCGCTAAGTGATAAGGCACTCGATGCTGCAGGACAGTCCGGGTTCCCACAATCGTACTGGGACTGGAAATCGGTAATTATCTCCAATGAAAAAGGCTTTTTTCCCTATACTCCTCCGACCAACCTGTTATTCGGACTGGACGAAGCGCTTGCCATGCTCTTCGAAGAAGGGTTAGACAATGTTGTCAAGCGGCACGACAGGCTTGCCGAAGCTGCGCGACAGGCGGTCAGGGGATGGGGCTTTGAAATGCAGTGCGTCAATCCCAACGAACTTGCAAACACCTTGACAGCGGTCAGACTGCCGGACGGACACGATGCCGACGATCTCAGGAAAATCATACTGGACCGATTCGATATGTCGCTCGGCACGGGGTTAGGCAAGGTCAAGGGAAAACTTTTCAGGATCGGCCATCTGGGATATTTTAACGATCTTATGCTTGCCGGTACGCTGTGCGGTATTGAAATGGGCCTGCGCATTTCCGACATCCCGCATAGTTCTGGGGGCGTCAATGCAGCGCTGGAGATGCTCGCCCGACAATGAACTGTCGGTTACCGTAAACTGCCGCTCATTATGGGGTGTCCGGTGAATTTGATATTCACTCTTTTCCAGGTTTAAATCAGAGGTTTAATTGGACCCGGCAACAGCCGTTACAACCAATACGTTTCTCGCCCTTACCGGATTTGCGGGCTTAATCGCTCTCCTGTTATTTCTCATAGCGCGTTGGAAATGGCACGTCTTCTTTGCGCTGCTTATCCCCATGATACTGTTCGGCATTATTCCCGGTGTCCGGCAGAACAACTTTATTACAGCTTTTGAGAACGGTTTCGGAACTACTCTCGGCAGTATAGGTGTTGTCATCGTTCTCGGTTCTATAATTGCGGAGGCGCTGAAACACACAGGAGCAATACAGGTCATCACAAAATCGATGATAAACCTTGTCGGGACTACAAGGATGCCGCTTGCTTTGACCCTGACCGGTTTCATTCTCGGCATAGCAATTTTTTCCGACGTTGCGTACGTTATTTTGAACCCGCTCGTCCATTCAGCAGCACATATGATGAAAGTCGGCATGGGTGTCATGGCGACCGGGCTCGTCGGAGCGATTCAGCTCACCCATGCGATCGTGCCTCCGACACCCGGACCGCTCGCAGCAGCCGCTCTTGTCGGAGCCGATATAGGAAAGACCATTATTTTCGGCGGAATTGCCTGCATGATGGGTTCGTTATCGTGCTGGATCTGGGGTCAGTACATTGCAGGTCCGAGAATCAAAACCTTACCTTCAAGCGAATATATTCAAAATGAACTATTTGATGATGACAGCAAAAATCTCCCGGGCACATTGAGTTCATACGCTCCTATCGTCATACCTGTCATTCTGATTGCGGCACAGAGCGTCTCGAAGATACTCCTTAATGAAGGCAACATAATTCGGACGGTTCTGGGATACATTGGCTGGCCCGTTCTGGCGCTTTCCATCGGCGTCTGGCTGGCATACCGGAATATTACGAACAAAGACGACCGTGCAAAAGCAAAGGATAAGTGGGTCGAGGACGGTCTGAGAACCTCGGCCATGATCCTCGTCGTGACCGGGCTTGGAGGCTCTCTGAGCGAAATTTTGAAAGCGACACCTGCGGTTACGACTATCGGAATATTTTTCGCCGATCACGGACTGCCCTCTATTTTTCTTCCGTTCATACTGGGAATTATCGGCAATATGATTACCGGCTCAACGACCGTCGGGGTCATAACCGCGGCCTCACTCATTGCGCCAATGCTTACAATTTTGAACCTTTCGCCCGAAGCGGCAATGCTCGCAGGTGCCTCAGGTTCCGTCATTATAAAATATGTTAACAGCAGCTATTTCTGGGTTTGCACGTCACTGAGCAAATTAACGGTCGCCGAGGCAATCCTGTCATACGGCGGTGCGACACTTATAGGAGGATGTGTCACCTTCGCAACCATATATCTGATGTGGAGCTTCGGATTTATTTAATAACCCGGAAATATCTCCATGAATCTGTAATCAATCTCCACCATTGTCCGTATGGAAAGTCTCTCACAATTTCTCATTTCGAATGAATCCAATCGTACCTAATCCCACAACCGGCAACTTTTCTTTAGACCATATTAAGATGTTCAAGAAATCGCTCGAATCGAATATAGACGGTGAAGTCCGCTTCGACAGGATCTCGAGGGCTTTGTATTCGACGGATGCAAGCGTATATCAGATCGTTCCTGCCGGTGTCGTCCTGCCTCGTTCGGAAAACGATGTTGTGCAGAGTGTACGAACGTGCAGAGAATTCGGAGTGCCTTTGACTGCGAGAGGAGGCGGCACATCGCAGGGTGGGCAGGCAGTCGGGCATGGCATTCAAATCGATTTCTCAAAATATCTCAATACAATAATCGATGTCAATCCGGAAGAGCGGACAGTTACCGTGGAGCCGGGAATCATTCTCGATAATTTGAATGCAGAATTAAAAAAGCACGGACTGCAGGTTCCTCTGGACCTATCAACCGCCAACCGGGCAACCATTGGAGGAATGATCGCGAATAATTCATCCGGAACTCGTTCCATCTTGTACGGCAAGACCATCGATTATGTCCTTGCAATGAAGGTTATTTTATCCGACGGTTCATTAGTAGAAATGACCCCGCTCACTGCTGAAGAACTCGATACGAAATGCTTCAAGAACAATCTCGAAGGGACCTGTTATTCGACTGTAAGAAAACTCGCCGAAGAAAATAAAGAAGAAATCCGCAAGCGCTATCCGAAAATACTTCGCAGAGTGGGCGGCTACAACCTCGATGAATTCATCCCTGTGAACAGACCATTCAACCTTTCCCGGATCATGGTAGGTTCCGAGGGAACGCTTGGTCTTGCTGTGCAGGCGACCATGCGTCTCGTACCCCTGCCGAAGCGCCGTATCGTGTGCAGTATTCAATTTGAAAGTGTTCTGGAAGCGCTTGCGGCAACCCCGGTGATCCTTGAACACAGTCCGTCAGCGGTTGAGCTGATCGACAAATTTATAGTAGACACCACACGCGGCAAAACAGAGTTCGAACCGCTACGTGGATTTATCACGGGCGATCCCGGCGCTATTCTGATAGTCGAGTTTACCGCCGATACCCGGGAAGAAGTAACGGAACGATTGGAGCGCCTTGAGACAGACATGCAAAAAAGCGGTATCGGCGCCGGGTTTTACCGTGCCGTTCACCAAACGGAGCAGGACCGTATTTGGAAACTCCGTCAGGCAGCGCTCGGACTGACGATGGCAGAGACCGGTGACGCAAAAGCGATCTCCTTTGTCGAAGATACCGCTGTTTCACCGCACGATCTTCACGACTATATTACGAAATTCCAAAATATCCTGAAACGGCACCGTACACATGCGGGATTTTATGCCCACGCTTCGGTCGGGCTTCTTCATGTCCGGCCGGTCATCAACATGAAAACCGGAGAGGGCATCGAAAAATTTGTTCATATCGCTGAAGAGATCTCCGACCTTGTTCTTGAATACGGAGGAGCCCTGTCCGGCGAACACGGGGACGGATTTGTCCGAAGTCCCTTCCAAAAAAAGATGTACGGACCGGTACTCTATGAGGCATTTTGCAGCATAAAAAAGGCTTTTGACCCGGACACAATCTTTAATCCGGGTAAGATTGTACATGCCCCGCCGATAACCGAAAATCTTCGGTTTGGAACAAGTTATACACCATCAAAGCAGAGCACACTATTCGATTTTTCCGATTTCGGCGGCATATCCCGGGCGGTCGAACAGTGCAGCGGTGTCGGGGCATGCAGAAAACTCCTGACAGGGACCATGTGTCCATCCTATATGGTTACGCGCGATGAAGCGGACGTTACGCGCGGGAGAGCGAATACCCTCCGGCTCGCACTGTCGGGTCAACTTGAAGGAATCGAATTCGGAGACCGGGATCTTATGCCGGTACTGGACCTCTGCCTCGAATGCAAGGCATGTAAATCCGAGTGTCCGACCGGAGTCGACCTGGCGCGTATCAAGAGCGAATATTTAAACGCTTATAACAATAAATATGGTATTCCTCTGCAGGCAAAACTACTCGCCGGCATCGTGAAACATTCCCATCTGGGCAGCCGGCACTCTTTTCTCGTGAATACGGTTACACAAAACAGGGTTTTCAGAGCAATTCTGGAACTCGTGTTCGGTATCGATTCGAGACGGACACTTCCCCGTTTTGCCGGACAGACGTTCTTGCAATGGTACAATCATAATCGATCGGAAACAAATACCGGCGCTACAAAAACCGCGGCCTTCTTTCCGGATACATTCACAAACTTTTTCGATCCCGAACATGCAATATGCGCGGTAAAAGCAGCCAAGAAACTCGGATGGAACATTATTGTCCCGGAGCGTGTCTGCTGCGGACGCCCGCTCATATCGAAAGGCCTTCTTGAGGATGCCTTAAAACAGGCGGAAAATATCATCCGTAATCTCGCACCGCTGGCAGAAAAACAAATTCCGATTGTGTTCAGCGAACCGGGTTGTTATTCTGCCGTCCGCGACGACATACCCAAATTAGTGCACAATAGCATGAAGGAAACGGCGGATCTTGTCGCTTCAGTCTGCGTGACCTTCGACGAGTGGGCAGATAAAGCGCTATCCGATGATGATGCAAAATTAATAAATCTTTCCTATCCAGATGCCGGTCTGAAGGAAATACTTTTGCACGTCCACTGTCACCAAAAGGCGCTTGTGGGTATGCAGCCTGCTGTTTCGGTTCTTTCCCGTTTACGGGACTGCCGGATCACCGTGCTCGACAGCGGATGCTGTGGAATGGCGGGTTCCTTCGGTTATGAAAAAAAGCATTTTTCTATTTCAAAAAAAATCGGTGAACGTGTACTGTTTCCCGCTGTCCGGGATAAAAGTCCGGATACGGTCGTTGCTGCTTCGGGGTTTTCATGCAGACAGCAGATCCATCACTTTACAGGCACAAAACCTTTGTCCACTGCTCAAATTCTCTATTCTGCTCTCGAGATCCTTTAATGAATCAGATTCATACTTCTGTTAAAGGACCTACCGGCATTTTTAAGACTTCTATACTGTAATTACTAGCAGAATTTCTGAAAATTCGAAAAATTTAATTGCATTTTGAGTTATATTCCTTTAAAATCCATTTAAAACTCACCGAAGAGCATAACCGGCTATAAACAGTGCCCTGAACAATATTTTCAGTGCCATACAACGGTATGACAATTCATAATGATATTTCCGGATGTCTGTTTGGGCTGTAATTGAATATATTAACCTTTGAGTGGTAATAGATTTGCATTCGTTTCCGTTCATCCATCAAATCTTTTTCACTTTGCATATCGAATTATCAAATTCATTCAACCAATATGAATCTATTATGACAGCAAGAAATCTCTAAGAGGAGGAATTATTATGTTTCATAAAACGGCAGCGCTCAAGCCCTATACAGGAATAGTTCTGTTTCTATTTTTTGTGTCTTCAAATGTATATGGCTGGCAGGCGCCGGGAAACGTTTTCGACAGGATCCATTTCCGGAGTATCGGGCCGTCTAAACAGTCAGGAAGGTTCATGCAGGTCGGTGTTCCCGATCAGAGTAAGGCGCCCTATACGTTCTATGCTGCGGCATCAACAGGCGGGCTCTGGAAGACCACCGATAACGGAATTACGTATGAATCTATTTTCGACAATGAAAATGTCAATGCGCTCGGTGACGTTGAAGTTGCCTTTTCCGACCCCGATATCGTTTACCTCGGCACTGGAAACCTCTCGTACTGGGGTGAAGGTATGTACAAATCGACCAACGGCGGCGGATCCTGGAGTCATATAGGTCTTGAAGACTCACATTTCATCAGTAAGATCGTTGTTCATCCCGAAAATCCGAATATTGTATATGTTGCCGCGACCGGAAGTACCCACGACAATAAACCTGAGCGGGGAATTTTCAAGACAACCAACGGCGGCAGGTCATGGACAAAGACGCTCGGATTGACCGATGATGGGAAACATGTGAGCGGCGCCGATATCCATATGCACCCGACCGATCGAAACACCCTGTATGCGTCGATGTGGGACCGGGACGGGGGAGAAGCGAGCGGTATCTTTAAATCATCGAACGGCGGATCGTCGTGGGATAAATTAAGCAGGGGCCTTCCGGCCGGAAGTCTCGAAAGGATCGGTCTTGACATATACCGGTCGAACCCGGATGTTATCGTTGCAACGATTCTCATCCCTCAGGATGAAGGCCAGGCACGCAATACCGCCTGGCGCTCGGACAATGCGGGAAGAAGCTGGCGCAGGATCAGCCCCGATCCTGAGGATTTTACTCTTCGGGGCAGCAACCGGTACGCACAGATCCGCATCGATCCGAATAACGATGATAAAATTTATATTCTTAACAGCGGTATACAGGGGACCGACGATGGCGGAAGGACCTGGAAACATGCAATAATACCGTATGGAAACGACCATCAGGACCTCTGGATCGATCCCACGAACAGCGACCACTCAATAGGCTCAAGCGACTCCGGAATAAGGATTTCCTTCAGCGACAATAAAACCTGGTACCATCCTGATAATTTTGCACTCGGCCTGCTTGAAGCGGTCGGAGTCGACATGGCATATCCTTATAATGTATATGGTGGTATGCAGGATTTCGGTACCTGGCGGGGACCGAGCACAAAGCGTGGCCGTTATCCGATAAGGTTCGAGGACTGGGAGCATGTCAAAGGCGCCGATGGTTCGTACGCCCAGGTCGATCCGAGAGACAACCGGTGGCTCTATGTAACATCACAAAATGGATCTTTATCGAGAAACGACCAGTGGACGAATGTTCGTAAAAATATTCGATACCAAAAAGAAGGGATCCGTTTCAACTTCATATCGCCTATACTCATATCTCCCCACAATCCAAATGTCGTTTATCACAGCGCAAATGTGCTGCTGCGTTCACCCTTTCTCGGCGAGGCCTGGGAAGAGATCAGTCCCGACCTTACGAACGGGCCGTACGAAGTAAGAAGAAACAGGGTCAATGGCAGCATTACGACAATCGACGAATCACCTTTGGTGCAGGGGATTATCTGGGTAGGGACGGACGACGGCAACGTGCAGGTCACACAAGATAACGGTGAGACCTGGACAAAATTAAACGGTAACATTCCGGGTAAACCGGAATATAAGGTAACTCGTGTGGAGGCTTCGCGTCACGATCCGGCTGAAGGTTTTGTCACCTTCAACGGCAGAAGAAGTCATGGTGACCTGAAACCGTATGTTTACCGGACGACCGATAAAGGTGAAACATGGGCGCCGATTACGGACGGACTGCCTGATGATGAACCGGTTAACGTGATTCGTCACGACCACAAGAATCCGAATCTTCTCTTCCTCGGTACAGAGAAGCAACTCTATGTTTCCCTTGACCGGGGAGATACCTGGCAGTCGCTCAGGAACAATATGCCGAATATTCCTGTGAAAGATCTTGTCATACATACCCGTGAGAACGATCTTATTGTCGCGACTTACGGCAGGAGCTTCTGGATAGCGGATATTTCAACCTTACAGGAGATCACCCCGGAAGTCCTTGCGAATGACGTCCACCTCTTCGATGTTGAACCGCAGGTCCTCTGGGTGCATAGCGGACAAAAGCAGGTAGCGGCTCATCATCAGAACTACTCGGGAGAGAATGCCCCGAAGGGTTCCGTTGTGAATTATTACCTGAAAAGCAGAGTGCCGGGCGGTGTAACGATCCGGATATACCGTGGACCGCTTCTCGTCAACGAGTATAAGGGTTTGGGCGACCCGGGATTGAACAGCGTTGAGTGGCACCTGACAGAGCGGATAGAACGCACGGATGAAGAAAAAGAGAGTGCGGCTCAGAGGATAGAGCGCACAAAAAATTCTGCACTTTTTTTCGATTATTACGACAACCATGACCATTTTGGCGAACCTGATGATGAAGTGTCCGTAACCGGCCGGCCGTTAGGAACCTGGATTCAGTCACTGCCCGAATGGCGGGAAGTTGATTATAAACATCTCCGTGCAAAACCGGGTGATTACATTGTAAAACTTATCGTCAACGGAAATGAATATTCAACAAAGGCTGTCGTTCTCAAGGACCAGTGGTTCGATAAAATGTATTGATCCTGCTTAACCGGATCGGAACCTCTCATCACTATATTTTAATTACCGTCCCTGCCAGGTCTGATCCGTCAGACTTGCACGTGAAATCGTTCGCTAATCGTACGGTCTGTGGAGCAGAAAATACCTTAAAAAGTGCGCTACAGACCTTTTAATTTAACACGGTGTGTCCTAATATGGTATGGCGACGTTCATTATGGAGATATCTATATGGAATCTGTCGGATCAATCAAAATGGAATACCATGTATATTGCGGAGTATACTCATGGATAGTAACTCAAACTGCATAAATGTCAAGATTCTGTCTTTAATGGTTCTTTTTATAGTTTCGATGTCCGGTTGTGCAGCTGATAAGGAAATAAGCATACCCTTACCGGAGCATCCCAGGCCCGATTTTATGAGGGACGTATGGATCAACCTGAATGGTCAATGGGATTTCGCTCTCGATCCTGATGAAGCAGGAGAAGCTGAAGAATGGTATAAGAACATATCTGCATTCGACAAACAGATCACTGTCCCATTCTCATGGGCTGCGCCGCTTTCTGGAATAGCGGAACAGGATATTCACATTGGATGGTATGCACGAAATCTTGAAATTCCCGAAAGTGAAACGTGGAAAAATAAACGCATTTTCATAGTAATCGGTGCAAGCGATTTTGGGACAAAACTGTGGCTTAACGGGATATTCGTCGGTGAACATGAAGGCGGTTATACACCGTTTGAGTTTGAACTGACGGATAGCATCGATAAAAACGGCACCAACGCACTTGTTATCAGAGTCGAAGACAAACCGTTGGGCGGCAGGCAGGTCGGCAAGCAGAATGATTACGGACCGGCAAAAGGAATATGGCAGACTGTCTACCTCGAAGGCCGCTCGGATAATTCATTCCGCCTGGTCCACTTTACGCCCGATATAGACAATGAAAAAGTGTCTGTTAAGCTTTCCCTGGAAAAATCTGCGGATAACGATATGGACATTTCCGTAGTGTTTGATGATGCGGCGTCAAATTCTGTGCAGAAAACTATTCCAGCCGGCAATGATGAGTACGCTTTTGATATCTCCATCTCCGGTCAACGGCTCTGGACACTTGACGATCCATATCTGTACGACGTTGAAGTAGTTCTCAATAATGAGGCTGAAGAACTCGACCGCGTCCGTTCTTACTTTGGAATGAGAAAAATATCTACCGGGGATCTGCCGGAATCTGGTAATAAGTATATTATGTTGAACAATGAGCCGGTCTATTTGCAAATGGCATTGGATCAGGCTTTTCATCCTTAAAGTTTTTATACGTTCCCGAGTGATGAGTTCATGAAAGAGGAGATAGCAAGAGCGAAGGACATCGGATTGAACGGTATCCGCATACATATCAAAACGGAAATGCCGAGAAAACTGTACTGGGCTGATAAACTCGGTGTTTTGGTCCAGGCGGACATCCCCAATCTCCGGTTGAGAAATGAAACGGGGATTGTCGATGATACCGCGAAAAAAAATTATATGTACACGGCATTTAGCCAGATTACGCGTGATTATAACCACCCAAGCATATTTTCGTGGGTACTGTTCAATGAAACATGGGGACTCGAGGGGCGCGGACAGTATAGAGGATACCCTCAGGAAAACAGGGACTGGGTACAATCACTGTATTATTGGGCAAAGGAACTGGATCCGACACGGCTTATTGAAGATAATTCCCCCGATAAATACGACCATATTGTATCCGACATTAACTGCTGGCACCGGTATCTTCCCGCTCAGATATATGCGTCGTTTTTAGACAACGCGTTAGCAAATACATATCCGGGTTCCGGCTGGAACTATATAGGCGATAATGTTCAAACTGATATCCCGCTGCTCAACACGGAATCCGGCGCCGAACACGGATATAGATATGGAACAGGAGATATTGACCTGTCCTTTGAATACCATATAATGATAAATGAATTTCGCAGAAGACTCAAGAACACAGGATTTGTTTTTACACAGTTCCATGATGTGATCGATGAGTGGAACGGATATTACCGCTATGACCGGACGATAAAGGAATGGGGTCTTGACGAACTGTGTCCCGGAATGACGATAAATGATTTTCATTCCGATATGTATTTGATCCTCGGGGACGATTTTTTCCGATCAGTAAAACCCGGAGCATCATTTTCATTCCCCATGACCGCTTCGTACATAACAAATAATGTCCCTGAAGAAATGACCGTTCAGGCAGTCGTTCATGGCTGGGACCGGTTTGGCGAACATAAACAATATTCTTCCGGTCAATTCACTATTCAACCGAAACCGTTTTCTACTGTCGAACTTGAGCCGTTCACCTTTCAGGCGCCTGAAGAGGAAAGCCTTGCGGTATTGTATACCTACTTAATCGATGAACGGGGACAGGTCCGAAATAGAAATTTCATCCCCTTCAGGGTTTCATCGGACGATTCCGAGCGGGAATCCGGTCAGAATTCTTCAATGAGGAGCGTTCGCCTGGATCCCGATGAATTTTCTGAGAGCGAATGGTCCGTAAAGCAGATCTCTGTTCTCGACGGTTTAAAGGTCTGGGGAATGGGAACGGGGTATTTTGAATACGAATTCAATATACCCGGGAATGTATCGGTTGATGAGATCAGGGACATCGAGTTTCTTGCGGAGTTGTCATCACGGCACGTTCAGGGTAAATATATGCGGGAAGGGGATGAACTTGATTACACCGGTAAACATTTTGAGTCTATCGGAGAAAATGCGTTCGATCCAGGATATGGATTTAATACCTTTCCGATGACGGATGACAAAAAACATTCGAGTATTGTTACTGTCACACTGAACGACAGGGATGAGCAAACGGTAACTTTGAGTGATGATCCTGCGGATCACAGGGGCTTACTGTCGTGGTTGAACCAGGTCCGGCCTGAAAGTATGGCACATGAAGATTATAAAGCACAGGACTGGGAGCTTGAAGAAGCCGGCTCATACGGCTATCTCGTGAAACTGAAATTCAGCCGTGAAGCGATCGAAAGATCGGCCGAAGAAAAAGTGTTCAGGGTAAAGCTGGCCGTCGATGAATCATCGGATACATCCGGTGGACTGGCGGTTTATGGTGAGAAGTTCGGCCGGTATCCGTTGGGACCAACTGTTATTATTACTAAAAAATAATCTTATCTCCTTTTTTACCCTATATGCAAAGGTTCGCAAATCGTACGACCCCGGGGCACAATAACACTATTGGAAGCACACTGGATCTCTTGATTTTTGATCCGATAAATCCTGCAGGTTTCGGCTGTGTGCACAGTGCGGATCTTTATATAGTATATGTACTTCTTTGTCAAGGTGTTTACATATGTAAATCGTCAGCAAATTCTATAGTTATTTATTCTTAACTTCAATCAAACACGTAATAGTTTATTTGAATTTCCGGCATTCGGTGACTTTGTTATATGTTTCATTGAGTATGCATCAAAAGCAGTGAGGAGGTCGTGCATGTGTCGGGCTGAGTAGGGCATCATAAGTAAATTCTGCTATTGAATTTCAGGCAATAAGGTCTAAATCTCCTTTGTGTATTGAATAAGATAAAAATATTTATAGTTTTCATCGATGACTGTTGCAGACGTTCACTAAACCGGTAGTAACTTTTTATGTCAGAAACTGTCAGGCGCACAAAAATAGTTTGTACCCTGGGACCGAGTTCGGATTCCTATGAGCAAATTCGCGCACTTGCATTGGCAGGAATGGACGTTGCGCGGATCAATTTTTCTCATGGTACGCAGGAAGAACATAAAAAAAAGATAGATACTGTCAGAAAACTATCCGGAGAATTAGGAAGACCCATCGCCGTGCTGCAGGACCTCCAGGGACCGAAAATTCGAATTCAAACTTTCGAGGATGGTGAGATACATCTTGCGGAAGGTGATGAATTCACGCTTACCATACGGGATATTATCGGAAACCGGCATGAGGTTTCCGTTTCATACCCCACATTCATTCAAGATGTGCGGGCAGGTGATACGGTCCTGCTCGATGACGGTACTATAAGTATGGTCGTTGAAAAAGTTTCCGGGAAAAATGTCAAATGCAAAGTCATCTATGGCGGCGCCCTGCGGGACCATAAAGGATTGAACCTGCCAGGTTCAATCCTTTCGGTAGATGTGTTGACGGAAAAAGACAAAGAAGACCTGCAGTTCGGGCTTGCCATGGATGTCGATTTCGTCGCACTATCTTTTGTACAGAAACCTGAGGATATAACACAGTTTAAAACAATAATTGCTGAACGTGGTAAAAAAACGCCGGTTATTGCGAAAATCGAGAAACCGCAGGCTGTTGAAAATATAGAAAAAATTATCGATGAATCAGATTGTATTATGATCGCACGGGGTGATCTTGGAGTGGAAATGAATACCGAAGAGATACCGCCTATCCAGAAGCGGATCATTGCACTGTGCAATAGAGCAGGAAAGCCGGTCATTACAGCAACTCAGATGCTCGATTCCATGATACACAATCCGCGTCCGACCAGGGCTGAAGCCTCTGACGTTGCCAATGCGGTTCTTGATGGATCCGATGCCGTCATGCTTTCCGGAGAGACTGCAAGCGGCTTGTTCCCTGTGGAATCTGTGAAAACCATGGAAAGGATCGTAATGCTTATTGAAGAAAAAAATTTCAACCGGTGGGATGTCAAGCGTAAAAAACCCGGCACATTTTATCCGACGTCGATTGCGATCGGGTATTCTGCGTGTCATGCAGCCGAATTGGTCAATGCCGGAGCGATTGTGTGCCTGACACAATCCGGTTCGACAGCGGCAATGATCGCGCGTTTCAGGCCCGGGGCGCCGATCTTTGCGGTGACGCCGAAAAAACCGGCGTATTACCGGACAGCATTGATGTGGGGGGTCAGAGGATATCTCACGAGTGAATTTTCCGGTGAAATGGATGAAGCGATCCACGATATAATTGAATTGTTGCTGAGGGAGAATAAAATCAGAAAAAGAGACAATCTTGTCTTGACCGCAGGTATTCCATTCTATAAAATGCGCGGTTCCAATATGATTCGTATCGAAACCGCATAAGAATTTCCAATAGTATTCAACCCGGTAAGTAACTACTATAAAAGTAACACAAAGAATGATGTCGACTCAGGTAGATTCCCGGTTCGTTGATTTTCTTCACACCGCACGGTCACTGTTACTGTTTACCGGCGCAGGGATTTCAACAAACAGCGGCATACGTGACTTTAGAGGTCCTCAGGGAGTGTGGAAACAGTATCAACCGGTTTATTACCAGGATTTTATGAATTCGGAAGAAGCTCGAATTCGTCACTGGGAATACAAACTTAACGGTTGGGAATCGTTCAGAATTGCAGAGCCGAACGATGTACATAAAGCGATTGTTGATCTTGAAAATGACCGGCGTATCTGTGCAGTTGTGACGCAGAATATAGACGGTCTTCATGCAAAAGCGGGTACTGCGCGAAGTCTTCTCGTGGAACTGCATGGCAATAACCTTGAAATTGAATGCCAGTCGTGTTTGAAAAGAAGCGGTCCGGGACCCCATTATGAACATTTCAAAAAAACAAGACTCCCTCCCGAATGCGAATGCGGTGGATTCCTAAAACCGGCTACGATAAGTTTTGGACAAAATCTTCGGGATAATGATATGCAGAGGGCTGTAACTGCTGCACAGAATGCCGACCTTGTAATAGCGCTTGGGACCTCGCTATCCGTTTACCCGGCAGCTTCGCTAACCCTGCTGGCAGCGCATCGCGGTGTGCCGTACGTAATTATCAATAAGGGCGTGACAGATCACGACGGTGAATCTGCCGTAAGCCTCCGGTTAGAGGGAGACGTTTCCGATATATTTCCACCCGCTGTACAAACTGCCCTGTCCGGGATTTGAGATGTAATCGTTCTTCATTTCCTTGGGGTTGCTTACCGGCATACTGTCGTCCCATACGTACAGGGACAGGGACCTGATTACAGGCGGCGGCCGTTTCACCGTAGAAAGAGCGAGAATTCCCGCATTCAATTTTTTACAATTTTCTTGCTTCTCATATGGGATTGCTCTATTTTACGTGCTTATCTTCATAAGTCTGATTCTAACACGGAGTATGCAAAACGTGACGCCTGGAAACAAAAAGCAGCTTGTAGCATTTCAAGGGAGCAAGGGAGCATACAGCGAAGCCGCTTCCCGGAGATTTTTCGGAAAAGATGTCTGGACACTGCCCTGCCATTCGTTTGACGAAGTATTTAAAAAAGTTCGTAATGGAGATGTGTCGGCGGGAGTCCTGCCGATCGAAAATTCCTTGACCGGCCCGATCTACCGGAATTATGACCTCCAGTTAAAACATAAAGTGTGGATCGTTGGCGAAACTCAGGTCCGCGTAAAACACAATCTCATTGCTCATCACGGGTCCGGTATCAAAGACATAAAACGTGTTTATTCACATCCTCAGGGGATTATTCAGTGTGAAAAATATTTGTCGAAGTACCCGCACATTGAACAGATCCCCGCTTATGACACTGCGGGGAGTGTCCGGATCATAAAAGAGAACGGCTGGAAAGATGCAGCGGCGATAGCGAGCCGGTATGCTGCAGAAATCTACGAAATGAACATCCTCAAAGAGGGTATTGAGGATATCGAGGAAAATTATACGCGGTTCATAGTCGTTCAGAAAAAGAAGCATATTACAAAGGATGCAAATAAAACAAGCATCGTTTTCTCCACTGAAAACATTCCTGGTATTTTATTCAAATGTCTCAGCGTTTTTGCCTTGAGAGACATCGGGTTATCGAGAATAGAATCCCGGCCGCTTCATGGGAAGCCGTGGGAATATTTTTTCTATATTGATATTGAAGATAAGATTGATAACGAGCGGTGTAAAAACGCTATCAACCATCTCAAGGAAAATTCCGATTTTCTGAAAGTTCTCGGTTCTTATAAACGGTGTGATAAGCCGTAAAACCTCCATTCGTGCTCAACTACTTACCTCTAACACACTGCTAATACCATATTATTCGCCGTATGTCAGATAACTTGGCAATAATCCGGCATAATTGTGGGCGTTATAAAGCCGTAGACATTATGTGTAGTAAAGATACTAAAACACACTTTTATATGAGGAAAATTATTCTAATAATTAAACAGGCCGAGAGAGGATGACCGCGCAACTTGACTATGTACTATCTCATACATAAAAAATCAGCCTAAACTGTAAACACCTTGACAATGCAGTACACATTTATTAATACAATAAACGAACTATCCATTTTATCATAGGAGGAATTATCATGTTTCTCAAAACAGCAGCACAGAAGTTTTGTGCGGAAATATTCCTTTTAATATTTCTGATCTCTTCCAACGTATTTGGCTGGCAGGCGCCGAGGAATGTTCTCGACAAGATCCATTTCCGTAGTATCGGACCAAGTAAACAGGCAGGCAGGTTCATGCAGGTCGGTGTTCCTGACCTGAACAAGGAACCGTATACGTTCTATGCAGCGGCATCGACAGGCGGATTATGGAAAACCGACGATAATGGCATTACATATACATCGGTTTTCGACAATGAAAGTGTCAATGCGCTCGGTGACGTTGAAGTCGCTTTTTCAGACCCTGATATTGTCTATGTCGGCACGGGAAATCTCTCGTACTGGGGTGAAGGAATGTACAAATCGACGAACGGCGGACAATCTTGGGGACAAATTGGTCTCAAGGACTCGAATTTCATTCCTAAGATTGTTATTCATCCCGAAAATTCGGACATTGTGTATGTAGCGGCAACTGGAAGTACGTTTGATAATAAACCTGAGCGGGGCATCTTTAAGACCACAAACGGCGGCAGGACCTGGATAAAGACACTCGGATTGACCGATGACGGAAAACATGTGAGCGGAGCTGACATTCACATACACCCGACCGATTACAATACGCTTTATGCCAGCATGTGGGACCGCGACGGCGGAGAAGGAAGCGGTATTTATAAAACAACGAACGGCGGATCGTCATGGGATAAGTTAAGCGGTGGTCTTCCTGCCGGCAATCTCGATAGGATTGGCCTCGACATATACCGATCAAATCCGGATGTTATCGTTGCGACGATCCTCATCTCTCAGGATGAAGGCCGGGCACAAAATTCTGCTTGGCGTTCAGACAATGCGGGAAGAAGCTGGCGACGTATCAGCCCAGATCCTGAAGATTTTAATCTGCTGGGCAGCAGCCGGTACGCCCAGATCCGGATCGATCCGAATAACGATGATATAATCTACATTCTTAACAGCGGCATACAGGGAACCGACGACGGCGGCAGGACCTGGAAACATGCAATAATACCGTATGGCAACGACCATCAGGACCTCTGGATCGATCCCGGGAACAGCGACTCTATATGATAGGCTCAAGCGATTCCGGAATAAGGATATCTTTAAACGGCAACAAATCCTGGTACCATCCTGACAATTTAGCGCTCGGACTGCTCGAATCAGTCGGTGTCGACATGGCATATCCTTACAACGTGTATGGCGGTATGCAGGATTTTGGCACGTGGCGGGGACCGAGCACGAAGTGCGGTCGATATCCGATAAGATTCGAGGACTGGGAGCATGTCAAAGGTTTTGACGGCTCGTATGCGCAGGTCGATCCGCGGGACAACCGGTGATATTCTGCTTCGCTTTTGACTAACTCAAGCTCAGGGAGGTCCCGGTTCCGGTGCCGTTCAATTTTCAATAAAGCCATTGAACGGTCGTATTCGTGTTCAGCGATTATCAGGAGTTCATCCAACGTGTACGGTAAAAGCTGGACATTTTTCATCCACCAATTGTAATTTTCCTTCCCGATCCCTGCAGGTGCGGTCATTGTTTGAAGGTTTTCTTCAAGCCAATCGCCGTAATCTTCAACCGCGGTTACTACATCGTTGACAATTTCCAGCAGTTCAGGGTGGAAGTCCTTGAATCGTTCCGCAAGACGGTTATACAATCGAATTTCTTCATCAATATAGTGCAGTGCAATTTTCGCAAGGTCACCCGATGCTTCGGTGAGATTACTTTTTGCCTGATTGTAAAGTGCAGGAATGGCGCGAAGCCGGGTACTTACATCGTTGAGTTCGGCAGGAGAAAGCGGGACTTCATTTATCCGAACACCTCCGTAGTAACCGGGTCCGGCTCCCCGCTGAGACTGAAGATAAAAAACCGGGTCCCGCGACCACGGTTTCAGGACACGGTGATAAAAATCGAGTCCGTTCATCTCTGCCCTGACTATATAATAGTCGACTTTGTGGGATACGGGCAAGTTGCTGATATCGATCGCGACGAGCCGGTTCTGAAATGTGCGCAGCCCTTTGTGCTGGCCCTGCATTGCCGCCGGCGAATAGTCGGGAAGACCGTTCGTAACCGCCGGTCTTTCAAACTCTCTGAATTCGTGAAATAGACTGACAAGATCGTCATTGCTGCTGCTCACAAAAGTTTCTGCGCTATTGTCTTGCCGTGTACAGGAAATAAACAGAGCGGCAGCAATGATCACTAAACCGCTTATTGGCTGAAAGTGCATGAACATTGTTACAATCTCCCGGGCTTTTTGTATGTTCGTATACCCATTTTTCATTTTCAGTGTAAAGAGAACGCTCGAAACAAGCTGTCGGCATGTCTCATTTGAAAGAATACCACCCGTGATTTACCAATTTTCGCTTATCAAATAAGTGAGGATCGCCATTCCAGCCGCTCCCAGCTCGAATTCCCGTGGATTCACCGCAGCGAACACATCATTCTCGCTATGATGGAAATCGAAATATCGCTGTTCATTGACATTAAGACCGATCAAGGCCTGTGTATTTTCAATATGTTCGACATCTCCTCCACTCTGTCCCTCCTTGATCACTTCTATCCCTGCAGCGTGCAGGTAGGGGAGAAACGCCTCAAGCCGTACAATGGCTTCCGGCTGTTCTACCGATAATCCTCTCGGAGAGAACGAGCCGTTATCGGACTCTATTGCCGCCACATGGACCTCGTCACGAATTGCCGCAAGTTCTCCGTATACTATTCCCCCATGATGTCCCCGTTCTTCATTCGCGAACAGCACGACCCGGATGGTCATTTTAGGACGGATTTCAAGACGCTTGAACAGATCGACGACTTCGAGCGCCTGCATGCATCCGCCTCCGTCGTCATGAGCTCCAGTTCCTTTGTCCCAGCTGTCCAGATGACCGCCCACGACAATAACCTGGTCGTCTCGCTCTCCGGTAAGTTCTCCGACGACATTGAACGTTTCCGTATCGGGATGATTTTTTGCGGACAACCGGAGTGTAATCCGCACTTGAGAATCCTGTTTCAGCAATTCGCTGAGAAAATCGGCATCCCGGACCCCTACGGCGACCGCAGGTATTTTTTCAACGTCTTCTTCGTAGGAAGTATTCCCCGTATGCGGAGCATTATCGTTCGCTAAAGTGAGCGACCGGAGAATATAGCCGACAGCACCCTGTTTTGAAGCCTCGTTCGGACCCGCTGTTCTTAAAGGATAGGTTAAAAAGTAAGCGGTAATTGCACTGAATTCACCGGCAGGCAGACTCCCGTTCATGAAGACGATCTTGCCCTGAACTCTGCTGCCGAGAGCGTGCAGCTCTTCAATACTCTCAACCTGTATTACTTCCGCCGTTACACCTCCCGGAGGAGTGCCTTCAGTCCCGCCGAGTGCGGCGACATTCAGCGCTCTGCCCTGGAACAAACGTGAAGAGACAATCTCCGCCCGCTCGATATTCCCCCGTTCCCAGTGAGGAGCCGTCACCGTCTGAACATGGACGTTTTCAAGTCCGAGTGACCTCATTTTTGCTTCAGCCCACCTGACAGCTTCTAAACCCTCTTCAGATCCTGCAGGGCGCGCACCGATATCGGTCAGCTCTTTCAACCACGCATAGCCCCGCTCATCTTCAAGAGCCGTTCGGACAATTCGTTCTGCAAGAGTGAGATAGTTGTCTTTAATCTGTGGATCACCCGGTTTTGCACAGTTTAACACGATGAGAGCGACGAATGAGGTACGACAAACAAAAGATAAAACATGACCGGAATGTTATCACGGAAACCTCTTCGGGCGGAAGATGTTGTTTGCGAATGAATGAATAGTCAGAATGTGTTCTCTGTGGGTTGTACCGATAAGGTAGTGTCTATATGATAAATAGTCAAATAATAATTACTTTAAAGCTCATAATAAATGTGTGGCGCTCATATGTTCTGCAGGTCAGTTGCATACCGCGTCTGCAATCTTGTTTGCATTTTACAAAATTTGAATGTTCCGGAAATCACAATGTACTACTCTGTGAGCATAATGTACATTCAACCAGCGTTATTTTCTCGATGATTACATAAAGTTTAATCGCCTTGCGAACGTTATCACGGCGGTCTGCGGCTGTAGTTGCCCGGTCACAAAAACGCAGATAGCGACAGTAGTGTGAAGATCGACTTACCCGGTGAAAAGATCTTTTAAGAAAAAACATGAAAATTATTATAAATTTTGAATACTTTTTCATATTAATATAGTTTAATAAGTAAGTTAGCGTATATGCGTATTGATTAATTTGAAATATCGGATAATGATATATTGACATGCGATATTATTTCAGAAAAGTGTCGGGACCTGCCTATCGGTTACCTCTCCTTGCTTTTATGTGTTTGTACAGCACGGCTGCATTGCCGCAGAATTCAATAAAAATTGGCGACGTTCAATCAGTAAGAAGCGAAAAACTTTCCGGTTCTTTCAATGTTGCGATCGGCGCAAGAGGACCGGAGATAGAAGTTCCTTTCGCCATAATTAACGGTACAGGAGAGGGGCCGGTGATCGCTATGACTGCGGGTGTCAATGATTATAATAATTCTCCATACCAGGCACTGCAACGCATTAAAAACGAACTTGATCCTGAACATCTTTCGGGAACAGTAGTAATTCTTCATACGGTGACGACGCCATCGATGTTAAAAAGAAAGATATATCATAATCCGCTTGAAGGTCTGAATCTAAACCGGGTTTATCCCGGTAAATCAACCGGAAGCATCGGCGAAAGAATTACCTACCGTATTCGGGAAGAAATAATTGATATGAGCGATTATCTGATTGACATACAATGTCAAGAACCTGACGAAGATATGATTCCTTTCACTACGTGTCCCACACGGGGAAATCCTTTTGTAGTGTATAAAACGAGGGACCTCGCATACAACTTTGGATTCGGCATTATTGTCAACGATCATTATTCACGGGACAATTCGAATGCAACGATACATTTAGGCCATGAAGCATTTATTTCAGGCAAGCCTTCTGTAACGGTGGTAGCGGGAAAGCCGGGGAATCCGGATGGAGCGTTGACCGCAAGTATCGTGAACGGAATTAGGAATATTCTCAGGTATTTAAAGATGATTGAAGGAAAACCGAAACAGATATCAGATCAAATCTGGATCAAGCGAATCGAAACATTAAAATCTGAATTTGACGGAATGTTCTATCCGCTTACCGAATCGGATAACGTCACGCAACAGGGACAAGTTATTGGACAAATTCTGGATTCGAACAGCGGTATTTTACAGGAATTCACGTCGCCTTTCAACGGTGTTGTGCATTTTATCAGGGAAAAGTCCCCGGTCCGGCAGGGCATCCCGCTCATTGCCGTCGGGGAACTTTAAAGCATGAGTATAGTGGCACAATCATGGTATAATGGTTACGGATAAAAATAATAACTTTAGAGTTAACCGGATTCAGGATATGCACAAAGACATTCTGCGTCCTGCCGGTATCGTGACCGGAATGGTCGTCTGTTTGGGGGCCCTGCTGCTCCCGGGATGCTCACAGAAAAGAACTCTGAAAGCTCCGGTTATAATAACGGTGGGTGATGCTGAGAAATACATTAACAGAAATGCAACTCAAGAGACGCTCGAAGAGATTGTTACTATCTTTGAGGATACGCTCAGTCAGGTATCTTATGAAGAGGACCCCGGGTTTTATTCCAGAGTGAAAAGCAATATTGGACTCGCCTACAATTTATTATCAAAAAAGAGCGATTCTGAAGATAACCTCATCAGGTCCGTGAATGCGTTCGAAGAGGTATTGCGGTACCGTCCGGTCGAGCACTATCCTATGGCATACGGGATAACTAATAATTACCTCGGAGCCTCGTATGCCGGACTCGCAGCGATAAGATACAAAGAGGAAAATCTGACCAAGGCTATTCTGCTCTACAATGAAGCATTGAGAGTGTTTACATTGGAGGATTATCCGTTAAAATACGCTTCCATACACAACAATTTAGGCGCCGCATACGGGAACCTTGCTCAAGTACGGGAAACAGAAGAAAATTTGAATCTTGCGGTAAGCTCATATGAAGAAGCGTTGAAACTAAGAGACAGAAATAAATATCCGAGAGCTTTCGCGATATCTCAGAATAATCTCGGCACCGCTTTTGCGGCGCTTGCTCAGGTGCGTGAAAAGGAAAGTAACCTGGGGAAAGCTATCGCCGCGTATAATAAAGCGATGACTATTTTTAATAAAGAAGACTATCCCCTCGATTTTGCGGCGACCCAGAATAATCTCGGAAACTCTTACGTCTTTTTTTCAGAATTGTCGAAAAAAGCATATAACTTGCATAAAGCCGTTGATGCCTATTACAATGCTTTGAATATCTATGATGCCGAACAGTATGTAGAAAATTATGCAACGACGCTGAAAAACCTCGGATATGCCTTCAGCAGTCTTTCAGAGGTAAGCGATCCCGAAACGAATCTTTTAAAATCGAGTAACATGTATAAATTACTGTTAGAACTGTATACCATAGAAGATTATCCGATAAATTATGCCTCCACGCAGAACGATCTCGGGAATACGAATGTTTCATTATTTACTTTTTACGATCGCACGTTACGGATGAACCGGTCATTTTCGAACTCACGGCAATTTGATAATGTGTTCTATATAAATGCAGCGATTCAAAACTTTCATGAGGCTTTAAAGATCAGAAAGCGAAATGTATACCCTCTTGATTATGCATATACCCAGAATAATCTTGGCACGGCGTATAAATATCTTGCGCAAAATCAATTGAAACAAGCAAATATTATGAACGCGTCAAGGGCGTTTGAAAAAGCTCTTGCTATCTTTACGATCGAGGAATTCCCGCTTATTCATCAGCAAATAGTTTCGGCACTTGAAGAATTAAAGCAGTAATGACGCGCTTTGAATAGGTGATCGATGATCATTTCCCATGCATCGAATCCTCCGGGATTTTCCCGGCAACAGTGTTTCTTAGTGAATGTTTCCGAGGTTAAACTCCTTAAAGAAGCAGTGTGCATAGAGAGATGGTCAAAGCGCAGGTTCCTAAATTGTATTTTTATTCTTCCGGAATTAAAATTTTTTAGAATTTATTACACGTTAAATCGCTACTATTTGCATGACATACAATACAGAAGTTCTTTACCCCTTTCCGATATTCACTGAGTTACATTAAATGAGAAGCTGAGAAACTCTGTTGAACAGGCTTCATTTCAATCATTGGTAAATAAGCGCCCCGCATAAACATTGTAGAGAAGACCCTGTGTCCGGATCGCCGGTATTCCTGATGGATTCCCCTGTCAATAACCTGCCGTAATGTCATGTCTTTCTCATTTGTGCTTCTCCCGGTTCGGTCCGTTGAAACATGTCTCTAAGTAAGGTGCAGGGTTAAATCCGGACAGTAAAATAACTGTTGTAAATAGGATCAAAATATTATTTCCCTTGCGGAAATTTAGGTGATTACGTAATTTACAGTGCATGCATATCCGGCGCTCCGTTCAATGCCATGTGTTCTTTTTTACTGCTGAATCGTGGTGGTGTCACCAACTGAGAGCTTGAAATATTTATGATGTTGGTAAACTGAAATAACATGTATCGTTTAACAATGCACCCCGTTACTATCCGGATTAATTGAGGTTGGGAACAATGGCTGAAGCGGGTGTTATACGTCCTTCTGACCGGACCGGGCATACCACATTCTCCGTCATGGATACCATTGCCCGCGGACAGGAAGCGCGAAAAAGGGGTATGGATATCCTCTCTCTGCACATCGGTGATCCGCTGATGTTCGATTTTGACACACCGCCCCACATTATAGAAGCGGTCGAATCGGCAATGCGGAACAGAAAGACCGGGTACACCGTATCTCCGGGAATCGATGAAGCTCTTGAAGCGATTGAGTATTCGGCGGAACAGCGCGGGATCAAATCTGTCCGTGATATTTTCGTTACAAACGGGGTGACCGAAGCGATCGAGCTTTCGATCGCGGCGCTGGTGAATGGCGGCGACAATGTGCTCGTTCCCACTCCCTGTTACCCGCTTTATATATCCGCATTATACCGGCAGGGGGCGGAACCGAATCCATATTATCTCGACGAATCGAACAATTGGCAGCCAAATATTGATGATATCCGGTCAAAGATAAACGGGAAGACCCGCGGGATCGTTGTCATATACCCGAACAATCCCACAGGTTCGACCTATTCGGACGAAACGCTCCGGATTTTGACCGGGATCGCTCTTGAACATAATCTGGTCATATTCAGCGATCAAATCTACGACCGGCTGCTCTTTGATAACGCTGAACACATATCGGTAGCCTCGATCGATCCCGATGCGGCCGTGGTCACCCTCAATGGACTTTCAAAGGCATACCTTGCGCCCGGTTTCAGGCTCGGCTGGGGTATCGTCAGCGGGCAAAAAAACGCCGTCCGGGACTATTGTAAAGCTATCGCAACATTGCTTCGGGCACGGTTGTGTGCGAATCATCCTGCGCAGTATGCTATAAAGCCGGCCATAATGGGCGACCAGTCACACATCGCCGGCGTGACGAAAAAACTTGAAGAGCGGCGCAACATCACGACGAAAATGCTGAACGATATAGAGGGGATATGCTGTGTTTCACCGGATGGAGCCTTCTATGCCCTGCCGCGTCTGGAATTCGATGTAGACGATACCGAATTCGTACACCGGCTCATCGATGAAACAGGCGTCATTACCCTGCCGGGCTCCGGGTTCGGCCAGCAGGATGGTACTCACCATTTCAGAGTCGTTTTTCTTGCACAGAACGATACGCTTAAAAAAGCCTATGAACGTATTGCGGATTTTACAAGAAATTTTTTAAGGGCTTGAGAACAAGTAACCGGATACATCGCATGTCTTACTTTGTTATGATCAGTGATCGCCATGACGGATGTGGAAGTGCGAATTGTCCAACATGCTTTGAAATAATTAAATCCTCCTTTTTTGTTGTGAAACAATTATGAAAAATTCATTGTATCCTGTGTTTCTGCTGTTCATTAGTATATTCCACGTCGTCTGCGGACAGGACCGGCCGCAGACGCGGCAGGCGCCGGCAGTGCGGAACATGTCCGCCGCAGAAGTGTGTGAACGGGTGAATGAAAACCGGGACGTCCTGCTTCTTGACGTCCGTACTGAAGGAGAATATACCGGTGAACTTGGTCACCTGAAGAACTCCCGCCTGATCCCGGTCGGCGAACTCGGATTGAGATTTTCTGAAATAGATGATTACAAGAATAAAGAGATCATCGTCTACTGCCGCTCCGGCGGCAGAAGTACGCGTGCCAGCACGCTGCTTGTATCGCACGGATTTACAAACGTCTCGAATATGCTCGGCGGCATGAGGGGATGGAACAGCGCATCCGCCGCCGATCTTCCCTGTAAAGCTATACTGCTTGAAAATTGACCGGACCTATTCCTCTACAGTATTAAAATGAAATGGCGCGTACTTATTCTCCTGTCGCTTGCCGAACTTCTGGGCATGGCCGTCTGGTTCTCGGCTACGGCCGTGATCCCTGCGTTGACCGTGGAGTGGCAGTTGACCGAAGCGGGCCGGTCGTGGCTGACCATGTCGGTACAGGTCGGTTTTGTATCCGGTACGCTGCTCAGTGCGTTCTTCAACATTTCGGACATTTTTAACACTCGCACTGTGTTTTCCGTCAGTGCGCTTATGTGCGCACTCTGTAACGGTGCTATCGGGCTATTCGCAAGCAGCGTCGAACCTGCCCTTGCCCTCCGTTTTTTTACCGGCGTATTCCTCGCCGGTGTCTATCCCACAGGAATGAAGATCATGGCGGCCTGGTTTACTAAAGGTCGCGGTATGGCAATCGGGGTTCTTGTCGGAGCGTTGATCGTCGGCTCCGCTTCGCCGCATCTTTTGAAGCTGTTCGGCGATCTTCATTGGCGCGGTCTTATTGTATGCCGCTTCCGCTTCCGCATTGGCGGCAGCGCTCATCTGTTCGTTCTTTGTGAAGGACGGGCCCTATTTAAGCAAAAGCGCACAGTTCGATTGGCGGTATTCAGGCAGAATATTCGGCGACCGGGGCATGAGACTGGCAAATTTCGGCTATCTCGGCCATATGTGGGAATTATACGCCGTCTGGACATGGATTCCCGTATTTCTGTTGGAAAGTTTTACGATGACCGGTATGGAAAACGCCCGCGAATGGTCGGCGTTCATGTCGTTTTCGGTTATGGGGATTGGGGGAATAGGGTGTATCGCTGCCGGGATCTATGCCGACAAATACGGCCGTACGACGGTCACTATCATCTCGATGGTCGTGAGCGGAGCGTGCTGTATCATTGTCGGACCGTTCTTCGGAGGGTCGCCGTTCCTGGTATCGGTTATTTGTCTTGTCTGGGGAGCGGCGGTTGTGGCGGATTCCGCCCAGTTTTCTGCGAGTATTACAGAGCTTGCCGATCACCGCCTACGTGGGCACCGCTCTGACGCTTCAGACATGTGTCGGATTTGTTCTGACGCTCGTATCGATCCGGCTTGTTCCCGTTCTCACCGGAGCGGTATCATGGCATTGGGCCTTTGCATTTCTCGCGGCAGGCCCGCTCTTCGGAATCATATCGATGCACCGCCTGAAACATCTCCCCGAAGCGCGCAATATCGGCGGAGAAGTCAGATGACAGGTGCTCCATTGTGTTATTCCTCCTCATACTGCCGTTTCAGTTTGTCGATCACCGACGGGTCTGCGAGGGTACTGGTATCACCGAGCACTCTTCCGTCGGCAATATCCTTCAAAAGCCGCCGCATGATCTTCCCGCTTCTCGTTTTCGGAAGGTCGGCGGAAAAAATGACCGTTTCCGGCCGGGCGATGGCGCCGATCTTCCTCACGACGTGTTCCTTGAGTTTTTTCTCCATTTCACTGCTCTGTTCAACGCCCTCTTTAAGCGTGACGAACGCGGTGATCGCCTGACCCTTAATTTCGTGCGTTATCCCGACCGCAGCGGATTCGGCGACATCCGGGTGGTCGACGAAAGCGCTCTCTATTTCCATAGTGCTGATACGGTGTCCAGCCACATTGATGACGTCGTCCACCCGTCCGAGGATCCAGAAATACCCGTCTTCGTCCCGCTTTGCCCCATCCCCGGTAAAATAGTATTTACCTTTGAACTTTTTCCAGTAAGTTTCATAGTACCGCTCCGGATCGCCGTAGATCGTCCTGATCATCGAGGGCCACGGTTTCGTGATGACGAGGAATCCTCCGCCGACGGGTATCGTATTGCCGTCGGCATCGACTATATCGGCATGAATTCCGGGATGAGGCACCGTTGCCGAGCCGGGTTTTGTGCGGGTCAGCCCCGGAAGCGGTGTGATCAGGATGCTGCCGGTCTCGGTCTGCCACCACGTATCGACGACCGGGCATTTTTCACCCCCGATATATTCGTGGTACCACATCCACGCCTCGGGATTGATCGGTTCTCCGACCGTGCCGAGGAGCCTGAGAGAGGAGAGGTCATGCTTTTCCGGCCATTGCGGGCCCCACCGCATGAACGCCCTGATCGCTGTCGGTGCAGTATAAAAGATCGTCACCCCATACTCCTCAACGACCGACCAGAACCTGTCCCGGTCGGGCCAGTCCGGCGCTCCCTCATACATGACGACCGTTGCCCCGTTTGCCAGGGGACCGTACACAATGTACGTATGTCCGGTCACCCATCCGATGTCAGCGCTGCACCAGTACACGTCGTCATCTTTCAAGTCGAACACGTTCTTTGTGGTCGTAACGGCGCCGGTCATATAGCCACCGGTCGTGTGGACGATCCCTTTCGGCTTCCCGGTCGTGCCGGAGGTGTACAGGATAAAAAGCATATCTTCCGCATCCATTTCCTCAGGTTCACAGTACGGACCGGCTTCTTGCATCAACCGGTGGTACCAATGGTCCCGGCCTTCCTTGACGCGAAGCAAAAAATCACCCCGTTTGACGATAACGACATGCTCAATGGAAGGAGTATCGGCGAGAGCAACATCTGCGTCGTGTTTCAGAGGAATGATACCCCCCCGGCGGTAACCTCCGTCGGCGGTTATGAGAAGTTTTGCCTGAGCGTCATTTATCCGTTCTTTCAGCGCCTCTGGACTGAAACCCGCGAACACGACGGAATGAACGGCGCCGATGCGGGCGCAGGCAAGCATGGATATGGCAAGTTCGGGTATCATCGGGAGATATATGGCGACCCGGTCGCCTTTTTTGATTCCGAGATTCTTTAAAGCATTTGCAAATTTATTGACTTCCCGGTACAGGTCCCAGTAGGTCATGGTCCGTTTATCTCCGGGTTCGCCCTCCCAGATGATCGCCGCCTTGTTTCTCAGGCCATTCTTGATATGCCGGTCTACGCAGTTGTAACTCGCATTTATTGTGCCGCCGGTGAACCACTTTGCGTTCGGCGGGTCCCATTCAAGTATGGTATCCCATTTTTTGAACCAGTCAAGTTTCCCGGCGCAGTGAGCCCAGTAGTTTTCCGGATCTTTCCGTGCATCTTCATATATAGCGGGGTCCGATACAACGGCCTTTTTGACGAAATCTTCTTCGGGATCAAATGTCCGCTCTTCTTCGAGAAGGACGTCGATAGTTTTTTCGTCAGGGTTATTTTTTTTAGCTGCAATCATTACACACGACTCTCCTTTCAGCATCGGTTAGAGATCGGATTTATCTACATGGTGCGGTCCGGGAAAAGGAATATATCCGCAATGCCATTGTTAATTGTTTTAGTTTGAAATTGTGCAAGAAGTAACGAATGTGTACGAAGAATAGGCAGTAAAATTTAGATCAGCCGTGTTCAATAATCCTGATGAATATAAATATTTTTTTCCGTTTGCCAAAGCGATTTCTCACAATAGCGGTAAAAAGATAACCGACAGATTTTTTTGAAAAAACATTTGCGTTTTTCACTGTATGGTTTATATTTCTGCATCATTTCTTTCCACTAATGACAATCATGAATGAAAAATACAGGAGCACGAGCCATTTCATCTTTTCCGATCGATCTCAGCGGTTACAGCCCACTCTCGACAGACCTTTCGCAAAAAAAATTAACGCACGACCAGAACGTTCAGTTAGAGACGAACATTTCCCTTTTGCGTGACTGCATTATCTTTTTTACCGCGTACTCCAATGCCCGCGGTCTCGGCGGACATACCGGGGGTGCTTACGATATCGTTCCCGAAGCGCTCATCGCCGACGGATTCATGCGCAGTGGAGACAAAGTCTATCCTGCATTATTCGACGAGGCGGGACACAGGGTCGCTCTTCAATATCTTATGGCCGCTTTGGACGATACTGTTTCCGGTATTTCGATAGAGGACCTTCTCCGGTACCGGGAGTATGACAGCGGACTGCCCGGACATCCTGAACGTGATGCAGAACGGGGTATAAAATTCAGCTCGGGAAGACTGGGGCACCTTTTCGCTTACGTGAACGGCATTGCAGAGCAGAATCCGGAAAAGCAGTTCGTGCTCTTCGGTTCGGACGGGGCTCAACAGGAAGGGAACGATGCCGAATCTGCCCGCTACGCTGTTGCTCAACAGCTTAATATATCGCTTATTCTGGATGATAACGACGTTACAATCGAAGGATTTCCAAGCGATTACCTGCCGGGATTCGATGTAACCCAGACACTCAAGGGGCACGGGATGAGTACCGATGTCGGCGATGGAGAAGATATCGAATCAATGTATTCGAGAATGCAGTGTGCTTTGACCACAGACGGACCGGTTGCCCTCATTAATAAGCGGAAAATGGCGCCCGGAGTTGCCGGATTAGAGGGAACGGCACAAGGTCATGATGCCATACCGGTACCGGTTGCATTGGAGTATTTACAGAGCAAAAAACAGTTCGCTGCTGTCGCAATGATAGAATCGGCACAAAAGGTGGGATCACCGCGAACGTTTCAGGGCAGCTCTCAGGAATTCAAGAAAAACAGGTCGATCTTCGGGGATGTGCTTTGCGATATCTTTGAAGCGCTCAGTCCCGAAGACCGCAAAAAAAACCTTGTCATCAGCAGCGACCTCGGCGGCTCATGCGGCTTGAATACCGTCGGAAAACGATTCCCCGATTTATACAGAATGGGCGGGGTCATGGAGCGGAACAGTTTTGCCACGGCAGCCGGATTCGGTTCCCGTGAGGGCTATCAGGGCGTTACGGGGACGTTTTCCGCATTCAGTGAAATGGTCATCTCGGAAATAAGTATGGCGCGGCTGAACGACGCTAACGTGATTGCACACTTTTCTCATGCCGGTATCGACGAAATAGTCGATAACACGTGCCATTTCGGGATTAATATTTTTTTCGTGGATAACGGGTTCGCGGAAAATGATACGACACGGCTCTATTTTCCCGCCGATCCGCATCAGCTCAAAGCCGTTTTACACAATGTTTTTACTCACCGCGGCATACGTTTTATCTTCTCGACCCGGTCCGGTGTGCCGTATATTCTGAAAGAGGATGGAAGCAGTTTTTTCGACCTGGAAAGCGGCTACCGCTTTGTTCCCGGAAAAGACGAAATAATCCGTGAAGGAAGTGCAGGGTACGTTATTTCATACGGAGAAATGTTGTACAGGGCGCTTGATGCCGTGGAGACGGTTAGAAATGAGGGGATCGACGTCGGTTTAGTGAATAAACCGACGCTTAATGTTGTCGATGAAAACATGATGAGGAGAACGGGACAATCCTCTTTTGTTCTTGTTGCGGAGACTCAGAGTGTTAAATCGGGATTGGGAAGCAGATTTGGAAGCTGGCTGCTTGAGAAAGGGTATTCGCCGTTATATTCTACGATGGGAACAGTCCGTATGGGCGGCGGCGGTCTCCAGGAACAAATCCCCTTTCAGGGGCTGGATTCCAAAGATATTGCTGAAAAAATTCGATTACTCGCCAGGAAATCCTAAGTTTTGACCAGAAGTTTTGAATTTTTTATTTCGTCCGGCACCGGCCGTATGTCGCGGATCACCCTAATCCATGACAAAACTCTCAATAGGTAATACGTAATATCGATCTCCCACCAGAAAAAACCCTGCCGTGCCGTACCCGGATACCGGTGATGATTATTATGCCATCCTTCCCCGAAGGTCAACAGGGACAGCCAAAAATTGTTTTTGCTTTCATCGCTGATATCATACCGCTTTTTACCGAAGATATGGGACAAGGAATTGATAGTGCAGGTTGCATGAAACAGTACGATTGTCGAGATGAAAAATCCCCATATCAAAAGCTGCGAGCCGTTTGTTCCCAATTCAGGATATGAACTTTCAAGAAATACTCCTAAACCGTAAACAGAAATCGCTAACAAAAACGGAACAAGCACGTAGTAGCGGTCCAGGAACCGCAATTCCGGAAATTTGGTAAGGTCCTTAATAATACGAAAATCTATATTGAAATTTGCTTTTGAAGTTATCCATCCGACATGACTCCAGTATATGTTATGGATATGCGGAGAATGAACGTCTCCCTCTTTATCGGAATGTTTATGATGCTGCCGGTGATGAGCAGCCCACCATAAAGCTCCTTTTTGCATAGCGCTGTTGCCGAGTAAGGCGAAAACGAATTGAAAAAATCGATTGGTCTTAAATGTTTTATGGGAAAAGTACCGGTGGTAAAATGCCGTTATCGCGAACATTCGTACACTATACAGGAACACGGCAACAGTTACCGCAGTCCAGCTCCATCCGACCCATATAAAACCAAAACACATCAAGTGTATGATGAGAAAGGGAAAGAATCGCATCCAATCTACTGAATAGACCGAGACATCTTCGTCTGAATCGTATTGCATGGAGCCGTCAAACCACCGTCTGATAGAATTGATGACTTTAATGGACATGCTTATCCTCAATATGTGAATTAAAAACAATACGTACCGCTCAAAAACCTTCTGATAAAAGCGAAATTCAAGGTACGATATATTAAATCGATTTCCAAATAGATTGTATCAGCTTCAGAATGTCAACCAGAGTAAAATGTCCGGGAGATAACGGCAAGATGTGTACCGGATTTTTAAAGCGTTTAACGTCTGCTGAGGAACAGAATGAATAATCAGTTGATTTTTTTATGGAAAATAATTACCATGATTGTTGTACAAATAGTGAATAGAAACCCCGGAAATCCGCACAAATTATCTCAACGATAGTGTATATATTGCAGCAGTCCCTGCATAGTTCGTTTTATACTTGGAGTAATGCTTGTCTGAAACGTTAGCAGAGATACTCTATAACGCCGCCGGACGGTGGAAGGATAAAACTGCGCTCCGGTATAAACGTGAAGGAGAATACACATCTCTCTCATTCGGGTCATGCTGCGAGGTTATTACAGATTACGCATACGGACTATCCCGGTTCGGAATTGAAAGAGGGGATACGGTTGCCATACTGTCTGAGAACAGACCCGAATGGGTGTTTACCGACATGGCAGTCCTTTCTTTGGGAGGTGTAACCGTACCGGTGTACGGGACTCTCTCTCCAAAACAGATCGAATATATCTTGAACGATGCACACTGTAAAGCGATAGCGGTATCCCAGCCGGAACATCTGAAATTAATCGGGATGATATTCAACGATTTGAAATATCTGAAAAAAATAGTGACGTTCTTTCCCGGTCACAACGATTTTATGACAATAACGAAGAGTTTTCAGCAGGTGGTGGATACCGGTGCGGAAGCCAGGACAGAAGACCCCGGATTTCTCAAGACTATGCATGAAAAAGCTGACGGCACAGATATAGCGACCATAATCTATACATCTGGAACAACGGGAACTCCGAAAGGAGTAATGCTGTCCCATGACAATATTATCGCGAATATCAAAGGTGTTACCAATGTTCTGGAGGTGAGTGAAAATGATGTCTTTCTTTCGTTCTTACCGTTAAGTCATATTTTTGAGAGAATGGGAGGGTATTATTTCCCCCTGTATGTCGGAGCTGCGATCGCATATGCCGAGAGTGCGGATACCGTTAAGGAAAATATGCAGGAAATAAGACCTACCGTGATAACGAGTGTGCCGCGGCTCTATGAAAAAATGTATGCCGTGGTGCAGGATACTGCTGCCAGGGGGTCATTTTTGAAGAAATTGATCTTTCGGTGGTGCGTTCATACGGGTAAAGTCTATTATTACCGGAAGCAAACCGGAAAAGTTTCCAAATTTCTCGCTTACAGATATTCAATGGCAGACATGCTGGTATTCAAAAAATTGAGAGATAAAACCGGCGGTAATCTGCGATTCTTTGTGTCGGGGGGGGCTCCTTTATCGCAAGAGATCGCCAGGTTCTTTGCATATGCAGGAATATACATACTTGAAGGTTACGGACTAACGGAAACCTCACCGGTCATATCGATCAATCTTCCCGAAAATATAAAAATCGGAACAGTAGGTAAACCGCTTCCGAATGTTGAGGTCCGGATCGCCGAAGATGGTGAGATCTGTACCCGGGGTCCCAACATTATGAAAGGATATTTTAATAAACCTGAAGAAACCAAAGAAGTGATCGATGAAAAAGGATGGCTGCATACCGGAGATATCGGATTCATCGATGAAGAAGGGAGAATAACAATTACAGACCGGAAGAAAAATCTGATCGTTACATCCGGCGGTAAAAATATTGCTCCGCAGCCAATTGAGAATCTATTGATAACCAGCCAGTATATTGATCAGATAATGATGATCGGTGACAAGCGGCAGTTCTTGTCGGCATTGATCGTTCCGGCATTCGAATATCTCGAGACCTATTTTAAAGCGAACGGTCTCACTGCCGGTTCGCGCAAAGAGTTGGTGAAACATTCGGGAACATACAAATTGATCAGCAGCGAGATTAAGAGACTTTCAACGGACCTGTCGAATTATGAGTGTATTCAAAAATTTGATGTCCTCGACCGTGAATTTACCGAGGAAGACGGCGTTTTGACACCTACGCTGAAAATAATTAGAAAAGCGGTTGAAAAAAAGTATGCTCGTGAGATAGGAAAATTATATTCGTGAACCACTTTTAGGATATAATAAAAATTCCGGCTGTAGAGTGTCGCCGGAATAGAGCGCCGTTAAAATCGAAAATACTGCAATGCAGTTCCGATACCAGTCGGGACCACAGTCCGGTAACCGGTATGAGTACAGAAATTAAAGTGCCAGAAGTGAAACTGATTGTCGCGGTAACATTCCAGGACAAAATTCAGCTTGAGTCGGTTGAGAGCTACTTAACCGGACAATTCGGGTCTATCGATATGCGGTCATCAGTATTCGATTTCGAACATACGGATTATTACGAAGAGGAGATGGGAACGGGACTCGGCAAAGTATTTTTCAGCTTTAGACGGCTCATTTCCCGTGAAAAGCTGCCGTTTTGCAAATTGCGGACCAACAAGTATGAGACAGAAACCGCGCACAATGGTAAGCGGACCGTCAATCTCGATCCCGGGTATATCGGCGAAGCGAATCTTGTTCTTGCTTCGACGAAGAATTTCTGCCATCGTATATATATCGCTGATGGTATTTTCGGTGACTGCCATCTGATTTTTGAAGAAGGTTCGTTTCACCCGCTTCCCTGGACCTATCCCGATTATAGTGAGCGGACTGTTCTGGATTTTTTTGGTGAAGTAAGAGATCGATATACAGAAGAATTAAAACCCGGGCGGCAATCTTCTGAAAATCGGGAAAGCGCTTACCGCAAGGCCGGAGTCGATATTGACAAAGGCGAGGAGGCCGTTCAAAGAATTAAGGAACGGGTCGAAAAAACATATGGGAATAATGTGCTTTCCGGGCTTGGCAAGTTCGGGGGATTTTATGCGCCTGACTGGAGCGAATTTGAACAGCCCGTGCTCGTATCAAGCGTCGACGGCGTCGGTACAAAGCTCAAAGTGGCATGTGCCGCAGGAGTCCATACTACCATCGGAAGCGACCTTGTCTATCATTGCATAAACGATATTCTGTGCTGCGGCGCCCGCCCGCTCTTTTTTCTCGACTATCTTGCATTCGGCAGGCTTGATGTCGGCGTATTTGAAGACGTCATATCCGGCATGGCCGATGCCTGTGAACGGACCGGATGCGCACTTATCGGCGGCGAAACGGCAGAAATGCCCGGATTTTACCGGGAAGGCGAATATGATATATCCGGAACAATAGTTGGTGTCGTCGACAAAAAAGATATACTTGACGGAAGCGCTATTGCAAAGGGTGATGTGATTCTTGGGCTGCCGTCATCCGGCCTTCATACAAATGGATATTCTCTTGCCAGAAAGGTCCTGTTTGACGAGTCCGGGCTTGGCGTTCATTCTGAACATCCCGGTCTCGATATCCCCGTAGGAGAGGAATTATTAAAAGTACACCGGTGTTATTATCCTCAGGTTTACGAGCTGATAAGAAAAGGTTTTGTCCATGGATTGGCGCATATAACCGGAGGAGGTATCCCGGGAAATATAGGGAGGCTGCTGAAATCCGGTATGAAAGCGGAGATTGATTGGGAAAGCTGGAAGTGGCCGCCGATCTTCAAACTTTTGCAGGAATTGGGCACTATCGACCAAGAAGAGATGAGGCTGGTATTCAATCTTGGGATCGGTATGGCTATCATTACCTCTCCCGGCCAGGACCGGGATGTTCGGGATTATTTGAAGTTATCGGGATTAGAAGGCATAGAGATGGGATCGGTCACTGCGGTGTAAGCCGGAAAGGGGGTCAAATACTGATCATTTTGCAATCAGGATCTCACAAATTTAGTTGCAACGGTTTACGCGATAATCCTCTAATGTAATTACTCTATGTATACTCTCGGAGCAGTCATACTATTAAGTTATCTTATTGGCTCAATTCCGGTCAGTCTCATCGCCGGTAAATTGTTGGCTGGTATAGATATACGGGAGCACGGAAGCGGAAATGCCGGATCGGCCAATGTTTTCCGGGTGCTGGGATGGAAACCCGGCGTTATTGTCGTGGTATTAGATCTCCTGAAAGGTTTTTGTACCGTTATTTATGTTTCTCAGATTAATTTTGGAGATGCCATACCCGGTCAGGAAGTTATTAAGATTTCGGCAGGATGTTCTGTCGTGATCGGGAATATCTGGACGATTTTTGCAGGATTCAAAGGCGGTAAAGGCGCTTTATCGACAACAGGCGTCTATCTGGGACTTGCCCCGCTCACTACTGTAGCGTGTATAGTCATCTTTATGATCATGACTCTGACAACCCGGTATGTATCAGTCGGATCGCTCACGGCGGCCGTCGGATTGACGGTCATTACGGTCGGCAGAAAATTCTGGCTCCACCACCCGATCGGGTATCCCATGATTATCGTCACTTTGTTTGTCACTTTATTAATAATTTATTCGCACCGGAGCAATATCAAAAGATTGTTGCATGGAACGGAAAACAGGTTTGGGAAAAAATAATATTAGCATTCTCGGGGGAGGGAGCTGGGGGACTGCCCTCGCTCTATTGCAGGTACAGTGCGGACGGAACGTAACGTTATGGGAGTTTCAGAACGATCTTGCCGCGCAGTTGTCGAAAACCCGTGAAAACAAAACATTTCTCCCCGGTTTCAGGCTTCCTGAATCCGTGCATATTACCTCCGATCTTGAAGAGGCGGTTTCCCGGAGCGATTATATCGCGTTCGTCGTTCCATCGCATGTGCTCCGTTCCGTAGTTCACGGTGTCGCACTGTACGTCGATGATTCAAAAAAGTTCATCAGCGCAACGAAGGGCATTGAGAACGGTACTTTGATGCGAATGTCGGAAATCATTACCGAGGAATTGCGTCATGTATCAAATGTTCCTGTCGCAGTACTTTCGGGACCGAGCTTTGCGGCGGAAGTTGCCCGGGAAGCGCCGACCGCGGTAGTTGCCGCTTCGGCAGATGAAACGTATGCCCGGGAAGTCCAGGGGCTCTTCATGTGTCCGACATTCAGAGTCTATGCAAACACCGACGTAACGGGTGTCGAACTGGGCGGGTCTTTCAAGAATGTCATAGCAATTGCCTCGGGCATCGTCGACGGCGTCGGATTCGGAGATAATACCAAAGCCGCACTCCTGACGCGCGGGATCGTTGAAATGACGAGACTCGGTGAAAAACTCGGTGCAGATCCCAAAACCTTTCCCGGGCTTTCCGGAATGGGAGACCTTATCCTGACCTGCATGGGCAAGCTGAGCCGGAACCTGCATGTTGGCTTTGAGCTTGGCAAAGGGAAAGAACTGGATGATATTTTAGGAGATATGGTCAATGTGGCCGAGGGAGTAAAAACGGCACAATCGGTCCGGGAGTTGTCGAGGCGGGAAGGTATCGAGACCCCGATCATGGAAAAAGTCTGTCAAATATTGTTTGATGGCGTCAATCCGCATGATGCGGTTATCGACCTCATGACGCGAGGACCGAAGAAGGAACATTAAAACTGAAATTTTTAAATTCACGGTTTTACTGATGAGCGAAATTCAATAAGACATTTATGAGGGTAATGTGGACTGGGTATATATAAAAGATGTTTCGGATCACACCGGAAAAGAAGTTGAGATACGCGGTTGGCTGTATAATAAGACCCATAAGGGGAAATTATGGTTTCTTATTATCCGTGACGGCAGCGGAGTAATTCAAGCTGTTGCATTTAAGGGAGATGTCAGCGAAGAAACATTTGAAAATTGCGAAGCGGTAACACAGGAATCGTCTCTCATGCTCAGGGGACTCGTAAAAGAGGACAAGCGGGCTTCCGGCGGCTATGAATTACAGCTCCGCTCACTGGAGATTTTACAGACGGCCGATGAATATCCCATAACACCGAAAGAGCACGGGACGACATTTCTCATGGACCGCCGCCACCTCTGGCTTCGATCGTCCCGTCAGCATGCTATTCTCAAGGTGCGACACGAACTCATAAAGGCGAGCAGGGATTTTTTCGATAATCGGGATTTCGTCTTGATTGACACACCGATTTTCACTCCTGCAGCTTGTGAAGGAACCACGACACTGTTCGAAACCGGTTATTTCGGTACGAAGGCCTATCTGGCGCAGAGTGGACAGTTGTATTCTGAAGCTGCGATAATGTCATTCGGGAAAGTATACACCTGCAGTCCCGCATTTCGTGCAGAAAAATCAAAAACACGCCGCCACCTGACCGAATTCTGGCTTGTCGAGCCCGAAATGGCATTCTACACCCTGAATGAGAATATGAAACTTGCAGAAGATCATGTTACCTATATCGTGGAACGTATTCTGGAAAACAGACAGGGGGAATTGGAAATAATTGAGAGGGATACAAAACCTCTTGAAAGTGTACAACCTCCGTTTCCGAGAATTTCTTATGATGAAGCGGTAAAAATCCTTTATGACGCCGGTATCGAGTTCGAATGGGGCGGTGACTTCGGCGGTACCGATGAGACGGTCCTGTCGGAAAAATTCGACAAACCGCTATTTGTGCATCGATACCCTGCGGCCATCAAGGCTTTCTACATGAAGCGTGATCCGAAACGGGAAGATCTGGCGCTCGGATGCGATTTACTTGCCCCCGAAGGGTACGGGGAAATAATCGGCGGCGGACAACGGGAGGAAAATCTGGATATCATCCTGAAACGGATTGACGAACACAAGCTGCCCCGTGAGGCATTTGACTGGTATCTCGATCTCCGAAAATTCGGTTCCGTCCCTCATTCGGGATATGGACTGGGTATTGAACGGACACTGGCGTGGATATGTAAACTGAAACATGTCAGGGAAACGATCCCGTTCCCCCGGATGATGCACCGCCTTACCCCGTAACGGCACGATTATCGATTCACCACACGGTTTATACTATGAGCGATCCGTCAAAATCATTCTCCTTCTCAGAGTATGTTAATAAAATGATCCACCGGAAACTACTTATAGCGGTTATCGGCGCCGGGTCATGTAACGAAGAGATGTACCGCCTTGCGGAAGACGTCGGAAAGGAGATCGCTATCCGCCATGGGATCGTTGTCTGCGGAGGTCTGTTCGGCGTTATGGAGGCATGCTGTAAAGGCGCAAAATCGGCCGGTGGTCTGACGATCGGGATCCTTCCGGGTATCGGTATTGACGAAGCGAACGATTTTGTGGACATACCTATTGCCACCGGTGGGGGAATAGCCCGGAACGCGATTATCGCTCATACGGGCAGAGTGGCAATAGCAATTGACGGAAAATATGGGACGCTTTCGGAGATCGGCTTTTTCCTGCAGTTAGGAAAGCCGGTTGTAGGTCTGAGAACCTGGGACGTTTCGGAGGATATTACCACCGTGGAAACTGCCGCTCAAGCTGTGAATACCGCATTTCAATATCTTGTTTAACAACCGACAGATGGACCGGTATGAGTCGTATCGTGCAATGCAGTTGTTTTTTAGGCGCCGGTTCCAGATTGATCTTACTGTTAGTCTATGTATTAATGTGTGCGGTCAATTCGTATGCACAGTTTGATCTCGAGAAGGCATTTCCGAATCTGACATTTGTCAGGCCGGTCGATCTTCAACACCCGGACGACGGAAGCAACAGGCTTTTTGTTATCGAGCAGCAGGGTATCGTTCAGGTTTTTGAAAATTCCATGAATGTTTCCGCATCCCCTGTTTTTCTCGACATCAGCGACAGAGTGAACGATTCCGGCAATGAAGAAGGGCTCCTGGGACTGGCATTTAACCCGGACTACGCAGCAAACGGGTTTTTTTATGTTAACTATACCGCTTCGAATCCGGACAGAACGGTTATAGCGCGGTACAGCGTAAAACCGGATGACGGGACTGCCGCCTTGAAAGATTCCGAGTTTATTATTCTTGAGGTATCGCAGCCGTTCCCGAATCACAACGGCGGACAGCTCGCATTCGGTCCCGATGGTTACCTGTACATCGGGCTCGGTGACGGGGGATTTGCCGGAGATCCGTTCGGCATCGGCCAGAATCCAGGTACGGTGCTCGGCGCAATGCTGCGTATTGATGTGGACAGTCAATCACCGGACGGCAATTACGGAATACCGCCGGATAACCCGTTTGCCGGGAATTCTGCCGGTTTTAAAGAAGAAATTTATGCATACGGTTTACGCAATCCGTGGAGGTTCAGCTTCGATTCCGTAACCGGTAATCTCTGGGTCGCAGATGTTGGGCAGGATACTATCGAGGAAATCGACATCGTTGAAAGTGGAGGCAACTACGGTTGGAATATCATTGAAGGGTCTTCATGCTTTAATCCTCCGTCCGGATGCTCGATCACCGGATTAAAGAAACCTGTCTGGGAATATGACCACAGCCTGGGAGCATCGGTAACCGGAGGATATGTATACCGGGGAACGCTCGTTCCTGAACTGAAGGGCAGGTATATCTATACCGATTTTGTGAGCGGGAGGATATGGTCTTTGGAATATGACGGTGTGAACACTCCGGTTAACACACAACTCATCGACTCGGATCTTTCCATAGCATCTCTCGGCGTCGATAGAGAAAATGAATTGTATTTTCTGGCGTTCGACGGTAAAATATACCGGTTTCAGTCGACAATCGTAACCTCCGTGAACGATAATCTGGTCACTGTGACGGAATACTTCATTGGACAGAATTATCCGAATCCGTTTAATCCCGAAACCAACATTCGCATTGTACTTCCGGAATCGGGAAAGATTGAAGTTGCAGTCCGCGATATTCGTGGAAGGATGACAAAACAGCTTTACAATGGCTATAAACAGACCGGAGACCACGTATTCACCTGGGAAGGAACGAACGAATCGGGGAAAGCGGTTGCTTCCGGCATATATTTCTTGTCGATCATGATAACCGGTACCCAAAAAACGTTCGCACGAAAAATGCTCCTGATCAGATAACTTTAATGGTAATGATACTGGATGCAATCGCGGGATTATCGGGCGTTTATTGCACGTTCGGCATCTTCGAGAGTGCTCTATGGATTCTATTGCCTTTGTGCTGATTTTTTATACATTTACGGTGTATCGTTATGAATTTTAATGTAGTATTGTTTCGGCGCGGTTACCGTTTAATCAGACCCAGAATGCGTTAAGGATCTCATTCTGAATCTTCGAGACTACAACCAGCCCCTTTTCATTTGGCGGCCGTCTCTGCGTTCCGGGTGTACAAAGCGTTACTGTATATGTAAATGAGTAGTGCCGTGGATAGTTGTGTAAAAATTGTCGTGACCGGACTGGTTCAGGGTGTCGGGTTCAGGTGGTTTATGGAGCGGACTGCACAGAAGCTGGGCGTCCGGGGTTGGGTAAAGAACAGATTTGACGGGTCGGTCGAGATAGAAGCGGAAGGTTCCGAAAGCGATCTTCAAGCGTTAATAAAGGAGGTTCATATCGGGCCGCGCTCCGCATCGGTTAAAGGTGTAAGTGTTGAATGGAAATCCTATACAGGGCAGTACAACTCGTTCGAGATCACTATGTAATCTGAATAGTAATGATCAGAGTGACAAAATCGATAATAGTATATCTATGGAATTTATTGTAAAAGAGAAGAGGTAACCGGTGGATGATATTCGAGAAAAAATACGGGTTGTTCAGGATTTTCCGAAACCGGGTATCGGGTTTTTAGATATTACCACAGCGCTTAAAGACGGACCAGCGTTTCATCAGGCGATAAATATTTTGTACGAAAGGTATCGGGATACCGGGATAGACAAAATAGCGGGTATCGAGGCTCGGGGTTTTATTTTTGCCTCGGTCCTTGCTTACAAAATGAGTAAAGGGCTTGTTCTGATACGTAAACCGGGAAAATTACCCGCAGAAACTCTTCGAAAGGAATATGCTCTTGAGTACGGCGCCGATGCAGTTGAAATGCATACCGATGCGGTTGAAAAAGGTGAAAAGGTACTGATGATCGATGACCTGCTTGCAACCGGCGGCACGGTCGGCGCTGCATGCTCCCTGGTTGAACAGGCGGAAGGAATTATTGCCGGTGTCGGATTTTTTATCGAGCTTGATTTCCTGAAAGGGCGTGAAAAATTGAAAGAATACAATGTGTATTCAATGATCCATATTGAAAACGAATAAAGGTAGTTCTATGAGAGTAGTGCTGCAAAGAGTGAGCCGTTCTCAGGTTACGGTCGACGGTAAAACTGTCGGTAAGACCGGCAGAGGATTGGTCATACTGCTGGGAATTGCTGAAGCCGATACCGGGGAGGACGCTGAATATCTCGCGGATAAATGTATCGCTATGCGGATTTTTAACGACGAACAGGGAAAGATGAACCATTCCGTGCTCGATATACACGGAGAAATCCTCTCGATCTCACAATTTACCCTTTACGGTGACACGCGAAAAGGACGCCGTCCGAGCTTTATACACGCTGCTGAACCGAAAAAGGGCGAATATCTCTATGATTATTTTAACGAGTGTTTACGCCGGAGCGGGTTGAACGTTGAAACCGGTCAGTTCGGCGCAATGATGAATGTCGATATTTATAACGAAGGTCCGGTAACTATAATCGTTGATTCAAAACTGAAAAGAGAAAAAAGCGGGTAGAATATCGAACATATAAGCGGGCAGTCTACGACATCTGAAGACTTACTTCCATGTCAAAAGTATGCCCGTTAACACTGAACGGGACAACGAGAATAGGGCTGTCGTGTTTGTGTTTAATGACATTGCTTCTACCGGAGACCAGGAGAGGAAGGCTTATATTGTAAGCGTATCCTAATTCCGCAAATTCCATTTTTGCTCCGCCGGCAACGATATTCGTTAATTTCCCGACGATATCTTCAACCTCGTCGTTTAATTCCGTCGCCGGTGTTCCCATCATCGTTTCGTAGATATTGAGGATTGTTTCGGTTGGAAAGCTCAGCGCGACGGACCCAGAGATATTTTTTGCTGCAAATCCGAGTATACCGGTAATATCGCCTCGCGTCGACCGCTCCTTTTTAATGAACGGCTGTTTCCTGTCCGCATTTACTCCAGCCATGGTTTCCAATGCTTTATCCACGGCGTTAATAAATGGATTGACAAATTCTGTTTTCATGATGACCTCGTATAGGACCTAAGGGTACTATTTCTTTTCGCGCACGATTCAAAATTTTTAAAAAGACGGCATTCCTCACAAAAATTCATAAACGATATATATTCATTTTGAATATGTAAAGTAACAAAATATATTAAAAAAATCAATAAGTTAGTTGCTATCCCGGTATTTCGGGATTGGTTTACGCTGTGCAAAGATACCTGACATTGTCCGGTTGAAATTTGTTGCGTATATTCGTAGCGTACTGTTTATATTTGAAACGGTCCTTGTTCAACGAAAGCTGCATTTATGGTTATAAATAATAAATCTCACAAAAAAATAATTGTGATTGGAGCCGGTGCATTCGGGGGCTGGACAGCGCTGCGCCTATTGGAAACCGGGGTACAGGTTATGCTCGTGGATACCTGGGGTCCCGGGAATTCACGCGCAAGCTCCGGAGGTGATACCCGGGTTCTCAGGAGCGTTTATAATAATGCGATTTATACGCGATTTAATGTGAGAGCGCTCGAACTTTGGCAGGATTATATAAAAAGAAGAAAAACGGATTTTTTTCGAAAGACCGGTGTGATCTGGATGTTGACGAAGAATGACGATGCCGCGAAGGGATCTCTGGAGGTTATGCGCGATCTGAAGGTTCACTATGATCGATTGACCGTCAAGGAGGCGGCGAAACTATATCCGCAAATTAACTTTGACGGGATTTCTTCGGTGATATATGAAGAGCACGCCGGTTACCTTCTTGCCCGCCGTTCATGCGAAGCGGTATGCGATGATTTCATAAGGAAAGGCGGAAATTACCTGCAGACCGCTGTGAAACCGGGTGTACCTGAACATGGCAGTATGCCGCATGTGATCGTGTTTGACGGCACAGTTTTGAAAGCTGATTGTTATATATTTGCGTGCGGACCGTGGCTCGGGTCCCTTTTTCCGGAAATTTTAGGAGATAAAATTATTCCCACGAGGCAGGAAGTCCACTACTTTGGCACACTTCCGGGTGATAACAGCTACAGTGATGGATCTCTGCCGGTCTGGCTCGACCAGGGAGATTCGGACTTGTTCGGTTTTTACGGGATCCCCGGTGGTGAACGAAGGGGATTTAAGATAGCGAGCGACCTTCGCGGCGAAACATTTGATCCAACGTTCGGAGAGCGAATTCCGTCACGCGAAGGGATAGAAGCGGCGAGGGATTTTATCCATATGCGGTTTCCGGGGATGAAAGGTGCGCCTCTCCTTGAAGCACGAGTGTGTCAGTATGAGAATACCCCGGACCATCATTTTATAATTGACCGCCATCCTCAGGCGGATAATGTCTGGTTTATCGGAGGGGGATCCGGCCACGGATTCAAACATGGCCCGGCTGTCGGTGAGTACGCGGCCCGCTGCATCGTTCAAGAAGAACAGAGCGATCCTGAATTCCTGCTCTCACGTTTTAATACGGGATAATTCCATCACTGAACGAGCCTGATCTCTGCCCGTCTGTTCTGAGAACGGCCTTCGGGCGAGTCGTTCAATGTTTTCGGCTCTTCATGCGACAGGCCAATTATAACGAACTGTGAAAAGCTAAAACCCGATCTTTTCAGTAAATATTGTGCGGATATCATTGATCGCTCCACAGATAGTTCCCAGTTGGACGGATACGTGTCCTGCAATTTACTGCCTACCGGTATAGTATCAGCATGTCCAACGATTTGAACACGAGCTTCCGCACTGCTCTCTAACCGGAGAGCGATTTCATCGAGTTGCCGCAGAGCCTGTGGCGTTAAATAAGAGAATCCTGAATGGAAATAGATTTCGCCCAGGGTCAGGACCTCACTATTTTGTCCGAGTTCACTATCTGTTTCGGTCATAGCCGGTTCCTGTGATTCAAGGGCTGCGATTTGAGTCTGCAGTCGGGATATTTGTTCGAGCAGACCGTTCGACCGGTCTGCCAAAGGTTTGTAAACCAGCGCATAGAACGTGAACCAGCCGGCGGCGCTTGCAAGAAAGAGCAATCCCAGAGTGACCGGTAAAACCCTGCTCTTTTCTTCCATTTATCTTCCTGATGAGATAGTATTCGATTTATAATCAATAAAATAGTATATGAAATTCTGACGGTCAAAGAAAGCACTATTTTATGCAATGAATGCTGCAGGAAGTAAAAAGTCAGCGCTTTTGGACTCTTTTGTCAATGGATAGCCGGTTAGAGAGAAGAAGGCATGTGTAAACCAGCACGTGCCGTGGCGACACCCCGGTATCAGTCTTTTCCGCCTTGAAACCGCCGGATCATTCTGAAAGAGTATGTCCGCACGGTTTTGCGCAGGTCGTCAAAGTAGGTGTAGGCAAGTGGAACAAAAATGAGTGTGAGAATCGTCGATGTGAAAATACCGCCGATAATTGTTCTGCCCAATGGAGCATAAGGAATACCGATCAATGTGGAATTGCCGAGCGCCATCGGTACAAGACCGAAGATAGTCGTAAAAGCGGTCATGAAAATCGGTCTGAATCTGTTCTTTCCCGCTTCGATAATGGCGTCATGGCGGGACATTCCTTCGGTTATGAACCGGTTTACAAGATCAACAAGAACGATCGCATTATTGACGACAATTCCGATAAGAACAATAAGGCCGATACCGGCCATCATATCAAACGGAGTCCGTGAGATGAACAGTCCCCAGTATGCGCCGAATAACGCGAAAGGTATACATATGATTATTGACAGCGGCAGCACAAATGACTCGAATAATACACCCATGAGAATAAAAACGAATGTCACGGCCAGAATAAGAGCGAAACCCTGTGCCCTCTCTTGCTCTTCCCACCTGCCGAAACGGCCGCCTTTATCGAGACTATACCCCCGTGGTAGTTGAAACCCGGCAATAAGCTGATCTATTTGAGCGTAGATATCCTGTACGCTTGCCTTCGGTGCGTACCCCCGGACCGACAGATTGGTCTTGCCGTCTCTGCGGCGGATCGATCCGTAACCTTTTTCAATGCTGAATTGCACGAACGTAGATAATGGGAGCTCCTTCCCGTCGGATGTTCTCACGGTCATGTTTCTTAGATTATCAAGTGTTTCCCGGTCTGATTTCTCGAGCTGTATCAACATATCGATCTCCCGTTCATCGGACCGGAAATCCGGAAGATTTCTACCACGGACCGAATACGATACAAGTCCGGCAATTTCCTGGGCGGATACACCGTATTTTTTGGCACGGACCCTGTCGATTATCAAATGTACTTCATTGTTTCCCCGTTCAAGATCCGTTTCCACATTAGCCAACTGGGGAAACAGTCTCATACGGCGTTCAACTTCCCGGGCGATAGGGGTCAACGTTTCAGTTTCCGGGCCGACAACCTGGACCGTTACTGATTGGTTATCTTCATCACGCCACCATTGTGTCCTGATATCGACCCCTGGAAATTCGGGGGCGGTCGCTTTGAGGTCTGCAAGTATCTCTTCCCGTTCAAGCCGCTGGTCCACCGGAATTCCCAGAGTATTGCGAACATTACGGTACAATACGTACCACCACGAATTGTTTTCCAATTGTTCTAAATATATTAAAATCCTGCCGTTCCTTCGGGATGTACGGCTGTTTATAGTTTTTATGCCGTATTTATCCCTTCGGGTGTCTATAAAACTCTCAAGACGTTCCATCACCTCGTTCGCTTCCTCGAGGGAGTAATTATCCTGCGTATCGACGATCAGGCGAAATTCATTGAAACTCCCATGTTCCTGGTCGGTCTTTTCCATGTACGTAAAAGGTATGTAAATACTCGCAATGAGAACAAGACCTATTATACTTGTGTCGAGGCGGTGAGAGAGCGCCCACCGAAGCATTTGTTCATAGATCGATCTTCCCGAAACGATAATTCTCGATTCTTTTATATGCCCTTTTATGGGAAGCCGTGTTGCGATCAAAGGGATAATTAAGAGCGCCACGCATAATGATCCCAGGAGCGCCGCAACAATAGGTATACCTATTCTGAGAAGATAAAACGACATCATCGTATCATTCATGAGAATGAACGGCAGGAACACGACAATTGTGGTGAGTGTCGCCATGAGTATTGCAGTCGAAACTTCACTGGCTCCGGTAATGGCCGCAGCCCTCACTTCGTCTCCGAGCAGTCTCCTCCTGTATATATTCTCAACAATGACGATCGAGTTGTCAATGACAAGGCCGACACTGATCATCATTCCCATAAGCGTGAAAACATTGAGCGACCAGCCTGCGAAAAAGAGAGCAATGATCGTTATGACAAGAGAGAGAGGGATTGCACATATTATTAAAATTGTCATTCTGAAACGTCTGAGAAAAAACAGCAGTATGCTGAATGCGAAAAAGCCGCCCCATAATGCCGTATCCTCGAGGTTGTTGAGGGCATTCATGATATTTGAACCCTGATCGAAGAATACAAGAATGTTCATTCCGCCAAGATTAGGGTTCTGTTTGATTTCACCGTTGATCATGGCAAGCGCCGCAAAAGTAACCGATAAGGTATTCGCTGTCGATTCTTTGAAAAGACTGACCTGTACAGCCGGCTTCCCGTCAATTCTTTCATACGAAGTAATCTCCGGAACATCATATCTGACTGTAGCAATATCTTTCAGAAAAATATCGGTTCCGCGGACTTGAATATTGTTGATTTCTTCTATACTATCGAATTTTCCGATTGAACGGACGTATATTTTCTTACCGCCTTCCTTAAGATAACCGCTGGACAAAGCGAAATTATCCTGTTGTAATCGTTGAAAGAGTGGATAAACGTTAATATGGAGGGCATTGAGCTTTTCCTGGTCAAAATCGATCAGGATTATTTTTTGGTCAAGTCCGCCGATCTCTACGTTTGCCACTCCGTCGATCCGTTCGAGTGGTTTTATGAGGTAATTGTCAACGAGATAGTACGGGTCGTCAAATTCTTTGTCGAACGATATGCCGAGAGAAATTACCGCCTGATCGTCAGCGCTGTGTTTTCTCACATAATACCGCTCAATGTCGTCGGGAAGTTCAGGAAAGACACGCTCTATTCTATCGCGGACCTGGTTATAGGCCTCATCCATATCGGCATTCTGCCGGAATGAAACAAAGAGCTGTGCACCGTCTGCACCGCTCCGTGAGTTGATTTCCCTGATATTTCGCACCGTTTGTAAAATTTCTTCGATCGGCCGGGTAATATATTGCTCTATTTCACGTGGATTGGAATTCGTATAGGGTACGGAAACGTGCAAAAACGGCGGTGAAAATCCTGGAGGAAACAACTCAACTGTTATCCTCAAATAGGCGATAACTCCGATTACCAGGACAGCGGTGAGCATCATAATGATCGTCACCGGTTTCCGAATTGCAAGACTTGGCAGCAACGAGTATTTTTTCATGATATTGCTTTTTGTTAAAGTGCGAGATTACATAGGATTTAATTTTTTCTGTCCATAACCGAATAGACTGTTGGAATCACCACGAGCGTCAGCACCGTTGAGCTTATGAGACCGGCAATGACCGTAATAGCCATAGGCGTTCTGATCTCAGCGCCCTCGCCCAGTCCAAGCGCCATCGGCAACAGTCCCAGGACCGTCGTCGCCGTTGTCATGAGTATGGGACGCAGGCGCACACTGCCCGCAAGCATGATAGCTTCCTCCTTATTCATTCCCCTGCGCCGAAGCTGGTTTATATAATCTACAAAAACGATCGCATTATTCACAACTATACCGGCTAACATTATCATACCGATAAAAACAACAATACTGATGGCAATTTTCAGAGTGTACAACATAACGATCACGCCGATCACTGCAAGCGGGATCGTTGAGAGGATCACGAAAGGATGGATCAGACTCTCAAATTGAGATGCCATAACAACATATATCAGGAATATTGCCAGCAGCAGCGCAAACTGAAGACTGTCAAGCGACGTCTGCATTTCTCTGTTCTGCCCTGTAATCTGAAATTGAAAATCCGCAGGTTTCGGAATTGCATTGAGTACCTGGTCGATATTTCTGCTGACCGACCCGAGGTCTGCGCCGGAAAGATTTGCAGACACGAGTGCCGACCGCTGCTGGTTAATTCTTCGAATTTCGCTTGGACCGTCATTGATAGCAATGCTCGCAACGGACGATAGCGGGATCGGTGTTATACCGCCCGGATTTATCACGAGTCTGTACAGATCGGCAAGATTGGCTTTGTCCTGCTCCCGGACTTTGACAAGAATGTCGATCTTCCGCTCCCGGTCCCGAAATTCTGTGGCAACCTCGCCCTGAACCTTATTCTTAACGAGAGAAGCTACCTGGAATATATTCAGGTTATTTTTCGCAAGCTGAGCCCGGTCATATTTTATAATAATTTCCGGATTTCCTCTTCTGATATTGGACTTGATGTCGGTGAGCCCGGGTATACCCGCGAGTCTGTTGACAATCTCGTCGCTCAATTCCTGAAGTGTTTCAAGACTATAACCTGTGATTTCGACCTCGACAGGCGTTTTGAAACTGAACAGCACAGGCCTCGAGAGTTTTGTCGTTACACCCGAAAAATACGACAACTGCTTCCGCAATTCCCCGATGACCCGAAATTCTTTTTCAACGATAGTTCCGCCCTCATGCAATACTACGTTGATCCTCGCGGTATGCTCTCCTTCTTCGGCTAACGTTGAAGTGCTGTTCAATTCTGTACCGATAACGGCGCTGACCTGTTTCACTTCGGAGACACTGCCGGCCATGTTCTCGATTTGAAGGGAGTTTTCAGCGGTTTGCTCTACGGGAGTACCGACAGGATAGGTCAATTCCAATGTGAATTCTCCCCGGTGTAATTCAGGGATGAGTTCCTGCCCGAGGTTCGGCAGTAGATAAAAGATACAAATCAAGAACAATACAAGCGACAGTATGATGACGGCCGCCCTGTGTCGGAGCGCATTGCGGATTATTATCGGGTAATAATCACTTATCTTCGAATAGGTCGTATTGAATATTCCCACGGCGGGGATAAGAATAATTAATAAAATCGTTATGACGCCGACAAGGAAAGACATCCCTGCAGCAAGAAGGGCCGCAGGAAGCAAAATAGCAAGCTTCCCAACAAGCCCGATAGCCATTTCAAGAATAAAACGGAATAGAATATAGATGACTGTAACCGGAAATAGGATCCATGCAATCCCTTTCATGATACTACTGCGAAAAGCCGGCCCTGTCTGCTCACCTCTTCCGGCAGGCCGCATTAAATTCGAAGTATGCTGAGAATAGAAAGAAAACAGGGATTTCTTAGGAGGGAACCGAAGCATTTCTTCCCAGAACAGTGCTGCCCGGGCAGCGGGGATCACCTGGTCCGAACCGGAATTTTTGATACCCGCGTCCTTTGCAAAACCCGTCATTAGAAATAATATTCCGTGTAAAATTGTGATTACTAATTCTGCTGTCAGCAGAATGATCGCATAGAGCGATTGGTAGATTTTTTTGACCAGGTCTACCAATGAAAGAATAATGATCTTTGGGATTGAAGAGTAAAATCCTGCAATGGTCGACGCAGATGTATTCTCTCTGAGAGCATTGATCTTGGTCTTGAGAAAATCGAACGAAGGGAGCCGTAAAAATTCCATGGACCGGATTGTTGATAGAGATTCACCCGCACCTGATTGGGGAAACTGCCGTGATGCAAGCATCGGAATGAAAAATAGCGCCGCAAGCAATGAAGCTAAAAGTGAAAACACGACAACCAGCGCCATGTCCCCGAAGACCTGACCTGCAATTCCTTCAACGAATACGATGGGAAAAAACACTGCAATTGTTGTCAATGTTGAGGAAAATACGGCCCCGCCCACTTCTCCCGTACCGCGCACGGCAGCATCGCTTTTCGAATCGCCTTCACCACGGCACCTGAAGATCGATTCAAGCACCACAATGGAATTGTCGACAAGCATGCCGATGCCAAGAGCGAGACCGCCCAGAGACATGATATTGAGAGATACGTCAAAAAGATACATGGGGGCGAATGTTGCTATAACCGATATGGGTATGGTGAGTCCGATAATAAACGTACTCAATATGTTCCTCAGGAAAAAATACAATACTACCACTGCCAGCATTCCTCCCAGAACGGCAGTGTTCCGTACTTCATCGATAGAGCTTTTTATGAATACCGATTGGTCCGACATGTTTGTGATCTGTACTCCCGGGGGGAGCGTGTTTGCGAGAAAGTCGGTTGTAACGACTTGAGGACCGCCTGAACCCATTCTTCCACCGCGTCGTCCGCCGCCACGTGGTCCGCCGCCCCTGGTTTGGACAGCCTGCTGTTCGGTTCCGGACTGTTGCTGTGCCAGAAGCGCCTGCTGCTCGGGAGTACCGAAAATTTTATTTCGCACTCCTTCCGCAACCTGGACAATGTTTGCATCGGCTTCTTTGTATATTTCGATATCGACACTTTCAATACCGTTGATGCGTGTTATAACCTCTCTGTCTTTGTGTGTTTTAAATACGGATCCTATGTTTTTGACCCTGATGTCTGCACCGTTCCTCGTGCCGATTATCAGATCGCCGATCTCGTCTATTGTTCTGAATTCGTTCAGAGTTCGTACAAGGTATTCTGTATCTCCTTCTTTCAAATTGCCGCCGGCAAGATTAATATTTTCCTGTGACAGACGTTGATTGACCTCTGAAATGCCCATATTCAGGACGGTCAGCTGGTCTTCGTTCATTTCTACCCGGATTTCTTCTTTAAGGCCCCCTTTGATCTTGACAGCGGCGACTCCGGGAAGCGTTTCCAATTCGCGCCGAAGTTCCTCATCGGCGATACGGCGCAGTGTGAACAGGTCTATGCTTCCATACAGTCCGAACCGCATGATCGGGTCGAGTGACGGATCATACCGCAATATAAGTGGACGGGTCACATCCTGGGGGAGAAAGACCTGGTCTACTTTTTCCCGGACTTCCTGGATCGCCAGATTCATGTCCGTATCCCAGGAAAACTCCAGGACTACGTCGGATAGGCCGGCTTTTGATATGGAATTGATTGTGATAAGATTGTTAACGATCCCGAGAGCCTGCTCCAATGGTCGTGAAATGATCGTCTCGATTTCTTCCGGAGCGGTCCCCGGGTATTCCGTCCGGACGGTGAGAGATGGATAACTGATCTCAGGCATTAAATTGAGCGAGAGGCGGGAATAAGAAATGATACCGAATACAAATACCGCCAGAACTATCATGAGAATTGCAACGGGACGCGTCGTTGTCAGGCGGAACGTTTCATTATATTCTTTCTTCATCAGGCACTTGTGATACTATTCTGTATCTCGTTTGTGATATCGGTGTTTGCACCATGCCTGCGGTAGAGGTGATAGTGCTGGATAGACTTTCCGATTTCCCGTTAAATAGAGGGATTGCATTCTTACTATCTGCCATTGTGTTCATTATTCAGAGGCAGTGTACGAATCCGGGCGCCGTCCTTGAGACCATTTTGACCGACCACAATTATTTCATCACCTGCGGAAAAATTGTCTAACGACTCAATAAACAAATCATCTGAAAATCCCGCTTTTAAGGGAATCCTGTTCGCTAGAGAAGCTTCCACTTTAAATACATAAGGCAGGCCGCTGTCATATACAATTGCATCTTTCGGGACAGCAATCACATTTTCGTGCACTGCGGTGATTATTCTGACTGTTATGAACATGCCCGGCCGAAGGGTGTTTTCAGGATCATCGATGCCCACCGTAATCTTGAAAGTTCCGCTGGCAGGGTCAACAATAGGGCTCATTCTTTTTACATACCCCGGAAATTCCCGACCGTCCAGAAACTCTGAAACAATGATCGCTTTCTGTCGTATCTTAATCCTGTTTATCTCGTTTTCGGGAATGAATACACGGGCGATCTTATCAGATGTGTCGACGATTTGAAAAAGGATCGTCGATGTCTGTACCCTGTCTCCGCTTCGTACGTTTCGCTGCGTTACGATTCCGCTGATAGGCGCGGTAACGCGGGAGTAACTCAAATTGAGTTGCGCCTGTTTCCATTGTAATTCAATTTCCTGCATCGTAAATTTCGCATTGTCAAATTCCAGTTTGCTAATAATATTTTTCTCAAACGATTCGTTGGTGCGGATGAATACGGATTCACTTTTCAGGAAATTGACACGGGCAGTTTCTTCAGCTATAAGGAACTCTCTATCGTCAAGCTGCACAAGTATATCGTCTTTGGCGATTCTGTCTCCCTCTTCCACCGAAAGACCGGTAATAATACCCGGAACCTGGGGATAAACGTCAACCATCGATTCCGTTTCTGTCGTAGAACTCAACACGATAAATGAGTTTATGGAACGGGCCGTCAAAAAAGTCGTTTCAACGAGCACATCCTGAACCGTCTGCGCCCCTCTTTCACCTCCGGCAGTCCTATTTGGCCGTGTTCGTTGATTATCGGGACTGCTTGTTTCCGAATTTCCTGAACTGCATTGAAGTGTCAGAATGCCGGCAACTATCAGAGAACAGGAGACTGCATATCTTTTCAACATTTTGCTTCCTTTAATACTACTGCTATTATAGTACTACAAATCTGTAACTTTTATATTCATTTCTATTTTGAAATTCGATAAAACAGTATAGAAAAGCGCCTTGCATTCTACTTTCTACACAATGGTACACTACAGATACTGACTCGGTTATTATACCGCATAATCTTCCCGAGCAAAATAAACTATTCTCTCTTCAGCAGCTTTCGTTGCCGGATCAGAAGTTTAAAATAATTGATGTCATTATAAAACGAATATAATTGATTATAAGTTTCATAGATTGTCACATACCGTGTCGCTGAATTATAAGATTTTGAAGGTATGTAGAACGGTGTGTATTCAGCTTCGAGAGAATATGGGGGAGCGCGACCTTCCTTCCTTGGAATGTATCTGAGTTATCCGTTCGGTATAGCGTTTCTCCACTTCTCTATCATTATTAGAAAAAGATTACAATGATTGAGGATATACCAATGCACATGTTTGGAACATTTCTTATTGCTGTGCTCATTACGCAGTGTTCTCATAAAGGCCGCTGCTTTCCATGATTGCACAAAGCGCAAGGTTTCATGATTTTTGTAGAACAATTTAAGAGTCCGGTAGTTGGCGAATAATACCCTTGCCTTTTCTGAATATAATTCCTTTTTTCAATAATGAATTAAAAACAGGTTATATAGTAAACAGGTCATCACGTACGAAAGGAGTAAATCATTATGAATATTGACCTTATTCTGCCGGTCAGCGTAACAATGGGTTTACTGGGCTACGGAATGATCGCTCGATTTTATATTATGCCGCGGATTGCTGTCCTGCCTCGCACCGATTCGCTTACCGCACTTTTGTTTATACACTGTTTCCGTTACGTGGGCATGGCATTTCTAATTGCGCGGGCGTTACCACACAAGTGGGGAGTTCGGGGCTACTTATTTCATCCCTGTCGTCATAGTCCCTGCTTTACTGGTTATCCATTATCTGATTTTTGTGGTGCTTCTCCGGCGTTCAGGGTCCTCAGATTTGGAATCAAAATAAGAAATTTTGAGCGTATGTTCCAAAACGCCGCAGAGGACCGGAACGCGGGAAACGTAGGTACATATTCTTCCGGATTATTTTGAGCATTCCCTGCAACTATTGATCGGGCTCGATCAAGAACAGTGTATATAAATCAATGTCCATCGGGGACGACGGTGACCTATTGACAAATTGCACAATGAGCCGGGTCTGTAAAAGGAGTTTTAAGAATATTTCGATGCCAATTCATGGCCGAGGTCAGTGAGTTTTTTGCGATTTTCATTGCCAAGCTTATTTGCATTAAAATCGTTAAATTTATTGAGGAGACCGTCAACGATTTGCCGGGGAAGCTGGTCTGCAGCGAGCGGGAATAATATCCGGTCTTCTTTTAGTATGTGGTTGCTCAAGAGAACGACAAATTCGCGGGAAGCTAAAACGGATTTTTCCCGGAGGCCGCCGCTCCAGTCTTTCGTTTCGCCCGCTTCTCGCATCATTTTCACCCGTTCCCGTCCGAGATCATGTTCGTTGAGCATCACCGCTACCGGACCGGTCTCTTTACTGAACCCGTTTTTTGTCATCTCGTCAAAAAGAATATCTTCCTCTTTACCGTGATGGCACCGATCGGCGAATTCCCGGAAAAATTCCGAGAACCGTACAAATTCCTGCCTGTCGACCGGTTCACCGTTTTCAAGCTTATCCGTGAATTTTTCAAGACTGTTCAGGACCTGTTCGATCAATCTGTGTTCGTCCATAAGCATATCTATCGCATTCATACCTATCTCCTCAAAAATGATGATTGGTTAGTATATAGTTTAGTATTCACGTATATCTCGCTGGTGGTCCAAAGTATCAGTTTTATGAGCAAGTTCCTGAAATGTTTTCACGGGTGTCGTTCTATACCAATATCCCGATATTCGTGCAACACCGACACTAACAAGGAACAGGGAAACGAAGAATGCGGCATACCATACCGGCTTTATCGCAAACCGGACTCGCGGAGCGGAGAACTTCAGACAATCCTTTACGGGACAGACCGCAGTACATTGTTGGCAGGCGAGACATTCTTCGGAACTGATGGAGCCGGACGATGCTACGGGAAGGTAGCTCGGGCATACTTTGTCACAGAGATCGCAGTCAATACAGGTAGTCGTATTTCTCCTGATTTTGATCGGGCTGATTCTTGAAAAGAGTCCGAGAAGAGCGCCGTACGGACAGAGGTACCTGCACCAGAAATTTTTCAGTATCAAAGTGAATAGTCCTGCAATACCCAGGATCGACCATGTCATCCGCGAAGGCGGCGAAAAAAATCCAACATTTTTATGTCCGAAATCAGGTTGTAATCGCCTCCAATGAACATCGCAAGCGCGGTGGTGCTCATTCCCAGAATCGCATAGAGGAAAAAAGCGAGGAGGAGATATTTTAACCTCCTCAGTGTTCTATCAAGCCACCTCTGCGGCCTACACTGGACTCCGAGCTTCTTTCCGAGGCGTGATAAAAATTCGGAAAAAGTTCCTGCAGGGCAGAGCCAGGAGCAAAAACCCCGTCTCAGAAGCAGCGCCGATCCTGATGCGAAGCCGATTATAACAACGCCGGCAGGATGGATCGCCATTACCATACCGGTTTTCACCCAGAGCCATAGTTCCATCAATGAGCTTATCGGCAGAAACCCCTCAACGCCCGGTGGACGGTCGGTAATGCTCACCGGGGAGCCGGTACGCAGCAAATCGACAAAATGTACAAATTCCCATCCTATCCAGATAATAAGAATAAAGAAGCCGGTCTGTACCGCGAGACGGGGCTTCAACCAACTGTCTTTACTCATGCGGTCACCGTTCCGTTTAATACCCTTTCCGGCTTTTGTGCCGGCTGGTTTTGCCGATAATTGTAAAGATGTCACGGATAATGAAGAGCGAGCCATTGTTCTATCTTATCAAAGGAAATCAGACGTACGCTTCTTGGTTATTTCTTACAAAACTTACACCACTTTATATACTATTAAAAAATTCATACACTGTGTTCCGATCAGACAAAAACGGCTGTGATTTTTCATTTTTAAGAATTTTCACATTCGATTTATTATACTTGCAAATACTATATTCCGAAAATATATTGCATTGCAGAGAGAAATAGACTATTCTATTGTTTCAATAACATTTGTTATACATAAATATACAATTCCCGTGCCAGAATGAATTCTATAATTGATTGTGCAAGAAAAAGTGCGCAATAGTATGGTATGTAAATTGGTTCGGATCAAGTATAGTATGCCTGTTTTCAGCAGTTCTTCCATTTCTAAGCTGTTCTGCTGCAGTGACGGTTGGGCACGTAACCGGATGCGACACAGAAATGCCGGCGACGGGAGGCCTGATGAAAATAGCAGAGCACGCTGCAATTTTTTCAGGTACGTACCCCATGTGGCGCTTTTATGAACCTGTGTCGGTGTTAGTTGAACATGTTATCGGCATACTTTTTGCCCGTTAATAGTGTAGACTGATTCGGCACTTACTATTACTAATAATCGGAAATATTTGAAAATATTCGCCTATAGAGGGAGACCGGTAATGAAACTTATAAGAATCTTTGCTCTTGTCGCTGTGTGGCTGCTTGCCGCGAACAGTTCCATGTATGCACAAAAAGTAGCAAAATATGTTGGTATTACTAAGTGCAGGGCCTGCCATATGTCGGCAGCTAAAGGCGCTCAATATAAAATATGGCAGGAAGGGCCGCATGCACGGGCGATAGAAACACTTGGAACGGATGCCGCAAAAGAAACAGCGAAAAAAGCAGGTGTCGAAGGGGACCCGCAGCAGGCGGGAGAATGCCTTATATGTCATCAGACTGCATACGGAGTGAGTGAAGATTTGATCGACAAGGGATTCAAAATGGGGAACGGTGTCGAATGTGAATCATGTCACGGCCCCGGCAGTCTTTACAGGGTTGCATCTGTCATGAACGCGAAAAAATATGCGGCAGACCCGGAAGGTATACTTGCACAGTGGATAGAGCTTGGACTTGTTGTTCCGACTGAGAAGAACTGCGTAACATGCCATAATGAGAATAGTCCGACCTACAAAGAATTTAATTTTGAAGAATTTTTTGCGAAGATCCAACATACAAATCCAATGAACCCATTGAACAGCAAATAAAGTAAGAAACACTACGGTCAGCAGGTACCGCTTACAGTTTTTCGATACCGTCGAAATTATTTCTTATTGGACCGAATTTGGAAAAGGTGCGGCTGATGGCACGCTTGCCTCAAAATAAAGTTTGTATTCTAATGATTTTTCTCATCGCGGTCGGATGCAGTGAACTCCGCGATGAACTGCCGCTTGTTCCGGGAACATCTGTAACCTATTGAAGCCAATGTTAAGCAGAGATTGAATACGCAGTGTGCCGGCTGTCATAGTGGGACCAACCCTCCCGGCGATTACGATCTCAGCACCCTGATCGGTATCTTTGACAGTGGAAAAGACAATATTCCGAATTCGATCCCGGGGGATGCGGCGAGTCTGCTCCTTGTGAAGATCGGTCCCTCAGGTTCGATGAATCAATATATCGGTTCCAATGAGAATGACGCTGTTCTTACCGCATGGGTGGTCGACAGCAATCTGGATCTTGGTGAACCGGAGGAACACCGTATTGGCTGGACAAACCCCGCCGACAATAATTTCCACGGAAAATATTTACAGCAGAACAATTTTGATCTTGCGGCATGTGCAGAATACCACGGCGCCGAATATGCCGGAGGCATAAGTAAAAGTTCCTGCCTCGGATGTCATGTGGAGACACCCGAAGATTGTTCGACATGTCACGGCAGGAGTTTCTCTCCCTCAGGCGTTCCTCCGAAGGATGTTGCCGGAAATGTTCTAACACTGAATAGGACTGTCGGCGCTCATACTACACATCTGGCAGGCGGGGAATTCTCACGGCCCGTCGAATGCGGGGAATGTCACCTCGTTCCTGCCGGGATTACTGATGCAGGGCATATCGATTGATTCTCCGAATGCCGAATTGGTATTTGGACCCCTGGCAACGAACCTCGGCGCCGACCCCGTATTCAATCAGGACCTTACCTGCTCGAATGTGTATTGCCATGGAAATTTCCCCGCAGGCCGTAAAGAAAATGCTCCGGTTTGGACAGAAGTGGATGCCGGACTTGCCGGTTGCGGGACGTGCCACCTACTGCCGCCGGCCGGGCTGACACGAAGCGGAATTCTGCACCCGGATAATTTTAACTGCAGTCTCTGCCACAGATCCGTTGTGGCAACGAGTCTGCCGGTCATTACGGACAGGACCAAACATAATAACGGTGAAATAGATTTTTAGCATATGAAAAAGTTTACCGCATATTCGGCAGTTACAACACTCTGCATTTTCGGAGGCCTTGTACTGTTTGCCGTTTCGGCCGGAGCACAGTCTGTCAACGGGCGTCTCTATTCTACGTTTTTCACATGGGAACGTGAAGTGTTCGGCGAAGATGCCACGAAACATTTTCAGACGTATAACGGGACCGTTATACACGTAAAAAGATTGGGACATAAAGACCTGTCCTTTCACACCTATTTCCGGTTTTCCAATGACGTTGCTTCGGAAGGATTCTCTTTAAGGAATAAGCTGTATAATTCCTATTTTGAATGGAAACGTCTCTTTAACGGTAAACTCGACCTGTCGTTCGGACGGCAGTATGTCTGGGCAGGGGTCGGGAACGGCACGATCGACGGCGGCAAAATAGAGATAAAACTCAACGGGTGGGGCACGATAGGGACCTATGCAGGGACGCTGGCTCCCCTGCGTGAATCATGGAAGATAGACTCCTGGGCTGAAAGCCACATGATGGGAGCATATTATAAAAACCGGCTTTTGGGGGCTGATTACCAGTTTAGCTGGACAAGGAAAAGCCGCGCCCCTGTATCCTACACTGTTCCGGGTCAATTTGCCGAACGGAAAGTTTCATTGCCCGCTCTGCGCGGTCAGCTGGCGGGGCTCGACGTATCACGGAGTTTCAGTGAAAAAATCACCTTCTTTATCCGTGCCGAGGGCACTATACTCAACCAGGACGCTGACCGGTTTGATTCCGATCGGTTTACCTTCGACCGGTTCGAGGCGAGCGCTGATGTGAAACCGAATAAGAAGGTCACCATCACCGGACAATATTTTTACCGGAAACCGCGGCAAAAACTGAATTCAATTTTTTCAATTTTTTCAAATTAGGACAGCAGAGAATTATGGTTTAACGTTTTTGTGTATCCTGTTTCATCCCTTTCGGTTTTTGGCGGTTGGGCTGCGGTCGATTATGAATATGATGACGCCAACCGATATAATGCAGGCTTTATCTGGAAATATATAACGGTAAGCGCCAGTAAATACACCGGTTACAGCGGTGACCTGGATATTGTGACCGGCTTGGCACAGATCCCGGTCCGGAAAAATTTATGGGTGCGGGGTTCCTTGAGTATGGGAAGGTATAAACTCTTCAATGATTCGACTGATTATAACAATATGGTGACCTCTTCGGTGGGAATTGCATTTTCGCCACTCAAGACAATCGGCTTCGATTTAGAAGGGCAGGGAATCAGGAATAAATTGTCTTCAAACGACTTCCGGTTATTCGGAAGGATCAATTACTGGTTTTTCACCAGACGCTAAACAGGATCACGGAAACCGGCATGGTTGATTGCATGCGTGAAAATAGCCGCACAGGAAACGCGGGAACGCTATTTCATATTCTCGCATCAATTTCATATAGAATATCTCGGTGTGGACTGTATGCAGTGCCACGGTGATGTTGCTGAGAGCCGGCTCTCGTCCGACAGGGTCATTCCGGGGCATACCGAATGCCTTGAATGTCATGACGGCGATTTTGCCCGTGACGATTGCACCGTTTGCCATTATGATGAGGAAACAATACAAGTATCTCCCTCGCCGGAATATGAATATCTGTTCAACCATGAACTCCACGTGGGGCTTGATGAGGTCGATTGCTCATTGTGTCATGCGGGGATAGAAGAAGCGGACTATGCTTCTGCTGAACACATGCCCGAAATGGAAAGCTGTGTTCAGTGTCATAATAACACGCAGGCGCCGCAAAATTGCGAATTTTGTCATACTCAGCTTGCAACATTGCGACCTGTGAGCCATACGCCTGTCTGGATAAACCGGCACGATGAGGCGGTGCGGTCAACATCTGAGGATTGCAGCGTCTGTCATCAACCCGAATATTGTCAGGAATGTCACGACGGCGCCAGCCTTGTAAAATCGACCCCGGGTACTATCTCGAACGTGCCTCCCGATGCCCGGCAGAACTGGAATATCGGTAATAACATACTGCAAAGAAATCATTCATTAAATTTCTTGTATACTCACCCGGTCGAAGCGCGGAACAATCCCCAGCGGTGTCAGCAGTGCCATGACAGCGAGATTTTTTGCAATACGTGTCATAATTCGCCGGATCATGAACAGGATATAGAACCTCCGTGGCATGGTGGAGCCGATTGGGGAGCGATTGCACTCGGTCTCGGTACCGGCGGCGGACGTCATGCACGTCTTGCAAAAGCAGGATATATCACTCTGTGTGTCGTGCCACGATGCAAACGGAGAGGATCCCGCGTGCCTCCTGTGCCATATGGACAGGAATCCCGGAAGGAACAATGATTTAAGAACACATTCAAATAACCTGTTCAGGAATGTCCGCGGACCGTGGCATGACGACCAATCGAATACCTGCTTCACCTGTCATATAAATTCACAGCGGAGCCTGCCGACATCATTTTGCGCATATTGCCACGCCCCCAGATAGTAAAGTGCGCATAAATATCTTCTACAAAAAAAAAGCAGACACAATGTCTGCTTTTTTGTTTGAGAAATCTGAACGTTAATTGAAACTCTTGGCAATAATGACTGCTTCAGCTATTCTCCATGTTTGTCTTTCTGCCATACCGAGAATGAAACGTCTTCCTTAATTGCATTGGACGACACATAGTCAAGCACATCGAGAAATAAATTTGCTTCGACGTAACCGGGGAGAAGCGTAATTGGTTCGCCGCTGGAATCAAGAAAAATTGTTGTCGGATACCCGGTAACACCCCTGCTTGCAGACCATTTACGTTTCGTTTCGGTATTATCATTGAATTCGATCTTATCATCGGATTCGGCATCAAGCTTGATAGGAATAAATTTCTCGTTTATAATAGCAATGACGGATGGATCGGTATAAACATTTTTATCCATTTCCTTACACAAATGACACCAATCGGTATAGACATCGATAAGGAGAAGTTTATTCTCTTTAGCAGCTTTTTCCATTCCTTCATCAAACTCGATCCATGTAAGATTACCCTCGGCCGGAGATGAAGATTGTGGCGCAGGACTGCTTGCAGAATTGACCTGAGCGTTATACGACAGGGCCGCAATGGCCGCAATAGCAGCGATAACGAGCAGTGCGTAACGAAATTTACCAATAAAATATTTCACAAATTAACCTTTCATTTAAGCTAATACAGATTCAACGAAACCTGTTATCTGTTTTTTCGGTACCGCTCCCACGATCTGATCGGCAACTTTACCGTCTTTAAAAATCACAATTGAAGGAATGCTGCGGATCTGATATTGAGATGCGATAGTTGGATTAGAGTCCACATCAACTTTGCCGACTTTGATCTTGCCTTCATATTCCGACGCTATTTCTTCAATTGACGGGGCAATTATTTTGCAGGGAGCGCACCATTCAGCCCAAAAATCAACCAGTACAGGGATTGTCGAATTCAATACCTCATCATGAAAGTTACCATCCGTAAAAGTATTCGTGTTGCCTGCCATGTATCCTCCCGAAGATCGAATGCATCATCATCAAATGTACGCTATGTACAACGTAAAATGAAAAATGATAGTTCCATTATATTTTGGTGAAATATAACTTTAATTATTCGATTTTTCAAATATAAAATTCATTAATTTAAAAAGTAATTTTTACCTTGGAATCCAATACCATGAAAGGACCTCTCCGGAACAGATGCCGGATGATTTAAGAAAGCTCTTTTAAGCGTTTTTTCACTTCGGCATCGAGCCGTCTCATAGCGATAGAAGAATGATTTCCGGTTTTCATGTTCTTTATAGTTACCGTTTCTGTCTTTTTTTCGTCTTCTCCGTAAATAACGACATACGGAATACGCTTCTTATCCGCATAGCCGAACTGTTTCTTCATCTTGTCCGGCCGGAAATACATTTCTGACCGCGCTCCTGCCGTTCGGAGTTTCCTGACCAGGCGCAGACAATCACCTTGCAAAGTCTCGCCGAAATTGCAGACAAGGAAATCGAAATCCGTACCCGGGACCTTACCTGAAGAGGAATCGTGCAGGACAGCATGGATCCGGTCAAGACCGAACGATGTCCCCGTCGCAGGGATCGATTCTTTCAGGAACAGACCGACAAGGTCGTCATACCTTCCGCCGCCGGCAACGGAACCTATCTCCGGCCGCTCCGGCAATATAACTTCATAGATGGGACCCGTATAGTAATCCAGACCCCGTGCAAGCGAGAAATCAAATTCGGTTTTGCTCCCGGCAACTCCCATATCGTTGAGAGCGGATAGTAACGCGCTCATTTCCGATATGCCCTCCTCGAGGATTTTGGATGCCGGTACGGAAGCTCTCACACTGTCAAGTCCGGCATCACCGGATTTCCGCTTTTTCATTATGGAAATGATATTCTTGACATATTCCTGAGTAAAGCCCTTTTGGATTAATTCCTTCTCGACAGAACCGATACCCTCTTTATCAAGTTTATCGATCGACCTGCATACTTCCTGTTCAGCGTCTTCACCAAATCCGGAGCCTGTAATAAGTCCTTTGAGTATTTTCCTGCTGTTGATGCGAATGAGGAATTGCCCGATTGTGAGTTCGTCGAAGACGTCTGCCATCAGTGCGATGATCTCTGCATCGGCGAGAATTTCCTCCGAACCGACAGTGTCGACGTCGCATTGATAGAATTCGCGGTAGCGGCCCCGCTTCAACTGCGGATTGTCAGCACGCCATACCGGTTGGATCTGATACCGTTTGAAAGGTTTCGGAAGATGGGGATTCATTGCAATGACACGCGCAAGTGGTACGGTAAGGTCGTATCGGAGCGCAAGCTCTTTACCGCCTTTGTAAGCAAGGGGGTAGAGTAGTTTATCCGCCTCATCTCCATATTTCCCCGACAATATCTCGAGAAATTCCACCGCAGGCGTTTCCAGAGGAGCAAATCCGTAACGGGTAAAGACAGATTTCATTGATGAGATTATACGCTCTCTGAGCCGCATATCATCGGGAAGAAGATCGCGGGTACCTTTGAACGTTCTCGGCGTAATTTCAGGCATAAATTCTTTATTCAAGAAATAAATGTGTGATCATAGCATGGTTATATTTCACGTTACTTCATCAAGAACGGGGACACCGGACCCTGTTTTTCGGATGGCATTCTCTCTGTATACATCCTGCAAAAAGTCGGGATTTATGCAACTCTCTAATAGTCTCAACCCAAATGTACCGAGAGGACATTGACTGTTTCTTTTAAAAAAACATTCAAATTACAATGTAATAAATAATTGGCCATATTGTTAATAAATAAAAAATTAAGCAGTGAGGGGGGTGATTGTACTACGGATGATACGGCTTGGATTTGTTCGTTTAAATGGGAAGTATAAAATCCGGTAATCCGTTCATGCATATTCAGATACGATCGAATATGCATACTAATCGAAAGTTTCGGAATTATTATTAAATACCGCATTCCTTAAGCAATTTGTCCGCTAATGCCGAAGCAATGTTAGCCTGATCATAAAATCCGTCTGCAATTTTCTGCCGGACTTCTTCGATTTTATTTTCACGGACTTCAGGACCATCATTCACCGCTTTGGTCGCGGCTGATTGAACCGCGGACGAATCTTGAAGTTTCCTTGCTTCGGATGAAATTTCAACTTTATCGTTCGCTTGATTGCCCGGCGGGACTTCGGTCTTCCGTCCCTTCCTTTGGACCTGCTGAGATTGTATAGACTGTACTATTGAACTGACTTTTATCATCTATTGAACTCCTCCACATATAGTATCGGCAGGTCAACCAAATATCTTAACATTTTTTAGAAGAATTATAGTAATAGTACACCATTTTTGACAGTATGTCAAGTAATTTTAGGAATTTTCTCCACAGCAAAATCAGACTGTTCTGAATTCAGGAATATGTGCACGAGTTTTTTCTAATAAAGTACGAGAGATTTATACTTTCCCGCCCGGCACACGAACCTGAGTAATACACTCTTCGATCGTGAGGCCATATTTCTCTTTAAAAAGCTTTCTGGTATACGGTACATCACGGTATCCGACTTCGCGGCAGATCTCCCCGGTACTCATATGGGTAAATTGAATAAGCTGCAGGATCTTCTCAAATCTTATCTCGCGAAGGTATTCCCGCGGGGCCATCCCTGTTTTGTGTTCGAGTGCAAGCCGCATACTCTCATAATTGACGTCAAATTGGTCGGCGATATGAAAAAAATTATCGACTACGTTGTAATGCTCATGCAGAAAATCTATTATAGCATCGACTTTTTTTCGAAATACTGTTCGTGGATTTGAATGCGGTTTTAAGTGAATTTTTAGCAGATTCATATCTGTCATTTCGGGCTTGCTGCCGTGGTGACGGTATGCTGCTTATCGTTTTCTGGACTATCGTCATCAAATGCCGGTTCGTGTATGGTTTCGTTACGATAGTCAGATAGACACTTTTCCGGGAAAAGTTGACGATCTCCTTGCTTTCAGCTTCTTCAACGACAATGACAGGCAGCTGTGCCGATTCCGCAAGATCGAATACCGAAAAATCCTGGAACCGTTTCCACATATTAAGAATGAGAATCACAGAGGCTCGTTTTACAATGAAATCGTCCGCATTTGGAAGCTCCTGCCGTGCTAATACGTGATATGAAGCCGAAAGAAATGCGGAGTAAACGGTCAAGTATCCTTTTGTATGAAGATACAAGTAGTAAAGTTGGTTTCTTTTGAAGAGGTGCCGTCATGTTATTATGAAGACCTGTCAGCTAAGTAATTTTTCCGTGTTTTATAAAAAGCGATACGGTAAATAATGAGCCAGAAAACGATCATGCCCGCTGTCAGGAAGAGAGTATTGACCGGACCTATTCCCGAAGAATGAATAAGGGGAAGTGCCGCTCCGGTAAAAAGCCCTCCACCGAGGATCGGTTCATGAAAAAGCTGTTTGTATCCGAATGCTTCCATGGCGACGGTTTCTGATTTCGGGTCGACGACGCGAAGCAGGACGAGTCCCGTTGCCGTCACGCCCATCGACTGCCCGAAATCGGCAATACTTCTTTCGAACACCGAATCCCAGAACAGGCGGGGTGCAAGTTTGAGCACACACACGACATTCCAACCGACTCCGAAAACCATAAGGAGTGTGAAGGGAATAATATCGGCCCATATAGCCTGTAATGATATAGTGACAAGCGCAGATACGATCAAAAAATCGAGCGCGATTCCATTCAGTCTCATCATAAGAGCGTGATCAAGCAGGTCCCGCTTGTCATATTTGTCAAATACTTTTTGAATTAAAACTCCTCCGAGCATGGAAAGCGGAAAGAGCGGAAAACTCGCCATGATCTTCGGCATTCCGAGTGGAATCAAATATGCGTTTTCGAACATAATGAGAATCTGCAAAAATATATAACCGATAAAAATGGCGAGTCCCACGATCGCAAAATGGAATGCGAGCGGTTCGATGGAATCAACCGCTGTCGTCAATGACCCGGCCGTTTCACGGCTGCCTTTCTCAGGGAGTCCCTGCTTTACATGGTTCGGCAGGGTCTTCGGGTCCTGCAATAACTGCGTCCGTCCTTTTCGCGATGCAATATTTATCAGGATCATCCCGACGACAACACCGAAAAATACGCCGACCGTTGCCGATCCGAGTGTAAGGTCCCTGCCCTCTTCCCAGCCCAGTTCGGTAAAGATATTCGTCAGTCCCGCCGCTGTCCCGTGACCGCCTTCGAACCCGATCGGGATGATCGCGGCGATCATAGGATTGACATCAAAGACCGGGACCAAAACTAAGATGACAAGCAACAGACCGGTGACGTATTGTCCCCACCCGACTATCTGTCCGTATACGACCTGGATGCCTCCCCGCTGCCAGATTGTTGAAATACCCGGAATTTTTTTTCCGAGGAACAGGGTCGCGAATACAATGTTAATGAGAAATCCGGGACTCTGCGACCAGATCGACCTTACCGATTCGAAAGTATCGGACTGATCGACCCGGAGAAATGCCTGAACAGCGATAAGACCGACAATACCTGCGATTACCGAAGACGGAAGAAATATCTTCTGAAACAAACCGACCTTGACGCGCAGGAATTTCCCGATAAGCAATAGAATGCTCAATCCTGATATGGCATAAACGATTACAGTCATATGATTCTCTCTTGTATCTTATCGATGTGACACGAATTTGTACCAGAGTATGATTGTTACAGTATAACGAGCTCTCAAACTACTCCGTTTTGGGAATCATCCCAGGCAGTTCTTCACCGCGAATATTTTCAGAATGCGTCACGTATACGGCACAGACCGCATCACCGGTAATGTTCAACGTAGTTCTGAACATATCGATTATCCTGTCGACGCCCAGAACAAGCGCTATCATTTCAAGCGGAATATTGAGCTGTGTCAGGACAACGGCAAGCATGATTATCGACGCCCCCGGAACACCCGCAGTACCGACCGCTGCGAGGGTCGCAATGATAACGATATTCACCTGCGTCAAAAATGAGACTTGAATACCCATGACGGTGGCAATGAAAAGCGCAGCGACCCCCTGATAAAGCGAGGTGCCGTTCATATTGATAGTCGCTCCGAGCGGCAGTACGAAACTGCATATATTTTTCGGTACGTTGAGATTATTTTCACAGCATTCCATATTGACCGGCAAGGTCGCTCCCGAAGAAGTTGTCGAGAACGCAATAAGCTGTGCGGGTCTGATTCCTTTGAAAAAATCCGACACCTTCATGTGAGTGAGAAGCCTCAGAGCGAGAGGATAGATACTGAACATATGGATGAGAAAACCGGCGATGGTAATCGCAGTGAACAGACTGAGCGACACCAGTATTTCATATCCGAATTCTCCGATAATGACCGCTATCAGCGCAAATACGCCCACCGGGGCGACTTTCATGATTATCATGACCATTTTTATCATGGCATCGTTCAATCCGTTGAAGAACGCCAGGATCGGTCTCGAGCGGTCTTCCGGCAGAAGCGTCAGCGTCACTCCCAGAAACATTGCAAAAAATATGATCTGCAGCATCGTGGCGTCTGAAAGGGCGCGAACGGGATTGCCGGGTATGATATTGACGAGCTGGTCGGATAAGGAAGGCGATTCGAGCATCCGTTGTTCTCCCTGCTGTGCGGTGAGGCCGTACCGGTCGATAAGGAGTTCCTGCGTTTCGGGCGGAAGATCGCTGCCAGGATGAAAAAAGTTCGCCAGCGTCAGGCCGATCACACTTGAGATGACCGTCGTAATAAGAAAAAACAAGAGTGTCTTGCCGCCGATCCTGCCCAGGCGTTTCGGATCGCCGATACTTGCCGTACCCACGAGGAGCGACGCGAATACGAGCGGGACCACGATCATCGTAATCAGACGGATGAATGCCTGACCGAACGGGCGGACCCACAAAATATTTTCTTTAAAAAGAAACCCGGCGATTACGCCCAGCGCCAGACCGATGAGGATTTGTGTCGGAAGATCAAGTTTGAATCGCTTCACGTACTCTCCAGGTTATTTGGAGCGGAATAATTATTGTCAGAATTCACGCAATCAACATCGTGATCGGGGAAATGAGCACAGAATCATTGTGATTACGGAACAGTAGTACAACATACCAAAGTGTCAAAAATCTTTTTCATAACCTGTTACCGCAAATTTCTGCTCAAAAACACACCGCTGATGGAAATGAATATTTTAGGAAGTTTCCGAAATATAAAAAAAAATATTGACTTTGTAAAGGATTACTGTAAAAGACAATCAATATTTTCCCGGTCTTATTCAAAAATATTTTAATGTTTTTTCATACTATTGCTCTATAATGCATGGAACTTGACACACATGTTTATTGTTATAGATTTAGTTGCGTAATAATCTTGCATTTAAGAATACAAATGAATATATTTCACGTTCTGAATGACCGGTTGTTCTTTTAAACCGGAAACAGTGAACGGAAATTTTATGATTATTTTACTTCAATTTCTCGTACAGTGTTGTTGTATCTGTTGTGCGAAGTCCGCGCATAGTCAAGTGCCATAGTCAGACTGAATTGCTACTATTTTAGCGAGACCCTTTTGCTGACTTGGCAGAAGGGTTTTTTTTGAGGATTTTATGAACATTTTACAATTGATCGGCAATACCCCGGTCATAGACCTTAGCCATCTGTATGGGGACAAACCGGATGTCTCGCTATTTGCAAAAGCCGAGTGGTTGAATCCGGGAGGGTCGGTCAAAGACCGCCCCGTAAAGCGGATGCTCACCAGAGCGGTCGACAGCGGAATATTAAAGCCGGGGAAAACAATTTTAGATTCAAGCAGCGGGAATGCCGGAATAGCTTATGCGATGGTCGGAGCGGCGCTGGGATTCAAAGTAAGTATCGTGATCCCCGGGAACGCCAGTATCGAGCGGAAACAGAGAATACAGTTTCATGGGGCGGAACTCATAATCACCGACCCGATAGAGGGGTACGATGAAGCGGTGAGAACGGTGCACCGGATTTATGAAGAGAATCCCGATTCATACTTTTTTTGCGATCAGTATGCGAACGACGATAACTGGCTTGCTCATTATGAAGGGACCGCCGCCGAACTGTTGAAACAGATCGACAAACCGATAGATCACTTTGTGTGCGGAATTGGAACCGGCGGGACAATTACCGGGATAGGGAAACGGTTAAAAGAAGTGAATAATAATGTAAAAATATGGGCGATAAGGCCGGAAATCTGGCCTGGAATAGAAGGTTTGAAACCAATCGGTTCTCCCGAGGACATTATCCCGAAAATCTTTGATGAATCTCTTGTTGACGAGTGGATAGACATTACTGCGAACGATGCGAAAAAGTGGTGCCATAAAATAGTCAAACACGGGTGGTTTGTTGGTCAGTCTTCGGGCGCATATCTGGCTGCATGTGAAAAAGTCATCGGGCAGATCGACAAAGGAGTCGTGGTTACACTTCTGAAAGATATTGGTGAGAGGTACTATAGCGCGGGATTATGGCAGCATGAATTCGAAGATTCGGTTGTCTCAAAAAATAATTGGTAAAATTAGTAACCATGCCATTGATGAGTTTCCTCATGAATGCTGCGGATTCTTGATCGGAAAATTCAATGATGAACAGGCTGATGCGGACGAATATGTCAGTGCGAAGAACTCGGTAGAAGAGAATAAAGAGCGGCGGTTCATAATCGATCCTGTTGAGTATATGCAGGTTGAAAGCCGTGCCGATGCGCAAAACATGTCACTGATCGGGATTGTACATTCTCATCCGAATTCTCCGGCGGTGCCGTCTGAATTTGACAGAAATCACGCTTTTTCTGGTTTCAGCTATATTATCATCTCGGTGATGGAAAATGATGTGAAGGAAATCCGCTCCTGGCGCCTGACGGAAGACAGAGAAAAATTTATTGAAGAACATATTGACAAACAACCGTAATTTTTAGAGTATCAGGTGTACGAATACATAATGAGATTTTAAGGAGGTCGTGAATGCAATCCACGATTCATATTCCCTCGCCACTGCGCAGATTCACCGCGGGAAACGCTACGATCGAGGTGAAGGGAAATGATATTCAATCGGTCCTGGATGAACTGTTCTCTCATTTTCCCGATATTCACCGTCATTTAATGGATGAACAAGGCAGTATAAGGAATTTTGTGAATATCTATGTCGATAATGAAAATATAAAAGATAAAGAAGGACTTGGAACTGTCGTGGGCACGGGTGCGGATATCCGTATCATCCCGTCGATCGCAGGCGGAGAACCGGTATTAAGCCCGAAAGAGTTCGGGCGTTACAGCAGGCATTACACACTGCCCGAAGTTGGCGTCGAGGGGCAAAAGAAGCTGAAAGCTGCCAAAGTGCTTGTTGTCGGGCTTGGCGGTCTGGGCAGCCCCGTTTCACTCTATCTGAGCGCTGCCGGAGTCGGAACGATCGGAATGGTCGATTTCGATGTTGTTGATGAAACCAATCTTCAACGGCAGATAATTTACGGTGTCGACGATGTCGGAAAATCGAAACTGCAGATCGCCCGCGAGCGGCTGAGCAACCTGAATCCTCACGTTGATTATGTGCTGCATGAAGTGCCGTTATCGTCTGAAAATGCACTCGACATTATCAAAAATTACGATCTTGTTATCGATGGAACGGACAATTTTCCGACCCGGTATCTCGTGAATGACGCATGCGTTCTGCTCGATATTCCCAACGTGTACGGTTCGATATTCCGGTTTGACGGCCAGGCTTCCGTTTTCCATTATAAAGACGGCCCCTGCTACCGGTGCCTGTATCCCGAACCCCCGCCCCCGGGACTCGTCCCATCGTGCGCCGAAGGCGGCGTACTCGGAGTTCTGCCGGGCATTATCGGATCGATCCAGGCAAATGAGGCAATGAAAATCATCATGGGTATCGGCGAAACGCTCACAAACAGATTTCTGCTGTTCGATGCGCTTACCATGACGTTCAACGAATTGAGTATCCGGCGTGATGATAATTGTGTCGTGTGCGGTAGCAATCCAACAGTAACGAAGCTGATCGATTACGAGGAATTCTGCGGAATTCCCGGACAGGACACTCATGTGGAAGTGGGCGATATTTCCGTACGGGAATTGAAAGACCGCCTGGACAAGAACGATCCGGTACATATCCTGGATGTTCGTGAAGATTTTGAGCTTCAGATTGCACAAATTCCGGGAACCCAGCATATCCCGATGAATCAAGTACCGAACAGGCTCGATGAACTTAACCCGGAAAGTGAATTGGTCGTTATGTGCCGGACAGGTATCCGGTCTTCGGACGTACGGGATTTCCTCAAGAATAACGATTTCAAGAATGTCAGAAACCTCTTAGGCGGCATAAGAGCATGGTCTGAAGAAATTGACCCTTCGGTCCCGATTTACTAAATTGATTATTGGTGATTTGACATGCAGGAAGCCCGATCCTGCCTTGATCCTTGTGTGTATTGCATTCGTTCACTATAATTTTTGACCGTGTAACTTTTTTCTACGTGCAGCAAGAAATTAAAAATACTTTGGAGCGTGATATCATGAGCGGATCCACGCATATATTTTTCATAATAATGAAAGGAGCACAGTATGTCGATACGTTTAGGCAGTGCCGCGCCGGACTTTACTCAGGATTCCACCGAAGGAACGGTCAATTTTCATGAATGGCTTGGGGATTCCTGGGGAGTTCTGTTCTCACATCCGGCAGATTTTACACCGGTCTGTACGACAGAACTTGGAAGAGTCTCAAAATTAAAAGATGAATTTGGAAAACGTAACGTCAAAATCATTGGTCTGTCGGTAGACCCGGTCGATTCTCATAATGACTGGATTAAAGATATAAATGAGACTCAGAATGCCACGGTGAATTTTCCGCTCATTGCCGATGCCGATAGAAAAGTTTCGAATCTGTATGATATGGTCCACCCTGAGGCAGACAATACGAAAACCGTTCGTTCCGTCTTTATTATAGATCCGGATAAAAAAGTCAGGTTGACGTTGACCTATCCGGCTTCGACCGGCAGGAATTTCGATGAAATACTGCGGGTCATCGATTCCATTCAACTGACCGAATATCATAAAGTCGCAACACCCGCTGACTGGAAAGACGGTGACGATGTAGTCATCCTGCCTGATCTACAGGATGAACAGGAGCTCAAAGAGAGATTCCCGAAAGGGTATAAGGCGTTGCGACCCTATCTTCGCATGACGCCGCAGCCGAATAAATAGTAAGGATGGCGATAGTTATAAAAAAACGGGCACATTGTTTGTGCCCGTTTTGCGTTGTGTACTATTGAAAATAAGAAAATTAATCTAAGATCTCGATCCACTCAACCTCAAATATCAAGAGTGAATTTGGTGGAATATTCCCCCGCTGGGTGGCGCCGTAAGCAAGATCCGGAGGAACGAACAACTGCCATTTCGCTCCTTCCTTCATGAGTTGGAGCGCTTCTGTCCAACCGCTGATAACGCCGGATACGCCGAATTCCGCAGGCTCTCCACGCTTGTACGAACTGTCAAATTCGGTACCGTCAATGAACGTGCCGCGGTAATGTGTCCGTACTTTGTTCTCTCTTGCCCGGGCTTCTGCCGTTTCCTTCCTGCAGCACTTTATATTGAAGACCGCTGGCGAGTGCAACGACCCCCTCGTTAGACATATTTTCTTCGAGGAACGCCTGCGCAGTCGTTAAGTTTGCCTGGGCTTCGGTATTTCCTTCAGTCTCACATTCCATGGCGAACCGCTGACTCATGGTCTGCATGACCTGTGACATTTCCTGCACAGTCATCCGGGTGGTATCGTTTTCGCTTATCTGGTCGAGTACCGCTTGTTCGAACGGTTCGATATTAATCTGGAAATTGTTTTGCTTTAACTGGGATCCTACCTGATAACCGAGTGCGTAACTGAACTTGTCGAGATCGGATTCAAGCAAGACCTCATCACCATCGGTTCTCTCGCCCGGACCGCATGCTCCGGAGAGTGCAAAAAAGATCAGGAACGGGAGAACGGAGATTCGTGTGGACGTGGACATTGTAACTCCTTAGCGCCGTTGCATAACAGCAAGTATTTATGAAATGTAGACATTAAAAATACTGAAATTAAGAGCAGAATCAAAATGGTTTGTAAACAGAACCGATAGCAACGGCCCTTTTTGTGTTGTTTCTCGGTATTCGAGTCATTATATTATCAACTAACCACAATCAGGCGTTTTTCGTAAAAAAAAGGAAACAATCATAATGAGTATTATAGATTTCGACCGCTTGAGAGATTCATCAAGGTTGTGGATTTTCGGTATTGTCAGGCCGCTGAATGCCGAAGAAATTCAGTTAATCGGAAAGAGTATGAATACATTTGTAGAATCGTGGATATCGCACAAGGTTGACGTTCAAGCCGGCTGGACGCTCAAATACGACCGGTTCATACTTATTGGCGCGGACGAATCTGTTACCGGTGTATCGGGCTGTTCCATAGACGGTATGGTCGGTAGTCTCCGCGATCTTGAACGTCAGGTGGGCTCCGTTATCGCCGATTCAAACCCATATGTGTTTTATCGAGGGAGCGAAGGTCAAATTCTGGCTCTGACCAGACCGGATTTTAAAAAGCTTGCCGAACGGGGCGGGGTAACCGAAGAAACGGTCGTGTTCGACACTACGATTCAATCCGTGCACAAATTTCGCAGCGGTACATGGGAAATACCGGTGAAGGATTCCTGGCACAAACGGCTTATCGAAATTGCTGTCTCTTAAGAAATTTTCTCAATTTCCATTCACAGTCTATCACGGTATAAAAAACGTATTCCGAATGAATAGGTCCCTGATGCTGTCATCTTTTCTTCTGGGATTCGGATGGATTCCTTTCGCATGCCGGGATCAGATAATCGATATTATTCCGCAGATAAGTAATGTCAGGACCGAAGTGAATACTGAGGACAGTTATGTCGCTGTCAGCTATGATCTGATAGACGATAGTGAAGACAACATCGATGTCAGCGTTCAAATATCGAGCGACGGCGGAAAAACATTTACGTATACCACGGAATCGGTCTACGGGGATGTCGGGGAAGATGAGGTCTCTCCCGGCCGTGACAGAACTTTCCTGTGGCATTACGACTACGACAAGGTCGATTTTACCGCAACGGGCGGCAGGTTCGTTGTCAAGATCATTGCGGACGACAGGTCGCCTGTCGATATTCAGGACCTGTTAGACCGCGTGGAAGAAAAACGGCTGCAGTACGACAGTGGCGCTATCGAGGGGACCAGGCACCGGGAAACAGGTCCGGACCACCTGCAAAATATCCGGGAATACATCGAAAATCGGTTTAATTCTCTCGGATTCAGCGTCAGGATCCAGAATTTTGATTACGAAGGATACAATGCAGCGAATATTGTCGCTTACAGACCGGGAGTTGTGGATATCAGTAGAATATATGCCGTAGGAGCGCACTTTGACACTGTGGAAGATACTCCCGGTGCGGAAGATAACGGCTCCGGCGTCGTGGTCATGCTCGAAACTGCCCGGATCCTGTCGGCATATGCGTTTGAAAACTCGTTATCGTTCATCGGTTTTGATCTTGAAGAGGAAGGAAACGTCGGCAGCAGGCAGTTTGTCCGGGATTATATCCCTGAAGACATGGATATTTCCGGATTCATTAATCTGGACCAAGTGGGATATTTCAGCTTTGAACCGGAAAGTCAGAAACTCCCTGAAGGTATTGATCAGGTTTTTCCGGTTCTGTATGACAGTATCGTGCATAACGATTTCACGGGTGATTTTGTATGGAATATCGGCAATGAAAATTCATATGAACTAGTATCTGCATTTGAAAGCGCCGTCTTGAATTTTGTGCCGGGATTGAAGGTATTTAATGTTATTGCCATGGGAAATGCCGAAACTGTTCGGGATTTACGCAGAAGCGACCATGCAATTTTCTGGGATGCGGGCTACCGTGCGGTTCAGCTGTCGGCCGGTTCGGGTGAATTCAGGAATCCGTATTATCACGGACCCGGTGACTCCAAACAGATTTTAAATTATCCGAAGATGGCTGAGATAACCCGGGCGGTCGTTGCAACGGTTGCCCGATTAGCCGGAATCCGGCATTCGGGTTTCGCGGTCAGTGAAGAATTCGAGATCCCCGTTCCGGCCAAACCAAGAACCAGGTGAGGACGCTGAAATATGGCCGAAAAGATAGTGGGTTAGTCAAGTGAGTATATGCCGTACCAAGATATCGTTGCGCTCTATCCTGACGACCTCAAGGGAACCGTTCTCCCCTACTTCTGCGATTGGTTACTCGAACGTGTCGTTCTTGTCGAGATCGGTACAACCGATCAGGACATGGCGCTCGAGATTTTCGAGACAATGAACGACCGCGGCCTCAGGCTTTCCAACACGGACATGTTGAAAGGCTTTCTCCTCGCCAGGATCGGCGAATCCGAACGAATCCGTGCGGCCAATAGCTTGTGGCGGCGTCGGATCACTGAATTGACCGATCTCGACAAGAACGCTGATTCGGAATTCATCAAGCACTGGCTTCGCGGGAAGTATGCTGAAACTATCCGTGAGCGGAAGAAAGATGCGGTGCCTAGAGACTTCGATCTAATCGGTACGGCTCTTTCATAAGTGGGTGAGGGATAACTGCGCGAGAGTCAATCTAATCAAAGCTGGCGACTACGCCACCTTCTTGAATCATGATTTCAAGCGTATGAGTCAACGATACATACAGCTGCTGTGTGCCAGTAGTGAGATGACAGTAGGCTTCGAGCACGTCTACTACAACGCAATCACGGGCTTCACCCTGCAGCATCCTGCCGATCATGGCTACAGTGACTCCAGACGACGACGATCACACGTTTCGCGACAAGGCCGAATTAGTCGCGAAATTTCTGAACATCTTTGTGGCACGCAGAATGGTCAACGCCGTTGGCGGATGAATAGTAAAATAGACCCATGGGGAAGAAGAGGACAGAGACGACAACGATCCGGGGCGCGCTGATCATGCCCTATCCATCCGCGCTCGGCACGACAGACGAGCCACTAACGATCGAGTGGCCGGAGGGCCACTCCTACGCCGTGGTAGCGACGGCATTCCACGGTGGTGCAGTGCTCGGCACGATGGCCACCGAGGACGAGGCATGGGCGATCTACGTTCAGTGGCCCAAAACTGATTGCAGGTGCGGTTGCCGGGGTATCGTCACCCGCAATGGGTTTCGCCTCAGGCGTGGTGGGAGTCCGCAAAAGATACTAGACGACTGACCATTTTCCCCGAGCAAGAGGAAGATCCGGTAGATGAAACCCCCAGGCGGACCAACAAGGCCCGCGCCGGAATCCGGAATCCATTGTGTTTTGGGCCAATTTGGCCAAAATGGATAGAGCATTGGCGGGGAGTCGCATGAAGACCCTGAGCGCGAAAGACGCGAAGTACGGCTTCGGCCGGCTGATCGATCTGGCCCGCGCCGAACCGGTGGCGGTCGCCAAGCACGACCGGGAAGGCAGAATGATGGATCAAGCAATCCACAACAAGATCGTCTCCTTCATCCGTGGCATCGAAGCCAACCTCGGGTCGCGTTCGCATTTAACACCGGACAGTCGGACGCTTTCAGCAGCCGCCAAAAGGAGTGAGTCCCCGCGATGGCGATGATCACACCCGAACGCGATCTTGAAGAGTCCCTTGTCACGAAGCTACGGGACCTCAAGTACGAATACCGCCCCGAGATCCGCGATCTCGCCAAGCTTGAAGCGAACTTCAGGGAGAAGTTCGAGGCACTCAACCGCGTCAACCTCACCGACGGAGAGTTCCAGCGACTCCTCGATGAGATCGTCACACCAGACGTGTACGAAGCCGCCCGTTCTCTGCGGAACCGGGAAGCGTTTGTCCGCGACGACGGCACGCCGCTCAACTACACCCTCGTCAACATCAAGGACTGGTGCAAGAACAGCTTCGAGATCGTCAATCAGCTCCGCATCAATACGGACAACAGCCATCACCGCTACGATGTCATGCTCCTGATCAACGGCGTCCCCGTTGTCCAGATCGAGCTCAAGACGCTTGGGATCAGCCCCCGTAGGGCGATGGAACAGATCGTCCAGTACAAGAACGATCCCGGAAACGGCTACACCAAGACACTCCTCAGTTTCGTGCAGCTCTTCATCGTCAGCAACCGCACGGACACGTGGTACTTCGCCAACAACAACGCGCGGCATTTCGCCTTCGACGCTGACGAGCGGTTCCTTCCCATCTACCAATTCGCCGCCAAGGACAACACGAAGATCACCCACCTCGACGACTTCGCGGAACGGTTCCTGGCCAAGTGCACGCTCGGCCAGATGATCAGCAAGTACATGGTCCTCATCGCCAGCGAGCAGAAGCTCCTGATGATGCGCCCGTACCAAATCTACGCCGTGAAGGCCATCGTCGACTGCATCGACCAGAACTGCGGCAACGGCTACATCTGGCACACGACCGGCTCGGGCAAGACGCTCACCTCTTTCAAAACCTCGACGCTACTCAAGACCAACGAGAGCATCCACAAGTGTCTGTTCGTCGTCGACCGCAAGGACCTCGACCGCCAGACCCGCGAGGAGTTCAACCGATTCCAAGAAAACTGCGTCGAGGAAAACACCAACACTGCGGCGCTTGTCCGCCGCCTCCAGTCCGACGACTACGCGGACAAGGTCATCGTCACGACCATCCAGAAGCTCGGGCTTGCCCTCGACGAGAACAGCAAGCACAACAAGCAAAACCTCGCTCAGGGACGGTCAACGTTCAAGCAGCGGCTCGGGCAGCTCCGCGAGAAGCGGATGGTCTTCATCTTCGACGAGTGCCACCGCTCGCAGTTCGGCGAGAACCACAAGGCCATCAAGGAGTTCTTCCCGAACTCCCAGCTCTTCGGCTTCACTGGCACCCCGATCTTCGAGGACAACGCGACCGTCAAGCAGATCGAGGGAGACGTCGCCACCCTGCGAACCACCAAGGACCTCTTCCAGATGGAGCTCCACGCCTACACCATCACCCACGCGATCGAGGATCGGAACGTTCTCCGTTTCCACGTCGACTACTACAAGCCAAAGGACGCCCCCGCCCTCAAGCCCGGGGAGACCCTCGCCAAGCAGGCGGTCGCTCAGGCCATCCTCGACAAGCACGATGCCGCGACCGGAGGCCGACGCTTCAACGCGCTGCTGGCCACCGCCTCGATCAACGACGCCATCGAGTACTACAAGGTCTTCAAGCAGCTTCAGGCCCAACGCCAGGCCGACGACCCCGAGTTCGTCCCCCTCAAGGTCGCTGCGGTCTTCTCGCCGCCAGCGGAGGGCAACAAGGACGTCCAGCAGATCCAGGAGGACCTCCCCCAGGAGAAGGAGGACAACCAGCACGACCCCGAGGGCAAGAAGACCGCGCTCAAGGCCATAATCGCCGACTACAACCAGCGGTACGGCACGAACCACGACATCAACAACTTCGACCTCTACTACCAGGACGTCCAGCAGCGCATCAAGGACCAGCAGTTCCCCAATCGCGACCTGCCCGACAAGGGCGCCGAGAAGATCGACATCACCATCGTCGTCGACATGCTCCTCACCGGCTTCGACGCCGTGTACCTCAACACGCTCTACGTCGACAAGAACCTCAAGCACCACGGCCTGGTCCAGGCCTTTTCCCGCACCAACCGCGTTCTCAACGCGACCAAGCCCAACGGCCACATCCTCGAATTCCGCCAGCAGCAAGACAGCGTCGACGCCGCCATCGCTCTCTTCTCCGGTGCGCAGGCTGACCGGGCCCGCGAGATTTGGCTGGTCGACAAGGCTCCCGTCGTCATCGACAACTTCAAGCAGGCCGTCGCCGACCTCGGCGAGTTCATGCAGTCGCAGGGCCTCGAAGCCAAGCCCGATAAGGTGAACAACCTCATGGGCGACGACGCCCGTGCCCAGTTCACCAAGCGCTTCAAGGAGGTCCAGCGTCTCCAGATGCAGCTCGACCAGTACACCGATCTCAGCGACGAGCAGCGCGAGCAGATCGAGCAGGCCCTCGCCAAGGAGGACCTCCGCGCCTTCCGAGGCGTCTACCTCGAAACCGCCCAGCGCCTGAAAGAGCAGCAAGGTATGCCCGAAATGGACGGCGAGCCGGCCAACCTCGAGGTCGACCAGCTCGACTTCGAGTTCGTCCTCTTCGCCTCCGCCCTCATCGACTACGACTACATCATGAAGCTGATCGCCAAGTACTCGGGGCAGGACCCGAAGAAGCTCACGATCAGCCGCGAGCAGCTCATCGGCCTGATCCAGTCCGACGCCAAGTTCCTGGACGAGCGGGAGGAGATCACGGAGTACGTCCGCTCACTCAAGGAGGGTGAAGGTCTCGACGAGGCCGCGATCCGCGCCGGCTACGAGCAGTTCAAGGCCGCGAAGCAGGCCAAGGAGATTGAGGGCCTTGCTCAGGCCCACGGTCTGACGACCGAGTCGCTCTCGGCCTTCGTGGACACCATCCTCAACCGCATGATCTTCGACGGCGAGCAGCTCACCGACCTGATGGAGCCGCTCGGCCTCGGCTGGCGTGAACGCCGCGAGCGCGAACTCGCCTTGATGGCCGATCTCGTTCCAGTGCTGAACAAGCGGGCCCACGGCCGCGACATTTCGGGCCTCAACGCCTACGAGCAGGGGGGCGCACGATGACAGCCGACAAGCCGACGCCCGTGGTGCCCAACCTGCGGTTTCCCGAGTTCCGTAGCGCAGGAGACTGGCACTTCCAGCCGCTCAGCGACATCGCGGAGCCGATCTCCGAGAGGGTTGGGACGAGCAAGTGCGTGCCCATGAGCGTAACGACGGGCATCGGTCTTCTCTGCCAGGAAGAGAAGTTCGGCCGCACTATCGCCGGCAACTCGTATAAGAACTACATCCGGCTGCAAACGAACGACTTTGCCTACAACAAGAGTGCGACAAAGGAGTTCCCGCAGGGATACATCGCCCGATACAGCGGCACGAGGGACGCGGCTGTGCCAAACAGCATTTTTACATGCTTCAGGCCAGATGCCGCCGCCGTCATCCCGGAGTACCTCGACCATCTCTTACATGGGAATCACCACGGTCGATGGCTGCGCAAGTACATCACGGTCGGTGCGCGTGCCCACGGCGCGCTGAGCGTTAGCGATGACGCTCTAATGTCGATGCCCGTACCGCTCCCGCCGGACGCGGTATCGCGTCCCGAGCAGCAGAAGATCGCCGACTGCCTCGGTTCGCTGGACGACCTGATCGCGGCGGACGGCCGGAAGCTCGAAGCCCTGCGGCAGCACAAAAAAGGGCTGATGCGGCAACTCTTTCCCCAGCCCGGCGAAACCGTGCCGCGGCTGCGGTTTCCGGAGTTTCGGAATGCGGCAGATTGGAAGACTAAGATACTGGGGACTCAAGGCAGATTCCTTTCTTCACTCACAGGCAAGGCCGCCAAGGACTTTGATACAGGGGACGCTGCTTTCATCCCGTACATGAATGTGTTCTCAAATGCATTCACTAACACGACCGACCTACGCTCCGTCAATGTTGCCGACGACGAATCGCAAAGCGCCGTTGCCAAGGGAGATGTGTTCTTCACGGTTTCCTCGGAAACAGCAGAAGAAGCGGGCATGTCGAGCGTCCTACTCGAAGAAATCGGCAACTGCTATTTGAACTCATTCTGTGCTTTGTTTCGCTTCGACGAAGGAGAAAAGTCACCGGATCCTGTTTTTCTTGGCTACCTGCTTCGTTCAGCACCGGCCAGAGAACATCTATCGCGTGGGGCACAAGGCGCAACGCGCTACAACATCTCCCGGGCGACATTCCGCAGCCTGCCTATTCTGATTCCATCGGGTCCCGAGCAGAAGAAGATCGCCGACTGTCTCGGCCCGCTGGACGACCTGATCGCGGCGGAGGGCCGGAAGCTCGACTCCCTGCGGCAGCACAAACGAGGGCTGATACAACAGCTCTTCCCCTCGCTGGAGGGCCACTGAGTTATGAGCCACACGCCGAAGATCCGTCGGTACCAGAATCTGACTACGCTCACGCGAAAGCTTCGCAGCGATGTCAAGGATGCCCATTGTGTCGTGCTATACGCCTATAACCGAACGGGAAAGACGCGTCTCTCGATGGAGTTCAAGAATCAAGGGAAGCGGAAAGGCAACGGGACCCCAGACACACTCTATTTCAATGCATATACCGAGGATCTCTTTGTCTGGCACAACGACCTTGATGCTGATACGGATCGGCACCTGAAGATCAACGAAAACTCTGCATTCCTCAAGGGCCTCACCGAGCTCGCACTGGATGAAACCATAGCGGGCTACTTATCACGCTACGCCGACTTCGAGTTTGACATCGACTACAGCACGTGGGCGGTGACCTTCCGCAAAGGTTATGACGAGCGGATCAAGATCTCCCGAGGCGAGGAGAACATATTCATCTGGTGCATGTTCATGGCGATCTGCGAGCGTGTTATCGATGGCCATCCGTCGTATCAGTGGGCCAAGCACCTGTACATCGATGACCCCATCTCGTCGCTGGACGACGACAATGCCATCGCTGTTGCCTGTGATCTGGCAGCACTTCTTCGCAAAGCCGCGGTTCGCCGGGATACCAACGGGCAGCGAGATCCGCTCAGAACGGTTATCTCCTCTCACCACGCATTGTTCTTCAACGTCATGTGCAACGAGCTTGGAAGGACAAGGGAAGACCAAGAGAAAGTAAAGCTTAAGCGGTACTTTCTGCACCGACCGGACTCCGAGGGTGTGTTCACGCTACGAGCCACTGAAGATACACCCTACTTTCATCATGTGGCGACCCTTGCCGAGCTGCAAAGGTGTTTGAGATCAGGCACCCTCTACACCTACCACTTCAACGCCCTGCGCAGCATCTTGGAGAAGACGGCGAGTTTCTTCGGCCACGAAGACCTCAGGGTCTGCTTGGCCGGCCTGCAGGACGAAGCCCTCTACAACCGCGCGCTGAATCTGCTGAGCCACGGCAAGTACGCCATCAACGAACCGGTTGAGATGGTGGACGACAATAAAGTGCTGTTTCGCAGAATTCTCAATGATGTTCTTGACCGTTTCCAGTTTGCACTTCCCGAGCTTGTTCCTGAAACTACCCCGCAGAGAGCCAACCCATGACTGACCAAGACCAGAAGGAGCTCGGCAAGACGCTCTGGGCCATCGCGGACCAACTCCGCGGAGCGATGAACGCGGACGATTTTCGCGACTACATGCTCGCGTTCCTGTTCCTCCGCTACCTCTCAGACAACTACGAGCAGGCCGCGAAGAAGGAACTCGGGCGCGACTACCCTGACCCGAACGCCATCGGCAACGACGGGCGGTCTCCCCTATCTGTGTGGTACGAGCAGAACCCCGATGATGTATCGGCCTTCGAGAAGCAGATGCGTCTCAAGGCGCACTATGTCATTCGCCCCGAACACCTCTGGGCCAGCATCGCCAACATGGCCCGCACCCAGGACGGTGAACTGCTCAACACGCTGCAGAAAGGGTTCAAATACATCGAGAACGAGTCATTCCAGAGCACGTTCTCGGGTCTGTTCTCGGAAATCAATCTCGGCTCCGACAAGCTCGGCAAGACCTACGCGAAGAGGAACGCCAAGCTCTGCACGATCATCACCAAGATCGCCGAGGGCCTCGCGAAATTCTCCACTGACAGCGACACCTTAGGCGACGCCTACGAGTACCTGATCGGCCAGTTCGCGGCGGGCTCGGGCAAGAAGGCCGGTGAATTCTACACGCCGCAGCGGATCTCGGACATCCTCTCCGCGATCGTCGCGCTCGACAGCCAGGAGCCGAAGACCGGCAAGCGGAATCACCTCGCCAGCGTGATGGACTTCGCCTGCGGCTCGGGATCGCTGCTGCTCAATGTGCGCAAGCGCATGGGGCCGGACGGCATCGGCAAGATCTACGGGCAGGAGAAGAACATCACCACCTACAACCTCGCGCGGATGAACATGCTGCTGCACGGGGTGAAGGACTCGGAGTTCGAGATCTACCACGGCGACACGCTGACGAACGACTGGGACTTGCTCCGCGAGACGAACCCGGCCAAGAAGCCCCAATTCGACGCCGTGGTTGCCAACCCGCCGTTCAGCTACCGCTGGGACCCGAACGAGGCGTTAGGCGAGGACATGCGCTTCAAGAACTACGGGCTGGCCCCAAAGTCGGCGGCGGACTTCGCGTTCCTGCTGCACGGGTTTCACTACCTCAAGGATGACGGTGTGATGGCGATCATCCTGCCGCACGGCGTGCTGTTCCGCGGCGGCGCGGAGGTGAAGATCCGCCGCAAGCTCCTTGACGACGGGCACATCGACACCGTCATCGGCCTGCCGGCGAATCTGTTCTACTCGACCGGCATCTCGGTCTGCATCCTCGTCCTGAAGAAGTGCAAGAAGCCCGATGATATCCTGTTCATCAACGCATCCGAGCATTTCGAGAAGGGCAAGCAGCAGAACTACCTGTCCGACGAGCATATCGAGAAGATCATCGACACCTACCAGCAGCGTCCGGAGAGCATCGAGCGGTACGCCAGACGCGTGGGGATGGACGAGATTGAGGCCAACGACTGCAACCTGAACATCTCGCGCTATGTCAGCACGGCCAAGCAGGAGGTCGCGATCGATCTGTCGGCCACGCACAAGGAGTTGGTCGAAATCGAGAAGCAGATTCAGGAGACAACGGCGAAGCACAACGCGTTTCTGAAGGAACTTGGACTATCCCCATTGCCAGCGCCCAATAAGTAATCGAAGCGATCCCTCCGCCTATGGCTGGCGCCGCATGCACGCGGCGCTGCGGGATCGCGGCGGGATCATGAAGCACATGTAGATCAACTGCCTGATGCGCGACCAAGCCATGCATCTCCCGCGCCCGCGCCGCCTTGTCGCCACCACCGACAGCGACCACGACCAACTATTGCTCGTCGGCCAAAGCATATTCTTCGCCGTATCAACAGATATAGACGCTTTCCAGATTGCTTCGGTATTGGTTGCTGTCCAATGGAAGGATGTGGGATTGACGCCCTGACCCTGGTAGAAGATGACGGGTACGGTGCCGAGGCAGGCGAGAACAACGAGGGCATACGACCACGGACCACGTTCTTTACGGACCATCACCCATCCTGACATAGCCAGGAATGCTGGATATGCCGCCGGTGACATTGAGTTGCTTGCCGTGCTGTAATTGTGAGCATTGCTCGTATGCCTCTTCCGTCTCAAAGACAACGTAGCCATTGAGATCAAAGAGTGCCCCAGGGAACCGCATTAGATGGTCATACCAATGACCGTCCTTGTGATAGAGCGCGTGTCTTGCGCCAACCTTCCACTTACAATTAAGATATTGTCCAGTGATTTTCAATCGATTTCGAGAAGATCGGTCTGAGGATGAATGGGTGTAGGCCGGGTTACCCCGTTCAATTCATTTTTTAGAAACTGCCCGGTGTATGAAAGCTCTATTTTTGAGACGTTTTCAGGAGTGCCCCGTGCAACGATTTTCCCCCCTTCGTCCCCCCCTTCCGGACCGAGATCGATTATGAAATCTGCGGTTTTTATCACGTCCATGTTGTGTTCGATGACCACGACGGTATTCCCTTTTTCGACAAGGCGGTTCAGCACGGTTAAGAGCTGCTTGATATCTTCAAAGTGCAGGCCGGTCGTCGGCTCATCGAGAATATAGAAGGTATTTCCCGTTCCGATCTTTGACAGTTCCGTCGAAAGTTTCACCCGTTGTGCTTCCCCGCCGGAAAGAGTTGTTGCCTGCTGGCCGAGATGTATGTAACCGAGCCCGACATCACGCAGCGTTTCGAGCTTTCTTCTGAGCGGCGGGATGTTGCCCAGAAAATCGAGCGCCTGGTTGACGGTCATATCGAGCACATCTGCTATAGTTTGACCCTTATAATGGATTTCAAGCGTTTCCCGGTTATACCGCCTGCCTTTACAGACTTCGCAGGGAACATAAACATCGGGTAGAAAATGCATCTCGATCTTGATGATGCCGTCACCCTGGCAGGTCTCGCAGCGTCCCCCCTTGACGTTGAAGCTGAATCTACCGGGTTGATACCCGCGAAGTTTTGATTCCGGAAGCTGAGAATAGAGAGACCGTATGTGCGTGAAAAGCCCGGTATAGGTTGCGGGATTCGATCGGGGCGTCCGTCCTATCGGTGACTGGTCAATATCGATTACTTTATCGACATTTTCAAGCCCCTCGATACTGTCAAAGGATAACGGCTGTTTTTTACTGTGATAGAACTTCTTTGCAAGAGCGGGGTAGAGCGTCTCGTTGACCAGAGTGCTCTTGCCCGAACCCGAGACACCGGTGACGCAGATGAACATCCCGAGCGGAAACGTGGTATTGATATTCTTAAGATTATTTCCCCGTGCACCGAATAGTTTCAGTGATTTGCCGCCTGATTTGCGCCTGGACATCGGTATGGGAATTTCCATTTTTTTCGAAAGATACTTACCCGTCAGGGAGTTACGGCTCTGCATTATTGCTTTGGGAGCACCCTCTGCAACGATCTTTCCGCCGTGGATCCCGGCACCGGGACCGAGATCGACGACATAATCCGCTTCGAGAATGGTATCGCGGTCATGTTCGATAACGATGACCGTGTTGCCCTGGTCACGGAGCTTTGAAAGTGTCCTGATAAGGCGCCTGTTATCCCGTTGATGAAGACCGATACTCGGTTCGTCGAGAATGTACAGAACGCCGACAAGCTGAGAACCTATTTGTGTCGCCAAACGGATTCGCTGTGCCTCGCCTCCGGATAAAGTTCCTGAAGAGCGTCCCAGTGTCAGGTAATCGAGGCCGACATTATTCAGGAAAGCGAGCCGCTCGGATATCTCCTTCAGGATCTGATGGGCGATTGCTTTGTTCCGTGCCGACAACGTGAGTCCGGCAAAGAATTTCACGGCATCTTTTACAGACATGCTGGTCACTTCGTGAATGTTCTTTTCATTGATAGTGACCGCAAGAGGTTCTTTTTTCAGCCGCGCTCCATCACAATCGGGACACGGGATAGTATTCATGAAATTTTCTATAAATGTTCTTATGTATTGCGAGCTTGTCTGTTTATAGCGTCTGTTGAGATTTGGAATAACTCCTTCGAATTTTCCGGTCCACTCACCATGGCCCTTACCGTTCGCATGGGAATACCTGAAGGTGAATTCATGAGAGCCCGATCCGTAAAGGATGATTCTTTTTACCTCGGCAGATAGCTTCCTGAAAGATGTAAATAAGGAAATATCATAATGAGCGGCGACCGATTTGAGCATGGTTCTGTACCATTTGCTCCCCTGAATATCTCCCCAGGCTTCAATAGCTCCTTCCATGATCGATTTATTGTGGTCAGGTATCACAAGGTCGGGATCGATCTCCATTCTTGTTCCGAGACCGCTGCACTTCGAACACGCTCCATACGGACTGTTGAATGAGAACATTCTCGGAGCAAGCTCTTCATAACTGATACCGCAATGTACGCAGGCGAATTGCTCGCTGAAAAGAAGTTCTTCACCACCGGAAATAGGGATCTGCACTATCCCGCCGCCCAGTTTCAGCGCTGTTTCGATCGAATCGGCCAGCCGGTTTCCCTGGTCCTTTTTAATTATCAACCTGTCGACGACAACTTCGATAGTGTGTTTTATGTTCTTTGCCAGCTTGATATCTTGTTGTGCTTCGATAATTTCCCCGTCAACCCGGACCCTTATATAACCTTCTTTTATGATCTGTGTGAAGAGGTCGCGGTATTCTCCTTTTCTTCCCCGGACAAGTGGTGCGAGTATTTGAATTCGTTTTCCTTCGGGATGATTGAAAACGGCGTCAACCATTTGTTGAACGGCCTGCCTCTGTATCTTTCGTCCGCACTTATAACAAAATGGGATGCCGACCCGTGAAAAGAGAAGACGGAGGTAATCGTATATTTCGGTCACGGTCGCAACAGTGGAGCGGGGATTTTTGCCGGAAGAACGCTGCTCAATCGAAATCGCAGGAGAAAGCCCCTCGATGTAATCGACGTCCGGTTTTTCCATGAGTCCGAGGAACTGCCGTGCATATGCGGAAAGCGATTCAACATACCTGCGCTGCCCTTCCGCATAGATCGTATCGAATGCAAGAGAAGATTTACCCGAACCCGATAGACCGGTAATAACGATTAATTGATCCCGGGGAAGGGATACGGAAATGTTCTGAAGATTGTGCTCGCGTGCCCCCTGAACTATAATAAATTCTTTACGCATGAAAAATTATGATAATTAAGATTGAAACCGAATTTTCTAAACTTCTAATGTAGAGCATAAAGCTTCAACTCGCAAGTAATTTTCACCATTTTTTTCATTGAATTTATTTATTCACCTCTGCAACACAAAGTAAAAGCGAACAACGGTGTGCTGAAAAAAGGTGCCGGCAAGTGCGCTTATTAATGGGGCAAAGCGTATCCGATTCCCGGTAAAATTAATAATTTTTGCTTGATAACTTGAAAAAAATTAGTATTTTATGGATAGAGCAGTATGCAGGATGTATCATTTTCATGTCATCCGTTTTTCTACAGTACAAATTCTCAAAACAATTGAATCCTTTTTGCCCTGCCAGTATGGATGATCCGGGTACAAGAAGATTCGGTAAGACACCAAATTGACAGAATTCAATAGTGAAACTACCGGCATGACCGTCCGTAGTGTGTCTGGCGTCGCATGCCTGAAGTTTATTATCATCCTGAAGACCGTAAAGCGATCATAAAATAAAGAGATTAAAGTATGTCTGATTTCGGGTTATTGTCTATTTCTGCAACAGCATTTTTCGGTGTATTTCTGTTATTGGGTATTCTTGCCGGATTGATGAAGCTACTAATGACAATGTTCCCGGCTGCGGAGGCTTCAACAGGCAGCGCTGCCGGTTCTGTTGATCCTGCGGTTATAGCTGTTATTACCAGCGCTACAGCTGCGGCCTTTCCCGGAACCCGAGTTACAAACATTGAGGAGATACGATGATTTATGCCAAGAATCCCAAGACTATCCGCGTGCAACTCATGTCGTTTCGTGATGGTTTGCAAAGTTTATTCGGCGGCAAAGTACGGGTCAAAGATATTCTGCCTGCATTGGAAGCAGCGGCTCATGCCGGAGTCCGTCATATAGAATTCGGAGGCGGTGCGCGTTTTCAAGCCCCCCTGTTTTACGTAGGGGAAGACCCATTCGACTGTATGCAGCAAATGCGGGATACTGTCGGCCCCGATGTAATTCTTCAAATACTGACACGATCGATAACCGGCGTTACCCTGACAAGTCAGGGCATGGATACACAAAGACTGCAAGCCCGGCTCATGAAGCAATACGGCACTTCGTGGGACCGGAACTTCGATTTTATGAATGATATCGGGAACCTGATAAAGACCGGTAAAGCGATAGTTGAATCGGGAATGCATCACCAGGTATGTGTTGCAATGATGGGGCTGCCATTTAAATCCGATAAAGCCCATACGACTGAATTCTATGTTACTATTGCAAAACAGCTGCTCGAAAGTGATGTGAAGATCGATTCGTTCTGCATGAAAGATGCAAGCGGGACGACCGATCCGAAAACTGTTTACGAGACGGCAAAAGGCATTAAAAAATTAATGCCGCCGGGAATGGAATTGTGGTTTCATACTCACGATACCGCCAGCATTGGAGTTGCTTGCTATATGGCCGCCATAGAGGGTGGGGTTGACGGTGTCGATCTCGCTACCCGGCCTATGTCAAGCGGAACGTCTCAGCCCGATATCAGATCGGTTGAACATGCATTGAAAGGTACCGGGTATTCACTGGATATCGATTCATCTAAATTGGGAGACGTTGAAGCCCTGATGGTTGAAGGTATGAAGGACTATGACTTTAATCCTGTGGTGTTGGCTCCCGATCCGCGCGTTGTGTCTTTTCCAATGCCCGGAGGCGCCATCGGGCCGAACGTCCATATGATGGTCAAAGCCGGTATATTGGACAGGTATAACGATGTACTCGCCGAGTTGCCCGTCGTGGTGGAAAAAGGAGGGGCATGGACCAGTGTGACCCCCGGAAGTCAGCAGTACTGGATACAGGCATTTAGTAACGTTCTCTACGGCCGGTGGGGGAAAATAGATCAAGGTTACGGAAGGTCTGTGCTCGGGTATTTCGGAAAAACGCCGTTACCGTCCGATCCCGAGGTAGTCAAAAAGGCATCCGAACAATTAAAACTCGAGCCGTTCGACGGCGATCCGCTGGAGGCAGCGCCTGATACAATTCCCGTGGCACGGGAAGAGTTGAAAAAACGGGGATTGCCGACCGATGACAAATCGGTCTTTCTTGTTGTGTGTGCCATGGTTCCCGGAAAAGATATGGAACTCAATGAAGGCATCAGATTGCTGTCGGGAAATCCGAAGATAGATCTTCCGTTAAAGAAAAAAGAAGGGCCGAAGAAAGCGGCATCAGCGCCGGCAGCAGCCGGACTGACCGGCAGTCCCGTTACGACGACGTGCACTGTTCAGGAAGGCGGAGTTGTCCGTACTTTTCAAGTCACCCTGGCCCCGTCCAATTCGGACGGTTCAGCAGAAGTTTCTGTCGTACCTTCAACGGTTCAGCAGGCTGTGCCTGCCGCCGCCGGTGAAAATGTCTATTCACCGTTCGACGGCAGCGTTCCGGTCCTTGAGATCAATGTACAGGAAGGCGATTCTGTTAAAAAGGGAGATGTCGTTGCTGCTATTGAGGCAATGAAAGCAAAACATGATATTAAATGCCCTGTTGACGGCACTGTCCAGACGATTCATGTGTCTATCGGAAACGATATCGAAAAAAACAATCCCCTTATGACCATACTACCAAAAGCAGGATAAGGATGAATGTATTTCTGGAGCTTCTCCAGCAGTCCGGTTTCTGGAATATTTCGCTCTCAAACACTATAATGTTCATCATTGCCGGAATCCTGATCTATCTGGCAATAGCAAAAGAATATGAACCGCTCCTGTTGATACCGATCGGTTTCGGTGCGATCCTGGCAAACCTCCCGCTGGCAGATATGGGTTCCTACGGTACCGGGTTGCTCAACTTTATCTATCAGAATGGAATACAGACCGAATTTCTTCCTCCCATGATCTTTATGGGGGTTGGCGTATTGACAGATTTCAGACCCCTGCTGGGAAGGCCGGTTACTTTTATTCTCGGGGCTTCGGCACAGCTCGGAATATTCATCGCTGCGCTCGGGGCGTATTATTTGTTAGGTTTTACACCGAAAGAAGCGGCGAGTATCGGAATTATCGGAGGGGCCGACGGTCCGACGTCTATCTTTCTGACCGCTCGTCTTGCCCCCCATCTACTCGGCGCCGTTGCTGTTGCCGCCTACAGTTATATGTCGCTTGTCCCGATCATTCAACCGCCAATCCTGAGAATCTTAACGACAAAAAAAGAGCGCGCGATAGACATGCCCCAGATTAAACCGGTATCGCAGAGGGCTGTAATCCTCTTTCCGGTCGTCACCGGTATCGTGACTGTTCTGGTCATACCGACAAGCGCACCGCTCATCGGTATGCTTATGTTCGGGAATCTGATGCGGGAAAGTTCTGTCGTGACGCGGTTAAGCAAAACGGCCGGCGGTCCGATGATTGATATTGTAACAATTATGCTCGGCCTTGCTGTCGGCGCAACAATGGACAGCGAACATTTCCTCAATTTGAATACTATAAAGATCCTTTTACTGGGTGCGGTCGCTTTTGCATTCAGTACCGCCGGGGGCATTATTTTCGGAAAGATTCTTAATCTTTTCTTACCTGAGAAAAGTAAAATAAATCCCTGTATCGGCGCTGCAGGGGTGTCCGCCGTACCGATGTCGGCACGCGTTGTGCAAAAATTCGTAAGTGAACACACCGACGGAAGAGTCAATCCACTCTATTCCGCTATGGGGCCGAATGTTGCAGGGGTAATCGGTTCTGCCGTTACCGCGGGCGTTTTTCTGTCGTTCTTAAGCTGATCCTTTCACAGTAATTCTTCTTGGAAGACCAGGTTCCGGTCAGTTGTCAGCCCGCTTTTCAGAGATTATATTTTTTCACCTTATACCGCATGGTTCGAATGCTTATCCCCTGCAATTCGGCCGCCTTCGTTTTATTAAATTCTTGTTTTTCGAGCGCTTTCCGAATAATCTGCTGTTCCGATATTTCAAGCTGTTTGGAATAGTCGAGTTCATCCTCCGGAAGATTGATCGCAGGAATACCTTTTCCGGCAAGGTCTCTTGCATGTAAATATTGTGGAAGATCGTCAACTTCTATCGATTTTTTATTACACATAACGACCGCGTTCTCAATCGAATTTTCCAATTCCCTCACATTGCCCGGCAATTTGTAATTGGAAAGTATCTGCAAGGCGTCTGACGAGATTTTCACCGGTTTTATTCCATTGAGCGTTGTGTGTTTAGTATTGAAATGGTCTACGAGAAGGGGAATGTCACTTTTCCGGTTTCGCAGCGGCGGGAGCATAAAATAGGAATTACGTTGAGCCGGTAATAGAGGTCCTCGCGGAACGTTCCGCTTTTGATAGAGTTCTCCAGGTCCGCATTTGTCGTAGCGACCACGCGGACATCGGCCGATTTTGTTATCGTACTACCGAGCGGCGAGAACGTCTTTTCCTGTAATATCCTCAGCAGTTTCATCTGCACGGCCGGGTTAATATCGCCGATCTCATCGAGAAATATTGTCCCGCCTTCGGCGGCCTCGATCCTCCCGGGCTTTGTCTTGTGCGCTCCCGTAAACGCACCCTTTTCGTAACCGAAAAGCTCGCTTTCAAGAAGCGTATCGGGGAAAGCCGAGCAGTTTATCTCCACGAACGGTTTTTTTATCCGGTCGCTGTGTTCATGAATGGCATGCGCGACAAGTTCCTTGCCTGTTCCGCTCTCACCGCGTAAGAGAACGGTCGAGTTTGTTTTTGCGACCTTTATAACTTTCTCAAAAACATCCGCCATCGGTCCTGATGCACCGATAATGTTTTTCATATTGTACTTCGCCGATATTTTAGATTTCAGATCGGTGATTTCCCGTTTCATCCTGCTTTCGTCGAGCGCTTTTTTCGTGAGAACGAGCAGTTCATCGACATCGACCGGTTTCGTAATATATTTATAGACCCCTTCCTTCATCGCTTTGACGGCGCTCTCGACCGTACCGAATGCCGTCATGATAATGACCTGTGTTCCGGGATATTCCTGCAGTATCTTCAGGGAAAAGTCCAACCCATCCATGCCCGGCAGTTTCAGGTCGGTAATGACAAGGTCAATATCCCTTTCGATCAGATGGCCGCCGCCGTCTTCGGCAGACAGGGCGGTATAGACCTTGTACCCCTCCTGTGTCATGATCTCTCTCAGCCCGTCGAGGGAATATTCCTCTTCGTCGACGATAAGCAAGGTTTCTTTCTTAGCCATTTATCTTTTGATATTCAGTAGAGAATGTGACCAAAAATACAAAATTGCTCCCCGATTTGCAATATGGAATGTTGTAGGCAGAAGATCAGTGTGTTAGAGTTTTATAAAAACGGCTCAAAGAATCTTTTGCATCATCGATTGATATCGTATTATGACGGTTACTTTTATGCCTTCTCCGGTTATGGAAAAATGCAACAAATTATTTACTTGGCAAAGCATCTTTTTTCATTTATTTTAGGGCATCCGATGTACATGGTGTCCTGCGGGACGTTGTCACGGAAAATCAGGCGGATTTGATCGTTGAACACCCACTTCATATCTTAGTGAAATTCTGAATTTACAATTTTCTCAATAGCGCTTCGTATCTCCTGTTGCAGAACGAATATAAACAGCATGAAGCAGGTTAAGGAGGAAACGGCATTGAAAACGACAAAACTCCTCGGCGTTCTAATTGTGGGCATCGTACTCGTCTTTGAAGACGATACGTACGCGCAGGTAGCGAAAAAACGCTGGGAAATCCTGGATCTTATTCGTAAAGAAAAATTTGACAATGTTCTGCCTGGTGCTTTGCGGGACAATACCGTCGATATGTGGATCTATGTTATGCGAAACGGAGAAAAGCTGCGTATCAATTTCGAGGATAATCATATTTTAACCAATAACGGGGTCGAATTGCTCTATCCGCCGAACGATAAAATACTCATTAAAAAATAGAGAGGTACAATGGTCAAAAGCTGCACACGCTTATGTCTGGCGTGCGGCTTTTAATTTGAAAATCACCCGCCTAACAGTGGTCCGGTACCGGATTTCACTCTGCAGTGATGCAGGTATCGCGACCTGAACACCTTTAAAAAATTCTCATGACTTTTTCCAGGATTACCGGGCGCGTTGACCGGCGGGAGCAGCATGGGGAAGTTTTTCATCCCGCATGGCTGCATGATATGCAAAACTTGCCATGATGACCGCCGCCTGCATCAGGTCTTCGGGAACGTAGCGGTCGAACGTGTCCATGTTCGTATGATACGCCCGCCGTTCGATTTCGTCCTGAATGAACCGGAAGCCGGGAAGCCCCACGGCGTCGAACGAATCGTGGTCGGAACCGGGGGAGTTGTTCGGGCTGATATGGGTCATGCCCAGATCACGGAACGGTTTCATCCATGCTTCAAAGATCGGCCGCACCTGTTCGTTCTCCTGCAACCAGATACCGCGTATTTTTCCTCCGATAGTGTCATTGTTGAAAAAACCTGCAAATTGGGCGTGTTGTGGAGTGTATTCTTGCGTGTCGGGATTGCCGAGATGCCTCCTGACGTATCCGCGCGACCCGTACCGTCTATATTCCTCACCGCCCCACAATGCGGCGCGTATGGTCCGGCGCGGCTGTACACCGATCGCTTTCAGTATCCTGATAGCTTCCATTGCAACGGAAGAACCGGCACCGTTGTCGATAGCGCCCTGACCTGCGGAATTTGCATCGAAATGCCCGCCGATCATGACAATTTCATCCGCAAGATCGGAGCCGGGAAGGTCGGCAAGGACATTATAATCTTCGGGACTGTCGTCATGAACATTGATCCTTGTTTCGACCTCCATTTCAACGGGGATGCCCTTTTCGAGGATGCGCATGATCCTGTTGTAGTGTTCTCCTGCCATGACAAGGTAGGGAGGATGAATGGAATCCATACCTTCCCATGCTCTTCCGGGTACTTCACTCACTTCGACCGTTCCGTAATCTTCCCGCCGGTCGGGAGAAACTATGGTTGCCGTGCCCTCGGAAAACAGGAAATCTATTATCTCGTCCCGCGACAGGCCGGATTGCACCCTGCGAGGATTGATTTGACCTTGTTCCGGAGGAGTTATTACGGCCTGTGACAGTTCATTGAGCTGTTCTTCGGTATACCGCACGGCGATCGGGTCGAAATGGGGTGACATCTCGACCTTGGGATCGATAAATACTACGGCGTCCCGTAATTTACCCCGGAACGCATTCAGGTCTGCCCGGGACGATATACTGTTAATATTGATAAAGACCGCCTGACCGCGAACTTTCCGGTTCGTTCCGGATGAGAATGTGTTCGGGTAGGCAATTATCGGCATGTATTCGGGTGTCATCATGTGCACTGAAGTGTATTCGTTGCTCCAGGTGACACCGAACTCGCCGTATGAATCCAGATGCACGTTGGACAACCCGAACTCTTCGAATTGCTGTTTTGCCCATTCGGCAGCCCTCTGGTAGGACGGAGAGTTTGCCAGACGCGGCCCATGTACGTCGGTAATATAACTGGCGATTTTCATTATCTGTGAATGGTTAAAACCCTCGACTCTGATCTTCTGTATAACGTCCCAATATACCGGTTCCTGAGCTTCTGATGTCGTCACGAACACGAGTGCCGCTGACATTATGAGTAGGGAAATTCAAGTCTTTTTCATTGTTGTTTCCTCCAAGGATACAGTAATCATGAACGGGCAGAATAATACATATTGAATGTTAATTAATAAAAATCCTGCCACAAAAGTTTGAAATGTATCAAGAGTCTGTTGGCCTGTTTCTCAACAAAATCTAACATGGAATCAAGTGCGTCTTTCGTGTACACATTTCCGTCAAAAAGAACAAACTCGATAGCTTCTGTGTTGCCGATGTCTTCGAGAGGGTTTGCATTGAGAATGATGAGGTCGGCTTTTTTGCCCGCGGCTACCGTTCCGAAATCCTGCAATACTTCGAAATAACGGGCAGGATTCAGGGTGGCGGTTTTGAGCGCTTCGGCCGGCGTCAGTCCGGCCTGTACGAAACGCCTCAGCTCTTCGTGCAGACCTGATCCGGGAAAAATGAATGTGTCGTTCGCATCTGTTCCCGCGATTATGTTCACGCCCGCCGCATGAGCTTTTCCCGTGAGTTCCACACCGGCTATATAAAAATCCATAAATGTTTTTCTGCCGCTTTGGCTCGGGTCTTCCGCCGTCATGTCTTCAGCGTCTTCATCCCATTGCTTTTTGAAGAAGGGATGTATGTATTTCAGCCGGGCGTCGTTCCGATAGTCTTCGTTGCCGGCGAACGCATCCATTTTCCGGGTCCCGTGCGTCGGGCAGAACCATGTGCCGTTTTCGACGAACGTCCTGAAAATATCACCGGTAACGGTATCGTCGTTCATTTCGATCATTTCACGCCTGACTTCGGTGGTATATGCGCTGTCGATGTCTTCACGGTTCCGAAATTCCTCTGCACCCACATACCCCTCCTTCAGGAACAGCCGTGCATGTTCGAAACTTTTCATTCCGGCATTCGATGCTTCGGTGCGCCCCGACCCTTACCGGCCTGTGCCCGGCGACGTCGATTCCGGCTTTCTGCGCTTCGTCCATAAGCGCAAAAAACGGTTCGGGAAGAATATTGTTATAAACCTTTATGAAATCGAGATTGTGCTGCTTGAAATAACGGACAAGCCGGCGCGCTTCCTCCGGGGTGCGCGCATTAAAAAATGGGGGATAATCACCGTATCTGTCTGAAGAGCCGTTCACGGAAAAACTGCTGATGCCCATAAACCTCGGCCCGATGAGCTCACCGTTCGCAATTTGAGCGTTCCACATCCGCTTGTCCCCGGCGCTTGACCGCACTCCGCCAGAATTATTGAGGGCGCTTCCCATATCGCGGATGTTCGTGATGCCGTAGGCGATGCAGAGAGGAAAATGAAGTTGTGGACTGAGTTTGTACGTATGGACATGCATGTCCCACAACGCAGGTATCAGAAACTTCCCGCTGCTGTCTATTAATAGCGCGTTTTCGGGTGGGGAAGCATATTCCAATGACATAATACCGGTAATCCTGTCACCTTCAATAACAACGGTCGAATTTGGGATAAGTGCGCCGTTCTCAACATCAACGACCGTGATATCAGAAATAATCACCGGACTAACAGTATTGACCACCCCGACGTACTCCATCGGCCAGAACACCCCGGCGAAGAAAACCACTGTGACAAAGAGTATGCTTTTTATTATAAGCAGCATGATTGTTTTAACATGTTTCATAATTCCTGTCCCTGTCAGAAGTGAAAACGAACTTTGGTTCGAGGAGAAGAGCAAACGGCGTTGATGAAATGTTATCGGAGCAGGCAGGGTGAATGACAGCGATTTCAAAGTCTTCACCAACGATTGTCAATGTGCCGGTCATTGTGTGCATGGCAGCCACCTGTTCGTTAAAAAGTGTTGCACGCAGTATCACTTGCCCGATATGAAGCAAAACGGAAATTAAAATGACGTGTCACGAATGCTGTCTCGATGGACGGGTGATTAATGTAGTAAAATTTTCCTAACGTGTCAAGTGGTCATATCTCTGGGTGCATACCGAATACACCGTTGCGGCCATTTTTATATTGATATTATTTCTTTTGTTTAATACATTTTGTCATGCTTGAATCAATGGCTGAAATTGTGAACAACCCTATATTTATTGCACTCCTGTCAGCGGGTTTTACAGGCGCCATTATATACGGTATTGAGGTATATAAAGGAAAACGAGCTGAAAGAAGAAAAATTGAACGTCTCAAGAAAGTGATTATCAGTGAGCTGGAAATTCTCAGACATGACATCAGGCACCTGTTGGATTATTACAAAGAACATGATAAATGGCCGCAAAAACGTTCTCAGAGTAATTTCCCGTTCGATGCATTGATTAATTATATCAATGAACTGACCGCAATGCCGGTCCGCGAAAGTCTTCGAGTCTGCCTTATCAGTACGATCCCCCTCATCTATGACCTGGGCGGCGGAAATCTGGAATTCGATTTTCGCGGTTACTCTTCAATCGACGGTTACAAATCGGCATATGATCAATTCTGTACCACAATAGATACTCTGCACACTTCACAGAAATGAATGAGTGCAGTATGATTTCTTTATCTCACAGTTTTTACATTATCCCAGGGAGGTTATCATGAACACAACAGTGTCAGTATTGAAACTCCGCTACGCCTTGTTTTGCATTTTTGTGCTGTGTATGGCGGCAACATCTGTATTAGCCCAGACACCTGATTACCCGGATTCGGATTTTGGGTCTGGCCGAATGATCGAGATCCGTCCGGATTGGAACACATCCATGGACAACAGGATGGAATGGTGGCACAATGCCCGTTACGGGATGTTTATCCATTGGGGGCCCGATGCCCTGCCGAGAACACCAGAGGACAGAGGATGGAGAAACTATGACGAGTTGCTAAAGCGGGGTCATGTGCTGAATCCGGTGGATTTCGATGCTGAAGAATGGGTCGATATTGCGCGGAATGCCGGAATGAAATACATCGTGTATATCACAAAACACCATAACGGATTCAGTATGTACGACTCCAAATATACCGAATACGATATCACGGATTTTACTCCTTTCGGCCGGGACCCTCTGAAAGAACTGGCGGATGCCTGTTTTGAAGCAGGCATACGGCTGGGCATCTATTATTCGGTTACCGATATGCATCATCCGGAATTTCCCGCGAAGTGGTACCGAAACCAGCACTATTATCCGAAACCCGATGCCGACCTTGAAAAATACATTGTGTATATGAAGAACCAGATCCGTGAATTGTTCACCGATTACGGACAGATAGATATTTTCTTTTCCGATGACGGTGGTGCATTTATGACCGAAGGTGACGGTCCGTTGGAATTCTATGTTGCAGAACATCCAAAACTGATTCACGCTTATGAAATCATGGATATGATACGTTCAATCCAGCCAGATGTGATCATTAATGACCGGTTTGCACATGGAACGATGGATTATTTGACTCCCGAAGGGTATTACCCTACGTTGGGTGATATTTCGACTTTTCATAATTTCGAGGTAAATACCACAATGAATGGCTCGTGGATGTACCGCGAAGACAGACCTGACTTTATGAGCGCAGAAGAAGTGGTTCAAAATTTCACCCATATAGCCAGTATGGGTGGAAATTACCTGCTGAACGTCGGACCGACACCCGAAGGTATAATTCCCAAAGAATCGGTCGATGTTCTCCTCGAAGCCGGGCAATGGATCAAAAAGTACGGTGAAAGTGTCTATGGGACAAAAGGCACCCAGTGGGGACAGCCCGAATGGGGAAGGATCACCCATAAGATCCTTCCGGACGGTACGACGCGGCTGTTCCTGCATGTATTCGACTGGCCCGATGATGGGAGACTGGTCTTGGACACCGTACGGCGACGCCCGATACAGGCCTATGCACTGCGGAGCATCCCCCGGAAGAACTACAACGTTGCGATCGAAGGGAACGCCTACATTGTGGTTACGCTAGACGGAGAGGCCTGGGATCCGTTCGATTCGGTCGTTGTGCTCGATGTTGATAAGGCCAGATGACAGCTGCGAATACGATACACTGTAATGCAGAAAAAATTTGAATGATTGTAGTGCCGGATGAGCATTCAGCTTCTATCCGGTTGCCGAAGAAATAGCTTGTAAAATACAATTGCAAACCGTAATTTGTTAACGTATAAAGCCTTGATTCTTCTTTCGGCGTGCATTGTTATTGGGAGGTAGTACAATGAGAGCAAAGCGTACCTGTATCACCGGATTATTATTGATACTCTTACAGGTTTATTCCGTATCCGCACAGGAACCGGTACACTGGGACGTTGTGGATAAGATCATGGAAGAAGCGTTTGAGCGTTCTGAGGTCATGGAAAATGCCAGCTGGATAACTGATGTGTATGGACCCCGAAATTCGAAATCGTCAGGATATATTGCAGCTTCAAAATGGGCGAAAGAACGGCTTGATGAGTATGGTCTTTCGAATGCACGACTGGAGCCGTTTGAATTTGGAGTTGGTTGGGAAAATGAATACACATCAATCCACATGATGTCTCCGCAGTATATGCCGGTCATCGGCTATCCTGCTCCATGGTCTCAAGGTACGAATGGCAAGATACGGGCACAGGTGATCCACATCAATCTTGATGAAATTACCGTTGAATCGGACCTGGATATGTACCGGGGAAAAATTAAGGGCAAAATCGTTTTCGTGAGGCCGCAACAGATAATAACACCCCATTTTGAACCTATGACGAGGAGATATACAGAAGAAGAACTGGATGAAATGGCGAAAATCCCGATCGGTCCCCCCGTCGCTCGTGAGCGGAGACGCCGTACTGAAGGACTGTCGAGGGAGCAGAAATTCGACATGTTGTTTGCCGAAGGCGCCCTGGCGGTTGTCCGCACTGACGGGAAAAATGATTTCGGCACCGTCGATACAGCGGTTGGGGGATATGCTATGACAAAACGGATGTGGGAAACGGATGCTCCTCCACCGATAACAGAGTTGGTAATTGCAGCGGAACATTATAACAGGGTCATACGCATTCTCGAAAAAGGGATTCCTGTCGAGATGGAAGTCAATATCAAGGCACACTTCTCAAGAGACGACCCGAATGATTACAATGTCATAGCGGAAATTCCCGGCACGGACCTGGCGGATGAATTAGTTTTATTAGGCGGTCATCTTCAGTCTGAACCCGTCGGGACCGGTGCGACCGATAACGGCGCCGGCGTCGTTGTTTCCATGGAGGTCGTACGCATTTTCAAGGCACTGGGGATCAGACCCCGGAGGACCATCCGGATCGGACTCTGGGGTGGTCACGAAATGGGATTATATGGTAACCGGAGCCATGTCCGCAGCAACTTTGCCGACCCGGTAGCAAAAGAATACAAAAAAGATTATCATAATCTATCCGCATATTTTAACGTTGATAACAGCAGCAGCAGAATAAAGGGCCTGAACATTATGGGCAATGAAGAGATTCGGGCAATTTTTACTGAATGGATTAAGCCGCTGTACAACCTGGGATTGAGACATCTCTTCACCACAGGATCGGCACATGAGGCGTATCAGGAAATCGGACTGCCGGGTTTTTATTTTCAGCAGGACAGGATGGACGGCCGTCGGTATCATTCCAATATGGACGTGTACGACCGCCTTGTACCGGAAGATCTGATGGCGAATTCGGTGATACTTGCGACCTTTGTGTATCATGCCGCCATGCGTGATGAAAAACTTCCCCGTATTGCCCCCTTGCCGTGGTAATATTTTTGGTGACCATTGTCTGAACATCCTGCAAGAACAGCAAACAAATTAATGAGATAGCGGCCATAGAGCGTATATGGTACAAGAGTCACTTCAATGTATCTGTCAACAAAACCGAATTGGACACAGGAGATACTACGATGGAATACAGAGTATTAGGGAGAACGGGTGTCAATGTTTCTCCTTTGGGCCTTGGAAGCGATAATTTCGGAGATGCAACTTCGGAAAAAGAAGCCGATAAGATCATAAACCGCGCACTCGATGCAGGTATCAATTTAATTGATACGGGAGATACCTATTGTGAGGGTGAGAGCGAACGGATCATTGGCAGAACGCTGAAAAAAAACAATAAGAGGCATCAGGTATTTATAGCAACGAAGATCGACCATGGGAGGAAACGGATCGGTGTATCTCTCGATGAATACAAACCGACCTTCAGTATACGACCGGATATGCACCTCGATTCATTGGGCCCAAATGAATTCGGTCATTCACGTTTGAATATCATTCGCGTATGCGAAAATTCCCTTAAAAGCCTTCAAACCGACTATATCGATCTTTTTCAGCTCCACCGGTTCTCGCCTGACATACCGGTAGATGAAACACTCGGAGCATTGACCGATCTGGTCCGGCAGGGTAAGATCAGGTATATCGGTTGTTCAACGCATCCTGCGTGGGCCGTTATGGAAGCGATCATGTTCAGTGAATTGAAAAACTACGTCCGTCTTGCCACCGAACAGCCACCGTACAATCTCCTGGACCGTCGTATAGAGAATGAACTCATCCCTGTTTCCCGGAAGTACAGGGTCGGTCTGATCACGTGGGGACCACTTGCTATGGGCATATTAGCCGGCAGGTACAACAGTACGACCGATTTTCCGGAAGGTTCTCGTGCCGTCATGCGCGGCGGTTTCTATGCGAAACGAATAACAGAACGGGGGATCAAAGTTGGCAAAGAGTTTATGAAACTTGCAAAAAAAGCGGGTATCCCGGCTGCGCAGCTTGCACTTTTATGGGCCAAGGACCAGCCGGGAATTACCGCACCTCTTATAGGAGCCCGCACGGTCGACCGTCTGGAAACCTTGCTCCCGGTCCTGGAAATGACGCTCAGTGATGAGATTCGTGAAGCATGTGATATGCTGGTCCCGCCCGGCAGTTTCGTAGCTGATTTTCACAATTCATCACTCTGGAACCATGCCCGTGTTCTTGAATAACGTAAGTTCTGTTCCCTGAATCTTTGCCGGAATTTATATCGTACTACACTGTGTATAGAATGAATTGACCCCGGCAGGTACGTGCCAAGTCAAAACAATAATTTCTTACATTAAATCAGTATAGTTGTAGTAAGATTACGGTCAATGTGAGATGTTGCATACTTCTTGTGCGTCGGTATAAATCCTGATTACCAACAACTCTGACAAAAACCGGAGGTTATTATGCGGTTCGCTTCACTAATATGGTCTGTTCTTTTACTTGTAGTTTACTGCAGCACAGACAGGCCGGAAACGGCTCCTTTTCCCAAACTTGTAGAGGTGTTTGGGGTGAATGTGTATGCAACTGCCGCCGCACCCGACGATAAAGTGCTTCATGCCGCCAACGTGCTGGCCGAGTATCTCGATAATGACGAAGACGGGATACCGGACAACCGGAAAATAGTCGATGCGATGGTGAGCAAGGATGCGACACTAATCGCGGCGAAGAACAGAGAGGATTTACAGGCATATGACGTTCCGTTTCCCAGCTGGCAAAATGTCTGGACCGACAATATCCGTCCGAATGGAGTTGACGGACTTTATGACGAGGCGCTGGAAGAGGTTCTGCACCTGATAACCGATTATGGATGGGAAGTTGCCTATCCTTCGGTATTTGGCAGGGAACGCGGGACCGACGCAGCGATGGCTTCGGAAGCGGCGAGAGGGGGATATTTTGAAGAAGTCCCGGAGAAGTATCCCGACGGCGCTTGGCACACCTATTATGACAAATCATGCGATTATGGATGCCATATTGCCGAGTATCTTCACTGGGCGCTCACCTCCATACTGGGAGGACAGGATTATCCCGGGACGTTCGAGCGAGGAAAAGATCAATGGGATTTGAGAACGAGAGAGCTCGTGCGAACCGGCGACCCTGCTATATATGCACTGCTCACCGATCCGCAGTATAAACTGCCGGCCGTACTGCCGGATGGGAGTTACAATGCTAAAGCGTTTCAGATTAAAAATATCGGAATGAAAGACTGAAGCTATAGACAAATCTATGGTTCATCTTGATTGCACTGAATTTTCAGCATGAGGTATATTATGAGAGTTAAGGGAATTAATGTGATCGGTGTCATTGCAATAGTTCTATCGGCCTCTTCTTTATCCGCACAGGAACCTGTATACTGGGAAGTTATTGAAAAGATCATGGAAGAAGCATTCGAACATTCCCAGGTGATGGAGAACGCAAGCTGGCTCGCGGACGTTTTCGGCCCCCGGCATGTGAAAACACTTGCATATTTCGAAGCTGCGGAATGGGCTAAAGAAAAATTAGAAGAATATGGTCTTGCAAATCCCCGGCTGGAGCCATACGAGTTTGGGATTGGCTGGGAGAATAAATATACATCTGTCCACATGATGGCTCCCCAATATATGCCGGTCATCGCCTATCCTGCACCGTGGTCTGCCGGTACCGACGGAAAGGTCCGGGGGCAGGCTGTCTTCATTAATTTTGATGCTGTCACCTCTGAAGCGGATCTGGAACAGTACCGTGGAAAATTACGAAATACTATCATTTTCACAAGGCCGAAACAAAAGCTGTCACCACATTTTGAACCATTAGCGACGAAATTTACGGATGACCGGCTTGATGAGATGGCGAAGATTCCCATAGGTCCTCGTGCCACAGAAGAACGGCGTGCACAGAGACCCGGTAGAAAAAGACTTTCCCGGCAGCGGATCATCGAGTTTGTATTTCACGAGGGTGCACTGGCAATTGTACGCACAGACGGGCGAAATGACTTCGGCACTGTCGACGCAGGGGTTGTCGGCTTTACTTTAGAAACAAGACCCTGGGAAGAGAACTCCCCGCCTAATCCGAAGGAGTTGGTTATCGCAGCCGAACACTATAACCGGATACTGCGCATTCTGGAAAAGAACATTCCCGTTGAGATGGAAATTGAACTCAGGGTGAATTTTATCAGAGGCGACCCAAACGATTACAATGTTGTCGCTGAGATACCGGGCACAGACCTGGCAGAAGAAATTGTACTATTGGGCGGGCATCTTCAAGCCGATCACGCCGGAACCGGTGCGACGGATGACGCCGCCGGTGTGGTAGTTTCCATGGAAACGGTGCGCATTTTCAAGAAATTGGGGATAAGACCCCGCCGGACCATCCGGATAGGGCTCTGGGGCGGACACGAAATGGGTACATTCGGCAACCGGGGTCATGTCCGCAACAACTTCGCCGACTTGGGAAAAAAGGAATACAAGAAGGATTACGAGAATCTTTCCGCATATTTTAATGTCGATCACGGCAGCGGCAAGATACGGGGTGTATCCATCATGGAGAACGAAGTGATCAGGTCAATATTTACCGAATGGATGAAACCCCTCAAAAACCTGGGAATGACGCATCTTTTTAGTACCGGAATGGCTCATGAAGCATACGCTGAAGTCGGACTGCCGGGGTATTATTTTCTGCAGGACAGGATGGATATGGAAACGAATGTCCATTCGAATATGGACGTCTTTGACCGCCTTGTTCCCGAAAATCTGATGACAAATTCGGTCATTCTTGCGACTTTTGTGTATCATGCCGCCATGCGCAATGAAAAACTCCCCCGGATTGCGCCGTTACCCTGGTAATATGGCGATGGGTATTGTATAAAAATTTCTGCGGTACCCTGCGTGCTGCCTGCTCTCATTCTCAAAAAAGCTCTGCAAAGCAATAAAAAATTATTTTTACATTTACTATCTAATGTGATTACAAATCGTTTGACTAATCCTGTTTTTTTATAAGGCGGATAAATCACTTGTAATTGATTAATGCAGACCTTACTATTGAACTTTACGGATAAAATATTCGGATTAACCATACATAACGAACACAAAATCATGCTGCGTGCCGGGATAGCATCAATACGTTGAGGCGTGTCTCCGGTACTGTCAAAAAATTGGAGCTGAAATTCCAATAATAAGCGCAGCCAACTCATACATTGTGAAGGAGTCGTATCATGAGTGTAATTGCAGAGACCCTCGAAGCAAACAAACACTATGCAGATAAATTTACATTGGGAGATCTTCCTATGCCCCCTGGTAAAAAATTAGCCGTGGTCGCTTGTATGGATGCCCGGCTGACGATCGAGGACATTCTGGATCTGAAAACAGGTGACGCTCATATCATCCGTAATGCCGGCGGAATAGTTTCTGAGGATGCTCTCAGGTCTCTTATCATTTCGCACCATTTGCTGGGAACTCAGGAATTTATAATCATAAATCATACCGACTGCGGGATGCGGACGTTTAAAGATGAAGATTTACGAACAAAGCTGCAGCAGCAGACGGGAACGGCAACCGTGGCCCCGGCACATTTTCATGCCTTTGGTGATCTTGAGGAAAACGTCCGCCGGCAGATCCAGAAAGTGAAATCTCATCCCTGGATACCGGATGACATACCTGTCAGAGGATTTATTTTCGATGTGAAAACCGGAAAATTGAACGAGGTTGCGACATAAAGTAGATGTACCGTGCACGAGCTTGCTAATCGCTTATTGTATGGATAGCATACTCTACGCACCGGATGCTACCATCACGGCCTGAAAACTTTTCCGGTGCCGGTTTGGCCCTGGGTTCGGAATATGCATCCGGAGAAGAGCTCTGCAAAGACAATTCCGGCGCTGTTTTAAATCCGTGGAGTCATTATTTATTGCCGGGACTCCGCGTGACCTCACTTAAATCGGGCTGGCTTTTCGGCTCCTCCCGATTTAAAATATTGGTCGATGTGATTTATTTTTCCAAATCCGGACATTTCAAAATAATTCAGATAACCGGCCGTTCCAAGAGGATGTTCCAGGTCCACCGAAACGCCGCCTTTAAAGACCATCATCACCTTCCTGATATTGGAGATGTTGTCCAGGGGATTATCGGCAACGACCACGAGGTCGGCAAGCTTCCCCTCTTCGACGGTCCCAAGCCTGTCCAGCACACCCAGCATATCCGCACCGTTACGGGTGGCGGCAATGAGCGTATTCATCTCGCTGACACCGGCGCTGACAAATTGTTCCATTTCCAGGATCCCGATTTCCCCGATAGGCATGGAGTCGGCACCAATGAGGAGCTTCACTCCAGCATCTGCCGCTTTCTTTAGGACCTGTCTTTGAGTCAGGGCATGTTCCGGGGTTCTTTCGTCTGCATAGGTGACGGCGTTGCGGACCCGGACGACTTGCGCATCGTCGGAATGGCCCAGTTTTGCCAGCCGAGCTTCCCTCTCTTTAATGTACTGATCACTCAAATTACAATTGATGGTTGGGTCGAAAAACGTCCCTTTTTCTGCCATCAACTTGATGGTCTCGTCCGTCATTCTATACCCGTGTTCGATACAATCAACACCTGCGGCAACGTCTCTGTAAGTTCCGGGCTCGCGGGAATGGGCCAAAACGCCGATTCCAAAACTATGGGCTGTTTCTACAACAGCTTCAAGCTCGTCGGGAAGCATTTCCAGACTCATGATCTTGATCACATTGGCGCCGTTCAAGATTCGCTCTCGTACCGCTTTCCTGATTTCACCCGCACCGTCGGCGCCATTCTTTGAACTTCCCCTGTGACCGGCGGTAGGGGATACCGGCGGTCCGCTGGCAAAAATGCGCGGTCCCAGGAAAAATCCTTTGTCAAAAACACCTCTCCAGGTCACGTCCACGTATTCCCCTTCACCGGCCGAACGTAGACTCGTGAAACCATACCGCAGACCATCAAGGGCATTTAAACCGCCCCGGATCGCTTTTGAAACAAGCCCTTCGTCGTTCAGGGCATTATTCCAAGGCAGGAGATCGGTCAAATGAGTATGCATGTTCCAAAAACCGGGAAGAACATATGCGCCTTCCAGATCGATGACCTCACTATTCTCATCCTGCCGTGATGGCCGGTATGCCCCCTGCCTTATTGACGATATTTCGTTCCCCGTTAGTATTACCGTCATATTCTCCTTTACGGGACTTCCGGTGCAATCGATAACATTGCAATTCGTGAGAACGGTTCTCATCAGGCTGTCCTGACTTTGACCGCTGGCCGGAAACAGGTTGGCAGTTACAAAGATAACGAGCGTCAATACTATTGATTTTTTCATACTATTCCTCCTCCATTGGTTAGTCTGCCTCTGAATAGAATGAATTGTACTATTTTACGTTACTGTGAGCTTAAGAAAGTGAAACAGGGTTTTTGAAGCAACAAGTAAACATCTCAATTGAGCTATAGTATACAAAGTCATGCCATAGCATACAAGAATAATTAACATCTTCTACTAAAATCAAAGAAGGGCGTCATACGGTTCAAATACAGATCATAACCTTTCTGTTATATTTAGCATAAATTGAGTTGCAAATCAATAGAATTCTCGTATATTTTACAGGAGAATTGATAAGGTGATAGTTTGCCTGGAATTAAAGTATAGGAGGACTCGCAATGTTTAATAATAATGCTTTTTACAGCTTATGCGCAGGTTGTGTTTTTTTAGGATTGTCCGTTTCAAACTCAACTCCGGTGATTGCCCAGAGCCAGCCGGACTGGCCGGATATCGATATTTCCGGAACTCCGGACGGGATTGTTCCCATGCCCGATAACGTGCATGAAGTGTTCAAGGTGTTCGACAGGTATACGAAGGTCATTACCCCGAACGGTAAAGCGATCCATATGGTCATTGCGCCGGGTTATTCAAACCGTCAGACAGTGTACGCCCGAAAAGTCCTGGTCAATCATCTGACAGGCATAGCAGGTACGAAGTATGGAGAAAAACGGGATAAAATAGCGGTTGCGAATGCAATAGCGGCGAATAACTCAGTCTTGACCTTTTACCCGGATACTGAAATGCACCAAGGACACCGGCCGAATCTGCGGGCGGCAGGTGTTCTCAGCCAGGACCTGCGGGCATATGAAACAATCCTGGAGGGTGTGGAGGAATATATGGACCAGGAAAATCCGACCCGCGATGCCTCGTATGAAGAAATAATGCATTTTGTCCAGGGAAAGGGTCTCAGGTTTGCACATCCAACGTTTATACGGGAATTGAATGAAGCTCACGATATCGCCAGGGCGAAAGGTCTGTACAACCGGAACACAACGGGGGAATACTGGATCTGCGGGTTTGAGGCCTATTTCGATATGTGGAGACATGACCCGACCGGTGAGGGGACACGGGGGGGAGAATATATTCCCCTCGATAACTTTAAGTTGAAGGCCCTCGATCCGGCAATGTACGAGCTTGTCGAAAACTATCTCGGCACGCACTGGTTGTATACTGCCGAAATTGTTGATGAATTTGAAGGTACGTTTTCATTGACGCGTGACGAGAATTCAACCTACACCAACAAATCTCAGTTTCTCAGGAAGGCGATGCTGACCGGCCGCAATGATGCAAATCTGACCGGGAATGATGAAGACAATAACCTGTTCGGCAACAGCGGCGATAATGTAATGACACCAATGGCAGGTTCGGACGTTGTAGACGGCGGCCCGGGTAATGACACGGCCTCGTTTCCGGGTGACCGAAAGGATTATATCGTGCATGAACAGGATGGCAGGGTCATTGTCGAAGGCATAGATTTCATGCGGGACGGTTACAATATCCTTATCAATATTGAAAAGCTCCGGTTTAATGACAGGGATATTAATACCGGGGATTTATAGTGAACCACTCGGTCCTTACGTTCATTGAAAACAAGCAGCAATCATAAGATGTTTTTGAACGGTTCAACAAGCTTTTTGTACCGAGCTTGAACACTGTAGTTTTTCTATTGACCGGGCATGGCCAGAACATTGAGGGATAATAGTGCTCACCAGTACGGTTTACCACAGTTTTCTGATCTCGTCGTCCAGACCGGTCAATTCCCAGCGTATAAGCGACCACGGGATCGATCCCGTGCTTAATACTTCATCCATAAAATCTTTCAGGATGAAATCGTCGCCGAGTTGATTTGCACGGTCTCTGAACAATTTCATGAACTGGACTTTGCCAACGACCATGAGCATGTGGTGGCCAACGCCGCGCAGGGTGGTATTCAGTTCAAACCACAAATGGTGACTGCCTTCGAGCAACTCGCCATGCGGCGCATTGTCGATACAGAATTGCGTTGCTTCCGCGTAATTCCAGTCGCCGCTGTGCATGTAGATGTCGGATAGCGCCCGGACCGTTCGGAATGCAGCCTGCTCATAGGTAATCTCTCTACCATGAGCATTCCGGCCGTCAAGATAGCCTGCGTGCATTAACAGCTCTTCTAAAGCAAAGGCGAATCCCTCTCCCCGGGCTGTCCCGATCTTATACGGACGCCTGCCGCCCCGGATCGGGCGGTCGTCGTCTTCTGATCTCATTCCATCGAAAAGATGGCCAACCATCTCATGGGTATTCTCCATAACCGCTTCCCGGTGTGAAAAATTGAAAAAGTAATCCTGCTTCTCCGGCCATGGTTTGCCGAATCCATATCCCTTTCCCTCTATACGCGATTCGTAATATCGTTCCGGTACGACAATGTTGTCAGAGGTAAAAATATCCTCCTCGCGAAGAAAGTTCATGATATGATCAACGGCCTCGTAGATACCTGCTATGTATTCTTTCTGTGACCGGACAGGTTTAATCGCAGGCACAGTACGGTTCCTGTTCTCTTCGAGTCTCTGAAACGTTCTCACGCGGTTATCTTCAAGTTCGACGATGGTACGGATGTCTTCCCAGGTATAAGGAAAGAGATAGACATTCTTGAGCAGCCAGTTGTAGTTTTCTTTTCCGACACCCGCCCGTGCGGTCATCCTGCTCTTGTTGGCTTCGATCCAGTTCGCATATTCGTCGATCGCGGCCAGCGCTCCCTCTACATCGGGAACGAGCCCGGGATGATGTTCGGCGAGCCGGCCGGTAAGAGACTCGAATGAAGCTCTCGTATCTCCGAGGGATAAGACGGCAAGTGTGCCCAGATCACCGGCTATCTCCGAAAAGTTATCGAGATTCACCGTGGCCTGCTCTACGATTGCCGGTACCGATTGAAGTCTCTCTTGCAAACCTGCAAGAGCGTCCTCGTCTAAAGGAAGATTCCGGACCCGGCCGTACCCGCGAATAACGACGTTATAGAAACCGGGATCGATCGACCACGGACGGAGAACACGGTGCTGAAACTCGTACCCGTTCATTTCCGCACGGACCAGATGGTAATCGACCTGATCAGAGACGGGCCAGCCGCCCGGGTCGATCGATTTCAGGCGGTCCTGGTAAGATTTCAAATCGTGGTATTTTTCATCCATGGCTTCAGAAGAATAATCCGGTACACCGCCGGTGGTTTCAGGCTGCTGAAAAACGCGAAATTCATTAAACAGGCTCATCAGATCAGCATACTGAGTGCTTTCGATCACCACATTTTGCCCATTATCGACGGCACAATGAAATAACATGAGACCGGCGAAAAATGTGCAGGCAGCAGTGATATGAACACGTTTGAACATGGTTCATACCTCCCGTAGTAATCTTACTGTCAAATATATGTCTTCAAATATGGTCATTGTGGTTCGCACAGATAAAAATATAACACGAAAGTGAATATGACATGAATGTGTGCAATCGTTTCAATCGCGCCCGGGAGCGCCCGGAAGTTTTTCATCGCGCATGGCCGTGTGATAAAGAAAACTTGCGACAATCACCGCTCCCTGCTTAAAATATTCCGGAACAAGACGGTCGAATACGTCCATGTTCGTATGATATGAACGTATATCGTTTTCGACCGGGTCCTGACAGAATTTAAATGCCGGCAGTCCTACCGTATCGTATCCTTCTGTGCCGGCGTCATAGCTCGCAACATAAAAGGAATGCTTCATACCGAGATCGTGAAAGGGTTTCATCCATTCCGTAAAAATGGGTTTAGCGCGGAGATTATTCATAAGATAAATGCCGCGGATTCTGCCTGTACCATAGTCAAGGTTATAATAGCCGGCAAGTTTTTCATATTCCGGAAGTTGGTCTCCCGTTTCAGGATTTACGTAGTGTCGGGCTAAATACGAGCGGGCTCCCGAATTACCAGATTCATGACCGTCCCATAAAGCAAAGCGGATTGTTCGGCGGGGTTTAACCCCGATTGATTTTAAAATTCGGGCTGCTTCCATAACGTGGCCTGCACCGGTTGCATTATCTTCCGTACCTGTGCCGGCTATGGTGCCGTCGTAATGCGCTGCTGCGATAACCACTTCATCCGCAAGGTCGGTTCCGGGAATTTCTGCGATAACATTATGCGCCATCAGGTCTTTTTCGGTATAGGCAGCCCTCAACTCTACTTCTAATTCAACGGGAATGTCCTTCTCGAGAATTCGCATAATGCGGTTGTAATGCTCTGCGGCAAAAATAAAAGAGGTCGGATGTTTGGGAGCATCCTGTGACCACGCTCTTCGTGCAACACTGGTTACCTGTACAGTTCCGTCGTCATAAAATCCATCCGTACTGGCAATCGCAGCTATCCCTTCGGATAAAAGAAAATCGATTATTTTTTTCCTCGGATATTGATACGTCGTGGGGACGCGGCGGTCCAGTTCAGTTGGGCGCGGAATAATGCGGATCTTTTCTGCCATTTCGTCCGTCGTAGGTATTTCCGCCATCGCATCGAGCTGCTCATCCGTAAGGAACACTGCATCCGGTTTCCGGCTGAGGTACATTTTTTGTTCCGGTACAGTAAAAATGATGGAATTTCGTAACGTTCCCTTGTATTGGGCCAAATCCTTTTCCGAGGAGATTTCCTCAAAATTGATATATACTGCCGGCCCCCGGATTCTCCCTTCTGTCGGGGAAGACCAAGATTGAGGATAGGCAATGACCGGCATATACTGCGGGGTCATCATGTCAACCGAAGTATATTCGAGGTTCCAGCCAACTCCAAACTCATATTCATCTAAATAGACGTTTTCCAGACCATAGTCTTCAAATTTCTTCTTCGCCCATTCCGCAGCGGCAAGGTATCCGGGCGATCGAGCCAGCCTCGGTCCGAAAACATCGGTCATCCAGCTTACATTTTCCATTAATTGAGAATTCTCAAAACCTTCCTCCATGATCTCCTGGACGACATCCCAGTACACCGGTTCTTGTGCATGTACTGAAGACACTGCGGTAAGCAGTGAAAATAGCCCTGCCGAATAGATCTTTTTAGCTTTCATCGTATACCTCCCGATACATGAACACCATGTTTGATGTGTGCTTATAACTGCATTGCCGGCATCACCATCAGTCCCGGACCCTCGGTTTGATCAGGTGTAGGCAGAAATTGGTGTGTCGAATATATTTTGCTTATAAATTGAATTAAAAAAAAGTGTTGCTTGTTTGAGGCGGTCAACGGATAATATTTTTTGAATGTCATGCTTCGGCTGGAAGCAAGTTTCGAATCAATAACATACGACATTTATATGCCAATTATTCAGACGTTTCTGGTATGCCACGTGGTCAATTCCGTGTTTTAAAAACGCATAAGGATAGGTCTGCATCGGATCGTTACGTTAAAGTTGGATGAGAAATCGGTGCTTATTGCGATGAAATCTATAATCTCTATCCTTAATGCTAAAAGAAAAGAGCCATGATCAGCAGGCATTTGAAGACCGTCAAAGCTCTCAAGGGCACGTATTGGCAAGAACATGATAAAGAGCAGTTCACAACATTTACTGTAAGTCATTGCGGCACAATGAGCTGGCAGGGAGACTCGAACTCCCGACCTATTCATTACGAATGAATTGCTCTACCAACTGAGCTATGCCAGCATAGCGAAAACCGGGATAAAATATACGCTTCAAGAAAACTATTGTCAATTATTTTTTTAGGTCGGGTAGCAGCTCGAAAACGGCGTTTTTTAGATAGTCCCTTTCATGAACATCATTGTCAACGATCTTACCGTTCCAGACGGCAATGTCGAGGTCAATCGTCCGGGGTCCGTTTTTGTCTCCCGATTTGATCCGTCCGAGCTTTTTTTCAACACCTTTCAGCCACCGTTTCAATTCCGGGCGTTTCATGTGCGTGGATATCAGGAGAGCGCCGTTCATAAAATCCGGCTGATTGATATTTCCTATCGGTTTTGTCGTGACGAATACCGATTCTGCGAGGAGTTCTAAATTCACTTTGATACTATCGATCGCCATCCCGATATTTTTTTCAGGATCGATATTCGAGCCGATTGCTATGACTGCCTGGTTCATAAATACTTTCTTAGACGGTTAGTGAAATCTGTTATAGAATTAAGATCGAACCGGCGCTCCGGCTCGTGGTACACATTGTTGATTCAGCTTCTCACCGTTCGCTTGAGACAACGACGGAAATGGATTCGGAATACCGGATCGAATGTGGTTTATCAACTTCAACCGTCCCCTTGATGACCCTTTCGTTCTCCATGATAATATTCAGGATGAAGTGTGCTAAAGATTCAAGCAGATGAAAACTGGACTTTTCCACTTCGAAGATAATTTTCTTGGACATCACTTTGTAATCAACGGAACTATTTACGTTATCGGTTTTTATCGCTTCGCCGATATCGATCTCCAAGCTTGCATTGATTATTATATCCTGTTTTTTTTCACGTTCCCAATCGTTAAATCCGATAATTGTCCTCAATAGGAGATTTTTGATGTTCACCCTGACTGTTTTCATAAGCTTTCTCCGGTCCATCATTATTAATTTCTTCAAAGTTCATTTTTTCACCCCTTAAACCCATAATACCCGGGTTTCTCCACCAGCTTCCTATCTTTCAAAAGGTAAAAATACTATCTTAATCTGCCATGAGTATTCAAAGCGGGTAAAACAGCTGTATAATAATCCATAATTACCTGCTCCTGCTCCAAAATTTAAGAGATGCATTTACAGAAAATCCATTGAAGTCTGTCTTAGCGAGATTATATTTGCTGATTCCCTTTACCCATCTATAATGAGTTCCTAATTCCACACTGAAAAACTTTTTTAGGTTCCATGAAAGATTGATTAAATTAGGTTCAAAGATAAAAAACCAACGATCATTTTTATCAATGGAATCTGCAACACTACCCATACCTATAAATACCTGAAGTGGAAATTTGAATCTACCACTTGGATTATTTGTATAGTCTACATCTAAGCCAAAATAGTGCATCTTCAAATATGGGATAATTCCAGTTGAAGCAGAATTGTTTATTGTTATTTTATCTGACATTAATATATAATAACTGCCTCCTAGACTTAAACCGGAACTCACATACCCTCCAATGCGGAGTCCAGTTATGTTAGACCATATACCCTTGATTTTTATAAATTTGCTTAGAATTTCTAAATGAAATTTAGTGACCTGCCCCTAATGTTTGGGTCATTTTTTAAGTTAGTCAATTCATCGATATATTCATTGTTGTATTATCCATTGGCCTTGAGACCGCATCCGGTGGTATAACTGCCTCGGGGGCGGGTGGCCGGTATCCAAGGGCACTATGCGGTCTCTTATGATTATACTCATTTCGCCAGCGTTCCACAAGCACTTTTGCTTCGTGTAAGGTATCGAAGATTTCCCGGTTGAGCACTTCATCACGCAGTTTGCCATTGGAACGACTCACTATACCCGTTCTCCCATGGACTGCCTGGTTCAATATACAATGTTTTTACTCCCAGGCGCATGAGCCATGTCCGGACCGCTTGAGCAGTGAACTCTGTGCCATTATCACTTCTCAGGTGAACCGGAACTCCTCGCTGCACGAACAGTGTTGCAAGATGTTCTATGACGTCATTGTGAGTCAGCCTCCTGCCTGCCACAATTGCCTGACACTCCCGACTGTATTCATCTAATATTGTTAACAAACGATAGCTCCTTCCCTCTCGGGTTCGTGCTTGCATGCAGTCATAACTCCAGACATGATCCCGGTACGCAGGTCGCAGCCGAATACACGAACCGTCATTGAGCCATAACCGTTTGCGCTTCGGCTGCCTCCGGGGAACTTTTAATCCTTCTCGACGCCACAAACGCTCCACTCTCTTATGATTGACCTTGCAGCCTTCTTGCTGTAACAGTGCGGTAATTCGTCGATAACCATACCGACCATACTGCGTGGCCAACTCAGACCATACGTTGCACTAACACCGGCTTCATCAGAAGGAGAAATCGGGCGATATTGATGAGTGCTGTGCGGTACTCCCAACACGGTACAGGCCCGGCGCTGCGAGATCTCGAGAGTCGTGCAAAGATGCTGCACCACCTCCCGTCGCTTCGCCGGGCTCAGAAGTTTTTTGCATCAACCGCCAGAGTCTCATTGAGGATTTGAATATCCAACTCTTTCTCGGCAACCAGGCGTTTCAGGCGGATAGTCTCTCTCTCTAACGCTTTAAATCGTTTCGCCTGATGCACCCGAAGACCACCATACTCCTTTCGCCAACGATAATAGGTCTGCTCTGTAACCTCAATCTGGCGAGCAGCTTGTTGAACCGACTGACCTTGAGCGAGCAGTACTTCTGCCTCTCGAAGCTTGTGGATAATTTGTTCTGATGTGTGAATTCTACGTGCCATTGATCTTGCTCCTTTCTTTGCAATCTAATCCCTGTACTCATATACTATCTGGATCAACTGTTGCGGGCAAGGTCAACCTGCTTCACACTTGAGTTAACAGCGGCCCAAACAGCTAAATTACTTAAGCTTAATCGTAATACTGTTAACCGTTATTATCGCATTATTCGCGAGTGTATAACTGAGTACGAAGGCCAATTGATGCACCATTTTACCGGAGAAGTTGAGCTGGATGAAAGCTATTTTGGTGGCCGGCATAAAGGCAACATTGGACGCAGCACTAAAAGCAAGAGGCCAGTCTTCGGAATACTCAAGCGGAATGGGATCGTCTATGCTCAAATTGTTCCAGACGTCTCTGCACGTACCCTCAAAAGCATTATAAAACAACGAGTTAGTAAAAATAGTACGATATACTCAGATTCCTGGAAAAGCTGCGACGGCCTTGTCTTCTGCGGTTATGAACATATTCGTCTCAATCATGATAAAGAACTCGTTGACACAAACAGAAACCATATCAGCGGTATAGAGAATTTCTGGTCCTATATAAAAAACAAGCTGTCAAAATATTATGGCATAAAACCGGAATATTTTTATCTTTACCTGAAAGAATACGAATTCAGATCTAATCACAGAAAAGATGCTATAGAAAAGATGATAACTACAATCCTATTTCGAAATAAGCGTTTTATCTAGTCAAACACCTTATTTTATTATTGCCTCCAAAGTTACTTCAAGCTATATTGAAATATTACTCACTTCAATACGTATTAGTTGATATCATATTAAATTATGAATCAAAACCACATACTATACCTCTATGAAGGAGGGTAATGACTGCTGAAACCAAGGGCCGTGACATCTTTATTGTTGACAACAGCATTTCCGGCTGGACAGGATTGCGATATCTTGAAGAATGGACCAGCATTCTTATAAACAGCATTGAGAATCCATTCTGAAATTCAAGATTGATAAAATAAAAAAACAGGAAGAAAAGTATGATGTTTGAACAAACCTTTAAAAATATCGACGATATACTGCATAAGGATGCTGGTTGTGGAAGTGAATTAGATTATATAGAGCAAACGTCTTGGGTATTGTTTCTGAAATATCTTGACGATTTAGAAAAAGACAGGCAAACAGCCGCTAAACTTACAGGTAAAACTTACACCAATATTATTGCACCTGAATATCAATGGATAACTTGGGCTGGTCCAAAGCTGAAAACTGGAAAAATTGACCACAACGCTTTAACTGGTGACGATCTTTCCGACTTTGTGAATAATGAACTATTCCCTTATCTCAAAAAGTTTAAAACCGATGCCGATAGTGCCAACACCATAGAATATAAAATTGGTGAGATCTTCAGTGAATTGAAAAACAGAGTACAAAGCGGTTACAATTTACGAGAAGTAGTAAACCATATTGACGAACTGAGTTTCCTTACCCATGATGAGAAGCACGAAATGAGCCATTTGTACGAAAGTAAGATCAAAAATATGGGGAATGCAGGCCGTCTGCCCTTGGCATGGCCGAAGCGAGAATAGCATAAGCAAATGCTGCAAGAATTGCGGGGACCGCCGCGAAGAAATAAGCCGGACGCACATAAAGGACCAATGCCTGGAATGTTTTTCTGAATCATGAAGGGCATTACATTTATTGCGGAACCCAACATAGAACAGACACCAGTTGCAACCAGGCCCAGCAGACTCATTTCACGGGACAGACCGGTACGGCTGACAGGATGTATGGCTTGCTGATTCATTTATTGTATTAGAAATTCGTCAGTTATGTCTGGGGAAATTAAGAGATACATTTTGCTTTTACAAGTATTATCTACTTCCCAGGTTGTACGATTTTCGAACCTTTGAATTAATGTTTCCTCTATAGATTGTAAAATTCTAACCCGTAGTTTCTGTCAACGTCGTACAATTTTGGGAAGATCAACTTCAGGTGCTGCTAAAAATATTTTGTGTTTTGAAAACAGCAAGCACAATTGTTACTACCGTTCAGCCGAGGATCCCAGGGGCTACCGATGCAACAACTCGGGAATGGGGAGAGACAATTGCTCACATTTCAAAACAAACGAGATTTTCAAGCATCCGTATGGAATTTCAAAATGCTAATCCTGCCTCGGTATTCTGGGTGTTTAGGGATAAATTACAGCCAGAGTTATAACGTAGACTTAGTATTGGTTAATTTGAATATTCGGTTATTTAATACTGCAACAATCAATCTAACTCCCAATTTGAATAGTAGAATAATATTTGGTGTTTGACTAGATAAAACGCTTATTTCGAAATAGGATTGTAGTTATTAGCTTTTCTATATCATTTTTTCTGTGATTAAATCTGAATTCGTATTCTTTCAGGTAAAGATAAAAATATTCCGGTTGTATGCCATAATATTTTGACAGCTTGTTTTTTATATAGGGCCAGAAATTCTCTATACCGTTGATATGGTTTCTGTTTGTGTCAACGAGTTCTTTATCATGATTGAGACGAATATGTTCATAACCGTAGAAGACAAGGCCGTCGCAGCTTTTCCAGGAATCTGAGTATATCGTACTATTTTTACTAACTCGTTGTTTTATAATGCTTTTGAGGGTACGTGCAGAGACGTCTGGAACAATTTGAGCATAGACGATCCCATTCCGCTTGAGTATTCCGAAGACTGGCCTCTTGCTTTTAGTGCTGCGTCCAATGTTGCCTTTATGCCGGCCACCAAAATAGCTTTCATCCAGCTCAACTTCTCCGGTAAAATGGTGCATCAATTGGCCTTCGTACTCAGTTATGCACTCGCGAATAATGCGATAATAACGGTTAACAGTATTACGATTAAGCTTAAGTAATTTAGCTGTTTGGGTCGCTGTTAACTCAAGTGTGAAGCAGGTAATAACTTTTCGCTTGAAGTATCTTGTTAACTTATTACTGGGAATTGACTTATAAGATAATTAAATAACTATTGCTAGTCAAACACCAAATATTTTAATAATTTTCTTGTCGGAAAAGGAATGAAACAGGTTGATATTGCTGAGAATACCTAAAGAAACCAATAGAATGTTAGTTTTTATAGAAAAAAGTTTCAAAAACGGATACTTAATTAGAAAATTTAAAGACGGAATAGGACTTCCCGGCAAATTTAACTTTCACATTTGAAATCTACTCCCCAAGCTTAATAGTATGCAAAACATTCTGTTTCAGTTAATACTTTTACTACAGATGCCAGGGACTGCGCATTGCCCTCCCGAGCATTCTCGTGGCGGCAGCATCTGCGATAATTTCTTCGGTTTCCGGATTAAAACGGATCTTTCTACCAAGAAGCATTGAAATCTGCCCTAAATGACCTATAGTTGAGGAGCGTTGTGCAATTTCACTTGGCGCTAAAGTCTCTGCCCGTGACTTGACGCAATCCAAAAAATTACGTATATGACCTTGCTCCACATTTTCTCCCACAGAACTGGTTTGATGGAGGTGAATTTCATCGGGACTGAATATTTCGCGAAGTAGCGATTTAGGATGAGCGTCAATTTTTCCCCGTGCAACAAAAACCCAGCCATTCTCACCGATCCATTTTACACCTTCGAGAATATCAGCGCTTCCAGCCGCATCCGGCATACCGGCACCAAGTATGATCATTTCAATACCATTAGCATACTTCGCTTTAATTCTATAGTGTGTGAAACAATTATACAAAGAGGATTCGGGATTTTTGCCTGCTCCTTCGATCTCAACCGGACCTGTATAGTCAAGTCCCAGTCCCCAATGAGCGATATCGACATCGTGGTTGACCGTGTTCATTAGTTGACCGCCACCGTACTCACGGATCCACCGCCAATGGTAATGTATCCGTGCAGGCAGGCCGCAATCGGCTTGCGAACTTGCTGCTCGATCCGCGAGAAGCACTCGACGTTGAGATAAAAAGCTGGCTGGATCTCGCTGGTAACAAGGAACACAAGGCGACACTCGCAAAGGCCTTACTTGCATTAGCGAACCATGGCGGGGGATTTGTGATCATCGGACTCACAGAAACGGATACTGGTGTCGAGACGGCCACAGGACGGCCAGCCACTCTCGAAGCCTACTCTCAGGATGTCGTGAACGGGATCGTTCACAACTACGCCGAGCCTCCGTTTCATTGCTCGGTGCAGTTCGTTCCGCACCCCACCTCAGGCGTTATTCATCCTATCATCGGCGTTCCAGGAGGTCACCGAGTTCCCATACTCGCGAAGCGTAACAGTCCGAATAATAGTCAGACTGTTCAACAGCATGACGTCTACATCCGACGCCCGGGACCGCAAAGCGAAACACCTCGTACTGCACGCGAGTGGGATGAGCTATTCACAAAGTGCTTGGATGGGCGGCGTGATGAGCTACTTGATCGCATCCGGGACCTGCTGATTGTCAGGCCTCCATCGGAAAAAAATCAAACCGAGACATCTCGGCTGGATCGTTGGGTGAAGGGTTGTGAAGATGTCTGGCGAAAAAAAATCGCCAGTCTCCCGCCCGACAGCCCGGCACGCTGCCCTCACGGATTCTATACATTTGCCTACCATGTTGACGGCGGAGCACAACTCAAATTACCTGAGTTGCTGGATGTTCTGCGCGATGCGCCGAGTCTCACAGGCTGGAACACGTGGTGGGTTCCAACGCGACACGAGATTGAACCGTACTTCAGCGATAAAGCCATCGAGTGTTGGATCGGTGGTGATACAAGCTGGCGCTATCACGGTGCCGACCACTCTGACTTCTGGCGCATAAAACCCGATGGACTCGCCTTCTTGCTGCGAGGCTACGAAGAGGACGACGACAATGCGGTAAAGGATAGCATTCAGCCAGGCACCTGTTTGGATCCGATATTGCCGATTTGGAGAATCGGAGAAGGACTCCTGCACGCTACGTATCTTGCTGGTCGCCTGGGCGGTAATTCGGTTTCCTTTTTCGCACGGTATACTGGACTTCATGGGAGGCAACTGACTCATTGGGTAAATTCAATGGATTGGGGCTTCTCGGTCAGGGGCGTTAGCAGGGATGACGAGGTTCAGCTATCGAAAACTTTTGCCGTAAACACCCTGAGCGCCAATCTAGTAGAGGTTGTCCGTTCGCTTCTGTCGCCCCTTTACGAGCGGTTCGATTTTACGCGCCTTCCGCTCAACATCGTACAGCATGAATTGAATCAGCTACGCAAGCACGATATTAGCACCACTTGGTCTTGCCGCTCACGCATTGGGCGCGTAGTTTAGAGCTCGCTGTATTTTTTAGCCCGGTGCCCCCATGTTACCTGCCACTGTTTACCCCACGGGGATCATGGTTTATTCTCCTTTGGGCAATTCGGGCAGGCGGGGCGCGTGTCCCGCGAACTTTCCGGGCACGCCGCGATGATTGCGTCGAGCGCGTCAGCCTCACGGCGGTCAATAGTGAGGCCATAGGCCCGCCGAATGTCGATAACCCGCCACGCGAACCAGCACCCGTCGCCGGCCTGGAGAAACCCGATCTCTCGATCCTGTCGGATAAATTCCTCGCCGAACTGCGGGACGCCAACACCAGCGCCGTGTTTCTCGCGCGCCAACCTGGACGCCAGTGTCCTGCTCACCACGTTTTCCGACACCCTTGCCGATGCTCTACGGACGAAACTCAGGCGGTTGGCGAAGATGAACCTCGCAATACGGGGTACCGACAATTCACAGATCAAGTGGAACAACGAGGGTTCTTTCTTGAACGATAGCCACAAAGATTTAAAAGCCGATTACGTCATTGCCAATCACCCGTTCAACTTCAGCGACTGGAGCGGCGACGTGCTGAGAACAGACGGCAGATGGAAATATGGAATACCACTAACAGGCAATGCAAATTATGCCTGGATACAGCACCTTCTTTATCACCTCAGCCCGAGCGGACAAACCGGATTTGTAGTAGCAAGTGGTTCATTAAAACAGGTATCAATACAATATTCAATACAGGTACTGTTGTCGGTGTCTGTTCGAATATTTTCGGTGGCGGATTTCAGCCAAAATATATACCCTCATTTTCCTGGGATGTACGGCACGGGTTTGCAGAATACAGGTTAGATAATGCCTGGGAAACAGCACAATATATTGTGGCACGAAAAAAAATAAAACTAATTGTTGAGTTTCAGTGTTTACTTTCATATGTTTTTGACACTACCGTGGATGAACGGGCGAAATTCATCCGATAATGTCGGCGGTTCAAAATCATGAGTGAAATAGTATCAACAGAACTTGAGGAAGTCGAGTAATGGCAACGAATACACTTACCAGTCTGGCGATCCTGAAGGTTAACATAGATCATGATAGAGACTATCTTGAATACCTTCGCCCTTTCGTTCTACAAGTCCTTGTGAAACACAGACCCGACCCGGTCACGGATCAAATCGTCAGCGACAACATACAAAAACAGTTTGGCTTAGTGATTCCCAAGAGAACTGTACAGATAGTGTTGAAGCGCATCTCGAAGGGTTCTTCCTTGAAGAGAGACCGCGGGGTATATCAAATAACAAACGATTTGCCCGACCCTCGGCTTACCGATAAGCAGAGTGATGCGGAACGCCATATTAAAGCAGTATTGCAGGGCTTACGTCAGTTCTCAGAAGACACGATCAAACCTATCTCCAGCGAAGATGATGCAGTCACCGCCATATGCACATTCTTAGCTGAGTTCGGCATCACATGCCTGCGCGCTTACTTGCGAGGTACGGCCATTCCTTCTCTTGAAGGAACCCACCAGACCGATATCGTACTAGTCAGTGAGTATGTCCGACACGTGCAGCAAAACGACCCGAAACGGTTCAACAGTTTTCTTATTTTGGTGCAAGGGCATATGTTAGCCAATGCCCTAATGTGTCCCGACCTCGACAACGCCCCCAGGACCTACCGGGAAGTGACGTTCTACCTCGACACACCGCTGCTTATCCAGAGCCTTGGCGCAGAGGGCGAAGCCAAGCAAGACGCGGCGCGAGAATTGATTTCTCTACTGAGTAAGTTGGGAGGTAGAATCGCGACATTTTTCTCATTCTCGTCAAGAACTTCAGAGTGTGTTGCAGAATGCCACTACTTACCTGGAATCGCCTAAGGGTCGCAGTGCAATCATCCTTGAAGCGAAGAAACGCGGGACATCAAAATCCGATCTACTGCTTCTTGCAGAATCGATAGACGACAAACTTAGCGAAGCTGGTATCGAGGTGCAGTCTACTCCTCGTTACGTCAAAAGATTTCAGATTGATGAGACGGTGTTCGAACACGTCCTCAAAGATGAGGTGTCATATCTCAACCCCCGTGCCATAGAATACGACATTGACTCCGTACGAAGTATCTACGTTATCAGGGCCAATACTCCAACGCCGTCTGTGGAAAAGGCCCGCGCCGTCTTCGTAACAAGCAACACTAAGTTTGCGAAAGCGGCTTGGGAGTACGGGAAAAAGCATGAAGCATCTAAAGACGTATCAAGCGTGATTGCCGATTTCAGCCTAGCGAACATGGCTTGGCTGAAGGGCCCCATGGGGGCCGTCTCTATACCGACCACCCAAGTACTCGCATTCTCTTATGCAGCACTAAAGCCCTCCAGCGAATTGTTGGGAAAATACATGAAAGAGATGGATAAATTGGAACAGAAGGGAACAATCACTGCGCGCGATCATCAACTGCTGAGAAGCAGTCCTCTGGCACAAGACAAACTCATCCATCTTACACTCGGTGAAGATGCTGCCCTCACAGCGGAGACGGTTATTCAGACTTTAGAACGCGTGTCTATCGAAATCAAACAAGAGGAATCAGAAAAGTTTATTAAGGAGCAGCAGGCGCACCAGACAACTTACGATGCGCTCTGTATTCAGCAGGATTTCAATCAGAAGATTTGTAACAACCTTTACTGGTCGTGCCATCGTAGAGCAAGTCTCAGGGCTTGGATTCTTTCGACAGTCATAGTGATTACCCTCGTCAGCTCGATTCCTGGATTGGGACTGAGTTCAGCCAATCCCATCCTATCTAGAGTCCCCAACATAGGTTTTATCGTGTTTATCCTCCTGACACTGGCAAGTCTTGTGTGGGGCTTCAATGTAAGGCGCTTCCATAAGTGGATGCAACATCAGTGCTTGACTTGGCTTTATAAGCGTCAAACGAAGGCCCTCGGGCTCTCCAACGTGGGAAGAGACCTACTGGAAGGTATTGAGTTGAATGATAAACCCTAAAGCCATTGGCTGCATAACGCACTAAGAAAGTCTTTACAGCAACTCGTTCCGGACAATGAGAAATACTCATTCGTTTTTGGTAAGCTCGAAATTCTGATAGCTCTTGGATTTGGTTATCGTAACAAATGCCAAAAGTATTGGGCTCCACTGGGAGCATTTTTCCGTCGGGAGAAAAATGAGAAGCGCATATTGGCAGAAATCAGGGAATCTATATCCCAGTCACACGATAGATCCCCGTTCGTACAATGCGGCATCTTTGGCGAGACTTCCGAGGAGTGTCTGCAATCCATTAAACACTTCGAATCTTTCGTTCGTGGCTGCAGTTCGAATCTTCCGTTTCTGACTAGAACACCCTTATGACACCCACCATCACCGAACCAGACGTTGAACAGGCCACCCTCGCCTGGCTCGAAAGCTTCGGCTGGGCGATCGCCTACGGCCCCGACATCGCACCGATTATGGTGAGGTCATCCTCGAACAGCGTCTGCGCGATGCCCTCGCGCTCCTGAATCCCGATCTCCCCGCTTCAGCCATGGATGAAGCCTTTCGCAAGCTGACCCGCCCGGAATGACCGACACGGGAAACCCGTAACCGCGCTTTCCACCGAATGGTCGTGGACGGCGTGACGGTGGAGCACCGCGCAGATGACGGGGCGGTTCGGGCCATCGAAGCCACTCAAGTGATCGAGGAACTGATCCAACTCGCCCGGGAAATGCGCGAAGCCAACGCCCGCGGCGAAGAACTCGGACTCACGGAAGACGAACTTGCCTTCACGATGCCCTGGAGACCAACGACAGCGCAGTCCAGGTGCTCGGCGATGAGACAAACCCCCTGCGGCACCATTGCCAGGGAACTGGCCCGGACTGTGCGCAACAACGTCACCATCGACTGGACCCTGCGCGAGAACGTGCGCGCCAATCTCCGCCGTCTGGTCAAGCGTACCCTCCGCCGACACGGCTACCCGCCGGACAAACAGGAGAAAGCAACCCGGACGGTGCTTGAACAGGCAGAGGCGGTGTCCGCCGACTGGGCTGCCCTGTGAAAGCGCTCAACGGGTTCTGCAAGGAGGCGTTTATCCACAGACCACGGTGTGAGGATTATTTTTTCTCTTGACTTCCTTACTGTTTACTGCGTATTATTAAACAAACGCGAGGAGAATTACGAATGAAGAAGAATCGACCACTGTCAACGAAACCCGCCGCGGCGGGGCCTCCATACTCCTCCATGCGGGATGCTGACGGACGTCTGAACGTGAAGACGGCGACCACAATTTGCCAGGCAGGAGGTTCACAATGCCGGTGACTGACATGTCGGAGCTGCGCGTCGTGTATCCGCCGCCGAAGGCACAGGCCGGGCTCAAGGTCCTGGATCACCTCGACGTCCACTGCCGGGACTTCATCGCGCTTTCCCCGTTTGACGTTATCAGCTCCGCCCGAGCGGACGGACGGGCCGGGGAACCGTCAGGTCGACACGATGCAGAACCTGGTGGAGCGGCCCTATGTCGGGTTGCTGTTTTTCGTTCCCGGGATGACCGAGACATTGCGGATTAACGGCAAGGCGGACATAGTAACCGATCCGGAATTGTTGGCGCCGTTGGCGGTGAAGGGTAAAGCACCGGTTTCCGGCCTAAGAATCACAGTAGAGGAAGCCTTCCTCCACTGTGCCAAAGCCTTGATCCGGGCGCGCCTGTGGGATGTTGACAGTCAAATCGACCGCTCACGCTATCCCACCTACGGCAGGGTGCTGGCGGATCAGATCGCCGGAACCGCCGCCACCACGATCAACGCCGGTGAAGCTGCAAGCTGCCGGGACGAACTCTATTAACGCCGGAACCACTGCCGCCAGGATCGACAGACCGCTCCCGCATCAGTGTGCGGCCGGCTTGCCGGAGAACGCACACGTGCTTCGTCAACTCCGATGGTGATTGTCCGCCCCCCGACAGCGAAGGACCCTGATAGATGCAATAAAGTTCTTCAGGACAGGAACGCCCGGACTATTGCCCAATGACCCCGAAAAAGCGAAGCAGACCATAAATGGAGAATGGCGGCAGCGGGTGCCTGCAGCGCCAGAAAAGTGTCGGACGAATCAGTGTAGCGAATACGTCGTCCACGTGTTCGACGTCGGCTTCGGTGATGGTGGTCATCAATAAGCCGAGGCAAACAGTGCAACTTCCTTGGGAGACACAATAGGGTCTATAGAAGCCCGTATTGCAGCGTTGACTATTTTGCCCGGATCAATTGCCGTCAGTAAATCTCCCCAGGATATCCACTCATTGTTCCATATCTGCACGTCTTTTTGACGTACGACCTGACAAAGAGGTTCTTTGAAATCTATATCAGATCCGAACTTGAAACTAATGCGCTGCAGCCAAATATCCATGTGCCCAGTATGAGGGATCTGATCGAACTTCCGCACAATCCTTTTGACAATGTCCCGCTTCGCAGACGCAGTGTCGAGGGAACTGATGAGTTTACTCAATATCGCTGCCGAGACCGCATAGGTTCTTGGGCTGCGATATGTGCAATATCCACCACGATGCCGATCAATGGCAGCGGCAGTAGACAATGGTCATGTTTTTTGGTTTGAAGAAGCCGCTTATAGTAATTATTCATCGCAACTACTACACTACCCGTATTGGGACACGTGTTGCTGTGGTCGTGAATGATCAGTAAGTGTTTTTGCAAAGTTCTATCACCCTGCCTCCGAAACAGCCATCCGAGTTTGTCATCCTTGACGGAAGAGCGTATCACTTCATTACTGATACACGTTTTTCCTGGGTTGAGCTTCAGTCCTAAATCATGCATCACCTCCGTAAGGCATTTAAGAATGAACGCTCCGTCTTGTGGATTATGCACGAAGATGCGATAATCATCCCGATATCGAAGAATCTGATAATTTTTAATTTCTGAATCTTTGAGCTTGTCTGTTAGTTCAGCATCTGCGTAAGCAAGTACCATTTCCGCGATGAAATCCATGAGCACTGAACCTTGAGGGATACCGTTGGTTTGTCCCTGTCGCATGTCCTGAATATGATCGTCGATGATATTCCCAATCAGGTTCTTGTTGTTCCGTTTGTTTTTTGCTTCATCCTTTGTGTGGAGCGCCCAGGCGATTGAATGAGTGTAAATGGCAGCGTAGCGGTTCACAATATCTGTATGGGCTGTAAATTCATAATCCAGGGATAACGCAATGGATTCTTGTTCGACGGCAGTCCACCACTCGCTTACTTGTTTTGCCTTGTCTTTTTCAGCTGTCAAAGACTCAACAGGCAGGCTTAGGACTTTGATCTTAGTGTCATCGCTATGATAGCGGAATCGATCGAGAAATGTCTTCCAGTGGTCACATTCAGTCATGGTATGGACGAGGGAAACATACAAGGCGAGGTGGATAAGTTCCAAGGGACGCCAAGCATATTTTCCATCCTTATTGCTCAGGATTAGATGGTTAATGTCGTCATAACTTCTCGGCGAACAACGCCGATAATTGTTCTCTCTAAGCTTCTTGGCAATCCCGGTAATCCCGCTGAACAGATCGTTGAATTGAAAATACGGGGGCAGATCGATCGTGCAGTAACTTTCTTGCTTGAGAAGAAAGGCTCGTGCCTCATCACAAGATAGTTCACTGATGGAGCGCCTTTTTTGTCCATCTTTTTCTTTGTCCATCAGAGTACCTTTCGTATGTATTTCTCAGCGTCCCCCACCCGTACCTTCCCCGGGACAAGCCTCGGCAGCAGCGCATCGAGCACGTGCCGGTTGGCACGGTCCAATGCTTCCTCAGGCGTCAGCCTTTCGGCCAGGGTAACCCGTTCGCGCACCTCGGCAAACAGGCATCTCCGCGCGACCGGATACACCTTGAGGGCTGGAAACGGGATGGACTGAAAATCAGGGGACAGGCATAGTGTCAGATTGTTCCTTTTTGTTTTACGCTGCTTGGTGTTGCCATCGATTCAGCCTTTTTCCTCTACCGGCACGATCTCGGGCTTGCCGTTCCTGGCAAAGAGATCATTGAGCGCCTCGGCGGGCAAATTCTGAATAGTCGTGTCATGCTCAGTCGCCAAAAGCTTAAGTTGCTTCTGGACAGGCGCAGGAAAACAGGCGGCAGTCTGGCACTTACCGGCGCGACGGGGCGGCTGCCCGCATTCAGCTCATGGTGGTGGAGTATCGATGACGCTCACCGCTGCGGCGGTCGCCCCCGTTATGTGCTGAGACCTCCGGGTCAAGGTCAACAACCGCGGCCGTGCGCCCTGCCCGCTGCGCAGCGACCGCCAGCTAAATTGTCAAGTACTTTTTTGAAAAATATTAAAAATAATTTATTGAGAAATCTGTAAGTCATTAAGGAGCTGGTTTGCCATCAACTTTGCTATCAAAATACCCTGTTTTTGCTATCATCTAAATTTTTATTAAGTACAATCAGTTTTTTTGAAATTTTGAACTGGTTCGCTATCAGGCGTTTATTAAAATCTTGCTGTCATTTATATGTATATGTCTATAAATGTATATAATAATAAGGAGTTATAGCGATAGCAAAGATGATAGCAAATCATGTAGCAAGTGATAGCAAAAATACCAGTAATACTCGTAAGTCCTTATAGCACAACACTTTAAATCTGCTGTAAAATCAAACGGGATGACAGGGCCAAGGTGGTTTTTTTCCCTGTACCGCCCTTCTGAGCTATGACCGCGATAACATCCATTTTCACTCCCCGAATGAGTTCTCAGCATGACGAGTCGATACATCGGCATGGTGACACATTGACCAGTCAACATGCAGGGATTGAAAATTAATCCAACTCCTCTAAAGAACACTATGTTCAACGAACACTATGTTCCTGGAATAGTTACTATACTATAAGAGTTCCTCTCTTTAATGTTGTTATGTATAACAGACGAAATAATAGTACATGTGGCAAGTATATAATTATGTTAATATATTTCAGCATCCGGATAGAATGTACCCCATGCAAACCAGTATGAAGTGAACGATTCTGTCAGTTTAAGCTGGGTTCCTTTTCTTGGTCCGGACACTGCATATCCTAAAACATCCCACAGTGTGCCTTCGTTATCTTCCATTGCAACGGGGAGTTGGTTTTTAACCGGGGAAAATTCGAGAACTGTACCGTCCTCCAAGCTTCTTTCAAAAGACAAAGCGAATTTTTTTGTCCTGCTTCCTACTACAACGATGGGGACCGAATCTATCATATCATTGACGGTTTCCACAGAACGCGAAAAATTTTTAATCCTGTAAACTTTTGACGTCTCCCGTACAATAACACCATGCACCTTATCTTTTCTGTGAAGACGTTTGTCATCCGTATCGACAGGAAACATGATGACTTCATCTTCTCTGTAATCTTTTCCAGAGATAATGTAGGGATACTGGTCATAGCTTGGGTATATTCCGGTCTTGTCTGATAGGACTTTGGAATCCGGATACATTGCTTTCCAGGTCTCCCAGGTTGTCTCTATAAGCGGAATCGTTTCGGGCCTATATCCTTTCAGTTCTCCCTGCACACATTGCAGGCCCATTTGTGACCAGAAACTATCGGTCATTCTGTCGTAGGCTATGAGATTGGAATTATAGAGCAGACCGGAAACACCGAATTCGGTTTTTTGTCCATTGATCACTGGATTCCAGCCCAAACCGGAACCAGTCAGCGGACAGTATAATATGCTGATGGGAACGCCCCTGATTTCATCATTGACTATTTCGTGACGATCGAGAATTTTAAGAGGATATGCGCGCGGCTCTCCTTTGACGACAACACCGAATATCAGGTCGTCATCAGATAAATATCGTGCTTCTGCCATCCGAACCATAGTAGGAATTTCCAGAGAAAGAATACCGTCCTTCGGAACTCCACCCGATATGACATTTTGTTTAGGAATGAGCCAGTTTGCATCGTAATGTAAATCCTGAGACAAGGATGCTGATGGCATCATGACAAGAATAGCGGAAATTATTAAGTTCATTTTCAACATGTAATTAACACTATTAACAAGGGATTAAACTTATTATGAATGTATTGGGAAATTCTGGTGTCCTTCAATGGAGGGTAAAGATTTGATGGATACACTTCAGGCCAATGAGTGATTCACATTGACTTATTCATTATCTCAATTAAAACATCGTCATCGATTGGTCTCGGATTTGTTTTGATACCAGCAGTTGACATTTTGACGTTTTCCAAAACATCCTGATATTGACTTTCTGTCAATCCTCTGTCTGAAAGTTTTATACCTATTTCGAGTTTTTCAAGCATATCTCTAATAAATGTTACTGTTGATGCCGCTGCTTCATCGCCAGATATTCCACTTGTTTGCGGAATGAGCACCGACGCAACCTGGCAATACGTATCTTTAGCATATTCGAGATTACTTTCAACAGTTGCTGCCAAAACCGCAGCAATTGTTTCGCTGTGTCTCATTCCCAAAACCATACCAAGCGGTTGTGAAAGCATATGAGCACTTCCTACACCGGTATGAATAGCGATACCTGCCATACAACTTGCAATTGCCATGTTATATCGCGCCTCAAAATCGGTGCCATCCCGGTAAGCACGAACAATATTTTCACCTATTAATTCAATAGCTTTAATATCCAGTGCCCGTGTATAATGGTTGGCATTCGTTGATACAATATTTTCCAGGGCATGTGAGAATGCATCTATTCCTGTTAGAGCAGTAAATTCAGGAGAAAGAGAGACCATTAATTCAGGATCGAGAAGAGCAACATCCGGGACAAGGCAAGCATGTTTAATGCTCTTTTTGATATTTTCTTCTGTATTCGTTATCACCGAAACCCAATTACTTTCAGCGCCGGTCCCTGCTGTAGTAGGAACTGCGATTAGTTTTATTTCCCGTTCGGAGATTGGTTTTTCATCCATCTGGTATTCCCGGACAGAACCCGGGTTGTTCATTAATATTGATACAGCTTTTGCCGCATCAATGCTACTTCCACCTCCAATCGCTACAATTACATCGCATTGCTTATCACGGCATATTTCTGCAGCTTCATCAATATCCTGTATAGTCGGCTCATAATTTATTTTATCGAAAATTGTGACTTTGTGATCTTTATCTTCAAGACTGGACATAATTGAATCATAAACATCCGGCATTTTTAACTTATTAAATCTTCCCATTATAAATACATTTTTGTTCGTTCCGCCAATTTTATCCGGTAAAATCTTTATGCTTCCCGGATAACAGATCAACTCTCTCGGATGGGGCAAATCAATATTAATAGTCATACTATCTCTGTTTTAATTGTAATGTAATGACGCAGGAAAAAAATAAAATAGTGTTTAATATTCGTATGCAAAATAGTAAGAATAAATTTTTTGGAAAACAATTGTTTTCCTCAATAGTACCGGTCATCAGGATAATTACGGAAAGTAGTATAAACCATTATCTTTACATTCGGAGGATAAAGAACTTGATTTTCTTTTAAATTGTATTTATGATTGTTCGGTCATGATCTGAACAGCAATAATTTCCGGAGCAATCATCATCAAGAGTTGGGGAAAGACCGATGTTGCATCGTTTATGACTGGAGGACCGGTTGTTAAGGGAAAAGATTACCGTGTCGGTTAAGGCAAACAATGCCTGCTTACGATGAACAGAAGATGATCTGAACTCAGAATATCAATACTCTTCTTTGTCCAACTATTAAAGAGGATAAAATGACAAAATTCCGATTTGCATATTCGATGCTGCTCGTGGTTATGCTCTATTTTATGATCTGTATCGGATGCAGTTCAAATGATGGTAGAATAATTCTGAAAGCCGCTCATGTGACCGCGATTGACCATCCATTTCAACTTGGATTACTAAAGTTCAAGGAGATCGTTGAAAGAGAAACGAATAATGGTATACAAGTGAATATCTACCCAAGTGGCCAGTTAGGCAATGAACGGGACCTTGTTGAAGGTTTACAAATTGGAACAGTGCAAATAACCCCGACCTCGAATGCCCCCTTAAGTTCATGGGTTCCCGAGATCATGGTCTTTGATCTCCCGTTTATATTTCGTGATAGTGACCATGCGGAAAAGGTGCTTGACGGACCTATTGGCAGGGAGCTCGCCGCAAAATCTGAACAATTCGGAATCAAAATTCTTGCGTTCTGGTCTGCCGGAACAAGAAGTGTTTTTACAAAAAAATCTGTAAACACGATTACCGATCTCGAAGGATTGAAAATACGCGTCATGGAAAATCCTATTCATATAGAGACTTTCAATGCTTTCGGAGCGCAGGCAACGCCGATGGCATCCGGTGAGGTTTTCTCAGCGCTTCAACAGGGAGTGATCGACGGTGCGGAAAACGACCCGAATACTTTTTACACTTTTGGCTTTTGGCAAGTAACTAAATTTTACTCGATGACGCAGCATTTTTATAACCCGGCTCCGTTTATGATCAGCAAACAGATTTATGACAGTTTGTCTGACGAGTACAAACGTATTATTCAAAACGCCGCTATTTCCACCCGGGATTATCAGCGGGAAACCGTTAGGAAAATGACGGATGACTCATTAGACAAGCTCAGACAAGAAGGAGTTGCCATTAACTATCCGTCGTTGGAAGAATTTGTAAAGAGCGCCGCTAATGTTTATTCGAAATTTGAGAATGTTATCGACATATCCCTCATTGATGAAATCAAGGCTGTCAAGTAGAAATTCCTCAGGAGAACACAATGTTCAGAAAACTGGATAAGTTCATAGAATATTTTATTTTTTCCCTTCTTTCACTTATGAGCACAGCAATCTTCTTGCAGGTTGTGTTCAGGTATGTCATTAAATTTTCTCTGCCCTGGTCGGAGGAACTCGCACGGTACCTGTTCGTCTGGTTTGCTCTTATGGGTGCGGCAGTTGCAGTAAAGGAAAACGCACACTTCGGCGTGGATTTTCTGGTCAGAAAACTTAAACCGGAAACGCAACATTTGCTCCACCTCATCGGCAGCGGGTTCATACTATGTTTTTTGAGTGTTATTTTGTTTGAAGGCGTCGGTCTGACAATAAAGAATTGGACTCAATTTTCTTCAGCCATGAGAATACCTATGAGTTTTCCCTATGCGGCCATTCCGTTTTCCGCATTTATAATGATCATGTATAGTATCAAGGATATTGTTGCATCTCTCAAGAAAGAATAAGATTCTTCAATAGATCCGGTAGTGATTATATGGAAATAATTCTCGTACTCAGTCTTCTGTTTTTCTTCACCATTAATGTCCCCATAGCCTTTTCAATCGGACTGGCGTCTCTTTTGGCGCTGCTCTATGCAGGTAACATTCCTCTTGCCTTATTAGCCCAACGCATGTTTGTTGTCTGCGATTCGTTTCCATTAATGGCTCTGCCTTTCTTTATGCTTGCCGGATTGATTATGGAGCGGGGTGGTATATCGGAACAACTGATTAAATTTGCGGATAATGTTGTCGGCCATATCCGCGGTGGCATCGGTATGGTAAGCATCCTGGCCGCGATGCTTTTTGCAAGTATGAGCAGAGCTGCCGCAGCAGCAACCGCAGCGATCGGTGTTATATTGATACCGGCAATGATAAAGGACTCATATGACAGACCCGTCGCAACTTCGGTGCAGGCAGCGACCGGTTCCATAGGGGTTATCATTCCGCCCAGTATTCCAATGATTATATTTGGCGTGGTCGGTTCTGTTTCAATCGGTGACCTGTTTTTAGGGGGCGTTATTCCGGGAATCGTTGTCGGTTTTTCGCTTATAGCAGTTATGTATGTCATTTCGAAAAAAAACGACTACCCTATCCGGCAAAAATCGAGTCTCAAAACAATTGTGCTCCCGTTCAGGGATTCGATACTTGCTTTTATGATGCCTGTTATTATATTAGGCGGAATATTCGGAGGGATTGTCACACCAACGGAAGCTGCCATTTTAGGGGTAATGTACGGTTCTGTTCTTGGATTTTTTGTTTACAGAAAACTGAAACTCAAAGATCTGCCGGCAATTTTTCTCGATACTGCTGTCAAAACGTCTTTGTCCATGTTTCTCATTGCCACGTCGCTCAGTTTTGCATGGATAATAGCAAGTGAACAGATCCCTCAAAAAGTTGTCGAATTGCTCCTGGTGGTTTCGCAAGATCCGTCAATAGTATTACTATTAATGTGTTTCTTTTTGCTTGCGATCGGGACATTTCTCGATCCCACTCCCGCATTGATAATACTGGTCCCGATATTACTGCCCGCTGTTGTTCAGGTCGGGGTCAATCCGGTACATTTCGGTGTCCTCATGGTGTTCGTTCTTGCGATTGGACTGGCAACGCCGCCTGTCGGAGTCACCTTGTTTATAGCTTGTTCAATTTCAGGAGAAACCATACACAATGTTTCGAAGACTGTTCTGCCTTTTGTCGGAATCATGTTTGTAATAGCTCTTTTAATAGCACTATTTCCGGATATTGTACTGTTTTTACCGGAATATCTCGCTCGGTGACATAACAGTTATTCCTTTGAAAAGATGATCGTATCGTTTACGGATTTGCTTTCGAATAGTGTTTTGCTTTATCTTTTCCAGGGGGGGAATTCAGGGAGGAGTTTGTCAAATTCAGCGATCAAACTTGATTCATAGTCTTTTGTATAATTTCCTTTGGAAAATGTGTCGCTCACTTTATAAAAAAACAACTTCCATGATTTTTCTTCCGCTCCCGGATTGATAGGATAAAAGAACACATCATTCAATTTTGCAGCGGACATATCACCGGGTGCGTCTCCGATCATCATTACATGATTCCTATTATATTTACCATTCAAGGCTAATTGCAGGTGCTCTTTTTTGCTTCCCATTTCCTGACCGGCGATGACTTTTACGTATTCGGCTATAGCGTGTTCTTTCCACTCACGTTTCAGTGCGTCACAAGGGGTTGCCGAACATACTATAATATCCGCCCATTGACTGATTTTCTTCAGACTTTCACGGACATAAGGAAATGGGGGTATTCCCTGGACAATATCTTTTACTGATGAGTTGACAGATTCGCTCCACTTTAAAGCATTCTCTAAAACCGGATCATTTGATTTATCTACTTCGGCTTTTAAATTAGGATTACTCAGTGTAGTTTCCTTATTGATCCACTCGACCAGAGATGGAACAAAAGGAATTGTAACATTTCGATCTTTAACATCCTGCCAATCACGAAGCAATTCAAAAACTTTCACCAACGCTGTAAAACGGTTCGTACCTCGCCATTTTGAGTACAAGTTAACAAATTCAGCGGACCCACGCACATATTTCGATACCGGTTGAAGATTCCAGAATTTTATTATATTTGGAATAAAACATTCTTTATGTTTTATCTCCATTGAATCAAAAGCACATCCATCAGAATCAATCGCAACTAAATAATCATGTTCAGGTTTTAGCTCTTTCAATTCAGCCTGAGGATCAGACATCGGATTTAATCTCCATAATTCTATTTATTATCTATCAATCCCGATATGCTTGAGGTATGTATCCCGGCAGTTTTTGATCAGCAAATATTTTCTCGAACCGTGTGAATCGCTGCACTCCGTTTATTAAGGGTATGCTCACCCAGTCTTCACCGATTAAGGGGAGCGCATATTTGACAAAATCATCCGTTACGTCGATTCTGTTCGAAGCGATCCAGTGTTCGGGAAATTTCCGTTCGGAATTAGCTACAGTTTCTAACAATACTCTATCATATTCAACATCATAGATAAATCCCTTTTTACGAAGGATGGTTGACATGAATCCTGTACCGTGGTTAACTGCAATCACGACCGCATTCTGACCAATTTTATACGACTCGTCAAGATCGATTGTTGAAGCATAAATCATAGAATTACGCTGGTCAGTTCCAGAAATTTGTCCCCGGGCAGAGCCATGGACATTAATTCCAACTTTGTTAAGATGATTGACGAGCAACTGCTGAGCAGACATTATGCTTGAACCATATTGTGTATGTCCAAAAGAATCTTTTACACTCTCACTACTACCGACTTCAAATCCTTCACCAATAACAACAATGACTCTCCCGTCTTTATTGAGTCCATCGTTAATAGAATCAGTGACATCATCGATGTTTAAGCCCGATTCCGGCATAAATATTTGCAGTGGTAGTATTCTATCAGGGTCAGCAAGCCGAGCGGAGGCTGCGATGAATCCAATTTTCCTCCCCATTACCTGGATAACCATTACAGGATCAGAGGGGCTGGATCCAAGATTTTCTTCATTCACATTTTGTGTATAATAAGCCCAATACCGTGCGATACTGCCGTAGCCCGGGGTATGATCGATCAGCTTGAATTGGGAATCACCAAGATCATTGTCAATCGTTTTCGCAACACCTGTTACTGTCACATCAAGACCCCGATCGTGTGCAAGTTGCGCAACTTTATGAGCAGTATCCATAGAATCATTCCCACCGATATAGAAAAAATATCCGATGTTGTGAATCTTAAACACTTCAATTATTCGAATAAAATCTTCCTGCTGATTTTCCTTTAATTTATACCGACACGTTCCAATAGGTCCTGAAGCAGGGGTTGTCCTTAGTAATTGAATTTCATCATAATTTTGAGCAGATATATTAATCAGTTTTTCTTTGAGAATCCCTTCGATACCATGATAACCGCCATAAATTTTTCCGAATTTGTCCGGAAACATTTTGCAGGTTTTGATAATTCCCCGGAGCGTGTTATTTATTACAGCTGTCGGACCACCCGACTGGGCTATAATGACATTTTTATTCGACATCATTTTGAACATCCTTTATCAGATGTAATTCGTCTTTTGAACCTGTACAATAATCGTATCGTTCCCTGCAAGAAAATAATTACAGTACCTGATTTATACTAATTATTTAATAGCAATAGTATCAAAGCTGTCTAATCTTTCAACCAATCTGTATGAAAAAATTGATTTCTTGGTCTATCTACACGTTCATATTTGTGTGAACCAAAATAGTCTCTTTGGGCTTGGAGTAAATTTGCTGGTAATCGACTGCTTCGATAACTGTCGTAATAGGATAATGCGCTGCTGAACGCTGGAACCGGTATCCCTGAATTAATGGCTTGAGTAACAACTTCCCTCCAAGCATTTTGATACGGTTCCATTACCGATTTGAAATAGGCATCCAATAATAAATTTGGAATATTCGGATTGCTTTCAAACGCATCAATGATTCTATTCAGAAATTGGGCCTGAATAATGCATCCTCCACGCCAGATCATTGCTATGTTTCCAATCTTTATATTCCAATTATATGCTTTCGAAGCAGCCTGTATTAACTGAAAACCCTGCGCATAAGAGCATATTTTTGACGCATAAAGGGTTTTTCTTATTTTTTCAATAAATTCTTTTTTATTTTCCCTGAATTTATACGACGGGCCCCTTAATTCTTTAGCAGCAGTTACCCGTTCCTCTTTAGCAGCGCTCAAAGTTCTTGTGAATACAGCTTCGGCGATTGTCTGTGCGGGAACTCCCAAATCAAGCGCTATCTGGCTCGTCCATTTTCCTGTCCCTTTTTGACCGGCAGTATCAAGAATGAAGTTTATCAGGGATTTCCCCGTTTCGGGATCTTTTTTCGCCATAATTTTGCTGGTGATATCAATCAGATAACTGTTCAGTTCACCTTCATTCCAATCTGCAAATATGATCTTCATTTCTTCGGGAGTTAACTTCAGGGATTTATCCATAAGAAAATATGCTTCGCAAATCATCTGCATATCGCTGTATTCAATACCGTTGTGAACCATTTTGACAAAATGCCCTGCTCCACCGCTGCCAATCCAGTCGCAACATGGCGTTCCGTTATCCACTTTGGCGGATATTGCTTGAAAAATAGGTTTAACTATCGGCCATGCATCGGGATTTCCCCCGGGCATAATCGATGGGCCGTACAGTGCGCCATTTTCACCTCCACTGATTCCGGTACCTATATAAAGAATTCCATCCTTTTTCAATTCTTCATTTCTCAGGTTTGTATCTTTAAAAAAAGAGTTTCCACCGTCGATAATAACATCACCGCGAGATAAATGCGGTCTGAGATCACCTATTACAGAATCTACAGAGTTTCCTGCCGGCACCTGTATCATTATAATATGTGGTTTTTTAATATTTCGTAGAAATTCTTCTATTGACCGTGCAACAATTATGTTTTTCCCTTTAAAATTTTTTAGGGCAGAACTTTCTTTATTAAGATCTTTATCGAATCCCACAACCGAGAAACCATTTCTTTCGATATTCATGGTAAGATTTCGCCCCATGACACCTAATCCAATCATTCCAAATTTTTGCTTACTCATATCGTTCTCCAAATTGGCAAAATCAGTATTTCAAGTTCTTAAACATTTGTAATCAGGCTGAAAATGGAACAGAGACTAATGTGATGAATGTAATGCACGTATCAGTCTCTCATTGCTAAAACTCCATATTCATGTTGTGTCTGAACAGGGAAATAAAATTCAATGAAGAGATTACAACGTATGTATGAAAAGAATATAAATCGAAATAATGAATCTAATATTGTACCCATTAAAATTTTCTACGAGCATAACAAAATGTTTTTTCATTACAGTTAAAAAGTGCTTCCATAAGTTGTATACCATAAAAACCGTCAATTTCTTTGAATTAAATATTATAAAAACCTTTAGCAAGAACAAGAGTTTTCTCTGAATCTAACCGGTTTTGATTCAGAATATACAACCCGCACAGATAATGCATTGCCTGCCAATACACAAACCACGAATCAAACTTAATTTGTCTCCAAGTAATATCTTTAGAAAAGTTATTGAGGAGTTTGAAGAGTCGAAAAAACTGGGCTAAACCGAATTACCCAATCGGTCAAAATATTCTGGACCGATGCTCCTTAAATAATATGAGGCTCAACTATTGAGGGCAAGGCTGACCTGCCCCTAATGTTTGGGCCATTATTGAAGTTAGTCAATTCATTGATATTTTCATTGTTGTATTATCCATTGGCCTTGAGACCGAATCCGGTGGTATAACTGCCTCGGGGGCGGGTGGCCGGTATCCGAGGGCACTATGCGGTCTCTTATGGTTATACTCATTTCGCCAGCGTTCCACAAGCACTTTTGCTTCGTGTAAGGTATCGAAGATTTCCCGGTTGAGCACTTCATCACGCAGTTTGCCATTGAACGACTCACTATACCCGTTCTCCCATGGACTGCCTGGTTCAATATACAATGTTTTTACTCCCAGGCGCATGAGCCATGTCCGGACCGCTTGAGCAGTGCACTCTGTGCCATTATCACTTCTCAGGTGAACCGGAACTCCTCGCTGCACGAACAGTGTTGCAAGATGTTCTATGACGTCATTGTGAGTCAGCCTCCTGCCTGCCACAATTGCCTGACACTCCCGACTGTATTCATCTAATATTGTTAACAAACGCTAGCTCCTTCCCTCTCGGGTTCGTGCTTGCATGCAGTCATAACTCCAGACATGATCCCGGTACGCAGGTCGCAGCCGAATACACGAACCGTCATTGAGCCATAACCGTTTGCGCTTCGGCTGCCTCCGGGGAACTTTTAATCCTTCTCGACGCCACAAACGCTCCACTCTCTTATGATTGACCTTGCAGCCTTCTTGCTGTAACAGTGCGGTAATTCGTCGATAACCATACCGACCATACTGCGTGGCCAACTCAGACCATACGTCGCACTAACACCGGTTCATCCGCAGGAGAAATCGGGCGATATTGATGAGTGCTGCGCGGTACCCAACACGGTACAGGCCCGGCGCTGCGAGATCTCGAGAGTCGTGCAAAGATGCTGCACCACCTCCCGTCGCTTCGCCGGGCTCAGAAGTTTTTTGCATCAACCGCCAGAGTCTCATTGAGGATTTGAATATCCAACTCTTTCTCGGCAACCAGGCGTTTCAGGCGGATAGTCTCTCTCTCTAACGCTTTAAATCGTTTCGCCTGATGCACCCGAAGACCACCATACTCCTTTCGCCAACGATAATAGGTCTGCTCTGTAACCTCAATCTGGCGAGCAGCTTGTTGAACCGACTGACCTTGAGCGAGCAGTACTTCTGCCTCTCGAAGCTTGTGGATAATTTGTGCTGATGTGTGAATTCTACGTGCCATTGATCTTGCTCCTTTCTTTTCAATCTAATCCCTGTACTCATATACTATCTGGATCAACTTTGGGGGGCAAGGTCATATTAATACATTCATATCTCAATACTCTTTTATGCGATATTTCATGCAAAAACCCCTTTTAAGCTATACCTTGTAAAAATTATTTAAAATAATTCTTGACAAAGTTCGTGAAATACATTATACTATGACCTACTAACCATAGGTTATAGGTATATGACTGAAATTCAAAAAGAATATACAGAGAAAGACATAGTCCGTATTACCGGTATCAACAAGAAATCTATCAGTTCATATGCTGACAGGCGAATGGTCATTCCAGACATCCAAGATGCTCATGGACGCGGATCAACCCGTATATATTCTTCACGAAACATTATTCAGTTCCTGCTTTTAAAAGAGTTGAGTTCGCATGGGCTACCTCTTCGTTTAGTTGTAATAATTCTAAAATCCTTTTCTGATAAGATTATAGAATTAGTTTTCGCAACAAAAGAACGTTTGAAAAAGGATAAAGAAATAACAAAAGAGTGGATTAATAATACCTGGTCAGCATTGAAGGGAGTTGATAGACTTGCTCCAGAATATCTTCAACGCCATGAACTGTACTTGGTTTTATTTGACGTTAATAAGAAAGTAAATGTGTCTCTCAGTGAATTTCCGGTTAGATCATCTAAGAAAAAATTAGAATTAATTATGCGGAAGCTCGTCTGGATACCGGAAGAGTCATATTCAAATATAATGATTATAGACATACGGGCACTTTTCATAAAAATAGAAGACAAACTGTAATTTTTTTATTTTAATAACCTGTTAACCATAGTCAAAAGGACATGAGATGATAAATATAAGATTAAGACTAAAAATTATCGAATACTTCGGAAATCAATCAATATTTGCGAAGAAACTAAATATTCAAGACTCGGTTGTTTCCCTCGTAGTGAGAGGGCGATACAATTTGACCGTTGATGAACAGTTGTCTTGGGCAAAAGAACTCGATTGCAAGAAAGAAAATATATTCCCGGCAATAAGTTCAGAAGTACGGTAGGATTGCTTATGCCGAAGCAAGCAGCTCCTTATATAAAATTAGGGGAATTATATACATAGATAAAAACGGGAGCTTTATCTAGATTATTGTTGCTAAATACATAATACAAATGTACATTTGAAAAAACCACTAAAAAACCACACCAAATTCATATAATCACACTTGGAATTTATAGTTATATTGGAACTTAAAAATTACATACGACTGTAAAATCTTTTTTGAAATTTTATCACAACTTCAAAAAAGATGAGGGGTATAATGAGTAATGAAAAGGAGAATTATCATGAAACCAGAAATAAATTTTCAGGGTATAAATTGGGTAACATAAATATACCTAAAGAAAAAGATATCAGTGTAAGAATTATTAAATATAATATGGGCAAAGCAAAGATGACAAATGATGAATATTTCTTCTATCTAAAGCAATGTAAATAAATATTTCAACTTCCTATCAAAACAGAATAAGAAAGTGTTTTCCCTGACATCTTACCACACAGGTTTATAATTCTATCCATTAACATATTGCGAACATTCCCTTCATTTAACAGGAACGTTGCTTCGTTCAAATATCGCTGGAGATGTTGTTCACTTACATGATGGTACGTTCCTGTAATACTCCGTTTAAGCACTGCCCATGAACTTTCTACGCCATTTGTATGTGCCATCCCATTTACGAACTCTTGTACTGAATGGTTAACCGTCTCATGTTTGAATTCTTTTTTTAGTCCAATATACCCAGTAAACTCATCAGTATAGACAATGTTGCCGGAAACAACATTGTCTCTTATTTTCCTTTGAAGCGTTTCCCCGTCCCGTCCTTCGATCGGTATTGCTTTAGTCTTTCCACCCCGCTCACGCATTCCAAGAACGCAAGCCTTACCGGTTCCCCCACGACCCGAATGGCGCTTTTTATTCTCATGTTTGTTCTTTTCTAAACCGCCAATGTACGTCTCATCTACTTCTACAATACCCGACAACATCTTGCTATCATTCCCACAAGCCTCTTTAATCCTCTGAAGCATAAACCATGCTGATTTCTGTGTTATTCCAAGCTCTTTAGACAACTGAAGACTGGATATGCCCTTACGACCTACACTAACTTTGTACATTGCATAAAGCCACATCTTTACAGGAAGCCTACTGGACTGCATCATAGTATTAGTTTTACAACTGAATTGCTTACGGCACGTTGACTCTTTGCAGTGATAATAAAACTTTCGAGTTGTATGCGGGTATGTCTTAAGACTTCCGCATGAGGGACAATATCGCCCGTTTTTCCAACGGCATTTCTCAAAAAAGGCGACTGCCTTCGTTTCTGTACTGAATTGTTCTAAAAATTTAAACTCACTAATCGTTGTCTTGCCCATTACTTTTCTCCTTTGTTTATACTGTATAATATACTATAATAAATGAGAAAAGCAAGCTATATTTTTTATTTATGTATATAATTCCCATAATTAAAGTACAAAATAGTATTGCGTGTTGCAATATCGATGTTCGTTTAATGTTGCATGGTATATTGCACCCCATACCGAGTAGACAGTTATTTAAGTTAGTGTTTGGCAGTTATTGATAGCCCTAATCCACAGTGGATTAGGGACTTAAATCGAATAAAGCTGTTGCGGTCATTGCGTTGCCTGTTTACCTTACATTACATATGGAGGAAACCCATGAGCCGACGCAGATGGACCGCTGAGCAAAAGTTCGCAATCGTTCTTCAGGGCATCAAGGGCGAAACGACCGTTACTCAGCTCTGTAGCGATCACGGTATCAGCCAAGTTCAATATTACAAGTGGCGCGATCAGTTTTTTGCCGGCGCGAAGCAGAATCTCAACGGCAAGCGAGCACAAAACGGCACGCTAGAGAAGGTGAAGATCAAAGAACTTGAGCACATCATCGGCAAGCAGACGGTTACCATTGAGATACTAAAAAAAATTCAACAGATGGAGAACGAGTAGCGGATCGTGTACATGCGCTTACACAGTCCGGGTATACAGTAACTTCAGCTTGTGAGGCACTGAGTGTCAGCCGGAGTTCATATTATTGCACGGCTCCTGCCTCGACTTCGGTCAAAGCCGACAGAGACCGTGAGTTGCTCGAACGAATCAAAAAGATACGATGTGACCATCCGTTCTGGGGCTACCGGCGGATCACCGCATGGCTGAGACGGCGTTGTGATATCCATGTGAACCGGAAACGGGTCTACCGTATCATGCGGGAGCATAACCTGACGGTCAAGCAGAAACTGTACAAAGCAAAACGAACACCGCAGCGATCAAAACCAAAGCCAACCCGCATGAACCAGTGGTGGGGCATTGATATGACAAAGTTCCTCGTCAACAAGCTGGGTTGGGTCTATATGATCGTTGTGCTCGACTGGTACACACGCAAGATCGTCGGCTTTCATATCGGCCTGCGGAGTAAATCGGCTGACTGGCTCACTACCCTGGATATGGCTGTCAAAGAACAATGTCCCGATGGTGTCCGGGAACATGATTTACATCTCATGAACGATAATGGCTCACAACCAACAAGCGTTGCGTTTATTAACGCATGCGGCGTATTGAATATAGATCAAGCATTTACATCGTATAATAATCCAAAGGGTAACGCAAATACCGAACGAGTTATTCGAACTATCAAAGAGGACTGCATCTGGATCAACGAATGGGGTTCACTCGATGAAGCACAACAGACAATCGAACAATGGATTCATGATTACAACCATCTGTATCCCCATTCAGCATTAGATTACCTCAGTCCCGTTGAGTTCGAACTGAAAAACACTAAACAAAAAGCAGCCTAAAAATGTCTTGCTTTTTGGGGGTCAGTACAACAAAATTGGCCAGGTAATTACAAATCTCATTATAAATGCAAAAGACGCTATGCCCCATGGCGGCGAACTGACCATCAAAACGGAATTACACAATCTTGATGAAGCAAACGCAAAAAGCCTCCCTGACCTGACCCCGGGACCGTACGTAGCGATATCCGTGACCGATACCGGAGATGGGATGGACACGTCCGTCAAGGAGCAGGTTTTCGAACCATTTTTTACTAATAAATCGAAGGGACTGGGACTCGGTCTTGCAACTGCCTACCGAATTATCAAGAACCACAAGGGGTACATTGCCGTTGAGACCGCAAAAGGCGAGGGAACCACCTTTTTAATTTATCTGCCTGTAACAAAGAAAAAAATTGCGAAAGAAAAGAAAGTGAAAAAAATGATTCGCGGGAACGAAACCATTCTTGTCGTGGATGATGAACAGCATGTGAATTTTCTGTTAAAGGAAATGCTTGAAGGAATGGGATACAAAGTTATGCAGTCGTTTAACGGAAAAGAAGCATTGGATGTTGTTAAAAATAATAGCGATGAATTAGATTTGGTTCTCCTTGATATGGTTATGCCGGAACTGTCCGGTTACGATACCTTTTTTCGGTTAAAAAACATCAAAAGCGATATTAGAATCCTGATTATCAGTGGATATGCCCGGAACACGCAGGTCTCCGATATGCTCAAACATGGGGCATGCGGATTTCTGCAAAAACCATTTGAAATGCACCAGCTCTCCGAAAGAATTGCACATGTCCTTGCCGGATAATCATTTATTTATTTAGTTTCCCGGACTTCATGTTCCACTATTCGGGCTCACCCAGAACTATCTCTTTTCTTTTAACACCGCCCCGTGTGGATGAATAACGAATGGTAGCGGAAGTATGAGTGATTTCCTTCAGTTTCTCCCTGAATTTGACCTTCCTTTTTTCTCCGCTTTTGAGCCGGTCGATATCGATGAACGGTTCATCAGGCTCTATCATCTCAAATTTTGCACCTGTATCTTTTCCATTCGAATCACCATCGAGATTTCCGGTTCCGGTATTGGAGTCTGACGTCTCTGACGCTTCTGCGAGGAGTTCATCCGGAAAATCGAGATAGATCATGTCGGGCCTCACGATCTTCACGAGCTGTGCCTGTTGGAGTGCGGTCGGAAGAAATCCCTTATTCTCGACCTCAACTTCAATAGTATATTCATTTTCTTTGTGCTGCTTGATCTCTGGTTCGTGCACGATGACCTGCGGCATATGACTGGCGAGCATTAGATTGAAGCGTGCTTCTTTCTCCGCCCAGATCTCCAGCAGCTCGGGAGGACCATTTTTGAGCCAGAATTTCTGATTCCAGCCGCCGACTTCAACTTCGCCGTATTCGGGATGAGGAACAGCGGTCCAGTCCTGAAATCGCGATTTTGTCAGTTCGGTTTCGTTGTAGATGAGTTTATCGATCTCCTCATCTTCTTCTCCGTTGCCATTGAGGTCGCCGACACGCCCGCCGTTCCAAAGCTCGTCCCCATTCCAGATCGATCCATAATACCAGTATCCGAAATCAGGACCGTGCCCGAACAGGGGAATGCCGGGACTTTCCCGCCCACGGGTATTCCTGTAATCGAAGTAGGTATCCCCAGCCCACTCATACCCGGATATTTCCCTGCCTTTTTCATCAAAATACCGGAACAGTTTGAGGTCTTCCGGGTACATTCGTTCTTCACTTTTTGATGTAGACGGCCCCCTCAAATGCATGGGCACGCTGGTGTCCATTGAATTCACGACACCGATGTTCGGATGTTCAAGGAGAAAAATTACGAGTGACCGTGTTTCACTTTCAGAGAGAGGATATTCGCCTGCTCCGGGCGGTGTCCATCCCCGTCCCGTTCTGTCCCTGCCCGGCATGGGACGCCAGTTTTCCGGGTAGTTTCTGTGCAGGTCCAACCGCCGATGCCATCCTCATTAATTTTGCCGTCACCGTCATTGTCAATTCCCTCCGGAAGAACCAGATAGTCGCCAGGTTCTCCACTGTCTTTATCGATCTCGCGCATGATTCTCTTGTGTACATCTGTGGAATCGATAACATGGGTTCCTTCTCCGAGCGGGACTTTTACCCGCATTCTGCGGGAAAACCCGTCGCCGTCGAGATCCTCAGGCGGGTCCTCGTCGAGCAGCTCGTTTCCATCGTTATCATAGGGCCGGGTCGTACTCCTCAGGGACTGCACGGTATTAAAGTAGAGCAGACTACCGTCCGGGTTGTTTCTGGGACGAAAATAAAATGCATACGAATCTATGAGCCGCGTGATCTCCGGATCGCTGCCGTAATTTTCAAGCATATAATGCAGCATCCAGAATACCGACTCGCCCGCTGTCACTTCGCCGGCGTGGCGGTTAGCATCGATCAACATGCCGGGTTTGTCCGTGTCGGGACCTGTCGATTTATTCGTGAGAGTGACTTGGTAGATATCCCTTCCCTCATGACTGACTCCCCCGACGTACATCCCAAAAATATCCGGATACTGCTGTTCCCAACGTTCGAACCAGCGAACAATTTCATCGTATTTATGGTAATGTTGGAAATCCCATTCACCTTCCTTCAGAGGCATTGTTTCTTCAAACTCCAATTTTTTAAAAAACTTTTGCCATGGCGAAAACTTTTTAGTTTCCAGAACGTTTCATTATTCTCAGGCGTTTGGGATAAACCGGCACCAGGGATACACAAACAGATTAATAAAACTGGAATGATACTGTGACAAGTTTTCGAGTTCATGTCAACATCCTTTCCTGTTACGTTATGTGGAATATAATTCGACACTGTTGAGCGGTAGCACTATTGACTGGTAATTTGGGGAAAAAATGAGCCGCTACATCGGCCGGAAGGCACCGGTCCGACACTATTTGCTTTTTATCAGAAAGTGATGTATATTTATTGCTCAATAATTTTTTATAGTATATAAAAATAGGGTAATAAAACCAAATCTTATTTTTGCAGTAATAATTACAAACATGCAGCATATATAAATGACAACGCACGAATACTATATCCATGGCATGGACTGTAATGAAGAGGTCACAGTGCTTAAAAATGTGCTGATGCCGTTGGTAGAGGATGAGAAGTATCTTGCTTTTGATCTGATAAAAGCAAAATTAACCGTCACCATTCCCCGGGATTCCAATTCGGGACATTCCGACATTCTGGGCTCGATCAAACAAACGGGCATGACTGCGCTTCGGTGGGAAGACTACGTGTCGGAGAATAAAAGAGATGTATCATTCTGGAAAAAACACGGCAGATCGGTGATGTGTTCGGCAAGCGGCCTGTTCATGGCTGCGGGTTTTACTGTTCATGCGGGCATGCATGGATTTTTTGATGCACTCGTTTCGGGAACGGAAGGAATACATGCCTATCCCGCTACTTCTATTGTTTTTTATATGATCGCCGTTATTGCCGGCGGGTGGTTCATAGCACCGAAAGCTGTTTTGTCCGCGAAGAAACTCAGACCGGATATGAGTCTGCTCATGTCCACTGCTGTTATCGGGGCGATTGTACTTGGCGAATACTTTGAAGCGTCGACGGTAATATTTCTTTTTGCATTCTCGCTTCTGCTGGAATCGTGGAGTGTCATGCGTGCGCGTAAAGCGATCGGATCGCTGATAGATTTGTCGCCGGCGAAGGCACGGTATTCGCTGGACTCGGAGAATGAAATCCTGGAAGCTCCTGTTGATCAAGTTCCGGTCGGCGCAACAGTCATCGTAAGACCTGGTGAAAAAGTCCCGCTTGACGGTGTCGTAACCAAAGGAACATCGGCAGTAGACCAATTGCCCATCACTGGCGAATCGATGCCCGTAGAAAAAAGCGTAGGCGATAAAATGTTTGCAGGGACGATAAACGGTAACGGTGCAATTGAGATCAGGACAACAAAAGCTGCACATGATTCAACGATCTCCAGGATTATCAGGATGGTCGATGAGGCGCATTCACGCAAGGCCCCGAGTGAACAGTGGGTTGAAAAATTTGCACGGTATTATACACCTGCCATGATGGCGCTTGCGGTTTTTATTGCTGTCGTACCGCCGGTCTTTGCAGGCGGCGAATGGGGCAGCTGGTTCTATCGGGCGCTTGTCCTTCTGGTGATCGCCTGTCCGTGTGCACTCGTGATCTCTACACCCGTCAGTATTGTTGCAGCGCTGACCGCAGCGGCACGGGTGGGAGTTCTTATCAAGGGTGGTATTTATCTGGAAAAACCCGCACATTTGGGAGTGGTCGTATTCGATAAAACAGGTACGTTGACCTACGGAAGACCGTCTGTGCAGGAAATAATTCCCATGGACGACCACAGCGAGCACGATCTATTGCGATGTGCCGTCGCTCTCGAAAAGCACAGTACGCATCCTTTTGCCGGTGCGATACTGGGAAAAGCGAAAGCTGCAGGGATTAGCATTGCCCCGGCCGAAGAATTTACTCTGGTCCAGGGTAAAGGCGCCGAAGGGACGGTGAACGGGAAAAAATACTGGATTGGCAGTCACAGGTTCATGCACGAAAAAGGGTCGGAGCCGCCGGATTTCCACAGAAAAGCGGAAGAATTGGAAGCACAGGGTAAATCGGTCATTGCCATGGGCACCGATGATCATGTATGCGGACTGATCAGCATGGCAGATGAGGTGAAGGACACCTCACGTTCTACGGTTGAAGCAATTAAAAAACTTGGAGTAGAACGCGTCGTCATGTTGACCGGAGATAATCAGGGAACGGCCCTGACCGTTGCGCAGTCGCTCGGTATCGAAGAATTCGAGTCGGATCTTCTCCCGGAAGACAAGGTGAGAATCGTCGAAAAACTGGTAGAGCAGCACGGCGAGGTTGCCATGGTCGGAGACGGTGTCAACGATGCGCCGGCACTGGCAACGTCGTCACTCGGCATCGCCATGGGCGCCGCAGGCACCGATGCTGCCATAGAAACGGCGGACATTGCACTCATGTCGGACGACATTACGAAAATCCCCTGGCTGATCGGCTATTCGCGGCGGGCACTCCGGATCATCAAGCAAAATATCAGTTTTGCACTCGGATTGAAACTGCTGTTTATTATTCTCTCCCTTGCCGGTCTGGCAACGCTCTGGATGGCGATCGCAGCCGATATGGGCGCCACGTTCGTCGTCATTTTCAACGGTCTTCGCCTTCTGAACGGAAAATCGTAATTCGCGGGAGCGGTTAAGCTGCTATTATTTTTTTCAGTATTGAGCATTCAACCAGAGATGCCGCGTCGCTCTGCTCCTCCCAATGACAAAGCGGAAAACGTTTATAATCCCCTACTCATGCCACAACAGAGTATGTAGTGTCTTTGCGCGTGATGTTTCACAATTGCTGATCTTAAAACCGATAAAAGCAGTGCTCGAATAGGGTTTGAGTCACACAACCGCCGCTATTTTTTTAAAAAAAGAACAAAATGTGAATTATATTTGTTATATATCGGTAACGTTTTATCAATCACATCCGCCTTATCACCAAATCACGTTTTTCGACCCGGACAATCCAGTAAATAAACTACCATTTCAATATATTCAGTCTTTTTAAGAGGAGGAATAGATGAATATCACAAGAATAGTTTCAATCATTTCTATGCTGTGTCTTGTTCCCGTTGCATCATTTGCACAAGGCGAGTTTGACGACGTTGAGATCACCACGACACACATTGCCGGTCCGGTTTATATGCTTCAGGGACAGGGCGGTAATATCGGCGTAACTGCCGGCCCTGACGGGATACTGATCATTGACGACCAGTTCGCTCCTCTTGCCGATAAAATTCTCGATGCGCTCGAGGATTTGAACAGCGGTGAACTGCAATTCATTCTCAATACCCATTACCACGGCGACCATACCGGGGGTAATGAGATTCTCGGAAAATCGGCCCCGATTATATCACATACAAACACACGGAAACGACTGCTCGACAATCCGGAAGAAGCCTGGCCGGTCATTACATTTGATGATGAAGCTTCGGTACATTTCAACGGCGAAGAGATCAAAGCTGTCCATGTACCCAATAGCCATACCGACGGAGATCTTATTATATTCTTTACCAAATCAAATGTCGTTCACATGGGTGACAACTTCTTCTTCAATCGGTTCCCCTATGTTGATATTGACGCCGGAGGAAACGCTGTCAGCATGCGACGTAACATCGGCAATCTGCTGCGGAAGATTCCCGAAGATGCGAAGATAATTCCAGGACACGGCCAGCTTGCTTCGCATGAAGACCTCCGGGACGCTTACAATATGCTCGATGAGACAATCAGCATTATCAGCGGTAAAAAAGAGCGTGGTTTGAGTCTCGAAGAAATCCGGGCAGAAGGGCTCCCGGCACAATATGAATCGTGGGGATCTGGATTCATCGGCGCCGATGCATGGATCGAGAGCGTCTACAGAAGCCTGTCGGTCAGACCGCTCCGCCGATGATATACGTTTCCCGACTTTCATGATATGCCTACGCCAAAATGAAGTGGTCCCACACGTCGGAAAATGACTACACCATTTCAGCGAATACGCCGGAATGTTTAATGCGGATATCGAAAAGCGCGTGCGCCATTACCAGAAAGTATCTCAACTATCTAGTTCGCACGGGAGGTAAACTCACCCGGTCTTAGAAGCGGGTACACGTGCGCCGAAGAAGCGATCAAAGTATGAAACTCATCGTAACCAAACGTAAAATACAGAGAAAGGAAATACATTATGGCTAATCCATTTTGTCACGTCGAGCTGCATTCAAATGATCCCGAAGAATCCAAAAAATTCTATGGAGAGCTACTTGGTTGGGAATTTGAGGAGCATTCTATGGGAGATCCATCCTATACCATGATAAAAGTAGGTGAAGGCACCGGCGGCGGCATTGTTAAAAACAGGGCTCCGGACGGTACGCCTCCCCATTGGATTGCATATATCTTAGTCGATGATATCGATGTAACAACGAATAAGGCCAGAGACCTTTGTGCGACTATTCTTCACGAACCGGTGCCGATCCCGGGTTTTGGCGCATGGAGTGTCATAAAAGACCCCTCCGGAGCGGTGATCGCATTATGGAAGGCCGAATCTCAAAATTAAAGGGAATCAAGATGAAAGAAAAACCCGCTTCGAAAACACCGGACTATTCAAAAATGAAAACCCGTCATTGTAAAATCGGAGAAGTGCCGCAACGTGATGACGGCTACTTTGAAAAAATGGTCATGATGATATTCAGGGCCGGTCTGAACTGGGGAGTCATTGAGAATAAATGGCTCAACTTCACAGAAGCCTTTGAGCAATTCTCCGTAGATGCCGTCGCAGACTTCGATGTGCCGGAGATAGACCGCCTGATGGAAGACCGGGGCATCGTCAGAAATTATAAAAAGATCGCCGGTACTGTCAAAATGCGAAGGAATTCCTTGCTATTCGCAAGGAGTACGGCTCGTTTGCCGAATTTCTCAGTTCCATCAGTAAAAATGGTGAAGAAGAACTCTGCAAACAGATCAGCAAACGGTTTGCGCACATGGGTAAATCGACTTCGATGATGTTCCTGAAATCGGTCGGTATCGACATGCCGGAAATGACCCGCTACTGGATGGAAAAGCAGGGGATGCTCTAAATTCCCGTCAAAAATTTCTTGGATTATTACCTGATGTTTTTTCTTGACATTGTGATATGAAGAGATTATTTTTAACCAAATGGTTAAATATTTAAACGATACACTCAATGCAACATTCGGAGCGCTTGCAAATCCAACGCGGAGGACAATACTACGGCGGCTTGCGGCTGGTGAGCAGACCGTTATGGAACTTGCCGAACCGTTTGACATGTCCCTTCCCGCCGTGTCAAAGCACCTTCGCGTTCTTGAGCATGCAGGACTTCTGATCCAGATAAAAGAGGGAAGGATCCGCAGGTGCCGTCTTGTTGCGAAACCGATGAAAGAAGCGTCAAAATGGATTGAGCATTATGAAGCGTTCTGGGAAGCACGGTTCGATTCACTTGAGCAATTTTTCATCAAGGAACGACAAAAGGATAGATAAAATGGACGAAACAGTATTGATTTCCGATACATCACTTCAGTTGAAAAGGACATTTTCCGCACCCTGCAAAACAGTTTTCGATGCGTGGAAAGATCCTGAAAAACTTAAACAATGGTTCGGGCCGAACAAATTCACCGTACCCGAAATAGAAGTCGATTTTCCGCGTGGGCGGTTCGTACAGTCTGATTATGCAATCGCCGGAAGGTGAACGGCACCATGTGGCGGGTTCATATCAGGAGATTGTCGAAAACAGAAAGATTGTTCAGACATGGACGTGGCAAAATGGCGCACTGGCAGGAGTAGAGACGACGGTTACGGTAGAGTTTACCGCACTCGATGACAAAACCGAAGTGGTTCTGACGCATGAAGGATTTCCGAATGAGGACGCTGCAGCGCATCACAATAAAGGTTGGACAAGTATTTACGATAATCTCGAACATTTTTGTCAACAATGAAAGGTACCTGCGATGCCGGAAATAATACATAAATTGCTCATAAAAAGTCCCCCGGAGACCGTCTACGAAGCGTTGACCACTCAAGAAGGTCAGTCGTCTTGGTGGACACGGGACTGCCGGGTCATACCAAAGATTGAAACTGTGGCTGAATTTTACTTTGATAACAGATCGGATTCAGCACACATGAAAATAGTTGCGCTCGAACCTCACGGAAAGGTATCCTGGTCATGTATTGACGGAGATCCGGAATGGATCGGTACTAATATTCAATTTGAACTCTCGCCGCATGAGAAAGGAACGATACTTTTCTTCACTCACAAAGGCTGGATAACCACCGACGGCTTTTTCCCCAACTGCAGTTTTGACTGGGCGAAGTATCTATTGAGTCTTAAAATGTATTTGGAAACGGGCAAAGGAAATCCCCACCCCGGATAATCAATATCTGTAGAACATTTTATCCTTTCGGGATAATTTTCAACAAAATCCGTTTGGTAATTACTCATCGAAACAAAGGAGGTTTGCAATGTCTACAGTATCGTGTCGTGACCTTGGCGGCGATTGTGACCATAGCGTTTCCGGTAACACAATCGACGAAACAAAACAGGCAATGTGGAAACATGCAGCTGAGGATCATGGCGATATGATTGCCACGCTGTCTGAAGAGGACAAAAAGGGCATGGAAGGAAAACTCACGAATTTCTTGAGTGCCCAGTCCTGAGCAATTCCGGAATTCCGGTACGGGGCAGGTTGCGCACAGCGCCCCGTACCGGAATTTTTCGCTCGGACACAGTTATCCGGGGGAGACCGGGTTAAACAGAGGAACTCCAATACATAAATCGTTGTTCATATACGTGAATGGAAAAAATACCGGTTAGACCGGAAAAGTCTATGCTAAGGAAAGTCTTAAAGTTAGTCCGCAAATCATTTTTTTCAGTTGTGAAATTTCTGCGCCAGCCCGCCACAATGAAGCGGCAGAAGGATGACATATCCTGCGGGTGCTGAATATAATCTTGCCTGTTTCGAACTTCTACCTATCTGAATATTATCCAATATCACCCACTCCGTAATGGAATCCGGTAACAGTCTCCGAATGGGGATTTGTAATCGATACCGGCGCGTCTGAACGCTTCTGCAGAAATACCGATATCAGCAAGAATGAGTTCTCCCGAGTTTTTGCGCGAAAGGCCCGATTTCGGAAGGGCGAGCGTTACCGTTTTTATGGGATTTATGGCAACGCCGGGTTTGCCCCCGGTTGTCGCATCAATACCGGATGGAATATCAAGTGAGATAACAGGAACGTTCCTGTTATGTGTCCATTCTATGAGGGTCTTCGTTGTATTCTGCGGTTCCGCCTTCAAGCCGTATCCGATGAGGGCGTCGACAACAATATCGGGAGATGTCCCGCCGACCATGTCTGTCGTTATCTCATGTCCGTTTGCGGATAAAAATACGGAACGCTGATACGCTGTTACGTCGGTTAATCTATCTATGGACGCAAGGCAGACCGTGACGGAGATATTCCGGTTCACGAGGTGCCGTCCGGCGCAGATTCCCCCGCCGCCATTACCCCCGCCTCCCGCAAGAATGAGAATATTCGATTTCTGCCACCCTTCCTGCAGGAAGTCGACCACTTCAATTGCGAGATTCCGCCCTGCGTTCTCCATCATCTGGTACAGGTTCGGTCCTGTTTCCTCGACGGCGATCCGGTCGATCTCGCGCATCTGGTTCGCAGTGACCGAAGGCACTTCGATTTCCGAATCAGTAAAAAAACTTCTTTCTCCCATATCGACAGTCAATATAGACGTTCAAAAATCTATTACAATTAAAAAGTGGAACGCCGCACAATTCAAGCGATGTTCCACTTTTAGAGGTAACAAAACGTTACAGGAGTATTACCGGATCAATATCATCCTTTTTGATTCAACGAACTGATCGGCCTTGAGCCGGTAAATGTAAATTCCTGAACCGACCTGATATCCTGCATTGTTCCGTCCGTTCCAGATAATATCATACGACCCGCCGGCATGATCGGAGTTGACAAGCGTTCTGACCTCCTGCCCGAGAAGGTTGTAGATTGTAATACTCACCCTCGAAGTCACAGGAACAAAATATTCGATCTTCGTCTCAGGATTGAACGGATTTGGATAGTTCTGCGACAATGTATAACTAACTGGAACACTGCTTGTCTTATCATCATCTACCGAAGTAACAATATCACTTTCCTGAACTCCATAAATAGAGAAATGATTGACCTGAAAACTGATTATATTTGCATTGGTATCGACTACTATCGATCCGGCTAACTCAATTGGTTCCCAGTCCTCGGTAGTTGGATTCCAAAATGCAGCGGTCAGGTTGTCCTCATTGCTTATAGTATCGGGATACGGAATGCCTACAGTAACCGGGGTATCAAAATCGAACTGTCCCGAAACACCCTCAACATTGAATTCAACAGCCTGAAATGCGGATTTATCAGTGGGGATACTCGTTGGAATGGAGATTTCAATATTGACCGAAGACTGAATTGCTCCCGACGGTATTTCAATAAAGAGACTGATAAGTCCCAGAATTGACAAGGTAGGAGAACTGCTTATATTGATAAGGCCACCGGTAATTGCAACGGGTGCGGTTGATTTTGGTTTTTCAGCAGCAGCGAGGTCTGAAAAATGAGACACTGTTGCCTTGATCTTATTGGTTTCCGAATCGACAAAAACATTACCGATACCAGAACTCTCCAATGCGCCCGTTTCCGATACGAAGAACATCCCGAGATCAAGCGGATCGATACCAAGCTTATCCAGCAGTCCCTTTTTGTACGGTAAAGTCAGTTCAAGCGGGACGTCGAATTCATACGGACTGATGACAGAATCGTTGACGCTCACTTCGAACGTTAATGCAACGGCGATACTGTCGCCGAAATCCACATCTTCAGCATCTCCCTTGTCTTCTGCAAAGCCGGGCAGTTTTATCGTAATTGTAATATCTTCCGATAATGAATTCTCCGGGAAGAACAGCTTACCGCCGTTCAGAAAATTGAGCGGATGCGGTATGCCGCCAAGCGTTTTGGTTTCACACTCTTGCACTGTTTTTCCGAAATTTGTTGCTTTTCCGTTCTTGCCGATTCTTTGAAATACAACCGTATTACCGCCCCCTTCAGCCGGAGGTGCATCACTGCTCATCGTAACACTTGCCGTATCGGTGATCGCTCCTACTAACGCGGTTATTTGGGTTGTCCCTTCCGATATCCCAATAAACAATCCGGAACTGTCTATCGAACCGATGGAATCCTCGAGAACCGCCTAGGTGACGGTCGTGTCGATGAGAATTCCTGCGGTATCCGATACTTCCGCCTGGAACTGAAGGGAATCCCCGATTCCGATAGTTTTAATTTCAGGAGAGATTTCTATTGAACTCGGGGGTCCTTCCGACGCTGGCTCAGAAACGGTTACCGAAGATGTATCGGTTATTTCCCCAATTGTTGCCGTAACTCTTGCCGTACCTACGGATAACGGCAGGAACAGTCCGGTCTGGTCGATCGTACCGACGGTAGTATCCAGCACTGCCCAGGTAACCACCGTATCAACGTTGGCGCCGGATGTATCGGAAACAGTCGCCTGTAATTGAAGGGAATCCTGCAGACCTACTGTGGTATCTGCCGGTGAAATAACTATCGAGCCGATAATGGCTGAAACAACCGGTTCTTCAGGTTCGGCGGGCGCTGTAACGGTTACTGCCACGCTGTCGGAGACCGAACCGACCTGTGCAGTGACAAATCCAGAACCGGCGGTTTCAGCGGTGAAATTTCCTGATTCGGATACCGAGCCGATGCCGCCGGAAACCGACCAGGTCACGGTCGTATCAATAGTGGCACCTGCTGTATCCGTTACAACGGCGGTAAATTGGGCTGAATCACCCACAGTCAGCGTAGCACTTTCAGGTGAAATCTCAATCGAGGAAATAACCTGGGCCGATTGTCCGCTGCCCGATTTTTCTGCAAGACCAATGTCGGAGAAATGGGCGATTTTGGCGCTGATTTTGTTACTTTCTTCATCAAGGACGGCGTCGGTTATCCCTGCACTGTCCAACGCACCTGAGGGAGTATATAAAAAACATCCCGAGATCGAGCGGGTCGATACCAAGCTTATCCAGCAGCCCCTTCTTGTAAGGCAGGTTGAGTTCAAGCGGGACGCCGAATGCGTACGGACTGATGACGGAATCATTAACGCTCACCTCGAACGTCACGGCAACGGCGATACTGTCCCCGAAGTCCACATCTTCTTTATCTCCCTTGTCTTTTGCAAATTCAGGGAGTTTTATCGAAATTGTAATGTCTTCGGATAATGAATTCTCCGGGAAGAACAGCTTGCCGCCGTTCAGAAAATTGAGCGGGTGCGGTATGCCCCCAAGCGTTTTCGTTTCACCCTCTTGCACGGTTTTTCCGAATTTGGTGATCTTACCGTCGGATTTTACCCTGGAAAATGCAACCGTAAAACCGCTGCCTTCGGCGGGAGGTGCATCGCTGCTCATTATAACGCTTGCCGTATCGGAAATCTCTCCAATTGTCGCGGTTACCTGCGTGGTCCCTTCTAATAATCCCACGAACAATCCGGAACTGTCGATCGAACCGATGGAATCGTCGAGAACGGCCCAGGGAGGCTTTTTGCGGCTCTGCCAACTATACTATGTCAGGTTTTCGGGAGGGGACAAGTAGAGGTCATATCACCAGCCGACCCAGATGATGCGAACCATTTTCACGATCACGTTCTGAGATATTCTACAGATTGCACTCAACCCCACATAGAAAACTTGGTGCGATTGCTTCCCAGCACTCATGGACTTGCAGAGGGGAGTGAACTTGAAAGTGTCACTCTGCCGCTTCTCAACAGCAGGACAGGAGAGACGCCGAAGAGGTCTGGTATCAACTGGGGACAGCGACCGGAATACAGCAGGGACCCGAACCAGGCTTATATCAATATCCCTGCACATATAGGGCGATGCGGGTTTTTCCCTGACAGGTTTGAGCAATTCACGGTTCTTACCGATGATGGCGACAGCTTCATCTGTGTTCGTGCACAAGACAGCGGCAAGGGCCTTCACACGACCCAGGACAATAGCTTGCTTGGCGCATACCTGAGAGCGAGGATGCGGGTTGGTTCGGGCGAATATGTAACAAGGCAACATCTGGTGGAATACGGGAGAACAGATATTACATTCACGAAGATCGACCCCGAAACCTACCTCTTAGACTTCAGGCCGAATTATGAACCTGGAGACGATGCCGAAATATGGCCTGAAAAATAATATGCAAAGCCTATCATGACCGCCGATATTTTATCGAAACAGGCACGAAGCCGGGTCATGTCTGGAATTCGCTCAAAAAACACAAAGCCTGAAATCCTAATTAGATCAGCGCTTCATCGGAGCGGTTTGAGGTTTCGCTTGCACAAAAGGGACATGCCCGGTTGTCCTGACATTGTTTTGAAAAAGCATAAAGCCCTCATTTTTGTTCACGGATGCTTCTGGCACCAGCACAAGGGTTGCAAGAGGGCCGCAATGCCAAAATCGAATCAAGATTATTGGCGTCCGAAATTGCTGGGAAATATCGAACGGTTCAAGAAAAACCAAGCCGTCCTAAAAAGAATGGGATGGAGAATTTTTGTCTTTTGGGAATGTGAAGCAAAAAACCCCACCAATATTCTCGTGCTCTTGAAAAAGATAAAAGAATATTAAATTCGCGTGTTTGGGTTAGTCAAGTGAGTATTTTCCTAAAATGAAGCCGTTAGGATTGCCGGGCGGTCCGGTTGGGTGGATAGACCTGTCGGCATCGAAATCGACGGTTAACCGGGTGGTAGCGCCTGGTTCGAGTGTAAAAGCCGGACCGAATTTAAGCCCGCTCTGGGCGCCGCTCGGAACGGTCAACGAAAATGCATTTCCTTCGCTGATAACTTCTGCATCGCTTATTTTGAGGCGGATCTGGGTATAAGTTCCCGCTTCCACTTCAGATTCTTCGAGCAATGCCGTGCGGCCATTGGTTAGTGTCAAAAGGTCAAGGGTCTGTGTTTCACTGCTGATGATTTTCCATTCATTACCAAATTTCACACTGATTTCCGAAAAAGTTATGTTCACCTGATCATAAGTTCACGGCGCATCTGTGAGATTTATCTGTAACGTACTCATCATATCAGAGGGAGCCGCCGGATTAATACTGCCTGTAGTATCGCTGCAATTGATTATAAGGGCCGGGACTAACGTTAACAATACTACTGTCTTAAAATAATTCATGGTACATTCCCCATTTTCACATAAAACGAACTGTTGTCGCCTTATATGAAAGCAATACTCATGCCAGCTTCAAAATGCTGCAAAAGCACAATAATTTAACCAAAAAACTGGTTAAAAACTTGTAGCATATTGAAATTGTGGGGAATATTCACCATGAACTGAAACTAAAGTGCGTACTGTAAAAAATACAGGAAATGAGCTGTTGAGATTCGTTACAAGGATATTTCCTGGTAGACGGATTACAAATAAGTATAAGCAGGTGAAAGGTTTACGATATTCAATCAAACTTAGGACTATGCCACGCCTTGTTGGAAGTTGTTTACCGTCAGCTGGAAAAAATCTGTTGAATACGGGTGATTTTCGTAAATTCCAAGAGCAAACATACTATATAAAGGCTTCATTGTCAAGAAAATTCAAAGCCATTTACCGTTTGATTTGCGTTTGTCTATACATTATTTTTTTATTGACTCTTTCAAAAATATACAGTAGGATTGCAAGTAGAAATGATTTGCCGCAGTCAACGGTCACAACCAACTGAACATTGGAGGTGTAATGCAGGCACTAACAACAGTTGTTGCCAGGGTTCTTTTCGGATTACCGATGATAATTATCGGAATATTCCATTTTATGGCGGGCGGTAATATGGCGGGCATGGTCCCCATTCCCGGTGGTGTTTTTTGGATATATTTGACCGGTGTAGCCCTCATACTTGCCGGGATAGCTATCATTATTAAGAACCGCGCCCGGCTTGCAAGTCTGCTACTTGCGCTCATGATAACCATTTTTACCCTTACGATACATATTCCCGGAATGTTTGATCCCACAACTATGCAGATGGAGATGATGAATACCTTGAAAAACCTGATAATGATAGGCGGTGCGTTAGGATTCTCGAATATTTTTGGTAGCGAGTACATTTCCAATACTGACAGAGTAAATTATTTATTTAAAAAGAGGCGACATGTCTTGTGCCGCCTCTTTTTTTGATAGCATAGTGCAAAAAAGGTCCTAATCGTTATTCTATGTTGTTACTGCTGTAACGCTTGCACGCTGACCTGCTTAATATACACAATGCCGGAACCTTTGATGCGGAAACCGGACCTGCCGGGAGGCAGATCTTCGGCATGATCGTGTGTGACGGCCGATCCATTTTGATTTCCTCTGAAATGTCCGCCCCAGCCGAACACACCAATATCGAGCCAGTCGCCGGACAGATCGAGCGGTTTCTCGTCGAAAACTGTTTCCGCACCGTTCAGGACCCTGCCAAGTTTCATCGTGGTGTCTTCTAAAGAGAGAAAATCGTAATTCCGGGCATCCTGCACGTGATGAACGAGCATAAAAAATCCGGTGAAATCTCGAATATTGATTGCTATATCCGCCTGAATGGATTCGATCGGTTCCCCGGTCACGAACAGTGCACTTTCATCCAAAGAACCCAAAGAACGAAGCGCAAGAACGTTGCCCATTTCGGGATCGTTCACAATACTTGTTTCAAATGCCGATACGGTCTGTTCCAGCCACGTGAATTGCTCTTCAAGGACCTGTGCCGCTCCGGAAACGGGTCTCCATACCCACGATCCGTCCTCGAGCTCGATTATACCCGGATCTGCATGTTCCGCTAAAAGCCGCTGTAGTTCGCCGGTTTGTTTCTCCACTGCCTGAACACCGACGCCATGTTGAAATACGAGCTTTCCGCCGTGTTCGGCCGTTTCATACAGGAAAAAAAGGCCCAGTGCGCCGAACACTACCGCCATCGCGGTCACAACACCGTTCGGTCCGGGAAATTTCAGGTCTGCAATAAATCTTCCTGAAACATATATAAGGAAAAACACGGTAGTCCTGAGAGCCCAGTCGGAATGTTCGTTTACTGCGAGTTGTGCGTCTGCAGGAATCAGGACCGTATCGGCGGCGTTCCGTCCGCTAAAATAGACAGCGATCACAAAAACCGTCCCTAAACCCAGGAATGCCATAGCGGCATTTTTCACTTCCTTTTTCCTGCTGACTAAAAACAAAAAATCAAGAAGCACACCGAGGAAAAAAAGAGCGATGGGAAAATGGACGAGCATCGGGTGAATGTTCGGCAGCCATTCAGGCGTAAGAGACATAACTTCTCCTTATTGTTGAATATTTATAGGTTGCCTGTGTCTTAGAATTTGAATTTTTTCATCCGGAGCGAATTACCGAGTACGGAAACCGACGGCGATCAGTGAATTCATATCGGACGATTTCCGTTTCAATGCGCTCCAGAACCCCCGGTAAAAGCGGCGTCCGGCATAGAACTGGACCGGCGTGACAAGAATAAACAGTATATACAGGATAAGGTGCCTGTCGATTCTGGGTAGCAGGGGTATAAAAGTGTGAAAACTGAAAAGCAGAATAATAAATGTTAGTACTCCACTGAATATAAGGTTCCTTCGGAGTGAAGATATCTCTTTGACACGCGCTATTTGTTCAGTGTCCTCGCCAGCACTGCTTTTGGCCGCGGCCATTTGGGTATAACCGGCATTCCTGACTGCCTACTCCAGGTCCGCTGTGGTCGATGTGTTCGCATCATACGTGACCGTTGCCTTGTTTGTAGCGAGGTTTACATTCGCCTTTTCGACACCGGAAACACTGTTCAGCGCTTTTTCGATAGTGGTCATGCACAATGCATGTCCTGTATAACAAATTCCTGTACAGCCATAATACTTTCCGGTTAATATATGAATTAAGTTATCAATAGCCAGAATATAAATATTATTTAACGCTTTTGGAATAAATATAAAACTTACCTGCCCTTTTCAACTTCCTGAATTTCTATTCCGGCTATTCCGCTTCTTTCATGATAAATACCCTTGACCATGACATTGTTGGCGATATAAGCCAGGAGTTTATCATTCGGATTTTTACCCATTTCGGAAATGACTATGTAAAGATTGTCTGTCGTCTCATCCAGTACACCGAGGACGATTCCGGCTTCGGCGCACATTTGCGCACACATTTTATGGCCGGCACCTTTGTGTCCGGAACGGATAAAACAGTCCGTATCGACAACTACTCCGGTCAGGGTGATAAAATCACCGGATTTCGGCGGAGTTTTGCGTTGAGCAGTCATTTTCTGCAAACCGGCTTTTTGTCCGGGTGTCATAGCTATCAGATTCATCCCGCATTTCGGACATTTTCCGGGTTCCGATGAAAATACCAGGTCGTTTGCCATCGGACAGGTATACTCCATATCCCCAAAACCGATAATCGTCATGTTTTGAGCGCCGGTTTCATACTGGTGTTCCTGTGCGTAGAGTGATGAATTGAAATTTTCTGCTGCGAAGAATGTTAATGCCCCAATGACTGCAATTTTTACAGCTTTCATAGTTGTTCTCCTTAAAAGTTGGTTATTGTATGATTTTAGCTGCTATATTTTTGCCTGCTTTTTTTAATTCGTGTTTGAGAGATAGCTCCCTGATCATCGTATAGATAACCGGGATAACGACTAACGTCAGAATTGTCGAGGTCACAATACCGCCGACCATCGGAGCGGCGATTCGTTTCCAGACATGCGAACCCGCCCCGCTGCTCCACAATATCGGCACCAAAGCCAGTAAAGTGGTTGTAACGGTCATCATTTTTGGTCTTACCCGGTCTACGGCGCCGGAAGTGACCGCTTTATAAATGTCGGACACACCGAATTCGGAGCCTCTTTCTTTTTTGATTTTATCGTATGCATGGTCGATGTACAGGATCATCACCACCCCTGTTTCGGCTGCCAGACCCGCAAGTGAAATAAAACCTACCCACACGGCAACGCTCATGTTATAATCAAGAAAATACATCAGCCAGATTCCTCCGACGAGTGCAAAAGGGACCGAGAGCATGACGATAAGCGACTCCCAGACATTTTTGAAATTAAGATAAAGTAAAACAAAGATTATCAAAAGAGTGACCGGTACTACAAGTTTAAGCCGGTTGCTTGCCCGCTCGATATATTCCCACTGTCCGCTCCAGATCAAATGGTATCCCGGTGGTAAGTCGATCCGGGAATTAATCACCGGCATTGCATTTTTCACATACGTTCCCACATCCATATCCCGCAGATCGATATATACCCAGACGTTCGGGCGCGCATTCTCGCTTTTTATAACGGGCGGTCCCTTTGAAAAGTTTATTGATGCCAGTTGAGTTAGGGGAATCTGTTCTCCCCGCGGTGTCGGAATGAGCACACGCTTCAACTTTTCGGGTGTATCGCGCAGTTCTCTGCCGTATCTCAGGTTAATCGGATAGCGCTCCAATCCCTCAACACTCTGTGATATGTTCATTCCGCCGATGGCTGTCTGGATAACATCCTGCACATCTCCGATAGAGAGGCCGTAACGGGAAATCTTGCTCCTGTCAATATCGATATTGAGATAATTACCTCCGACCGATTTTTCTGAATATGCGCTCGATGTGCCGGGGATATCTTTCGCAACGGTCACAATCTGTCTGCCGATATCTTCAAGGATAGACAGGTCCTCGCCGGCCACCTTAATGCCGATGGGTGTTTTGATCCCGGTGGAGAGCATATCGATCCGCGTCTTAATAGGCATTGTCCATGCGTTCGTCAATCCCGGGAATTGAATGGCCGAATCCATTTCTTCGATGAGTTTCTCCGAAGTCATCCCCGGGCGCCACTGGTCTTCCGGTTTTAATGTAATGGTCGTCTCGATCATGCTGAGCGGCGCCGGATCTGTTGCTGTTTCAGCCCTTCCTATTTTTCCGAACACTGTCTCGACCTCGGGAAAACTCCGAATGATCTTATCGGTCTGCTGAATAAGCTCTCTGGCTTTGGTTATGGAAATGCCCGGGTCTGTTGTCGGCATATAGAGGAGGTCCCCTTCATACAGCGGCGGCATGAATTCTGTGCCAAGTTGCTGAAAAGGAAAAATCGTGATTAAGAGCACGGAAAACGTGATTAACAGAGTTGTTTTCTTGTATTTGAGAACGGTGTTTATAACAGGCCGGTACATCCATATTAAAAAACGGCTGAGCGGATTCTTTGATTCCGGCCGAATTCTCCCGCGGATCAATAGTCCCAGAAGAACGGGAATGAGAGAGATTGCTAAAATAGCTGAAGCGCCGAGTGAGAATGTATAGGTAAATGCAAGCGGTTTGAACAGTCTTCCTTCCTGGGCTTGTAGCGTAAAAACCGGAAGGAAAGAGAGTGTAACGATCAATAGGGAATAGAACAAGGCCGGTCCTACTTCCTGGGCCGCGTCGGTAATAACCTGCCAGTGGGATTTCCCGCCCGATTCCTTTTCAATGTGCTTGTGCACGTTTTCAATCATGACGACCGCGGCGTCGACGAGAACTCCTATGGCGATCGCGATTCCTCCCAGGGACATTATGTTTGCATTGATACCCATTCTATACATTATTATAAATGATATCAGGATACTGACCGGAAGTGCAACCACTGCGACAAATGCACTACGCAGATGCAGTAAAAACAGTAAACACACCAGCACAACAACGATACTTTCTTCCCGCAATGTTCCGGTCAGCGTATCTATGGCGCGACCTATCAGATTTGACCGGTCGTAAACAGGCTGTATCGTTACCCCTGCAGGCAATGCAATTTTGAGCTCCTCCAGTTTGGCTTTCACACCATCGATGACATCGACTGCGTTTTCTCCATAGCGCATTACAATAATACCGCCGACTGTCTCTCCTAAACCGTCCCGTTCTGCGATACCTCTCCTGAGTTCAGGTCCCAGGCTGATATGCCCGAGCTGACGAAGCAGGACCGGCGTGCCATTTTTATCCACACTTACGGCAATGTTTTCTAAATCTTCAACGGATTGGATATAACCGTTACTCCGAATCATGAATTCAGTTTCGGCGAGTTCCATTAACCGTCCTCCGACTTCGTTGTTATTTCTTTGTATAGCCCTCCGAACGACGCTCAAAGGCAGCCCGTACGCCAGTAGTTTATTCGGATCGACTTCGACCTGGTACTGTTTTACAAAACCGCCGATGCTTGCTACTTCAGCAACACCGGGAACTGACGAAAGCTCGTACCGTAAAAGCCAGTCCTGTATCGATCGAAGTTCGGCAAGATTATGCCGGTCGCTCTCGACGACATACTCAAACACCCAACCGACACCGGTTGCGTCGGGTCCCAATTGCGGTGTTACACCTGCAGGCAGCCGGTTCGAAGCATAATTCAGATACTCCAGTACACGGCTCCGTGCCCAGTACATATCGGTACCGTCCTCAAATATTATATACACGAATGAAATCCCGAAAAATGAATATCCTCTTACGGTTTTTGCGAACGGGACCGAGAGCATTTGAGTTGTCAAGGGGTAGGTGATCTGGTCTTCGACTATTTGCGGTGCCTGTCCGGGATATTCGGTAAATATAATGACCTGAACGTCGCTTAAATCCGGGATGGCATCCAGAGAAATATTCATTATAGAATATATTCCGATCACGACCACGAAAAGAGTCGCTATGATGACCAGAAGCCTGTTTTTAATCGATGCCTCTATGATTTTTTCAAGCATTATTTATTTCCCCATTTTTCAATATGGTTAGCATCAACCGAGCTTATTACTATAAATTCATGGTCCCTGAGGAGCGGCGAGAGCCTTGATTCTCCCCCAGTGGACAAGAGCGCTGGTTGCATTCGGTAGCGGGGGCAGGTCCCTTCATTATCCGAATAGACGAAGTTTTTTTTCATAATTCTGAAATGGGTTAATTCTCCATCTCCGAGCAGTATAACGGACCGGTTGTCAAGATCTTGTGAAGCAGGCCCGTCATGCGCCTGATCTGCGGTTTCCCTGTGTCCCTGTTATTCCGGTTCATTCTTTGCAGCCTGTGTTGATAACATTTTCGTCTGCGCTTCACGCAGCCGGCTTTCGGAATCAATGAGAAACTGGGCCGAGGTGACAACTCTGTCGTTATCGCTGAGACCTTCGAGAACGGCATAATAATCGTCCGATTCTATTCCTAAAATCACTTCGCGGGGTTCAAATTTACCCTCTCCGAGATTGAGAATAACAACGCTCCGCTCCCCGGACTGAATGACCGAACTCACCGGAATAATAAAATTTTCCTGTTCGGAGACTGATTCGATTATAACATTTGTATACATATCGGGTTTCAACAGCATATCCTGGTTGTTGAATTCGAACCGTACTCGGATTGTTCTGGTCTCTGCATCCAAGTAAGGATAAATAAATGATATATTCCCGGTAAATTTCCGTCCGGGATAGTACGAAAGTGTCATGGTGACCGCCTGGCCTGTTTTTACCCAGGGGAGTTCATATTCGTATATTTCGGCCTGTACCCAGATGTTTGAAAGGTCTGCGATTTCATACAGATGCATATTTGGAACGACCCGTTCGCCTCCGGTGATCATTCTGTGCCGTACGATCCCACTGATCGGTGAGAACAGTGTCATGTTCTTTTTTACTTCCCGGGTCGACTCCAGTTCTGCTATTTGCTCCGGTGTAATGTCCCATAACTCAAGCCGTTTTCGTGTCGATTCGAGCAGGTTTTGCGATTGTTCTACAACCTCGGAATATGCCGCTCCCTCAAAATAGCCAGTAAAATTCAGGGCCTGGAGATATTCTTCCTGCGTTGTGACGAGTTCGGGACTGTATATGTCGATGAGCGGATCGCCTTTCTTCACTTGCTGGCCGGTAAAATCGACGTATAATTTTTCCGCCCACCCGGAGATTTTCGTGGTAACGCCCCTAATACGCGATTCGTCATACGTGACATATCCTACAGCACGAATCGTACGTGCGAGTTTTATCTTCTCCACAGGGACCGAACGGACCCCGATATTCTGAACGGTTACCGGATCGATGATAACCTGACCTGGTTTTGCACTGCGCGAAATGTTCTTTCTAACAAGGTTCATGTTACAGATCGGGCAGACGCCCGGCTCGGTCTCCCTGACATGGGGATGCATTCCGCACGTGTAATAATAATCGACCCCCGCGACTCCTTCGAGATTGAGTTGGGAAGGCGCCTGCACCGGTGCTTCGTCTTCATAGACAGGTACGAGGTCCATTCCCATTGGCGACTTTCCGGGCTTATCGGATACATAGGTCGGGTCCATTGGTGCTACCCAGTATGCAACCGTCCGTCCGCCAGTATCCGCTGTATTTGGACCGAATACCTTGTTCCACACGTCATACCGGTTGAGAACCCACTGGCCGGAAAGCGCAAGGACCAAAAGTATGATCCACGTTGAATTACTTAGTTTACGCATCATGATTCATTCCTTTAATTGCTTGAAATTTCTTTTGTAAATTGCCGCCCTATTATATAATCCAGATCGGCGGCTCTCTTTTTGTACTCGGTTAAGAGCCGGAAGTAGTCAAGCTCAAAAGTGAAGAGAGTTATCTGGTTGTTCAACAGCGTCAGGAAGTCGACTTTATTGACCTGGTAACCGGATACGGCCGAACTCAGCGACTGCGTTGCCTGCGGTATAATGACCTCATGGAGAAGTCTTAACCGCTCATCGGTCTCTTCAAGCGCAGCAACAAGCGATACGATTTGAGCATCGGTCGAATTTTTCGAATCTTCGTACGCGTTTTCGGCCGCACGGATGTCGGCAAGCGTTTCTTCAACGTTCTTATCCTGTTTTCGGCGCTGCCACAGTGGCAGTTTCAAAGTAACCTGGGCTGAAAATAAATCCTGCCGGGTCTGCCGCTGCCCGTATGTTACACCAAACGTGATATCGGGCCAATACTGTTTTTCCGCAAGAGCAGCAGCCAATTCTCTCCGCTGTATTTCTTTTTTTCCAGTCAGGAGCAGGGGACGGTATGCTGCGGCAGTCTGTTGAAGTGAAACAGCGTCACGTACGACCGGCTCGTGGACCTGCTCTTCCACGGGGCCGAGTTCCGTACCGGGCGGCCGGTTTAACAGCGAATTCAGTCTCGCAGTGACCGCTTCTCTGTTCTTTCGAAGCTTTATCAGTTTATCGAGGAGTTTGCTCATTTCGACCTGCGCTTTCAGCACGTCCTGCTGCAGACCCTCCCCAACCTCATATTTCTTCGAAGCGATCGTTATGAAATCATTCAATATCTGCTTGTTCTTAAACGTGATCGAAATAGATTTATCGATAAGAAAAATTTCATAAAAAGCACGCGAAACGTTCTTGACAACCGTGTTCCTGGCATCGGAAACCATGTGACCTGATATTTCCGACGCTTCGGACGCTATCTGCTCCTTCAGGGACGATATACCCGGGAACGGAATTGTCTGTTTCAGCGATATCTGCTTTTGCGTCATGGGGTCGATCGTAAAATCTGCGCTGGAGACAGGAAAGTTCGCAATGTTCAGACTCAGGTTCGGCTCGGCCCACGCCCCGGCTTGCGGAATTCGCAATTGTGCTGATTCCCATTGCTGCTCGACAGAGTGTATACCCGGATTACTGAGTAGCGCTTCGCCGATCAGTCTAAACAATGGTATTCCTTCTCCGTTTTCGGTTCTCTTCAATCTGTCACCGCCGTGTGAATCGGCCGATAAGTTCTCTGAATTCCCGGAAACTATGCTTTGCTGTTGAAAAGCATGCCCGGCGCGGACAAAAATAGAAAGAGAAATAATAATGGTTACAAATAATGTATAGGGTCGCATTGTTTTTGTTTCCTGATTAATTATTGTGAGCACCGCAGTAAAAAGATACTGCCACGGCAATCGTTCAATCAAACACACGGTACAGTTATTCTCTGAATAAGTAGCGATACAGAGAATTACTATTCGTGAACGTCTGAACGGATATCGTACGGTAGATAATAAAGGGGTACTATTTAAATCAGAAATGCGGAGTTGAGGAGAAAAATTGCTGGTAGCGGTGGCAGTGTTACTGTACTGACCATACTGCTTGCAACAGGCTGTTGAAGCTGGAGATTACTTATAGAAAACAGCGATTGAAAGTGCAGATTCTTGGCCGTGCTGAGCGAAGCGGTCCGGACAACCGGTTGTTTCGCGGAGGAAACATCGCGTAAGGATGTGCAGCAGCACGTACCATCTATGGAAAAACTTACCGCTGAACCTGAACCTGAAGACGCCCCGGCATCCGATTCGCAGCATTGATCGCCGGCCGGTCCGGGAGTCTTTTCAGGCATCGCTGTATGCTGACTCATGTGACTACCGGCAGTCTTATGGAATGTGCCTGCCTTACTGTCCATTTGACACGGGCACATGCCGAACGCGGAGCCGGTACTCGCAAAACTCAGGATGATGAAAAATGTCACCGTGTTTTTAAAGGAATTCATAGTTTTGGTCAATTACTCAATGATAAATCTCAAAATATTATGAACAATAACCGTGCCAGTTATACTTTTCTATAAGGTTAGATGCACAAAAACGATAATCGTTACAAATTTTTACAAAAAACAACAATTCTTCGTGGAAATAATTACCAAAACCGGTAATTGCATTACGGACTTTTCTCGTATGGGTTACTGTTTCTGCATGGTACCCTGCAGACAGATTACGGACATGCCGCATTCAATTACATAAACTGTAAACACATATGAACACACATGAGTTCCTGCGCAGGTACATTTTAAGCCCGGAATATCGTAATTATTTCAGGGAGTAATAAAAATAGTCAGGCATATATCAACGCCGGGCCGCCTTTCTACGTTTACAGAGGACAAATCGTATGTCATACGGTGATGTCGAAATGCCGCATGAAATGCGCGCCGTAAATTGTGAGCGTTATCGCGGTCGGAAAAAGATGCGGGCGGCGGAATAATGTCCAGACCAGCAGCTTCCAGTAATGTTTTCGCACGCCCGGTTTTATTCCCAATGAAATTGCCGACATGATGAAACCGCGGATGTGTGAACGCGTAATTTGCAGCTTGAATGTATGTTGTGTGCGGTAATATTTGAAAAACGTACGGAACCGTTTATAATATTCCTCCGGTCGGTAAATATCCCCTATGAGCTTTTTGTATCCCTCGATGAGTATCTTGTAATCAATCTTCGGCAGGAAATTCATCGTAAAATCCGTGTTGTTACAGGATGATTTATCAAGCAGCCTGTTCTCCCTGACCAGCCGTTTATAAAGTTTTGTTCCGGTCGGAGCATTTAAAAGTCCCACCATGGAGGTGACGATACCGCTCTCGTTGATGAATGTGCTCATACGGGTGAAAATATCCTGTTTGTCGCTGTCAAACCCCAAAATAAAACCGGCCTGGACCTGCAGACCGGATTTCTGCAGATCTTTGACGTTTTCGAGCAGGTCGCGGCGCGTATTGTGACGTTTACCGCATTCAATCAGGCTTTTTTCATCAGGGGTCTCGATTCCGATAAATACCGTGTTGAAGCACGATCTCACCATCAGGTCTACAAGCTTTGCGTCATCGACGACGTTGATCGATGTCTGTGTCAGGAAGGTGAACGGATGACGCCGTTCTTGCGTCCATTCGATAAGAGACGGCAGCAGTTCTTCCTTCAGCTTCCGTTTATTCCCGATAAAATTATCATCGACAAAGAACACGCCGCCCCGCCAACCCTGCTGGTACAGAGTTTCAAGTTCGTTAGAAATATTCTGCGGGTTTTCACTCTCGGTTTACGGCCGTATAATACGGTTATATCGCAAAATTCACAGTCATACGGACATCCGCGCGAATACTGCACGCACATTGTAAAATAATTTTTAAAATCGATGAGATCCCACCGGGGTATCGGTGTTGTGGTGACATCCGCCCACTCAGTCGACTGATATATATGTTTCGGGCAGTCCTGCTCCAGATCGCTGAGAAAAAGTGGGAGTGTCAGCTCCGCTTCGTTGAGAACGAGGTGGTCCACGGTTGGAAACTGGGCATGTTCTGCAGTGAACATCGGCCCGCCGGCGACAATGGCGGTCCCGAGACTGTTGCACCGGCCGATGACCTCGTGAGCCGACGCTTTCTGGACCGTCATCCCGCTGATGAAAACATAATCGGCCCAGACGATATCCACATCTGACAGCGTGGTCACGTTGAGATCGACCAGTTTGAGATCCCAAGAGTCCGGCAGCATCGCCGCGACCGTCAACAGCCCCATCGGCGGGATCGATGCCTTCTTGCCGACGAAATGGAGCGCATGACTGAAACTCCAGAACGTATCGGGATACTTCGGGTAAACAAGCAGAATGTTCATAAATAGTTCTTTAGTTTTATTGCATGACTATTAATCAAAAAAGGAACAGAAGTAATGAAGAAATAAATCGTTACGACTTGAAGTTGTTTAACTATAAATATAGTGAATTGATCCCGTTAAGTCATTATATAATTACTATTATATTGCAAGCTCTTCAATAGACGTGTCATCATCGGAAACTACTAACGGCATATCATCATACGTTCTTCCGTCAAGCATTCTTCCCGTCTTCTTTTTGTTTGTGCCGCCCCATTGTTTAAAGAAAAACGGAATTTGAGCGTTTTCACATTGTGAACGTATATCTCTTACCAAACTATAGCGCATAGGTCTGCTTTTCGGTCCCGATTCCCCTCCGACAATGACCCAATTAATTCCAGTTAAATTAATGTCATGTAACGGCCCTAACAGCGGTTCCAATGATAGAAACTTAATTTTAGACCTTGTTTGACGTAAATGATCTATTCTAAATTTATAATCTTCACTCTCTACGCTCACACCCATCCAAATGTTATCGCTCCACGACAGATATGGAATCACTTCCAATAATCTATCAGACCTTTTTGTCAAAATTGAAAACAGTGCCAACCGGCTTTTTCCATCACATTGAAAACTTTGTTGATATGTCGTAACGGAATTTTTTCGTGGAATAGATCACTCATAGAATTGACAAATATTGTCTGTGGCTTTTTCCAGTGGAGAGGTAATTCTAAGGCGTGCTCATGAAGAGTAACTTCAAATCAATTTTTGTAATTTGGCTGTTCCATAGAATGAAGTCGCTTAGCCATCCGTTCTGCATAACAGTGTTTACAGCCCGGACTCACCTTGCTGCATCCCGTTATGGGATTCCACGTGGATTCCGTCCATTCTATAGAGGATTTAGTCGCCATTTTTTGCAACCATCAAATAAGTAATACAATTTAATTAACTCCACAAAACTCTTTCACCACATTATAGTAAATCCGTATCCCGTTGCGGATGCTCTCCTCGCGGACCCGCTCGTCATTGCCGTGGATCGTGCTGTATTCTCCCATCGTGACCGGTCCCGGGAAAAATCCGTAACAGGTCGCTCCTCTCACGCGAAAAAATCTCGAATCGGTGCCGTAAATGATAAGATGGGGGAGCGTTATCGAGGCCGGATAGACCTTTTTCGTCTCCCGTTCGATTACGCGGAAGAGTTCGGTATTGAACGGAGATATAATCGACTCTCCGGGTGCGTCCAGTATCCCGAATTCGATCCTCGAATCGTCGAGCACTCTTTTTAACTCGTCCATGAACTCGTCCGGATCCTGGTCGGGAAGCAGGCGGCAGTCGAGCACCGCTTCCGAATGGTCCGGAATGACATTCGATTTCGGCGGGTCGCCGACGTACGCCTTGAGCACGGTGAGCGAGACCGTATTCCGCCGGATCGCATTGTTATACGGTGTATCGGCAAGCTCTCCGAGGCGGCTCTTCATTTCGGCTACGACGGGATTGGTCAGTTCCGGAGTCCGGTAATCGGCCAGCCTGCTCAGCGCCTGCGCCATGATAAAATTCGCATTATCCTTCGGTGGCATCGATCCGTGTCCTTCCGTGCCCCGCGCTATCAGTTTGAGCCAGAGCACCTTTTTTTCCGCGACACCCACGGAAAATATCAGCCTGTCGTCATTCGTAAAGAATCCCTGCGTACCGAAACCTCCCTCGTCGAAGACATATTCGGCATTAATATCATCCCACAAATTTTCCGCCACCCAGCGCGCGCCGAGATCGCCGAGCATCTCTTCGTCCGCAACCGCGACCAGGACCACGTCTCTTTCGAGTTCGACCTTGTTCCGGCCGAGCAACGCCATTGTCATGAGCTGCATAATACCGAAATTCTTCATATCGAGCGCACCGCGGCCGTAGATATACCCGTCTTTGCTGATACCGGAGAACGGATCGACCGACCACCCCGATCTGTCGACCGGAACGGTGTCGAAGTGGTTCAGAAGCATGAGAGGCCGTTTGCTGCCACTCCCCTTAAGCCGGGAAACGAGATTGACCTTTCCGTTCTCCCGGTCGGTCCAATGAAGCTCCACAGAAGCGCCCGCTTCTTCAAGTACACGCTTATATAAATCCGCTGCAGCCGACACATCTCCCGGTGGATTGGCCGTATCAATCGAAAGATAGTCCCGGAACATCCGCACGGTTTCATCGCCGACAGAATCCCAGTCCTGACCCGGTGAAACCGTCGGATACAGTATGAGCAAAAAAATGAACATGGCGGTAAACTTAAAGGAATAACGCGGCATGCCTGCCTCCTTTTTGCAATATGAGGGGATTACATTTTCCCGATTTTGATTTAGTGACCGTAATTGAATTCATTGACACGGTGAAAGTGATTTGAATACTAATTCTGATTGATCCGGTATGAGAGGTGGTAGCAATATAGCATTACAGTAAATGTATAGCAATATGAAAATATAAGAGGCGTCTTAAAAAAGATTCGAAAACACATTTACATTGATTTTTTGGAAAATTTTTTATAATTTAATGCAACTCAACCGATATTATTGACCCATTTAAGGAGATTTTCCAATGAAAGGTGACAAAGCAGTAATAAAAGTTCTGAATGAGGCGCTTGCCGAAGAGTTGACAGCGGTCCTCCAGTATTTTTTGCACGCGGAAATGTGCGAGAACATGGGTTACGGAAAGCTTGGTGATTATATAAAGAAAAATTCTATTGGCGAGATGAAACATGCCGAAGAACTCATAGAGCGTATTCTGTATCTCGAGGGCGATCCGGATATGAACCCTTTGCCGATAAAAATAGGCAAAAAAATTCCTGAAATGATCGGAAACGATCTCAAACTTGAACGGGGCGCCATTAATATGTATAATGACGGGATAAAACTCGCCCGGGAAAAAGGTGACGACGGAAGCGCGGAGCTTCTCAAGAAGCTGCTCCTCGATGAAGAAGAACATGAAGACTGGCTAGAAACCCAGCTGGAACAGATAGACCAAATTGGACTCGAAAATTATCTGACCGTCTGGGTTTAACCACAGGATAACCGGAACTTCCATCGAACGTCAAGTTCAATTCTGTTTATTCATCTTTTTAACCGGTGGCGCCGTTTTATGCGCCACCGATTTTATTTTATCCCCCCCGGCGGAGCGCTATTATGCACCGCTCTTCCTGCCGAAATATCTGTCAAATAAAGGAAAAACATTTTTGATCGCCCGCTCTCCGAACAGGAACGTCACGATGATCAGGGTAACGGCGGTAAACAGACGCTCAAGACCTTCCGGAACTGCCGACCCGTTCACATATACGTTATAATTCATAAAAAGGACGACAAATCCCCAGAAAGGCCGCTGTACACCCCTGAAAAACAGGACGATACGGCCGGGCCATCCGGCCTGTTGCAAGTCGCCCGAAGTTCCTTCAAGTTCCTGTACCCTCTTCGTGAAGTGCAAATCCCGCTCTTCAAATATGTCGAGAATGTCCATCTCCCGGTTATGTTCCGCTTCCCGGATTGCCGACCTGATCCTCTCACGTTCCGCTTCATCGACAGATTCGGGAAGTTTATTAAAGATGATATCCGTAATAGGTATTTTCTCAAAAACTTTTCCGACCAATTTGAGTGATTTTGTAATATTCATGACTATCTCCTTTAACCGGTACTGACCGACTCCGCCAAATCTTTCGCCCGTGAACCGACCTGAGTTGCCCAGCGGCTGTCGAGCATTTCCGCTCCAGCCAGTTTCCAGTCTCCGCTTTCTACAGCGGATATCATGTTTGTAAATCCGAGAAATCGTTGTTTACCAAGATTGAACATCATGTCTGCTAACGCCGTTTTTCGTGGTTCGGAATACGCTTCAAATTCCGGAAAGACACTGGTAATATCTTGAAGAGCTGCGACAAGATCGTGTTCGAGGAGCTTTTCTGCTTCACTCTCGGAAATTCCGTTGTCGTCGAGGTTCCTTCCATAACCGACGGTAAGCTTTCCCTCGCTGTCCCGGTATGGGGTCAGCCGCAGCCCTTCATGACGTTTGACCGATTCGATGAGCGACTGCCAGGGATTAAGTCCTTGCTGATTTTTCATGCACCTGCTTTTTTGAGTTAAACCGGTTTTGCTTTCCGGTAATATGTGAAATAAATGAGGTAGTAATCAAATGCAAATTAATACAATTGATTACAAGGGTGATTTTCATCAGCCCGATCTTGATCCGTGGCGATTATTTTAGAAAATACTTAAAATAATTTGTGATAGCAGGTTCAGTAATGAGAAGTTTAAAGTATGAAGAAAGGGTCGAAAAGGAGAAAAGTAACAGAATGTGTTTGCTAATTGAACTGCCTGTTGAAAAAAGGCAGAAGCTGAAGGCCCCGGGGATTGCTGGCAATATAATTCAGCAGGCCTATCTGAAGGCCGTCGACACTGTCGGCATAATTGAATATCCCGAGGGTGAGGCCGTTCAGAAGCCCTTGAATATAGTTGACCGGACTAATTGAAATTCCTTCGAATATGCCGTTATATTCCTTATGGAAAACACCGACGAACAGTAAAGATGCTGCCGCGCCGTGGATACTCCCGCGGCTCCCAACTCCGATTCCGGCCACGCTGATACCGGAGAGTCTGTTCCCTGCCGCGATAAAAAATCCTCCAAGGCTGATCCCTTTAATCCTGTTCCGAGCGCCCAAAGCAATACCCGCGGCCTGAATACCGGTAAGATTATTTCCCGCCCCGATAAATGCTCCGGCAGACGAAAATCCGAACATATCGTGCCGTGTACCCGCTATCAATCCCGAGAAAGCGATACCTGTGAAATCGCCGGCGCTGCCGACGACGATCGGCGCTCCGGCAAACCCCGTGAAACTCTCTCCGGCGCCCGACGCAATAAGCCCGAGCCCGAGCCCTCTGAAGTTCTCAGGGCCTTCATATCCGACGATATTAAGCATTAAACCGGAAACATCCTGCCCCCGTGTGCCCAGGCCTCCGAGCGTAACTCCCCTGATGATACCGGCATCCGGCGCCCAGATACCAATCGCTCCACCCTTAATAGTTCCATTTTGGTTATCATACGGTTTCCAAAAAGTAATATTAAGTCCGTTGATCTGTTCTATCCCGTTATCGTTGAAATTAAATCTGAGACCGTTGGCACGGCGCGAATTGCCGAAGCTCACCCCGTTGCCGTTCTTTCCGATCGTAAAACTCTTTCCTGGCTCATTTTCCTGTCCGGTTACATATTCGGATGAAATGAAAGGACAGAGAATAATTGCCGTAAGATAAATCATTATTCGATTCACAGTGCTGACTCCATTTCTCTGGTACATTCGCTGAAAAGAGGTTAATGACCCGGATCTTGAACGGTACTGCCAAAAAAGGTTACCAAAGATACTCATCACCGGATTCATATTCAAAGACATTTTAGAATTGCCGCCGCCGATGATCCCACGTATCCACAGATTATTTACCGGACCGGTTTCAGATAGGTCTCCATCCATTTGGATTCTTCCCGGTCGAGATGGAGCCGGTGCCGCGGTTCATCGACACCGTGTCCTTCACGTGGAAACCGCAAAAACTCAACGGTCTTTCCCATTTTTTTTAGAAAACGGTAATATTCCTCGCCCTGTGTTATGGGTACGCGGAGGTCCTCCTCGCCATGCACGACCAAAAGCGGAGTCGTGACGTTCTTCGAAAATCGCGCCGCAGACATTCTGTCGTAATTTTCGGGATCTTCCCACGGCTGCACACCGAACATGTTATCGAAATAGTGGAATATATCAGTCTGCCCGTAAAATGGGAACAGGTCGGCTATCGCCGCACTGCCGATTGCCGCTTTAAACCTGTCCGTCTGGCTTATCGTCCAGAAGGTCATATAACCGCCGTAACTGCCGCCCATGATCCCAAGTCGCTCCGGGTCGGCGATCCCTGTACCAATAACATGATCGACCCCGTTCATCAGATCGATAAAATCATTGCCTCCCCAGTCGTTATACACACCCTTCCCATACTCGAATGTGTGACCGGAACTGCCGCGGGGATTTGCCCGGAGTACTGCATAGCCGCGTGCCGCCCACCGCTGTGCTTCTGCACTGTAGGTGTTATAATATGCGCCGTGCGGTCCGCCGTGAACGTCGAGGATAAGAGGATAGCGAACACCCTCATTATAATCCAGGGGATAGATGAGCATGCCATCGATGTCCCAGCCGCTCGCCCCTTTCCAATAGACAACTTCCTGGCGTGCCGTTTCGTATGACGCCATGTGGCCGGTCGGGCTCAAAATATTCCTGATAGTACTGCTGTCACTGCCGGTCAGAAAAACCTCTCCCGGTTCGGCAGCGGAACTCCCGGTGAAGAGGAGCGATCTCCCGTCTTCGGAAAGCTTGAACGAATCCGTGACGTACTCGTCGGCTGACAGGACGACTTCCCGTTTTCCATCCTTTATTGCAGACCTGAAGACGCGCCTTGTCGGAGCTTTCCGGACTGAATAATACACAAACCTGCTGTCCTTTGACCACTGAACATTCGATACCGAGTAATCAAGATCGGCAGTCAGATTGACCGGCCTGCCGCCTTCTACCGGGATCAGCATAACCTCGAACTGATTGAACATAATATTTTCATTCTCGCTTGCCGTATATGCGATCCATTTCCCGTCCGGCGACCAAGCGGGACTCGTATCCGGACCAGGGTTATTCGTAAGCTGCCTGATGTCACCCGAATCGGACGATACGATCCAGATCTCGGAATTGTCGCTATGACCGGGAAGGTAGGTCCGCGTCCCCGTCCGGTTTGAACTGAACGCTATCCGTGTTCCGTCCGGCGACCAGATCGGTCCCGAATGGTTATAATCGCCCGAAGTAATTTTTTTTTTTTCCTTTGATTCAATATCATATACCCAGATATGCGTGAACTGTTCGTTATGCTCCCAGTAGTAGCCGTCATCCTTCAGTTCGACCTTCTTCTCCCATTCATCCTTATCTGCCCGTTCAGACCGCTCCGTGTAAGCGATCCTGCCGTGATCGGGTGAGAAGACACCGTTCAGGGGCGCCTCATCGTCATCGAAGAACTGCGCTCCCTCGCCGCCGTACGGTGAGATGACGTACACTTTTTCATCACCGTCCCGCTCCGAGTTAAAAAGAAGCCTGCCGTCCGGAAGCCACCGGGGATTACTTTCGCCCTTTTCCGAATAGGTAAGCTGGCGGGTGTCACCGCCGCCGGTCTCATAGAGCCAAACGTGAGATGTCGATTCGAAATCCGATGTATCGAGTGACGTTTTCGTAAAGGCTACAAGCGAACCGTCATAGGAAAGCTCATACCCGCCCCAGTCGGGCATCATCAGCTCCTCGATCATGGTTATTTTTTTCTTACCTGTCTCCTGTGAAAGGGCTGCGCCCGTCACGGCGAAAATGCCTGCCAGGAATGTTAATGCCATACAATATTCTTTCATTTTCATTCTCTCCCGGTTAATTTCTTACGTATGCCTGCCCGGTGAGTCACGCTGTCATGTCGGGCATATCATCATCCAAAACCCCGTCAATTCGACCCAAGCCCCGGATTATTCGGGGCGCAGCCGAAAACTATTATCTCTGAGGTCCGGGATATCCCTGCCTGCAATTTCAGTTTTCACTGAGACCCATTTTATCGAGAAACAACATTTTAGTTTTCCGAAATTAACACTGCTATTTCAAGTACGTTTCCAGCCACTCCGATTGCTCTTTGTCGAGAGTGATCCTGTGAATTGGTTCCCGTATACCGTGCCTCTCCCTCGGGAATCGTACGAATTTCACCGTCTTTCCGTGTTTTTTGAGCGCAGTGTAATACTCTACCGCCTGTCCTACGGGCACGACCTGGTCCTCATCGCCATGGATAATGAGCAGTGGAGTCGTTACGCTCGAAACATGGTTCACCGGAGAAAATTTATCGTACAGGTTTCTGACCTCGTACGGTGTACCGTCGAATCCGAATTCTGCATACCCGGTCTCAGTCTGGGCATAAAGAGAAAACCAGTTTGATATAGCGGCGCTTCCGAATCGCGGCGGCAAATCTATTTGTCTGCGTGATTGTCCAAAAGGTCATGAATCCGCCGTAACTGCCACCCATAATCGCAAGATGCTCAGGGTCGGCGATCCCGCGGCCGCGGTCCGGTAATCCGTCATAGTATCGGACAAGCTCATGATATGCCTGATAGTTTTTCCGCCCCGGTCGGCAATGAACGCATCTCCCGGCGATGTGGCGGAACTGCCTTCGAATAGCCATGTGCTTCCATCTTTGGAAAGCTGAAAATCGCTGAAAAGATAATTGTCGTCCGACAGTACCTCTTCTTCCTTGCCCCCGCCTGCAGATAAACGGTAGAGGGATCTGGACGTTTCCTGAAAAGGAGCCATATAGACCGAATTGCCGTCGGGTGACCAGACCGGTAACCAGCCGGGATTGCCGTCTCCGGTCCCACCGACCGAGTAATCGAAATTTTCGGTGAGATTGACCGGCTCGCCTCCGCTGGCATAAATCACTGTTAATTCAAGATGGTCTGCCTGATGGTTCTCGTACCCGCTCGACTGGTAAGCGATGAACCGCCCATCGGGTGACCAGACAGGTGATTGGTCCGGCCCCGGATTCGTTGTCACCCGACTGATATCCCCTCCGGCGGAAGGGACGGTCCAGATGTCGGAATTGTCGTTCTCATCGCTGCCGGTTTCGGACCTGTTCGATGTGAAAGCGACCAGTCTGTCATTCGGAGACCACCGCGGACCACTGCAGTTGTATGGTCCGGAGGTTATCTTCGTGTGACTTTTTGCGGCTAAATCGTAAATCCATATTTGTATGAATTCCGTCTGGTCGGCATCCAACTGATAACTGTCGTAACCCTCCTCAGCCAGTTTTTCGCGCTCTTCTTTGTCAGGAGATTCGTCACGTTCGGTATACGCGATTTTAGAATGGTCATTCGAAAAAACGCCGGTTACCGGGGCGGTCTCATCATCGTAATAACGGGATGCCTCGCCGCCAGACGGGGAAATAACGTACACTTTCTCTATCCCTTCCCGTTCTGAATTGAACAGCAGTCTTCCGTCCGGGAGCCAGTGCGGGCCGGATTCTCCCGATGGTGTATTTGTCAGTTGATATGTTTCACCGCTCGGAACGGAATATATCCAGATATGGCTGGTCCTGTTGTAATTTTCCCAGTCGATGTCGTCACGTGTATATGCGATAAACGTACCGTTGTAAGACCAGCGGAAGTCTCTCCAGGAAGGAAGCAGAAGAACATCCCCGATGGTTAATGCTTTTTTTTCAACCTCCTGACCAAACGAAAGATGTATGCCGAAAAAGAGTACCGATAGAAGTAAAATTGTACATATCACGGCAGATCTCCTTTATGTGAGGTGAAAAGAAAAGAACTAAAACTGTAGTAATGGGGGATACTATCATGGGTGCGTATTTCAAAATTGCATACAATATATAGTGTCATGAATGACCGTAGTGTTACCGTTCAAATATAAGAAATGTACAGAGCCTATACAACAGGCAATATTAAAATAAATTTTCATTTATCCGGCTGAAATATTACTGATGAAGAAACTGACACAAAGACGGCAGGTGGATAGTCGGTTTTACGGCAAAAAAAGTTTTTGCATTTGTGTATCTTTCTGGTTACATTTTCGAACCCGCCGTATGACCTTTGGAGGCAGATAGTGGCTTTGAAGAATTCAGAAGACCAAAAATCGAAAACAATTGAAAATGTGCCGAGTGAAGATGTGAAAAAGGAAGTCCTGTATATCGGTCTGGATCTCGGGACATCTCAGAGTGCGATCGCGACAAGTACGGGTATCCGGATCAACACCGCAAGTGTCGTTGGATGGCCGAAAGACCTTATATCGTATAAGCTGCATCAGAAAACAATTCTTTTTGGCGATGAATGTTTAAGAAACAGAATGTCGGTCGATATTATTCACCCGCTTGAAAAAGGGGTCATATCGACGTCGTCAAAAGAAAAAAAGTCTGCAGATGCCGAAAGAAACAATGCGGCGCCCGTCGAATTTATCAGGCACATGATCTCTCTTGCGGAACCGAAAGAGAACCAGCAAAAATTCCTCGTAGTCGGTGCGCCCGCGGAAGCGTCGGTAGATGATAAACAGGCTATCATCAAAGCAGTCGAGGGTCAGGTCGATTCTATCCTCGTTGTGTCACAACCGTTCCTCGTCGCTTACGGGCTCGGCATGTACGGATTCTCTCTCGTTGTGGATATCGGCGCCGGAACGACAGATGTCTGCCGAATGCACGGTACGATACCGGGCGATACCGACCAGAAAACTTCATTCAAGGCCGGATCACATATCGATTCGCTGCTGTTCGACCTTCTCAGGTCGAAATATCCGAAAGCCAACGTCACAAAGATAATGGCGCTCCACTTCAAGGAAAAGTATGCATTTGTCGGAAATGTTAACGAGCAAATATCGGTAGAGCTGAATATCGGTGGTAAGCAGAGCAGGTACGATATTACAAACGAGGTCAAAGATGCTTGCGAAAGCATCGTACCGGATATTGTCTTGACACTCAGGAACCTTATCTCGGGATTTGATCCTGAGTTCCAGGACGGGCTCAGGGGGAATGTTCTGTTCGCCGGTTGTGGAAGCAGGATGCGGGGTCTCACTCAAGCGGTCTCTGCGGAGCTTGCGGATCTGGGGCCGATGAACGTTAGTGTCGTTGACGATCCGGTATTTGCCGGAGGGATAGGAGCGCTTAAACTCGGTCAGGACATGCCGTTAAGCGAGTGGCAGCAGGCGGAGAGCAGCAGTTGAGATAACGTTGAAAACATTTTCGTCAGGTTACTTCAAAAAATCTACTATCTTCGCCGTCCGGCGATATTTTTAAAACCACCTTTTTCACACACTTCGGACACCATCCGACAAAAGCATCATGCTGTTTATTGAGATATATTCTACTGTATATATTACAACATTTAAAATGAATTCCTACAAAGGGCTTTGAGCCCGGTCGCTTATTGCTGTTCTCTGTCGTCATCTATGCCGTAAATTTTCTTTGTAATTCATCCTCAAACACCCGGAAATGCTCATTTCCGAAAAGTACGCACAGGACAGTCTTCAATGACGACGACCCCGATAGAAAAGTGATTACTTAGTCGAGCATGACCTGGGCGCACAACTGCATCGACAGCCCCCCGACTCCGGTGCCGATTGCAGGAAAAGCGATCGATTCAAGCTTTTTTCCATCGGCAAGTTCGAGACTCGACCGGGATGTCTTCCGAACTATATCTGCGTTCGTCCGGAGGTCCTGTCCCATACCTGCGGCATGTATCACATACTGTGCCGGTAACGAACCCGCTGTCGTTATGACTGCGCCGCCGACTTCAACCGGTCCCTGTTCGACCGCCTGGGTCTCTATCTCCTGGCCGCCATTTTTTTTGATAGCTCCGGCAACACCGGAGCCCATCCAAAAATGATTGTTCGCAGCATTGACGATCGCATCGACATTCTGATGGGTAATATCGCCTTTAACTATCTCGACAGACCCGTGCCCGATATTCACTTTCATGACCGTTTCCGGAATAATATAACATGCAGGATAAATGCCCGGTCAACTTTCAAAAAATCGAATGTACAATAATTTCAACAAAAGGCAATAGAAAAAGGACATCCACCTCTTTGTGCCATGGGAGATTTTGATTTAACTTGATTTTATAAGTGTTTCGTGTTATCTTCCGATTAGCGAAGCAGGTCTTAAGAGTATGTAAAAACAACACGCTGTAAGTATTTTATTCCTTTGTCAACGCACCAATAGGGCTCAATGGATAACGAAAAAATTTTTTCAATTGGGAAATTGAAAAAAAGATTAAGGAACTGGAAGGCGGCCTCCAATTCAAAGAGGTCAAAATGGTCGATCTGCAGGATTTTATCCTCGGCCACAATTATTACAACGGCGAAAATGATGATGTATATGTGTACCTTTGCAATGCCTATTTTGATAGGTCCGAAAGAGAAAAAGCCGACAATGTTTTCAACAAGATATTTGAAAAATGGAAAGTTCTCAGTAATAAGTTCCCGCAGGACATTCAAAAACTGAAGCATCTGGCGGATATGATAATAAGTAAAATTAAATTCGTACCAGAGTTAATGATCGCGCATTTCAAGAAACAAAATGAACAGGAAATGACCGTTCTCATCGGATACTGTATAGACCGCTATGTAAATTATGAAAAAACCGACCTTCTCGAGTCTTTTCTTGAAAAACTCCCCTATAAAGGGAATGACCCGCCAATACTCTTTAAACTGATAAACGCTTCAGTCGGACTCGATTCTGAAATAGTTAACGATTATCTTAAACGGGCTTTAAATTCTATAAAAGACCCTATATCATTCTTGAATAATATTAATTTTACATCCGAACTGGTCAGTGAAATCCATCCGGATACATTGAAACAAATTCTTGATCTTCCCGGGATCAATACAAAATTTCACCACTTTATCAAGTTTGAATCGTTTTTGGAATCGCTTGATAAGATCCCTTCCCTGGATGCCAAATTTTTTCTCGATATTTCAAACCAGCTCTATGAAAAAAACACGGTAATGGCGATCCAATACGGACTTCGAGCCATTAAAAAGCAGGATTTTTCATTGGAAGAACATCTCAAGGAAATAATGTGTGCATGCGAGAGTGATCCTTCCGACCAGCCTTCTATCTCCGAGCAAATAATGCTTACCGCACTGAAAGAGGGAAATGCAAAAAAGATCTGGATTGTTGTCGATAATAGTTATTTAATTAATGCGATACGAGTCGACCAATTCGATGTTGCTCTGAAATACACCGCCGCCGCCGTAAAGATCAGTAAGGCAAACTCCGAAATGATTTCAAAACATATTCAGTTTTTGGCGCGACGCTTACGGTCGATTGACGGTCCGGAAGGCATTCTTGAAGGCGACAGATACAAGCATAAGGAAGAAAACGCAAAATTCAATCAGCAGATAGAACTGTTCAGAGCGCTGTATCAGAAAAGAACAGGGAAGAAATTCCTCATATAAATATCAAGCTATCTCGTTGTAGAAAATATTGAATACAGCAAAATTGCCATTATCAAAAAAATAGAAACCCGGTTATAGGAGTAATGAGACAGCATTGTTGACCTGTTAGCCGCATTGATCACCGCACACATGATCCTGTAAAGTTTTTCACAATAACTATTTCAAAGAAAGTATAATAAAATGTTTTATATAAAGAATTCCTGCCGGCACTTGTTTTTGAATATTGCCGTTGTTATGTTGCCATGGAGTACCGCTTTCGGGCAGGATGGTGTCGTAAAAGTGCTGACGCTCGAAAGCGCAATAACACCGGTCAGTGCAGAATACCTGATAAAGGCCATAAATCAGGCGGAAGACGAGAACGCTGAATGTATAGTGGTTCAACTCGATACACCCGGCGGTCTGATGACATCGATGGAGGACATTATTAAAGAAATATTAGGATCGCAGATACCGGTGATCGTTTATGTTGCACCGAGCGGCGCCAAAGCCGGTTCCGCAGGCGTCTTTATTACGATCTCTGCGCACATTGCTGCTATGGCCCCCGCCACGAATATCGGAGCGGCACACCCGGTCAATCTGGGATCGCCGATCGATACTGGGAGTGTTATGCAGGAAAAGATAACGAACGATGCTGCTGCGTACGCCCGGTCAATTGCGGAAAAACGGGGGAAAAATGTCGAATGGGCCGAACAGGCTGTCCGCGAAAGTGTTTCCATCACGGCAAATGAAGCGCTTGAGTTAGGTGTTATCGACATCATTGCACCGACGCTCGATTCTCTTCTGGCGATGATTGACGGACGCGAGATAGAAGTCGCTCTCGGAATGAAAAAACTGAAAACGAAAGATGCACGAATCGAAGAGATTGAACTCGGAATCCGATACAGGATACTGGCATTGATCGTCGACCCGAACATTGCCTATATACTCATGATGTTAGGAATGGCGGGGGTTATGCTCGAACTGTATAATCCGGGCTCGATTTTTCCAGGTGTTATCGGGGGTATTTCATTGATCCTCGCCTTTTATGCAATGCAGACGCTACCTGTCAACTATGCAGGTCTTCTACTCATGGTCCTTGCTGTCGTGCTGTTTATTCTGGAGGTCAAAGTGATAAGCTTCGGAATGTTGAGCGTTGGAGGGATTATAGCCCTCACTATCGGATCGGTGATGCTTTTTGAATCTCCGGAGGAAATTATGCGGGTCTCATGGGGTGTGATTGTACCGACGGTTCTAATGACGGCGTTGTTTTTTGTGTGCGCAGTAGGTCTTGCAATTAAAGCCCAGAAACGGCAGCCGACAACTGGTGCCGAGGGTCTCCTTGGTGAGATAGGCGTTGCACAGACGTCGATTAAAAAAAGCGGACAGATTTTGCTCCACGGTGAAATCTGGAAAGCGACAAGTGATCAGGCCATCAAAGCGGGTTACAGGGTAAAAGTTATCTCTGTCGATCACCTGGAGGTGAAAGTCGAAAAGGTTTGACCGACCTGGTCGTTTCGCCGGCATTCACTTAAAATAATGTATAAAGCAGCGGGGTTTTCATCAAAAAAACCCCCTCATCGAGAAAGGAGTTGAGCATGCCTACTTTTACATCTGGCTTAGTTCTGATCATCATTGTAATAGTCTTTCTTCTTGCCAGCATGATCAAGATTCTCCGCGAATATGAGCGGGGAGTCATATTCCGTTTGGGACGTCTGATCGGGGTCAAAGGACCGGGGATCATAATCCTGATACCGCTTGTCGACCGGATGGTCAAGATGAGTCTCCGTACGATCGTCATGGATGTGCCGCCTCAGGATATTATCACAAAAGACAATGTATCGGTCAAAGTCAATGCCGTCATCTATTTCAGGGTTCTCGGCGCCGATAAAGCGGTGGTGGAGGTAGAGAATTTTATGTTTGCAACATCACAGCTGTCACAAACAACGTTGCGGAGTGTTATCGGTCAGGCGGAACTGGATGAGCTCCTGTCCGAACGGGATAAGATCAATCTAAAGCTCCAGCAGATCATCGACAGCCATACAGACCCGTGGGGCATTAAGGTCTCCATGGTCGAAGTGAAACACATCGACCTCCCGCAGGAAATGCAGCGTGCGATGGCAAAGCAGGCCGAGGCTGAGCGCGAACGGCGTGCAAAGATAATCGCCGCCGAAGGTGAATTTCAAGCGTCGACCAAACTTGCCGATGCGGCAGATATTATCAGCAGGAATCCAAGTACACTCCAACTCCGCTATCTCCAGACTTTAGTGGAAATTTCCAGCGAATCGAAATCGTCCACAATTATTCCCCTTCCGATTGACCTGCTAAAACCGATAATCGAAAAACTGGAAGGTAAAAAAGATTAAGTCCGGACGTTGAAAATGAGTATGGAAAAGGGCACGGCCGTTATGGCTGTGCCCTTTGATTTCTGAGGCAAAAGCGGGTGGACGATGTGAATTTTCATATAAATTAAGGGACTAATATATTTATTCACACTAAAAATAAATAAAATAAGCCGGAAACAAATTCCAGCTTATTTGTACGAACCTCAGCTTAAAAAGAACGCTCCTTCAACCTCGCCAACAAATACTCCTGAGAACGATCACCCTTAATGCTATTACACGCCCCACAAAGCAATTGAAGGTTTTCCATATGACCAGTACCCCCCTTACTCTTAGGTATTTTATGGTCAATAGTAAGATTCGGACACCCAAATAGTATCTTACAACCCGCACAAACACCCTCCTGAACTCCAAATAACACACGTTTATGAGTACGATAATTAGGTAATTTACCAATATCCGTTCGCATAGGAATGTCAGTCCTATACACTGCCTAATCTTGGCAATTCAGAAACTATCCTCACGGTCTCCACACTAACGGTGATTACTTTTTTAACAAGCCGTACAATATACTGTGGATCATCCGGACGGTTCGGATCGTTGCTGATGCCCGTCCGCGTGTCTGTTTTGACTCGATATTGATCAATCACCCACTCCAGCGCAGACCGATTCCCGAGCCGGTAATCCAGCGCTTCCGGCGGGATTCCACCGAGTGTCAGGAAGTCGTTGTATCGGATCTCTGTTTTGTCTTTGGACAACCGCATCTTATCCACGCGCCAATCGAGCGGTAATTCCGGGTTTTCAATGGATTCGAGCGGATATTCGGGTTGGTCTTCATAACCGGCATGGATTTCGGCTAAACGTTGACCCGCTCGGGCAAAAGCCCGGAAGTTCGGCGTATACGGAAGGCGCGGCAGTGCACGACGGAGATTGGCCTCGTATCGCTCGCGGTATTCCTGGTGGTGGAGCAGGCCGTAGGTATAATGGAAGATGGCCCGCTTGTCGATGGTATTGTCGCAGTAATGCGAGCGGAATTGATCCAACGCCCAATCGGTGATATTCTCCCGGCGGTGTGTCCCGTCTTCGTCGTAGGTGTAAAAAGGAAAGCATTGGGTTTTTTCGAGAATGTCAAGGCATGGAATCATTTTTGCCATCAGAGTGTGAAAAGGTTTGTTACTGCCGAGTCCATTGACACAAATCACCTGGTTCTCGGTTTCGGTCTCCGGGACGGGGAAGATGGACGGAAATACATACACTCTCTGGTTCATCAACCAGTCAAAGTAGAGGTTTGATTTCGTAAACGGGCGATAGAGAGATTGCCGAACCTTTTCCTGCAAAAAATCAGCGGTTTTCCCACTTTTCAATGCCTGTTTCAGCCTGTCAGTCCACTTGATTTTCCTGTCATCATAATCGACAAACTCATCAATGGTTGCATCCCTCTTTTCCCGCCGCTCCCACGTGGACACCTGTTCATTGTAGAAACCGATCATCCGTTTCATATTTTCTCGAAGTGCGTTTCGGCTAAAGTTATAAGCCCACGCATCCCGGCTCGTCACTACGCCCAGACTGTACGTCTTAAAAATCGCATCCGAACCCTTTCCCGCCTTCACCTCCCTCAATCCCATCGGCATAAAGGTTTCAAATTCATCGTGGAGACCTTCCGTGAGCCATGTATACCGGTTGTCCGGTGTTATCGGTTTCCATGCTATATTTTGGTACTGCTCCTGTGCATCGAGATAGCGGTATTTCTCTTCCTTACGCCACAACTCGTCAACACGGGCATAGAAAATTTCGGACTCGGAACGTGTCGTGCCCCTCTTTCTTACACAAAAATTGATACTCACCCCGACCTGAATTCCAAAGACGTTGTGCGTCGTGCCAGAGAGTTTCGGATTCTTGCGGACGTTCCCGCCCAGATCAAGCATGTACATCGCATCGAAGTCGTCTGCGAGGTGCTTCCGCATCCCATCAAACGCCACACCGTCGAGAAAGCCATTGTTGGTCACAAAAGCGACAATCCCTTCCTTTCCGATCCGGTCCGATGCCCACCGAATCGCTTTCACATACGGATCGTAGAGGCTGTTTTTGTTTGTTGCCGTGGAGTCTTTTGCGTAGGTATCCTTCACCCGCCCATCCATCGTTTCATGTTTCCGGTTCTTGTTGTTGTCGTTCTCGTTGACCTGCCCAGCGTTGTAGGGCGGATTGCCGATAATCACAAACATCTCCGTTTTCTTCTGTTGTTCAATTCGTGCGGTATTCTCTGCCGTAAACAGGGCACATTGCTGTTCCTCCGCTAACTCAAACGTATCCACCAGGCACAGGCCTTCAAAGGGCTGATACACGCCCGCTGCCTCATAGAACTCATGCTCGATGTTCATGCTGGCAATGTAGTAGGGTAAGAGCATCACCTCGTTACAGTGAAGTTCAGTCGCGTACTTGTCCTCGAGCGCGGTTTGTCGGAAGCGCCCGCATCATGCGGACGATGAAATTACCCGTTCCGACAAACGGGTCAATGATATGAACGCCCCTGTCCGAGAGAGAACGACCCCATTCGACCTGCAGCAGGTGTTCAACGCTTTTTACCATGAAATCGACGATCGGTTGTGGCGTATAGACGATGCCATGCGTATCGGAGACCTTAACTGAAAAACCTTGGAAAAACTGTTCGTAAACGGTGTTGAGAAAATACTGTTTCTGGGAAAAACCGGCTGTGGTCCCTGCCGTCCGCTCTATGGCAGCATAAAATCTATCAAGACTTCGCAGCAAATCAGAGCGGCTGAAGGACTGCGATGTGAGCGCGTCAATGACCTTTTCGATCTCATTGGCAATGGCATTGCGATGGACAAAGTCGGGGTTATTGAAGACAGTCCGGAAAATACGCTCGGTCAAAAGATGTTGAATGAGCATCTCCTCAACCGCAGCTTCAGAGAGGTCGGGATTGATTGACAATCGACATTTTGCAAGAAACTCCGCAAAGGCGGCGGCAAACCGGCGGTTGGTCTGTTGTTCCTTGTGGATCAACTCCGCCAACCCGCGCCCGATATCGGGCACTTTGTCTTTGAACTGCGCGACCGCTTTTTCCCATTCGGCGATCGCTTCCGGACGGTGGGAAAAGAAGGCTTGAAGCGTCTCGATGAGCTGCCGCGGGTCGGTCAGGTCGGCATCGAGCGCCTGGCGATCATCCTGCCACAGGATTGCCCGTTGAGGCGTCTGGAACAGGATGTTATCCCGGGGATATCCCGCCTCGAACTTGCGCTGAACTTCGACGGGCAAGTTGTCGTGAATATCCTTCGCTTCCCAGATGCCGTGGGTCAATTGAAACTTGTCGATCAACGCGCCGTCAACGACAATCCGCTTATTGTGGCGGAGGGTGATCGAGTGTTCAGGTACGAGCGTCCACTGAAACTGCCTCCCGCACGACTCAAGAAGCAGCTGAAACGCCGAGCGCACGGCGGCTTCATGCGTGACGCCGATCCGATCAAAGTCATCAAGCGATTCATAATAGGCTTTTACAGACCTGTGCCCGGGTTTGAGCTTGAGGACGCACATAAACAGGGTTTCCTTCTCTTTCCGTTTCTGTTTACCCAATTTACTTTCACACTATTCATAACCATTACAAAAAAAGCGACCGGAAAACATCTCCGACCGCTCCATACTCCATTAGCGAACTTACCACTTATAAATGTATTTTAACGACACCGGGACCAACGAAACACAGAACAACAACGCAACGAAAGCCCAGTTCAATCTTTTCACAATGAATTCCCTTCTCTGTTTTGAAAATTAATCGGATTAAATTTTGCTATTAGGTGGGAATAGTTAATCGGATTGATTTTTGCTCTTTTCAAGCGCATCAATACGAATCTCATGATCATCAATATTGTCGGTTCTCTCTAAAAATTTACCGATACTAACATTAAGTTCCTTTGATATCCCGACTCCCTCTAAAAATTGATCGATACTACCATTAAATTTCTCGATATTTGAGAGTCCAGCAGTAAATTTACCGATAAGAATCTCATGCTCATCAACACTTTTACGAATAGGTTCTATTTTCTTAATAATTACTTCATCTATCACATCCTGAAACGCCTCAGCAAGCCTGAGAACACTCCCATTTACCTTTTTATTAGCATCAATGCTGTCCTCCTCTGTGGTTTTTAATACATTAAAAACGAAAAAAAACATGACAAATTTACCATCTGCCATGTTTTTTCTCATGGCAATTTACATTAATAAATTGTAAAAAACCACTCAAAGCAACAAAAATATTACTTTTTTTTCAGGGATCACAACCGAAATCACCCGTAAAAATGCCTGCCAAGTAGCAAAGCCAACCCATATAACGAAGCCCATCCTAATAGAATGAACCGCACACGAACCTTATACTTTGTCTTTTTCTTTTGCATCTTTTGGCTCAACCCGCTTTTTCCAGTTTTTAGGTTTGTACCTAATGACCCGATTTAAAACATCAAGAAACTCAGCACCGCCCGAAATCGAATCCATACTCTCCGGAAATTTTGGTTTTTTCATATATTTATCACCCCGTCAAGTCTTTATACGATAATTTCTTGCCCCCGACACGCTCCAAAATCATATTAAACATAGAAACATGATCACCACGATTATTATACCTGAAAATCTGCTCATTGATATACCGCTGGAGATGCTTCGCACTCACAAAATGATGTATCCCATAAATCGACCGCTTCAAAATCGCCCAGAACCCCTCAATCGTATTCGTGTGAATTTCACCCCTCACATACTCATGCCGACTGTGATTAACACGCTCATGAACATACATATTACCCAGCCTGTTATACGCCTTCCACTCATCAGAAATTACCCGTGAACCTATATGAACATACTCAAGCAACCGCTTTTCAATAGTTTCCCGATCAACACGAGAAACCCGCTCTGCCTTAACCTTACCAGAAAACCTTTCAACCATGCCGAATACCGGCTCTTTTGTTTTTACGCTCCTGCCCTGCGTTTTACCTACTCGCTTAGAACTATGCTTATTCTTTTCCTTCCCTCCAATATACGTATCGTCAATTTCAACCGTGCCCGCAAAAGGAACAACGAAATCCTCATTCCTTACCGCCTCCCGTATCCTGTGAAGCATGTAAAAAGCAGTCTTCTGAGTAACCTTCAAATCTCTCGCCAACTGATAAGAACTCATGCTCTTTTTATGCGTAGTAACAAGATAAATCGAAAAGAACCACTTGCGTAACGAAATCTTTGAATCATGAAAAATCGTACACGTCTTAATACTGAAATCCTTTTTGCAACCCGCACACCGAAACCGCCTGCCCCCCTTTAGATGATAAATTTTTACATTTCCACAATGCGGGCAATACTCAGAATCTTTCCAGAGTACCGACTGGAGATGCTTTTCACACGATTCCTCATCACCAAAATGATCCATCATACCAACTATACTTTTCACGATTCCCTCTCTGTTTATCTGCTTACTTATTACACGCTTTTACAAGAGAGAAAATTCCCGCTTATGCGATTATAACGCTTAAAAAGTCAAGAAGTTTCCCGAAAAAAAGTTACCCTAATTAGCGTAAATTAGTAGTGTAAATAGGTATATTAATCCCTAAATTAATTGAGTATTCTCCGTTTTCAGCCGAAAATGAGTATAGAGAATATCAGGAAAACTACGCTTAGTACAACTATGGACGAATACGTAATAAAAAACTACATTTTTATGATAAGTGTTTTGGCCTTGATCTCCGGATCTCCGTCAAGAATATTTGCCGGACAAGTATCCGGCGGATACACTCCGGCTGCGAAAGGCGTCTTCCTCGACCAGGGGACCGTATATGAAGCTGAATCTATTTTCAGCGGTGAAGGTAAAGTCCCCTACCAAATGCTCCCAACCAAATCAGAATTACATACAAGAGTCAAGATATTTCCCGTATATCAGGACGAAACCGGAGAGACCGGAGGATGGAAAGCGGGTTTGAAATCTCTCTTTTTCGGACCACGTATCGGGATCGAAGCGAATGAAAATGTGCCCATTTCATTCATCGAAAAAGCAAACCTTTTCGTGCCGCTTTCACCTTTTCAGGCATATGCCGAAAACGGCGTCAAGGGCTTCTTCACCAGCGCTTTTTTCGGTCCCCGGGTGGGAATGGAATTAAAAGAAAGAAAGATAAGAAAAAAGGAATGGTACGGACTGATCCCGGCCCTGGCGGTAACGCTCCATCTCAGGAGTTCGAACCCATCAACCGGTGCAGTCATCGGGGAGGTCGTTCTTGCGGCATTCCTCTCACGTGTTCTCCCCGCATTTGATGCACATCGCGGCAGAACAATGTCCGATATCGAACTCGCCGAAAATCTCCGCCGGTAACCGCAATTCGTAAATTCTGAATATTCCAGATATTTAAATAAACTTTTTTTGAAAATATCCGTATAATGAATAAACTCTACTATTCGGTTTATATTTCGGATGTTATTGTAATAGTTGCTTTCTAATACTATCTGAAAAGCGCATAAGGAGATAATGTCATGGGGGGAGTTGTGACGGTAGAGTTTTTTCAATTGTACCGGTATTTAATATTTTCGTGGAATTTGAACATATTCTTACGTACGTTTCGTATAAATAGCAGTAGCAATTTGCCATAGAGTATTACAATAACCCGGAGCGTGGAAAGATGGCCGCATCCCGGTTTGCCGGGATGAGGAAAGTCCGAACTCCACAGGGCAGGATGTCCTGCGAAAGCAGGGTCGTTCCGGTTAAGCCGGAATGAAGGAAAGTGCCGCAGAAAATATACCGCCCCATTCATGGAATGGGGTAAGGGTGAAAAGGTGAGGTAAGAGCTCACCGCGTTTCCGGTAACGGAAACGGCAGGGTAAACCCCGTCCGGAGCGAGACCAAATAAAGGAGAAGAGGCTGCCCGCCTCGTCCGACTCCAGGGTAGGTCGCGCAGATAAATGGCCATCCCAGACAGAATTCGGCTTACAGATCACTCCGGGTTTTTTATAGATTGCCTGTCCGGAAAAACAGGATTTACCTGAGAGACCAAAAGGACCGCACCATGAAAAGATCGATACTATTCGGGATTACCCTACTGACTGCCGGTATTTCTACCGGGAATCTCTTTGCACAGTACGGGACCGACGTAATCAAAACGCCCGATCTGAATATCACCTTCCTGGGTCACGGATCGCTGTTGTTTGAATATGACCGTCTGAACGTCTATTCCGATCCGTCGGGTTTGCAGAATATTGAAGACCTTCCCAAGGCTGATATCGTGCTGATAACCCATGAGCACGGGGACCATTTTAACCCGTCACTCCTTGAAGAAATGCGAAAAGAATCCACCGTACTGCTCATGAATGACCGGTGTGCAGAGAGAATAGACGGAGCGACCGTAATGAGAAACGGTGATTCACGCACGGTAATGGGACTGACGATTGACGCCGTACCCTCATATAATCTCGTTCATAAGAACGATAACGGAGAATTCTTTCATCCGAAAGGGCGGGATAACGGCTATGTCATTACGTTCGGCGGTAAACGGGTATATGTCGCCGGTGATACCGAGAATCATCCTGAAATGAAAGCATTGCAGAATATCGACATTGCCTTCCTCCCCATGAACCTGCCCTATACAATGACTCCCGAAATGGTAGCCGATGCCGCACAGGGATTTAAACCCGATATCTTATATCTATACCATTACAGAGATGGAGATACGGAGAAGCTTCAACAGTTAATGAAAGATGTGGAAGGTGTGGACCTGCGGATCAAGAAAATGTACCGGTAGGATTGCAGTCAGCTTACGTCAATACTCTTCATCCGGGACATGCAATTCCGATGATCCGCCCCGGGGCCTGAACCGGTATAGCCACACTCCTACAACCACAAAACCGATCGCAAGCATAATGAACGGTCCGATCCATGCGAGCAGGTTGAATCCTTCGGTCGTGGGTTTGATAAGAATACGTTCCCCATATTTAGTTACTAATGTTGCCGTGACCTCACTCGGAGTTTTTCCCATATCGAGCATGTCGCTGATCTCTTCCTTCACTTGAGTTGCCTGACCGGAACGGTGTGTTGCTACGGCTTCCCGGTAGCAGCACGGTGAAACGAACTCCTGTTCAAGATTCCTCTGGAGAACAAGTTTTGACGGTTTTTCAAATTCCTGAAACGCAAAAACATTCGCTACGGTTAGGAGTGAGATGAGCAATGCTCCCGATAATAACCGCACAATTACAGTATACATGTGAAACCTCTTTTTCTTGATGGGCACTGTCTATTGTAATGATGAAAATGTAATATACAAAAATATTACTACAGGTGAAAGTATTAACCTTCTCTATTTATCTTGAACACCATTGCAAACCGTAAAGTTCACGGTCGGAATATTGCGTTGCTTTTCTATCCGTGCGGCATTACCTTGGGATAAATTTATGGTGAGAAAATCAAAAGTTGCCGGTCTTGTGTTGCCGGGAAAGTCCTATTTCCTGAAAAATCCTGACGGTTTTATTTTCACCTATCTATTTTCCTCAGGTGCGGTTCAGGATACACTCGTATCCATTCTTGGAAAAGACATAGTAATCACGCCAGTTTCAATACAGATATCTCCAATGGAGAGCATTCGTTCTTTTGGAAAGTGCCTGATTGCCACCGCAGAATTTCCACAGGAATTTCCGGGCAAGGCACTGTCCATAATGCCGTATACACACGTAAAGAAATTGATAGCAGATGCAGAGATTGATTATTCCGGCCTGATGAATGCTATTCATGCTCCTGTAGGGCCGAGCCTGTCCAGGATCATAGAGAAGGAAAATTCCGGGATTTCGGTTTCAAACATTTACACGGATGCGGGAAAATTTCCCCCCGGATACAAACGGAAACTGCCTCTGGATCAAATATCATTGGGAAATACCGGATAAATCGGAATTCTTTTCCCTCCAGTGTATTTCCCCTGACCTCCTCTCTTCGGTCTACCGGCATTTTCTCAGTGAAGATATTGCCGCCGAAAGCGCCGACGACCCGGAAAAACTGCTCTCTCATATCCGTGACCTCAATAAGCGGTTCCAGGAATGGTTGTTTGCTTCGATTTCATCGGAACCGTCGGGAAACATAGCGCTGAAAAGCACCATCCCTGACGGTGAAAGACAGTACAGTATTAATCTGGAAGAGCTGAGGCTCGTCGACGAAAGAACGATCCGTGCTGTCATTGAAGAAGCAACGCGTAAACACCTCCCTGTTAAAACGCTCATTGGTGCGCTTACGGGGATGAGCAATGAACTCAAGAACAGGTTTCTGCATAATATGTCTCGTAACAGGCGCGCCGATATCAGGGATGGCCTCAAGCGAATTCAGCACGACTCGGAAGATGTTGTAGAGGCGTAGCGGGACTTGGCATGGATTATACTGGACCTTGTGGAAAATGAAGAGATTAAAATTAAGAAACGGTTGAAAACCAAACTTTCTGCAATTGCTACGGCAAGGGACAGAGCGCTCAGAAAAGGCGCGGAAGAATATGTTCGCTCGAACCGGTTCGGAGAATCAATCGCAGTGGTCAACAATGTATTACTCCAATTACTGCTCAGACGTGTGCCGAGAAAAGTATTGGTCCCGGCGCTCTCGGAAATTGATGATGAAACTCTTCAAATAATCAAAGAAAATATGACCCCGTATTCAATCGCACTCCTCCATGAAGATTTAGAATACTGGAACCGGTCCACTCAGGACGAGACTCAAAAGATCACCACAGTCGCTTCATCCCAGAAAGCTATGATCTGGACCGCGATAAAACTCAAAAAAGAATTCACGCGCGCGGTGATCTGAGGCTGTTTTCATGGCTTCGTACAATGTGATGTAATCAGGACAAGACCATAGTACGACCCTGCAGGATTCCCCGCCACAACTTTTCCCCAATACTTTCTATTGAGTGTTACGTTAGACTCCATGTGTTATGTTTTGTCGCTGTATGCCGGTGTTGCCGCCAACAGACAGCCTGAAATATTTAAAATATCAAGAAACTGATGTATCATGTATTGTTTAACAAGTCATGAGTATCAAAAATGCGTAAAATCCGTACATTTTTTGTACAGACATGAACGATATTTAGACAATCAAAATTTGATAAGGAAACATTTTCGAAATACGATTGTACTGTGGATATAAAATGTGATCGCAGAATGTTGTGTAAAATCAATTGGTTAGAATAATCAATTCCGGAAAGATTACTTCTACGTTTAAAAGTACAAAATATGGTACGATTCTTGCTATTACTATTATTGCGATTTTGGGTAAGTAATAAATGACGGGATTTTAATTTATCGGACTTTTACAATAGTAGTATGAGAAGGGGATACCATGACACAGTACCCAAGAAAATATTATGACCTGAGGACCCGGATTTTAAACGGCATTATAGGGTTCATAAGTCTTTCCATATTCTTTCTTAGTATGTTACTTATATTTGACCTGGTTTCCTGATTTGCTCACCCCGTCAGAGAAGCCTTTCTTGTTCATTTGATGCTTGGTTTGACCACATTGTTCGATTTCTGAACACTCTGTTCCGCAAAGCATACTTTTACTCAAATCCGACCTGCTCGTCGGTCCGTCAACCTGCCGTTTTTCGTTTGGCACCATATATCATTCCACACCATTTCCCTTTAATGATTTACCGCTTTTAGTCCAATGGTAAATTGCCCGTATCCAATACCCGCCTCTCTCGAATAAGCGACCGCTCACCGTCATACTGAAAGAAAATAGAGAGAGCATTTTTTCTTGCGAAATCAGCGCCAAGTATGTACCTTACTTAAAACCTTGCAATTAAAACGGTTAAGCGCTTTCGACAGGAAGGAATTATGAAAGCAGGCGTTACAGGAATAAAGACGTTTTATAGTGTTATCAACCCCACGAAGAACCGGATATGAATCTCGAATTTTGCGGCCATTCGTGTTTTTTGATTACCGGAGACGGACACTCCGTGATAATCGATCCGTTTTTGTCGGGAAATCCGGTAGCAACACGAAAAGCGGAAGATACCACGGTAGAGGCCATACTCTTGACCCATGGGCATGGCGACCATATCGGGGACACACTATCTATCGCAATAAACAATAATGCAACGGTCGTAGCCCCTTTCGAACTTGCTGTTTACATCCAGAAAAAAGGCGCCGAAGCGCATCAGATGCATATCGGCGGTTCGCACGATTTCCCGTTTGGCCGGGTGAAGTTGACTCCTGCGTGGCACGGGTCCGCCGTCATGGACGACGGAGACATCCCCATATATACGGGAAACCCCTGCGGAATTATCCTGACGATGGATAACAAGACAGTATATCATGCAGGAGACACCGGACTTTTCGGTGATATGAAATTGATCGGAGATCGTCACGATATTGATCTTGCGATCCTGCCGATCGGCGATAATTTTACCATGGGTATCGATGATGCGCTCTATGCACTTGAACTGGTCAATCCGAAAAAAGTCATTCCCATGCATTACAACACCTTTCCTGTGGTTGAGGTCGATGTGCGAGAATTTGCGGGCGGTTCGGAAAAAAAAGGTTATGAATGTATAGTGTTGAATCCGGGCGAGTCGACGTCGATTTGACATTCGGGAATTGAGAGCGGATCTTTTATCGAAACATTTTTATTGTGGTCAATACTATGCATAACAAGCGTATGCTGTTTTATAAGGTTATGACGATGTCATAACCTTTTTTGCAATTTATCATAGAGCAAATCGGAAAATGACCCGCTGATTCTACGGCCAGCGCCTCAATCGAAGCGTACAATGAAACAAAACCGACGATACGACGAACTTGAAAAAAATTTCCCGGACATAATCCGGCGTAACGAGCCGCTGAACAGGCATACAACTTTAAAGATTGGGGGAGCCGCCGATCTTTTTGGTGAAGTGCGTTCCGCGGACACGTTGCTTCCGGTCCTCAAGTCTGCCTGCTCTCTTACCATACCGACGGTCATTATCGGCAGCGGAAGCAATATTCTTGTCGACGATGCAGGTTTCCGCGGATTTGTCGTGAAATTCGTAAGTGATAAGCCGTCGCATCTTGATTTTCCGTATGTGACGGTTTCGGCCGGAAGTGTATTGAAAGATTTTCTGGAGTGGGCCGCAGACCGTTCATTAACGGGACTGGAATTCCTTGCAGGGATTCCGGGAACGATCGGAGGCGCGTTGTACATGAATGCCGGTGCATACGGGAAATCGATTGGAGAAATACTCTACAAAGCGGACATTATAAATGAGGCATTTGAATTGCAATCCATCGACCGCGGATTTTTTGAATTTCACTACCGGAGATCGATCCTGCAAAAAAGGCCGGTAACCGTGATCTCGGCAGTGCTCTCCATCGCAAAAGGGGTCGAAAAAGACATCCGTACGGAATATCAGCGAATTCTGTCGATCAGAGCACGTAAACACCCGAGACCTGCAATTCCATGCGCAGGGAGTTATTTTAAAAATTTACCTCCCGAAAGGCCTGGAGACAACAGGCGGCCGGCAGGTTATTTTTTAGAACAGGCCGGAGCGAAATCTATGAAAGTTGGAGATGCTGAAGTATACGATAAACATGCAAATATCATTATCAATTCCGGGAATGCAACCGCCCGGGATATCCTGAAGCTTGCTCAGAATATGAAAGATGCCGTCTACAAGAAATTTAATATAGCCCTCGAAGAAGAAGTGAGATTCCTCGATTCTAAAAAAGGGATGCTTCAAACTACCCGTTGATATCATGTTTTAAAGTGCAGGAGTCGGGGGAGAGATTTCTTGATTTTCGTTTTATTATTTTGTATACTTTAGCCTTAATTATATTGGATAGATGTGTAAAAAATGCACATCTGACAGAGAGCAGCTAACGCTATGTCTGGATTGAAGCGGTTTAAAATACTGCGAAATGAACTGGGCGCTTGGGCAGCACGACGTCCGAAATTTTCTCTTGTTGTCCTTGCATTGTTTGTAACGTACGGGTATTTCCATTTCGGCCTGGATGCTTCGTCATGGATTGTACTTGCATGGCGTGCAGTTACGCTCCTGATTATATTTTTATTTCTCATTTCTCCGCACGATCGAATAAAAGCAGTGCGGATAGAAAATAGTGAAGAAGAGCCGGGAAAAGAACCGGTAATCATAAATGGCAAAAAGGAAACCGCTTCCTTCCGGAAGTTATCCGACGCATATTTGTTTCAAAGCCGGCGCAATATTGATAAGGATTACGATCTCTTTCTATCGAAGATATTAGCCATAATCAAAAAAACTTTTGCCGCGCAAACCGCTGTTTTTTATCTCTACAAAGAAGAAACGGATACACTGAATATAAAGAGTGTGGTCTCAGATATCGAACATCTTGTTAAACGGGATGAATTCCCGTCGGAAGCTAAGATTTTCGGTACTATTTTTGAGAGAAACAGCCCCTTTTATACAAATAATGCTCATGAAATAAGCGGTTATTTGCCTTTCTACGAAAACGGAAATAAGGTTGCATCGCTTATTGCCGCACCGGTAATTATCGAAGATTTGGTCCGCGGAGTAGTTGTCATTGACTGTATCGAAAAAAATGCCTATTCGGATGAAGATTTACCGCTCATAGAGTCGTATGCGGGAATTATATCGGAAACAATTGTTAATTACAACAGTCTGTATGAATTCGAATATTCCGCTCAGCTTTTCTCATATTTCTATGAGATCAGCCGGGGCCTGATATCTAACCTGAAATTCCAGGAAATATTAGACCTCTTCGTTTCGGTTATGAAAGATGTGATCGATTACGACAGACTGACAATATCGGAATATACCTCCGGGAGTGACGAGGCGATAATTATTCGCGTAAGCGGCCAGGTCGACGATCTGCCGGAAAACACGGAATATCCACTTGACGAAGGATTAACGGGATGGGTTATCAGGAACCGAAAATCAAAACGTATAGGGGATATTGAAAAAGACGATTTGTTTCTTCCCCGGTATCATGCAAAGGAAAAATCAAATTTTAAACTCAGATCATTTCTCGGGGTTCCGGTCAGTTATCATAATGTCTGTTTTGGTGCAATTACTGTAGAAAGTCAACAACCGTATAAATATACCGAACGTGATGAAAAGATTTTAACAATATTGGCAAATAACTTCGGTGTCGCTCTCGAACGGAGTCATGCGCTGAAACAGCTTGAAATGCAGGCAACGACCGATGGGCTTACACAGCTCTACAATTACAGGTCGTTCATGCAGAGTATTGTCAATGAAGTTGAGCGCTCGATCCGGTATGATTTGAAATTCACATTGTTGGTGATTGATGTCGACTATTTCAAACAGGTGAACGACACGCATGGGCATCTCGCCGGAGATAAAGTATTGATACATGTAGCGTCCGCCATCAAAAAAAATACAAGAAATGTAGATATTGTGTGCAGATATGGCGGCGAGGAATTTACAGTGATCCTGGTTGAAACGTCATTACAGGACGGTTTAATGACCGCCGAACGTATACGGGAAAATATCGAAAATATGAATACGACATACAAAGAGAATATAATTAATATTACTGTAAGCATTGGCGCCGTAGAATTCCCGAATTCCTCGAGAAAATCAGAATCTCTTATCAATGAAGCCGATAAGGCATTGTATGAAGCAAAATCGAAAGGACGGAATAGAATTGTCTCAGCCGCTGCCTTGACGCAGTCGGTTTCGTGAAAGCCGGTCCGGTCTGATGACCGTAACCTGCTTCAACAGTTATGCTCACAATAACGATACATAAAATAAGGTTTTTGCGGGTTTTCTTTTTCGGATTGATCACATTTTTCCCCGTTGCTGAATCGGCAATTGCGCAGGCCGGAATTGATCAGGCCTTTAATGTCGGTACTACCATTCATTCGGTGATATATGATGAATTCGATTTAACGATGATACCCTCACCCTTGTTAAAGGTTAAAAGCAGGAAAGACCAACATTTTTACTTGTCGTCAAGTCGAAACAGCAACTGTATCTGTATGAATATGACGGCAGGTTTCATAGAGTCAAATCCTTTAATTGTACTACGGGAGCAAAACCCGGTGATAAATGGGTGAACGGAGACCTTAAAACTCCGGAAGGGATATACTTTTTTTACAGATGTCTGGGAAGAAAGGGATCTTGTGCGGCGATATGGAGAGAAAGAGGCCGCTCAGTACGGCATCAGAGCATTCAATACGAACTATCCTAATGTGATCGATAACATGAACAATAAAAATGGATATGGTATCTGGCTCCATGCGACGGACAAACCCGAACGGATACGGCAGCCGTATGACACAAAAGGGAGTATCGTCATTCAAAATAATGACATGATAGATGTAACTCCGTTTATCACGCTTGGTAAAACGCCGATCATTGTCGTGAATGAACTGGAATATCTGCCGGAAAGAGTCATCGAACAAGAAAGGTCTCTTGTCGAACAATTTATCGAAGCATGGAGATCAAGCTGGGAATCACGTGAAATACTATGGTATGAAGAATTTTATTCCAGGAAATTCAAGGGAGACGATTTTGATTATGACGATTGGATCCGCTATAAAAAACTCATTTTTTCACAATACTCCTGTCTTGACATTACAATTTCCGAACTCCGGATCCTTAAATTTGATGAATATTACCTTGCTGAATTTCATCAGAATTTTCAGTCGGAAGTATACGAAGATGCGGGAATAAAACAGCTCTATATACGACATGACGGTGATGGTAATCAGATGAAAATTATTTCCGAACTCTGGATCGCACAAAATGAGATCAAAAATGATGCATATTAATGATTAAAGTCTTTTATTTGTATGATTAATTCTGAGGCATAAAAATGGCGGAAGAAAATGTAACAGTAATGATTCTGAGGGGTGTTAAGCGGGTCCGCAGCATCAAAATAAACCGCTCCAGGATACGCTTTGTGGTAGTGTGCGGTTCGATTTTCACCCTGTTGTTCGTTGTTTCAGTCGGCCTCAATTTTTACCAGTATATTTATTTGAACGGGTCCCAACAATTCGTTCAAACATTGTTTCAGGATACGGAACCTGAATTGGGAGGCGTCCCGGTATCCGGTACGAACGGAAATGAAAATTTGGCAACAGGCATCGAACAACAGAACGGTACATTGAGAGCGAACGGCATACCACAAAAATCCACTCACGATAATAGTATTGACGACAAAGAGCTTGATGTTTTTGCAAAAGACCTGACCTCGTCGATTGTCGAGTTGGTAGACCTCAAGGAATCCCTGCAAATGAATGGCGCTGAATTAAATATGACTTTCAGTATTTATAAAAAAGATATTCCTCAGGAAGCAGTATCGGGGCGGTTTTTTATCGTAGCGAAAACCACCGATGCAAATAACCCGTATCTGAGCTATCCCCAGGTGGAACTGAATAATGATGGATCGGTCAAGAATACAATGATTGGTGAAAATTTTTATATGCGTAAACTGACACCAAAGAAAGGGCAGATATTTCTCATTGACAGAACGGCGGAGTTCGAATATTACAGGATCTATATTTATTCCAATTCAGGAGAGCTGCTTCTTCAACGGACGCAAATGATAGACAGGAGCTCACTTGAGTAAAACGGGGAGTGCATGCTCATATTTCCGGTCTTTTAAGGGTCCAAGTCTTTTTATCGTATAATAAATTATAACTACGATGCTAAATATCTTTACCAGAAACAGATTTATAACCTTACCGGTACTGAACAGTACGATCATACTGTTATGTGCAGCCGCTGCATTTTCTCTTAACGCCATACCGGAAAGATCGGAGCATGAAGTCTATTTCAAAAATACCGAATATGAATTGAACATTTACCGCATCACGGGTGAAGAACCGGGACCAACAGTACTCATTATCGGAGGAATTCACAATGAACCGGGCGGATACCTGACGGCCGATTCTTATGTCGATATTGCACTGAAACGAGGGAATCTTATTGTTGTGCCCAGGGCAAATTTTCAGACAATTATTGATGACAAACGGGGAATATTGGGGGATATGAACCGTCTGTTTAATCTGAAAGAAGCCCGGTTCGAAAACGATCATGCAATGAAGATAGTCACCATCCTCAAGGAATTGATAGCAGAAAGTGATATGATGCTCAATCTGCATGACGGTTGGGGATTTTACAGGAACGAATACGTCGATGAATTGCATAATCCTCTCAGGCTCGGCCAATCGATCATAGCCGATACGGATATCTTGACCGTACCGGGTAGTGATAAACGCATACCTCTTCAGGAGATCGGGGAAACTATATGTGCATTAGTCAATAAAGAAATAGAAAACGAAGATCATTTTTTTCAATTTAATAATCACAACACATACTCCGACGACACTCAGTTCATTGAGCAAAGAGGTTCCGAAACGTTTTATGCCTTGTCAAATCATCACATACCGGCTTTCGGGATCGAAACATCGAAGATTATTGAGGATGTAGAGCTTGTCGTCCGTTATCAGACGATTATTGTGAATGCGTTCCTGAAGGAATTCGGTGTGATACGGGACATAATCCGGAAACCGATTACGGAGCCTCGTTTGAAATTCATTGCCCTTTCTATCAACGGTAACCAGTCCCGGCTCTTTTTCAATAACGAAACGTTAGGAGTTCACTACGGCGATACTATTGAAATTGAGCATATTGAAGCGAACTATGAACGTGGAGTATATGCAGATGTCGCCCGATATGGCACGACGAACGATCTTGGAAAAACAATAGCGCTATTCAGCGATGCTGAAATCCTTGTCAAAAAAGACAATAAAGTATTCGGTGAGATCAAGATGGCGATGTCTGAAAACGGTACAAACGGTACAGGGTGGCTATCGGCATCGAACGGGCACAGCTCTATGCCTTCCGTGGAGCGGTTCATAATCGAAGTGAACGGATTTATACGGAATATTCCTGAATCGGGCATGCTTTCCATTGTAAAAGAAGACGCCATAAAAATAATTGACACCAGTCCTTCTGTCGACGTTTTTCAAGGTTCATACTTAAATCTTTTCGGCTTCTGGTCACACGAACATCGAAAAAATTCCGGAAATGACCGGAATATAGTAATAAATACTGCGGCAGATTTGGATCCGCGCTACTCTGTCCGCGAAAGAGGTTCCCAATATGAGATACGGTTGGAAAACGATGATCAGATCATTTCAAAAATGCGTTTGAAACTGATAGAGCCCTCTTTACGAAATCTTGTATTGAAGTTTGATAACGGTAATATGGGGTTACTGAAAAACGGGGATATCTATTCCGTTACAAATGAACAAACGGTCGAAATTGTTGAAGTGAGCACAACGATTCCCAACAATGCGAATGTCAAGGTCAATGTCAAAGGATTTGTCGGCAGTAATACCGGAAGTGACATGTTTATACCCATCGATATGGCAATGGAGCTAATACCTGAATATTCTGTCGATAAATACGGCAGAACATTCGCAGTTGAAGTGACCTACAGGGGTGAGGTTATTGGCGAGGCATTCCTTCGGGTTAACACCGCAAACTATGACAATTACAGATAAGATCGTTCTTCATGCCCACCTGTAAATACGCAAGTCTATAGGCGGATTTGAGATAGAATAATAAAGTTGGCAGTATCGGAAAGGACGTTATGCGATACACAATTTCTGCTTTGAAAAAACATGATACGTTGAATCGGAATGCAGTGAAAGGATAAAACAATGGCAAAAAAACAAAAATCATTTGCAGACAAAGCGATGTCGGGTAAAACAAAAGGCCATGTCTGTCCTAAATGTAATGAAGCATTTTCATTAGTGCTTGTTGTTGATTCGGGAAAAAATGAAGATTCCGGCTCGTGGAAATTCATGAAGACAATGATGAAAGTGTGTAAATGTAATGAAAGTAATGTGTATGCGTAAAGTGGATTCAATTCGTATTGACTTTTAATTTGCGGCGCCTCAACCTTGTCCCTGAGGAGCCTGTCCTAGAAACACTTCATAACATTCTATCTTTTTTCATTTCCTGATTATATAAAATAGGTAATAAAAGTATACATGAATATCACGCAGCTATTGACATTCACGCAACAAGCCGGCGGATCAGACCTCCATATCAGCGCCGGCTCTCCCCCTATGATCCGTGTTCATGGGGAGATGCGAAAATTGAAAGTTTCCTTTCTCACTAATGAAGACATTCATCATCTCATTTACGACATAATGAACGATGAGCAAAAAAAGATATTTGAAGAGCATAAAGAACTCGATTTTTCACGCCAACTCGGTGATATCGCACGTTTTCGAGTGAATATTTTTTACAATCAGCATGGAGAAGCAGCTGTCTTTCGGACAATTCCGACAAAAATCCTATCTGCCGAAGAACTCAACCTCCCGCCCATTCTACTGGAGATCGCTATGAAGGAAAGAGGCGTCGTTCTCGTGACAGGTCCGACCGGAAGCGGTAAATCGACGACACTCGCAGCATTGATAGACTATATAAACAATAAGCGGCGTGGTCATATCCTGACGGTAGAAGACCCTATTGAATTTCAACATGAAAGCAAAATGTGTCTTGTGAATCAGCGAGAGGTCGGCCCAAATACCAAATCATTTGCAAATGCACTGCGAAGCGCCTTGCGGGAAGATCCGGATATCATACTTGTCGGAGAGTTACGTGATCTTGAAACGATATCCCTCGCTATTACGGCCGCCGAGACAGGTCACCTTATATTCGGCACCCTCCATACGGCGAGCGCAGCAAAAACAATTGACCGTATCATCGACGTCTTTCCTTCGGACCAACAGGCGCAGATACGAGCTATGTTTGCAGAATCCGTCGAAGGGGTCATCGCTCAAAAACTTATCCCCCTGAAAAATGGGGAAGGCCGTGTTGCCGCTTTGGAAATAATGCTTGGAACGACGGCAATACGCAATCTAATACTCGAGGGCAAGACCTTTCAGATCCCGTCAATAATACAGACCGGTCATGAGCAGGGTATGCAAAGTATGGACAGCGCATTGAAAAAACTTGTGAATGACGGTAGTATCAACGGAGAAGTGGCCACTGCCCATGCATTCGACAAAAAAAGTTTTAAAGCCGGATTAGGAATGATGTAGCTATCACGATTCAAAGAAGTCCTCAATGATTGATATGCTTTTGATTGCGACCGGAAACAAGGGAAAGTTGCAGGAGATATCATTGTCCCTTAAAGGCATTGTAAAAGAAGTGAAAACCCTGGATGATTTTCCTCTATGTAAAGTTGCCGAAGAGACCGGTAATACGTTTACAGAGAACGCAGTATTCAAAGCGGAGTTTGTCTTTGAGCAGACGGGAATCATGACACTCGCGGATGATTCTGGTTTGGAAGTTAACACTCTGAAAGGGCAGCCGGGAATTTTCTCCGCCCGCTATGCCGGAGAGCAGGCAGGCGATGATGAGAATAACAAAAAACTGCTCGCTATGTTGCACAATGTTCCAACTGAAAAGCGATCGGCACGGTTCACGTGTGTTTTGGCGCTTGCCTCAGCAGAAAGAACACAAACGTTCCGGGGGACTGTCAAAGGTTTTATAGCACATTCTCCGCAGGGTTCCGGTGGATTCGGATACGACCCCATGTTTATACCCGCAGGGCATGATAAAACGTTCGGTGAGCTCGGTGAACAGGTAAAAAACAGTATGAGCCACAGAACGTCGGCGCTCAATAAATTAAAAAACTATCTCGATGCAAGAATCCGTCAGTCCGGTGAATTTTGAAATAAATCGAATAAAAATACCCGGCATTTTCCGTTCCTGGCGGGTAACGTTCTGGTTAATTGATTTGATTTCGGAGTATTCGTATGGCATCCGATCATGATAAGTCTGAAAAACGTATATGGTACGGGTATAAATTCAGTTTTGATGACGGAAAAGTAAAGGAATTCACGGTAAATCTGGAACATGATACGTTAAATCTTATTTTTGACCGCCCGGCAAATCCTCCCGAATGGACAAAGCTGGAATACTTTAAATGTCCGAATTGCCCGCTGAATGCAAACGACAACCCCCACTGCCCCGTTGCGCTCAGTATCACCGACATTATCGACTTCTTTAAGAATTCATATTCATATGAAGAAGTGGAAATCGTTGTCGAGAGTGAAGCGAGAGAAGTCAAAAAGAAAACATCGCTTCAGAGCGGCATAAGTTCTCTCCTCGGTATATTCATGGTAACGAGCGGATGTCCCGTGTTGAGCAAGATCAGACCGATGGTCCGCTCACATCTCCCATTTTCTACACTTGAAGAAACCTCGTTTCGCGTGCTTTCAACCTATCTTCTTGCCCAATATTTTAACAAGACAAAAGGAAAAAAACCGGATTGGGATCTCAATAAACTGTCAAAGATCTATGAAGAGATACTGACGGTTAATAAGAGTTTCTGGCAGCGACTGTCCCATATCAAAATTCGGGATGCCAGCCTCAATGCGCTCATAATTCTCGACAGCTTTGCCGGTTACCTCACCTTTAAGATCGATGAGCACAGGCTTTCCGATATTGAACTATTGTGTGACACCTACTTTGATTAAAGCAGGATCAGTTTTTTATAAAGATACGATGATAACTGTCCGGGATGTTCTTAATCGTCTCGATTCACTCGCAAAACCGGAGAATATCGAGGGTATGGCCCGGTATGGGATCTGCACCCGGAACGCACTCGGAGTGCCTGTTGCAGAGCTAAGAAAAATTGCAAAGACGATCGGCACCGACCATCGCCTTGCCCTGGAACTCTGGGACACCGGAATACACGAAGCCCGCATCCTCGCCGGTATCATCGACGACCCTGCCGGAGTGACGGGCGACCAGCTCGAACGGTGGATTCTCGATGTCGATTCGTGGGATGTGTGCGATCAACTCTGTGGTAATTTGATAGAAAGAACGCTCTTCGCTTATAATAAGGCGGCTGAATGGAGTCTCCGTGATGAAGAATTTGTGAAACGGGCCGGTTTTTCCCTCATGGCGCGCCTTGCGGTTTCCGATAAAGAGGCATCCGATGAAACATTTCTCCCCTTTCTCAGGCGAATTTACGAAGAATCGGCAGACCAAAGGAATTTTGTCAAAAAAGCAGTGAATTGGGCGCTCCGGCAAATAGGTAAACGTAATACCGGTCTGCATAAAAAAGCGGTCGAAACCGCTGAACGCATTCTCAGGAAAAACTCACGAACGGCCCATTGGATAGCGCGTGACGCACTCCGTGAACTTACCGGTGAAAAAGTACGTGCAAAATTAAAAAAAATGAGTGACTCACATTGAATAAAAAAACATTTTTATTGCAATATTCAAATATAGAAGATATATTATCGTATCAGAACAGTTTCTAAATTGTGAGGGTTATCGCTAAAAAACATTCTAAGTAATAGATAGCATTGCGGGGTGGTTTTCATAACCTGAGATTAAACCCTTGGAACCTGATCTGGGTAATACCAGCGGAGGGAAATGCGAGTAATTTTCTCGATAAAAACCGCCTCTCTCCCGACGAGGCGGTTTTTTTGTCGTAGCAGTTCTTTATAATAATTGTGAGGAAACCATGAAATACCCGGTAATATATTTTATCATCTTGTTCTTCGCACTATTCAATCCCGAAACTGCCTTCACGCAGGGTCTTCGCACCGTAACGGGAACAGTGGTCGACAGCGAGACGGGAGATCCACTCGGCGGCGCAAATGTGCTTGTCGAAGAAATCAAGCACGGCGCGGCGAGCGGTCCCGATGGCACGTTTACAATTCGAAATGTTCCTGAAGGAGTTTATGTACTGAGCGCCAGCTATGTCGGATATACTGTGGAAAAGGAGAAAATCGAGATAGACGGAAGTACTCCCGGTGTAAACTTCCGGCTTGTTCCGAAAGTGACCAAAATGCAGGAAGTGATCGTATCGGCAGTCCGTGCCCGGGAACGAGAGACGCCGATCGCATTTTCGAACTTGTCAAAAGAGGATATCGAGAACCGGTATCGTGCGCAGGACGTTCCTTTTTTTCTGGCAGATCTCCCCGGAGTAAATGCGTATTCGTTAAACGGCAACGGTATTGGATACTCATATATCACGATCCGGGGATTCGACCAGGCACGTATCGGAGTGCTTATTAACGGGATACCTCAGAACGATCCGGAAACGCACGACGTATACTGGATCGATCTGCCCGATATTCTCTCGAGTGTGGAAGACGTTCAGGTTCAGCGGGGAGTGGGAAGCTCGCTCTACGGCGGTTATGGTATTGGCGGAATGATAAACATGGAAACAAATAATTTTTCCCACAACCGCGAGATCGATGTGAGATCGAGCATCGGCAGCTTTAAAACGAAAAAATTCACCATGTCGTTTAATTCGGGTCTGATCGACAATTCCTGGGCAATGAACGCACGGTTTTCCCGGATCCTGAGCGACGGCTACCGGGACCGGTCGTGGGTCGATCTCTGGTCGTATTACCTCAGCATGATCCGGTACGGCGTATCGACAACGACACGCATCAATCTCTACGGCGGTCCTGAAAAGACACACTTCGCCTTTTTCGGTGCGTCAAAAGAAGATCTTGCGCTGAACAGGAAATCCAATCCATCGGTCTTTCCCGGCGATACCGATAACTTCAACCAGCCCCACTATGAGATAATCCACGACTGGGATATCAATGAAAATGCCCGTCTTTCAAATACGGTTTTCTATATTGAAGGTGACGGGTTCTTTCTGTTTCGGGGATTTCGTCCTTATGATTACGTTGAAGACGTCGTCCAGAAGGACATTCTCGATATCAGGCAATACGGATGGCTGCCTCGGTTCGAACTGGAACACCGGAACGGAACGTTCATGATCGGCGGTGAAGCGCGCTATAACTGGGCCCGCCACTGGAATGAGATACAGACCAGCTTCGATAATCCGACAAATTTCGATAACGGCAGTTATGATAAACCATACGATTATGTCGGAAAAAAATTGATGTTCACGCTCTATGCCCATGAGCTTTATAGCATAACTCCCCGCCTGACGGCAATGGCTGGACTGCAGTTTATGTTTCACCGGTATAACGTCGGCGAGGACCTGGTCAGGAACGTTGCTTTCGATGCCGATTACGCGTTCCTGACGCCGCGTCTCGGGATAAACTATAATGCAACGGAAAAAATCAATATTTTCGGAAATCTTTCTCTTGCACGGAGAGAACCCTCCATGCGTGACCTGTGGGATCCGAGCGGCGTCTGGAACTTTCCCACACCGATGCCGGTTGCGTTCAACAGGATCGATGCCGCGAACGGCATCTGGGAAGACCCTTTCGTCGAACCGGAAGAACTGACCAACTGGGAGCTGGGGGCCGGTTATCAGAGACCGGGATTTCAGGCCAAGATAAACGGCTACGTCATGGATTTCAGGAACGAGATCGTCAGCAGCGGTTATGTCGGTTTGAGCGGTGAATCGATACGAAGCAATGCCGCACGAACGATGCACAAAGGAGTAGAATTATCGATGCGGTATACACCGGTCAGCTTATTCGATCTCTCTTCCAACCTTACGGTGAGTGACAATTTCTTCAAATCCGGTACCCTGTTCGATTTAAACAATGAACCTTTGAGCGTAACCGGTAATTCGATAGCCAATTTCCCGGAAATTATGTCAAACACCAGAATAACGGTGCGGCGCCGTGATGCTTCCGCATCGTTTTCTATCCGTTATGTCGGAAAACAATATCTCGACAACACACAAACAGAAAGCAATGTGATCGATCCGTATACCGTCAGTTCCTTGTCGCTGGGATATGCCATACGAAATATCGGAGAACTGCAGCGGATCGAGGTGCTTTTCGATGTTTACAACCTCTTCGATACTGAATATGAATCGTACGGCCATCTTGATTTTTTCGGCAATCCGGCATGGATTCCCGGCGCAGAACGAAATTTTCTGTTTACCGTACGAGGAAGACTGTAATGCATGGAACAATCAGTGATTGCAGTACTGAATTAACATGGAAATAAGAATATGACATTTGAATTAACAAAGCTGGAGAACTGGCAAAACCGTAAAGAGTGGTTTTTTCAGAGAGAACACACTTCGACATACGAATCGTGGTATGAGGGAAGATACAAAAAAGCAGAAATACTTCAGAAAAAGATAATTGCCGATCTGGTTTCGGAAGATGACCGGATAAAGGATATTCTGGAATTCGGATGTGGTACCTCCCGGTTCACACGGTGGTGGCAGGAGATCGGGATATCCGCAACTGGATCGGATATCTCACCGTTCATGATCGGTCAGGCGTCTCAACTGTTCAACGGTGATCTTCTTCTTGCTCACTCTGCGCATATGCCGTATAAGGATAACACGTTCGATGCCGTTGCTTTCATAACAACCTTCGAATACTATCCCGATCCCGTTCAAGTCATACGGGAAGCGGTCCGTGTCGGGAAATACGGTATTATTTTTGGAATGATACATAGAATCACCACCACAACGATCCGCAGGCGTGTTCAGCAGGTTTTCGGAAAAAATCCTTTCTACACAACAGCCCAATTCTATACGGTCAATGCACTTCAAAAAGTGATCGAAGAAGCATTGCAGGGTGAAAAATATTCAATAAAATGGCAGTGTACAGGACTTCCCCGGTGGTTTCCTTTTGATGAGTGGCATGTTCAGTATGGCGATTTTCTTGGACTTTATGTAAAAAGAGAGACATAGCAATGGTTGATTTTCCATCAGCAGGTAAGGTTCACGCCGATTTCTTTTCGAAAATAATCTATCCTTTATGTGGTGCCCGAAATGAAAAGGTGCTCGTAGGACCCGAATTTGGTGTGGACGTTTCGGTAGTATTACTTCCCGGCGGTTATGCCATGGCTCTGACGACCGATCCCCTCTCACTCGTACCAACGCTCGGCCTGAGAGAATCAGCATGGCTTTCTGTGCACCTCATGGCTTCCGATATCACAACAACAGGTTGTCCGCCGATGTACGCACTCTTCAATTTGAATCTTCCTCCCAAATTGAGTACTGAGGATTTTCACAGGTACTGGAAACATATCAGCGAATTCTGTGAAGAGATCGGTACCACAATTATTGGAGGGCACACAGGGCGATTCGAAGGGCAGAATGCTACAGTCATTGGTGGAGGCACCATTATAACCGTAGCCCCCCGGGAGAGCATACTTACCAGCAAAGGAGGAAAACCGGGAGATGCTGTTATAGTGACACGTGAGTGTGCAATCGCTTCAACTGCGATCTTTGCGCTCAGTTTTCCTGAAACAGTAGAGAACGCATGCGGAAGGGAAATCCTTCTGAAAGGTCAGGACCTTTTCTCTAAGTCAAGCTCAGTTTCAACCGCTCTTATGGCTGTCAGGATAAATAGGGAAATGAACGGAGTAACGGCAATGCACGATGTCACCGAATGCGGTGTGTGCGGTGCCCTTGTTGAACTTGCTGTCGCATCTGATTGCGGGATTGATGTCAACAAAGAAAAAATTCCTTTTGGCAAGGTCCAGTCAGCCATATGTTCGGAATTTGGCCTCGATCCTTTTCTGTGTATCGGTGCCGGATCGCTTGTTATGACCACCAAGCCGGAGTGTTCTGAAAAGGTCATTCAATCTTTGCATACTATCGGTGTCGATGCGGTCGAAGTGGGTTTCCTTACCGAGAAAGATTCAGGATGTATGTTGGTTGATGGAGACACGCAATCAGAGCTTGAACATCCAAATGTTGATCCATACTGGGAAGCTTTTACTATAGCTTTTAAAAAAGGATTGAAATGAGATCAAATTTTCAAACTGTAAAGCATGGCAATTTAAATATTACCGGCGGACTTTATCTCGTGGTGGATCCGGCTCCCGGTGCATCACAGGTCATTCCAAAAGTTGAAGCGGCGCTTCGAGGTGGTGTTGCCGTTCTGCAAATCTGGAACAATTGGCAGACAGGCCAGGATAAAATGGAATTTTTTAATGAAACGGTTGCCATAGCGCATCAATACGGCACCCCGGTGCTTGTAAACAATGATTTTGAGCTTTTACAAGTTACAGGAGCAGATGGCATCCATTTCGATGCACCGGATTTAACGCCAGCAGAGGTCCATATCACAACAGGGAGGCGGGTCCTGATCGGCCTGACCTGCGGGAACGACCTGGAACTGATAAAGTGGGCAATCGGGAATCATGCGGATTATTTGTCATTCTGTGCCATGTATCCTTCCCATTCTGTAGACAGTTGTGAGATAGTTGATGTCGAAACGATCAGAAAAACACGTTCAATGACATCGCTGCCACTGTTCGCTTCGGGCGGGATAACACCTGACAATGCTGCTCCGGTGCTAGAGAGCGGTGCAGACGGTATCGCGGTAATTTCGGGGATTCTCCGATCGGATAATCCTGAGGAGAAGGCAAGGAACTATAATCAGATAATTCGGTCTATAAAAACATCTGGGAAATCACAATGACGGAAAAACTCTTCGCCCGGCTGGCGTGTCCGATCGACAAATCGGCGCCTTTAAAACTCACGGTCTTTTCAACTGAAAACATAAAGATAATAGAAGGGCTTCTCGAATGTCCGCTCTGCTCACGATATTTTCCTGTTATTGGCGGAATACCTATTATGGCACCTGATGAATATCGTGAAGTATCTCTCGAAGCAAGGTTCCTCGAAAAATGGAATTCCCGTCTCGGTGGACGCTACGGAAAAGGAAAAGGTTTTACCCTGCCTTCTGATGATTAAAATGATGAATCAGGAAGAATTCAGTCGATCCCGCCGCCGACATTGCCCGGTGACGTTTCAGGAGAAGTTCCAGAAACTTTAATACGCTGCAGCTCTTTTTGCTCGAATTCGGAAATAAACAGAAGCGGGTTGTGCGGCTTGTCATTGACCCACACCTGATAGTGCAGATGAGGCCCGGTCGTTCTGCCGGTCATCCCTACCGTTCCGATGATATCGCCCTTTTTGACAAGAGCTCCCTCTTCGACGAGGACCGTATTGAGATGACCGTATTGTGAGAGAACATCATAGGCATGGTCGATCAGTACCGTATTGCCCCACAACCTTTTCCGACCCGCAAAAGAAACGATTCCGTTGCCGGATGCCTTAACGGGAGTGCCCGTACGGTTCACGATATCGATACCTCTGTGCAGGGAGACATAGCCTGAAAACGGCGATTTTCTGAGCCCGAAATCAGACACAAGCCAGCCCCCCACAGGCAGGCCGTCCGGAACAGATTGCAACTTGTCGACAGCAGTCCTCATCCGGATCGTTGTTTCGGTCAGATCTTGGATGAAATCCGAAAGATATTCAAAAGCATCTATGGGAATTTCGGGAAGATCTTCACAATGAGTGGACGAGACATTTTCCGGATCAGTCCACCGGTCTTCGGCATGAGGATCGGTATGTACAGGTTTCTCCGGGTCTGCCGCATAGGGAAGTGTAGTTGATAATTTTAGAATTATCTGATTAATCGATCGTGAAACCTCTGAGGCGGAACCGATACGGTCATGAATAGCAAGCATATCGGATTGAAATCGATTAGCTTCAAGAGTATACGTATACAATGATACCCGGTAACCGTTATAGGATTTGACGACCGCCGTACTATGCAGGACTAAGAACAAAGCAATAAGGCCGGCTGCCGAATAGATTACCTTTCTGGATATAAAGACTGATTTCACTCCACTTTCTTCAGAATAACGCGTTAATGAAATGTAATCCTGACGAAAAATTTCAATAAGAAATCGTATTGGATTTATGTGTCGCATAATTTATTGCCGTATCGGGTACGGAAGCAGAATAATTGTTGGTCTCACGAAACGAGAACAGGGTGTCTTCTACAGTTGTTATAAACGACAGTTCCTGACCAATTTCGGCACGAAGCAAACTCACCATGTTCCTCTTTGTATTGTAGTAGATCGCTCTGTTTTGAAAAGACTTGTCAATACGCCAGGTAAGCAGCCAAACCGATACAAAAAACATAAAAGATATAAAAATCCATAACCTGAACCGTCTTCCACTGACAGGCATCCGGATACACTGAGACCCCCGTGCAAGGGAAACTATACGACGATCGTTCAACGAATCGAGAAAATATGTTCTCATAGCGGGCTGCTTTCACAAATAATTTACGTGCGTCTACCTGAACATGTACACATAGCATCAAAGTTCCGGAATTCACACATGTTGTGGCTATTTTTTACCATTCGGGTATACCGCAAAAAAGAATTGAAAATGCTGGAATGCATATTTTTCAGCAGAGATATGTCTTTTCCCCTGGACATGCAGGTATAAATGGCAAAAAGGATACCACAAATATTGTTGTGCGGATATGGAATGACAAATACCCGTCAAAATGCGCTTGCACTGGGATTTTCCGGTTTCACCGTGCCGTCCGCGGGCCGGTCGATCCCCGCATCCCGGCATTCTCCCGGACAGGCCTCTATGTATACGCCAACTATCTCCAACAGCGTACTGAAGAAACGAAACATCGGCTCCCCCATTAAAAAATCGACGCTACTCATCCTGCAGGCTGAACACGTACTGATATAGCGCTTTCAGAATGCCTCGATGATACTCTTAGATGCCTGGAAGAGAAAACATCTTGATATTTCCAGGAACAAAAAAAACCTGACTGATTTCAGGCAAATCCATCAGAGCAAAATGGTATTCTCAATCAGGTATTTTCAGACTACTTTGTATGTGATTTTCTCTGTCCTGACGATAGTGCTGTCAGCAAAAGCAGATAGACAAATAACGATTGTTTTTTAAGAAAGAAATCGATATATTCAAAGTCTTTTGAGATGCAACAGAGCCTTTCGGGGTGTAGCGCAGTCCGGTTAGCGCACCTGCTTTGGGAGCAGGGGGCCGGAGGTTCAAATCCTCTCACCCCGACCAGCGGATGCACATCCGGATAATGAACATGAACTGCACTCGCGGATACATGGGGACTCGATAATGCGTCAGTAGCTCAACCGGATAGAGCAACGGCCTTCTAAGCCGTAGGTTGAAGGTTCGAGTCCTTCCTGGCGTACGTAATAATGCGAAAATCAGGACTGTGAAAACGGTGAAATTTTACCACGTTCAATAAATCTTACGGTGGGAGTAGCTCAGCTGGTTAGAGCACTGGATTGTGGTTCCAGGGGTCGCGGGTTCGACTCCCGTCTTCCACCCAACATACCGGAAGTGCAGCCCCACAATCCACCTACGTATTTCTGTCCCCTTCGTCTAGTGGTTAGGACTCTGGATTTTCGATCCAGCAACAGGGGTTCGACTCCCCTAGGGGACGCAAGTATCTGTTTATATTAATCATGTAAGCTTTCTTGCATTTTGAGAAGGCTTTTTTATTGCTGAACATAATCATCTCAATGGTTAGGCGCCTTCTCTATCGTTTTCTCCGGATAGACCAAAGAGACACACGATATTTCAATCAATAAGTGCTCACACGAGGTAATCAATAGTAACATAAAGTAAATAAAAAACAATAAACTAAACCATTATCTTTTTTGCTGATTTTTCATTTTATTTACTTATGATTCATTCAATTTTGGGCAAATATTGGGCAAAAAAATGATATAAATAGTAAATGACACTTGGATAAATAAATGAATTTTTTAATTTTTAACCTAAAAAGTCCGATTTGTTTTGACGACGTACAGCAGTTAATTATAGAGAATTAAGGAATAGAAATGGCTTATTGTACATTTAAAGAAGGTGATGTTCATTTATATAAATCAGCTAATGATATTAGAAATTGTTGTCATTGCAGATTAACGACGCCAATTAAAGCGCTTGACGGTACAGATATATATGTAAATAAACATTTTTATACCGCAGCAGAAGCTCTTTCTCATCTTGAAGAGCATAATAAAGCAGGCCATACCGTTCCTCAACAAGCAATTGATAAACTTAAAGAGGAGAATCAATAATAAAATGATTTATGAGTTGATAATTAAGCTTCAAACCATACTTAATAAAGATAGTTATTGAAGTATATTGCACCTATACGGAGTGGACAATTATTTAAGTGATGGGGGATATCAGTTTAATATAGATGAACTAAATAGAAGGAGTACCAGATGACCGATACCAAGAAGATCCAGGGCTTATTCGATGAAATTGACAACAATAAAGAAAAGCACATCGTTTTTCTAAAAGAGCTCATCAAAGTACAAAAGGAGGGTGAAGAGGCCGTTCAAGGCCTTGTGGCAAAGAGATTTAAGGAAGTGGGATGTAGTAAGACGGAAGTGCTGAGGGCACTCCCCTCGAGTATTAAAATGGAGCATGAGTTTGCGGCCGATGAATGGATTAATGATAAAGAACGTATAACAGTGGTTGGTACGTATCCAGGTGCGGGAAGCGGCAGAAGTCTCTTAATGTATGGACACCCCGATCCCGTGCCCATATCTACGGCTACCACCAAAGACTGGACTCGTGATCCGTTCACTGCTGAAATTGAAGGAGACAGGCTCTATGGTTATGGTGTGGCGGATGATCTTGAAGGTATTGCCATCATAGCAGAAGCCCTGAACGCTGTACGTAACGCCGGACTTCAGCCCGGGGGTGACGTATATCTCGGCAGTGCAGTAACGAAGCAGCAGGCACGAGGTATCATTGCTCTGTTAGACAAGGGTTACCGTGCGGACGGTTGTATATATCTTCATCCGGAAGAGTTGGGTGTGGGTATGAGTGAAATACAAAATGTTACACCGGGGATTGTAATTTTCCGGGTCACGGTTTCAGGAAAATCGCCTGATACAGATAACCCTCGTAAAACAGCGTATGCCCATCTTGGTATTAATGCTCTTGACAAAGCGATTTTAATTATTCAAGCGCTGAAAGAGCTTGATGCAAAAAGAGGTGAGAGGGTCTATTATAAAGTTATAGACGAAAAGGTCGGACGGTCCACTAATTTACTTGTTGACCGTATTGGCCTCGAAGGCACAGGACTCGACCAGCATCATGGTATCCCCGAAAAATGTACCATTGAAGCACAGATCACATTTCCACCTACTGAAAGACTCAAGGAGGTTCAGAAAGAGATAGAGGGTTTTATTTCTGATGCCTCTGAATCGGATTCCTGGCTGAATGAACACCCTCCTTCGCTCGTATGGTTGTTTGGCGGGGAAGCCACGGAACTATCTGAAGAACATCCAATGTTCAAAACAGTGAGTAATGCTGTTCAGACCGTCACTGGTGAAAAGCCCGGTACTAATCCAATGCACGCAGCAAGCTCAATATATAACACAAATATGTATGCGGGGATTCCTACAATAGCATACGGTCCGCTTGCAGGTAATTTAACCCAGAATGGGGTTCCTGACGAGTGGGTTGATTTGCCGGACTACATTAGAGCGATCAAAATAACCGCAAAAGTACTATTGGACTGGACTACGTAGAAACCTGGCAATTGGATAAATAATTCCTATTGAATTTATAAAGGTAGTCAGGTTATTTCCGGGCCAGGATGATAAGCATTATCTCCTAATAGGGGGAATTTCATCTGTTATTGTTGTTTTTGGTGGAATAATCTTTGCGTTCAGTTTATCGAGTGTCGTGCAGGGTTTAGAGACGTGGTGGAAAGTGCAGGCTATGCTGGGAATAGCTTTCTGGGTAGGTCTGTTCTGGAGAAAGGCAACAGCTGCTGCTGCCTGGGCTTCAACAATGAGTGGTTTTGCAGCATGGTTTTTCACCGACAGGATCGATCTCATCGGCTGGGACTTTAATGTTCATTTTGCCCATTTTCTTCCCGAATACATGATATACGGAGGAGCACTTTCTCTGCCCTGGCAGATGGTTTTCTACCTGACAGTCGGACTGGTTGTCATGGTGGGTGTCAGTCTGTTTACACAATCACAGGATAAAGAAAAGCTTGACCGCCTGTATGAATGTTTTCGCACTCCGGTACTACCGGATGAACCGGAAGTTGAACCGCTTACTCTTCCTGAAGGCACGAAACCTGCGCCACGCTCGGTTTTGATAGATCACCCTGATTTTGAGATCATGAAACCGGGACGTATCAGTGTGCTGGGCTTTCTTGCATCATGGCTGGGAGTGGGATTTTTAATTGGTGTATTTATCTGGATCCTGCATTGAGATCCGCAACTCGGTTCTTCATATCGGCGTGATTGCCACCGAAGATGGAGTTGCGTTTTTATATCTACCGTGCCAACGGATCAAAATATTTAGAAAAAGGTTCATAAATTGTACAGCCCCAGGACGTTTTCAACGAATAGATAGAAGGGTTGAAAAGTCGAATAAGCTGGGCAAAACCGAATTAACCGTGTAGACGCGTTCCAATGCTGATGGGTGCTGTGAGTCGAGTCAAAATATTTTCCAAAAAAAATTCAGGATAGTAATAGTCAACCGTGTAGAATCTTAAAAAAATGGCTTTTTCTTTTATTTATTTCATACATTATAGTATGGTACTGCGGTTATTTCTGTAAACAAATATCATCTGTTGAGAATCAAATCACAACAATCTGTATTTTCCTGATTTTTATGGATCATGAGGTATAGAATTAATAAGGAGATCGACCGATGCGCTCCGTTATAAGGTTATCAGTATGTATATGTGTTTTTCTGACTTGTCCAATTTCACTCTTGGCCCAGTCAAATGACATTGACAACTCCGGCCGGTTTAATACGCTCGACATATACGAACTTGAGTACGCCTCGGACCCACAGATATCACCGGACGGACGGCGGATCGTCTATGTGAGGAATTTTATGGACATCATGTCCGACCGGGTTCGTTCCAATCTCTGGATAATCAATTTCGACGAGACAGGCAATATGCCCCTGACCTCGGGTAATAATAACCATTCCGGCCCGCGCTGGTCGCCGGATGGAGACCGGCTGCTTTACAGCTCGATTGCCGACGGTTCGTCCCAACTCTCTATTCGGTGGATGGACACCGGGAATATGGCAAAGATATCGAACCTTACAAAATCGGCCGGAAACATTACCTGGTCGCCCGACGGGAAATCAATCGCTTTTACCATGTTCGTCGAGGACAAACTCGAACCGTTCGCAAAAATGCCCCCAAAACCTGACGGCGCCGAGTGGGAGAAATCGTCCATATTTATCGACCGGCTTGTCTACCGGGCAGACGGCGCCGGCTACCTCGATCCGGGTTATTCACATATATTCGTCATTCCATCCGAAGGAGGATCACCGAGACAGGTGACGGTTGGGAGCTATAATCACCGGGGGTCGCTTGCGTGGACACAGGACAGCCGGTCGATCATTTTTTCCGCGAATAGGCGTGACAATTGGGAGTACGAAGGCAATAACTCTGAATTGTACCGCGTGTCTTTGGACGACGGTGAGATAACTGTTTTAACTGACCGGAAGGGACCCGATTCAAATCCCGTATTGTCGCCGGACGGGAGAAGGATCGCCTATCTCGGATTTGACGATAAACTGCACGGGTACCACGTAACGAAATTGCACGTCATGAATACGGACGGCAGCGGAAGGGGGACCGTTACGCAGGACTTCGACAGAGACGTGCAGGAACCGTATTGGGACAGCGAAAGCAGCGGATTGTTCTTCAGATACGATTCCGAAGGCAACACGAAGATTGCCTATGTTTCACTGGACGGGAGCGTAGAAACTCTCGCCGAAGACGTCGGCGGGCAGTCTCTCGGACGTCCCTACTCCGGCGGGACCTATTCGGTAACTCCCGAAGGACGGTTTGCCTATACCCATTCCCGTCCCGACCATCCTGCGGATATCGCTGTTGGGAGTAAGGGATCGAATAAGACCCGTATCGTTACGACTCTGAACAGTGATCTCCTGGGACACAAAGAACTCGGCGCCGTCGAGGAGATTTGGTATAATTCTTCATTTGACGACCGAAGGATACAGGGATGGATCGTGAAACCGCCCGGATTTGATCCCGGCAGGAACTATCCGCTCATTCTCGAAATTCACGGCGGCCCGTTCGCCAATTACGGCGACAGGTTCTCGGCTGAGATCCAGCTTTATGCGGTGGCCGGTTATGTTGTGCTGTATGCGAACCCGAGAGGCAGTACAAGCTACGGGAAGGAATTCGGCAATCTTATCCATCACAATTATCCCGGGGAGGATTACGACGATCTCATGTCGGGTGTCGATGCCGTCATTGAAAAGGGATACATTGATGAAGACAAACTTTTTGTTACCGGTGGAAGCGGAGGAGGCGTACTTTCCGCATGGATAGTCGGAAAAACAGAGAGGTTCGCAGCGGCTGTCGTTGCGAAACCCGTCATCAACTGGTACAGTTTTGTGCTGACGTCTGACAGTTACCCGTTCTTTTACAAGAACTGGTTTCCGGGCTATCCCTGGGATTATCAGGACCACTACATGAAACGCTCACCGCTATCGCTGGCAGGCAATGTGACAACCCCGACCATGCTCCTGACGGGAGAGTCCGACCACAGAACGCCGATCTCGGAATCTGAACAATTTTACCAGGCCCTGAAACTCAGGAATATAGATGCGGCCATGGTCCGGATTCCGGAGGCGCCACGACGCTGCGCTACTACCGCTCGACGGACGCGACCATCACCACCTCTGATACCTCGGTGGGAACGGACGCGGTGGGAGCGCTTGGGGCTGGGGCGACCAGCAACGAGGATATCGCCCTGACGCTGCCATCGTCGGTGGGCACGTACTACTCTACGGGGCATGCGTGGAGACGGTGGCCGGGGAATTGGACACGACCAATAACTGCTCAGGGTCGGTCGCGATCACTGTGCAGCAGCCGTAGCGCCATCCGGATCTGGTGGTGGCCTCGCCTATGCCGGGCCGCTCGACGACCTCGCGGACGTGCAGAACCGTTCCTTTCTGCAATTGTCTGGGTGGAACTCCCCACACGCAGTTTAGGGCGGTCTGGGTGCTCGTCCACAGGTAGGATTTTCACGGTATCTGTGACACCCACCATAACAGATTTTCTTTGAACGCCATTTTCAACTCATTGATTCTATTGAAAATAACTTGCGTGTGAAAAGATGGCCTTGCTATGAGGGTTCAATGTTAGTAATAAATTGAGTAGTGTGACATCTCTAATGACCCCCATCGAAAAAGCACTTACCAAAACGGGTCCCATGCGGGCACGGCGTCTGGTCACCATCCTGACCAAATCGCTGAACATCTCCCCTGAAGCGGCACGCCAGCGCCTGTCGAGGGCGCGCACCCCGTTGAGCGATATCCCGGTCTCCTCCTGCCCAGACGTGAAGACTTTTTCTACTTGAGGAGCCAGCGCAACAGCGAGATCTACTGGTGCAATCTCCTGCGTGACCTGCGCGAGACGGGCACCATCTATGCCTGTGCTATTGACGGACTCTTCGCGCGCGGCGGCATCGTACCGGTGGATGAGTTTGCCGTGGTGAGTGGCGCACTCATTGCCCTCAAGAAACAGGTGCCGTCGGAGGGGGTGGCGAAGAAACTGGTCGATCTCGGGGTCATGGAGGAAAAAGAAATTAGCGGTCTCGGTCGCTGCTTCGTTGCCAACCCCTACTCTGCCATCCAACCTTTGGGAGTCGGTCACATCAGGGCCAGACGCCTGACCGAAGGCGTCATACTGGATGGCCTTCGCCAGTGGGCGTGGAAGAACGGCATCGGCAGCCATAACACGGTCGCTATTCGCGGCGAGGGACAGCCCCTTATGGTTGGTCAGTTCAGATGGGATTTGACCGGCCCGAGTTATCTGCTTCCCCTCAGGCGTGCAAATGTTCCGCAGGGCTTTGTGGTGGCCGATGTCTTTACCGAAGGCCGGCTGGATGTTCCCCATATCCGATACTTTATCCGCAAGGCGCAGACCTACCAGAGAACCTCAAACAGCGGTGTACTTTTTCCGATCCTCATGGCCGAAAGCTTTACCGGCGATGCCATGACGGAGGGCCACAGGGTTGGATTGATGCTGACAACGCCTGAAAACCTGTTTGGACGGCATGTGGCGGACGCCCTCACCGACTTAATGAGGACCCTGGAAAACGTGGCGGCCGTTGCTGCCGTCGACGATGGTCGCTTGTACAAATTGCTCGGCGAGCTCTCTGGGATCGAGGGCACTCTGCCGGCAATATGCGGGGCATCATGTTCGAACTGATCGCAGCCTATATTGCCAAGCGTGATCCCGGCGGCAGAATTGATCTCGGCGTCCTGCATACTCATCGTCAAAACGGAAAGAAAGCCGATCTGGATGTGATTTGTGTGACGGATCAAAATGCAGTTCATGTGATCGAGTGTAAGGGCAAGCGCCCCGGCGGAACCGTCTCACTCGGAGAGGTGAATGACTGGCTCGGCAAGCTTCCCATCATGCAGGACTATGTGGCGAGCCAGGAGTATTTGCGCGAACGTAATCAGACCTATGCGTTCTGGACCTCCGGCGCGTTTGAAGCGGGCGCTCTCGCCAAGCTGAAATTTGAACAGACGAACCGCACGAAGCGACTGATCGCTTGGAAGGATGGCGAGGCTGTACGCAAGATCGCGGTGAAACTCAAACTCAAAACCATCGGCGACGCCTTGGACCAACACTTTATTAAACATCCCCTGGCGAAGTTGGGAGGCTTGCGGGGAGGTCTGGACGGGACGCGGCCAGCTAGAGACGAGAGCGCCAGCGCATCAACGCGATGATGGATTGGGCCGCGGCGATCAGGACGGTGTGGGCGTCGGGAACCACCGGGGTGGTGGTGTTGACGGCGCCGAATGACGCTGGCACCTACTACTATGGGGGTGTGCGTGGACTGGAAGACGGAGGAGTCCGACACGACAAACAACTGCTCGGGTTCCGTGGAGATCGTTGTTTCGGAGAGTGAATGAGGATCAGCCGGTGACTCGGATCGATCTCTGTGCGCCTCGCCCTGCTGCTCGTGGGCCGTGGGATGACGCTGATCCGGTGAGGTGGGGGTGAATCCGAGCTACGCCGTGAAGAGCCGAATCAAGATACCGAACATCAGCACGATGTTCGTTCCGACCATCCACTTGAGCAACTTCACATCGGATTCGATGCCAGACAGACGATTCTCGGATCCCGCGATCTCTTCGGACGCTTCACGAGCGATCCCATCTGGCGCACCAGCCGCCTTGAAGGCGGCGTAGGTCTTCGAGAGCATGACGGCCATTGTGGATACCTCGCTACAGTGTAGCGGCTCAGGCCGAAGGTCTCGGTCTTGTTCTCGGTCACGTGTGCTCTCAGGTGCTCTGAGTGGCGCGGGCGGTCTCGTAGTGTCTTGGAGGACGAGCGACTCGCCGGTGGCGATGTGCTCGCTGACCGCTTTCCATTAACATAGAAGGTAATCACATTGTGAGTAGCCGGGGGGTTGAATGGCTTCATCCACCAAATGAAAAAATCCTGCTGATCCATTGAGTTCAGAGCAAAAATCATAAAGGAGATTCTATTATGTTTACTCAACAAGTTTTGCGTGCAACCCTTTCTTTGTTCGTGTTTTTCGGCCTGAACGTTACTGTATCAGCCCAATCGACATTGGTAATACCTAGTGAGCAGGAGTTGAAAAAGCTCAGCATCGAGGAACTTACGAATCAAATCCGCCGGGACAAGTTCGATCTCATCCTGCCTAAGGTGATGCGGGCACAAGGAATCGACATGTGGATCCACGTGATGCGGGAAGGCAATGTTCATTCCTTCGGTAACTACGTGAATTCTGGTTTTTATGCAGACCTCGGCAGTAATTCCGGTGTTTTCATTTTTACAGACCGGGGTGATGACAGGATCGAGCGGGCAGCTCTCGGGCGTCGATGGAGCGCTAATGATGGTTCGTATCCTATTCCGAATCCGGATCCGAATACTGTTGAAGAAAGCGGAGCCTATGACATCATCAGCGAACCCATTCCTCGGAGAGAAATGCCGGGCGGTCCGAAAACAGAATATGATTATCGATTCCAGGGTATCGGAGAATTTGTGGCCGAACGTGACCCAAAACGCATCGCGTTGAATTTCAAGCATAAGCTCGGACCGATCATAAGTACACCCACAAACGACGGCATTTCGCATACAGACTACCTTCTATTGACTGAAGCGCTTGGCGACAAATATACTGAGAGACTGGTCTCGTCGGAATTGCTGATATTCGATTACTTATCGAGACCCGTCGAGAGCGAACTTGTCATGTATAAGAAAATACGCGAGGAGTTCGAAGAGGCGTTCAAGAATGATTTCGCGAAAATCGTCCCAGGTGTGACCAAACCGAGCGATCTTAGTACCGGTTACGAGGGAGGTCTTTCTATCCGGAAAAGGTATGGAAAGGGAACACGTGGTGACAATGTCGTCCGGAGAGGCGACTTTTTTATCATCGACCATGGGGCGGAGGGAGACTACGATCTAGAAGGCGTCAGGGACCTTTGGAAATTCGGGAACTTCTTCGAGATGAAAGTCGAATACGGCTATGTGCTCCGTGAAGGAGAGACGGAACCGCCTCCGGAAATCAAAAAACTCTGGGCAGAGGGGATGAGAATCCGCAAGGTCTTAGACGAGAACATCAAGGTCGGCCGTACCGCGGCGGAAACATTCGAAATTATCATACGGAAACTTGACGAAGTAGGGATTATTGTCAATCTTGCACAAAGATTTGACAAAGACCTCGATCCTGAAAAAACCCAGGTTTCTATCGATTTGCATGGCCTGGGAAAAGGATCATATCCCCCCAGGATTGGTTCTTTAGGCCCGGATTACCAGCATGAGATGACACTTCAAATGTATCACCACTTTGTTATAGAATTCTTCATGTATATGCCGTTGCCTGCCACAGAAGACAAAGAAGACAATCTAAATCTATGGTTTCACGACGGCGCGCATGCCACCGAGAATGGAGTCGCGTATTTGACTCCACCGCCTTCGGAGATTCATCTCATTCGATAAAAGTTCGCAAATCGTACAACCCGGGGAACACAAAACACTTGGAAAAGTAATAGGCGTATCTTACTATTTTTATCATAATTTCCAATACATTCTGACCAGGTTTATTTCATCTTAAAAAAGCACCATATTGCAGCAAAAACCCTGTTTATTCTCTATTTGAAAATTGATTTCTAAAAATATTCTCATTGAAGGGGACATAGTATGTTTACACGTCACGTTTTATGTGCGATTTTTTGTTTGTCTTTGTTTCTGAGTTTTTGTAGTTCAGAGACTGCTGAATCAGTATCGACTGATACGGCAAAGACCCATTATGGTGGATGTGTTATGCTTTCACGAGCAACTGCAGCACCAGCTGATCTGTATTTAAATACTGTCATCGTCCCTGCAGACGAATATCCACCATTCACAAAAAAAGTCACGGTTTACGGCTATACTCTGGTTGGCCGGGATGACATTACAGATGATTTTATGCTGAGAGTCGCTCAAACAATCACTGAGATTTTTCCGCAGAGCAGTTCTATCGACAGTGCACTTCAGGAGGAATTTATCAGAAACATGTATGAGTACAAAGCATTGATTCCTCTCTATAAAGGAAGTGATCGTATCACCACTCCCGAAGATCAGGCGTTGTGGGATGTTACAAGAAGTCAGAACAGTGTATGCGACGTAATAATGGAATATGAAGCTGGAGATAGAGATCAGGTGATGGAAGTACTTGAACACATTTTACACTATGCAAATGATATAGGACTTCACTATACATTTCCCGCTGAGTTGGCTGTTACGGCCGAATCACAGCTCTATCAGTTTATGCTGGAGGCGGTTGAAAAAGGTTATTATGACATAAGTTCCTACGACCGGATCGAAGATGAAGAACGCCGATTACGGGTTCCACTTCAAGAATTCGGTTATTGGGTCATCTCAACTGCTTGGAACCTTCAGGAGCCCTTTTGCTCGAATGGAACAGAATGGACGATAAGAAATAGAGCCGGTCTGCAGGAAAAAATGCCTCAGTTATACGAAGTATATGAACAGACCGTTTCGAAAATTATGGTGTCGCCAGGCAGCTCACTACTCAGCGAGTTGTTTGGTATTTAACGGTGTTATAATCATTTTGTCTTTTACAACAATAAATATACAATAACAACTGGTTCGAATATCGTACAGCCCGAGGAGCAGAAAATACTTGGAAAAGTTAAATGCTTAATGTAATTTTTATCACTAAAAAATCAATAGAGGGAACACATTATGATATCTCGAATAATGATATTTTTAATAGCTGTGCTGTTAATCGTACCTAATGCAATAGCACAGCCCGGTGTTCATACGGTTAAGACCGGTGGGGAAGTCATTCAACTGATAAGGAAAGAAAAACTTGACATTATCCTGCCTGGAGCCATGCGCGACAATAATGTGGACATGTGGATCCATGTTACCCGTGCCGGGGATCCTGATCCGATGTTTCCGGAATTCGGATCGACATCCGGTTATATGATCTTTACGGACATTGGAGACAAGATCGAACGGGCTATGTTCGGCAGTGGAGGTGGCGGGTTGAATTTTGACGTACGCGGTTCCTGGCAAATCGCACAAGCAATCAACGGTTATTATTACGGGAATCAAGATCCTGATGTCTATAACGATTTTATAGAGTATGTTCATGACCGTGATCCGAAAACGATAGCAGTAAATTATTCCGATTGGCTCGCTGTAGCGGATGGTATCTCCCATACTCAATACCTGAAATTGGAAAAACTCTTAGGACCGGAGTATTCTGCGAGAATTATATCCGCAGAAAGAGTAATCACCGATTACCGGTCACGAAGGATCCTGAGAGAAGTTACGCTCATGACCAATGCACTGGAAGAACACCGTCAGGTCCTCGAACGCTCATTAACCCGTGAAGTGATCACTCCCGGTGTTACAACGTTAGGTGACATAGGCTGGTGGGTTGCGAATGAGTTTTACAAAAAGCATGTAGACAGAGGAGGATACAGGACGAGAGCAAGTATCCCCCGGATACTTTATACGGAAAAAGGCAAAGCTATTTCTCCGCCTGATGTGCGTTTTTGGATCATGCACCCTGAATATGTCATTCAACCCGGCGATTTTGGAACGTTCGATACCGGTCTTAAATATCTGGATTATTTTGTGACGGATTATAAGCGTAATTTCTATATTCTGAAAGAAGGGGAAACAAAAGTTCCTGAAAGTCTGCAATATGCTTATGATCAGTCATTGAAAGCTCAAAAGATACTACGGAAACACATAAAAGTCGGCAGGACTGCAGGAGAAACTTTGAAGATTCTCGTTAATGCAGTGGAGGATGCAGGTTATATTTATACACCTTTTGATGATTCACGGGGACTGACTGCGGACGGCAAGGGTACTCCCGACTACGTGATGATACAGAAGGCGCTCGCTGATACCGATAAGTCGGGAATTTCTATCGATCTTCATACGCAGGGTCAAAATGCCGGCAGTAAAGTGACTGTCGGACCCTCAATGGCGGCATTTCGATCAGACAGGGGGCATTTAATGATCAATGAAAACCATATGTTTTCATTTGAATTTATGGTCCATACAAACCTTTCTGAAAGACCAGGTTTTCCAATTTCCATTAATATTGAAGGTAATCACATTGTGAGCAGCCGGGGGGTTGAATGGCTTCATCCACCAAATGAAAAAATTATACTGATTAAATGAACCTCAAGGTGCGATAAGAGTACAAACCGAAGAGCAAAAAACATTTGTAAAAGCGAATTGTATCTCCTGATTTTCAACTACGTTGTTCACCTTGTTTGGTCGACGTACACTGATCCGGTATGGTTCGTAAGAATATTGCTGAACGATCCGGTTATCCGTTAGTCTTTAATATTTCAAATCCTCACATTGTAACCGGCAAGGGAGTTGAATTTATTCAGCCACTCAATGAGAAAATTGTATTGATCAAATAAGCAGAAAGCTCAGAGAGAACAAGAATTGCGATTGAAGAATTTTACGGAGAGTCGGGAATAAAGTATATTTGTTATTCCTAACGTTTCTTTTTCTAACATTAAATGTAAAATAATTGAATTAATATGATTCCTGTAGTTGGGTAATAAAAACAATCTATATAACGTGTGGTAACTCCGGAAAGGATGCGTTGCATTATTATTTGAACACATTAAACAATAAGTGCACTTTAGAAAGGTTCGAGTATGTACAATCCATATATAGATAGAAGGCAGCTTTTGAAAATGGGGCTATCCTATGGTGTACTGGCGACTTTGCCATTTGGATGCAGCGCTCTGGATGATGATATTGTCAACGAGTTACTCACATTTGTTAGTGACTCCAGGCTGCCATTTAATGAGAAGCGAACCGGCATATTACCGGACGCTGATTTTGATACTCTGTTAACATTATGTAATTATGTTAACCAGGCATGGCAATTAACGACAGATCTGAGCAGCTATACTGTTCGGTTAAAGTCAGATCTCGCTTTCAAAACGAATGAAGAACCCAGCTATTTGACTGAATATGAGAATGCAGTCGAATTGATAAAATTAATGGTTAGCACAAGTGACACGATTGAAGAAGCATGGTCAATTCTCCTGTTTTCAAAATTTGACCTTGCCCCCACAAGTTGATCCAGATAGTATATTAGTACAGGGATTAGATTGAAAAGAAAGGAGCAAGATCAATGGCACGTAGAATTCACACATCAGCACAAATTATCCACAAGCTTCGAGAGGCAGAAGTACTGCTCGCTCAAGGTCAGTCGGTTCAACAAGCTGCTCGCCAGATTGAGGTTACAGAGCAGACCTATTATCGTTGGCGAAAGGAGTATGGTGGTCTTCGGGTGCATCAGGCGAAACGATTTAAAGCGTTAGAGAGAGAGACTATCCGCCTGAAACGCCTGGTTGCCGAGAAAGAGTTGGATATTCAAATCCTCAATGAGACTCTGGCGGTTGATGCAAAAAACTTCTGAGCCCGGCGAAGCGACGGGAAGTGGTGCAGCATCTTTGCACGACTCTCGAGATCTCGCAGCGCCGGGCCTGTACCGTGTTGGGAGTACCGCGCAGCACTCATCAATATCGCCCGATTTCTCCTTCTGATGAAGCCGGTGTTAGTGCAACGTATGGTCTGAGTTGGCCACGCAGTATGGTCGGTATGGTTATCGACGAATTACCGCACTGTTACAGCAAGAAGGCTGCAAGGTCAATCATAAGAGAGTGGAGCGTTTGTGGCGTCGAGAAGGATTAAAAGTTCCCCGGAGGCAACCGAAGCGCAAACGGTTATGGCTCAATGACGGTTCGTGTATTCGGCTGCGACCTGCGTACCGGGATCATGTCTGGAGTTATGACTGCATGCAAGCACGAACCCGAGAGGGAAGGAGCTATCGTTTGTTAACAATATTAGATGAATACAGTCGGGAGTGGCAGGCAGGAGGCTGACTCACAATGACGTCATAGAACATCTTGCAACACTGTTCGTGCAGCGAGGAGTTCCGGTTCACCTGAGAAGTGATAATGGCACAGAGTGCACTGCTCAAGCGGTCCGGACATGGCTCATGCGCCTGGGAGTAAAAACATTGTATATTGAACCAGGCAGTCCATGGGAGAACGGGTATAGTGAGTCGTTCCAATGGCAAACTGCGTGATGAAGTGCTCAACCGGGAAATCTTCGATACCTTACACGAAGCAAAAGTGCTTGTGGAACGCTGGCGAAATGAGTATAATCATAAGAGACCGCATAGTGCCCTTGGATACCGGCCACCCGCCCCCGAGGCAGTTATACCACCGGATGCGGTCTCAAGGCCAATGGATAATACAACAATGAATATATCGATGAATTGACTAACTTAAAAAGTGGCCCAAACAATTGCGGCAGGTCAAGACAGCTCCTGAAAAAAAACGACTATCACATTACCATGTTTGAGGCGGGTCCTGATTTTAAAACAGGCAACTATCGTACATGGCTTGATAATTTGATGGGGAGTAAAAATCCTTATAGTGCGTTTCTGGATGATCCGCGAACAGAGAATCAATACTTCGGACTTCGTGGTTCACGGCTTTTTGTAAAAGGCGGTACTACCAATCATTGGGGTGGATGGAGTCTGCGCTTTAAGCCGGAGGACTTTGAACTGAAATCCCGAACCGGGATTGGTGCTGACTGGCCTGTTACTTACAAAGAATTATCCTCATACTATACACAGGCAGAGTCTCTGATGGGGATTGAAGGGGATTCAGACAACGATGATCCGCCACGGTATGGTGAGAGATTTCCTTTTGACGCAGTACCGTATACCTTAACTGATATGCCTGTAATTGAAGCGCTCAAAAAACTTGATATGTCGTACTCACATATGCCGATGGCGAGAAATGGAGATAGATGTATTACGACAGGGACGTGTGGGTATTGTCCTGTCAATGCTCGCTATACTGCTACGTTCGATTTAGCTGAGCTGCAAAAAGAATACGACAGCAAACTGGACTTACGGACAAAATCACCTGTTTTGCAAATATTAATGGACGGTAAAAAGCGAGCAAGAGGGTTGAGTTTTTTAAATAAGAAAACCGGCATTACTGAATCAATGGAAGGCGACAGGGTGGTCGTTTGCAGCGGTACGTTTGAATCTACCAAACTTCTGTTACTATCTGCCAATACTGATTGGAAAGATGGTATCGGCAATGATTCCGGGCATGTTGGGAGACACCTGGTAGGCCATCCTCTTATCGGTGCTCAAGGAGTCCGGCAGGGTAATCAAAAAAAAATAGAACCGGAACTTGGTTTTCTCACCTTGGCAAGCCGGCATTTTGATACACCACAACACCAGAAAGAAGGCAAAATGCTGATTGCCGGATTAGGAAGAGGCAGCAATACGTCCTTGGCAAGAGAGATCCTGGCTAACGTTTCGCGTTCTAAAATTATTTCCAAAATGGAATCAAGTATTCAGATCGGGTTAGAAGCCTCTGTTGAACAGTTTGAAAGTCCTGAAAACAGAATAAGTCTTGGTGACAATACGGACAAATGGGGACTGCGTACTACAAAAATAGAATTCGGTGTTAATGAAGTAACTAAAAAGGCTAACCAAACACATGAACAGAACCTGATTAAGATATTAAAAGCGGCAGATTGTACAAAAGACAGTATTAGAACCGAATTTATTAAGCCGGATGGTGCACATTCAACATCGACCTGCCGAATGAGTGATTCGGACTCGGATGGTGTAGTCGATAAAAATTTACGGGTTCACGGAACGGATAATCTCTATGTATGCTCAAATGCAGTTTATCCCAATGTTACGGCAGTTAACCCGACATTAACACTGGGCGCACTCGCGGTACGGTTAGCGGATCATTTTTCTACTGCATTAATATAGGAATTCAGAACAAGGCGTGCTGTTTTAAGCTTACTGTTTAGAGGAACTTCAATACATAAACATTCCCCAATGCTCCCTTAAAATCAGAAAAACCGGAAAACAAAACGGAAATAATCATTCCGCTATGCATCCGACTCTTCCTGTCGGTGCACGTTGGCGCTGTAAGCGTCAGCAATTGTTCTTCGGTTATTTAATCATCATATAGTTCAATTGTGCCTGCATGTATACATTTCCATTATATTAAAATAAAGATGCCTTAGAATGGCTGATATCGAATTTCACTGTGTTCAAAAATGGACTGTAAACAAGCTGCCGTGACCCGACTTTCTGCCTCAGCATCAGTGAGTATTTTAATCGAATGTCCGAGTGTGTGTCTGAGTATCCTGAATTGCTTGCGGATATCGCCCATCCGGGTAATAATACTCCGCAGTGAGAATTTATTCCTTCCACGCTGCAATCCTCCTAAACAAATTGTGATCCTTACTATAATAATGTTACTATAGCTATAACAGATGAACAAGCTGCTAATGTTTTTGATGGCTGTACAAATTCTCATTCAAATGGGTAGTCGGACATATTGTTGGATCAGGAAATTATATTGCTTCACAGGCAGGAGCCAAGGAAAATTTTGGACATCCGGAATACACTGGTGGAAAAGATAATTCATATGACCCGGGCAAACCTTATCTGGAATGCAGTGTTTTAATAGAAACATGAAGTGAACAATCAAAGTTAATGATAGACCATCTTTCAAAACTAACTGATGAAGACCTCGTTGCTAATGCCATCAGTTCTATGCTGATTCACGAATCCTGCCATTGAGGACAACGTTCTCTCTATAGAAAGAATTTAGGACGTGGATGGATAATGGGTTAGTAAATATCAGACTAGGTGAGAAAAATGAAACCATTGGATAGTGCTCTAAAATATATGGATATAATTTACTCTGGTGAAAATATTGATGAATTGACTAACGTAAAAAATGGCCCCAACATTAGGGACAGGTCACATTGGGGTTGGTATTACCTCGCTTCGGTAATGGATGATTACTCACGGTATAGCTTATCCCGGAAGCTGTTCAGTACAATGTCGGCAGATGATGTCAGAGAAACATTGGCTATGGCCGTTGCCAAGACCGGTGGTACGAAAGTGCATGTCAGGCACAGGCCACGGCTGCTCTCAGATAATGGTCCCTGTTATCTCTCACATGAACTTAAAGATTATCTCGATACGCGTGGTATCAACACACTATACCCGTGGAGCACCCTCTCACCCGCAGACGCAGGGAAAGACCGAACGGTATCATCGATCGATCAAGACTATCATTAATCTACAGAACTATTATTCACCCGAAGAGTTGGAGAAAGAGACCGCAGCCTTCGTGGAATAGTATAATAACCACAGGTACCATGAATCTTTGAACAACATTACTCCAATTGACGTCTATTATGGAAGAGATGAGAAAATCACCTCAATGAGAGAAAAAATCAAACAACAAACAATGAAATTACGACGTGAATATAACCTGAAAAAGGAGGTGAGAAAAAAAGACTTGAAAATACCAAAACTATCTCTTAGTTTTTAACCTAAAGTGTCCAACTTGTTCTGACGACGTACACTTCGATAGCGGCGAAGTAATTATTAAAAAAGGTGATTTAAATTCCGGTGCATATAAAATTACCGAAGGAGAAGTAGAGATTACGAAAAAAAGTGAAATTTCTACGTTAATACTTGCCAAACTTGGCGAGGGGGGAGCAATATTCGGAGAGATGAGCCTTATGATGATAAACCTCGTTCAGCTACGGTAACGGCAATCACCGACGTAAAATTCATTTTGATCGAAAAATTTACATTTGATCATGAACTTGCTGAATCAAGCCCGGTAATAAAAATATTGCTCCAGGTATACAGCGAAAGACTTCGCGGATGGGATAATAGAATTTCACCACAAGTGAAATAGCATCATTGCTGTGGATCATCGTGATATTCGTCTCAAAGCTTTCCGAACTATGGTGCCCTGTTGCCCACTTCCTCGATGAATAGTTGTCCTATTTCATGGACTCTCATTTTACTTACTTAAAATACTTCAATAACTATCAATTTCAAAGGTTCGAAAATCGTCACATACGATCCATCACATACGATAAACTACGTACTATTATTCAAATTAAAAAACATTTTTAAAATTTCTATCTTTTAACCAGTTTGGTCCATATTACTATCTTTAAATACTGCAACAAAATTCTACTTCAAAGCAGAGCAAATCGTACAACCCGAGGAGCAGAAAAAACTTGTATAAGCCATATGTGTATCTTATCATTTATATCCTAATCTTCAATACAATCTAATCAAGTAGATGTTATCTAAAAAAGCATCGTATTTCAAAAAAATCCTAATAATTCTCTATTAGAGAATTAAATGTGGAGAACTAGAAAGGAAACATGTAATGGAATACAGAGTTTTGGGTCGAACAGGTTTGAGAATTTCTCCCATTTGTTTTGGTACGGGTACCTTTACCGAACCGACACCGGAAGAAGAAGCAAAAATAATGATTAACCGGGCTTTAGATGCTGATATAAATCTACTCGGTACTGGAAACATCTACGCAAATGGCGAGGGGGAACGGATAATTGGACGGGCTCTTAAAGAAAACGGTCGACGCCAGCAAACACTTATCTGTACAAAAATATTTCCAGGACCATTTGATGTATCTCATGGCGTTACACCATATAAACCCGGTCACGATCCTAATGAACAGGGTCACTCAAAAACTGGCATTATAAAATCATGTGAAGATTGCTTGAAGCGCCTTCAAACCGATTATATCGATCTTTACCTGACGCATCGCCACGATCCAACTATTCCGTATGATGAGACACTCAGAGCATTCGATGATCTTATTCGTGCTGGTAAAGTACGGTATATCGGTTGTTCAACACATCCTGCCTGGGCAGTAATGGAATCAGTCATGGTAAGTGAGAAAAACGGCTATGCCCAATATGCCGTGGAAGAATCGCCGTATAATTTACTCGACCGACGAATTGAAAATGAACTTATACCAATGTGCCAGAAATATGGGCTTGGCATCATTGCATGGGCGCCGATTGCAATGGGTGTGCTTGCAGGTCGGTATAATGATGCTACAAAATATCCCAAGGGATCAAAGGCAGATCTCATCGGCGGTTATTATGCGGATCGTGTGACAGATCGGGGTATCCAAGTGGGAGTCAAGTTTGCAAAAATAGCGAAAAAAGCCGGCATTTCACCTGCACAGCTGGCGCTACTTTGGTGCAAAGACCAACCGGGGATAACAGCCCCTCTCATGGGACCACGAACCCTTGAACAGCTTGAGCATTTTCTGCCCGTTCTTGAGATGAATCTGGACGATGATACACGAACAGCATGCGATGCACTGGTTCCACCTGGAAGCACGGCGGCAAATTTTCATAACACCTCTGGTTGGATGAAAGCAAAAATTTTCTGATAATGACTGGAAGAATTTGCAATAAGTAAATTGATTACAAGTGAGTTCAATAAATTGACTAGGTATAATATATTTCATGCACCAATCCAATTAATTCTTTTTCAGAAAATTAATTTCCAAAAATGTAATAATTGAAAGAGACTCCAAATGTTTACTCGACCAGTTATTTATGCAATTCTTTCACTGTCCTTACTTCTGAGTTTTTATAGTTTGGAAAAGGTTGATTCAGAATCGACGGTTTTGCAGAAATTTAGTTCCTAAACAATCAATTACAATATCATATAATTTGATCTGATAGTATTGCAAAAAAATCAAAGGAGAGGTGTTAAAAAACAGCAATAAATTTTAGGTTTTAACATTGTTTTTTCTGCTTAAGGACTTGAATAATTAAGATAATGATTAATGTTGTTGCAATATTGCACAGGAACAAAACAGAAATTCAATTGTTTATTAATATTAGTCAGGTTCAATTTCCAACTCATGAACAAGAGGTATAATTATGCGAACATTGATGTGCACTCTTTTCATATTTGGATTCTTCATTTCGCAGACTGCCATAGCCGATAATGCGCCGAATTTTAAAATTAAAGATTTGGATGGAAAGGAGTTCGAGCTCAAAAAGGCTCTGGAATCCGGTCCGGTTTTGATTGATTTCTGGGCAACCTGGTGCCAGCCGTGCATAAAAGCACTACCGAAATTGGAGGAAATAGAATCGAACTATGCTCCGAAAGGCCTTACTGTTGTTACTGTAAATGTGGATGGTCCGAGAAATTTATCAAAAGTCCGTCCATTTCTAAAATCCCACAGACTGAATCTTCGCGTATTGCTCGATTTAAATGCCCGAGTAATGAATGTTTACCGTGTGAATGTTATACCGACAACGATTCTTATCGATACAACAGGAGAAATCACTTATTTCCACCAGGGTTACAAACCAGGAGATGAACAAGAACTTATAAAGGCAATTGATAAACTATTCCAGTAAAATGATGGGAAGTTTATGAATAATTTTACTGCGAATATTCTTGTTTCTATCGGGATATTATTGCATTCCACAGTTATTTTTGGGCAGGTTGATATCAGCACCCATACCAGGACCGAACTGCAGGTGGGTAATTTACCGCACACAAAACCCGCAGATCTCACGGCAACCTACAGTCAGTTTAATACCGGATTGATTTATGGGGACTTTATAGGAGGCTTACGAGGAGAATTCTTCAATTCATCCTATGAACAGCCAGATTTTCGCAGAATTAACGTAACACAGCGGTATGTAAAATGGCAAAAGGGACCCGTAGCGGCGACAGCAGGCAATTTTTACGGGATTTTAGGGCGAGGTTTGACCTACCGCGCCTTTGAACTTGCCGGAGTAATCAATGAAGATTTTTCATTTCGCAGGCGGTACGCTCTCAGCCGTGATACAGACGGTTTTCTCGTCAAGGCATCGACAAACAGATTTGAGGCAACAGCACTGTATGGTAAACCGTTAATGGTCGATTTTCCCCCTGGAAACAGCGACCTTGATCAACGTAATGAAGAAATACATGGTGGCGAAGCAAAGTTTCATCCATTCTCTTCGTTGACTGTTGGGACAACATACGTAAATTTGCGCAATGCTGATACGGATCTTTCTTCTGGGTATATCGGATATGTCTTCACTCCTGATACCGGATTATTAGGTGTTGAGTTATTATATTTCGATGTATACGGAGAATATGCGCAGGCAAATGGGAGCTTTTCACAACTTTTAAGTTTTAATACTGACCGGCCATATGCTGCATACTTAATGTCGAATATCCTGATAGAGGACGTAGGGTTCAGTATAGAATATAAGGATTATAATGACTTTTTGTACAGGCTCAATGACCCTCCATCGCTTATCCGTGAGCATTCGTGGGTTTTGCTTAACCGTGCGACTCATGTCCTGCGGTCAAGTGGAGAGCATGGACTGCAGATAGAAGCGTATTATGCGTTACCGGGGGAAAACCTTTTTGTCGCTAATTACTCTCAGGCGGATATAGAAAGTTTTTTCGGTGACCAGCGTTTTTATGAGTATTTTGCCGAGGTGGACCTGACCTATTCCCGCAAATTGACCGGGAAATACTCATTCGATTATGCAAAAGATATATCACAGCAAGAGAAAGACCGTATAACCTTTGGAACACTGTTTGAGTATCTCTGGACCGATACATGGAGTTTGCGTTTATCTTATGAATGGCAGCGATTAGAACGGTTGTTTTCTCCGGAAAAACCGCGGTTTACGAACATGTATGGAAGTGCCGGGTTCTCAGTCGCACCAGACCTGAGTGTCGGTGTTTCCATAGAACGAAGCACCGATTTTCTTGAGACAGATGACCCGGATACAGAGGTCAATGAGTTTGATCCGGAATACTGGTTCGGATTCTTTGCAGGGTATAATGTTCTCGACCGGTATGATGTGAATTTTTTTGCCGGAACGCGCCGTGGAGGACCGGCGTGTACAGCAGGAACATGTTATGAAGTACTCTCGTTTCGTGGTGCAGAATTGAGAGTTACCACACAGCTGTAAATCTAAAACACTATTACAATGAACTGCACGATGGAATGCATATCATTTTTAGTGGCGCTGACATTCTTGTCATGTCTTATTAAAAAAAATTATTATATAGAACATTCCTTATTTGAAATGGCTGAAAATGTGCAATAAAAAAAGGTACTATTCGATGAAAATCATAGTAATCACATCAATTATTATTCTATCCTTTTTCGCTTTGCAAACCGTATCGTATGCACAGCTAGATATTGGAGAACAGGCTCCCGAATTCACCTTAAATAATATTGACAATGTTCCCGTTTCATTAGACGATTTTACAGGCAAGGCAGTACTTATTATATTCTTCGGGTATAATTGCCCCTTCTGCAAGGCTTCGGCGCCGTTTGTCGAATCCTTAATTTGGCAGAGACACGGCGGTCAAAATTTTACCGTACTCGGTGTTGACCAGTGGAGAGGCAGCAGCAATCAGATTAGAACCCTGTTTCAAAACCCAACGGGTGTAACATATCCATTACTTGAGAATGGGCATGCTGTTGCAGCTCAATATAATGTCACTTTTGACTGGTTCGTTCTCCTTGACCAGGAACACAAGGTATATTATACTGCCTCTGGCACGTACCATTCTGGTGGGGATTCACAGAAAATCGTCAGCGACCTTGAGTCAGAAGTTGTTGAACTGATTACCACTACGAGTGTGGAAGGCGCGCATTCGAACTCTTTACCAACTGATTTTGAGCTGAAACAAAACTTTCCCAATCCATTTAATCCCAATACAACGATACAATTTCAATTACCCGCAGCTTCTCATATGAGCTTGAAAATTTATAATTTGGATGGTCAACTTATAAAAACACTTATCTCTGAACAAATGACTGCAGGAAATCACAATGTTAATTGGGATGGTACGAATGACCTCGGTATCAAGGTGGGCTCGGGGTTATATTTTTACCGGATACAGGCAGGTAGATTCACAACTGCGAGAAGAATGATTTTAATAAAATAACTCGTTTATATTCTTCCTGTATTCCACCAGAGCATGTTTTATGAAAGGTTATTTGACGGATATTGGATTGGGCCTGTGAAAAGCAAAAGTGCTTGTGGATTGTTTGCATTATTTCATCCATTTTTGTATTGTAAAAACCCATTTCTAGGATTTTGCAAACCTCTTAAAATCTAAGAATATAGGCATGAAGTCATGATGGGCAAAGTATAAAATGACTGATTATAAGCTTTTAAAAAATAGGGTGGGTTTCTGCTGTTTTTCGAAAACATTATACTTTTATATTGCATTAGTATTGTTCGGCTGTAGTGAAAATCCTACGGAAGCAACTGCCACTGGAGAGATACCCGATGATGGGACTACACCAAATCCTTCTTTCGATTTGAATGCCTCTGCTGCTCGTGGTCAAGAGATTTTCAATCATGTTTTCAAAGATTCCGAAGGTCTCGGTCCGCTTTTTGTCCAATCGAGCTGTGTAAGCTGCCATACCGGTAACGGGAGAGGAACGCCGAGAACAAATCTAATACGCTTCAGCAGAGGTACCGACCTCATTTATGATGAAGGTGGACCTCAGCTTCAAGATAAAAGTATCAAAGGAATTTCTCCTGAGACACTTCCTGCAGATGTTGATATATCTATACGGATGGGCCCGCCACTTTTAGGAATAGGACTAATAGATGGCATCCCCGACGAAACACTTTTGTCATTGGAAGATCCGAATGATCTGGATGGTGACGGAATTTCCGGTAGAGTGAACAAAGTGCCACCACGAGTGGAGTTAAGCGAAAGGGGCGTAGTGGTGGATGTTAGAGAGTTCGGAGAAGAAGCGTCAATAGTTGGACGGTTCGGAAGAAAATCGAGCGTCTCATTGCTCATTGATCAAATAAGTCTCGCTTTTCAGCAGGATATGGGAATAACAACAGATATAATACCCGCTGAAATCCCCAATCCTCAGGATTCTGTTGCTCCTTTTTCGCATAATGCATCCGCGTTCACTGCTTTCGGAGATATTGTCCAAGATCCCGAATTAATAATGCCAACTTTACTTGACGTTCTTACGTTCGTTCGGCTTCTTCCTCCCCCAGAAAGAGGAGAAATCACTCCGAAAGTCACGCTTGGCGATGAGATCTTTACTGAGATTAAATGCTCCTCATGCCACATTCCCTCTCTTCAAACAGGTCCAAGCGATATTCCGCAACTGGAAAATGTAAACGTAAAATTGTATTCTGATTTGCTCCTGCACGATATGGGACCCGAACTCGCAGATTACAGACCCGATCGTGATGCAACAGGTACCGAATGGAAAACAACTCCGTTATGGGGTTTGCGGGTTGCTGGAGAAATTCTTGGAAGAAATGTCAACTATCTACATGACGGTAGAACATCAGACCTTACCGAAGCGATCCGACTTCACGGCGGTGAAGCTGAGGCATCTCGAAACGAGTTTTTGAACCTTTCTGAAGCAGACAGAAATGCCCTCATTGCATTTTTGCTCTCATTATAGTCTATATAAACTATGCGTTAATAATACAAAAGAATACCCAAAAGATTATTTCTAAAATGATCGTCCAAAATAATCCTGACTTTTGGATACGTGGTTGCATAATTATTGCTTTCTCCAAAGGATATTAAATCTGAACATTTTCCCTCCCAAATGAATCCAATTGTGTTGTACCGTAAAGTCCTGGGAACAAGAAGCTTTATCGAATATAGAATACGCATATTACAATTCAATTCAAAATATTCAGAAAATTCTAATGGATAACAAAATTGAGTAACAAAATTCGTGAATCCACAAATATTTTCTTTTTGTGAACTGTTATGGGAAATTCTGTTATATATGTCTGAGAGAAACATGATAAGACAATTTTATATTTACGAATCGAAGGATTCACAAAGAGATAACGATTTGATAAGCTGGTTAAAGTCACCTATAATAGTACTTTTTTTGATTTTTCTATTAATTATTATTTCTTGCTCTGATGAAACAGGAGAAACTTTAGGTGGTGTTATAACAGGGCCTGCAGAAGTACAAATAGGCTCATTATCCATAATGATGGAGGACCAATTTGGGGAGCCGTTGTCCTTTGCATTAGTAGAAATATTTACTATGGGAATTCAGCTTATTAGTTCTCAAACAAACGAAAATGGACTTTTTGAAGATGAATTTGAGGTTGGGACTTATGAAATTGTCGCGAATAAAAGTGGATTTAAACAAAATTCTGCTACAGTTCTGATAAAAGGAAATTTGAATGCTGAAGTATTGATTGTCCTTGAACCTCAATCATTACCTTCTTTTGGAACTATTGACACAAGAGTAATAGGATTTAGCGGAAACACTTTGGAGTTTGAAGCTGATATATTCGTCGTCGATGAAGATGGTAATGAGGTATCCTCTCTAACTGATTCTCAATTTGATATACAAGAAATTCAAATTTCCGATAGTTTTTTTGATTTCAGTCAACAGGAAGTATCTTTCGGATTTGACAATCCAAAAGAGCCTTATTCAGCTGCAGTTTTGTTAGATCAGAGCAGCAGCATAACCGATACCGACCCAAACGATTCCCGAATCCAGGGACTAAAAATTTTCTTCGATGCTCTCGGGTCGGGTGATGAGGCAACTCTTTCAGCCTTTGCAAGTAACGGGCTTCTGCCAAATGATCCAGTAACATTTTGGGGAGAAGGTTTTCTCAGCCAGGGTTTTAAATATTTTGGTGATCTTGATAATCTCAGTGCTCTTGCTGGCGGAGGAACACCTCTTTTCCAATCTATATTGATAATGATTGATTTTACTTCAAATAATGCAAATAATTCAAATAAAGCTGTTGTTGTATTCACCGACGGTAGTGATACCGAAGGTGGTGCAACGACAGATGATATCGTTGATTTCGCGGTCTCAACAAATGTCAACATTTTTACTGTCGGTTTAGGTGACCAGGTGGACATCAGTATACTTTCGGAGATTGCAGCAAAAACTGGAGGAACTGTGACGTGGGCCGAAGATGCCCGACAGCTTGTTTCAATCTACAGAGCGTTGGGGAATATCCTGAGAGGCTCTCAAAACTTTTACAGAACTCGTTGGAGTGTTTCGAGATCGCAAGGAAACTTCGGCTCCGGAAACAATATCTCAACTTCTGTAGAAATTGATTTTATGGGAGTTACCCGGACCGCTCCTTTCTTTGTAGAAATTCCATAAATAAGAAAGCACAAATCTTGATTTTCGGATGAAGCAAAGTGAAATCCTTCATTTAGGCACTGCAGGTATGTAATGACTATAAATTATTCCAGCACCAAAATATAGATTAATGCAGGCTGTTGGAGAACCAATAGATGTCTACCATGAAGACATCTTGCATCCGATGATTATTCAAGAAATGAATAAATCCTTACAGTTTAAAATAAAAAACGCGGATTATTTTCAATAAAGAATAAATTTTGTATATTTATCTTGACATTGCTTGATATCTAATGTACGTTCGGGCGCACGCGGGATATCCATAGTTGCCTATCTTTAGTAAAAGGCATCCGAACCAGTTTTAGCTGTTTCTTTTCTGTAAAAAATTGCAGTGAGGTTATAGTGAAATACTTCCAACTATTTGTCCTGTACGTTATATTGAGAATGTACCTGAGTTGCGATCACGACATATATTTCTACACATAATATACAAGTCTTAAGGGGGATACAGTGTGTTTAATAGATTTTTTGTTTTTTGTGCCTAAATAACGAACTCTTTCGCATTGACTACATAAAATCATGTCAGTAAAATGTTGTAGTGTACGATTATTTGACATTTACAATCAAATATATCAGAGCTATTTGAAGAGGAGTGCATTTTTTTATATCAGTTTTCTCATTTACCGTGTACAACGTACAAACTATAGAAGTATGAATCAACCCGATTTCGTTTATCATATTTGAAGAGTATGAAGGGAGGACTATATGGGTAATTTTTATCGATTCACGATTGTGCTCATAGCGCTCGTTATGGCTATTCCTGTCATGGCACAAGTACAGCATACAGGTGTTGTGACTGATGCGGAATCAGGGGATCCATTAGTTGGAGTCAATGTACTTGTCAAGGGTACCACTGTTGGTGCAGCGACAAACATTGATGGGGAATACGCGTTTCGTTTTACGTCGACCGATGATTATACTATCCAGTTCAGTTTTGTCGGCTACAGGACAAGTGAGCGGAGTACAGTGGAAGGCGATGTGAACGATTTAAATATTCAGATGGAAATTGATCCCTTTGGGCTTGATGAGATTGTCGTTACTGGTGTTGCATCAAGAACTGCAAAGGCCGTTTCCGAAGTAGCCGTTTCCCGTGTTAACATTTCTGGATTAACCGAGAAGGCTGACTTTAGTACTATAGAGCAGATGCTCACGGGAAAGGTTGCTGGAGTAGAGATACATCAAACGTTTGGTGTATTTGGCGCTCCCATGAAATTTAATATCCGGTCTGGAGGTGGTATTTCTGGTTTAGCTCAGCCTACCATTTATATTGATGGTATCAAGATGGAAAGTTCTTCGTATGGTGGCGTAGTGGCGATGAGAATTGCCGGGGGTTCGGCGACTTCTTTTCTGAATACTCTTGAACCGGAAGAAATTGAAAACATCGAAATTATCAAGGGTCCTGCGGGAGCGGCGTCGTACGGTACAGGTGGTTCCAATGGTGTTGTCTTGATAACCACCAAAAGAGGCAGATTAGCAGGGGAAGGAGCCAGGAACTGGTCGCTTACCTACAAAGGTACGTTAGGTTATCATGATCAGATAAAAGAGTATGATAACCAAGATATCAGGACATACAAAGCTGTCAATGATTATTTGAAGAGAGGTCTGATCCAGAAAAATAATTTTACACTGTCAGGTGGTTCACAACAACTTAGAATATATGCGGGAATTAATAAATCTTTTGAAAAAGGACATATACCACAAAGTAACCAAGACCGGCTAAATTTTAGGGCAAATATGGACTTTGTCCCCAATCCAATGTTCAACCTCAAGTTCAGTCTCGGTTTTCAAAATAACGAACTTCAAATACCAGACACAGGTGAATGGGGGGAGGTACAGGCTGCAACAGTAGCACCTTATAACGTCGAATATTTCAATCGTCCTACAAGGGGATATTTTCGTTCTTTTATAAATCGTACATATATCAATAGTTTTATCGGATCGACAACCGCCGAATATAGGCCGTTTGCTGGTCATTCAAATAGATGGTTACGAGGATTATCCGGAAGGTTAACACTTGGTATTGATGATACGAATTCCAGAGGGGAAGGAGTAGAATTTCCGGTGACAGATGAACAGGTGAACCGTTCTAATCCAGGTAGAAGAGATATTAACCAACAGTACAACCGAAACCTGACAGTTACCGGAGATGTGCGGTATGATTATCAGTATTTTGGTATTGATTTTTCATCCACGGTGGGAACACAAATGTTTGAGGATAGGAGCAAAAGTATTTTAGGTGGAAGCAGAGAATTCACTATCAATCTTATTACCACAATCCAGGCAGGAGAAGACCGTTTTGCTTTAGAAGAAGAAACTAGCCACTTTAAATCAGCTGGAATCTTTACAGAACATAATTTCTCGTTTAAAGACACTTATTACGGCACGTTTATGATACGCAGGGATTACGCAAGTGTGCTCGGCAGACAAATAACAGATATTATTTATCCACGGTACAGCCTGGCAGTACGTCTTGACAAGTTTGAGCAGGTGCCTACATTCTTCCGTTTACTAAAGGTTCGTGGCGCTTACGGAGAGACCGGAGTACTACCGGGGAGAAAAGAAGCACTTCCACAGCTTTGGTCTTTTGGACAGAGTGCCTATGGTCTTGGCGGATATATGAGTGAAATCGGAAATCCCAATTTGAGGCCCGAGCGTATCAAGGAATGGGAAACAGGATTAGATACGGAGTTCGGAAACTTTGCATGGGAATTTACCTACTATAAACAGTTTGCAACAGAAGCACATGTCGGTTTTACGAATGGTGAATCTACCGGTAAGCTCGGGGGTGGTTGGGAACAGGCATCACGCAAGAAAATCAATGTGGGTGAGATCGAAGGAGTTGGAATTGAATCGCTGTTCCAGACATTCTTCTCAGGACCTCGTTTTGGCGGCTGGTACGCCAACTTTACCCTGACCAACAGCTGGATGAAGAACAAGGTAACAAGTCTGTCAGGTGGCGAACCGGTTAATGAATCGTGGCAGTTTATTATAGAGGGACAACCTAAGCATACGTATTTCACAAGGTCAGGAATAAAAGCCAAATTCTCAGATGGAACCGATATAATGGAAGATCGGAATGCATCAAATTTTAGTCAAGTCGTTCCGGAAGGTGAATACTATGGTTATGAATCCGATCGTATATTTAGAGGAAAAGGTTTTCCCGGTGACATTGGTAGTTTTGGTACGACATTGTCTGCTTATGGTTTTACCCTGTACGGAATTCTTGACTGGAAGGGCGATTTCAATGTCTTTAATACAACGTATATAGATAAAATCAGAGCTTCAGGCTTTTCTAGTAATCCAAATTATTATGGTGGTGATTCCTCGAAAGGAATACCGGCGGGGGGGTTGATCTGGGATTATGACGTTATGGTACAGCAGTTAGGGTGGGGCGATACGGGCACTGGTGTTGCGGCATTAACGCCGGGCACTCCTGAGTATATTGCCCTTGCAGAAAGATATGCGCGAACAAATCCTTGGAGAGATGGAAACAGTATCCAATCGGGAGACTTCATCAGGTTGAAAGAAATAAGCCTATCTTATAATGCTAATAAGCTTATTCCATTGCTTGGTCTCGATACTTATATACGGGGATTATCCATTGGTGTCGGAGCACAGAATGTCCACCGCTGGAACCGTGGAACATATACTGGTTTTGATCCTGAAGGCCAGCAACAAGGAATACAAGGTTATGATGGTTTTGGTGTCGAGACATATTATCAGAACAGTCCGTTACCGACCGGCAGAGTAGTTTACTCATTCATAAGGATGGGACTATAAAAAAAGACGTTGTGTAACGGTAAATTCAAGGAAAGGAAACACAGATATGAAAAATCAATACATTACCTATATAGGGCTTGCTATTCTGGTAATGAGTTTCGGAGGACTGGGATGTACTGACTGGGTTCAGGATATTGATCCACTTGCCAGCGATATCGAAGACAATGCGCTTAATGATGAGCAGTATGTTAAATTTTTACTTAAGGGACTACAGGGTGCAGTAGCTGGTCAGTTAGATCCACAGCAGTTTGAAAGTGGAGTCCCATTCATGGTTTTAAATACTTCCTGGAAAACTGATGAAGGTTTTCATTTTAACAATAGTTTTGGTGAAGTCGATTTAGATATAAATAACAGCTGGCAGGATTATCATCGAATGCGGTGGACTGCTGAAGATTTGATAGCAAGAATCAATAGAATAGAGATGACAAATAATGCACTGCAAGAAGAAGCCTTGTGGTGGTCAAATATGGTCGCTGGAATAATTCGCATGTATTTAAGCGATCACTGGGGTTGGGATGCCGACGGGAGTACACCGGGAGCTGTCATTTCCTCTGAAGATGAATGGGGCGAATTTATGTCTGATAAGGAGTTACACACAGCTGGACGTACTTATTTGAATGAGGCGTTGCAATATGATCCTGGTGACGGCGCACCGGGAGTAGGTGCGGGTTTGGCAGATAAAATAATTAATTCCTTTATCGCACGGAGCTATCTCTACGAATTTGATTATGCTCAGGCAGTATCCTTTGCCGCAGAGGGATTGGAGCGGGGAGACCAGCCCTTCCAGATTCTCAATACTAACACTCCTTATTGGCTGAATAACCTTTTATATAATTGGCTGGGAAGAGGATTTGATGGAGTGCCCTGGATCGGCCAACCTGGTATTGTTCATCCTCGCTTCATCTGGTACGTGGCGGGTAAGCCGCTCGGAGACGGAACAATTGATCCGAATTTCCCGGGAGACAGGAAAGAAGGTGTAATTATATCTAATTTAACGGAAGTCGATGCCAGCTCGCTGTCACTACGCGGTCCTGAAGGTACTGATGGGGAGCCCGGACATTTTGCTACGGGGAACCCGCGTATGGGTCTCGGAAATGAACGTCTTCCTTTGTGGGAAGTATTGAATGAATGGGGAGCGGATTATGAAGACCCATTAATTTATGTCGGGGATCTATATCCTAATAAAAGTGATCCGGTTAATGTTATAACCTGGCAGGAAATGGAGTTAATCCGTGCTGAAGCTGCTCTTAATCCTGACCCTGGTTTTGGCAGTGGTTATTCAGGTGATGTAAACCAGTTTCTCGTTCATATAAATGAAGTTCGTGATTGGCATGGATTGGATCCTTATACCGTTGATGATGCGCTCAATTATGATAATCCTGACGGAGGTGCAAGCACCATGAATTACATTGGTGTACACAATGTAAATATTACAGGACCAAAGGGATTACTTATCGAAGAGCGCGATAAGACCTTGTTTTTACAAGCTGTGCGGATAGTTGACCTGAGAAGGTTTGGTCTCTTTGATACTTGGCCGTATATCCCGATCCCTGGTACTGAAGCGGATAGAAATCCGAATCTTATGGATATGCCCCGGAATACAGGTGGAGTGTAATCTATGCCTTAGAATATCTGGTAATTCGAGGCACTTTTTTTAATTTCTCGCGCTCGAACGATTACATAGTGGTAACAATCATTGCCATTGAATGATGTAATTAACGTAGTAGTTTTCATATTTTGACAAAAAAAGCCGATACAACTTGTTATAATCCTTTTGAAGTACGATTATTGTAAGAGTGATGCTCCGTCATTGTATGGCAGAGCATTTTTTTATCGATAAATCTTTTTAAAAACGTACTTTTTCTTACCTTTACATTACTATATATATCGCTTGATATGAACAGGTTCATTGTTCATGTTTCACCGATATTAAATAATTATATTCATCTTGGAAAATTAGATGTTGTTTAACTCCTCGAGAGGAAAATCAGTATGCATAAGACATGTATTTTACCTGCATTGTTTGCGATAATTGTCCTCGTTCCAGCATTATATGCTCAGACTCAGAATACAGAAGCCATGGTGCACATTAGCGAGGCATATTATCCAATGTTTGATGATGATAATCCATATGCTACGGTGGAGATGCTGGATCACATTCGCCGGGAGAAGTTTGACCTCGTTTTGCCCCGAATCATGCGGGAGAACGAGATTGACATGTGGATTCATGTGATTCGACCATGGACGTGGAGCGGTAATGAACTCCGTCGATTAGAAGGATCCGGTAGAAACTACAGGAGCATCGACAGTACCGATCCTCTTAGATATGAATTTGGCAGCGATGCAGGTGTTTTCATCTTTACTGACCGCGGAGGTGACAGGATCGAACGTGTTGTCTTTGAGGGTGAGGTTGAAGATCCCGGGGCCTACGACATACTTCGTGGTCAATCCAAATTTATTAATCAAGAGAATTATGAGATAATGGATTACGTTGCCGCAAACCCGGATAAAGTTCCGGAATCAGAATTGGGTTACAGATTTATGGGTCTTGGAGAATTTGTTGCCGAACGCGATCCCAAACGAATCGCTGTCAATTACGCTGAAAAGCTGCCGCTTGCCGAGGGCTCAGAGACCTTTACACTGGCACTTACCGATGGCATTTCGTATGCAGATCACCTTCAATTGACCAAAGCTTTAGGAGACAAATATGCGGAGAGGATGATCTCCGCTGAATATCTGATATTAGATTACCTGACAAAGAGAGTGATCAGCGAAATAGTACTTTTTGGCGGATCTGGCCTTCCACGGAGAGTGAGAAAATTTGATAAAATCGTGCCGGGCGTAACTACTTTGAGTGATGTACGTGGGGGTTGGTTTTGTACGAGGGATGCGGGGCATGATGAAGATGCTATGAGAGACTTTCCGCTCCAGAGAGGTGATATGTTCCAGAGCGGGCCCATTCCATACTATGTACTTCGGGAAGATGAAACTGAACCACCCCCGGAGGTACAAAGAAGCTGGGAAGAAGTAGTGAGAGTCCGCAGGATATTAATGGATAACATTAAGGTGGGTCCTACTGCGGAAGAAACGCTTGAACTTCTCATCCGTAAATTAGAAGAAGCAGGATTTGTTTACATAGACAGGGATACCTATGACATAAACTTAGATCCTGAAAAAACCCAGGTTCATCTCGACTTGCATGCAATAGGGAAAGGGGTGCTTGGCCCCAGGATTTCTCCTATGGGATCGAAGTGGCATAGGGATATGAAGATCCCCCTCCTTTTTACTGTGGGTGTCGAATACATGGTCCATATGCCTGTTCCCGAATGGGGTAAAGGGAAACACATATATTACTGTTCCCTCCATGAGCGTGCAGTTGTCACGGAACGTGGTGTGGAATTCGCCGCTCCACCAGTCACAGGGATTCAAAGTATTAGATAAAGGAGGCAAATTCGTGAATAAAGTACGGTTTACTCTCACTTTTTTTTCAATGCTTTTCCTTGTCCAGGGATTAAATGCCCAGAATCAGTTTCGGGATATTATGTGGGGCATCAGCGACGCAAATTATGGAACGTTTGATGAAAATAACCCATATGCTACAGTGGACATGCTGAATCACATTCGCCGGGAGAGGTTTGACCTCATCTTGCCCCGTGTCATGCGGGAACATAATGTTGACATGTGGATTCACGTGATTCGACCGTGGTCCTGGGGAGGGACTGATCCTCTTCGATATGAATTCGGCAGCAAGTCCGGTGTTTTCATTTTTATCGACAGCGGTGGTGACAGGATCGAACGGGTTGTTTTTGAAGGCGAAGTTGAAGCCCCCGGGGCCTACGACATTGTCCGAGGACGATCTAAATTTATTAATCAAGAGAATTATGAGTTCATGGATTACACGGCAGAAAATCCGGATAATGTCCCAGAGTCAGAATTGGATTTTAGATTTATGGGTCTCGGTGAATTTGTTGCCGAACGTAATCCTCAGCGCATCGCCGTCAATTACATGGAAAGTCTGTCGTTTCCAGAGGGTTCGGAGACCTTTACGATGGCTCTTGCAGATGGCATTTCGTATACAGACTACGTCCAATTAACCAAGTCTTTAGGAGACAAATATGCACAGAGGATGGTCTCGGCGGAATACATGATATTGGATTACTTATCGAGAAGGGTGATAAGCGAAGTAGTGCTATATGGCACATCTGGCAATCTGCGAGGTAGAGCGGGTAAATTTGATAAAATCGTACCGGGGGTAACCACTTTAAGTGAAATCGGGGGTGGATCTGTTATTAATAAAGACGGAAATAGAAGAAGTGGAAACTACGTGATCCAGAGAGGCGACCTTATTAGTAGCAGGGGAAGAAGAGCCTATGTGCTTCGGAAAGGAGAGACGCGCCTGCCATGGTATATACAAAAATTTTGGGAGGATAACGATAAAATCCGTGAAATTTTCCGTAGAAACGTCAAAGTGGGGCCTACGGCAGGAGAAACGCTGGACCTCCTCATTCGTAAAGTAGAAGAGGCCGGATTTGTTTACAATGACTACCAGGAATATGACATAAACGTAGATGATCGTGAAATAACCCAGGTTCATATTGATATGCATGCTGAGGGAAAAGGAATACTTGCTCCCAGGATTTCTCCCATGGGCCCGAAGTGGCATTGGAATATGAAAATCCGACTCTTTCATACCTTTGCCATTGAATACATGATCTATATGGCCGTTTCTGAATGGGACAGGGGGAACAATTTTACCGGGCATCAATTATATGGATTTTTTCATGATGGTGCAGTGGTCACGGGACGCGGAATGGAGATTCCATACCCATACCGGTCCAACAAGATACAAATAATTCAATGATGTCGCGCCCTGCAGGAGTTTGCCGTAACGTTAGGCATCATTATTAAATAAATCACCAAGACTTTTCATAACATGATAATGGAGACAAACCATGAATAAAGTACGAATTCTTCTCACATTGTTGTGCATGCTTTTTCTTGCCCATGATCTCCACGCCCAGCTTCAAGAACCTGAAGCATCGCGGGAGCTGATGAATCTTATCCGCAGTGAGAACTTTGACGTGATCTTACCTCAAGTCATGCGGGACAACGAGATCGACATGTGGATTCATATGATGAGAGGAGATGATCCACTTGAATTTGAATTGGGCGCTAATCCTGGTGTGTTTATCTTTACTGATCGTGGCGGCGACAGGATAGAACGGGCCGTCCTCAGTGGTAGAGGCGATAGAGAACTCTATGATATTTTTGGCTCAGAGAGTGATATAGCACAATTTGTTGCCGAACGCGATCCAAGACGAATAGCAGTGAATTACAATGAAGATCGTTCCAGCTTTAGTACAATATCACCTGCAGACTACACAAAATTGGTCACATCCTTAGGTGATACATATGCAAAGAGGATAGTCCCGGCTGATTATTTGATAGCTGATTTTTTAGCGGGAAGAGGGATGGCCGAAATAGCACTTTTGGGCCGGTTATGCATGATGAGCGCAGAAATTATAGAGGGAGAATTTGAAAGAATCGTGCCCGGTGTAACCGCTTTGAGTGATCTTTCGGGGAATATTTTTGTCAGAGACCTGGACGGCAATGAAGAAAACAATACCGACTATGTAATCCAACGAGGCGACCTGATCGGTATACTTCACGGTGCGAGCATGATGGACTTTAGTGAGCATAATGGCGGAATCGGCTATGTGCTTCGGGAAGGAGAGACCGAGCTGCCAACGGAGGTCAAAAATATATGGGAACATGCATTGATAACCCGTGAGATTTTCCGTAAAAACATCAAAGCAGGTCTGACTGGTGGAAAAACGCTTGAAATTCTCATCGATAAATTAGAAGAGGCCGGGTATATTTACATTGATGAAGACCGATATGACACAAATGCGGATCCTGAAAAAACCCAGGTTCATATCGACTTCCATGCACTGGGAAGATTAATCTCACAGGCGGAAGCCCCCAGGATCTCTCCTTCGGGTTGGGGTCGGGATCTTAAGATTCCACTCTATCATACTTTTGCTCTCGAATATATGATTCATATGCCGGTTCCCGAATGGGGTAGAGGGAAACATTTATATATATGTCTCCATGACGGTGCGGTAGTAACAGAACGTGGAATCGAGTTTCCCTATCCAACGGACCAACAGATTCGTATCATTCGCTAAAACCGAACTCAACAGGAATTTATTTATTATACTGCAGAGTCAATCTTAAAAATATGATAACGTGAATATTTCATTAGATAAAGTATAGATTCTGAATTTTTGGCATAGTATTGATATTTAGTGGGATTAATTTTCTTACCATTTCCACAAATGGACAAACAGGAATATCTATCCCGTTATATTATAGTTTTTGCCAGGTTTCGTAGAGAATTTTTTATTTAGATCAAGGCATATAAGAGTGTTACATAAAAAAATAAATTTCAAACTGAATAAGGCTGATAAATAATGAATAGAGTATGTATTTTTCTAAAATTCTTTTGTATGTTTTGCCTCGTCCAAATGTTATCTGCACAAACTCAGAACCCACAAGCATTGTTGGATCTGAGAAATCAGATTCGCAAAGAGAGATTTGACCTGATATTGCCTCAAACCATGCGGAACAACAATATCGATATATGGATTCATGTGATTAAAAAAAATGATCTTTTAGACCTCGGAGCCAATGAAGGATATTGCGTTTTTACTGACCGTGGTGGTGACAGAATCGAACGAGCTATTTTTAATTATAATTATTTAGAGGACGATCCTGCCGCATCGTTTCTGGAGACCTACGACATAGCAGGAGGAGAAGTTCCGGAACCTTCGAGCGCCCGTTCCAGATTTCATGGTCTCAGAGAATTTGTCGCCGAACGCGATCCCAAGCGCATCGGTGTAAATTACTCAAAAAAGTTGGCGCTTGCTGATGGCATTTCGTATACAGAATACCTCGAATTGGTCAATGAATTAGGTGATACGTATGCAAAGAGGATGGTTTCGACAGACAATCTAATAATCGATTTTTTATCGAGAAGAGTGGTAAGTGAAATCGTACTTTTTGGGCAGTTAACTCAAATGTGTGCAGAAAATTTAGAGAGGGAATTTGCTAAAATCGAACCAGGTATAACCGCTTTGCTAGATATTCCGGGGAATGTTTTCGTCAGACATCCTGACGGAAGCGAAAATAATAGTGACGACTATGTGCTCCAGAAAGGCGACATGCTTGTTGTAGGCCTCGGTAAAAGTGTAAAAACCTTCGATGCGGCTATAATGGAATTCGGTTATGTGCTTCGGGAAGGAGAGACCGAGCTGCCACCGGAGGTCAAGAAAATCTGGAAACATTCGTTGAACATCCGTGATATTCTACGCAAAAACATCAAAGTGGGTCGTTCTGCCGGTGAAACATTAGAACTCCTCATACGAAATCTGGAAGAGGCGGAGTATGTTTACATAGATAAAGATAAATATGACAAAAATGCCGACCCTTTAAAAACCCAGGTCCATCTTGATCTCCATGCCATGGGAAGAGGAATGGATATCCCCAGGATTTCTCCGTTAAGTGCGGATTGGGCTCTGGATTTAGTAATTCCACTCTATCACACTTTTGTTTTTGAATACATGGTCCATATGCCTGTGCCCGAATGGGGTAAAGGGAAACACTTATACTTAAATTTTCATGATAGTGCAATTGTCACAGAGCGAGGAGTCGAGTTCCCCTATCCACCAGTACAGCGGATTCGTACCATTAAATAATTTCAAACTCTGCAGAATTGCGATTTTGCGATAGTAATTGTTTATTGCAATTTTTTTCGTACCTGTTTTCTACTCCCAGTATGATACACAAAGGCCGTTTTTTCTGATTGAGGGAGAACACATATCAAATCAAGGAAATCCTCACATATTCTATTTAAGAGGGATGATATGGGGAATATCACGTAATTTGAATTGGAAAATCTTCAATTCTAATTAGCTTTTAAATAAGAATTTGTATTGTTGTCATTATACTGAATCTATCCAGCATGTTCGGATGTTAATAATGAGGTATCATTTGTTTCCAGTGACATTAACCAGGTCATTCAGAGTCTGAAACCGGGTGAATATATTAAAAATATTGTTCCGATGCGGGAACGTGTCAAGATAATGGAGCGATGGATAAAATAGAAAAAAGAGAACGTGCTGTCATGGTGATGCGAGAACAGAATATCGAGATGTGGATCGTGCGGAATAATGAAGCGGATTTGTTTACAACAATGAAGGTCAGGTCTATACTTCACTGCTGACGGTGATTTTTCAGGGGGTTGACTTTACCAAGTATCTATGCTTCAGGAGTCTCACAGACACTTCCAGATTTTATGATGTTCCACGACACGGGTGGAAAGATCAGATATGTCGAGCCCAGTGACTATAAACACATTTTCGAACTGGTCACGAAACATGATCCTGCAACGATTGCGATTGGACAGCACAATAACGAGCAGATGCTCGAAGTTTTAGGGAGCAAATATACGGCACGGTCGATCGATTCGTGGCTCTTGGGTGTGCATTGACTTGAAACGATGAGTCCCCAACAGATCGAAGTTTATCGGTATGTTAAGGGTCTCCATGACGACATTTTGGCTGAAGGATTTTCGAACGTTGCTATCACTCCGGATGTTACGATGACCGACAATCTGAACTGGTGGTTGCGGCATCGCACACACGAACTTGGTATTGAAAATGAGAATCATCCTGCCATTGAGATCCAGAGAAGCCCGGCAATTATGGAAAAGTATCCAGAGGAGACGGAGGCTTTTTTAGACGATCAGTTCAAATACAATATCGCAAGCGTGGTGATACGAGGAAGCGATATCGTTAATTGTGACTCGCACCAATATGCCTATGTGCTCAAGGAAACCGATGTCCCTGAGGTTTTGAACGGAGCGCTAAGAAAGGCGAACTGGCTTCAAGACCTGATAGCAAAGGAATATATAGTCGGAATGACCGGAATTTTTCAGGTGCTTCTTTGTCATTTCACCCGCCTGCCATGTTCATTCGACGTTTTATATTGGGCGGACTAATGTTTTGGAAAGGGACGCACGTGGCAGGGATCTCTCCGCAGCAGCAGTATTATCCGACGTCGATTGTATCGGATCAACACAAGCTCTCCTACAACACGATTCACGTTTTCCATCCACACATCCGTGTTGAGGTACCCGGCTGGGGTACGGACGGAGTGCGACTTGGTGTCGGTCAAATTGTCGCATTTACCGAAGATGGATTCCAGTATCTTAGCCGGGCTCAGGAGTACAGATTGCATGTAATACGATAAATGGTGTTAATTTTAGTTAGGGAGGCAAAATCATGAGTAGAGTGCGGATTCTTATTACGCTCCTTTCCATACTTTTCCTTGTCCAGAATTTACAGGGACAGATTCCTGAAGGGGAAAATTTAGTTAATATGATGAATCAAATTCGTAAAGAAAAGTTTGACTACATTTTACCTCATGTTTTGCGAGATAACAATATCGATATGTGGATTCACGTAATGAGGGCAGGGAGACCTGATCCTCTCGGATCAGCCTTGGGAAGCAGCTCCGGTGTTTTCATCTTTACCGATCGTGACGGTGACAGGATTGAACGGGCTGTTCTCGGTCAAAGTGATGAATCACTTCCGGGGACAGGTGCCTACGACATATTTTTTAGTGAAGAAATAGAAGTGGAAGGTGATGCCGGCTGGGAAAATATTATCGGAGAATTTGTTGCTGAACGCGATCCGAGACGAATCGCTGTCAATTTTTCAAAAAGGAATGCTGTTGCTGACGGTATTTCGCATACAGACTACGTAAGATTGGTTGAAGCAATAGGTGATACGTATGCAGAGAAGATTATCTCGGCAGATAATGTCATAGCCGATTTCTTGTCGGGAAAGGTGATTGGCGAAATAGTACTTGATGGCTACTTTGGTCTTAGAGTTGCAGAAATATTAGATCGAGAATTTGCCAGAATCGTCCCGGGTAAAACCATGTTGAAGGATATTTCAGGGAATGTTTTTGTAAGGGACCTTGACGGAAATGAACACAATAATGACGACTATGTCCTCCAGAAAGGAGACCTGTTCACCATACTCCACGGTGCAGGTGCAGGGATCTTCGTGGCGGATTTAGGTGGAAACGCCTATATACTACGGGAAGGAGAGACTGAACTCCCCCGGAGGATTATAAAAATCTGGGACGAAGCGATGGTTGTCCGTGAGATCTTACGCAAAAACATTAAGATGGGTACCACTGCGGGAAAAACACTGGATCTTCTCATCCGTAAAGTAGAAGAAGCAGGCTATTATTATAATCCGGTGGATCGATATGATATCAAAGCCGATCCTGATAAAACACAAGTGCATTTTGACCTGCATGCTCAGCAAGGCACCAGATCAATGGATGCTCCCAGAATTTCTCCTTTGGGGCCGGATTGGGAACGGGAAATGAAGATCCCGCTCTTTCATTCATTTACTTTTGAATACATGATCCATATGCCTGTTCCTGAAGAGGGTAGAGGGAAACATTTATATATAGCATTCCATGATGGTGCGATTGTTACCGAGCGTGGAGTCGAGTTTCCCTATCCACCGGACCAGGGGATTCGTATCATTAGATAATGTCAAACTCTACAGAAGTGCACTCTTGTGACAGTAATAATCTGTCTGTAAATGTTACGGACCCATTTTCTGCCCACAATATGATGTAAAAGCGTTGTGTTTCCCGATTAGAGGGGAACACGAATATGAGTTGGATATCTTCCATATAAGATTGAAGACCTCTCGAATTTTCAGGTGGAATAACTGCTGTAAAGACTTTTACGAATCATGAATAAAGGAGATAAAATCATGAACAGAGTACTGGTTCTTATTGCATTGTTTTGCGTGTTTTTCCTTGTACAGGTATCCCGCGCCCAGATTTATGAAGCAGATACAATGGTTGACGTGCTGAATCTGATTCGCACTGAGAAATTTGATTATATTTTACCTCAGGCCATGCGGGAAAACCGGATTGACATGTGGATTCAAGTAATGGGAACAAAAAATGTTGAAGAAGGCCATCTTGATCCTCTCAGATTAGACCTTGGTGGCAATACCGGTTATATTATTTTTACCGACCGTGGCGGAGATAAGATTGAACGGGCTGCCTTTGGCCGTATTACCCCCGACGTTCGAAACAGTGGAGCATACAACATAATCGAGAGAAACATCTCAGAGAAGGATCTCAGACAATTTGTTGCCGAACGCGATCCCAAAAGCATCGCCGTCAATTTTTCGGAATGGCTTGCCATCGCAGATGGCATTTCACATACGGACTACCTCAGACTGGTCCATGCGGTAGGTGAAAAATATGCGGCAAGGTTTGTTTCTGCTGATAAAGTTATAACCGATTTTCGCACGAACAGGGTAATGAGTGAAATCGTCTTTTATGGAGAACTGTGCAAAAAAACCGTTGAGGTGATGGAAAATGCCTTTGATATCATTGAACCGGGAGTAACCACTGTGAGTGATGTTGCCCGGTGGCTGAGAAACCAGAACATGTCCGGCGGATTCGGATCCGTGATCCAGTTTGGTCTGCCGGGTGTATGGAGCAGTGGCGGTTCAGGCGATCACGTCATTCAGGAAGGCGACCTGGTGCACATAGATTTCGGTCTTATCATGATGAACTATCGGAATGACATAAAGCGGATTGCGTATGTGCTTCGGGAGGGCGAATCTACACTGCCTCCGGAGATTCAAGAGACTTTTGATGAAGCATTACGAGCTCGTGAGATTTTCCGCAGGAACATCAAAGTCGGTCGTACCGCCGGTGAAACATTTGAAATCCTCAAAGGGAAATTAGAAGAGGCTGGATATGTTCACAATGACAGACAGGAATATGATAGCAGTGTAGATCCTGAAAAAACCCAGATTTCTATAGACTTCCATGGTCTTGGTCACGGTTGGGGAGACGAAGCTGTAGGGCCGAGAATGTCTCCTTTTAGTCCGGATCGTGACCATCTGAAGATACCACTCTACAACCTCTTTGTTCTTGAATACATGATCTACAATCCAACGCCTTTATTGGGTAATGGTAAACACATCGATATGGCTATCGAAGACGATGTGACTGTTACCGAACGTGGTGTTGAGTTTCTTTATCCACCAATCAAACAAATACGTTTAATTCGGTAACTGGTTCGCACGTCGAACAGCCTGGAGAGTGCTTTATCAAATTAAAATCTCGTATCTGGAAATATTTTTTATTTGATCCGTAAATATTTTATAATTAGAGAGAGCCTTATCGAAACTGCCTCTTTTCAGTGGACTTATGATCAAAAAAGAATCAATTTCGTTTGTATAATTCAGGTTCAAATATTAATATGGGATTAAACATCAAAAGGGGTCATCATATATTCTATTTTAGAAAGGGGAGAACACATATGAATAAACACTCCATAATGAGATATCTTTTAACATGTTTTATTCTATTAACGGCAGGTAATACCTCAGCACAGCTTATAACAAAAGCTGCAATAACGAAAGCATGGGATACAATGACAGAGTTTACACGGGAAGTTACTGAAGCAATACCGGAACGTGATTATCGCCACAAATTTGATAAAGAGACTCGTGAATTTGACGAGTATTTGACACATTTAATCGTAAATATTCATTTTCAGGAATTCAACATGTGTATAACTCAGCATTTTGCACGCTGTTGTATGTGCATGAATTATCCCGCCTTCGGAATCCAGCCGGATAATGAAATGCATGGCACGGTCTAAGAGAATCTTCCGCCAGGCTTGATAAATGCAACGTATGCTTTTGCTTGTTCTTCATATATGACACCAACAGTAAAATATAATCAGTACCGGACAATATTGTATCAATTGTAGAATTCCAAGTATATGTATTTGGTATTCATGTCCTAATTTGTCAAGTAGTTATTACACGGGAGTTCATCCCGCTTTTTTTCGCAATTATTTTGATTGTATGATATAAAATTCTCACTATTTGTATTGTAAATTTTCAAGTATCTCATAATTTGGTTCTAAAAATTTTGCTTTGTTTTTTCCTGTTGTTCTTATAAAACCATATTCTCTCAATTTTATTAAATCTCTTCTGACTGTATGATAACTCTTTTTCGTATATATTCCTTTAATACTTGGGTCTTCGAGAAAATTTGATAATCTTATATTTTTATGTTTAACTAAGATATCCAATACCGAGACCATTCTTTCGTTTATTTTTTGTTCCTGAATTACTTTTGTTCTTTGTAAATAACGAATGTAATCCATGAACATTAATTCTTTCATTTTAGACAATGCCCTTTTTTTTATTCTATTTAATTCGTTAAGATAACCGTTTGATGCAAAGTCTAAAAAAGGCATGACATTTAACGTGACACTGACATTTCTTAAGTTATCAATATATTGATTTCTGTAAATTGAGAAATGATTTGCAAGAGACCCGAAACAATAATCATTAAACTTCCCTTTACTGTATAAAATCATAGCTTCCAAGGCTCTCGCTGTCCTGCCGTTTCCATCTCCAAAAGGGTTGATTTCAGTTAAATAGTAATGAGCAAGGTTCGCTTTTGTAAGAGGAAAATCATAAAAATTACCTCTGTTCTTGTCGTTTAACCATTTAATAAAACCTTTCATACCTTCCTTAACATCATGTTCAGTTTTTAATACTGCACTTCGCCTCGGAGAACCAAACGAAATTTCCACAGTGCGGTATTCGCCGGGCTTATTGTATTGATTCGGTAATCCACGGGTCATATACGTGTGAAGTTGCCTGATAAATCTTTCATCAATTTCCTTGTCACGATTTCCATCAACATAATCAAGAATAAACTCATATGCGTTTTTAGAATTCACTGCCTCTTTTTCTGCGGTTTGTAATTCCTCATGAGCTTCCTCTTTATCAAAAGCTTTTTCAATTTCATCATCTGTTAAATCAACACCTTCAATACGCTGTGTCCCACCTACGGCAAGAATCATTTCATGTCTAAATATTTTGTTAGCTTGCGCAGGAAAGGATGGCAGGTCTAAAAGAAATTGGTTAATACCTTGAATTTCGTAGAGTGTATGAAATAAATTGAACTGATTCGCAAAAATATTTTTTCTAAAAAATTCATCTTCCAAATCAAACTTCAGCAACCGCTCTTTTGTAATCATTTTCAATCTCCCCAATGTACTCAAATATTACAGTCTATAAGTTACACTATACAAAATAAATTACTATTAGTCAAATATATTTGCAAACTATTTTATCATATTTTTATGATACTGTAAATAATTGAAAAAGAATGAGTTATAGATAGTATTAACTAATTTATAAATATAATTTGCAATAGTATTTGCGTTGCTGTCGTTTTTTTATTATATTTGTTAAAACCAAAAAGGCGATACCGTCCGGCAAGACAAAGTATCGCCGACAACCATGCATTAAAGCTCTCGGACAAAGGGAGCATGATAACCCTTGAAAACATTGTTCACAGAAAATTCAACTGTTCTACAGAACAATGTTATTACAAGGTTGATACGTTAAACAAAAAAAACCCCGACCATGGCAGCCGGGGTACAAAGCGTGAGCTTTTCGCGCCCATTACTATTGAGTAAAGAGCACTTATTATGATAAGCTTTCAAGAATCACTTATATTTTGACCCAATATAACGTTATTATTTATAGAATGCAAGAAAAAAACAACGACACAGGAGAATGAACCATGGCGACTATTCTCGGTCTCGATCTCGGGTCAAACTCGATAGGTTGGGCTTTTGTCGATACAACGGACAGTAAAATTACCGCCGCAGGGGTGAGGGTGTTCACGGAAGGCGTTGACAATCCGGGAGGCGCCCAAGAGGAATCAAAGAATGCAGCCCGAAGAGCGGCTCGTCTTACACGGCGGGGTTATAAACGAAAACTGATGAAACGCTCCCGCCTCATAACCCTGCTTCGGAATTCGAATATGTTTCCCAATCGAAGTGAGAGTATTCCGGATTATTATATGATGGACCCGTATGAACTCAGGCGGAAGGGACTCTACCGAATTGACCCTGCGTCAATTCGGTAGAGTCCTGCTCCATATTAACAAACGGAGGGGGTTCCTGTCAAACAGGAAAACCGATACAAAAGACGACACTAAAATCTTCAAGGGATCTGAAGACAAGATCGGCATAACCGAAACACAGGAAGCTATCGGGGAAGACGGATTTAAAACACTTGGAGAATATCTCGCCAGCGAGGGTATGGACTTTGAAGCCTTACCAGCTTGGGCCAGGAGGCACTGCGAATGGAACTTATAAGCTACGCGAATATGAATGAAGAAAAAATCGATGGCCGTGGTGTTTGTCCACACTGCGATTATCCCTCCTATTTCAGAAAGGAAGGAGGCGCGCAGGTTTACAAAGGTGAAGACGGCAACTACATTCGATGTATCGGAGAATGCCAGAACTGCCGCGAACCGATTTTACTGATCGGCAACCGACAACACTCCACTGGTGCTTACCGATATTTCGTGCACTACCCGACTGGGAAGCCGAACGAAATTGTCTCGGATGAGATCCCGGAGAGAGTCGGCACAGATTTCAGAGAGGCTCTGCGCTGTCAGTTTGTCAACGCACATAGGGCTACCACCACAATGTGTAGGCGTGCTCTGCAATCAAGTTGTCAGGATCTCGGGGTGGTTGGTGATGATCGTCTAGCCGATCAGATCGATGATCTAGCTAAACAAGGGAAAATTACCAAAGCGCTACAGGATATGGCACATACTGTGAGATTGATTGGAAACGTAGGGGCACATCCCGACGAAGATGGTCTAGAGGATGTCGGCCCTGACGATTCTAGGGACCTGATCGAATTTTCCCGTGAGTTCTACAACCATGTCTATGTAATGCCCGCGAAACTACGGGAAATGAAGAAGCGTCACGAACTTTCCGCGTCTCCTTCAACCGAATAACGTGCTGTCCGTTTTCTCAGCCTCCCTGTGGTTTTCAACGCCCGTTCTTCTGGAAAGGCTTCCTTTTCGTCGCCGGTGGGTCCCCTTGTTCCGGTGGCTGGTTTGTCCTCAGACCAGCCGCTCCCTACTATTTTTGAGTCTTCTGCTTACTGGGCGCCCTGATTGTCGTTGAGCTCAAAACCCTAGCCGAATTTTATGGCAAGGACCTCAGCTTTTTTGATGTTTGAGTGCTTGATAGGAGCCCCCGATGCCTGATCCAGCACATCATCTTTTTTCGTTGGTCATGCCGCGCAGCGCATCTTTGACAAAGTCGGGAAGATTTTTCCGAGCATGTTTTGACATCTCAACAAGGTGATCATATTCGGTTGCTTCGTCACCGGACCAAACGACATCAAGGCGCCGAATGAGTCGCAAGGCGACATGAACGTAATTCTCGGGAGTGGCCCAAATAGCACGATTGACACACTTCAATCAAATGGTCCGTTGTCCAATTCTTGCAGTGCTCGCATGACCGCTCTCTCCAACACCACGGGGACGTTACAGCAGAACAGCGGGACCGTGCCGCAAAAGTTTCATTTGAAAAAGAATACGGGAGTTACAGCACACGAGCACTGAAAAAAATCAACCCCCACATTGCACCCGGCGTATCGGTGACGGAGGCGGCCGAAAAAGCCGGATACATAAAACCGGGAATGTCCCGGAAACACGACCGGCTGCCCGCTCCGGAAAATCTCAGAAACTCCATCGTGATGCGAGCGCTGAATGAACTGCGGCATGTAGTCAATACGGCGCTCGATGCCTGCGGAAGACCTGATATGATCCGGATTGAGCTTGCCCGGGAGTTGAAAAATCCAAAGAAAAAACGCCGTGAAGAGCGAATAAAGCTGCTGAAGCGGCAGCGGAAAAATGAAGAAATACACAAACGGCTCAAAGATGAGCTTGGTTTCCAGAGCCCGACAACCGAAGACGTCCATAAATATTGTCTCTGGGAAGAATGCGGTAGCGATAGGCTCTGCCCCTATACCGGAAAGACAATATCATTGGCAATGCTTTATTCCGGTGAATTCGAAATCGAGCATATTATTCCTTATAGTAAGAGCCTTGATAATTCCCTCTTTAACAAGACGCTTTGCCATGTAAACGAGAATAAGCGTAAAGGAAATAAGACGCCGTACGAAGCCTACGCTGGAGACCAGCAGCAATATAACGAAATCCTCATGCGGGTGCGAAAATCTGCCATGAACAGGGGAAAACAAAAACTATTCATGGATACGGAATTAAAAGATGATTTTATCGCGCAGCAGTTAAACGACACGCGGTAGATAAGCCGGAAAGCGATGGAATACCTCGCTCCGGTCGCAGAAAAAGTGCAGTCAGTAAAAGGCGGTTCAACCGCGCTTCTTCGGAGATATTGGGGACTCGACTCGATTGTAGGCGATAGGAATGTAAAAAGCCGGGACGACCATCGGCACCACGCCGTCGATGCAGTTGTCGTTGCGTTGACCGACCCCAAAAAGTTGCATGAGCTGAGCGTATATCACAAATACCGGCGTGAACCGAAGCAGGAGCGGTACCCGCCGCCGTGGGATAATTTCTGGAGTGATGTCGATGCGGTGATCCGGAATATTTTCGTTTCGCACCGCTTCAAAAGAAAAACAACCGGAAAGCTCCATGAGGAAACATTGTACGGTCTGGTAGCCGCACCGGATGGAGACAAAAAACCAGTTGTCCGAAAGCCATTGGTAAATATGACACCCAATCAGTTGAGCGGAATAGTCGACGCAGTCGTTAAACAGCAGGTCTTTGACCGGCTGGAGAGTCTCGGCGTCGCTGCAGACAAAAAATTTGCTGTTCCAAAGGATATGTGGAACAAGCCGCTCATGATGCCGGACGGGAAAACAGAGATTAAAAAAGCACGCTGTTATGTCCATGCCGATCTGGATCACTTGGAACAGCTCTACGAAGGGAAAAACCTCTATGTCAAACCGGGAAGCAATCACCATATTGCGATTTTTGAAAGCGGCACTGGGAAACGGGAGGGCGTTGTTGTCACGCTTTTCGAAGCGGCACAGCGGGTGCGGTTTGGCAAACCGGTAATTGACCGCAATGCACGTCCCGGCTGGACATTTGTGATGTCGCTTTCGATCAACGAAATGGTGCTCCTCGACATCGATGAAAATACTATAGATTGGAATGATCCGAAACCTGCAAAACGAGTTTCAGACTCCTTATTCCGTGTTCAGAAAATGGACATAAAGAAAGAAATCACGTTTCGGCACCACATAGCCGCAGGGCTAAAAAATAATAAAGAAAGAATTTTTAAAATCCCAAACACATTAAAATGCATCAAAGTCGCTGTCGATCCGGTCGGAAGGATAGGGAAAGCGCATGGTTAAACGAACAATTGTATTCAGTAATCCGGCATATCTCCATACAAAGCAGAACGATAAGACAATACCGATTGAAGATATCGGGATTGTTCTCTGTGATCATGACCAGATTCGCATTACGAAAACCCTGCTGGCGAAACTGTTGGAAAACAATGCGGCAGTCGTTATTACCGACGGGAAGCATCTGCCGGCGGGACTTTTTCTGCCGCTCGACGCGAATATACTGCAGCAGAAGCGATTTACCGAGCAGGTAGGCGCGTCGGTCCCCGTGCGGAAGCGACTCTGGAAACAGACGGTCCTGGCAAAAATCAGGAACCAGGCATTGATTCTTAAAAAATTCGGCATAGAAAATGCCCCTCTGTCCGCACTGTTACAAAAAGTACGTTCCGGAGACCCGGGAAACATCGAGGCTGTTGCAGCACAGCGGTACTGGAAACTTTTGTTTTCCGGGCAGCAGTTCAGGCGGAGGCGCTGCGGCGATCCCCCGAACAACTTGCTCAATTACGGATATGCCGTTTTACGGGCACTGCTGGCGCGGAGCCTTATTGGGGGAGGCCTTCTTCCGCTTATCGGGATACACCACAGGAACCGGTATAATGCTTTTCCGCTTGCGGACGATATCATGGAGCCCTACAGACCTTTTGTTGACAGTATCGTATATGAATTGTCGACGCAGCAGGCAGTAGAAGACCTTACCCCGGAATTGAAAAAGGCGTTGCTGGGGATTCCGGCGGTAACCGTGACCATGGGCGGCGAGCAGTCGCCGCTCATGGTCGCCGCCTCCAGAACGGCTTCAAGCCTGCAAAAATGTTTTCACAATCAATCATCATCACTACTTGAATTTCCACAACCATGAACTTGAATGCGTACAGAATTATGTGGCTCTTTGTATTTTTCGATCTGCCGGTAAAAACAAAACGGGAAAGGAAGGCGCACGTGCGTTTCGTGATAAATCTCAAAAAAGACGGTTTCACGATGATGCAGTACTCTGTTTATATCCGCCACTGTCCGAGCCGTGAAAATGCCGAAGTCCACTGTAAACGGGTCCAATCGTTCCTGCCGGCAAAGGGGTCGGTCATTATCCTGAGAGTGACCGACAAACAGTTCGGGCTGATGGAATCGTATATCAGCAAAAAGAAAAATCCTCTCCCGGAGGTGTCGTATCAGCTTGAATTTTTCTGAAAAAAACGACCTTGTGAAACAAAAAACCGGCCTGAAAGACCGGTTTTTCGAAAGAAGATTTTTGCTAACTCGTTACTGGACATAAAGTTAGTAAAAGCCTAATATACAAAACTCATTCTTGAAATCAAACCACAACGAAACCGCCGCAAGGTCTCGTTCTAGCAGCCGCTCCATGAAACCCAGATCGGAATCCGCTTCGCTGGCTTCGACCAGCTCGTCCACTTGGGCGAAGCGGGTGAAGTGATGAAGCGCCTGGGGCGTGGCTTCGCGGAGCGCTTTCACAGGGCCGCCCAGACCAGAGAAGGCTTCCCCGATGGGAACCAACCCGTCTCGTTTATGCTCCCTGGCTTTTCATTCTCCCATGTGTCCCGTGGCGATGACGCGGCCCCGCCGGTGCATACTCACAGCGACCTCAGCTCCGAGAGGACCTTGGCAAGGCGCTCTACTAGTAGGTCAGCGTGGCGAGCCGCCGCGTCATAGCCGACTGCCCATGCTTTGACCCCCTTGTTTGAAACATCTTCGGTGAAGTCATCGCTGGAGAACTGGTCTATCCATCGTTCGAGTACAGACCGCAGTTCTTCTCCGAGCGGTGGATCTTTGTATATAGCCGCCCCGAAAGAGAAGTCCTTGGTGCCCATCCATCCTGTTTTCGATTTCGACGGCGGGTAGAGCCAGGCAACGCTGACGGGTTGCGGCCAAACCGAGCAGCGCATTCGAACGCTGACACCGCTAGTCCCCCACTCCGTGGCGCCGGACTCCTGGGCCACCACATCGAAGAGGCGATCCGCAACACCCCGCGCTTTATCGTCGCTGGCGAATCTGTCCAAGAACAACTCGCGCGTAAGAAGCGCCGGAGAAGCGCCGGGTGCAGACCGGACATGGCTGAGGCCCGCGGTCCTCCCGATGACCCGCGGTACAAGTGTCTGGGTCGACTTGCCGCGGAACTGCTTAATCTCTACCGCGAGAACTTCGATACCGGACATCTGGCCGTTGAGGAACTCCACGACCCGCTCAAGGGGATCAGGTATATCGTCCGCTACGAACAGCAGACGGAGACGTCTCGCGACAAGGTTTGTGGACACGTTCTGCCAGAAGCTGTCCGCATCCGGTTCTCCGTCTTTCCCTAGCAGGGTTGCCAGCTCGTCGCCGGGATCGAGTCCCTTGGCGTTGGTCGACTCCTCGAATGTCCGGCGTAGCTCGTCCGCCGTCCAGGTCTGAGCAGCGTGCGCCGCATATTCCAACATCTGCCCGACAATAGTACGGCGGATCTCGGGGTTGGAGCCTCGCTTCACCTCAGCCAGCGTCGGCACCGCGTCTTGGTCAATGATCAGAAGGTCAATCGCCCAACGGGCGGCCGCGTCAGAGGTTTCGGCGATTCCCTTCTCGCGGGTGATGAGGATCCAGCGCCGCGGGTCGCCCGGCCGGATCTGCTCTCCATCCAGCAACTCCGGGTGCTCGGCAATCAATACCTGGAGCTCGTCCTCGGTCGAGAATCGTTCCTCCTCCAACGGTTCAAGCCCTCCCCGTTCCGCTCTGGTGTATATGCGCTCGGCCATACCACGCCTCCTTACTGAGTGTCTGGTTTGAAATAAATAGGCTGTCTGGTTCTTGACGGATTCCCGCAGGCAGTCCTGCCGGAACATTATACAAAACTTATTGCTTGAAAGCAAACCAAAACCGGAGAGATGTGTCGCCGTGCGGTCTCAGAGGCGGCATTTGAAGTTGACGGTCATCATGTAGTATGCGAGGCCATCGAACTCAAAGGTTGAGGTGAACGGATCGACGCTGTCCGCCTGGATCGGAATGTGGCTGCGAACAAGGTTGAAGGTTGCTTCCTTCGCGCCGACCGAGGCGCGGTCTGTCAAGGCGTAATCGATCCCGGTCATCAACTGGACGCCGAAGGCGATCTGCAGGTACTCCACCTCCGGCTTGCGGACGAACACGCTCCAGTAGTCCAGGTTGGTGCGGGCCCAGCCGATTCCGGCGCCTGCGTATGGCGTCCAGCGCGAGTCGTTCACGAAGTCGTAGTACGCGTTGGCGAAGAGCTGGTGGGCGTTGTAGCTGCGGATCTCCGAACAGGAATAGTTGCCCATTGATTGGATCGCCTACTAGGATAAGCGTGTCTCACATGAGTTGTGAAACGGAAAGTTTTTGGGCTATGGGCCATTTTAATTTGGGCAAATGCGTTGCCCTTTGCCGCAGTCGATTGCCTGCGCGTCTTCCTGAAATAACCGGACGCGCCCGGAGGTTCCAGGCCGGGTGGAGTGGTCATGCTCGACCGCGAACGGTTCATCGCAGACTGTCGCATGGCGAACGAGTGACCTGCCCCCACCAACGAGTCCACCCTCTAAGTTAGACCTAGGACCCTTTGAAGTCCACTTCCATGGGATAGAACGCTGAGCCTGCGACCTCTGGGTAATCTGGCCTCCGGAACCGAAGGCCGATAGGCCAAGGCGCTGTGAGGCCATTGCTGATCACCCCCCCCCAATGAGAGTCGCACAGGTCGGCATTTAGTCTTGCGCAATCGCTTCTTTGTGTAACCCCTTGCCTGCTGACCTTCAATCCAGATAATAGCCAGCGCCAACCAGGATAGGCACCCCAAAGGTGACCACCCGCTTGACGAAGGACGCCTTGCGCTGGGGCATCCCGTTGGAGGGGTTAATCGAGGAGTAGCACAGGAAGGTTTCCCCGTCCGATATCGTCGTGGTCTTCGTGCCATGGGGACGGCGTTATCGCTTCCGCACAATGACAAGACACCGCATGATAGCCTCCCACCGGTCCACCCCGGTCAGTTCGTAGGCATCTGCAGGTCTTCGACAATCCATGGCTTTTGCCTGCAGATAGCGGAGCTGGCTCACGCCCGTGAACTGATCGGCTGGATCGGGCCGTGTGTACCAGGTCTCGGAATACCAAGCCTGCATTATGCCCTTACACCACGCGCGGTCGGTCTCGGTCATCTTGAATCCGGTTGCTTCGTCGACTGCCTGGCAGGCTCTCTCCAGTTTCTGAGGGCTTGCATCGGTGTATATGGGCGCTTTCGGGCTGCAGGACGCTGCCGCAAGCATTGTGGCGATGGCGATGATCAGGCTTGCGCAAGCCTTCGTTTGGGTTGGGTCGTTTCTCATGGGAGCCTCTCGATCAATTTGAATATACAAAACTTATTCTTGAAAGCAAGCCACAACCGGAGAGATGTGCCTCCGTGCGGCCTTAGAGGCGGCATTTGAGGTTGACGGTCACCGTGTAGTATGCGAGGCCATCGAACTCAAAGGTTGAGGTGAACGGATCGACGCCGTCCGCCTGGACCGGAATGTGGCTGCGAACAAGGTTGAAGGTTGCTTCCTTCGCGCCGACATGGCGCACGGCAAACTCGTGTTCCGAAAGGTCGGGCCTGGCGAGAGCTTGTGCGAGATCGAACTCTGGGTCGGAGGCGACAGGTATCAAGAAGATCACGATGACGCTGGCCCACTCCACGTCGCCTTCACGGGCCGCCTAATTGCTGAAAGCGATGACCTCGCCATCGCAATACCTGCAATCCGTGTCTACCAAACGAGAACGGGGAAGCTAGTCGTGTACCGCGACTGGCGCGGTGGCACTCTGGAGGATGCGGGCGCTACCTACCGAGAGTTTCCAGACTTGAAGACCTTGGTGGCAAGTCCGAGCGCACTGGATACGCTCTGGATCGATGGTAGTGGAAACGGTGAACGACCTGACCTAGATCGACAGTTCCTGCACCACGCCGCCGCAGCGCTTAGAGAAAAACTGGTTATTCGAATCGACTGACTCTCGGCGACAAAGGGGACTCAGATGCTTACGCTTGGCCAGGCTGGGCTGCAAAAACTCGCCAATCCTCTTCTTCGACACGACCGCTGTGGCCGCAAGCGACGGCACGCATCCCAAGGAAAGGCAGAAGCCGCCATACGCGCGCTCATTCGCCGAGAACTGGACCGGCCCAGCGAAGGGTTGCTGGCGGCATATCACTGTCCCCGCTGTCTTTCATGGCATGTAGGACATCGTTCACGCCACACGACCACAGTCGCTCTGGCATCGTGAACGCGACCGAGTGAGAGACGAGACGAGCGTCGTCCTCGTAAAAGGACGCTAGAGCATGACGGACGACACAAGTACTGCTTGGTTTCTGCTTGTTTTCGGTATCGGTGGGCTTACGTTTGTCGTCGTTAACGTGATGGAGAACGGCATGACTGAAGGCATGGCGTATCCCATTCTTTTCTCTGTTCGCGCGCTCATAGCCGGAATTCAAGACCTTAGACAGTAAATAGCTGGCTACGTCGGCTGGCACTCGGAACGAGCGCGACCAGGACCGGGCACTATTCGACCTGCCGCCAGCCGGCGGCCCCCCACCCCAAAGACGCCTGCCGCCCGTTCTGTGGCGTCTTGGAGCGGGTCAGGGCCGTTTGGGGTGGGGGTGGGAACTGCTTAGCTTCGGCTCAGCGAACAGCTTCAGCGCCTCTCGCTCCGCATCGGTTAGCGCCAGTTGTGCGCCGGCCGCCGCCTCCGGATAGACCCTCGCCGCCTTCCATTCGTGTTGCCGCACGGAGGTGGCGACGCCAAGTCTGACGCCACGTTTGCGTAACCGCTCCACCAGCGCTGGCGCATCGAACAAGAACACCTCCGTGATCACCAACGGCCGGGTCTGGCCCCGCGAGATCATCGCCCCCGCCTTCGGCCCGGTCATTACAAGGTAGTAGTCCGGGACGCCGGCTGGATTGATGTCGAGCAGCCCCTCGCGCTTGCCGTACCACTTCACATTCACCGTCTGTCCGGCCCGCGGGCCGTCTGCAAACCGGCCGTCGAAGCCCTCCTGAACCGCGGATTCTTCCAGCGTCACCCTGAAGATTTCCCGCGCGATCCACTCCCCGACATGACCCCTGATGGCTGGACGGCCGATCAGAGCCGCAATCTCTTTGTCGATGGCGTTACGCCTCGCCAAGAGGGAGGCTAATTGCTTCAGATCGCTCATGGCTGTTGCTGTTCCAGTAACGTTTTTTTGGAATAATACTGAGGAAAATCCGGAGTACTGGTGCCACTACCCCCACTAATCCCCTCAATTTCCAGTTGAGTCGGCCTCTTTTTCAGCCGAAAGATTGTCAAGAATTAACAGGCCACCGGCCTGTACGTACTTGTAGGTAGGTACTACTTGATCAGTACTACTTGTACATAGGCATGGTGTTTATTCCAGGAAAATTCCCCAGAATCACAGTTTTTTGTGGAAATCCACGCGTGGCTGGCAACTGGTTCTTACGTGCTGCCGGATGCCTAACTGGGAAGCGCGAACCCGATCTGATTCGCGTCGATTAACGCCACCACATGGTGAATGCTGATGGCCAGCACAAGGCCTGGGTTCTCCTGCGCAAGGGCAACCGTATTTCCGTGGTTATCAACGACGGGTTGGAAGCGTTTCGGGTAACCGACGACGACGCCCGCCACACGGAGCACCTTCTGGTCGTCAGGTAAGAACACCACAGGGCCGCCGCTGAACCCTTTATTCACGTGCGCATCGAGGTAGATCCTCTTGACGGGTTCATCGGTGGCAAACGCGCTGATGATGCCCGCCTTCACGAACGGGAGTGGTAGGCCGTGGTTGATGTACGCGCCGCCACCGTCCCATCCGAACGGAAACCCAAGGAAGCAGGCTTGCTGCCCATAGTAGAGGCCGTCGGTGGTTGGCTCCAACGGGTACACCGGGGAGAGTTGCTGCTGACACGCCAACACCGCCTCGGCCGTCAGCGCCGGCGCCCCCGCGCCGTCATCCGGCAGGCCCGCTCGCGCGCACCGGTCGCTGCGGGACCCGGAGGGAAGGCTCCAGAGCGGCTTCAGCAAGGGTCCGTACGGAGAGCTCTGGAGCGGCCCTAGGCGATAGGCGAGCTGCATGTGGTGCACCTCGCGCGCCGAGAAGTCGGTCACGAATCGGGGGTGCCAGGACATGAGATCCCCGCCGTAAACGACGTGGAAGAACCCCATGGCGTGACCCATCTCGTGGCGCAGTACAGGGAGAAGCGGACAGCCGTCACTGTCGGACCTGGCCTCGTCCTGCGACAAAGCCTGACTGTTGATTTCCACCAAGCCCTGTGCCGACCCAATCGTTGCCCGCCCACACATACCGGCCCGGAGTTCTTCCTGAGGAATGAACTCAATCGTGATCTGGCCGGTGGCACGTCCAGCGCCGTCCGATATCCGTCCGCCAAACGGCTGTCCCGTGATTGTGGTGACGATGCGCGGAATCTCCGCCCGAATCTGTTGCACCCGTTCCTCGGAAACGACGCGTTCGCCGCCATCGTTGTGTGTGCGGATATGAAAGTCCGGACTGCTTGTCGAAAGCAGATACGACGACCGTTGTTCGAGAGGCGCACCGCAACGGCTGGGAGGACAATCCCGGGTGTTGAAGACGATCTGGTTCCAGAACCAGCGGATGAAGTCCGGGTCGGCAGTGGGACTTCCGGGCTCGAGCGTGAAGTCAATTTCGACGAGCGAATCCTGACCTGCATCCCGGCATAAGACCTCCTGCGTCGGCGGTTCGTTGTACCCCTCTGCGATCACGTCCAAATAATAGGAACCAGTAAGCTCTGGAATTGCATACCGTCCGTCCGAACCAGTCATGGTGCGCCGCTGCATCCAGGAGTTGGGGGAGCCGTTTGAGGCCTGTACGGACGCCCCGGCGACGCCACGGCCAGCCTGATCACGCACGCTGCCGACAACTGTGCAGGGGGGATCGGGATCCGGCTTCAGGTTGGGGCTGAAGTTGAGCTCGCCTGTGGGTGTAAGCGTGGCCGGCCAAATATGATCGTGCCCGTCTGACAAATAGCCATCGGCGAAGGCTTTTAGTTGGATCGCGGCGCCCCCGTCGGGTGCGGGCCCTACGGTAATTCCCGTGATCTCGTACCTGCCGTCGGCTGCCGTAACCGAGCGTCCCACCTCAGAAAACCCTGTCCAGGTGTCTCGGACTATGACAATGGCGCCATCGATTCCCGCGCCGCTCTCGGCGTCCTGCACGCGGCCATGGATACGGAGTCCAGCAGGTGCCTGTGGAGGCGGAGCCGTTGGCGTTGAGGGCCCCCCGTCGCCGCACGCTGCGAACGAAAGCGACAGCAAAACCGTGAAAGCGACAAATATTTTTCTTATTTGGGTCATACCGATCTCCGATCTGCGCGGGTTCTTACGCGGTTACTGGCCCCGGAACCAATGAGTCCGTCGACCTGGGTGTGTGGAGCACGGGTTCGAGATCCAGATCGTTCCGCGGCGGAGCCTGCGGCCCGTAGAGAGCCTGTCGGGTTGGGAGTTGGTGTACCCCGCGTTCGCCCGTCACGGAGCAATCTCGAGCCCGACACAAGGCGCGGACGGCTATTCCACGAGGCGCGGTTGCGCGGGCGGGATGGCTGGCGGCGAGGGCGAGAGCACCAGTGCCCCCTTCGCCGTCTGGTAGTGCAGGTCCGGCCAAGCTATCTTTATTTTCTTCAACTCGCGCAGACAATCCGCCCGGAAGTTGCTGAGGGTGGCCTTGTCGCCCGAATATACAAAACTCATTCTTGAAAGCAAACCATAACCCATCGGATGTGAGCCGCTATTGCGCCGTTATCACGGCGCGTGCTCGTCAGGCCCGTCCGTCCGTCGCGCCGCCGCCGGTCACATCGGCGTGAAGGTGACCGACGCCCGGGTGAAGTAGATGGCCGTCCGGGCCTCGAATCCCGAGTCGGCGCCGAACAGCAGCCAAGCCCGGCCACTGGGAGGTATAGAGATCGGTGTCGGCGTTGGTCGGCCCTCGAAGGCCTTGCGCTCCCACTGACGCGCCTGCTCGCAGCTTCTGGAGTTGGCGATGTCGCCGAGCACCACAGCGTGTGCCCCGCCGCCGGACTGATTGCCGATGTCGATGTTCATGCGCAGGTAGGAGCCGTCGCGAATAGCGAGCGGTTCGATGGCGGTCGCACCCGCCTTGATCCAGACGCTTTCGCCCGGCGCGCCACCCACCCCGAAACACCCGGCCGGCGTATCGGTGGCGATCTCCACACTGACCGTGACGATGTAGCGCCCGCCGGGCGAGAGGCCCGCGATGGGTCCCTTGAAGAACATGAACAGGTCGTCGCTTCGGTTGACGCCAGAGATGAACAGGGCGGACTGCGATGCCAGCGGCGGCGGTAGGGCGCGGTAGTCCGCAGTCAACTCGTAGATGTCCGCATCGGCTGGCGGATAGTCGGCGAAGCCGGCAACGAATCCCTGAGGCCCGCCACGAAAGTCGAAGGCGAACGTCAGCGCATCCGTCTCCGTCGGCGCGTTCGGATGACCCCGGCAACTGCCGACGAATACGGCGGTCAGTAGTGCCACACCGAGACGTATCGACGATGAGTCACGCAGGCGGCTGAAGGGCCTGCGCGTGAGGATGGGATTCGGCGTACGATTCCCCCGCGGTGGTGCCCCCCCGGGTGGTGAAGCCATCACAAGCTACCACTGTGCAGTTCCCCTCCCACGACCGTGGCGCTGGGCGCGATCGTGTGGATTCTCTCCACGTCCATTTCGAACGGGTCCTGCGGAAGGACGATGAAGTCCGCCAGCAACCCCGCCCTGATGACGCCGATCTGTCCTTGCCGCCCGAGCTGCGCGGCGCCGTTCACCGTATAGCCCGCCAGCGCCTGCTCCAGCGAAATCCTGGCGTCCCGCGACGGCATGGTGGGCGCATCGGCCCTGCCCAGCGCCCGTCGGGTCATGCTCATTTCGACGCCGATGAAGGGGCTCACCCGCAGCGCGTTGTAAACGACATCGCTGGACAGCGTCACGTTGACCCCTTGCCGCATGAACTGCCCGACGAGCTGAGACCGGCCGGCCCGCTCCGGCCCCACGTTGATCTCCCTGGCGTCCCCATATGCGGTGCCGCCGAACCAGTGCGGCGTGAAGTTGGCGTGCACGCCCAGCTCCTGAAAGCGTGCGACATCGCTGTCGGCCACCGAGAACAGATGACTTATCGTGACCTCGATCCCCAATGGCCGCCCCAGCGCGTCCCGAGCCTCCTTGACCGCGTCGAGAATGTTCCTGGTCGCTCGATCGCCTGACGCGTGCATGTGCAGGTCGATGCGGTGGGCGTCCAACTCCTGCATGAAACCGCTCAATCGCTCAGTGGTGAACAACACGCCGCCGTAGTTGTCGGGGTCGGTGACGTAGGGTTCCAGCATGGCGGCGGTAAGGATGTCCTGCATGCCGTCGTAGTGAATCTTGATACTGTTGAACTGCAGCTTCTCGTGGGCGTACTTCTCCCTCAGCCGGACCAGCGATTCCACCGCGGTCTCGATCTGCTCCGGCGCCCAGATGTGGTGCGACCCCTCCCAACGCAACGGCAAATTGCCTTCTCTCGCGATATCGTGCGCGGCCTGGTACACTGCATCGTCCATGTTGAAGTTGCCGGCGTCCCATAGTGTCGTAATGCCCCTGCTTGACATGTAGTTCAGGTATTTCAGCAGCCGTTCCTTCAGCTCGTCGGCATCCGGCACGAACCTGTCACCGAAGTACGGCAGCAGGGAGAACTCCTTGACCCAGCCGGTGGGCTCGCCATTCTCGTCACGCACGAAGTGAGACAGGTTACGGCTGAGATCCGGCGTGTCGGCGTCGATGCCGAGCAGCCGTAGGAATGCGGAATTCACCCAGACGCTGTGCCCCGAATTGTCGTTCAGCATGATGGGTCTGAGTCTGGAAATATCATCCAAGTCTCTCTTGTGCGGCCCGTGGGGCAGGTAGGTGGCGACGTCCCACACCCCCTGTCGGATCACGAAGGTGAACGGGTGGTCGTCCGCGTACCGCTGCAGCCAGGCCAGCGTCGCCTCTCTCGGCCGGGACGGCATCCTGTCCGCGTTGGCGGGCCCTTCGTCCGCTTCATCGGTCTCGTCCAGCACGGACAAGTTGGCCCCGGTGGCAATCAGGCCGGGATGCGTGTGTGCGTCGACCATTCCCGGCATCACGAACCGGTTCTGCAGGTCCACGAGCCTGGTGTCCTCGGCGGCGTGCTCCAGAGCTTCCTCGTCAGACCCCACGAAGACGATTCTGTCACCCTTCGTGACCAGCGACTCCGCCCAGGGCAGATCTTCATCCTGGGTATAGATTCGGACCGTTCACGTACGCCGTCTCGGTTGCGGCGGCTTGCGCCAACATCGCATCGTCTTGCAGGTCCGAACAACCGGCTGTCAACGCGAGGGCAGCCAACACGAAAGCATATATCACACTTTTTCCTTCTCCGAATATACAAAACTCATTCTTGAAAGCAAACCATAACGAAACCGCCGCAAGGTCTCGTTCTAGCAGCCGCTCCATGAAACCCAGATCGGAATCCGCTTCGCTGGCTTCGACCAGCTCGTCCACTTGGGTGAAGCGGGTGAAGTTATGAAGCGCCTGGGGCGTGGCTTCGCGGAGCGCTTTCACAGGGCCGCCCAGACCAGAGAAGGCTTCCCCGATGGGAACCAACCCGTCTCGTTTATGCTCCCTGGCTTTTCATTCTCCCATGTGTCCCGTGGCTATGCTTTGACCCCCTTGCTTGAAACTTCTTCGGTGAAGTCATCGCTGGAGAACTGGTCTATCCATCGTTCGAGTACAGACCGCAGTTCTTCTCCGGGCAGTGGATCTTCGTAGAATATAGCCGCCCCGAAAGAGAAGTCCTTGGTTTTCATCCATCCTTTTTTCGATTTCGACGGCGGGTAGAGCCAGGCAACGCTGACGGGTTGCTGCCAAACCGAGCAGCTCATTCGAACGCTGACACCGCTAGTCCCCCACTCCGTGGCGCCGGACTCTTGGGCCACCACGTCGAGGAGGCGACCCGCAACACCCAGCGCTTTATCGTCGCTGGCGAATCTGTCCAAGAACAACTCGCGCGTAAGAAGCGCCGGAGAAGGGAGAAGCGTTGGGCGCAGACCGGGGACATGGCTGAGGCCCGCGGTCCTCCCGATGACCCGCGGTACAAGTGTCTGGGTCGACTTGCCGCGGAACTGCTTAATCTCTACCGCGAGAACTTCGATACCGGACATCTGGCCGTTGAGGAACTCCACGACCCGCTCAAGGGGATCAGGTATATCGTCCGCTACGAACAGCAGACGGAGACGTCTCGCGACAAGGTTTGTGGACACGTTCTGCCAGAAGCTGTCCGCATCCGGTTCTCCGTCTTTCCCTAGCAGGGTTGCCAGCTCGTCGCCGGGATCGAGTCCCTTGGCGTTGAGCGGTCGGTACGGATGTTGTCGTTCCGCGGGGAGTGAAGATCGTCGATGCTGCGGGACTGTTCGTCTACCCGGGTATGATCGGTCCGGACACGAATCTCGGTCTGACGGAATTAGGAGGGGTGACCCAGACACAGGACCAGGTCGAAACAGGAACCTACAATACATTCATCCGGGCTTCACAGGGAGTAAATCCTCATACGATATTAAAGGGAGTTGCACGCTGGAATTGTGTTACCTCGGTCATAACTTCACCGCGTGCAGGGGAAAACGGAGTTTTTGCCGGGCATGAAGTGCTCTTGAACCTGGACGGCTGGAGCGTCGATGAAATGTCCGTAAGAGATCCAGTCGCCATGCAGATGACCTTTCCGGGATTTACACGGATCGAACCCGCCAATAACGGGGGACCGCAGCAAAACCCTCCCCGGAAAAAAGGAAATCAGCGCGAATGGGCTGAAAAGATTTTGTCGGATGTCCGGGAACTGTTCGAAAAAACAAAACTCTATGTGCAGGCGCAGAAGGAGTATGCATCGAATGCAAGGCAGGAACATCCGGTGACCGATCTGACTCTCGAAGGGCTTATTCCCGTGGTGCGGAGAGAAGCGCCGGTGACGATTACCGTCAACGGTGTCGAAAACATCCGCGAAGCGATCTCTTTTGTCCGTGAGACGGGTATTCGGGCGGTATTCGCCGGGGCGCACGATGCTTACAAGATTGCCGGGGAGATCGCCGAAGCGGGTATTCCCGTACTCTATTCGGAACTGCTTGCGAGGACCGATCAGAATATACCCTATGATCTCTACCTGACGATCCCGTCGGTCCTTCATAATGCGGGTGTCACTTTTGCATTCACCGTTTCAAATGCTTCATCGGTCAAAAATCTTCCCTTCATGGCGGGAATGGCTGCAGCGTATGGACTGCCGAAAGATATCGCACTGAAAGCTGTTACGCTCTATCCTGCGGAAATATACGGTGTCGAAGACGAGCTTGGGAGCCTGGAAGCGGGTAAAATGGCAAATGTCGTCATTACCGACGGTGATCTGCTGGAACCGCGCACGAAGGTGATACATGAATTCATTCGCGGCGTAAAGGTCGATTTATCGGACAATTACCAGTATCAACTTTATGAGAAATACAGGAAACGCCCGGCAAAAAAACAAGAATGTTACTTTGTTTCGCTGGTTTGATTCCGGCTGGTGAAAATAGTGAAAGGACCGAACAGGTCTTACTCTTTGGGAACCCTGAAAACACTTTTCAGATCGTACGCTATTTCATGCATATCGGTCCGGTGAAAGTCATGATGCGCTTCAAGTTTTTTCCGTAATTTTTCCCTGGTCCGGTGCAGTCTGATAGAGACGGTGTCAGGATTCAAATCGAGAACGCTGCCGATCTCACGGTTTTTGAAACCTTCCAGTTCGCTGAGCACAAGAACGGCTTTATAGGTTCCGGGAATCTCCTCGATGAAATTCCGAATGAAGGTATTCACCTCGTTTTGAATAGACGTATCATCCGGCGCAGGCCCCTTTTCGCCGGACCAGAACTCCCCGTCTTCTACCCGATCAGGTTTACTTTCATCGGATCGTGTCTTTTTCTGCACCTTTTCAAACGATAAACGGCGCATTCTGTCGAGTGCGGCATTCGTTGCAATTTTATAGATCCATGTCGGCAGGCTTGATTTTCCCTTAAAGGTGTCAAGGCGGGTATTGATCGTACTAAATACTTTCTCTGTAAGATCTTCGGCATCTTTTTGACTGCCGGTAAACCTTACAAGATATTGAAGAATTTTAGGATGGAATTTATCATAGACTTTTTGATACCGGAGAGCCTGGTCAATCATAATGTCCCCCATTATTACACATGTTTAACGGATATAAATTTGAAGGAAATCTGCTTATAATTCACTAAAGCACAGCTCTGTAAAACAGACCTTTATGAAGATGAGTTTCTTGAATAACAAGAATCGGGATACAAGAATCAAACAAACATTCATTCAATAACCGAAACAAAACAATTATTGTAAAATATTCAGGTAAGCTGAATGTAACATAAAATATTATTTTTCAAAAAACAAGACAAACATCACCGAAACCGGATAAAATATATCCGGTCCCGGTGATTGATAATTATTGACATCTGCCGGGAGAATACATACCTTTGTTTCAGCGTCATCCTGTATGTACCACTCCTTTAAATATCCGGTATCGGATTTTTTCTCACACTACTAGCGTCTTGTTGATTGAAAAATACAGTGGATTGGATAATCGAACCGGAGAGAAGCGGTCCGGAGGAAGTTTCGCTCGAGTTCCGAGTGCACCCGGCGGGAAGTGACGGCCGGTCGATAACGATAAAACATTAGTATAGAGAGGGTATCATGAACCGTATAAAAAATCTATTTGCCGCCGTCACTATTTGTATCCTTTTCACGGGAACTCTTGTTTTTTCCCAAAATAACCATGCGATTATTCCGGAGCGTGAGCGCGTCAAATTGATGGCCAGCTGGCTGGAATGGAAACGTGAACATATTCTACCTGGCATCTTGCGGCGTGAAGGCGTCGATTTGTGGATCGTCCGTAATAACGAAGGGCCCGTGTATCTTTCTCTCGTTCCTACCGATGCAGAAGGGCTGGTGTTAAGCACACCGTCATTCCTTATTTTTCACGATGCGGGCTCTGAAAAGGGAGTCGAACGGCTGGAAGGGAATTTCACAGACCTTTCGAACATCATAAAAGAGCTGGACCCGGGCACAATGGGGATCAATGTCTCTGATGAAGGATGGCGCCGCGGCGATGGATTTCTCCCCTCCGACAGGGAAGACCTTAAAAAAGAACTGGGCAGCAGATATGCCTCCCGGCTGGTGTCCGCGGCGAACATCAGCGTAGAATGGCTCACCACAAAAACGCCTCAGGAGATCAACACCTACCGGTATGTCGCACGCGTAGCCCGTGCGATCATTGCAAAAGCTTTATCGAACGATGTAATTGTGCCCGACGTCACCACAACGGCAGACCTGAACTGGTGGCTGGTGCAGACATACCTCGATAACGATTTTCTCGTTGTCGACCACCCCTCGGTCTCTATAATAAGAAGTGATGAAGAAATCCGGAAATATCCCGGGTCCGCACACTTTTTCGAAGGGAGACTCAGGATAGGAAACGGCGTTGATATTGTCATCAGGCGCGGTGATCTTGTCGGACTTGACTCCGGCATCAAATATCTCGGTCTCAATACCGACACAAAAGCGTATGCGTACGTCCTCGCAGAAGGAGAGACCGGCGCCCCAGAAGGCCTGAAACAGGGACTGCGGAACGGTAACAGGCTTCAGGATATTTTTATATCGGAATGGAAAGAAGGCGACACAGGGGACGAAATCGCAAGAAGAGCCGCAAAAATTGCCGAAGAGGAAGGGCTGCGGTCGAGGATCTACAGCCACCCGATCAGTTACTTCATAAAACGGTACGGCAGGAGCGGTTTATACTATACGCGTGAACACTTCTTTCCCGGAACGTCATTCAATTCCCACAGCAGGGATCCCGGCTCGCGGGACCCCCGTGACATCCGGCCAAGGTCGTATTATTCCATATCGAGCGGAGATTACCCGCTCCATTATAATACCATAACATCGCTCGAACTCAGCAACACGTCGTATATTCCCGAATGGGGCCGGGATATTGAATACCGGCTTGAGGAAAACGTAGTTTTTTCGGAACGAGGCGTCGAATATCTCGATGCGCGCCAGTCGGAGTTTCACATAATTCGATAACAACGAAAGGAACGGATAATGAAAAAAATACTCATTTGTACTGTAATACTGCACACCATTATGTTATCTGCAGGGTGCGGAACGTCGTATTATGACGATATTTTTACGACCGACAATTTCAAAAATATTAAGCCGATGAAGGAAACTGTCGGGCTTATCGAGGAGTGGCTTCAATGGAAGATCGATAATTTTCTACCAAAATTGATGGAACAGCAAGGGATTGAAATGTGGATCATAACAGATGATGACAGCCGGATATTTCCGTTTTTAATGCCGGCGGCAGAAGACGGCTTTGTTGCCCGCAGAACGTACTACCTGATGGTCTATCATAAGGAGGGAGAAGAAGGCGTAGAGCGCAGATTGATTGGAAATTCAGACAGTTTCAAGGAATGGGGCCCGCTGTTCCCCGACCATGTATTCACACATTCGGGGAGTCTCGAAATGCTCGCTGAGGCCGTTCGGGAGCTGAACCCGCAGAAGATAGCTGCCGGAGCCGCATGGGATAACGACCTTGAAGTAGCGCTCGGAAGCAGATATTCTTCCAGACTTGTCAATGCTGATTTACTTTCGGGACTCTGGTCGGAATACCGGACGCCTCAGCAGCTCGAAGCGTATAAGACAGTTATCGACATAACCCACGATATCATAGCAGAAGCATTTTCAAGCGCTGTCGTTACGCCCGGCGTCACCACAACGGATGACGTGAACTGGTGGGTGAAACAGAAGGCCTCGGATCTCGGTTTTGACGACAACTTCGGGCCGACGGTCATGGCGTGGAGAAGTCTGGAGGAAAATAAAAAATATGGTGACCCGGAAGAGAATTTCCGGATCGATATTCCTCCGCACAGCGGGTTCCACACCATTATACAGCGCGGTGATGTACTCTCCTGCGATATCGGTATCAGGTATCTCGGACTCTCGACAGATATTCAGCAGGTGGCATATGTTCTGAAAAAAGGCGAACCGGACGCTCCCGAAGGGTTGAAAGAAGCCCTGCGCCGCGGTAACAGGCTGCAGGACCTCGTGGTTGAAGAATTTGCCGAAGGAAGGACCGGAAACGAAATACTCTTTGCCGTATTGGAACGGGCAAATGCGGAAGGGCTCAGACCGGAAGTCTATTGCCATACGATGGGAACGTATGTGGCACGCTACGGTTTCAAGGGCAGTCCCCTGCCGAAAACCTACGCAGGTTACGGACCTTCGGTCGGTTCGGAGGGTCTGTTCGATGAAAATGGGAATCAACTGCCGACCCGAAACGGCGAACGTCCCGTCCATACTAATACAATATATTCAATGGAACTTGATATCACCTATGCAGTGCCTGAATGGAACGATCAGGATATTCGTATAGTTCTTGAAGAAGACGTTGCCTTCACTGCCGGAGACGGACTCTATTTCCCCGGTGGACGCCAGACCGAATATCTTTTGATCAGGTAGGTGGAGTACAAAACCGGATCAGTAACCGTACAACGTCTCTAACTGCAATGTGTCAATCGAAATATCCGGCTGAAAACATGCTCATATTTTTACTCATATCAGTTATCTGTTGGCTGCCGTCAGGGTTGTCCGCACAGTACGCTCAAGGACCGGGCGCAGTCCCCTACGAACGGGAAGTCAGGGAGGCTGTCCGGGAATTCAGGAAAGAACACCAACATGAAATAATTCGTGAATATATTGAATTGCTCTCCATCCCAAATCATTCATACGATAGCGAGACTATCCTTAAAAACGCCGAAACCATTGTCCGGATGTTGGAAAAGCGGGGTTTTACTGCCGGGATATTCGACGCAGGGTACGAGAATCCGAAAAATCCGGTACTATACGGTGAACGTTCTGTACCGGGTGCGGTTCGAACGCTCCTGTTCTATGCGCATTATGACGGCCAGCGGGTCATACCAGGAAAATGGACGGAAACAAAACCGTACAATCCGGCGCTCCGTCCCGGAAAACTCGAGGCGGGAACAAAGAATCCCTCACCGATCCCGTTTCCTGGAACAGGAGAATCGTATGATGACGATTGGAGAATCTATGCACGGTCTGCAAGCGATGATAAAGCCCCTGTGATTGCACTGTTAGCGGCAGTCGATGCTTTGGACGAAAAGGAAATTTTGCTCACGAATAACATCAAGATAGTTTTCGACGGCGCCGAAGAAGAAGGATCGGCACACCTGCTCGAATTTATCGAAAACCATTCGGCAATGCTCGAATCCGATGTGGTCTTTATTTGTGACGGCCCTGTCTATCCGACCGGTCAGCCGACGCTTTATTTTGGGAACAGGGGAATTCAGAGTCTTACAATAACCATTTACGGTCCGAACACGAATCTACACAGCGGGCATTACGGGAATTGGGCTCCCAATCCGGCGTACAAGCTGGCGCGCCTTCTCACCAGCTTTAAAGACGAAGACGGAAATGTCCTCGTAGACGGGTTCTACGATACGGCCGAACCGTTGAACGCACGGGAACTTCAAGCTTTGGATGAACTGTCAAGACTCGATGAGCAGCTCAGGAACCAGTACGAATTTGCCCGGCCAGAAGGCTTTGGAAGAAATCTCAATGAACTCATAAACAGACCGTCGCTGAATATTCGCTGGCTGGACAGCGGAATGAACCGTACGATCATCCCGCACCAGGCTTCAGCTCTGATGGATATTCGCCTCGTCAAGGGAACGGTCGGATCCGATATGGTCGAAAAACTCTCAAAACATATTGAAAAGCAGGCGTTTCATATCGTTGATGAAGATCCTGACCATGAGACCAGGATGAACCATCCAAATATTGCCAGGATAACTGCAGGTCAGGCAACCCCGGCTTCCCGGACCTCGATGGAACTTCCCGTATCTCTTGGCGTTATTAAAACAATGTCGAATGCGTTCGATAGGGACGTTGCCCTTGTTCCGTCACTCGGCGGTACGATACCGACATACATGTTTACAGAGTTCCTTGCTATACCTGCTATCGGCGTTCCCATTGCCAATCCCGATAATAATCAGCATCAGTACGATGAAAATATCCGGATCGGGAATTTCTGGAGAGGAATAGAAACATTCGCCGTACTGTATTTGTTAGACTGGTAAAATGTCCATGAATGGATCAGAAAATAAAAATTTGACATTCGGGGATTTTTTTAGTTTATTACCAAAGAGTTATCTTCTTGATACTTTTCGGGTCTTTGTATCCTTTATTACATCACTCATTCATTGAATAAGGTACTGTAATATTCCTGTGTGAAGCCTTTACATTACGGAAATTGACCGGCTTCGGCTATGCAGGAGAATTTTGCCATAGCATTAAAGAAAGAATTATGAAACCTCAAACACGAAGAGAATTTATAAAAGAAAGCGCCGTGAAAGGAGGCGCTGTTGCGGGCGGGATGGTCATAGCGTCCTTTCCTGCTTTTTCATGCAATTCAACGGAAAACAGTAATAGAGAAGAGGAGAGGCAAATGGCACACGAATTACCTGTATTACCATATGCGTACGACGCATTCACAGAAGTGATCGATGAACAGACAATGCGTCTGCATCACGACATACATCACCAGGGTTATGTGAACGGTCTGAATAAGGCGGAGCAGATGCTCGCCGATGCGCGGGAGGGCGGAGATTTTGCTTTGGTCAAATATTGGGAGAAGGAACTGGCGTTTCATGGCTCCGGCCATGCTCTGCATACGATTTTCTGGAACAATCTTTCTCCGAACGGCGGCGGTTCTCCCTCCGGTGATCTCGGGAGCGCAATAGACCGGGATTTCGGCAGTTTCGACAAGTTCAGCGCACATTTCAAGGCGTCGACCAACGGCGTGGAAGGAAGCGGCTGGGGTATACTTGCTTATCATAAGGCGTGGGATAAACTCGCCGTCCTTCAGGTAGAAAAACATCATGACGTTAACGTTTTCGGTGCAGTCCCGCTTTTGGCGGTCGATGTATGGGAACACGCCTACTACCTGAAGTATCAGAACAAGCGCCCCGAATATACCAAGAACATATTCAATATCTTCAATTGGGATGATGTGGCGCAGCGGTACGCCGATGCCCGCGGCTGAGCGTGCGATTAGATACTATCCCAAAACATTTTAAAAGCCGGCTGCTGAATACGAAGCCGGCTTTTTTGTTAATATATTGCATATTATACTAAGATAAAATAATTTTTAGCCTACCCTAAAATAATTATTTGCTTTATCTTATTTTATTTTGTATGCTGTTCTCGTATTTAACGAATCGTTCCGCTCTGTAAAGTTTGACCGTTAAGCGTCATGAGTGCAAAATGATGAACTATCTGCTTTTGAAAAATAACATGAGTATCTGTCATTTAAAACAATTGTTGTTCATGTGTGCTGCAAGTATGCTTCTCGGCTGCGGTGAACTTCTTACCGAGGCGCCAACCGCCGGAGACACGCTCGACGGGACGCTGCCCGGACTCTCTCCTGAACTGAATGCAGCGTTTGCACGCGGTGATGAGGACTTCGAAAAAGTTTTTACCGTTTCGGAGGGACTGGGTCCTATTTTTAACCAGCCAAGCTGTGAGACCTGCCATCCCGGTGACGGCAGGGGCACTCCCGAAACGATTCTCATCCGGTTCAGCAGAGGCGCCGATACCGCTGAAGACATAGGCGGCGGACAACTGCAGGATAAAAGCATATCCGGAGTTCCTCCTGAAATACTGCCTCAGGGTGTTGATATATCTCCGCGAATGCCGCCACCGGTTTTCGGAATGGGACTACTGGAGGGTATCCCCGACGAAACGCTCCTGGCGCTTGAAGACCCCGGTGACCTCGACGGCAACGGGATTTCGGGAAGAGTGAACAGGGTGCCGTCGATCGAAAAAGGGACAACTGAGATCGGCCGGTTCGGTAGAAAAGCGAATGTTGCAACCCTCTTAGACCAGATAAGTCTCGCATACCACCAGGATATGGGCATAACGACCGATTTGATTCCCGAGGAGAACCGCCATCCTCAGGCAGGAAATGTTTCTCTTGGGGACAATGTCCCCGATCCGGAGTTGTCGCTTTCGACCGTTTTTGACGTCGTTGTCTACGTTCGGCTTCTCTCCCCGCCGGATAGAGGACGGTTAACACCGGAAATCACGCGCGGATCTGATATATTTAACGAGATGCAATGTTCTGCCTGCCATATTCCTTCGCTCCGAACTGGTCCGAACCTGATCCCGCAATTGAACAATGTAGATGCAGAACTGTATTCAGATCTGCTCCTGCACGATATGGGTCCCGAGCTCGCAGACAACAGGCCCGACCATGAGGCATCTGGCGTCGAATGGAGAACCGCCCCGCTCTGGGGACTGCGGGTTGCGGGGAAAGCGCTTGGAGGGAAAGTCAGTTATCTGCATGACGGAAGAACATCGGACATTACCGAGACGGTACGGCTTCACGGAGGCGAGGCCGAAGCGGCGAGAAATTTGTTTTTAGACCTTACCGAAGAAGACAGGAAAGCCCTGATCGCATTTTTGCTCTCATTATAGCGTGGACGGCATGAAGAACAAGAATGAAACAGTAACGAGGAGAACGTTCCTCTCCGGTTCAATCGGGACGCTCCTGACGGCAGTTTGCGCTGCGTTCGGTATGGCATCCTGCGCAATTACACGGACATATACCGGTGTGGCACGTGATGGAAAATTTACCGGTATTCTCTCGGATTATCCGGAGCTGTCGGATAGAGATGGGATAATTATAATTAATGTGGAAGGATTTCCCGGACCGATTGCAATCATTAATAGTAACGGGTCCGGTCTGAAAGCGATCTCCGCTGTTTGTGCACATCAGGGATGCACCGTTGGAGTATCACAAAATTTTCTTATCTGTCCGTGTCACGGATCAACATACACATTGCTGGGTGAAGTTGTTCGCGGTCCGGCGCAGCGGGGATTGCAAAACTATCCACTCGAACTGCATAACGGATATTTTACTATAAATTTGCATGGGTAAAAGAATTACGTAATGAACACAATTATACAAAGAATAATTGGCGTATATTCGGTTGTACTGCTGTGCATGGTGCAATCTGCCTTAGCCTGGCAGGATATTCGCGAAGAACCGTTCGTAAAGGGCGGCGCTTATGATAAACCCTATCTTTATAAAATTGCATCCGGACGGACTGCCTTGGGCGGTTATGCGGAAACTCATTTCAGATTTGAACGTAAAGAGGGAGTGACCGAGGAATTAACCTTTCTTCCGAAACGGTTCAATCTTTTTATGCATGCCAATATCTCCGAGCGGGTGCGGATGGCTGCCGAACTCGAATTCGAGGAGGGTACGGAAGAGATTCTCCTTGAACTCGCGGTGCTCGATTTTCAGTTACATCGTGCCTTGACGTTCAGGGGTGGCATGCTCCTTTCCCCTTTGGGAAAATTCAATCTTGCGCACGACTCCCCGGCAAATAAAATGACCGACCGTCCATTGGTCAGCACCCAGATCATTCCGGTGGCGCTGTCGGAACCGGGTATGGGGATTTTCGGCGCTTTGTTTCCCTCGAAGCAGTCCCGTATTACGTATGAACTGTACGCCGTGAACGGTTTTACATCGGATATTATTGAAGAAAGTCCCGACGGCACGCGTATCGCACAGGGAAAAAATAATATAGAAGATAATAACAACAGTCCGGCATTCGTTGGAAGGATCGGATACAGCCCCCTCCCGGATGCCGACCTCGGCTTTTCCTGGCATACGGGAAAATATAATGTTACCGAGATCGACGGTCTCACGGTCGATGAGGGCAGATTTTTGACTATACTTGCACTCGACGGAGAAATCAGGAAAGGACCGTATGAAATTCTCGGTGAATATGCACATGCCTCGATTGATATTCCACAAAATCTATCCGGATCGATCTTTTCCGGTGAGCAGGCGGGTATCTATCTCCAGGGCAGTGCGGAATTTTTTCATGATCTGTTACCCACACTGCCCGGTTCCTATTTCGAGGGTGTCGTCCGGTATGACCGGGTCGATTTTGATACCAACACCGAAGGCGATACTCATGTACGGCTCACCGCAGGGTTGAATTTCCGGCCTACGTCCGATTCAGCGCTCAAACTCGATTATGTTTACAATTGGCTGCGGGACGGACTGAATGTCGAGACCAACAGCGCAGGGATCCTCTTCAGTTTCGCGACCTATTTTTAATGTCGTATACTTCTATGATACGATTCGTAAAGTACCACCGGTAGAAAAACACGCCGTGGCTGTGAAAGACCCGTAATCTCTACCCATAATCGTGAAAGGAAAATTCTGTATGGCAAAAATTAGCTGGTTTTACCACCGTTCGGGGTGAACGTCCTGCAAACGGTCGCAGGGGTTCCTTGCGGAAATTTCATTAGAACCGGACAATCTGGAAAGTTCATCAAAAATGAAGTACACGTCTGACGACTTCCCCGCTCTCCTGAGCGATGTTGACGACATATATGCCGGAAAAGGGGAAAAGTCTGTGCATTTCGATCTCCGGAAGGAAAAACCAGCCGAAGACGATTTAAAAAAAGCCCTCCTCGGACGCACGGGTACCCTCCGTGCACCGGCAATGAAAGTCAGGAAAACTCTCATCGTCGGATTTAACGAAGATATGTACCGGGAAATATTCGGGTAAATAAATTTACCCGGTGAAGCGGGTCTGCCAGGCAGGCCCTTTTTTTATTGCATTAGAGGTTTTTTTCCAACGCGGACTTGACATTGTACCCGGTTTTACCTATTTTCAAATGTATGCCGGAGACGGTTACGGCGCTCCCGCCGAACGTGTTTTTCAAATTTTAAAAGCCCGCTTTAGTCTAACGTATGGCAAACTCAGTAAAGGATCTACTCGGCAAGAAGTTTGACGTTCTCGACAAGGGTTTCCTGGTCCTTGTCGACGTCATGGGCGACGACTCTTCCATCGTTCAGGCGGCGCGTGTCAGCTATGGGAAAGGGACAAAAAAGGTTACGCAGGACAGAGGACTGGTCCGCTACCTCATGCGCCACCGCCATACGACCCCCTTCGAAATGATCGAGTTCAAATTCCTTGTGAAGCTGCCGATATTTGTTGCCCGCCAGTGGATTCGGCACCGGACGGCGAATGTGAACGAATACAGCGCCCGGTATTCTGTTCTTGAAGACGAATTCTATATTCCGGAAACAGAGATCCTTGCCGCACAGTCGGCCTCGAACAGACAGGGCAGAGAAAGAGAGCTTCCCGCGGATGAGTCTGAAATGATCCGCTCGCTCATTAATGAAAACAGTGGAAAATCATACGATCTTTATGAATACCTCTTGAACGAAGAAGGGGATAAAGAAGATAAATCACGGGGAAAACTCGCCCGCGAACTTGCACGCATTGTCATTCCCACGAATGTGTATACCCAGTGGTACTGGAAAATCGACCTCCACAATCTCTTCCATTTTCTTTCCCTCAGAATGGACAGCCATGCACAGTACGAAATACGAGAATATGCGAACGTCATGGCAGACATGGTGAAAACATGTGTTCCGGTTGCATATGAAGCGTTCGAAGATTACATGCTGAATGCGATGCGCCTGACCGGGCTTGAGATACAAATTCTCTGTCCGATTCTCAAAGATTCAGGGATTTCCGAAAAGCGGCTCGATGATGCCTGCGAGACTGCCGGCATGACGAACAAACGCGAAAAACGGGAATTCCTCGAAAAAATGCAGCGACTCTCCCGTACCGATTAAACCGCACTCTGACCAGTTTTTACTCGAAACAATCATTTCTTTTCCGTAAAAATTAAAAGTCCTGTATAATTAATACTGCAAAACTAAGTATCGAATTCGAATTGAGGATACTATGAGTTTTGACACAAGGCACAACCTGACAAGGCGCAATTTTGTGAAAAGTTCGCTCGCAGGAATAGCCATTCTTCCTGCAAGGAAAACGGGGGTTTTTGATTTCAATCCGCTGCCGGATACTGCAAAAGTGGCGCTCGTCAGGACCGGCGATAGAAAGGGCGGTGTCGCTCAAGCTCTGAAACTCCTGGATTTGACCGGAGTGTATGGAAAGCGTGTTATCCTTAAACCAAATTTCAATTCTGCTGACGAAACGCCTGCCTCGACCCACAACGATACACTCGAACAGATCGTACAGGAGTGGAATGAGCGGGGTGCGCGGAATATCACGCTGGGTGAATCGAGCGGGCCGCGCAATACGAAGCGGGTTATGGAACGTAAGGGGATTTTCGATATAGCGAACGATCTCGGGTTCAATATTGTAAATTATGATGAGATCGAAGACCGGGATTGGGTCAAATTTCCGGAACTGGGAACACACTGGGCCGGCGGCTTTTATCTGCCGCGTCAGGCGGTGAATGCTGAATATTACGTATCGACGTGCTGCCTGAAGACACACGGATCGGGAGGAGTATTCACTGATGTCGCTGTAACTCGCAGTCGGTCTCACGCCGAAATCGATTCGCGAGACCGATCCCAGGCGAACCATGCACAGGTCGCCGGATATGAAAAAGATGATAGCTGAGCTAAATGCAGGGTTCAAACCGCAGCTCATTGTTCTCGACGGGATCGATGCATTTGTCGATGGCGGACCGTCACGGGGAGACCTCAGAAAAGCGGACGTTGTCATTGCCGGTCACGACAGAATTGCCGTCGACGCGGTCGGTCTGGCGGTCCTGAAAGAACTCGGCTCGAACGACGCCATCATGGGTAAAAAAATATTTGAGCAGGAACAGATCCGGCGGGCAGTCGAGCTTGGGCTGGGCGTCGGCAGTCCCGGTCAGATAGAGATGATCACACCCGCCGTATCTATGCCGGAAAGCTGAAAACGATTTTTGCACAGGGATAACGGTCAATATTGAACTTAGTAAAAGATCACTCCTGCATCTCAAGTGCGGTTTTCTTTAATTTTTCGCTCGCAAAGATTGCTATTTCGACTCTGCGGTTCAGTCGTCTGGCATCCTCGGTCTCATTCGACGCAACAGGGTAATCCGGACCGTGTCCCACTACGTCGATTCGCAGAATGTCGACTTCCTGTGCTATCGTATAATTTGCCACTGATTCTGCCCGCTTTTCCGAAAGACTCATATTGAAGTCGTACGAACCGGTTGCATCCGTATGCCCTTCGATGAGAATATTCGTATCGGGATATTTGTTAAGAATCACGGCAAGTTTCTCAATGTTCTTTTTCGCTTCGAATTGTAGCTCTGAACTGCTCACCGCAAAAAGAATTCCGGAGTCGAACGTTACCTTGATACCTTCGCCAATACGTTCGATCTCCGCTCCTGCAAGATCGCGCTGCATCTCCTCGGCCTGTTTGTCCATCCGGCTGCCGATATAGGCCCCGGCAGCGCCGCCGATCGCCGCACCGAGAATGACCCCCGCGGCTGTGTTGTCGTTGTTTTCTCCGATCATGCCGCCGATAATGGCGCCCGCGCTCGCCCCGATCGCCGCACCTTTCGTTTTGCTGCTTGCCGAGCATCCGGCAAGAAGAGATCCGACAATGAGAATAGTGATTGATTGTCGAAGAACCCGCCCGTCCATCTGTGCCTCCTTTGCGAATAAGGTTTCGGTAAATGTACAAAAATAATATTGAATTCGGAAAGGTAAATACGGCAGCAATGGCGATAAAAATTGACTTTTGCCGTAATCTGCCGTATATTTTTATACAATTACGGCGGTAAAACCATTCCATAGATAGTGAGATAAATTTTCCCCGGTAAATTTATGAAAGAAGAGATAAAATCGGAGCGGATGCCGGTGGAGGCAGACAAAAACAGTGATTTTTATTACAGACTGCGGAAAAAAATTGAGAATTGGCTTGCGGACAAGGGAAAATCTAAAAAAACCGCCGAATTCATCATGCTGGCGCCGGATATGTTCTATCTGCTCTGGAAACTCTCGATAGATTCGGGCGTGTCCCTGAAATCGCGCGGCATCCTCGCTACCGCGGTCGTCTACTTTATTTCACCGTTGGACCTCCTCCCGGAAGCGATATTCGGTCCGGTTGGATTTCTCGACGATATCGCCCTCTCGGCATACGTCCTGAACCGTATCGTCAACGACACTCCGCTCCAGCTCGTGAAACGGTACTGGGCAGGAAAACAGGACATCCTCATGGTCATCAAAAACGTCCTCATCAACGCCGACCGTCTCCTCGGCAAAGGCCTCTGGAACCGCCTGAGACGGAAGGTGCTGTGAAAAAGATCAATCAATAATGATTTTTTATTTTCATTCGCTCAGCAGATGATCCACGGTCAATACAGCCCCCACACCTCTGAATCATCAGGACGAAGAGCGTAAGTACCAGCCCGCTGTATGCTTTGTAAACCTCCAATTGTTTTGACATTGTCGTCAATCTATTCTATATTGTATCTGCTGTTTCAGGCAGGTAACTGTTAAAAATCAAGCACGTACGGATTGAATCATGAAGAGTCTTTGGAACGAGAAGGATGCGCAGAAATTCAGGAACGATCCGCTACAGATGCGGGTCTATACGTCCCGCCTGATAGGACAGGAAGATCTGCTCGTTCTTCACGGCGGCGGCAACACCTCGGTAAAAACAACGGTGACCGATATATTCGGTGAGGCCGTCGAAATACTGTACGTAAAGGGAAGCGGGTGGGACCTCGCCACCATCGAAGCGGAAGGTTTCGCCCCGGTCAGGCTGGAGACTCTGAAAAAAATGGCGGAGCTCGATTCGATCAGCGATACCGACATGGTCAATGGACAGCGGGCGGCTATGCTGGACCCGAAAGCGCCGAATCCTTCGGTCGAGGCAATACTCCATGCGATAATACCCTGCACATTTGTAGATCATACCCATTCCGATGCGGTCGTGGCTATAACCGATACGGAAAACGGTGCAGAAAAGATACGGGAGGTCTATGGGGAACGGATGCTGATCATTCCCTACGTCATGCCTGGATATCTGCTTGCAAAATATATCTATGAGAAAACAAAAGGGATAGATTGGGAAAAAATCGACGGGATGGTCCTGCTCAACCACGGTATATTCACGTTCCATAACGATGCCAGAAAAAGTTACGAGAACATGATAGAGCATGTCACCCGCGCCGAAAACTTTCTGGAAAAAAAGGGAGCATATCGATCGGTCTTTGTAGATTCGGGCCCTGCGCCTGATATACCGTTCGATATGATGGCGGAACTGAGGAAAGAGATTGCGCAATCTGCCGGTATGCCGCTGATCGTTAAGCTCGATGCAAGCGATAATGACAGGGGATTTGTAAACAGGGCCGATGCTGCCTCGATCGCTGCCCGCGGACCGGTGACACCGAACCATATCCTGTGGACAAAACATCTTCCCATGGTAATGACCGGGAATGCAGCGGATTGCGTAAAACATTTCGCTGAAGAATACCGCACGTACTTTGAACGGAATACAGATGGCGGTTTAACCGCCCTGGATCCCGCTCCGCGGTGGGTCGTCTGGCCGGGCATCGGCAATCTCGCAGTAGGCCGTACTCCAAAAGAATGCGGCGCTGTCTCGGATATCATACGTCAATCGATCAGTACAATGCAATGGGGTGAAGCCCTCGGAGGCTGGAAATCGATGTCCGAAGAAAATATATTTCAAATAGAATACTGGGAACTCGAACAGGCAAAAATGAAACTACGGGGAAAACTGCCCGTTTTTCAGGGGAAGATCGTTTTAGTGACCGGCGCCGCAAGCGGTATCGGCAGGGCATGTGCGGAGGCTTTTGCGGAAAACGGGGCGGCAGTTGCGGCGCTCGATATCGATCCGGATATCGAAAAAATGTTTGACAGCGGTGCCGTCATGGGGATACGTTGTGACGTAACGAATGAAGAAGCTGTCCGAAATGCGATTGAAAAAACGGTTGTAAAATTCGGCGGACTTGATATCCTGGTCAGTAATGCGGGGAATTTTCCTATGAGCAGCCCGATTGAAGAACTCGACAGCGCAGACTGGGACAGGAGCATGGAATTGAACGTGACCAGTCATCAGAAAGTGCTCAAAGCGTGTATCCCGTTCCTGAAACAGGGAATCGAACCGGCAATAGTGATAAACGGTTCTAAAAATGTCCCTGCTCCCGGTCCCGGAGCATCAGCCTACTCGGTTGCAAAAGCGGCATTAACGCAGCTTGCACGTGTTGCTGCTCTTGAACTCGCACCTTTTGGTATACGGGTCAATACGTTCCACGCAAATATGATTTTCGATACCGGGTTATGGACACAGGAGGCGCTCGAAGGAAGGGCAGAGCACTATGGTTTAACTGTGGAAGAATACAAAACGAATAATCTTTTGAGAACGAATCTAACTTCGAAAAATGTTGCGGAACTTGCAATGGCGATGGCGGGACCTGCCTTTGCAAAAACGACCGGCGCCCAGGTACCTGTCGACGGAGGCAATGAAAGAGTCATCTGATACAAATTTACACTAAATTGAAAAAGGTGGATACAACGCACAATAGCCACTTTTTTTGTGAGAACTAAATACTTGACACGGCCATATTATTTTTTCATATTAATAGTGTAGAGTAAATAAGGGGCCTGCATATGAAAACCCAATATAAAAGCCTTGTTTATCATTTCACTCTTAAACATCTGCATCGTTATCTTGAAAAGTTTGAAATGAGGTGGATTATGAGTATATTAGAACAATACAACAGGCTTAATGAAATGCTTGGTTCTACTTCTGGATTATGTCTCACTTATGCGAAATCATTAAAATGAGGGACACGACTTTACACGTTTCAGCTACAATGGACGACATGCTCAAGACTGCCGTCAAACATCTTCCTGCCAGCCTAATGGATAAATGGCTCAATAAGGTGCATTGCGGAGATTGTATTAATCTTATGAATAAAATGCCAGCCGATTCGATTGGCCTTATTGTCACAAGTCCGCCCTATAATCTTAGAAATAGCACTGGAAACGGCATGAAAGATGGTCGTGGTGGTAAGTGGGAAAATGCTCAATTAGTCAATGGCTATGAATCACATGATGATGCTATGCCGCACGAAGAATATGTTGAGTGGCAACACAACTGTCTTACTGCTATGTTTCGTGTCCTTAAGGAAGATGGGGCAATATTTTATAATCATAAATGGCGTGTTCAAGGTTTCCCTGTTCGGCAGATTATTATTTGGAAGCGTGATGGTGGAATAAATTTTAATCCAGGCTATTTTTTACCAACATATGAAGTGATTTATCTCATCTGTAAACAAAAATTTAAGCTTGCACCAAAAGCTAATGCACTTGGAGATGTGTGGAACATCCCACAAGAAAAAGATAATCCACATCCGGCACCATTCCCTGTTGAATTAGTTGAACGTTGTATATCCTCGACAAATGCAAATATCGTTCTGGATCCTTTTATTGGGTCTGGTACGACAGCTATTGCCGCAGAGTTTTTAAAACGAGACTGGATTGGAATAGAAATTTCCACAGGTTATTGTAATCTTGCGAATGAAAGAATAAGTGCTTCAAGAAAACTATTGAGTAGTGATTGAAGGTAATAGCAACAAAACCACCACAAAGCAGAAAAGAGCTTTTTGAACGCCTCGCCGAGATTGTTCAACACGGTAGTTATGAAATGCCAGATGTTCGATATAAAGGAACTGGCGCACCAGGAATATATCTTGAGGATTTGCTTTATCTCACCACCAGCAATAAGGACATCCCTGATTCTCTCGGGTTTGAGCTTAAATATTATACACGTAAAACAAACCTCATAACACTTTTTCATAAAGAGCCCCATCCTGAGGGTGTTGTTGGTTATATGGTAAAGAAGTATGGATGGAAAGACAGCAAGGATAGACTAAGTTTTCGTCATACAATTGCTGGAAAGTCTGATAGATTCCGTGTTGAGTTGGATGGCGAGCAAATAGTTATCCGTAGAATGGGGGGAAATGGTATTGTACCAAATTGGACAAGTGATGACATTCTGAGTGCAGCAGGTGCAAAACTTCGCCACCTCATTCTTGTTAGAGGAAAGAGAAATAAGCAAACTGTTATATATGAGCGTGTAGACCTATTCCAAAACCTTGAACTAAGCTTCTTTCTTTGGGAAGTTTGTAGTGGCACTGTCAAAATTGATTGTGATGCAAGAGAATCAAAACCCGCAAGTAAAGGCTTTCGCAACCACGGTACCAAATTCCGTGTCTCACCCGGCGATGTTTGCCGCCTCTACGCCGAAAAAAAACGAATTAGTTGAGTTAAATATATAAATCAACCTTTTTTGATTCACTGAGAGCATAGATTCGTATCTAACGATTTACCGTCCGTGCCTGATAACCGAACCCGGTCTCTTCCCGGTCGACCGGCCGTTATCGATCACCATTTGTCCGTTTACGATAACATAATCTATCCCCTCGGAATAGCGGAGGGGTTCGAGATACGTCGCCCTGTCCAGGACCTTGTCCGGGTCGAATAGTATGATATCCGCCGCATAACCGGATTTTAATTGTCCCCTGTCTTTCAGCTCGAGAATCCGGGCCGGAAGAGCAGAGAGTTTATGGACCTGACCTGCCCCAATGGTATATATGTCCGGGAATTCCGGCTTCCCGGCTGATGCGGATTACTTCATCGATTGCCTCAAGAAGGCCCCCGCTTTCATTTCTCATGTGTGATAAATAGATACCGCCGTATTCTGCTGCTGACCGCGCAAGCTCGATAATCTCTTCGGTGGAAGCATACGACCCGGGCGGATAGATCAGAGCGGTGGACAACCCGACCGCGCCGTCCCTGACTGCTTCCGATACAAGCTCCTTCATCTGCGCGAGTTCTTCCGGAGTCGCTTCACGGTCTTCTTCTCCGACAACGATCCGCCGTATCTGACCGGAGCCGACCGTATGCAGTACATTGAGAGCAATTCCCTTTTTTTCAAGCAGGGGGAAATAGTCATCGTATGTATTCCAGGTAATATCCAGTCCCACATATTCGTTATTTTCGTTCTCCGGAGACCGGGGATCTACGGATGTGCCCTCTCCAGCGAGCATAGTGGTAATTCCCTGACGTAGTTTACTCTCAGCAGTGACCGGATCGCGAAGCATCGGTATGCTGCTGCCACCCATCATGTCGATAAAACCGGGAGATGCCGTTTTTCCTTCGGCATCTATTATCGTACCAGCAGATGCATCCGGCAGCATGCTTATCTCGGCGATAATACCATCCCTGACCGCGATGTCAGCCGGATATGCCGGGCCTCCCGTCCCGTCGATAACCCGGGCATTTCTGATAATGAGGTCATAATCGGTTGGAGATACACACTGAATATGAGAGCCATAAACGATGAAAAGAATGAAGCTGAGAAGCCTTATGACCCGTACGTATTGAGTGGATGCGGTCGGTCTCATATCTTTCCTGATGAAGACAGATTTTTCATAAGCGAGTAATGGAGTGAAAATGTATGCCGTATGACCAAGTATTGCAAGACAAAAATAAACTTCTTGAAATATTTGACAGCCTGCCATATCTTACAATCGTATACGTACAGTATAGTCCTTATAGAAAAAACCTCCAAGGTGGTGCTCATGAAGTTTAAGATCGGACAGCTTATTCATCACAAATTGTTCAATTACAGGGGAGTGATCTACGGAACCGATTCTGTGTTTAAGGGTACCGAAGAATGGTACAAATTTGTGGCACAATCCCGTCCTCCAAAAGACAAACCGTGGTATAAAGTTCTTGTACATAATTCAGATCACACGACCTATGTCGCTGAGCAAAACCTGGAAGCAGACACCTCAACAGAACCCGTGGTCCATCCCATGGTGCAGTTGTATTTTAACGATTTAAAAGACGGTGAATATGTAACGACCATATTAAATTGAGATTGCCCGATTAAGATTGTTCTATTGATACACAGGTATTAATTTCCTCATATATCTATTGTTATCTATTTAGTCGTCTCTGAAATATCTTCTAACGCATTGTTAATATAAGTAGTTACATTTGTTATTTATAATGCTTAAATTGCCGAAGAAGTTCTTCTTGACCTTAAAATCTGGTGATTTATGCAGGCAAAAAACCCCACGTTAAGTCCTGAGGACCTCTTTAGGAACCGTTTGGATCTACTTCTCAACGATAAACATCCATTGTTCCGGTTGTCGGAGTCGATTGACTGGGACTATTTTGTTAGTGAATTTGGTCCGTTGTATGTTGAGAATAAAGGCAGACCCGGTAAACCGATACGGCTTTTGGTTGCACTTCACTATTTAAAGCACACTTATAACGAGAGCGACGAGTCGGTTGTTGAGCGGTTTTTGGAGAACCCTTACTGGCAGTACTTCTGCGGGTTCGAGTATTTTCAGCACGAGTTTCCTTTAGATCCGACGAGTTTAGTGAAGTGGCGCAACCGGATAGGTTCAGAGGGCATGGAGAAGCTCTTTTACCAGACCTTGAAGACGGCTCAAAGTCTCGGGCTTCACTTGCGCGCGCGCCTGCTTGTACAGAAGAGGGAAGACAAACACAAACTCTACAGCGTTCATGCACCGGAGGTAGAATGCATTGCCAAAGGCAAAGCCCATAAGCGATACGAATTTGGCTGCAAGGTCAGCGTTGCCGCCACATCGCGCCACAACTGGGTAGTCGGCATTCAAGCGCTTCATGGAAATCCTTATGACGGGCATACGCTCAAGGGCATTTTAGAGCAGGTTGAGCGGTTAACAAACTATCAGGTCAGAGAAGCCTGCTGCGACCGTGGATATCGCGGACACAACTATGAAGGAGACGCCACAGTCCACATTGTCGGGCAGAGACAAAGAGGAAGCCCGGTCACTCGATCATTGCGCAAATGGCTCAGACGCCGAAACGCTATAGAGCCGAAGACCGGACACTTAAAAGAAGATAACCGGATGAACAGAAATTATCTTAAAGGGACAAACGGGGACCGGGTCAATGCGCTCTTAGCCGGCTGCGGAGCCAATTTAAGAAAGCTCATGGCAGCTTTCTTTTTGCCCTTTTTGGAAATCCGCAGATTCCTGGAAAAAATCACCAACAATTTTCAAAGAACAATCAAAACTGAAACACCAGTTTTAATGAATGCAGTCTGAAACCGCTTTTTTCATGAACGACTAATTAAATTTTGCTTTCCACCTGCCCATCTTAAAAATGGTTTAATTTAGTTTGACACAAATCCTCGGATATTTTTTATAATTTAGAATATTAATCATAATACTTCAGATTATTATAACTTGGTTGATAATTGATTGCCGAAATGTAACTTATTGTTATAACCAGTGAAAATCAACAAGAATTATATCACATTTGATTTTAAAAAGCTTTATTATCAACCTTAATCTAATTGCTAAAAATCAATGACATTGTTTTTCAGGAGCATTTTTAATGTCATATAAAAAAATCAACAGTACTCCCGGAAGTCAGGTGATTCAAACGAGTTCAATTCCTTGAAAAAACATTGTTGCGGTTACTTACTTATGGGAATTATATACATAAATAAAAAATATAGCTCGCTTTTCTCATTTATTATAGTATATTATACAGTATAAACAAAGGAGAAAAGTAATGGGCAAGACAACGATTAGTGAGTTTAAATTTTTAGAACAATTCAGTACAGAAACGAAGGCAGTCGCCTTTTTTGAGAAATGCCGTTGGAAAAACGGGCGATATTGTCCCTCATGCGGAAGTCTTAAGACATACCCGCATACAACTCGAAAGTTTTATTATCACTGCAAAGAGTCAACGTGCCGTAAGCAATTCAGTTGTAAAACTAATACTATGATGCAGTCCAGTAGGCTTCCTGTAAAGATGTGGCTTTATGCAATGTACAAAGTTAGTGTAGGTCGTAAGGGCATATCCAGTCTTCAGTTGTCTAAAGAGCTTGGAATAACACAGAAATCAGCATGGTTTATGCTTCAGAGGATTAAAGAGGCTTGTGGGAATGATAGCAAGATGTTGTCGGGTATTGTAGAAGTAGATGAGACGTACATTGGCGGTTTAGAAAAGAACAAACATGAGAATAAAAAGCGCCATTCGGGTCGTGGGGGAACCGGTAAGGCTTGCGTTCTTGGAATGCGTGAGCGGGGTGGAAAGACTAAAGCAATACCGATCGAAGGACGGGACGGGGAAACGCTTCAAAGGAAAATAAGAGACAATGTTGTTTCCGGCAACATTGTCTATACTGATGAGTTTACTGGGTATATTGGACTAAAAAAAGAATTCAAACATGAGACGGTTAACCATTCAGTACAAGAGTTCGTAAATGGGATGGCACATACAAATGGCGTAGAAAGTTCATGGGCAGTGCTTAAACGGAGTATTACAGGAACGTACCATCATGTAAGTGAACAACATCTCCAGCGATATTTGAACGAAGCAACGTTCCTGTTAAATGAAGGGAATGTTCGCAATATGTTAATGGATAGAATTATAAACCTGTGTGGTAAGATGTCAGGGAAAACACTTTCTTATTCTGTTTTGATAGGAAGTTGAAATATTTATTTACATTGCTTTAGATAGAAGAAATATTCATCATTTGTCATCTTTGCTTTGCCCATATTATATTTAATAATTCTTACACTGATATCTTTTTCTTTAGGTATATTTATGTTACCCAATTTATACCCTGAAAATTTATTTCTGGTTTCATGATAATTCTCCTTTTCATTACTCATTATACCCCTCATCTTTTTTGAAGTTGTGATAAAATTTCAAAAAAGATTTTACAGTCGTATGTAATTTTTAAGTTCCAATATAACTATAAATTCCAAGTGTGATTATATGAATTTGGTGTGGTTTTTTAGTGGTTTTTTCAAATGTACATTTGTATTATGTATTTAGCAACAATAATCTAGATAAAGCTCCCGTTTTTATCTATGTATATAATTCCCTTAATTATATTAAAGATCACTTGAATCGACTTATCTTTAGTGATTCCCGGCTTCTGATATTTTTCCCGGAGGAGAGAACATGTATGCGAGAGTGGCGGAACTGGTAGACGCGCTGGACTTAGGATCCAGTGGGGTATAACACCTGTGGGGGTTCGAGTCCCCCCTCTCGCACTATAATAAAAACAAAGGCTTAATAAGTTTGTCTAATTATAAATAAGGTAGGCTTTATGATTATCATGTCTCAAATTATGCCTTTTTTCCCAGAAGAATTGTTCCTGATTATTAATGAATTGATGTAATTTTGTACACTTCAATGTAGGAATGTTTTACTTAAACGCAACAAAAGCTGCTACAGCGATGGGCAAAATAGTCAATCCTGTTATTCAATAAATTACATATACCCCAAACACAAAAGCCTCCAAGCATGAGAGGCTTTTGTGTTTGGAATTTCTTTCAATCATATTCAAAAAGAGTTTTATTCTTCAATAATCCTTCGGGGAATGAGTTCATCACGGTTTGCAGTATGATAGAGAAAACTTGCCGTGATTACTGCATTCTTCATTAAATCTTCCGCAACAAGATTGTCGAACACATCCATGTTTGAGTGGTGGGTTTTTGTACTATATTGTATCCTATTCCTGCAGGAATGAAAATCCATTGAGACCGGCCTGAACATAGGGAACATGATCTGAACCGCCACGGGATATTGAGTTATGGCCCGTTAATGCTTTCATTCCGATATCATGAAACGGCCGCATCCACTCCGTAAAAATAGGAATGAGTTCAGGTGTCATTTGAATAGCAATTCCCCTGATACTTCCTGTACCGGAGTCGTGCTGGTAATATGCCGATAGTTTTTCGTAATCGGATTTCTGATTTGAGAATGTTCCAAAATGGTTATCCACATACGCCCGAGATCCAAGAAGCCCCTGCTCTTCACCACTCCAGAGTGCGATCCGAATTGTTCTTCTCGGCTGAACTCCAACTGCTTTCAAAATTCTGACTGCTTCCAGTGCAACAGCCGTCCCTGCAGCGTTATCAGTTGCTCCGGTTCCTGAGTGTCACGAATCGAAATGTCCACCCACCATAACCAGCTCATCAGCGAGATCAGTACCCTGAATCTCACCGATTACATTATTATATTGCACCCCATACCGAGTAGACAGTTATTTAAGTTAGTGTTTGGCAGTTATTGATAGCCCTAATCCACAGTGGATTAGGGACTTAAATCGAATAAAGCTGTTGCGGTCATTGCGTTGCCTGTTTACCTTACATTACATATGGAGGAAACCCATGAGCCGACGCAGATGGACCGCTGAGCAAAAGTTCGCAATCGTTCTTCAGGGCATCAAGGGCGAAACGACCGTTACTCAGCTCTGTAGCGATCACGGTATCAGCCAAGTTCAATATTACAAGTGGCGCGATCAGTTTTTTGCCGGCGCGAAGCAGAATCTCAACGGCAAGCGAGCACAAAACGGCACGCTAGAGAAGGTGAAGATCAAAGAACTTGAGCACATCATCGGCAAGCAGACGGTTACCATTGAGATACTAAAAAAAATTCAACAGATGGAGAACGAGTAGCGGATCGTGTACATGCGCTTACACAGTCCGGGTATACAGTAACTTCAGCTTGTGAGGCACTGAGTGTCAGCCGGAGTTCATATTATTGCACGGCTCCTGCCTCGACTTCGGTCAAAGCCGACAGAGACCGTGAGTTGCTCGAACGAATCAAAAAGATACGATGTGACCATCCGTTCTGGGGCTACCGGCGGATCACCGCATGGCTGAGACGGCGTTGTGATATCCATGTGAACCGGAAACGGGTCTACCGTATCATGCGGGAGCATAACCTGACGGTCAAGCAGAAACTGTACAAAGCAAAACGAACACCGCAGCGATCAAAACCAAAGCCAACCCGCATGAACCAGTGGTGGGGCATTGATATGACAAAGTTCCTCGTCAACAAGCTGGGTTGGGTCTATATGATCGTTGTGCTCGACTGGTACACACGCAAGATCGTCGGCTTTCATATCGGCCTGCGGAGTAAATCGGCTGACTGGCTCACTACCCTGGATATGGCTGTCAAAGAACAATGTCCCGATGGTGTCCGGGAACATGATTTACATCTCATGAACGATAATGGCTCACAACCAACAAGCGTTGCGTTTATTAACGCATGCGGCGTATTGAATATAGATCAAGCATTTACATCGTATAATAATCCAAAGGGTAACGCAAATACCGAACGAGTTATTCGAACTATCAAAGAGGACTGCATCTGGATCAACGAATGGGGTTCACTCGATGAAGCACAACAGACAATCGAACAATGGATTCATGATTACAACCATCTGTATCCCCATTCAGCATTAGATTACCTCAGTCCCGTTGAGTTCGAACTGAAAAACACTAAACAAAAAGCAGCCTAAAAATGTCTTGCTTTTTGGGGGTCAGTACATTATACTCCATCAGATCGTCGGTATAAAATGTGTTTTGTATATTCAATGAAAGCTCGACTTCTGTTCCCGCTTCAACTAATCTGAAGAGTCTGTTATAATGTTCGGGAGTAAACGTTATTTCCGGAATTGTTCTCGGACTTTCAGGGTTTCGTGATATTCTTCTCGGACTCGATACGAAAACCGTACCGTCGTTTCCCCGCGTTCCCAGATCAAGCAAAGCAAGGGCACCCTCCGACCTGAAAAAATCCCTGATCTCGCTATTAGACAACACATCCTGTTGATCATCATCCCGTTCCAGTGGAGAATCCTGGTCTATTTGTGGGCTAAACTGCAACATTTCCTGTAACTGTTCATCTGAGTACCGCCAAGCATCAGCTGTGAATCCGATTTCTACTTCACGCATAGGCACAGTTAACACAACAACATCCTGCAATGTGCCGCGATATTGTTCCAAATCGTCCTGAGTTCGGACGGATGCGATCTAAATGTTTCCATCTACCGTCCCATCGGTTCCAGATGTCCAAGCCTTCGGATAACCGATGACCCGCATATACTGCTGCTTAGTCATATGGAGTGAGACAAAATCACTGCTCCACCCCATTCCGAATTCACCCCACGGTTTAAGTTCAGTATTATTAAGACCCCAGTCATCGAGCTGCTCTCGCGCCCACCGCTGTGCATCACGCATCGAAGGAGATCCGCTGAGACGCGGCCCCAGCACATCAGTAATGTGCTGTGCAAGCTCCATTACCTGCGACCGGTTGAATCCTTCGTCACGAATTTTTGTTACTGCATCCCAGTCTATTTGTTCCTGAGCAATCAGTGTTGAAGGAAGCAGACAGATCAACACTGCACAGTGCAAAAACACAGATTTTATTGTCATGACTATCCCTTCTTGAAGATTAAATAATGAACACCGAGCGTAAAAAATTGAGTGTATTTCTCCTTAGACAAATACAATTGCCATCCTGCTGTAAATATTGAAGTTATAAAATTCTTATAACCTCTTAATTATTGCATCGGCCATTTCTATGGTTCCGGCTGAGCCTCCCATATCGTACGTACGTATTTTTTCTTCTTTAATGACTGCGGCAACCGCTTTCTCAATCCTTTGAGCGTATCCGGTTTCACCGAGCCAGTCAAGCATAAGTCTTGCCGTCAGTATCATTGCTATGGGATTGACCTTGTTCAATCCCGCATATTTTGGGGCCGACCCGTGTGTCGGTTCAAAAACGGCATACGTATCGCCTATATTGCCGCTTGGCGAAAAGCCAAGACCTCCGACAAGCTGCGCACAGAGGTCCGACAGGATGTCGCCAAACATATTCGTTGAAACGATAACTCCATAATCCTGCGGGTTCTTTAACAGCCACATGCACTGTGCGTCAATATTTGTTTCCCACAATTCAATTCCGGGGTACTCTTTTGCAACCGTACGTGCCTCACGTACCATCATTCCGCTTGTCTCGCGAATGACATTCGGTTTTTCTGCTACGGTAACCGATTTGTATCCGAATTGTTTTGCATGATCAAACCCGCGCCGGGCGATATTTCGGCAGGCTTTCCTGGTGAACACACGGCAGGAAACGGCAACGTCGTCAAGATCTTCCTCAGTGAATCTCGCCATGTTCCTGTTATATCTCGTCAATACGTCAGCAACCTCCCTGGGAAGCGGATGATATTCAACACCTGAATACAACCCTTCTGTATTTTCACGGAATATGACTATGTCGATAGCATCCCGATAATTGAGAGGATTGCCGGGAAATGCTTTGCAGGGTCGTAAATTAGTATGCAGGTTAAATTCCTGGCGCACTTTTACAATAGGACTGAAGTATTCAAGTCCTTTATTCTGAAAGCCGGGCAACAGGTCGCCTTCGGCCTCCTCTTTTGGTTTCGAAGTGTTCGCGCCGAAAAGGGCACAATCCGTTTTCGAAAGCAATTCGATAGTTCGAACAGGAAGAGGGGTCCCTTCGGTACGCCAGAATTCCCATCCGATGTCACCATACTCGTAATCAGCTCTAAAACCGACTGCATCAAGAGTCTTCATTGCCGTTTCCATAACATCTCTGCCTATTCCGTCACCCGGGAGGACCGCTATGCTTTTCCTTGTCATTCTTGCTACCATCCGCAACGTTTATAATTCCAACATTTGTGTACAAACAATTGATTAATATACAACCAAAACTATTGAATATGCAAGGTGTGAATTATTATATGTATTGAAATCCTGGGATTGTATGATCGCCTGGATAAAACAAAGGGGAATTGCAAGATCCAGCTCACAGGCGAATATAGATGTGTAGAGGTTGGATTAGAAGGGAAGGTGACGGCGATATTTCAAACAGGAAGTAGGGGGAGTATTGAAAGTCGGCAAATCGAAAAAGACGTGTTTGTTTTCCATGGGTTCCTGGACGCATTCCAGGCGAATTCTCTCCAGTCAACTTTGTCAAGATGGGAGTTGCCGCGAAATAATTTAGAGTAAAAAATATATTGCGTTATAGTGAAAAATACTATACTATTTAGAATAAAAAAGAAACAAAAATGTAATGGCACAGGGATTATTAGATGATAGAGTTTATTGACGAATTTTTTGTAATTTCCGACGAAATTGTCTGGGGTCCCCATTTGCTTCTTTTGCTTATAGGTACCGGTATTTTCTTTTCGATTCGGCTGACCGGGCTTCAATTCAGACATTCTTTAAACGCAGGCAGAATAGTATTAAGGGGAATAAAAAGAAAAGACCAATCTCAAGATAAAAAGGGGGATATATCACCATTTCAAGCATTAATGACCTCGACTTCATCTGTGGTAGGTAATGGGAACATTGCGGGGGTGGCAACGGCGATCGCTCTTGGGGGACCGGGAGCGGTATTCTGGATGTGGATCACCGGGTTTGTAGGAATGGCTACCAAATTTTCTGAAGTATTACTGGGTGTACATTACAGAAGAACCAATCCTGACGGAACCATTTTGGGCGGTCCCATGCTCTATTTAAGAGACGCCATTAAGTGGAAAAATACAGGAAGGATATTTTCAGTCTTTTTTGCATTTGCGATTGGCTTGAAAGCGCTCCTTACCACCTCCATGCAGCAGTCTAATTCTATCGTTTTGGCAGTTGAAGCACATCTTGGAATCAAAAAATGGATTATCGGATTAATTCTGGCAGTCATTACGTGGTTTGTTATAATCGGGGGCATTAAAAGCATTGCACGGTTTGCAGAACTCATCGTCCCGCTGATGTCGTTTATTTATATAATTGGAGGAATCGTTATAGTTGCGTTATACTATCAGCTTTTTCCCGGAATATTCTCGCAAATATTTTCGCAGGCTTTTAATGGAACCGCGGCAGTCGGTGGATTCACAGGTGCAACATTAATGAATTCAATTCGGTTTGGTGTCGCACGCGGCTCTTATTCTAATGAAGCGGGAACGGGCAGCTCCCCGTTTGCCCATTCTGCTACAAAAACAGATGAACCTGTGCAGCAAGGTCTTATTGCCATGCTCGATGTTTTTATAGATACAATTATTCTCTGTTCAATTACTGCATTTGTCATATTAGTTACAGGGGAGTGGATTAATGGCACGACAAGCACCGAATTAGCTACTTCGGCATTCGAAACCGGACTTCCATTCGGCGGCTGGATTGTAGTCCTAAGCTCCTTCCTTTTTGGCTACTCTTCACTTATTAGCTGGCCATATATCGGAGAGCAGGCGTGGGCATATTTATTTGGATTCTGGATAAAAAAATATTACAGATGGACTTTCTGCATTTTTGTATTTTTGGGCAGCATAATTAAGGTTAATACTGTCTGGCTGATGGTAGACACAATGAATGGAATACAGGCAATTCCCAATTTGATAGGTATATTGGCGTTAAGCGGTGTTGTTGTTTCGATATTGCGATCATACCAAAATAATGAGCGTCATAATTCCCAAAGATTTTATTCCAAAAACTGATTCGTACAACCGATTCACTATAAATCCATTACAAATTTTCATTCGTTCGATAATATTTGATTATCATTCCCCATGTTTTTGAATACGGCTATTATCACACATATCCCAAGAGCATTGGAAGACATAAGTAGGCAAAAAGAGATAACGGAGTTCGACAATAAAAGGGTGGCTGTCAAAAACAAGTGAGACTATGATATCCATTCGCTGACCGGGGCATTTGCCTCTTGAAGCGGCTGAGTAATAATATCGACCAGTGTGGGTACGTCAGCTTCGATGGCGCTTGAAAGTGCCGGTTTCAGTGAATCAGGGGATTTAACCCGCCAGACCTTAACCCCATAAGCCTCGGCAACCTTGGCATGGTCAATTTGATTTAAATCAACTGAAAAATATCGTCCTCCAAACTGGTTTTTTTGACCTGCTTTGATCCAGCCGAATGAACCGTTTGATATGACTATCATCGTCACAGGAAGTTTAAGACGGGTAATTGTCTCAAGTTCACCCGAGGTAAAGCCAAAACTGCCGTCGCCTATTATGCCGACACATTTTGATCGCGGCTGCCCGTAATATGCTCCCACAATACCGGGAAGAGCATAGCCGAGCGCACCGTGTGCCCGATTTGTAATAAATGTACGACCTGTCCTGTTTAATTGAAAATAAGCAGAAATATAGGGGCATGGTGTCCCCGGATCGGCTACAATTATCGAATCGGACGGCAGTATCTCCTGAAGTCCTGCCACAATTTGTTCCGGTTTAATCGGTTCCATATTTGAATTGGCGAGGTTGTTGAACTCGGCAAATTTTTCGGCTTTTGCCTCTTCAACCGCTTTACGGCTATTTAAACGTCTGTTTGTCCCGTTAGGACGCCGTGAAATTTCGCCGTATAACGCCTCAAGACAAAGGCGGGCATCACCGATAATTGCTGCTTCGGTTTCATAATTGGCGCCGATAACTGCGGGATCAACATCAATATGGACAATCCGGGTCTTGCCGCGAGCAGGATACTGCCATTTTTCGGTAGTGACCGATCCAGCCCTGGTACCGACAAATATTATGACATCTGCGTCATTTACTACGATACGTGTTTGTTTTGTGCCGCCGTTGCTGCCCACAACGCCCAAAGCGAGGGGATGATTATCAGGAATACTACCCTTACCGCTGATCGAGGTTGAAACCGGGATTTTGAGCAACTCTGCTAACGCGCACAGTTCCTTTTCTGCACCGGATATTATCGGTCCTCCGCCACAAATGAATAATGGTTTTTTTGCGGTCAGGATTACATCCGCTACTGCGGTGACAGCCTGGGAATCAGGCGCAACTCGTCGCGAGGGATAAGACCCAAGCGACTTGTCCGCCCAGATGTCTGTTTCGTCCACCAATCCTGTCTGGATATCCAGAGGTAAACCTATATGTACGGCACCGGACCGACCCGTTGTCATATGAGTAAAAGCCGCACGTATTGATTCAGGAATTTTACTTGCTGTTTCTATTACATGCGACCATTTTGTAATAGGTTTGAAAAGTCCTTCCTGATCCAGCTCGGTCAAAGTGTAATGACCTCGTCCGGAAACCGAGATGTCGGTTGTGATAGCAAGTAAAGGAATGGAAGACTCGTTCGCCTCCACAACCCCCGGAAGAATATAGGTTGCACCTCCACCGCTTGGACCTTCACATACACCCACTTTCCCGCTTACCCTTGCGTAAACGTCAGCCATATAGGCGGCGGAGCGCTCGTCACGCGTCAAAACATGGGTTATACCATGATCCAACCGGTACATTGCATCATAAAATGGAAGGCTTGTGTCGCCGCAAAGACCAAAGATGTATTTCACTCCATGGAGCTGCAGCATTTGAACCAATGCCTCCGCACCTGAAACCTTTTTCATAGATTCTCCCGAATTAATCCGAATCATTAATTTAGATATTGTTTCTAAATTATCAATTCTACAATTAATAAGCCTAAGGTATTAACTTACAAAAAATTGTCAAAATAATTATACATTTTCTTTGTAAATATCTCGATATTCATTTAGACTAATTCATGTTTTTAGTTTTGTAATAGGACTTTTGGTTTGCACTGTATGTCGTCAGAACATATTGGAGTGATTGGATTAAAAGCTAAGAGGTACATTTAGTCTTTTCAAGTGTTTTCTACTTCCTCAGGCCGTTCTAATACTCTCCAGATAAACACAGTCTATCTATTCCCAGAATTATTCAGATATTTTCACGAGGGGTTATAACTCTATACCAGGATTCCCAAATTGAAATGGTACGTCGGCAATTTTTGCCTTGCCAATTCTTGCCAATAATGGTGTGAAATGGTGGTAATCGTGGCACTTGTGACAGTGATTTAGAAAAGGTAAAGAAGCGGCAGCCATGCTGTATATTGTTGTTATTCAATGAATTACGATGATACTTAAATAAGATAGAGCCATGGACTTAGGATCCAGTGGGGTAACACCTGTGGGGGTTCGAGTCCCCCCTCTCGCACAATGCATAAATACAATAATATCAATAAAATAAGCCTTCCAACAAAAAAGTTGGAAGGCTTTTCTTTTGCGTATAATTCCAAAAATGTCACGGATTTGTCACAAAACAAATGAATAAAGATAAAAACAAATAAAAGTGTCACTATTCATAATCTAATTTATCAATTTCACCTTTCAAATCTCATATTATAAACTGAATTAAGTATCTTCTCGTTAAAGGTTAAAGTTATTTTGTTTGTATAGGCCCTTTTACTTTTGTAGAGATAAGTAAAATAAAACCAAGGGATTGTAGGTAGCTTAGATTATTGTAAAAATAAATGTAAGAAAACGCTGTGAATGGCTGGTTTATTATTCCTGTTTGGTAATTGGACTAATTTCTGCGAAGTCTAATATTATTGAATAATATAAAGCTCCTTTTTCAGTGGAGATAAATACTCGACTCCACTTTCGGTGGCAATCGCTTGCTCATGATCCCACCAGAGTAAATATTGGTCTTCATCTTTGTTTGATGTTGGCGACGGCATATAGAAAAAATATTCTAAAACAAAGTGGTGATTGGGTGGGAGTGGTATATCATAAGCCCAATCCGGACCATAAGAACCAACCCTGGGGCCATACGCATCATTCCCTTCCAAGCAATGGCAGTCGACACTAAGCTGGGTTTTTTCAGGATCAAAACCTATGGAATAAACGGGGAAATTGTTCTTTGGCTGAACCATATGCAATTGAGGTTCTCTCACAATAATCCCTTCCTCCTCAAATCTTAGTTTGTAGTTTTGGATTATCTCACGGGGGGTAAGTCCCACCTTGATTGTTTCTGCCAGAATCTTATCGATTTTCAGATATTCAGCATAGAGTTTTTTAATATCCGGAGGTGGTTCAGTCTCTCCATCACGGAGTACATAGGCAAACATTCCAATGCTTGGTGATGCAACGATGTCGCCTCCCTGAATTACACTGTCTTCCCAGCCTGCACTCCTTCCCCTTTGTGACAATCCTGTGCTCATCCGACGAAAGACAGTTACTCCCGACCCGCTTCTTTTGGTTACACCCGGCACGATTGCAGCAAAAGCTTTCTTTACACGTTCCTCTCGTTCCTTACGCTCTCTCTTCCATTGTTGAACTTCGCTCGGCACCGGACTTACAATGTATTCCTTCATCACATATTCAGACGAGACCAGCCTGTTGGCATATCTATCTCCGAGCTCTTCAGTCAATAGGAGGTAGTCTGTATGGGATAGGCCGTCTCTTGCTCCTCCAAAGTCAACGTAGGTCGGCCACGGTCCCAGATCATATATGAAATTTACAGCAATTCGTTTGGGGTCACGTGCTTCAACAAACTCTCTGAGACCCTTAAATCGGTAATCATATTCTGTCATCGGGCTTGACACCGGTTCCCCCACAAAAACTGGGTCGCCGATTATGTCGTAGGCTCCACTTTCTTCAAGTAAATTAGTCTCATCCTCTCCCGTTTCACGCTGTGTAGCTCCCCATCGACGACCGAGAATCGCTCGTTCGATCCTGTCACCGCCACGGTCCGTGAAGATGAAAACACCGGAGGTACTGCCCAGGTCTTCTTCACCAAAGCGGTCAGGAATTGCTATTCTCATCACATGAATCCACATGTCAATATTGTGCTTTTTCATGGCTTGGGGCAGAACGAGGTCAAACTTTTCCCGGAGGATCTGATTATTCACTTCCTTCAGATCGTACTCTCCCTGAACCTGTGCAGTGGCAACAGGTGCTGTGAACAGCACTGATAGTACAAATACCATTACTCGTGATATCATGACTTTCTCCTCTTTTGATTTTCGGTGGTTTTTTGTTAATATTGTAACTCTTATTTTAAATACAATGAGTCAGGTTTGTGATTAAGTTCATAGTACTGTTGGCAAATGAAATAACACGTGTATCCTTATATAAAAACTCAACGATAAGTTAAATTGAATTTATTTGCTTTTTAGAAAAGCTTTGCAGCGAATCTTGCAAATAATAGAACATGCGCCCACTGGTTACAAATTTAATACTCCAATATACGTAATGCAATAAAAAACCCGGCTTGAGATCAAAGTTTTAGCCATTCTATGGAATATAAAGTACTGTACGTTTCAAATTTTATTCATCGATGAGGACTTTCATTTTCCTCCCAGTACAATTTCGGCAGTTTCTTTTTGGTCGGCCAGAGTAAATCGAGCGTATCGGCGTCGTAGAGCAGCCCGTTTTTCATGACGTAATGCAAGGATGTCGAGTTCTGTATGTCTTCCAATGGGTCTTGTCTAAGTACAAGCAGGTCTGCCATTTTCCCTACAGAGATAGACCCAAGGTCATTCTCAAATCCAATAGCCTGGGCTCCGATAATTGTTGCACTCCGTAAGGCATCCAGTTCCGACATACCGCCCGACTGAACATTCCAGATCTCCCAGTGGTAGGATATTCCTTCCATTTCTCCGTGACTGCCGATTCCCACTTTTCCGCCTGCCTCAACAATATTCTTTAAGTCTTTCGCAAATTCCTTATGTTTAAATTCAATATCATGAAACCATGGACGCCGGAGCGTTACACTGTCAAGTATATTCTGAGGAGTAAATCGTTTTACTTTCGGATTGCCACGGACATCAGTCCGTGTCCAATAGTAATATTCGACGCGTGGTCCGGTACTCACGATGACTGTCGGATCGTAAAAAGTTCCTGATTGCACAACCAGTTCAATAACGTCTTTAAACAAAGGATATTGAGGCAGAACGTGTTCAAGAGAATAACCGTCGAACATCTGAGTGATCATGAGTTTCATATCGACACCCTCGGTAGTAGGCGTCACGTTTAAATCCTGCAATGCGATGCTCAACAATTGGCGGGTTGTACGGTCACCGGCAATGTACTGCTTAATGGTATTGTGGTTATAATATTCCCGGTATCGTAGAATGACATTCCGTGCTTCTTCCAGCGTCAGAATATTGGTGTTGTTGCGAATAGCGGGTCCTGTAGAGTATATCCGCGGACCGACCATTTCTCCCATTTCAACAAGGTCCCCGTACGTAAGGTTATCTATTCTATCAGAGGCATTACGGGTTGTGGTAACACCGAATGCCAGATAATTCAAGTATTCCCATGAGACATTCCTGTGAACGCCGGTTTCCGGGCGCCAGTGCGTATGTAGATCAACAAAACCGGGTAGTATGGTCATTCCCCGTACGTTAATTTCACGAGCTCCAGTAGGAGTGGTAATTGTAGAACTCGGACCGACCTGGGATATCCGGTTATTTTCAATCACAACTGCACCGTCATCGATGATGCCGTTACTAGGAGCCTCCGGTTCCATTGTCAACAGCCGTGCCCCTCTGAATACGATTGTTCCCTCGCCTTTCTGACGGGGAAACTCCAAATCAATCGTAAACTTTTCCGGCTCATAGTCGCTGTTTTTTTCTGCTTCATCAATATTGTAACGGAATACTGTTTTTCCCAGTGACCAGGTGACTTCATCGCCATTCGGTCCCCAGTTCATGAAATGGGTACCGAGGATATTGAGTTTTTCAATGGGGAAACGTTCTGCTTCCGGGCGAGCAACAGAAATCGTGAGTTGTTCTCCGACGAAAGGTATGGCAGCACGGTAAACATTATAATCAGCATTGATGAGCACATTTCTACCGTCCGGACTCATGAGTATCTCATTTGCAGGCTGTGGGCCGCCGGGACCGAGGGCAGGCCGTCTGCCTGTAGCATTCAGATGAACAATCGGATCAGTACCGTCACGTTTCACAGACGCCAGACCTTCTGACCGATTATAATAGAACATTCGTTCAGAATTGTCTGTAAAATGGGGGCGGGATCCCCGAACAATACCGATATCAGTCGCCTCCCCTCCATTGGCCGGCATTCTCACCCAGCGCAGTCCGTTACCCCGCTGTTGACGGGGACCTTTTGTTACTATAAGTTCACTGCCGTCCGGCGTCCAAACCGGCTCAGAATAGAATGCAGGCACTTGGCTCAACCGCCGTAGATTTCTGCCGTTTGAATCTACTTTATAAACATTACCTCCTTCATAGTCCGACCAGGTAACAAACGAAATCCATTCACCGTCTTTGCTCCAGGATGGAGAAGATTGTATCTCCTCCATTTCAGCAATGCGCTCTGTCCGGCCAGTTTTGAAATCATGGAGGTATAATCTGTGCACAGCAGTAAAAACGAGTTTTGTCCCATTCGGTGAAAGTGAAGGCCACCTGATCAGGCGAACCTGAACATTCCCGTCGGGTACCGGTTCATCAAAATGGATAACCGGTACAATATCAACCGATACATCAACTTCAAACGGAATTTCCGTTTTTTGTCCGGAAGGTATGGCTATACGGTACAGTTTCCCGTCAATCGATGTTATTATTGCATTGTTGTCAGGGGTGAACGAATATCCTGGTAAATGGTCGGAAGAAGTCCCCATCCAGTTGCTTTCCTGCGTATCGGGTTGTATCGGGTAGGACAGCCACGTCTCAGTTCCCGTATTTGTATCGTGCAGAATGTATCCGGTTTCACCATCGAACCTCGTACCATATACCATCCACTGTCCGTCGGATGAAAGTGCCGGACGGATCGCGCCTCCTGTCCGGTTTGTAACCTTAAAGAATGATCCAGTCTCACGGTCGAATCGATAAATCTGGTGCCCGTAAGCATTTCCCCCCTGACTTCTATAAGCTGTATAAAGATATCGATTTGAGCTGCCAAATGCCGGACCAAGTCCATATATCGGGTTATCGGCAACCCGCAATTGAACACCGCTGCCACCATCAACATGGTACATCCAAAGCGAATGATTGACATCAATCCAGGTATAACGGTCAGTTTTACTCGAGACAACATATTGCCCATCCGGAGACCATTCCGGTGATGCGTACGATGCGTCCCTTCCCCTGGTAACCGCATGCAAACCGGAACCGAAAGACTCCGCTGTGGTGTCGGTTATATTTTTCCCGGTTTTAAGTACCCAAATATTCTCCGAACCGCTCCGGTCGCTGACAAACAGGATATAATTTCCATCCGGTGAATACCTCGGCTGGCTGTCGTGAGCCATACCGGTGGTTATTCGTGTAGCTTTACCACCAGATATTGGCAGAGTGTACAGGTCACCGAGAGTCTCGAAAATTATTGTTCTCCCGTCGGGGGAAACATCGAGCGACATCCATGTTACTTCATTCGTCGTGAAGGATATATTTTTTGTCGGTTTCAGGGGAAGAGGATCATAGTCCTCATTCTCCTGATAATACGGAGCAGAAAATACAACTGAGTAGAGCAAACCAATTAACATCAAACTTTTCAATAATAAAAGTGACGTTCTTTTAAATGTAATGAACATTTTATCCATCTCCTTAATTGTGTGAATGTATAACTGGATTATGCGTACTATAAAAGGAATGATTGTAAAAACGACGTATATAGAATTGTGTAATTATGCTACGCTCAAAGATAATGGTAAAATATATATTGATTTACCGTGCATTGCAAGGTAAAACCCGATACTCTAATTTTAAGATGACATCAGAATTGTGAATGTGAAATGTGCACTTTTATAGCTAACTTTACATTGAGTACATAATGATTGAAGTAATTCGAAAAATTCGTAATCACCTATAATTTTTCAAATTTTTGAAGCTGCCTTTGGATACGTTTTGCTATTTAATAACTTCTCGATCTCGCTGGATTTAATATTGTTAGACTCAAATATAGATTTCAGAAGATATTCCTAGGTAGGTATCCCTCATGGTTCTGAAGTACCTGATCCAATGAAGAAAGACATTCTTTCATTATTTTTTTACTCTTTCTTCAATTTTAGTTGGTTTTTCTTGGCTAGAAACTTCAGAGATCAATTATCTTGAAAACAAACCGGTAATGACCGCAGACGTGCTCGGGGGAAACGGAACAATACCGTTCTCAGACGCCGAGATGTCGATATCGGGCAGTGTAACAACGTCCTCAGAGCCAGGACCGGAATCGGCACGCGATAGAAGAAATAGTGTACACGCCAAATGAATCACTCCGTTCTTAATTCTCATTACGATCTCCAAATTTGTTGTATACCGTAAGATTATGCTCATTAGTTACTGTGGAAATTAGTGAAATTGTAATTCTGCATTTATTTCCGTAACAGATAGGTAAATTTCGCAAGCAAAGTCCTGTTCGTTATCTCATCATTGCCGGTTCCCAACAGATTTACCTGGTTATATACCAGGTAAAAATCGCTCCCGAGCCTGTATATATATCGGAGAATAATGTTTTGTGACACCTGATTTCTGTCATCGAAAAGCAACGCATCATCGACCCACTGGAAAAATCCTTTGATATATAATTTTGTATTAAATGCATAGCTCAACCGTGCTGAAATTAAATTCGTATGAAAATCCTCCTCGGGGAGTTCGACCTTACTATAACTATAGTTCCCACTTACAAAAATTTGAGGATGTGCCAGAACCGTTGTACTCACTCCACCTCCAAAAGAAGTGCCGGTGAAAAAATCTCCTCCATTAATATTTACCGACCCATGAACGAGTTTTGTGTTGTCCGAACGAAATCGGCCGCTAAATGTCGTATTGGTATAGCTTTCCTGAGGAATTATCCGACCCGGTCGTATTTCAAAATTTTCATCGAGGTACTCAAACTCCCTGTCAACCGTAATACTGAAATTCGTAGTATTTTCAAAATTCATGGTCAATGTTCCGGTCGCCTTCCTGTTGAGCAACCGATTATGGCGATTGGTCTGGTAACTGCCATTTGCGGTAAACAAGACCTTTCGAATTGCGGGAATCTGATTGAAGCGCGGGGAAAATGTGAGGCCGCCTTCGGTGAGTCTGATATCTTTTCTTCTGACAAATCCCATCTCGGGATTAAAATCCTTGTCGATATTCAAAAAAGATAGATTATACTGCCACAGGTCCGATTGAAATCGAAATCCGGCATTACCGGCAAGATTATTTCTCTTGCCTTCTTTTCCGGGAGAAAAAGTGCCTGCTCCTACTACATAAAATGAAAACTTATCGTTGACATTGAAGTTGGAATCAAATCCAATTGAACGGTTATAGTTTCCGTGCACCTCTTCTTTATTTAAAAACATAAGACCGACTGCAGATCGGGTTAATATATCCCGCTTCAACCTGAAAGCACTGAAATTAGTCTCCGGTACAGTTGGTTCATCAACAAAAGGGGACGTTTTTTTGGTCTGAAGAGACATGAGACCCAGCGCATAACTGCCTATCCTGCCGTTGAGACGTGCGCCGCCTATGATAGGGACGAGATTTCCTTCCGACAGGCCGATAGTCCTGCTGTGAAATATCTGAATATTAGCTGCCTGTCTCAGCAGAGGATTAGCACCTCTCTTGCCCTGACCGAACGAAAATGTTCCTGCGCCTTCCAGAAAGAAATCCCGCTTTTCCGGAAAGAACAGGTCGAATCGGGTAAGGTTGACCTGTTCCTGATCTGCTTCGACCTGTGCAAAATCGGTGTTATAGGTAAAATCGGCCGTTAATGTCGACGTGATGCTCTTTTTTAAGTCAATTCCGAATTCACCGAGGTCATCTTCTGCAAGATCATCACGCTGTAAACCACCGGTTACAAAAGGTTTAAAATCAAAATTACCACCCATCTCCAAACCGTTGAATCCGGTGACATCACCTGCATGAGAAACACGTTCCTGTCCTTCAACGCCTGCGAAGAGCGGCACGAACCGCCAGATATCTTTTTCGTTTTTTCTTATTATAGTGCGTACAAAATTAGCTCCCCAGACAAGATCATCTCCCTCATTATAACGGAGCGTCTGCCACGGCACGAAGATCTCAAGGTACCATCCTTTATCATCGATGGAGGATACAGCATCCCACACACCTTCCCAGGCGCCATTACGTATTCTCCCGTCTTCCCATATGATCGCATCGGTGATTTTTCCAGCAGCAGTGATAATAAGGTTATAGGCGCTTCGATGGTCATGAAATGTATCGAGAACTATCTCAAACCTGTCATCAAAGATATCGTTTCCATCCCTCCTCAACTCTGTAATGCGGATTTTGTCAGGCTCGGACTCGTACAAACGGACACCGAAATATAAATTTTCGTCATCATAAATGATAGCGACTTCAGTCTTTTCAGTCGGTGGAGCACCTGTATCCGGGACCCGCTGGATAAAATCCCCTTCAAATTCCACTTCCTGCCATACCGGGTCATCCAGAACACCATCTATCCGGGGACCTTCAGAGACTCTTACTGCGCGCATACTCCGGTGATACGGGCTGAGTTCTCCTGCCGTACCGGACGGGCTGTCTGAGCGTTTGGATGAAGCTATATCCTCCGCATTCGACGCATAATTGTCTGAAAGATACCAGTCTTCTTGCCCGGAAAGTTCCACGTAATATGGTACGACAACTCCCGCTGTTGGATTTCCATACCGGTCCTGCGGCTCGTTCCAGATAAAGTTACGGGAGCTTTTTGGGGGAATCGGCTCCCGGAAGGTCCGCTCATAAAGTACCGGTTTTTCTCTGTCTTGGAAGTACACCAAAAGCCAAACATGCAGGCTCATAATCTCGACATTTGAAGAATTCTCAAAATCGAAATACGCTTTAAAACCGTTGTCGACAACAAGAAAATTTACGGGTCCGCCGATCTTAAACGGGGCATTATTATACTCAAACGAGGTCAGGGGGACATACGGATGAAAATTCGAACGGCCGGAGGAATCACTAATTTGGGCGTGTGACTCGTTATAAATTGATGCTCCCTGTAGCAGGATCAACCAAATTATCAGCTTGAAATATTTATGTGGGTTATGAAATATCATGGAGAGCTCAGAGGAAAACATACGGTAGTGAGCGCTTCCCTGCTACAACGTACCATTTTAGATATTGAGACTGATATTCTCCATATCATTTTTCCAAAAGAGAATAAATTGAGTTTGTTTATGAAATATGACGCTTTTCTAAGATGTGATGTACTTGGTCAGATTGTATGGGAAATTATGATACTTAGCAGTACCAGATTATTAATCATTCGATTCGTTATTTCGGGTTAAAGTGATATTCTTCAATAATAACACTGTCTTTTAATTCTGCTGTATTTGATTTATATACATTTGTGCTTTGGAAACAAATTCACTGCCTGAGTAAATTGTTGTAAGTTTTATAAATTCTTCCTCTGCGCGTTTTCCATCTCCAAGTTTTAGATAGGTGTATCCAAGTTTATACTGTGCGTCATCATCTTTATTTGAATTTAAATACGTGAACACTTTTTCGAAAGCAATAATCGCTCGACTATATTCTCTTAACGCAAAATAGCACTCCCCTATCCAGAATTGACAGTTATCGGACAATGAATGACCTCTGTTTTCTGAGATCATTTCGGAAAAACTGCTGAGAGCGTCACGGTATTGCCTGTTATGAAACATTTCCAGAGCTTTCTGGTATCGGATTTCATATGATGTCAGCGCTCTTTGAGGCTTTTCAACCCTCTTCGTGGCTCCTGTTGGAATAGAGGATTGTGTCAATGATCTTTCTTTCCGGATGTTCAGCTCATTTTCGATTTGCCTTAATCGCTCATTTAGCTTCAACATGTCTGACTTGAGTAAATTATTTTCTTCCATAAGCATTGAATTACTCTGATCGATTTCGGCAGGTTGGATACTCAGGTCGTCCTGGGAACCATATATCGGGCTTTCGACATTTTGCATCTGCTGTTTGGGAATCAGTAATTCTATTAAATCTTCTTTCTTTTGTTGTTCTGTCACTCCAACGTTTTTTGTCGCGACGAGTGCACATTGTGCAAAAAACAAAATTGTTATAACACTTGAAAAGATGGCGTATATATTAAATGACATAGAGCATTCCTTAAAATATTAAAAGAATCGTTAAAATCTGACCTGCCCCTAATGTTTGGGTCATTATTTAAGTTAGTCAATTCATCGATATATTCATTGTTGTATTATCCATTGGCCTTGAGACCGCATCCGGTGGTATAACTGCCTCGGGGGCGGGTGGCCGGTATCCAAGGGCACTATGCGGTCTCTTATGATTTTACTCATTTCGCCAGCGTTCCACAAGCACTTTTGCTTCGTGTAAGGTATCGAAGATTTCCCGGTTGAGCACTTCATCACGCAGTTTGCCATTGGAACGACTCACTATACCCGTTCTCCCATGGACTGCCTGGTTCAATATACAATGTTTTTACTCCCAGGCGCATGAGCCATGTCCGGACCGCTTGAGCAGTGAACTCTGTGCCATTATCACTTCTCAGGTGAACCGGAACTCCTCGCTGCACGAACAGTGTTGCAAGATGTTCTATGACGTCATTGTGAGTCAGCCTCCTGCCTGCCACAATTGCCTGACACTCCCGACTGTATTCATCTAATATTGTTAACAAACGCTAGCTCCTTCCCTCTCGGGTTCGTGCTTGCATGCAGTCATAACTCCAGACATGATCCCGGTACGCAGGTCGCAGCCGAATACACGAACCGTCATTGAGCCATAACCGTTTGCGCTTCGGCTGCCTCCGGGGAACTTTTAATCCTTCTCGACGCCACAAACGCTCCACTCTCTTATGATTGACCTTGCAGCCTTCTTGCTGTAACAGTGCGGTAATTCGTCGATAACCATACCGACCATACTGCGTGGCCAACTCAGACCATACGTTGCACTAACACCGGTTTCATCAGAAGGAGAAATCGGGCGATATTGATGAGTGCTGCGCGGTACTCCCAACACGGTACAGGCCCGGCGCTGCGAGATCTCGAGAGTCGTGCAAAGATGCTGCACCACCTCCCGTCGCTTCGCCGGGCTCAGAAGTTTTTTGCATCAACCGCCAGAGTCTCATTGAGGATTTGAATATCCAACTCTTTCTCGGCAACCAGGCGTTTCAGGCGGATAGTCTCTCTCTCTAACGCTTTAAATCGTTTCGCCTGATGCACCCGAAGACCACCATACTCCTTTCGCCAACGATAATAGGTCTGCTCTGTAACCTCAATCTGGCGAGCAGCTTGTTGAACCGACTGACCCTGAGCGAGCAGTACTTCTGCCTCTCGAAGCTTGTGGATAATTTGTGCTGATGTGTGAATTCTACGTGCCATTGATCTTGCTCCTTTCTTTTCAATCTAATCCCTGTACTCATATACTATCTGGATCAACTGTTGGGGGCAAGGTCAGAATTCATTCGAAATGGATCAAAACGTAAGACTGGCACTCAAGTGGTCGATGGTTCTTTCCCGTTCAGCTCGAATAATAAAAACAATCATTTACGACTGGTTTCCGAAACAAAAGTCAAGTGGTCTAAATTTATTTGTGTCAGACATCGTTGATTCATGATCTTATTTAAAAGTTACGGGGTTTGTGAATAAACCGACCAGCTTCATCCTCGATACTTTTCCTAACGAGTTTCGCGGTATTTCATCTATTATTATTATTTTATTTGGAATTTTATATACGGCGAGACGTTCTTTTGCCCAAGAGCGGAGAGAAGCGAGAGAAAGTTTTGTTCCTTTTTTGAGCACCAATGCGGCACTGACTCTTTCCCCCCATTCGAGGTCTTTTATGCCGACAATTACACATTCGGCGACATTTGGGTGTGTACGAATTACATTTTCGACTTCTAGGGCTGAAACTTTGTAACCGCCGGTTTTTATTATATCTAATGATTTTCTACCGAGAATACGATAAATCCCATTTTCTACTACAGCAATATCGCCGGTTGAAAACCAATCGCCGCTGAAAGCATTTTTTGTGGCGATCGGATCATTCCAGTATTCATGAAAAACTCCAGGTCCTCTCACTTGAATTTCTCCACGTGTTTCCAGTTTTACTGTCTTGCCCTTTTCATCAACCAGTCGAACTTCAATTTTCGGCAGAGGAGTCCCTACGAAACCTGGGTATCGTTTACCGAGCAGAGGGTTAGATAAAGCCATTCCGATTTCGGTCATACCATACCGTTCCAACAAACTGTGTTCGCTAATTTTCTTCCATTTCTCAAGTAGTTCTACGGGTAAAGCCGCTGAACCAGAAACCATGAGACGCAATATTTTGCAGGCGGCTGACATTTCTTTTTGACGTCGCTCAGATACAGTCTCCCAGAATGCGATTAACTTTACATAGATAGTCGGAACCGCCATAAACAAAGTCAGGTTACCCTTCAAAAAGTAATTCCATACATTTTCTGCATCAAATTCCTGTAGAATTTCACATTTTGCTCCCACCCACAATGCACAAGTCACCACATTCGTGATCGCGTGCACATGATGTAACGGCAGTATATTTAGAATATGATCGTCAGGAGACCAATCCCATGCACTTACTAATGACTGCACTTGAGATTCTATATTTTTATGGGTTATTACAACCCCCTTTGGCTTTCCGGTTGTGCCGCTCGTGTACAGAATCATAGCTCGTCGACTCTTATCAATATCAGGGAGTTTCGAATGTCCGGCTTTTATAATTTCCGTCGATAATAAGAAGCGCCTGTCAAGAGCCTGAATAATTGGGCGAAGTACTACTTCGAAATCAGGGTGTCCAAAGATTAATGTCGAATCAGAATTTTCAATAATATATTCAAGTTCTGGTCGCGAATAGTAGACACAAAGAGGTACAGCTATACTACCTGCTCGCCAAATCCCCCACTGAACAGCCACGTTTTGAAATCCAGCCGGTATCAGATAAGCAATGCGTGCTTCACGTAGTTCAATCCCTTCTTCAATTAAGGTTGCAGCCACATTACCGGACGCTTCAAGCAGATCACCGTAGGAAAACACTCCCTCTTGGGCGATAATCGCAGTTCGTTCTTTATTCTTTTTTGCTCGTTTGATTAAAGAGATTTCTGATTTTACTTTCATGATATGCTATCCGGAATCGAAATTTTTTGGATCGCTACCTGTCAACAAAGTTTATTTAAACAAATTTTCGACTGTAGGCGTATTGTTATTTCCTGTGAAGAGTGTGACAATGACATACGTAAGAGTAGAGAAAAATATTGCAGGAAAAATTTGGTGAATAACTGATCCTACAGGTAAAAATCCCCAAAAGATTAAGCATATGATTCCTGCGGCAAAAGAAGCTAATACTGATATACCGTTTCCGCGTCGCCAATATAGTCCAAAAATAATTGCAGGAAAAAAACAAGCTGCATAAATTGCACCGGAAAGAGCTGTAAGCATAACGATTCCACCAGGGGGATTCAACGCTATTAAAGCGGTGACCAGGCAAAAGATAGCCAAATAAATACGTGTTGCATTTATCGAGCTGATTTCAGATTCTTTCTTTCTATGAAGGCCTACAATATCTCGTTCACAGGTTGATGCCATTACAAGAAGAACGCTGTCTAATGATGACATTGCTGCAGCGACCATTGCCATCAGGAGAAAAGCACTCACGGACGGATGAAATATGGTATTATCACTCAAGAGGGCTGGAACCACAAAATCAGAATCAGATATACCTTCCGGAAAAATATTTCGTGCGAATATCCCTATAGGCAATAGGAGTGTATATACAAAAACAAATGTCAGCACAGAGACCCACATTCCTGTTCGCATAGCTTTCTTGTTTTCGAGGGCGTAGAACCGAGAAAGTTGTCTGGGTTCGACCATAAATTTCATCGTCGATGCCACCAGGATACCCACAAGAAAAGGAAAAGGCATTGCCGCATTCCACGAAAAAAGTGTCGAACCCTGCACTTGATCACGGACAGCATAGAACGTATCCAATCCACCTGAGGCATTTACTGTGCCTATGAAAAGGAGAACAGCAGCAAAGACCAATATTATTGCCTGTACTGCGTCTGTTTTGACCACCGAGATAAAACCTCCAACTGCCGTGTACAGTGTTACGACAAAAAATACAAGAATTATTGCTAATGTATATGGGATTTCGAGGAACATCACAAGAAGATTACCAATCCCCTTAAAAATTGCGGTCATATAGAAAAAACTTGCGAAAAGTATTATCACAGCCGCTGCAGTTCTCGCCACCTCACTTTCAAAGCGAAATCCTATGAAATCGGGGATAGTAAGTGAATCCAGCGATTTAGTAAATACGCTGAGCCGAGGAGCTATTAACTTCCATGCAAGAAAAGTGAATATGACTACGAAGGGAACCAATAATAGCCAGGGGAGACCGTACGAATAAGCCTGTCCGGAAAAACCAACAAACGAGTTTGTACTGGAGTAAGTTGCGAAAAAGGAGAGTCCGATAAGTGCGCCACCCATAGAGCGCCCGCCAACATAGTAATCAGCGAGGTTGTGAGTTTTGCGTTTACCTTGGTATGCATGATATGCCAAGATCGCGGTGTAAAAAATAAGAAATAGAATAATATACCTGTGCTCAAAAATCCAGGTCATATCACGATACTCACGTTGACGGAAAAGTGATTATATTTTACAGAATTTAAAGTAAACGTTATTGTATTACATGAATATTTTTTCAATATTTACATGGGGATCCAGACAAGAAACTTTCCCATAGGTGACAGAGCACTGGTGGTACTGCAACACGCAATTGGAATCAGAGATAAGGGATTCGTGTTCATTAATCCGGAAACAGGCGACCGGCACAAAGCAATCAACAAGTCGTTCGACCGTGCTACGACGATCGATCAACAGGGCGCCTGCAGGACACTTTCTCTTATGCCGTGCATTATAGGGGGTCCTGCGCAAAAAAAAAGCCGCGATTCTCTGTCTCGGCTGCCAAGCACAGGTTCTGACACACATGACTGTTTGACCATCTGACTTTTGTGTTAGATACCTGGGCTAATTTGTTGTTTTTACTACATTGTACGCCTAGGAGGAGTCGAACCCCCAACCTTCTGATCCATAGTCAGTAATGCATATTATATATTCACCTTCTATAAACTCAATATAAACAGATATCTAAGCATGTGGCTGCTGTATATATTTTTAACAAATTCCATGTCACAGATGCCACATATAACGCCATTTCACACCTATATTGGCAAGACCGTGCACTTCGTGCAATGTTTTAATGATAATTGTAAACTAAGCGATAATTCTGTCGATAAGCAATCAAGCGATAATTTCTTCTTCTCAGCCCAGGCCGGAGATGACTATCTCACCATCTTCTTCAAGAGTCTGGACAATGTCCACAATCTTCATTTGCGCTTCTTCTACATCCTTCAATCTGACTGGACCCATAAATTCAAACTCTTCCTTGATATGATTTGCGGCACGTTCGGACATGTTTCTTAATATGGATTCCTTTAATTCTTCATCTGTCGCTGTGAGCGATATGGTGAGGTCTTTGGTATCGCTCTCTTTTATGACTCTCTGAATTGACCGGTCATCAAGCAGTGTCAGATCATCAAAGGTGAACACCGGAATCCTAAGATTTGTCGAACGGAGACGTTCTATCAGTGCTTTAAACATTGTTACGAACCATGATGGCAGGTTGTCAAGTTGATTATCCATCGTATCACGGGTAATGACGATCACGGATGTGTCTTCTATAGCAACTGCAGAGTCAGTTCTTTTCAACTCCCCGAACAACACCATTTCACCGAAGAATTAGCCTGGACCGAATGTGTGCAGTTCTATAGGTTTTGAGTCGCCTGTTTTTATACTGATTTTCACCCGGTCCTGCTCGACAATGTACATTTCGTCACCTTCAGTGCTCTGTCTGAATATGACCTGCCCTTTCATGAAAACTTTCTTGAATTTTTTAATTGAAGCGTCTGTCATATCTTTCTGTCCTCCTTGATTATTTATTATTATTTACTCAATATATCTATATGTGTTGCTGCATGATGCAATCAGCGTTTCCTCAGCTGCTCAACAATCGAGATAATGCAAATATTATTTGACTCCTCGGGCTGTACGATTTGCGAACCTCTATGCTTAATGAATCAGCAGTATTTTTTCATTAGGCGGATGAAGAAATTCAACTCCCCGGCTGGATACAACGTGATTACCTTCAATATTTATGATGATCGGATTTCCAGGTTTTTCAGGAATATTTGTACTGATCACAAATTCAAATGAAAAAAGATGATTTTCTTGAATCGGCAAATGATCTCGATCTGAACGAAATGCCGCTATAGATGGTCCGACAGTCACTAAACTGCCACCATTATTGCCCTGACTGTGAAGGTCTATTGAAAAACCTGACTTATCTGTATTAGCTAATTTTGCCTGTACATTCATATAATTTTTCAGGCCTTCATCGGTATACGGTGTATAAATATAGTCTGCCGCTTCCAATGCCTCAATAAGATCTCGCAAAGTTTGTCCAGCGGTTTTGCCAACTTTTACATGTTCCCGAATAATTTTACGAGCAGCTATCGCACGATCAAATGCATGCTGGATACTATCGGGAACTTTCGTTTCCCCCTCCCTCATTATATAGGCATTACGTTTATAATCTGTCGAAAAGTAGTCAAGATATCGTACTCCATTATCAAACTGCATAAAATCTCCGCGCTGCAATACATATTGAGGTGAAGATGTTTCTGACAGATCTGAAACAGCTGAATAACGGAGCCGTGGGACACCTGCCCTGGTACTGAATCCCCTTGTTAAACCCCGTTTGAAAAATTCCTCTTTTACCCACCATCCTACATCTTCTAATGTTGTTACACCCGGCGTTATCACTTCATTCGACAAAGAACGTTCAAGAATTTGACGATGTATCTCAAGTGCATTCGTCATGAGAGTAACTTCCCTGAGGATCCGTCTTGACCTGTAATCGGTGATAACCTTTTCTGCTGATACGATCCTCTCTGAATATTTCGGCCCTAAGATTTTTTCCAGTTTTAAATATTGCGTATACGAAATACCATCTGCAATTGCGAGCCAGTCGGAATAATTTACTGCGATCGTTTTAGGATCACGCTCTGTGACAAATTGAGTTATTTCATCGTAGACTGAAAAGTCCTGAGTGTTATAATCGTAACCGGTAATTGCCCTTGAAAGTTCACGAGAGCCGTATATATCAAAATCTAACGCTCCGGCACCGCCAAAACTACCACTAAACGAGGTCCGCTCGATCCTGTCTCCCAAGTCAGTAAAAATCATATAACCTGATGTAGATCCAAATTCCCGGAACATTGGATCTTGATCTCCAGCACGGGTGACATGGATCCACATGTCCACATTATTATCGCGCATGGCTCCCGGCAATATCAGGTCACGTTTTTCGTTCCGTATCAATTGGAGAACTTCGGAACCGGTTTTTGCCGTATGCACACCCGGCTGTGCAATTGCATTAGATACTGTGAACTGCAAAGCTATTATAAATATCATAACTCGAGATAGCATAACGTTTTCCTCCAATGCTGATGATTTGTGTAAATTAGAAGGGTAAGAAAGAAATGCAAGAAATAATTTTTATTGTAGTCGTCAGAACATTTCGGACATTCAAGGACGTAAAATAGCCAGTATTCCGCCTAATTTATATCTAATTGTATATCGTCAGATTAAGTTGGACAGCATTAGTTAAAAAATGTTGAATAAGAGTCGCTTTATGAAACAGTCAATAGATTCTTGCTTAATAATAAATGAGAATTGTCATTGGTCCAGGAATATATCCATAAGGAGAAATTTATTTCTTGTGCCATCGTCTATTATTGTTCATCATATTATTTGAGCGAGGAAGTAAATCATCATGCATAGCGGCAAGATAGACCATCCCGGCCATAATGACTGAATTTGCTATTAAATCTTCAGCAACTAACCGGTCATAAACATCCATGCTGGTGTGCCAAGTTGTCGTCCAAAATTCAAGGTCGTCTTGGATAAATCGAAATCCAGGAAGACCTACGGATAAAAATGACATATTGTCAGAACCTCTGTTATTACCCGGCGAGAGATGCGAAAACCCAAGATCGTTGAACGGCTTCATCCATTCCTTGAAAATCGGACGAACGAGATCATTGCCATAAAGGAAAAGACCCCGAAACAACCCGTACCAATCTGTGTTAAAATAGACAGATAGTTTCGAATGATCGGAAAAAACTTGCTGCGTTGCTGGATTTCCAAAATGCTTTTTCACATATGCCCTGGATCCTAAATGACCGATTTCTTCTCCACCCCATAAAGCCGCTCGGATTGTGCGCCGAGGTTTTGCTCCAACCACTTTCAAAATACGCATTGCCTCTATGACCACCGAACTTCCAGCAGCGTTATCCGTTGCTCCTGTTCCTGAAGATGCAGCATCAAAGTGAGCACCGAGCATCACAATCTCGTCTTTTAAATCTGATCCCGGTATTTCAGCAATAATATTATAATCTTGCAGGTCTTCTTCATCATATTTGACTCTAACCTCTATCTCCAATTCAACGTCAATACCGATCTCGAGAATTCTTACTATTCTATTATAATGTTCTGCTGCAAGGACCACGTGTGGCAACGGTTTTGGATCTTCCTTTCGTAAAGGTCTTCCGCCTCCCGGACTGACGTTACCTTTGGCTATTTGGGCTTGGTCCTGAGGTCTTCCCGGACTGACCCGGACTGCTACTCCTTCAGTTTCAAAAAAGTCGTTGAGCAGGTCCCTTGACAGAATTTTTCGAATATTTCCCTCTAACAAATCATCATATTCATGTTGTTTTAATGTAATCATTGCCGGTTTGGGAATAATACGTAGACTTGCCATGTTATTTAGCTCTTCATCTGATAACCGGTTAGCGTCTGGCGTGAAATCTGGTTTAAGCTCTCTTTTCGGTTCTATAAGGACAATTCTACCTCTGATTTTATCACGATATTGTTCGAGGTCTGATTGAGAGTAAATCTCTTGCGAATTGATATATACAACTTTTCCTTTTACTTTTCCCATCGTACCTCGTGACCAAGCCCTGGGATATGCTATTATTGACTGATACTGAGGTTTGATCATATGGACAGACGTGTATTTATTTTCCCAACCAAGTCCCACCTCTCCATAGGCCTGCATTTCTGCATTTATACCATATTCCTGAAATTTTTCCTGTGCCCATTGTGCTGCCTGATTAAAAGAAGGTGAATTTGCAAGTCTGGGACCATATACATCGGTCATAAAACGTGCCAATTCCATGACTTGTGAATGGTAAAGTCCTTCATCACGAATCCTATCAATCATCTCATAATTGAGGCGATCTTGAGCGTTTGCTATAAATGAGAAAGATAAACACAATATTATAAAAAGTATTTTTGTGAGAGAACGTTTCATTTGATATCCTCCATTCTGATCAGATGAAGGATCTCTTGATGGGCTTTTGCCGTTAACATGTCCGACTGCGCAATGTAGAATGGATAGTTATTCAAATAATTTGCCTTGTCCTTCTTGTTTTAAACGCCAACAATCCTTTCCAACGTGTTCAGCAATGTCTTTCAATACACCTATTATCGTTTGTTTTTCTGGAGTGGATCCATTTTTGAGGAGAGGTAAAATATAAAGTACTATTTCATCAAAATGCGGATTTCTATCTTCACTCTCCATTCTACGTAAATAACTTATTAAATAATATCGGATACGCAGTTTTTCATCGATTCGAGTGCTAAATTTTGCATTATTTTTAATAGTAAATACTTCTGTTGTTTCATCATAATCAAAATTATCTAATAAAAGTGGTGTCAAATCTGTATATTCCTTTTTTAGTAGGTCAAGAAATCCAAGCTCTAATCCCTTTATAATTAGTTCATCATTTATTTGTTCAACAGTTGCACCGTCGTTTTTTGCTATGATTCCTTCGATCGTTTGCATTACCACTTGACCAATATCTATTCCCAAGTTTGCTTTCAAAATTGATTTTGGATTACTGACTTTTCGAAAGTTTATTATTAACTGACCAGAAAGCACTGTAAATGGATATTGCCTTTTTTTAAAACTGGTCTGCCCATTTTTTTGAGGAACTGCACCAATATATTCGAAACCGCAGCTTTCCGCCGTATCAATTATTAGATGCCAAAATCCTGGATCTTTATGAGCATACACAAAGGAGAGCCAACGATCATATTTTAATACCCGATACATTTCTCTAATGCTTTGAGCAATTAATTTGTTGTAATCATCTTTGGTTTTAAATTTATCGCCGCCTTCGATCGCTTCAAATTGATAATCTTTTTCAGTCACTTTCAAGTCAAGCCATGTATTCCACATTATCGAAAGGTCAAGATAAGGAATTTTTTTTACCGTATGGCGGATCAGTATAAATATAATCAACACTTTCTTTAGGGATGAATCTAATATTAGTTGCAGTTCCTTTCAAAATTTGAATATTTTCTATTGTATTTTCATTAATGAAATATAGCATCTCTTTTTTTGCATTCAAAACCTTTTTACATCTCAGTTGAAAGTATTTCATCAAATTAATTTCAATCGGTTTGGGTGCTATTCTATACCTATAATATCTAAAAGCTGCCGCATCACCACCACCATCAGCTCTCACAGAAGAGGAATGATATGTGAGATTTACTTTTGTAAGCAGCCCCGAAAACATGAGAAGTAATGAGTTCCTTATATTTTTATCAAGTTCTTTTTTTATTAATGATTTTAGCAAGCCAAGTTGTGCCAACTGTTTTCTGCTAAAAAGTTGTTCAATAGTTTCAACATCAGAACCCTTATGGTAAAACAATATCTTTGGGATATGGACATTTCTTTAAAGTATTGTTAATTTCCTTCTCCGTTTCAGGTTCATTTTTTTCGTATTCTAATCTGATTCTTTCAAAAGCATCAATAAGTTCAGATAATTTGACAGGTGAAATCAAAGCTTGCGCTATAAAAACAGCCATTGGATTGAGATCAATACTCATTGATTTTCGGTTATTCATCATTGCTTCAATAGCCGTAATGCCGCTCCCTCCGAATGGATCTAAGACAAAATCTCCAGGCTTACTGAAATTTTTAATGTAATCCGCAACAACATTCCAACTCTGCTTAGTAAAATAACCATGTACACCGAAATGTCTTTTAGCTTGCTGTTTCTTTACTGGTATTTCTTCAAGTAATGGACGTTTAGAGTAATTAAACTCACCTCTTGGTTTGGATGTAGCATTAGTTGTATCATATGTAAAATGTTTACCTAGCTGAAAACTGCTTGGAGATAAAAACATGCATAGTTTTTCCCAATGATGTGCGATCTCATCAACTTGGAAATAGAAAATTGGCTTATTTGTTGATTCTCTTTTATAGAGAGAAAACTCCAATCCGTTACAGAGTGCAAAGTATGTGCTTCTAATTTCTGGATGCGAAGCATAACTATAAACTTGTTCAACATTATCGTAATCGTTGATTCGTTTATCTGGTGATTTTGCATCAAGAATCCAAGCGAAATTATTCGCAACTTTAAGGGAATAATCAGGAACAAGTTTTATTGGTATTTTCTTTTTACTTCCTATTTTCAAGAAAGGATGTTGTAAAGTTTTGCTTCGAACTATATCAGATGGCTGATACCCAAGTTCTTTTATTATTGGAAGAATGATAACTTCTCTAACACTATCTTCCTTAAAGTCTGGATTTTGATTTAATGTTTTAAAATCAATTTCCCCGAATAATTTTTCTTTTGTAATTTTTTTCATTGATAATTAGAAGTTTTTAGTTTCCTAAATTAATTATTTACAAATCTATTATACTCTTACTTCATTATATAAAGCCCTTATTCAATCTCAGAGATATCATTCACAAAAAAAATCTACTTATATTCTGATAATAATGCTTTGTACTGATTTCATCATACACTTTAAAAAATTTAATGAATAGAGTAAATCCTATAATATTTATTAATATAAACCTAAAATATGATAAATAAAAGGACAGGTATTTGTAAAATATTTGGATATATTACATAGAGGAAATGGATTGTTAGTCACAATCAAAGAAGGTAAAGGTGATGCGGGAGCAGATTTATTTGGGATCAGAAAGAAGATCAATGGCAGAAACAATATAATTATTGGTGTTTGACTAGTATATTGCACCCCATACCGAGTAGACAGTTATTTAAGTTAGTGTTTGGCAGTTATTGATAGCCCTAATCCACAGTGGATTAGGGACTTAAATCGAATAAAGCTGTTGCGGTCATTGCGTTGCCTGTTTACCTTACATTACATATGGAGGAAACCCATGAGCCGACGCAGATGGACCGCTGAGCAAAAGTTCGCAATCGTTCTTCAGGGCATCAAGGGCGAAACGACCGTTACTCAGCTCTGTAGCGATCACGGTATCAGCCAAGTTCAATATTACAAGTGGCGCGATCAGTTTTTTGCCGGCGCGAAGCAGAATCTCAACGGCAAGCGAGCACAAAACGGCACGCTAGAGAAGGTGAAGATCAAAGAACTTGAGCACATCATCGGCAAGCAGACGGTTACCATTGAGATACTAAAAAAAATTCAACAGATGGAGAACGAGTAGCGGATCGTGTACATGCGCTTACACAGTCCGGGTATACAGTAACTTCAGCTTGTGAGGCACTGAGTGTCAGCCGGAGTTCATATTATTGCACGGCTCCTGCCTCGACTTCGGTCAAAGCCGACAGAGACCGTGAGTTGCTCGAACGAATCAAAAAGATACGATGTGACCATCCGTTCTGGGGCTACCGGCGGATCACCGCATGGCTGAGACGGCGTTGTGATATCCATGTGAACCGGAAACGGGTCTACCGTATCATGCGGGAGCATAACCTGACGGTCAAGCAGAAACTGTACAAAGCAAAACGAACACCGCAGCGATCAAAACCAAAGCCAACCCGCATGAACCAGTGGTGGGGCATTGATATGACAAAGTTCCTCGTCAACAAGCTGGGTTGGGTCTATATGATCGTTGTGCTCGACTGGTACACACGCAAGATCGTCGGCTTTCATATCGGCCTGCGGAGTAAATCGGCTGACTGGCTCACTACCCTGGATATGGCTGTCAAAGAACAATGTCCCGATGGTGTCCGGGAACATGATTTACATCTCATGAACGATAATGGCTCACAACCAACAAGCGTTGCGTTTATTAACGCATGCGGCGTATTGAATATAGATCAAGCATTTACATCGTATAATAATCCAAAGGGTAACGCAAATACCGAACGAGTTATTCGAACTATCAAAGAGGACTGCATCTGGATCAACGAATGGGGTTCACTCGATGAAGCACAACAGACAATCGAACAATGGATTCATGATTACAACCATCTGTATCCCCATTCAGCATTAGATTACCTCAGTCCCGTTGAGTTCGAACTGAAAAACACTAAACAAAAAGCAGCCTAAAAATGTCTTGCTTTTTGGGGGTCAGTACACTAGCAATAGTTATTTAATTATCTTATAAGTCAATTCCCAGTAATAAGTTAACAAGATACTTCAAGCGAAAAGTTATTACCTGCTTCACACTTGAGTTAACAGCAGCCCAAACAGCTAAATTACTTAAGCTTAATCGTAATACTGTTAACCGTTATTATCGCATTATTCGCGAGTGTATAACTGAGTACGAAGGCCAATTGATGCACCATTTTACCGGAGAAGTTGAGCTGGATGAAAGCTATTTTGGTGGCCGGCATAAAGGCAACATTGGACGCAGCACTAAAAGCAAGAGGCCAGTCTTCGGAATACTCAAGCGGAATGGGATCGTCTATGCTCAAATTGTTCCAGACGTCTCTGCACGTACCCTCAAAAGCATTATAAAACAACGAGTTAGTAAAAATAGTACGATATACTCAGATTCCTGGAAAAGCTGCGACGGCCTTGTCTTCTACGGTTATGAACATATTCGTCTCAATCATGATAAAAAACTCGTTGACACAAACAGAAACCATATCAACGGTATAGAGAATTTCTGGTCCTATATAAAAAACAAGCTGTCAAAATATTATGGCATAAAACCGGAATATTTTTATCTTTACCTGAAAGAATACGAATTCAGATTTAATCACAGAAAAAATGATATAGAAAAGCTAATAACTACAATCCTATTTCGAAATAAGCGTTTTATCTAGTCAAACACCTATTTTTTAATTATTTTTGGGGATGTCTATGTGTGGACCCTACTGTTCAAAAAACAGAACTTTTAGAATGATGTTACAATTCCAATAGAAATGAGCCAAATGTATTGTTTGGCTCCCTATGTGGGACGATGCAATATCTTTATTCAAGGATACAAAGGAAAATATCCAACCTGAATCGGCGCGCTTTGGTTCCGCGTTGATGCGCTGGTTTTGCGGCGAACGTTAGGCTGCTCCCCGCAGTGAGAGGCGAGCGAGGAGTATCGATCACAGTGGCTCAATGTCAACCCTGCCTAATTTCCGGAGGGAATCGGCTGGTCGCCCCAGTGGCGTTGTGCATCCTGGATGATCTGCTCGTACCTGGTGCGCGCTGCTTTGTAGTCTTCCAGTACCTCCTGTTGAGCGGCGGTGGATGGAAAGCGATCAGGTTGAGAACTGGCGATATCGTCCAGTATTTGAATCCAGCGTAGCATGTAGGTTGCATCTTCGGCAAACGCCGTCGGTTTTTCATCAACCGACACATATACCGGACTGGTGTGTGCCTGGCGAAGCAGACCGTCCGGGGCCCGATAGAGCGCGCGGGCGGCAATCCAGCCGCTTCTTTTCGGATACAGTTCGTATGTTAACGTCTGTCGCAAGATCGGTGTAGGCTTTTGATCGAGCAGGCTCATCGTGGCCACGACGCGGCCGTTGTGAACGAGTTGGAGCGATTCCAACGCTTCAATCGAACGCAGGGTTGCAGTGAGTTGAATGGGGTCGGTGTCCGATGACGTTCTGGAGATCTTTGCCCCCGGGCCCCGGCCGTCGGCATCCAGGGTCAGCATGGGCCCCGTGGTAACGAAGGAACGTCCTGCTTTGATCGAGGCCCACATTTTCTCTGCCGTCAACGGTCCATCAATTCTGGCATAGACGCGGTTATAGCCGGTCGGCACCTCCATCACGCCGATGGCCGAGCCGCCAGAGACGCCCAGGCGAAAACCGCAATTCAAGAAGCGGTAATACAGATTGTTCGTGCGATGGAACAATCCGTCACCGGCGGCGGCATTGGACTCACCCGCTGACAGCGGTCCGATCATGCCCCAGCCGCCAGCTAGGGTTGACCAGCGGTGGTAGTGGTTGTGGCAGACTTGAATAGTGTCGAGCACTCCAAGAGCCGCGCCGATGACGGTCTCTGCCCATGAGGGTTTGTCGCTGTCGAATACAACACCCGGTGACTGGGTTCGCGCGATTCGGCAAAGCGCGGCGTCGGTGGGAAAATGCTCTCCGTATAGCCTGGCAGTGACGGGGTGGTCCAGGTTGAACAGAAACGTCGCGCCGATGGTCCTGCCGTGTGCGGCATTGCTATCGATGCGCTCGATTTCGATGTTGTTGCGCGTTATGAGGTGGCGGTCGTCGATGACGATCGGCGCGGTGTAGGTTTCATCCGGCCAGGTTGCGTGCCACGATTCATCCTGTCCTCCCAGCCAGTAGGTGAATGCCGGCATGAGATGCACATCGTCGGCCAGCGCCAGTTGTTGAAGGATGCGCGGGTTGTCCTGTCCCAGATGCACGTGCAGATCGGCTGAATACCAACCTTCGGACGGCAGATCGATCCAGCGCTTCAACTCAATTGTATTCTCGATCGTCTCGCCGGATTTCAGGGTAATTGCAAGATCCACCGGAGTGTATTCTTTCCCTTTTTCAACATGCACCACCGCATTTCCAGCCGGTACCTCCATTGTGAAAACACCATCGCAGCTAAAGCTTTGATCGTTGGCGTAAACCGTCGCCGTTTGCGGTGCTATTGGTTGGAAAAAACGCTGGCTGTCTACATCGATCCATACACGAGCCGGGGTCGTAGTACCGCTTTCGTCGACGATCCGGATTGAGACGCGGGCCTGTATCTTGGATGGATCGGATTGACCACATGTAACCAGGATAGAGCAGCAAAATAAAATCGTAAAGGGTAATGAGGACAATTTATTCATCAAGATTTCCTCCTTAAAATTTATGATAGAAATTATCAGAAAAAAAATATTTCAAATTAAAGTTGTACTTTCTCAGAAAAAATTGAGATTTTATTTCAATAGTAAAGTATGTACAGCTAAAAATTGAGATTACCAATCAAATTTTTATGACAATTAATTAATATCGGATTTGATTAATATTTGTACGTCGTCAGAACATATTGGAGTAATTGGGTTAAAAGTTAAGAGATACATTTAGCCTGTCTAAGTGTTTTTGATTCCCCAGATATTACTTATTACGGACATTTAAACTAGATGTTTTGCCTGATAACCATATGTTTGGCACTCACATGGTCATGTTGAAAAAGTGATAAATCAGTTAGCGATTAATTGAAATAGACGATTCATCGCGTCCTGCCTTGGGAGCCCATGCTTTCACCGTAACTTCGACCGGACCAGAACCCGTAGGACGAATCGTCCATTCGACCGATTCCCACGATTCGGGAGAATCGTCATCTAACCGTCTTACAAATGCTAGTTTTCCCCGCACATGACCGACTTGTTTTAACGCTTCTCCATCAACAATTTCTCCACCTGTAACTTCGATTTTGGCAAGGGCAGGCAAGTCACGTCGAATTTTTATCGCCTGTTGTGTAACATATGTCGATAACCAACCGATGTTTTGTACGACTGCTTCGATCTGGTAATTACCGTCTGAAATGCGTTCAAATTTTATTTCGCGTATTTTTAGATCAGGAGCAAAATCGGAAATATGAAGGAGGTAATCGTATTGAATTTCACTGTGTTCCCGTAATGTTTCGTCAAGAGCGGGAGGAATCCCACGAGGACCGCCAACTTCGACTCTTCCCCGTATAGGATGGTTATAAGGCTTCCATTCCGAATAGAACATTCCGTCCTTTTCTTCCCAGTGCCATTTGTTTTCTTCGACAGGTGTTATCCATCCGTCTCCGTTATAATCCGGAGCTGAACCGTTTATTTCAGGCAAAATACTATGAAGTCCGTTATGCATATATGCCCAATCATCCATAAAACCGTGCATTGTTTCACTGTATCCTCGCTGCTCTCCGGTTTGTGGGTCTACGACACTTGTATTGAATAGGAAGCTGTAGTAATTGTTTTCCATGATACCGCCCTTACTCAGATCTGACCAAGTGGCTCCAATGCGTACATAGAAATCGTTGTCTTCCGGCGGCATCGTTTCATATGGAAGGTTCATTGGGGGACGTACCATATAGCTTCGTGCGCCTCCACCCGAATGGATTGAGTACACAAAATAGATGTTTTGATGCGAGTTGATAAAATCCGCCACAGCTACCACTTCCGGAAGTTCAAAAGGCCGTTTTCCTGCTCCGGGTTCATTCGGATTCCATTCTGCTGACCAGTTGCGGTTAAAGTCGGGGCCTTCACGTTCACCGGTCAGATTGTTTCTTTGTCTCCTGTTCAGAAATGGGTTCCGTTTCTGCTCCTCTAACGAGTTACTTTCGATATAGTATTGGTAACCACGCTCAAGTCCTAGCCTGTCAAACCACATTTTGCGCTTTTCTTCTTCTCCCGGTTTCGGTTTTACGCGAATAAACGTGATATATCCATCACCGTCGATATCTTCACCCTGTTGCTCGTCTGGATTATATCCTGGCCATGCCGGATGGCGTGATAACTGGTGGTCACCAGCATCGGCATCAAATATTGGCATTACATAAAATGTTCGTGTATCAACCAACCGGGTTGCTTTTTCGTCTTTCCCATAGCTTTTGAGTAATCGGTTAATAAAGTATCGTAAATAGGGTCGTCCGGTTATTTCTTCTGCATGCACATTTCCATCCATCCACATACCTGGTTTTGTTGTGCCGGGGCCGGTTTTGATATTGGTAATTTCCATTACCCATAAATCTCTCCCTTTACGGGTTTTCCCAATATTATGTACCTGTGCAATGTCAGGATATTTTTTAGCAAGATCATTGAGTTCTTTACCGACTTCTTCGTTAAGAGGGTAGGGCCAGCGACCAAAGTCAAAGGAAAAATCTTTCGCCGGAATGCTTCTAAGCTCCTGTCCAACCGCTTGAGAAACGATAAGAGTTAAAACAAAGAGAGCAGTAATAATATAATGCATTTTAATCCTCCTCATATTTCAGAGTAGTATAATTTTAATTTTCAATTGTAATAGTTTTGTTTGCCTGTCCGGCTTTGTATGCCCATGCTTCAACAGTGACGTTGAATGGTCCTGAACCGGTCGGTTGTACGATCCATTCGGTAGTCTTTGTTGATTTATCCGCTTCATAATCTTGACGCCCCCAGCCCGAAGAACCAGACCACTCGCCGATGTATGCGAATTTCCCCGGAATGTGTCCGATATTTTGCGTTTCTCTTCCTTCAACTATTCCACCACTATCTACGGTAAGTTCTACAACCACCGGAAAATCATGGCGAATCTCAATCGCTCTGCGGGTAACATATGTAGAGAGCCAGCCGGTGTTCTGAATTGCAGCAGTCAGACGAATTCTACCTCCCGATAGTTTCTCCGATTTCAGGTCTCGTATGGCCAGGGAAGGAGCAAGGTTTGCCACATATGTGAGCAGTTTGTAATGTGAGTCACTATCTTCAATCAGTTTGTCTCCGTATGCTTGTGGAAATTCGATTGAACCACCAATCTCAATTCTGCCAAGTTCGGGATGATCAAAGGATTCCCATGGGACTGTCCAAATTCCACCGACTTCTTCTTCATACCATTTCCCAATTTCAGTATCGGTCAAATATCCGTCACCGTTATAATCACGTGCTATACCAGAGACTTCGGGGGTAAGACTGAATAATCCCTGATGCGAATATGCCCAATCTCCGGCGAATCCGGCCATCGTAGCCGTATATCCGATTTGATTTCCTTCATCATCTAATCTGCCGGATGTAAATTGATAACTGTAATAATTATTTTCCATGACACCGCCGTTGCTCACTTCTGCCCATATAGCACCAAGGCGGACATAAAAGTCGTTATCTTCATGATGCATTGTCTGATAAGGGTGATTAAATGGTGGGCGAACCATATAGCTCTTTACGCCACCTCCGGTATGAATAGTGTAATGGAAAAATATATTACGGTGTTCAGCTATAAATTTTGCTACAGCATAGACTTCGGGCTGGGAGAAGGGATATGGTCCACCGCCCGGCTCTTCGGAACGCCATTCTGCAGACCAGTTTCTGTTAAAATCTGTTGGTTCACGTTCTCCAGTTGGCTCTCTATACCGTGCATATCCACCGCGATAACGCTGGTTTGGGTCTGTGCCTTCTTTTAATGTTCGATATTCATTTTCTTCATCCCCCGGATCACCCGATCTCCGCTTGATGCGCATTTGAGTAATCAATCCATCACCGTTTAAATCACGTCCGGGATGTTCGTCTGCAATATAGCCGGGCCATAAGGGTTGTTCAGTGAGATACCATTCACCGGCATCAGGATTTAAAATTGGCATGATGTAAAAGGTGCGTGTATCGACTAATTCCGTTGTCTGAGGATCTTTTCCGTAACTCCACAATATCCGTTCGATAAAATATCTCAGGTATCTTCTGCCGGGTAGTTCGTCAGGATGTAAATTTGCATCGAACCATAATCCCGGTTTTGATTCACCCGGACCAGTTTCATTATTCGATATTTCCATTACCCATAAATCGTATCCACCAACACTATTACCTAAATTATGTAGACGGGCAAGATTTGGATATTTTCGGGTAAGTTCCTGAAGCCGTTCTGTTACTTCACTATGCAAAGGATACGGCCATCGTTTCGGCTCAAATTGTTTTTTAGTCGGATTAAAGTCAATTGGCTTCATCAGCACCTGACTGGCGGCGTCAATAACGGTAACCTGCATTAATAATGCAATAAAGAGCAGAAATCGCATTTGCAATTTCTCCTTAGTTGTTGATTGATATCGACTTTTGGTCTACACCTGCCTTATGTGCACGGGCAATAATAATAGCTGAAAACTGTCCTGATCCAGTGGGGCGCACAATCCACTCGACTTTTTTAGTCGATTCATCATAGCCCTGTCCCCAACGCCATACATATGCGAGTTTCCCTAAAATGTGACCGATGTTTTGCTGCTGATCACCTTCAACCAGTTCACTTCCATCAAGTTCGATTTTTACATTAATTGGATAATCACGCCGTACTTTTAGTGCATTTCGTGTGACATATGTTGACAACCAACCGGTATTTTGAACGACAGCGGTAATACGATATCTGCCGCCGGAAAGAGGTTCGGACATGACATCTTTAATTTTAAGAACCGGTGCCTGATCTGCTATATGCATTACCAATTTGAAGTGTTTATGGCACTCTGCCTGAAGCCGGTCGTCAAGAGCTACCGGCAATGCACGTACTCCTCCGATCTCGACTTTGCCAAGAAGAGGATGGTCATATGGCTTCCAATCTATATAATATTGCCCGTCTTTTTCTTCATCACTCCAACGCATGATCTCGTATTCGGTAACATACCCATCGTTATTGTAATCTCTGCCTGCGCCATTAAATTCCGGTGTCAGAGCATGGATGCCGTTATGCATATACTGCCAGTCGATCCCAAATCCATGATTTGATTTACCATAATATCCTACTTTGACTTCCTGGCTTGCCCAATCGCTTTCAAATAAGTCGCCACCACTGATTACTGCCCAATCCTGACCAAGCCGGACATAGAATTCATTGTCTTCTGGAGGCATAAATTCATATGGATGATCCATTGGAGGTCGGACAATATAATTTTTGGCTTGATTGTCAGCATGTATATTATAATGGAAAAAGATATTTTTGTGTTCTGTGATGTACTTTACAGCAGCGCGCAATTCCGGAATGTAAAAGGGAAACGGACCTGCGCCACGAATTGAAGGGTCCCATTCGGCTGCCCAACCTCTATTAAAGTTTTGCGGAGAAAGGTCAACATTTACTTTCTGTCCAAAGCTTCGTCCCTCAGAATATACTGCGTACCGTTCTCTATGAGGAACATCCGGATCGTCAAATGGTTCGAGTTCACCCTTTATGCGCTTCCAACCGACATCCGGTTCTTCCCAGCTAAAAAAAAGTGTGTCCGAATAGGTCGTTGGCAGATAATTTAAACGACCGTCTTCACGCTCTCGCAGACTGAGCATCAAACGGTTATCAACTTTACTCTCATAAAATCTTCCTTTGGGGTCTTTTTTACGCATCTGCGTAATAAATCCGTCACCATCCAAATCTTTTCCATTTTGTTGTTCCGGATTGTGTTCGGGCCATGCCGGATGACGAGTGAGTACTCGTTCTCCGCCATCGGCATCGAACATTGGCATAATATAAAATGTGCGCGTATCAACAAGACGTGTGACATAATCATCTTTCCCATAACGGTCAAGCAAACGCTGCATCATATACATCATCGTGGGACGCCCGTTCACTTCACCGGCATGCATATTGCCGTCCAACCACAATCCCGGTTTACCCGTACCCGGTCCGGTATCTTTGTTGGTGATTTCCATGAGCCACATATCACGTCCCTGCTGAGTTGTGCCAATGTTATGCAGCGAAGTAAGCCGTGGATATTTTTCTGCCAATTCATGCATTTTATCGGCATTTTCCTGATGCAGAGGATAGGGCCAGCGACAAAAATCAAAATCTATCTCTTCGAGAGGGGTTAAAAATTCCTTGTATAACTGTTGTCCAAATGCATTGAATACAGCAAACTGCAGACACCCGGCGGTGAGCAGAAGGAAACGCATCGAAAGTCCTCCTAAATTTTAGTAATTAAATGTTTAAAAACGTAATATCAAAGTGTTTACAGCAACTATCGCAATTATTTTAAGTATTTTGTATGTAAGAGACATATCCATAAAAACTTTCATTATTTGAGATAATTTCGTTTATCCATCGATATGCATTTTATGAAAATCTTCAATCACCCAACATGCTCTTGCTTCTCCAAAAAAAGTAGCCAGACTTTGTGGCGTTATTGGTAATTTCACGGCTCTTTGATTGCTCGATTTTGAATTACCAGAAATATCGGCTCCAAGACTTGCTTTCAATCCTAAAAAATTTGCGGTAACATCAGGTTTTATATTATTTCCCTTTGTAGACTCTTGAGAATTACAATAGTATACGTCAAGTTGATTAAACGCATCAATCAACAAATCAGATAATTTCATCCCTTTCATACATTGTGTTGTCACACCTTCGATTTTTTGCTCTTGAAGTTTTCTCTTTATTAGGTTGTTTTTCCTGATCCGGAATTTCCATAGACAATTATTTGTTTGCCAGGAGTTTTTAAAGCTCTAATTAATTGCTCGGATTCTTTATCTCGCTCAACATAAGTTAAGTTTGCTGGTTGAGTTGGAGTAAAAATTTCAGATAAATTATCTTTCATTATCTCACCTGTATTATTTGTAGTAACTATATAATTATTTATGTCATATTGAAGCGTTAACAAGTCATTCCATAGTTTCCACATAATCTTAAAATTTATATATTTTATCATGTTCAACAACATTTTTTTCACTAATTTGCACATGCAAACTGTATTACAATAAAATCAGGTAAACTTCTAGAACTTGAATAATCTAGTTTCTGTAAATTTAGCAATCCATTTTTGCAGACCACATGACTGGCAACCACATGGTCTTACTATATAAGCAACAATTACACTAACCGTAAATCTATTAATAACAATTATATAGAATTAGAGTTGTTTTAAGGAAGGTATATTGTAATTTGCAAATGTGTCAATATGTGTCAAATCCATTGAGAATTATAGAAGTGTATCCTGTAAATAATCTTGAATGAAACAGCAACGCATTAATTCCTTCTAATTTATTCAGCTCCGCGAAATAGTTCCACATTGATTTTTTTCAAATTACAAAACTGTTAGTATATTTAAGAGAAATACAAAGTTTGTAATGCTTATGTATATTATTAGCCTTTAGTATGAAAGAACAATGAGGAAAATTGCGCTTTATATTGCATTATTTAGGTTTACCATGACACACGGATTTGGTATCCGTGAGTCATATTATTAAGGAATGATTATTTTCTAATCCTTATATCAACGGTTAAATATTTTTTATTCTCTTTCTACTTTCTCCTACATTTTATGCACTTTTTCTATTGTGTACTCAACAATATCAAATTGTTCCTTCATGTTTGATGCCTTGCTTTTCTTTTGCAAAAAATCAACTAATCCTTTACTATAAAATACGAAAAGAAGATTTCCAAGTGCCTCGTAATTTCTTTTTAAGATGTCACCAGGATGCACAGAAGAATACTCGTGTATTTGAATCAAAATATATGCTAACTCTTCAACTATTATTGATGAAATACTATCTTGTTTATTATCTTTATTTAATTTCAAAACACCTGAACTAATGAGCAAAAATAGATCATACCAATACATTCCATCATTATACAGGGAATGACTCAAAAAATATTCACCGTGTCTTTGAACAATTTTAAGTCCTTTCTCTGCAAATACAAGTAATTTTTCCATTAATTCCTTATCAGCTTTTTTAAAAAGATCAAAATGTAAATTGGAATGTTTTAGACAATACTCTTCCTCTAAATTGCGTAAATCCATATGCAATTTTTCAAAATCTTGAGATATAATTTCTTCACTGATTTTATTCATAATAATCTACTACCACTCATAACCACAGTCATTACAATGCCATTCTGGATCCTTATTCGTAACACAACAGCCACCAAGTACAATTCTTTTTTTCTCTAAATCCGTTGATAGTTTTTCAGTAGGGGCGGGCAAGCCAAATAATATTACTGCAATACTTTTTGACTTGCATTTAGGGCATTTACCTGGTTTAGACAAAGATAGTACTCTCTATTTTTAATTCTTATAAGAATTTTTTGCTAAAGTTATGATTCGATTAAGTAGGGCTAGTAAATGCCCCTCTCAGAATCTTTATTTGCGAATGTGTGTCGCTAAAAGCTGGCAGCAATATTTTGAACTTGTTAAAATAGTTTTATGATTTATAGTAAGATCTAGAACAGCATTTTAAAGATTATGATTTTAAGAAAGCACTAATTGTCATTGACCATTTAATAGAACTGTAGGCTAATTGTGGCAATACTTGTTCTGTGCCATGGGGGTCTCCCATATTTGACCGAAGAATTTCAAGTACTTTTGCGTAATTAGATATCGCGTTTTTTAAAATATGACATAATTCGTCTGATTTTTCTTCACTCCATTCGAGATTAATTAGTTCTTGTTTGAATCTTGGCATTGCTTCAATCTTGGTGAGAGAATTATTGACCTTTTCTTGAAAAGATGCTCTCCTGATGTCCCCTAATTCAGAATTTTGCTCATATATGCTCTTGCAAATTGACTCAACTGCGCCACATGCTGCTGTAATTGCTCCACTTAGATCATTGGGCAAGCGTTCTATAGCCTTTGACAGATCTACCACAGAATCCTCAGGTAAATTCTGAACGTCATTTACATTTAGTTGATCGATCCGATTTAGATTTCCGCTAATGAAATTCCAACCAATTCTACTTAGTATTTCGTTGAGAGATTCTTCTAAATTGCTATCATGTCTGACTACTTCTTTCGCAATATTCAATGTAAAAGTCCATTTATCTTGGGAATTCAAACTTAAATATGCCCTGCTAATTCTATTACTATATTCCCTTATTCTTGTACTATTAGAAAATAACTGTTCTGGTGATAATCCCCAATCCACAACCAAACCAGCTCTTTGAACTATCCTCTGTACATTTTCGCTGTTTCCTAATTCGTAAAGTACAGCAGATATAGGGCCCCATGGACTTAATGTTCCGCCTGAAGTGGAAAGCATACTAAACCTCTATATTATTTTGATCTTTTAGTTAATCCAACCAAATCTGCCTTGCTATCTTAAATAATAATTGTTGCCGCTCCAGAATTGCTTTTGAATCAAACGTTTTGTACGGTTTAATTTCAAGGTTGTATTTCTTCATAAAATCCATAAAATCCGGATTACGATGATATAAATCATCCCGGAGCGTCTCATTCCAAAGCAGAGAACCGGAATAGGTTTTAAGTTTATCAGAGAATTTTTCGTTTCCTGAAGATAGATTTTCACTCCCTTTTAGCAATAACAATGCTCCAAGTTTATTTCTTTCTGTGAAAAATTTCTCTTCATCGTTACCAAAAACCTCTAAATTCTCCTCATTATTTGCTAATATGTGTTCAAGGTGATACCCATTAACATGACCGGTGTTCTTAACGAGATTATTATAATTATCTCGGACCTTACCAATTTCGTCACCGATAAATCGCTCGATTCTCGCTAAAAAATATCGTATGAACCGAATACCAAAATTGTGATTCGTAACTTCTTTAAAACTGTTCCACTCAAACGGATCTGTTAAGTTTATACTTCTATAACTTGAAATGTCTTCCAAAATTTGTTTTTCGTAAATATTTTCAATTTCCTCAGGCGACTTACTTCTGATGTTTTTATTCAACTCAACAAGGCTTATAGTGAATTTGTTACTATCGTAAGCTCCTGTCAATTGAAGAAGTGCGAAATGTTTGTCGAATAACCTGGAAACTAACTTTATCTTTTCTGTTTGCAAAGGATCATCTTTGTCACATGCTGATAATATCATTAAGAACTGCCGATCCTGATCATTGAGTTCGTTATAATATAAATGGTTTTTGGAAAGACTTGACTCCAACTTTGAGCTTGAGACTATTTCTATATAAAGGGGTGCAAAATAATCGAGCTCTTCAATTATAAATCTTTTAACTTCTGTCGAATTTTGCTTTAAATTAATAAGAGAATTCCATTTTTCTTCATATACTGTCTTATGATAATCTCCGTCAAATTTTTTATAATCTGTTCGGTTGTCAACATACTTTGCTCGAAAAAATGTCCTGAAAAACTCATCTACAGGTTTGTCTGCTCCCCATTCATCGAGACCCTGTAAGTCGTGTACATGTTTTTGCCAGATACCATGATATTTATCGATTTCCGTTTTATCAATCTGACCAAGGAGTTTTCCTTTTAAAACCTCATATGGCTTCAGACGTTCTCCACGGTCATTAATAACCTCAAATACCATAGGAACATCTTTTGTCTCACTAATCTCAGTTTTTATAAGCAATACTTTTGAAAGAAAAAAACTGATAAACGCGTCTAATTTGTGTTTTTTGTTTAAATGATCGTCCACAAGATCACTTATGTACTGGTAGTTTTGATACATATTTTTTATACTTATATCGTTGTCTGCTAAATCATCAATAGTCTTTGAAGCGTTATTAAACAAATCCTCAAGGGCCTTTTCTCGGTCACCATCTCCCATCCAAAACCTTAAACCATGTTTAGTTTTACCGGTGATATGTTCTTCAATATACCCGGGAGTGTATTTCATTTCAAACTTAAAGGCAAGATGACGCAATTTTATCAGAATCAGGGTAATTGTAGTAAGTCTTTGTTGACCATCAACTATATAGGTATTTCCATTATATTCGTTGGTCACATAAGAGTTAAGATAGTACCAATCATAATTGCTAATTACTTCATCGGTGATGTCTACGTTTGGTTTATACTCCAAATTAAATCGGTAAAATAGATCTTCAAGTAGCTTTTCAACATGCTCTTTACGCCACTGATAATCTCTCTGGTAAAAGTCGATGTAATACGATTTGTTAACAGAAAAAAGCTCATTGATGGTCTGTTGTTTTGGAATAATACTCATTCCATCCTCCCGTGCTCAATCCATGGATACTTCTTCAATTGTGTCCATTAATCTGTTACTTGTATTAATCCGGTTTTTATCAAACTCTCAAATGCCATGATGTCGAATCCACTGCCGGATTGGTCATAATCGGTAATGTAGAATCCTATTTTCCTCATATTATCTCGAATTGTCTTTTGTTGGCTTTTGCCTAAAACGCGGTTCTTTTGCCTGATCAATTCTCTTAATCTTTCGATTTCGATTGCTGTAAATTCTCTTCAATGTGTTTTTTCCGGCATTCGTTATTCTCTTCTTTAAGGATTAACTTATTTCAACAATTCATTAGTTATTGTTTCAAGCTTCTTGTATCTCAATAAGAGCAAAGCTTAATTCTTTCTTGTAATTTTCTTCATTTTTTCTCATGTATGGAAAAGGAACAGGATATACTTTTTTAATATCCTCCTTTAGTCCAGAATTTTCTATTGCTGCTTCTACATATTCTTTGATCTCTTTGACAAATATCACTATATACTCTGGATTCGATTTTTTAATTCGTTTTGCTAATGATGCTATGCTGTTTTCTCTCATCAGACATCTCTGGCGAGTAGACAGTTTATTAATTGGTTCATAGCACAAATCGTCCAAATAAAAATTGGTCTTTTTAAAATGATCAAGGAAATCCTCATTGCTTTCGAATTCTATTCCATTTACTTCTTCAAAAACGACACGAGTAAATCTTAACAATTTCGTGTTACCAGAATAAAAAAAATCGCCTGTATCCGGTGGAGATTCACCAATAAATAATACCTTCACAGAATCCGGTCGGTAACTCTTTCTTAATTTTTCATGCAAGGGGTTTGAACCTTTTTTATATATCCAAATCCTTTTGGTCGGGGTCGGTTATTTTATTGGTTTTTGATGTTTTGGATTTCTTTTTGTCCCAGAGACCGGCAGCGACTTCTTGTTCATGGATTTTGTGGTTGAGTTCAAGAAGGCGTTTGAGCACTTCCTTGCGCGCTTCGGGGGAGATGGTATAACGGACACGGTCGTTCTCCGGAAGGTAATCAACCTCGTAAAAATCATGGGCAAGATCAATTCCCTTATCCTGGGCATCATCGAAGGACCAGCCATAAGCGGAGAGCACCGCTTCGTCCATCTCTTTATGCAACCGTCGGAGTTTCAATATGTCCTCGTATGCCTCCTCACAAACAATCCGTTCCTGTTTACTCGCTTTTACAACCGTATCTACAGTCAGTTCTTTTGTATGAAACAGGTTATATGTTTTTGTTAAACCGAGTTGCACTTTCAGCATTAACTGCTGCCTGAACTTGTGGTATTCATCTCCAATTCTATTTAAATTAAAATCAATATCTGATGAGATATTTTTTGGAAATGGATATGTTTCATATAATTTTGTTGGAGAATAATTAAGAATACCACCAAAATCGCCACAAAAAATTAAGACCCATGTTTCATGTAACGAAGAATTTAGTATTGCATATTTAATTGTACTCTCTGATGAAAATACAACTAATTTTTGATCGTATACATATCCGTTTTCAACAAATTCGAAAACATTATGTTTACTTACTTGAGTCCGAACTAATATTTTTTGGTTGTTTTTAATTAGGTTGTATAGTAAAGGTTGTCTTTCAGAATATTGCCACCACTTTTCTTTATATACTACTCTTTTACAATTTTGTCTTTGAGGATACACATCATTTAATATTTTTTCATAGGGTTTTGAATACTTTTTAATATCATTTTGTTTCCAATTGTAAAAATTTATAATCCACCTTGAAGGATTCAAGTTTGGATTATTATTCAAATCAGAACCGTTTAAATACTGCTTTAATACTTCAGCTGTTTTGGGATCCTCTAATATACATTCATCAACAAATTCCTTATCCACAACAAAACCAGTTCCATTTACAACAGAACCATTTGACCTTGCCCCCACAAGTTGATCCAGATAGTATATGAGTACAGGGATTAGATTGAAAAGAAAGGAGCAAGATCAATGGCACGTAGAATTCACACATCAGCACAAATTATCCACAAGCTTCGAGAGGCAGAAGTACTACTCGCTCAAGGTCAGTCGGTTCAACAAGCTGCTCGCCAGATTGAGGTTACAGAGCAGACCTATTATCGTTGGCGAAAGGAGTATGGTGGTCTTCGGGTGAATCAGGCGAAACGATTTAAAGCGTTAGAGAGAGAGACTATCCGCCTGAAACGCCTGGTTGCCGAGAAAGAGTTGGATATTCAAATCCTCAATGAGACTCTGGCGGTTGATGCAAAAAACTTCTGAGCCCGGCGAAGCGACGGGAGGTGGTGCAGCATCTTTGCACGACTCTCGAGATCTCGCAGCGCCGGGCCTGTACCGTGTTGGGAGTACCGCGCAGCACTCATCAATATCGCCCGATTTCTCCTTCTGATGAACCGGTGTTAGTGCAACGTATGGTCTGAGTTGGCCACGCAGTATGGTCGGTATGGTTATCGACGAATTACCGCACTGTTACAGCAAGAAGGCTGCAAGGTCAATCATAAGAGAGTGGAGCGTTTGTGGCGTCGAGAAGGATTAAAAGTTCCCCGGAGGCAACCGAAGCGCAAACGGTTATGGCTCAATGACGGTTCGTGTATTCGGCTGCGACCTGCGTACCGGGATCATGTCTGGAGTTATGACTTCATGCAAGCACGAACCCGAGAGGGAAGGAGCTATCGTTTGTTAACAATATTAGATGAATACAGTCGGGAGTGTCAGGCAATTGTGGCAGGCAGGAGGCTGACTCACAATGACGTCATAGAACATCTTGCAACACTGTTCGTGCAGCGAGGAGTTCCGGTTCACCTGAGAAGTGATAATGGCACAGAGTGCACTGCTCAAGCGGTCCGGACATGGCTCATGCGCCTGGGAGTAAAAACATTGTATATTGAACCAGGCAGTCCATGGGAGAACGGGTATAGTGAGTCGTTCAATGGCAAACTGCGTGATGAAGTGCTCAACCGGGAAATCTTCGATACCTTACACGAAGCAAAAGTGCTTGTGGAACGCTGGCGAAATGAGTATAATCATAAGAGACCGCATAGTGCCCTCGGATATCGGCCACCCGTTCCCGAGGTCGTTTTAACACCCGATGCGGCCACAAGGCCAATGGATAATACAACAATGAATATATCGATGAATTGACTAACTTAAAAAGTGGCCCAAACATTAGGGGCAGGTCACTCACAACATTTTTCAGGATATTTACCGTTATACCCATTATGATCATTTTTGGTCTGTTAATAGGGGGAGGTTTTTCAGAGGTTGGTAAATATATTTTTCTTGGTACCGGGCTTGTATTTGTTCCTACGCTCTTAATGATTTTTTTCCGGCAAAAGTATCCGAAGTGGTGGTTTGACTGGAATGTTGCTATGGCGAAGTTTAACTATAGAGTTACTTCGTATTTATTTCTGCTCAGACACGAATATCCTTACTACTGACGAAGAACAGGCAGTACACATTGAAATACCCTATCCGAATGTCAAGGAGGAATTGAGCCGAGGGATGCCTCTCGTGAAGTGGTTTTTAGTAATTCCACACTTTATTATACTCGTTTTTCTTTATATCGCTTTAATTGTTTGCACAGTTACATCTTGGTTTTCTATTTTATTCGCTGGATTCTATCCCAGAAGTTTGTTCAATTTCGTGGTTGGTGCTTTTCGGTGGACACTCAGAGTAGCAGCATATGCGATTCTATTGACTACGGACCGTTATCCACCATTTAAATTGAAGGAATAGCTTATTTACTTCTTCCACTATAAATCTTTTAATTACTAATTGTTACAGAAAAGGTTCGCAAAACGTACAGCCCGGGGAGCAGAAAGCACTTGTAAAAGCCATAAGTATGTCTTAATATTCAACTAATACTGTCCATCTTGTTCTGACGACGTATATTATTGAGGAGGTTAATTGATATTAGAATATGCCTTTTGTGATTTCGATTTGCTTTTGCTAATAGTCTGAGTCCAGAGTATCTAAGGGAGAAGGATAATGAAAGAATTCTTGGAATTCATTGCCAAACATTTAGTTGACAAACCAGACGAGGTAGTGGTTACGGAAGTCGAAGGAGAGCGAACAATTGTATATGAAGTGCGTGTTGGTGATGGCGATTTTGGGAAGGTAATCGGAAAACGCGGTCAGACGGCCAGATCTATCCGAACACTTCTTGGAGCCGCTTCAGCCAAAGTAGGCAAAAGGGCGGTTGTGGAATTTTTGGATTAATCGTTCACAGTCGGTACTCTCTATAGCAAGGAAATATTTGTCGATAGGTGCTCCGGGCCATTGGGCCTACTCCTTTCGTTCAATCTAATCCCTATACTAATATACTATCCGGCTCAACATTGGGGCGCAAGGTCATAGGATTGGTTGCTAATGAGTCAGCCCTTTTATTTTTCAAAAATACATCCGATATCAATACAAATGGTTCACAAACCGTACCGCCCGGGGAGCAGATAGCCCTTGTATAAGCTATATGCTTAACGTAATATTTATCACTAAAAAATCAATAGAGGAAAATTTTATGATATCTCGAGTAATTTTATTTTTATTTACTGTGATGTTCACAGTACCTTTTGCCAATGCGCAGCCAGGCATACACACAGCAAAAACCGGTTCAGAAGTCCTTCGTCTGATAAGAAACGAAAAACTTGATCTTATTCTGCCGGGAGCTATGCGCGACAATAATGTGGACATGTGGATCCATGTCACTCGCCAGGGAGCCCCTGATACAATGGCTCCGGAATTCGGAACAACCTTCGGTTATCTGGTCTTTACCGATCTGGGGGACAGGATCGAACGGGCTGTATTTGGTAATGAAGGAGCTGTTGAAAATATTGACATGCGCGGTTCTAACGAATTCTCACGAGCAATTTCCAGTTATTATTATGGATATCGTATGTTAGAAGGGTATGGTGATGAGGTTTACGACGAATTTACAAAATTTGTTGCCGAACGTGATCCAAAAACGATCGCTGTTAATACATCCGATTGGCTCGCAATAGCAGATGGGATTTCGCATTCTGCTTATCTAAAATTGGAAAAAATATTAGGCCCAAAATATTCCGCAAGAATTGTCTCTGCAGAGAATGTCATTACAGATTTCAGGTCAAGAAGGATTCTCAGGGAAGTGACACTCATGACGAATGCTTTGGAATTACATCGACAAATTCAAGAACGTGCATTATCTAATGAAGTAATCGTACCGGGTGTAACAACCCGGGAGGATGTAGGCTGGTGGGTTCGGGAGCAGTTTTTTAAGCGGGCGCATGTCGAGGTCAGAGGAAATACTACGAGTATCCCCGGGGTTCTCTATACAGCTGTTTCAGATGAATCCGAAACACGTTCTCCCCAATACGTATTACAACGCGGTGATTTTTTGTCATTTGATGTAGGATTACGATATTTGGATTACTTTGAAACAGATTTTAAGCGTAATGCATATATTATGAGGGAAGGGGAAACAAGTGTCCCCGCAGGTCTGCAGCATGCCTTTGATCGTGCGATAGCGGCCCGCACAATCATTAGAAAGCAAATAAAAGGTGGTAAAACAGCTCGACAAACTTTAAGCGATATCGTCTCTGCCCTAGAAGAAGCAGATTACATATATACACCTTTTAGCAATAGAGGGCGAGAAAATTATGAACAAGTACAGAGAGCATTGGCAAATACTGAACAATCAAGTTTTTCCATTGATCTTCACAGTCAGGGTCAAAATGGTGGCACCGCGGTGACAGTCGGACCCTCTGCTACTCCATTCCGGTTAGACCGGGCTCATTTAAGGATTGCGGAAAATCATCTCTTTTCATTTGAATTTATGGTAAATACGAACCTTCCTGAAAGACCCGGTAATCCGATTGTTATTAACATAGAAGGTAATCACATTGTATCCAGCCGCGGAGTTGAATTTCTTAATCCGCCAAATGAACGGATTTTACTGATCCATTGAGGCAAAAAGCATCAAAATAGTACAACCCGAGGAGTAAAAACCGCTTGCAGAAGCAAAATGTACCTCTTAACTTTTAACCCGATCACTCCATCATGTTCTGACGACATCCAATATGTGAACTCTTATTCGTAAATTGTTTGCATATAATTTTAAATTAACCTGTAATTCTGTCGATTATTACATTACATACTGAATCTGAAATTTGATAAAGGAAATAAGTTTTGGAAGAACAGACATTAACCATAGAAAATTTAGATTGCCGCAAGAAAGCGTCGATATTGGTTATCGCAATAGGTACCGAAGCGGCGTCACAAATCTTTAAGCATCTTAAAGACAAAGATGTGGAACGGCTTGCAGTCGAGATTGCGAATATAAGAGACATACCGTCAACGATCATGGAAGCCGTTGTCGAAGAATTTTATTAGATGATAATGGCGCAGGAATATATTTCTCAGGGTGGTTTGGATTACGCGAAGGGTGTCCTTGAAAAGGCCGTTGGGCCGCGTAAGGCCCATGAAGTTATTTCAAAAGTGGAATCGGCTATTCACGTCAGCGGTTTTACCCTGCTTAAAGATGTCGATCCGAACCAATTATTGAATTTCATTCAACACGAGCATCCACAGACCATTTCTTTGATTTTAGCGAATCTCGAATCGAAGCAGGTTGCGACTATTATTGCCGATTTACCCCCGGAACTGCAAGCGGATGTTGCTTACCGGATAGCAGCGATGGGGAAGATTTCTCCCGAACTGCTCAATGATATTGAGAGTGTACTCGAAACACAGGTAGAGACGGTGTTCGGACAGGACCTGAGTTCAGCGGGCGGTGCAAAGGCCGTTGCCGAGATCTTAAATATGGCCAGCAGGTCTGCCGAAAAGACGATCCTTGCCGATCTCGAAAAAAGAAATCCGGAGCTCGCTACAGAAATCAAGAATCTGATGTTCACGTTTGATGACCTGAGCCTGCTCGATGACCGGTCAATTCAGAGACTCATGCGAGAGGTCGATACCAAAGATCTCAGTATGTCGCTCAAAGCGGCAAACGATGATTTAAAGGAAGCCATACTCAGAAACATGTCTGAACGTGCCGCAAAATTAATAGAAGAGGAGTTGGAGTTTATGGGTCCTGTCAGGTTGAAGGATGTAGAAGAATCGCAAATGAAGATAGTGGATATTGTCCGGACTCTTGAAGAAGATGGTGAGATCGTCATTTCCGGGCGCGGTGGCGAAGAAGAAATTATAGCATGACGACTTTATCACTACAATTGAAGAAAAAATATACTTTTTACAAAAAACTTCGAAATCATTATTTAGTCGTTCATGAAAAAAGCGGTTTCAGACTGCATTCATTAAAACTGGTGTTTCAGTTTTGATTGTTCTTTGAAAATTGTTGGTGATTTTTTCCAGGAATCTGCGGATTTCCAAAAAGGGCAAAAAGAAAGCTGCCATGAGCTTTCTTAAATTGGCTCCGCAGCCGGCTAAGAGCGCATTGACCCGGTCCCCGTTTGTCCCTTTAAGATAATTTCTGTTCATCCGGTTATCTTCTTTTAAGTGTCAGATCTTCGGCTCTATAGTGTTTCGGCGTCTGAGCCATTTGCGCAATGATCGAGTGACCGGGCTTCCTCTTTGTCTCTGCCCGACAATGTGGACTGTGGCGTCTCCTTCATAGTTGTGTCCGAGATATCCACGGTCGCAGCAGGCTTCTTTGACCTGTATAGTTCGTTAACCGCTCAACCTGCTCTAAAATGCCCTTGAGCGTATGCCCGTCATAAGGATTTCCATGAAGCGCTTGAATGCCGACTACCCAGTTGTGGCGCGATGTGGGGGCAACGCTGACCTTGCAGCAAAATTCGTATCGCTTATGGGCTTTGCCTGTGGCAATGCATTCTACCTCCGGTGCATGAACGCTGTAGAGTTTGTGTTTGTCCTCCCTCTTCTGTACAAGCAGGCGCTCACTCAAGTGAAGCAATTCTTCCAGCTCTGTGTCAATAACTGTTGCTTTACAGCGAATATCTCTGGTTACTCTGCCCAGGTAGTTCTTCAACTTCTTTGTCTCTTTTTGTGCCCGCTTCATCTGTCTGGCATGAGAATAACGACCCTGTTTCACTAAAGCGTGCCTGCTTAACCTGCGATAATTCTGACGAAGCCCGAGACTTTGAGCCGTCTTCAAGGTCTGGTAAAAGAGCTTCTCCATGCCCTCTGAACCTATCCGGTTGCGCCACTTCACTAAACTCGTCGGATCTAAAGGAAACTCGTGCTGAAAATACTCGAACCCGCAGAAGTACTGCCAGTAAGGGTTCTCCAAAAACCGCTCAACAACCGACTCGTCGCTCTCGTTATAAGTGTGCTTTAAATAGTGAAGCGCAACCAAAAGCCGTACCGGTTTGCCGGGTCTGCCTTTATTCTCAACATACAACGGACAAAATTCACCAACAAAATAGTCCCAGTCCATGGACTCCGACAACCGGAACAATGGATGTTTATCGTTGAGAAGTAGATCCAAACGGTTCCTAAAGAGGTCCTCAGGACTTAACGTGGGGTTTTTTGCCTGCATAAATCACCAGATTTTAAGGTCAATAAGAACTTCTTCGGCAATTGAAGCATTATATATACAAAATGTAACTACTTATATTAACAATGTGTTAGAACATATTTCAGGGACGACTAACTATTTGATTCCTCAATAAAAAAAGCAGGCTCAACGGCCTGCTTTTTGATGCATAAATAGGCGGAACAATTTAAAATGTCAACTAAAGTCGCTAATTTCAAAAATAAAAGTTTTTCTCATTCAGGAATAATGTTGACGAATTTTCGATTGTTTCGACGGGTCGTGAACACGACCTTTCCATCGGCAACGGCAAACAATGTGTAATCTCTGCCGCACCGGACATTTTCTCCCGGATGAAATCGTGTTCCGTTCTGCCGGACAATAATGTTGCCCGCTCGTGCCACCTGCCCGCCGAAAAGTTTAACGCCCAGACGCTGACCCTGACTGTCCCGTCCGTTCCGTGAACTCCCAACACCCTTTTTATGAGCCATATTCTACACCTCCCGGATCACGTCTTATTATGTACCACTTCGTCGACCTTGATTACGGTGAAATCCTGACGGTGTCCCTGTTTCTTTTTATATCCTATCCTGCGCTTCTTCTTGTAGACAATAATTTTGTCGTATTTTCCGTGCTGAAGCACAGTAGCTTTGACAGACGCGCTCTTGACCGTTGGTCCGCCGACTTTCGTTTTATTTTCGTCATTAACAAGAAGGACCCTGTCAAAAGTAAGGGATGCACCAACAGCTTCGCCGAGTTTCGGAACCTCGAACTCATCGTTCTCCCGAACCTTAAATTGCTTTCCCGCTATTTCAACAACTGCAATATTCATATATACAACCGATTATTTTAAAATCAAATCGTTGAATATAATAAATTAATACTGTCTAATCAAGATATAAATTCTTCTGTAATGTCTTCACGTTTTCGCTTTGTCAGGAACCGGAATTCATCGGCTCTCATTTCTATATCGGATTCAAGATCGATCTTGATCCAGTATTTCCACATGAGTTTGTAAAGATAATTACTCCACCCGTTGGTAAGATACGATTCGATATCCCTGTTGACCTGAAGAATGATCCTCCGGTCCTTTCTCTTGATTTTATATCGCTTTATCCATCTTTCTATGCTTGAAACAATGCTCTCTTTTGCGAGAATGCGGCCTGCTCCGCCGCAGTTCTGGCACACATCACTGAAAGTATGGAGAAGACTCGGCCGAATTCTCTGCCTCGTCATTTCGATTAAACCGTATTCGGACATGGGGAGTATGGAAGTTTTCGAGCGGTCCCGCTTTAATTCATTGCGAAGTTCATAGAAGACGCGGCGCCTGTTCTTATCCTCTGCCATGTCGATAAAGTCTATGACGATCAGACCGCCGATATCTCTCAGTCTCAACTGCCGCGCACATTCGTGAGCAGCCTGGAGATTAACTTTAGTGGCATTTGCTTCGTAATTTGTGCCGCCAATGAATTTTCCGCTGTTTACATCGATCGTGACCATTGCCTCGGTGTGATTTATGACAATATGTCCGCCGCCCGAAAGCCACACTTTCGGTTCCAGGATCTTTTTGATTTCCTCCTCGACCTTGAATTCTGCTAACATGGGTTTCGGAAGAGAATAATATTCAATCTTTTCATTGAGATGAGGTGCGGATTCCTTGACATAATAGGTAACACTCCTCAAAAGTTTTTTATTATCGATGACAACTCGATTTACATCACTCGTAAAAAAATCACGAATTATGGATGAAGCCATTTCCATATCTTTATACAGCAGGACCGGTGCCGGTTTTTTAGAAGAAATGTTCTGTATTTTTTTCCAACTGCTCATCAGAACGTCAAGATCCTTCTTCAGAACATCTTCACCAATATTCTCCGCTACAGTTCTGACAATAAGTCCGAAATTTTTCGGCAATATATCGCGCGAAAGTTTTTTGAGTCGTTTTTTCTCGCGAAAGCTAACGATCTTCTTGGAGACCCCGATATAATCGGCATTTGGGACAAGAACAAGAAATCTGCCCGGAAGGGATATCTCGGTGGTTACACGGGCGCCTTTTTGCGCAAGCGGTTCTTTGGTGACCTGGACTAATAGTTCCTGATTTTCTTTGAGCTGCACGTTGATTTCACTCAATTTTGGTCTCCCTCTTCCCCGGCGTGTGCTCTCAAAATCAGACCCGTACGATGTGTATGCATCACCAATATCGGAAAAGTGAAGAAAAGCATTTAGTTGCTTTCCGATACCGATAAACGCCGCCATCATACCGGGAAGCACATTTGAAACCTTCCCTTTATATATATCCCCAACCATACGCTGGTTCTCGGGTCGTTCAATATAGAGTTCAACGAGTATTCCATCTTCAAGAATCGCGATCCAGGTCTCGGTTGTTGTCGTATTAAGCAGTATCTCTTTACGGTGACGTTTCACAATTTACCACTTCCGTTAGCATTAATGACCTTTAATGTTTTAAAAATTTCATAGAGGTTACAAAACGCCTCATATATTTGTATAATACTTTTCCAATGTCCTATTTTAACAAAAATTATCAACTATTGCAAAGCAAATTATCCCTATTTAAAGCACAATGATACACATATGCTTCAATGTGATCATCCGATTGTGTCATCTGAATGACGTTAATTACTAAGGAGAATAACAAATAATTTTTGTTTCATCAGCTTTTTTAAGAAATAGAACTTGACAAATCAGAAATTTTTTTATAAACTGTTCCCCCGTGTAATGGTGTGACGTGAGATATAAGATATTCCTCGATTACTAATTCATTGCCAAATCATTCCGAATTATATTAGAAGCTGATATTTGCTGAGCGATAATTGATATTAGTTCTTCCACTCTGAATTGAGCGCCTGAAAAAAGATCATTGCCGGTCCTGTTTGATATGGATATTCACACAATCTACTGCAGAAATACAGGAACTATCAGTGTCGAAAATACGTAATTACTATGTATTACCAAGGAGTAAAACATACATGATTCTCAAGTAAGGGTAGTAATAAATAGTGTAAATATGTTCAAGTGGGAGAAGTTATATGCACATCAAATTTTCAAGTGTTTCGATGTTTTCCATTCTTTGTGTTCCGCTGATTTTATCAGTTCCGGTTTTTGCTCAAAGCATAGAACAGGCTCAGACGGAATATGAAGAGTTTATAAAACAGATTAATAATGTAACGAAGCAGATGTCACAACTCGAGGCTGGTGAACAAGATGAATATGACCGGTTGAAAGCTGAATTTGACAGGCTTACCAAGGAAATCGATGCAAGACAAAAGATCATGGAAGGTGATCAAAAAACAAACTTAAAGGTAAGCGAGGTCAAAAAATTATACAACGACGGTCTAAATTCATTCAATATTCAGCGCTACAATGATTCACTGACTAAATTCAAACAGGCGGTCTCGCAAGGAAATACACTTGGCTCTCCTTTAGTCAACGATGCCGTTAAGCGGTCATATTACGGTATAGCGAGGGTCTATTATAATCAGGGAAATTATTCTTCAATGATAGATCCGCTCCAAAATGTAATCAAAATCGATCCGGCTTTTTACGGCGCAATGAATTTAATGGGCAAATCCTACGAACGTCAAGGAATGCTCAACGAAGCTCTTGCTGCTTATATAAAAAGCATACAGATAAACGATTCAAATGTAAACTTCCTGGCATATTTTAATATGGGCACCGTCTACTTGTCAAAAAAGGATTATAGAAATGCAAGATCGCGGTTCGACGAGGCTCTATACCGGAATCCGAACCATTCGAACGCTTATCTTTACCTTGGCAGAACCTATTTTGAATTGAAAGATTATTCAAATGCCCGGAATGCGCTTTCTAAAAGCATCGAGATTAAGACGGATTCGTATCAGCCTCATTTCTATCTTGCTCAGGTATTTAACAAGACCGGGCGGTATCGTGACGCTATCGAATCGGCAAATAACGCAATGAAATATCACCAAAGAAAAACCAAATTTGGCGGTGCACTTATAGAACGTGGAAAAGCGTATGCAAGCCTCGGAAACAATGCACGGGCTCTTGAAGACTTTACCACCGCTACTACCGACCGTCAATACAAAAGAAATGCCGATTATGAGATAGAGATCCTGACAAAATTCGGAGGAAAAGGGGGGCAGTGACGGTCACGCAGGAATGCTGTGGAAACGCTCTGTTAAATTATTAAAAACCGTCCGGTAGAAATGCCGGGCGGTTTTTTTATTTCTGAATGATGTAAAGCTGGTTTTACTATTCTTGGTTTTACTATTCTTGGAGGTACTAATGAATGGAGGATTATACCCGGCATATTATGAGGAACCTTGGTAATCCGATACTGCGTACTTATTGATAGTTCATGTTCAAAAAAATCAATTTTGGCCCGCATCATACAAAATACAGGACTGTCCCCGGCCTGATTAAAAGCGTTGACAGCATCAGAATGATATCGGATAAAGCGCCTGAAAATAACTCCCCTTTGTTAATGAAAGTGTAGAAAATCGTTTTTTGTCAAGATTGAATGCAAGATCAAAACGCACTATACCATGTGAGGATTTAGGATCTCCAATTCTGAGACCGAATCCAATACTCGAATGCCAGTCGGCAGATCTGAAATCTTTCTCGTCGCCCCACACTTTCCCTGAATCGAAAAAAAATGTGCCGCCAAACCGGATGAACCAAAGCTGTAAATTTGTAAAAAATCTATCTTCAATATTTATAAGCATGAGTCTCTTTCCGGCAAAATCCCGAATCGAATATCCCCGCAATCCCGTGTCCTCTCCAAGAAAAAGCTTAGAAAACGGTCTCCGGGAGTCAACCTGGCTAAAAGTCAATTTTGCTACGATCGTTTGCCGGTGAAATCGAATGGAACTGAAAGAAATTCGCGCCGACGTTGCCCGCTCTACGAAACTGCCCCCCTGTTGCAATCTGCTGTGAAGGATACCAAAATGTGCATACTCTCTGCCGGTAAGTAACCGGGAATATAAAACCCTGCCCGAATAGCTTTCCCGTGCAAAGTCAGACCCCAGAGCTTCTATGTCAAGTCCGATACCTGCGTTTATGAGAAAACCGGTGTGAACATCTTCTTCAAAATCAGAACGGTCAATATTTTTCCAGACAGATATTGACCGCTTGATGCTGCCCAGCGACAGGATCATTCTTCTCGATTTCCATCCCTGCATCCCGTTATCAATATCGGGACCGGAAAGCCGCTCAGTCTGATGAAAATAGGCTAAACCAATACGCATCCGGGTGGCGCTCCCAATATATCTGCCAAAACTAAACCGTGCCTGCCGGAGCTGTTGATCGTCTCTAGTGAATTCGTTTCTACGTACGTAAAGGAATTGGTCTCCTCCGGATTTCATATAATCGGCGTTCAGATCCCATTGTGTTTCTTGAGAAAAATAAGGTCTCCGCAATTGATACAATTGAAATTCAGCATCGTTAAACTTTAAATATTGGACAGAATTGACAAACCTGCTGCCGAATACTCTCGGATTGACAAATTTTCCCACAAAGAAAGCCCTGCTGTCGGGCTGATTCTCAACTTCAAAACTTGCACTATACCCCCTGCCGGCAAAATTCTTATCCTTCAGGCCGAATCCCGAATGAATCTTACCGCCGACAACTGAGAAAGTTGCTTTTACTTGTGCAGTAAAATGATCCTTAACAAAAACAGATACATTAGCGCTGTTATTGGCAAGAGTATCGATAGAAATGTTTACCCGTTGAAAAATACCGGTTGCCCGCAGATTGTTTGCGCTTTCCGTCAATCTTTGAAACGTTAAGAGAGAGTCGCCAAGAAAAAGAAGCTCCCGGTTTACAACATGAAGCTTGGAATTGATATGAAAAGTGTTAATCAACTTTGCAACGCGGTATTTGTAAAAACTCTCGGTGGAATCAAAAACACCCTCAACCTTAATGTGCAATTCATGCAGCTTGAGTCCTGCTGCGTCCTTGTTCCTGTCCGATGTCTGCCCTGAAACGGCTGCTACCGTATAACTCAGACAGAATAGAACCATACTAATCCGAATGATTTTCTCAGATATTCCTATTATACCGGTGGTCATACACAATTTTGACTAAAATTCAATTATAGTGAACAGATATGGCACAGAAAGATGCGATTCGTACAATCAGTGTTGAGCCGCACAACGTTCTCCCGAATAACCGCACTAAAATTAGACGAGATTTTGGCAAAAAGCAAGACAAAACTCCTGAAAGCCCCGGCAGACTATACTGCCATATTGGCAGTATAGTCTGCGATCTTTCGAATAATTACGTGGTAACGCATGAAAATTGACAGTTTCAGTGCCCAATTTTGGCTTGCGTACGTTCAATATTTTGTGTATTTTGAAAGGCCGATAGTGGCACTACATATGAATGAGGAAGAAAATTTGTGAAAGTCTCGGTTGAGTCTCCGTCTGAAACGTCAAAATCGCTGAAGATCGAAGTTTCTGCTGAAAAGATCGATGTTTTTATCGACAAAGAGTTAAACAGGGTCAGAAAAAAAGTCCAGCTTCCCGGATTTCGGAAGGGCAAAGCTCCCCGTGAAATAGTATCGGCACAGTATGGTCAGCAGATCCAGGCGGCCGCAATAGAAAACGCCATTCAGGAAAATTACAGTCAGGTCGTCAACGATGAGAACCTTAACCCGGTTGGACCGGCAAACATTGCAGATATGTCATATGAGCCCGGTAAACCGCTAAAGTTCACGGCTCAGATAGAAATTGAACCCGAATTCACAATTGGAAAACTGAAAGGAATGCGGGTCGAAAAAGAGGAACCTGATGTAACACCCGAGATAATAGAGAATGCCCTCAAGCAGATTCAACTGCGTTTCGGAACTGTCAGAACGAAAGAAGGAGCTGCAGAATCCGGAGACCGGCTGCTTGTTGATATAGAGGAAATTGATCCCGCCACGGGAGTTGCGCTGATCGGAAAGAGCTATCCCGGCAAGAGTCTCAGGATCGGCGACCAGGTTTACGGACCGGAATTCGATGAGCAATTGACCGGTATAAAACAGGGAGATAAACGGCGGATAGTACAGCAGGCAGAGCAGTATGTCTTAACGGCTCCCCAGGACAGGCACCAGCACAATCAACCGGAGACGCATTTCCTTGTAACTGCAAAAAAGATCGAAGCGGTCGATCTTCCCGAAATTAATGATGCTCTTGCGCAAGAAATGAAATTCGAAACAGTGGATGTCCTCCGGGAAAACGTTAAAATAGACCTTGCGGCCCAATTGAATAACGCTGCACGAGAACGCCTTAAGAACGCTTTGGAAAAAGAAGTTGTTCGAATTGTCGATCCACCGGTACCTCAGGCGATGGTAGAAAGATACCTCGATAATCTAATTGAAAATCTAATGAAAATGTCTGATACATCCCAGGACACGGAAAAACTCCGTGCAGAAGGTAAAGACCTTGCCAGGCAGAAGGTCCGATGGTATTTAATTCGCCAGAAACTCATGGGAGAGGAAAATATATCAGTAAGCGACGGAGAGATCGATGAATATATCGATACCTATGCAAAAAACAACAATCTTGAAAATAAACGTGTCCATGCTGAATACCGATCAGGAAAAAAACGGGATGATTTAAAGAGTGCACTGCTCGATGATAAAATTTATGATTTTCTCGAAAACAAAGCTGATGTGCGAACCGTTCCGGGCAGGTAAAAAATATCAATTATAATAAGGAGTATGTATGTTAGTACCAATGGTAGTTGAACAGAGCGGCAGAGGGGAGCGGGCGTATGATATTTACTCAAGACTGCTGAAAGAGAGAATAGTTTTTATCGGTATGGCGATAGATGATACAGTAGCCAGTCTGATAATCGCCCAGTTGATCTTTTTGGAAGCCGAAGATCCGGATAAAGATATCAGTATATATATAAATTCACCGGGAGGTAGCGTTACCTCAGGACTTGCGATTTATGATACCATGCAGTATATAAAACCTGATATTGCAACGATCTGCCTTGGACAGGCGGCAAGCTTTGGAGCAATCCTGCTTACGGCAGGTACCAAAGGAAAACGCTCGGCACTGCCACACGCACGTATCATGATTCATCAACCGTGGGGTGGTGTACAGGGACAGGCATCCGATATAGAGATACATGCCAAAGAGATACTGAAGCATAGAGAAAAATTGAATGAGATCCTCAAGAATCACACCGGACAGCCGCTGGGAAAGATCGGAAAAGACAGCGACAGGAACTTTTTCATGTCGTCGGTCGAAGCAAAAAGTTACGGCCTTATAGACCAGGTAATAAAAGAAAATCGGTCGGATGTCAAAAAGAAAAGTAAAAAGAAATAAAAACTGTGAATTACAGGATGGATCACCTCGATAGTATTATTGTCAACCTATGTCCGGTAATGACCTATGACAACTTCTAAAAAAACGCCAGATAACTTAATGTGTTCGTTTTGCGGTAAGGATGCGAACGAAGTCGACTGCATGATCTCAGGACCTGACGTATACATTTGTAATGATTGCATAATAGGTGCGGAAGAAATTATCCGGTCAGACCTGGAACAGCGTAACAAAACACTGCTCAAGAAAATACCGACCCCTCAGAAAATAAAAGATGAACTTGACAAATACGTCATCGGGCAGGAAGATGCTAAGAAATATCTCTCTGTTTCAGTGTATAACCACTATAAAAGAATCACTGAGAACAAAATTTCGCGGAGAGATGTCGAACTCGAAAAAAGCAATATTCTGCTGATAGGACCCACCGGAACCGGCAAAACACTTATAGCGCAGACAATGGCCCGGTTTCTGAAAGTTCCGTTTACGATTGCCGATGCAACCGTCTTGACGGAGGCGGGCTATGTCGGTGAAGACGTTGAGAACATCCTTGTCAGACTCCTTCAAGCTGCGGATTACAATGTGGAGCAGGCGGAACGGGGGATTATATTTATCGATGAAATCGATAAAATTGCACGAAAGGACGGCAACCCGTCGATAACGAGGGATGTTTCGGGTGAAGGTGTGCAGCAGGCATTGTTAAAGATTCTTGAAGGAACTATAGCGAGCGTTCCACCGAAAGGGGGGCGTAAACACCCTGAACAAAACCTCATTAATATCGATACAAAAAATATTCTTTTTATCTGCGGTGGAGCATTCGACGATATCCATAAAATTATCAGCGCCCGCATAGGAAAAAAAGTTATGGGATTCGGAGCGGATGTGAAGAATAAAAAGAAAGATTCCATTGGAGAACTGTTGAAAAAGATAGAACCTCAGGATCTCCTGAAGTACGGTCTTATCCCGGAATTGGTTGGAAGACTTCATAACATAGCTACTTTGGACGACTTAAATGAAGATGCATTGATGAGTATTCTGACAAAACCGAAAAATGCAATTGTTAAACAATATAATCGAATGTTCGAACTGGAAGGCGTTCAACTTGAAATTCCCGAAGACGCTCTTCACGCTGTCGTAAAAATCGCTCAAAAAAGAGGCTCCGGCGCCCGGGGACTGCGCTCTGTATTGGAAAAAATAATTGTGAATATTATGTATACTATCCCGGATATGCATGGTCTGAAAAAGTGTATTCTGACCAAAGCATCAATCAATCAGCAGGAAGAACCGGTCTTTATGTTCGAAAAATTGAAGAAACGGGCTTAATCTGTATGGAATAAAACTAAAAGAAGTCCGGCTGGAAAAAAGCGCTTCCGATAGTAATTCCATTCCGAACTCACCGTATCCGGTTGTCGCGTTCGCCGGTCGGTCCAATGTCGGCAAATCTTCGTTGATCAATTCACTTCTCAAAAGAAAGAACCTTGCCAAAACAAGTTCCACTCCCGGCAAAACCCGGCGGATTGATTATTTCAATATCAATGACAAACTATTCTTTGCCGATCTTCCCGGTTACGGCTATGCCAGTGTTCCGCGATCGCTGCGCGAGCGGTGGGGCCGGTTCATTAAAAACTATCTCGAAACTAATCCTTTTCTTCAACTTGTGGTCGTACTCTTAGATGTCAGGCGGGGGATGACCGAAGCAGACTCCCAGTTGGTCGAATGGCTGGTGTACAATGATTTAAACCTGCAGATCGTTATAACGAAATGCGATAAAGTTTCGAAAAACGAATCGCAAAAAATCCGCACTATGATCAGACAAAACACGACCATCGTAAACGAACCGATTCTCTTTTCTGCGGTCAAAAACCTCGGAAAGCAGGAAATATGGGCGGCAATTCTCTCGGCATGTTCAATTAAATTATAATATTTACCGAACTTAGCACATTCATTTTACAGGATACTTTATCAAATTTATATTGTAATTATTGCAATAATTTTCTACTTTTGCCTACTTCATATAAAAAATATCATTCCTTACACCGGCATCGATCCGACATGGAAATTTTTAAAAACTTCATTCAAAAAACAATTATAGCGATCTCTGCTCTATCTTTTATCGCATCCGCAGGATACTCTCAGACCAGAAAATCAACGCTGCCGCCGTTAAAAACAGATGAAGCGAAGCTCAGGGACTTTCAGGAACGGCAGTTGCTACAGTCTACGCTCATAGTTATGGAAGGTCCGATAGAAGCCGAATCCTATCTTGTCGGGCCCGGAGATGAAATGCTGGTATCAGTAGGAGGGACTTCTCCAGCAATAGAATTTCCAATATTTGTTCTGCCTGAAGGGGTTGTATCTATTCCCGATAGAGGCGATATGCCCGTTAAGGGAATGACACTGAAAGATACACGCAATAAAATTATACTTCTCCTTCAGGATCTCTATCCCGACAGCGATATAACCGTCACTTTGACAAATGTCAGGATTTTTATTGTCAGATTGACTGGAGAGGTCGAACAACCGGGAATCCGGTACGCAAATGCAACATGGCGGGTTTCCGATATTATCGACCAGTCAGGCGGTCTGAAACAATGGGCGAACGGCAGCGCAATCGAAATCCGCCACAAAAACGGCGCAATGAAATCGTTCGATTATTGGAATTACAAAAATTACGGCAAGCAGTCGAATAATCCAATTCTTCATGATGGCGACGAGATATATGTACCAGGACGGGACTTTGAAAAAGGTACCGTTTACGTACAGAGTTCCCCGCTCCGGTCGGGATTCTATCAGTATCTGGAAAAGGAAACAGTGCTCGACTTTATCAACAGGGGGATATTTGATGTTGATAAGACCCTGTTAACAAGAAATTTAGGTGCGGGCAAGCAGATCGATTCCGATCTGAACCCGATAGACCTCGACAACATCTCCGTTGTCAGAAATAATTCCAATGGTCTTAAATACACCATGAGCCTTACACTCGAAATGGATGGCATTGGCGGTAACTATATCGGGAATTTTCTACTTGAACCGGGCGATGTTCTGGTCCTGCCTGTCATTTCGCAATTTGTTTTTGTCGACGGCGAGGTTGCATCACGTGGCGAGATCGAATGGGTGGCGAACCGTCCTGCAAGTTACTATATCGGGATCGCCGGAAGAACGTCGGATGCCGGAAAAGACGATAAAATAATCGTGTCCAGGAAAGATACCGGAGAAAAGACCGTCGGCGCAGACCCGGTTATGGACCCCGGAGATCATATCTTCGTTCCCAAAAAAAAACACCTTCTTATCACTGAGTGGCTTGATTTTATCGGTCCTGTCGTATCGCTCATAATCGCAGGAAAAGCAATCGGAATTTACTAAATTTACGCTATAATGACCGAACGGGAAACAACAGTCCTTGATTATATACTTGTTCTCTTAAAGTGGAAAAAATTCGTTTTCCTGTTTACTGTATTGACAGTAATTTTTACAGCAGGAATAACGTTTTTACTGCCAAAATGGTATAATGCAACTGCCGTCATTTTAATCCCCCCAAATCAAACTTCTTCCAATTTAGGAGGACTTTTTTCTCAAATATCAAGTACCTTACCATCTGTCCCATTAATGGGTGATTTTTTAGGAGTCAATAGTGATTCAGAAAATTTTATGGCGATATTGAAAAGTCGTGTGGCTCAAGAATATGTCGCAAAGAAATTTGATTTGCAAATGCAATACGATGCTAAAAATTTGGAAGAAACCATTCGTGAACTGAGGAGTAATTTTAGTTTTGAAGAGACAAAAGAAGGCGCTATCGAAATATCCGTAGAGGATAAATCACCCGTTCGTGCAAGCGAAATGGCAAATGCATATGTATATTTTCTTGATTCACTTAATATTAATTTTCAAACAGAACAAGCCCGTAATAACCGGTCCTTTATACAAGAACGCTATAATCAAACTTATTTTGAATTAATTGCAGCAGAAGATACGCTTGAATCCTTTCAGGAATCAAACAAAATTATCTCTCTTCCAGAGCAGCTCCAGGCGGCAATTCAATCGTATGCCGAATTAAAAGGCGAGCTTGCAATGAAAGAAATTGAACTCGAATCAATGAGCAATTTTATCGGAGAAGACCATCCTGATATTCAATTGTTGCAATCACAGGTAACTTCCATATATAATCAAATGTCGCAATTTGAAAAAAAATCGTCCAAAATAAATGATACTGGAAATAATACTGAATTTGTGGTTCCTTTTGCAGAGACACCTCAAATAGGAGCGGAATATCTTAGACTGCAACGTGAAATTGAAATCAAAAGTGTCCTCTATGCTTTATTGTCTCAACAATTGGAACAGGCAAAAATCAAGGAATCACGTGATACACCAACATTACTTATACTTGATGAAGCAGTACCGCCAATCAGGAAAACAAAACCGAAAAGATTAACCTTAACACTTATATTTGGTGGATTAGCCTTCATTTTGTCTACAGGCATCGCCTTCATTTTTGAACGTTATAATTCATTAAGAATTATCTCACCTCATGAACACCGTAAACTCGTTGCCATAAAGAATTTATTAAATAAAAACAATCAACTTGATGATTGAACGGGAAGTATTTGTTTCGGATAGGGCAGAACTGCCAATATCTTTCGATTTCCGGCAAATGACAATACTGATATCCGGCGTTATTCTTCTTACTTCGGTCCTCGTGGCAGCACATTTTAGGTCAGAATATTATCTTGGCATTCTTGTTCTTTTTTTTCCGCTTTTTTTCTTTAGCAAGACCTTAGCACTCTATTCTTTTGTCTTATCGTTTTCATATTCACGCCCTCTTTTCGAAACCCGTCTCGATTTCAGATTAGATGATATACTGTTTGTAATTGTTGGCGCCATTTGGATTCTAAGTAAATTTCTTTCTCATCAAAAAAAGTCAGAAACATCATCCTTACATCGAATTCTATATGTATGGCTTGCGATAAATGTTTTATCAATAGTTATCAATATTTCTAATTATGATACAACACAAATATTAAAGTCAGCATATTATTTATTTAGAACAATTCAATATGTTTTTATTTTTTTCATTGTATCTGATTTGATTACCAGTAATAGAATAAAAATGACTTTGCTTCGGTTAGTGTGGGCATTAAGTCTGATAATTTGTATTTATGGCGTGTATCAGGTGAATTTATTGGGAGATCGGATTGCAATATCTACTTTGTCAGATAATCACGTACACATTGGAGTATTTTGTGCTCTGACAATTTTTGTTCTTTTTGGTCTATTGGCTCATACAAAAAATTATTATGAGAAGCTCGCAATATTTCTGACACTCATTTTAATACTATATGTTCTTATGTTATCTGCTTCTCGTACCGGATTAATTGCAACTATTTTTGGCGCTGGAGTGATGCTGATAGTAATCAATAAAAAAACAGCTTGGCTTATGCTGATTGTAATTGTAGCTGTTATGATAGCAAATATTGACAGTTTTTTAATAAATTTTCAAGATATCGATGTAGGAGCGGCGCAATTTCAAAATTTAGAAGGAGATTTATCATTATTTCAGCGTTTCTATATGTGGCTGGGTGTCTACAATTTTATCATGAATCAACCTCTTATCCTTATAACGGGGGTTGGATTAGGAAATTATCTTATGTCTCTGTATCCTTTATGTAACATTACTTCAATTTGGAGTTGCGAATGGAGCGCATAATCACTTTTTACACCACCTTGTTGAAACAGGGATTTTCGGTCTTGGAATATTTCTGTATTTATTATTTTCACTATTTAGAAAAAGTTTTCAGAAATTTGACGATAAGAAAGAACAGTATAGATATATTTATTTTGGCTATTTTTGTGGACTCGCTGCTATTGCTGTCAGTGGATTTACCCAAGATACTTTATCCGTAATGGAAGCAGCAATGTGGAATTTCTTAGGATATTTCTTCCTGATAACCGCAATAGTTTTTGCGGAGCCAAAAGGCACTCCATGAGATGGAATATCAATATATAGAGTGCAGAAAGCAAATACATGCCCAAAAATAACTGAAGAAGTGCATGTAATATTGTGAATATTTATGATCAGCAATTCAAGAATACTGCATTCAGGAATACTTCTATTTAGTACAACGATAATTGTAAAATGGCTTGCATTTCTTAAAGAAATAATCGTTGCGCAAAAATTCGGGATGAATCAACTGACCGATGCATTTAACGTTGCGTTTCTGATCCCAAGCGTGCTTTTATATGTTGTTGGTGTAACCGTTCTCACCGGAATCCCATCCTCGATTTTTTCACGAACAATTGCCAATCACAATAGAATTGAATTATCACAAACTTTTTCAACTGTTTTCAATTTGTATTTTTCCGGGACTCTGGTAATTACAGCTCTCTGTATCTGGTATATGCCAGCAATCTTGAAGGTATATGCCCATAATCTGGATACAGAAAACTTTGTACTCGCAGTATTTATGGGTCGTATTCTCATCACGATGTTGGTAACGTTTGGATTATCACAGTTTTTATCCTCTTCCCTCAATGCATTTCGCAGCTATGTTGTACCCGGAATAAGTTTTATCATTGCATACTCTTGTATAATTATCATACTGCTGTCATTGTCTGACAAGTATGGGATTACCAGTCTTGCGATAGGAACGGCAGTAGGATTTTTTTTATCTTTTGCCATTCAGTTCATTTTTATTGTTAAATCAAAAATTGACTATAAATTTAATTTGAATATCAAGCTTCCTGCGGTCAGGGGTTTCATTGCAGCATCAGTACCGTTAATGATTCTCGATATTACGAATCAAATATGTGTTCTCATAGATAGAAAAGTAGCCCTCGGGTTGTTCGACGGTGCGTTTTCTGCGTTAATGTATGCCGCAAGAATTAATGAGATTGGCATAAATCTTTTCGTCCTTCCTTTAATGACAGTATTACTTCCGGAATTTTCCCGGGATTCTGCTTTGAATAATATTGTATCTTTAAAATCCAGGATGAAATTCAACGTAGAAGTTCTCGCTGCTATAGTGATATTTTGGGTTGTTTTCTTTCTTGTATTTTATAAAGAAATTGTGGCTTTTTGTTATATGAGAGGGGAATTTACTATTGAAAATGTACTCATAACCGGAAATATTCTTTTGATAAACATCATTGGTTTTGTATTTCAGGCCGGTTATCTGTTTCTTTTATATGTATATCTCGGTCTGCAGAAAACACGATCTCTGGCGGTTATAGGTTCTATAGCATATTGTATTAACATTCTATTTATATTTATTTTGACTCCTGTTCTTGGCGTTTATGGCCTTGCAATTGCGACCTCGATAATGTCTTTTGTCTATTGTGTATTCCTGTATACCGTGTTAAAATTACGCTATCTGCGCTTCAGATTTTTTATAAATGCATCAAATCTTTTCAAGATCATTGGGTTAGGATTGATTTTTGGATTGGGATATTCAGTAGTATATAACGTTTTTAATATTACTATATCTATGGGCACAATGGATCTTGCAGCGTTTATCGGCGGTGCTTTCCTGGGAGGAGCAATACTCTATATGGTCATGCTGAAAATGTTAAATGTCTTTTCGTTTCAAGGGATTTTCGGGCGATTCCGTGAATAAATATAAAATTTTATATATTGATGAGATCTCCCGGATTGCAGGAGGCGAGACCTGGTTTCTCAATTATGTCGACGGTTTGAACGATTCGGATATAGAACCGGTTCTTCTTTGTCCCGATGGAACGTTTGCAGACGCGGCGAGGGCGAAAGGAATACAAGTCATTCCTTACACGTTCCGTTTTAGTGATCTCAGTTCTCAAGGATTCTTACAATATTTCCTGTTTGGCCTTTTCAGAATCCGGGATAGCATTATAATCGGACGGATGATAAAGCGCTTGAATGTCAGTCTTGTACATTCTATCAATACCAACGGGCATGTGATAACTTCCCTGGTAAGAACAATATTTTCTAAGAAGGTTATTTGGCACATTCATCACGATCATCAGAAAGTATTATACCGCTTTTTCAAACCGGATTATATGGTTTTTGTCGCCAATTTCAGGCAAAAAATTCTGAATACTGTTGCCATCGAACATAAGAGAAAACACTGTGTCCTTTATAATGGTATCAATTCATCTCATTTTGATTCCGATAATTCGAAAAAACAACCACCCATTCATATCGGATACGTGAGCCGGCTTCTGCCTGATAAAGGAATTGAAACGTTCCTGGATTCGGCCTCACTTATTTTGAACAATTACAGCGATGTAAAATTTTGTATTTATGGTGAAGAAATATATGATGATGTCCGAAAAGGGAGCTATACCGGAACATTGAGGCGGAAAATAAATGTGCTTGGTTTAGGTCAGGCAGTTTCAATGAAAGGGTTCGTATTTCCCCAGAATACCATATATGATTCCATAGATATTTTTGTAATGCCTTCGCATCGAATAGGAGAATCTTGCCCCATGGTCATTCTTGAAAGCTGGTTGGCAGGTGTACCGGTCATTGCAACGAATGTAGGCGGGATTCCCGAACTTATCGTCGACGGTAAGACGGGTTATCTCATACCCCCGAAAGACCCGCAGGCTATAGCGGACGCGGTAAACTATGTCATTGAACATCCCGATGAGGTAAAAAACGTCATTGACAATGCGAAAAAACTGGTCCGCGAAAAGTTCGATTACCGGAAAAACGCGCGGCAGTTTGTTCAACTATACCGGGAGATGTTGGATGAACAAGGTTGATCTGTCTGTTATCATTATAAGTTATAACTCACCCAGACTGCTCAATGCATGCCTCTCCTCGTTGTATTCAAATACCAGTGTCCATTCTCTCGAAATTCTCGTCGTCGACAACGCTTCGAGCGACGATAATGTTGATATGGTCAGGCGGAAATTTCCCAATGTCATACTCATTGAGAACGATGAAAATTTTGGCTACGCACGCGCTATCAACAAAGGATTTGAACAATCGTGCGGTGAATACTGTGCAGTTATGAACTTAGATACTGAACTGACGCAGGATATTTTTCCTCATCTGATTGAATTTGCAAAAACGAGTCCTGATCCGGGAATTATCGGTTGCAGCCACCGTTTTGCCGATGGATCGCCCCAGCGAAGTTATTTTGATTTTCCTTCTTTGATTGGCCGAATTGCCTATTTTACAGGATTAAACCGTCTTATTAACATAGAAATCCTGCCAAAACGGACCTTCGATACCAATGGAATGAAAGCCATAGAGGTTGCTGTCGTTTGCGGAGCGTTCTTTATCCTTAACCGCGAGACATTCAGAAAAATAGGCGGATTCGATCCCGACTATTTCCTGTACCACGAAGAAGCAGACTTATGTTTCCGATTGCAGAAAGCAGGATTTAAAAATTGTGTCTTACCGGACCTTATGCTGATTCACCACGGAAAACATGATGAAGCTACCGACGATCCGGCAGTATTTTTTCATAGGAACAGGAGTCTGCTCATATATTTTTACAAAAACCGCTCCCGCATATCGCTCTGGTCGTTATTGAAACTGAATGCAGTCTTCTATGCCGTGAGATATGCTATGACGCTCATACCTGTCGGGAACACAGAAAAAAGACTGGAAAAGAAAAAAGCGCTCGCCGCCGTTTTGCGTTATCACAGGGATTTTGTGAATTTTCTGCTCGGTTCCTCGGAGAGGAAGATTCCTTAAAATAGTATGTTATGAAAGGGGTATGCCGATGAGATCCAAAGCAATAGTGATAGTGTTTGCTTCTTTATTGATAGTGTTCCAATTTTGCAGTCCTGTTGAGAGACCAATGGGAAGCGGGGCCGGGAATATTACCCTTGAAGGAATACGGGCGCATCTGAAATTTCTATCCGACGATCTTTTTGAAGGCAGAGGGACCGGGTCACGGGGACTGGAGCTGGCAGGAAAATATGTAGCAGCGCAATTCGAGTCATACGGTATTCTCCCGGGAGGTGAGAACGGTGCTTATTTTCAAGAAGTGCCGATGGTCGGTTATACAACGGCTCCTTCGGCGGTATTTGAATTTGTCAAAGGAAATGAACGGATTCTCTTACGGTACCGTGACGATTATGTAGCGAACACAGCCCGTGCCGAATCTCGTGTAACCCTGGACAAAGAGATCGTATTTGTCGGTTATGGTATTGATGCGCCTGAGCAGAATTGGAACGATTATTCCGGCCAGGATGTGCGGGACAAGATCCTTCTTATGACCGTCAACGATCCACCGTCCGACGACCCGGAATTTTTTGGCGGAAAGACACTGACGTACTACGGTCGCTGGACTTATAAAAATGAAATCGCGGGCGAGAAAGGAGCTGCCGGCATTATCCTGATCCATTCCACGGAAAAAGCGGGATATCCCTGGCAGGTGGTGCGTAATTCCTAGAGCGGTGAACAGTCGATGTTGCAGCCGAAAGCAAGTTATCCCCAGTCCGTTGCTCTACCGACTGAGCTAAAGCGCCAACATAAAACTAAGTAGCTGTTTCTTCTATATTTAAACCTTCTAAAACACCTATCAATCCTACAAATATCTAATATTCACAATCATTAATAGTTATGTGTTGTTGTGCTTGATTGGTTTTAGCACTGAGGACACTTATTAGGACACCCTTAAAATAGGGGATAGGTTAGATGGAAGGTAAAACAAATACTTACGGTGAACACGTAAAAGTATTTTCAGAAAACAGCTCTCGAATCATGGATAACCCGTGAAGCCGCAGAGCGGCTATTTACCATGGCGGGATACTCACTCGAAGAGATGTTTGAACGCGCCGGAAAAAGAGATTTTCAGCCAGTGCCGCTTGGTATACGTCTTGCCGCCGATTTCAGGAGTACTATCAGGACCTTCAAATCTCAGAATGTCGCCGGGGTAGTCAAGGGTCAAATTCCCGATGAATATGTTCTTTACTCATCGCATCTCGACCATCTCGGACTGGGAACCGAAGTAAATGGAGACGGTATTTATAACGGCGCCCAGGATAACGGGACCGGCAGCAACTCACTGATCGAGATCGCCCGGGCATTTGCTTCACTTCCGGAGCTGCCCCTGCGGTCGATGGTCTTTCTTGCAGTCACCGCTGAAGAACAGGGTCTGTTAGGATCGAAATATTACGCGCAGAACCCAGTTTTTCCACTCAACAGGACGCTGGCAAACGTGAACATAGACGCATTTCACTTTTTGGGACGGGTCAAAAATGTCATATACCTCGGGTCGGACAGATCGTCGCTCGGTGTGCTTGGAGAACAGGCTGCACGAGAATTTGGTTTGATGGTCAGTCCCGATCCCTCTCCTGAACAGGGACATTTTTTCAGGTCCGATCAACTGAGCTTTGTCAGGGCAGGGCTACCCGCTATCTACATAAATCCCGGACTCGAAATAGAGGGCCGTCCCGAAGGTTGGGGCATGGAACAGCAGGAGCGGTATCGAGAGGAACGTTATCATCAGCCCTCAGATGAATATCACGATGACCTGAATCTCGGTGGGATCGTCCAGATTGCACGGCTTGCATTCCGGATCGGTTTTATGATTGCAGAATTGTCCGACTGACCTGAATGGAATGAAGGTGAGCAGTTCAAACGCATCCGAGAGGAGTCGTTGCGGCAGAAATAGGTTGTTTTTATGTATTTTTCACGTATCAGGTTCTATAATTGAATTCTTCTAATAATTCAATATTTGGCTCGAAAACATATTTCTTGCTCACTGATTTCCTGTATTTTATGAGATTCGTTTCTTGCATTTTAACCATATCTCTATTATATGTCTGATTTGATTCAACTGAATACATCCCTCTTATAGTTACAGTATAAAAATAATTCTTGAACCGCATTTCACTCTATTCACACAAAAGCTCAAATATCGCGATGATACGGGAATTAATTTTAATTATTTTATACTATTGATGATACGGTATCTTATTACTCTATGAAGGATTTGAATTTGTGATGAGCAGAAATTAATTTTTCACTTGAGGAGTACTTTCACCCCCACCCCCAAAATACCAAAATCGGGACAGATGTAAAGCCCAGATTTTAGTTTCTGGTGTAATCTTTCTCACAGACATTCGCCAGCGAAAGCATTATGCCTGTACTATAGGTGCGATGTAGGCAAAGTAACTGCCTGCCATGGATATATGCAATTTAAGTGCCAAAGTAAATCATTTTATTTTCAGCTTGATTTCAGTAAGAATAATCGAGTCTTAAAGAAAAATATAGTGAATATGACAAAATCTGCATAGGCAAGAAATTGCACGGTTGCGCTGGGATCTTCATTTCTGCAACCTTTCCATAGGTCTGAAAAACAAAAATCGTGCCCCTTAACTAGTCAGCAAGTTCCGGAGCATTATCCGCGGTTAAGTCTTCCGGATTTGATTTGTGCATGGAAAATCCGGTGTAGCCGTATATGACTGAAATAACAGGATTGAGCAGGTTTAAAAATGCAAACGGTGCGTACACAAATGGCGATACGCCCAGCACGCCGCTCATGAAAGCCCCGCATGTATTCCATGCGACTAACGGAGAACTCAACGTAGCGGCATCTTCCAGTACCCGTGATAAATTTTTCGGGTGGAGTCCATGCTTGTCAAAAGCATTTTTATACATCCTTCCGGGAACAACGATCGCCAAATACTGGTCCGGCGCGATTATGTTCATACTGATGCAGGTGGCAGCGGTCGCAAGTACGAGGGAGCCGACCGAACGGGCTAATTTCAGAATTGACAGCGCGATTGTTTCCAGCATGCCGCTCCCCTCCATGACCCCACCGAACGATAGCGCCGCAAGTATAAGAGCGACGGTAGACATCATCGACATCAGGCCACCGCGGGAAAGGAGAGAATCGATATGATCAACACCGGTCGATGCTTCATATCCGATAAAAGAGACACGTATCACATCCTCAACCGGAACTCCCTGGAATATCACACTTACCAGTCCTCCGAGTACCGCACCGCCAAACATCGCAGGCAGCGCCGGAATTTTATAAACCACCATTAAAATGACCAGAACAACGGGAAAAAGGAGCCACGGGCTGATATTGAAATTGTTCTGTATTGACGACAACAGTATCGCAATATCATTGGTGTCGTTGCTGTTTCCCCCGTAATTCAGCCCGATAATAAAATAAAGCGCTAACGCTATGGTAAGACTCGGCGTAACGGTATAAACCATATGGCGAATATGCGTAATAATATCGGTACCCGAAACCGCCGGTGCAAGATTTGTCGTATCCGAAAGCGGTGACATCTTATCGCCGAAGTATGCCCCGGAGATGACCGAGCCGGCCACCATGCCTGCAGGAATCTGCAATGCTGCACCGATACCTATAAGCGCAACACCGACCGTCCCGGCGGTAGACCATGAGCTTCCGGTAGACAGAGAGACTATACAGCATATAATGCAGGAGCTCAGCAGAAAATAAGAAGGGGAAATAATTTTCAATCCATAATAGATCATGCTCGGGACGATGCCGCTCTGGATCCATGTCCCTATCAAACATCCGATAATGATGAGAATGAGGAGAGGTCCCATGGCGATCATGATCCCTTTTACCAGGCTGTCCTGGATTTTCGTCCAGCCGTTCCCCTGGTTAAATGATACGATCGCCGCAACAGCCGTCCCCAGTAATAAAGGAATGTGCGAGCCGCCGGTCTCGAGATCAAGACCGAGTCCGAATATTGAATATCCGAGCAGTGCGATCAGGCTGACAACAGGTATGAGTGATATTCCCAGGCCGGGTACTGCACGATCTTTATTTTGCATAGACAACGTTACATGGAGTAATAAGGTGCTCAAGATATTCTTTCTATTACATAATGTCAACCAAAAACGGCATTTTATCAGACATAAGTAAACGGATTAGTAGTGATGTTAATCAGTACGGATTACGGTGCTCATAAGGAAGATTACATGTGTAGTGGTGAATTTGTCCTTGACGCAGTTTAAGATTATTAGTATATTTTTTCTCCATACCTGTCCAGGCAACATTGTATCTGCAATGAGAATCCGGTCCACATCTAATTATATGAAACATCAGAATCGTAAAAATAACGGTTAGGAGTATTTATGAAGATTATCGGATTAGTCACGTTCCTCCAGGTCATGGTTGCTGCCGTACTGAGCGGCTGTACGGGCAATGCTGTTGATTCGATGACAGATAGTGAAATGATAGAGTATGCACGCAGTCTCCATGAAAGGGTCATAACCATCGATACGCATGACGATATTCCTTCAAATTTTGCGACCGCAGAGGTAGATCCCGCCGATCCGGAAAGCGACCGGCAGGTGACGCTGCCGAAAATGCGTGAAGGCGGGCTCGATGTCGGGTTTTTTGTCGTCTTTGTCGGCCAGGCTGAGCGGTCGCCGGAAGGAAACCAAAGGGCTTATGAGCAGGCGATCACGAAATTTGAAGCCATTCACCGTATGACCGAAGACATGTATCCTGATCAGATAGAGTTAGCCTATACGGCTGATGATGTGGTCCGCATTCATGAAAGCGGAAAACTGGCAGCGGTCATTTGTATGGAAAACGGGTATCCAATCGGGAACGACATCTCAAGATTAAAAGAATTTCACGAGCGGGGGGCCCGTTATATAACGTTGGCGCACGGCGGTCATAACGATATCGCCGATTCAGCCACACCGAGACCGAATGAAACCGAGGAAGAACACGGCGGGATCAGCGCATTCGGCAGGCAGGTTATAGCGGAGATGAACCGGCTAGGGATAATGGTCGATATATCCCACATTTCACACAAGGCCGCCATGGAAGCAATGGCGCTCTCTAAAGCGCCGGTCAGTGCGTCGCATTCAAGCACCAAAGCGCTCAACGACCATCCGCGTAACCTCGGGGACGAGGCACTTCTGGCGCTCAAGGAAAACGGCGGTGTTATGCAGACCGTTGCCCTCGGTGCGTTTGTTAAAACTATTGATATTACTCCCGAACGTGTCGCTGCGCTTGCAGAGCTGCGCGAAGAATTTGCTATTCCTGCACCGCGCGGTTCCGCATACCGGAACAGAGTTGCCGCCTTCACGCCGGAAGAGCGTTCGGCGTTCGATAAGCGTATGACTGAGATTGATGCTCAATTTACCCCGCCGCCGGCCGTGAACGTACAGGATTATGTCGATCATATCGACCATGCGGTCGGGCTTATTGGCATCGACCATGTTGCAATAGCAAGTGATTTCGACGGGGGGGGGGGCATTGCGGGCTGGAGAAACGCCTCCGAAACGCTCAATGTGACTATTGAACTTGTCAGAAGAGGATATTCCGAAGAAGACATACGAAAGATCTGGGGCGGTAACACACTGAGAGTTCTACGTGCGGTCGAACGTGTAGCCGCAGAGCTGCAACGCAAAGAGACAGAGTAGAGAACTTTTTGAGAGTAATTTAAAAGTTGATGTAGTATCTATGCTAAAAGTAAGTTGCTGCCCGTATTTTGCTGAGTCTTTCCCCGGTAATTCGGAAGCGGCCCGCGCCGGATGGCGGCCTCGTCGGGGTAATGCCGGACTCACATCTTGCGCTGCAAGCGAAGCCCGGAAAGAGACAAACGCTCCAATCTCTGAAATGAAGGCCCGCAGTATCGTGTATAAATAAACGTTTCGAATGTCCTCGCCGTAACGTTGTCTACTGTCTAAAATTACTTATTACTAAAAACGGAGAATAGTATGATACACAAAATGATTGTGCTGCTGCCGGTCATTTTTCTTACGGCTTTTGCAGCGTGCACGCAGCAACCGGATGTAAGCACAATGTCTGAAGAAGAATTAAAAGCGTATGCCAGAGGTATCCACGACCGCGTGTTGACCATCGACACGCATGACGATATTCCCCTGAATTTTGCAACGGAGGAAGTCGATCCGGCCGACCCGGAAAGCGACCGGCAGGTAACGTTGCCGAAAATGCGGGAAGGCGGGCTCGATGCCGGTTTTTTCATTGTCTATGTCGGCCAGGGTGAGCGGACACCTGAGGCATATCAAAATGCTTACGATGAAGCGAAAATGAAATTTAAGGCTATACACCGTATGACCGAAGATATGCATCCCGACCGGATAGAACTTGCCTATACGCCCGAGGATGTTCGGCGTATCCATGCAAGTGGAAAACTCGTTGCGTGCATCGGTATCGAAAACGGTTACCCGGTTGGTGATGATCTCTCGATACTTGAGGAATTTTACGATCTCGGTGGACGGTATATCACGATCGCCCATTTCGGCCATAACCAGATTTGCGACTCGTCAGTGCCGCGAGGAAAAGAACCGCTCTCAGAGCATAATGGTGTGAGCGAGTTCGGGAAACAAGTGATAGCCGAAATGAACCGGCTCGGCATCATGGTCGATGTGTCGCACATCTCGAAAAAATCGATGCTCGATGCGGTTTCTCTCTCGAAAGCGCCAGTCATTTTTTCCCACTCCGGTATTGCCGCGCTCAACGACCATCCGCGGAATGCGGACGATGAGATGCTGCTTGCGCTCAGGGAGAACGGTGGCGTTGTTCAGTGTGTTGCACTGGAAGAATTTGTCAAAACCCCGGTAGGCACCCCGGAACGGGAAGCTGCGGTCATTGCCTTCAGGGCGGAGTACGGGATTACCGCAACGGACAATTTCGGCATAATCCGGCAGCAGCAGGAATTATCGGAAGAGAAACAGGCGGAATATACTGAAAAACTTGCAGAACTCAATGCCATGTACAACGTCCCACGTGTGAATTTAAAAGATTATGTCGACCATATAGACTATGCAGTTAATCTCATCGGTATCGATCATGTGGCGATAAGCTCGGACTTCGACGGCGGCGGGGGCGTTGAAGGGTGGGACCATGCGGGAGAAACGTTCAATCTTACGCTTGAACTCGTCCGCCGCGGCTACAGCGAGGAAGAAATAGCGAAACTCTGGGGCGAGAACACACTGCGCGTCTGGAGCGATGCAGATCGCGTCGCGCAGGAAATCCGGCAGAATACGGAGGAGTGAGTTCATCCAGGAATTGTCTCCCTTGGTCATGCTTCAATGTGCCGATACGTAAAAAAGTCCTTGTGTTTTTGCAAAGGATTTGTATATTATTCATACTATGAATGGAAATCATTCACAGAATGAATTAATTTATAGGCCCCGATGGCTTGCTCACGTATTAAGAGAGGTCGTAGAGGATCATCGCGTTATTGTTCTAACCGGCGCTCGGCAGGTGGGAAAAAGTACCCTTCTCAGAAACGAAAAACCTTTTGCCAAATGGCATTACATTAATCTGGACGATTATGATGTTTTGTCAGAAGCACAGATCCGTCCCGGATCTCTGTGGATCAATAAAAAGTATGTCATAATCGACGAAGTTCAGAAAGCTCCGCGTATTCTGGAAGCGGTTAAGATAAAAGTCGATACGGAACCGAATTGCCGGTTTATTCTTTCAGGTTCATCAAATCTGTTATTGATGAAACAGGTGAGCGAAAGTCTTGCGGGTCGCGCGGTCTATTTTTCATTAAACCCTCTCTGTTTTGGTGAAGTGAAATCTCAGCTATTTGCAGGGAATCTCGAAAAAGTTTTTAACGGAGTGCTGCCTGTTGAAAGCTCGACAGTAGTGTCATCTGAACACAACGAAGAAGCACTCATGTGGCAAGGTTTTATGCCGACACTTTTGGATATGAACACGAATCGGGCAGTTTTACAATGGTGGGATGGGTATGTCAGAACCTTTTTAGAACGTGACCTGCGTCAGATTTCTCAGATAGACTCACTTCCCGATTTTCGAAGAGTAATGACAGCTCTTGCGCTACGATGCGGACAGATATTAAATGAGACTGCTCTATCCCGGGATTTAAGGATGAGTCAAGCTACCGTTCACCGGTATATAAATTTGCTGGAGATCTCGTATATGGTTCGTCGTCTTCCAACTTACAGGGTAAACCGGAATAAGCGCCTCATGAAGGCGCCGAAAGTGATGTGGAATGATCCGGGACTTGCCGCATTTTTATGCGGGTATGAAACTCCGGAAGAGTTGAAAACCGGCAGCCACGTCGGGGGGATTTTTGAATCAATGATCTATATGCATTTACATGCAGAAACTCAATTAATGACGCCGGCCCCGGAACTGTTTTACTGGAGAACTTCAACAAACAACGAGGTTGATTTTGTAATAAAGCGGGGTTCTAAATTAGTAGCAGTAGAAGTGAAATTATCGAGTTCAGTTCACTACGCTGATTTGAATAATCTACGCGTTTTTATGGAGGAATATTCGGAAACGGTGGCCTCCCTTGTTTTGTATACGGGAGATGAAATAAAAGTAATGGATGAAAAAATCATTGCAGTTCCGTGGTATCTCCTCTGAATTTGGGAAGGCAAATAGGAATAGCCTCTAATTTATGAAAAATTTTAATAACGCATAAAAGAGAATCCAGCAGCGGTTGAAACGGTAACTTTGCGTGTTTGAAGGTGTAGCCCATCTTGTCATTGCGAGGAGCGAAGCGACCAAAAATAAAAAGGCAGGCGTGCCAGTATCTGCTTACATTGTACCGTTTTGAATAATTATTGAACATCTATCTTAATCAATCCTTCTCTGACCAGCCATTCACTTCCGATCCGTGTGAGCTGTTGGTGGAGTTCTTCCTTCCAGCCCTGGACGTGGTCGGAGTCGAGCCAGATAATATCCTTGGGTTCTTTGGCTGTATCGTAGAGCCGTTCGACCGACTCGCGCGGCAGTAACTCGTCATCCGTACCATTCACCATCAGAAGATGTCGCGGTGTTATCCTGCCGGCGTAGCTAAGCGGCTCGACAGGATGTAAAAATAATTGGGAAAGATACCCCGCGAATCCCCGGAGAAAGGCTGGACCCGTATCCCGGTAATTGAGATTGTGGGTTATGAGCTTCCCGATATCGCCGCCGGTAAAGAATGTCATGACCCCCTTTATCTTCGTATCGAGCGCCCCGGCCACGATCGCAAAAAATCCGCCGAAACTTACACCCGCGGTGAATATTTCGTCTGATTTTACTTCAGGTATATCAGTCAGGTACTCTGATACCGTGAGGACGGCCGCCACAGACGCCATGATGGCACGCCTGATAGCGGGGAGAGAATTAAAGAATTCAAGCGGGGGAACCTTTTCGGTCTTGCCTTCATACGGATAATCCATGGTCATAAAAACGAAATTTTTAGTCAGTTCGGTCCGGCCGATCAGATAAATAGATTCCCTGCCGGTATCGAGGCCGCCGATGAGAATTATCGCCGGAGAAGGCTGCCGGTGCACGGGAATACGGAGATAACACCGGATTTCGGGCAGTGTTTTGCTGTGTATCCGGACGCTGTAAATATACCCGAATTCATCGCTGCCGATTTGTTCGACGATGGAAGATTGTATTGGAGAATAGTATGAAAACAGATAATCGGATTGGTCTTGAGCGTTGAAATATTCGAGATACAGGATTAGTACAGTAACCACTCCGATCACTACAAGAGCGGCGATAAGGAATAGTTTTTTAATCGATAAAGCTTTCACTGTACGATTATTGAGAGGTCACCGTTATCTTTGTGTGTATGGTCATTGGAAAATCGAACATTCCCGCTACCGGCCCTGCGTCGGCGACAGATGTCTCTCCTTCGATGTTTTGAGTGATCATACCGTTTTTCACCAATCCGGTTGCGTTATCAACTATGTAAAAACCGGTATGGGCGCCATCCATAGAAACCGACAGTGTCATACCGGCAATGCCGGTAAGGCTGCTCTCCGGAGTGGAGTGTATAGTCCCCTTAACCGAAATTCTGCTTGAAGCTGCATTTCGGGACTGCAGCGTATATTCCGTATACATTTGTGCGGAAAAACCCTGGGAGATTGTGCTTTCTCTGCTCCAGGTGTCCCCGGTATTTATCGGATTTTCCGGATAAATATAGAACATGAATTCCATCAATTCCTGAAAGGTCCTGTCACTAAAATACGATTGATACAGAGAAGCCTGCTGAGGGTCTAATTTTGCCAGAGCGCTGTTTATAATTTCCTTCAGTCCCTTAATCTCCACTATTCGACCGCTCGAGGCAATTTTCATTGTATACGGTTTTCCGATGATCGCATCCAGCAATTGTGCAATTTTATGGTTCGTGTAGTACCCTCCCGCAGTGTCATACTCAATATTGTTTTGACCGCCCTGTAGTCCATCGGTAAGAATTTTCACCTTAATCCGTGTGTAGCTCGCATTGACCGTGGCGATCCTGTTCCTGTCCACCGATTTAACGGAAAATTCATGGTCCATAGTAACCGTGTGATCAATTTTGAAAGTCAATCCAAACATTCCGGTAGACGTATTCGAATCCAATGTCATTGACATTCTAAACGTTTCTCCGGGCCGGATAGTGAGTTTGAGTAAACTACCGTTATCCTGACCGTAAAGTGTGGAATACATACCGGCGAGTAAGGCAACGGTACAGATTAATTTTGATAAATACGTCTGGGCCATATAATTATTGTTTTGTTATTGTAATGTTTCTATATTCATTCAACGATGCTGTACCGGTAAAGATTCTTAGAGAATATATGACATTTCCGGGTATTTCTATATATTTTTTCGACGTGACCGAAAGTTGTAAGCGCTTCATTATGGATAGACCGGCTGATATTTAGCGCTGCGTTACATGACACGTGTTCTATTTTGTTGCTGTGAGTTGAAGACAACGCCGACAGACAGTTTGAAACATTTGAATTGTCAGAAAGCAAATATAAAATGAATTGTTTAAAATGGCACGAGTAAAACTTTGACAACATGAAAGATTCCGAAGAAAACATACCTTTTATAAAAGACGTGGATCCGCATACCGAAGAAGTCGACATGGACATTGTGTATGCGGAACAGGTCAAAAGGCTCTACAAATTCTTACCCCCGGGATTACTTGCTTCTCTTGTATGCATGATTATCATGACCTATGGGCTCAGGACGGTCGTCGATCGTCTTGAAATTACATTATGGGCCATATCCATAGTTATTGTTTTAGCATTGCGGTTTTATAGTTTTCTTCGGTTCCGCTCTATCACAATTGTTCCCGTTACTGCCTCTTTCTGGAGAAGAATATTTTTTCTCGGGACTGTCATCTCGGGAATTATCTGGGGTTCGGTAGGGATAGTGTTGTATCCTGATATATCCTTTATGCATCAGATGTTCATCACTTTTTTTATAGGAGGCCTTACGGCAGGGTCGATCAGTATTTATTCCACTGTTTTTTTGGCTGTTCCTGCGTTTATTATTCCTGCTTTAGTACCGGTCTCTATCGGATTTTTTATGAATGGCGGTGAATTTTCCATTTTGTTAGGGAGTACGGTATTGTTCTACGCCGCCGGACTGATATATGTCGGGAAAATTATAAACAAAATGAGTACCTCATTGCTGAAATTGCAGATACAGAATGCCGGGTTGGTATCGTTTCTCTCAAAAGCAAAAGAGCAGGAAGAACAGTTAAACAAAAAATTACAGGAAGAGATTGCTGAAAGAAAACAGGCCTATGAATCGCTCCGCAAAAGTGAAAGTAAATTTCATTGAACGTTTCAAAACAGTCCGGATGCAGTGATTATTTCCAGGCTTGAAAATGGTGTTTTGCTTGAAGTCAACGATTCATTCATTGATTTGACCGGTTTCTCGAAAGAGGAAGTGATCGGAAAATCGTCGCTCGCACTCAATCTCTGGATCGAACCGAAACGCCGCGAAGAGTATATGCTTGAATTGACCAAACATGGTTCAACAAAAAATTATGAAATAGATTTCCAACGAAAGGACGGGTCCACCGCCCGGGCATTATTATCTTCCACTCTCATAGAACTTGACGGCTCGATGTGTGCTCTTACCATTGCCCGTGATATTACCGAAATTAAAAATGCAGAATTAGATAATAAAAAGCTCGAAGAGCAACTCTTACAGGCGCAGAAAATGGAATCTTTAGGCAGGTTAGCCGGAGGTATCGCACACGATTTCAATAATATTCTGTCTATAATTATGGGATATGCCGATGTATTGAAACAGAAATTTGGTGATATTTCAACATACGAAGGTAAAGCAGCGGATACGATATTCAGGAACGTTAAACGTGCATCGGACCTTTCCAAACAGCTTTTAACCCTTTCCAGAAATGTCAAGTACGAGCTCATACCAATAGACATCAATAAGGAAGTTTTGAGTACTGTAAGAATCTCTGAAAAAATATTTGAAAAAAACATTACCGTTACATTCGATATGAAGAAAGGAGTTATTCCCGTCGAAGCCGACGGAAACAATATATTGCACCCCATACCGAGTAGACAGTTATTTAAGTTAGTGTTTGGCAGTTATTGATAGCCCTAATCCACAGTGGATTAGGGACTTAAATCGAATAAAGCTGTTGCGGTCATTGCGTTGCCTGTTTACCTTACATTACATATGGAGGAAACCCATGAGCCGACGCAGATGGACCGCTGAGCAAAAGTTCGCAATCGTTCTTCAGGGCATCAAGGGCGAAACGACCGTTACTCAGCTCTGTAGCGATCACGGTATCAGCCAAGTTCAATATTACAAGTGGCGCGATCAGTTTTTTGCCGGCGCGAAGCAGAATCTCAACGGCAAGCGAGCACAAAACGGCACGCTAGAGAAGGTGAAGATCAAAGAACTTGAGCACATCATCGGCAAGCAGACGGTTACCATTGAGATACTAAAAAAAATTCAACAGATGGAGAACGAGTAGCGGATCGTGTACATGCGCTTACACAGTCCGGGTATACAGTAACTTCAGCTTGTGAGGCACTGAGTGTCAGCCGGAGTTCATATTATTGCACGGCTCCTGCCTCGACTTCGGTCAAAGCCGACAGAGACCGTGAGTTGCTCGAACGAATCAAAAAGATACGATGTGACCATCCGTTCTGGGGCTACCGGCGGATCACCGCATGGCTGAGACGGCGTTGTGATATCCATGTGAACCGGAAACGGGTCTACCGTATCATGCGGGAGCATAACCTGACGGTCAAGCAGAAACTGTACAAAGCAAAACGAACACCGCAGCGATCAAAACCAAAGCCAACCCGCATGAACCAGTGGTGGGGCATTGATATGACAAAGTTCCTCGTCAACAAGCTGGGTTGGGTCTATATGATCGTTGTGCTCGACTGGTACACACGCAAGATCGTCGGCTTTCATATCGGCCTGCGGAGTAAATCGGCTGACTGGCTCACTACCCTGGATATGGCTGTCAAAGAACAATGTCCCGATGGTGTCCGGGAACATGATTTACATCTCATGAACGATAATGGCTCACAACCAACAAGCGTTGCGTTTATTAACGCATGCGGCGTATTGAATATAGATCAAGCATTTACATCGTATAATAATCCAAAGGGTAACGCAAATACCGAACGAGTTATTCGAACTATCAAAGAGGACTGCATCTGGATCAACGAATGGGGTTCACTCGATGAAGCACAACAGACAATCGAACAATGGATTCATGATTACAACCATCTGTATCCCCATTCAGCATTAGATTACCTCAGTCCCGTTGAGTTCGAACTGAAAAACACTAAACAAAAAGCAGCCTAAAAATGTCTTGCTTTTTGGGGGTCAGTACAATGGAATTCTCGAAATTATTATATTGAACAACAGTATGCGTTGAGATTTGTCAGATCGAATTGAACGACCATCGACGACCCTTCGATCTCATACTTTAATAGAAAGGAACCTTTTTTAGCTCACAAGCTCTTATTTCTACCGGATTCAAACAATTTCATTGTGACTATTTTCGTTATGCTCAATTTACATTAGGCGCTGATGGAAAAATGCTTTCTCTTGCGGGGCGATTCAATTTATTATTTTAGAGTTTGTTATGTATAAGGTCATGAATCGAAGATGGGTCCTGTACATGTTGGTGAGTACACTTGTGATAGCAGCCGAGTACCGGGACGCTTTTAGTCAGGTGAATTCGGTTTTTTTTCTTGAGGTCTCCAATACCAATGGCGATAATATTGACATAAACGGCAACATTGCCGGGGATAATGCATTTAGTAAGGTCCGGGGAAAAATGTTCCTTAACTCCTGGTTGACCGACGAAATCGCCGTTTTCACGAAAATTCTTTACGATGACGGGTTCTCTTCGGGTTCCTCCGGGAAATTTCGCCTTGACGGGGCGTATTTTCTGTTCGATTTGATTCCACAGTTCGAAGCAAAAGTTGGCAGAATACCGATAACGATCGGGAATTTTCCTCAAAGGAGTTATCTCGAAAGGAACCCGCTTATCGGATCGCCGCTCATGTACCATTATCGACTATCGATTCTCCCCGATGAGATTAATACTATTGATGGTATACTGACGTTCCGGGGCAAGAGAAGCGGGGTCACTTTCTTATATGAGTCCTGCTGGGATACCGGGGTTGAAGTCTCAGGCAGTCATTCGAAAATCGATTACAGCGCAGGGGTAACGAATGCTTCTGTTTTTAGTCCAAAATCGTCCAATAATAATGGAGAGCAATATATCGGAAGGATCGGCGTCCGCCCGGTCCTCGGTATGCGTTTGGGAGTCGGATATGCGAGAGCGCCCTATGCGTTCGGGGGTATCGACTCATACGTTTTGAACACATCGGAAGGTTCCATTCTGAAAAATTTATCTGCCGGACGGGAAGTGGAAGATTATACCGGTGAAATTATCCTTGCCGATTTCGAATATTCGTTCGGTCACATGGAGGTCTACTCCGAATGGGCTAAATCATGGTTCGAAACTGGCGCCGATCTTCGGAAGTTGTCGGCGATTAGTTACTATATAGAGACAAAATATTCCATCACACCTCATCTCTATGCAGCAGGCCGGATCGGCCAAATGATATTCGAGGATGTCAAAAGTTCGACTGGCGAAATGGAACCCTGGGATTACGATATTAGTCGTATAGAAGTAGGATTAGGATATAAGATCTCCCGTTCAATGGTCATAAAGGGTGTCGGTCAGTTCAATGTGTATGGAGATGCCCCCCTTGAAGATTGGCAATTTTTTGCCTTGCAGTTAAAAGCCTTTATGTAAAATGAAACAGAAATCGCTCATTCAGATTTATGCACTCGTATTGATGTCCGGATATGTAAGTAGCGCCGGAACAACTGAGCTGACCGCAAGCGATATAAAAGGGAAAGTAACGGTAACCTCGCAGGCAGCACAAAACCGGTTAAGCGGGTTGAGTTTTTTATATACGAAGCCGTCTGAAATGAGCAGCCAGAATGTTCAGTCTACCGAAATAGTTGTTTACATCAAAGACGCCCCGGAGATTGATGCTCCTGAAACACTATCGAACGCCAGATTTGCTCAGATTGACAAGGAATTTGTCCCTCACGTCTTACCGGTAACTGCGGGGGCAAAAGTTGATTTTCCCAACATGGACAACATATATCATAATGTTTTTTCTTTAAGCAAGAAAAACCAATTTCTACTCGGCAGATATGCGTCGGGAAAATCAGAATCACACACATTCAATACTCCCGGTATCGTTGAGGTATTCTGTGATATTCATTCGAACATGTATGCGTATATTCTTGTCCGGCCGAATAAATATTTTGCGAAGACGGACATAAACGGCAATTTTGTGATCAAAGATGTTCCGCCGGGGAACTACACCCTTGTGGCGTGGCATGAAACGCTTCCTCAGAAAGAATTAACCGTTACCGTCCCCGAATCGGGCGACGTCATTTTAACGATTTCGTTTTAACGTATGAAACTAAGAACAACAATATTTTCATCAGCTGTTACTCTCGTATTCATTATAATTATATCGAGTTTTTTATTTCTGAGTTACCGTTTTTCCAATATTGTCAAAGAAACTACCAATGCACACCTTAATGAAGCAGGTGCTGTTTTTATGAAGATCCTTGAGGACCGGCAGACCTTTCTCGGGCTTTTAAGTGAGAATATCGCAGAATCTCCTCGAATGAAAGCGGCGGCGAGTATCATGGATGCCCCAACCCTTGACGATGAACTTCTTGAATTTGCTCAGATCAATCAGCGTATCGACCTTTACATTGTCACGAATCCGGATTTAGAAGTAATGTCTTATCTGATTGACGGTGAGCAGAAAGACAACGCAATACTGATATCGGTCTTTAAGGAAAATATAGAAAGAATGAAGAATAATCCGAATTTGACCGACGTTTGGATTGTTGACGAGAACTTGTACCAGATTACCGGTTCGATTATTCGAAGCGGATCAAAAATTCATGGACTACTTTTGATCGGCGACCTTGTGGATTATGAACTGGCGAAAACTCTTAAAGAAATGACCGAATCAGATGTCAGTTTTATCGTTAACCAGACTGTTCTCGGCTCTACAATAGATTCGTTTGAACGTTTGCTGCTGCTCCGGACATTCGGCAGCATCAACTGGCTGCCAATCGGCGGAATAAGCTCTGATCCCGGTCAGATCGTGAGCACTTTTACACTCAATGACGAAATTCATCAATACAGTTTAGGAAGTTTTCCCGGTTACCTGTCTGCTAAATATGTTTTGAGCCGGACGAATGCTTCCGAAGCTGCAGTACTCGATGAACTGCACGTGATCTTCTTCATTGTCGGTGTAATTGCCATTGGTCTGGTATTTTTGATGAGTTTCTTTGTGGCAAGACGCCTGACACAGCCGCTGAATGTTCTCATTGAAAGGTCACAAGATATCGCATCGGGAAATTATACTCATGAGATATCAAATTTAAATAATAATAACAGAACGAACGATGAAATTTTTCTTCTTGCACAAAGTTTTGAACAAATGCGCTGCTCGATCCGGAATAATATCGATAAGATCACAAATCTGAATACCGAGCTTTTTGATAAAAATTCCGAACTCGAAAGAGCGCTCGATGAGTTGAAAAAAATGCAGGATGAGTTAATAAAGGCAGAACAGTTGTCGACGGTCGGAAAAATGGTGAGTTCAATTATCCACGATTTTAAAAGTCCGATGCAGGTTGTCAAAGGTATGACCCAGATTCTGTCGATGGACAATATTGATATTGAGAAAAAAAACGACCTGATCGGCTTTATTAACAATGCGATCGACCGGATGAACCAAATGACCCTCGATATTCTCGATTTTGTTCAGGGGAGAAAAAATCTTAACCTTGAAAAGATCAAGCTGTCGAAAGTCATCAATGAACTGCTATTGTATATGTCTAACGATCTGCAAAATAAAAATTTCAATGTTACACGGGAAGTGAATTTCGATCCGGAATTGAATATCGACGCATTCAAGATCAAACGTGTATTCGAAAATCTTTTTCGAAATGCCATTGAAGAATCTGAAGATAAAAATGCGATCAGTATTGTTACCGAACAGGTCAATGGCAATGTGCGTATCATTGTCCACGATGACAGACCGGGTATACCGCCGGAAATCAAAAGCTCGCTTTTTGAACCGTTCGAAACAAAAGGAAAATCTCAGGGAACGGGTCTGGGTCTTGCTATAACAAAAAAATTGGTAGTCGATCATAAAGGAACCATCGCTGTCGAATCAGAATCCGGAAAGGGAACAACCTTTATTATAGACCTGCCTTATAACTGACAGTGTCAGATTCCGCAAAGACAATGAATTGATCATGTCAAAAAAAAAATTCTCATAGTTGATGATGTAGAAGCCCTGAGAAAACAAGCTATTTACAGTCTCGCCATAATTTATCCCAACGTAATGTTCATTGAAGCCAGCAACGGATTTGAAGCGCTTGACAAATTGATCAAGCACAAACCGGACCTCATTCTCCTCGATATTGATATGCCGAAAATGAGCGGAATGGAAGTTTTGAAAAGAATTAGACGGAGCAGAGATAGAAAGATCAAAAAGCTGCCTATAATTATGTTCACAGGCAACGTCGACAAAGACGTGGTTGAAAATATCGTTCAACTGGGAGTCAGCGGATATCTGGTAAAGCCGTTCGAAATCGATTCCCTTCTTGAAAAAGTCGATACCTACCTTAAAGATAAAGAATAGAAAACAATCCCGCCTCACAGTACGCACTTTTGTGGTACCATCCTTGACTACATGGTATATGCTCTTTACTATCCCATAATACACTTGTAATTTTATTATAATTATACTATATTTTTGTAAAACTCAAGTAAGTTACCGGAAGAAAGCAAAGGAGCGGCATACTGTAAATTTAGGTTTTGCAGTACAGCGTGCACTCTGTCGTTAGACAGTAATCACTCCGGTGTATGATTGGGAAGGGAAGTTTGCATGCTTCGGAAATTATCCATTAATCCGGAAGAAAATATCATTAACGAGATTCTTCTTCCACTCGATGCCGAGCTCCGAAAAAAAGTTCTGAAGAACATCAAAGAAGCTCTCCTTGCGAAAAATATACCGGTCAGGTCAACTACCAATATTCCCCACCTTGCCGAAGAACATCTGACTCTGAAAGAGACGAAAACAATTTTTCTCGATACAATTAGATTAGTCCCGGCAATTGCCGAAGACACCAGAATGCTCAAAGCAGGTTACCTTGAAAAACGGATTTCACGGGTAACGGCAGGTGATAAGAAGTTAAGGAGGCAATTTGTACAGACTCTTACCCGGACAATGTTGGACCTGGGACTCATCGACGACCAGGATGTTGAAGCCTGGTCAAAACTGCCTGCCAAAGAGCGGAGATCAAAAGTATTTTACCATGCTGCGAATTCCCTCTACTATCTGGGACTTGAAGATGCATTTACCACGATACTCGAACCGAAAACTCACCTGACGGATGTGGTCAGAGAGGTGCGGAATGTCGATATTGTCAAGAACATGACCAATAGTGAAATTGTTGCATTTCTGGAGCGGGTTTTACAGCATGAAAAGGAAATACACGATGTAGATAAAAAAGAACTTCTGGAGACAATAATCGATACGTTCATATCGGACCATCACTATTACAGAGTTGCCGCAACAAAATATTTTTCTTTGTCGGACCTTCACAAAATTCTACGCAGACGTATCAACTTACCCGATCGTCAGGGTAAGATCGGTCAAAAAGCTGCCGGAATGATCCTTGCATATAAGATTCTTATCGCAGAGAAAAGTACGTTTACGAAAAAGATCAAGATTCCGGAATCGTACTACCTTACATCCGATGTATATTTTGAATGTCAACTTTCAAACTCGTATAACTGGTCGACGTTGAAATACCGCTTCAGGGATGGAGACATATCGGAAGAAGAACTCGAAGATGAGTATTCGCTGCTCAGAAAGGCGCAAATGGAGACCGAACTGCCTGACAGTATCAGGATAGAATTAATAAAATTGCTCAAAAAAGTCGGGAACGTACCGATTATCGTCCGGTCGTCGAGCCTGCTCGAAGACAGTGAAAGTTCATTCAGCGGTAAATACGATAGTTTTTTCTTTGCCAATCAACCGCTGCACAAAGATGAAACCCAGGATCTCGAGCTCCGTGTCGAAAAATTAATAAAAAATATCATAAACATCTACTCTTCGGTCGGAAAGCCGGAAGTGCTCATCTACCGGCGTGAACGGGACCTTCTCGACGTCGATGAAAGAATGTCGGTACTCATCCAAACGGTAGAAGGAAAACGGTACGGAAAATACTATCTGCCTTATCTTGCGGGTGTAGGTCTTTCTCAGAATAACAGGATTAACACGAAACGGATAAAGTGGGACGATCCTGTACTGCGGATCGGTATGGGACTTGGAACGGGCGTTGTCGATATTAAGGGAAATCAGGTTAAGATTGTCTATCCTTCAAATCCCGAATATTCGAATATATTCGATTTTTATCAGATATTGAAATCTTCTCAGCGAAATGTCGATGTATTGAATCTTGAAAACGATACTGTCGAAACCATATCGAAATCGGAACTTTTCAGCTACCTGAACAATTCTGCCCCGAAAGATGAAAATATCAGGCAACTTAAAAAAATCATGGGGGAATTCTTTCTTTCAACTGCAGAAGTCGATTACCTGATGGACGGGATCGGTTTGAATATGACACTCGATACCAAGAAGCATGTTTTTACGCTCGACGGTTTACGCAAAACACAATTTTATCCGATGTTGGATTGGATGTTGAAACTCCTTATGGAAAAATATGTGCCTGCTGATATCGAATTTACCATCAGTTTTAATCCCTATGAAAAAAGGTCTCACAAGAATTCCCGAAACAGTGACGCATTTGACCTGACAATACTGCAGTGCAGGCAGTTGACCGGTTCCCGCGAACAGGATGTCCACACCATTCCCGATGATCTTCCTGAAGAAAACATAATTACGATTGTCAAGAAAGACGTCATTAACGGGTATGTTCCGAATATTGAGTATGTCGTATATGTTGATCCGGAAGAATACTACAAGATCGATAAAACACAAATGCTCACGGTGGCGCGTCATATTGGTCATATCAATAGCGCCTTGAAAAAACAAAGATTTGTCCTGGTCGGCCCGGGCAGATGGGGAAGCAACCAGCCTTACTACGGAGTCAGGGTAACATATTCAGAGATCTATAACACGCTCGGACTCATTGAAATTGCGAAACTTCTGTCGGATGAGACCTATACCGAACCATCACTTGGATCGCATTTCGGTAACGATGTCCGTGAAAGTAACATTATTACAATGACAATATATCCGGGGACCGATGAAACGGTTTTTCGAAATGAGGTTTTAAAAAACTGCCCAAACCTTATCGATAAATTTTTTGAAGGACGTGTGCTCGATGACCGGATAAAAGAAGTTATATGCGTTGTCGACACTAAATCGTTACCCTCTGCACAGCTCGATAAAAGCAGGCAGGTTTTGCACATTGTAGCAAATGCGGAACAGTCGGCAGGTTTAATATATCTCGGCGAACACAAAAACAAGGAAATTGCGCATCCGATAAGAAAAAATTAATGGCAGCAATCATTATATATTCCGCAGTCGGTTTAGCAGTTTGAATTCGTATCGTTGTATTTCTGTATCGCACATCGTTACATGCGGGTGCCAGGCTCATTGTGTTCGCATTGCTACTATCATTCTCCGGATTCATCATATCGGTATTGTCAGCCGGTACAATCGATACATATCTGGAAATGAGGTCCTGGCCTTCGGTCGGGGGAACCATCCTGTCTTCCGATATTGCCGGTATTCGGGCATTCCGTCCGGAGATTACCTATGAATATATCGTCAACAATACAACCTACAAGCGGACCACAGATTTGCAGATGCCCTCATTCGGAGGCAGGACAAGCAAATTGGATGTTGCGACGAAACTCGCCGATATGTACCCGATAGGTACGGAAGTCACGGTGTTCTACGAACCTGCTGATCCAGGGGACTCGCGGCTTAAGACCGGTGTCCCGGTTGAAATTTATTTACGACTTGCGCTTGGATTCTTTCTGTTGAGCGGAGGAATATCACTTGTATTGTGCTCTTTTCCCCGAAAAAAGTAATCTTGTTTTCCCCGTTTAATCTCTCTATCCGCATTAGAATTTGTGCTTGCAATACAGTGAATATTTTACTATTTTAGAAGTCAAAATGAGCACAAAGATCTGTCCTTATAAAATTTTGAATCGGTTATTCCTGCAGTACACAGAATTATATTTCGGAGACAGCTATGGCCAAAGTTGCAATTCTCATTGGGAGCGAATCCGATCGTGAAGTGATGAATGATTCCGTCAAGTATCTGGATTTTTTTGGAATAGAAAGCGATCTTCGTGTACTCTCGGCTCACCGGAATGCCGATGATGCGACCGCATTTATTAAAAGTGCGTCCGGTAACGGATATTCACTTATTATTGCCGGAGCCGGTATGGCTGCACATCTGCCGGGAGTTGCCGCTACTCATACGCAGCTTCCGGTATTGGGGGTTCCGCTCGATTCGTCGCCGCTCAGCGGTGTGGATGCGCTCTACTCGATAGTGCAGATGCCCCCCGGAATACCTGTCGGAACGGTAGCGATTGGAAAAGCCGGCGCCAGAAACGCTGCCGTGCTTGCAGCAAGGATCATTGCTTTGAATGACTTCGGGGTTCTTCAAAAGCTGGAAGAGTTCAAAAATAAAGGTTTTAAATTATAGAACTTTATTACAAGATGTTGCGGTCCGGCTTTCAGCATGATATAGGGAAACGGGATCTCCGACTGCAGCCGGCGGGACAGAGTTTCTCCTCTACCGACAATCTTTGCCCGGAATGAATGATCCATGATTCACCGTTGCACAGCGGTTATCGGAACGGTTTGTTGCGATGAAATATATCATCCCGGCCGGCATCCTGTATTCGGTTTTGGCGGACTCTATTATTCGTTAGTAACGCTTGCCCAGCTTTTTGACAGCACCGATTCGATCTATCCGGTGTGCAAAATCGGGGAGCAGGATTTCAATTCGGTTGCGGACCAATTCAAAAAGTATCCGGCAATTAAGATGGACCGGGCTGAACAGTATCCCGGCAGAAATAACAAGGTCATTTTAAAATATGTATCCGGGGCGGAACGGCGGGAATTTTCCACGCATCTGCCGAAGCCGTATACGCTCGATCACCTGCTCCCGATTCCCGATGCAGGATTGGTGATTTTGAATTTTGTATCGGGTATAGAGATAAGTTACAGAACGATGCGTGCTTTAAAAAAGCGGTTGCACGTTCCGCTTTTTATCGATTTGCACAGTATTTTCCTCGGATTTAAAAGGAACGGCGAGCGGTATTACCGTAGAAACTCCGACTGGTCGATTTGGCATCGGAGCGGTGATATTCTGCAGATGAACAGCGACGAAGCCCGGTTACTTGCCGGAGATGCTCTTGCGGACCGTTCTCAGTTAGTGGCGTTCGGAAAACATCTTGTCGAAAAAGGAGCGTCAATCATTCTTATTACCGACGGGATTCGTGGGTCGGATGTCATCTGGAAAAAAGGTAGACGGGTGCATTATAAGACGATACCGGCATATTTTTACGGAGAGTCACTCGACCCGACAGGGTGCGGCGATGTCTATTCATCAGCATTTGCATACCGGTATTTAGGTGGCGCCGAACCACCCGAAGCGGCAGACTTTGCCGGTAGGGTATCGGGAGTCCGGGCAGTAATGAGAACCAGTGGTGAACTTCATACATTGAGGAAAATACTACACGGTAAAAAGCTTATCTGAAAAGGAATGGTCGTGAACTCTTGTAATGCGTTTTGAATACGCGGGCCGGCAGGATGAATTGTAAAATAACGGACATGAGGATTTACCCCTGTATACTCGTTCTTCTCATCTGTTTGACCGGATGTTCGAGCATATCACGTCTCAATACGCCGGATGAAGATGCTTCAGCCCCCGAGACGGAGCAGGCCGGACAGCCGCAACAGCAGGATCCTGAAGAGCAAAAGCCGCCCGAACCGGAGCCGAAACAACCACCTCCAACTCTTACGAGCATACCTTTACAACAGCAGCCCCCCCCGGATACCGGACCTGCTCCACCGGAAGCGGTCTCAATTCCCCCAGGTCTGGTAGAAACGGAACTCAAACAAATATCCTATGAACTCAATCAAATATCCGGTGAGTTAAGGCAAATTACCCAACTGTTACGAGTAATGAGCGGTGTATCGCAGGAACTATTGCCGGAACAAATGGTGCAGGACACGGACCGGCTTGAGCTTAACGAACGGATTCGTACGGAGACACCGACAACAATTCGGCCGGTTTTTTCTTCACCCGATACCGGCGCCGTGACTGCACAGCCCGGTGCCTCACTCGATGTGAGTGATCTAAAGAACGCGGCAAATACTGCTCAGACAGCTCTTGATGAGGTCAATGCTGCCCTGGAGCGGACCACCGCCGATTCCGTGGAAACCGACTCGGTTGAAGAAGAACCGGCAATGGCGACCGCTGAATTCGAGTTGGCTATGAGAAACGTTACAAGGTCCGAATCTGCTGATGATAAATTCGGCACCCCAAGTAGCACCCGTGGAGAACGGGGGATTTTTACTTATAAAGATTCCGTACTCACGATCATCTGGAAGATTACGCAAAGAGACATAGCCGTAACGTTAACAAATACTTCGAAAGATTCGCTGACGGTGCTTTGGGCAGATGCCGCATATATCGACGAAGACAGCGTGCCCCATGCCGTTATACACGATAAGATAACCTATCAAAATACAGAAAAGACTCAAAAGCCCACAGAACTTCATCCCCATGATACGGTTTCCGATGTCCTGTATCCGGCTGATTATCTCGTCTTTAATAATATGGTTGGTTGGCTGCAATATCCGCTTGTTCCGTTCACCGCTTTCGATCTCAGGACCGGTACGCATTTAACCGATGAAGAATTTACGGTACGTGTCAACGGATACGTTGGCAAGACATTCATGATAGAACTTCCGTTTCTATTCCGTGATGAAATTCATGAATATGTTTTTGAATTTGAAATAGAAAATACACAGGTAATTCTCGGAAAGTAAGAGTTCGGCTACTGTAATGACGGGAAACCAGTGAAAAAAATCCGTGTTTTACTCACCGGCTGTCATGGTCTTCTGGGTCAACGGATAGTGCAGGAGATGGAAAAAAACGTTTTCATGCTTGGTACCGGCCGGCGTGAAACCCCTCATATCCACGGCGACAATTTTCAATATACCAAGCTCGATATCACGGTCCGGTCGGATGTCAAACATGTAATCGAAGACTTCAATCCTGATGTGATTATCAATGCAGCGTCATTTACAAATGTTGACGAATGTGAAATAAACAAGGAAAAGTGCTGGCGGATTAATGTCGAAGGTGTGGAAAACATCGTCAAGGCCGGAAAAAGGTTGAGAGCAAAAGTAATTCACTTTTCAACCGATTATATTTTTGACGGACAAAAACAACTGTATTCTGAAAGTGATATCCCCGGGCCCTTGAATTATTACGGCCGTGCCAAACTCGCCGCCGAAAATATGATAAAGGCAGGTGGGACAGATTGGGTGATCTTAAGAACATCGACCCTGTTTGATATTGATTCGCTTCTTGGAAAGATAAATTTTGTGACATGGGTCGTTAGTAATCTTCAGCAGGGCAATACTATCCGGGTTGTATCCGACCAGTGGGGGAATCCGACGTTGGCACGAAATCTCGCTCAGGCAGTGTGGAAAATCATTAACAGTGGTCATGTGGGTATTTATAATGCTGCGGGAAAAGATAGGGTGAGCAGGCTCGATTTTGCAAAGCACATCGCATCGCTTTTCAACTTCAACGAATTGCTCATTGAGGAAACAACGACCGGAGAACTCGGACAAAAAGCCAAAAGACCGCTGAAAATCGGTCTTGATGTTTCGAAAATCGAAAATGACATTTCAAGAAAAATGCTGGGAATCAGAGAAAGTCTCGTACTATTCAAACAGGATTATCTCGAAATGCACCCTATGAACTGATGAAAAGTACGGTGCGGTCAAATTAAGGCGTTGCTCATACTGTGCCCTGCCGCTTGTTATGAAAACACTCGTAATAATTCCGACATATAATGAATGTGAGAACATTGAAAAAATTACCAAAGAGGTTCTTCAAACAGACCGGTCCGTAGACGTCCTCGTTGTCGACGATAATTCCCCGGACGGTACAGCCGGTATCGTGCACTCCATTCAAAGCAATGAACCGAGAGTGCATCTTCTCCTGAGAAAGAATAAACAGGGTCTGGGGAAGGCGTATATAGCCGGGTTTAAATACGCTATTGAACATGAATACGACTATATTTTTGAAATGGATGCCGATTTTTCCCACGATCCGAAAGCGATCCAAAAATTTCTTGAGAAAATTCAGGATTGCGACCTTGTGCTTGGTTCGCGATATTTGCACGGTGTCACCGTTATTAATTGGCCGCTCAGAAGGTTATTCCTCAGCTATTCGGCAAATCTTTATTCGAGAATTGTCACCGGCATGTCCGTCAAGGATGCTACCAGCGGATTTAAATGTTTTCGAAGGGAAGTACTCGAAGCCATCGACCTCGACAGGGTCAAGTCGGGGGGATACGCATTCCAGATAGAGATGTCGTTCAAGGCGTGGAAAAAGGGATTTCGCATCGTCGAACTGCCGATCATATTTACCGACCGGGTGGAGGGCAGTTCTAAAATGTCAAAAAAAATTATTTTTGAAGCGATATGGATGGTGTGGAAACTTCGTCTTATGAGCATTTTCCGCCGGCTGTAATTCGTGAGACCGGCACATGCCTGAAAGCAACAATCAAGTTAATTATTCCTGTTCTTCCCTATGCCCCTCCTCAGTGTAATTATAGTGGGTTATAACGTCCGGTCGTATCTGGAACGGTCGCTCCGTTCAGTCGGCGGGGCACTGGAGCAGATACCGTCTGAAATCATGGTCGTCGATAATGCTTCGGATGATGAAAGTGCTGCAATGGTGCATGAGACATTCCCGGATGTAGAGTTGATGCGGAATGAAGATAATGTGGGATTTGCCCGTGCTAATAACAGCGCTCTGAAACGTGCGAAGAGCGATATCATCGTTCTTCTGAATCCCGATACGGTCGTGAACGACAAAACTTTCACGTCACTGCTCGAAGCATTCGAACAATTTCCCGAAGCGGGAATGGTCGGCGGAAAAGTTCTGAACGAAGACGGAACGCTCCAGATCGGCTGCCGGAGGAGTTTCCCGACTCCCTGGGTATCTTTCACCCGGCTGACCGGCCTGAGCAAAGTGTTTCCCGGAAGCCGGATATTTGCACGGTATAACCTGACCTATCTCGATCCCGAAACGGTAAACGAAGTGGATGCCGTGTCCGGCTCATTTATGGCAGTCAGGAAACCTGTTCTTGAGGATGCCGGATATCTTGACGAACGGTTTTTTATGTATGGTGAAGACCTTGACTGGTGCTTCCGTATCAAACAATCGGGTTGGAAAATAGTGTACTACCCCAAGGCCTCGATTCTCCATTATAAAGGCGGAAGTTCACCGGTAAATGACTGGGATCACAGTAAACATTTCTATGACGCAATGCTTTTGTTTGCCGTAAAACACTTTAAGTCCTACAGCCCTTTGACACCTCTATGGCTGATTAAATCGGCCATAGTATTACTTTCCCGGGCTGCACGTTTACGCTGCAAAGTAAAAAATTTGCTTTCGATAGGATGAATATAATTGTATATTGCACGCTTCATTGCCGATTAGTACGGTATACTGTTGAGAACGTATTTCTCCGGTATTTGCGTTTCAATACAACGATTTCTTTTGAAGAGATACCAGAATAAACCTGAATAGAGGATCATAGTGCACATTCTTGAGTTTGAAAAACCGATCATAGAGCTTGAAAAAAAGATCGATGAGATGCGTGAGTATGCCCAGGCGGGCAATGTCGATATATCTGAGGAGATCGGCAAACTCGAAACGCGGTGTGATAAACTCAAAAAAGATGTTTATTCGAATCTGAGCCGGTGGCAGCGCGTTCAGCTTGCCAGGCATCCGGAACGCCCCTATACCCTCGACTTTGCAAAACGGATTTCTTCAAGTTTTGTCGAAATTCATGGTGACAGGCTCTTCGGCGACGACAAGGCAATGGTCGGTGGTTTGGCTACTATTGATGACAGGAATGTCATTTTGATCGGTCATCAAAAAGGCAGGGGAACGAAAAATAATCTCTACAGGAATTTCGGCATGCCCAATCCTGAAGGATATAGAAAAGCACTTCGCATAATGAAACTTGCCGCAAAATTCAATAAACCGATAATTACGCTTATCGATACGCCGGGTGCTTTTCCGGGTAAAGGTTCGGAAGAGCGCGGTATTGCGGAAGCAATTGCACGGAATCTCTTTGAGATTTCGACTCTCCCGGTGCCGATCATCTGTGTCATAACGGGAGAAGGGGGAAGCGGGGGAGCGCTTGCTATAGCCCTTGGCGACCGTATATTTATGCTTGAAAACTCAATCTATTCGGTGATTTCACCCGAAGGGTGTGCTTCAATATTGCTGCGTGATGCTGCAAAAGCCGAACAAATGGCTGATTCGTTGAAGGTCACAGCCAGTGATTTGCAGGAATTAGGGATCATCGACGGAATTATAAAGGAACCGATCTGCGGTGCGCATCGGAATTATGATGAAACTGCCGTGACGCTCAAACACACCATACTATCTGCCCTGAACGATCTGGAATCAATATCACCTGAAGAACTCGTACGTCAGCGTTCGGCAAAATTTAGTAAAATGGGAGAATGGACCGAACCCCGCTAACGGGTATAAACCATGTGATGAAGGCTTATAGTTTGTACTACTGTAAGCAGCATCACGAAATGTCCCGCGTTGGTACTGTATTACAGCCCGTAGATCAATCGCTTCATCAGCTATCTCAGTAGAGCAGAATCCCGAATTGAAATGAGCAGCAGACTTGTATATGCCTCGGTTGCAGTCTCTGTAATTCTGAGGATAGCATTTGTTTTTCTGCGTCCACAATGGCAGGCGCCGGATGAGTACCCGCATTTCTATTATGTCCACTACTGGGAGGAGAATGGGACTGCGCCGGATTTTCAAACTGAATCTCCCTACTACGAGTCGTTTCAGCCGCCCTTATACTACGTACTCTCTTCATATATTTTAAAAGTCACACATACAATCTTCGGGAACGTACGTGAGAACGGCGATGTGATCGGTACATTCCGGGCGCCTTATCCCGATCTATTCGCTATCCGTTTTTTTTCCATGCTGCTCGGTATACTATCGCTAATGATTTCACGTAAAATTTTGTCCGAGAATTTTCCTGACAGGGCAGGTTTGTGTAATGCGGCATTTATACTACTACTTTTTCACCCCGCCTTTCTTTCCAATACAACAAGCGTTACGAACGATGCGCTTGCGGTCCTTGCCGGAGCGATATTGATAGGGTGTTTCTTAAAAAAAATGCATTTGAAAATGCCGGAACTAACCGGACTTCTCTTGTCGGCAAGTGTATTTTCAAAATCAAGTTTGTCTATTTTTATCCCGTTCACATTTTTATTGGTGGTCATCTCGGATGAATCATGGAAATCAAAAACTGTGGTGCTTGCACGGATAGGACTCTCTTGTATACTTTGTTACGGCATTCTGTATGTAATGACAAGCAGTCATCAGACAAGTTTGGTCCCTCCAATTTCAGTACATGCGGAACATGTTACCTTGCTGAGAACATATCAGGTTGTGAGAAACTTTTATTGGAGTTTTTGGGTTGCGTTTGGAAGGACCTATGAGATCCATCTTCCCGCACTCTTATATATCGTGGTCTTGATGCCGTTCTCACTCACGGCCGGCTACGGAATTCTAAAACAATTGAAGAACTATTTTGCAATTGACCGGAACATTGATACATTTATACAGTATTTGATCCTTGTCGCGCTGTATGTATTCGCATCGTTAAGTTTCAGTCTTTTTTTTTCCTTTACGGAGCAGAGCAACACTTCGTGGGGGAAAAATATTTTTCCGATACTACCGGCAGTTTACGTTCTCTTTGTTATCGGGATGAATTCGCTGATGAAACAAAGGGCCCAAGTAATTTTTTTTAGTCTCGCCGCGTTCTGTTTCATCGTCGATTGTTGGGCGCTGTTCAGATTTACCGCCATGTGAAACTCACCGGTAATGATACACGATAATGTTCAAATTTATATTCAAAACAGTCATTGTAACGGCAACACTCTATGTGCTGACTCTCTCCGACCTGAGTGCACAGTCATTCTCATTTCAATCGATAACGTTTCTTGGGAACGTACGCGGTTTGCTGTCGGCGCATGACCGGATATGGGCGGTTACCGACGGGGGTATATTCGCCTATTCGCCTGCCCAAAAATCATTCAAAGTGTTTAATAGGTCCAACGGTTTATCTTCTAACAAGCCTTCGTCATTCGTCAGAGATGACGAAGACCGCTTGTGGGTCGGAATGGACGACGGATTCTTGAATGTGATCAGTCTTGATAGTGAAACGGTTTCGAGAATCTCTATCGATCCGGCCCCGATCAGCATTAATGATGTTGTTTTATATGATAATTCTCTCTTTCTCGCGATGGATTTTGGTGTGAGCCAATTTCTGATAGGGAAAGAGGAGATCAAGGCAACATTCCGAAATCTCGGAGCGTTTGTAACGAATACGAAGGTGAATCGGCTTTTTGTTTTCGGCGGCAGGATATGGGCAGCTACAGAGCGCGGGATAGCGGCCGCAGAACTGGCGTCGCCGAATCTTCAAGACCCGCAATTCTGGACGAATTTTTCTACACAGGACGGACTTCCGTCTAATACCGTAACCGATTTTGCCGCGGAGGGGAATTCGGTTCTGGCAGCGACAATTTCAGGAATTGTGCGCATTGAAAATAGGTCAATAATTCCCGACGGTCTCACGGGGATACCGGTCAATAGTCTGGCGGAAATTAACGGGACTATTCATGCGGCTGCATCGACAGGAGTGTACAGGCGGGATGGTCCGGGGATATGGAATGTAGTGTCCCCTCCTCTGGATGACATAATTTCCCTCACCGGAGACAATGAAGGATTGGTATGGGCAGGCCACGACAATTCGGGACTTTTTGTATATAATGCCGGTGAGCAGCAGTGGATACATATCGTACCTCCGGGGCCCGGCGGCAAATCGTTCGAGGCAATGATCTTTGACGAACAGAACAGACTGTGGGTGGCGACAGGTCAGACATCCAATAACGGCGTGTATACATTTGACGGGCAAACCTGGGAGCACCTGACCACCGCTGACGGTCTCGTTTCAAATAATACTACCGGAGTGTCCATAGATGCCGTCGGCAGGATATGGGTCGGAACGCCGGGTGAAGGTCTCATGATTCTTGAAAAGCAGGAAGGATCGGTATCCTTAACGAGAGTCGATACGACCGGGGGGAGATTGAACGGAGCGGTAACTCCCACGTTTATAATTGTCAACAATATAGTTCGTGGACCTGAAGATATTATGTGGGTTGTGAACGCTTTTGCTGATAATGGAAAAGCCCTCGCCGCCGTAACGCCTGACAATACCTGGCATCACTTCTCCCTGGATGACGGATTGTCGAGTACCTCGATAAGGAACATTGCCTTCGATTTCAGTGGCAGGTTGTGGATAGCAACTGAGAACAATGGCGTGGATGTACTTGATTACCGTAACTCTCTCACCGATAAATCGGATGACATTTGGCTGCATTTTACCACCATTGACAATCTCAGCAGCAACCGTATCGTATCCTTAGCTCCCGACAGAGAATTCGGAATGTGGATCGGGACGGAGAACGGAGTCGATTACATAATAAACGACGTGACCGTGCAAAATATTCGTGGAACTATCGATAATTTGATTTTATCTTTAGCGGTTGACCCTGCTAACAACAAGTGGTTCGGTACGAGAAACGGCATCAGCATTCTTGCATCGGACAATTTTACTTTTACACATTTTACCACTGATAATAGTGATCTTGTGGATAATTCCGTTATACATATACTGATTAATGGCAAAGACGGTACGGCCTATATCGGGACCGGAAACGGCTTGTCGATAATTTCAACGCCATTTGCCACCCCTCCATCGTCATTTAACGATCTACGCGTCTACCCGAACCCCTATATGCTTGACGGTTCGGGAACGGTCTTGACGATAGAGAATATCAAGCTGAACAGCACGGTGCTCATCTCGACCATCAGCGGAAACGTAATTCGCACTTTGACGGTACAAATGGGAGAGGTGACCGGAACCCGGGCGTTATGGGACGGCAGAGACGACAATAATAATGCCGTGCCGTCCGGAATATATATTATTGCCGCAGGAGTATCCGGACAGGGGCACGGTATACAGAAAGTTGCCGTCATCAAAAGATGACCCTGATTTGAAAGCATCGATTTTCGCAGTTTTGGTTTCAAATTTAGTTCACATTCCTGCAAAATTGTCCGATAATAATGGTAACCATGCTAATCCAAATGCTTATGAGCAGCCGATCTATTGGTTTGCTTCTTGCCGTAGTGATCATTTCGGGGAGCGCCTGCGGCCGTTTTGACGTGCTCACACCGGCAGTGATCGGCTTTGCCAGTGAAGAAGCGAATAAAGTATCCGAAGAGTTGATCAACCCGCCGCCGGAAGAACTCGGTGCGGTATCGGTGATCGTGGAGCGCGCCGGTTACAATAGCGAACCGCACTATTCACCGGATCTTGACGCTCTCGTATTTGTATCCGAAGAGGGCGGAAGCAGGGATATCTGGAGAATTGCGCGCGACGGTTCCGGGCTGACACAGCTGACCGCATTTTCCGGGGAGGAGACGGCTCCCGGTCTGGAATTCTACGGGGAATACCATTGCATTCACTTCCGATTCACTCAGCAACCAGGAAATCTGGACGATGACAAATACCGGATTGAATCAGCAGGCGGTTACGTCCGATTCCGGCAATAACGCAATGCCTGATTTCAGTCCGGACGGGTCTCGAATTGTCTTTACATCCGACCGTGCGGGAGATCCCAATATATATATAATGCCTGCGACAGGCGGCAACGCTACCCGACTCACATTCAATACCGCAAATGATTTCAGACCGAAATGGTCCGCCAACGGTCTCATAGCATTTATTTCGAACAGAAGCGGCATGAACGAGATATGGACGATTCCTTCGACAGGGGGAGATGCCCGGAAGATCACGACGGTCACAGCCGATTACGATATGCCGTCATGGTCCCCCGGAGGGCAGTTCCTCGCTTTTACTACGAACAGGTCGGGAAATTGGGATGTCTGGATCCAGGAATTCGCCGGAACTGATCCGCGTGCACTGCCGCCTGTGCAAGCTTCGCTTGATGATAAATTCGACACGGGACCCGTATGGATAAGCGAAGCTGCCGGTCTCATATTTGCCTCCACCCGCGGCGGAGACCTCGACATTTGGCAGATGCTTTTCTTCGAATCGCTCCTTCCATAACCTTCATCAGTCAACATTTCAAGAATTTTGCCGGGATTATGGTCCGTCTTTAGTTACATTGTATAGTAGTTTCCGGACTGTCGACCACCGGCAGCGCTATGACACAGTACAAGATAGTGAAATGCTGCCAAGGGAATACATATTCATCAGGTACGACACTATATACTAACCGGTGCCGCCGTAAGGATAAAAAGAAATCTAACGGCTTGATATGAATAGCACAAAAAACAATTTGTGAGGCTTTTATGTTATTTGATTAAAAAGCAAAATAATTGTTAAAATTGTGGAACTTTTAAACCGATATATAGCTAAATGATATGATTTAGTATTACTATATTGTACTGACCCCCAAAAAGCAAGACATTTTTAGGCTGCTTTTTGTTTAGTGTTTTTCAGTTCGAACTCAACGGGACTGAGGTAATCTAATGCTGAATGGGGATACAGATGGTTGTAATCATGAATCCATTGTTCGATTGTCTGTTGTGCTTCATCGAGTGAACCCCATTCGTTGATCCAGATGCAGTCCTCTTTGATAGTTCGAATAACTCGTTCGGTATTTGCGTTACCCTTTGGATTATTATACGATGTAAATGCTTGATCTATATTCAATACGCCGCATGCGTTAATAAACGCAACGCTTGTTGGTTGTGAGCCATTATCGTTCATGAGATGTAAATCATGTTCCCGGACACCATCGGGACATTGTTCTTTGACAGCCATATCCAGGGTAGTGAGCCAGTCAGCCGATTTACTCCGCAGGCCGATATGAAAGCCGACGATCTTGCGTGTGTACCAGTCGAGCACAACGATCATATAGACCCAACCCAGCTTGTTGACGAGGAACTTTGTCATATCAATGCCCCACCACTGGTTCATGCGGGTTGGCTTTGGTTTTGATCGCTGCGGTGTTCGTTTTGCTTTGTACAGTTTCTGCTTGACCGTCAGGTTATGCTCCCGCATGATACGGTAGACCCGTTTCCGGTTCACATGGATATCACAACGCCGTCTCAGCCATGCGGTGATCCGCCGGTAGCCCCAGAACGGATGGTCACATCGTATCTTTTTGATTCGTTCGAGCAACTCACGGTCTCTGTCGGCTTTGACCGAAGTCGAGGCAGGAGCCGTGCAATAATATGAACTCCGGCTGACACTCAGTGCCTCACAAGCTGAAGTTACTGTATACCCGGACTGTGTAAGCGCATGTACACGATCCGCTACTCGTTCTCCATCTGTTGAATTTTTTTTAGTATCTCAATGGTAACCGTCTGCTTGCCGATGATGTGCTCAAGTTCTTTGATCTTCACCTTCTCTAGCGTGCCGTTTTGTGCTCGCTTGCCGTTGAGATTCTGCTTCGCGCCGGCAAAAAACTGATCGCGCCACTTGTAATATTGAACTTGGCTGATACCGTGATCGCTACAGAGCTGAGTAACGGTCGTTTCGCCCTTGATGCCCTGAAGAACGATTGCGAACTTTTGCTCAGCGGTCCATCTGCGTCGGCTCATGGGTTTCCTCCATATGTAATGTAAGGTAAACAGGCAACGCAATGACCGCAACAGCTTTATTCGATTTAAGTCCCTAATCCACTGTGGATTAGGGCTATCAATAACTGCCAAACACTAACTTAAATAACTGTCTACTCGGTATGGGGTGCAATATATAATATACCATATCCATATAAGAGAACTTATCATATTGATTTTAAGAATTGGTGACCGCAGTAACATTTATAAACTACCTTTATAACATAAATCATCGATTAATTCAATACAAAATAATTTCACTTTTTGCAATTCACTGCAAATTGTCACTAATAGTTGCATTACAATGAATCAATTCCGTCACTGGAGAATTTCAGACAGCGCTGTTAAAAGGCTTGCGACTCTTCCCCATGATGCTCTTCTTTAATCCACTTTTCACCACATGCGTTCTCGTTGATACAGAGCGATCTCACTACGACCGGCGTTACAATAACATTCGTGAACCGTTTTTCTTCTGTGAAGAAATATCTTCATAATCCTGGTACTGTGATTTGACAGAAAATTACTGCTTATTGAGAGATTGCCGTATAATGAATATCAGTTCTTGCTGCCAGGAGAAAATAGGAGAGGGCAGTTGGCCCGTAGCGAGGAACTCCCCGCAAAGGCAAGCATGAATTTTGTCATTGCCCCGGTATATGGCTGGTCCCGCAATGTCGGGACATGGCATGCTCCGCGTTGAAAATCTTTCAATTCTTTGATTTTAGACAAAGATTTTATTAAACAAAATTATGTGTATGTCGATAATGAGATTAAGAATTAATGGAAACACCTGTCAAGGTAAAGGTGTCTAGCACTATTGAAATCATTTTATTATTTAGCTTGACTTTTCTGAATTAAATCGCTACATTTTTGTCGCGAAACAACAATTTAAGAAAGTTTGCCTATACTCGTTTGTTAAAGGTTTATACAGTAATCGGTTCTTAAGTAATAGTCTGCTGTCGAAGTATACCTTTTTCGGACGATTTTCTAATTTTGCCGGCGTCAAAGGTTTTCTTTGACGCCTTTTTTTATTTTCTGAGCAGATGCAGATATTAAAATTCTTTAGAGCACATGAATAGGCTTAAACACTATGTTCGGAAAATTATTGTGCCTGCATTTCTTAGCGCGGTTATCGGCTGGCTGATTTCGCCTCTGTATGCACGGCAGCAACACGTCGGGCTATCCGGCGATATTGAGATTGTAGATAACGGAACATCGGGGATAATCATCACCTATACCCCGGATATAATAGTAACGAATCACACTGTGAACACTACGACCTTTACGACATTTGATCTTGACCGCGGGACATTTGATGCCGGTCCGGGAGAGCCGGTCATTCCGGAACGACAGATACTTATTGCCGTTCCCGTGGATTCCGATCCTGCAGTTATGCTGGTGGAAAGCGATTTTTACTCCATACGCTCTGTCTTGGCTGAGAATACTCCCGGTACGGTTGGGCAAGCCCCCGAAACAGTGCGGAATGAGTGGCTTTATGATACAGTCTACGCTGTCGATGAAACCGGGTATCTCCGTCTGCAGCGCGTTCTTCCTGTAACGTTATACCCGGTTCAGTACAATCCGGGACTGCGGGAGGCCAGAGTTACGCGGCGGATCGTGATGCGTATCGATTTCAACGCAGATGACCGGCTGTTTGTACCCTCACGCACCGTCGATACGGGACCTGAAGAATTATACGAGAATCTGATACTCAATTACACCTCGGGCAGAAACTGGCGGAAAGCGATAGTTCAGCAATCGACCGCAAAAACGGCACAACTCGTGGACGGTCTTCTCTATACAATTTCAGTGAAAGATGAAGGAATATATAAAATCACCTACGACGACCTTGCCGGCGCCGGACTCACACCGGAAACGATAGACCCACGCTCTATAAAAGTTTATAATAACGGCGGAAGGCCGCTGCCGGAGCCGATAAATGCTTCAAGACAGGTCGGGCTCATAGAAAATTCCATACGGGTTACCGGCGAAGAGGACGGGAGTTTTGATCCGGGAGATCTCATCCTGTTCTACGGCCGGGGCGCCAATGGCTGGGAGTGGAATACCGCATTTCGGGAGATCAGGCATTTCCAGAGTGTCTATTCCCGGGAGAATCTGTACTGGATATCTTTTGGCAATGAGCCAGGCAGGAGGATGGAAACTGTCCCGCTCTCGTCAGGAGCCTCACAGATCTTTACGACCGGCAGGGCGCTTGTATTGCTGGAAGATGAGCGTGAAAAACTGCATCACTCAGGCAACAACTGGTACATGACCACGCTTTTCAGGGGCGATTCACGAGAATTTACGAATAATCTTCCCGGATATGAGACCGGTACGGACGCAGATGTCCGGGTATTTGTAACAGCGCCCTCGATATTTAAGCATGAGCTCACAACAACGGTCAATAACAGTTTACCCGTTGTTACGTCGATCCCTATCTTTTCGGATAGATTTGTCAGGGTCACTACACCCGTTGACAACAATGGAGATGTTTCGATTCGAATAACGAACACCGCACCAATTGGTGAACTCAGCGATATTTTCCTCGACTGGTATGAAATTGAGTACATACGCAGCCTGAACCCGGTAGAGGGAGCCGTGAAGTTCATTACTCCCGACCCGTTCGAGGTCCAGGGAGATGTGCAGTACAGACTTGAAGGATACTCCTCCGGGCAGCCGGATGTATTTAACATTACCGACTTTGCGAACGTAACAATGCATGAGGTTTCATTTAATCCCGGAGCGGGATCTGCAGTGTTTTCGGTGTCTCTTGGTCCGGATCCGCAGCAATTTTATACCGTTGACAGAGGGAATTACCGATCGATTTCAGAACTGACGCCTGCTACATTTACCGATATCAGGACAAGTAATACTATTGCAGATATGATAATCATTACTCCCCGGGAGTTTGAAAATGCGGTGCTGCCGCTTAAGGAATTCAGAGAATCCAGGGACAATCTCCGTACGGAGATCGTGTTGCTCGAAGACATCTATGACAATTTCTCAGGAGGTCTGCAGGACCCTGTCGCTCTCCGGGACTTCGTAAAATTCGCCTTTGAAAACTGGACCGATGAATTCGGTACGCCTCCCTTATATTTACTGCTGTTCGGGGATGGCAACTATGATTATCTTGGTGTCAGGAACTCGTCGGCGCCGATAAAAGTGCCTCCGTACCAGCTCAACAGCGTTTTCGAGCTGACGACACGAACAATGGACGATTTTTTCGCATACGTCAGCGGAAACGACAATATTGTCGATCTTGCAGTCGGAAGGCTTCCGGTCCAGACCGTCGACATGGCAAGAAATGTTGTCGGTAAACTCATGTCGTACTTTGAGGATCCCTTGTTTGGCCCCTGGAGGAACAGGATCGGTTTTGCAGCCGACGATGAGGTTACGCCGACGTCAAACACGGAAAGAATCCATACCGACCAGCTGGAAGCCGTTGCGACTGCGCCGTATATGCCTGACTATATGAACCAGCGTAAAATATACCTGATGGAATTTCCTGCTGTTCAGGATGTATCTTCTTCAGGAGTTCGGAAACCCGGAGCTGAAGAAGAAATGGTTTCGCTCATGAATGAAGGTACACTGATACTCAATTTTGTCGGACACGGCAACGAAAGAGTCCTTGCTCACGAATGGCTGCTCAACCGTGAGATCGATTTCAACCGTATCGAAAAGAACCGGAAACAATTCTTCTTCTATCTTTCGTCCTGTACATTCGGCAGATGGGATATACCCGATGAAGACAGTATGGGCGAACTGCTTGTTACCGCCGGGGACCGGGGAGCAATCGGATTGATATCTGCTGCCAGGGACGTGTTTGCCGGACCGAACCATGCCCTCATGGATGCGTTTTACCGGAATTTTTTTAACGGTACCAGGAGAACGGCTCCGACCGGTCTTGCCTTAATGCAGGCCAAAATTGAAGAACGGAGACCGAACAGCGAAAAATATCACCTTCTGGGTGATCCGAGTATGTATCTTGAACTACCCGATGAATTTGTCTCCATATCCTCGGTGACTCCCGATTCGTTAAAAGCGCTTGCAGCGGTGCAGGTGAACGGTACCATAAACTCTCAAAACCCTTTTGCCGGTACCGCCTTTCTCTCCGTATTCGATACTGAAAAAGACGGAGAGCATGTAATGCAGAACAGCGGCATTGTGAACTATAAACTTCCGGGGTCATCGATCTTTAGAGGAAAAAAGACAATAGAAGCATCTTCCGGCAATCAATTTTCAATGGGATTCGTCGTGCCGAAAGATATCACCTATGGCGGGGACAACGGGAAAATAAGTTTGTATGTTTGGGATGACGGATCCGATGGGTCCGTCGTAATCGACAAATTGTCTGTCGGCGGGACTCAGACCGGAATCATTGATGAAGACGGTCCCCGGATTGAGGTCCTGTTTGACGGAAGGCAGTTCGTTTCGGGAGACGTTGTGCAAAAAGACCCGAAGCTGGAACTACTCCTGTCAGACCCGCACGGGATAAATATCACCGGTGAAGTGGGCCACAAAATCGAGCTGATGATCGATGACGATCCGAATGTTATTGATTTGAGCAGATTTTTCGAATACGATGACGGCAGTTTCACACAGGGCAGAGCGCTGAGGACTCTTACAGGATTTTCAGCAGGTGAGCACACGATCTCTTTACGGGCATGGGATAATTTCAACAACTCGACGACATTTAAAGCCATTGTGAGCGTAGTATCCGAGAACGAACTGTCCGTCAGGGATGTATATAATTATCCGAATCCTTTCACTGATGAAACACAATTTACGTTCCAGATAAATACGTCATCCGAGGCCGATATACAGGTGAAGATCTTTACCGTTTCAGGGCGTCTCGTGAAAACTTTGAACTTTTTTCATGGGGGAGGATCGTCGTTTTTTGTATCCTCATCGTGGGACGGAACCGATGATGACGGGGATGAGCTCGCTAACGGAACCTATCTGTATAAACTTATCGCCCGGTCCGAGGAGAACGGAATGTTCAAACAGGTAGAGGCGCTCAGTAAGTTAGTTATAATGAAATAATATCTTACGTGGTTTCAAACATTTAGGTACGAAATTTGCTATATATAAATAAATCATTTTCAACACGAAGCGACTTTAATCGGAAAAACAACATAAACTGCTGTTATTTAAGGAGGTAATGCCATGAAATGGATCACTTCGGCATTGGTACTTTTTGCTGTATTTACAACGTTTACCGGAAATCTTTTTGCACAAAGCGAGGCAACTGCAGAATTTCTCATGATTGCTCCGGGCGCCAGATCGGGTGGACTCGGTGAAGCGAACGTAGCACTTGCGAATGATGCGTATGCTTCGTACTGGAATCCTGCGGGTCTTGCTTATGTTCGTGGAACTCAGGTGACGGGTATGCATGCGGACTGGCTCCCCGAACTTAACCTCGGGGACATGAACTACGACTTTGCGGGCGCCGTTCGCCATTTTGAGGGGATCGGAACGCTCGGTCTGAGCGCCACCTATATAAATTATGGAGACCAGACCAGAACAGATGAAGTGGGTAATAATCTCGGGACTTTCAGCAGTTTCGAATATGCTATCGGACTATCGTACGGTACCAGGTTGCATGAAAACCTTGCTGTCGGGACCACGGTCAAATATATTCATTCCAGCCTCTCGCCTTTCAGTGCAGGCGAGCAGCTCGGTGAAGGAAAGGGTAGCTCGGTTGCCCTCGATCTCGGATTGATGTATAAACCGGCATTTGTGCCGCGGTTGACATTCGGTATGAACCTTCAGAATCTCGGGCCGAAGATCACCTTTATTGACGCTGCACAGGCTGACCCCATACCGACGAATATAAAGGCAGGTTTTGCGTATGAGGCGTTTAAAAGCGGATTCAACAATCTGACGCTGACTGTCGATTTTAACAAATTGCTTGTTGTAAAGAAAGAAGATGGAACGTCGGATCCGTTTTATAAAGCAATAATTACATCGTGGTCGGAGGGTGATCTGATCAAACGTGCAAGCGTTGGCGGCGGTTCGGAATACACATACAGCAATATATTCGCACTCCGTGCCGGATATTTTTACGAAGATATAGGAAAACGGCGCTTTTATACCTTCGGCGCAGGCCTCCGCTTCTCGATCTATCAGTTCGATTTTGGTTACATAAATGGAGAAGACAGTCATCCCCTGAACAATACGATGCGCTTCTCACTGAGCTTCGTATTTGACAAAAATGAATCGTAAAGAAATCTGAGGCGCTTCCCGGGAGACCTGCCTGAAAAGCTCTTTCGGCCGGAAGATTCTTTCCGTGGTTCTGGTGCAATCGGGGTTATCCCGGGAAGTGTTGTAGTATCGATTTTTACCGTTCATCGCACAGCAGTTGTATATATGGATATCCATTCTACTAGGGACAGGATGCACCGCACGATTATGATAGTAATTCCAAAAAGACCAGATCTAAAATCCGCTTTCATGTGCCTGATGGTATTCATTTCAGCAGTATCTCCGTTATTGGTTCATCAAAATAGTAGTGCACAAACCGGTACGATTATTCCGGTATTGCCCAAAAAGAGCGGCAATTTCCTGAATACACCTTCATCTTCCGGACAGAAATTGGCGGCAGGTGAACAATCGTTCCATGTACTCGCGATCAGGGTTGAATTTCAGCCCGATAATAGTGGATTGACAACAGGAGACGGAACATTTGACTATTCCAGCGGGACGGAAACGCTCGTAGATCCTCCTCCGCACGGGAGGCAATATTTTTTAGATCATCTCGATGCGCTGAAAAGATATTTTGAACGGGTCTCAAATGGGATTGCGTCGATAACCTTTGACCTGTTCCCGGAGGGTGGTCAGGAAGCCTATACTCTTCCGAATCCAATGGATTATTATAATCCGAACACAACCGATGAGGAATTGAGCAGGGGGCTCGGAGAGCTCGTCAGAGATGGAATAGAACTGGCGGATGTAGATCCTTTCATCGATTTTTCTCTCTATAATGCGTTCATAGTCTATCATGCCGGTGTCGGCGCTGATTTTGCTCTCGATTCACCGGAGCTTGACCCGACACCAAACGATATTCCATCGGCATTTCTGAATCTTGAAGACCTCCGGGCCGCTCTCGGTGGAGGCCAGACCGGGTATCAAGGTATTTCGGTCGACGGCGGGGCAGTCCATGTGACGAGCGCAGTAATCTTGCCCGAAACAGAAGCGAAACAGGGTGTTGAGTTAGGCTTAAACGGCATAACGGCACATCAATTCGGTCACTATTTCGGACTTCCTTCACTCTTTAACACGGTATCCGGCAGGACTGCGATCGGTAAATGGGGTCTTATGGATATAGGTTTCGGGAACCTTAGCGGACGCGTTCCTCCCGAACCGTGTGCATGGTCGAAAGTATTTCTTGGCTGGGAGACGCCGGTCGTCGTAAATGAAGGCGATGGTCTTACTGTTGTGCCGCCTGAGGCAAATGGCGGGACGACGATTTACAAAGTTCCTATATCGCCAACAGAATATTTTCTTATCGAGAACAGGCAGCAGGATTTTGCGGGTGATGACCTCAATGCTGTTGTTTCGGCATCCGGTGTAATTCTGGAGGTTGACGATTATGATGTCGATGTTCCCGGCTCGGGTCTGCTGATCTGGCACATCGATGACCGGGTGATAGCTGACGGATTGAGCGGCAATGCGGTCAATACGAATATCGACAGGAAGGGGATAGACCTTGAAGAAGCAGACGGTTCGCAGGACATCGGCGAACCTTTTCCCGGTATTCTGCCCGGATTTTCTACTCCGGAGAATGGAATTTCCGCGGACGCCTTTTATTCGGGTAATAACACCCGATTCACCCCCGATACCGAACCGGGTACGCTGAGTAACGGCAGAGCAATCAGTAATATATCCGTTACCGATATCAGTGCATCAGGTAATGTCATGAACTTTTCAGTCTCACGCGGGCGGTTTAAAGAAGGTTTTCCGCTGTATCTTGGGGGAGATTTTACAGCTATGGCGCCCATGTGGGCGGATCCATCATCACCCGACTCGATAAAGCTGTTAATTCCATCGAAAGATGGCGCCGTTTTTGCATTGAACGGGCATGACCAGCCGTTCGTATCGAACGGCTCGACATCGATCAGGTTCGACCTTTTCGGGAATGAGTCGGTCGTTCCTGTCCCGTTATTTGTCAATTCAGGAAAACAGTTTCCGGTCATCCCGTCACTCATTATCGATGCCGAAGGACCAGTGGAGCTTCGCAAAAAACTTGTCGTCGCGACTGAAAAACCGGGTATGGAGATATATTCTCTCCAGGCCGGCCCCGGCGGCCTTTTCGGCAACCTCGAGGCGGAGTGGGATCTCCCTTCCGTTATCACTTCTCCCATCCTGCTGTCCAAATGGATCGTCTTGGGGGGGAGAAATGGATCGGTCGGATATTATGATGCACAGGGATCACCGGTACAAACGTTTTCAACCGGTCCGGTACCGGTAACCGGTCTGGCGGGTACGGGAATTTCGTCCGGTTTACCGATAATTTTTGCAACCTCACTTTCAGGAGAGTACAGGTCATTTTCAGGTGTCGAGCTTTCATTATCGGGGAATCTCGGATTTAGTCAACCATTCGCCCCTGTTTTTTCCGATCTGAACGGAGACGGGACCGGCGATTTTGCAGCAGTTGCAGCTGATGGCGGACTATTCGTTCTGTCTGAAAACAATGTAAATCGTGACCTGAATGTTGAGTTTAATACAGGACCGGCTGCGGGTGACGTCAACGGGGACGGTTTGAGAGAACTCGTGATAATCTCCGGGAGTGCAGTTTATGCAGTCTCGCACATCGGCACGTTACTCCCCGGGTTTCCGGTTGATATCGGGTCTTTCGGGTTCGGCGGAAATATCAGCACAGATCCGGTACTCGGAGACATTACCGGAAACAAAAAACAGAATATTATCTTTGGAACAACTGACGGTATAATCGTTGCTCTCGATGAAAAAGGTGAGGTCATACAGGGTTTTCCTCTGCCGCTCGGGAGCGGTGCGGCCGGATCCCCGACTCTGCTGAAAAGTGCGACTGAAGACCGGATGGAACTCGCCGCTCTCGACAGGGACGGCTATCTGTATCTCTGGGACCTCGCTCAAACCTACGACGATAAAAGCATAGCATGGGGAACACTGGGGGGGAACAATGCACGGTTGAGACATAATACCGAGACATTAAATTCTGTTGCCGCTCCTCCGGCAGACCGGCTTATGCCCGGTGAAAAGGTCTTTAACTGGCCGAATCCCAATGAAGGGAATTGGACGAACATAAGATATTTTCTCTATCATCCGGCAGACGTACGTGTCAGGATTTTTACGCAGATCGGGGAGCTTGTGACCGAGTTGAACGGACCGGGAGAGCCGTTGGTCGATAATGAGATCACCTGGAATTTGACGGGAATAAACAGCGGTGTTTATTTCGCAGAAGTCTCTGCAGCGGGGAACGGTGTGAGAGAAAATAAGGTTATTAAAATTGCTGTAATAAAGTAAATAATGGAGAGTTTAGCGCCGTTTAATCTATCGGCTCAACCCACAAAGAAAAGAATACTATGAAATTCGAAAATACCATCGTACATACAGTGTGCAGCAACATATTTCTCCTGATTACGGTCGCAGTGTTTATGTTTCCGGGATCGTTGATGGCCCAGTTCGGACAATATAATCATCCGGAACTCAACTGGGAAACCATCGAAACAGAGCATTTTAAGATCCATTACCACGATGGAGAATACAGGACTCCGCGGCTGATCGCAAAAATACTTGAAGAAATTTACGATCCGGTCACCGGAGCATATAACTTCGAACCCGACGGTAAAATTGATGTTGTTGTCAGGGATCATGACGATTACTCGAACGGAGCCGCATATTACTATGACAATAAAATAGAGATCTGGGCCTCGTCGCTGGATTTTCTCCTCAGGGGAACAAGTAACTGGCTGAGGAATGTCGTTACTCACGAGTTTACACACATGATTCAAATTCAGACCGCCAGAAAACTGCCACGAAGAATACCAGCCGTATATTTACAATATTACGGCTTTGAAAATGAACGCCGTCCCGATGTGCTGGTCGGATTTCCGAACCGGATTGTCTCATATCCCATTTCAGGAACGGTCATGCCGAGCTGGTTCGCTGAAGGTGCAGCCCAGTACCAGACCATGCGGCAGGGATTTGAGACATGGGATTCACATCGTGATATGATCCTCAGGACACGGGCATTGAACAACGGAGTCTATTCTCTTGCTGAAATGGGGGTATTCGGTAAATCTTCGATCGGTAACGAATCGGTCTATAACCAGGGATTTTCATTTATTACCTATCTGGCGGAAACCTACGGTGATGACATCCTGGAGAAAATTTCCAGAAAAATGTCTTCAATTACCTCATTTACCATAGAGCAGGCGATCGGGTTTGCTACCGGTGAAGACGCACATGATGTTTTTAATACATGGAAGATAAATCTCGAACAACAATACTTGAGCCGGTCGGATAGAATAGATAAAAAACTCAAACAGGGAACTATTGTCCGCAAAGCGGGTACGGGCAATGTTTACCCCGAATGGTCGCCCGACGGATCATCTTTTGCTTATTTGTCGAATGGGAAGAGCGATTTTCTAAATGCCACCGGTCTTTATGTGAATTATACGGTCGATGACGAGAACAAATATTTGACGGGCGGTGTCGGTTCTCCCCCGGTATGGGACAGGTCGGGCGGGCACATAGTGTATTCTAAGTTAACGCAAAACAAAAACAGCTCCTTTTATTACGATCTGTATGTCTATACTGTTGAATCGGGGAATGAAGAAAAATTAACCTCCAGCGAAAGGGTTTACTATCCATCCATCGCCCCCGACGGAAAAACGGTCTATTACGTTTCAGCGAGCGACAGATTCGCAACATTGAATGCAATAGATATTGAAACGAAAGAATCAAAGGTGATTAAAGCTTTTGACGGCGGAGAAGATATTTTTGTCTCATCGGTTTCACCCGATGGAAACCGTATTACTTTTGCGGTTTCTTCCGGATTTGGACGGGATATAGCGATTATCAATTCGGACGGCACGGAGTTCCGCTATATTCTGAAGGAAAAATATGACGAGAGAAACCCGACGTTCTCACCCGACGGTCAGAAGATCTATTATAGTTCAGATAAAAATGGTATATACAATATATATGATTACAATTTAGTCTCACACGACAGCAATCCGTTGACGAATGTACTCGGCGGAGCATTCATGCCGTCCGTCAGTGAAAAAGGCGAGCTTGTCTATTCATTATATACCGATGACGGATACAAGATTGCCATGCTTGAGGATATGAGCCCGGTTGAATCGGCCGATATGGTATATAAAACCGATTATGGAGAGTCCGTTCCCGATATCGCCTATGACGATTCGGTTATCCCTGACCTGGAAGCTGTACCATATGAGCTTCATTATTCGACAACGTTTTTTATGCCGCGGCTTGTATTTGATTACAACGGAACGAAATTAGGGTTTTATTCCAATGCGAGCGACGTGTTGGGAAATTACACACTGCTTGCAGGCGCGGCGATGAATGCCGAAAAGGACCGCGACCTGTTCGCGATTATTGACTTTGGGATGTTAAAACAAACGTTATCACTGGAGCTTTATAACACAACACGGAACAGGGAAATTTTTTCTGAGCCGGGAGAACCGGACCGGCAGGACAAAATCGAGATAGGATACTGGGAGGCAGCGATCGGTGCCCGCCAGACACTTTCGAGAACGCAGAACCTGATGCTGCGAGCCTCGATATCACGACAAAATTTCAATGATGACCCGACCATTGGAGGCGTTAATTTCCGCGCCTTGAAACTCGATTTTTACAAAGGACTTAACGTAGGGTTGCTTTGGCGGTACAGCAAAGTGCTCCCGCGCCTCGATATGACGATCAACCCCACCGGGGGAAGGCAGATCGTATTAAATTACTGGTATAAATCCGACGAGATTTTTCAGGATTTTATCATAAATCAGCAGGCAGGAACTTTAGATGAAATATTTAAGCGGTATAATTATCACCAGATCGATCTTGATTGGAACGAATACATAAGCACACCCTTCATAATGAACAGAAGCGCGGTCACGGTCAAATTCCAGGGAGGGTTAATCAGCAGGCCTGTCGATGATTTTCTCTATTATTTTGCCGGGGGTATCCGGGGCCTCAAAGGATACTCGTACTACAGTATCGAAGGACGTAAAATGGCGATTTTATCGACGACCTACCGGTTTCCATTGTTACGAAACATAGCTCAGCAGATCGGACCATGGTATTTTGACAAACTTTATGCGTCCGTCGGTTATCAGGTGGGCGATGCATGGGATAGCTGCGGCGGGCCCGATATCGATAACCTGAAAAACGTTATTGACCTCGGACTCCGCCTCGATACATTTTCGTTTTATTCCTATCCCACGAAGATTGGATTCAATGCCGCTTACGGTCTTAACAGTACTACAGTTGGAAGTGTTGAAACGGATAATTTCAGTGAACAGGGTAAAGAATGGAAATTTTTCCTTACCGTGTTGTTCGGTTACAATTTTTAGGTTGTTGCTGTTCTCAATACGTACAGTAGTTTAATGTAGTGAGAAAAGAGCAGTAAATGTAGCGGTACAAACAAATAGATTGTATTGTAATTGTCAGGTCGACCGTAGTCTACCGGTAGGGGCAGGCAGAGATATCTTTGAGGTCTGAAAGTGATGAGGTCTTGAGTCAGTATGAAACTACCACTATTACTACTATTGAGTATCCTTTTTCCGGGAATTGCCGCCGCTCAAGATAATGGTATGTTATCGGGTGGGAATAGACAATTCTCATTTTCGGTAGCACGTTCTTCAAATGGAGAATCTGCGGCCCTGCAGGAGAAAGAAAATCCATTTTTTGCCAGTGTTCAGAATGACGCATCGAAGAAATCGCCTTTGAAGGCTGTTATCCTTTCCGCTATAATTCCCGGAGCCGGTCACTGGTATAACGGCAGCAAATATAAAGCGGTAGGATTTGCAGCAGCGGAAACGGCGCTCTGGTTCGGCCGTTCACACTTCATCGGCGAAGGTGATAAGATCGAGAGGGAGTTCCGGACTTATGCAGACCAGTTCTGGAGTATTACCGAATACAACAACTGGAAAAATATGGATGACGTCGATATCACTTCGTATTCTCATATACTTCCAACCGTTCCGTCAGACGAAACTATCGCGGACAAAACGCAGCAATATTATGAATTGATCGGAAAATACAATCAGTTCCTTGCCGGCTGGCCCGATTCCGAAGGTGATCCCGATGTATCTGAAATGCGCCTTTTCTACGAAAAACGACAGCACGATAGTAACAAAAATTTCAAGCGCGCGGATACGCTGGCTCAGGTTCTGATTTTGAACCGCGTTGTAAGTGCATTCGACGCCGCATATTCGATTTCCCGTAAAAATAAAAAATTAGATGCGAAAATACGCTATGCGAAGATGTACAAAAATTCCGGATCGATGCCCGTTTTAAAACTCAAATTCACCTGGTAAATTAAACATGATCAGACTTGAGCGATGTATCGCTTTTCTTATAATAGTAACAGCATTCGTAGTAGTATCCGGTCCTCCCGTGTACGCACAGAATGCGCAAAAATCTGCCGTCAAAGCATTTTTTTATTCGTTATTAATCCCCGGACTGGGCCATAAATATGTTGACAACATTGGAAATGCACGGATTTTTATTGCTGCAGATGTCGTCCTGTTCGGGTTTGGTATAGGCCATGACATATACTCCAATGTTCTGGAAGACGATTACCGTGCATTCGGGGCATCTCATGCAGGATTTGACCAGAATGACAAGAGCAAAGAGTTTTTTATAGCGGTTTCACGGTATAATTCGATAATCGATTATAATAAAGCGATGCGCTTGAACAGGGATTTTGACCTTGTTTTCCCGGAAACATCCGGAACTGCCTGGATCTGGGATTTACCGGTAAACCGGGAACAATTCCTGAAACGGCGGATCGATTCAGACGATATCCGCAACAGGAGAACGTTTTTCTATTCCGGAATGTTCTTGAACCATATTATAAGCGGGATTCATGCGGCCTTCAAGGCAAAGAGATACAACGTTAATGCACAGGAAACAAACTGGGACCTGCAATTCCGCTCAACGGCTCATCCGATCAATCCTTCACATTTTATCGGTTTCGCGTATAAATTTTGATGGTGAAGAAAAAAATCAACGTTATCCTTGTCATTATGGATAATAATCGATATAAAGGTCTTAATAACCATTATAATATCCCCCCTTAATTGAGTAGGAGGTCAGTGATGTCCAGAATCTACGGGTTAGTCATTGTAATGCTCTTGTGCAGCGAGTCTCTGTATGGCCAGGAATTTAAAATCAATGCTCAGATCAGGTACAGAAGTGAATTGGCAAAGAACAAAAATGCATTTAATGACGCAACGTTCGGTAAAAATCTTGCCGACGACGATTTTGGGCTGCTCAGGAGCAGGATCGGCCTGACACTGCTCGGAACCGACAACGTATCTGCATTCTTTCAATTACAGGATTCCAGGAAACTTGGTGAGGAGACGAACACACTTTCCGACGGCGATGCAGACCAGTTGGATCTTCATCAGGGATATATATTAGTTGATAAATTCCTGACGGATGACCTCTCTTTGAAATTAGGTCGAATGGAGATCTTGCTCGGTAATCAAAGGATCGTGGGACCGGTCGGTTGGAGTAACACGGGCAGATCGTTCGACGGCGCCCTGGTCGAACGGAAGAACAGGCAATTCACTTTTTCTCTGTTCGGCTTAAGTTTAAATGAACAGGTACCGGCGCTGCATTTCGATCCCGATGAAAATTTTTTCGGATTCTTTGGGACGTATAAGCCGTCGGGTAAAAGAACGTTCAACGGGTATGCGATGCTTAACGAGAACGGCGACAAAGTTTCCGGCGGTCCGGATAATGACGACAGAAAGCTGGTCCGGGTTACGGCGGGAATTGATTATACCGCGAACATGTCGGCTTTTGACTATGAAATTGAGGGAGCGGTCCAGTTCGGAAAACAGGCGGCCGCCAATAATGCAGCCCGTGACGATATAAGCGCGTTCATGCTTGGGATGCGGTTGAAATATACACTCCCGAACGGAAAGAGACCGTTTATCGGCGCCGGTTACGATTTCCTCTCGGGCGACGACGATCCGGCTGACGGTGATTTTAAAACGTTTAATACACTATTTGCGACCAATCACAAATTCTATTGATTTATGGACTATTTCCTGAACATTCCTGCGGCAACATCGAATCTGGGTCTTCAGGATTTCATGGTAAGCGGCGGTTTTCGTCCGGGGAAAGATATCGCCGTTTCAGGAGACTGGCATTATTTTGTGACCCACGAAAATAACGGGGCGGGAAACAATTATCTCGGCAATGAGCTTGACCTAACGCTGCGCTACAGCTACCGGCAGGATCTCGGTTTCCAGGGCGGGATATCTTTCTTTGTGCCGGGCGACATTCCGAACGAGACACCGGATAACGATCATACCGGTTACTGGTCGTATCTGATGCTGACGTACAATTTCAGCAATTGAATACCGGAGATACCGGGTATCGGGCAAAACGCTAAAGCTGAATGTTATTGTGCCCGAACGTAGTATACAACGTTTCAATTCCCTTCGCAAACTCACGTTTTCCTCCGAATGACGGATGGCGGATTATACGGCAGTCAATTCCCATTTTTGACAAAGTCGCGGCTGCAGTGTTCCCGATTGCGACAAACGATCTGATTTTAAAGAGCGGGATAAGATCCAGGATGAACGGCTCTCCGGCGTCAAGTTCCTGCCGTGTCGGGTTCCTGTTGGAACAAGGATTATTTATTTTATGGGGATGGAATGGAAATGCGTTCCACAGAAGAGGGAGTCTGTACCGGAGATCATACGTATTCAATGTTTCCCAGACAATCGAAGCCGTCTGTTCTTTTGTACTCCCTTTTGTTTTGAATCCGGGGTTACCGAGACCGGGAGCAAAACTATTTCTGAGGAGATCCTCACTCGTAAATGGAATTCCGGTGAGCCTGCATCCCCGGTAACCCGGTGCTTCACCCACCAGCATCATACCGGAATTGTTTTGAGACAATACGTGCAAATAGAGCCGCAAATTATCTCTTTTGATTGCATTTTCCGGATAACGATACGAATATTGATTGAAGACGGTGCAGGCTCTCTGTTCTCGTAGTGTGGCATCCTGATAACCGGATAACCGGTCGATAAAGCGGATTATCTGCGTATCTATGGAGTTCATGGAGTGTTATTTCTTTTCTTCGGGGAGAGAGACCGGGCATACGAAATTCCTTTTTCAAGCCAGACATACAGCTCTACCCGCCGGTTGATAAGCTGCTCCGGGAGGATGATGTATTCCTTCATCGGCTTTCCTCCCAAAGGATCAAAGTGTGCCGCCTCGTCGTATTCCGCAAGGATCTCTTCCCTGTCTTTCTCAGAAAGTCGCAAAAAAATCAGGTTTTCAAAAACACCGGCAAACATGTTGGAATTGACAAAATAGGCCGGACAGCCGAACATCGTCCGCCTGGCACAGATGAACGAACCGAGCATTTCATCAAGATAGCCGCTTACTTCAGGTGAAACCTTTTTCCATTTCATCTTATTTCTCGAATGTACCTTAAATCAAACGTACCTCTATCATGAATCGTTGTGGCATATTTTCTCTGTTCCGGTCTATTTGGTATCCCCATAGCACAAGGCGCCAGAGGTGTAATTCCCCCTGTATATCTCCTGGAAAATTAACGTAACCAGCAAGATTTATACTATCATGATTGTACATTGTCAGAACAAATTGAATAGAAGTAGTTAAGAATTGAAGGAAACATTTAACTCTTCCAATTATTTTCTGCTCCCCGGATTGTACGATTACTTATTGGAAAAACAGTCTTTGTATTCAATAATTTATTCGAAGGGATAGAGCCCTGTGCCAAGATTCCCTGATTGAAATGGTATGACCCGAAATCCTGTCTTGATTAATCAATCTCCGTAAGATCATATGATTTGACGCTCACCGGGCTGTATGATATTCGAACCTTCAGCGAATCAAGCGTATCTGCTTGATTGGCGGATAGAGAAATTCAACTCCCCGTTCGGTGACAGTCACATCGTCTTCAATAGCCATAAAGACATGTTTCCCTTTACCCCGCTCCGGCACGGGTTCAAAGATAAAGTATTCAAGGACAAAAAGATGATTGAGCGGGATCTCCTGTTGATCATTTTTTGAACGTGGAGACATCCTGGGGCCGCCGCCATCAGCCGGCAAACTGTTACCTAATGGATGAAAATCGATAGAAATTTGGGTTTTATCAAGGTCTGCATTGCCGTCATATACCTGCCTGTCATTGTGTACATATCCCGCCGCTTCTAATTTTTGCATGAGGATTGCATAAGTTTCTCCCCCGGTACGTCCTACTTTAATGTTCTTACGAAAAATCTCACGGGCCTTTAATGCTTTATCGAAAGTTTTTTGAATCTCCGGTGGCACGGATTCTTCTCCTTCCCGAAGCACATAAGCAAAACGCTTTATATCTATACGGTAATTCATATGTATGGTGCCAAAATCTATATGCACCAGGTCACCTCTCTGGATTACATAATGGTCGGAAGCTCTTGCACTCCTTGCATTTCCGTCCGAATCACGGAGAAAAACACCCGGCAGCAGAAATTGGAACGGAGCATCAAGTCCCAAGGTCATGTTCTGGTTTACAAGCCATCTGGATATTTCATTTAAAGTGGTGAAACCCGGCTCAATAAGATCAAATCCTTTTTCCATTACCGCAACGGTTTGCTTGCATAGTTCTGCAAAAAAGCCTATCTCACTCGTCACCCTTCTCCCACGAAAATCGGTTATAAGAATCTCTGCAGAAACTATCCGCTCAGCGTACTTGTCACCTAACAGAGTAACCAGCTTTAGGTAGTCCGTATACGAAATACCATCCGCTACGGCAACCGTTTCCGAGAAGTTTACTCCGATGCGCTTGGGATCGCGTTCAAACACAAATTGATTCAAATTATTCTCTGGACCATACAAGTCGTATGCCTCACTATTTCGAGCGGTGGTGGAAGCACGGCCTAAAACAGCCCGTTCTATCCTGTCACCACCCCTGTCGGTAAAGATAAAAATGCCTGTATTACTGCCAAAGTCTAACCTGAGGGGATCGAGGTTACCTTCTTCACGATTTTTTGTCCCCATTACATGGATCCACATATCGATTGTATTATCCCGCATGGCTTGAGGCAGAACGTTGTCGAACTTCTCCATGCGGATCAGATCCAGCAAGTCCAGCATTTTATCTGATTCGAGATTTTGAGCAGGGAGTCCCTCGACAAGTAAAAAGAACGATAAAATTGACAGAATATTCCGTGATTTACTCATGATATCACCTCATAATTAATGGTTGTATCGATCATCGTTTGAAAATCTAAATATGGTCGGGAATTATTAAGATAGAAAAACAGGATTCTGCAAATATGCTGAACGTTTAAAGCTCCGGCTGCACTCTTTTGACTTCTCAAACCGGTACATGGAACGTCTGAAGATTCGTTATGGAATTATGTCAATTTTGCAAAAAGATCGTTAAGCGGCGGATTGTGTTCTTCCATAAAAAGCTCAAAATGAGATTCGTATTGAATCATATCCTTGATTCCCACCGCATTAATTGTATCCTGAAACGTCACATAGCAGTCCAGCGCTTTTTTATTGGCCTCGATATCGACATTCTCAACGGCTACGATGCAGTCAATTTCTTCTTCGGTTGAATGGCTTAATTTGAAATAGGAAACTTTTTCGGCGCTTTTCCGGGTTATTGTTGTAAATGCCAGTCTTTTCAAATATTCAACGGACTGCTTCATATCCATATAAACCCGCTTCACGATCCCGTGGCAGATCAGGTGGTCGTGAAATCCGCTGATTCCGTGAACGGGATAGGTCACGAGAATATTTGGTTTTATCCTGCTGATCTCACCTTCGATTACCTGCTCTATCTCAAACGGGTCCATTTCCTTTAATCCGCTGTCGGGAAGGTCAAGCACGTTCATCCCGGTAAGATAGAGTGTTTTTGCTACATTCAGCATTTCATTGTAGCGGATTTTTCCCATTTCTTCAATGGATTTACCGTATTTGTGCCGCTGTTTGGTGGCGCCACCTTCGGTCAGTGTCAGCAAATAGACCTCGTGACCGTCCCTGATTTGTTTATGCATAACGTGCGCAGGCCCAAACGACTCATCGTCCTGATGCGGATATATATAGAGTACTTTCATGTAAATTCCTCTGTATAACTGAGCAAGAAATTCTCATTATTCATTTTTACGTTCGCAAATGCTGCAATGTTTTTATACTCACGTCTTTATTTTGTATGATCTAACACCCCGAATGGATTGTACGTCGTCGGATCAAGACGGACACAATGGTGTGTATAGTAAGGTGTACAACTTGCTTTTACAAGTATTTTTCTCCTGCCGGCTGAGCGATATGTGAACATTTTTTGCAATCAGTTGATAATTCATTGGCACAAATTCAAATAAAAAAGCTGACACATACGATTCAGACTTTTATAGTTGGCAGGAAACTCTCACTTTCAGTAACCGGAATATACCGGGACCAACCATAAAGGCAGATCCGATATAAACGATTCAATCAACACAAAAAGCACCTCCACCCCACTCATGGTTTTCGGCTCAATGTATAAGTGATATTTTCTCATTTGGCGGGTGAAGCCATTCAACTCCCCTGCCGGATACAACGTGATTACCTTCTATATTAATGGAAATCGGAAAGCCCGGTCTTTCAGGGAGATTCGTATGAACCTGAAATTCAAATGAAAACAGGTAATTTTCCTGTATTTTCAAATGGGCACGGTCCTGCCGAAACGGCGCAACCGAGGGTCCCAGAGTCACAAGGCCGCCGGTTCTGTAAACCTCGCTGTTAAGATCGATAAAAAATCCCGACTTATCGGTATCAGCCAGCGCTTTCTGTATCTCCACGTAACCGTCTGTGCTGATATCGTTAAAAGGTACGCGTATATAATCAGCATTTTCCAGAGATGATACTATTACTGCCAACGTTTCGCCGGCGGTCCCGCCGACTTTAATATTTTTCCGAATGATCTCACGAGCTTCCAACGCTTTATCGAAGGCATGTTGAATACTCCGGGGAACATTTGTTTCTCCTTCCCGCATAATATAAGCATTACGTTTAAAATCTGTCGAAAAGTAGTCCAGATAGCGGACTCCAACCTTAAACGTAAAAAAATCACCACGCTGCAATACATAGTCGGTATGATGGATCCACCATCGTACATCGGGCGGATCGATACGTTCGGATTGTGCCGAATAGAGAACCCGGGGGATATCTACTCCGGTACTATAGCCACTTATTAAACCACGCTTAAAAAACTGCTCCCTGACCCACCAGCCAACGTCCTCCAGAGTCGTTACACCTGGTATTATCACTTCACGGGATAATGCGTGCTCGAGGATTTGACGATGAATTTCGGTAGCATTTGTGAAGGCAACAACTTCTCTTTGAATCCTTCGCACTCTGAAATCGGTGATCACGTTTTCTGCAGAGACAATTCTCGCTGAATATTTCGACCCTAAGATTTTTTCCAGTTTTACATATTGAGAATGTGATATACCGTCTGCCACTGCAAGCCAGTCGGATGTATTGACCGCGATAGTCTGAGGATCACGTTCAGCTACGAATTCTCTCAACTCGTCGTAAATCGTGAAGTCTTGAGTTCTGTAATCATACCCTTCGATTGCCCGTGTGATTTCGAGGGAGCCACGTACATCAATATTTTCAACTGCCCCGCTACTGCCAAACACAGCCCGCTCGATCCTGTCCCCCAGATCGGTATAAATCAAATAACCTGAAGTAGATCCAAATTGCTCGGCCAACGGATCGGGGTCTCCGGCACGGGTGACGTGAATCCACATATCTACATTATTGTCGCGCATGGCTCCCGGCAGAATAAGGTCAAGCTTTTCATTTCGTATCAGACGGAGGACCTCCGCACCCGTCCTGGCAGTATGAACACCCGGCTGCGCATTCACATGAGGGACTGTAAACATCCAAGATATTAAAATAAACATTACTCGAGAAATCATAACGTTCTCCTCTCTTGATTACAGGCGGCTATTTGGTAACATTTATTTGTGAATTACTTAGAGAATGGCTAAACTGTGTTACATCATGATTCTTGCAACGGTTTGTTCATAAACCTTATACAGCGTGGGTGTGCGTTGTAAGAACATTTACGGCGCTTTTATAGTTGATAGTAAGGTATCCATTTAGCTTTTACAAGTGTTTTCTACTCCTCGGGCGGTACGATTTGCGGATCTTTGAGGTAAGTCTAAATCTGTCAAAATTGATTTGAATCGGTACAGTCAATCGATTTACAGTTGTCTTGCAGGAAATTATGTTGTCAATGATGCAGAGCGTTTATCAGTCGATCCTGTCATGCGAGCAATTACCGGTAAAAAGGAAAACGGCTGCGGGGCGAGAAAGTCTTTGATTGAAAGACAGACCTTAAAACTAACGATTCATGAAAATCATGCCTCTGCCCGGCATTCCGCTCCAACCATAGTCAGATGTAATTCCAACTGAAGAATCCGTTACACTGTTTTATTTCCAGGTCACCTGCATTCCGAAGAAGTGATCGAAAACCTCACGGGTCGGGTTGTTACGGCTGTCCACCTCCGGGCTTCGAATATAAAAATCTAGTTGCTGGGCCGCCGGATTGACTTCACCCGCGGCCGAACTCTTATTTAGTAGGGGATAATTGATCTTTAACGTCTGCCTGTCACGCATACCTTGGATTATCATGAAATGCATCTGATAGTCTTTGTAAAGTGGTTCGCCGTTGAGCGTTGCATGACCATAGCCCCAGCCAGCAAGGTAGATAAAGGTTTTAGGCCAGTTTGCATCCCCACATCCCGAATCTCCGTGCTCGTAGATGTACGCAGCTACGCCGCCATCCTGACAGGGGTTGAACTCGTGAAAGCGGTCAACCTCAAGCAAAAGATCGCCTTCCGGGACCTTCAGCAGTGCGATGAAACGGCCGGCGTTTTGTATCTCATCGACTTCGATTTCTACGGTTCCCTCAATTTGGTGTACATTAGAAGCGTCGTTCCCCATGTGATCCCAGCCGGGAGAATCGCTGAGCCGTCCTACCTGATATAGTTTCCCGGCGGATATCTGAAATTGACCATCATAGAGATCATGTTGTTCAGGCGCATAAAGTGTTATCTCTGCCCCCGGCTGTTTTCGTGGCGTAGCTTGCTGGATTTCAGTTTTTATTTCTTTTTCTTGGCAGCCAAGCATCAGCGGAACTGCCAGTAAAATACAGAATGGAAAATTCGCAGTCATTGAAATCCTCCATAAAAAAAGTGGTTACTGGTTGTCGAGTGAGTACTCGACGTCGATTTTCTCTGTTTTGGTGGATTTGATATGGATAGTTTTCTCCAATTGGCCGAGTTTTTCATGCCATATTTCCACATCATATGTACCAGCCGGAATATCTGGAATACTAAAGTACCCATTCTCATCTGTTACCGCATGAAACGGATGACTATCTACCCGAATGAAGGCCTGCATCCAACCGTGCACATCACATTTAACGATGATCATGCCCGGTTTGGTTACTTTTTTTGTCGCCTTCGCCCCCTTAGGCAAGGCAATGTTTGCAGTGAGAGCGCCATAAAAGTGAACGTTGTGTAACATGGGGTCACCGTTCAGAGCTTGGACGGTGCTGCCGACTGTTAAGACGCTTACATGAGGAACAAACTTACATTCCCGATTGTCCAAGACAAAACGGCTTACATGATTGACCGGACTGTTCGAGGCAGGCACGTCTTTCAAAGCAACTATAACGTTCCGGATTCCGTGAGACTTAGGAGACACAAGTAGATCCTCTAACGTATGAAATCTTCCGCAAACCTTAGGATCGGTTGTGTTTTCGATGCGAGTGGGTTGTGGGATTTCAATTCCTGCCAGACGTACGAACCCTTCTAAAGCACCGTGGTCCTGAGGAAGGCCAACAGATGGTGGCTGTGCTTCTAACTTATCAGACTGACAAACGGCTAGTAGTAGAATTACCATACAGGTCCGGAAGTTCAGAGAATTGCGAACGAGCACCCGAATTGTCATCATCATATCCATATTGGATACTCCTTATTATACACAAACTGTACGTCCAACTATAATTAACCGAAATAGTTACCGTTTTTATAATAGTGATACTGATTGATATCCAATCTGCGATTTATCTATCTGATGTGCAATTGCAAACAAAAATTACAAATTATGACTGACCAGCAATGAAAGGGCTATTGATTTCTGCATAAGTAACTCAGATTAGCGATGGTGAGCTATAGATTTTTGACCGGCTCCTCGGGCTGTACGATGTGCGAACCTTTATGCTTATGTTACAGATACGTTAATTATAAAAATAGGTAATATGATCTACCAGTTCACCACGTTTTGAAAAAATTAAATGATTGGGGACCGTTTTTCAAACGGAACCTTTAATTCATTCTAATATTTTTTTCTAAATCGGTTGGTAAAATAACCGTGACAGTGCTTCCTACGCCTACTTCGCTCTCGATATAAATCACCCCTTTATGTTTCTGGATTATATTGTATGCTGTTGATAATCCGGACCTCATTTTCACACGTGATATATTTGTCGAAAAACCAAAATCGAAAATATTCTCTAATTTATCATGTGGAATGCCTTTACCCGTATCGGCGACCTGCACGTAAATGTGATCATCTTTCAAAAAGGTTTTAATGTTTATTGTACCGGTTTCGCTGATAGATTGAATTGCATTCTGCAACAAACTCATAAATGCCTGGTTTAACTGACCGGGAGAACAAAATAGTAGGGGCAAATCGCCAAACTCTTTCACTATTTTTATTTTCTCAGATAATTCAGACTTTAATAAGGTTAATGTGCTTTCAAGACCTTCATGAATATCAGCCCTCTGCATTTCTGCTTCATCAAGACGAGCAAAGTTCTTCAGGCTGTTTACTAATGTAGTAATTCTCTTTTCTGTTGTGTTCAATACACCCATATTATCTTGCATTAGTTTTAATGGTTTATCGACCCTTTTCCTGTACGGAGAATCTAATTCTGTTTCAATTTTCTTGAGACATCGCTTAAAAGTGTCCACTGCGCTACCCATTGCTCCGATTGGATTGTTGATTTCGTGAGCTATGCCTGCGACCATTTTACCAAGAGAGGCCATTTTTTCTTGCAAAATAAGTTGATTCTGTGTTTCGGTGAGCTCCTCGAGAGCGTCAGATAGATCCGAAGTTCTCCGGCGAACTTTATCTTCGAGCTCTTCATTAAGCTGATAAAGCTGGTCGTTCGCACTATTTAATTCATCTAATCTATCTTCAGCAAGCTTATAAGCATGGGCGTTGTCGATTGCGCCGGCTATTTTGTTGCCAAAAATTACAAGCAATGTTTCATCGAGTTCGTCAAAAGCATTGAACAAAGAGCTTTCAACAGAAAAGACACCGATAAGACGGTTTTTGACTAATAGTGGTACTGCTATTTTGCTTTGGACATTTTTCAATCCTGGGAGTTCTATAGTATCGGCAATGTTTTGACCCTCACCTACCTCTTCCATACGCATCTTAATAGCGGAGTGATAAGCTTTTTGTGAGCCGATATTCACCATTGACCTTGCCCCAAACAGTTGATCCAGATAGTATATGAGTACAGGGATTAGATTGAAAAGAAAGGAGCAAGATCAATGGCACGTAGAATTCACACATCAGCACAAATTATCCACAAGCTTCGAGAGGCAGAAGTACTGCTCGCTCAAGGTCAGTCGGTTCAACAAGCTGCTCGCCAGATTGAGGTTACAGAGCAGACCTATTATCGTTGGCGAAAGGAGTATGGTGGTCTTCGGGTGAATCAGGCGAAACGATTTAAAGCGTTAGAGAGAGAGACTATCCGCCTGAAACGCCTGGTTGCCGAGAAAGAGTTGGATATTCAAATCCTCAATGAGACTCTGGCGGTTGATGCAAAAAACTTCTGAGCCCGGCGAAGCGACGGGAGGTGGTGCAGCATCTTTGCACGACTCTCGAGATCTCGCAGCGCCGGGCCTGTACCGTGTTGGGAGTACCGCGCAGCACTCATCAATATCGCCCGATTTCTCCTGCGGATGAACCGGTGTTAGTGCAACGTATGGTCGAGTTGGCCACGCAGTATGGTCGGTATGGTTATCGACGAATTACCGCACTGTTACAGCAAGAAGGCTTCAAGGTCAATCATAAGAGAGTGGAGCGTTTGTGGCGTCGAGAAGGATTAAAAGTTCCCCGGAGGCAACCGAAGCGCAAACGGTTATGGCTCAATGACGGTTCGTGTATTCGGCTGCGACCTGCGTACCGGGATCATGTCTGGAGTTATGACTGCATGCAAGCACGAACCCGAGAGGGAAGGAGCTAGCGTTTGTTAACAATATTAGATGAATACAGTCGGGAGTGTCCGGCAATTGTGGTAGGCAGGAGGCTGACTCACAATGACGTCATAGAACATCTTGCAACACTGTTCGTGCAGCGAGGAGTTCCGGTTCACCTGAGAAGTGATAATGGCACAGAGTTCACTGCTCAAGCGGTCCGGACATGGCTCATGCGCCTGGGAGTAAAAACATTGTATATTGAACCAGGCAGTCCATGGGAGAACGGGTATAGTGAGTCGTTCCAATGGCAAACTGCGTGATGAAGTGCTCAACCGGGAAATCTTCGATACCTTACACGAAGCAAAAGTGCTTGTGGAACGCTGGCGAAATGAGTAAAATCATAAGAGACCGCATAGTGCCCTTGGATACCGGCCACCCGCCCCCGAGGCAGTTATACCACCGGATGCGGTCTCAAGGCCAATGGATAATACAACAATGAATATATCGATGAATTGACTAACTTAAAAAATGATCCTAACATTAGGGGCAGGTCACCATGCGCATGATCTTTTTTCTTTTAGCAACAACTCCAACAATGCCTTGACCTATTAGTATTTCTGCCCCTATCCCGGACTCGTCGAAACCTTGGCTTGCTACAACACTCAATTTGTCGTTAGATTTATCAATGAGAAAAATCATTGCGTGATGAAAATCAAATGCCCTGTCCATCGATTGCAAAATTATGTTGAGGATTTGTTCCCACTGGAGGGTAGAATTGACTTCGGAAGATATTTCCTGAATAAGCTCGACTTGCTTAGTCTTTTTAGAAAGTGAATCATTCAAATTTTCTATGATCTTCTGATTTTCGGCAATTTTACCTATTGTTTTTATTTTTTTTGCATCCGAAGAAGGAATAGACTTTTCCTTACATGTTATTTCTTTGAAACAAAAGTCACGACGGATTGACGTCCACTAACTGAAACACCCGACAGTTCATCTAAATAAACTTAATAGACTTAATATTTTTCATGAATTTTTAGTCAAGAAAGGGAAATATTATAATCGACAATTTTCTTTGCGGATCTGACTCTATATATATCTGCAGATTTTAGTTTAAAAATGCCGGACATGGAGGCGATTGCTTCCAATTGCATATCCATGGCATCGAAAATGGGACCCTCTTTTTCAGAATGGTCAAAACTAATTTCCAAATGCCATTCTTCCAGTGTTGTGGGATTAATAACCTCCGCTAATGCTTTTGGATTTTCTCTTACATTACGGATTGTTTTGCTAAAAAATTGGAATGAAAGAGCCACGTGATCGGCATCTACATAATACACCTGGGAAATAACAGTCGTATTAGGTTCTCCTGCTGAAGAACATGTTACGATATTAGAAGGGATAACACCTTCCATTGCAGGTTTGATTTCGTCAGGAAGTATACCCATAATTATTACCTTATATTATTTATTATATTTTGTTAGCATCAATTTTTTTGCCTGCCCCCGGTCCGGGCGTCTGCACAAATATCTCTTCAACCCGAAAGGTAACTGCAATACCCGGATTATAGGGCATATTGCGGATAAAATTCTCCGGGAAATCAAACGGTATGAAATGTTCTAATAATTTATTTCGATAATTTTCCTGTAACTCTAAATCTTTGTTTTCAGTTTTTCTTGAAGAAACATAAGCACCCTTGAATTGATATGTCTCATGACTGGGCATACTGGCAGCAATTAACGAAATCCTACCATTGTCATTTAAATTTTTCAGAATCACGTCTGCGAATGGTTCAAAAACAAATACCGTCATTGTTTTTCTGTCTTCACTCACTATAGCCCCCACTGACCTGTTGAATGCCGGTTATAATTGATTATTTCGAGTACCTATGTTAATTATTACCGGGCCATTCATGAAATCCACTAATTTTTCCGGAATCATTTTAAGTCACCTCTAATAATTATTGTTTAATTACTTTTTGTATAGTGTCAAAACAAATAAGACAGTATTAAAAAAATTTAAGATATGGATGTGTCTTATACAAGAGATTTCTGCTCCTCGGGCTGTACGATTTGCAAACCTTTAAGTTTGAAATCAATAGACAGATCGTTATTACAATTTTAAACAAAAAAGGCTGACTCATACGAATCAGCCTTTGAGATCTTGTAGGAAGCCCAATTTTTCAGCAGCTGGATTGTTCTGTAACGAGCCATACGAGCAACCACAACACAAACAACTCAAGAAATACTAAAGGAAACTCCTCCTATTTTATAGGTCAAGGCTCAATGGAGCAGGAAAATTTTCTCATTTGGCGGCTGAATCCATTCAACTCCCTTGTTGGATATAATTTGAACATTTGAAATATTAAGTGAAAGCGGAAATCCAGGTCTTTCAGGAAGGTTCGTATGGACCATATATTCAAAAGCAAAAATATTATTCTCATGAATCACCATATGGTCCCGATCTGATCGAAAAGGTGCCATTGAAGGACCGACAGCTTCGAGACCGCCATTATTATTACCCTGCGTGTGATTATCAATGGAAAATCCCGACTTATCTGTATTAGCGAGTGCTTCCTGGAGCATTTTATAGTCTTCAGCGCCAACATCTGTAAACGGTGTATATATATAGCCTGCATCTTCCATGGCTTTGACCATAGCATCCAAAGATTCCCTGGCGGTCATGCCGACTCTCATATGCGGCCGCATGATCCATTGTCCCGCTATCGCCTGATCGTAGGCATACTGAATGCTCTCGGGAACACTTGTTTCCCCTTCTCGCAAGATATATGCATGAGTTTTCGTATCTACCGAAAACGATGAAAACCCAAAGTCCATCCAGTCAACCCCACCAGCACCACAATGAAATAAATCACCAGGCTGTAATACGTAGTCACGAGAGCGTATTTCGGATCGATCTGAAACAGCCGAATAGGAAACATTGGCACCTACATCCCCTACCGACGTTACACCCGGAGTTATACTCGAAAATTTTTCCATAACTTTCTGTCGAGCTATTTCCAACGTATTGGTCTGTACTGCCACTTCCCTGAGAGTCCTTCTTGAGCGAAAATCCGAAATGACATTCTCTGCAGACACCACCCTTGCTGCATATTTAGGCCCTAATATTTTTTCCAGTTTTACATATTGCGTATAGGATATACCGTCTGCTACAGCAAGCCAATCAGAATAATTTACAGCAATCGTTCTCGGATCACGTTCGGCAACAAATTCCGTTAATTCATCGTAAACTGAGAAATCCAGATTGCCATAATCATAACCGGTAATAGCCCGCGCAATTTCAAGAGAGCCGCGCACTTCTATATTTTCAACAGATCCTCTTCTAAAAACACCGCTAAACATAGCACGCTCGATCCTGTCTCCCAAGTCGGTAAAAATCAAATAACCGGAAGTTGTTCCAAATTCATATTGCAATGGATCGGGATCTCCCGTGCGGGTGACATGGATCCACATATCCACATTATTATCACGCATGGCTCCCGGCAGGACAAGGTCAAGTTTATCTTTTCTTATCAGACGAAGAACTTCATTGGTATCTGGCGTATAGCCATCTGGCTGTGCATTGGCCGCAGGCACAGTGAACATCACTGCAACTAAAAATAACATTACTCAAGTTATCATAACATTCTCCTCTTTTGATTTATTGGTGATAAATATTACGTTAAGCATATTACTTTTACAAGTGTTTTCTGCTCCTCGGGCTGTACGATTTACGAACCTTTATGCTCAATGGATCAGTACAATTTTCTCATTGAGCGGCTGAATAAATTCAACTCCCTTGTTTGTTATGATTTGAGGATTTGAAATATTAATGCAAAGTGGCCAACCGGGTCTTTCAGCAATGTTCATATGGACCATATATTCAAAAGCAAATAGATTATTGTCTTGAATTTTCCAATGATGTGTGTCTGTTCGAAAGGGTCTCATAGTTGGTCCGATCTCACCCATATTGCCAAATGCATGATTATCAATGGAAAATCCTGCATAATCAGTTCCTTTACCGGCGAGTGCCCTCTGTACAATTCTATAGTCTTCGTCTCCTGCTTGCGTGCCGTCTAAAAGATATCCATGTGAATCGATAAAAGGTGTATAATGATAGCCTGCCTCTTCCATCAGTTTAACCATTGCATCCATAGATTCCCCGGCGGTCATGCCGACTTTCATTCCTTCCTTCAAAATCCATTGACCAGCTATTGCTTTATCAAAGACCTTCTGTATAAAATCGGGAGCTTTTGTTTCCTCTTCTCTCAAAATATAACAATGAATTTTAGTATCTACCCCAAAGCCCATATAGCTGCCTCGGGGACCACCTCCACCGCCGCCAACAAAAAAATCACCCCGCTGAAGAACATAATCAGGGTTAGGAATAAAATATCTGACATCGGGTGGAAAATCTTTTACTGATTCACTGGGTTTTGTTCTTGCTGAATAGTAAAGCCGGGCACCCGCTTCCCTTACCGTCGTTACACCCGGCACGATTTTGGCTATATTTTGTAATGCACGCTGGCGGGCAAGCGCTAATACTTCAGTCTGTGCTGCCACTTCCCTGCTCGTCCTTCTTACCACGAAATCTGTAATGACATTCTCTGCAGACACAATTCTCTGAGAGTATTTAGGTCCTAAGATCCTTTCCAGTTTTAAATATGAAGAATATGAAATCCCATCTGCCGCAGGGAGCCATTCAGAAAAATTTACTGCGATCGTCTGCGGATCCCGTTCGGCAACAAAATCCGTTATTTCTTCGTAGATTTCGGGAACTGAAAATCCCTGACGGGGATCGTTTTTATCATAATTATAATTGCCAAAAGCACGTCTTAAATGCCAGGAACCTTCCACATCAATTTTTTCAACTGCTCCTGGTGAACCGCCTAATATAGCCCGCTCGATCCTGTCCCCCCGGTCGGTAAAGATCAAATATCCGGAGAAAGACCCAAAATATGGAGCCATTCGGTCTCCACCACGACTGACGTGGATCCACATGTCCACATTATTGTCGCGCATGGCTCCCGGAAGAACAAGGTCAAGTTTGTCGTTTCTCATCAGACGAAGAGCTTCCCTATCAGTCTCTACCGTACGCTGCAGAAGTGGGTTAAAGGAATCTCCTCCCCGCTGTGCATTTGCATCAGGCACTGCGAACAGCACAGCAAATAAAAAAATTATAACTCGAGATTTCATGACTTGCTCCTTTCTTGATTTTTAGTGATAAAAATTACATTTAGCATTTTACTTTTAATGTGTTTTCTACTCCTCGGGCTGTACTATTAGCGAATGATACGAATCACCGTAGGCGGTGGAGATGGATACTCGACTCCACGTTCGGATAGATACACACCGTCATGAAATTGTAAAGATAAATATCTCCCGTCACCCCATTCAGGCATCGGTACATAGACCCAGTATTCAAAAGCAAAGTGGTGATTGAGTTGGAGAGTCAAATCGCGTTGCCAATCCGGACCTAAAGGACCGATCCTAGGGGCATACACTCCTTCCATACCATGTAAGTCGAGAGGAACCTGGGTTTTTTCAGGATCCAGATCTTTGTTAAATATTTGTCTATTTACATAAATAAATCCTTCTTCTTCAATTTTTCGTTTGAGGATTTCAAATGTTTCACCAGCGGTACGACCCACCTTGATGTTATCTTCTAAAATCTTACGGACTTTCAGTGCATCTGCCCAGGTTCTTTTGATCTTTGGGGGCGGTTCAGTCTCTCCTTCACGGAGAACATAGCCATATGTTATCATGTCCTCATAGAAGTTCCCGAATTTCCACCCGGGGTTCAAATAGTGGTGGCTTTGCATACCCATGAGTAGTTGAATAAGATCGCCTCTCTGGATCACATCGTCACCTCTTCTTCTATTTCCATCGTCCGTACCCCAGACAGAACCACTCGTTTCAAGATCGCTGAGTTTTGTTAACCCCGGTATGATTTGAGCACAATCTCTCTCTATTAATTCTGCGCTCCATTTACGTATTTTCTCAAACATTACAATTTCGCTCGGTACCGGCCTCGATAAGAAATCATATATCAGATATTCAGCCGAGACAATCCTCTCCGCATATTTATTACCGAGAGCTTTGACCAATAGGAGGTAGTCTGTATACGAAATGCCATCGGTTCGTTTCCTTGGAAGCTCATATTCCACGGGTAGTCCCATCTCTTCCAGGTAATTTACAGCGATGCGCTTGGGGTCACGTTCGGCAACAAATTCTCCGATGCCTTTAAATCGGTGATCCAATTCTGTTTTCGGGCCTCCCGGCATTGCTCTCCGTGAAAATTCTTCGGCGATTATGTCGTAGGCACCACTTTCTCGAACTATATCCAACAATGTGGTTCTACCTGAACTTCGACCAGAACTCCATCTATGACCGATAACCGCCCGTTCGATCCTGTCACCGCCGCGGTCCGTAAAGATGAAAATCCCGTTGTTGCCGCCTAATACATCTCTCATGGGATTAGGACCACCCTCTCTCATCACTTGAATCCACATGTCGATATCGTGCTCCCGCATGATTTGAGGCAAAATCTGGTCAAACTTATCCCGGCGAATCTGATTCTGCAATTCCTGCAATTCCTTTAGTTCGGCTTCTTCCTGAGCCTGAACATTGGTCATAGCCGTATCAGTCGATATTGATTCGGCCGTTTCTGAACTACAAAAGCTCAGAAGAAGGGTCAAAGAAAAGATCGCACATACAACTTGTCGATTAGTTATAATTGAGCCTCCTTTAGTTAGTATATATTCTCCACATCAATTATCTACAAGAGATTAATTGGAATAGTTTATGAAATATGACTCTTTTTACGATTTGATATGTTTCGTCAGAGCGTACTGCTTTAAAATAAATAGTAAGTTATAAATTTAGATTATACAAGTAATTTCTAATCCTCGGATAGGATGAGAATTATGTAACGATAAGAGACTTTTTCGTGGATGTGAGGGTCACCGGTCCTGCTTTCACTCCGGAAGGGCGAAGGCGACGTATAGTGCGCCGGAAGGTTGAGGCTTTGAAAATTCTGAGTAGCCTGAGATCTGCCCTTTGCCGCCACCTGCGGCAACCACAATGAATTGCCGGCCATCGACCTCGTAGATTGCCGGTGTGGCAATTGCCGCAAAGGGCAGCGTGGTTTCCCACAGCAATTCTCCGGTCAATTTGTCAAAGGCTCGAAACTTATTATCATATACGGTAGCGCCAATAAAGAGTAATCCCCCTGCGGTGACAACAGGGCCGCCGTAATTTTCCGAGCCGGTATTTGTCATCCCCTGTGCAGCCAATTCCGGATACTCCCCAAAGGGGATCTGCCACCGGTATTCTCCCGTGTCGAGGTCAAGAGCATTAAGCGTTCCCCACGGAGGTTTCATAGCTGGGTAACCTTCGGGATCGAGAAACTTGTTATAGCCGGCCAAGAGGTACTTCAACTCATAAGGAGAACGAATATTCCTGCCGCGGTCCACTTCCTTTTCTTCACCGTAGAGAACAAAACGGGCGATCGCTTCGAGTTCCGTTTCCGACAAATAGGAAAATGCAGGCATTCGTCCTGAACCAAAGACAGTGAACTCGATGAAATCATCCTGGTCATAAATTTCTGACATAGCAAGAAGCGACGGGAAATTCGGCGGTGATCCGCTCATATCGGTTTTATGGCAGCTTGCGCAATTGGTTTCATACAATTCCCGGCTGTTTGTCAATTTATTCCATACAGTGTTTTCCACAAGTTTAGTTATCCAGGCCATTTCATTGGAATTAACGTAAAGCAGTCCTGTTTCCGGATCGAATGCAGGGCCGCCCCATTCTGGGCCGCCGTCCAAGCCGGGAAAGACAATAGTCCCTCTTGTTGAAGGTGGCGTGAATTGAGGGCCACTCACCATTGACCGAAGCCGTTTTAATACATCATCATGGGCCGCGGGGGTACGGTCGGTAACCATGTCTTCTGTAAAGACCTGCCTGGCGAACGGTGGTGGTTCCAGCGGCATAATTTGCGTCTCTGAGAGGACTTCTCCTTCCACATCCGAAGGAGGTACATGTATTTCTTTAAGGGGAAAGAGGGACTCGCCTGTCTCGCGGTCGAATACAAGAACACTCCCGTATTTAGACGGCTGTGCAACTGCGTCGATCAGTTGACCGTCACGCTGCACGGTGACAAGTGCGGGAGGTGTCGGTAAATCACGGTCCCAGACATCGTGTTTCACCAGTTGATAATACCAGACGAGTTCTCCGGTATCGGCAATGAGTGCGAGGAGACAGTCGGCATAGAGGTTGTCACCGAGACGGTTTGCGCCGTAAAAATCGAATGATGCGGACCCTGTGGGAACAAATACAATGCCGCGTTCCTCATCCAGGCTCATTCCGCCCCAGCTGTTGGCACCGCCTATGTAGAGCCAGGCATCTTCAGGCCAGGTCTCATATCCCGGTTCGCCGGGACGGGGGATAGTATGGAACGTCCAGCGGAGTTCCCCGGTACGGACATCGTACGCACGTATATCGCCCGGCGGCGCGGGGAGCCGTTCGCTAACCTTGCTTCCCATAATAATTAAATCTTTATAGATGACTCCCGGGCTGGAAGCGGTAATGGAGACTTCTTCTACGGGGCGTCCCAGGTTTTCACGCATGTCCACGCGTCCACCGTTACCGAAGCCGGCAACCGGTTCACCCGTCATGGCATCGAGTGCGTAAAGATAATTCTTAAAAACGGTGAAAATTCGTTTGTCCGTATCGTCAGTCCAATAACTGACGCCCCTTAACATTATGAGTCCGCGTGCCCCGGCGCCATATGAAGGATCGAAACTCCACACCAGTTCACCAGTAGCTGCGTTTAGCGCGAATGTTTTTCGTTGGGGAGTGACGGAGTACAGCATGTCCCCGATAATAATGGGATTTGCCTGCAATTCGGACTCTGGAAAGGCATCGCCGGAATCATAAGTCCAGGCCACTTCAAGGAGATGGACGTTGCTGCGGTTTATCTGGTCGAGCCGGGAATAGTGATTGAAACCGGCATCTCCGCCGTAGACGTTCCAGGTCTCGTACCCTGTTTCAGGTACCTCACGTTCCTGACGTCCGCAGCTCAAAAGAAGAAACAACGGGGTAATTATCAAAAAAGTTTGCCGGAGAAAGGTCATCGTATCAGGCCTCGTTCAAAAGTGTGGTATATCGATTTCATTAAAATTTACAATAAGTCATTTTAATTCCTTATTGCTTTATATTTAACTGTGGATTGAGAGATCTCCCCGGTAAACCTTGAATGGCAATTTATCACCAAATCACTTTGTCTGAGGCAATACAGTTTGTTTCAAATACATATCCGGTATTGATTCTATCTCACGTATTTTAATGTTGCGGTAGAAGAGTTCGGCGCCTTCCGCTTGTAATTCAATCTTCCCACGCGTTAGAGGCAGATAATTTTCATCATCCAGCCAGTTTTTTGCATTCTCCAAAACCATAACCACATGACCATTGACGATATGAAGACTCTTGTCTCCCAGACAAATCAACTCTAAGGTATTCCATTCTCCAGTAGGTTTTTCATAGTCGCGGATTTTGCGGACTCTGGCCGGCTCAAATTCGCTTCGAAACTCCCTTGGTTCTGAAGTGGGATCATAGATCCACAGGATATCCCCAAAATAATAATCACCCGGACGATCTTCTTTTGTTTCCGAAGCCCTGATATCCATACTAGTTCCACCCAGAGGATCAAAATCCCCAATATCACCTTCCTGAATCTGCATTTCCAGTGTCTTCATCCAAGCATTCCAGAATTGGCCGTATGGTTCCTGAGCGTGATAAAGTATACCACCATTCCTTCTTGGTCTGTCTAATCGTGGTTCATACCTTTTTTCACCCCATTTATGTTCCATTTTCAAATGGTAATTTTCAAATTCCTCTTTTGTGCTTAACCCACCATAAATCTCGCCTGAAATACGAAGTACGGGTGTTCCATCCAATTCCTCAACCGTAAAGACATTTAAAGGGTCATTATTCAAGCCGATCGGTGTTCCATTAATACCATCTCCTTTAGGATACCCTGGAAGATCAACACTTGTGTGAGGAACACCCAGAAAAATATTCCATTTGCTTAAATCCTTGTCAAGCAGTGTTATCCAATTATTTCCTTCTTCTATTTGCGGTTTATCCAAACCACAACCGACTAAGAATCCGCAAATGGAGACAATATAGAGAATAGAGTAATTGTACCTGATATTCATACTATAACACTCCTATTAATTTGTTAAAAAGATTAACGAATTAGACTACTATGCATTGTGTATCTCCGGAAATTTTCGGAGTAATTACGCTAAAACTAATGAAAACGTATTTCATTTACAAGAGTAATTATTTTTCAGATACAAGAATGTACGTGCCGGCAGATATACGACAATACTCCGGAACTCCTATCCATGCCATGATGGAGTCGGGTAAACAGATAGTATGCAATTACCAATCAATATTTTAGTTTTATGGTGGGAATAGCGGTAGGAAAAGTTGTGATCAGGCACAATTATCAAAATTATAATACAGTCTCAGTAATTGTTATGACACTATCAATGAAGCTGTCTTCTGTTCAGGTCTATCCGGTATCCCCATGGCGCCGGGAGCCACAGATGAAATACGCTGAAAGCAAATACGGTCTCATTCGGCGGCGGCGCCGGGAAAAAATTTATAAGCCATAAACAGACCAGGTGAAATAGAAATTGCCGTAAACCTTCTGATCCTTCTACGGACAAGTCTTGTCGTTTTTAGTTTGAGAATTATTTAAAGATCGAGCCCTGTCTGTTCGGCCGGTTGAATATTGTCGGGGGAATCGTTGCGCGGAGAATTGATGACAGTTGCAACATCGTAGGCATTCATCTGTTCATGGTCGTACGGTTTCAAGAGTTGTACAAGCTGATTTTCGTCCTTCATTGACGGGTCGAGCCAGAAATCGGTTTTGTTCTTCGGAATGATGACGGGCATCCGTTCATGTATGGGTTTCAGCCGCTCATTCGATGCAATCGTCAGTATGGTGCACGACGATATAGAATCTCCTTCAGGGGAATGCCACTGCTCCCACATCCCTGCCATGCCGAAAACACTTTGAGTTTTCAAATGTATATATACCGGGATTTTTTTGTCATTTTCCTTTCTCCATTCATAGTAACCGCTTGCGGGGATAAGGCACCGACGCTTTTTAAAAGCGAGCCGGAAGCTCGGTTTTACCGTAACCGTTTCGGCGCGGGCATTCAGCATTTTATTACCGATGGAAATATCTTTTGCCCACGGAGGTATAAGTCCCCATCTGAATAGGGCTATACGCCTCGTGCTGTCATGTATAACTGCCGGAATGGTCTGGGTCGGCGCAACGTTGTAACTCGGTTTAAACTCAGAGTCTATTTCAGAAATCCCGAATTCCCGGGCAATATCGACTAATTTGCTTTCTCGTACGAAACGGTAACACATACGTAGTATTTTTTAAAACTGCTTACCGGGAATGTCGTAGTAGGGTATCGTCAAGACACCCTTCTCGCCGCCGGCGCCTGCCTGTCTCATAAATCTGAGCACGGGCCGGATCGATTGGATCGTCCGAGCGGTTATTCCGGCAGACTCATATCCGAAAATCCGCATGGTAAATCTGGAAACGACAGATTCCAAGAATGATTTCGGTTCAGGAAATACTTCGACATCGAGCGGTGCATCATCAGGCAGGTCGAGCGATTCCCGGATGAGCCGGAGAGCGGCAGGAAATCCGCCGAGTTCGTCGACAAGGCCAAGCTCATAAGCGTCTTCTCCCGTCCAGACTCTCCCTTTTGAAATTTCCAGCACCCGTTCTATCGGCAGACCTCTTCCCTCTGCAACTTTTGCAGTAAAATCCTCATAGATTTGGTCGAGCCATTCCCCGTGACGCGTCCATTGCTCCGGAGTGTAGTCGTACAGGCTTGACCAAGCTGATGCATTTTCCCCCGCATGGACCTCATCCCACGTAATACCGAGTTTCTCCCAGAAATCGCGTGTCAGGAGTTTTAACGAGAAAACGCCGATAGAACCGGTAACGGTGCCGGGCTGCGCAACGATCTTATCGGACGGCATGGCTATAAAATACCCCCCCGATGCGGCAACGTCACCCATGGATACTATAACCGGCTTACCGGCATCTCGCGCCCGGATGATCTCGCGCCTGATTACATCGGAAGGAACGTAAAACCCTCCAGGGCTGTCGACCCGGAAGAGTATCGCTTTGGTCTTTTCATCCTCGACAGCCGAGCGGAAGGCCCGTGAAACGGTTTCCGAACCCATACTTGATTCCATGAACAATGCATCAAAACCGCTTGCTCCCCGTTTGATCGATCCGACCCCGAAAATGAGCGCCACGCCGGTTCCTTCTTCGTTGGGTCTTCCGGCACGGTCAAGATAGTCCGTAATTGAAAGAAATTCGGCATCTTCGCCAAATTCCTCTTCGAGCGAGTCGTACACTTCATCGCGGTATTTCAATCCGTCGACAAGTCGAGCGTCTTCTGCTTCCCGGCCGAGAAGCGGGCCGCTGTCGATGATATCTCTCACAGCCGTTTCCGTGAGGTCCCGCTGACCGGCAATCCCTCTGACAAGTTGGTCGAATCGTGAATCGAGAAGTCTTTGTGCCGCTTCTCTATGGTGTTCTGTGTACGCCGTCTCGGTAAACGTGTTGAAGGCATTTTTATATTCATATCTCCGGTCTCCGCGGGGGACCATTCCAAGCTTGTCGAGAGCGCCTTTTAAGAATGGTGTTTCCGTTATGAGTCCGGTCAGTCCGATATCGCCCGTCGGAAGAAGATATATCTCGCTGAAAGCTGTTGCAAGATAGTAGGCGCCGTTCCCGGGTCCCGGTCCTCCGAACGTTTCCGAAAAAGCGATAGCAGGTTTTCCCGATTCCCGGAATAATATGACCGCGTCCCTGATCTCCTGTATCTGGGCAAGCCCGATCCCTCCTGTCCCGGCTCTGGCAACGAGGGCGACAATACGTTCGTCATGTGCGGCCCTGTCCAAAGCGTCAACAACGTCACGGACCATGACAGCGCCCTGAAGCGCCGCACTGGCGAACGGGTCTTCGGGAGTATGTTCCAGAAAGGTCCGTTCAAGATTTAACTCCAGGACAGTGATATCGGGTACATCCTTTGTACGGGTAAGAGAAAAAATAACGATAATACTGACGATGAATCCGAAGACCGTTACTGCCCCGACAACAGCGAGGAATACTATAAAAGACCTTGTCCGATTTTTCTCTTTGGACTGTTTTGATATTTCCATTGCGGAACTCCTTGATAATCGGCAAAAATTGCACGTACCCGTTACGGCTGTTTCAGAATTTTCCCGCCGTGCATGACAAATTGTACCTTCTCGACAACACGGATATCGTCGAGCGGATTACCCGGTACAGCTACTATGTCTGCCAAACGTCCAGCTTCGAGCAGACCCCTGTCGGAAACACCGAGCAGGTCGGCCGCATTCACGGTTGCAGTGCGGAGCGCATCGATCGGTTCCATGCCGAGACGAACAAGAACGGCAAATTCCTTTGGATTATCTCCATGCGGGTACACCCCGGCATCGGTGCCGAAGGCTATTTTAACTCCTTCTCTTATTGCCTTGCGCAAGCTCTCCCGCGCTATGGGAAGAATGTATTCCGCTTTAGCCCGGATGGGAGCCGGCAGGGCATCGAGATCGAGAACGTCGACGAGATACGTTGTCGGGACAAGATAGGTCCCGTTCTCTTTCATGACCCGGACCGCTTCATCGGTAAGCATGGATCCGTGTTCTATCGAGGAAATTCCGGCACGTGACGCCGCTATAATTCCCTCTGTTCCGTGAGCATGAGCGGCGACTTTAATTCCGTGTCTGCCTGCCTCCTCGACAATAGCGCCCATTTCCTCTTCGGAATATTGTTGCGCACCCACCGGACCTTCGAACGACAAAACGCCGGCGGTTGCACAGATCTTGATAACTTTTGCGCCGTACTTGATCTGGTATCTGACCGCTTTCATGACCTCGTCGATACCGTCTGCGATACCTGCTTCGATTCCCGGATCGAGAAGACCTGGTTTAAACCCGGTAATATCGCAGTGACCGCCGGTCACACCGAGAGAATGGCCGGCCGGAACGATCCACGGTCCGATAATGGTCCCGTTATCTATTGCATGCATCAATGAAACATCGACAAATTCGTTCGAACCGACGTTACGGATGGTCGTAAAACCGGCCAGGACCGTCCTTTTTGCAAATTTTGCACCCTTGAGAGCGGCGTCGGCCGCCGTTTCGGTAACGGGGCGCATAACCCAGTTTCCGCTCAGTTCCGATGTTATGTGGGTGTGCATATCGATAAATCCCGGCAACAGGGTCATATCGCCGAGGTCGACTACTTCGGCGCCCCGGGGTACTTTCCCCTGACCGGCAGACACGATCCTGTCACCTTCTACTACGATGACCGGATCATGTAAAACTTCGCCGGTGACAACATTTATCATTCGGTCTGCACGTATCGCGATCGTTTCCTGAGAATATCCACTGCCGAATATTGTTACAATGAGCACAGCAGTCATCGCCGGAAAGTACCCGCACCTTTTCATGATTTTTCCCTTCTTTATATCAACGGAACCTTAACAAACTGTTTGAATATCATTGAATGGCAGACAAAAATAAAGATAATTCTGCAAGATCAGACGTTCAAATATACGGAATGGCGCAAAGCATGTCAAGGCGAATCGGGCGGAGCCCGGTCACGCTTTACAGAGCCGCGTGACGGGTCATTCACTGCTGCACGTTCAAGACAAAAAGAGACACGCTGACGGGTGCGATCTCAAGATCGTTTGCTATGTCCCGAAGCTGTTTTTCAGTGACCGATACGTCCCGCTCTTTCCAGGTAATTGGGCATCTGACCGTCCCATTCTTCGAGATCCAGCCTGCTCGCCAGGTTCTCGAATGAAGCATTCGGTACCTGTTTTCCCGATCGGAGATTTTGCCCGCGCCATTTTTGTTCGTTGAGCATACACAGATTACAACCATGACAAGAATCCACATTAACCGGCGATGCTGACTGCTTCGTACCAGTATCGTTCGCATTGAAATGACCGCCTTATGCATTTGAGATAGGAACAGTAAATGATCCTGATCATAGTTTCTTCGGTATCCTGCGTTCGCTTTATTCTCCGGGATTCTCCGTTATTCGTACTCGACCGGGTCGGCGATCCCTGCCTCCCGGAATGCCCGGAGCCGGAGTTCACAGCTGTCACAATTTCCACAGGCTTTCGTGGAATTCCGGTAGCAGGACCAGGTAAAGTGGAACGGTACTCCGAGTTCCAGTCCATTCAATATGATATCTTTCTTTTTCATGTGTATAACGGGAGTGATGATCCGAATGTTCGTCTCCGGTCTTGTCCCGACGTCTATGAGCCGTTCAAAAGCGTCGTAAAATTCCCGTCGGCAATCCGGATATCCGGAACTGTCCTCGGCAACAGCTCCGACAAAAAGAGTGGATGCGCCGATTACTTCTCCCCAGGAAACCGCACCGCAAAGAAAATGGGCATTTCGGAATGGAACATACGAGGTTGGAATACCGGGAGCGTTCGGATCTGCATCGGATACGGGGATGGAACGATCTGTCAGGCTCGATCCTCCGGCCTGACTGAGCGTTGTAATGCGGCTTACCAGGCGTTTTGCAATAGTATAATGGTCGGCAATCTCAGTGAACGCTCTCATTTCACGTTCTTCGGTACGCTGTCCGTATTGTGCGTGAAAGGCCGATACCTCGTAATCCCGGCAGGCGAATGCAAGGGTTACAAGGCTGTCCATACCACCGCTCACAAGTGCTATAGCTTTTGGCGCCGTTTTCACGTTCACTGATAGAGCTATGATTATATTTAGAAATGTATCTCAGGGATCCGTCCTATACGGCCGGAATCCGGTATCGAGTGAGGAAAAAATGTTGCAGCAGCATGATATCACGCTTGTTTTCAAAGTACTCAGCTTATGAACAACAGGTACTAAGTAGTACAGCCTGAATGATCAAGTATGGTACATTAGAACGAATAAAGAAAGCAGGTGCGTCGATAAAAAAATTATCTATTCGATTATTTCAAGTACCATTTTTTTACCTGCTTTTGCACCCACGGCGCTCAATAAGATTCTCAGAGCTTCGGCAGTTCTGCCACTTTTTCCTATGACCAGTCCTACTTCTTTTTTTGCAACTTTGAGCTTCATGATGTTCACGCCATCACCGGTAACTTCTGAGACCTCAACCTCATTGGGAGAATCAACAAGGTTCTTTGCTAAAGTTTCCAAGAACTCTATCATTGCATTCCTTTCGTGAGATTTGAATTACGGAATTCTGCTTTGGTGTTGTGCACGATGAATATGCTAAGAAAAGCGAAGTGACACGACTCATCATAATTATCCGCCGATATAATTAGTGTGCTCTATCAGCTTAGTGAGAGCGGAAGGAATCGAACCTTCGACCCACGGCTTAAAAGGCCGTTGCTCTACCAACTGAGCTACGCTCCCGGCCAAAGCTGTATAATATATCAATTATATGATTGATTTCAAATTTTATTTACACAAAAATAGTTTTTTTTCTGTCGGAACCCACGGAGAGTATCTCGAAGGGCACTTCGGTAAGTTCCTCAATACGATCGAGATAGTTTCGGGCATTCGCAGGTAGCTCATCGATTGTTCGGAACCCGGATGTCGGTTCACACCATCCCGGATGTTCTTCATAGACTGGTACAGCTGCATTCAGGATTTTATTTTCACTTGGAAAATGCTCGATGATCTTGTTTTTGTATTTATAATGCGTACATATCTTTACCGTATCGAGAGTATCGAGGACGTCAAGTTTTGTGAGGGCAAAAGTGTCGATGCCGTTTATTCTCGCCGCATACTTTGCGATGACAATGTCAAGCCAGCCGCATCGTCTCGGTCTCCCTGTTGTCGCTCCGAATTCGGCTCCGAGTTTTCGGATATGGTCTCCGAATTCAACATCGAATTCAGTCGGGAACGGTCCGTATCCGACCCGTGTTGTATACGCCTTCAATATTCCCAGTACCTTATCGATCGTCGAAGGGCCGATGCCCAGACCGACACAGGCGCCACCGCTTATCGGGTGAGATGATGTAACATACGGATAGGTCCCGAAATCGATATCCAGTAGCGTACCCTGCGCTCCTTCAAGGAGGATATTTTCTCCGTTTTTGATCGATTGATTTATCAGGAGCGATGTATCCGTAATGTATTCATCGATTTTCCTGTCGAAATCAAGATACTCCCTGATTATTTTGTCCGGATTGAGTTCATCTCTGTCGTACATACGTTTCAACCACCTGTTTTTTTCCCCAATATTCCGCTGAAGTTTATCTGTCAGGAATTGACTGTCAAGCAGGTCTACTATCCGGATACCGGTACGGGAATATTTATCGACGTATGCGGGTCCGATCCCTCTGCCGGTCGTACCTATTTTTCTTTCACCGTTTCGTTCCTCGCCGATCTGGTCAAGGAGCTTGTGATACGGCATAATGAGGTGGGCTTTATGGCTTATGAACAACCGCTTGGAGACATTTATTCCTTCGTTCCGAAGAAGCTCGATCTCATCCATAAGTCCTTCGGGATCGATAACGACACCACTCCCGATGATGCATTGTGTGTTCGGCTGGAGAATTCCCGTCGGGATCTGATGGAGGATGATCTCTTTGTCATCATATACAACAGTATGCCCGGCATTCGCTCCACCCTGGTACCGTGCAACGATATCCATTTCATTACTCAGCAGGTCGACAATTTTTCCTTTGCCTTCATCACCCCACTGAGCGCCTACTACAACAGTAACCGGCATAGAATTTCCGTCGTCATTTAATACGTTGTACTACGTATAATTGAGATTATAAGTTACAGAGAGGAACATTCCTTTACGCCAAAAAAAATCCGGTCGCAATGACCGGATCCACAAGAACTGCGAAAGACAGATAGAAGATCCTGTATCTATAAAAATATACAGAACAAGTAATATTTTGTCAAGACAAATTTATTGCCCGGAAAGAATGAACATAGCCCTTTGCGGTGGTCCGGGTTAGTTTAACCAATGCCGAAAAGGCGGATGCCACTATAAGAGAAGTATTATTTTTTTGAAACTTCGCGATCGTCCGTCTTGCATTTGTGCCAGAGAAAAGATATAATGCAAAAGTAATGAATCTCATTCGCGGATTTTTCGCGGCAGCTGATAGTTACACAATGAACTATGGCACGTTGGGCGGTATTCGATATAGACGGGACCCTGCTCCCCGGCGCTTCGATAGAATCGCGGTTTCTTACTAATTTTCGTAAGCAGGGGACCATGCCGTACCGGAATATACTCATGTTTTTTCTGAGAGAATTCGTGGCAGCGCTGCAGGGTAAAGGTGAGAACGCGACTAAAAGTAACAAAATGTACCTGAAAGGAATACCGGCTGCCCCGGTAACGGAATATGCAAAGACTTTTGTCAAGCGGTACATTGTCCCGCTGTTGTCGAAAGAGGGACTCAGCGCCGTTGAACAGTACCGCAGCCGTGGTTTCAAGATAATGCTCTTGAGCGGTTCATTGAATTTTCTTGTCAGGCCTTTGGAGGAAGTATTCCGTCCGGACCACATAGTATGTTCCGAACTTGAGATCGGTAACGGCAGGTTCACCGGTACGATATCCGGTCTACACCCTTATACGCTGCGCAAAAAACAGATCGTTAAAGAGCTTGGTGAAAAGCTCGAGATCGATTTGAAACGATCGGCCGTCTTTGCGAATGATTCCGCAGACGTTCATCACATGGAACTGTTTGGAGAAGCAGTAGCGGTCAACCCGTCGCCGGAACTTGCCGGGATCGCACAACAGCGGGGCTGGTAGACCGTGAAATGGTTATAGAGATTTTAATTTAGATAAAAAAGACCGGTAATGTGTTCCGAAATAGTACGCCTCGGTACCGGAATTGTGTACCATTTTGTATTTGCACATGGGTTGTGATTTCCTTATTTTGGTAATAACCAAAATCATGATTTCCCCAGATCAATAACCTGCTTGTATACTTTCCCCATGACAAAAACGCGAAACACGGGACTGATAATTGTCTATACCGGTAATGGAAAAGGCAAGACGACGGCCGCACTCGGAACGACTATCCGGGCATACGGGTATGGATGGAAGATATTTATTCTACAGTTCGTCAAAGGCAGCTGGCATTATGGAGAAATGGACGGTATCAAAGCGCTTGAGCCGAACGTTGTCATGGAGCAGATGGGAAAAGGGTTTTACAAGATTCTTGATGACAATCTCCCGGAGGAGGACCATAAAAAGGCGGCAAAGCTGGCGCTCGAACGCGCCCGTGAGATAATTCATTCCGGCGATTATCGGCTTATCATCCTCGATGAGATAAACTATGCAGTTGATCTCGGTCTGCTGCAGATCCGGGATGTCATTACGCTGCTGCAGGAAAAACCGGGGAAAATTCATATTATTTTAACGGGTGGGAATGCGAAGCCTGAGCTCATAGAGATTGCCGATCTCGTTACGGAAATGAAAGAAATTAAACACCCGTTTCGGAAAGGCATGAAAGCCCGCAAAGGGATAGACTTCTAACAGCAGGCTCAATGAAAACCGCACGTTAATTACCTGTTACTTGTCACAATTGGCACAGGATTTGCCCGATAATGTGATTGATTTGACAGGTATGCACCGGTAATCAGTATAAAGTGTCTGAAAATACGCAAAGTACACAAATACCTGTCGGAATTATCGGCGCAGGAGGATGGGGAAAAACCTCATCCGCATATTTTCTTCGCTTCCGCGAGCCCGTCTCAAATATGTCTGCGACCTCAATGAAGAGAGGCGGTCAGCAGTTTCGTCGGACTATCCTGACGTCCGGACTACCGATACATTCGAGACGATCCTGAATGACGATTCCCTTCAGGCAGTGATCATAGCAACGCCGGCCGATACTCATTATCGGCTCATAAAACAATCTCTTGAATCACGACGGCTCCATGTTTACACAGAAAAACCTCTCACTCTCAATGAAAATGATGCGCAGGAAATCGTTGCACTTGCCGGCGAAACGGATAAAATTCTCATGGTCGGTCATTTGCTCCTGTACCATCCGGCAGTGAGAAAACTGAAAGAGCTTATTGAGAGCAGCGAGCTCGGCGATATATACTGTATCTATTCCAACAGGCTGAATCTCGGAGCTATAAGAAAAATAGAAAACGCATGGTGGAGTCTTGCGCCGCATGATATATCCATCATGAATTATTTGTTGAACTCTGTTCCGGAGACGGTTACCGCTCAGGGACAATGCTTTATCCAAAAAGATGTTGCCGATGTGGTATTTGCAACGCTGAATTATCCGGGAACTACTATAGCTCATATTCATATAAGCTGGCTCGATCCTCATAAAATGAGGAAAATGACAATTGTGGGTAGTAATAAAATGGTCATATTCGACGATATGGAAGCCGTTGAAAAAATCAAGATATACGATAAAGGTGTTGTGCAGCCGAATGAAAATGATCCTGTCGTATCATATGATGATTTTTTCAAAACACGGTCCGGTGATGTGTATATTCCAAAAATAGACATGCAGGAACCCCTGAAACTCGAATGCGATCATTTCCTCGATGCAATTATTACTAAGACACCTCCCTTGTCTGACGGAATGAACGGCCAGGAGGTCGTCAAGGTGTTAAGCGCCGGTGAACTGTCCATGAAATTACAGGGTAAGCCTGTCTCTCTTACGTGAAACAATTTTACTCTCGTTATTACTATCATTACGATATGATAGTGGGATTCCAGATACGTGAGTATCATGACCGGCGAGCTTTTTTGTCAATACTATTCCGGCATTGTTTATTTTTATATAGACATTTCTCATTGAACTTTTACGGAGACTATGTAATTCCGAACTTCTGTTTTCCTTGTCGGAAGATGCTGCCTCATGTCTAAAAGCTTTTTCATAATAGATGGAACGGCGCTTGCGTACCGGTCGTATTTTGCCTTTATCCGAAATCCGCTTATTTCCGCACGCGGTGAAAATACTTCGGCCGTTTACGGATTTACAATGTCACTTATGAAATTGATCCAGGAAGATAATCCCGACTATATTGCAATAACGTTCGATAGCAAAGAACCGACATTCCGGCATAAAATGTTTAATGAATACAAGGCAACCCGGGAAAAGATGCCCGGCGAAATGGTCGAATCCCTGTCACGCATCGACCAGGTGGTCGATGCGCTCAGGATACGTTCTTGTATCGCTCCCGGCTTTGAAGCAGACGATATTATGGGAACGTTCGCGCAGAAAGCATTCGATGCCGGTTTGAACGTGCTCCTTGTCACCGGAGACAAAGACCTCATGCAGCTTGTTAATGACAGGATATCATGGTATAATCTGAAAAGAACCGGTCAGGAAACAGAGATACTCGATCCCGAAGGGGTCAGGAATAAATTCGGTGTTCTTCCCGGTCAGGTTGTCGATGTTCTCGGGTTGATGGGAGATTCGTCCGATAATGTTCCCGGTGTACCCGGGGTCGGTCCGAAGACAGCCATAAAGCTGATAGAAGAATATAACACTCTGGAAAATGTTTTCGACAACATAGATACGATAAAAAAAACAAATCTTAAAGAAAAACTCATCGAGAGCAAAGACCTGGCATATCTCTCAAAAGAGCTTGTCACCATTAAGCGGGACGTACCGGTCCCGTTCGATCTTGAATCGTTCGTACTTCGGGAGCCCGATACGGGCATGGCCCTGCCCCTGTTCCGTGAGCTGGAATTTACTTCACTCGTCGAACAGCTCGCTCCGTCGGTGAAAGCGCCTCCGAAGGCACGAAATTATAGCTCGGTCACAACCCCCGGCGATCTCGGAGTTCTGATTGAAAATCTCTCTGCAAATGATTTTGTGTTCGATCTCGAGACAACGGGCCTCGACACGATTATTGCCGAGGTTGTCGGGTTCTCGTTCTCGTGGCGGGAGACCGAAGCTTTCTATCTGCCGGTGACCGCTCCCGGCGTATCGCTGCCGTTCAAGCTCGATACGGTCATTCAAATGCTAAAGCCGGTCCTGGAAAATGCTTCCGTCAGGAAATGCGCTCATAACGCCAAATATGATATCATGGTTCTCGACAAATATGGTATTACCGTCAAAGGTCTTGTATTCGATACGATGATAGCGGGATATCTGCTCGATCCCGATAAGCGGCAGTATGGTCTTGACGCTCAAAGCCTGGAATTTCTGAACGTTGCCAAGATCCCGACATCGGACCTGACCAGGAAGGGAAAAGAGCAAAAAAACATGGCGGATATTCCCCTGGACCAGATAGCGGAATATGCCTGTGAAGATGCCGACTGTACGTATCAGCTCTGGAAATATTTCGAACCGAAGCTCAAAGAAAATAAACTGGATAAACTTTTTGAGGACATCGAGATCCCTCTGATACCGGTTCTGACGGCTATGGAATTGACAGGTGTTTCGGTCGATGTCGGGTTTCTTACGACCCTCTCGGAAAAAATGCATACGATGATGGACCAGCTCGTGAAGGAAATTCATATCGAATCCGGAGAAGAATTCAACATCGGTTCACCACAGCAGCTCGGGAAAATTCTATTCGAGAAATTAGAGATACAGAAAGAACTCGGAATAAAACGGGTCAAAAAAACGAAGATCGGCTATTCCACGGACGTCTCCGTGCTGGAACAGTATCAGGACCACCCGCTTGTCAGGCGGATTCTCGACTATCGGCAGCATGCAAAACTGCTCTCGACCTATATCGACGCGCTCCCCAGACTGATCAAGAAAAAGACCGGCAGAATACACACTTCGTTCAACCAGACGGTCGCCGCAACGGGCAGGCTGTCGTCGATGAATCCCAACCTCCAGAATATTCCCATAAGGACCGAACTGGGACGTGAGATCAGGAAAGCGTTCATACCGAAAGATATGTCATGGAGCATGCTTTCCGCGGATTATTCGCAAATAGAGCTCCGGCTCATGGCGGATATGTCCGGCGATGAAAATATGCGCCGGGCATTCGTGAACGGTGAAGATATCCACACGAGAACCGCCGCCCTCGTTTTCGGCGTCGAAGATTCGGACGTGATACCCGAAATGCGGTACAGGGCAAAAGCGATAAATTTCGGGATCTTATACGGCATGAGCTCGTACCGGCTCGCCCGTGAGCTGGATATCTCCAATGACGAGGCGCAGGAATTTATTACCGCCTATTTTTCCTATTTCCCGGGAATCAACGTTTTTATTCAAAAAATCATCGGCCAGGCACACACCGATGGGTATGTCGAAACAAAATTCGGCAGGCGGCGGTATCTGCCGCTGCTGCACAGCGACAATCAGCGCAGGCGGCGGAATGCGGAGAACATCGCGATCAACACCCCCCTGCAGGGGACCGCGGCGGAGATCATAAAACTTGCGATGATCCGGGTCGACGAATCATTGGCAAGGGAAAATTTGCAGGCGAAGATGATCATGCAGATCCACGATGAACTGGTTTTCGAATCCCCCGAAGATGAGATCGAAAAACTGAAAGAAATTGTCAGGTCGTGCATGGAGGGAACGGTCGAGTTGTCGGTGCCGCTCGTGGTCGACATACATACCGGCGGCAACTGGTACGAAGCTCATTAAGAGGTGATACAATAGTAGAAATGTTCAAAAATACGCTGCAATAGGATAGAATTTATGCCGAAATGAATGCGAAAATGTGCCTGTGTGATCCCGGACCTTCGGGATGAAGCGGGAAAATCTCCGGGTTCCAACTTATAGGCAAGATTTTAATAAATGTAACGAAAAGAGGAGTCAAACAGACACAGAAATTGCTTGACAATTGAGGTATATAACGATAAATTTATAATGCGAATAAGCCCGGATAGAACGTGACGGCCGGGCATTCCCGCATAAAACGTGTGTATGTAAGATCATACGGCCACTCCTCACAAGCAAACTCATAGTTTTCCGTCTGAATCCCGGTCTATATGAACTGTGATGTAACGCACAAATTTTCATAATAAATCCGTATATGTGATGAGACTCACAGCATCTCTTGAATAAAATCGTTACCTTGTCGATAACTCTTTATGGTCTTTCAGGAATCCGATATACGAAATAAAAATTACGTAATGCAAAAATATAACATTACTTCATCAAACTGCCAATTAACTTCACGAAATTAAACATCATTGGAGCCCACCATGAAAAAGTCACTACAGCTTTTCACAATTATTGCAATCCTTGCCCTCGTTATTCCTTCATTTGCTTTCGGGCAGATAACAGGAGCATTTGGGGATGATAATGCAGTCAATACTTTTGTCCACCTTGAAGGACAGAGTGTCCCGCCATCACCCGTTACTACAGTTACAGTTGGAACGTTTGTTGTAACAGTAGATCAGCATTTCGAGGACCCCCCCCGGTAATTGGATAATTGATGGTAGAATACTTGGGACGGGCATTGCCAGTTTTCCAGCCGGCTCTTATGATGTTTTGATTGATGCTGTGCCTTTCCCTGCGGTTCCTTTCACTATTGAAGCACCCCCCGCGGCGAATGATCCGATTATCACAGTATCACCGCCAAGCCAGATTTTTGGTTTTGTTGATGTCGGCCTGACATCGGTGTTGCCATTTACGATAAATAATACGGGAACGGGGGATTTGACCGTTAACTCGGTTTCAGTTACCGGGGCGCACCCTGCCGATTTTACCGTATTGAATTTTGTGCCGGCAACGATAGTTGCTCCTGGATTTTCCACCACATTTAACGTTCAATTTAATCCGACTTCACCCGGGCAAAAAAGTGCAAATATCGACATATCAAGCAATGATCCGGGCCAACCGGTTTTCCCGGCTTTTGTGAGTGGTGACGGGCAGGATACCGCACCGCCGCCCCCTGCGGGTAACCCAATAATCACAGTTGTACCAGCTGGTGCTTTTGGGGAATTTGGTGTTGTACCGCTGGGGGGATTATCTGATTTTTTCTTTGATATAAGGAACGACGGTGATGCTGATCTTAATGTATCGAGCATTGTTGCATCAGGCGGACCATTTGCAGTCATAACACCGCTTCCCGGTCCAATTCTTCCACAGTTATTCATAAACGTTCATGTACAATTTGCACCGACGGCTATAGGAGATTTTAATGGGCAGGTTGACATAGTGAGCGATGCGGGTCCAATCACAGTTTTTCTGCATGGCGTTGGTGAGGACACTACCGCGCCGCCACCAACCGGCGGAGCGAACATATTTATTCTTCAAACGAATTTACAATTCCCGGAGACACCACCGTCAACAACTTCACAAATGCCGTTGGATATAACGAATAACGATCCGGTGAATTCTGTGGTTATATCCTTTGATTTTTTGCAGCCAGAGATCACGGTAAATCCGCTTACCTTTACGCTTGGACCGAATGCATCAAATTCGTTTCAGGTGGCTCAACTTACTGTAGACGAGTTTACCATAAAATACGTTCACTCCTCTGACATATCGACGCTTCTTGCGGGAAATTATTCGGCTTTTGTTGTAACTACGGAGGGTGATTTTGAAACGCCGTCATTTTTCTTTGAACCGGTTCCTGGCGGTGGTAGCGGCCCGCAGATATTTGGCGGTGGATTCTTTGAAGAGGGAGGGGTAACACAGGTTGAGATTTTTTGGTCACAGATCCTGAATGATTTGACAAGCGTCACGGTTGGCAGTCATGTTGTATCAGGCCCCACAGTAAGCCCGGACACCCAATCACCGAATCCTGAAGATATCATTATCAAGGGAGCGGTCTCTGCCCTTATTTCAACAATTACACCCGGCCTTTTTGATGTCAATATCACGTCGACTTCATTAGGGCCGCTCTCTTTTCCGCAGTTATCTTTTGAAGTCCATGCCCCCGAATTCAATCTCCATGGCGGGGGATTCAAAGACGGAGGGCCGGGCGCTACGAAAGTGGAACTGTTCGGCCAGAATTTTCCGGCGGATATTACGACCGCATCCGTTACGATATCCGGTCCGGGGATCGCCGCGGCGTTACGCTCACGGGCATTACCGCACCGGTTCCCGACCCTAACAGTACATTTCCTGAGGACATGGTCATCTCGGGGACGATCCCACTGGCTCATTCAACGTTTACGGCATTGCTCTCCGATCCTGCTATAATTTTTGATTATAATGTTACGGTCAATGGCGTTCCATTTACTGTTAATATCTTTGTCGAGGGCCCACAGCCCCCCGACCTTCTCGTCCAGCCGCAAACTCTCACGTTTGGAACTGCCGCTACCCAAATTCAGGTCGGTCAGTCTTCATCGTTACCCTTTACCATAACGAACCAGGGTTCTAATCAGGTCGACAACATTACACTCGATTTGGGACAACAAACCGAATTTACCGTTGACCAGAGTAGTATAGCGGCACTGGGGCCGGGCGCCTCGGCAACGGTCACCGTCACGTTTTCGCCGGCGTTTGACGGAGAGAGTTTCGGCTTTATCGATATACAGGTCGGTACTGATTTCTTTCCCGGAGTCAATCTGCAAGGTTTCGGCGATTTCGGTCCCCGTATATTCGACGGCTTGTTCCTCTCCGACGGTACTGCCGGTGTCACGCAGGTTGCGGTCTTCGGCGAGGACCTGCCGACGGACATTACGACATTTACGGTCGGCGGCAACGTGATTACCGTTACCTTTGCCGGTTTCGAAGATCCGCTGGAACCTGAGGATGTTACTATCAAGGGGACGATCAACCTCGATATTTCCACATTTTCAGCGGGAAATTTTGATGTTACTCTGGGTACTTTGAGTTTTCCCCAGGTGCTGTTCGAAATTTTTATAACGGGCGGCGCTCCGCAGATAATTGACGGAGAGTTTTTCTCCGACGGCGTTGCGGGTGTGACACAGGTGGAGATTAACGGAGCGGATTTTCCTGCAGATGTCACCGGTGTTACTGTTACAGGCCCAACTTTAGGGACGTTTACGCTTTCGGGTTTGACGGTTGCCCCCGATCCGCTTTTTCCGGAAGCTGACGTGATTAAAGGCACTATCCCTGTCGACATCACTACCGTGATTGACAGTTTGATCGATGTTACCCTGACGTCCACGTCGCAGGGACCAATAAGTTTTCCACAGGTACTGTTTCATGTCGACCGTTTCGATGACGGCGGCGGTCCCGGACCAGGACCAGTCGGGTTCGAGCTCCACGGCGGCGATTTCTTTGATGCGGGCGCCGGAAATATAACAGTCAAGATATTCGGATCCGGTTTCCCGGCAGATATTGTTAGTTCGTCTATAACGATTACCGGTCCGGGTATCACTGCCGGCGGTGCGGCTGTAACCGGTGTCAGCGGACCGTTTCCCGATCCCAACGATACCTCCCGGTAACGGCCAGTTCATCGAGGGGACCATTGCGACAGTTTTTGCATCACTTGTCGAGGGACCGTATTCCGTGGACATCATTTCCGGAGAAGGCACGTTTAATTTTCCAGACCAGTTCTTTTTCCTCGGCGGTCCCGGCGGCGGAACGACCGAACCGACAATATTTGATGGTGATATCTTTGGTAAAATAGGTCAAAATGTATCTATTGTGGAAATATTCGGGGCGAATTTGCCGACGACACTATCAACAATAACCGTTGGCGGTCATACGGTTTCCGTTACCAGGGCAGGTCCCGATCCTGATTCCGGTTTCTCGGACGATATCGAGATTATCGGAACTATTGCTGCCGATATTTCGACATTCGCCGGTGATACTCAGATATTGGATGTCACGATCGAAGGGCAGACGTTCACCGGTATTGAGTTTAATATATTTAAAGCAAGTGATGCTCCGGAGGTTATTGCCGGTGACGTGGGATCGGCAGGCGCCAATATAACAAAGGTAGAAATCTTTGGCGCAAATCTACCATCGGCAACAGCGGATTACACTTCGGCAACCGTTAATGGAAACACGGTTAATGGTGTTGTTGTCACGGTTGATACTGAATTTGAGGTGACCGCCGGCATTGTGGTCATTGAAATTATTGGGACCATATCTCTGGATATTTCAGCTTTTGCAACCGCCGATCAAGAAGAGGTTTCACTTGATGTAACTCTTGAGGCTGCTGCTCTTCCCGGCGGAAGTTTAACCGAAACGGGAATCAGATTTTTCGTTGACCAGTTCGATGACGGTGGTGGTACGCCTGGCGGAGTTTTTGTAAGCGATCTCGGGATTTTTCCAAATCCTGACGGCTCACCGACAACAATTTTTGAAGTACACGGTGACGGTTTTACGGTTGGCAATGTTGTCAGTATTGAGATATTTAGGGACGGGGTTCCAGAGTTCGGGCCTTTTCAGGTCGCACAGCTTTCTGTCGACCAGTTTTCCATAGAATACATCCACACCTCTGACATATCGACGCTTGTCTCCGGGCATTACTCAGCCATAGTCACTACAACGGAAGGAACATTTGAAACACCATCGTTCTTCTTTGAAGCAGTTGGCGGTCCCGGAACAGGCCCGATCTTTGGCTCGATCCTGTTCACCGAATCGGCGAATGCCGGAGAAGTTGACGTAACTATTTTCGGGGAAGGGTTTGAACAGCTATCGACTGCTTTTGTCGTTTCGTTTTCCACCGGGTCGGATTTAACGGGAACAGTTTATACGCTGTTCGGTCATTTTGTCACCCCCGGCGATGCGATTAATCCTGGTAAGATCGAAGGAAGAATCATTGCAAATAGTGCTGATTTAAATCTTGACCAGTACTGGGTCAGTCTGCTGGACGGGGTTGTTAGTATTGAGCATTTTGTTCCCGTCGATCTCGGAGGCGGTACGCCCGGCGAGTCAGGGATTTTTGAAGGCAGCTTCGGTCCATCGGACGATGCGGCAAGTACCTTTGTGGAATTAAAGGGTTTCGGTCTGCCGGCTGTAATTGACGATGTTTCAATTACCGGCACTGACGGTATAAAACACACCTTCGTGACCCTGCTTGTTTCCGATTGATCCGGATTTTCCTGAAAATACTGTAATTGAAGGTAATATACCGGTCCCGTTCCCGGATGTTGTCGAGGGAATATATACCGTGGAGATCGGTTCGCCGGCCGGCATTGAGATTTTTGACAATGTCTTTATTGGAATTGGTGACGGTGGTGGTCCCGGTCCCGGAACCGGTCCGTTCATCTTCGGCGGGGGCATACATCCTGCCGATGATAACCTGCAAACGGAAATCGAGCTGTCCGGACAGGAACTTGTCGGCCTGGTACAGATCGGCGCCGTTATCGAACTTTCACAAGATTCCGCATTTTCAACGGTCGCTTTCGCCTTTGCAGTCAGTAATGTTTTTTTCGATCCAGAATTCGGAGAAGAACGGATCGTCGGATTCCTCGGGACCGGATTCAATGATATCCCGTTCGGCAAATATTTCGGTCGGATCGTGGTCGATGCTGCAACGATACTCAATTTCGAAATATTCCATGATGCGCCGCCTGGTGGCATTAACCACCTGCAGATCTCACTCGATGCCTTGACCGGTCAGACCGGCGTCAGAATGTTCTTTAACAGCCTGACCGAGCAGGACATTACATCTTTGGAGGTCTCTCAAGTCCAGTCCTTTACGGGAGTGATCTATCCGGTATCGAATATTGCCATCGTCCCCAATCCCGACCAGTTCAATACATGCGACACTGAAGTCATAGCCGGCACAATAGATGTGCCGATCAGCCAGCTTACGGAAGGGCAATACTTTGTGCGGTTAACGACCGTCAGCGGCACTCAGCCGGAAACGTTCGGGCCGTTTTTTGTGGAATTCGACTTTGCGTTTTCCGCGACCGGCGGCGGGATAACGATCTTCAATTGCGATCTGGATGCGAACCTCGGACTTGTCGAAGTCAATGTCGGAGGCAGAGATCTGACAGCAGTTACTGTTTCCCAGGTCGCTGTTTCGACCGATCAGACTTTTCCTGCGGGTGCGACCTTTACAGCGTCCAATCTCGATTTTGATTCAGATACAGATGACGGAGAAGTATTCACCGGTGTCCGCGGCAACCTGAGCGGTATCGATTATCCGTCATTGATCGATAAAGGTCTCTACTTTGTCAGGGTAACGACCACGGCTGGCATCGATGTGTATTTCGGCCCGCAGCGCGTTGAAAAAGAGACGTTCCCCCCCGTTTCCGTCGTGACGATCGACCGGATGCGCTTCGGCCATTACGGTCCCGGAGTGACGGTGGTCGTGATGGAAGGAAGTGGTATGAATGCATTTAATGCAGCGCCCGGTCTGACGTTGCAGGTCGGTGATATATTAACTGAGGCTGCAGCCAAATCGAATGTGCAATTTGATGTTGATATCGACGAGATCGAAGAACTGGATAATGGACCAGATGTTCTTTTCGGATTTATCAGCCAGCCGGCCGACGTTTTTCTGGCAGGCAGCTACTTCGCAAGGTTTACCTTCCAGGGTGCGGTCATCGATACCGAGCCGGTCCCGGTCCCGGCCGGATTCATACCCACCGAACCGGTGATCTATTCTATCGGGAGCGCGTTTGAGGGCGAATTCGATGGCCGGGTAAGATTCAACATTCCCGGCGACTTATTCGACCAGGTTACCATAATAAGCGTCGATATATCAACAGATCCTGATTTCACAACGATCTTCGAAACGGTGACCGTTTTTGAGGTCACAATTGACGAAGAAGGGGTCATTGACCTTATCGAAGGAGATTTGTCGAGAAGTATATTTGAAATTCTCCCGGGTCTCTATTATTTCCGGCTGAACTTTGCCGACGGCACTTCGCTCATATCCGATGCGTTCCCGTTCGGCGGCGCCAGACCGCCGGCAATAGAACCGAGAGTTGATTTCGCCGTTTTCGGACCCGGCCCGAGACCAGGAGTCTCCGTGATCAGAATATTCGGGTCTAATCTTGATCTCGTGGATGTAACCAGAATCGATATCCAGGTTTCTCAGGACGCCACATTCAGAGGTTTTCATCCGGTCTTTTCTGTTTTTGACCTTACCTTGACGGTAAATCCTGAAAATGGCGAGCTGATATTAAGTGGATTTATTCCCGAAGACTTTGGAGCGCTGCCTGCAGGAGATTACTTCCTCCGCAACAGATTTGAAGGCGAGACCGATTCGGATGTCTTTACCTTTTTCCATGAAGGACCATTCAATCTGCCGGGCGCGAGGATAGTGTTTGATCCGAATATGCTTTCATTTGGCACAGTTCCCCTCGGCGAAACGGATTCGTTATCGGTATTCATATTCAATGACGGGGACACCACATTGACGATTACCGAAATAATACCCGGTAGAAATTTCTTCCCGGCCCAATTCGATCTGCCCGGTATCGAACCGGGTACATCTGAAGAACTTTCTATTGTTTTCGAGCCGTTCTTCGAGGGCGTGTTCCGGGATACTCTGCTTTTTGGGAGCAACGACCCTCTGAGACCTTTTGCGCCACTCTTCGTGCGGGGAAGAGTGGAACGTATCGATGTTTTTCCGCCGGAATTCTTTGAGTTTCCGGAAGTGGTGCGTGTCGATACTGGTTCAGCAGTCATTGCGTTTACAACAAACAAACGGACAACTGCCGAGGTAACGTACGGAGAGGTCGATATATTCAATCTGGATTTCAATCTTTTTGAATTTCCCGATTTCCAGAATAGTATCATTGAATCGGAGTTGAAACGGAAGCACAAGATAGAAATCCCGGACCTCCTGCCAAATACCGATTATGGTTTCGTCGTCTTTATTACCGACAGCCTCGGTAGCGGTCCGACACAGAGTCCGGTCTCGTTTTTCAGAACGCTCGATGAGATAGATAAGACTCCTCCTCTTATCATCGACGGGCCGTTTTTTCATCCCATTGATGACAGCACCGTTGTTGTGCTCTGGGCAACGGATGAACTCGGCACAAGCGTCATAGAATTTGATGAAGGAAGTATTTTGACGGCTACTCCACAGGTATTTGAAGATTCGCTTCTTGTCCAGTTTCACCAGATATTTCTTACAGGATTAATTGCGAATTCCGAATATTCATTCCGCGTCGGTTCCGTGGATGAGCTCGGAAATTGACCCAGGTTCAGCCCGAAAAGATCCTTTCGTACGCTTTCAACTGCTGATATTGTCCCGCCGGAATTTCTCGAGCAGCCGCATGTGCTTGGTGCGGATACCAGCAGAGCGGTCATTGTTTATTTTACCGACGAACCGGCAAATTCAGTCATTCTGTTTAACGTAGATTCACTTTTTGAACAGGGAATCTTCCGTGAGTTCTCTGATTCGACATTTGTACAGAGTCACCGTGTTCTACTGACGGGCCTTGATCCGGGTACGAATTATCTGTTCAATGCCGAAGCGACCGACAGGGCAGGGAACGGTCCGTCCTTCAGCTTTGCGTTCGGTTTCCGGACGAAGAGCCAGGCAGATAACCGTCCGCCTGTATTTCTCGGATTTCCGACGGTGATAGAACAGGATACAAATTTTGTCAGTATCGGTTGGCTGACCGATGAAATATCTTCGACCATTGTAGAATATCAGACACTCGAGCAATTCCAATTTGACCGCATCAGGATCGAAGACCCTGAACTGGTAACGGACCATTTCATTACGATACCGAATCTCAGTTCCGGGACAAAGTATTTCTATCTGATAAAGTCGGTCGATGCCTCTGGAAATATCGCTGAAACTTTCAGGATTTCTATATTTGAAACGGCAAAGACAGCTGATCTTGATCCACCGATCATATTTGGCAGACCTCATATCGCCGAACGCGATACGGACAGGGTGGTCATTAAATGGTTCACCGATGAACGGGCAACGAGCATAGTTGAATATGCACTTGACGACCTGTTCGACGATCCGGCACAGCGTCTCTTGATGACCAATCTTACCCTCACGAGGGAGCATGGCATTACCCTCTTTGGATTAACTTCCAGTACCGAATATGAATTCCGAGTAGGTTCCGAGGACGCTTTCGGCAACGGACCGACATTTTCAGAATTAGGCGAATTTGAAACCTCTGAACTTGCCGATGTTTTCCCACCGGTCATTTTTTGTTTTCCGGAAGTACGCATAATAGATACCTCCACGGTGGCAATTGCATGGAGAACCGATGAAGAAGCATCGAGTCGAGTTGACTTTTTCACCGACGGGATTGATCCGAACGTGGAGGTCAGGGAAGATCAGGATCTCGACAGGGAACACGTTGTTATCCTGACCGACCTTTTTCCCGGGACACGCTACTTCTACTTAGTGGTTTCAACCGACAGTAAAGCGAACAGCGTCTTCAAAGGTCCTTTCTCGTTCGAAACCTCGGACAGAGCGGATTTAATACCCCCCGTATTCAGACGGTTCCCATCAGTTGCCAATGTCGATACCAGTTCATTTGTGATTGGTTGGGTGACGGACGAACCGAGCAATGCCATACTGAACTATGTGAATCTCGACGCTCCGAACGATACGGTCACTATTGACGATCAGGAACTTCAGGAACAGCACATAATATTCGTCGGTGACCTTTCCTCTAAGACAGAGTATTCGGTACGCGTTTCATCGTTCGACCAGGTGGGGAACGGCCCGCTGGAGAGCGACTTTTTCATTGTCCGGACGCGCGATGTTCCGGACCTTAAACCACCGCGAATTATTGGTTTTCCGGTCGTTTTGACCATCGATACGGCAAGTGCGACGATCGGCTGGCTTACCCGACGAACCTGCCATCAGTGAAGTCGAATACGGTTTCGCCTCTGATTGGCCGAATAATACCAATATCGAGCTGATCCCGGATTTCACGAAAATTCACCAGGTTACTCTTACAAATCTCGAATCAGACTCTGCGTTCTTCTACTGGGTACGTCTCATTGACCGTGCCGGTAACGAATCCGGATTTTCGCCAAGACAGGAATTCCGCACGCTCGTTGCAGTCGATGCACTTCCTCCGGAATTTGTCGGATTGGTTAACATAACCGGTATCGACACGAGTAAAGTGACTGTCAGGTGGAGAACGAACGAAGCATCCACGTCTATTGTCGAGATCGGGCGGGAAGATGAGTGGCCGGTTAATACGCGAACCATAGTTGATCAGGAATTGACAAAGAATCATGCGGTCCTTGTCAAAGAGCTTGTGTCGAATACCGATTACAGACTCCGGGTCAGTTCTGTCGATGCGAATGGTAATGTCTCGGATTTCAGTGCGGAATACGACTTCAGAACACGGAGTTTTGTAGACGAATTGCCGCCGCGTTTTGTCGGAAGGGCCTTCGGAGCGGGACCTCGATACGACTTCGGTCACGATCATATTCGGTACGAACGAACCCGCGACCGCCCTGATCGAAGTCAACCAGGTGGCTGATACGACTGTTGTTTTCTCATTCTCCGAAGGAGCGCTTGAAGAGCGGCACAATATCTTCCTGTTTGGTCTCAGTTCCAATACCGAATACGATTACCAGGTTTTCGTCACCGACGCAAATGGAAACGGACCGACAGCGAGCGCTGTTCAAAGATTCAGGACGCTCGATACTCCGGACCTGACGCCGCCGCGTCTTGTGGCCGATCCGATCATTATCGGGCGGACGCATGAATCGGCCTCGATCAAGTTCGGTACCGACGAAGTCTCGTATGTGGCTATCGTGTTTGGCACCGATTCAACAGACCTGAGAGCGGCGGTTCCTGAACTGCAGGGACGTACGACGCACGTGATCAGATTGACCGATCTTGCAGATTCCACGCTGTACTTCTATGAGATCGAAGGCCGGGATATCAAAGGGAATGAATTTATCTTTCCGCCTCCGGGAAGGCCAAGATCGAGCTTTAGAACACGGTCGAGCCCGGTGACTGTTGATGTCACGTCGCCGCGTGTGATCGCCGGACCGATAGAATTCGATATTGATCCCGACAGAATAACCATCGGCTGGATAACGAATGTTCCCGCGAGCACGAAACTTGACTTCGGTGTCGATTCGCTACAGGCCGAGACAATTACAGAAGATAATGAAATTCCGGTGAACCGGCACAGAATTCAATTAAACGATCTTACCGCAGATACGACCTATTTCTACCGTCTCGGTGGACGGGGTCTTAACAATATTGAGTTCGAAAGCAATTGGTTTGCGGTGAAAACTCCCGATGCCCCCGATACCTTCGTACCGATCATTTTTGCAGGTCCGATCGTTACCTTCATCGGAAGCAATAATGCTACGATCGAATGGAGAACAGACAAAAACGCCTCATCACGGATCGATTTTAGGCTCGAACCCGGTGGGCTGACCGGTTTTCTTAAGGCTGACGAGATAGAAACGGTAACACGGCATCAGTTGAAGCTCGGTGAGCTCGAGGCAGATACGACATACTTTTACCAGGTGTCGTCAATCGCAGGCAACGGTGAGGAAGTAGTGAGTAATGTTTTTGAGTTCGGAACTCTCGCAGGCGCGGACCTGCTGCCACCGAAGTTCATAGAAGGACCCGACGCAAGATCGGTAACTCTGACCACCGCGACGATCGCATGGGTAACCGACGAACTTTCAACAAGCAAGGTTGAATATGGCGTACGGGTATTCGGTGCGGAACCGGTGCTCTCGGAGGGGATCTGGATCGATGCCGATGCTATCGGTGTCGTTTTCCATAAAGCGGTCCTGACGGGGCTTATTCCTGACACTGAGTACATATTCAGGGTGGTTTCTACCGATCTCAGTCCCGAAAGGAACACAGGGATCAGCAGGACAAAACGGTTCCATACCGCAACTGCCGCAGCAGCAGCATTAGATACGGTTAAACCTAATCTGACAGGTGGTCCTAAGGTCGATTTTACCGATAAGACAGCGGTCTTCGAATGGGAAACAGATAAGTTATCCGACAGCTTTGTCTTTATCAGGATAAAGAATACCAACGATGACTTCAGAAAAGTCGGGGATGAAACTAAAGTAACGACCCATGTCGTTACGGTAACTAATCTCGATGCAAGCATCGAATATGAATTTGAACTGGCGTCGAGAGATATCTCCGGCAACCTGTTTACATTTCCGACCGTTAACAGTGGCAATGATCTGCAGAAATTCATTCAACTGCGGAAAGCTTCGCAGCCGCCCTGTGGTGGAGGTTTCTTCTTTACGAATCAATTCCCCGATACGCAGAAACCGATAATTATCGACGGTCCGAAAGTCGTTTCGAAAACATCAGAAACGATTACCGTACAATGGCAGACCGATGAGCGGAGCGACTCGTTTGTCGATTTCGGAACAACCAGTGAATATGGTGCGGTAAAAGGGGACGCGATCGATGTTACGAACCACAGCATTACGCTGACGAATCTTGTCCCGGGGACAGTATATAACTACCGGGTCAGTTCAACGGACGTTTCAAACAATGCTCCTTCGCTCAGTGCGAATGCCGCAATATCCACCGAAGCGGAAGCAGACGATACGCCCCCGAAGATTACGACCGGCCCGCTTGTTGTTTCCGTTACGAACGATCAGGCTACTATTCTATGGGAAACGGATGAACTGTCCGATACAAAGGTCGAATACGGACTGACCGGGGACCTTGGTCTGGTCAGGTTGTCGACGGAGGACGTCGATTTTCACGGTATTTCACTGACGAATCTCATCGCAGATACCACATACTTTTTCAGAGTTTCTTCTACCGAATATCAGCGATAACGGTCCTACGACCTTTGATTCGACGTTCACAACGGCGGCAAGCGCGGATGATATACCGCCGGTTATCTTTGACATACTGGTTTTATCAAAAACCAACGCTACCGCGACTATTGTCTTCCTGACGGATGAATTGGGAGATACGTTTATCGAATTCGATACGGAATCAGATTCAGTAGAGTTTGGACAGCCAACAGTCGTCGGTGAAGCGACAGACGTCATCGACCATGTAGTGACTCTGACCAATCTCACTGACAGTACGGAATATTTCTTCGCGGTCGGATCGATCGACAAGTCGGGTAACGAGAATACACCATTGGCCAGTAAACGAAGCGGTACGTTCTCTTCGAAAGCCATATTAAGTTTCACAACGAATTCCAGCGCTGATTTGACAGCTCCCGCTACTCCGTCTTCAGCCTCGGGTGAAGCGGGTAATGGTGAGATAGTTGTGACATGGGATGCAAATTCGGAAGGCGACCTCGGTGGATACAGCCTGTTCCGTAAGACAGAGACCGCACCGGATACGACGCTTATTGCTTCTGCAGTGACCGATACGTTCTATTTCGACAACGGTCTGACGAACGGGACAACATACGAATATTTTGTGACAGCGTCCGACAATCAGAATCCGCCGAATGAAAGTTCGAAAACGGCCGCTGTATCTCTTACTCCGAATGTTGGTTTGAGTCCTGCCGCGCCGGCGCTTTCCTTCCCGGCAGAAGGCCAGAACGTACGGAATGATGCAATCAACTTAGTCGTTGATAACGCCGCATTGCCGGCGGGCCGGACGGCATTGACATACGAATTCGTCATAGCGGAAGAATCCGATTTCTTTAACCAGGTTGCACTTGCCGATAACATTGTCGAAGGTGATCTGCAGACGATATGGAGTTCGGGTCTGACACTCATCGACCAGCAGACCTATTTCTGGAAATCACGGACATTTGACGGATTTTTCTTCAGCGATTGGTCATCGCCACAATCGTTCGTCGCCGATGCATCGGTGCCGACCAGTGTTAAACTGCTCGATTTCTGGGGAGATATTGACAATAGCAAATTTGTCCTTAACTGGACCACAGCGCTCGAGATCGATAATGCCGGATTTGCCATCTACCGGAGTCTTGATGAAAACAAAGGATATGTGAAGATCGTCGATCTTCAATCGATTGGTGAAGGGTTTTACTCCTTTGAAGATGCAGGTATAAAACCGGGCAATACCTATTTCTACCGTCTCGACGCCGTGAGCACATTCGGTACCGTCGAGGTGCTGGGAACGTTATCCTTAAGAGCGGCGCTCCCGCTCACATTCAAGCTTCATCAGAATTACCCGAACCCGTTCAATCCCACGACAACGATAAAATTCGATATACCGAAACAGTCGAACGTTCAGATCAAGATTTACAATATGCTTGGTCAGGAAGTAATAACGCTGTTGAATGAAGAACGTACGGCCGGGTTCCACGAAGTTCTGTGGAACAGCAGGAACCGCAACGGGATACCGGTTTCAAGCGGGATATATATTTACAGGGTTATTACCGGCGAATTTGTGGATGCAAAGAAAATGATCCTTATAAAGTAATTTTAGTTGCATCCTGGCCGGAATAATGATACAATGAATGAATTATTCGACCCATAAAGGGTCATAGATGCAAAGAGATTGTAAAAAAGTAAGAATATCATGTACGTATAAATGACATATTGCATTCGAATATCAAGTATTGTAGCGGCAGCATTCTGTATAGCACTCTTTCCTGGCAATGCTGCCGCTCAACAATTTGTGAATTCCGGCCAGAGCTTACCAGAACTGTATGCCGGCTCGGCAGAATGGGGATTCTTTGATGCGGGTTCTACTCCGGACCTGCTGCTCACCGGCCTTGACGGGACGGGTACGCCGCAAACGCTTATCTTTGAGAACAGTTCTGGTGTGCTGACACAAGTTACCAATTCGATTACCGGAGTATACTTTGGTGATGCACGCTGGTCGGACTTCGATAATGACGGCGATCTGGACATATTGATTGTTGGATTGGACGGGATGATATTGCTGTTGCCGAGGTCTGGAAAAATCAGAGCGGAACGTACGTCAAGGACGATAATCAGACCTTGACCGGTCTCCGGTATGCATCGGTTGCCTGGGGCGATTATAATAACGATGGAATGACCGATGCCATAACCACAGGTATGGACCGTCTCGGCGAATCGAGAACCATTCTCTACAGAAATGAAAAAGTCGGTTTACAAAATATACTTATAGAAGAACCTCTCCAACCCCTCCTCAATATATCAAAAGGCAGTGCGGCGTTCGGAGATATCGACAACGACGGCGATCTCGATCTTGTCATATCCGGCTTTGATGTGGCAGGATTTGCCAATGCAGCGATATATGTCAACGACCCGGTCGGGTTTTTCACGTTCGACAACCGGAACTCATCAGGAATTCAAAAATTAACCTCCGGTACGCTCGTCTGGGGTGATGCCGATGGCGACGGATTCAGCGATCTTCTTCAAACAGGTCTGAATTCGGTATGGAAATCCGACATCATCTTATATAATAATGAACGGGACGGAACGATAGCCGGAAATGTTCTGGATACCGCCGAAGATTTAGCCGGACAGGCACTGTGGGGCGATCTCGGGAACGACGGGATCTTCGACATAGCCGTATCGGGTAAGAATGAATTTTCGACGCTTTTCGGGAACATTCTCGAAGGGCAGTCCGGAAGTACATTTAACGAAAAACAACTTGAATTCGGCGGTCTTCGTGATGGTGCTCTTGCCTTTGCCGATTACGATAGTGACGGTAAACTCGATATCCTGCTGAGCGGTGTAAATGACACAGGCGAATTTTCTACCATCCTGTACCGGAACACAACGTCTGCGCCCGGCACCGTACCCCAACCTCCCGCATCGGTCGATGAAGCAGTTGTGACCAATGATAATATTATGCTGAATTGGGGTAGAGGATCGGATGCCCTGGCTTCGGAGGATTTTTTAAGTAATAATCTCCGGGTAGGAAGACAGGGTGCGGTCAATGAAATTTTTTCCGGTATCGGGCCGACCGGTCCGGGAAATGTCGGTTCAAATCTCCGGTATACTGTCAATACGCAGTTAGCCGAAGGATCATATACGTTCAGTGTACAGACGGTGAACGCCCGATACGAGACGTCCGCATGGTCTCAAGAACGGATTTTCAAAGTTGAACAATTTGTGAGTTCGTTACAAAATGTCTCAGGATTCCAGTTTGCTTCCATGGCATGGGGCGACTATGATAACGACGGCGACCTCGATCTCGCCTACACGGGATTTTTTATCCGGGAAAGCGCGACTTCGGGTATATATACATTAATAACGAGGGTGTGCTGACGGAATTACAAGAACCGTTCACACCGGTTGGATTTGCATCCCTGGACTGGGGAGACTATGACAATGACGGCGACCTCGATCTCGCGGTCATGGGCAAAACATCGGCAGGGCCGTTCGTTACAAAAATTTTCCGCAATGACGACGGAGTGCTTTCCGAGGATACCAATCAAAGCCTTGTAGGGTACGCTCTCGGTACACTGCAATGGGTAGACCACGATAACGACGGCGACCTCGACCTGTCGATATCGGGTCAGTCCTCGAATTTTGACAGGATGACGATCTACAAAAACGATCCCACGGGAACGCTTATAGAGGACAGAAATAATGCAAACCTGCCGGCCTTCCCTTCAAGCGATATAGACTGGGCGGATATCGACGATGACGGCGACCTCGATCTTATTGCTACGGGTGTGTATCAATTTTCGCAAGACAGGACGGTCATATTCCGAAATTCTCCGACGGGAACGCTGACGGAAGATGCGATACTTTCGTCAAATCTGCAGGGCGGCCGCGGCGGCGCTTTGACGGTCGGCGATTATGACAACGATGGGGATCCCGACATTGTTGTGACAGGATTTGACGCACTGGTGTCGTTAGGACCGATCCTGAAGCTGTACAAGAACAACTCGCTCATTTTCAATGAAGAGATACTGTCAATAACAGAAGGAAATGGTATCGATTTCAGCGCCGTATCTCTTGTTGATATAGATGGGGACAGCGACATTGAACTTATTACGCTGGGGAGAAAAAAATTCGATGAGTCCACATTCCTGGCAAGCGCAACGGTCTATGACAATGTGAGTGCCAGGAGCAATCCCAATAGCGCTCCGCAGGAAGTGTCCGGTCTTACGGCAACAATAGATGGGAGCATGGTAACGCTGTCGTGGGACCCGGGTGTCGATTTCCCGATCGGCGATCCCTTCAGAGACAGCTTGACTTACCAGATACGGGTCGGTACGACGATCGGCGGTAACGAGATCGTCTCCGGAGCACAGGAACCGGAGATCGGAAGATTCGGATCGACTACACACAGGGAAATAACAGGTTTAATAAGCGGCGATCACACCTGGAGCGTGAGAGCGGTCGATAACGGTCTTGCCGCATCGGAATGGTCGCCGGAACAAAGCTTCCGGATCGACACGGACCCTCCGTCCGTTTCTGCAGAATCGGTAACGATAACACCCGATTCGACCGGGGTCAATACCGTAACAATGTTCATTGTCGTCGATGAAAATTTCGAATTGGATTTGTCGGTACTTCCCGATGTCATAGTGACACTGCCGGGAGGCGCCGCTGTCCCCGTGAATATAGTATCGTATTCCGGAAAAAACCTGATAGGCGATTTAGAGATTCTCGAACAGTTCTTGAGCGGCATGGCTGCGCTGAGCGTTTCGGGTATAACCGATGCGGTAGGCAATGTCATGACACCTGCCGACGATGTGAAAGAATTTTTTATCGATACGAAGCGGCCCCAGGTCATAACGACCGACCCGCCGTTCATTCCCGATGGTATCACTGAGGGTGTCAAGACCAGCATTACCCTTATGGCAACCTTCGATGAGGCGCTCGACCCTGTTTCCGTATCGAATGAAGCGTTCAAATTATTCAAAGGTTCACAAGAGTTCAGTCCCAATTCCGATGTCATCCTCAGCAGTGACGGCATGAGCGTTTCCGCACTGTTCTCGGGTCTTGAATCGGAAACGGAATACCGTGCTGTTGTCGTTTCAACCCTGCGCGACAGGGTAGGGAACACGATGCAGGGTGATTTTAGCTGGCAATTCAAGACGACGCGCGTGTTGTCTGCCGCGGCCGGTGGCAGTATCGCATCTCCCGACAGCAGTGTGGTGATATTCTTTCCCCCGAATGCGATCGCAAATGATATTGCGATCCCAATTGAAAAAGTCGATCCCCTCCAGCTGCCGGAAGGAGTAACATTCGTAAATGTGGCATTTCACATCGGGCCTGAAATCGATCTTCAACTCGACAAACCTACGTAGATCAGGTTCGGGTACAGTGACGAAATAATAAATCAAGTGACAGGTAAGACCGCCGCCAAAACGGCGAGCGCTTTTGTAGACGAACAAAAACTTGCGCTATATCAACAAAACAGTATTTCTTCCGTGTGGGACCGTATCGGAGGCACCATCGATACGGAAAATAACACCATTACGGCATCGGTGACTAAACTCGGTACGTTCGGATTATTTGAAGACTTGACTACCGGTCCGGGTGGAGGTTTAACGGACATATCGTTCTCGCCGCGCGTTTTCGCGCCGCGAGGGACGGGAAGCGGCCGGAACAAGACAAGCGTCATTTATTCGCTCGGTACTGCAACAGATGTTACTATAAGGATTTTTAACACCGCGGGAAGAGCGGTTAGAAAATTGATCGATAATCTGCCCCGGAATGCGGGTCGGAATTCTGAAGTATGGGATGGCAGGGACGGCGATGGCCGGATACTGCCCACAGGATTGTATATCGTGCAGATCAGCGCCGGAGGATCGGAAAAAATAAAATCGGTGGCGATTTCAAATCAGTAAAATGTATACAACATTACAGGGAATGAAAATAAAAATAATAGTACAAGCGGTACTTCTCAATGTCCTAATATATGCTGCGGCGTTCTGTCAGCAGGTGACGTTCGAAGAGGTCACGGTGCAGTCGGGTATAATGATGGGTATCTTTTCCCGCTGGTCGACCGGTCAGGCATGGGCGGATTACGATAACGACGGTCTTGTCGATGTGTATATCACATCCTTTGGCCAGGCTTCCACCGGTCTGGGGCAGAATGCGTTGTACAGAAATCTCGGGTTTGGGTTTTTCGGGGACGTAGCGGGTTCAGTGAGCGTTCAGCGTGCCGAAAACAGTGTTGGAGCAGCATGGGCAGATTATGATAATGACGGCGACCAGGACCTATTTGTCGCGAATTTTTCCGAAGGTGACCTTCTCTTTAAAAATTTTCTGATTGAATCGGGTTCCGCAGTATTTCTCGATGTCACTTCATCGACGAACTTTATTAATTCTTCCGTTGGACGGTCGCAGTCTGCTGCATGGGGAGACTTCAACAACGATGGATTTGTCGACCTCTATGTTTGTAAATTCTGAGGAGAAAACGCACTGTATCAAAACAACGGCGGTACCTCTTTCACGCTGTTGGATGGTGTTGTTGCTGATGTTCGGGACAGCGAATGGGCCGATTGGATCGATTTTGACGATGATGGAGATGTGGACCTGTATGTCGTGAACCGCGAGCAGGAAAACAGGCTGTACCAAAATGATGACGGTGAGTTTTCACTCGTTTTCAGCAGATTGAGCGACACACAGTACGGCAGATATTCGGTATGGGCCGATTATGACAACAATAACCTCCTCGATCTGTTTCTTGGGAATATTGGCTCGAATTCACTCTATAAACAGGACCCCGCCGGGACATTCACCAATAGCGCCGCTGCGGCCGGCGTTCAATTCGCACCTGATGCATGGGATTCACGGGGAGCGACGTGGGGGGATTACGACGGGGACGGCGATCCCGACCTCTTGTATGTCGGCGGTTTTGATGAAATTGCACCGACGGAAGGTTTTGACGGAACGCAAGGCAACATTCTCTTCGAGAATGACAATGGAACGTTCTCCTACAGAACGACAGAATCAAATATACTGAGAGGTGCGCTCAACTTCTCCACATCTGATGAGGTAGGAAGCTTTGCAAGCTCTGCAGCATTTGCAGACTACGACAATGACGGCGATCCGGATATTTTAATCACAAACACCCATCAAAATTTATTGTTCAAGAATCTGAATCCGGTGAATGACTATCTTAAAATCAGGGTGCAGGGTAAGGGTTTCGGGTTCAACAACCGGAACGGTCTGGGATCAAAAGTCAGGGTGTTCAATGCAAACGCCCCTTCAGTTGTCGTAGCGATGCAGGAAGTGGGATCGGGTCCGGAACCCCAGATCGCACACTTTGGTCTCGATGAAGGTGAGACATATATAATAGAAGTAACTTTCCTGAAAAATGGATCGAGTGCTCCTCAGACGGTCACCGTCCCGAATATAACAGTACCGCTGGATACGGTCATAATTCAACCATAGCGCACAGTCAATCACACGTAATTGAAATTTATATGAAAAAATCGATTCCATATATCCTGCTGATCCTTCTGCTGGTGAGATCGGCCACAGTCTCGGGGCAGGTCTCGAATCAAATTGAGCTTGGCGCCCGTCCGCTGGGAATTGGGGGAGCCTTTACCGCAGTTGCCAACGATGCGAACGCACTGTTCTGGAATCCGGCCGGTCTGGTTACGCTGCAACGGACTGAATTTACGACTATGTACAGCGACCTTTATGCTGATCTTGGTCTCGGAAACTCCTATGTTGGAGGGGTCGTGCCGATCGGTGACAATCATGCCTTCGGCGTTGACTGGATGCATATCGGGCAGGACGACGAAGGTCTCAGTTTCAGGCAGGACGTCTTTAACCTGGCGTATTCACTGCGGTTACCGTGGTGGAATCTTTCTATAGGGCCGAAGATCAAGCGCGTCGACATGGACATTTCCCTCAACGGAGCGTCTGCCGCAAAAACGAGCGGTTTCGGGTTCGATCTCGGTGTTCTTTTCAGTCCCGTGCCGGGGCTGCGCATCGGCATTGTCGGTCAGGATTTGGGCACTACGTCTCTCAGCCATGAAAATGACAGGTCTGAAGAGATATTTCCCCAAAAGATCCGCTTTGGAGCGGCGTATTCACTGTTTGAAGGTTTTCTGCTTGCTGCCGCGGTCTGACAACAGAATTCGTTTCGGTGCGGAATACTGGTTATTTAACTCACTCGCTTTCAGGGGCGGTTACCAAAAAGACATCGATGCTGTCAGCGGATTCAACAGTTCCAACTTCTATTCGGCGGGATTCAGCGCCAAATATAAATTAATTCAGTTCGATTATGCGATAGAAGATCATCCCCTGCTTCCGGTCACGCACCGGTTTGGCATCGCATTCACATTTAATCCCGCACTCGTATCGATCAGGGATGCAACCATCCGCCCGACACCTCTGTTCAGGTCTCTTTACAGAAAATATTCAGAAGAAGAATTTGCTCAGGTCGTGCTGAAAAACTCCTCGGCCGAACAACTCCCGATTCGGGTCAGAATCGATATTCCCACGGTTACGTCGCAGCCGTATGAACAAGACCTGGTACTTGATCCGCAAACGACAAAGGCATATCCGCTCAATATTTCGCTCTCGAATGAAATTCTGGAAGCACGCGGTGCATCCTACGATAATCTCGTTCAGCCGATTATGACGATCAGCTATGAGCAGGACAGGAATACCCGTGAAACCAGTCAAAATATGGACCCGCTGTATGTTCTGGGTAAGAACAAAATAAGCTGGAGTGATCCTGGACGTGTGGCGGCGTTCATTACTCCCGAAGACGAGATGGTCAACCGGTTTGCCCGCACGATAATCCAGCAGTATAATGATGTCCTTGTTGACCAGTATGACAACTCGAATCTGGGAAGAGCGACGGTCCTGTTCGATGCTCTCGGGAAACACGGTATTGTATATCAGGCAGATCAGCAGACACCCTGGTATCTCATCGCTGCAGACAGTTCGATTTTTGACAATATTCAATATCCCGTTGAACTCTTGAATAGCAAAATTGGCGATTGTGACGACTGTACGATGCTCTATGCCAGCCTGCTCGAAAACCTGAACATCGATACCATTCTTCTTGACGTCGATGCTCCGGGGGCCGGACACATTTATCTGATGTTCGACAGTGGAATACCGCTCAATGAAATTGATTCACATCCCATTGACAGATCGGAATATGTTGTCTATGAAGACCGGGTCTGGATCCCTGTTGAAACGACGATGTATGGTCATTCATTTGCTGCGGCCTGGAGGAACGGCGCCGATGAATATCATCTGCGCAAAGAACAGGGATATGTTCATGAGATTATCGTTTCCAAAGCGATTCAGAAGTACCGGGCGGGACAGCCGCCAGTGCGGGAAATTGCAATTCCGACACGGGAATCCGTTGATGAACTGGTCAACATCGATACCGAAGCTTACGATACACGGATTCAGGAATTTGCTCTTGCCGGATCTATTTCGATGGACGATCCGGACGGAGTATACGATGCGGGAGCTGCGTATTAGCGGTTTAATAGAATTGATGATGCGCTTGAAATGTTCGGGAGAGTGCTCGAACTCCAGCCCGATTATGCGGATGCGATCAATGCGATAGGGGTTATATCGATTCACCAGGGAAACTATGAAGACGGGCTCGTGTTCTTTAACAGGGCGGCGGAATTAATGACAGATAACGCAGGTGTGAGGCTGAATATCGCGATCACCCTGTATCTTATGGGAAGGCGTACAGAAGCAGGAGAGGAATATCAGCGGGCTGTTGAAATGGATAATACACTCCGGGATCTTCTCAAGTTCATAACGCCTGACCAGAGGTAATAAAAGGAACATAACTAAACACAAATTAGTATAGTCCTTTAAGGGCTTTACGTTAGAATGGAGGGTACATCGATGAATAAAAAAACGATTACATCTGTAATTTTTGCCTGTCTGATGATAACGGGTATTGGCTTCGCACAGGATAATACTGATAAGAAAGAAGAGGAGCCAAAAAAATTCAAGATATCAGACGACTTTCTCAATACCTGGACAAAAGTCGGGGATATGACTAAAGATATCCGATCTTTTAAAACGGAACAGGCAGTCACCGTAGCCGGTGTCCGCGGAGCTGAAGCTGAAGACGCAGCCCTGAAGCACCTCTATTTCAAAGGAGGAGTACGATATCCGAACAGACTCGAACTGTTAAATGCTCTCGAAATCCTTGAAGAGTTCATCGAGGAAAATCCTGATGATCCGTCCATTGCACAGAGCATATTCTATGTCGGTCAGATATATGTTCAGATCGGAGATCCTGAAAAAGGTCGGGAGATGTTTACCGAAATTTTGGAAAATCATTCCGAAAGCGATTATGCAGAACTTGCAAAAGCTGAAATTGATTTAATCGAAGACCAGAATTAGATTGCAGGATACACGATAAACCCCGGTTTGCAGGAAAACCGGGGTTTTTTCTTATAAAGCTTTCCCGAAATACGAGTAGCCGCTTGTGCTATATTTCATCGATTTCTTCGGTTTATCAACATTTTGTCAGATTTTTGTTGAATTTAAGCTATACTTTCCAATATATTGTAAATTATCGTCAGACGACTGGAATGATCGTCTCTGAATTTTTGCCTCCAATACTATTACATCGAATGCACAGCATTATATAAAGGATTGTGTCTATGGCGGAAAAAGAGGAAAAAAAGGTTAACAAAAAGCTTATTCAGATCAGTATCGGAATCATAATCGCCGGTATGATAATCGGAGTAAGCTGGATTTCAAAAAATGCCGATATTTTTCCCTTTTACGAGATGGTAGAGTTGAAACTTCTGGACCAGCGGTTTTTGATCCGGGGGCCTATACCGATGGACCAGAATGTCGGCACTATCGACGTGGATGCTCTAACGCTTGGTGTTGAAGGAAGATTTCAGGACTGGACGAGAGATAAATATGCTCAAGTGATCGATGCATTAAGCGCAATGAACGCCCGCATGGTCGGATTTGATATTTTTTTCCCGGAAGCGAGCACCACCGAAATATTAAAAAAGCAGGACCTGGCCGGCGCTCAGGTAAAAAGCGTCGACGACGTTCTAGACTTGTTCCGGGATTATGACAGAGATTTACGGGAATCCATGAATAATGCGGGTAACGTATTTCTGGGCCAATCCTTTCAAATAGCTGCTAATCAAGAAGATGCTGATTGGATACGCGAAAACATCGGAGAGAAAAATGAAGACAAGAGGAAAGCATTAGAGTATCTGGAACCTTTTTCGAAGGAATATCCCGATTGGCCGGCCAGCAAATTAACATTCTATACCGATATCGAGCCGCCGAGAACGATGCTGATGGAAGCGGCACGGGGCGTGGGTACGCTATGACCGTTGCAGACATTGACGGTTCTGTCAGACAATATCAGGTTGTCCTGGTCTATGACGGAAAGATCTGGCCTTCCTTTGCTTTGATGATGATTCTCGATTATATTGGAGGTAAGTTCGAAGATGTGAATATCAATCCCGGTAAAGCAGTAATTTTGTCTCCGGGTACTTTGCCGGATGGTACGGAAGTACATATCAGGATACCGATCAGTGATAAAGGACTGATGCTCGTAAATTGGGCCGGAGATTATTGGGACGAGCAATTTACGCACATACCCCATCTGGCTCTTATCACAAATCAGGTTGCATGGAGAAATGCCGGTTATGCCGCCACGATAAAAAAGATATTTTTCAATACTCCCGAAGCGATAGGCGATCCGTCAATTTTTCTGGCTGAATTTGAAAAAACCGGCGGTCAATATTCGGATGAGGTCGAACCCGTATACTTTCTCATGCGGTGGGGAAAAATGTTTGATCAGGCGATCGAACAGGAAATGATCGTGAGTAAAGAGGATTTTCCGGAGGAAATTTATGAATTCTATCTGGAACTCGCGCGAAATCACAAAATTGCCAGGGCTTTTGAAGAGAATCCTTCTGTAACGCTTGATGAAATAAAAGAGATAACGGGAGAGCGGAACGAGAACAAGATACGTTATAGCTATTTTATAGTTAAAGACAGATTTACAAAAGGCGGTCTGAAACCTGAGGACTATCCGTTATATTTTTATGATCCCGAAGTGAACGGGAAGATTTTACGGCGAGAAGATATAGAAAATAAAGTCTTCATCTACGGTCTGACCGCTGCCGGGACTCATGACCTGAATCCGATGCCGTATAACCGCAGATACCCGATGGTCGGGTTGTATGCGAATATCTTTAACACGATAATTTCACAAAATTTTCTCCAACGGATCCCTTTTAGTGTCAACGCCATGATTGTTCTCTGCTTCGGTCTCTTAACGGGAATTTTTGTTCCGAAATTTAAACCGCTTACGGGTGTAATCCTCATATTAGGAATCCTTGCCGGGTTCCTTGTTTCAGCCCAGTATTTATTTCAGGGTCCCGGATATTGGATCGATGTATTCGGTCCCGTGCTTGCGATCATGGTCGGCTATGCAGCGATTACTGTTCACAGCTTTTTTTCCGAGGAGAACGTGAAAAAGATGATCCGGGGTATTTTTTCACGATACGTGACCAAATCGGTAGTCGATGAGTTGATAAAAAATCCCGAGATGGTCAAGCTGGGCGGAGAAAAGAAGGTGCTGACGGTGTTCTTTTCGGATGTTGCCGGCTTTACATCGTTATCCGAGAAATTAACACCGGAAGAACTTGTTTCGTTGCTGAACGAATATTTGACCGCCATGACCAGTATTATCTTAAAATATGACGGTATGGTTGATAAATATGAAGGCGATGCTATTATGGCTGTGTTCGGCACACCGATATTTTTCGAAGACCATGCTGTTCGGGCATGTTATGTATCGCTTGAAATGTAGCATGAACTTGCCAAACTCAGAAAACAATGGAAAAGAAGAAGACAAACCCGAATTGTTCGTGAGGATAGGACTCAATACCGGACCAATGGTTGCAGGGAATATGGGCGCAATGGACAGACTCGATTATACGGTCATGGGTGACAGTGTGAATTTAGGATCAAGACTCGAAGGAGCAAACAAGCAGTACAATACCTACATCATGATAAGCGAATTTACTCTGGAAGCAGTGAAAGATGCCGTGGAAACCAGATTCCTTGATTCATTACAGGTGAAAGGAAAGCAGAAACCGGTGAAAGTGTACGAACTCCTGGGGAGAAAAGATAATGGACTGTCCGAAGACATGATAAAAGTAAAAGAACTTTATGATAAAGGTATTGAAAATTATCTTGCCCGGGAATGGGATAAGGGAGCCGAGTATTTTACGAAAGCATTAACAGTAATCCCCGACGACGGACCCTCGAATGTATATGTGGAACGGTGCCGGACATACAAGGAAAATCCACCCTCTGATGAATGGAACGGAGTATATGTGATGGTCACAAAATAAAAAAGGTTGATCCTGCCTTTTCCAAACTCCGCCGCCAATGAAAAAAATCCCCCTCGAAAATACAATCGAGTCGGGACTTCTTTTACTATCCAACAACTTTTATTATCTGCCTATCCTTTGACGACCCAGAGTTTTATCTTTGCCGAAACCTCCTGATGAAGCTGTATCGTGACAGGATAAATACCCAGCGCCTTAACGGGCTCATCGATCGAGATCGTCTTCTTATCAATGGCGAACCCTTTTTCCTTCAAAAGGTCGGTTATGTTCTGGCTTGTTACTGTCCCGAATATACGATCGTCTTCACCCACAGTCACCGTGGCGGTAACGGAAATCTTTTCAAGACTCTCTTTGATCTTGTCTGCCTCGATCTCTTCCCGTTTGCCTTGCATGGCTACCTGTTTTTGTTCTTCTTCAAGAACTTTCAAATTTCCCTTGGTCATCGGTAAGGCAATGTTTCTCGGCATCAGGAAATTCCGGGCATACCCGGGTTTTACGTCCACCACATCTCCCCTTGAACCGAGTGTTTCATGATCATGACAAAGTAATACTTTCATACGATTTCAATCCTTTTATTACATAATTTCACTCAATGAATACAAATTAATACTGCACGCACGGAACTACCGTACTTCGTTATCTACCATCAATTATCGTGCGATATCTGCAATATAGGGGATAATCGCCAATTGTCGCGCCCGCTTAATAGCACGCACGAGCATACGCTGATGTTTTGCACACGTACCGGAAATCCGTTTCGGTATGATTTTCCCCTGCTCTGTGGTGAACCGGGACAGCTTTTTATCGTCTTTATAATCAATATGAATTTCTTTGTTCTCACAGAACTTGCAAATTCTTGGCCCATGTTTTATTTTAAGCACGAAGTCAACTCCTTATATTCCTGTCACAAATACACGATCACTTTCATAATCTTCATAACGTGAATTCCCTATTATGCCGGATAATTTTATTGAACTATACCGGAGAGTCTGCCCGATCCGGGGAATGTTCACCGGGCGGGAGCGCTGCCAATATAGGAGCATCTGCCATACCGTTATGGTCCGGCTTATCGGCTGCATTCTTCTCCACTATAATCAGTTGTAAAATTCAATCTGTTCGCACTCAAGATACAACATACAGTGCTATATACAATGCAAGCATGAGGCATATTCAAATATTTTCAACCTCATGATAACCGGTTAAACCGGGAACGATACTTACTATATTTATTACTGTTGCGGATACCTCCGGGGTAATGTTTTATATAATCCTCTTATTCTTTCTCTACCTGATTCATATCATCTATCATTCTTTAGATTTTTCATCACGTATTTCAGAGTCATCCGGATCATTCCCGGAGTCATTGTTTTCCTCAGAAGGTTCATCAGTGACGGATTCTTCCTCCGCCGTTACTTCCGCACTGTTATCCCGGTCGGAAGCAAGTTCCCCGGCAGCCTGGTCTTTTATTGCCTCAACCGGCACCTGAACGGAAGTCTCTTGAGAATGTTCCTCGCCTGTCACATCATTCGTTACCGTTTCATCCGGGACGATTGCCGGAGAAGGTTTATCGTCAAGGGTTTCAATTTCCCCTTTCGGCGATTTGGCGGCCTCTTGATCGGCAACTTCTTTGGCTTGAATCGAATCCTGTGCTTTTTTCTGCTCTTCGGCAAGAAGAGCTTTTTTGTCTTTGTGTAGCGTCATGAACCGCAGGATGAGTTCATTCAACCGGTATTCATGCTCCAGCTCACTGATAAGACCCGAAGCCGACTCAAACTCAAAGATTATGTAGTAACCGTATTGAAATTTTTTGATCGGATATGCCAGACGTCGTTTTCCCCATCTGATTGTCTCGCGAAGCGAACCGCCCTGCTTTTTAATTAACTCTTCGTAACGGCCTATAATCCGGTTGAGCGTATCCTCGTTCAACGATGAATTGACGATGATTACCGATTCATAGATTTTCATAAAAACTCCAATTCTTCAAAGGTATTTTTCTTACAAATTACTTGATAAGCGGTGCGATTACGAGAGAAACCACAGATGTTAATTTTATCAAGATATTCATGGACGGCCCCGAGGTGTCTTTGAACGGATCACCGACCGTGTCACCGGTGACAGCCGCCTTATGCGCTTCACTTCCTTTACCGCCTAAATTTCCTTCCTCGATATATTTTTTGGCATTATCCCAGGCGCCGCCCCCGTTTGCCATAAGGAGCGCAAGCAATACACCGCTGAGAGTAGCGCCGGCGAGCAAGCCGCCGAGCGCAGCTTTTCCCATCGTGAATCCAATGAGCACCGGCATTATAATTGCCGTTAAGCCGGGGATTATCATTTCCTTCAAAGCGGCTTTTGTGCTTATATCGACACATTGTGCAGAATCCGGTTTTCCGGTCCCATCCATGATCCCTTTGATCTCTCTGAATTGACGCCGTACTTCTTCAACCATACTCTGTGCAGCCCGGCCTACGGCAGACATGGTATTTGCGGCGATAAAAAACGGAATAACACCCCCGATCATCAGGCCGATGACGACCATGTGGTTTTTTAAGTCGATGACATCAATTTCGGCAGCGACCCCGTAAGCGGAAAAAAGTGCAAGAGCCGTAAGCGCCGCTGATCCGATTGCAAAACCTTTACCCATTGCGGCAGTCGTATTGCCGAGAGAATCAAGACTGTCGGTGATCTTACGGGTTTCGGCTCCAAGACCTGCCATCTCAGTAATTCCGCCAGCGTTATCGGCGATCGGTCCGTAGGCGTCCACCGACATGGTGATCCCAACCGTGGCAAGCATACCGACCGCAGCGATCCCGATCCCGTAAAGACCGGCAAATTGAAAACCGAAGTAGATCGCAGCGCAAATAGTCAGGACCGGTGCAACACAACTCTCAAGTCCGACGGCAAATCCGGTGATAATGTTTGTTGCAGGCCCGGTCAAACTCGCGGTTGCTATTTTTTTTACAGGACTGCCGGATGTGTAAAATTCGGTAAACAGCCCGATAAGAATACCTGCTAACGAGCCTGATACTATAGCCCATATCGATCCCGTCTCCAAGTCAAGTGCAGTTATCGCTCCATACGATAAAATCATCATAAGGACGGCGGCAAAGATCGACGAATAGCGAAGCGTTGCGGCAGGATCTATATTGCGGAGGACACGGACCGCGATGATCCCGATAAGCGACGTGATGAGTCCGATAACAGTAATAAAAATCGGCAGGAACATCCAGTTCAGCGCGTCTCCGCCGTATTCGATGCTTGCGTATGCCCCGAGTGCAATGGTCGCGATCACAGAGCCGACATATGACTCGAAAATATCTGCGCCCATGCCGGCAACATCTCCTACATTATCGCCTACGTTGTCCGCTATGGTAGCAGGATTACGCGGATCGTCTTCGGGGATTCCAGCCTCGACTTTGCCAACAAGATCCGCTCCGACGTCAGCAGCCTTTGTAAAAATACCACCGCCAACCCGTGCGAACAGAGCGATGGAACTTGCACCCATTGCAAATCCGTTTATTGCGGTAATATCGATCGTTCCGAATTTATATAATAGAAAAAGAGAGCCGAAACCGACCAGACCGAGACTTGCAACGGACAACCCCATAACCGCACCACCGTTAAAAGCGGCAAGCAGAGCACGACCCTGACCATGCTCCTTGGCAGCCTGTGAAGTACGGACGTTCGCAAGCGTGGCGGCTTGCATTCCGAACAAACCGCAGAGTAAAGAGCCGAGTGCTCCCGACAAAAAGGCAAATGCCGTTGCCTGATACGGCATAAATCTCCATAGCAGCAAGAACACAATAAGTATGAATACGGCTAATATAGAGTACTCCCGCTTGAGGAAAACCATCGCCCCTTCATGGATTCTTTCCGCAATATCCTGCATCACTTCAGTACCAGACGGCATTTTCTTGACCGATATGTAGAGCAGAACAGCGATCAGGAGCCCGAATGCTCCGATTACAGGCGCAAATATCATCACAGTATTCATTCTTTTTCAGTCTCCGGAAATTATTCCAATTATAACTATCATTTGGATTATTGATTCAATAGTAAAATCACTCTTGGTTTATGAGATGTTGCCGGTTAAATTCGTTCATCGTATCGGTAATACCGTCGGAGATCCATTTTTCTACGGACTGTTCCGCTATCGACAGCAGCTTCGGCAACTGCTCCTGTTCACGGCGCGTAAAATTTGACAGGACATATGAACTTGCATTTGCAATTGTTTTTCTGTTCCTTATCCCGAATCGGAATCTCGGTATCTCGTCCGACCCTGTTTCGCGGATAATAGATTTCATGCCGCGGTTACCTGCATCGTTACCCCTGGTCCTGTAACGGAACATTCCGAATGTCAGATCAATATCGTCCAGAACAATCAACACGCTCGTGAGCGGTATTTTGTAATACCGGATAACCTCTCCAACGGCAATTCCGCTTCTGTTCATGTATGTCACCGGTTTGACGAGAAGAACCTTCCGGCCTCCGACTATACCGGCCGCCGATAAGAACAATTCTTTCTTCTTGACAAAAGAGATTCCTGACAAATACGCAATCGAGTCGACTATTTGAAAACCGACATTATGTCTGGTTAGGGAATAACGAGGTTCCGGATTTCCCAAACCAACGATGCAGTGCATGTTATTCGCTTTCCGGGCTTTCCTTTTCCTCTGGTTCTTCAGCTTCCTCAGGCACTTCAGCTCCTTCTTCAAGCTCTTCCTCTACAATTTCTTCTTCGACAACCACAACCTTCGGAAGTATAACATTGAGAATAGGAACGTCACCCCGGTTTAATATTTTGATATTCTCATATTCAAGGTCGCTGATGTGCAGTGAATCGCCAATATCCATGTTCGATATGTCAACAACCAGACTGTCGGGAATATCTTTCGGAAGACATTCGATATCGAGATCACGTGATATTGTTTCTACAATACCACCAAGCTTGATACCGATCGGTGTACCTTCCAGGTGCACCGGCACTGTGACGGTGATTTTTACCCCTCGTTTGATCCCCATCAGATCAAGATGAGTAACAAAAGCTGTAATGGGGTCTCTCTGAATTTGACGAATGACCGCTTCCCGGGTCGTACCGTCGTCAAATTCGAGAGAAATTAAGGCGGGTTTCGAGGCAAGTATAACCGCTATATCTTTTGCCTCAAGTGTGAGGGGTACGGAATCTTCACCCTTAATATAAAAAATTCCCGGAATTTTTCCGTCCCGCCGGAGCGATTTGGCAAATTCTTTGCCCGATTTTTTTCGGACTGCCGCTGATAGTATGTTTGCCGACATGGTCTCACCTGTATACTATGTATGATTGCTTATTTTCTATGTAAGACAACAACTCCAATATACCTAAAGAAATATATCGAAAAGAGAACTAATAGATTCGCCGTTGTGCAGGCGCATAATCGCTTTTCCGAATACTCCGCCGACAGTAACGATCTCTATCTTATCGGACATCCCAGCGTCGGAAATCGGTATCGTGTCTGACACGGTCACTTTTGTCAGCTTAGAATTATTAATCCGTTCCATCGCCTTCCCCGAAAAGACAGGATGAGCACATCCTGCCTGAACGCTTTTTACGCCCGCGTTGATGAGGGCCTCTGTAGCGGCGACAAGTGTGCCTGCCGTATCGATCAAATCATCGAGAATCAAAATATTTTTTCCCTCTACATCACCGATGATATGAATGATTTCAGACTTGTTCGGCTCTGGTCTCCGCTTATCAAGAATCGCGATCGGGCAATGGAGCTGTTTCGCATACGCACGCGCCAAACGGACAGCTCCTATATCCGGACCGACAACAACAAGGTCTTCGATCTCCATTGACCGGTAATAATCGAGCAGGACCATTGAAGAATACAGATGGTCTACCGGGATATCAAAAAACGCCTGGATCTGCGGAGAATGCAGGTCCATAGTTAATACACGGTTGGCGCCTGCCGTCTCGAGAAGGTCCGCACAAAGCCTTGATGTAATCGGAACCCGCGGCTGGTCTTTTCTATCCTGTCTTGCATATCCGAAGTATGGAATGACAGCTGTGATTCTGCCCGCAGAAGCACGCTTCGCAGCATCCAGCATAATCAGTAATTCCATCCAGTTGTCGCCCGGCGGCTGCGTCGATTGAATGATAAAAATATCCGAACCACGAATATTTTCTTCGAACTTTGCGCGGACTTCCCCATCTGAAAACCGGGAAACGTACGCTTTGTTTAACGACTTGCCGAGCGAAGTGGCAATCTTTTCAGACAGAGTTCTATTAGAGTTGCCCGAAAAAATCTTCAGTTCATATGACATACAACAATTACCGCTCTATAAGAAATGTGCTTCCACGGAATAAGAAAATTCTGATATCTTCATACTCGCTGGGGCGGGAGGATTCGAACCTCCGAATGCAGGATCCAAAATCCTGTGTCTTACCGCTTGACGACGCCCCAAAAAACAATAATTGCTTTTTCCAGCGAGGGCGTATGTTTCTTGGCGCTTTAGTATGAACCCAATAAAAAATGACCCATAATGTAGATATTCTCTTTTAATAAATCAAGGGATATTTAACTGGAGTTTACCCACTTTTTAAATTTAGGAAGTCGGAACTTTTATTTTTGTCTCCAGGTTTAATACAGTGAACATATGTATAATATTATTAATGAACAAATAAAATTAATTATATAGTTGGCAATTTAATATGCCGATAATATATAATGAAACAATTTAAAGATTATAAAGTTTAATTGAGAATTAAACTTGTTATATATGTCAAGTTTTGTATTGCATATTCACATTATAGAGGTTATATTTAAGCGCTTCTGCGCCGCCAGGCGCTTGAGGGAGGGAGGTCGCCATGGCACGTACTGATATTGACACCGTGGCCAACTACTTTTTAATTTCGGCTCACGAGGCAGGAGACTGTCTAACAAATCTAAAACTTCAGAAACTTGTATATTATGCTCAAGCTTGGTATCTTGCGCTCAAAGACGAGCCCCTCTTTGATGGTGAATTTGAAGCTTGGATTCATGGACCTGTAAACACACATTTTTATAATCGTTTTCGACACTACAGGTGGAATCCCATTGATGAAAATCCTGAGAGAAGAATCGAAGCAGACGTTGCAGATTGTCTTGATGAAATAATTGATGTGTTTGGGGGCGAAACAGCATATAATTTAGAAAGAATGACCCACTCTGAAGAACCTTGGATTGAAGCACGAGGGGGGTATTCCAAATAATTCCCCTTCAAGTTCTATTATTTCCCAAGAGACTATGAAAAGTTACTACAGGAAGTTTGCTGATGAGGATTAAGTTTTGGGAATTAGAAAGCAACTGCCACAAAGAAAATCCGATTCAAAAGTAAAAAAACAGAAGTTCTTCCCGAATTAATTTATTTCTCTTTTCAATATCTTGATTTAAATAACAAGAAATTTAGCATTGACGGATGTAATGATAAATTTTTAGATTTATTTCTTAATAGATTACGAGATGTGAGTCATTTGACTTATTTAGAATTTATTCATCCCAGAAATCCCAAAACTCTTCGCCCGCATAAAATACAATGGGAAGAAACTACTGAACCTGAAGGATTTAATTTACCTCCAGAATTATGGGAAGCTTAATCAAGACAATTCTCATTATCAAAAGAAAGATGTAGAATACATGGATTCATGTATGAATCTCTGTTTTATATAGTTTGGATTGACCCCGATCACAATCTATACCCCTAATTCAAGTTTATTTGGCAATAAATCACATAATCCTTTCAAAACACGTCCAATTGTATCTTCGCTTTTCGTTTTAATCCCCAATCTTCCTCCAGCTTCGATAATAAATTTTACTAATTTATTATCCCTGATAAGCAACATGAATGCAATTACATATGCAAGCATTGCTATTTCAATTAGCTTATTGATTCGACTTAGAGTTCGTACCATCACTTTTTCGATACCGAGGTCTTGTTTCATCACTTTGAAAATATCTTCCTCAGACCATCAGTAACGATAAGTCTTAATTATTCTTAATGCCTCATCGAATCGTGTAATTTCGATATTCGTCAACAAGACATACGATTCCCCATAACGACTTTTAGTAAAAACTATCCATAGTCTTTCTTTTATACCGGGTAATTTCAATATATTTAACGGTAATATCTTCTCAACACCTCATTTCTAATTGCATCAAGACTCGAACGAAAATCATTTCGGATAACACGTCTGATAATGAATTTTGGAGCATAAAAATCTGGCTTGATCAGTGCTCTGAAAATTAACTGAGTAGTATTGTTTCCAGTATCCTGGAAAAGGTCCCAGCGGCCGGAATACTCATGGAACGGTCCCCGCCTGAGATTGAAGATCATAGAATCCCGGGCAAATTCCTGTATATCCAGGGTAACTTCGACTGTTTTACCGAATATCCAGAACCTTGACATCCCTTTCTGATTTACTACTTTAGTATTCCCCTCTCCGGAGATTATTGCCGCATCTAACATATTCGGAATGAACTGTTCCAGAGAATCGTAATCGGTCAAAACGTTCCAGGTCTCCAGACGGGATGCCGGTAGTATCACAGTACCTCGAATATAAACCGATCCTTCAGAGGAATCCTTAACGGCTGTTTCTACCGGAGTTGTCCAATCTGCCCGCTTGACCTCCTGAGCGGCAACATATCCTGACGGACAGGCAGCGAATACGATACACATACAAAGTACCGCATGAATACAGCAGGTAAGAAAGAAAGTCTGTCGTGAAATTGATAATGACACAATACACCGGATCAACCGATAGGTGAAAATCCGGAGCCTGAGGAAGGTTCTCAATTACGACCCCGTTCTGATTTGCTGAATAATAAAAGTAAATGGAGAGTCGGCAGTTTCGATTATCCTGCTGACAAAGTATTTACCGGTGTGTTGAGCGGCGAAAATGTGGCCTCTTACTGCAAAATACTGAAACGTTTCAACAAAATTATCATTAAAGGTGAGCGGAAGGGTAAAAGTCTGGTGGTCTGCTGCAGGATCGGACATGTTTCTTTCTATGCTCCAATGTAATTCTCCGCTTTTGGTCTCGAAAAACCGGATAATATCTTCAATTGAATCCGACGTCTTGAATATAAGGTCCATATCCCTTTCCTGGTATACAAAACCCTTTTGCATAACTCCGCCGGGATAAACGGGGATGTCCTGCGGAAAAAAATCCGGCAGCGTATAAATAATAAAATAGGGAGAATTGTCGGGAAATTGTTTCATAAGCCCCTGGACTGGCCTTCGAGGTTGAAAAGATGGTTGGTTCGAAGCACAATTGACAAAAAGGAGCAAAACCATTAATAATTTCACTTTTTTGACAGAATAATACATAAAGTATTTGCTAATTTATTTTCTCTGATATATTTTCTTAGTGATGTAACAATACAATATAGTGATTAATTGTGATTGTTTGAAAGTGAAATTGTTGCACAGTAAAACTTCCATCACCATACTCTTTATGTCAAAATCCTGCACATTGTACCTGTTTAACCTTATTCTTTTGTTGTTCTTCGTATCGGGCGTTTTCGGCCAGGAAGAAAAATTTATAGAAACACCACGGGGAATTTTACTTGGTGAAGAATGGAATCCGGAGACGAGGGAATTGGACACACTGTACAAGGACCAGTTCGTTCTTGACATTGGCGATAATGGTTCCCGAACGGTCCATCTTTGGACTGAAATTCTTAACGGCAGTGGGAAATCGCTGACCTGGATTGTAGAATACGCAAATGGTATGCGTCAGGAAATATGGACACAACGGATCAGATACGGCCGGTTCCGGACCTATTTAGAAAAAACTTTTTACAGAAATCTTTGGGACGCTAAAAGCAAACAGCTTGTTCGAATTACCGGACCATGTACCGTATTGCTCCTTGATAAACAGGATAATAATAAAGTGATAGTGTCAAAATCATTTGAATTGAAATGAACAACCGGCGACATTGCACTTTAGTATAAAAATATCTTGTGTTCCAACAAATTTATTTATACATTATAAGGCTTTTGTTATAAACTGACAACCGCTTTTTGCAATCTTAAATATCATACATTCAATATAAAGTTAAATACCGGACGATGTGGCAAAGTCCCCAACGACCGAAAAATATATATTCCCTATGGTTTGGATGGTTATACAAAGAAAAACGCCAGATATAATTAAATTTCTTGCGGCTGACATACCTTAAAGAAAATAATAATGCACCACATGGAAAATGCGGTGCATTTTTTTTATAGTTCATTTACAAAGTAACGTTCGAAATTAAATGTAAAATGCGCTTATGTTTAACGTGAAAGAGTCACTGGAATTTCTGATTGCGCTTCAAGTCGTGGATAAAAAACTGTTTTATCTTGAATTTTCTAAAGGAGACCTTCCGATAACGGTTGCTGGTCTTAAGAAGTCTATAAAAAAAATTGAAAACAAAATTGAAAGTACCAAAACAGCGGTTGAAGAAATCGAAAAAGAACGGATCAGCACGGAAAATTTGGTTGAACTTTCTCAGGAAAAGTTGAAGAAATATCAGACCAAACTCTACGATGTTACCAGTAATAAAGAATATGATGCGATTACCAAGGAGATAGAAACGAAGAGCAAAGAAATAGAAGATGGCGAAACCTCCATATTGGAGCATCTCCAAACAAAGGAAAATAATCAGAATTTATTCGATGAATTCGACCAGGAACTGACACGGCTCAAATCAGAGCTCAAAATAAAAGAAAAAGAGCTCGGCGCTTTAATTAAAGCTACTGAAAAAGAAGTACTGAAATTAAATCATCAACGGGAAAAACTGGTCGTACGCCTGAAGAAACCAACACTGAGCCGTTATGAACGGATCAAGAATGCGAAAAGCGGAGTAGCCGTTGTTCCTATAAAGCGCGATGCCTGTGGAGGATGTTTCAAAGCGATCCCGCCGCAAAAAATTGTCGAGGTCAGCAATCTCAAACAACTCATTCAGTGCGATGTTTGCGGAAGAATTCTCGTCCCCGAAGAAAAACTCGATCCCATTCCTCTCTGATCAATGCTTGGGTCTGCAATAATCCCCGTCCAATAACTTATTTACGGTCACATTCGAATAACACTCATTTCGGGTAGTGCCCGGATAATAGCATATTTCTAAAAAGTAAAGAGATCGGTGCGGCTGATAATGGATAGTACGACGAAGATATGTTTGCGGATCGATGGAGTTACGATTTGGTGAGTCTCAGTTCCTTAACACCCTGCATAGAAGCCTTCCGCGGTTTTTTTGTCATCGTTTTTACGGGAAGATTCACACTGACGGTAGTGCCTGACCCGGCATCACTTGCAATTTTTATATCCCCATTATGGCTTTTTATTATTCCGTAAGCAACTGAAAGGCCGAGCCCCTTGCCTGGTTGGCTGCCTCCTCCGAGAGGCCCTTTTGTTGTAACAAACGGATTGAATATATTCTTAATTATAAATTCTTCGATACCTTTTCCTGTGTCTGAAAAAATTATTTCAACAGTAGACCGGACCGTGCGTGTCCTGATTTTGAGAATTCCCCCATTCTCCTCCATGGCATCTCGAGCATTAGCGATGAGATGCAAAAACACCTGCGCTATTTGATCGGGATTACAGGAAACATGTGGTATGGTACCAAAATACTTTCTGATTATTATCCCTTTCTTTGAAAATTCCGGTTTGATCAGTTTCAGAAGATTATCGAGTTCTTTGTTGACGTCGGTCTTTTTTCTTTTAAGAGCATTCGGTCCTGCATAATTAATCAGATTTTCGATTATCTTTACGGCGCCTTTCGATAAATTAATTACGCTGTTAAATGTCTTTCTTGTGTCCCTGATATTATCGCTGATTAATGCGAGTTCGCTGTAACCCATGATGGCAGCAAATATATTATTAAATTCGTGAGCGATCCCGCCTGCTAACATTTCCAGCCCTGAATTATGTTCAGATTGAATAATTAACTTTTGTGTTTTGTGAAGTTCTGAAGATGTATCCCTGAGATTATCACGAGCTTCTTTCAACTTCGAATTCATAGCACTGAGCTTATGGAATAACCTGATATTCCCGATAACAAGGCCGGCATGCTGCATCATAATAGTAAGAAAATGTATTTTCTCAGCAGGTATAACAGTTTTTTTATTGAAACTTAAATTAATAACGCCCTCGGGCTTTTTCTGATTGAGCAGAGGAATGCAAAGTAGAGTTCTGATCTTTACGCGAGAATCGTCAATATAAGTGAACCGTTCGTCACGTTTTACATCATATATATGAGCTATAGTTCCGTTTTTCAGAGCCCAACCGGCAGCTCCCTCACCCATTTTGAACCGTTTTCCTGTTACGGGAAAGAAATGATGATCCAAAGATTCGAATACTGTTTCGGACTTAACTGCAAAAAGTTCAAGAGTATTTATATTTTGGTTATAAAGCATAATTGAACAATTTTCAGGCGCCATTTCATCATAAATAAGATTAACAATTTTCTGGCTTGCTTCACCGAGGTCATATACATGTCCCAGAATGTCTCCGGCCTGTCTCAAAAGAGAAAGCTCGTTTACTTTATCACCAAAGCGGTTTTCCAGGTCGTTTACCGCCTGTGAAAGGATTGCTATCCGTTTTTGTAGATCTTCTGAATTCATACCGTAGTTAAATTTAACTCATAACCTGAAGAAGAGCCTCGAGTTTTCCGCGCATCCCCTCCAAGTCATCTCGTATCTGCTTCAATTGTGAAGGTTTTAAGTTCAGAATTGAATATGCCTGATCTTCTATTTGGACAGGGAGAATACTCCCTCCCTTTCCTATTTTTTCTTCCTGACAGAGGAGATTTGTTACATGCGTCAAATAGGTCAATGGTGCATATCTCCGGGGCGCCTGGGAAGGAGCATGATGGAATTTTATCGCTGTCAATAATTCTTCAGGGAAATTCCATTTTTCTCCAAGAAGATATCCGATTTCGCTATGGTCACATCCAAGAACCTTTTGCTCTGCTTCAAAAAAGGATATTTTTTCCTTATCAACGGTATTGATAACTTCATTAAATTCGCTCTCAAAATAACTGTCGAGGACAACCGTGCCGATATCATGTAAAAGACATGCGATAAATGCTTTATCGGGTTCAAAAAACTGGATGCAATCGGCAATCACTTTTCCAATGTAACCACATGCTATGGAATGCAGCCAGAACTGCTCTTTGTCAAATAATTCCTCGCCATTTTTTTTGGGAAACATACCGAACACCGAAACGCTCAATGCAATATTCTTTACCATGTCGAATCCGAGTATGACAATTGCCCGTGACAGGTCGCCGACATGTTTCGAATAACCGTAATAAGCGGAATTTGCCATATTGAGAACTTTCGCCGTTATTGACTGGTCGTTCTTTATCGTTTCCTGTTAAATCGTCGCCGAAGATTTCGGGTCGTCAATAGTTTCAAGTACCTTCTCAAATATTATCGGCAGTGTCGGCAGTTTCTTAATATTCAGGACTAATTCTTTCCGGATATCCAGTTCCATGCTCGCGTCCTCTGTAGGAGTCATTATCGTAATTTTCAAATAGAATGAATCATGCATTCAGCATAAAGCGGAATGCTTACTCTCCACGCCTAAAAAAAGATTTGATCTATAATAAAAACTGAAGGGAATTATATACATAAATAAAAAATATAGCTTGCTTTTCTCATTTATTATAGTATATTATACAGTATAAACAAAGGAGAAAAGTAATGGGCAAGACAACGATTAGTGAGTTTAAATTTTTAGAACAATTCAGTACAGAAACGAAGGCAGTCGCCTTTTTTGAGAAATGCCGTTGGAAAAACGGGCGATATTGTCCCTCATGCGGAAGTCTTAAGACATACCCGCATACAACTCGAAAGTTTTATTATCACTGCAAAGAGTCAACGTGCCGTAAGCAATTCAGTTGTAAAACTAATACTATGATGCAGTCCAGTAGGCTTCCTGTAAAGATGTGGCTTTATGCAATGTACAAAGTTAGTGTAGGTCGTAAGGGCATATCCAGTCTTCAGTTGTCTAAAGAGCTTGGAATAACACAGAAATCAGCATGGTTTATGCTTCAGAGGATTAAAGAGGCTTGTGGGAATGATAGCAAGATGTTGTCGGGTATTGTAGAAGTAGATGAGACGTACATTGGCGGTTTAGAAAAGAACAAACATGAGAATAAAAAGCGCCATTCGGGTCGTGGGGGAACCGGTAAGGCTTGCGTTCTTGGAATGCGTGAGCGGGGTGGAAAGACTAAAGCAATACCGATCGAAGGACGGGACGGGGAAACGCTTCAAAGGAAAATAAGAGACAATGTTGTTTCCGGCAACATTGTCTATACTGATGAGTTTACTGGGTATATTGGACTAAAAAAAGAATTCAAACATGAGACGGTTAACCATTCAGTACAAGAGTTCGTAAATGGGATGGCACATACAAATGGCGTAGAAAGTTCATGGGCAGTGCTTAAACGGAGTATTACAGGAACGTACCATCATGTAAGTGAACAACATCTCCAGCGATATTTGAACGAAGCAACGTTCCTGTTAAATGAAGGGAATGTTCGCAATATGTTAATGGATAGAATTATAAACCTGTGTGGTAAGATGTCAGGGAAAACACTTTCTTATTCTGTTTTGATAGGAAGTTGAAATATTTATTTACATTGCTTTAGATAGAAGAAATATTCATCATTTGTCATCTTTGCTTTGCCCATATTATATTTAATAATTCTTACACTGATATCTTTTTCTTTAGGTATATTTATGTTACCCAATTTATACCCTGAAAATTTATTTCTGGTTTCATGATAATTCTCCTTTTCATTACTCATTATACCCCTCATCTTTTTTGAAGTTGTGATAAAATTTCAAAAAAGATTTTACAGTCGTATGTAATTTTTAAGTTCCAATATAACTATAAATTCCAAGTGTGATTATATGAATTTGGTGTGGTTTTTTAGTGGTTTTTTCAAATGTACATTTGTATTATGTATTTAGCAACAATAATCTAGATAAAGCTCCCGTTTTTATCTATGTATATAATTCTCTTACTTATGTATCACTGCTTGTACTCTCTTTTTCCTTGAAAAAATCGCTGCGCGAAAGATCTAGATTATCAAATATATCCGATGAGATGACATAATACCACTGAGCGAACCGCTGGTTTAACTCCTGTGACAGTTCAGCGCCCTTTTTAATTTTATCTACCCATATGTCATGTTCGTCCTTACGATTCTTATTCTCTCTATCGCTATCGGACCACAGACTGTCAGGTATTGATTCAAAGGATAAATCCGCCGGTTTTGGCGGTTCGGGAAATTGATCCTCAATAAAGCTGGATGAGATGAACAGGTATCTGTTTTCGCCTGTTCCCTCCTTCATTTCATCCCCGCTGGATCCGGCAGAAATAGCAACGCCGGTACCGTAAACAACTTCGCCGAACCGAAGCGTATAATAAATACCGTCATCGGTTTGAACTTGTATTTCACCTTCATTCGACCGTAAACTACCATCACTCGCAAAAAAGTACCCTTTACTTTGAAGTGATTGGGCATCATTTTGGTTAATTCTAATGTTGCCTTGAGTATTTGAGAGTACAGCCGACAGTCCGGCAGGTTTTGGCCGTACTCCGACAATCGACAAATTATCCAGCGCTCTTAAAAAAGAGTTCATTTTTGTCATGTCGATTTCCTGGGTGCTATCCATTTTATCAGGCAACCATTTATTTTCGTCTTTAGTGAGAGTAACAACGTCATTCCGAACAATTTGACGCGTCTGTTCATTTATTGAATAATCCTGTACGACAACTTTGTTAATTTTGCTCTGCTGCACCTTCATCATGTCAGACTCTATCCAATCGAAAAACTTGGTAGAAATGTCAATGTCCATGCGGACTGCGTACACCCGTTTTTGAGCAGGCAATCGAACAAATCGAAATCCGGGGCGATTCTCAATTTCATTACCAACAATAATGTCGGCAAGAATTTTGTCATTAGCATTCTTTATGGTAACCCGCTGTCCCCTGCCGGTTAACGATGTAGCTGAATCATCAAGTGGATCAATAACACCGCAGGCGATATGATCGCTTAGATTATCTGTGCGAAAATCGTCTTTTCTTATTCCAATAACACCCGCTGCCGTCTTCGCCAGCCGGTCTTTCCCGTCCGCCGGATAATCGTAGTGAGAAGGGATCGTCCATATCCCTTGCGTAAACATGACTTTAAAGGGAATGGGAGAACCGGTTTCTTCATTATACCCGATAACTTCGAGAGACGTCGCCTCGTTTGGATCGGTAAATTCGGGAAAAATCACTTCACCCTGATCAAAGAACGCATCAGGTGTTACCGAACGAGGAGACGTAATAAGCGCCAAGAGCGCCAGAACTAACGCAACTCCACCGATTGTTATTGTCTTTTTATTTTCGTTCATAGGTCAACCTCTCAGTCTTCTTTCTTGCACTGCGCCTTCTTGTTCACGTTTTCTTCTCCGAACATATATATATATACCCATAAGCAGCACGGGAACAGGGGGAATGAGGACGGCCATACTTTTAATCGTATTCTGAATTGACAGGACCTGAGCTTCCATCTCTTCCTGACTCCGCGCTATCTGTGCTTCTTTTTCAGATTCAATATTCGCTTTCAATGCTTCGAACCGCCTGTTTTCAACTTCCTGAAGATTTTTCGCCATAATTTGTTTTGTTTGTGCGTCGAGATCGGTCCGCTGTTGTACTTCGGCGACTTTTTGATCAAGCCGCTGCTGCGCCTGATTGAGTGCAACTTGAGCTTCCGATTCGGCATTCTGTTCGTTTTTTATGCGCTGTTGCTCAAATATCCTCATTTTTGATTCTACAGTCTCCAACGTACGGTGACGGACACGCCGTTTTCTTAAATCTATAAAAGATTCATCCCCAACGAGCATGTCCATGCAGTTCAAGAAGAATGTTACGTTGTCAAAATTGAGATTGGCCATTCCCGCTTTCCTTATTTCAAAAAACTGACTTGATATAAAATCGATATCGGCGATGACGACCAGGTTAAGAGACGTTTGCATTCTCGCAGAGTCTCCCGGAGTTTCAATTCCCTGAATAGCAGCAGCAAGAGTGTAGTCTGCCGGTGTAGGATAATGAGGAAGCCCCTGGGCGAGCTGTATACCAAATAATGATCGCTGCACAAGGCTTCGGTAATGGATAAAGCCGCTGGTTTTTCCAGTTTTCAGAAGCGGTGTAAAATTATAGTAAGTTCCCTGCGCGGGTGCGATTGTTCCGGGGTACAACATAACGAGCTCCTGTAATCCTGACGATGCTTTATGTTCAGTATTGAACGACTGTGCTGGGTTGTTTGACGCGCTAAGAAAATTAATTTCCGGGGGTAGAGCTGCCATGGTCGGGTGTGGATTGTATGAGTCCCATATAATAGTGGAGATGTTCCAATTAACGCCTAATTGACGTAAAAGGCCCGTAATATCACCTTTTTCAACAGGAGGTTGCTGCTGCTGCATGAACGGGTTTTGGTTTGCGCCGGGCCGTTCCATCGGTGCGAGTTGAATAGATACTGCGGGCAAAGGATCGATCAACAGCAGCGTAGGGTTTCCAGCTTCAATATAAGCTGCCAAATTTTCCATTTGGCCCTGTGGAAGTGTAGAGGGTAACGCCACCAACAATCCGTCAAGGTCTTCAGTAATTGGCTCAAGAGCGGATATCTGTATCACTTCGTATTGTCGCTCCAGTTCACTGACCACCTGCCATGAAGGATCACTTCTCATGGTCTGGTAGTCAAACCCTCCGAATATTTTCGCTTCCGTATTGAGCACGCCAATCTGTTTGCGTTGTGATCGTGCTACCATGCTGATACTTCGGATTAATTCGTATTCCGTTGGTAAGCCGCGGTCAAAAAAGGGGATGACCTCTTCTTCGGCGCCGCTGGTAAATGCAACGCCCATAAACACTTTGGCCAACTGCGTTCGGGCGCCTGTCTGGTTTGGAATGTCATGCGGGAGTATACCAAATTTTTCCCGGGCATCACGTGCTTCATCTGTGAACATTTCTGTATTGTGAATAACCACTGCAACCCTTTCTCCGGCCAGAGCGTCTATCTCGCGCAGAAATCCAATAAGATTCTCGCGCGTCTGTACGAGAGGTTGCGGTGTTTCTTCACTAATAAACGCCTGAATAAAGACCGGACGGTCGCCGGGAATTTCCGCTAACAGGTCCCGTGTCTTATCCGATAGAGAATGGAGCCGCTCTGCAGTGACATCAAGACGAAATGCAACCCGTCCCGCTAATACGTTGAGGCTTATGACAGCTATGATAATTGCAGCGGCACGTGCTGCGTGATGCATCCACATTTTATGCCCGTCTGCTTCCGGAGGCCAATGCCGTCTGCCGATCAAAAGGACGTTTAAAAAAATCATTACGCCCGTTACAGACACAAAATAAAGAAATCCCGAAAAACTGACGACCCCCCGGGAAAAATCATTAAAAAATTCAGTGACACCAAGACCCACCATCAACCTTTGAAGAAAATCGCCAAATACGCTGCTTATTTGTTCCGTGAAAGTAAAAAAAGAGCATGCTGCGGCACCAAGGATAAAGGCTATCGTTGCGTTCGGACTGACTAAGGATGCAAGCATACCGGCAGAAATAAAAGCAGCGCCTATAAGCCAGAATCCGATATAGTTGCCCACCATTAATCCAATATCCGGACTACCGAGGTAAATGAGGACAATTACATGGCTTACCGACAAAACTAAAGCAACGGTATAAATGGCCAGTACCGCGCAATACTTTCCGAGTACGATCTCAAGGTCTGTCCCAGGGAGTGTCAGTAACAGCTCATCGGTACCCTGTTTGCGTTCATCCGCCCAAACACCCATTGTCAATGCAGGTATGAAAAGTAAAAGTAGATAGGGGAAAAAATTGTTTAATTGTTCAAGATTTGCAAGAAAATTGAGAAAAAACTGTTCCAGCCAGAATGCAGACGCGGCGCTTAGAAAAATAAAGAGCGTAATAAATACGTAGCCGGTCGGATTGGTGAAATACAACCGGAAATCACGTAGAGCGAGAGCTTTAACAATGCCCCAGTTCACATCTGTTTTTATGGGATTCATGATTGTATATCCTCCTGCAGCGCAACGTGATTCAGCGTCAGACGGTAAAAGGATTTCTCGAGAGAACCATTCTCCTTTAACTCGTTCGGTTTTCCATCAAAAACAAGCCTGCCATTATTTATTAAAAGCACACGGTCGGCAATTGCATCGACTTCTTGTAAAATGTGTGTGGAAATCAGGATTGTTTTGGATTTTTGTAACTCTTTAATATTTGTACGAAATTCCCGGATCTGATTGGGGTCTAACCCCGCAGTCGGCTCATCCATGATCAAGACATCAGGATCGTGAAGCAGGGTTTGGGCCAGACCGACGCGCTGCCGATATCCCCTGGAGAGCTTATGTATCGGTTTGTCGAGTACTTCGTTCAGATCGCACATCCTGTTGACATAGTCAATCCGTTCCTTCCTTATACCGGGGTCAAGACCCCGCACTTCCCCAAAAAAAGAAAGTAACTCTAACGGTGTCATGTCCTGGTAAAGAGGGCCATTTTCAGGTAAATATCCAAGCCGTTTTGCGACCCTGATTCTGTCCTTTTGTACATCAAGTCCTGCAATTGCAACGGTGCCGGAACTCGACGCCAGAAATCCGCTGAGTATTTTCATGGTCGTTGACTTGCCGGCGCCGTTCGGACCGAGGAACGCTACGATCTGACCTTCGGGGATGGCAAACGATAAATCTTTTATCGCAATGAACTGACCATAATATTTACTGAGACCTTTCGCTTCAATCATTATTTTTCCCGATGAAGAACTCACAGGCGACCCTCCATACTAAATATATGAAATTAATATTTGTTGTGCTTTTTACTTCCGCAAATCAAATAATTTGATTGACCGGAGAACCAATATGAAGAGACAAAAGTACAAGCAGTGACCGGCACAAATTTGTACATAACGGCACTCATGCTATTATAAGAGTTCCCCGGGCCGTCAAATTCGATCGATATATAATGTACTGACCCCCAAAAAGCAAGACATTTTTAGGCTGCTTTTTGTTTAGTGTTTTTCAGTTCGAACTCAACGGGACTGAGGTAATCTAATGCTGAATGGGGATACAGATGGTTGTAATCATGAATCCATTGTTCGATTGTCTGTTGTGCTTCATCGAGTGAACCCCATTCGTTGATCCAGATGCAGTCCTCTTTGATAGTTCGAATAACTCGTTCGGTATTTGCGTTACCCTTTGGATTATTATACGATGTAAATGCTTGATCTATATTCAATACGCCGCATGCGTTAATAAACGCAACGCTTGTTGGTTGTGAGCCATTATCGTTCATGAGATGTAAATCATGTTCCCGGACACCATCGGGACATTGTTCTTTGACAGCCATATCCAGGGTAGTGAGCCAGTCAGCCGATTTACTCCGCAGGCCGATATGAAAGCCGACGATCTTGCGTGTGTACCAGTCGAGCACAACGATCATATAGACCCAACCCAGCTTGTTGACGAGGAACTTTGTCATATCAATGCCCCACCACTGGTTCATGCGGGTTGGCTTTGGTTTTGATCGCTGCGGTGTTCGTTTTGCTTTGTACAGTTTCTGCTTGACCGTCAGGTTATGCTCCCGCATGATACGGTAGACCCGTTTCCGGTTCACATGGATATCACAACGCCGTCTCAGCCATGCGGTGATCCGCCGGTAGCCCCAGAACGGATGGTCACATCGTATCTTTTTGATTCGTTCGAGCAACTCACGGTCTCTGTCGGCTTTGACCGAAGTCGAGGCAGGAGCCGTGCAATAATATGAACTCCGGCTGACACTCAGTGCCTCACAAGCTGAAGTTACTGTATACCCGGACTGTGTAAGCGCATGTACACGATCCGCTACTCGTTCTCCATCTGTTGAATTTTTTTTAGTATCTCAATGGTAACCGTCTGCTTGCCGATGATGTGCTCAAGTTCTTTGATCTTCACCTTCTCTAGCGTGCCGTTTTGTGCTCGCTTGCCGTTGAGATTCTGCTTCGCGCCGGCAAAAAACTGATCGCGCCACTTGTAATATTGAACTTGGCTGATACCGTGATCGCTACAGAGCTGAGTAACGGTCGTTTCGCCCTTGATGCCCTGAAGAACGATTGCGAACTTTTGCTCAGCGGTCCATCTGCGTCGGCTCATGGGTTTCCTCCATATGTAATGTAAGGTAAACAGGCAACGCAATGACCGCAACAGCTTTATTCGATTTAAGTCCCTAATCCACTGTGGATTAGGGCTATCAATAACTGCCAAACACTAACTTAAATAACTGTCTACTCGGTATGGGGTGCAATATAATAAATTGCAAATTAAAATTGCTTGATAATCGAGATATTTATCATACACGCTTATTAAATAATGGCTGGAAAAAATTCATTTGAATTAACTCAGATGAAAATCAAAATGTTCCACGATTTTCAAAATAAATCCTTGTTGACTTATCAAACCTCATACCCTTCCTGTGGCCATTCAACAAGGATTTTTGTGCCGGTCACACGTGATTTTTTTATGCTGAAATGTAGCTGAATAAAGACTCCGGATCGAACGTTGTAAATCCTTAGGTACGACCTTCGACCGGCCATCAAAGCCCTGATTGAATTTCGTCAGGGTATTTGTGTTGCATTGAAGTTGTCAATATCCTATATTGCATGTCAAATAGTAGAAACTCTGCTCAACTCGTTGTTTGCCTATTGTTACTATTGTTTGTGATTGGAAAATTCGCTTTTCTGTGAGTATCTTCTTTCAATTAAATCAAGACATATCTAAAAAATACAATTAACGATTGTACACATTATGAAACACTACTATTAAGGTAGTAAAATGATATACAAATTCAACCATTATGTTGTTACCGGCATGGTACTGACCTGCCCCTAATGTTTGGGCAATTATTTAAGTTAGTCAATTCATCGATATATTCATTGTTGTATTATCCATTGGCCTTGAGACCGAATCCGGTGGTATAACTGCCTCGGGGGCGGGTGGCCGGTATCCAAGGGCACTATGCGGTCTCTTATGATTATACTCATTTCGCCAGCGTTCCACAAGCACTTTTGCTTCGTGTAAGGTATCGAAGATTTCCCGGTTGAGCACTTCATCACGCAGTTTGCCATTGAACGACTCACTATACCCGTTCTCCCATGGACTGCCTGGTTCAATATACAATGTTTTTACTCCCAGGCGCATGAGCCATGTCCGGACCGCTTGAGCAGTGAACTCTGTGCCATTATCACTTCTCAGGTGAACCGGAACTCCTCGCTGCACGAACAGTGTTGCAAGATGTTCTATGACGTCATTGTGAGTCAGCCTCCTGCCTACCACAATTGCCTGACACTCCCGACTGTATTCATCTAATATTGTTAACAAACGCTAGCTCCTTCCCTCTCGGGTTCGTGCTTGCATGCAGTCATAACTCCAGACATGATCCCGGTACGCAGGTCGCAGCCGAATACACGAACCGTCATTGAGCCATAACCGTTTGCGCTTCGGTTGCCTCCGGGGAACTTTTAATCCTTCTCGACGCCACAAACTGACCTGCCCCTAATGTTTGGGCCACTTTTTAAGTTAGTCAATTCATCGATATATTCATTGTTGTATTATCCATTGGCCTTGAGACCGAATCCGGTGGTATAACTGCCTCGGGGGCGGGTGGCCGGTATCCAAGGGCACTATGCGGTCTCTTATGATTATACTCATTTCGCCAGCGTTCCACAAGCACTTTTGCTTCGTGTAAGGTATCGAAGATTTCCCGGTTGAGCACTTCATCACGCAGTTTGCCATTGAACGACTCACTATACCCGTTCTCCCATGGACTGCCTGGTTCAATATACAATGTTTTTACTCCCAGGCGCATGAGCCATGTCCGGACCGCTTGAGCAGTGAACTCTGTGCCATTATCACTTCTCAGGTGAACCGGAACTCCTCGCTGCACGAACAGTGTTGCAAGATGTTGCTATGACGTCATTGTGAGTCAGCCTCCTGCCTGCCACAATTGCCTGACACTCCCGACTGTATTCATCTAATATTGTTAACAAACGATAGCTCCTTCCCTCTCGGGTTCGTGCTTGCATGAAGTCATAACTCCAGACATGATCCCGGTACGCAGGTCGCAGCCGAATACACGAACCGTCATTGAGCCATAACCGTTTGCGCTTCGGCTGCCTCCGGGGAACTTTTAATCCTTCTCGACGCCACAAACGCTCCACTCTCTTATGATTGACCTTGCAGCCTTCTTGCTGTAACAGTGCGGTAATTCGTCGATAACCATACCGACCATACTGCGTGGCCAACTCAGACCATACGTTGCACTAACACCGGCTTCATCAGAAGGAGAAATCGGGCGATATTGATGAGTGCTGCGCGGTACTCCCAACACGGTACAGGCCCGGCGCTGCGAGATCTCGAGAGTCGTGCAAAGATGCTGCACCACCTCCCGTCGCTTCGCCGGGCTCAGAAGTTTTTTGCATCAACCGCCAGAGTCTCATTGAGGATTTGAATATCCAACTCTTTCTCGGCAACCAGGCGTTTCAGGCGGATAGTCTCTCTCTCTAACGCTTTAAATCGTTTCGCCTGATGCACCCGAAGACCACCATACTCCTTTCGCCAACGATAATAGGTCTGCTCTGTAACCTCAATCTGGCGAGCAGCTTGTTGAACCGACTGACCTTGAGCGAGCAGTACTTCTGCCTCTCGAAGCTTGTGGATAATTTGTGCTGATGTGTGAATTCTACGTGCCATTGATCTTGCTCCTTGCTTTTCAATCTAATCCCTGTACTCATATACTATCTGGATCAACTTTTGGGGGCAAGGTCACCTAAAAAAATAGTGAAGACTCGATATGATACTGGGCATACATTGGATTGATTTTACTATAGTTATAGCATATTTCGGAATTGTGCTATACATCGGCATTTTTCAGGGCGTAAAACGTACCAAGAGCCTGGGTGACTTTTTTGTAGCGGGTGGTTAATGGGGTGCTCTTGTGTCCTTTATTTTCATTTTCGCTTCAGCGATTGCGGGTAACGAAGCGGTTGTTGTAGGAGGACAGGCATATGAAAGCGGACTTTCGGGGGTTTGGTACTGGTGGAGTTTCCTTTTTGCGACCCCCATTTATTACTTATTTTCCACATATTTCCGCAGGTCGAGGGTCTATAACATATCTGAGTTCCTCGAGATGCGATACGACAGATATGTTTCCTCACTGTATTCAGTTGTTGCAACACTCATCTGCATTTTATTTATTGGGATGATTCTGTTAGCCATAGCAAAAGTATTGGCCGGGTTGACCACTTTACAGCAACAGCATTGTGTATGGATTATCACGGCCATTGTTGGCGCATATGTATTCTCCGGAGGGATGATGTCTGCGTTATTGACCGACATCCTTCAGGGATTAATGTGTCTTTTTATTCTGAGTTTCATTATGTTGCCATTTTTATGGATCAACGCAGGGGGCTGGAATTCCTTGATGGATTACAGCGCTGCTCATCCTGAAATCTGGAATTTAGTTGATCCGGAACGAATGACCATCTGGACTGTGCTTGCGCTCAACCTCTCAGCTCTTGTTGGCGGCATCGCAGCGCCATGGATATTTAACTGGATCTCGGTGTCAAAGAACGAAAAAGCCGCGACGCAATGTGCATGGGGACATCTCTGGAAACGATTAATCACGTTGTTGTTTGCCATCTATGGTATTCTATTCGCAATTTACCGTCCAGGACTGGATGACCCAGAATTAGCGTGGGGAATTGTCATGGGGGAAATTTTACCGGTTGGTATTCTGGGACTCCTTGTTGCAAGCTTTTTTGCTGCGGCAATGTCTACAGCGGACACCTTTGCCATAACCTCTTCCGCAGTCGGAGTAGATTACCTCTACAGGAAGACAATTCGACCGGGTAAAAAACTGAAACACTATCTTAACGCCGCACGTATTTGGGCAGTAAGCTCTATAATTATTGCAGCTTTTTCGACGTACAACATTTCCTCGATTGAAGACTATGTAAAGCTGACATTGACACTGCTTTCATTTCTTGGAATACCAATCTATTTCGGAGTGATCTGGCAGCGGGCCAATTGCACCGGCATGTGGCTTTCATTGAGTGGCGGGATCGTTACCTATATAACGGTTGTGGTGGCCAATATGGTTCAGTCGAATTTGGGATTTGTTGATGCAATTAATCCGGCATTTGAGCAGGCGGTATTCATTTCTACTGGTGTGGCGTTATTTTTTATGGTCATTGGCACTTTGATCGGAAAACCAGCCGCCACCCTCAAGGTTAAACGTTTCCACGTTATATTAAATACACCGGTTGGGCGTGAAGAGCGGCTGGTTAATGCGGGAATCAAATTGCCCGCTTTAATAGACGCAGGTCTAATATCCGATAGTCAGGAAGAAATGAGCGTGACCGAGGTTGAAAAAATGTATAAGGAGGATAGCAGAGATAAAATCTTTGGAACGGATAGTACAATAGAGATTCGCAACGAACCAAATTTAAAATGGTACTTCCCGGGTTTTATAAAAATAGTCAGCGCATGTATTTTACTTGTTTTCACCACATGGTTCGTCACAAAATTATTATTTGTATGGTAGTTTATGGGATTAGCTTAAAGAAAATTCGACTGGTGAAACTGCAGTTCCTCTTAAACGATAATGCGTAGAGGAAAAGTATCAAGTACAGATTGACGGGCAGATCGGGACTGAAGGCATCCCCGGGAGCAACACAGGTGGACATGAGGGTGTGTATGACCTTTTTTTGGGCAAAATTTCTACAAAATTACCAAAATATATTTGTAAATAATTGCCATATATCGAGCTCAATGTATATTTTCATGCAGAGATTATCAGATATCAGGAATAAACCGAGGGTAGGATTTAGCCTTGATGAATCTAAACCGTGGTTTTTGTTTACTGCTTAGTTAGGGTGATTGATTAATTGATTGGGGAGTAGATAATACTTGTAAAAGCAAAATGTATATCTTACCATTTATATCAAACATATCAAAGTAACCGGTACGCTCTTACGCTCTGACCAAGTACATCACATCTTAAAAAAACGTCATATTTCAACACGAAACCCGATTTATTCTCTATAAGAGAATCGATATGGGGAATATCAAAAGGAAGATATGAAATGGAATACAGAGAATTTGGTCGTACAGGATTGAAAATTTCTCCAATATGTTTTGGTACGGATAATTTTGCCAATCCCACACCGGAGGAAGAGGCGAAGAAGATGATCGACCGGGCTTTGGATGGCGGTGTAAATCTTCTGGATACAGGCGACATTTATGCCGACGGTGAAGGAGAACGGATAATCGGACGGGCTCTGAAAGAAAGCGGACGGCGCCGGCAAACGATCATTTCCACAAAAATAAATCCGGGCCCGATCGTATCCGGACAAAAAATTGATATCCATAAACCCGGAGTTGATCCGAATGAGCACGGTCACTCCAGATTCAGCATTATAAGAGCATGCGAGGATTCTCTCAAACGCCTTCAGACCGATCATATCGATCTTTACCAGACGCACCGCCACGCACCTTACATTCCTTTCGAAGAGACGCTCCGCGCTTTCGATGACCTTATCCGAGCCGGAAAAGTCCGGTATATCGGCTGTTCGACACATCCTGCCTGGGCAGTAATGGAGGCGGTCATGGTAAGTAAGATGAACGGCTATGCCCAATATGTTTCGGAACAACCGCCGTATAATTTACTCGACCGGCGCATTGAAAATGAACTTATCCCGATGTGCCAGAAATTCGAGCTTGGCATCATTTCCTGGTCACCGCTTGCAATGGGTATACTTGCAGGACGTTATAACGATGCCGCAAAATATCCCAAAGGGTCAAGGGCGGAACTCCGCGGCACTATATATGCCGAGCGCGTGACCGACCGGGGTATTCTGGTGGGGATCGAGTTCGTAAAAATAGCCAAAGAAGCAGGCATTTCACCCGCACAGCTTGCGCTGCTCTGGTGCAAAGACCAACCGGGGATCACGGCGCCTCTCATGGGGCCACGAACCCTGGAACAGCTTGAGCATTTCCTGCCCGTTCTCGAGATGGAACTGGACGATGATATACGGGCAACATGTGATGCACTGGTTCCTCCCGGGAGCGCGGTGGCAAGTTTTCATAACACCGCCGACTGGATGAAAGTAAAAAATATTTGATAATGCCGAGTGTACTCTCAAAAAGTTAGTTCATTACGAGAGTGCTCTTTCAATTTTCGAATATTGGTACGGGGAAAATATACTAAATGAAGGAAACGTCTGGTGTTTACTCAACAAGTATTTTTTGCTATCCTCTCGATGTCCTTATTTCTGAGCTTTTGTAGTTCAGAAACTGCTCAATCAGTATCGACTGATACAGCTATGACCAATGTCCGGATTCAGGAAGAGGACGAACTAAAAGAATTGATAAATCAGATTCGCCGGGACAAGTATGACCTCATCCTGCCTCAAGTCATGCGGGAGAACAATATTGATATGTGGATTCAAGTGATGAGAGAAGGTAGTTTTGATCCCATGAGAGATGAATTGGGCAGCAACAACGGTGTTTTCATCTTTACAGATCGCGGCGGTGACAGGATCGAACGTGCGGTTATAGGTTATAGATGGAAAAGTTCCGATCCAAGTACAGATAGAATCCCCTATTTGGATGTGGTTCGAGAAGGTGGAGCCTACGACATAATCGCCGAGGATTTTTTACGGAGAGAAATGCCGGGAGGCCCGAAAACAGAATTTGATCACAGATTTAAGGACGTGGGAGAATTTGTTGCCGAGCGTGACCCCAAACGCATTGGTGTAAATTACCTGGAAAAGTTGGGACCTCCCGAGGTGTATGAGTTTCCAAGGTTACGATCCGATGGCATTTCGTATACGGACTACAACCTATTGGTCAAAGCTCTCGGTGATAAATATGAGAAGAGGATTGTTTCGGCTGAATATCTGATATATGACTACTTAACGAGACCGGTGCCGGGCGAAATTGTACTGTTTAAGAAAATACGTCAGGTTATCGCAGAATCTTTAGAAAGAGACTTTGCTAAAATCGTGCCGGGCGTAACTAAATTGAGTTTTCCTGAGGGGGGTGGTTCTGTCGTGGATAAGGACGGAAATATAAGAAGAGATGACTCTGTTATCCAGGGAGGCGACCTGATTCGAATAGCCAAGGGTCGGCAAAGCCACCACTATTTGGACTCCGGGTGGAAATTCGGGAACTTCTATGAGATCATGCATGGCTATGGCTATGTGCTCCGTGAAGGAGAGACTGAACCGCCTCCAAAGATCAAAAAAACCTGGGCAGATGCTCTGAAAGTCCGTAAGATTTTAGAAGACAACATCAAGGTGGACCGCACCGCTGGTGAAACATTTGAAATCCTCAAGCGAAAAATTGATGAAGCAGGGTTTATTTATGCAAATAGACAACTATATAACAAAGATCTGGATCCTGAAAAAACTCAGGTTCCGCTCGACCTACATGCCGCAGGAAAAGGAGTGAATGCCCCCAGAATCAGTCCTTTAGGTCCGGATTGGCAACGGGATTTGACACTTCAACCCAATCACCACTTCTATTTTGAATACTGGGTCTATATGCCGATGCCTGAATGGGGTGAAGGGAGATATTTATCTTTACCATTTCATGACGGTGCGATTGTCACCGAACGTGGAGTCGAGTATTTTTCTCCACCGCCTACAGAGCTTCGTCTCATTCGCTAAAAGGTTTGCCCATCGTACAGCCCGAAGAACAGAAACTACTTGTAACAGCATATTACATACCGTACTATTGAACACAATGTGTACCCCACTTGTTCTGACGACGTATACAATAAGAGGATCATACCATGTTTATACTTGCTTTTTGCGGTCCGGAGAGAGAAGAGGCTGGTGTGGTCGGCAGCAGCCATTATGCTGACCTTGTTGGCTTATATCTGGAGTTTCCTGAATTCCTGATACCGAATGTAAACAACGCCGTACCGGATTATTCAGCGGCAGCGATGGATGCGCAAAAACGCGGGCTGAAGCAATTCCAGGACCGTTTTACTGCAATCGATATAAGCGGGTGGCCGGTAATACCGGAAAACGGAGTTCGTGATTTCTTCGAGCAGTGCCGTGATCGTGACCCTATGACCCAGGTCGCTCACACTTTTTTCGGTCATTATTATACCCATGACAGAACAATCTGGTACCAGGACGGTGACAGCCGTCCCATCCGGGGAGTCCAACGCCTTTTTGATACATGTGAAGCCCGTTCCGAAGGATTATCTTACGCTATAGAAGAGATGTTGATGGATGCGGGTTTGCACGACAATCGGCCACGGGCGAGGGAAATTACATACATCTGGGCCGCCTTCCACACATGCCGCGCAATTGCGGACCTGAAAATGCACAGCGGTGAGTATACCATGATGGATGCAATTCGGAGCTCTGTCGAAATGCTCCCGTATCCCTGGGCGGATATGGATAGCGACGCTGTGTGGTGGGATATTGAAAACACCCTGCGCCAGCCGGGTCATATAACGTTCTACGTCGTTGGCAAGTCTCAAATCCTGCAGCTGTTTGCAGAACAGGCTATCCGGTTAGGGGACAAGTTTAACCTTCGCCAATTCATGGACGATTTTATGGGAGGCGGCATAATCCCCATCTCGCTGACCCGGTGGGAGATGACCGGTCTCGAAGATCAGATGAAGTTCCTGTTGGATTAGAATTGCGTGTATGAACCTGCAAAAAGGTGATTTCAAATGTTAGCTGATTGGCTCGTCATTATTGTATATCTAAGAAGTTTAGCGGTGATAGGAGTCTGGAGCGCCAGAAAGATAAGAACAGCGTCAAGCTTTTTTATCAGTGAGCGTGACTTCGGAAAGACCATGATGACGTTCTTTAACTTCGGAACGGGGACAAATACTGATCAGGCGGTTTCCGTAGTATCAAAGACTCAAGTGTCCGGGGTTTCAGCAATTTGGTATCAGTGGTTATGGTTGTTTGCCACTCCTTTCTACTGGTTACTGGCTCCCCTGTTCAGGCGTATGAGAGCGGTAACAACGGCAGATTATTTATACAAGCGTTACAGTCAGAGTGTATCCGTCCTTTTTGCCCTGGTTGGCATGGCACAATTATCGGTCAGTATTGGTGTAAATCTCCTGGCGTCAAGTGCCCTTATTACCGCTGTAACTGGTGGCGCAATCAGCACTACTATTGCAATATTTTCACTGACAGGTCTGTTTGTATTTTACGGTGTGCTCGGAGGATTGAAAGCAGCGATAATCACGGATTTTATTCAGGGTATTCTAACCATCGTGCTCTCTTTTATGATTTTGCCTTTTGCTCTAAATGCAGTGGGAGGTTTAGAGGGATTACGAGCGGCTGTCGATGATCCATCAGTTTTCTCTATCGTTGCGCCCGGTGAGATCACAACACTTTATGTCATAATAATTTCTCTTAATGCACTTATTGGCTGGGTTACAGCTCCTCATTCCATGGTAATGTGCGGTGCTGGCAAAAGCGAGAATGATGCAAGAATAGGGCTTGTCTGTGGGATGTTTCTCAAACGAATATGCACGATTGCATGGGTTCTGACAGGTCTATGCGGTATAGGCTTGTACGCAGGTAAATCTGTCAACCCAGACTTTGTTTGGGGATTCCTGGCACGTGATTTCCTGCCAAATATAGCGCCGGGTCTTATCGGACTTTTTGTCGCTTCAATGCTGGCAGCGGTAATGAGTTCATGTGATTGCTTTATGGTTTCATCGGCCGCACTGTTCACGGAAAATATTTATAAACCGCTGATCAAGCCAGACCGGGATGAAAAGCATTATATTCTCATAGGGAGAATTTCATCTGTTGTTGTTGTTACCTGTGGCATTATCGTAGCGTTCGCAGTATCAGGTGTAGTACAGGGATGAGAGGTTGTCTGGAAAGTGTATGCGATGATGGGAATCGCGATGTGGGCAAGTTTTTTCTGGAGAAAAGCAACAGCTGCTGCTGTCTGGGCTTCAACAATGAGCAGCTTTGCAGCCTGGTTTTTCACCAGCAGGATTGATTTCATTGGCTGGGACTTTAATGCCCGATTTGCCCACTTTTCCCCTGATATCATGTTATATAACGGTGACCTTTCTCTGCCGTGGCAGATGATAATCTACCTGACAGTTGGGCTGGTTGTCATGGTAGGTGTGAGTCTGTTTACAAAACCGCCGGCCAAAGAAAAGCTGGATCGCATTTATGAATGTCTTCGTACTCCGGTAATGCCGGGTGAAACCCGAAGTCGAACCTCTTACTCTTCCTGAAGGTACAAAACCGGCTCCGCGGTCAGTTCTGATAGACCATCCGGATTTCGAGATTATGAAACCGTCCTTTGTTAGTGTATTGGGCTTTCTTATATGTTGTGTGGCTGTGGTGACCTGCCCCTAATGTTTGGGTCATTATTTAAGTTAGTCAATTCATCGATATATTCATTGTTGTATTATCCATTGGCCTTGAGACCGCATCCGGTGGTATAACTGCCTCGGGGGCGGGTGGCCGGTATCCAAGGGCACTATGCGGTCTCTTATGATTTTACTCATTTCGCCAGCGTTCCACAAGCACTTTTGCTTCGTGTAAGGTATCGAAGATTTCCCGGTTGAGCACTTCATCACGCAGTTTGCCATTGGAACGACTCACTATACCCGTTCTCCCATGGACTGCCTGGTTCAATATACAATGTTTTTACTCCCAGGCGCATGAGCCATGTCCGGACCGCTTGAGCAGTGAACTCTGTGCCATTATCACTTCTCAGGTGAACCGGAACTCCTCGCTGCACGAACAGTGTTGCAAGATGTTCTATGACGTCATTGTGAGTCAGCCTCCTGCCTGCCACAATTGCCTGACACTCCCGACTGTATTCATCTAATATTGTTAACAAACGATAGCTCCTTCCCTCTCGGGTTCGTGCTTGCATGCAGTCATAACTCCAGACATGATCCCGGTACGCAGGTCGCAGCCGAATACACGAACCGTCATTGAGCCATAACCGTTTGCGCTTCGGCTGCCTCCGGGGAACTTTTAATCCTTCTCGACGCCACAAACGCTCCACTCTCTTATGATTGACCTTGCAGCCTTCTTGCTGTAACAGTGCGGTAATTCGTCGATAACCATACCGACCATACTGCGTGGCCAACTCAGACCATACGTTGCACTAACACCGGCTTCATCCGCAGGAGAAATCGGGCGATATTGATGAGTGCTGCGCGGTACTCCCAACACGGTACAGGCCCGGCGCTGCGAGATCTCGAGAGTCGTGCAAAGATGCTGCACCACCTCCCGTCGCTTCGCCGGGCTCAGAAGTTTTTTGCATCAACCGCCAGAGTCTCATTGAGGATTTGAATATCCAACTCTTTCTCGGCAACCAGGCGTTTCAGGCGGATAGTCTCTCTCTCTAACGCTTTAAATCGTTTCACCTGATGCACCCGAAGACCACCATACTCCTTTCGCCAACGATAATAGGTCTGCTCTGTAACCTCAATCTGGCGAGCAGCTTGTTGAACCGACTGACCTTGAGCGAGCAGTACTTCTGCCTCTCGAAGCTTGTGGATAATTTGTGCTGATGTGTGAATTCTACGTGCCATTGATCTTGCTCCTTTCTTTGCAATCTAATCCCTGTACTCATATACTATCTGGATCAACTTTGGAGGGCAAGGTCAGCAATGTGGTATTTACAATTGTTATATGCTCCCCGGACTACTGTTTGCGAACTTTCAGACTCATGATCTCCTGTTCCAGGTGAACGGCAAAATTAGGAACAGTATAAGCTACAAGAACCTCCCGCTCAACTGCTGTTTTTTTTGGAGCGGAATTATATCCTGTTGTTGATTTTTTCTTCGAATTTTTTCTGCCTGCTCTTCCAGTTTATCCGCTTGTATTTCCTTTTCGGTATTTCTGTATAAGATTGCCATATTTTTCAGAACTACCGCTACGGATAAATGGTCTGCACCCAGAGCTTTTTCGTATATTTCCAGGGTCCGCTTGTAAGATTCCTCTGCTTCGGCGTACTTTGCCTGAATAAAATACAGTGATGCCAGACTGTTCAGCATAGTTGCAACGTCCGGGTGATCAGGCCCCAGGTCTTTTGCCGTAATTTCCAGTGCACGGGTATAAAGCGGCTCCGCTTCGGAGTATTTTTCCTGGATATAATACAATGACCCAAGACTGTTCAGCGTTGCCGCTATATCCGGATGATCCGGTTCCAGTTCTTTCTCTCTAATTGCCAGTGCCCGCTTGAAATGAGACTCGGCTTCACTGTACTTACCTTGCACATTATATAAAAAAGCCAGTCTGTTCAGGGTCCGCACTAAATTCGGGTGGTCCCGTCCGAGAGCTTTTTCATATCTTGTCAAAGCCCGTTTGAAAAGGGGTTCGGCTTCTGAATACCGCTCCTGGGCTCTATACATTACCGCCAGATTATTCAGAAGCGTCACCATAGTGGCGTGATTAGACCCAAATGTATTTTCTGCTTTTTTCAAAGCTATTATAGCCACATCTTCCGCTTCCGCGTATTTCGATTGCCGGTAAAGTTCCTCCGATTCACGTATGAGTTCAACCATCTCTTTCGTAACTTCCTGCTGTGATGGTCTGAATAAAGAGCAACCGGCAAAAATGAGTACTGACCTTGCCCCCAAAAGTTGATCCAGATAGTATATGAGTACAGGGATTAGATTGAAAAGAAAGGAGCAAGATCAATGGCACGTAGAATTCACACATCAGCACAAATTATCCACAAGCTTCGAGAGGCAGAAGTACTGCTCGCTCAAGGTCAGTCGGTTCAACAAGCTGCTCGCCAGATTGAGGTTACAGAGCAGACCTATTATCGTTGGCGAAAGGAGTATGGTGGTCTTCGGGTGCATCAGGCGAAACGATTTAAAGCGTTAGAGAGAGAGACTATCCGCCTGAAACGCCTGGTTGCCGAGAAAGAGTTGGATATTCAAATCCTCAATGAGACTCTGGCGGTTGATGCAAAAAACTTCTGAGCCCGGCGAAGCGACGGGAGGTGGTGCAGCATCTTTGCACGACTCTCGAGATCTCGCAGCGCCGGGCCTGTACCGTGTTGGGAGTACCGCGCAGCACTCATCAATATCGCCCGATTTCTCCTTCTGATGAAGCCGGTGTTAGTGCAACGTATGGTCTGAGTTGGCCACGCAGTATGGTCGGTATGGTTATCGACGAATTACCGCACTGTTACAGCAAGAAGGCTGCAAGGTCAATCATAAGAGAGTGGAGCGTTTGTGGCGTCGAGAAGGATTAAAAGTTCCCCGGAGGCAACCGAAGCGCAAACGGTTATGGCTCAATGACGGTTCGTGTATTCGGCTGCGACCTGCGTACCGGGATCATGTCTGGAGTTATGACTGCATGCAAGCACGAACCCGAGAGGGAAGGAGCTATCGTTTGTTAACAATATTAGATGAATACAGTCGGGAGTGTCAGGCAATTGTGGTAGGCAGGAGGCTGACTCACAATGACGTCATAGAACATCTTGCAACACTGTTCGTGCAGCGAGGAGTTCCGGTTCACCTGAGAAGTGATAATGGCACAGAGTGCACTGCTCAAGCGGTCCGGACATGGCTCATGCGCCTGGGAGTAAAAACATTGTATATTGAACCAGGCAGTCCATGGGAGAACGGGTATAGTGAGTCGTTCAATGGCAAACTGCGTGATGAAGTGCTCAACCGGGAAATCTTCGATACCTTACACGAAGCAAAAGTGCTTGTGGAACGCTGGCGAAATGAGTATAACCATAAGAGACCGCATAGTGCCCTCGGATACCGGCCACCCGCCCCCGAGGCAGTTATACCACCGGATTCGGTCTCAAGGCCAATGGATAATACAACAATGAAAATATCAATGAATTGACTAACTTAAAAAATGACCCTAACATTAGGGGCAGGTCATTTGAGTCGGAGGTTTAATATGATTGAGCAAGTAAATCCAGCAAATATAACGCAGTCAAGAAGTGGTTTTGAAACATCCAAAACACTTCTTACGGCTATAAAATTTGATCTTTTTACAGTATTAAGTAAAAATGCCTTAACAGGAGATGAAATAAAATCAAGGTTGACGTTACATGAAAATGCTGTTTATGACCTTTTGGACACTTTGGTTTCCTTCAAAATTTTAATAAGAGATGGTGATGGTGAAATTGGTAAATATAGTAATTCAGATGATACAGATTTATACCTTGATAAAAACAAACCTTCTTATATTGGTGGCATATTAGAAATGTTAGAAATATTTGAGGACAGATCATAAATGTGTACGGTTGATATATCCTTGTTTTGAAGGGAGATTTCTATGAATTACTGTTTTATAAAAATGTTGGTTCTCATCTTTGTTTTCAACGTTTTTGTAGTGGGTGGATTATTAGCTCAGGAGAGCATAATCGGCGGCAGAATTAACAAGGGAAGATTGACCGCAGATGTACGGGCAAAAGGGATCGGCGATGTTGTAACAATAGTGATCAATGAAAATACACAAGCTTCGAATACCAATAATACACAGACAAATAAACAAAACACGTTAGAAGCACAAGCCAATTTCGGCAATAACTTTTTTCGGAACCTTACCGGCTCGATCTCTTCCGAGTCTTTGAATCAGTTTCAAGGAAGCGGCCAGGTATCGACACAGGGTTTATTTACCGCACAGATAACCGCGCTTATCGTAGAAGTAAAAGAAGACGGTAATTTTCTTATAAGAGGCAGCAGAGAAATAGAAACGAATGGAGAAAAAGTTGTAACAGTCGTTGAGGGGGTTATCCGTCCGGAAGATATTGCCCGGAATAATACCATAAGCTCAACATTGATTGCAGATGCAAAAATATTTCATCAGGGTTCAGGAATTGTGACACAAGCCCATCGGCCAGGATTATTGACCCGTGTCGTAAATTGGATTTTTTGATTATCTGTTGAGCAGGTTTTACGAATGATAAGGACAAGATTTATACTATTATTAGTACGTGATTTATTACAAAGACGTTATTTTCAGATTGAGGGAATTGTTCATGCGACATAAAATGTACATTCGGAAAACAAGAAGTAAAATATTACTTATCGTGAGCGCTTTTTTGTTTATAAGTTCCTGGTCTCTGCATGGTCAGGCCAGGATAAAAGATGTCTCTATAATTCGGGGACTCTCAGATAAACAGTTGACCGGTCCGGGCCTAGTAAGCGGCCTTTCGGGAACAGGAGACGGCACACAGGCGATTTTTACTCCCAAAACTATTGCAAATTATTTGAAAAATTTCAATATAACTGTTGATGCCGGAGCCTTGCGAACAAGGAATTCTGCGTTAGTTACGGTCCATTCAACGCTACCCCCCTTTGCAAAACGTGGCTCAACGGTTGATATCATCGTTTCTTCGATCGGTGATGCAACCAGCCTTGCAGGAGGTGTTCTGGCGCCGACTGTGCTAATTGATCCGGAAACGAAACAACCTGTCGGTATTGCATCAGGCCCAATTTCAATCGGCAGTCTTAATGTCGCCGGGGCCGCAACACAGAACTTTACCGCGACTGGCCGTATTGTCAATGGGAAACTATACTTCATGACATCGAATCAAGTTTTTCTTCGGAAAATCAGATAACGCTGGTTCTCAATCATCCTGATTTTATAACGGTGCACCGTGTTGCCCGTGCGATCAATGATGCTATCGGAGTAAATACCGCAGTAGCGATCACCGACAGATATACACTCACGTCATATTAGTTACGGATTACAGAGAAACTATAGATCCGCTTCGCTAATCGTACAGCCCGAGGAGTAGATGGAACGGTTATCGGCTAACCATTGTGCAGCCTCCTGGCTTATCCCCGGGAAATGCAATTCCGGGATCGCTTCAGGTCCTTTTTTATCTGTCCCCAGATACATTTTTTGGTCCGGCCAGTACTCTCCAAAGCCGGTACGGAACAGCAGGATAACATTTTCGGGCAATCTTCCATGGGCAGATTCCCAGGATATGATATCATCGATCTGTATTCAATAATCTCTGTCATTAAGGGCCTTTGCGGATACATCGATAACGGCGGCAGGGCCGGTAAGCTGCTCAATGGAGAGCTCATCGACGGTCATACGTCCTTGTGCGAAATGTACAGGCGCATCGATATGGGTGCCACCGTGCTCGGCTGTCGAAAAAGAGTTCGCCGCGTAGTAAAAGCCGTTATCTGCAATACCGTCAAAGCCCTTTTCGAATATAAAACCTTCGCCCGTCGGCCAGAAAATTGTCTCCGCCGAAAAATCGTAAGAAAGATCGATCCATCGGCCGGATGTAAAATCGGATTGCTGACGTGAGCATCCCATGACAAGCGCCGTTATACAGCACAGCATAAATAAAGTAATTTTTCCAGGCATGGCCTCTCTCTTTTTAGATCGATTTTGGTTTGTAGAGGGGTATTTCGACGTCCGTATAGTCTTTGAAACTTTTTTGCACCGTCACGACCGTCTTCACATTACCCCGCCTGTTGAAATCTCCGATGATCCTGAGATATTTTGGATCGAGCAGATTTTGCAAAATATCAAATATCTGGTTTGTCACCGCCTCATGAAATACACCGTCGCTGCGGTATGAATATATGAAAAGCTTCAAAGATTTCAATTCGACACAATGTTTACAGGGGATATATGAAATATGTATTGTCGCAAAATCGGGATTGCCGGTCCGCGGACACAATGCGGTGAATTCCGGCAGTTCAATAGTGATAAGGTAATCCTGCGTAGCAGGGTTCGCGAACGTTTCAAGTAGTTTTTCATCCATACTGGTGATGATGTTTTGCACTCATTGTTTGTAATGCAACAGGTCCGGTAAAAAGAAGCGACACGTTGAATGGAGCGGGATGAACTGAAAGAACCGTGCTTGTAATGTAATAAATTAATTTTGATATTCAAGCGAAATAAGCGCAGTGAAATCCAATTTTACTTGATTTTGGCAGGCAACGTTCCGTATCTTATAACTGGTTTGGAATGCTCACGGTAATGCACTTTAATTGCATTTAAAATAGTATGTCCGGAATTCTGATTCTCTGCCTTGCTACTTACGGCGCTCTTTATCTGTTCGGTAAAAGCGAAGGCTCACTGTCACCTCGCCGAAAAAAGCAGCGGGGCGGCGTTCTTGAACGGGAAGAACGCCTGCTCAAAGAAAAGATCGGTGAAAGCGCAAAGATGAGTGAGAGGAAAAAGGACAAGATAAGCCTCATAGCGAAGCAAAAACCCGACCGAATTGCGGCAGCCCTCCAAAAATGGATCATCGAAAAAAACGGGAAGCATAGTCCCTGAGCGTTGCATGGAGTCCCCGTCTTTTTCCTTATACACGGTGTACCTGTTTTGTATATTTTAAGTTCAAAAAATCAAAAAAGTAATCTCTGATCGTCAGGACTCGGTACTATACATTCGTTACAATTTTCATTACCCACCGTCAAAATTTTCGATTTTATATAATCAGGAGGTATTCATGTCAAACGGACCTTCAAAAACCGGATCGGATCCACAGCCATTTGTTTCCGCATCAACTTCTCTTTCGGAAATTACGGTCAAGGCAGTGGTCCTCGGCATACTCCTTTCGGTGATTCTCGGTGCGGCAAACGCATACCTCGGTCTGTTTGCCGGAATGACGGTATCGGCCTCCATACCTGCAGCGGTCCTGTCAATGGCGGTCCTGCGGCTACTGGTCTCGATGAGGATTGCAAAAAGCTCGAATATACTCGAAAACAATATTGTGCAAACCGCTGCCTCCGCGGGTGAAAGCCTGGCAGCCGGCGTCATTTTTACGATTCCTGCACTTATCTTTCTGAATGCCTGGACCGAATTCGACTACTGGGAAACGACGATGATCGCCGGGTTCGGCGGAATGTTGGGCGTCCTGTTCACGATCCCGCTCCGCAGGGCGCTGATTATAGAAAATCCCCTGAAATTCCCGGAAGGCGTTGCAACGGCGGAAGTGCTCAAGATTGGGAACGAAGGCGGAGAAGAGGTCAAATTTATAGCCTGGGCAGGGCTTATCGGAGCGTTATTCAAATTTTCCGAGACCGGACTTCGGCTCTGGCACAGTGTGATTGAAGAAGCCCGGTATGTCGGTGGATCGATTGCGTACATCGGCTCCAATCTTTCTCCGGCGCTTGTCGGTGTCGGCTACATTGTCGGCTTGAACATAGCCGTTCTGATATTCATCGGCGGCGCCGTGAACTGGTGGATCTTTATTCCCATTGTAACTGCAATACAGGGTATCCCCGAAGGAGTAGAGGCGGGCGCCGCTGCAGGCCGGATGTGGTCTACCCAGACACGGTACCTTGGTGTGGGCGCTATGGTCATCGGCGGCCTCTGGGCGCTGTTACGTCTCCGTGTCAGCCTTGTGAGCGGCATCAGGTCGGGCCTTGAATCGTACCGGCGGATAAAAAAAGGCAATGCTACCGATGTCGAGCGGACAGAACGCGAAACTCCGATGCAGTGGGTCGGAATCGCCCTGGTTGTTGCGGTCATACCGCTCTTTTTCATATTCAATTACTTTACCGGAAGCGTGTTGATATCGGCCGTTATGGCGGTTATAATGCTTGTAGCCGGCTTCCTGTTCTCATCGGTTGCAGCATACATGGCGGGACTTGTCGGTTCGTCGAATAATCCTATCTCCGGGGTGACTATAGCCACGATTCTCCTGTCGTCACTGCTTCTCCTTCTGCTCATGGGACCCGGGAGCCTGATAGGTCCGGCGGCGGCGATTTTCATCGGCGCTGTCGTGTGCTGCGGAGCGGCGATTGCCGGGGATAACATGCAAGATCTGAAAGCGGGTCAAATTGTCGGTGCGACGCCGTTCAAACAGCAGATAATGCAGGTAGTCGGCGTCGGAGCCGCCGCGTTTGTTATGGCACCGGTCCTGACCCTGCTGTTGAATGCATACGGACTTGGTGCGCCCACGGCGGAACATCCGTCGCCATTGGCGGCCCCGCAGGCGACGCTCATGGCTTCTGTTGCGCAGGGTGTTTTCGGAGGCGGACTCCCGTGGATGCTCATCACCATGGGAATGGGTCTCGCGGTGATAGTGATCGTGCTCGACCTGTGGCTTGAAAAACGGGGAAGCGCCTTCAGAACGCCGGTCCTTGCCGTTGCGGTCGGGATTTATCTCCCGTTTGAGCTTGAAGTCCCTATACTCATCGGCGGGCTTATTGCATGGTGGACGGGGAAACGGTTCATGCGTGCGAGATCTGCCGCGCCTGAATCGGGGAAGGGAGCCGTCGATTTAGCCCGTACAACTGGACAGCGGCGGGGGCTTCTATTTGCAGCCGGTCTCATCACCGGGGAAGCCCTGGTCGGGATAATGATGGCAATACCGATTGTAGTCTTCGGAAGTAGTGAAATTCTTGCCGTCTTCGGTGTGCACAGTTTCGGGTATACTGCCGGTCTGCCGCTACTGATCGCCGTGATTTATGTCCTATACCGAACAGGGGTAAATCCGATTAAGAGCAACTTATAAATGAGATACTAAAACTTTGATAGAGTTTTAATAAAATTTCATAAAAAAAGTTTATGACTGAAAACATAAATCTTTAAGAATTAGGAAATAAATTATCTAGTCGTTCCTGAAAAAAGCGGTTTCAGACTGTATTCATTAAAACTGGTGTTTCAGTTTTGATTGTTCTTTGAAAATTGTTGGTGATTTTTTCCAGGAATCTGCGGATTTCCAAAAAGGGCAAAAAGAAAGCTGCCATGAGCTTTCTTAAATTGGCTCCGCAGCCGGCTAAGAGCGCATTGACCCGGTCCCCGTTTGTCCCTTTAAGATAATTTCTGTTCATCCGGTTATCTTCTTTTAAGTGTCCGGTCTTCGGCTCTATAGCGTTTCGGCGTCTGAGCCATTTGCGCAATGATCGAGTGACCGGGCTTCCTCTTTGTCTCTGCCCGACAATGTGGACTGTGGCGTCTCCTTCATAGTTGTGTCCGAGATATCCACGGTCGCAGCAGGCTTCTTTGACCTGATAGTTTGTTAACCGCTCAACAACCGACTCGTCGCTCTGGTTATAAGTGTGCTTTAAATAGTGAAGCGCAACCAAAAGCCGTACCGGTTTGCCGGGTCTGCCTTTATTCTCAACATACAACGGACAAAATTCACCAACAAAATAGTCCCAGTCCATGGACTCCGACAACCGGAACAATGGATGTTTATCGTTGAGAAGTAGATCCAAACGGTTCCTAAAGAGGTCCTCAGGACTTAACGTGGGGTTTTTTGCCTGCATAAATCACCAGATTTTAAGGTCAATAAGAACTTCTTCGGCAATTTAAGCATTCTATATACAAAATGTAACTACTTATATTAACAATATGTTAGAATATATTTCAGGGACGACTATTTATGGTAATCACGTCGTATCCGGAAGGCATTCCTTCAGGGCGTTTCTGACAATTGGAAATTATTCTCCGTGCTGTAGGGTTAGTGAGTCTTTCGAATTGAGATCACTCTATCGTATAACAGCGCTATTCTCAAAACATCAAAGACTAAAGTATTCCTGAAAGCAACGAAAAGTATTTATTGAATGATGATAATTTCTTTATTGACAGGATACAGGAATTCGATTCCCTTTTCAGTGATTATAGCGTTATCTTCGAAATTAATACTCATTCTTCTTCTCTGTTCAGGCACCCAGGTATTAACGACAAATTCAAAGGAAAAGAGATTGTTTTGTTGAATTTTAAAATGATCGCGTCCTGCACGGTAGGTGGCAATAGAAATACCTTCGTTTATTTCGCTGTTCCCTGTGTTACCCATCGCATGGCAGTCGATTGTGAAACCGGACTGCTCGGAATCTCCTAACTTATTCATGTTAATCCGGTACAGTCCCTTATCATTGGAAAGGTTGTGGACATAGCCTTCTGCTTCAAGTGCACGGATCATAACCTTGAGAGCTTCACCGGAGGTTATACCAACCTTTAAGGTCGGTCTAAGAATCTCACGCGCCCTCTGCCCGTGTTCCCACGCGTGCTTAATCCCTTCGGGAACATCTGTTTCTCCTTCGCGAAGAATATAGGCATTCCGTTTGTAATCTGTGCCGAAATTCAAATATCTTATTTTAAGGTCCCATGACGAAAATAGCCCCCGTTCTCATACACTCCTCCTCTGCTGTCCGGTCCGACCGGACCGTATGGTCCTCTGTCTCCTGAATCAAGCCCGCGAAGGAGCAGCTGGTCCTGGACCCACCAGCCGAGTTCTTCGCTCGTGGTAACTCCGGGAACGATCCTTTTGTAGGCCTCCTCCATAAGCAGTCTCTGTATCTCGCACATTTTCGCAAAGGCTTCGATTTCGCTTTGAACTCTTCTTACACGGAAAAGGGTAATGACATTCTCTGCCGAAACCAGCCGCTGTGTATATTTATCGCCAATGAGTCTCACTAATCTTTTGTATGCGCTATAGGACATTACCATCAGCAGAGGGAAGCCGGTCGGACATATTGACCGCTATGCGTTTCGGGTCTCTCTCTGCGACGAAGTCCGTAATATCTTTCTCCGCTCCGAAAATATCATATAAATCCCGGTCGGCCCGGCCTCCCAGGACTGCCCGCTCGATACGGTCGCCACCCCGGTCTGCGAAAATAAAAAACCCCAGAGTGTCGTCCACACTATAGGAAGCGTTGCCACCGAGGTCCATTTCAAGCGCATCCGGGTTGCCTTTCTGCATAACGTGGATCCACATGTCTATGTCGCTATCTCTCAAGGCTCCCGGCAGAACGAGATCGAACTTCTCCTGGCGGATCAGTTTCATCGTTTCGTAGCGCGCACGGGCTTCTTGCGCAAACGCTTCAAACCACTGAAGCATGAAAACGGTCACGAATACCAATGCTAACAAAACTCGTTTCGTATTCATTCTGAACCTCCCATGTTTGTTTTTGCGGACATTTCTCGTACAATAATTATCAATGTATCAGGTAAATCTTCTCGTTTGGAGGCTGAAGCCATTCAACTCCCCTGCTGGTTACAATTTGGGGATTTGAGATATTAAAGCAAAGGGGAAAACCTGGTCTTTCAGCAATGTTCATATGGACCATATATTCAAAAGCAAAAAGATGATTTTCCTGGATCTTCAAATGATGAGTGTCCGGCCGAAATCCCGACATAGAGGGTCCGATAATTCCATTGCCCATGCCGGTATTGCCGAAGCTGTGATTATCAATGGAAAATCCTGCAACATCAGTTCCTTTATTGGCGAGCGCTTTCTGTACCAGCAAATAGTCCAATGTGTTCTTACCGTCAGCAGTCAGTCCCCGTGAATTGACAAAAGGAGTATATAGGTAACCTGCATCTTCCATGGCTTTGACCATGGCATCCAAAGATTCCCCGCCGGTCATGCCGACTTTCATATGATCCCGCATAATCCATTGACCCGCAATCGCCTTGTCATAGACCTCCTGTAAAAAGTCGGGAACCTGTGTTTCTCCTTCTCTCAAAATATAACAGTGAATTTTAGTGTCTACCCCGAATCCCATATAATCACCCCCGGAACCGCCGCCACCACCGCCGACAAATAGATCACCGCGCTGTAAAACATAGTCAGGATTAGGAATAAAATACCTGACATCAGGTGGAAAATCTTGTCCGGTGTCTTCGGGTTTGCTTGTTGCTGAATAGTACACCCGGGCGCCGGCATCCCTTACCGTCGTTACACCCGGTACGATTTTGGATATATTTTGTAATGCACGCTGCCGGGCCAACGCCAGCACTTCGACCTGTGCCGCCACTTCCCTGCTCGTCCTTCTTATAATAAAATCTGAAATGACATTCTCCGCTGAGACAATTCTCTGAGAATATGTAGGTCCTAAGATCTTTTCCAATCTTAAATATTCAGAATGGGAGATTCCATCCGCCTGGACGATCCAGGCAGATGTATTGAGTGCAATCGTTTTCGGATCACGCTCAGCGACAAATTCTCTGAATTCGTCGTAAACGTCAGGGTCTTCTCTGGGATACGGCACATATATATAGCCTGCTGCTTCTCCATACCCTTCATCCACACGAAATCCCTCACCCTGTGGACCGATAGCCCGTGCGAAATCGGCAGAGCCGCGGATGTCAATATTTTCAACAGCTCCTGCCGAGCCAAATACTGCCCGCTCGATCCTGTCCCCAAGGTCGGTAAAAACCAGATAACCAGAGGTTCCTCCCAATATCTGGGCCATTGGATCAGGGTCTCCGGAACGGGTGACGTGAATCCACATGTCCACATTATTGTCGCGCATGGCTCCGGGCAGTATCAGGTCAAGTTTATCGTTTCTCATCAAGCGAAGCGCTTCTCTATCGGAATCCGGCGTACGCCGCGGCAGCGGTTGCTGTGCGATTGAATCAGGTACGTTGAACAGCAAAGATATGAGTAAAATCATAATTCGAGCAATCATAACGTCTTCCTTTCTTGATCCATAATGGTATTAATTAAAATTTATGTGTTACATGCATCGAGCATGGCAGGACTTTGTGGCGTAAAGATATTCGCGTATGTCTGATTGTAAACATAATCCACTGTGCTCATGAACAGGGACATGTTTAATGTGCCCAGAAGGTATATTGATCATGAATTTATTGATATATTGTAACAAAGTAAAGGCCAAGTTGCAAGAAAACGGTTTCGATACGTATTCGTTGATCTCACTTTTCCCTCGTTATGCCGGATAAGACGTACGTTGAGATTGCCTGTTCGACCGCTATAGTTCTTGTCGAATTTCTCACTATGAAGAATATAGACATCATACACAGGTTTTTTTCTTTAACGTAAAAAGCCGACTAATGGAATATCGGCTTTTAATAAAAACAAGCGAAGCTTGCTCCCCGGGTACCAGGGACTCTGCCATTTTGGCTGCCGGCGAGTGTCCATTTTTGAAGACCCAACAGGAGCGATCTTAACCAGTTGTATCAACAGGAATACTATATCTTTTGCAGCGCCCGGTCAAAATCCGACATAAGGTCGTCAATGTCCTCCAGACCGACCGAAATACGGATCATCGGGGGTGTAACGTTCGCCTTATTGAGTTCATCAACAGACAGCCCCGCATGCGATGTTATGACCGGGATACTGACGAGTGTTTCGACCCCGCCGAGACTTGCTGCGTTCAGTGCAATTTCGAGATTGTCGACGGCGTTCATTGCATCTCTTTTTCCTCCGGCGGTTTCGACCGCAATTATCCCGCCGAATCCATTCATCTGATTGACTGCAAGGACATGATAAGGGTCATTCTTCAGACCGGGATAGAAAACCCTGCTGATTTTCGAATGTGATGCGAAATATTCTGCAAGTTTCTGTGCATTCTCATTCTGTCGCTGTACCCGTATCTCCAGAGTTGCCAGACTGCGCAGCAGAAGAAAAACATTGAAAGGATCGATGACCGGTCCGTAAATTTTATAGTGTTCACGGCACTTTTTGATGAATTCTTTGTTCCCGGTTATCGCACCAGCAAGGACGTCGCTGTGCCCGCCGAGGTATTTTGTTGCGCTGTGCACGACGAAATCGATTCCCAGTTTTATCGGATTTTGATTTATCGGTGATGCGAACGTGTTGTCAACCATCGTTTTCAGACCGAGGGCGGAGGCCTGCCGGACAACTCGTTCGATATCGACGATCTGCAAGTTCGGATTGGTCGGGGTTTCAAAATATACCAGCCTCGTTTTCGGTGTGGTTAATGTTTCGAGGTCATACAGATCGTCTATTGAGACGAAACGCGCCGACATTCCGTGTTTTTGCAGTTCATCGCGGAAGAATTTGAATGTCACGCCGTACAGTGCGGGGATAGCGACCAGTTCGTCGCCTTCGTTCATGATCGAGAGGACAGCGGTTGTTATCGCCGCCATTCCGGATGACAGGAACAGTGCATCTTCCGCTTTCTCAAGCAGCGACATTCTTTTTTCGAGAATATCCTGCGCAGGATTTCCATGCCGCTGATACCCATAATGCTGCCGTTCACCGCGGACCATGTATCCTTCGACCGCAGCGGAGTCCGGAAAAACATACGTTGATGTGTGATACATGGGGGGAGAGACCGGCCCGCTCTTTCCCCTGTGGTTTTCGTTCCCGTGGATGGCGATTGTTGCGGAGTTCCGCTTAATCTTCATCGTTGTGCTCCTTCTGTGAAAACTACCTCAAGAGTGACGATATTCAACTGATTTCAATGTAGATAAAATCCGTACAATATTCAACATCTCATTACGGTTACCCACGAGAATCAGCTTGACTTTTTGAGGCTATTTCTCTATCGTTATCTTTTTATACTAATCAGGGGTTTACAGGCAGAATGAAAAACTCCGATCATAAATTCGGTTGTCACGTTTCGGTAGCGGGAGGCGTCAGTAATGCATTTGAACGTGCCGTTGATATCGGTTGTGACGCTATTCAAATATTTTCAAAAAACCAGAAGCAGTGGAATCCGAAACCCTTCGACAACGAAGAGGTAGTGCGTTATCATCAGGAGAAAAGCCGGACGGGTATCGGCCCCGTGATGATCCACGATTCGTATCTGATCAATCTTTGCGCAACAAATAAAGAAATCCTGGAAAAATCGAGGACGGCATTTGCGGACGAGATAGAACGTGCAATAACTCTGAAGGCAGACTATCTCAATTTTCACCCCGGGGCCTATCTGGAAAAAGATGAGGAATGGGGTATAAAGACTATTGCCGAATCGGTCAATATATGCTTGGACAAATTCACGGGACCGGATGTGAAACTCCTTCTTGAGTCCACCGCAGGACAGGGAACAAGTATCGGTTACCGCTTTGAGCAGCTGCGTGACATTATGCATTCGGTCGAGAGGAAAAAGAGTATGGGAGTGTGTGTCGATACGGCGCATATTTTCGCTGGAGGATATGACATAAGAGACGAAAAATCGTATGAGACGACGATGAAAGAGTTGGATGAAATTATCGGGCTTGAGTACGTACGTGCATTCCATATCAACGATTCGAAAAAAGATCTCGGTTCGAGAGTCGACAGGCACGAAAACCTTGAGGAGGGCCTTATAGGTCTGAAAGCGTTCGAATTACTCCTTAATGATGAGCGCCATATCGGAAAACCAATGCTTCTCGAAACACCGGGAGGAGAGGAATATTTTAAGAAAAATATCAAAATAATGCGGCGTCTGACCGGTGCGAAAAAATAAAAAAGAGGCGAACAGTGGGAATATTGAACGAAAAAATATCCGGATACATAAAAGACCTGACGAACGTAAAGGACACTGTTCTTCTTGAGATGGAAAAATACGGAGAGAGTATCGACTTTCCGTTTGTTGAGCCGGAAGTCGGGCAAATGCTCATGTGTCTTGCTAAGAGCATTAATGCCAGGAGAATATTCGAGCTCGGTTCGGGATTCGGGTACTCCGCCGCCTGGTTCTTGAAGTCTTTTCCGCCGGATCAAGGAGAAATTATTTGTACAGACCGTTCAAAAGAAAATGTTGAGAAAGGGTATGAATATTTTAAACGTCTTGGCGCAAATAACAGGATCACCTACATGCAGGGCGATGCGGTCGAATCACTCAACAAGACGGAAGGACAATTCGACATTATATACAATGATATTGATAAGGCAGGGTATCCGCAGGCGTTCGAGACGGCGATCACACGGCTGCGGTCCGGAGGGTTATTTATTGCCGATAACGTATTATGGAGCGGCAGGGTCGTAGAACCGGACCCCGATGAGGATACACGGGGAATAATGAAATTCAACGAATTGATCTATAGTTCACCACAGGTGTTTTCGTTCATTGTCCCGCTCAGGGACGGTATTTCGGTAACATTGAAGATCTGAGCGATGCAGTATCAAGACAAAATTGCAAATTACTTTTAATTTAATTCGACCGGGAATGCATAGTAACAATGATAGTTCAATCTTTTGTCATAGGACCTTTCGCAATGAACTGCTATATCGTTGCATCGGAAACCTCTCGAAAAGCAGCGGTAATCGATCCGGGCGGCAGTATCGACATGATTATTGCCACATTGAAAAATCATGATTTAACCGCCGAAAAAATTATCAATACTCACGGCCACATTGACCATGTAGCCGGGGTAAAAGAATTACAGGAGCATTTACATATACCATTTTTTATGCACGAAGCAGACGAATGGCTGCTGCAGTCAATTCCTGACAAATCGTCCGAATACGGTTTGACCACCCGGGGAATTCCTCAATTAGACGGGTATCTTCATGATGGCGACAGTATCGAGATTGACGACCTGCGGTTAACGGTGCTTCACACACCGGGACATTCACCGGGGGGAGTTTGCTTCTTGGCGGAAGATGAGATTTTAGTTGGTGATACCTTGTTCGCAGGATCGGTAGGCAGGACCGATCTTCCGGGCGGGGACCATGACAAACTTCTCCAATCGGTCGAAACGAAATTGCTCACTCTTGATGATTCACTCAAGGCATACTGCGGGCACGGTCCTTCTACCACAATCGGTTTCGAACGGTACAACAATCCTTTTCTGACCTCTCTCCGGGGCACTTCCCTATAAATCGAATTGCGAACACTGAAGGCGTATAACCTAAGTACTGTTGCCTGTTTGAATAAAATTATGATAGTTATTAAATAAATTTTTTAATATATTACAAATCTATATTACCAAATTCAAAAATCACGATGAAAATTGAGTTTTTTTAAATTGACCGGAGGTTTTGATGCGTTCGTGGATAAAGCAAAGATGGAAATCTTTTCTGAAATGGGCTGCCGAGAATAAGTCGCTGCAGGAAGTCGCGCAAAAATACGGTTATACTGTCGGATTTGCAAAACGATGGGTTTGCGGTCCTACTGTCGATGATGCGGTCAGAGCAATTAAACATTTGAATTCTATCGGAGTTTACGCCACAACGACTCTCCTCGGAGAAAGTCATGAAAAGGTTGAAGATATTGAACCTGTCATGGAAGTATGGATGGAATTGATCGAGAGAATTCATCAGGAGAAATTAAAATCGCATATTTCTATAAAATTGACTCAATTTGGATATGATATAGACCTGGAAGTATGCAAGAAAAACACAGAAAGAGTATTGAAAAAAACAAAAGAGTACGGGATTTTCACCAGGATCGATATGGAATTTGCATATATGATTCAGGGTACGATCGACATTCACAGACATTTTTACGATCTGGGTTATACAAACTTCGCCATGGTTTTTCAGGCTAATCTGAAAAGAACATTAAAAGACCTCGAATATATAAATGAAAACAAATTTCGCATCCGCTGGACAAAAGGTGTTTACGCTGAATCCCCTGAAGTCTCTTACCAGGTTAAAGATGACATCAACAAGAACTATGAAGCAGGTCTGAATATGCTTATGAAAGACGGGACCTACCCTTCGGTAGCAACGCATGACCAGAAATTAATTAATCTTGCGAAAGAACTTGCAGTGAAGTACGGTCGTGAAAAGCATCAGTTTGAGTTTCAAAGAGTGTACGGTGTCACTAAACCTGAAGTCTTAAAGAACTGTGTTGCCGAAGGATACCGGATGTGCTTGACCGTTCCCATGGGAACACACTGGTATCCTTATTATACACGCCGTTTGGCTGAAAACTGGACAAATATTTTTGATATTCCACTGTGTATTTTAGGACTGAGGAAATTTGTTTGAGATAGTATGGTCGCACGATTTAACGTGCTGTGATTATCAAAGATTGAATAGCAAAAATAACCCCTGGTAAATGAATTTTATCAGGGGTTTTCAGCACTGTCGCTCTCAGGTAAAGAATGGAAAAGTAAAATCGAATATCTTCTTCAATATATCAAATTGCTTGCAATTTGTTTTTAATATTCTTACTTAATGCAGTACTGCAGGTTCGATGGAATAGCAGGATTCTAACACGTTGATTTCAATGAGCGAAGCCGGATAAGCTTCGTTTTTTATGTTGATGGATAAATCGTTATTAACATCAAGAATAAAATCCAGGGCATATGAGCTTGGATTCGATAAGATCGGCATAGCGCGCTCAGAAAAACTCGACAGTACTTTTCTTGATTCGTGGATTGAAAAAGGTTATCATGGATCTATGCAGTGGATGGAACGGACTGCTGAAAAGAGGGTCGAACCGGAGAAATATCTGCAGGGGGTGAAAAGTGTCATTGTCGGAGCGGTCAATTATTTTACTGAAGACCCTCCCCGCAGGCCCGGAACTGGTCAAATATCGAGATATGCGGTCGGACGTGATTACCATTTTGTCCTCCGTGAAATGCTTGGAGCATTGCGCGACTATCTTCATAATTTAAACCCTCATGCGAAAAGTGTATGCGCAGTCGATGATGCTCCCGTTGCGGACAAGATTTGGGCTGCGAAAGCAGGAATAGGATGGATCGGAAAACACTCGAACGTATTAGCATGCGATATCGGCTCATATTTTTTTATCGGCGAAATTCTGACGACAGCCGGTTTTAACTATGATGAGCCGGTTTTGGACCACTGCGGGACCTGCACTCTCTGCGTCGATGCATGCCCCACGCATGCAATCCTTGAGGATAATGTTGTCGACAGCAGCCGGTGCATATCATACAGGACTATCGAATACCGGGGAAATTATCCCGAAGAATGGAATGGCCGGAACGGAGACTGGCTCTTTGGCTGTGATGTCTGTCAGGAGGTCTGCCCATGGAATAAACGTGCTCAACCGACAAACATCCCGGATTTCTTACCGAGAGAGAATGTCCGTTTCCCCTTACTCCATGACGTTGAACAGCTCTCACATGAGGCATTTCAAAAACAGTTCGGGGAAAGCCCCGTCAAACGAAGTAAATGGGAGGGACTGAAACGAAATGCTGCACAGATACGTATGAGATCACAGAAAAAAGACGAAAATAAAACTAAGAAAGAAAATATTCTATCTCATTGAGTATCACTATGAAAATAACTGTTAAAACTGGAAAACTGGAAAACCTCCGTGCCGAACTCCTCGCAGTGTTCCTTTTTCAGGAAGTACGGTCTGTCGCCGGATGGTTAAAAAATCTGGACCTTGTCTCCGGAACAAGACTGAGCGAGATTTTTCAGCTTGGCGATTTTAAGGGAGAATTGAACGAAACACTCATAGTGCATAATCCCCCGAAATCGGGAATCCGCAGGATTGCATTGGTCGGACTCGGCAAAAAGCGTGATTTTGATTCGGAAATAGCCCGGCAGGCATTCGGGACTGCGGCAAATACTGCGGGTAAAATGAAAATAAAGCGGCTCGTATGCTGCATTGCCGGAACAGATACGGAAAAACTTACAATAAAAGCCCTTGCGCATGCGGCTGTCGAAGGAGCAGTGCTCAGCCAGTACCGGTTCACAAAATTTAAGACCGAGAACAAAAAGCAAATAACGAACGTTGAATCGTTACAGCTTTTCGGCCTTACGGGAGCACATACGAAGGAACTGCGGTCGGGAGCTGAAGAAGGGAATTTGTTTGCCGAGGGCACACTATTCGCAAGGGACCTTGCTGCAAATCCGGGAAATGTCGTCACCCCGGCATATCTTGCGGAGGAGGCAAGATCGCTCGCAAAAGAGAATGGTCTGAAATGTGCCGTATTCGATGAAAAGAAACTTCGTGAACTAAAAATGAATGCCCTGCTCGGAGTGGCGCAGGGAAGCAAAGTGGAACCCCGGTTAATTATTCTCGAATATAGAGGCAATAAGAAAAATGCTAAAACCGTCGCCCTCGTGGGAAAGGGTGTGACGTTTGACACAGGCGGCACATCGCTGAAACCGTCACGGAAAATGGAAGAAATGAAATATGACATGAGCGGCGCCGCCGCCGTTCTCGGCGTGATGAAAATCGTTAATCAATTACAACCTTCGGTGAATGTGGTCGGTGTGATCACCTCGGCGGAAAACATGCCCGGAGGAGGCGCTTTGAAACCGGGAGACGTCATAACCGCATATTCGGGTACGACCGTAGAGGTCATTAACACCGATGCTGAAGGAAGGCTTATTCTGTGCGATGCTCTTGCGTATACGATCGATACATTCAAACCGGATGCCATCATTGATATTGCCACCCTGACAGGAGCGGTCGTTGTTGCGCTCGGTCATTATGCGACCGGAATGCTCGGAAATAAGGCCGGACTACTGAAAAAGTTAACCGAAGCCGGGAAAAACACGGGCGAAATGGTCTGGGAGCTTCCGATCTATCCCGAATTTGATGAACATATAAAAAGTGATACCGCGGACATCAAAAATAGCAACGGTCCCGGTGGCGGCGCAATATTCGGCGCAGCATTTCTTCAAAAATTTGTAGGAAAGACTCCCTGGGCACATCTTGATATTGCGGGAACTGCATGGGATGTTAAAGAAAAATCTTATATTCCGAAAGGCCCGACGGGAGTTGGCGTCAGATTGTTTGCACAACTATTGAAAGATTGGAAATAATCTGGTTTTTCCGTATACTTGCTTTGAAAGATGATTCACTATTATACGTGAGCAATTATTTTTGAATATCATGAAAAAATCCGAAAAAGCAGACCTCCATTTACATACTGACAGTTCTGATGGACTGCTTTCAATTCAAGAACTCTTTGAAAAGATAAAGGGCAAAGGTTTCGCTGCGGTGGCAGTCACCGATCATGATAGTGTTGCTGCAATCGACCAATTGAACAGGCGGGCTGAGATGCATGCTATTAAAGTAGTGCCGGCTGTTGAACTGAGCGGTGAATTTGAAGGCCTGGATATACATATACTCGGTTATTTCATAAAGCATCACAACAAGCGGTTCCTCGATTATCTCTATCTCTTTCAGCGGCGCCGGTATCAGCGTGCTCAGGAGATGATCGAGAAACTTGAAAAACTCAGCATCAAAATCGCTATTGACAGAGTGTCCCATTTTGCGCGGAACGGTCCCATAGGAAGGCCGCATGTAGCTGATGCACTTGTTGAGAAAGGAATTGTCCGTTCCCGAAATGAAGCCTTCAAAAAATATCTGAATAATGATGGCCCCGTTTATGTGGAAAAGTACAGGATCACTGCTTCGGAAGTGATCGGACTTGTTCATTCTATAGGAGGAGCCGCCTTTGTTGCCCATCCGGGAATCAGCTGCGAGGACGAAACTATTCGCAAACTGGCCGCGGAAGGCATGGATGGAATTGAAATTGTCCATCCCAAACATTCTGCAGAGACTCAAAAACGTTTAAAGAAACTTGCAAAAGAACTTTCGCTCCTCGAAAGCGGCGGTTCCGATTTTCATGGATATCCTGAACGCGACAAGGACCTGGGTAACTATACGATCCCGTACGAATATGTTGAAAAGATAAAGCAATACTGTGAAGACAAAAGAGAAGAGTGGGAATATTTTGAAGAAGAATCCGAAGCTGAAGAAGGACTTGACCTCGATGAGAATAAATCTGGTGAAAATGGTGGTTAAGAATAATTTTTTTAACGTTGCTACAGGTGCAGTTTATGACGGTATTTGGTCCAAGTCCATTCGCGAAACCTGTGCCCGGTCTTCGTATCATACAGGGTGCACCGGCTTATCCGCGGCCGGGCAAGGAAGATATAGAACGTTTTCCGAATGATGCGGTAAAATTGCTCGATACTATCTGGTCGGCTCAGAAATCCCTTCTCGACGACAACAGGTATAATTTGAAATGGGTAGAAGGGGTGCATTTTGTGCTTGCAGGAGCGACCGGTCCGGGATTAGGCGGTGCGCTTGCCGCTGCTGTCATTAACCTTTTAGGCAATGCCGGCAGTTTGACGGTCGTCGCCCGGGATATAATCCGCTCTGTCGGTTACCATACCGGCATTGAAATGCAGGCCCGCGCTGAAAAAGCCGGACTTGGGAACAGGTTTCACTGGATAAATGACGGTCTCGCCCTGGAAGGAGAAGGACTTGAAAAAGTTGTTTCGGCGCTTAAAAAATCGGGCGCCCGGAGCGTAGTGTATGTTAATACCGTTGCAGCGGCTAACTCAGGGCTTCTGTCCGGATTTCCTCCCGTATTTGTTAAAGATGTCGATGAGAAGGGCCTTTTCCAATGGGAACTGCAGCCGCTCAGCGAACAGAATATCTTTAACACTCAGTTCTTCATGGGTGAAATGGCAGTGCAGTTTACGAACGTCCTTGAACAGAACGGATTTGAAGTAGCCGTAACCGCATTTGCCGACTGGCGGGGGAGTTTAGACCGTGCGAGCCGTGATCCCGCTGCGATCGAATACGGTAGGAACGGAGCATATTCCACAAGCCTTTATCTGCCGAAAGACATCGTCCAGCATGCAACGTCGGAAAGCTATAATTCCGGCCGCATAGTCTTAGATTTCTTTCTGCCTATTATGAGGACGCGGGCGCTGGGTTTTATCCCGGGAGGTTCTACCATGTCGCATGTCTACAGCAAACTCATGCACATGGAGGGGATTCGGTATATTGATGTCCCCGAACTTGCCGTGGCAATGCTCGAAAGAATTGGAAAAGCTCTTGACGGCGCCGATAAAAATCCCTTCCCCCGGCTCGACAGCCATGATGCACCGCTCGATCTCTGGTTTTTCGAGATCGTGAAACAGTTGAACGATAATGAATCAAGCGAATTTTATTATAAACGGTGGATCGGATCCGGTCCTGAGTAAGATGAAATGTATTGCAATTTCATTATTCCCTTAATATATTAAAATCAGTGACTGTGTATCAATATGCTTCATATTGATACACAGTATAGAGCAGTATGAAATTTCTTGTTTCTTAAATAATTCTTGAAGTTTCATGACGAGATTATCAAAAATACGCTGCCCCGGAGATCTTAAAGAACTGACCGTAGACGAGTTGTGTACTCTCGCCGGTGAAATACGCGAATATATCATTGAAACGATCCCCATGATCGGCGGACATTTTGCCTCAAGTCTCGGTGTGACCGAGCTGACAATAGCGCTCCATTATGTATTCAATACTCCTGAAGACAAGATAATCTTTGACGTTGGACATCAGGGTTATGTCCATAAAGTGCTGACCGGCAGAAAAGACGCCTTGAAAAATATCCGCCAGTATGAAGGGATAAGCGGTTTTTTGTCGCGGGATGAAAGCGAATACGATGTATTCGGCGGTGGGCATGCCAGTACTTCGATATCATCGGCGCTTGGGATCGCCAAAGCCCGCGACCTGCTCGGAAAGAAATTCCGGGTTGTTGCCGTGATCGGTGATGGCGGGATGACCGGCGGACTCGCATACGAGGGCTTGAACAACGCAGGTATCGCTGGGACTGATATTACGGTCATCCTGAATGACAACCTCATGTCGATCTCCAGGAACGTCGGGGCCATATCGCGGTATCTTGTAAATATGGTGACCAATCCGGTCTATCAGAAGCTGCGCACGAAGATCTGGGAACTGACGGGAAAAATGCCGAAGACCGAAACGATCCGTCTCCTTGCACATAAATTTGAAGAAAGTCTCAAGACTTTTGTCATTCCCGGAATGCTGTTCGAAGACCTCGGTTTTAAATACTACGGTCCGATAGACGGTCACGATCTTAAAGAAGTTGTCAATATTCTGACAAATATCAGGGATCTGCCGGGACCGCAGATAGTCCATTTTCTGACGCAAAAGGGAAAGGGCTGTGAGTATGCAGAAAAAGATCCCATAAAATATCACGGTGTGAAAGCCGAAAAAAAACCGGATGCAACCCCGGCCCCGGCTGCAGTGGCTTATACTGCCGTCTTTGGAAGAACGATGGTCGAACTTGCCGAGAACGACCAAACGATCTGTGCCATTACGGCGGCGATGAAAGAGGGTACGGGGCTGGTCGATTTTGCGGAAAAATTTCCCGATCGGTTTTTCGACGTCGGCATAGCCGAAGGTCACGGAGTAACTTTCTCTGGCGGGCTGGCAACAGAAGGCATGAAACCGGTCGCAGCTATCTATTCGACGTTTCTACAGAGAGCATACGACCATATTATACACGACGTGAGTGTCCAGCGGCTGCCGGTGACCTTTGTGCTCGACAGGGCCGGACTTGTCGGTGAGGACGGACCCACTCACCATGGAAATTTCGATATTGGTTATCTCGGCATGATACCCGGAATGGTGATAGCTTCCCCAAAGGACGGGACCGAACTGCGGCACCTGCTCTATACCGGGATTAATTATATGGAAGGCCCATTCGCCGTCCGGTATCCGAGAGATAACGTTCCGGAAGTGGACTGGGATGAACCGTTCAAAGAAATCCCCGTTGGATCATGGGAACAACTCGCCGGCGGTAATGACGTACTCATACTTGCATCGGGGACCATGGTTCTGGCTTCACTCAAAGCAAAAGAGCTTCTGAATAAACGCGGTCTTAAGGCAAGTATCGTCAATGCGCGGTATATCAAACCGGTCGACACCAATTTTCTTACCAATACTGTCGGGAATTACGATTTTATCGTGACCATTGAAGAAAATTCCCTGCAAAACGGACTTGGAGACCGGGTATCCCAATATTTTAACGATCAGCGGCAGTATAAACAGCGGCTTCTGAAGATAGGTATCCCCGACAAATTCGTTGCACACGGCGCACGAAAATTGCTTCTCGAAATCGTCGGCCTCACCCCGGAACAACTCGCTCTCCGTATCGAAGAGTTTATCATACAAAACCGCAGAAAACGACTGAAACAGCTTTTTCAGTAATAGTGCATTTTATTACAAATTCAAGTAAGTGGGGGTAGTGTTATGGTTACGTATATATTACTTTTTAAATATACCCAAAAGGGTATAGAGGATATTGGGAATGCTCCCGGACGGCTCGAAGCCGCAAAAAAATTATTTACCGATGCCGGGGCATCCATCAAGAGTTTTTACCTGTCCGTGGGTCAATATGACGGTGTCGTGATATGTGAAGCTCCGGATGATGAAACGATGACACAGGTCCTCATTCGTGTCGGTTCGTTAGGAAATATCCGGACTGAAACGCTCCGGGCATTTACCGAGACGCAGTTTAAAAACATCATTTCCGGTTTGTAACATTTTATAACCGTAGCGGCCCTGTTTCGACAGATTCGTCAACCGGAATCACAACAGCTCTTTACCTGCAAAAGTGACCCGATGAGTATATCCGATACATTCGGCAGAGAGATCCGCGACCTTCGTATTTCGGTGACCGACCGGTGCAACTTCCGGTGTCCGTACTGCATGCCTGCCGATATCTATGGTGAGAAGTATACCTTTCTCCGCAGGAAGGATATTTTATCCTTTGAAGAGATCGCCCGGCTGGTACACGTCTTTACACGATTCGGTGTGAAAAAATTACGTCTGACCGGCGGTGAACCGCTCATGCGAGAGGATTTTACAAGCCTCGTTGCATTACTGTCCGGTACCCCCGGTATCGAAGACATCGCTCTGACGACCAACGGGTATTTCCTCCCGAAATTCGCCAGTACGCTTAAGGATGCAGGACTGCATCGGTTAACCGTGAGCCTCGACTCGCTCGATGAAGCGGTTTTCAAGCGAATGAACGGACGCGAATACACCGTCGGCAACGTCCTCCGGGGTATTGAAGCGGCGGAAAAAGCCGGATTCGGACCACTAAAACTCAACGCCGTTATTCAGCGGGGTGTGAACGACCATACAATTCTCGATCTCGTCCGCCGGTTTCGCGGGACGGGGCATATCGTCCGGTTCATTGAGTTCATGGATGTCGGCACCCTGAACAGATGGGATCCCGCTGATGTTGTTATAGCGGAGGAGATTCTTGCGGTGATTGACGCTGAATTTCCGCTCGAACCCGTTGCTTCCAACTACGACGGCGAAGTTGCGAACCGTTACAGATTCAAGGATGGTCATGGCGAAATTGGCGTCATTGCATCAGTCACGAACCCATTCTGCGGCGGCTGCACCCGCATACGACTCTCCACAGAAGGCAGAATCTTTACCTGTCTCTTCGCGGCGGAAGGAACCGACCTCCGCGGACCGCTCCGCTCCGGCGCGTCCGACGATGAGGTTTTTGAAATTATTGCAAATGTGTGGAATAAAAGAGAAGACCGCTACTCAGAACTCCGCTCACAAAGCTCTCTACAGGAAATGGAAAACTCCTCCCCCAAAAAGATCGAAATGTACCAGATCGGCGGGTAGAATAAATCAGTGTTCCTTTTTCAAATAATGACATTGAGAAGTTATATTTTTATTCTACCCTGATATTGTAGCAGTACTACTACTAATATATTCAAATTCTATTTTATGCTCGTTTGTTAAAATGCCTTGCAGAAAATAAAAGCTTAAATAACCGCTATCCCATCATTTTAATACCATCAGAAATAAAATTTTCTTAAAGTGTTGTCGGTTTGGTTAGAAAAGTATCAATTGTTTATATTTCTTCACGGGAATTATATACATAAATAAAAAATATAGCTTGCTTTTCTCATTTATTATAGTATATTATACAGTATAAACAAAGGAGAAAAGTAATGGGCAAGACAACGATTAGTGAGTTTAAATTTTTAGAACAATTCAGTACAGAAACGAAGGCAGTCGCCTTTTTTGAGAAATGCCGTTGGAAAAACGGGCGATATTGTCCCTCATGCGGAAGTCTTAAGACATACCCGCATACAACTCGAAAGTTTTATTATCACTGCAAAGAGTCAACGTGCCGTAAGCAATTCAGTTGTAAAACTAATACTATGATGCAGTCCAGTAGGCTTCCTGTAAAGATGTGGCTTTATGCAATGTACAAAGTTAGTGTAGGTCGTAAGGGCATATCCAGTCTTCAGTTGTCTAAAGAGCTTGGAATAACACAGAAATCAGCATGGTTTATGCTTCAGAGGATTAAAGAGGCTTGTGGGAATGATAGCAAGATGTTGTCGGGTATTGTAGAAGTAGATGAGACGTACATTGGCGGTTTAGAAAAGAACAAACATGAGAATAAAAAGCGCCATTCGGGTCGTGGGGGAACCGGTAAGGCTTGCGTTCTTGGAATGCGTGAGCGGGGTGGAAAGACTAAAGCAATACCGATCGAAGGACGGGACGGGGCAACGCTTCAAAGGAAAATAAGAGAAAACGTTGTTTCCGGCCACACTGTTTATACTGATGAGTTTACGGGGTATGCCGGACTCAAAAAAGAGTTTAAACATGATACGGTAAACCATTCAGCACAATCGTTCGTGAACGGGATGGCACATACAAACGGCGTGGAAAGCGCATGGGCAGTGCTTAAACGGAGCATTACGGGAACGTACCATCATGTAAGTGCACAACATCTCCAGCGATATTTAAATGAAGCAACGTTCCGGTTGAATGAAGGGAATGTGCGTAATATGCTAATGGATAGAATTACAAACCTGTGCAGTAAGATGGCAGGGAAAACCCTTTCTTACTCTGTTTTGACAGGAAGCTGATTAATAATAACATGAAACCCAACTGGAAAAACCGTACCATGTGGACGGGTGACAACCTCGACATTATTCGTGGTATGAACAGTGAATCTGTTGATTTAATCTATCTTGATCCGCCTTTCAATTCTAACAAAAACTACTCAGCACCCATAGGGTCACAGGCGGCCGGTGTTGCCTTTAAAGATACGTGGGCGCTTGATGACCTTGATATTGTCTGGCATGGTGAGATCGCTGACAAACACCCGGCTTTGTATTCAATTATCGATTCGGCGGGCATGGTTCATGGTAAGGGTATGAAGTCGTACCTTATCATGATTGCCGTGCGGTTGTTGGAGATGAAGAGAATTTTGAAGCCGGTCGGTTCGATATATTTGCATTGTGATCCGATCGCGAGTCATTATTTGAAAGTGACAATAGATGCGGTATTTGGAAATGATAATTTCAGGAATGAGATAATTTGGTCTTATCAGGGTACAGGAGAATCCAAAAGGAATTTCAAGAGAAAGCATGACGTAATTTTGTTCTATGCGAAATCATCAAATAGTTTTTTCAGTGATAGCGGTAGTAGCGAACCTATTAAGGATTTTTCAAAGTCGAAGTTCACGAAATCTGACGAAAAAGGCAAATACAAAGAAATTAGACATCCCGATGGCAGTATTCACAGACAATATATAAGGGAAAGACAACGCATGCGAGATGTTTGGGATATATCAATCATCAATGCTATGGCAAAAGAACGCACGGGCTATCCAACACAGAAACCGATTGGGTTACTTGATCGTATTATCAAAGCCAGTAGTAACGAGGAGGATGTAGTATTTGACCCTTTTTGTGGGTGTGCAACAACGTGTGTAGCATCAGAGGCATTGAATCGCCAGTGGGTAGGCATAGACCTAAGTCCGATTGCTATTAAATTGGTAAATGATCGTCTTCGAGATATTCATGGCATATTTGGGCAAATAATACAAAGAACGGATATTCCCAAACGAACAGACCTTGGCGTTTTGCCGAACTATCGCACACACAAACATCAGTTATATGGGAAGCAGGAGGGTATATGTGCAGGATGTCTGATGCTGTTCCAATTAAGGAACATGACGGTTGATCACGTTGTTTCGCAGAGTAAGGGCGGGGGAGATCACTTTGAAAACCTGCAACTATTGTGCGGTGCGTGTAATAGCATTAAGGGCGATAGAGGGCAATCATTTCTGATCGCCAAACTCAAAACAAATGGGATGCGTTAAGAAACCTATTTTTATTTATGTATATAATTCCCTTCTTCACTACTTAATACAGAGTTTAAAATACCTAATGAGAAGCAAGATTGAACTAAAATTCTTTGGTGTTTAGAGTAAATTAAAGATTTCAAAACATTATTGTTTCATGTCCTCAGCACCACTCTGTACCTTGCATCATTATCCCGCACTTTGTTGACGCCTTTGTTCGAATCGGACATGGGCATCGGTTCGGTCTGTGCCCTGATGTTGTGCCGTGCTGCGAAATCGAGCATTTCCCGTATCATCAGCCGTCCGCCCGTGTTCGAACCGACGATCCCCTGCTGGTTCATGATGAGCTGATGCCCTGCCGCGGGGACCGGGTCCGGCGGACTGCCGACGATACACAATTTCCCGCCGGGTTTCAGTATCCACAGGTACCGTTCCCAGTCCATATCGACGAAGACCGTCGAGAGAATGAAATCAAGCGAGTTTTTTACTTTGTTGAGTTCCTTTGCGTCGGTACTCGTAACAAAATTGTGGGCGCCGAACCGTTTTGCTTCGGATTTCTTGTCAGGATGCGATGAAAATGCCGTTACCTCGCACCCGAAGGCGCGCGCAAACTGGAGCGCCAGGTGCCCGAGCCCGCCGATCCCGATGACACCGACACTCATCGGCGGGATGACACCATACAAACGGAGCGGAGAGTAGACAGTGATGCCTCCGCACAGCAGGGGAGCGGTCGTTTCCGGATCGAGCGCACCGGGAATCTTGAACGTGAGCCGGCTGTCGGCGCGGACACGGTCGGCAAACCCGCCGCGCTGGTCGACACAGGTCGCTTTCTGGTGCGGGCAGAGGTTCTCCCGCCCGGAAAGGCAGTATTCGCACGAAAAACACGCCCCCGATTGCCAGCCGATTCCGACCCGGTCGTTCCGTTTCAGCACGTCGACATGTTTCCCCTTTGCGATGACGTTCCCGATGATCTCATGTCCCGGAACGAGGGGATAGGAGCTGATATCCCAGTCGTTGTCGATGAGATGCACGTCGCTGTGACAGATACCGCAGTGCGTCACCCCGACCTCGACCTCCCAACCGCCGATCTGCCCCGGATCGTAATCGAATCTCTCGAGTCGTCCCCCTTTTTTCATTGCAGCATAACTCTGTACGTTCACTCGCAGCTCCCTGATATTTTAATTTTCTATTACCTTATCATTGTCAGCACCATTTTGAATCGTTGGGGGGCGAAAACAGCGTGCGGCTCGTTAGCGGGAAGCAAGATGAGTTCACCGTCAGCGACCGTATGCTTCTTTCCAGATATCGTTATTTCCGCCGACCCGTCGACGACCGTGATAAGGGCGTCATACTGTGTCGTGTGTTCGGATAATCCTTCACCCGCATCGAACGCAAAGAGGGTGACGGTCCCGGTGTCTTTTTTTATGATCGTTCTGCTGACGACCGACCCGCTCTGGTATTCAATAAGCTCGCTCACGACAGAAGCGGAGCCCGGCAGGTCCTGTAGTCCTGATCCCATTTGATCCTCCGGTTTCAACATATGTAATGAAGTGGCGACACAGTAAAATATAAGGAGTTCCATGCCTAAATTCAAATCTATTATTCCTTTAATTGTAACCGGATTGAACGTGCAGTTAACAGGAAGAAAGTTCCTTCTTGTTTGAAAAAACTTCGCTTATTTTGCTTGACTTCATTTGTTCAATTGAATATATTCCCAATGCTTTAAATTTTTAATATGACTTCTCAGCAATCACCCCGATATAGATTAGAATTAACAACACATTTGACTCGCTGAAACAGCGTAAGAGAGCCGATGCTTCTTGAATATCTTAATGTTCTGACGTTCTTACTGGTTGGAATTTTCATGGTGGGAGTTGCCTTACTCGTTTCGAAGTTGATTCATCCCCAAAAAATCACCAAAGAGAAACTTTTGTCGTATGAATGCGGCGAAAAACCTGTCGGTGATGCCTGGATCAGATTTAATAACCGGTTTTATATAATAGCGCTCATATTCATCATTTTCGATGTTGAAGTGGTGTTCTTATTTCCCTGGGCTGTCGTGTATAAGAGTCTGGGAATGTTTGCATTTATAGAAATGATGGTCTTCCTTGCCATTCTCCTTGTGGGATTTGCCTACGTTTGGGCTAAGGGAGACCTCGAATGGGTGAAATCGTATTTCTCGGAAAGCGGGGAAGAGGTGCTGAATCCGACCATGGAACGTGCGAAGGATGCGCTACTGCAACCGAACGATTAATGCAGAATATGTTACAATAAAATCCCGAAAGGTTTTCTCAATGGGAATTTTAGAAGGAAAATTCGGAGATAATATTCTTATTACCTCTGTAGATAAATTGTTTAACTGGGCACGGCTTTCGTCGCTGTGGCCAATGACCTTTGGACTGGCGTGTTGTGCCATAGAAATGATGGCTACCGGCGCATCCCGTTTCGATCTGGACCGGTTCGGCATCATGTTCAGGGCAAGTCCGAGGCAGTCGGACGTGATGATCGTTGCAGGCACCGTCACGTTAAAGATGGCGACACGTCTGAAGCTGCTGTACGAGCAGATGCCCGAACCAAAATACGTTATTTCCATGGGGAGTTGTGCTACCTGCGGGGGGCCGTATTGGAACCACGGGTATCATGTCCTCAAGGGTGTCGACAAAATTGTCCCCGTTGACGTTTATGTCCCCGGTTGTCCGCCGAGACCCGAAGCCCTGATCGACGGTCTACTGGAATTACGGGAAAAGATCCGGAGAGACGAAGTGCTGGCGAAGAAGAAGGACAAAGTGTCAGCTTGACGTGCTTCGCAGTATTGAAAGTTTTATTACCAAACACGGAACTTCACACGAACCGAAATCGCATAACTCTGCTGTTTCGGGCTTTTTTTAAGAGTGCTTTCTATGAACGTTGACGATATTACTAAAATACTTAAAGATAAATTCGGAGATAAAATACTTGAAGCCGATCTGGAATCGGTTGAGCCGGTCATTACCGTTGATCCCGGTTCTATTGCGGGGATATCCCGGTTCCTGAAGGATGAGAAAAAGCTGGATTTTAACTTCCTCATGAGTCTCAGCGGTATCGACCTCGATGAAGAGAACCTGCAGGTTGTGTATCACTTGAATTCAATGAAACATAATCATAAAGTCACCCTATCCGTAACGGCGCCGAAAAGCAAGCCGGATGTCCCATCGATAGCGAATATCTGGCGTACTGCGGACTGGCATGAGCGGGAAGCATTTGATCTGTTAGGCGTGCGGTTTACCGGACATCCCGACATGAGGAGGATCCTGTGTCCGGACGATTGGGAAGGCCATCCTCTGAGAAAAGACTATGTCGAACCGGAAATGTACAACGGAATGCCGGTGCCCTATCCGGAGGAAGAGGAGCCGTCTGACAAAGGCGAATAAAAGAATTTTGAACTCATGGCAGATATCAAGATAGAAGATATATACATAGAACCCGGCCAACACCCGAAAGCCGGGTTCGAAACGGATGAAATGGTCCTGCAGATGGGGCCGCAGCATCCAAGCACGCACGGGGTGCTCCGGTGCGAATGCGTCACTGACGGCGAGATAATTAAGAAGGTAACGCCGCACATAGGGTATCTCCACCGCTGTTTTGAGAAGCACGCCGAAAACGAATCGTGGCAGGGAGTTATTCCGTATACTGACAGGATGGATTATGTCGCATCGATGAGTAATAATTTCTCCTATGTGCTCGCCGTGGAAACACTCATGGGCATCGAGGCTCCGGAACGCGCGCACTATCTCCGTGTCATCACCGCCGAACTGCAGCGGATAGCGAGTCATCTTCTTTCTTTCGGAACATTCGGAATGGATGCAGGCGCGTTTACCCCCTTTCTGTGGGCATTCCGCGATCGGGAAATGATCCTCGATATGTTCGAAAAATTGTGCGGTGCACGGCTTCTGTATAATTACATGTGGATCGGTGGTGTTTCGCACGACCTCTATGACGGGTTTGCGAAAGAATGCATGGAGTTTCTCGACTATTTTGAAAAGAAAGTCATTGAAGAATACAACCCTCTCCTTACATATAATAAAATATTCATCGAACGGTGCGCCAATGTCGGGATTATGTCCCCGGAAGTTGCCGTCGATTATGGAGTCACCGGTCCGGCGCTTCGAGGTTCGGGGGTCGAATGGGACTTACGGCGCAATGATCCGTATTCAGTCTATGATAAATTCGATTTTAATGTTATCTTCGGAAAAGGTGAAATGGGTACTGTCGGAGACTGCTGGGACCGGTACATTGTCAGAATTCGTGAGATGATCGAAAGCGTAAAGATAATCCGGCAGGCAATTCAAAGAATTCCCGATGGTCCGGTTATGCATGAAAAGATCGGAAAAGTCGTTCGTGTCCCGGCTGGCCGTATCTATTTTCGGACGGAAACTCCGCGGGGCGAGCTCGGTTATTATCTCATCAGTGATGGCGGGCGCGGACCGGTACGGTTAAAAGGAAGATCGCCCAGTTTTAGTAACCTGTGTGTGCTGGACAAGATTTCCCGGGGGCAAATGCTGGCGGATCTTGTCATTATTATCTCCAGCATCGATATAGTTCTCGGATGTGTTGACCGGTAAAAGATTTTTGCCGGTACCCTGAATACAAAGTATAAATTATTTGAGTACGGCGACAATGCAAAATGAGTTTCAAAATATTTTTGCAAGACTGATCGACAGCATCACAGTATTGGATTTTCTCCCCGATACCGGGAAGATCATTGTTGCCTCGGTTGTTGCTGCACTGGTGTTTTTTCATGTAATTGCGGTATTTGCACTCATCGCAATATATGCCGAACGAAAAATCGCCGGTCATATGCAGGACCGCATAGGTCCGATGGAGACCGGCTGGCACGGGGTTCTTCAGACGATCGCCGATGCGGTAAAGCTCCTTTTAAAAGAAGACATCATACCCGGTAAAGCAGACAGAAGGTTGTTTATACTTGCTCCGTTCATCGTGTTTATGGCCGCGCTTGCGGTATTTGTCGTATTTCCTTTCAGCGAAACCATAATAGTCAGCGACATCAACATCGGGATATTTTATGTCGTTGCCATTTCGACCGTTGTCGTACCGGGAATAATTATGGCAGGGTGGTCTTCGAACAATAAATGGTCGCTGTTCGGAGCGATGCGGTCAGCAGCACAGATCGTAAGCTATGAGATACCCGTCGGCCTGGCAATAATATGTGCGATCATGGCAGTGGGTTCCATGGGTATGCAGGATATCGTTCATGCGCAGGCAGGCGGATTCTGGAACTGGACAATTTTCAATAGTTTTCCGTTTAACTTTATTGCGTTCTTCATCTACTTTTTTGCGTCAATAGCGGAAATCAACAGGACACCATTTGACATTCCTGAAGCGGAGTCGGAACTGGTTGCGGGTTATATGACCGAATATTCGGGTATGCGCTGGTCCTTCTTTTTTCTGGCGGAATACGGCAATCTTCTTGCGGTTTCCGCAATCGCAACGACACTCTTTCTCGGGGGATGGCAGGCGCCGGTCGCCGCGTTGACCGTTGTTCCCGGACTCGTCTGGTTCCTGGGTAAAACCTCTGTGCTGGTATTTGTGCAGATCTGGATCCGCTGGACACTGCCCCGGCTGCGTGTTGATCAGTTGATGTATGTGTGCTGGAAGGTGTTCGTTCCTTTCACACTGGTTTGTATCGCCGGTGTCGGCTTCTGGCAGGTCATGGGGGGATAAAAAAATATGCAAACCTATTTTTCCAACATATTCACTGCCGTAAAGACAGTTCTGATAGGGATGAGCCTGACCCTGCGGCATCTTTTTGTAAAATCGGTTACCGTCCAGTATCCTCGTCAAAAATTGAACATTCCCGAACGATCACGTAATCTCCTGTTGAATAAGGTCGACGACTGTATCGGATGCGATCAATGCGTCAGGGTTTGCCCCGTCGATTGCATTACCATGGATACGATAAAAACATTTCCGGAAGACGATCTCGGTGTCACGTCCGACGGTCAGAAAAAGCGGCTCTGGGTTACGAAGTTCGATATCGATATGGCTAAATGCTGCTACTGCGGTCTGTGCACCTATCCGTGCCCGACCGAGTGTCTGATCATGACAGATAAATATGATTATGCGACCTACGACAGAAACAATCTGGTATTTGAGTTCGCCAATATCGATTCGCTGAAAGTTGCTGAGCTTAAGGAAAAAGACCACATCAGAAAGATGGAAAAAGAGAAAAAGAGATCTCTGGCAGCGTCTGCGAACGGAGACGGCGCCGCAAATCCACCCGCAGGGGAAAGCGAATGAATGGGAAGGAAGTCTTGTTTCTGATTTTTGCAGGTATTACGGTTGGCTCCGCTGCGTTAGTCGTGTTTTCAAAAAGGATTACCTATGCGGCGTTTGCCCTGATGTTCTCTTTTTTCGGCGTTGCAGGACTTTATATATTTCTCAGCGCCGATTTCCTCGCTGCGGTCCAGCTTATCATTTATGTGGGCGGTATATTGATTCTTCTTTTATTCGGCATCCTTTTAACAGTTAAAATTTCTTCCGTTGCGGTCGCGACGAGGACAAACCAGCGAATATGGGGGACAATTGCCGTCACCGGGTTTCTGATCCTGATACTGAATATCATTCATACCACCTCTTGGTTCAGCGCAGTGGATTCCGGGACCGTGAGGTATGCTCCTCAAAGCGAACTGATTGGCAACATGTTGATGACTGAGTATATTTTGCCGTTCGAAATTGCTTCGGTCCTGCTTCTTGCCGCTTTGATAGGAGCGATGTTCATTGTACGACCGGAGGAAAAGTGATCAGTCTGGAAACATTTTTAGTCATTGGTGCATTGCTGTTTTCGTACGGTCTGCTCGCAATTTTAACGAAACGTAACGCTATTGGAATATTGATGGGGGTTGAGCTGATTTTGAATTCCGCGAATATTAATTTTGTCGCTTTTGCATTTTTCAGAGACCCCGAATTTCACGGTGTTCTCTTTGCTCTGTTCGTCTTTGTGATCGCCGTTGCCGAAGCAGCTGTGGCGCTCGCGATCGTATTAAATATCTACCGGACCATGAACACTATAAATGTTGATGAAGCAAGTATTTTACGAAAATGATGATTAATCGGGCCACTTCCGCATAATGACCGACATACTAATTATAGCGGTAACAATCTGGCTGCTGCCCCTAGCCGCATTTGCCATTCAGATATTCTTCGGTAAACGGCTTCCGAGACAGGGAGATTGGGTTGTCGTCGGGGCGATGTTCATTGATCTGGCGCTTGCACTGTGGATCTTTTATACTGTTCTCTCTGCGTATGATCCGGGATTCAGGGTCGCTTATCAATTTGACTGGTTACTACTCGGAAATCAGAACTTTCCTCTTGGATTTGCACTTGATAACGTAACGGCGGTAATGCTCGTCGTGGTCACCCTCGTCAGTTCGCTTGTTTTTCTTTATTCTACGGGATACATGAACGGCGATCCCCGTTATTCACGGTATTTTGCCTATCTGTCATTATTCGCATTTTCGATGCTGGGTCTTGTTCTTTTCGATAACCTACTCGGAATTTACATGTGCTGGGAGCTTGTAGGGCTCTGTTCGTATTTGCTCATCGGATTCTGGTTTGAAAAAGATTCGGCCGCTGATGCGGGTAAAAAAGCATTCATCACCAACCGTGTCGGCGACTTCGGCATGTTTGTCGGGATGCTGGGTGTGTTCGTTGTGACCGGTACGTTCTCAATTGAAGGAATTCGCGAAGCTGTCGAATCGGGAAGTTTCGGAGGAACGGCGCTGACGGCTACGGGCATACTGATATTTATGGGGGCTGTCGGAAAATCGGCACAGTTCCCGCTTCATGTGTGGCTCCCCGACGCAATGGAAGGTCCGACACCGGTAAGTGCCTTGATCCACGCAGCAACTATGGTTGCCGCCGGGGTATATCTTGTCGTGCGCATCTTTTTTATGCTTACCGCAGAATCGATGATCGTCATCGCATATGTCGGCGGTTTTACGGCGATCTTTGCTGCGACTATAGCTATTGTGCAAAACGACATAAAACGCGTCCTGGCATATTCGACGGTCAGTCAGCTCGGTTTTATGATCCTTGCTCTCGGTACGGGATCGTATGCCGCCGGTCTGTTTCATTTGATGACCCATGCATTTTTCAAAGCGTTGCTTTTTCTCGGTTCTGGAAGCGTGATTCATGCAATGGACCATGCACTGCATGGCGCAAAACTGGAAGGAAATCCGAACGACATTACAAATATGGGTGGACTCAGGCATAAAATGCCGGTCACATTCTGGACTTTTCTTGCCGGTACGGTTGCCCTGTCCGGGGTGCCGTTCACATCCGGATTTCTCAGTAAAGATGCTATTTTGGCGGGCACATTGAGTTTTGCATCGAATAATCCTCAGCATTTTCTATTACCTGTGTTCGGATTGATTGCTGCCGGTTTGACCGCATTTTACATGTTCAGACTTGTATTTAAGACCTTTTTCGGTGAATTTGCGCATGCAAAAGCATGGGATCACGTCCACGAATCGAAAATCGCAATGACACTGCCGCTGGTGATACTTGCCCTTTTGTGCGTCTTTGTGTTATACAGTTTTAATCCGGTTTCACCGGATGAAGGGTGGTTTTATCACCTCGTGCAGCCCCCCGGGCAGGCAGCCCTGGGGTCAGCCGTCATGCACGCGGGTCCGGGAGAAGCGGATGATCCGTCACATTCATATGCTCTCATACTATCTGTTTTGCTTGCCGCGCTCGGTATTATTACAGCTTATAGAACATATTTAACGAAACGTATTTCGGCGGATACATGGGCCTCGATGTACCCCAGGCTATATACTGGAATGCTGAACAAGTGGTATATCGATGAAATATATAGCGCAACCGTCATAAAAGGGGTACTGCTCTGGAGTTCGTTCTGCAGATGGTTCGATACTACGATAATCGATGGAATTGTCAACGGAACGGCGCGTGTTACCGTTCTTGTCTCCTGGTTTCATGGCAGGTTTGATGTTTATGTCATTGACGGCATTGTCAATGCCATTGCTTGGGTCATACAAATTTTTGGATTTTTAATACGACAATTTCAGACCGGAAGGATCCAGCAATATCTTGTAGGGTTGCTGATAGGATTGATCGTGATAATCATTTTTCGTACACTGTAACGCGGTTCAGGCAGTAGTAGTATTTATTTTTGAAACACAATGCGTTAAGGATTCTCTATCCTTTTTGAGGAGAGATTGATGAAGTATTTGACACTTATAACGTTTATTCCCCTTATCGGAGCTGTTCTCATTGTTCTCGTGCCGAAGGCCAGAATATTGATTATAAAACAGATTGCGGCTGCGGCAACCGGACTCACACTGGCGCTTACGATTATTATGCTGTTGCAATTCAACACTGATATGCCGGGGATCAATCAGGAAGAAAGCTTTCAATTTGTCGAGCACTACCCGTGGATCGAGGCATTTAATATTGAATACTTTATGGGTATCGACGGATTGAGTTTCCCCATGATACTTTTGACAGCGCTGCTGTGTTTTATCGGAATTTTTGCCTCGTGGAACATTGACAAGGCTCAAAAAGGATACTTTAGTCTATTCCTCCTTCTTGAGACGGGCATGATCGGTTCATTTGTTGCGCTCGATTTCTTTATGTTTTACATTTTTTGGGAAGTTATGCTGCTGCCGATGTATTTTCTTATCGGTATCTGGGGCGGAGAGAGGCGTGAGTATGCTGCAATAAAGTTTTTTCTCTACACATTCTTCGGTAGTCTGCTGATGCTTATTGCTATGCTGTCTCTTTATTTTTCGAACGAACCGAACACCTTCAATATGTTGATATTGATGCAAAACAACGGTGCGTACGCAAGAACGTTTCAATACTGGGTATACATTGCTCTTTTTATCGGTTTTGCGATCAAAGTTCCGATATTTCCGTTCCATACATGGCTTCCGGACGCTCATGTCGAAGCGCCAACCGCTATCAGTGTTATTCTTGCAGGTATATTGTTGAAATTGGGAACGTACGGTATCTTGCGGATCAGCTATCCGATGCTTCCGCTTGCGGCAAATTATTTTGCTTACGGTCTTGCGGTGTTAGGATTGATAAATATCCTCTACGGAGCGTTCACCGCGATGGCTCAGACCGACCTGAAGAAACTCGTGGCATATTCGAGCATCAGCCACATGGGGTACGTCCTTTTGGGTATGGCGGTGTTTACCGAAGCGGGGATAAACGGCGCCGTTCTCCAGATGTTCAATCATGGAACGATCACCGCCATGCTCTTTCTTCTTGTCGGGGTCATCTACGATAGAGCTCACCATAGAGAGATCAACGATTTTGGCGGTATCGGTTCACAGATGCCGATATTTACCGGTATAACGAGCTTCGCATTTTTTGCAAGTCTCGGGCTTCCGGGACTGAGCGGATTCATCGGTGAAGCGATGGTCTTTATCGGCGCTTATAGTGTGTATAAATATATTACCATATTCGCAGTCAGCGGGGTAATTCTTACCGCCGGCTATTTACTATGGACGCTTCAGCGGGTCTTTCTTGGCAAAATGGACGACAAATATAAATCTCTGCCGAAAATAAACGGATTGGAAATATTTACACTTGCGCCGCTCATGATAATAATTCTTTTTGTCGGGGTATATCCGATGCCGGTTATAAACCTCATGCGGACTTCTCTTAACTTTTTGATTGCGATTGTTCATCAATAAAACGGTAACAGACTTTGATTTCATGGGAAACAATAGCAGCGGATCTTAGGTACCTGTATCCTGAAATTATCCTGATGGCCACAATGTTGGTTGTTATGATAGCAGAAATTATTCCGGTTACCAATAAACGGTTAGTGATCCCGTTCCTGAGTCTCGCAGGACTCCTGGTCTCAATGTTCTTTACGTTTCCTCTCCTCGATGATCCCGTCAGGTCCCTGTTCTCAGGAATGATGGTCGTTGACCACATGGGAGTTTTTTTCAGGATATTTTTCGCGTTTTCTTCTATAATAATTGTACTCCTTTCATTAACGACATTCAAAAAATCTGGTGAATACTACGCGCTGCTTCTTGCCACGACAACCGGTATGTATTTCATGGCATCGTCAACACATATTATTATGATAGCGATTTCTCTTGAGATCGTCGGGATAGCTTCCTACGTGCTGGCAGGTTTCAGAAGGAACGAACTCCGCTCCAGTGAGGCTTCACTGAAGTTCATGTTATATGGCGCAGTTTCAACCGGGATTATGTTGTACGGATTTTCTTTTCTCTACGGAATATCCGGAGAAGGAAATATTTATGCAATTCGTGATTATATAATAGCCAACCCGGTCAACGATCTGCTGCTCTTTGTTTCCGTGCTTTTTGTTATGGCCGGTATCGGGTATAAAATTACCATGGTCCCTTTTCATTTTTGGTGTCCGGATGTTTATGAGGGGGCACCGACGCCCGTTACGACATTTTTCTCGGTCGGACCAAAAGTTGCCGGAATAGCGCTGCTGGCACGATTTGTATATGCAGGATTATCTACTCAGGTTGGCGGCACAGGGTTACAATGGGAGTCGATCGGATCGGTCGAACTGCCACTCTTACTGGCCGGACTGTCTGCAGTGACAATGACGATTGGGAATCTCTCCGCTCTTCAGCAGACAAATTTAAAACGGCTGCTTGCATACTCGAGCATTGCACATGCAGGTTATATTCTCATGGGCTTCACTGTGTTCAATGGCGATGGTCTCAATGCAATTCTGTTTTATGCGGTCGTGTATCTCTTCATGAATTTCGGGGCTTTTATCATAGTCGACGGTGTTGCTCTCAAATTAAAGAGCGAAGAAATCAGCCGGTATCGGGGTCTCGGCTCCCGTTCTCCCTACACCGCGTTCGCTCTCACAATTTTTCTTGTATCATTGACAGGCATCCCTCCAACTGCCGGTTTTATAGGAAAAGTACTGATATTTGCCGCTGTGATCGAGAGTAAATTATATTGGCTTGCGATAGTTGGAGCATTAAATGCCGCAGTATCACTGTTTTATTATTTTAAAATCGCTAAAGCCATGTATTTCACACAGCCTGAAGAAGGTCTTGACACGAGTTTTTCCGTTTCCCGTATGCACACGGTCCTTGTGACGGCGCTTCTTATTCCCACAATATTTTTCGGGATTTTCTGGAACACCCTGCATGATTGGACACAATATGGCATTGAAATCATGCAGAATATCAATTAATAAATAGTATTCTATTTTTTTTACTTGAATATTTTTTTTTGATTAGTTAGATTGATTACTACCTGTTAAGCCAATAACCATAATTGAGGGATTTGAGCTATGACTTATATCGTTGGAGAACCATGTTTTAACTGTAAATACGGAGATTGTGTCGAGGTTTGTCCGGTGGATTGCTTTTATCAGGATGAGAACGCCCTTTATATTAATCCTGATGAATGTATCGACTGTGATGCTTGTAAGCCCGAATGTCCGGTTGACGCTATATTCCCGGAAGAGGAAGGCCCGGGTTATGACGAAGCAAATGGCAAGCACGACACCCAGCATTATATTGATTTAAATTATAACTTCGATTACGACGGGACGGAACCTGTCACCTCGAAAGACGATATCAAGCATGGACCCGATTGGGACGAATCGGTCGCCCGTGATTAATTATTGTCTATTCTTAGATAAGTACGTGTACCTCAGTTTCAGAAAAACCCTCTATCAGATCGAATATTTGGTAGAGGGTTCTTAGTATGTGCAGTAAAACTTTCTGGAATTTATTTCAGGAAAGGACGAACAGAAAAAGTTCACTGCACAATGTCGTCCCGGTGTGAACATCAGCCGAAACTGCAGCGCCTCCTCAGGAAAACCTCTAGGAAAACACGCTCAGATCACCAACGCTTATACACCACGCAGAGTACGGCCGGTCTTCAATATTATTCCGTGGATTCCCCGGTAATTTTAAGCACTAATTTATATATTGCCTTGTTCTCCTTCATTGCTTGAATGCGAAAATATGATATAGAGAGCATGATAACTACAAATAGAAACAAATCGAGATATGACTGTACACCGAAACCAAGAATACTGAAACGTTCGGTAGAGATAATTGCATAATAGAAGATTATCAGAAGGAGTGGCGTCCACGTAAACGCGATCTTGTTATTTCTGACATATTTGTTACTAAGAATACCTGATTGATTGAGCATCGCTTTCTCCTGTTAAACATAATGAGTGATTACTAATTTCCCAAAGTGTATGTAATACAGGCTGATGTATTAAATAGTGCAATTACCGTATCACCGGATAATCAGCCCCAGGTTTTCTCAAAATCAGGTTGTACACCCAGTGAATCCGCAACACGTGTAATATAATTAAAATAACCGATTACCTGAACGGCATCATGTATAGCCCTGTCATCGAATCCTGACTTACGCAATTTCTCAATGTCGTTTTGTGTGTTTTCATGGTTTTGGTTCGTGACTTTTGCGGAAAATTCACACAAAAACCTATCGGAAGTCTCAAGATTGGCGGTCCGCCAATCTTTGACAACGGAATGCACGAACGTATCAGCTTCCCTTGTGGTCTTGAATTTTTTTTCGATCTCTTCCCGGAGATCATGAGCATGGGCCTGTATTCAAAAAGGCCACTGCTTTTCTACCGAGACTACAGTTGCTAAGAGTTCGCGCTGCATCCGTGTCAATTGAGATGGACCGTACAAAATTGCCGTATAGAAGCGCATGCTTGCGCTCAATACGGAAGGATTGAGACTCATAATTTTCACAATTGGTGCTACACGCCCTGAACGCTTGACAGCATGGTCGTATTCTTTCTTAACCAGCCCGCTTGCTTCATCTTCGGAAATATGATTGACCTACATGCACTATCCTTCGATTTTACACAACTATAATAAAAAAGGTAATAGAAAGGAGAAATTGCGGGAGCGTGTGGGAATCGAACCCACCGGTCCTGCATAACAGGACCCATCGATTTTGAAGACCGAGACCAGCACCAGCCATGCATCCGCTCCCGATATTAAAACACCATATTATACAAATTAAAACCAATACTAACAAGTTATTTATCAACGACTTACAGGCTCAAAACTTCTTCCGCAGAACATTATTTTGATGTAATTAATAACGGATCCAAAGTTCTATAATATTACGTAATCTTACCGAGTACTGCCAAATGCGGATGCATCAGGTAATTCGGAATAGTATTGTAGAATGCAGACTATAAAATCGGGAAGGGAGACTACCGGTTATTGCTTGAAGAGGGTAATCAATACTGCGCCGTATCGGCTGTCAATTCCCATGACAGTAGGATCGAACGGACTGATATATTCGATCATCAATGCGTTTCTTGTCGGCATTTGGTATATCTGATCGATATAATAAACGGGATTTCCGTCAATATAAAAATTCGGAGGAGTTTGACTTCTTATGCTTCTGCTGTTAAACCATTGAGGACGAAACGCACTGATCAGATCGATGATATTCATATTCTGTCCCTGGATGATCTCATTCCTGAGAATGACATTTTGCTGGTAGCGAACCGTTGATCTGGACTGAGGGGCTGACGCGCAAGAAAAATAAAAAGTGCAGGTCATTAAAAATATAACGGATAATTTCATATGATACGTGAACCCGGATATGTGCACAACCTGTTGAAAAACCGGTGTTTGACCTGCCCCTAATGTTTGGGTCATTATTTAAGTTAGTCAATTCATCGATATATTCATTGTTGTATTTTCCATTGGCCTTGTGGCCGCATCGGGTGTTAAAACGACCTCTGGAACGGGTGGCCGGTATCCAAGGGCACTATGCGGTCTCTTATGATTATACTCATTTCGCCAGCGTTCCACAAGCACTTTTGCTTCGTGTACTGTATTGAAGATTTCCCGGTTGAGCACTTCATCACGCAGTTTGCCATTGAACGACTCACTATACCCGTTCTCCCATGGACTGCCTGGTTCAATATACAATGTTTTTACTCCCAGGCGCATGAGCCATGTCCGGACCGCTTGAGCAGTGAACTCTGTGCCATTATCACTTCTCAGGTGAACCGGAACTCCTCGCTGCACGAACAGTGTGGAAAGATGTTCTATGACGTCATTGTGAGTCAGCCTCCTGCCTGCCACAATTGCCTGACACTCCCGACTGTATTCATCTAATATTGTTAACAAACGATAGCTCCTTCCCTCTCGGGTTCGTGCTTGCATGAAGTCATAACTCCAGACATGATCCCGGTACGCAGGTCGCAGCCGAATACACGAACCGTCATTGAGCCATAACCGTTTGCGCTTCGGCTGCCTCCGGGGAACTTTTAATCCTTCTCGACGCCACAAACGCTCCACTCTCTTATGATTGACCTTGCAGCCTTCTTGCTGTAACAGTGCGGTAATTCGTCGATAACCATACCGACCATACTGCGTGGCCAACTCAGACCATACGTTGCACTAACACCGGCTTCATCAGAAGGAGAAATCGGGCGATATTGATGAGTGCTGCGCGGTACTCCCAACACGGTACAGGCCCGGCGCTGCGAGATCTCGAGAGTCGTGCAAAGATGCTGCACCACCTCCCGTCGCTTCGCCGGGCTCAGAAGTTTTTTGCATCAACCGCCAGAGTCTCATTGAGGATTTGAATATCCAACTCTTTCTCGGCAACCAGGCGTTTCAGGCGGATAGTCTCTCTCTCTAACGCTTTAAATCGTTTCGCCTGATGCACCCGAAGACCACCATACTCCTTTCGCCAACGATAATAGGTCTGCTCTGTAACCTCAATCTGGCGAGCAGCTTGTTGAACCGACTGACCTTGAGCGAGCAGTACTTCTGCCTCTCGAAGCTTGTGGATAATTTGTGCTGATGTGTGAATTCTACGTGCCATTGATCTTGCTCCTTTCTTTTCAATCTAATCCCTGTACTCATATACTATCTGGATCAACTTTTGGGGGCAAGGTCAAAGCCTTTTCCGATAAGTCCATTCCCTTTTTCTATTTGAGCGAACTCGGCCACAAAGATACTGTCAGGGGTTTCAGCCGGGGCAGATTCCGGGAGCGTGATATGATGTTGGGATCGGCCGAATATCACTATCCGCTCATGGCCTCGCTGGACGCTGTTTTATTCCTGGATGCCGGACAGGTATCAAACGACATTTTCAAAACTCTCTCTTCCGATGATTTTCAATATGGATACGGCGGCGGAATTAATATATGGAGCCGAAACAGTCTCGCTGCTCAAATTCTTCTCGGAAAAAGTAAAGATGGTTTCAGAATGTACCTAAATTTGAATCAGGAATTCTGACATGTTACGTTTTTTGAAAACAATATCTGTTTTGGTATCTTTCATTGCACTAAGCTGCAGCGGACCGAAAACATTCACAAGGCCGGTTGAGAAACCTGATGACAGCAATGATATTCCACAGCCGGCGTCTCAGTCTATCAATATACTCTCCGATGGTTTTGAAAAACAGTTTATGTTGCCGATACAACAGTTTCTGGATATCCCCCTGCAGGTGCGGCGGGGTTTTAACATTCCGAGAGAAGTGGTAAATGTCGATGTGTTCGATGAAGTGGTCAATTCAACGTGGTTCACCAACAGGAACGGTTCGGGTCTGTTGGAAACAGGTGCCATAATCAAAGGACCAGACACGGGGAAAGGGCCGGATATTTCTGGAAAATGGACCATTTTTCAAGCAAAAGCCGAGGGATTAACTCCCGGGTTTTCGATCATTGACAGCCGCGGCGACCGCTACGTAATAAAATTTGATCCAAAACAATATCCGGAACTGGTCAGCGGGGCGGAAATTGTCTCGACGAAGCTGTTTTACGCTGCCGGATACAACGTTCCCGAAAATTATCTTGTGCAATTTGATCCCCGAATACTGAGGCTCGATGACGATGTGAACTTCACTGACGAGCGAGGCAGGATCAGGAGCATGTCGGAGGAGGACATTGATGCTATCCTTCAGAGGGTTCCGATTTTTCCTGACGGGAAGATCAAGGCGGTGGCAAGTAAATTTATAAAGGGAGTGCCTATAGGTCCATTTAAATATAAAGGCGTCCGCGAAGACGATCCGAATGATTTAATTCGTCACCAGCATAGAAGAGAGCTCCGGGGTTTACGTGTCATTGCCTCCTGGCTCAATCATTAATTATGACACAAAAGCAAATAACTCGTTCGACAGCTATGTAGCAGACGGTAACAGACACTATGTAAAGCACTATCTTATTGATATTTCGGGTCGACGCTTGGAACGCAGTCAGATGGACCGAAACCCCGTTATATCGGACATGAAAATACAGTTGATCCCGGAAAATTAGTCAAAAAAGCGCTTACATTGGGATTATACGTTCGTGAATATGAGAAAATACCCGATACTATATTTCCTTCGATCGGAAATTTTTCTTCGAAATCTTTCCATCCACAAAAGTATAAATTCATATTCACAAATCCCGCATTTGACAATCTCACAGACCGGGATGGGTATTGGGGTGCAAAAATAGTTGTGTCGTTCACCGATGAACAGATTGAGGTAGCCGTAAAGACCGGTCAGTACTCTAACCCGAAAGCTGCAGAATACCTCATATCAGTACTAAAAGAGAGGCGGGACATTATCGGGGATTACTGGTTTCATAAAGTTAATCCGCTGGATGATTTTCGGCTGGAACAGCGTGCGCTTGCGGACCCGGAACTCCGATTCACGAATTTAGCGGTTAAATACGGCCTCGAAAATAACGCCTTCTACAGATATACGATCCACTATAACCGTATGGAGAGAGAAGCATTGTCTATATTTGAATTTATGATTGCCCCTTTTGCGGCGTGCATGGTTTTGATCGGGATACTCGGGTATTTCGGTATACATGTATTGAAACGTGAAATTATTTTTATAGATATTGCCATGGCGCAAATTGCCGCGCTGGGTATGACCTTTGCATTTTTGCTCAATATTGATTTTCACAGTAACCTGGGTTACCTGTTGTCGGTCGGTTTTACGACCATAGCAGCCTCGGTCTTCGCAGCGATAAAAGACGAAGACCTCCATATTCCATTGGAGGCTATAATAGGGTTATCGTATGCTATCGCCACAACTGCAGCAGTGCTAATTATAGATAGGGCTCCCGGCGGAGCCGAACATATAAAAGAAATGCTCGTCGGTTCTATACTATTTGTTTCATGGGAGGAAATTATAAAGGCTGGTGTGGCATTTGTAATCGTTGGGATTTTGCATTATGTTTTCAGGAACAAGTTTATTTCGATATCCGAGAATTCACAAAAGGCATCGGAATCGGGGATAAACGTAAAACTGTGGAATTTTATATTTTATATTTCTCTTGGGATTGCGGTTATTCACGCTGTGAGGATCGGCGGGATCTTAATGGTGTTTGCGTTCCTGGTGATACCTTCGTCCATATCTATTTTGTTTTCGAAAAGCTGGACTGCGCGGATTTTTATTGCCTGGCTGGTGGGGACGATAGTTTCTATGGGCGGATTATACTTGTCGTGGGTTTACAACCTTCCTTCCGGGCCGGCTGTTATAATATTTTTAGGTATATTCTTTTTTCTAGCATTGACAGTAAAGAAATTAAACTTGTTGAAATCATCCTGAGATTAACGCATAACTCAGAAATCAATTTCTCCCTACTCATTAGCGGATATTAATAATTATTCCGAACAACCAAAGTCTCCATTTCAGAAAACTCAAAGAAAGCAAAAGAAAATGACATCAATATCAGGTTATGGGATTTTCTATTTTACGCCACACTTGGCATCGTCGTTATTCATTCAGTTAAAATAGGAGGAATTCTCATAGTATTTGCTTTCTTAGTCATCCCTGCCTCCATTTCCACCCTCTTTGCAAATAACTGGTTCTCACGCCTTATTATGGCCTGGACTATGGGTACACCATTGTTTCGGTCATTGGATTGTATTTATCCTGGCGGATGGACCTTCCGAGCGGCCCGGCGGTTATTATCGTCCTGGGGGATCGTTCTGTTTGGGGCTATACTTCTTCGTAAAATCATACCGAGAAGATCATAAGATTCTTTAAGGAAGGGGTAAGACCGGTAAAATCAGATGTACATTACTACCCGGATGCCGATGATGTTTATGATTCATGCCCTTGACTTTATTTGTTAATTTTAATACATTGTCCACCTCTTATAAAGCGCCCATAGCTCAATTGGATAGAGCGTCTGACTACGGATCAGAAGGTTGGGGGTTCGACTCCTCCTGGGCGTACAATGTAGTAAAAACAATAGGATACAGTCTTTTTCAAGGCTGTATTTTTTTGTGCTTTTTGATGCGATTGTTCCGGTTCTGTTCCAGTTTATCATTGCATTACTATTGCTAAGGGTTTGCTATTTTATATGCTTTTGTTATCCAATCTTTCATAATTGATTTATAATATGTATCTCGATAATTTACTCGTTTTGTTTCAAGATCAATTTTGTTTATTGTAATCTCTGCAAAATCCTCTAAGTAGGCTATCAAATACCCTAAATAAACACCTATATAAAGTTCAAAATCTACTACATTCTTATTTAAACATTACGGAATGTTAACCTTGAGGGCAATCAAATTTCATACCAAGAGATTTGCTTTTTGTCGTGAAGGTCTAGAAAACTCTTGATGTATAGCTTCATTTGAATATCGTTCCCTGGATGTTTCGGATCCGTTTTCGGAACTTTCACTCTCTCGCCGTTTCCGCCCTTGCGTTGGAATACTACGCATTTTCCTATCATGACCTTGCCCGCAACAGTTGATCCAGATAGTATATGAGTACAGGGATTAGATTGAAAAGAAAGGAGCAAGATCAATGGCACGTAGAATTCACACATCAGAACAAATTATCCACAAGCTTCGAGAGGCAGAAGTACTGCTCGCTCAAGGTCAGTCGGTTCAACAAGCTGCTCGCCAGATTGAGGTTACAGAGCAGACCTATTATCGTTGGCGAAAGGAGTATGGTGGTCTTCGGGTGAATCAGGCGAAACGATTTAAAGCGTTAGAGAGAGAGACTATCCGCCTGAAACGCCTGGTTGCCGAGAAAGAGTTGGATATTCAAATCCTCAATGAGACTCTGGCGGTTGATGCAAAAAACTTCTGAGCCCGGCGAAGCGACGGGAGGTGGTGCAGCATCTTTGCACGACTCTCGAGATCTCGCAGCGCCGGGCCTGTACCGTGTTGGGAGTACCGCGCAGCACTCATCAATATCGCCCGATTTCTCCTTCTGATGAAGCCGGTGTTAGTGCAACGTATGGTCTGAGTTGGCCACGCAGTATGGTCGGTATGGTTATCGACGAATTACCGCACTGTTACAGCAAGAAGGCTGCAAGGTCAATCATAAGAGAGTGGAGCGTTTGTGGCGTCGAGAAGGATTAAAAGTTCCCCGGAGGCAGCCGAAGCGCAAACGGTTATGGCTCAATGACGGTTCGTGTATTCGGCTGCGACCTGCGTACCGGGATCATGTCTGGAGTTATGACTGCATGCAAGCACGAACCCGAGAGGGAAGGAGCTAGCGTTTGTTAACAATATTAGATGAATACAGTCGGGAGTGTCAGGCAATTGTGGTAGGCAGGAGGCTGACTCACAATGACGTCATAGAACATCTTGCAACACTGTTCGTGCAGCGAGGAGTTCCGGTTCACCTGAGAAGTGATAATGGCACAGAGTTCACTGCTCAAGCGGTCCGGACATGGCTCATGCGCCTGGGAGTAAAAACATTGTATATTGAACCAGGCAGTCCATGGGAGAACGGGTATAGTGAGTCGTTCAATGGCAAACTGCGTGATGAAGTGCTCAACCGGGAAATCTTCGATACCTTACGCGAAGCAAAAGTGCTTGTGGAACGCTGGCGAAATGAGTAAAATCATAAGAGACCGCATAGTGCCCTTGGATACCGGCCACCCGCCCCCGAGGCAGTTATACCACCGGATGCGGTCTCAAGGCCAATGGATAATACAACAATGAATATATCGATGAATTGACTAACTTAAAAAATGACCCAAACATTAGGGGCAGGTCATTGAAGAAGAGGCCAATCAACTGTAAGAAAGACCCCTCTTTGCTTTAGCGAGCTTTTACAACGTGAAAACGAAGTCTTGCCTACTGCGTCAAAAATAATATCGTAGGTCTGGCCGGTTTTGGTAAAATCTTCTTGAGTGTAATCAATCACCTTATCGGCTCCCAAAGATTTCACCAGTTTTAAATTCGTGGTACTGCATACTCCGGTAACTTCTGCCTCGAAGTATTTGGCAAGCTGTACTGCAAAAGTGCCGACACTTCCAGAGGCTCCATAGATAAGGACTTTTTGTCCGCTCTGGAAATCTCCTTTTCTAAAAAAATGCAATGCAGTTGCCACCCCAATAGGAACGGCGGCGGCTTCCTCATATGTCATATTTGCCGGTTTTATTGCCACTAGCCCTTCTTCAGACAGACATTTGTACTCGGCATTAGCACCACCAAAACATAACCCGCTGGTCACTCCAAAAACCTGGTCACCTTTCTTAAATAGTGTTATGTCTTTGCCTACTGCTTCAATTTCCCCGGCAAGCTCATTCCCTGGTATAGTTTTTCTTGGTCTTATGAGACCAAACATTATTCGCCCGGGGAGCCAGAACCAGGGACCGTATGTGGAACTTCGAATTACCACGTCCCCTGATGTTACTGTGGTTGCGTGTATTCTTATCAGTACTTCATTGTCCTTCGGAGTAGGTTTTTCTACCACTTTAAGCTGAAGAACATCCGGTGGTCAGTATTTTGTGCATACAATTGCTTTCATGAGGATTCCTCCTCGGGCTGTACGATTTACGAACCTTTAAGTTTGAAATCAACAGACAGATCGTTATTACAATTTTAAACATAAAAGGACTGACTCAAACGAATCAGCCCTTGAGATCTTGTGGAAAGCCCAATTTTTCAGCAACTGGATTGTTCTGTAACGAGCCATACGAGCAACCACGACACAAACAACTCAAGAAACACTATAGGAAACTCCTCCTATTTATAGATCAAGGCTCAATGGAGCAGGAAAATTTTCTCATTTGGCGGCTGAATCCATTCAACTCCCCGGCTTGATACGATTTGAACATTTGAAACATTTACTGAAAGTGGAAAACCGGGTCTTTCCGGAAGGTTGGTATGGACCATATATTCAAAAGCAAAAATATTATTCTTGACCTGCCCCTAATGTTTGGGCAATTATTTAAGTTAGTCAATTCATCGATATATTCATTGTTGTATTATCCATTGGCCTTGAGACCGCATCCGGTGGTATAACTGCCTCGGGGGCGGGTGGCCGGTATCCAAGGGCACTATGCGGTCTCTTATGATTATACTCATTTCGCCAGCGTTCCACAAGCACTTTTGCTTCGTGTAAGGTATCGAAGATTTCCCGGTTGAGCACTTCATCACGCAGTTTGCCATTGAACGACTCACTATACCCGTTCTCCCATGGACTGCCTGGTTCGATATACAATGTTTTTACTCCCAGGCGCATGAGCCATGTCCGGACCGCTTGAGCAGTGCACTCTGTGCCATTATCACTTCTCAGGTGAACCGGAACTCCTCGCTGCACGAACAGTGTTGCAAGATGTTCTATGACGTCATTGTGAGTCAGCCTCCTGCCTGCCACAATTGCCTGACACTCCCGACTGTATTCATCTAATATTGTTAACAAACGATAGCTCCTTCCCTCTCGGGTTCGTGCTTGCATGAAGTCATAACTCCAGACATGATCCCGGTACGCAGGTCGCAGCCGAATACACGAACCGTCATTGAGCCATAACCGTTTGCGCTTCGGGTGCCTCCGGGGAACTTTTAATCCTTCTCGACGCCACAAACGCTCCACTCTCTTATGATTGACCTTGCAGCCTTCTTGCTGTAACAGTGCGGTAATTCGTCGATAACCATACCGACCATACTGCGTGGCCAACTCAGACCATACGTTGCACTAACACCGGTTCATCAGAAGGAGAAATCGGGCGATATTGATGAGTGCTGCGCGGTACTCCCAACACGGTACAGGCCCGGCGCTGCGAGATCTCGAGAGTCGTGCAAAGATGCTGCACCACCTCCCGTCGCTTCGCCGGGCTCAGAAGTTTTTTGCATCAACCGCCAGAGTCTCATTGAGGATTTGAATATCCAACTCTTTCTCGGCAACCAGGCGTTTCAGGCGGATAGTCTCTCTCTCTAACGCTTTAAATCGTTTCGCCTGATGCACCCGAAGACCACCATACTCCTTTCGCCAACGATAATAGGTCTGCTCTGTAACCTCAATCTGGCGAGCAGCTTGTTGAACCGACTGACCTTGAGCGAGCAGTACTTCTGCCTCTCGAAGCTTGTGGATAATTTGTGCTGATGTGTGAATTCTACGTGCCATTGATCTTGCTCCTTTCTTTTCAATCTAATCCCTGTACTCATATACTATCTGGATCAACTTGTGGGGGCAAGGTCAACGACGGCTTCGCTATGTGGGATACCAGGTATTCAGACTGGAATGCTGCCAAAATGGGTCCAAAGAGAGATATCGTTGGGGAACTGGAAAAGGCCATTAAGGCCAGGGACATGAAGTTCGTGACCACGTTTCATCATTCTGCCAGCTAGTTCTACTTTCCTGTCTGGGACGAAAGATATGATTCTTCAAATCCGGAATATTCAGAATTGTACGGGTCCATCCATGAAGAAGGTGTTGAACCTACAAAGGAATGGCTGGATCACTACAGCGGAAAGATCATGGAGGTGATCGATAAGTATGATCCGGATTTCATCTGGTTCGAATCCTTCCTGGAGTTGGTACGCGAGGACTACTACAGGAAGATCACTGCCTATTATTATAACAATGCCCTGAAGAACGGCAAGGAGGTGGTCCTGACATAACAAGGACAATGACATCCCGCCGCTTGCCGGTTTAACGGACCTGGAGGGTGGTCAGGAGCATAAACTCACACACCACGAGTGGATCACCGATACCGATGTCGATATCAACGGCGGATGGGGACATGTTGAGGGAACCAGTTACAAATCGGTAAACACGCTGGTTGACAACCTGGTCGACCGGGTGAGCAAAAACGGATACCTCCTTCTGAATGTAGGACCAAAAGCGGATGGTACCATCCCGGAGGAGGCCGCGGAAAGACTGCTGGGCATGGGCGAATGGCTCGATATGAACGGGGAGGCCATCTACGGGACATCGGCATGGATCAAGGCAGGTGAAGGGCCATCCATGACCAGCTCCGACGAGGGTGAGATAAAAGAAGTCCGGGGAGAGGAAAATGAATTTACACCTGAGGAAATCCGTTTCACAGTTAAGGGGGATACCCTGTATGCCATCGTTCTGGACTGGCCGGGAGAAGAAATTTTGATAGAAACATTTACCAGGGGCGTAAATGGTTTAGGTCCATTGTATGAGAATGAAATCGAAGAGATCACCATGCTGGGCGACGGCCAGCCCCTGGAGTGGAAATGGGTCGAAGGAGAATGGACCGGAAGGATATGGCAAGAAGGGAAGGAAATTGTGGGTGGTGGTCTTTCTATCAAGACTCCGGCCGAGAGGCCCGGTGACCATGCCTATGTATTCAAGATCGTAAGGAAGTTCGACTGACAACCTTAAACACAGGTCTGCAGGTCCAGGTAATGAAAACAATGTGATCCAGGGAGACGACATTGTTGCAGCACCAAGCCAGGGAATGTACGCCTATGTGCTCCGTGAAGAAGAAACAGAACCACATTCGGAAATCAAAAAACTCTGGGCAGAATATTTGAAAATCGATAAGATTTTTGTAGAAACGGTCAAGGCTGGACTTACCCCTCGTGAAAAATTAAAAATTACAAACGGAAATTTGATGATGCAGAGATTATTGTTGTAGATCCCCAAATGCATATGGTCTCATATTTTGACGTAATGTGCCATATCATAAATTGATTTAAATATTCCTTGCGGAGAAAATTATAATTGATAACCTTGTAAGAAATCAGGAGAAAACATAATGTCATCATTAAGTGAATACAAGTTACATATACCCATTTCTTGGGACGAAAGTTCTGAAAACGGGTTAATAAAAAAATATTGAAGAATCAGAAGGCATAGAGAAAAACCTATTACTTTACCAAACTGGAGGGTTAACTTTAATAAAAGATTTAAAAAATTCAGGAGTTACTCCCGAAAGGTTAGCCTGGTTAAATATATGGACTAAAACCATCACATTGTTAAGAAGCACAATTACTTTGTTGTCGGAAAAATCTTATTATGTACTAGAAGTCCTCGAGCGAATATCTCTTGAATATTTGTTGCATATTCACACAATATTAGATCCAATTCTTTCAATAGAAGAAATGGGGGATTTTCCTTATAAAACCCTAGATGAAACCGAGATGACGAAATTATGTTTAGATAAAGTATTTGGTAGATTATGCGCCTATTGTGCTTGGGGACTTTGGAATGATAAAGAACTATATGAGGCAATTCTTGAACCTCAGAATCTTGATGGAATATGGAATCAAAATCCCGTAAATGAAATAGTATCAGACCCTCAAAGAAATGATTTCCACGAAAATAATTTTGGGAAATTATATCCCGAATCTAAAGGTGATATAGAAGTTCAGAGACAAAAACTAGAAAAATACCTTAACGACCAGTTGAAGAGAGTTAGAAAATGGCAAGAAAATCCTAAAATCAATCTGTGGAATGAGGCTATAAAAAACTATCTTGCAAAAAACAGTCAAAAAAAAGGAATAACTTTTTTTGAATTGGTTGATGAGAATGAAGCCACAATTCGCAAAAGACTAAAGAAAATGCATACTGGATTTGCATATTTAACATATAAAAAATCGTCAATGTTAATTCATGGATCTACATTAGATCAATTTTTCAATTTATCTGAAAATATAGTGAAACCATCCATTGAACACTCAAGCAGCGATATTGAATCAAAGGCAGATATAGTAGGTTCAACTTGTAATGGAATTCTTCTTTTGCTGACGGAATTAAAAGATGAGCTGTGGTAATATTAATGTTGTAGGTATTCCTTGTATTTGAAAAATATTGACACATTTGTAAATAACAATATTCCACTCCTATATGTTATGACAACCTACACTATTCTTACTTTTACTTTACTATCTATATCGCTTGATATAAACATGTATATTGTTCCTAATTCACCGATATTTAAAAATTATTTTCACCTTAGAAATTTAATTAATGTTTAATTCCATGTGAGGAGAGAAAGTATGTGTAAAACATGCATTTTACCTGCATTGTTTGCGATAATTGTCCTCGTTCCAGCATTATATGCTCAGACTCAGAATACAGAAGCCATGGTGCACATTAGCGAGGCATATTATCCAATGTTTGATGATGATAATCCATATGCTACGGTGGAGATGCTGGATCACATTCGCCGGGAGAAGTTTGACCTCGTTTTGCCCCGAATCATGCGGGAGAACGAGATTGACATGTGGATTCATGTGATTCGACCATGGACGTGGAGCGGTAATGAACTCCGTCGATTAGAAGGATCCGGTAGAAACTACAGGAGCATCGACAGTACCGATCCTCTTAGATATGAATTTGGCAGCGATGCAGGTGTTTTCATCTTTACTGACCGCGGAGGTGACAGGATCGAACGTGTTGTCTTTGAGGGTGAGGTTGAAGATCCCGGGGCCTACGACATACTTCGTGGTCAATCCAAATTTATTAATCAAGAGAATTATGAGATAATGGATTACGTTGCCGCAAACCCGGATAAAGTTCCGGAATCAGAATTGGGTTACAGATTTATGGGTCTTGGAGAATTTGTTGCCGAACGCGATCCCAAACGAATCGCTGTCAATTACGCTGAAAAGCTGCCGCTTGCCGAGGGCTCAGAGACCTTTACACTGGCACTTACCGATGGCATTTCGTATGCAGATCACCTTCAATTGACCAAAGCTTTAGGAGACAAATATGCGGAGAGGATGATCTCCGCTGAATATCTGATATTAGATTACCTGACAAAGAGAGTGATCAGCGAAATAGTACTTTTTGGCGGATCTGGCCTTCCACGGAGAGTGAGAAAATTTGATAAAATCGTGCCGGGCGTAACTACTTTGAGTGATGTACGTGGGGGTTGGTTTTGTACGAGGGATGCGGGGCATGATGAAGATGCTATGAGAGACTTTCCGCTCCAGAGAGGTGATATGTTCCAGAGCGGGCCCATTCCATACTATGTACTTCGGGAAGATGAAACTGAACCACCCCCGGAGGTACAAAGAAGCTGGGAAGAAGTAGTGAGAGTCCGCAGGATATTAATGGATAACATTAAGGTGGGTCCTACTGCGGAAGAAACGCTTGAACTTCTCATCCGTAAATTAGAAGAAGCAGGATTTGTTTACATAGACAGGGATACCTATGACATAAACTTAGATCCTGAAAAAACCCAGGTTCATCTCGACTTGCATGCAATAGGGAAAGGGGTGCTTGGCCCCAGGATTTCTCCTATGGGATCGAAGTGGCATAGGGATATGAAGATCCCCCTCCTTTTTACTGTGGGTGTCGAATACATGGTCCATATGCCTGTTCCCGAATGGGGTAAAGGGAAACACATATATTACTGTTCCCTCCATGAGCGTGCAGTTGTCACGGAACGTGGTGTGGAATTCGCCGCTCCACCAGTCACAGGGATTCAAAGTATTAGATAAAGGAGGCAAATTCGTGAATAAAGTACGGTTTACTCTCACTTTTTTTTCAATGCTTTTCCTTGTCCAGGGATTAAATGCCCAGAATCAGTTTCGGGATATTATGTGGGGCATCAGCGACGCAAATTATGGAACGTTTGATGAAAATAACCCATATGCTACAGTGGACATGCTGAATCACATTCGCCGGGAGAGGTTTGACCTCATCTTGCCCCGTGTCATGCGGGAACATAATGTTGACATGTGGATTCACGTGATTCGACCGTGGTCCTGGGGAGGGACTGATCCTCTTCGATATGAATTCGGCAGCAAGTCCGGTGTTTTCATTTTTATCGACAGCGGTGGTGACAGGATCGAACGGGTTGTTTTTGAAGGCGAAGTTGAAGCCCCCGGGGCCTACGACATTGTCCGAGGACGATCTAAATTTATTAATCAAGAGAATTATGAGTTCATGGATTACACGGCAGAAAATCCGGATAATGTCCCAGAGTCAGAATTGGATTTTAGATTTATGGGTCTCGGTGAATTTGTTGCCGAACGTAATCCTCAGCGCATCGCCGTCAATTACATGGAAAGTCTGTCGTTTCCAGAGGGTTCGGAGACCTTTACGATGGCTCTTGCAGATGGCATTTCGTATACAGACTACGTCCAATTAACCAAGTCTTTAGGAGACAAATATGCACAGAGGATGGTCTCGGCGGAATACATGATATTGGATTACTTATCGAGAAGGGTGATAAGCGAAGTAGTGCTATATGGCACATCTGGCAATCTGCGAGGTAGAGCGGGTAAATTTGATAAAATCGTACCGGGGGTAACCACTTTAAGTGAAATCGGGGGTGGATCTGTTATTAATAAAGACGGAAATAGAAGAAGTGGAAACTACGTGATCCAGAGAGGCGACCTTATTAGTAGCAGGGGAAGAAGAGCCTATGTGCTTCGGAAAGGAGAGACGCGCCTGCCATGGTATATACAAAAATTTTGGGAGGATAACGATAAAATCCGTGAAATTTTCCGTAGAAACGTCAAAGTGGGGCCTACGGCAGGAGAAACGCTGGACCTCCTCATTCGTAAAGTAGAAGAGGCCGGATTTGTTTACAATGACTACCAGGAATATGACATAAACGTAGATGATCGTGAAATAACCCAGGTTCATATTGATATGCATGCTGAGGGAAAAGGAATACTTGCTCCCAGGATTTCTCCCATGGGCCCGAAGTGGCATTGGAATATGAAAATCCGACTCTTTCATACCTTTGCCATTGAATACATGATCTATATGGCCGTTTCTGAATGGGACAGGGGGAACAATTTTACCGGGCATCAATTATATGGATTTTTTCATGATGGTGCAGTGGTCACGGGACGCGGAATGGAGATTCCATACCCATACCGGTCCAACAAGATACAAATAATTCAATGATGTCGCGCCCTGCAGGAGTTTGCCGTAACGTTAGGCATCATTATTAAATAAATCACCAAGACTTTTCATAACATGATAATGGAGACAAACCATGAATAAAGTACGAATTCTTCTCACATTGTTGTGCATGCTTTTTCTTGCCCATGATCTCCACGCCCAGCTTCAAGAACCTGAAGCATCGCGGGAGCTGATGAATCTTATCCGCAGTGAGAACTTTGACGTGATCTTACCTCAAGTCATGCGGGACAACGAGATCGACATGTGGATTCATATGATGAGAGGAGATGATCCACTTGAATTTGAATTGGGCGCTAATCCTGGTGTGTTTATCTTTACTGATCGTGGCGGCGACAGGATAGAACGGGCCGTCCTCAGTGGTAGAGGCGATAGAGAACTCTATGATATTTTTGGCTCAGAGAGTGATATAGCACAATTTGTTGCCGAACGCGATCCAAGACGAATAGCAGTGAATTACAATGAAGATCGTTCCAGCTTTAGTACAATATCACCTGCAGACTACACAAAATTGGTCACATCCTTAGGTGATACATATGCAAAGAGGATAGTCCCGGCTGATTATTTGATAGCTGATTTTTTAGCGGGAAGAGGGATGGCCGAAATAGCACTTTTGGGCCGGTTATGCATGATGAGCGCAGAAATTATAGAGGGAGAATTTGAAAGAATCGTGCCCGGTGTAACCGCTTTGAGTGATCTTTCGGGGAATATTTTTGTCAGAGACCTGGACGGCAATGAAGAAAACAATACCGACTATGTAATCCAACGAGGCGACCTGATCGGTATACTTCACGGTGCGAGCATGATGGACTTTAGTGAGCATAATGGCGGAATCGGCTATGTGCTTCGGGAAGGAGAGACCGAGCTGCCAACGGAGGTCAAAAATATATGGGAACATGCATTGATAACCCGTGAGATTTTCCGTAAAAACATCAAAGCAGGTCTGACTGGTGGAAAAACGCTTGAAATTCTCATCGATAAATTAGAAGAGGCCGGGTATATTTACATTGATGAAGACCGATATGACACAAATGCGGATCCTGAAAAAACCCAGGTTCATATCGACTTCCATGCACTGGGAAGATTAATCTCACAGGCGGAAGCCCCCAGGATCTCTCCTTCGGGTTGGGGTCGGGATCTTAAGATTCCACTCTATCATACTTTTGCTCTCGAATATATGATTCATATGCCGGTTCCCGAATGGGGTAGAGGGAAACATTTATATATATGTCTCCATGACGGTGCGGTAGTAACAGAACGTGGAATCGAGTTTCCCTATCCAACGGACCAACAGATTCGTATCATTCGCTAATACTTTGGATATCGTGCCGTTATTATAAAGAAGCGGCGAAGCTAGTCGCAGAGTGCTGCTGAAACGTGGTATGGTTTTTGAAAATCTTGGGAACATCGCACGGGCGCTCGAAGATTATTATTCTGCCCTCAAAGACCGGGAATACAAAAAGAATGCAGAATATCAAATTGAGATCCTTATGAATTTCGGGAAAAAAGGAGGCGTTAAGTAGAACTCCCTTTATAGTTTATCAAATTCTTATTAATAAAAAACCCGCTCTGTCAAGAGGCGGGTTTTTTTGTATTAAATAAATTCTTCAAAATATGTAAGACCTTACGATCTTTCTACTGCTTCCTGATAAACAAAAGTGTAATATCGTCCCCCAGAGGTGTAGACCCGCAATACTCTTTTAATTCTCCCAGTATCGCATCGACAACCGCTTTCAACGGCTTGTTCTTTTCTTTGTTTATTATGTTGATCAGCCGTTCATCGGAAAATTCTTCTTCCTCTTCGTTAAATGCTTCAACAATACCATCGGTGAATAAGGCAAGAGAATCGCCGTCATTCAAATGTACACTGCCGGTTCTATAAATTTCGTCGCTGAACATCCCCAGTATCGGACCACCGCTTTCAAGCTTGACTAACTCTCCGTCGCTTTTTATCATGTATGGAGGGTTTATGTCCAGCGTTGACATATTGTACATAACCGTCCCGCAGATTGAGCATACCCAAGAAAAATGTAACGTATTTTTCATTAGTCAGTTTTTCAGTAAGATAATTGTTCAATTCCTGCATCAGGATCGTTATCGGTTTTCTACTTTTTACCCCAGCGTAAATGTATGCCTGCATACTCGCTACAACGAGCGAAGATGGAAGACCCTTCCCTGAAACATCGCTGATCAGAAAATACATCATATCATCGTTTGTCGAAAACAGGTCGTAATAATCGCCTCCAACTTGGCGTGAAGGCTGGTAGTATCCCTGAAATTCAAATCCGTTTGCCTGTGGCATAGTCTGGGGCACCAAATTCCGTTGTATATCCCGAGCGATGTTCATTTCCCGCTCAAAAAAATCGATCTTTTTACGCATAGTATCCAAAAGCGAAGCAACTAAATTATTTCGACTGTCATTCCGGAGTTCGCTGTATTTGCTCTTAGAATCAGCGCTTTCACCTTGACGGCGGTCCAATTTATCAAATGTAGTAAGAAAGTTCTCAAAACTATCAAGTTTACTGGCGGTATCATAAATGCTGTGATTTGCTAAAATATCATCACTATTATTGAGTATATAGGATATCAAACCCGACATAGACGCACTTTCGGGATTTACAGAGATTTTAGTCGAATCTATTTCACTTACGGAATTTACCATATTGTGAACTCCATTAATTAGTGTTTCGGATTGTATTCGGAATTATTACAGTCCGGTTAAATTTCGAAAAATTTCAGACATACTATCATTAAAGACCACAATTGTCTTCCTGAACTTAGCCCGTCTCGTTTTGCTGAGTTCACCGCAGGCAAGGACCTTGAGAGTGCCTGCCTGTAGCTATGTGGCCCCTTTCTTTTGGGGTTATCGCAAAGCGACCACTTACTTTGCAGGGTCTAAATTTATTAGATGTGAAATAAATTCAGCATGACGAGGATGCATCTATTAAGCAAAGTTAATCATGTAGTTTATTAATTCACATAATGTTATGCAGGCTATTGATTCGGAATTAAAACTAAATAGTATAAAACGGAAATTCATAAAGCAAGAAGAAAATAGTAAAAATTGGAATCACGGTTAGGTTTATTTGACCTACAGTTGCCACACTTCTGACACTATGATTTGTTAAAGCGTCACACTACTGTCCGGTTAAATTTTGTTATATGAACGCTAATTGATAGTTTTTATATTTGATAGATTGACAGTCGGAATATTTCATACTGAGTGTTTCGATCAGGCTGATGTTTTCCATGAGCAGTTCCTTGATAATTCGTGTTAACTCCTGCATACTGTAGGAATATTTTGTTTGGAACTTGATAAAGGAGAGCACAAGGTAATAGATCATGGCTGTCCAGATCTGCGTCATAACGGCATTGTGTGAGGTTCCGAGGAACGTTTTGATTTTTAGGTTTTGTTTGATCCATTTGAAGAAGAGTTCGATCTGCCAGCGTGCTCTATAGAGGTCTGCGATGGTCTGAGCAGCAAGGGTAAGATTATTTGTCAGGAAGGTAAGTTCCTTATTCGTTTCTTTGTCGTGATAGGTGTTGAGCCGTAATGTGTCAGGGTATTTTTGCTGTGTATAGAACCCGGAGAGCCGGATTTTTTGATCGGCTGAGTACGCTTTTTCTTTTTGAGTGTATATGCTGTCCGAGAATCTTATAATCGATGTTCTTTTTGGTGCGTGTGACGAAGTAAACCTTCTTTTGCGTGAGAGCATGGAACCAGCTATTATCAATGTATGCGCGGTCGACGGTAATGCTGCTGTCCGGTAAGAGTGATGGAAAGCCGAATTCGCTGTCTCTTGCAACGCGACTGTCGTGGCACCTGCCGCCGGTTACCGTAATAAACGCAGGAAGACAGCCTGAATGATCTAAGAGCATGTGCAGTTTCATTGCACCTTTCATTTTCCGGTACTTCGTCCAGGGGAAAATCGAAAGACACAAATTTATGAGTGTTGAGTCCATCGTATAAAGCGGGTTCTTGAATTTAAATTTGTGCTTCGGCGCAAGAGTTCGGCACCTAGTTAAAAGATCGTAGAAGATGTCTTTGAAAATTTCACTACTGCGGTTGTTGTTCGCATCAGAAAGCGTGCTCCTTGCCACACTCACAAGACCGAGATGATACCACTTTCTGTACTGGCTCAGCACAACTGATCTGTATGTCACGTAAGCTCGTAAGACCTCGAGCCTGCGCGAACAATAATACGATAAACTGCTGCCAGCAGTTTAACCGCTTGGTGTAACGGTCGCCATCATAACGGTTAACGTACGTTTTGAAATTATAACGATAAATCAATTGCAAAACTTGAGCAAATACCGTATGTTTTACCATAGAGCTAAATCCTTGTTTTTGTATTACAAAAATTGAAATACTCTCTAATTTTAATAATACAAAGGTTTTAGCTCTTTTTCATTATGCTTTTAACGGACACTAGTGTCCCTCAACTCTTGAAATGACCGGGCCGCGTACCGGAAATCCTAAGTTGGCCGGAGGTGTAATTATTGCTCTTTACTATCCATCTAAAATGATCTAGCAAGGCAGGAATGCATGAAGATCGAAATCTTTGACCTCGAACGGATCCAGTCAATATGGGAGAACAGGGTTAAGTATAATCTAACCGAGAGCGGTATCCATCCTTATACACTCGATGAACTTTTTGCGAAAGAAGAAATTGAAAAACTGCATTCGGTCTGGCTTGGATACGGGCAGACAAACGGTTCGATCAAACTGCGGGAAACAATAGGAAAACTCTATCGGAACACCAATCAGGATAATGTACTCGTTACGACAGAATCTGTAGAATCGAATTTCATTACCAGCTGGTCTCTTTTGGAGCCCGGTGATGAAATGGTCTACATGCTGCCGAATTACCAGCAGCTCTGGGGACTTGCGCGTTCATTCGGGAGTACGGTTAAGCCGTTCCATCTTCGGCAGGAGCTCAATTGGGAGCCTGACATATACGAACTTCAAAATGCAATTTCACGCAAAACAAAACTGATAGCTGTGTGCAATCCGAATACCCAACCGGCCATACTCTGAGTGAGGAATCTATGAAAGCGGTCGTAAGTATTGCTTCAGATGCAGATGCCTGGCTGTATGCCGATGAAATATTCCGGGGAGCGGAGTTAGAAGGAGATGAAACATCCACATTTATGGGTAAGTACGAAAAAGTGATCGTCAACGGTGGACTGTCGAAAGCGTATGTGCTGCCGGGATTGCGGGTAGGATGGCTTGTAGGACCGAAGAAATTTATAGAAGAAGCATGGGCGTATCACGATTACACAACCATATCCTCACCGAATTTAAGCAATATGATAGGAACACTTGTGCTGCAACCCGAAATGCGTAAAAAAATATTGAACCGGAGCCACCGGATCTTAATCGATAATCTAGCTGTACTGACAGACTGGGTGAAAGAACGGCAGGAACTATTTTCATTTATTCCGCCGAAAGCAGGTGGCATGGCATTTTTGCGGTATACGATGAACATAAATTCCACCGATTTTGTAACAAGACTCAGAGAACAGAAAAACGGACTTGTCATTGCAGGCGACAATTTCGGAATGGACAGTTATATCAGAATAGGGATCAGTGCGGAACAGAGTTATTTTCTGGATGGTTTGAACCTGATCGATGAAATGGTGAAAGAAATATAGCAAGTAAGAGGCTTCTAACTCTATGTCGAATGTGTTGGAGATGAGATCAATGATTGATAAACTCAAAAACCTGACTGCCAAAGAGCTTGTTGAATATGTGCTTGCACTACCGGACAATGAAACGTTTGCCGAGATAAATGATACAATTGCAAGAAATTATGATGCTTTCGAGGAGCTTGTGCCGGTCAAAACCGACGGGACGTGGATTATTACCGGTGACGGGAAACGGTTTCTCGATGGCATAACAGCGTATTCCGCTGCGAATTTAGGGCATAATAATACATATGTTAGAAATGTGATTACTGCTTTTTTAAATCAACAATCGCCCACCGTTCTCGGGAGATTTTTAGTCTCGAAACCTCTCGCTCTTGCCGGTAAACTTCTCAAGGAAATGACCGGATACGAAGCTTTTTTACCATCAAATGGCGGGGTCGAGGCGCCTGAATCTGCTGTAAAACTCGCACGTTTAATCCACCATAATAAAGGTCTCAAAAACCCGGATATCATCTGTTTTTCAGGGTGCTTTCACGGCAGGTCCATTGCCTTTACGCAGCTCCTTGATGATGACCCCTCTCTTACCGGTTTCGGTCCGTTTCCGAAGGGATTCACTAAAATCCAATACAATAATATCGATGCTGTAAAGACGGTTATTGGAAAAAATACTGCAGCCGTACTGATCGAGCCGCTACAAGGCGAAGGTGGGATTAATATCCCCGATCCCGAGTATTTAGTAGAAGTCCGTCAGCTATGCGATGAAACCGATACACTGCTTATTTACGATGAGATCCAGACCGGATGGGGGCGCACTGGGAAGCTCTTCGCGTGGGAACACGCCGGAGCAAGACCGGACATTTTGTGCATAGGAAAATCTCTTTCCGCAGGTTTTGTACCGGTATCCGGCATCCTTGCGGATAAAGAATGGATGAATGCTTTTACTCCGGGGTCTCACGGTTCAACGTTTGGCGGATCTCCACTCTCCATGATCACCGTGATAGCTTCATTAACCGAATTTCATCGATTGGATTTGTCAAAAAAATCTGCAGTAATGGGGGAGTATGCCCTGTCAAAACTAAAAGAACTTGCACAAAAATCTTCATCTATTAAAGAAGTGCGGGGACTTGGTCTAATGATAGGAATTGAAGTTGCTCCGGGTGAGAAAAGTGGTTACGATTTTAGTAATGAACTTATAAAAAATGGTCTGATCGTGAAAGAGACCCATGAAAGGGTCATTCGGTTTTCACCTCCTTTGATTTGTACAAAGGAAGAAATCGATTTTGCAATAAAATGTTTTGAAAAAGTATTTCTCTAACCGAAAAGATGATAGGTTTTCGAGGATTAAATGACGAGTCCATCGATAAAATGTTTTTTAATTACCTTTTTCGCCATTTGCATGGGGTGTTCATTAACTGAAATATCAGAAGAAAATTCAAATTTTACTCTACTAAAGGACAGTTCCGTGGAGCTGTGGGACGGGCGTATAGTATCTCCACTACCTGACCTGCTCAATATGCGTGAACAGTATGAAATTCGAGTCGCATGGCTTAAATTGAAACATGAACAATTGCTCCAAATGATGAGAAAGCATGAAATTGAAATGTGGATTATTCCCGAAGAAACATTTGATCGGGATCCCTTAACTCATTATGTTGCTCCTACAAGAGCTTTCAGTCACGGTGTGACTCATGTATTTGTTGACGGAGGAAATGAGGGGCTTAAAAGATTTTCAACATATATTCATCCTAACACAGAGTATACCGATTTTTTCGAAAGGATCCCTGAAGATTATGGTGATGCGACCCGGGATATTTTTTTGCAGTACAATCCTCAGACTATCGGATTAGCATATGGTGGCGGACGAGGACATAATAGTAGTCTTACTTTCGATTCTTACCGGAAATTTGCGGATATACTCGGTGAAACAGCTGAAAACAGATTTGTTCCTGCAAGAGATCTCATCGAAGAATATGTCGATACCCGCTTGCCTGATGAGCGAGAATTTTATCGGGATTTGGTGCTTGCCACAGATGTTCTTGCACAACGGGCTCTTTCGAATGAAGTGATTGTACCCGGTCAAACAACAACAGCGGACCTCAAGTGGTGGTTCGATCAGCAAATAGCTAAATTTGGTGTCGGTGCAGAGCCCTGGTTCACGACCAACACAAACATACAGCGCTTTAATCCCGAAACAGGCGTGATCGACAGACCGGCAAATCCGAGTGGAATTGATTCACCTGATCGACGCCCATATCAACGTGGAGATTTAATCACGATAGATTGCGGAATAAGTTATCTTGGATTTAAAACTGATATTCAAAGGGTAGCATATATACTTAATGATGATGAAAATGAAGTGCCTGAAGGATTTAACATTGCCCTGAGCAACAGAGTAACTGTTCAGGAAGCCTATATGAGCGCTCCGCGCACCGGTATGACGGGACGTGATGCGGCACAAGCTATAGAAAGAAATCTTTCCGATGTCAATTTTCAATACACGCTTGGATCTCATTCAATAGGATACCACGGACATGCTCTTGGACCGGGGATCTATTCAACGAGCCGACCATTTAATCCCGATCGTGAAAGCTCCTCAAGCCTCCGAGAAGGATCATATATGTCTGTAGAAGGAACAGTATTAACAGCAGTACCTGAGTGGAATGGGCAAACCGTGAGAATATCGTATGAAGAAATGCTGAATTGACAGAAAACGGGTATGTATTTTTTGCCCCTATGCAAACTGGTTGGTACGTAATTCGGTAATAAAACAAAAACAATGTAAGTACATCTATTATCAAAAAACAACAGTGAAACTCTTCAAATAATATTAGATATATTACTAAAAATTTAAAATATTGAACTTTAGTAAGGTTCGAGTATGTACAATCAAAATGTAGATAGAAAGCAGCTTTTAAAAATCGGGGTTTCCTACGGAGTACGGGCCACATTGCCATTTGGATGCAGCGAGTTGGAGGATGGTGTAGTCAGCGAATTTCTCAAATTTGTTAGCGACTCCAGATTGCCTGTTAATGAGAAGCGAACCGGTAAATTAAGTGATACGGATTATGATACATTGTCAACATTATGCCATTATGTAAACCAGGCATGGCAATTAACAACAAATCTGGATAGCTATATTGTTCGATTAAAGTCAGATCTTGCTTTCAAAACAAATGAAGAACCCAGCTATTTGACTGAATATGAGAATGCAATCGAATTGATAAATCTAATGGTTAGCAAAAGCGACATGATTGAAGAAGCATGGTCAACACTCTTGTTTTCAAATTTCGATGCTGACAATTTTGCGCATACAAAATTAGGACGCGCGAGAAACTTTGTCTTTTCTGAAATTATCACGCACCAGATCCCCTTATCTGGCGGATTCAAAAGTTTCGGACTGTCAAATTACAAGGGCTATTTTTGCGGACTATTCACCACACCCGGCAGTTATAAAAGAGGGGTGGTATTAGGATACAATCGATCATTATAGTGGGTTCCGGCGGAGCCGGCGCTCTGTTGGCGAGACAGCTCCTTAAAACAAACGACTGTCAGATTACCATGTTCGAGGCGGGCCCTGATTTTCAAACGGGCAAGTACCGTGTATGGCTCGATCACATGATGGCGAACTCTAATCCTTATAGAGCGTTTGGGGACGATCCGCGAACACAAAATAAATACTTCGAACTTCGCGGTGCAAGGATTTTTGTAAAAGGCGGTACTACCAATCATTGGGATGGATGGAGTCTGCGCTTTAAGCCGGAAGATTTTGAACTGAAATCCCGGACCGGGATTGGCGCTGACTGGCCCATTCCCCATGACGAATTATCCCTGACCTGCCCCTAATGTTTGGGTCATTTTTTAAGTTAGTCAATTCATTGATATTTTCATTGTTGTATTATCCATTGGCCTTGAGACCGAATCCGGTGGTATAACTGCCTCGGGGGCGGGTGGCCGGTATCCGAGGGCACTATGCGGTCTCTTATGGTTATACTCATTTCGCCAGCGTTCCACAAGCACTTTTGCTTCGTGTAAGGTATCGAAGATTTCCCGGTTGAGCACTTCATCACGCAGTTTGCCATTGAACGACTCACTATACCCGTTCTCCCATGGACTGCCTGGTTCAATATACAATGTTTTTACTCCCAGGCGCATGAGCCATGTCCGGACCGCTTGAGCAGTGCACTCTGTGCCATTATCACTTCTCAGGTGAACCGGAACTCCTCGCTGCACGAACAGTGTTGCAAGATGTTCTATGACGTCATTGTGAGTCAGCCTCCTGCCTGCCACAATTGCCTGACACTCCCGACTGTATTCATCTAATATTGTTAACAAACGATAGCTCCTTCCCTCTCGGGTTCGTGCTTGCATGCAGTCATAACTCCAGACATGATCCCGGTACGCAGGTCGCAGCCGAATACACGAACCGTCATTGAGCCATAACCGTTTGCGCTTCGGTTGCCTCCGGGGAACTTTTAATCCTTCTCGACGCCACAAACGCTCCACTCTCTTATGATTGACCTTGCAGCCTTCTTGCTGTAACAGTGCGGTAATTCGTCGATAACCATACCGACCATACTGCGTGGCCAACTCAGACCATACGTTGCACTAACACCGGCTTCATCAGAAGGAGAAATCGGGCGATATTGATGAGTGCTGCGCGGTACTCCCAACACGGTACAGGCCCGGCGCTGCGAGATCTCGAGAGTCGTGCAAAGATGCTGCACCACCTCCCGTCGCTTCGCCGGGCTCAGAAGTTTTTTGCATCAACCGCCAGAGTCTCATTGAGGATTTGAATATCCAACTCTTTCTCGGCAACCAGGCGTTTCAGGCGGATAGTCTCTCTCTCTAACGCTTTAAATCATTTCGCCTGATGCACCCGAAGACCACCATACTCCTTTCGCCAACGATAATAGGTCTGCTCTGTAACCTCAATCTGGCGAGCAGCTTGTTGAACCGACTGACCTTGAGCGAGCAGTACTTCTGCCTCTCGAAGCTTGTGGATAATTTGTGCTGATGTGTGAATTCTACGTGCCATTGATCTTGCTCCTTGCTTTTCAATCTAATCCCTGTACTCATATACTATCTGGATCAACTTGTGGGGGCAAGGTCAAATGAGTAGTTCGGATACAGATGGTGTGGTCGATGCAAACTTACGGGTTCACGGCACGGATAATCTATATGTTTGCTCTAATGCAGTATTCCCCAATGTCACGGCGGTTAACCCGACATTAACACTGGGCGCGCTAGCAGTACGTTTAGCGGAACATATTGCCGCTGAATAAATAGCTGTTTATAAATCTGATTCCCTCAAATAAGGAACAGGTCAATAATTGGAAGGTTCACTTGTTGACTTGGCATTATAATTTAAAAAAATCCATATAATCACCGGAAAAGCGCTGAGCAATTTTGTTTTTATAGTTTATTATGTCCCAGTGACATGGATGTTACTTTGAACCGAACAGATATTCAATAACTGCACATTGATAGATCGAATAGTCAGCCTATCTCCAACTATTCGTTAAGAGTTGGGGGAATTAATAGTAAAATTACCTTAATCATACACATCCGCCAATTTCTAATACGAGCAGAGTGCTATGATGGTTTCTTACAATAATTCAGCTAATGAAACATTCGGCGTAGAAGACCCGGGGGTCGTAAACCCCATCGATCCTGAAAACTTTTTTTCTATTACAGTATACGGAAGTTGCAATATTATAGTGAAATTTAGTGTAAAAATCATTACTTTAAAGGAGCGCCCTGGAGAACGGGAAACGAAATGATCGATGTTAAACGTGAGGTAGAGGCCGCCGGGAAGCGGATCCGCGGCCATATTCTGGAAACGCCCGTGGAATATTCACCCGTGTTGAGCCGGATGGGGAACTGCAGAGTATTTCTGAAACTTGAAAACGCGCAATTGTCCGGTTCTTTTAAACTGAGGGGCGCAATGAATAAATATCTTTCGTTGAGTCCTGAAGAACAACAGGGATATTTGGTATCCGCTTCATCCGGAAACCATGGGGCGGCATTTGCCTACACGCTCGACAAATTCGGGGGCAAGGGGGTCATTTATCTTCCGGAAACTGTTTCACCGGCCAAACTTGAAGCGCTGAAAATGTACGGGATTGCTATTGAACTGTATGGCAACGACGGTATACAAAGTGAGACATTGGCGAAAAACACTGCCCGGGAGCAAAAACGGATTTTCGTTTCGCCTTACAACGATCCTCAGATCATTGGCGGACAGGGAACGATCGGTATAGAGCTTTTTCGGCAGATCGATACTATCGATGCGGTGTTCGTGCCCGTAGGAGGCGGAGGGCTGATGTCGGGAATTGCCGGGTATATGAAACAGATCGACGATTCGATCTCGATAATCGGATGCCAGCCGGAAAATTCTAAAGTAATGTACGAATCACTGCAGGCGGGGAAAATTCTGGAACTGGAATCAAAGCCGACAATTTCAGACGGAACAGCCGGAGGAATAGAGCCCGGAGCAATTACCTTTGACCTGTGCAAAAAATATGTTGATGATTTTGTTCTCGTGACGGAGGATGAAATAATAAATGCTCTCCGGTTAATTCTTGAAAAACATTATCTGCTTGTCGAAGGCGCAGCGGCGCTTCAGGTAGCGGCATTTTTAAAAACAAAAGAGCAGTATGCAGGAAAAGACGTTGCTCTTATTTTGAGTGGAAAAAGAATAGGACTGGATGCAGTCAAATCTGTGCTGGATAAAGGAGATTGATCCATGCCCGAACTCTATCCCTTGGACCGGATAAAAAATGTCTTGAGTTCGATCGATCCGGTGGTCGCAATTGAAGAAGGATTCGTAAAATATTCGGAAGGACGTGTTATGGTTCCTCCCGTCGGCGAGCTGCTGTTCGACGATCCTCCCGGTGATATGCATATAAAATATGGACGTATCATCGACGATGAGTTGTATGTTGTGAAAAGCGGTTTAAATGTGTGACAGTAAAAAAGGCGGTTTAAAAGTGTTACCATACTTATTCACGTGCTTTTAAGCACAGTTTGACTTCGTTATACACTAGTAGCCGAATTATTCAATAACTCCGATACAATATTTTGTATCCGTTATTTCTAACGCTCTCATTCTGATAGCCAGTTTTCTTGCAACAGCAACTCTAGCTTTTTTCTTGCTGCCTGAATTTCTTCAGACAGTATTAAACTTTTTCATTAATACAGGATCACGTTTAATAATAGAATTGAACTTAAGGTAGCCTCTTTTTTTGACTATACACAAATTTTATGGTTCAGTGTATGTCCCCTTGAATAACATAGTAACCTGTTCTGACGACGTACACTTATCAGATAAACATATTCTACTTATTCCATTAAATTTTTCAGAAATTTTCACGAGGGGTTATAAATGTGATGTGTGGTTCCGGGGATGAAATGTACGTCACGAATCTTTGACATGATTGATCTATTTATTAGGTATTGAGATACTCGATTTCTCGTTCAGTGGCTATTACCACAGTCACTAAGAACCGAGTTGCGGATCTCAATGCAGGATCCAGACAAATACACCAATTAAAAATCCCACTCCCAGCCATGATGCAAGAAAGCCCAGCACACTGATACGTCCCGGTTTCATGATCTCAAAATCAGGGTGATCTATCAAAACCGAGCGTGGGGCCGGTTTCGTGCCTTCAGGAAGAGTAAGCGGTTCAACTTCCGGTTCACCCGGCTGGACCGGAGTACGAAGACACTCATACAGGCGGTCAAGCTTTTCTTTATCCTGTGATTGTGTAAACAGACTGACACCCACCATGACAACCAGTCCGACTGTCAGGTAGAAAACCATCTGCCAGGGCAGAGAAAGTGCTCCTCCGTATATCATGTATTCGGGAAGAAAATGGGCAAAATGAACATTAAAGTCCCAGCCGATGAGATCGATCCTGCCGGTGAAAAACCATACTGCAAATCCGCTCAATGTTGAAGCCCAGGCAGCAGCAGCTGTTGCCTTTCTCCAGAACAGACCTACCCAGAAAGCAACTCCCAGCATAGCCTGCACTTTCCACCAAATCTCTAAACCCTGCACAACACTCGATAAACTGAACGCAAAGATTATTCCACCAAAAACAACAATAACAGACGAAATTCTCCCTATTAGGAGATAATGCTTATCATCCCGGCCCGGTTTGATCAGAGGTTTATAAATATTTTCCGTAAACAGTGCCGCAGACGAGATCATCAGGCAATCACACGTACTCATTACCGCTGCCAGCATGGAAGCAATAAAAAGCCCGATAAGACCCGGCATTATCGTTGGCAGTAGATCACGTGCCATCAAACCATACACATAATCTACGTGAATCGTTTTACCTGCGTATAAACCTATTCCACACAATCCTATCAGTACCCACGAGATCGTGACTATTCGTTTGAGAAACAGCCCACCGACCAGCCCTACTCTTGCTTCCATCTCAGTTTTGCCGGCAGCGCACATTGTCATGGAATGAGGAGCTGTAACCCAGCCGATAAGTCCATTCAGAGATATTATTATTACATAAAAAATCGTAATCTCACCGGGGGCAATGATCGAGAACATTGACGGATCATTGACAATCGATTTTAATCCTTCCAGACCTCCCACCGCATTCAAGGCAAAAGGTAAGATCAGAAACGCGAGCACAAGTGCTAAAAGACCCTGAACAAAATCTGTTATTATGGCCGCATGCAATCCACCGGCCACACCGTACATTACGAACAGAACAGTCATTGCACCTATAGCAAGAGCAGGGCTGATCGCACCACCGGATACAGCGGTGATCATTGCACTCGATCCCTTGAGCATTAAACCAATACTGACGGTCAATTGTGCCATGCCGACCAGGGCAAAAAGAACTTCTACGCTCCTGCCATAACGTTTGTAAAAATAATCTGCTGTTGTTACCGCTCTCATACGCCTGAATAGCGGAGCCAGTAACCAGTAGAATGGCGTGGCAAACAACCATAACCACTGATACCAGATTCCGGAAGCGCCGGACTCGTACGTTTTTGCTGCTACAGCGACCGCCACATCAGTATGCGTTCCTGTCCCGAAGGAAAAGAACATTATCATGGTCTTTCCGAAGTTGCGGTCACTGATAAAAAAACTTGACGCAGCCTTTACTTTTTTAACGGCCCGGACTCCTATCAGTGCTATGCCTATCAGGTACAGAAAAATAACCAGCCAGTCAATAATCATAATCCGATGTCCCCCACAGCCTACCAAAAATCACGTTCTTCAACGGGTCCCATTCGTTCCTGGAATTTATTGTCTTAGTCATTACTTGAAACTCCCTGTAACAAAAATACATATGAACTACAATTTTACTGGGATTAAAATGATTTCTATTTCGTCGTCAGAACAAGTTAGACTAATTGGCTTAATATTAATAAGCACGAATTTCATTCACAAGCATTTACTGCTTCTCAGACCGTAAGTTTACCTAATAACTAAAACAGTCTACTTAATTCATAAATTTTTCAATAAATAGATTGTATTATCTGTTAAGTAATCGTACAGCACGAGGAGAAAAAATGACTTGTAAAAGCCACATGTATCTCTTACCATTTATATTATAAATTCAATATGCTCTGACCAAGTATATCACATCTTAAAAAAGCGTCATATTTCAACAAAATCCCAATTAATCTCTTTTAGAAGCTTGATAAGGGGAATACATACTCAATGAAGGAGACTCTAATATGTTTACCCGACACGTATTTTGTGCGATCCTTTCTTTGTCCTTTATTTTGAATTTCTGTAGTTCTGAAACGACCGAAATGGAATTAGCCGATGTTCAGGCTCAGGAGGACAATGCTCGAAAGGAATTGATGAATCAAATTCGTCTGGAAAAGTTTGATCGTGTACTGCCAGAAGTCATGCGGGAGAACAATATCGATATGTGGATTCATGTGGTGAGGGGAGCTATTCCTGATCCCTTTGGTGCAGAACACCTGGGTAGTACTTCCGGGGTTTTCATTTTCACGGACCGTAGCGGTGACAGGATCGAACGGGCGGTTCTCGGTATTCGATGGAGACAAGGTCCGACGATTAGTGGTAGAGCGAGCAGTTTGACTCATAAGTTAGTTGAAGAATGTGGGGCCTATGACATAATCGGAGAGACAACGTTCCAGAGAGAAATGCCGGGAGGCCCGGAGACACAATATGATCACCGATTTAAGGGCGTGGGAGAATTTGTTGCCGAACGGGACCCCAAACGCATTGCTGTGAATTACAGGGATGAGTTGGGACCACTCGTGGGTACACCCTCAAGAGACGGCATTTCGCATACAGATTACAATTTATTGGTCAAAGCTATCGGCAATAAATATGCCAGAAGAATTGTCTCGTCTGAACACCTGACAAAAGAGTACTTAGCGAGACCGGTGCCGAGCGAGTCGAATTGGGCTGAATCAGCAGCGACTGAGAGGGAAACGACCAGACCATGGGAACGAGATTACGACATTCATAAGGATCCGCTGAATCAAATTCGTCGGGAAGAGTTTGACCTCCTTCTGCCACAAGCCATGAGAAAGAACACTATCGACATGTGGATACACGTGCTGAGAAAATCGAATCCTGATCCCCTTGCAGATGTTTTTGGCAGTACTTCCGGTATTTACATCTTTACGGACCGTGGTGGTGACAGGATCGAACGGGCAGTCCTCGGTCTTCGTTGGAGAGGTACGGACTCTGATGCGATTGAAGAATCTGGCGACTACGACATAGTTGGCGAAACAATTGATCGGGGAGAAATGCCGGGAGGTCCGGAATCCGAATACGATCACCGATTTAAGGGCGTGGGAGAATTTGTTGCCGAACGGGACCCCAAACGCATTGCTGTAAATTACTGGGATGAGCTGGGACCTCCCATGGATGACTCAGGATGGAACGACGGCATTTCGCATACAGACTACAACCTGTTGGTCAAAGCTGTTGGTGATAAATATGCGGAGAAGATTGTCTCCGCTGAATATCTAAGAGTGGATTACTTAGCGGAAGCAGTACCGGGCAAAATTGAATTAGATAAGCGAATATACAAGGATAGATACGAAAGTATAGATAGAGATTTTGCTAAGATCGTGCCGGGTGTAACCAAAAACAGCGATCTTGAGAGCAGAGCAACTGCCATGAAACCGGAAAGGATTTTTACTCCTGCAGACTACGTGTTCCAGAGAGGCGACCTGATTCAAATAGACGCACGATACGCCTATGTGCTCCGTGAAGGAGAGACTGAACTGCCTCCGGAACTCGCAAAAATCTGGGCAGATTCGTGGAAAATCCGTAAGGTCATGGAAGATAACATCAAGGTAGGGCGTACCGCTGGTGAAACTTATGAAATCCTCAATCAGAAACTTGCAGAAACCGGGATTATTTCTAATGATAGACAGCAATATTACAAAGATCTTGACCCTGAAAAAACCCAGGTTGGTATCGACGCTCACTGCCTCCAAGAGGACCCTTACCCTGCCAGAATCGGTCCTTTTGGTCCGGATTGGATGCGGGATTGGACAATTCCACCAGTTCACCACTTTACGACTGAATACTTTGTCTATATGGCGTTGCCGAGTTCAAAACACCAAGTTAAATATTTAAATTTGTGGTTTCATGACCCTGCATATGTCACCGAATATGGAGTCGAGTATATATATCCACCGCAAAAGGAGCCTTATTATATTCAATAATATCAAACTCTGCAGAAGTTTGCTATTACGATAGTAATAATTTGCCTGCTAATTTCCGGACCCATCTTCTGCTCACAATATAATGTAGAGGCACTGTTTTTCTCTGATTGAATGGGAACAAGAATTTACACATCTATTCCCAGTAATAAGCACATATTTTAAGTAGTTTCATTGAATTAAATTGATCTATTTTATGAGTGAAACTTAAGTAAAAATACACGGTGTACCATTTCATTCCGGGAGGAATGCATCACATTTATTATCCTTCGATAAAATTTCTGGAAAATTGGTTGATCCGGGCAATACGCATCCTTTTATCCTAATTACAACTCAAAATTAAAATTAATTCTTGCATAAAGTAATTCCGTTTATGTTATGTTGAATTTCTAAAATTTAATTTTTATCTCAATCCCATAGATATCTTTTTGTGCTGTCAAAGGATATAGTTGTAAATGTGAACTGACAATTGCTTTTCCTGTATAATGTCCGAGTATACCGCTGAGAATAACATTACTAACCCAATTGGATTCAGATACAACCCGTTGTATTCCGACAGCCGCGCCCGAAGCATACGTATACATTCTTAATCGTGGATAATATTCTGATACGATAGATGCCGCAGTAAATGTCATTGTCGTATGTCCTGAAAGAAGTGAATCGTACTCTTTTAGATCGGGTTTAATTTTTGTGTTATCATCGGTATGAACGGGCAGTGCCTTTCCAAGGGTGCGTTTTAGGATTCTTACACCGCCTTCAGTTACGAATACTCCTTCCAAAAGTGTAAATGAAACATCTATACCCTTTTTCTTTTGAAAAACAGTACTTCCAAGAAATCAAACAGCCCCTACAAGGTACAGTCTCTTGGAATTGCCTAACGGCTCGAAATTATTGAAAAATTTTTCGATGTCACTCGAATTTGTGACCTGCCCCTAATGTTTGGGCCACTTTTTAAGTTAGTCAATGCATCGATATATTCATTGTTGTATTATCCATTGGCCTTGAGACCGCATCCGGTGGTATAACTGCCTCGGGGGCTGGTGGCCGGTATCCAAGGGCACTATGCGGTCTCTTATGATTATACTCATTTCGCCAGCGTTCCACAAGCACTTTTGCTTCGTGTAAGGTATCGAAGATTTCCCGGTTGAGCACTTCATCACGCAGTTTGCCATTGAACGACTCACTATACCCGTTCTCCCATGGACTGCCTGGTTCAATATACAATGTTTTTACTCCCAGGCGCATGAGCCATGTCCGGACCGCTTGAGCAGTGCACTCTGTGCCATTATCACTTCTCAGGTGAACCGGAACTCCTCGCTGCACGAACAGTGTTGCAAGATGTTCTATGACGTCATTGTGAGTCAGCCTCCTGCCTACCACAATTGCCTGACACTCCCGACTGTATTCATCTAATATTGTTAACAAACGATAGCTCCTTCCCTCTCGGGTTCGTGCTTGCATGCAGTCATAACTCCAGACATGATCCCGGTACGCAGGTCGCAGCCGAATACACGAACCGTCATTGAGCCATAACCGTTTGCGCTTCGGTTGCCTCCGGGGAACTTTTAATCCTTCTCGACGCCACAAACGCTCCACTCTCTTATGATTGACCTTGCAGCCTTCTTGCTGTAACAGTGCGGTAATTCGTCGATAACCATACCGACCATACTGCGTGGCCAACTCAGACCATACGTTGCACTAACACCGGTTCATCCGCAGGAGAAATCGGGCGATATTGATGAGTGCTGCGCGGTACTCCCAACACGGTACAGGCCCGGCGCTGCGAGATCTCGAGAGTCGTGCAAAGATGCTGCACCACTTCCCGTCGCTTCGCCGGGCTCAGAAGTTTTTTGCATCAACCGCCAGAGTCTCATTGAGGATTTGAATATCCAACTCTTTCTCGGCAACCAGGCGTTTCAGGCGGATATTCTCTCTCTCTAACGCTTTAAATCGTTTCGCCTGATGCACCCGAAGACCACCATACTCCTTTCGCCAACGATAATAGGTCTGCTCTGTAACCTCAATCTGGCGAGCAGCTTGTTGAACCGACTGACCTTGAGCGAGCAGTACTTCTGCCCCTCGAAGCTTGTGGATAATTTGTGCTGATGTGTGAATTCTACGTGCCATTGATCTTGCTCCTTTCTTTTGCAATCTAATCCCTGTACTCATATACTATCTGGTTCAACTGTTGGGGGGCAAGGTCAATTTCATACTGAGTGTTTCGATCAGGCTGATGTTTTCCATGAGCAGTTCCTTGATAATTCGTGTTAACTCCTGCATACTGTAGGAATATTTTGTTTGGAACTTGATAAAGGAGAGCACAAGGTAATAGATCATGGCTGTCCAGATCTGCGTCATAACGGCATTGTGTGAGGTTCCGAGGAACGTTTTGATTTTTAGGTTTTTTTGATCCATTTGAAGAGGAGTTCGATCTGCCAGCGTGCTCTATAGAGGTCTGCGATGGTCTGAGCAGCAAGGGTAAGATTATTTGTCAGGAAGGTAAGTTCCTTATTCGTTTCTTTGTCGTGATAGGTGTTGAGCCGTAATGTGTCAGGGTATTTTTGCTGTGTATAGAACCCGGAGAGCCGGATTTTTTGATCGGCTGAGTACGCTTTTTCTTTTTGAGTGTATATGCTGTCCGAGAATCTTATAATCGATGTTCTTTTTGGTGCGTGTGACGAAGTAAACCTTCTTTTGCGTGAGAGCATGGAACCAGCTATTATCAATGTATGCGCGGTCGACGGTAATGAATGCTGTCCGGTAAGAGTGATGGAAAGCCGAATTCGCTGTCTCTTGCAACGCGACTGTCGTGGCACCTGCCGCCGGTTACCGTAATAAACGCAGGAAGACAGCCTGAATGATCTAAGAGCATGTGCAGTTTCATTGCACCTTTCATTTTCCGGTACTTCGTCCAGGGGATAATCGAAAGACACAAATTTATGAGTGTTGAGTCCATCGTATAAAGCGGGTTCTTGAATTTAAATTTGTGCTTCGGCGCAAGAGTTCGGCACCTAGTTAAAAGATCGTAGAAGATGTCTTTGAAAATTTCACTACTGCGGTTGTTGTTCGCATCAGAAAGCGTGCTCCTTGCCACACTCACAAGACCGAGATGATACCACTTTCTGTACTGGCTCAGCACAACTGATCTGTATGTCACGTAAGCTCGTAAGACCTCGAGCCTGCGCGAACAATAATACGATAAACTGCTGCCAGCAGTTTAACCGCTTGGTGTAACGGTCGCCATCATAACGGTTAACGTACGTTTTGAAATTATAACGATAAATCAATTGCAAAACTTGAGCAAATACCGTATGTTTTACCATAGAGCTAAATCCTTGTTTTTGTATTACAAAAATTGAAATACTCTCTAATTTTAATAATACAAAGGTTTTAGCTCTTTTTCATTATGCTTTTAACGGACACTAGTGTCTTGATAAAAAAAACCGCCATTTATCAAGAATGGAGAACGTTCTGATATCTTGAATTATGATAGCGTTGATTTCTGTGATGTTCGGTGTGTCTCTTGCCAATTCACAAAAAGCGTTTACGCCAGAGACCGATGCTGAAATTCTTCGTCTAATATGAAACGAAAAACTTGACCTTTTTTGAATACTTTACCAGTTGGGCGGTATTAAGATTTACTATGCCGGATTTCACTTCTAAATTTTTCGAGACAATTGCATTTTAACCGATCACCGTTATTATATAATCGTTATACGGTAATCGAACCATACATGTCTAAGAGGAGGAATTATTATGTTTCATAAAACGGCAGCGCTCAAGCCCTATACAGGAATAGTTCTGTTTCTATTTTTTGTGTCTTCAAATGTATATGGCTGGCAGGCGCCGGGAAACGTTTTCGACAGGATCCATTTCCGGAGTATCGGGCCGTCTAAACAGTCAGGAAGGTTCATGCAGGTCGGTGTTCCCGATCAGAGTAAGGCGCCCTATACGTTCTATGCTGCGGCATCAACAGGCGGGCTCTGGAAGACCACCGATAACGGAATTACGTATGAATCTATTTTCGACAATGAAAATGTCAATGCGCTCGGTGACGTTGAAGTTGCCTTTTCCGACCCCGATATCGTTTACCTCGGCACTGGAAACCTCTCGTACTGGGGTGAAGGTATGTACAAATCGACCAACGGCGGCGGATCCTGGAGTCATATAGGTCTTGAAGACTCACATTTCATCAGTAAGATCGTTGTTCATCCCGAAAATCCGAATATTGTATATGTTGCCGCGACCGGAAGTACCCACGACAATAAACCTGAGCGGGGAATTTTCAAGACAACCAACGGCGGCAGGTCATGGACAAAGACGCTCGGATTGACCGATGATGGGAAACATGTGAGCGGCGCCGATATCCATATGCACCCGACCGATCGAAACACCCTGTATGCGTCGATGTGGGACCGGGACGGGGGAGAAGCGAGCGGTATCTTTAAATCATCGAACGGCGGATCGTCGTGGGATAAATTAAGCAGGGGCCTTCCGGCCGGAAGTCTCGAAAGGATCGGTCTTGACATATACCGGTCGAACCCGGATGTTATCGTTGCAACGATTCTCATCCCTCAGGATGAAGGCCAGGCACGCAATACCGCCTGGCGCTCGGACAATGCGGGAAGAAGCTGGCGCAGGATCAGCCCCGATCCTGAGGATTTTACTCTTCGGGGCAGCAACCGGTACGCACAGATCCGCATCGATCCGAATAACGATGATAAAATTTATATTCTTAACAGCGGTATACAGGGGACCGACGATGGCGGAAGGACCTGGAAACATGCAATAATACCGTATGGAAACGACCATCAGGACCTCTGGATCGATCCCACGAACAGCGACCACTCAATAGGCTCAAGCGACTCCGGAATAAGGATTTCCTTCAGCGACAATAAAACCTGGTACCATCCTGATAATTTTGCACTCGGCCTGCTTGAAGCGGTCGGAGTCGACATGGCATATCCTTATAATGTATATGGTGGTATGCAGGATTTCGGTACCTGGCGGGGACCGAGCACAAAGCGTGGCCGTTATCCGATAAGGTTCGAGGACTGGGAGCATGTCAAAGGCGCCGATGGTTCGTACGCCCAGGTCGATCCGAGAGACAACCGGTGGCTCTATGTAACATCACAAAATGGATCTTTATCGAGAAACGACCAGTGGACGAATGTTCGTAAAAATATTCGATACCAAAAAGAAGGGATCCGTTTCAACTTCATATCGCCTATACTCATATCTCCCCACAATCCAAATGTCGTTTATCACAGCGCAAATGTGCTGCTGCGTTCACCCTTTCTCGGCGAGGCCTGGGAAGAGATCAGTCCCGACCTTACGAACGGGCCGTACGAAGTAAGAAGAAACAGGGTCAATGGCAGCATTACGACAATCGACGAATCACCTTTGGTGCAGGGGATTATCTGGGTAGGGACGGACGACGGCAACGTGCAGGTCACACAAGATAACGGTGAGACCTGGACAAAATTAAACGGTAACATTCCGGGTAAACCGGAATATAAGGTAACTCGTGTGGAGGCTTCGCGTCACGATCCGGCTGAAGGTTTTGTCACCTTCAACGGCAGAAGAAGTCATGGTGACCTGAAACCGTATGTTTACCGGACGACCGATAAAGGTGAAACATGGGCGCCGATTACGGACGGACTGCCTGATGATGAACCGGTTAACGTGATTCGTCACGACCACAAGAATCCGAATCTTCTCTTCCTCGGTACAGAGAAGCAACTCTATGTTTCCCTTGACCGGGGAGATACCTGGCAGTCGCTCAGGAACAATATGCCGAATATTCCTGTGAAAGATCTTGTCATACATACCCGTGAGAACGATCTTATTGTCGCGACTTACGGCAGGAGCTTCTGGATAGCGGATATTTCAACCTTACAGGAGATCACCCCGGAAGTCCTTGCGAATGACGTCCACCTCTTCGATGTTGAACCGCAGGTCCTCTGGGTGCATAGCGGACAAAAGCAGGTAGCGGCTCATCATCAGAACTACTCGGGAGAGAATGCCCCGAAGGGTTCCGTTGTGAATTATTACCTGAAAAGCAGAGTGCCGGGCGGTGTAACGATCCGGATATACCGTGGACCGCTTCTCGTCAACGAGTATAAGGGTTTGGGCGACCCGGGATTGAACAGCGTTGAGTGGCACCTGACAGAGCGGATAGAACGCACGGATGAAGAAAAAGAGAGTGCGGCTCAGAGGATAGAGCGCACAAAAAATTCTGCACTTTTTTTCGATTATTACGACAACCATGACCATTTTGGCGAACCTGATGATGAAGTGTCCGTAACCGGCCGGCCGTTAGGAACCTGGATTCAGTCACTGCCCGAATGGCGGGAAGTTGATTATAAACATCTCCGTGCAAAACCGGGTGATTACATTGTAAAACTTATCGTCAACGGAAATGAATATTCAACAAAGGCTGTCGTTCTCAAGGACCAGTGGTTCGATAAAATGTATTGATCCCGGTAAAGGGAGCATTATATTCTCAGATTTTTACTCATCATTTACACAAGGAAATTCTATGGCACTTCTAGGCAATACTACGCATGTCGACAACACCGTGAATGTAAACAGGCGGCGTTTTATCGGTTATTTTTCGAGTGTGGGCCTGTGCGGAACGCTCATGCCGGGAGCGCTTGCCGCCGTCGCCCGGGACGCAGAGGACGTCACCACTGGGATGATCAAATCGGCGGCATCAATTGCGGGACTTGACTTTTCCGGAGAAGAGATCGAACAGATTACCAGTTCGATCAACAAGTGGGATAATAATGACAGTTACGACCGCATCAGGGAATTCGAACTTGATAACAGCGTTGCCCCGGCAATCGTATTCAACCCTGTACCGGTGGGTGTTAAATTACCGTCCGAAAAAAAACTTCTTCATTACTCAAACCCACGAATCAGAAAACCTGAGACGGACGAGGATATTGCGTTCCTCTCCGTGACCCATCTGTCACATCTCATCAGAACGCGGCAGATCACCTCGACGGAACTGACAAAACTCTATCTTTCACGCTTGAAAAAATTCAGTCCGAAACTGTTCTGCCTGATAACCCTGACGGAGGACCTAGCACTCAGGCAGGCAAAACTGGCAGATGAAGAGATCGCTGCGGGTACTTACCGGGGGCCTTTGCACGGCATCCCCTGGGGAGGAAAGGACCTTCTTGCTGTCAGAGGCTATAAAACGACATGGGGAGCCTCGCCTTACAGGGAGCAGTCATTCAGCGAAAATTCGACGGTTTACGAACGGCTGACCGACGCAGGGGCGGTCCTCGTCGGCAAACTTTCGATGGGCGCTCTTGCAATGGATAACCGGTGGTTCGGCGGCAAAACGAGAAATCCCTGGAATACCGGGCAGAGTTCCAGCGGTTCTTCCGCCGGGTCGGGTTCTGCAACTGCCGCAGGACTTGTCGGATTCTCGATAGGAACAGAAACACTCGGGTCCATCATCTCGCCTTCTAGCCGGTGCGGTGTAAGCGGGCTCCGGCCATCGTTCGGCCGCGTCAGCCGCTTCGGAGCGATGGCGCTCAGCTGGTCGATGGACAAAATAGGCCCCATGTGCCGATCAGCAGAAGATTGCGCTCTCGTTCTCGACACAATTTACGGTCCCGACGGGAAGGATAATTCGGTAATCGACGTTCCGTTCAACTGGGACAGCGCAACCAGCGTTGGTAGTCTCCGGGTTGGTTACTTTACGCAGGATGACCGGGAAACCCCCGACAATCCCGAAGAGGAACAGCGGATCCGGGAAGCACAGGAACGGGATGCGGCGGCATTTGAAGTTATCACGTCGCTCGGCGTTCAACTGATACCTTTGGAACTGCCGGAGTTTCCGGCTGAGGCGCTGGAATTCATACTGTTCGTGGAAAGCGCTGCGGCTTTCGACGACCTCATGCGGAGCGGCAGGGACAAGACAATGCTCGAAGAGCCGGAAACGAGCGAATGGCCTCAATCTTTCAGGTCAAGTAGGTTCATACCCGCCGTGGAATATGTACAGGCAAACCGGGTCCGGACAAAGATCATCGGGGAATTATATGATGCTATGGCAGGCATCGACTGCTTTATCGGCAGCAGACTCGTATTGTCAAATCTGACCGGTTACCCGGAAATCAGCATACCGCATGGATTTTACACGGATGGGACTCCGACAAGCTTGCGATTCACCGGGCAACTGTTCGGGGAGGCGGAAATTCTTTTGTTAGCGAAGGCTTTTCAGGATGCAACAGATCATCACCTGAAATATCCCAAACTCTGATATGTAAATTTCAATATTAAATAAAGACAGGACCATTTTGTAAATGCCGACAGACGTGGGGAGGAGTATTTTATGTATAGATATATTGTATTCTCCAATGTTATATTTATGGTCGGCGTAATGACCCCTGCGCTCTCTGCCCAGGAATATGTCGATTACGAAATGATCGACCGGATAAGGGATGAGGGTTTTAACCGGTCACAGGTAGAAGACCATCTGTTTTACATGACTGAAATGTACGGTCCGCGCCTTTCGAATTCACCGGTCTATGACCAGGCTACCCGATGGGCACGGGATTCGTTCGAAGATTGGGGTGCGGATACTGCCAAACTGGAGCCGTACGGTCCGATCGGTCTCGGATGGGAAGTGAACCATGTCTCGGTGCACATGCATTCACCGCAATACCAGCCGTTCATTGCTTATGCGGTGAGACCGACACGCGGAACGGACGGTAAAGTCATGAGTGAAGCTGTATTTGTCAATACCCGGGAAATTTATTCGGAAGCCGGTCTCCGGCAATATAGAGGGAAGCTCAGGAACAAAATTATCTTCACACAACCGCTCCGTGAAGTTGAACCGTTATTCCGGCCGCTTGCGGTCCGTCTTTCTCAGGAGGAACTCGATTATATGGCGGTGGTCGACCTGGAAAACGCCCCTCCTGCCGTCACCATTACGAGAGAGGAATATGATGCGCTTGTAAAAGGCGAAGCTCCCCCGCAGCCGCTCGAGACGGAGATAATCCACCAATTTTTTGAAGATGAGGGAGTAGCGGTTCTTGTCAATCCGAGGTGTTGTCAAGCTTCCGGGCGGCTATGCCCTGCAGCCCGATGCTCCCAAACCGCTTCCTACCATAGTAATGTCGACCGAACACTACAACCGGGTCATACGTCTTCTTGAGCGGGATGTAACGGTCGATATGGAAGTTGAAATAGATGTGGTTTACACCGATGATGATCTCTATGATTACAATGTCATTTCAGAGATTGAAGGCACTGATCCGGACCTCAAAGATGAAGTTGTGTTGATAGGAGGTCATTACGATGGTAAATTCGGCGGGACTGCGGCGACCGACAACGGCTCGGGGAGCGCAATGGTCATGGAATCGTTCCGTATCTTGAAAGCGCTCGACGTCAAACCGCGCCGTACTATCCGTGCTGCATTGTGGGGCGGTCATGCCGGAGCGCGGTATTATGTGCAGGACCATTACGGCGGTCCCGACCAGGAATCAATGACGGAGGAACATGAAAAATTATCGATCTATTTTAATATTGACTGGTACGGCAGGTTCAGGGGTATATACATGAATGGCACCGATCTTGTCAGGCCGATATTCGAAGCCTGGATGAAGCCGTTCGAAGATGTAGGAATGACGCACCTTGTATCCGATAACAGTGGTGGATCGGACCACATCTCATTCATTCGCGCAGGACTGCCGGGGTTTCAATTTATCCAGGACGATCTGGAATATTTCACCATAAATCATCATACGAATATGGATGTTTATGACCGTACAGTGGCTGAAGACCTCAAGCAAGGTTCGGTCATTGCCGCTGCGTGGGTCTATCATGCGGCAATGCGGGACGACATGATACCCCGCTCTAAACATCAGCTTAAAAATAACAGAAGATGGCATAATTAGGAATCAATTTCCGGAGGAAGAACATGTTTTTATCACAGTTGAGGTTTCTTGTCAACCGCATTTCAAAAATGAAACCATTGATTCTCGTACTATCGGTCTTTGTCGCAGCCGTACTGCCATCCACAACTCTTGCAAAAGTCCTCCGCGTTGAAGTTGAATTCCGGGAAACGGTCCTGAAAGGAAGAAAATTCGGCGATTACGGTCCTTACGAACTGATACGGGGAAAAATATATTTCAGTTTCGATCCGGGCAACCCAATGAACAGGCGCATAACCGACCTGACTCTCGCACCGAGAAACGGCGACGGCGAAGTCGAAGCATGGTCGAATTTTGCGGTTCTGCAGCCTGTCGATTTCCGCAAGGCGCGGAAAATCGGATTCGTCGAAGTCGGCAACAGGGGGAACAAACCCATATTTTTTGAGCTGAACCGCGCTCAAGGAAGGTCCATCGATCCGGATTCTCCCGAGAGTTTCGGTAATGCCCTCATGTTTCGTGAAGGACTCACACTTATCTGGATCGGATGGCAATTCGATGTTCCGGTGCGGAATGAACACACCCTCAAGCTCAATGTCCCTGTCGCCCGAAAAGTGGACGGTACGTCAATTTACGGACTCGTCAGAAGTGATTGGACGGTCGATAGTCATCAAAAGAGCCTTCTGGTGAGCCACAGAAATCATGTCGCTTATCCTGCGGCCGATCCGGACGATCCCGACAATGTGCTGACCGAACGGGATTACCGGGACGCGCCACGAAGAGTTGTGCCGCACGAACTCTGGCAGTTCGCCCGTGAGGAGGATGGCGTTGTCATCCCCGACCCGACCCACATTTACATGGAATCGGGTTTTGAAGAGGGAAAGATCTACGAACTTGTATATCATGCAATAGACCCTGCGATCGCCGGTCTGGGTCCCGCCGTTGTGCGTGATATAATATCGTATGCGAAATATGATAGCGACAGCCTGTTCCCGGTACAGAACGGAATTGCTTCGGGCACGTCGCAGACAGGCCGGTTTCTCAGAAAATACCTCTATGACGGATTCAATACCGATGAAAACGGCAGAATAGCATATGACGGACTCCTGGTACTTGCAGCCGGAGGCGGGCGCGGAAGTTTTAATCACCGGTTCGCTCAGCCGTCACGCGACGCACACCCATCTTCGGCATTCTTTTACCCGACAGATATTTTTCCATTCACAAGCAGAAATCAGTTCGATCCGCTCACTTTGGAAACCGACGGTCTTCTCGCTCATCTCCATAATCCGGACCACGCTCCGAAAACAATGTATATCAACGCCGGCTACGAATATTGGGGTCGCGCCGGATCACTCATACACACCTCTGTCGATGGCAAGCGGGACGTCGATCCTATGCGGAATGAACGGATATATCTGCTTTCGTCCGCCCAGCACGGCGGCGGGGGATTTCCCCCTCGTAAGAGCAACCTTCTGAATGAAAATAATTTATTCCGGGACAATCCGCTTGATGGCGATGTTATATCCAGGTCTCTTCTTGTCAAACTCGTCAACTGGGTCGAAAATGGCACCGAGCCGCCGCCGAGTTCCTATCCCCGGATAGACCAGAATACGCTTGTTCCGATACATAAGGTTGATTTTCCTGAAATTCCGGGGTTGTTGTTCCCGACGACAATTCACGTTGCCTACCGCACGGATTACGGGCCCCGCTGGCATGAAGGTATTGTAGACAACCAACCGCCGAACCTGAGCACACCGTATCCGATGCTGGTCTCACAAGTCGATTATTTCGGAAATGAGATCGGCGGTGTACGCAGTATCGAGATACGCGTCCCGCTCGCTACTTATACTCCGTGGAGCCTCAGGACCGGTTTTGCAGGAGGAGGCGAACAGCTCTATGATTTTGACGGTTTGTTCATTCCGCTGCCCCGTACGGATCAGGAGAAAGAAAATTCTGGAGATCCCCGTCTGAGCATCGAATTACTCTACAATACGCGGGAGAAGTACCTGGAACGGGTCGGTGAGGAAGCGCTGGAACTTATCGACGAGGGATACATGCTCCCGGAAGATGAATCGTATGTGATCGATCGTGCCGGAAAGACCTGGGACTGGATCATGAACGATATGGACTGAGGGAAAATTTCGGTTCGAATATTTTCAAGTATCTTCTGAAACCGGGAATCGGGCAGCGGTTCGTATGTTTGAGGAATATTACTCGAATCCGGAATCGTCGGATATCATCTCATTCAACAATTCCTGCATGAAATCGCTGTTCTCTTTATCACCGCTCTTTTTATATGCGTTGACAAGATTCATGAGAACCCGCTGAATAATGGTATGAGTGCCGACAGGTGCGTGGAGAATTTCTTTGAGGTCTTTTGCCGAGAGAAGAGCGGTTGGCTTGAGGTCTTTTTCTTCAAAAATATGGCCACCGTTATAGCAATCGAGGAAGCAGGTCATATCGTAGTAGTGGACCCGGGCAAGAAAATGTCCCGGCAGGTTACACCCTTCAACGTGCATGTCGAGCCGATGAGCAACGAGCATATAGATACACACCAGGCTTATCGGGATACCCTTCCCGGTCTCGATAACATTGACGAGATCGCTGTTTCGCGGATTATTGTAATCGTTACCGGAGCCTTTTAATTCTTTGACAGAGAACAGGAACCGGGCAAGTTCAAGCACATCCTTGTAGCCGAACCGGGCTGCATATTCATCTGCGAATTTATCGAGCAGTATGCCCAGTTTAACCGGAAACGCCTTTCCGTTTTGAAATTCCGCTATGAGACAGAACGCGGCTTCGAGTTTGTCCACATCATTATCATATTCCATCCAACTGCTCCATTCCGATTTCAACCATGCCTGCCTGTGGTCATTAAGGAGACTTGAAACATAGCTCTTCATACCGGCGGTCGGCGGATCGGAAAGCCGGTCCAGTTCAGCCGGGAGGGACGGCCCGAAAGAATCGAGTTCACGGATGACTGCATCCTTTACGACAGGAGAATCATCATCGATGAGTTGGAGAAGATACGGAAGTTGTGAAAAATTGGGCATTGGTGCCCCACAGAATGATTAAATACAGATTGTACTTCACAATACGAATTTTTATCAACAAATACAATGAAAAATGTTCGGAAAAACCGCAGAAAATCGGATTTTTAAGCCGCATCAGCGAATTATGGATACGAACCTGATGTCATCGTCTCCCGGACGGACGACGGAAAACCCTATTCTGCCGATTATCCTGTCATTTTCCGTCACGACATCGACACGCCAGTCTCCCGGTTCAATAGTATCCTTGTACGTGTAAATGCGATACCCTTCGTCCCTGCCGCCAGAAATGTCTATCGGTATCCTGTCCGAAATGAGCCACCGCTCTTCTCCCGGGGAATACCGCTGCCACCGGTGAAAGATCGAGGTCTTGAGGTATGTAGAGGCGAACACCGATGAAAAACAGTATACACGGTCGCCGTCGGCAAACCTGAACGGATCGTCGGATTGTTTGAACGGCCGGTACCATGGCGGTTTCTCATAGGTCAGCGTGTAACGGGTTCGGTTACCGCTGCTTGATTTTTCTACTTTGTGGTAAATCCCGCCATACTTCAGGGAAAGCGGCACCGGCGGTATCCAGTTCAAGACATAGAACATGAACAGTATGCCGGACAGTACCGGGGGTATACCGGCCGTGATTTTGAACTCTTTCCGGCCGGTGAATACCGACTGCTTTTTCAGGAAAGCAATAAGCGCTCCGACTGTCGCAAGACTGATAAGACTGCCGCTCAAATATGAAATAATACCGATGCTTTTGAATACGATCGGTATGAAAAAAATAAAGAATGAGAAGTTGACGAGAAAAAACAGGGAGACCTGGAGATAGATGTTGGCATACCGTTTTTCGAGGAATTCGTTGACCACGAGCAGCGCCATGAGCAGGGCGAAGAACACGGCTGTCTTGGTCAGCGAGGCGCTCTGAAAATAGAAGACCACGTACGCGCTGAACAGCCCGCCAAGCAGGGACTGGATCGCCAGTGGGTACCATTTTTTATAACTTCGTAAGAAGCGGATGGAGTTTGACCTCCGGGGCACGGTCTATCACGTTCACAAGCGCTATCAAGACGCCGAGAAGCATGAGATAGACCATGAGAATCCATAGTATCGATGAGCCGGTCGATGCGGGTAAGCGTCAGACTGTCCCACAAAAACCCTGAAAAAAATGCGGCGGCGGGCAAGAATTTTTTTTGTTCCCAATATAGGGCATACTATTGAACTTTTGCTAAATTATATCATACTGCCCCGTTCTTTCTCTTCTTTCAACTTCTTTTTGCTTTTGTTTTGAATTGAGATTTATCAAATTGTAACAACTTGGAATATGTACAATTATCACATTTTACATGTCTGGGATTAACATCTTCTGACCTGCCCCAATTGTTTGGGCCACTTTTTAAGTTAGTCAATTCATCGATATATTCATTGTTGTATTATCCATTGGCCTTGAGACCGAATCCGGTGGTATAACTGCCTCGGGGGCGGGTCGCCGGTATCCAAGGGCACTATGCGGTCTCTTATGCTGACCTTGCCCCCAAAAGTTGATCCAGATAGTATATGAGTACAGGGATTAGATTGAAAAGAAAGGAGCAAGATCAATGGCACGTAGAATTCACACATCAGAACAAATTATCCACAAGCTTCGAGAGGCAGAAGTACTGCTCGCTCAAGGTCAGTCGGTTCAACAAGCTGCTCGCCAGATTGAGGTTACAGAGCAGACCTATTATCGTTGGCGAAAGGAGTATGGTGGTCTTCGGGTGAATCAGGCGAAACGATTTAAAGCGTTAGAGAGAGAGACTATCCGCCTGAAACGCCTGGTTGCCGAGAAAGAGTTGGATATTCAAATCCTCAATGAGACTCTGGCGGTTGATGCAAAAAACTTCTGAGCCCGGCGAAGCGACGGGAGGTGGTGCAGCATCTTTGCACGACTCTCGAGATCTCGCAGCGCCGGGCCTGTACCGTGTTGGGTACCGCGCAGCACTCATCAATATCGCCCGATTTCTCCTGCGGATGAACCGGTGTTAGTGCGACGTATGGTCTGAGTTGGCCACGCAGTATGGTCGGTATGGTTATCGACGAATTACCGCACTGTTACAGCAAGAAGGCTGCAAGGTCAATCATAAGAGAGTGGAGCGTTTGTGGCGTCGAGAAGGATTAAAAGTTCCCCGGAGGCAACCGAAGCGCAAACGGTTATGGCTCAATGACGGTTCGTGTATTCGGCTGCGACCTGCGTACCGGGATCATGTCTGGAGTTATGACTTCATGCAAGCACGAACCCGAGAGGGAAGGAGCTAGCGTTTGTTAACAATATTAGATGAATACAGTCGGGAGTGTCAGGCAATTGTGGCAGGCAGGAGGCTGACTCACAATGACGTCATAGAACATCTTGCAACACTGTTCGTGCAGCGAGGAGTTCCGGTTCACCTGAGAAGTGATAATGGCACAGAGTGCACTGCTCAAGCGGTCCGGACATGGCTCATGCGCCTGGGAGTAAAAACATTGTATATTGAACCAGGCAGTCCATGGGAGAACGGGTATAGTGAGTCGTTCAATGGCAAACTGCGTGATGAAGTGCTCAACCGGGAAATCTTCGATACCTTACACGAAGCAAAAGTGCTTGTGGAACGCTGGCGAAATGAGTATAATCATAAGAGACCGCATAGTGCCCTTGGATACCGGCCACCCGCCCCCGAGGCAGTTATACCACCGGATGCGGTCTCAAGGCCAATGGATAATACAACAATGAATATATCGATGAATTGACTAACTTAAAAAATGACCCAAACATTAGGGGCAGGTCAGTCGGTTCGAGGGGACTATGGCTTCGTGAGCGGATGGTCTGGAGCGCCATGACCGCCTTTGACGCCATGACAATCGGGTCGATCGACTGGTGCGGCGCCGCACCGTGTGCCTGCTTTCCTTTTATCGTAATATCGAACCGGTCGGCGGATGCAAGAGACTGGCCGACGGTGAACCCGACCGTCCCGACCTCGAGACCGGCAAGCGTGTGGAGACCGAAAACCGCCTCAGGTCGGGGATCGTCGAACACTCCCTGCCCGAGCATCATCTTCGCACCGCCGCTTTCTTCAAGGGGCGGGCCTTCCTCTGCGGGCTGAAAAATGAATTTTACCGTTCCGTGAAGTTCATCACGAAGCTCTGCAAGAACCGATGCGACGCCAAGCTGGACGGAGGTGTGGATATCATGACCGCAGGCGTGACTGACACCGACATCCTGCCCAAGATACGTCGTCCTGACAGTGGACCCGAACGGGAATGATGTATCCTCGACAACGGGAAGCGCATCCATGTCTGCCCTGACGGCAACGACCGGACCGGGCCGTCCGCCCCTGAGTACGCCGACAACGCCGGTGTAGGCAATCCCGGTCTCGACATCCAAGCCGAGTTCCGTGAGATGGTCCGCAACGATCCGGGCCGTCTCGAATTCCCTGTTACTGAGCTCCGGATTCTGGTGAAGATGGCGCCGGATGGTGATGATGTTATCAGTAAACCGTTCGACCGCGGCATCTATTTTTGCATTCTGTGCAGGCAGCACTGCCGGATACATAACCGCACAAACAAGGAGTATCTTTTTCAAATTTCGTATATTCATGAATTCTCCTGTTATCTCCGGATAATGAGTCCCGCACGTCTCCCGGCTCAGTCCAGCCCGCCCGAGGTTAGGTAGTCAATCACAATGTTCGACATGATGCGCATTCCGACAGAAATGCAGGAATCGTCCGCCTGAAAGGTCGGGGTATGGTGACCGCCCGAAACGGCGCCCGGTTTGACTGCGCCGAGCCGGTAGAAAAAACCGGGGACCTCATTCGCAAAATAGGCGAAATCCTCTCCTCCCATGGTGGGATCGACCTCTATAACGTTCTCATCTCCGATAACCCTCCGAATGGTCGGGAGCATCTTTTCGGCGAGTTCCGGATCGTTTATGGTCGCTGGAGTGTTCTTGAAATACTCCATTTCATACGTCCCGCCGTTCGCGTTCGTGATTCCGAAAAGGATCCCGTTCATTCTGCTGATGATTTCATTTTGAGTTTCTCTGCTGTAGGTCCGAACGGTGCCCTCAAGGTGAACTTTCTCCGGAATAATATTGAACCGTTCACCGCCGCGGATAATCCCGACCGTTACGACGCTCGGTTCGAGCGGGTTCAGATTGCGGGAACGGATGGTCTGGAATGCGGACACCACCTGGGACGCAATCACAACCGGATCGACCGAATGATGCGGCGCCGCACCGTGTGCCTGCCTGCCAATAATCGTAATCACATACCGGTCGGCGGCGGCAAGAGCAGGGCCGATCGTGTAGCCGACGGTACCGGCTTCCATTTCGGAAAACGAATGGAGGCCGAAAATGGCGCTTGGACGAAGCTCGTCGAAAATCCCCTCTGCCAGCATAAGGTCTGCCCCTCCTTCTTCACCCGGAGGCGGCCCCTCCTCGGAAGGTTGAAATATGAACATGACCGTACCGGGAATATCCTCCCGGACCGACGCAAGAACGGATGCAACACCAAGCTGAACGGCAGTATGGATATCGTGGCCGCAGGCATGCATTACGCCGACATCTTTACCGAGATAGGTCGTCCGCACCGTCGATTTGAAGTCGTACGGAGTATCTTCCGTTACCGGCAGGGCATCCATATCGGCGCGTACCGCAACGACAGGGCCGGATTTGCCGCCTTTCAGAATACCGAGCACTCCGGTATACGCAATGTCGGTGGTTACTTCTATGCCGAGCTCACGCAGGTGGTCGGCAACGAGCCGGGAGGTTTTGAATTCCCGGTTGCCGAGCTCCGGATTACGGTGTATCGTATGCCTTTTTTCGAGTATCGCCGGCAGTAGTGTTTCGACCGCGTGGTCGATCATTATCTGCTGAGCAAATAGAATACCCGGCAGAACAATCAGAACTACAATACTGCCGAGGCATACATGAAAAATTTTGATACGTACATGTTTATACATAAGAACCCTCTTCAGGTGTAAGTTTATTTCAGTTATTATGTACATACGAGAATAGAGGAGTTAGTTTAAATAAGGCACATTTTCATTTTGAATCATGATGAACCAAGAAGGTTCACTCATGTATTAATCATTAATTCGGAAGAGATTTTTCGGCGCCGCTTCCTATACCGTTCCGGTTGAATTAACATTTGGGGGCAGATTTTTTTTAAACATTTATAATTTTTATAGTATCCGGATAGTCTCGATTCAATAGTATTCATTATCTGATTAATACCAATTCGGTTTGTCATCTTTCACTTGATTTACACGTTCAAATGCCATAGTGAACAGTAATAACAAATTTTTCGCCTCTCCTGATTACATTCCTCTCAATATTACCACGTCCGGCAACTCAAATTATTAAAAGACCATTACACGGCGCGGATGGCTTCGATACGCTTGAGGACCGGCGGGTGCGAATAGTTGAGGAAAACATACAGCGGATGCGGCGTCAGGTTCGACAGATTATGGACCGACAGTTTCTTGAGCGCAGATATCATGTCGTCGCTTTTTTTCGTTGTCTCGACTGCAAACCGGTCGGCCTGATATTCGTTTCTCCTGGAAAATACACTCATGAAGACCGACAAGACCATTTCGATCGGGGCAAAGAGCATTCCGAAGAAAACAAACCCGCTGTAAACCGACATCTGATCCATATAGAACGCAGAAAAAAGCCCTTCATGACTGATAAAGATGGAGATCAGATAGAACATAACCCCCATGTGCGCTATTGAAATTATCATGCTCAGGATTATGTGTTTCTTTTTATAGTGACCTATCTCGTGCGCAAGCACAGCGACCAGTTCGCCGACGGTGTGTTTTTCTATGAGCGTGTCGAAGAGGGCAATCCGTTTGTTCCTGCCGAATCCCGTGAAGAACGCATTCGATTTTGACGACCGCCGTGAACCGTCCATGACGAAAACGCCTTGTAATGAAAATTTTACAGATTCTGCATATTTGAAGATGGCATTTTTCAATTCGCCTGATTCAATAGGAGTGAATTTGTTAAAAAGGGGCATTATCCAGGTTGGGGCAACATAACGGATAATAAGAGTGAATACCGTTGTCGCCACCCAGCAGTACAGCCACGCCGGCGGACCGGCAAATTCGAAAAAGAGAAGAACGCCTCCCAGAAGCGGACCTCCAATTACAGCGGTCAGCAGAAGACTTTTGACCAGGTCCTTCACAAAGGTGGCAGGTGTAGTCTTGTTAAATCGAAACCGTTCTTCGATAACGAACGTCCGGTAAATGCTGAACGGAAGTGACATCAGTGTTTTTAAAAACAGTAATATGCCGATATAGATCAGGCCTGTCCAGACCGGAACACCGGTCCACGACCGGACTATTGAATCAAGCCAGTTAAAACCACCGGTGAACCAGAAAACAAGGGTAACAACGAGTCCTGCAGTCGATGCGATGAAACCGAATCTCGTATTGACCAGTGTATAGTTTTGCGACTTTTTGTAGGTATCGGCATCGTAGACCCCCCCGAATTCTTGCGGAAGCGTATCGCGCAATGCATTCAGATTGAGAACTTCCGTCACGATCTTCAGAGTGAAATCGACAACAAGCGCAGCGAGGATGATAATCATGTATATGTTCATAATGCTATCCTTGATATTTGAAAAGTACCGGTAACAGGGTCAATATACCATTTCTTTCATTCAAAACAATATTTTTCCTGTTCAATAGGGCTGAGCTGAGCATTTGCCGCCCTAAAATAATTCATAATCCACACTACACCTGTTGTAAAACCTCAAGAACAATAAGGCTTGATAAATTATAAAATTTTTCATACATTTACCGTTTGTGTAACTACTCTTGAATTCATTTCATTATCTATTTTCCTGTTTTATCTTATATAGTGCAAAAAATTTCCGCATATTTTCAGTTGACGAAACCGAGGATCATGACGCTTGTTCTTTTTACCGGAACGACGGCGCTCCTGCTGGAGAAGAGCGTTCTATCAAGTCCCTTTCACTTTTTTCTGATACTTTTGGGGCTTTATCTGACCGGCGGCGGTGCAAATGCTCTCAATCAGTGTTTTGAACGGAATATCGACGCACAGATGAAGCGGACCAAAGAAAGAAGACCTCTTCCGCGAGGATTACTTTCTCCTGGTGAGGCTTTTGTTTTTGCAGTTATGATCTCCATTGCCGGCGTACTGGTCTTTGGACTTGTCTTTAACCTGTTGAGTGCGGCTTTTGCACTTGGAACCGTCCTGTTTTACAGTCTGTTTTACACATTATGGCTCAAGCAGAACACTGCACAGAATATCGTTATCGGCGGCATTGCCGGATCGATGGCGCCGATAATTGCATGGTCGGCAGCCTCGGGGTCGCTTTCCGTTACACCCTGGCTGCTCTTTCTCATCGTTTTTTTCTGGACACCGCCACATTTCTGGGCTCTCGCGTTATATTACAAAGAAGATTATATCAATATTAAAATGCCGATGATGCCCGTTGTCCGGGGAGATGATTCCACACTGTCTCAAATCTTGCTCTACACAGTAATATTATTCGTGTCGAGTCTTGCGTTATTATTTTTCGAATCGGGAGCACTATATTTCGGCGTAGCGACGGTTACGGGCGGAGTGTTCATTTTTAAATCGTTCCAGGCAAAACGGCAGCGATCAAAGTCCAGATATCTCGGGTTATTCAAATATTCCATTGCCTATCTGTTCATTATCCACATCGCAATTATCGTTGACGGTTTTATCTTTTAACTATCCCCCATTCAACATACAAAAGCCGTTTTACGTTTGCAATTGACAGGGTCATATGTTAACTTTTTATCATAATTCTAAAAAAATCCATAGTAATCTCTTTCAGAAGATTACTATGGGGAATATCAGATTAAAATTATGTCTGCATTACACATAGCATTAATCAGTATCTTTCTTATTACGATCATTACATTTCTTATTTTCGATTATTTTCGTAAAAAAGATCACATAATTCGTAAAAAAGATCACATAAAAAAAAAGATGAGTCTGCAAAAGTTCTTTCAATTTTTTATAAAGAATTTTTACACTTTAACCAGGCGCTCGAAAATTATAAAAATCAAGCAAACAACATAAGGCGCCAAGGTGTAAATCCCGAAAGAGATAATTTCCGATTGTGCATGCAAAATTATATTTCTGATTTTCAACCGATATTGGCAAAACAACCCGAAATATTTATTAAGCTTCTGATTTATTCGGAAAATCTTCAAACAGCAGTATTTGATATTTGCTACAAAATAAATGAAATTGATGCTTCGTTTAACGAATACTTAACACTCCTGACAAACAGTTCTGAAAATGATATCAGTGTGGCATTTAATCTATCAAATCCAATTCCTGTCATGTTAAAAAAAATTTTGGATTCCATTGAATTATTTTCGAGACATCAAAAAGAGATTGAAGACATTTTGATGAATAAAAATAAATTGTAATATCTAAATCGTCCACTACAATTTGAACACCCCTTCTCGAATCGAATATATAATCGTTCCTTTTTAATGGTTTTATTTTCTTATTACCTGCAAATCACTTTTTTGCTTTTGACGACACTGATTTATGCATCTCAACAATGTCTTTTATATCAAATAAATAATGGCGATACCCTTAAGTATTCCATGATCCTATCCTGACGTTCATACTGGCTGCGATCGTATTTTGATGTTCATTCAAAAAATTCCAATACAAACAGTAACATAACCGGGGTTGGCACATGAATACTCATATAACAATTCTGGGAATTGTCTACACCGTGTTCGGCGCTTTCGGAATTCTTGTCTCATTCTTGCTGATCCTTATCTTTACGCCCGGCGGGAGTCATTCGATATATTCCGATTCCATGCTGTTAAATTCGGAATTGGGTAAAGTTATTTCATGGGTCTGGCTTATTGTATCGATACCTGCGTTTATCGGGGGATTGGGAATGTTCAAGAGAATGAAATGGGCTCGTATCACCATAATGTTCGTGGCGGCGATCCAGCTTATCAATTTCCCGTTCGGTACCGGCATCAGCATTTACACTTTCTGGACGCTCTTGAACGAGGAAGCAAAAGACTATTTCCATTAATAAACGACGCGTGAGGACGTTTCCCGGGTGGTCTCGCATATTGATCATGCAGTAAAGCCGGCAGGTATGTAACACGTGGGAATCGGCTCGGATATTGATCGGCGCAGGGATTACCCTGTCCACCTGATTAAAGGATGTATCCAACAACACGAATCATATCCATGAGCCCTTGAAACGGAGTGTTCCGAAGAGGATACCGAAGAGATACTTTCGGGGGAATAGTATCAGGGTGTGGTCGGAATTGGAAGAAATCCCGAATGAACTGCGGGTGGTAAATTTAATATAAATCAATTGTGTATGGGAGTAAGCAGTCATACGATTTCATGTTAAAAAGTACTTGACAAATAGGTCTGTATAATTTATTTTTAACGTTAATGTTATTGGGTTGATACGGCTATATTTGGCACTATGCGGGGAACTTTGAGGGGTTTTTAAGCAATAAGATGCCGCCAACGGATCAAGGTTATCAGTGAGTATCTGCAATTGACCGATCTGAACTTTTTAAAACGAAACTGAGATGATTTTACTATAGATGGTACGCGAGAATAGCGCAAAAGGTAATGACGGGCAAGAAGCAAAGCCGGTTCTCAAGGTTCTGATCCATTCTATGGTTGTCATTCCGTTTCTAATTGCGGTTCTTGGAGTTCTCTTTTTTACTTTTGTCCGCTTACTGACGAATGAGGAGCAATCTCCGTTAGATTACCTCAATGATATCAAAGTCGGCGGTGAAAGCAGGCGCTGGCAGGCAGCTTACGAATTATCCCAGATTTTAAACAAACCGAATTCCGTCACGGAAAACCCGCGTTTCGTTCCCGAAATGATTAACATATTCCGTCAGGTGGAGTATGACGATGTCAGGGTGAGACAATACCTGGCATTGGCAATGGGAAGAACCGGAAATCCAAGCTTTTTGGATCCGCTGATTGAAACGTTACCGAATGCAAGAGAGGATAATTTACCCGCCATCATCAACGCTCTCGGCAATCTGCGACAGGCAAAGGCGGCAACGGCATTGTATCCGTTTCTCGATCATGCCGACCCCGGCATACGGTTACAAACGGTCATTGCGCTGGGCAGGATTGCCGATCAGGGTTCTGTGGAGGCGCTCCGGAAGTCGCTCTACGACAAGGAACCGAACGTCCGGTGGGATGCCGCGGTGGCGCTTGCCAAAATGGGGGATGATACGGGACGAGATGTCCTGCTGAAACTGCTGGATGAAAGTTATCTCGAAGACTTCAAAGAGGTCGATCTCGCCGAGCGTATTCAGGCGATGCTGGTTGCCATAAATGTCGCCGAAATGTTGAGTGATCCTCTTTTGAATGAGGCGGTTGAAAAATTAAGCGAGACCGCGAGGAACATGGAAGTCAGAAAAACAGCCCTGCAGGTTCTTGCAATGCGACGGGAGAATACGATACATTAACAGCGGATACTTACTTATTCAAACTATTACTAAAGATTATGGATGAAAAACTGAACAATAAAGAAGAAGAAAAAAAAACCCAGGCCGAAGAGAATCCCCCGAAGACCGAGAATACTGCACGGCCGGTCCCAAAGGCATCGATAGGGAAGGGGAAAACGGGGAATGAAGCCGCAATATCCAGACGTTCGGTATTTTCCTGGTTAGGGGTAGCCTGGATTGCATTTTCCGGAGCGACCCTTGCATTCCTGACCATGATCATGCGGTTCATGTACCCGAACGTTCTCTTCGAACCCCCGATGACATTCAAAGTCGGTTATACGGATGAATATACCATTGGAGAAGTCGATGAGCGATGGAAAGAGAAATTTGGAATCTGGTTGATCAGAACATCAAAGTATATCTATGCATTATCGACCACCTGCACCCATCTGGGGTGCACTCCCAACTGGCTGAAGAATGACAGCAAGTTCAAATGTCCCTGTCATGGAAGCGGATTTTACCAGACGGGGATCAATTTTGAGGGTCCGGCGCCCAGACCGCTCGAACGGTTCAGGATCGTTTTTGCAGAAGATGGGCAGATACTTATCGATAAAACAAGAAAATATCAGCAGGAAAAGGGAGAATGGAACGATCCTGATTCGTTCTTGCCCGTATGATAGTGGAGTTTATGAGAATAAAACCAGCGATAGTTTCGTTTCCCGGACGTTCTTTGTATTTTTTGGTTAAGCTATTCATTCTGAACTCGTTTAAGCATCTCTGATACGAACAAAATATTCAGGTTTCGAAATGACAAAATAGAGATGTATCAACATAATCAAATTTTTATTAATTGCATTAAATCATGGACACTAGACTGGAAAAAGCAATCCTTTGAATGATGATTTAATTTGAACGGAGCTGGTAACCCCCATGGCGAACAATACCCCAAAGACCAAAATGAATCTTCTTGAAAAGCTGGCAAATTCTCAAGTGTGGAAGTCAATTTTCCGCACTGGTGTTCCGGTAACCCGCCGCCAGCGCATGATGTCGGTTCTCAACAATGTCTTTTTGCATCTGCACCCGGTCCGCCTCCCGAAGCATGCCGTTAAGGTAAAATACACGTGGTGTATGGGTGGGTTGACGTTTTATTTATTCCTCGTAGAGACAATAACAGGCATCCTCCTGATGTTCTATTACCGGCCAACTGTCGAATACGCCTATACCGATATTATAGACCTGGCTGAGCAGGTACCCCTTGGCGTTATGCGTGAAATACATCGATGGGGAGCCCACCTGATGGTTATTGCTGTCTGGCTCCACATGTTTCGGGTTTTCATGACCGGTGCGTATAAACCTCCGCGCGAATTTAACTGGGCGGTCGGTGTGGTTCTCATGTTATTGACTCTTCTCCTTAGCTTTACCGGATACTTGCTGCCGTGGGACCAACTGGCAATCTGGGCGATCACCGTGGGAACGAATATGGCGAGGGCAACCCCCTTTCTCGGATCCGAAGGGCCCGGAGCGGCTCTTCTGAGCATCGGAGATATCAATCTGATACACGCAGGGAGCGATGTCCGGTTTGCGCTGTTAGCGGGTCGCATCGTTGGGGAGGCGGCTCTGCTCAGGTTTTATGTGTTACACTGCATCGGACTACCGGTGATTATTATGGTGTTCATGGCTGTTCATTTCTGGCGGATCAGAAAAGACGGAGGGATTTCTACGCCGTTGTGATATGCCCTGTGTAATTTTTTGAAACGACATTTGCATTACATTTCGAAATAATTTTTCAGCCCTTTTAATAAGATAACTGAGATACAAAGGGACACGATCGATGCAATTTTTGAGAGATATTATTAATGCAGCAAGTAATCCTCCGGTAATGCTCACGCTTATAATATTGTTCTTCTTCTTCATCTTTCCCCCGACGAACTGGTTCATGAAATGGAACAAGAGATTGAAGATCAGGAAAATCTGGACAAATACGGGTGGAATCGTTCTCATAAGCATCATTGTTTCTTTCTACCTGTTCGGAATAACCGATACTAATTTTCAATTAATCGTGTTCAAACCTGATAACGTACCTATTGTCGGGCTCATTGTTCTCGTTCTTTTCTTCACCTGGTTGAGTATGAAACAGGCGGCAGAGAATGACGAACGACTTGAGAGAGGGGAACAACCCGATGAAAAATCGGAGTCCCATGAGAATGTTCTTGTTTGGCCAGACCTAGTGTACGTGGAGTTTATTGCACTGATCCTTTGCACGGTTCTCTTGCTGGTGTGGTCGATAGGTGTCTCTGCTCCGTTAGAAGAGCCTGCCAATCCCGCCTTGACGCCGAATCCATCGAAGGCGCCGTGGTATTTCCTCGGTCTACAGGAAATGCTGGTGTATTTTGATCCGTGGATTGCAGGAGTGTTATTTCCTACCATTATAATCGTTGGACTGATGGCGATCCCGTTTTTTGATCATAATCCAAAGGGATCGGGATATTATTGCTATCGGGAGCGGATGATGGCGATCTCCTTTTTTCTCTTCAGTTTTTTGGTGCTCTGGGTTTTCCTGATGGGGGTTGGCACCATGCTCAGAGGACCGAACTGGAACATCTTCGGACCCTTCGAAACCTGGGATATCAGCAAGCTTGAATCTTTGTCGAACGTCAATCTGTCCGAATACATTTATATTTTCATTTTCAGGACAGGCCTGCCGCAAAATATCTTTTTCCGGGAGATATTCGGGTTCATAGTGGTATTGGGATACTTTTTAGTGCTGCCGCCGCTTTTCGCAAAAACATTCTTAAAAGATCTATATTTGAAGATGGGTAATCTCCGGTACAGTGTCTTCATATTTCTTTTCCTGGCAGCTCTGAGTCTTCCCATCAAAATGTATCTGCGGTGGGTGATTAATCTGAAATACATTATTGCGATACCGGAATTTTTCTTTAACATTTAGAAGGAATTCTCATGACGGATCTTCAGAAGGATGAGCGTTATTATCGAATCGGCAACCTGAATAAGTGGTTCATGATTTCCTGTGTGATATTCTTTCTATCCCTGATCTGGACATTTGTGGATGACTATTTCCGCGAATGGAAGGGTTATCAAAGAGCATACCGGGGAATGGAGATCGAAAGCACCCGTGCCGCCTTTTCCGAGAAGATGTCCGAGGTGGAGGAGCAGGAAGAATATCAGGATTTGACGACACGGTTAGAAGAAGCCACTGCAATTCTCGAAGAAAAATCCGTTGAATTAGGGGATGCGAACAGCACATTATCAGAGATCGAAGAGCGCCAGTACAGAAATAACCAGGATTACCGGTTTGCCGTGTCTGATTATGACGTGGCAAAATATGAATATGAGCAGGCGGTCGGACGTGGAGCCGGCAGCGTGGATAGAACCAAGAATCATCTGGATGAATTAAATCAAAGAAAGTATGAACTGCGCCTTGTTTCAGAAGCATCCGAAAGAGAAATGATTGAGCAGCAGGCAGTGATTGAAGCATTCCGCGCCGATATCTTCGAGATACAGCGGAAAATCAACGTACTAACGAAAGATGTAGATAACCTGCAGATCAAGCTTTCCGTGGTAGATCCCGAGGCGATGAGTCTTGCCAACAAGTTCGGTAACTGGTTTCGCGATCTGCCCGTTCTTGATTTCCTTCAACCCTATCATAGAATCGATCAGGTGGTAATCAGCGACATAGTCGATAACGTGAATTTTGCTAAAGTTCCGAAGGTCGACCGGTGTACAACCTGCCATCAGGGAATGCTGAACTTCGAATATGATGAAGCGGAGAACCCTTTTAAGGCACACCCACGCCCTGAACTCTTTGTTTCCAGTTCTTCTCCTCATCCGGTGGAAGATTTCGGATGCACGAGCTGCCATGGCGGGAGGGGACGCGGAACCGATTTCTCATCGGCTGCTCATGTGCCGTCGACCCCGGAACAGCAGAAAGAGTGGGAAGATAATTATGGGTGGCACAATATGAAACACTGGGAAGCGCCCATGAATTCCATGGTAAACGTGGAAGCAGGCTGTCTCAGCTGCCACTATGGAGAGACCTTCATTGCCGGCGCCGACCAACTGAATCTGGGATTGAACCTGGTTGAGCGGTCCGGTTGTTTCGGATGTCACGCCATCGAGAAATTTCAAGACAAAAGACGCATTGGCCCTGACCTGAATCAAATTGCATCAAAAATAAACAAAGATTGGGCTATGCGATGGATAAAAAATCCCAGGTCGTTCAGGCACAATACATGGATGCCAAAATTTTTCGGTCAATCAAACAGTAGCGATCCTGAATTTGTCAAGAGGACCGACCAGGAGATTCAAGCCATTGTTCATTATCTATTCAGCAACAGTAATGCCTTTGAGATGAACTCAGTGAGGCGGAACGGGGACGCGACTAATGGGGAAGAGTTGGTGTCATCTCTCGGGTGCTTTGGGTGTCACCGGTTAGAAGCGGAAAAAATCGAACGGGAGACTTCACTGCAGACACTGCGGCGGGATCATGGTCCTAACCTGATTGGTGTGGGATCCAAAACAACGAAAGAATGGGTGTACAGCTGGTTAAAGACTCCCGAAGCTTATTTTCCCGAAACGAAAATGCCGAATCTTCGCTTAACCGATCAGGAAGCTTCAGACATTACCGCGTACCTTCTCACGCTCAAGCAGGAAGGATTTATGGATACGCCTTTTCCTGATATCGATGAAGAGATTCAGGATGTGATTGCCGCGGAGTTCCTGAACATGACGATGTCTGAGGTTGAAACCCTGTCGGAGGTTGAACGATTGACCAACGACGAAAAGCTCATCTATAACGGAGAAAAGCTTATCCGCTTCTATGGTTGTTACGGTTGTCATAATATACCGGGATTTGACAATGAAAAACCTATCGGTACGGAGTTAAGCTTCGAGGGAAGCAAAAGCGTTGAGCGATTAGATTTTGGTTTTGTGGATATCGATCATACAAGGCAGGCCTGGTTCACCCAGAAGTTAAAAGAGCCGCGCATCTTCGACAGAGACAAAGTAAAGCTCCCCGGTGAAAAGCTTCACATGCCAAACTTTGAGTTTACCGATAAAGAAGTTGAAGCCATTGTATCGGTTCTTCTTGGTTTGGTAGAAGAGAAAGCATTGGTGTCCAAAATTAATCCCCGAACACCGAGAAATCTGTACGTGGAGGAGGGGCAGATAATCGTGCGGGAATATAATTGCCAGGGCTGCCATATCATTGAAAACGACGGGGGCGCCATTCAGCCCATGGTCACAGACTGGCTCATGAAATACGACGACAGGGGTGAAACCGAAGCCGCTGCGATATCACTAAGTTTCAGCCCTCCGAATCTGATAGGAGAGGGGATGAAGGTTCAGACGAACTGGCTCTTCCATTTCATACGGAATCCGGAGATCATTCGCCCGTGGCTGAAGATCCGGATGCCGACTTTCGCATTTACCGAGGCTCAGACAAATATAATGATCCGGTATTTCAATTTTCTGGATGATCAGGATTTTCCATTTGTTGACATATTGGAACCGAACCTGACCTCCGCCGAGCTTGATGCGGGGATAAAGCTCTTCTCGAGGGATTATTTCTCCTGCGGCAGCTGCCATATTGCCGGTGACGTATATCCGCAGGGGTCGCCTGACAGCTGGGCGCCGAATTTCGCTCTTGCAAAAGAGCGGCTGAAACCAAACTGGATTATCGACTGGATTATGGATCCTCAGTCCCTGTTGCCTGGAACGAAGATGCCTACTTACTTCGATAAGGAATATTTTGAATTCGCCGGTCCCGACGATATCCTGGACGGAGATGAACATGAGCAAATCCGCGTGCTCAGGGATTATTTGCTGACAATTGAATAATTACACAAAACTAAAAATCCAGTGGACTTTGGTCCGTGGGGATTCGACTCGCCCTCCCGGCACAAATGCCAAACATAATAATTAGGAGGTGAAAAATTGATTATTGAAGTATGGCTTTCTATAAATGATGGTAGAACTGTCACTGTCGGTAACAAAAGTGGACAAATTAAGGCAGAAAATTCCCTTCAAGCAATGAAATAGTTCTCAAAAGAGAATGTGATATTAAAAAGCATGAAATAGCGAAAATTGTGGTAAAAGATCAGAATTTTCCTGAAATTTAGAAGTTATTCTACAAGTTTATTGCTTTTTTAGATTAATGTTTGAGTGTTTTCACTAAAGCAACACTTAGTTCTTTAAAATTATCAGGTTGCAGCATCTCAAAATCAGCTTGGGTAACCTTTAAATACTGCCATTGCGAATCCGTTAATTCAGTGGCATGACCACACCAGTTATGAGCTGCTTGGTCTTTCAGCACAACCTCTACATCTTCTCGACCTTTTGTTTCAATGAGCCAGTGTTCAGTGTCAGAGATCTTAACAACAAAATCAGGGAAGTAATGTCTGATATTTGCTCGCGAATCAGTGTATTGAATGGAAAAACCAAACTGTTGGGGTAATTTCGAAAATGCTACGACATCACCAGACGTGTGTAAGAACTTTGCGAACAGAAGTTCAAGTTTATTATCGCATGCAACAAAATCGAATACTGTTTTTTCAGATTCAAATAATTCACGCGAAAAAGGATATGGAAGTGTTGTTGATAGCCTTTTGCTTGGTATTAATAATTCCGGCATCACTTCCTGAACAATTACGTCTCGCAGCGCTTTTTCAAATTCTTTACATACAACATAATTTGCAACATTAGTGCTCATCGCTTTTATTACTAGCTGATTATATAAATCCACTTCTTTTCCAAAAGCTTTCTTTTTGAAAAACTCACGAATTTTAGGCGCTAAAGCAGCAAATTGTGAAGGCAATTTGAGATTTTGCGCTATGCGCCGGGAATAATATCCAATTACTTCTTCCGGTGTTTGAGCAGGCGGAATTTCATACTCGCGTTCAAACAGTTTTTCATGGGTAATTATATCGATACCTTCATATACAAAGGTTTTGATCTCTTCCTGCTTTTCTACCAAAGGTAACGGATTAACTGAAAATTTCATAACGTCAATAGCAGCTATTTCTTTTGCGAGAGATTTTTTGCGCATAAGCGACGGTGATAGTTCTGGAATACCTATATCAGAATGTATTTTTTCGTTGACCGGATGAATAGTATATATTCTAAGCTTATCTTTGCCAATTTCAAATGTGTCGATTTTCAAATCTTCTATTTTTTCTAGGTCATCGACAAAATTAAGAAAAGCTTTATTTCCTATTATATCGACCCGTTCTTGGTATTCACCACTTGACAAGTTTCTGAACATTAGTCTGAGGCCACGACCAATAGTTTGCTCGGGAAGAATATTGGCTTTGGCGGTATATGGTCTCAAACCAACGACAACCGTGACATTTTTCACGTCCCATCCCTCACGGAGCATTAAAACGCTGACAATAGCATTAACCGGCGAATCTGGAAAATCGACTTCTTTAGAGGCTTTTCTTGCTACATCTAGATCTTTTTTTGAAACTTCACCTTTTTTGTCTGTATGGATTACAAGTGTTTTATCTGCAGCAAAATATGATGGATATTTTGTCCGAAGCCAGTCAGCAACTTCATCTGCTTCTTTAGTTACATTCATCATGATAAAAAGTACAGGTTTGTGTTTAAGAGGTTTTAGCTGTTCATAATATTCTTTCCAACGTTCAACGCCAGCAGTTAAGAATCCTTCATATCGAACAGTTACCAAATCTGACTTTGCTTCCTCAATGTGAGATATTCCTTTTAATGGTCGCTTAACTACTCTATCAATAATTGCTTGTTTTAATGGATAATCGGAGATTGTCCATGCGAATAATGAACCCTTGGAGTATCTGGGAGTTGCAGAAAAGTCTAATTGTGATGATAATGGACTGTTCTGATGAATTTTTCTAATGACATTGTTCCACTCATTGGCTTCATCATGAGTATGATGTGCCTCATCGTTAAGTACAAGCAGAAAACCATCACGTTTTGCAATTCGTTCGCTAAAGTCGGTAATTTCTAGTTTTTGAGGTTGAGGTTTTTTAGTTAATACATCTGTTATTTCTTCGGGTTCATCGGATTTATAATTTTTGCTGCGTTCATAAAATTGCTGAATATTTGTGAGATATAACGCACCTGTACTACTTACTCGCTCTGAATCGCCACGCATGTAAAATTCCATGTCCCAGAATACTTGATAGTGCTTTGGAAAAAGCGGATCGACATGAAATATACGGCCGCTTTCAAAATCAGTCTTAAGCCGTTCAAAGACTATGACATTCGGTGCTATAACGAGAAAGGTTTTTGCGTATTCTTCATCATTTTCACGAACTGTATTGAAATACTGCCACGCAATTGCGAGAGACATTACTTTTGTTTTACCGCTTCCTGTCGCCATTTTAATACAGAATCGGGCAAAATCATCGTAAGGCGGCAAACGCAAATCAATGCCGGACATTGCAAAACGCTCTAGTAATTCCTTGCGGCTGCGTATTTTTTCAACTTCATATAGATAGATAAGCGTTTCAATCGCTTCTTGCTGTGAATAGTAATATCGAAAAACAGTACCGTCTGGCAGCTTATGTTCAGCATTAAACCAGAAATTTAGCAGTTCTCGTGTCGTATGTGTTACACCTTTATACTTGTCTTCTCGCCAGCTGTTAACGGCATTTCTAACAGCCAATACGCATGGTGCTGTAATAAGATGTTCCCTGATATATAACAGATCGGTTTGAGCTGCGTCTTTTTTCTTTCTTACCATATTTCAAATATCAACCTGGATCATTTTTGTTGTATCGTTTCCCAATAAATCTATTACCTTGATAACTACTAAATACGTTCCTTTTTCGTCGTAATTATTGGACACTTCCAAATCTATAGAAGAATCTTTCTTTGTACGGTAACTTTGCCATTCATTGTGAAAAGTATCTTCACGAAAATTCCAGTCAACAGCCCAGTAATCGAATGGTAAGTTTCTTCCCATGTATCTTTGTTTCGACAGATAATGACGCAAGTTCGTAAAATTTTATATCTCCCTGTTCGACAGCCCGCTTTTCCAACACCTCAGTTGGAATTTTTTTAAATTTCAGATCAACTTTATTAGCGGTAGCATATTGTTTGGCAGTCTCGTTGATTTCAAACGCAAAGTCCCAACCGAGAATATCAACCCCATTTGTTTCATTCCCTGCTGATTTTCCGTTGGATGTCCAGAATTCTTGTACGATTTTTTTTACATCACCCACTGCAACTGGAGAATCAACTGAGCCAACATGCACCATCCTACTGGCTTTTCCACCGTGTAGCCACAAAAATCCAGCAATAGGTTCTGCAAGGTATATTTGAAGTATAAAATGTCTGTAGCGTTGCTCTTTTGCCGCTTTTTCAGTCGCATCCTGAAACTCAGTACCCATCCACTGCTGACGTTCGTATTTGCCGAGATTTTGGACGACAAACGGTTTCAAATTAGGTATATCTAAAAGTCTTTTCCTTGTAGTATGTATTGCAAAACGTCCGAGATCGCAAGCAATCCACCGTCGGTTCAACTTTTCGCAACAGCAGCAGTTGTACCTGAACCAGCAAAACAATCTAAGATTAAGTCACCCTCATTCGAACTAGCTTTAATTATTCGATGTAGAACTGATTCCGCTTTTTGAGTAGGATATCCAAGGTTTTCATTTGCATAACTAATTACTGCCAGTGAATTAATTGCTTCACCAACATGTATTCCCCAAATGTCCTCGATAGCTAAACCTTGACCTTTCTTTCTACCACCCCATCTTTCATAGCCAGGAGGATATGGAATCCATTCCTTATTGAAAGTAAAATTTTTAGGATCTTTTGTGTAATATAATATTGTATCATGATTTCTTATCCAATTTTTTGCTATTGTCTTATATCCAGAAACCCAACCCATTCTCCAAATTATTTCTCTTTGAAAACAATCATAACTGAATATTTCATCCATAATTGCCTTAACATAATGAACAACGTGCCAATCTAGATGAACATATATTGCACCATTTTCAGATAAAAGTTCTCTTAAAATAATTGCTGATTGAAAAAACCAATGTAAATATGAATCAAGACCTTTTCCCCACGTATCTCGATATGCTTTTTGTTCAAGAACATTAGCACTTTTCGTAAATTGAGTGGTTTCATCTTCTGGAGTATTAGGATTATCAGGAATTGTTGCCGTAAATGAAAAGTCAGCTCCCGTATCAAACGGCGGATCAATATAGATCAAGTCGATCTTTCCGGCAAATTCAGGTAGCATCGAAGGAAGGATATATTTCTTATCACCCCAGATTAATCTATTACGCCATTCAGAAGGTCTTCCTTTAGCAAACAGATCGAGTGTTCATTTTCTGTCTTCAGTGGACTCATTAACTGTTTCTATTGTTTGAAAAGGCAGAGCTATTCGCACGGGGTTACTCTTATTTCCATCCTCATTGTACTTTTCATTCCAAATAAGTTCAGTCATAGAAATCCTCTTACAAATGTGATATGCTTTTATGACATACTTTATCCAGATTTAAGAAAATCAATAACAACTTGATTATAAAATATATAATTTCGTAATCATAAAAGCTAATAGAAACAATTGAATTTTGTTGACATGCAAAAAGACATGCCTTTTTTACAAACACCGGCACAATAAAAGCCCGTTCATATTTTATGAACGGGCTTATCCAATTGCAAACTGAAAATACTTTTGAAAGCACTATCCTCTTGGAGGGAACTGGTCATTCCCATGACTATCTCTACGCTGTATTTTTCCATCACGACGATGTATAAAGAACTCTGTTCTTTGGTTTTGACTGATTTGCCTCCCAATATCTACCGCATCTTCCTTTCTGTCAAAATGACCACTACTCCTTTTAGATCCACCTCTTCTAACGTCCCAACCACTATTGGGATTGGGAACAACATGATGTGAACCGTTACTCTTACTCTTTCTCATACAAATCTCCTTATTTAAGTTTTAAATTGAACATGACCGCAAAACGCAGATTATTAATTGTTAATCTGCTAAGCATAGTACCATACCATATGAACAACACTAATTGAAAAAAATTCCACATTTAGTGGGATCATTCATGTTTTTGTCTATATCATACTGATTTTAAGCAGTCAAAGTATCGGACTATTGCTGCAGCATATAACGCTGTATCAACCAACCGAGCAGAAACAGTAAAAATCCAGCAAACAAATACCTTATGTTTATTAAATCCGGAAAAGAAGATATAAATCCAACCACAATTACTGCCATTCCGAGCGCCTGGCTGATCCTTGCAACGTAGTACATTATCCTACCATATTATCCAATTGACCGGGGCTTTTTCGTATAGCAGTAGATGCATTCAGAGCCTGCCTGCACGGTAAACCCGCATTCCGGACAAACCCATTCTTCGAGATCCGATTCCTGCTCGTCTTTACGAAAGTTGAGATTCTTCTGCGCATGGAAGAGTGCGATGCCCAATCCAATCAGAGCGGCTAGAACAAGAATTGCGACGTATTCCATGTTCTTGATGACTCCTAATGTTGTAAACCGGACATGGTAAGAATTATTTTCGTATTCGCCTTAAAGCAGCGATGCTGAATATAAATCGATTTAATGAAATGTAAAAAGGCAATGATAAACAGAGCGCCATGGAGCCACCCCGGGATGACATGCGTATCAACTCCCCCGCCAATAATAAACACGGTCATTACCAGAACGATATTCAGCATCATCGGCGTATAGAGTGTCCGTTTGATGGACTTGGCATGCGCGTAAAATTCAGGGTCCTTTTCCTGTTCCTTTACGTATTCTTTTATGCTGATACCAGTACCGACAAAGAAGAACATCACAAGGGTTTCAGTAAAAAGATAAATTATCATCGTAAACAGCGCAAAAGAAGGATGGTTCAAACCCATAACCTGGAAGTGAAGATAGCCTTGGAAACCGGTTGCCACCAATAAGACAACTGAAACGAGCGTCAGCAGATAACAAGCAAACATAAAAAACCACATGGCGACTCAACCTTGCAAAGCTGCAATAGATAAAATTAGTGAACGTAAAGGGCGTGACGTTCCCGCAGTTACGATGAAACAGTATCGTCCCCTTTAGTCAATCTCAATGCCGTAAATTTTCTCAAAATCCTCAGTGGGGAGCATACGAATGGCATCCCAGGTCAGTTTCGTGCAGACCTTGGCACATATCTGACAGCCGGTACATTCGTTAAAAATTATCTGAACGGGGGGGATCGGAATATTGTATTTTTCCTGCGGAACAATTTCGATGCAATCGATCGGGCAAAAAGGGACGCATACCCTGCATCCGGTGCAGCTATCTTCGTCAACTACCGCCATCAATCTTGGCTTTTTTTTCTTGACACCAAATTTTTCGGGTAATTCCGGCACCGTTTTGTAATGATCTTTTATTTTTGTTGCCATTATCCTCTTTATTAATGATTTCAGGTTATGAACAGTTGTCCTTATGATAACCGGCATTCGGAATAACGATATCAAGCATTAAACAGTCTTATGAGTTTGTAATCAAACTTTACATCAATTCCTCAACCAGTATGTATCTTCATGAATAGCATCCCGCAGACCGGTTTTACCGCTTGAATGTAAAGTCGACGGTTTTTGTCTCATCGGCGGCAACTACCACGGTAGCTTTCTGGACACCCATCCGCTCGTGCCAGGCTTCAATCTCGTATGTTCCCGAATCCAGTCCGTCGATAGAAAACGTTCCATCGATGCCGGATACGGAGAAGAAGGGATGGGATGATACCCCGATGTAGCTCTGCATCCATGGATGTACATCACATTTTACCGCGATCATGAATTCTTCTTTATCAAATTTTCTTATGGCTTCCTTCCGGAATTTGGGCATCGCCATGTTAAACTCATTGTTAATCTTCGGCAGCGGGTGAATATTGTGTAATATTCCGTCGGAGTTCAGGATTTTGAGTTCCTGATCGACCCTGATACCCAGGACGTGGGGTTTGTATATACAACCGTTCTGATCGAGAACGACCGGATCTTCCGGTACCGGGTAATTTTTATTCGTCAAGCCACTCACGACACGGACGAAAACATTTGCCAGCGCGTTCTCTTCCCCAAGAACAAGGGCTTCCGACCTGACCGGCTCGGTGTGCTTCATCTCGCACACGGCATCTGCATCCATCGTCAGGATTCTGAGTGTCGGGACCTTTCCCTCGAATTTGATAGTGCCTGTGATGGTTGCACCGTCATAGGGAGCAGCGGCTGTCATCACAAGAGACACCGCAAGAGACGCCGCGAGGCAGACAAATGTTTTCAACATAATTCCTCCTTTTTTGAAAAGCATATTCCTTGTACTATATAGATGTTTTTGATATCCGGTCCGTCACGTTTTGTGAGGCGGACAGCTCATGCATCAGTTTTTTTCGGTTGCCCATCCGGTCCAGTGATTGAATCCCTGAATGTTCTCCGGAAGGTCGTATCCCCGGTATTCCGTTCTGCAGCGATAACAGACAGCCATGTACGATAAACGCTGATACATAATCCAGTCAAAAATCGCCAGCACCAGTAAACTTAACCCATACGTTACAGGCACTAAAACCGCACCGAGGAGAAACAATCCGCACCCGATTGCCTTGTTAAAGTCCTTCTGCTTATAAAAGTGCTGACAGCTGCAAAAGGGACATTGGGTAAAAACGTCCGGTCCCGGCAAAATGTTCCATGTACGCTTACCGCAGCGAGCACAGGATAATTGCGTTGATCCGGATGCCTCTATGTGAAACGGCTCATTACAGTTTTCACACGTCCCCGCTATGGAAGGCATTATAAAACCAGCCCGTACTGCAAAAGATAATATTTATAAATCAAATCACCCATGGCGACAGATATCACACCTACATATAACAGTCCTGTCGCCGATTGCGTGGCATTCATCATCTCTGATCTCAGGGCCATATATGTTAGAACAAGCGGGAACAGGACCCCAAATAAGAACGCAAGGTAAATAAAAACCCCGTCAATAAGCTGCAAAAAGTTAAACAGAGGCACAATAGCGCCCATGACAGTCACCTCTGCCGCAATGACCGCATACAGGTCCCACACCAGCCGGAGCGCCAGCAGGACCAGCATGACCTTTGTCACCCGCTGAAGATATACGACCGGTAACCGGGCGACGTTTAAATACCAGTGACCCAGAATCATAGCGAATAGGGCATTGCAAATTATCAAACCGCTCAAGATACTGACGATCCGTATGCTCCAGTCGAGCTCCACCAACTGCTCTAATATCTGAAAAAAGACAATCCCCCCGAGGAGAGACGGAAGGGTAACAATCCATTCCCGAATACGGGTTTTATTCCAGAAATACCCCGTAACGGCCATGAGAAGGGCAACCCAGATTCCCGCACCGATTTTTGTCCGGACCGACAGATCGAGGAACCATAAAAAGAATAGGCCCATACTCCCTATGATAGTTGCCAGACCGAGGTTAAACCGGTAGAAGCTCTGGTTCACCGGTTTTTTATAGTTTGTCCAGAAAAAAAGGGGATAGGCACTGCCGAATATCACGCATGTCAGAGCTGGTATCACAAAAAGCATTAAAGATATTCCCACACAGAAAACATCACAGACGAACCCGCATTAGCGTCGATGAAATTTATTACATCGGTGTCCTTCATCTCTCATCATAAGATAAGAGTGATTTTATTAACCTTGACATATTAGGTCTAACAGGTAAAAGTTAACTTTTTTCTCCTTTTTAATCAAGTGTTTTCTGTAAGCATATTTGCAAAAAGGAATCTTTTGTCTTGCATTTTATTCTGGAATTATGTAATAAAGCAGAGCTTGAACCTGAGGGAGAAATTACCGGCGAAGTGGCCGGCAACCGAAAAAAATCTGTCTTGCTTTTAAAATAAGATTTCAGTATACTATCGCCATTTATGAGCGTCGAGAAGCAATTCCTGCCGCAGCAGCGGACCTCCCCAGAAAAGCTGTTTTACGGGCAATTAGATTTTTCTTGTCTTTATTGCGCGCTCATATCCTTCCCGGGGATTTACAATAGCTGAATAAAACGGTAAGAATGAATCAAACGCCAATGTTGACACTGAACAAAAGGAAAGAGGAGTTGTAATGGAGCAATCCGGTCATACGGCACATCACGGTCCTGCGGGCTTCTGGCAAAAATACGTTTTTTCTACCGACCATAAGATGATCGGGATTCAATATGGGTTCACCAGTTTATTCTTTCTCCTTTTTGGATTTTCGCTGATGATGCTTATGCGGTGGCAGTTAGCGTATCCGGAGCAGGTTCTTCCCATTATCGGGGAATGGTTCGGTGAGGAACGTATGCCCGGAGGAATTATGCTTCCAGAGTTTTACAATCAACTCGGGGCGATGCACGGGACGATCATGGTCTTTCTGGGAATAGTGCCGCTGGCAGTCGGCGCTTTCGGCAATTATGTCATGCCGCTGCAGATCGGGGCGCCTGACATGGCGTTTCCAAAGATTAACATGGCAAGCTACCAGGCATTTTTTCTTGGGGGCGTGACCATGCTTGTCAGCTTTTTTGTGCCGGGGGGTGCGGCAAATTCCGGTTGGACGTCCTACCCGCCTCTTGCGGACATTGCCACCATGGGGCAGACTATGTGGCTGATTGGAATGGTGTTCCTTATCACCTCTTCCCTGCTGGGCTCCATTAACTTTATCGTGACAATAATCCAACTGAGAGCAAAGGGACTGACCTATATGCGACTGCCCTTTTTCGTCTGGGCACAGCTGGTAACGGCTTTTTTGCTGCTTCTTGCTTTTCCTCCTTTGGAGGTTGCCAGTATCTTTCAGCTCATGGACCGGTTGGCAGGCACGAGTTTTTTCCTTCCAAGCGGTTTGTTGATAAGCGGGGAGGCGCTGGAAGTAACCGGTGGAGGAAGTCCTCTCCTCTGGCAGCACCTCTTCTGGTTTCTGGCTCATCCTGAAGTGTATGTCCTGATATTGCCTGGGCTGGGCATTGTTGCGGAAATCATTGCCAATAATACCCGAAAGCCGCTCTGGGGTTACCGGTCGATGGTTTATTCCTTGATTTTCCTCGGTTTCATGTCATTTATCGTCTGGGCACATCACATGTTTCTGACCGGAATGGGGACGGTCATCAGCAGTTTTTTTCAAACGACGACCATGATTATCTCGATACCGTCGATCGTTATATTGACAGCGCTGTTTATTTCGCTCTATGGCGGTTCAATACGTTTTAATACCCCCATGCTGTTCGCCCTGGGTTTTCTTCCCATGTTCGGTATCGGTGGATTGACCGGTCTCCCACTGGGATTGGCGGCGGCGGATATTCACCTGCACGATACGTACTACGTCATTGGTCATTTTCACTACGTGGTGGCGCCGGGAACAATTTTCGCTCTGTTTGCCGGTATCTATTACTGGTTTCCGAAGATCACCGGCAGGCGGATGAGCGAAAGATTGGGAAAAATTCATTTTTTTGGATCCTTTATTTGTATGAACGGTATATTCATGCCGATGCTCATCCAAGGCTTGGCCGGTGTGTCCCGGCGTTTATGGGACGGGGGCATTGGGTACACATTTGGGGAACCGGTGGCATATTTGCATGTGATTATATCGTATTCAGCCTGGATCCTGCTGCTATTTCAACTCCCGTTTATCTATAACCTCTTTGTCAGCATAAGAAAAGGCAAGAAGACCGACGATAATCCCTGGCGAGCCACGACTCTCGAGTGGGCCGCACCCTCACCACCACCCCACGGTAATTTTGGCGTTACTCCCTCGGTCTATCGTGAACCCTACGAATACAGCGTTCCCGGACAAGCAGAGGATTTCGTACCACAACATAAAACAACAGAGGTTTAGTCTGTATGGAAATCCCCTATACAATTGATACGCGACCCGATACAGGGCTCTATAACGCCAAGCTTGGTATTTGGCTGTTTTTAGCGTCGGAAATCATGCTGTTCGGCGCCCTGTTTTCCTCGTATGTCTTATTAAGGGTCGGAGCGGTGGAATGGCCCCAGGGCGTTGATCTTCAAAACGTTCCTCTTGGAACATTGAACACTATAATTCTGATCACCTCGAGTATCACTGTCGTGATGTCCTGGGCCTCTCTTAAAATGAAGGAATTTGGCAAATTCAAGTTTTATATGAGTGCCACCCAGCTTCTGGGAATCGGGTTTTTGATTGTCAAAGCCTTTGAATACGGAGCCAAGTTTTCTCATGGTACCTATCCCAGCGAAAGTACCTATATGGCGATTTATTTTACGATGACCGGTTTGCACGGACTCCACATCATCGGGGGTATGTTCGTATTCGGCTATTTCCTTTTCCGGGGCAAAAGCATGTGGGAATCCACACCCGAACGCTTTGTCAATCGAGTTGAGGTCACTGGATTATACTGGCATTTTGTTGATTTTGTCTGGATATTTCTGTTTCCGGTATTCTATCTTTTGTAGGAGGAGTTATGGCAGTCCCGAGCGCAGATCATGTGCGTAAACATGTGAAAGTGTATGTAGTAACGTTTATTGCGCTGGCGATCCTTACCGTTATTACCGTTGCGATGGCTAGTTTCAAGACGACTGTCGTGGCGGGAATTGTCATCGCCCTGATTATCGCCACGATCAAAGGAAGCCTGGTGGCGAGCAATTTTATGCACCTTATCGGAGAAAAGCCGATTATATTCGCCATCCTCGTTTTGACGGCTGTATTTCTTATCGCGATGATGGTATTGCCGCTTATCCACTATTACAATCCCGTGACAATAAAATAAGGGGGATAAGGTCATGTCTCTAAAATATTTCCATGTCTTTTTTATCACTGTCTCAATTATCGGAGCGGTGGCTTTTGGAGCCTGGGGAATCTTTTATCACGTAACCCAGGGTAATATTATTTATTTTTTCCTCGGAATAGTTTCTTTATTCGGGGGAGCCGGATTGGTGATTTACGTGATTAATATACTTAAAAAGTTAAAGAATATGTGAGGTGTTATGAAAACTATTGTTGACTCCTTTTTTGTAATGCTGACTGCAGCTGTTTCTCTTTTGATACTCCCCGATATAGTCCGGGCTTGTGCAACCTGCTATGGCGCACCGGATGATCCGATGACGGCCGGAATGAATATGGCGATATTCCTGCTGTTGGGCGTGACGGTCAGCGTCCTGGGCAGTATTGCAACTTTCATGCTGTATTTGCGGAAGAGAGCGAAGAGGATGTTGGACCAGGAGTAGCGTAGAAACGTATCATCAATAAAATGGAGAACCGGGAGTACCATGGAAAGATTTTTAGGATTGACTTCAACCGCTTCGGCACATGGGCCGGATATTGATTATATAATTGGAGTTGTTCACTGGTTGATGCTCCTGTTGTTCACCGGGTGGGGAACATTTTTTGTCTATACCCTGGTTCGCTTTCGCGCGTCAAAGAATAAAAAGGCGAACTACGCCGGCGTCAAGAGCCATGCCTCCAGTTATCATGAGGTTACCATCACGTTTATTGAGGGCGTCTTACTCTTTGCTTTCGCATTTCCCCTCTGGGCAATGCGTGTGAATGAGTTTCCCGACGAACATCAATCAACGGTGGTAAAGGTGATAGGAGAGCAGTATGCATGGAATATCCATTATCCCGGACCGGACGGCGTATTCGGCAGAACGGATATCAACCTGGTGGATACTGCGGTCAATCCGCTGGGAATAGACAGAACGGACCTGTTTGCCGCCGACGACGTGATAACCCTGAATCAGCTGCATCTGCCTGTTGACAAGCCGGTTATTATCTATGTTTCTTCGAAGGACGTCATCCATAGTTTTTCTCTCAACGCTATGCGAGTCAAACAGGATGGTATTCCGGGGATGGAGATACCGACCTGGTTTATTCCGGTCAAAACGGGTGAGTTTCAGATCGGGTGTGCACAACTATGCGGCTTGGGGCATTACCGGATGGTCGGTTTTCTGACCATCCATACTCAGGACGAATACCAGGAGTGGATGGATGAGCAACAACGGCTCCTGGAGGAACAGGGTGATGAGGACGTGTGGTAGTTCTACGTACCCATTCAAATGTTCTAAGATTGTAACCTCTGTACGTGTCTGTTTCGGATAAACCGGATTCTCATCGGATCTGGCTTTGAAGTTTTACCGTGTTTGTCTTCACAATAGTGTCGGAAATGCGCCGTATATGAAAAAAATAATTGTCATATTCATAACACTGCTTGTGCTGTCGGTCGTTGCCGGCATCATAATGATTCCGGGATATAGTGACCAGAGTTTTCGGCATAACCCGTTACCGGTGCTGGGCAAGGTGTCCGATTTCTCACTGATAAACAGCAGATCGGAAGAGGTTACCCTTCACAATCTGAAGGATAAGGTCTGGATCGTGGATTTTATTTTTACTACCTGCGCGGGACCCTGCCCCATCATGAGCAATCAAATGGCTTCTCTCCACCGGTCCTATAAACGTGAAGATAACGTCCGATTTGTCTCGATTACCGTCGATCCGGAATACGATTCACCTCCGGTTATGGCTGAATATGCCGCCCGGTATGGTGCGGATACGGATCACTGGTATTTTCTCACGGGGGTGAGAGAAAACATTCATGCGCTGGCAGTCGGAGGTTTTAAGATCGGTTCGATAGAAGAGCCGGTATTTCACAGCACAAAAATCGTGCTGGTCGACAAACAGGCCAGAATACGGGGTTATTACGAAGGGACCGATGAGAATGAAGTGGTGGTTTTGTTTCGGGATATCGCCTCCCTTTTACGAGAACAATCCTCCTGATTGTTCAGTAAACTTTCAAAGTTTGGAATATCTTAAGCGGCGTTGCCGCCTCCTTCCTTTATGTAAAGTTGTGAAATAATCAAGGTTTGATAACCTGAGCCCTGATTGATAACGCAGAGCGCTCACTGGTACGAATGTCGAACGGCCCGCAGCCGATATCCCTCCGATTTTCACCATGCCGTGTATTACAGCAACAGTCAAGACCAGTCCGAATAACTCCACTCCCCTTCAGGGTTTTAATGCGATTAAACGATCTTAAGACTTACCGTAAATGCTCCATTTTTCTCTGGAAGAATCCTTAAATACGTAATTTCTACTTATTGTAGTTGAAATTAAAAGGTTTTTTTATTAAATTAGACGAGAAAAATTTAATCTCCACAGTAACAGGATTTTCAACTGCTTCTTAGTATATTTTAATCTCACAGATTTCATTCCGTCTGATAATAATTAATCGAGGGTACATTGGCTCAAACCTTTCCGGAATGGACAAATAAAGTTCCGCTCATCATTCTTGTTGTTCTTGTTACAGGTGTGACAGCTGTCTTTGGCTTTATCTGGTATTACGGTTCGCCAAAGTATACCGATGTGGGGTATCGACCGGTACAGCCTGTTCCTTACAGTCATAAACTGCATGCCACAGACCTGGGAATAGACTGCCGTTATTGTCATACCTCTGTCGAGATTTCTCCCGTTTCTATCATTCCCCCTGTCCAAACCTGTATGAACTGCCATTCACTGATACTTCCCGAAAGTGAAAAATTGCGGCCTATTCGGGACAGTTTTACTTCCGGACAGCCGGTCGAATGGATACGGGTCCACAATCTTCCCGATTATGTCTATTTCAACCATAGCGCTCATGTCAATAAAGGAGTCGGCTGTTTTACCTGTCACGGCAACATAAATGAAATGGAAGTGGTGACGCAGCGAGAGCCGCTCAGCATGTCGTGGTGTCTTGATTGTCACAGGGACCCGGGGCCGAACCTCCGGCCTATGAGCGAGATCACGAACATGCTGTGGACCCCGCCTGCTGACCTGGAGGCTCTTTCCGCACAACTGATCGCCGAATTGAATATCAATCCTTCGGAAGATTGTTCAATTTGTCATAGATAGGATATACGGAGTTGCACATTAAAATTAAAAATTACTCATGAAGAAAAAATCCATACATCCCCGGAACGAAACGCTTCAGGGCAAGGATTACTGGCGCAGTCTGGCACAGTTAGAGGGTTCTCCCGAATTCGATGAATTTTTGCATCGTGAGTTCCCGCAGGGTGCGTCGGAACTCAAAGACCCGGTTACAAGGCGGTCGTTCCTGACACTTATGGGCGCTTCGATCGCCCTTGCCGGTCTTGCCGGTTGCAGGCGTCCTGTCGAGAAGATAATTCCTTATGTCAATGCTCCCGAAGAGATCGTTCCCGGAATTCCGAAATTTTATGCGACATCAATGCCGTTCGGCTTAAGCGCTTATGGATTGCTCGTGGAAACACACGAAAGCAGGCCGACAAAACTCGAAGGGAACTCGGAGCATTCTTCAACCCAAGGCGCTTCCAACGCTATTATACAGGGTTCGATACTTGGTCTTTACGATCCGGACAGGGCACGTTCTATTACCCGGGACGGTGAGAAGAGTTCATTTTCCGACTTTGTGTCATACTGGCAGGCAATACGGCGGAATTATATAGAAAATAACGGTGAAGGCCTGGCAGTTATTTCAGAATCTTACAGTTCGCCGACGCTGAACAGGCTCCGCAGGGATTTTTCAAGAGTATTCCCGCGATCGAAGTGGGTAACCTACGAACCGGTGAGCGACGAGAATATATTCGAAGGTATTCGCGTTGCAACCGGAATTCCGCACCGGCCCATATATCATTTTGAGAACGCAGCGACGGTGCTGTCGCTTGATGCTGATTTTCTTTTGTCCGATCCGGAGAATATAGCGAACACCCAGGGCTTTTCCTCCCGGAGGAGGGTATCCTCCGAAGACGACTCGATGAACCGGCTGTATGTTGCCGAGAGCGGATTTTCCCTGACAGGTGGTATGGCAGACCACCGGATCAGGCTTCAAAGCAGTCGTATCGGCGCCTTGGCAGTCCGGCTTGCGCGTGAACTCGATGCCCAGGGGATCACCGTACCGGGAATTGACATCATTCCAAGTTCCGGAGAAGATTCTTTCGACAGCCGCTGGCTTCAGGCTGTTGCGCAGGAGCTTTCGAAAAACCGCGGCAGCAGCCTTGTTCTTGCGGGCAGGAACCAGCCTCCTGCTGTCCATGCCCTGGTCTTTGCAATCAATGCCGCACTCGGCAATAACGGTGAGACCGTTTCGTACGTCGAACCGGTCGATGCATCGTTTCCGAATACCGGAGACCTTGTTCAGCTTGCCGACGATATCCGTAGTGGTTCAGTCACCTGTCTTGTTATTCTCGGTGGAAATCCGACGTATAACGCACCTGCCGACCTTGACTTTTCCGGCCTGCTCGGCACTGTCGACCATTCCGTGCACATAAGCTCCTACAAAGATGAAACATCCCGTCTTACCGATTGGCATATACCGCAATCCCATTATCTCGAATCCTGGGGAGATGTACGGTCTGCGGACGGGTCATTGGGCGTTATCCAGCCGATGATCGCACCGTTATTCGATAGTTACACTTCAATGCGTATCCTCACTATTATCTCTGGCGGAAATGACGATGAATCCGATTACGATTCCGTAAGGCGGACATGGAGACAAATTCTCGGAAACAGCAATTTTGAAAATAATTGGCGTAAAGTCTTGCATGACGGTATACTTACCCAAAGCACGGTGCCACCAACCGTTCCCCGGATCGATTCACGTTCTTACGCCGCTTTTCTGTCACAACACCGTTTTAATGGAAATGAACCCGGCGCCGATCAATTTGAGCTTGTTTTCACGCAATCGCAATCTACTTTTGACGGCCGGTATGCGAACAATGGTTGGCTGCAGGAGCTTCCCGATCCTGTCACGAAAATATCATGGGATAACGTTGCGCTCATCAGTCCTTCTACGGCGAGATCCCTGGAATTGAATAATGCGGATGTCGTGCAAATCATTATTGACGGCAGGGATTTGGAAATTCCCGTGTGGATCCAGCCCGGTCAAGCTGACAAAACCGTTTCGGTAGCGCTCGGATACGGCATAATGGGACGCGGCCGGGTTGCGGACGGTGTCGGTGCAAATTCTTATAAAATAAGGGCTTCAAACGCTCTCTACATCGGGAGCGGCCTTACCTTGAACACAACAGAAAAAACCCGGCTGATCGCAACGACCCAGGACCACAATTCTATGGAGAACAGGCCTATTGTTCGTGAGGCATCCCTGGAAGAGTACCGGGATCATCCTGAGTTCGCTCCTGAGATGGTGAAACATTTTCCTCTTCGTTCCATGTGGAAAGATCACAGCTATGAAGAGGGTTACCAATGGGGAATGTCGATCGATCTGAACACCTGTACCGGGTGTAACGCCTGTACCATTGCCTGTCAGAGTGAAAACAACATACCGGTCGTCGGAAAAGATCAGGTCAGCAGAGGCCGGGAGATGCATTGGATACGGTTGGACCGGTATTTTTCAGGTGACCCCGATAATCCCGAAATGGTAACGCAGCCGGTCGCCTGTCAGCATTGCGAAAATGCACCCTGCGAACAGGTCTGTCCCGTAGCTGCAACAGTTCACGATGCGGAAGGATTGAATCTCCAGGTATACAACAGGTGTATCGGAACGCGGTATTGCTCGAATAACTGCCCGTATAAAGTGAGAAGATTCAACTTTTATAATTTAACAAAAGATACTCCCGAGCTGGTCAAGATGGCGCAGAATCCCGATGTAACGGTCAGGTCACGCGGCGTTATGGAAAAATGTACTTTTTGTCTTCAGCGGATCAACAGAACAAAAAGCCAGGCAAAACTTGAAAAACGGGACGTCCGCGACGGAGAGGTACGGACAGCCTGTCAGGAGACCTGCCCGGCCCGGGCAATATATTTCGGGAATATCAATGATCCCGACAGCGAAGTTTCATGGATCAAACGGCAAAACCGGAACTATGAACTGCTTGCCGAACTGAATAACCGGCCGAGAAATTCATACTTGGCGAAAATCAGGAATCCAAATCCGCAACTCAGATAATAATTGATTATCACCGCATAATGCGGTTTTTAACCGATAGTTGTGCTATTCCTATTTTAATATGGCTTCAGAACAGGAACATGCCGTACTCAAGGAGCCGGAACTCATTACCGGCGACCAGACATTTCATACACTCACAGATAAGATAAGCGGTATTACGGAAGGGAAAACCCCGCGGTTGTGGTATCTGGCAATTTCTGTTTCGGGATCCGCCATGCTGATGCTTTTCGGAATGATCGGATATCTTTTCTGGGAAGGTATCGGCATCTGGGGACTTCACGTTCCTGTCGGATGGGGTTGGGCTATCGTGAATTTTGTGTTCTGGGTCGGTATCGGCCATGCCGGAACGTTGATCTCGGCAATCCTTTTTCTTCTTCGGCAGCGGTGGCGTACTTCTATCAATAGATTTGCCGAAGCAATGACGATTTTTGCCGTGATCTGTGCTCTGGTATTCCCGGCCATTCATATTGGCCGAATCTGGACTGCTTACTGGATGTTCCCGCTACCGAACCAGATGGCCATGTGGCCGAATTTCCGCAGTCCTCTTATCTGGGACGTTTTTGCCGTCGGGACCTATTTCACCATCTCATTCATATTCTGGTATACCGGTCTTATTCCCGATCTCGCGACGCTCCGAGACCGCGCAAAATCGAGGTTGAGAAAAATCGTTTTCGGTGTATTATCAATCGGATGGAGGGGCGGTCAGCGGCAGTGGCGACATTATGAAATGGCATATCTTATCCTTGCGGGGCTATCTACTCCTCTTGTGCTGTCCGTTCACAGTGTCGTCAGTACCGATTTTGCAACAAGTCAGCTCCCCGGCTGGCATACGACCATTTTTCCTCCTTATTTTGTAGCCGGAGCCATCTTCTCCGGTTTTGCAATGGTCATGACGCTTGCCGTCATAAGCCGAAAGATATTCGGTCTGGAACATATCATCACCATTAATCATTTTGAGAAAATGAACAAGATCATTCTCCTGACGGGGATGATAGTCGGCTATTCTTACTCGGTAGAATTTTTTATTTCATGGTACAGTGGAAACGTCTATGAGGAATTTGCCTTTTTCAACCGTGCTTTCGGCCCTTATGCGTGGGGGTATTGGATCATGATCTCCTGCAACGTTCTTGTGCCGCAAATATTTTGGTTTCGTAAACTCAGAAGAACTATACCTGTCATGTTCGTTGCTTCACTTTTGATCAATGTCGGTATGTGGTTCGAGCGATTTGTAATAGTCGTTTCATCGCTTGCAAACGATTTTCTCCCTGCAAACTGGCTCTATTTTCGTCCTACCATGTTCGACGTCGGGATATTTATCGGGTCGTTCGGCTTGTTCCTGACACTTTTTTTGCTCTTTTTACGATTCTTACCGATGATCGCTATCTCGGAGGTCAAGGGCGTACTTCCGCAAGCCAATCCTCATTATTATGGCAATGGAAAACATGGAAAAAACGGTTCGGCTACCACTGTTCATAAAGGAGAAAAGACTTCATGAACGGTCCAAAAGGAAAAGTTTACGGCGTTCTGGGGGAATTTGAACATCCCGGTGCGCTTCTTGAAGCAGGTAGAAAGGTTCGAGAGGCAGGCTATACGAAATTCGACTGCCATTCCCCGTTCCCGGTCCATGGTATGGAAAAAGCAATGGCTATCAAGCGTTCGCCTCTTGGATATTTTATAGCAATTGTCGCTTTTTTTGCAATGTGCGCAGGTCTGGGATTGCAGTGGTATGCTAATGCGGTCACCTATCCGCTGGTGATCTCGGGAAAACCGTTCATCAGTTACCCGTCATACGCCCCGGTGGGATTTAGTATAACGGTTCTTTTGTCGGGAATTTGCACGTTTATATTCATGCTTGCGCTGAACGGTCTCCCACGGCTTTTTCACCCAGTGTTTTTTTCCGAAAGATTTTCAAGCGTTACCGACGACGGGTTTTTTGTCAGCATTGAGCATAAGGACCCGAAGTTTGATCCGGTAAAGACAAAATCGTTCCTTGAATCTATCGGGGCGCAAAGTGTTGAGATGTTGCAGGGATAACTGAGTATTTTTTGAAAACAAGCGTGCCATGAAAACTTTGCAACAAAAATTTATTTGCTTCATCTTAGGTATCATTGGCAGTCTGGTATTGACGGGTTGTTTTCAAGGCAGACCCTCTGAAAGTCCACCGATCCACTTAAATCCAAATATGGATTTGCAGCCGAAGTATAAAGCGCTTGGTGAAAGTGACTTTTTCGAGAACAGATCGACAATGAGAATGCCCGTTCCCGGTACGGTAGCACGCGGCGACCTAAATGAAGACGTTGTGTATTATACCGGAAGAGATTCAGACGGCAATCTTGTTGAGAAATCTCCTGTTCCCGTTACCATGGAACTTCTGAAACGGGGGCGCGAACGATATGAAATATATTGTACGCCCTGCCATTCGCGGGTGGGGGACGGGACCGGCGTCATATCGGAATACAATTACGTTCCTCCGGGAAATATTCATGAGGAAAGGCTTGTGCTTGTCCAAGACGGACATATGTATGAGGTTATTTCGAACGGAATCAGGAATATGCCTGCGTACAAACACCAGATACCGGTTGCAGACAGATGGGCGATCGTGAGTTACATTAGGGCCCTCCAGCGCAGTCAGAACGCTGCCTTGCGTGACGTCCCGGAATCTGAACGGTACAATTTAAGATAACCGTGATCCTTACGATATGGACGTAAACGATAAAACATATCAATTGACAAATTCAGGCGGTTTCGGCAAGACCGTTCTGGTAATCGGCATTACGGGTCTTGCGCTGTCATTCGCCGGCGGTTTTTTGCTGGATGATCTAAGACAGTTTTATTTTTCTTACCTGTCTTCTTTCTCGTTCTGGGTGACGATTGCACTCGGAGGCCTGTTTTTTACTATGCTGCATCATTTAACAAACGCACTGTGGAGCATTGTCATCAGGCGGATCGCCGAAACGATCATGATATCTCTTCCTTTCATGGCAGTACTATTTGTTCCAGTTGTTTTCGGCATTCACGATCTGTACCACTGGTCCCACGATGACGTCGTTACAGCCGATGAAATATTGCAGGGCAAAGCGGGTTACCTGAATATAACGTTTTTCGTCATACGTTCATTTATTCTCTATTTCGGGATCTGGAGTCTTCTTTCGTGGAAATTGCTGAAATTCTCGCGTGAGCAGGATGCCGGTTTCCGCGAAAGTCAGGTCAGGTCGATGCGGTTTGTGAGCGCTCCGGGAATGATCGCTTTCGCTTTCACGATCACTTTTTCCGCCTTTGACTGGCTCATGTCGCTCGATCCTCACTGGTATTCCACGGTTTTCGGCGTTTATATTTTCAGCGGCAGTACCTTGGCATTCCTTTCGTTCATTACCCTAGTGTGCATTGCGCTGCGGAAAAACGAGACCTTACGGAGAACGATTACAATAGAGCATATTCACGATCTTGGCCGCCTTATGCTGACCTTTACAATTTTCTGGGCATATATTGCTTTTTCACAATATTTTCTCATCTGGTACGCTAACATTCCGGAGGAGACGTTCTGGTTTTTGAAACGGTGGGAAGGCGCCTGGAAGCCGATTTCGCTCTTTGTCGGATTAGGTTTTATTCTGCCCTTTGTCACGCTACTGCTTCGGGGAACGAAGAGGCATATTGGGTCCATGATTTTTATCAGTATTTATATTCTGTTCTATCATTTTATAGATATGTACTGGATCGTCATGCCTGTTCTGCACGAGCAGGGCGCAGAGGTATCGTGGATGGATTTCACATCTTTTATCGGAATCGGCGGTCTATTTCTTTGGTTTTTCTGGAACCGGTTAAGCGCGGGTGCGCTTATACCCGTTAACGACCCCCGACTTGAAGAATCAATTACCGTTGAACATTAAGAAAGGTAACGGAATGTCCGAACCGCGACAAGACAGAAAACCAATATATACCGAAATCGGCTATGAACGCAGGGATATAAATATTAAGAAAGTCCTGTTAGCAGCTGCGATGATTACCGGCACCCTGTTAATTATGTTGATCATGCTGAACGAAATGTTCATGATCGTGAAAGAGGACATTGTGTATCAACAGTTCCTCAGCCCGGAATCCGAGAGGTTGAATCGTATTAATGCACGGGAAGATTCCCTTCTGAATTCATACGGTGTTATCGATGAGGAACAAGGGAAATACCGGATTCCGGTTGAAAAAGCTATGGAAGTGATCGCCGAAGAAGCAGGTCAACAGGATAATTAACACGACTATTACAATGAAACTATTTACCGGTTATATCATTATTGCACTCTTTCTTCTCTTTTCCGGGATATCAGCAATTCCTGTTTCCGCACAGGTTATCATGAACGACCCGCCCGAGTTAAGCAGGATCGATGTGGAAGAACACCTCGGAGACTATATTCCTCTTGATCTTACATTTACCGATGCAGTTGGTTCCGCAGTGCGGTTGGAGGAGTATTTCAATAAAGGGATACCGGTTTTTCTTGTACTTGCATATTACGAGTGTCCCATGCTGTGCACTCTCGTGCTCAATTCTGCGGCGAACGGCCTACTCGGAGTAACGAACATAGACCCCGGCACCGATTACGAGGTTTTAACGGTCAGTATCGATCCTGACGAGACAGCAGAACTTGCCGCACAAAAACAGAACAGGTACTTAAAAACTCTCGGTGTAAGAGGAACGGAAGGAAGCTGGAAGTTTCATGTCGGGGAAGAGCAGAATATCCGGTCACTTGCCGATGCTCTCGGTTTCAAATATTATTATGTTGAGAAACGGGATGAATATGCTCATCCCGCCGCTGCCTTTATTCTGACTGCAGAAGGAAAGATATCGCGATATCTCTACGGGCTCGATTTCAAACCGCGGGACCTACGTCTCGGACTGCTCGAAGCCGCAGACGGAAAAATCGGAACCACGATTGACAGAATCATTTTATACTGTTTTCACTATGACCCTGATTCAAAGGGATATGTATTATTCGCGCAAAATGTCATGCGAGTCGGTGGTGTGATCACTGTTATTATCCTTGCTCTTTTTCTCGGAAGTCTCTGGGCAAAAGAGCGGATGAAGAAAACTCCCGATGATAAGAAAACCGTTATTCCGGTATAGGCCGGAGAAAACGCAGATTTATAACTTTTTTGTGTTGTACACGTTAGTAACCGATTTCAGCAAGGATTACTTTCCTTATGGATAATGCCGCTTCAGTATGGTTACCGTCACAGAGTTCCACGATGGCCGGTGAGATTGACGCACTGTTTTATTTTCTCTATTATGTATCAGTGTTTTTTCTTGCTCTCATCACTGGTTTGATCGTGCTCTTTGTTGTCAGGTACCGGCGTAAAGGGAAGCCCGGTCTTACCTCGGACATTTCGGGTAACAGAGCTTTAGAAGTGCTCTGGACCGGAATACCGACCGTACTTGTCCTGATCGTATTCGGCTGGGGATTCCGCGATTTCATGAGACTGCAGGTGATCCCTCATGATGCTCTCGAGATTCGTGTAATCGGTTTGAAATGGTCCTGGAATTTGGAATATGCCGAAGGTGCAAGCAGTGTCAATGAACTTGTTGTTCCGGTAAACCGGCCGATAAAGCTACTCATGTCTTCACGGGACGTTATCCATTCGTTTTTTATTCCAGCATTCAGGGTTAAGATGGACGTTCTGCCGAACCGGTATACAACTATTTGGTTCGAAGCTACGCAGACAGGTGAATTTTCGCTTTTTTGTGCTGAATACTGCGGGCAGCAGCACTCGCTTATGAGAGGGTCGGTACGCGTTTTGTCAGAAGCAGATTACGAACAGTGGATCGCCGATAATGCGAACATACTCGAAGGTCTTACACCGGCGGAAGGCGGTGAACTCTTATATAACAGGAATTTGTGCTATACCTGTCATAGTATGGACGGTACGGCAGGCAACGGGCCGACATGGCTCGGACTTTTCGGATCGACCGAACAACTAACGGACGGATCCGAAGTTCTTGTCGATGAAAATTATGTCCGGGAATCGATCCTCGAACCTGCGGCAAAAGTGACCGCAGGTTATCAACCTATCATGCCGACATACCAGGGTATATTAAAAGAAGAGCACATCGACGCCATAATAGCGTTCATGAAAACGCTGAGAAATTGAGGTTTATTCTTGAATACAATTCCCGAAAACAATTTTTTAAATGAGAGTAAGGGTATCAGATCGTGGCTTCTGACGGTCGATCATAAACGTATCGGTATTCTTTATCTTGTTTCCATTACGTTTTTCTTTTTCGTAGCAGGACTGCTGGCTCTGCTGCTCAGGCTGGAGCTGCTGGCTCCCGGAGAGGACTACATATCTGCGGATACTTACAACCAGTTCTTTACGCTGCACGGGATAATGATGATATTTCTCTTTATTATTCCGTCCATTCCCGCTGTGCTGGGTAATTTTGTTCTCCCGCTCCAGATCGGTGCAAAAGATGTCGCATTTCCCCGGATTAATTTACTCAGCTGGTATTTGTACTGGGGAGGTTCTTCATTTGCAGTGTATTCTATCGTTTCGGGGGGTGTCGACACAGGCTGGACGTTTTATACTCCGTACAGCAGTGACATAACCGGTGCGGTTGTTCCTATGACGCTCGGAGTTTTTGTAATTGGATTTTCGTCAATTTTGACCGGTTTGAATTTCATCGTGACCATTCACAAGATGCGGGCTCCGGGTATGACATGGTTCAGAATGCCCCTATTTATCTGGGGGATATATGCTACAGCGGTTCTGCAGGTCGTTGCTACTCCGGTTATAGGAATCACGGCCGTTATGCTCGTACTCGAGCGCGTGCTCGGCGTCGGGATATTCGATCCCGCCATGGGCGGCGATCCGGTATTGTTTCAGCACTTCTTCTGGTTTTACTCTCATCCCGCAGTCTATATAATGATCCTTCCGGGAATGGCAGTTATCAGCGAGTTAGTCACTGCGATGAGTCATAAGAAGATCTTCGGCTATAAAGCGATCGCATATTCAAGTCTCGGTATCGCTTTTACAAGCTTTTTCGTGTGGGGTCATCACATGTTTACAAGCAGCCAGTCGGAATATGCCGCTATGGTCTTTTCATTTCTTACCTTTATAGTCGGCATACCGTCGGCAATAAAAATATTTAACTGGGTCTCGACATTGTACAAAGGATCGATATCGCTCGATACACCGATGTTGTACACGCTTTCTTTTCTTATACTGTTCACTATAGGCGGGCTGACGGGAATATTCCTCGGTGCGCTTTCAATCGATATATTTCTGCACGACACGTATTTCATAGTCGCTCATTTTCATTATGTTATGATGGGTGGAACGGTCATGGCATTTCTCGGCGGGATTCATTACTGGTGGCCCAAGATATGGGGGAGGATGTACAATGAAACGCTTGCAAAAATTACCGCCGTCGTAATTTTTATCGGGTTTAACATAACCTTTTTTTCACAGTTTTTTCTGGGCACTCACGGCATGCCGCGGCGTTATCACGATTATTTGCCTGAATTTCAGAGAATGCACGGATTTTCGTCAATCGGATCGCTCATTCTTGGCGCGGGTCTATTTGTCGTTGCTATTTACCTGCTCCATGCGGTCTTCAAGGGAAAACCGGCCGGAAACAATCCGTGGGGCGCTTTGACTCTTGAATGGCAAACAACGTCACCGCCCCCGGTCCATAATTTTGAAAAACCTCCCATAGCAACACACGGGCCGTATGATTTCGACAAAATTGAAGTGGAAAGTACTCTCAGGTAACGTTATGTCAGGACACGAAAAAGATTCTCAATTCCTTGCGCACCATTTTCACGATGCAGTGCAGCAGCGTGAATCTGCTAAACTCGGCATGTGGTTATTTCTGCTGACCGAGGTCCTGCTGTTCGGCGGTCTCTTCCTGGCGTATGCCGTTTTCCGCTCCTGGAACCAGGATATGTTCCAGGCAGCACATGAAGAATTGGACGTTCTTCTCGGTTCGATAAATACTATCGTCCTGATATCAAGTTCGGTGACAATGGCGCTCGCTATCAGGAGTGTCCAACTGAGTAAGAATTCAGCGGCAATACGGTATCTTCTCGTTACGCTTGCGTTTGCCGCTACGTTCATGGTAATTAAGTATTTCGAATACAGTCACAAATTTGAAGTGGGACAGCTTCCAGGCAAGTATTACTTTTTCGAAGGGATCGACGGAACAAATCCGCACATCTTTTTCAGTCTCTATTTCATGATGACCGGACTGCACGGTCTGCACGTTTTTGTCGGTATGTTTCTCATCGCCTGGATGATCGTAAAAATCAAAAACGGCGGCATAACGAATGAATATTATAATCCTATTGAAAATACAGGGCTGTACTGGCATCTTGTCGATCTGATATGGATATATCTTTTTCCATTATTTTATTTAATCAGTTGAAATTATGAACAAACACCCTGTACCACACATTATTCCCATGCTCGTCTATCTTGCTATCGGCGGAGCGTTACTGGTCATGACCCTTGTGACGGTTGCCGTATCGTTTATCGATCTCGGCTTCTTAAACATCCTCGTCGCTCTTGCTATCGCTACATTCAAGGCACTGCTTGTAGCATTCTTTTTTATGCATCTCTATTACGATAACAGGCTTTACTTTTTTATTTTTGCCACATCGTTGTTCTTTCTGACAGTGCTCATTTCCATTACGATGCTCGACACCATGCGGCGGGGCGATATTTATGATTACAGAGACACAGCCATTCAACCGGACGCAAAAATATACACGATGCCGTCGATAACAACAAGTACTGAAAATTCTCCGGAAAATTAGCAGGATTTTCCTATTGCCTGCAATTTTATACCATTTTTTATTGCTTCTCACACAATTTGTTCTTTCCTTTTTCTCACAAATTCAAACCATCCTTTGAACCGGAGTAATAATGATGACTTCTTTTCGACGATTCGCACTTATCTCGACGTTTGCTACCTATTTTCTCATAATTGTGGGGGGACTTGTCAGGGTCTCCGGCTCCGGTCTCGGCTGTCCTGATTGGCCGAAATGTTTCGGGCGGTGGATTCCTCCGACACGCATCAGCCAGCTTCCTGCCGGTGTCGACCCGGAGACATTTAACATAACACATGCCTGGATCGAATATATAAACAGACTTATCGGTGTATCCGTCGGGATTTTAATTCTGATAACCGCTATCCTCGTGTTCAAGCATTACCGCACGGTCCCGAATATTTTTTACACAACGTTGGCAGCATTATTTGTCGTAAGTTTTCAGGGTTGGTACGGAAGTATTGTGGTAACATCCGAACTCCTTCCGATAACGATAACGGTCCACATGTTACTTGCATTTCTCCTGATCGGTCTCCTAATATTTGCAACACAGCAGGCATATTACCGGGAGAACCCCGACAGCGATAAAGGCGCAGTCTATCCTCCGAAATCATACACATGGCTCAGAATCCTTGCAGGACTGACCCTGCTACAAATTATTCTGGGGACACAGATACGGTCATCGGTTGAAATAATTCAGAAGCAGTTCCCCCTTCTGCAGCGGGGAGAATGGCTTAATCTGGTGGGGCCGGTTCAAAACGTACATTGGGTCATCAGCATAGCTATGTTTATAATTTCATGGCATATCAGCAAAAAAATAATTACTTTGGGAACCGGACTTCCTAAAATCATAAAACAGAGTTCATGGAGCCTTGTTTTATGCATTACCGCACAGATAATCATTGGTATAATCACCGTAACATCAGGGCTTCCCGAAGAAATGCAGCTTTTGCATTTATGGATTGCCAGTCTCTATTTTGGTATAATTGTCGTTCTTCTCACAGGAATAAAGAGGCAAACGGGTGCAGGCGGGGCAGGAGTATCATAAGATGAAGAAGTGGTTTGTGTTCGCTATAGCGGGACTTGTATTCACGGGATTTGGCGCTTGGTTTATCTATGATCAGGCGAGTCAGCCCATGTTCAACACTATCGATGTTTATGGAGAAGTCCCACAGTTCGATTTCACCGCACATACCGGTGAATCGTTCGGTATTGAGGACATGAAAGGCGCCGTCAGTATTGTCGATTTTATTTTTACGGGTTGTCAATCTCTCTGTCCTTTAATGACGCAAACGATGAATGAGTTCTACCGTGAATACCGGGATTCCGACAAGGTCCGGTTCGTATCTTTTTCGGTCGATCCTGATAACGATACTCTCCCGGTTTTGCAGGAATATGCAAAAAAGGTTGGCGTCGAGGACGATAACTGGACGTTCGTCAGGGCACCCATACAGGACATTATACAACTTTCGGAGAAGGGATTTTATCTGCCGGCGGAAGGTCTGCCGATGGGACACAGCACGAAATTTGTTCTTGTCGATCAAGATGGAAATATACGGGGTTATTACGACAGTTTTAATGAAGAAAGTCTTGCGGGATTGAAAAAACGTATCGACAGTCTTACAGAAAAAATGTAATGGAGATTTCGGACCTCGCAACGGTCAATGCCGTACTGAACGGAGCCGCAACGCTTTTTCTTACCTTCGGATTCATTCAAATCAAAAAGGGAAATCGGGCGCTCCATAAAAAATCAATGCTATCCGCTCTTGGTTTTTCACTTCTTTTCCTGGTTTCATACCTTGTTTATCATGCAAAAGTCGGTTCGGTACCCTATCCATATCATGATTGGACACGGCCTGTTTATTTCGCCATATTAGTCCCGCACGTGCTTTGTGCCGGTCTTATGTCCCCCTTTATCATTATCGCCGTCCGGCATGCACTTCTCGATAATATCACGAAGCATAAACGGTTTGTCCGGTGGGTTTTTCCTGTATGGATGTATGTTTCCATAACCGGTGTCATCATTTATTTTATGCTGTACCGGCCTTTGTAGCGGTCTCGAACATACCCTGAGACTTGCAACTGTTTTTTTATCACGAGCGAATATATTTATTGCCTGGAAACTTGCGAATAAGTCCTTTGATTTCAAGAGCAAGGAGACGGGGGAGGATCCTTTGTATCGGTTGATCGCTTATTCGCGAGATATGATCAACAAGAACAGGCTCATTGCCGATACTGTCAAAAAGTACCGATTCATCAATCGACAACTGGACGTGAGGAGCTTCAATCTCTACCGGTCTCACTGAGGGTCTCACCGGGAACAGGTCAAAGCTCGTTTATCACATCTTCAGCATTCTGAACAAGTTTTGCAGCTCCGTCCCTGATAAGCGCATTTGAACCTTCAATGTGCCTTCTCGAAATGTTTCCCGGTATTGCAAACACTTCCCTGTTCTGCTCCAATGCTACAGACGCAGTTATAAGCGCTCCGCTTTTTTCCCCCGCTTCAACAACAAGAGTTCCCAGAGCCATACCGCTTATTATTCTGTTTCGCTGGGGAAAATTTCCGGGCCACGGTTTCATACCGAACGGGAATTCTGATATAACTGCTCCGTTTTTCATTATTTCCTTGTACAGTGAATTATTCGATGCCGGATATACAACGTCAATGCCGCAGCCGAGAACAGCTACGGTACGCCCTCCGGTCCGTATCGCCGCCCAGTGCGCTTCGGTATCGATGCCCGCGGCCAAACGGCCATATTCGGAAATCGTTCTCGAACCGACAACGGCAACACAACGCACATCATCCGTCTTCAGTTCGCCCCGTACAAAAAGAACGAGAGGAGGGCTGTAAATGTTCAGCAGATTCCCCGGATATGTATCATCCAAGATTGTCACTGCAGCGGTATCGTAATTTTTCAGTTTTGCTATCTGGCGGTTCACAAGCTCAATCAGAGAAGTATCGCGAATTGATGAAAGAAATTTTTTCGAAAGTATGTTGTTGAAGCCGTCAACACGCATTATTTCATCATAGGTAGCACGGTAGATACTGTCGGGGTTTTTGAATGCCTTTATGAGTTTGAATGCTCTGTAGGGGCCTATTGCAGGTAAAAAGTGAAGTCTGAGAAGGTCGTGAAGAGGAAAATCCATAGTTGCATTATTGAAGATTTACGAGCGTGCAGCAATTATTCTTGAGTTCCGGTAATCCGGTGTGATTTACGGAAGATATCGCTAACGTGGAAATACCGTCTATCGATACGGGAATCTGTGTGTCAGGGAGGAGATCATGCTTGGTCAATAGTATCATTTTCGATTTTTCCAGAATGGAAGGATTGAATTTTTCTATTTCATTTGAAAGCGACCTGTATGTTTTCACGGGATCGGGATCGGTAATTTCGATAAGGAACAAGAGTGCTTTCGAACGTTCAATATGCCGAAGAAACCTGTCTCCAAGCCCTTTCCCGGTGTGAGCTCCTTCGATAAGACCGGGAATATCTGCCATAACGAAGCTATGAAATTCATGACATTTTACAATTCCGAGATTAGGAACAAGCGTTGTAAACGGATAATCGGCTATTTTCGGCTTTGCCGCAGATACAGCAGCAATAAGTGTTGATTTACCGGCATTGGGAAGTCCGACAAGTCCTATATCTGCAAGCAGTTTGAGTTCCAGTTTTATTTTTTTCTGTTCCCCGTCTTTGCCCGGCTCCCATTTTCGCGGAGCCCTGTTCGTGGGTGTAACGAAGCGAGCATTCCCTTTTCCTCCCCTGCCGCCCCGGACGATTGTAAATCGCTGTTCCGGTTCTAACAGCTCGCCGAGAATAGTTTCATTTTCGCGAAGGACCGTTCCGAGCGGGACAGGTATTGTAACATTTTTACCCGCGCCGCCTTTTTTGCGAGCGCTTCCTCCGTGATTGCCGCGTTTTGCTCTATACACCTTGTGATAGCGCGTGTCCATAAGCGTATGCAATGCTTTATCACCGGCGAGTATAATATCGCCGCCTTTTCCGCCGTCACCGCCGTCAGGACCTCCAAGCGAAACATACTTTTCGCGCCTGAAACTCATACAGCCGCTTCCCCCTGTACCTGCAATGACCTCTAATTCCGATTCATCAATAAACATTTCAAGATAAGATAAAGATACTATAGTAGTTGTCTAGCGCTATCACCATTAAATTTTTATCACAAATGATTGTATGTTTTTTTACCGGTAACAATTTGATTCATTGTGTCATGGACACGTTAATTCTTCTATTCTTTAATGAATAGTGCCGGCATGACGGTCCAACGCGTACTGTCACATATTTTTTACAATTTCCTGACCAAACTCCGAGCATTTGAGCAACTCCGCACCCTCCATCTGGCGCTCTAAATCATAGGTAACGGTCTTGTTAATAATTGTTTTTTCTAATCCGTTATAGATATTGTCACGTGCTTCTTCCCAACCCAGATATTCAAGCATGAGGGCTCCGGACAGGATCATAGAACCAGGATTTACTTTATCCTGTCCCGAATATTTGGGAGCGGTGCCGTGTGTGGCTTCAAAGAGTCCAATATGGTCGCCTATATTCGCGCCCGGGGCCATTCCGAGTCCGCCAACCTGGGCGGCACAAGCATCCGAGAGGTAATCACCATTCAGATTCGTTGTGGCAAGTACCTCATATTCATCGGGACGGATGAGGACCTGCTGAAAAATACTGTCTGCAATTCTGTCTTTAATAACAATTTTTCCTTCGGGCGCCGTGCCGTTATATTTTTTCCAGAGTTCATCTTCCGGAATTGTCACCTCACCGAATTCTTCGGCGGCAAGTTTATATCCCCAATCCCGAAATGCCCCTTCAGTATATTTTTGAATATTCCCTTTGTGGACGAGAGTAACACTTTTTCTATTTCTTTCGATGGCATAGTTTATTGCTTTTCTGACCAATTGATTTGAACCGGTTATGCTTATCGGTTTTACACCGATTCCTGAATCGGTTCTGATGGACGTCCCCATGGTGTCATTGAGAAACGAAATTACCTGCGCGACTTCCGGAGAACCTTCCTGCCATTCTATTCCGGCATAGACATCCTCGGTATTTTCACGAAAAATGACAATGTCCAGTTTTTCCGGATGCTTTACCGGACTCGGCGTTCCCTTAAAATAATGCACGGGCCGAATACATGTATAAAGGTTCAGCAGTTGCCTGAGCGAGACATTCAAACTGCGGAATCCACCGCCAACAGGTGTTGTGAGCGGCCCTTTGATCGCAACATTATAATATTTTATTGCTTCCAATGTGTCCTGGGGCAGATAATTATTGTATCTTTCGTTCGCTTTTTCTCCTGCATAAATCTCGAACCATTCAATTTTTTTTGCTCCGTCGTATGCTTTTTCTACAGCAGCATCGAGAACAATTTTCGTTGCATTCCAAATATCGGGTCCAATCCCGTCCCCTTCAATAAAGGGAATTATCGGATTGTCAGATATCTTCAATGTATTGTTTTCAATGATTATTCTTTCTCCGCTTTCCGGATGTTGAAGCTTTTGAAACGTTACCATCACATTCCTCTTTCCACGTTTATAGTAAATTAGATACAGTTAAACAGTATTTACAATTGATCCACGCACAGGTGCATCATTTCAAAATATACTTCATATATACAAAAAAATCAACGATTTCGAAAAAGAAAACCTGTAGTCAAATCGTAATGCAATATTAATAATAGTAAAAATACGTTAATGTTTCTGACATACATGACGATACTGTGAAAGCGGGGATAGTATCATTATCATAAAATTCGAGAAATAAGCGATCCGATTTTACTATTTTAATTACCCTATCCGAGCGGTACATGGTGCACACCGGGTGAGTTTATTATGGCGATAAGCGACAATTACCCGCATCAGCGCTCACATAAATGCATTTAATGCATGAGCCGCACTCAAGACAAGAAACCATACTTCAGCAAAAATCCGAATGCAATTGTCAACGGGTTATACGTATTAAAGAAGAAGTGGATGATCCGGCCGGTTTTGTCATTTCTCAGCGTCTCCATGCGCGGTCCCCGGGACTTATCACCGACTTAAATAACGCCCGCACGGTAAAAATGTACTTGCTATTGCAGAGGGAGGACGTCCGAACATTAGCAATATTCTGATCAAGCCCAAGGAATAATCCACTCTGGCAGCCAGCGATTCGTCATGGGCTGAAGAACCGACAGCGATTAAATCCTATATTGACCAATTATCCGCGAAGGTTGACACTATAGCCGAAGAGAACAGCTACTGCGGTCTTATCGCAGGCGCCTCTTCTTTCGGTATGTGTATTTATTTTGTTCCAGCAGCAGGACCGGCAGTGTGCAAATTGAAGTAAAAATTGAGATTAGTGAATAATTGATATAGTTATGGCAGGTTGAAAATAGTTTTTACCGTTTCAGAAAACCAAGGCAATATTGATTTGCCGTAACAAAATCCCCTGCAAACGGCCCCGGACGACGGCCGCTCTCCCTGCAACGAAAACCCTCCCCGCCTCGGGTTAATTGACCCTGCGCCAGTCCAGAATCGGAGCACGGTCCGGCCCCGTGAGCCGTCGCGGGCGGGCGGGTCACCCGAAGGGCCGGAGCGCAGCGAAGGAGGCGCGGCAGCGCCTTGACTCGACCGGCTGAGCGGAGGCTAGTCAGCGGGTCGCGGTATGCTCTTGGGACGGGAATGCACCCGTACAAAAGTTGGGCGCGACGGTTGACCCCATCGCGCCCGAAGCAGAAAGCAGGCACTCTCGATGCCGTCTCCCACCGACCGCAATCTTACCGCGCTGCCGACCAAAACCGTCAAGCCGACGCGGCGACGCCAGACGCGACACTTCACGCAGCTCGACCAGGTGACGCAGCTCGTCGCCGCGCGCGACGCAGACCCAGAGCTTGGCTTCATGGCGCGGCTGCTCGCGCTCTGCTCGTTGCCGCGCACCAACCCAAAAAACCGGCACGAGTTCAAGCGCGTCAATGGGCCGTACACGCTCTACATGGTGGCCGGCGGCGGCAACAAACTGCCCTACGGCACCCTGCCGCGTCTGCTGCTGGCGTGGGCGTTCACCGAAGCGGTGCGGACGCAATCACCAGAGCTCATCCTCGGTGATTCGCTCTCGGAGTTCATGCGGAAGGTTGGCATCTACAGCACTAGCGGCGACAAGCACACCAGACTTCGGAATCAGATGCGGCGGCTGTTTGGGTGCACGGTCTCGCTACTCTACGAGGATGCACGCGGGGAAGCCACACTGAACGCGCCGATTGCCCGTCTCACTGAGTTCTGGTGGAGCGAGCGCCAGCCGGACGCGCGCTCGTTATGGGAGAGCAGGATTGAGCTTGGCGAGGACTTCTTCAACGAGATCATCCGCCGCCCGATCCCGATCGACCTGAACACCCTGCGCGCGATGAAGAGATCGCCGCTCGGCCTCGACCTCTACCTGTGGCTCCACCTATCGCACGTTCGCATTGAAGCGCCCACTGCGGCTCACGTGGCCGCTACTCTACCGGCAGTTCGGCGTGGACCCAGCCAGGGCGAACGATAAAGCCACCCTCAGCAATTTCCGCGCGGACTGTCTGCGCGAGCTGCAGAAAATCAAACGCTCGTGGCCGGACCTGCACTATCACACGGTCACAGGGGCGCTCGTGCTCTCGCCATCTCCGCCGCGTATCGCACCGTCGCAACTGCGCCTCGTGGAATAGCCCCGTGACTGGCGGCAGGTGATTAACCCTCGACTAGACCCTTTCCGTTAATAAAATTCACGAACGCCGAACACACCACAAGCATGAATTTCGCCTCGTGAAATTCGACCCTATCGGCTTCCATTAGCGCGTGACGGACACCTGACTCATCTGACGCGTAGCCATAGAGGTTACCCAAGGCCGCCTTTAAGGCTGGGTGTAGGCCGCGTTCGTTTTTAAGTCTATTGAGGAGCTGTCCGAAGGTGGAGTTGTCAGCCGATGCAGTTTTTGCCACCAAGCTCTCAACAGCCGAGATGGATTCCTTAATCGAGTTCCTGTAGTCAGGGTCAGTGCGGTCAGAAAGTAGCTCCAACGCGTGTCGAAGATGTTGGCCGACCGGCCCAGGAGTTGTCTCAATGGCTTCATTAATCGCGGTAAGTTCCTGTGTGTCGGTGATTGGCGTCACAAGGCCATTCACAAACCGATAGCCGGACATCTCCTGTTCGAAAAGCTGATTGCACTCGGCGGTAAATTCTTTCTTGAAGTGATCATCGGAGTAGTTATTTGCGACGAATTCAACAAATCTGTACGCGGTGTGCCAAGAACAGTTGAAGTAGTGTTTTCTCAGCTCACTAAGCACCTCACTCCACTGGTTGCCAAGTTCGTCTAGTGGCTTCTTGAAGTAGTCGAACCAGAGGAGAGTGCATAAGTCCTTGATTTGTCCGTTCAAGCGGCCGTTGAGGTACACGCCATACTCTCCTGGGATGGCGGTTCTCGCACTATCCCACACAAAGATCTTCAGCAAGCTCCACAACCCGTTTTGGAGTTGCTCGTCCATCGACTCGAACTGGATGGAGTCCCTGACTGGTTCGTAGCCGTATCGTTGCGAGAAATTTAAAGTCTTATCTGCCATTCTGAATTTCTCCCCGTGGTGCGAGGTCGAACAGTGCCAGGTCTTGACCGCCAGGCGGGACGGCGGACCAACGGGGACGGGTTAATCGAGGCAGCCTTCCAGCCGCCGGTCCTCAGTGTCACATGTCGGGCGCGAGGATGCCCGCGGGGCGCGACCGCTGGCCCGGGGTCTACTATACTGGCCGTAGGACGCCGAAAGGCGGCTCCTGGGGCCGCTCAGCGCCTCGGACGGGCTTTTTTCCACAAAATCCTGTGATTCTGGTGAGTTTTGCACGACCAAACACCATGCCTCCTTTTCGACCAAACACCATGCCTACGTACAAGTAGTAAGCAAGTACCTACGTACCAAGTACAGGCTTCGCCCTCGCTGTTGGAAATTAGCCCGGACACGGAAAAAGCTCGAGCAAAACCAGCGGGTAGGGGAGCGGTGTCTGTAGACACCCCCCCCCCCCCCCACGTCCGCGTCTACAAAACCCTGCCCTGCGGCCTGCCCTGCGCCCTGCCCTGCAAATTTCCCCTGGAAAACTCCCTCGCGGACTTGTAAAGGACCATCTCTGTTTGAATTACTTCTCTCCTTCCAATGCTTGCAATTCAAACAACTCGCTTCATATTTTAGTTTTGACTGTTCCATATCTAATCTTACACACTAAAGGTCGATTTCTTTATTGTTTTTGATATCGATAAATTTTTGATTTTCATATACATTAACAATGGTAAAATACAAATTTTCTATAACTATCACAAAATAAATATTAATAAGTTTTATCTTGACTTTTTCTCGAAAAAAAGCTCTATTGTGTCCGCACTATTGCAGACGTATATTATATGAGAATTAACACGTCTATCACCATGAATGTAGAAACTACCCTTATGGGAAAAGGGTTGTAAACTTATAAATACTATTGCGAGAGGAGCATAGAAATGATTGCAAAATTAAGCGCTGAATTTGTCGCAACGTTTGCTCTTGTTTTCATTGGCGGCGGGGCCGTACATATGGATAACTTTACAAATGGCTCGTTAGGATTACCGGGTATTGCGCTCGCTCATGGATTAGTCCTCATGACAATGGTTTACGCAACCGGCCATATTTCGGGCGCACATATAAATCCTGCGGTAACGTTTGGAATGTTTATTACTAAAAAAATAAGGGCAGGTACGGCTTTTGGATATATTATTGCGCAACTTGCGGGGTCTGTTTTAGCGGGAATCCTGCTTGTCATGCTCTTACCGTATGCTCCGGGCGCAGATCCGGGAGTGACAATGGTTTCCGCAGAAATATCTTCAGCAACCGGTATAGCTATTGAAGCCCTGTTAACGTTTTTTCTGGTTTTCGTAATTTTCGGGACTGCTGTCGATTCAAAAGCCCCTGCCGGTTTTTACGGTCTCGCAATCGGGCTGGTTCTGACATTTGATATTCTTGTCGGCGGCCCGCTTACCGGGGCCGCGATGAACCCTGCGCGATCGTTCGGACCCGCCCTTATTTCAGGATTCTGGGAAAATCATCTGGTTTACTGGATAGGACCTCTCACCGGTTCGACAATAGCTGCGCTACTCTATACAAAGATTCTGCAAAAAACAGATTAGAATAACATTTCATCCTGCTTTGCAGGATATATAAGCGTCAGAATATTCAAATCAGGCAGAATACGTTGCGGTTTAACATTCTATAATTCTGTAGGTTTGAGGATATCAAAACCGGTGTAGGACTGCAATATTTCGGGAATAATGACACTTCCTTCGTCAGTCTGGTATGTTTCGAGCATTGCTATCAGGAGCCGGGGAGTGGCTACTCCGGACCCATTCAGGGTGTGCACATATTCTACTTTCTCACCGCTTTTTCGTCTAAAACGGATACCGATACGACGCGCCTGGAACGCTTCAAAATTGCTGCAGCTCGAGACTTCAAGGAATTTTTCTTCCGCAGGCGACCACACCTCAATATCAAAACATTTTGCAGCGGCAAAGCTAAGATCGGCTGTACAGAGCTCGATTACACGGTAATGTAATCCGAGTTCCCGGACTATATCTTCCGCATTTTTCACAAGCGATTCCAGTTCATCATATGAATTTTCCGGCATGACAAATTTAACCATTTCCACTTTGTTGAACTGGTGCACACGTTGAAATCCTTTCGTGTCTTTTCCATAGGACCCCGCTTCACGGCGAAAGCATGGCGAAAAGGCAACATGATTGATAGGTAATTGCGAGAAGTGTAGAATTTCATCCTTGTAAATATTCGTTACCGGGACTTCAGCAGTAGGAATAAGAAAGAGATCGTCGTGTTCGATACGGTACATATCGTCTTCGAGATATGGGAGCTGACCCGTACCACCCACAGCCGCCCTATTTGCCAGGAAGGGTGTATAGACTTCGGTATAGCCGTGATTTTTAATGTGGTAATCAAGCATGAAGTTTATCAGAGCCCGCTCCAATTGCGCTCCTTTTCCCGTAAATAATGGGAACCCCGCCCCGGCGATCTTTGATCCCCGTTTAAAATCGAAGAGGTTAAGATTTTTCCCAATCGTATAATGGTCTTTTACCGGGAAATCGAAAACCGTCTTATCGCCCCATAAGCGAATCTCGATATTTTCTTTGGCATTTTTTCCCACAGGGACAGATTCATGTGGTATGTTCGGCAGGCCAAATATAATTTCGGTAATCTTTGCATAGACCTGTCTGATCGACTCGTCAAAACCTTTAATGGCGCTCGATACTTCCTGCATTTCTGCCACAAGAGCGGAAGTGTCTTTTTTTTGACGTTTCAGTTCCGCTATTTGCCGGGATACCGTATTCCGTTTCTGTTTCATTGTGTCCGCGTGTTCCAGAAGCTGCCGCCACTCACCATCGAGGTCGAGTAGTCCCGATACATTCCCGGTAAAACCCTTTTTTTCGAGATTGTCAACAAAATCTTCGTAATTATCCCGGATGAATTTTAAATCATACATTAAATACCGCCACCTTGATTCTTATCCGCCGCGCCTTGTCAATATAGTTACAATCGTTGCAAGTGTTATCTTTAGATCGAGTTTCAATGACATATTCTCTATATAAAACAGGTCGTATTCCAATTTCTTTTTTATGTCGGTAACCGATTCTGAAAATTTTTGCTTTACCTGTGCAAGGCCTGTTATTCCCGGTTTTATCCGGAGTCTTTTTGAATAGAGTGGAATCTGCTTAACAAATTCCCGGACATAAAAGGGCAGTTCCGGCCTCGGCCCTATAAGGCTCATATCTCCTTCAAGCACATTGATCATTTGTGGGATTTCGTCGATTCTGAATCGCCTTATAAAACTTCCTATCGCAGTAATTCGGGCATCCTTTTCAAGTGTCAATCTGTGAATAGGTGCAGTGTCCGCATGCATTACCATCGACCGGAATTTATACATCATAAAATCTTCTCCATTGCGCCCAATCCGTTTTTGTTTATAGAAAACCGGGCCCTGGCTGTTCAATTTTATTATAAATCCTATTAAAACCCATAGAGGAAGAAACAGCAAAATAATTGCTGAGGAAACAGCAATATCAATGAACCGCTTAACTGCGCGAAATCCTGCCGAATAATTTTCAGGCAGTATCTCAACAAGGTCTAAACCGTACATATGTTGAATGTGTGCATTGCCGACGGCGATCTCATAAATATCGGGGACCGTTCGTAATACTACCGGATAACCGTTACATTTATCAACAATCTCAAATAATTTTGTTTTTGACGGTCTGTCCAGTATTATCAACACTTCTTCAATGTCATTTTGGACACAAACTTCATCAAATTGTTCAATACTCCCAAAGACCTTCCCTGATCCTGTTTCTTCAGCAGTATGTGACGATGTTTTTAGAAATCCAATTGCGTCAAATCCGGTCAATGGGTTTATTCGAATTTGATCATAGACTTTTCGTGCCTGTTTACCCGTTCCAATTATGAGAGTTTTTCTTCTTCCGATTCCTTTTTTAAGACGGTTCCTCTGATAAGTCCTGATCGCAATACGGCCGATGCTCAGAAAAAAGATTAGGAATATCCAGTAATTTAAAATTATTAATCTTGAGAGGGGGAGAGGATCGCTCAAATTGAAAGTCAATACAAATAATGTCATTGTGCCAAGCGATACAGCTTTAAAGACGGTAACGATTTCGTCCGTTCTTGAAACGGCGAATTTTGAACGGTACAGTCCAAATAACAAGAACACAACAATCCATGCCAGCGACAGAAAACCTCCACCCAGGATAACGCCTGCTGCCGTTGGAGGTGTATCCGACTCGAGCAGCACTATATAGAATCTAAGGATATAGACGATCACGTAGGCAATATTCACTGCCAGAAAATCGGAAAGTATCAGTATCGATTTTTCGGTAATTCGAGTCATGTGGTATTATACGGTATGATACTATTGAAAATCAGGTCGTACCGGCGGTTCCCAATAGGGCTTTTGCAGTCGAAACATGAATTTAAAGAAGCCTATAAACAGACCTAAATTTACGACAAAGAAATAAGCGCAGTAAGTTAAGAATTTTATTCTGATATTCAAAATGTTAAACAAGATACCGAGGAATGTACAGAGAAAAAAGGTGCTCAAAGAAAAAGTGATCACATATCCGTAGTGATTATTTACAAGCATTAAAGAGGATAGTAATAACACCAGCAATGGGAATGGCGAAATCCATCGTAATACTTTATGAGACCAGATCCCCAACGCGGTATATCCCCGAAAGGGATTGAGAAGGGAGGCGAAATTATAAATTCCATTGAGATTCATGGCGCAAATACGTATTCGACGCTTCATTTCTTCAAAAATATTGTTATCAATCTCCTCTATTGCCCGTGCCCTGGATTCATATACTATCGAGTAATTTTGTTTTAACAGGGACATAATAATATATGTGTCATCTATAACGACTTTAGTGTCCGGTAAATTTTTAAACAACCGGCGTCGAATCGCATAGATCGCTCCCGTGAGTCCGAAAGTCGTTCCAATCCTCGTTTCCATTTTTCTTAATGAATTTTCCAATGACAGATATCTTTTTTCTGGAGTTTCCTGTTTCTTATTGCCCGGTACTTCCAAATGGAGATGTCCGATGACGCCGCCAACATTTTCCTGTTGGAACGGTCTTATGAGACGCTTCACAGCATCTGGTTCAAATATGATATTTGCATCCGTAAATACAAGAATTTCACCGCTGTTTTTTTTGACAAGTTCGTTTAACACCCAGTTCTTACCATGTCTTTCCTGAAAGACAGATACAATTACTCTGGGATCTTTAACCGACTCAAGAATAGGATTCGTATTGTCTGTCGAGCCGTCCGAGCCTATTAAAATTTCCAGTTTGTCATCAGGATAGTCGAGGGCAAGACAGTTAGTTATTTTTTCTGCTATGACTTTTTCCTCATTATAAGCCGAAAAGATTATTGAGACTTTTGGAAATTCGGTGACATTATTGTATTCAGGTACCGGATAAAACCGAGATAGGGCCCAGATCAAGAGAAAATACCCGATATAAATATAGATGACAATTGTTAAACTTGCCCAGAACAGTATCTCGAAAACCATTGCATAAATATCCGGTTAATTGGTCATCTGACCCAACATAATGGAAAACAGCCGATTTTTATATACTTGTGCTTTGCGGATCATCCGCGTATGAGTCGGATCATGTCACATACCGCTTTTTCAATACCGGTAAATACCGATCTGGCGATTATTGCATGGCCGATATTCAACTCTTCTATTTTTTCGAGTCCGGCAACTTCCTTAACATTATGATAATTCAATCCGTGTCCCGCGCTGACGCTGAGGCCCAGTTTGGAAGCTGCATAGGCCATGGTCTGTAATGCGGACAATTCATCCTCCTGCTCATTTGCGTCTACCGCTTCCGAATATCTTCCGGTATGCAGTTCTACATAATCGGCCCCGGACCGGGCAGCGGATTTGACCTGTTCCAGTTCGGGATCAATAAATAGACTTACAATGATGGTGCTTGCACGGAGCTTTTCAATTGCACCGTTGACCTGATCGAAATTGCCCACGACATCGAGACCTCCCTCTGTAGTGACTTCGGTACGTTTTTCCGGAACGAGCGTTACCATATCGGGCTGAAGTTTTGCAGCGATCGATATCATTTCATCCGTAGCTGCCATTTCCATATTTAAATGTGTTTTAACCATCTGCCGCAATAGACGAAGATCCCTGTCGCTGAGATGACGCCTGTCTTCCCTCAAATGGCAGACAATCCCGTCCGCACCTGCTAATTCAACGAGTACGGCAGCGGAAACCGGATCGGGTTCAGTGATCTTTCGTGCTTGTCTCAAGGTCGCAACATGATCTATATTAACGCCTAATCGCATAGTATTTCCTCGTGCTTGTAGATTTATCTGACCATTTAGTAACTCTTTATGAATAATAGAAATGGTCACGTTTCTTAACAGAAACGGACCGGATTTAACCGGCAGACCAGGAACAAAAAATCTTTTGAGCTGGCATTATCATTACTATGATTTCAAATGATAGATTTATCAAACCATCGTGTTATTTTCCAGATGCCGGTATCCAATTGTTTTTTCATATCGAATAACGCTTCTCCGAAAATTCTGATTTCAGAATCGAGCGTCAGGATAAATCCCTTGGAGATTTCAGCTCGTGTCGAATCTTCCGTGAACGATGTATAATTTGTAGTATTCCATTGCAGACCAACCACTGTGAAGGCGTTGAATAAACCATTTGTCGTTTTAACATCTTCTTCCTTGCCCCAGGATACGAAGGAATCATTGTCATGATCTCTCCAAACAAAGAGAAAATCATCGTCAAGCACGTCGCGGTAAACGAGTGAATCTTTTATTGTGTAGGAAAACTGAAAATTTATCAGCACTTCTTCGGGTGTTTTCTGTTCTGTTAAGAAGACATCCAGTTCAGTTGTAATATCACCGAGTTTTGGCGCAAACGGGTTTGCGCATCCGGTTACTACTAATAATCCGGCCGTACATAATAGAGCGCCTGTTACCAGAGTAAACAACAGCACTGTAAGATATACGGCCATTTGAGGGGTGGTACGGGCGGCAAAATTATCCATGACTAAAATTCTGCTTTTAATTGACTCCAAACAGGGAGGTCTTCTGTTTTGAAATCCGACCACAATGATATATACCACAGCGCATTGGAATCTTTCCGCAAACTTAAATCCATCCTTCCCACAACCTGATTTGGCGGGGAAAGATCTGTATGTGTCACAAGAAGATCGTATTCTTTAGTCGTTTGCAGGGAATCGCCAAACTGTGTTTCGGCTACATCCTGTAAAATCAAACTACTTATTGAATCCGGAGGAACCACGCTGAACATACGGTTAATATAATTACGTTCTTCTATAATAGTCCAGTTAAAAAATACTCCCTGGTAGTTATTTGCGACGCTTTTTTCAGGTATAAAAACAAAATTGCTTCTCGTTTCTTCATTTAATCCAAAGCATTTAATGTAATTTTCGATATTTCTTTCTAAGATTGAGGATTGTAGATTTGCTAAAACAGTCTCAGGAGACACCGGCGGAATAAAAGACGTCTGTTCTCCGGACGGCAATTCGGGATTCCGCGTCGAAAACGGGTTATCACATTTGAAAACAGTTAAGCATAGCACGATAATGACCTTAAAGACTCCCGGATAATATTTTGAAAAATCTGACACTACGTGAATTCCGGTGTTCAATTTTAACTTAACTTGTTACGTTTACATATATTGTGAAGAGGTATTTAATGTAGTTAATTAACTAATAATGTCAATAAAAACTTGCCTTTTTAGTAATGGTTGTGTATAATTAAGCGCAAAATTAAATAGTACTGCAGAAATACTCTTCCAGAAAAATTCTCGATATTTTCATTCATTATTTAATTCATTATTATAGTACAATGTGTAAATACTGCAAGAAATTATCCCATATCAATCGGCATGATTTGTTGATTTTAATAAGTATTGATTTGCAATATATGTAAAATCAATAAAGTTCATTATGAAGAATATAGTGATACGTATCAGGTCATTTATGTTACAATTCTACATAAATAGGAGTTTTTAATTATGCAGGATATCTTTGAACCCATTGCTGATTTAGTTGTAAAGAATGCGGATAAAGAGGATGTTGTTTTCGCGAGAAAAAGTGTTGTTGACAATATGTTTCAGCTTATATTTGAGACGCGTGTCAAACTTGAAGATATTGATACCGCGGTAAAACAAAAAGCTAAAGCCGAGGAGTTTAAAAAGATCTTTAACTATATCGCAAATGAATTGATAAAATACCTTTCGGCAAAACTTATGAAAAACAAATTATCCGGATTTAGAAGCGCACCAAAGAAACCAATAGAGAAAAATATAAAATTAAGTAAGAGTGAACAGTTTCTCGAAAGAAAAAGGAAAGAAGCTCTGGAGAAAGCTGCCAGAGAGAGTGAAGGGAAAGGAAAGCAGGCTGAAAAGATCGGGCTCAAGGAAATTGGTCAGGAGATAGAAGAACGGGAAGGAGCAATGAAAGCGCTTGAAGAAAAGCGGGAGGAACAGTAGCGGTCGACAACCGAAGAATATGAAAAACATACCTATTGCATATCAAACCGCTTTTGAACTTTGTGCACAAGCAGTGAAGGTTTCAGCAGGAAATGACACCACTATCGATAATTTTTTCGAGACCATAAAACAGATCGGAAATTCAGATTTGAACAAACGGCAGGTAGCAATTGGAAAGATATCTTTACCGGAAAAGTGCAAACTTGCGCTCAACGCTCTTTTTGCAGCTATGCGGGACAAAAATATCATCATTCCTGTCGTAAGTGTTCTTACCAAATCCGGCAGTCGCACATGTATAACCCCTCTCCTAAATCTAATGAAGGAATATCCAACGCCAAAAGATATACTTTTTCGCGGGCCGGCAGAAAAAGCGATAGGAGAAACGGTCCGGCTGATGAATGAAAAAGAAAAAAGCTCAGGAACAAAATACGTATTTCAAATGTGCAATAATCCAAAATTTGAACCGATGCTGAAGACGATTTCCCGAATTTTAATCAGGGACGTCAGCGATTCAAAAATACGGGCAGAGTATTTTACTCCCCTGTGCCTCAAATGGATATCTCTTATTGCTGAAAAAACAGCTGAGAAGAAAAAAAAGACGGTTAAAGTCGGTTTCGTTAATATTACGAAACAGACCGATCTATCCAAACAACCGAGCGAACTCGTTACGGTGACCAAGCAGTAGATATATTAGTGTATTCCAAATGGAATTGTATCATACTGCAGAGCAAACACCTATATTCCTCATGTATTCATTTATTGAATATTTACCATTCTGCTTCCTGAATTCTTCACGAATAAATCAGCGGCAATTTTTTTTATCCGGTATTGAAATGTCGGAATAATACGTCATTATAATTGTACAATATTAGCAATCGGTATTCATGCGGCGTAAAATTTGAAACAATCGGCGTAGTACATTCGTTTAGAGATATAGAGAGCAGTCTTTAGTAGAATTTTTTCAATACGGACGATACAAATGGTACCTATGAAAAACAATATAATCCGCTCTTCTTTTATTATAGCGATGTCGGTTATTATGACCCTATCATCCGGGTGTAATGAAGAGCGGATCATAATAGATGTCGAAAATTACATAGATTTTCTGGACCTGACTTCTAAACAGGAATCAGAGATCAGTCCGATGTTTGAACAGGTCAAGGATATAATTAACAACTATAACAATCAAATTTTAGTGGATTCTACCGTAAAGAGAAATAAACAGGACCGCAGAGATGTCCGTTTAAAACTAAAAATATATCTATTACAGGAATTAAATCCTGTTATATCTTCAATATATGAAAGACTTGATGCGATTCAACGCAATTCCTTGAAGCGATCCGAACTGTATTTTCATTATAACAATACGAGACAGTATGTTGTCAACAATATCTCTTTGGGAAACGAACTATCTTTCGAGCAATTTGTTTCTCCGGGAAACGAGCTATCATCGAATCACCTTTATACCGGCAGTGAATATTCAAAAAACTGGACTGTTCATTTTGGACTTCCAATGAACTCTGCCTCCAACAGGAATGTACGAAATTCTATAAACGCCGGAGGGAGAAGAAATTTTCCGTCGAGTATTCAGGCAATCTTAATGGATAAAACACTTCTGAACAGTGAATCATCCCTGCATGATTCGTATCCACCGGATATTGACATCGATTCTATGTTGGAAATACGCGTTATTATTGCAAGCAGACTCCATGAAAACTTTGTTGATATCAAGAACTGGATTACGTTCCTTGAATTATCGAACGGTACAGAAATAGAATCTGTCAAATCCATCAGAAGAGACAAGGAGTGGTTCGATGACCGGATCGGCAAACTGGTTACGAACAACTTGCCGGACTTTATTTTCGCTGGAGATGAATTAGAAGAACAATTCCAGCATAAACCGTCTCCGCGCAGACGCGCGAGGCTTGATAATCATGTCGCATATTACCAGCTGTTTTTTCCGGCGGCCATTTATAATACTCCAATAATATCCGAAGAGATAAATTATATAAGAATGGTTTTTTTACAGGAGATAGGCAGTGAGAACCGTGCCTCTGGAACGTGGATTTTAGAGTGGTGAATCATTGTATTTTTATAATGACTCGTGTAGAACTTTTATTTTTTATCTGCTGAAAAATTTGGAAATCCGGCCTTTCTTTTCAATTTTGAATTCCAAGCGCAACGATTCTACTGCCTGATTTTTTTTCTTATTTTGTAATTCTATGAGCAGTTTAGTAACTTTATCTTTTACTTTATCTTTCGAAAGATTGGGAATTATATACATAAATAAAAAATATAGCTCGCTTTTCTCATTTATTATAGTATATTATACAGTATAAACAAAGGAGAAAAGTAATGGGCAAGACAACGATTAGTGAGTTTAAATTTTTAGAACAATTCAGTACAGAAACGAAGGCAGTCGCCTTTTTTGAGAAATGCCGTTGGAAAAACGGGCGATATTGTCCCTCATGCGGAAGTCTTAAGACATACCCGCATACAACTCGAAAGTTTTATTATCACTGCAAAGAGTCAACGTGCCGTAAGCAATTCAGTTGTAAAACTAATACTATGATGCAGTCCAGTAGGCTTCCTGTAAAGATGTGGCTTTATGCAATGTACAAAGTTAGTGTAGGTCGTAAGGGCATATCCAGTCTTCAGTTGTCTAAAGAGCTTGGAATAACACAGAAATCAGCATGGTTTATGCTTCAGAGGATTAAAGAGGCTTGTGGGAATGATAGCAAGATGTTGTCGGGTATTGTAGAAGTAGATGAGACGTACATTGGCGGTTTAGAAAAGAACAAACATGAGAATAAAAAGCGCCATTCGGGTCGTGGGGGAACCGGTAAGGCTTGCGTTCTTGGAATGCGTGAGCGGGGTGGAAAGACTAAAGCAATACCGATCGAAGGACGGGACGGGGAAACGCTTCAAAGGAAAATAAGAGACAATGTTGTTTCCGGCAACATTGTCTATACTGATGAGTTTACTGGGTATATTGGACTAAAAAAAGAATTCAAACATGAGACGGTTAACCATTCAGTACAAGAGTTCGTAAATGGGATGGCACATACAAATGGCGTAGAAAGTTCATGGGCAGTGCTTAAACGGAGTATTACAGGAACGTACCATCATGTAAGTGAACAACATCTCCAGCGATATTTGAACGAAGCAACGTTCCTGTTAAATGAAGGGAATGTTCGCAATATGTTAATGGATAGAATTATAAACCTGTGTGGTAAGATGTCAGGGAAAACACTTTCTTATTCTGTTTTGATAGGAAGCTGATTAATAATAACATGAAACCCAACTGGAAAAACCGTACCATGTGGACGGGTGACAACCTCGACATTATTCGTGGTATGAACAGTGAATCTGTTGATTTAATCTATCTTGATCCGCCTTTCAATTCTAACAAAAACTACTCAGCACCCATAGGGTCACAGGCGGCCGGTGTTGCCTTTAAAGATACGTGGGCGCTTGATGACCTTGATATTGTCTGGCATGGTGAGATCGCTGACAAACACCCGGCTTTGTATTCAATTATCGATTCGGCGGGCATGGTTCATGGTAAGGGTATGAAGTCGTACCTTATCATGATTGCCGTGCGGTTGTTGGAGATGAAGAGAATTTTGAAGCCGGTCGGTTCGATATATTTGCATTGTGATCCGATCGCGAGTCATTATTTGAAAGTGACAATAGATGCGGTATTTGGAAATGATAATTTCAGGAATGAGATAATTTGGTCTTATCAGGGTACAGGAGAATCCAAAAGGAATTTCAAGAGAAAGCATGACGTAATTTTGTTCTATGCGAAATCATCAAATAGTTTTTTCAGTGATAGCGGTAGTAGCGAACCTATTAAGGATTTTTCAAAGTCGAAGTTCACGAAATCTGACGAAAAAGGCAAATACAAAGAAATTAGACATCCCGATGGCAGTATTCACAGACAATATATAAGGGAAAGACAACGCATGCGAGATGTTTGGGATATATCAATCATCAATGCTATGGCAAAAGAACGCACGGGCTATCCAACACAGAAACCGATTGGGTTACTTGATCGTATTATCAAAGCCAGTAGTAACGAGGAGGATGTAGTATTTGACCCTTTTTGTGGGTGTGCAACAACGTGTGTAGCATCAGAGGCATTGAATCGCCAGTGGGTAGGCATAGACCTAAGTCCGATTGCTATTAAATTGGTAAATGATCGTCTTCGAGATATTCATGGCATATTTGGGCAAATAATACAAAGAACGGATATTCCCAAACGAACAGACCTTGGCGTTTTGCCGAACTATCGCACACACAAACATCAGTTATATGGGAAGCAGGAGGGTATATGTGCAGGATGTCTGATGCTGTTCCAATTAAGGAACATGACGGTTGATCACGTTGTTTCGCAGAGTAAGGGCGGGGGAGATCACTTTGAAAACCTGCAACTATTGTGCGGTGCGTGTAATAGCATTAAGGGCGATAGAGGGCAATCATTTCTGATCGCCAAACTCAAAACAAATGGGATGCGTTAAGAAACCTATTTTTATTTATGTATATAATTCCCGAAAGATTATATGTTTTTGCGATTTGAGATGCTTTGAAAAAGTCATTTAATTCAAGTTTTTTCGTAAACAGTTCCCATGCGACAGCTTTCAAACGATCCGGGCTTGCCTTGAAGTCCTTTCCAAAATGGAGGGCCCGTTCATAAAGTTTTTTGCTGACATAACTTTCAAATAATTCGTTTATTACCGGCTGAATTTCGGTTATATTTAATTTGAATTCCTTGTGCAGTAATTTAGCCCCTTCAAATTTTCCGCTCTTTAATTTCATTGTAAAAGAATTTAAGACCGTGGGATTACATAAATCGTGAGAAATCTTGAATTCCTCTCTTAATGCTTTGGCCATACCCAGACTTTCCCTGTTTATATGATAGTCGAACAATTCGAGGGCCGGTTCGATCACTTCGTCATTCGAGATAGAAAACAGTTTAAACAATTCCATCGCGCGGTCCAGCTTTTTTGTTTTGAGTTTTGAAATAACGATAGGAACTATCATGGGATTAGTCTTTGTATCGTTGAGCTGAAATACTTTTTTGAGTTCAGCGGCCTGTTCAAATTTACCGGAATTAATATTGTTCACAAATGCCTCAATGATCTTAGCTACAACCCTTTCATCCTGCTGTATTTTATATTTCTTGATTATTGAATGTGCTGGCTCAAAACGCTGAGATTTTAATTTCAATATAAAAGCGAGATTTGCAGCTTCATACAATTTTTCTTGGTCCATTTTAAAATTAGCCGCGAGTACTGCTGCACTGTCATATTCCGCTTTGGCAATATAATGGTTGTAGATATCGACCAAACTGTCTCCAAGCATTTCTTTCTTCAAACCCAACTCTTTTAACAGCCGATATGCCTGGTCTTTTTTCCCATCTTTCATAAGGTGCGTAAAGCTCTCGATCAAAGCGGGAGTCAGCTCCTCTCCAGTGAGATGATATTCACTTTTCAGCGATATGGCAGCATCAATTTTGACTACAAAGATCGAACGCTTTACAATTATGAGAATTTGCTCAAGATAATCTTCCTTTTTAATTTTGTACGTTAATTTTATTCGGGCGGCCTCAACGAGATTATTTTCATTTATCCGCTGATTGAAAATATGAAGCGCCGGTCCATATGCAAGAGTCGGATTCAGTTTATATTTTTCAACAATTTTAAGCGCCTGGTCATATTTTCCATCCTCAACCATTTTTTCAAAAAGACTTGATGCCGCTTCATCGGTAATCTTTTTAGGGAGAGCAAATTCCTTTGCAATTTGAATTATATCATTATGCCGTTTACCTTTTTTGAGCGATTCGATTTCCTGTAATGCGAATTTTTTTGCCTGCCCCTGATCGCCTGCTTTTTTAAAATCTCTCGCCAGGATAATAGCGGACTTTCCCGGCTGCTCCCCGGGTTGTGTTTTTTTTTGGTCTCCCATAGTATCTATTGGTTATTGATTATACTGATAATCATCAAGAATTTCGGTATATTTCAATCCGCTTCCGGTAATAAATACAACCACCAAATCTGACTGCTCAATTTGGCCTGAATCCCGGAGTTTTTGCGCTGCCGCGAGAGCGGCGCCTCCTTCCGGGGCTGAAAAGATACCCGTATATTTACCGATTGTTCTCATACCATTAAGGAGTTCTTCATCACTCACACTTACCGCAGTTCCACCGCTCTCTCTCAGAATACGAAGCATCAGAAAATCACCAACAGCTTTCGGCACACATAAACCCGCGGCAACCGTAGCAGGGTTTTCCCACGCTTCTGCATGGTCATGCCCATCATGAAATGCACGGACAATTGGAGCGCATCCTTCAGATTGAACAGACACCATGCGAGGCCTTTTGGAAGAAATCCAACCCATAGTTTCAAGTTCGTCAAATGCCTTCCACATACCGATCAGACCCGTTCCTCCACCTGTCGGATAGATAATGACATCAGGCAGGGTCCAGTCCATCTGTTCCGCAAGCTCAATTCCCAATGTTTTTTTTCCTTCAACACGGTAGGGTTCTTTGAGCGTAGAAACATCGTACCAGGTTTCATCAACGATAGATTTCAAGTATGCTCCGGCATCTGCAATACTCCCGTCAACCAATTCTAAACGGGCGCCGAGGATTGCAGCTTCTGCCTTAAAGGTTTCCGGTGTTGTACGGGGCATGGTAATGAGGACTTCCATTTCCCCTAAGGCTCCATAAGCTGCGGCAGCGCCGCCCGCATTTCCGGCTGTCGGCAGGCAGATCTTTGTTATCCCAAGTTCTTTTGCTTTCGATATTGCCGCACTCAGGCCTCGTGCCTTAAAAGACCCTGTTGGATTTAAGGACTCGTCTTTAAGGTATAAATTTTCAATGCCGATCTTTTTCCCCAGGCGATCGGTATTGTTCAACGGAGTAAATCCCTCGCCAAGACTTACTATGTTATCCTGATCCGTAACGGGCAACAATTCTTTATACCGCCACATGTCATTCCGGCGGTTCTTCAAATCACTCTTTGTTATTTTGGATTTGATTTTATCTAGATCGTAGCATGCGAACAAGGGAGCGCCACATGAGCATAAAAAGAGCGGCTCATCGTCAGAATAGGACTTATCACAGCGTGTACAGGTAACTTCCGTAATATATCTCATATCGGGAATCTATCATAGAACTACTAATAGTTTCTAAGTAACATGAAAGTTATGACCGTAAAGAACTGAGTTTATCCCTGAGCATTGCGTTCACAACTCCGGGATTTGCTTTCCCCTGCGTATTTTTCATAATCTGGCCTATAAAAAACCCAAAGAGTTTTTCCTTACCATTGAGATATTCGGTTGTCTCTTTATTATGACCATTCAGAACATCATCAATCACTTTGTCTAACGATGCGGTGTCCGATATCTGCTCCAGGCAATTTTTCTTAATAATATCATTCGGATGATTGCCCGTATCAACCATTTCCTGAAATACTTCCTTGGCGATTTTCCCGCTGATCGTACTCCTTTCAATCAAATCAAGCAATCCGGCAACATCTTTAGGCGGCACGGAAAAATCCTTTATGGTTATCTTTTTTTTATTCAGCACCATAAGCACTTCGCTGAGTATCCAGTTGCTCAGTTTTTTATATTCCCGGGCATTTTTTGCAGCTTCTTCAAAATAGTCGGCAAGTTCCCGGGTCGAGGTCAGCACCTCTGCGTTCTTTTCCGGAATGCCGAATTGTTTTACGAATCTCTCTTTTTTTGCGCGCGGCATTTCGGGCATACCGTTTTTTATTGTATTCAGCCAATCCTCATCGACGATAACCGGGATCAAATCCGGTTCGGAAAAATAGCGATAATCGTCAGAGCCTTCTTTTGACCTCATGAGAACAATTGTATCCGCTGCAGCATCCCATGCGAGAGTCTGCTGTTGGATAGTTTTGCCGTTAGTGAGCACGGCGATCTGGCGTTCAATTTCATATTCAAGAGCTTTTTCGACATATCGGAACGAATTGAGATTTTTCAATTCGGTCTTAACGCCCAATTCAACCTTATTTTCAGGTCTGACCGAAACGTTCGCATCGCATCTGAGGCTTCCTTCTTCCATATTACAATCACTCACACCGATATAAAGCAATGTCTGTTTTAGCCTTTTCAGATATTCAAATGCTTCGGCAGGAGAATCAATTTCGGGTTCAGATACGATCTCTATCAGTGGAATGCCGCACCGATTTATATCGATTCTACTTTCATTCACAGATTCCCGGCCTTCCGGATGAACCGATTTTCCCGCATCTTCTTCAAGATGGATTCGAGTAATACCGATTTTCTTCCATGATCCGTTGACCGGAATATCCAAATTCCCGTTTTTGGAAAGCGGTTCTTCGAACTGCGATATTTGATATCCTTTCGGCAGATCGGGATAAAAATAATTTTTTCGGGCAAATATCGATACCGGGTAAACAGTACAGTTCAAGGCTATGGCGGTTGTATAAGCAAGTTCAATAGCCGTCTTATTAACGACCGGTAAAACACCCGGCAGACCGAGACAAACAGGACACACATCTGTGTTCTGTTCTTTTCCGTAGGCGTTAGCACATGTGCAGAAAATCTTCGATTTCGTTTTCAGTTGAACGTGTACTTCCAATCCTATCGTAGGGATATAATGCATACTATTCTTTAAAATTATTATTTTTCATTTACAGTATACATTCAATAATAGTCGGCCTTGTATTTGTAACGACCATAGATTCAACCGTTATGAGATTTAGTGCCTGTCCCAGATCATGCCCGCAGCTCATTTCATGTTTTCAAGATATTTTCCAAGCTTCAGAATCGTGACTTCATCGAAATGTTTTCCAATTATCTGCAGCCCTATCGGAAGGCCGGATGCTGTTTTACCGCAGGGCACAACCAAACCGGGAAGACCCGCAAGGTTGACCGGTATGGTAAAAATATCACCGAGATACATCTCCAGCGGATTGTCGATCTTTTCTCCGATCTTATACGGTGGAGTCGGGGCTGTCGGTGCAATAAGTACATCAAAGTCCCGGAAAACTTTATTAAAATCCTGATATATGAGCCTTCTCACCTTTTGGGCTTTTCTATAATACGCATCATAATAACCAGCGCTTAAGACGTAGGTACCGAGAATTATCCTCCGTTTGACTTCATCACCGAATCCGTCGCTCCTGCTTTTTAAGTACATATCATGCAGATTCGCCGCATCTTTATTCCTGAAACCATACCGTGCACCATCATAGCGGGCAAGGTTCGAAGATGCTTCCGCATTTGCTATAATATAATATGCGGCGACAGAATATGATGAGTGCGGCAGGGAAACATCACCGACTGAGAACCCCCGGTTTTTCAGCTCTTTAATACTCTGCAAGACGGCATTATTGATCTCTGGATCGAGCCCTTCACCGAAATAATTTTTCGGAATACCGATACGAAGTTCGTGCATAAAATCTAAATTTTCAAGTTCCTTCGGATAGTCCGGAACGGGTGTATCGACCGACGTAGAGTCACGGTGATCATGACCGGCAATTACTTTCAAGATTTCTGCAACGTCATCGACATTTTTACCGAGTGGCCCGATTTGGTCAAGCGAAGAAGCAAATGCCACCATACCGAATCGCGAGACTCTTCCATATGTCGGTTTTAATCCCACGACACCGCAAAATGCAGCCGGTTGACGAATAGAGCCGCCGGTATCGGTGCCGAGAGTAACAGGGACAAGGTCCGCGGCGACTGCCGCAGCCGATCCTCCGCTTGAACCGCCGGGCACACGTTCGGGATCGACAGGATTTTTCACCGGACCGAAATATGAATTTTCATTCGAAGACCCCATTGCAAATTCATCCATGTTCAGTTTTCCGACGATGACCGCTCCGGCTTCTTCGAGTCTCTCTACTACAGTGGCGCTGTACGGGGAAACATAATGCTCTAAAATATGCGAACCGCATGTTACTGTCTTTCCTTCCATGCAGAGAATATCTTTCACACCCATGATACAACCGGCAAGCGGAGGTTCAAGACCTGATCGGATTTTCTTATCTACAGCGTCTGCCCGGTCCTGACTGTCCGATTCAAAAACATTTAAAAAGATATTGAATGTATCATTATTTTTTATACACTCTAAGGCTTCTCCTACCAAATTTCGACAGGTGGTTTCTCCTTCAAGAATAGAACGACGTGCTTGTTTCAGCATAGTCCCGCACATTAGTATATAGTGATTTTATGAGGTTTCATTTTCCGCGCGATTGAACAAAAATGCGCGGAAGAACTTTATCGGGATATTTTTAGAACATGACGAGAGGAAAAGGAATTATAAACGGGGGTAAAGTCATTGTTTGTTTTTCGAAGATGAATTTTCCTCAATATCACCGCTTACATCAACGTCTCGTTCAAGTTCTTTGGTAGCTTTTTTAAACTCTCTGATCCCTCTTCCCAAACCTTTCGCCAGTTCCGGAAGTTTTTTGCCTCCAAATATAAGGAGGAGGGCAAATAAGATAACAATTAATTCTGTATGACCTATACCAAACATGTAATCGCTCCTCATCCGGGACTTTTTTACTGTAGCCGGATTATTATAAATTCAAATCAATTATATTCACGTTACGGCATCGCGGTTCGTCATCAATTTTTATCTATACCAGCGAAGTATGTATACGGCAACGACAATACCTAATTATACCGGAAATATTTAGCGTAAAAGTAAATCCGAATGTTACGGTGATAATCTTCAGATTCAGAAATACCGGATCGACTCCGGCGGACACCGATCTTAGAAAGAAATCTTTCACAACTCCTGCCGGAAGGAGCTGCGCAATTTCACCAAGCAGGGAGCCAACCACCGCTCCTAATATTATGTAGAGTACGAGAATGCGATAACGAACATTGCGCATTGGTTTTTATAGTTTCCCGACCTGTATCGCTTATCTTTCATTATTCCATTCAATACACGTATTTACACGGAGCTTCTTTCACTCGTTATCAACTGTAACTTCGATTTCTTCGCTTTCTTCTTTGATTTTATCAACAATACCTTCACCAACCATGACAAGGATATAGACACCCGTCCACGGGAAAAACCATATTTTAGCATTAATTATAATGCACGCTATGCCGGATATCCAAAATAATGATTTGATATTCGTCCATAAATTTTTGCTCGGTTTGATCATTGGAATTGTGTCGAATTTCATCGATGTTACCATCAGAAAAGAAAGAACAGGGAGCATTATCAACAATATATGGGCAATTTTTACCGTACCCCAGAAATGCTGCGACATCAAAAAGAACGAAGACAAAGCTAGCGCTGCCACGGGAACCGGGAGACCTTTATAATTTTTCTTTTTTGTGCCGACCGTATTGACATTGTATCGCGCCAGTCTGAAAATACCTGCAAGAATATATATGAAACAAAATAATGCGCCCCACATACCCGAGGTACTGAAATTTGTTTGGTATACCAAAAACGCCGGGGCAACTCCAAATGAAATCACATCTGCAAACGAATCGATCTCTTTCCCAAAGTTTGAAGATACTTTTGATAAACGCGCAAGCCTGCCGTCAACCTGGTCACATAACGTACCGAAAATCAGGCACCAGGCGGCTGTCGAAAAGCGGCCTTGAGAAGTATATATTATTGAGAGAAAGCCCAGGAAGACATTTGTCAGCGTGAAAAAATTTGGTAATGCCGATCGTTTATTAATCATGAGCAAATCTTCCCAGTATAGTTATTCCACCCTGTACTTTTTGTTTTTTGTGGATAAAAATTTCCGTGTTTGCAGGCACCAGAACATCAACGCGCGATCCGAACTTTATAAGACCGCACCTCTCTCCCTGTTCGACTATCTGCCCTTCTTTTACCGTACAAACAATTCTTCTCGCCAGAACACCGGCAATCTGTTTAAATAACACTTTTCGTTTCCCGTTCACAATGCCGATCGCGGTTTGTTCATTTTTATGTGACGCTTCTTCTTTCAATGCGGCTTTGAACATACCGGGAATATACTTGAAAAATGCCACGGTGCCGCTACAGGGGATCCGGTTGATATGTACATCAAAAACCGTCAGGAATATAGAGATTCTTTTTATTCTCTCCTGAAAAAACTCGGTCTCATCCTCATCTTCCAACGCAACCACAAAACCATCCCCAGGAGAGAGAATTCCATCAATATCGGCCTGAATTTTCCGTTCCGGATCTCTGAAAAATAATATAAAGAAGAGCGCAGCAACTGCACATACTGCCGCGCATGCGAGAAGGATGTCGCTCTCAAGAATAATCCCGATGAAACTGAATATACTACCGGATAATCCACTCATTACGACATATATTATACCATCCCGTGCCATCAGTTTTTTCAGGGTAATCTTTATTGCTTATCAATAGTGTCAAAGACAATTTTTTAACTGTATCACGTAAATAATGTATTCGATATCACAGTGAAACGCAAGGGAAATTTTCTCGCGGCCGGCGAATCACATTGCCGAACACATATCGAATTTCACGATACTATTCTCTTCAGAAGCTGCTGATAAATATTTTCCGTACCGCCGTTGGTTTTTCTTAATTTTTTCAAATCGAATTTCTTTTTTGTTTCAGCATCCCACAAAGTACACGTATCTAATGATACTTCATCCGCTAAAAGAACTTTGTCATTATACCTTCCAAATTCCAGAACAAAGTCCGCAAGCATGAAATTTCGTCGCTGAAAGAATGATCGAAGTACGGCATTTATCTTGATAGAATACTTCGTTATCAATTCAATCTCGTCACTAGTGGCTTTTTCAAGCGCGTAAGCATGGTATTCGTTAATTAACGGGTCTTTAAGCTCATCATTTTTAAGGTAAAACTCAACAACAGGCGATTTCAATTCTTCTCCTTCTTTCAATCCGTACCGTTTACAGAATTCCCCTGATGCAATATTGTGCACAACTATATACATGCCTATAATGTCAACTTTTTTCACTCGAAGTTCGGTGTCACTTATTTTTTCCAAAAAATGGTTCGGTATATTATATCCGTCCAGATATTGAAAGATGTGCCTTGATATTTCCGTATTTACCGAACTTTTGCCTTTAACTGCTCGTTTTTTACCTCCCTCGGTGGCGGGAACATCATCTTTGAATTTCAATATGATCTCATCTTCTTTGTCAGTCTGATGCAAGATCTTCACTTTTCCCTCATACAGTTTAGTTTTTTTGCTCAAGGCATCCTCCAATCCTGAGTGGTTTTCACGAAAACGGACATACTGTTATCGAGACAAAGCTAAAAAACTTTCTCAATTTCTCTCCAAAGCTCTGATTCAGAATACAGTACCGTAGAAATTATTATTCCAGCCCGGCTCTTTCAAAAATATAATCAATGTTCTTTGTAAACCGGTCCATTGAAAAGCAAGCATCTATTTCCCCGGATGTCAACATTTTCGTCACTTCGGGATCATTTTTAAGATTTTCTTTAAAACTTGTGTTTGTATCCCGTGCTTTCATTGCATTGTTCTGGACAAAGGCATATGCATCTTCCCTGGTTGCGCCTTTATCTGTAAGAGAAAGGAGAATTCCCTGTGACTGAATCAATTCCGCAACGCTATTGAGGTTCTTTTCCATATTTTCAGGATAGACACGCATTCCTTTAACGATTTGAGTAAACTTTGTGATCATATAATATATGATCATTGTGCTGTCCGGAAGTATTATCCGCTCAACCGAGGAGTGTGAAATATCACGTTCGTGCCAGAGGCAGATATTTTCAAAAGCCGCTACCGTATGTCCACGGAGCAGGCGCGCCATACCGGAAATTCGCTCGCTGGTGATCGGATTTCTTTTCTGAGGCATAGCTGAAGAGCCTTTTTGTTTTGCTCCAAACGGTTCTTCCACTTCATAAATTTCGGTCCTCTGGAGATTTCTAATCTCCGAAGAGAATTTTTCGAGGGAGCCGCCAAGTATGGCGATCGCGGAAATATATTGGGCGTGCCTGTCGCGTTGAAGTATCTGGCTCGAAACAGGAGCGGGTTTCAGAGAAAGTTCTTTGCAGACCATCTCTTCAATCTTCGGGTTGATATAGGCAAATGTACCAACGGCGCCGGATATTTTTGCGAAGGAGATTTGTGCAATTGCTTGTTCGATCCGTTCCAGGGAGCGTTTCAATTCGGTGTACCACAGCGCGAGTTTCAATCCGAATGTTATAGGTTCTGCGGCAACATTATGAGTCCTTCCGAGCATACGTTGATCTTTAAATTCCCGGGCACGGTCTCCGACAACTTCTATAAGCTCCTCAAGACCGGTCACTATCAGAAAACCCGCATCCCTGCATTGAAGGGCGAGGGTTGTATCGAGCAGGTCGGAAGATGTCATGCCGACATGAACATATCGTGATTCGGGCCCGATATATTCTGCCATATTTGTCAGAAAGGCTATCACATCGTGTTGCACTTCCGCTTCAATTTCGTTTATCCGTTCGACGGAATAATCGGCTTTTTCTTCGATAATTTTCAGCGCTTCATAAGGGATCGCGCCGAGTTTTGCCTGCGCTCTGCAAGCTGCGATCTCAACCGTTTTCCAGTAACGGAAACGGTTATCATCCTTCCATATCTCATCCATCTCCGGCAGCGTATACCGGTCAATCATAGCGGGCTATCTCCTTTTAACACTATCTCGGGGACCTTTCGAGAGTCAGCATTGTTTCATATATTTGGTTATTTCTTGATACCGTTACCTGCAGCGACTTGCCGGGACGGGGATCGGCAAGCTGAATCGAGCGTTGAAGTTCATTAAGATTGCGCACGGGACTGCCGTTTACTTCAATGATAACATCTCCCTGGCGAAGATTGGCCTTTTCTGCCGGACTGAGCCGTGCGATCCTCCAAATCAGAAATCCGGTATTCGTATTCAATTGTAACCGGTTAGCCAGGACGCTGCTGACATCGTACCCGGAGAGAATTCCTGTCCAGTAATTTCTGTCGGAAGCAGCCAACGTCTTCAATTCCTTGACGACCCGGTCTATTTTATTTACCGGAATCGCAAAGCCGATACCTATGGAACCCCGTGAACCCGAACCCCCCGTCAGAATAAACGTGTTCATACCGATAACATCTCCACTGCTGTTCAGCAGAGGTCCGCCACTATTTCCGGGATTAATCGATGCATCAGTCTGTATCATATCCTGATAGATATACGTTTCTCCTGCCTGACCGCCAAAATCACGTTCAACCGCACTGACAACTCCTACAGTGACACTCGGCTGATTGTTAAAGTCGAACAGGCCGAAGGGATTGCCGAGCGATATGACCCACTCTCCAACAAGTATATCATCGGATCTGCCGAGATTTAAGAATGGAAAGTTATTTCCCTCGATCTTTAAAAGCGCTATATCGAGTGATTTGTCGCTTTCCACGAGACGTCCATCATAAGTTTTTCTGTCGGTCAGGGCAACTTTGATCTCACGTGCGTCACCGATAACATGGTCATTGGAAAGGATATATCCGTCCTGTGAAATGATAAATCCTGAGCCGAGCCCGCTGACTTCACGACGGATAGGACCGCCGTAATAGAAATAGTCGAACAGGGAACTGGCAGGATACTCCTGAATCGACTTTACGCTGATCCCGACAACGGCAGGGCTTGCCTTTTCCACAGCACGGGTGATGGCATTCTGACGGGAATTACCGATCTGGTTGTTAAGGTCCTCTTCATTATCCGGCGCTATTGATTCTGTTTTGGCAACAGTCGACCGCACAACATCGGATGGATTCTGCCGGTCCTGCTCGTTATACCGGTCAAACACCCAGAAAACCACCGCTCCTATTAAAAGAAAAGCGGCAATGTTTTTGCTGAAACTCAAAAATATTCCCCCTGTATTATTTCTTTACTTTGTCCCAGTCCTGCAGGAATTTCTCTATACCGATATCTGTCAATGGATGTTTAATGATCTGCTCTACGACTTTTAGCGGCACCGTGGCAATATCTGCACCGGCCATTGCGCTTTCAAACATATGTATCGGATGCCTGATACTGGCCGCTATCACTTCAGTTTCGATGCCGTAATTGTCATAAATCGTGACAATGTCGCGAATAGTATCCATTCCATAGTTGACGGTATCGTCGATCCTGCCGATGAACGGACTTACGAACGATGCGCCTGCTTTCGCAGCAAGCAACGCCTGCATTGGCTGAAAGATCAATGTTGTATTCGTTTTGATACCTTCACTTGAAAAGATTTTGAGAGCTTTTAATCCTTCTGAGGTTATCGGCACTTTAACGTTTATATTGTCGGCAATTTTGGCGAATATTCTTCCCTCTTTCACCATGCCCTCAGCATCGAGACTGACCGTTTCCGCACTGACAGGACCCTTGACAATCGCCGTTATCTCCTTTAGTTTGTCCGGATAGGTACCTTTCTCTTTCGACATGAGGGTCGGATTGGTCGTTATACCGTCGAGAATTCCATAGCTGTTCGCTACTTTGATCTGCTCTATATTTGCCGTATCTAAAAAAATCTTCATTCTTAATTTTCTCCTTGACTACACTCCGAAAGCCGGAGATTTTAGAAAAGTCATTTGTTTTGGATTAATAGTTTACATTTTCCAAATGTAAACCGTGTGGAGGCGCAAGAGTACTGACTAATGAACGGTCGCCGTTTTTGAGAATTCTTTCGAATATTTCCGGCTCTTTTGTGCCATTACCCACATCAACAAGCGTGCCCGTAATAGCGCGTATCATTCCATGAAGGAATCTATCTCCTTGAATAGTTATTTTCAGATACGGCCTCTTTCTCCTGACCAATGCGGCAAATACGGTACACCTGTAGTGTTTTTCTCGTATGTTTCGCTTTGCGAGGGGCTCAAAAATGTGAGCGCCCAGTAAATATTGTATTGCTTTTTTCATTCGGGCACTATTCAGTCGGGTAAGAATCATCCATGAATACCGCTGTTTAAAAACTGCTGGCTCCGTCAGAATATCGTACCGGTATGTTCTGCTTTTTGCATCAAAACGTGCGTGAAAGGTATCCGGCGCTCTATCAAGTGCGCGCAGCATAAGATCTTTCGGCAGCATAGCATTGAGATTCCTGATCAGTGCATCGGTCGACTCCTTATAACTGCAATCGAAATGTGCAACCTGAGCATGAGCATGGACACCGCTGTCGGTCCTGCCGGCGCCCGTGACCTTGATAGGTTCGGTAAACCTTCGAGAAAGAACCTCCTCCAACACTCCCTGAACAGTCCTTTGCTGATGCTGGACCTGCCATCCGAAAAAATCGGTTCCGTCATATTCCAGGACCGCCTTAAACCTTGTCATCACAACACGAATGCTCCGGCGGAAATAAGGAATACGACTATAAAGGCGAATGTATCACCGAATGAAAAGCGCAAATCCTTATAGTAGGTCCGTTTTTTTCCCGGAAATCCACGGGCTTCGAGCGCACGCGTTAGCGTATCGGCACGCTTAAAAACCGAAATAAACAGTGGTATGATGACCGATTTTAATGCATATAACTTTGACGCAAGACTGCCCTCAAACCTGGCACCCCGCGCTAACTGCGCTTTCCGGATCCGATCACTTTCTTCAAATAACACTGGTATAAAACGCAGGGTAATTCCCAGCATAAGAGCGTAACTGTCAACGTGTAAACCAATTTTTTTGAGTGGCCTTAACAGTTTTTCCATTCCATCGGTCATTTGGGCTGGTGTCGTTGTAAACATGAATAGTATTGAATATGCAATAGCAAGGAAAAGCCTGAATCCGAAATAAAAACCTACCGAGATTCCCTCATGTGTGACATCGAGACCGAGGAGCGGTACAATGAAAATGGCGGTACCGCTTGTAATGAATGCATGTAATACGAATGTCAGCGTTATAATTAGTATAAACAGTCTAAGCTGTCTGAAAAATACCGGCGGCGGCACACGCGACAGGCCCATAATTACTGAAAAAAATCCGAACAATCCGATAAGAACATACAATTCATGCTGAACCGTAATGGTGACAATAAGTAGAACCAGCGTAATAAATTTAGTGCGGGGGTCTAACCGATGAATCAGCGAATCACATGCGTAATATTTGCCTAACGTGAGATTATTCAACAAGATACCGCCTTGTTTTATACAGTGAGAAATATAGGAATTTTTTATAAAAAATGAAAGCGCTTTTTCGAGGGAACCCGAGTGTATTTTAATTGTTTTAGTAAGATCGAGTACGGTGATTTTAATGGATTCCCTTCATTTTTGCGGAGTCCTGTTTTTTTGATTTATCAATTTGTATATAAAAACCGTGACCTTTTCTGAATTTTTGTGTATATTGACCTGTCTTTTTTAACAGGCGCTGACAGCGGGAAATTGTGTTCCTGTCTGGAGTACCAGCTAAAAACATGGACTATTATTCACCGCCATATAAATCCGATTTACCGAGTTATTCAACGGAACCGCCTCAATCCACGGGGCAGCAGCCCCAACCCGCGAATCCTGTTGTAAATATCGTTCTTTTCATCCTTACGGTTGGTTCGACACTCCTTGCGGGTTCTTTTCTTGAGAATGGTAACCCTTTTGACCGTCTTGAAGATATTATAAAAGGACTCCCATTCGCTTTTACGCTTTTAGCAATTATCGGTTTTCACGAATTCGGCCACTATTTTATGTGCAGAAAGCACGGAGTTGCGGCTACACTCCCGTATTTCATTCCGGCCCCGCCTCCATTTTTTATAATTGGCACCTTAGGGGCTGTCATTAAGATACGTGCACCTATTACGAACAACCGCGCCCTATTCGATATCGGTGCGGCAGGTCCAATTGCCGGTCTAATCGTTGCATTACCGGCTATCGGTATCGGACTGTACATGTCGGAAATCAGGCAAGTTACCCCCGGGGCTTGGAGTCTTGGCGATCCAATAATCATGAAACTTGCTTCCCGGATAATTCTCGGAGAGATTCCCGAGGGGTTTGACGTTTATATCAATTCGATCGCTTTTGCAGGATGGGTCGGCCTGATCGTTACCGCTTTTAATTTACTGCCGATAGGGCAGCTCGACGGGGGACATATCGCATATTCTCTTCTTGGCAAACGGCAATCATGGTTAGGGTATGCCGTTTTCATTTCCTTGTTCCCGCTGGCGCTGTTCTGGTCAGGCTGGTTCATATTTATCATTATTTCTCTCTTCATGCGTATAAAACATCCGTCAGGTGCAACGATCTTAGAACCTCTCGATACGAAAAGAAAAATCCTCGGCCTGATCTGCCTGGTCATGTTCATCGTATGCTTCATCCCCGTCCCCTTCAGAGGTATGGGAATCATTCATGCTGTTTCAGGAATTTATTGGTAAAGTTACCGGGTTCATGAAGATATTTCGCAGCATTCGTCAGATGCAGTCATACAGTTTTTTTTTGAAGTCCGAAGGCATACAGACCGGATTTGTACCGACAATGGGATCATTGCATGAAGGTCATATCAGCCTGGTTCGGCGTTCCAAAAAGTCATATCCTCACACGATCGCAAGTATTTTCGTTAATCCCTTACAGTTCGGACCCCGGGAGGATGTCAACAGATATCCACGAGAAGAAAAAAGCGATATTGAAACCCTCCGAAACCTCGGGGTCGTTACGCTTTTTATTCCGAAGGCGGATTCTATGTATCCCGTCGGTTTTTCAACGTATGTCTCCGTAGAGGAGATGTCGGCAGTGGGAGAGGGAATTTCCAGACCCACACATTTTCGCGGCGTCACGACAGTTGTGATGAAACTTCTGAATATTGTTCAGCCCTCAGCGCTATTTCTCGGGCAAAAGGATATTCAGCAGGCGCTTATTATCAAGCGGATGATCCGCGATATGGATATCTCTTCTTCAGTGGAGATATGCCCGACCAAGCGGGATAAAAACGGGCTGGCTTTGAGTTCAAGAAACGTGTTTCTGTCTGAAGAGGAGCGGAAATCGGCTGTTGCTCTTGTTACAGCGCTTCGAATTGTCAATAGTAAGGTGCGGTCGGGTGAAACATCATGCAATAATCTGAAACAAAAAGTCAGGTCGGTTATTCGTAATTTTCCAAAAGCAGAGCTAGATTATATTCTGTTCGCGTCGTATGATTCGTTCACACCTGTCAAATCGGTCAACGACCGTACAGTTGCGGCTTTGGCCGCTTTTGTTGGAAAAACACGTTTAATAGACAACGTTATCGTAACGCCGCCGAGGCGTTAGTCATATTCAATCCAGTATCCGCGGCCGGCTTAATATGAATACTTTTGGTATAATAATACTTGCTGCCGGAAAGGGTGAACGCATGGGCGGCGCATATCCGAAGGTCCTTTTTGAGCTCGGTGGTAAACCTCTCATCGGTCACGTACTGGAAACGGCATACCGGCTTCATCCCGGCCGGATCGTTGTCGTAGCAGGTTTCGGCAAAGATTTGGTAATTGATTATGTTACCAAGCATGCGGTATCTCATTCCGTCACGAATTATAAAGATTCAGAACCGGGCGACGATACACCCGGCATCGATATTCGTTTTGCAGTGCAGGAGCCACAACTTGGGACCGGCCATGCCGTTCTTCAAACCGAAAGCATGTTCATGGATTTTCACGGAAACATACTTATCTTGAGTGGGGATGTTCCGTTGATATCTTCCGAAACGCTCATTTCGCTTTTGGAATTCCATACATCCACCGGTGCGGGAACGACGGTTTTAACAGCCGATTATAAAAATCCGGAAGGTTACGGCAGAATAGTTTTTGAAAAAAATGGAGATCTACTACGAATTGTTGAAGATAAGGACGCAGTCCAAAAGGAAAAAGAAATTACAATCATTAATTCGGGAATGTTCGTTTTCCAGGCACAGCGCCTTTTCAAGTACCTGTCAAAGATCACAAGAGATAATGCACAGGCCGAATACTATATAACCGATCTGGTCCGGATACTTCGTGAACATGACATTAAAGTAACCGCATGGCAGACCTCTCATCCGGAGGAAACGTACGGAGTTAATACTCCCGATCAACTTACCTACCTGAACAACCTGCTTTCATCACAATGATATTTTACTGAAATTTGTTGCAAAGACTTCGGCATTTCTGTATATTAATTCACTCATATATCAAAGAATAATCAGCTTCTTTGTCTCTTAGTAATCGGTCGTTCAATGCGGGAGAGTCCTACCCGACAGTGTCACGCGGATGATTCACACTGTACGAATCACTAATCCTGATGCCGGGGAACGGCTCTCAGTTCATTTTATGGTACAACGAAGGCGCAGGCTCTATAAACAATCTTCTCCGACAACATACCATTATCGAAAACTATTCGGTTTTGCCGGCGGCGTTGTCGTACTTGTGATTGTGCTCTGGTTCGTGTATCTTACATCTTCTTCTGATTCCGTTGAAGCGACGAATGAGGCAGATGTTCCGGCCGGGCCTGTGATCGTCGAAGTGTTGAACGGTACACATGTATCAGGCATCGCCGCGCAGATGTCAAGATTTCTCCAGGAGAATGATTTTGACTCGTTGATAACGGGAAATGCCACCGGTCAGACTATACCTGAATCGATCATTTTTGAACGGTTGAGAGAGCCGAGCGACCGGATAATCGAGTTGACCGGAATCAGAAACCGGACATTTGCAATAGATAGCGGCTCAACAACAGCAGTGACAATTATTCTCGGTGCGGATTACGAGCTTTTTTACCCTTTCAAACAGTAGGTCACCGGGAACACGGTATTGGCTATACGTTCATTGTAATCACGTATTTGTCTGAAATCCAAAAGAATTTGTACTGAACGCACGGACTACCGCTCATTTTTTGTTGATTGTATGTCTCCACAGAAAATTGCTAAAAAGATTGCAAGGTTGACGCTCACAAAAAAAGCAGTAAATGTGCGGATCTTCGATCTTCGGAAGATAACGGACATGACCGATTTCTTCGTAATTTGTTCCGGGGAAACAGACATTCAGGTACGAGCGATCACCGATGCGGTTATTGAGGGTATGGAACAGAACAAACCCTGGCACAAGGAAGGATATGTGACGGGTGCATGGGTCTTGCTCGACTTTGTCGACGTTGTCATCCATATTTTTCGAGAAGATAAGCGCACATATTACCGGTTAGAGGAATTGTGGGGAGACGCCAAAATTACCGAAGTGAAAGACACATTTTATTCGGATTCCGGAGAAGATTCATGACTCTTTTAGTAGTTGGCTCGATCGCTTACGATTCCATAGAAACACCGTCCGGTTCAGTTCAAGACGCTCTCGGTGGTTCCGCAATTCATTTTAGCGCCGCCTCAAGTCTTTACGCTCAAACGCGGATCGTCGGAGTTGTCGGTGAAGATTTTAATATGGACGATCTTAATTTCCTATCTGAGAGAAATGCCAATACGAGTGGTATCGTTTCTGAAAATGGGGAGACATTTCGATGGAGCGGAAGATACCATGAGAATATGAACACTAGGGATTCTCTTTCAACCGAACTCAATGTATTCGAACACTTTCAACCGAACATACCCGAATCTTTCAAGGATTCAGGATACATTTTTCTTGCGAACATTCATCCAAAACTTCAATTGGATGTACTTGATCAAATAACGAATCCTGCTTTTGTCGCTCTCGACACGATGAATTTCTGGATAGAAGGGAACAGACAGGAACTTGAAAAAGTATTGAGTAAAGTCGATGCGGTCATTCTGAACGATTCTGAAGCGCTGCAATTCAGCGGAGAACTCAACTACCCGAAGGCAGCACGTACAATCTCGCAATTCGGTCCGAAGATCGTTATTATTAAGAAAGGAGAGCATGGAGCCCTCTTGTATAACGAGGGGGCGTTTTTTGCGCTCCCCGCTTACATTCTGGACAATGTTACCGATCCGACCGGTGCGGGAGACTCCTTCGCCGGCGGTTTTATGGGGTATCTCGCCCGACAAAATAAGTTCAAAAACGGCGCCATTCGTTCCGGAATGGTGAACGGGACCTGCACGGCATCATTCTGCTGTGAAGATTTTGGCATCAAACGGCTTTCTTCGGTCAGTAAGAATGATATGGACATAAGACTCCGTGAATTCCGGGAACTGGTGGATATTCCGGACGTATCGTAAATGCTATGACGTTTAAACTTTTTTTAACAATTATACTTTTTTTGTTGTTTGTTTTTCAGGCACTCCAGGTTTATTATTTCAAGCGGAAACAGAACGTTCACGGAAGTGTATTCATCTTTTTTGTCTGGACCACTTTTGTTTTCCTGTTGTATAATCTTACTATCCTTTTTTCGACCAATTTTACTCAGCGGGGGGATAATCAGACCAAAACGGTGGTCATTAACCGTGGCGATTCTCTTTCAAAAATTGCAATTCAACTCTATAGCGATAAAATCATCAGCAACAGGGACCATTTTCTCTGGACGGCAAAACTCCTTGGACTCGGACACAAAGTTCAGGCCGGCAAGTACAGCCTGTCACCATTCATGTCGAATTATGCGCTTATATCGCAACTTTCATCGGGTCATTCCATACAAGAACGCGTAACGATCGTCGAAGGAACCACTGCAAAGGAAATCGCCCTTTTATTATCGGATAAACTCGATATTGATGTGGGTCGCTTTTTGAGTATCGTTAACGACAGTTCAATTGTCAAAGAATTCGGGTTCGACGCAACTACGCTCGAAGGATATCTTTTTCCTGAAACTTACCAGTTCAATTGGGGCGTATCGGAACCTGAGGTAGTTCAGACACTTGTGGGAGAATTCAAAAGACAGATCAATGAGAAAAATATAAGCGCTACGGCAGAACATGGTCTTACGCCCCATGAAATGGTCATTCTGGCGTCAATAATTGAGGGAGAGGCGATAGTGGATGACGAACGTCCTTTAATTTCGGCTGTATTTCATAACCGGTTAAAGAAAAAATGGCGCCTTGAAGCAGATCCAACCATCCAGTATATCATTCCCGACGGACCGCGGCGTCTGCTTGATAAGGACCTTGCGATAGACTCACCGTACAACACGTACAGGTATAGAGGATTGCCACCGGGACCTATCAATAATCCCGGATTAAAATCTTTAGAAGCGGCTGGGAATCCTGCTGATGAGGCATACGTTTATTTTGTTGCCACGGGCGAGGGAAGGCACACGTTTTCGAGCACACTTGATGAGCACCTCCAGGCAAAGAAAAAACTCGACCGGCTCAGACGCGAATTGAGGAGAGAGTCAAGCCGTCAATAAATAGATGCATTATACGGTATGATTATTAAAAGCAAAGAAAAATCGATTTCTTTTTCGTGGGAAAAGGATCTCAATCCGGTCCAAAAAGATGCCGTTGAAACGACCGCCGGTCCGCTCATGGTCCTGGCAGGGGCAGGAAGCGGAAAAACTCGGGTCATATCTTACCGGATCTCTTATCTTGTAGCGAGCAGGACGGTCAGTGCGGATAAAATTTTAGTTTTGACATTTACGAACAAAGCCGCACAGGAAATGCAAGGCCGCATCCTTAAATTAATTCACGGGTCACATAAAAACTTATGGATGGGCACATTTCATTCAATATTTTCCCGCATACTCCGGCGCGAAGCGAAACTGATAGGGTTTACAAGCAATTTCAGTATCTATGACGCACAAGATCAGATGCGGGCTTTGAAGAATGTTATCGGGAATTGGAATCTCGCTATCGGTGAATATTCACATCAGGTAATACTGTCAAAGATAAGCAATCTGAAGTCGCGTCTCGTTTCTTCTGAAGAATATGCCGGCACCGACGTCATCACTCACGACTGGGCTATACTATCGCCGGTCTATTCGGCGTACATGAAGTATTTAAAAGTGAATAACGCTCTCGATTTCGACGATCTGCTATTGTTTACCTACCGGCTGTTCAAGAATAATCCGGTTATTCTCCGGAACTATCAAAACCGGTTTAAATATATCCTTGTCGATGAATTTCAGGACACGAATCTCGCTCAATATCAAATTCTTATCCAATTAGCGGCGAGGCATAAGAATATTTGTGTCGTAGGCGACGATGACCAGTCGATTTACCGGTGGCGGGGCGCCGATATCAAAAACATACTCCAATTTGAGCACGATTTCCCTGGTACTAAAGTGTTAAGACTCGAACAGAATTACCGGTCAACAAAAAATATCCTCGATGCCGCCGGTTCCGTCATAAAAAATAACAGGATCCGGCATGATAAGTCCCTTTGGACTGAAAAAGGGGCAGGTGAGAAAGTCACGCATCATTATGCTGACACGGACAGAGAAGAAGCATACTGGGTTGCGCAGAACATAGAAACTGAAGTCTTTAAAGAAAAGTGGAAATGGGGCGATTTTGCCATTTTCTATCGACTGAATGCGCAGTCGAGGCTTTTTGAAGATAATCTCAGAAAAAGGAACATCCCGTATACGGTTGTCGGCGGTATGCGCTTTTATGAGAGAAAAGAAATCAAAGACGTCCTTGCCTATCTTTGTCTTATGGTCAATCCCGAAGACGGTATCATGCTGAAACGGATCATCAACTACCCTCACAGGGGAATCGGGAAGCAGTCGGTATCAAAAATCGAAGAGTTTGCACAAGAACGGTCCTTATCGCTCTTTAATTCGTTAAAGAAGATAGCGGAAATTTCCGGTTTAACGACAGTCAGGGCCAAATCGGTTTCAGACTTTCATAAGCTTATTTCGAAATACAGAAGACTTCGGAATAAATTATCGTTGGTGGAGCTTGTTTCCGCCCTTATCGAAGAAGTAGGGATCATTCAGTATCTACAGCATGACAATCGTGATGAATCTGTTGTCAGGGTCGAAAATATCAAGGAGCTTTTGCGAGCCATCGAGGAATATGCCGCACAAAATGAAGATGCCACACTTGAAAATTACCTTTCCGAAGTAGCACTTATCACGAATATTGATGCATGGAACAACGAAAAACAACATGTGTCTATTATGACCGTTCATGCAGCAAAAGGTCTGGAATTTCCAGTCGTCTATATTACCGGACTTGAAGAGGGAATCCTTCCTGTCGAATCGTCTTTTGGCGATCCTGAGGCAATCGAAGAGGAGCGGAGGTTATTCTATGTCGGTGCAACACGTGCAAAAAATATCTTGCACATAACTTCTGCAGGAATGCGCGGTCTTTTTGGAAAATTCACTGAAAATCCTCTTTCACGCTTTCTGAGTGAATTAGACAAAGACACACTCCTTCAAACGGGCGCCGATCCCGCGAAACCCTCCGATGTTCAGCGAAAATCTATGAAACAACCGAGATTAGTCCCTGCATCTCAGATCTCAAATAACGGGATCTTTAAAGTCGGAATGAAGGTAGCGCATCCCGAATTCGGCATCGGCTTCATCCGAATAGTAGAGGGAAAGGGAATTTGCACAAAAGTCAAAGTGAAGTTCGAAGGAAATGTAGCAAAAACCCTCATGGTGGAATATGCCCAGCTGACGGTTATTCGTAATTGAATCCTCTGCACTTGTTACATTATTATATTCATACTATTACTAAAATAACATACGTTATATAAAAACAGAATGTTACTTTTAAACTTTTATTGCCATGCCGGGTCCCGGGTATTCGGGAGGACTTCTTTGAGTCCGAAATTTCACCGCTTCTTCCCGAATATAAAGAAAAATATCGGGGCATTGGTCGAAATGATGTCAATTTAAATTCGAATAATCCATAGTTTATTATGGTAAATATCACAACATATTATTTGAGTAATTTTACGCAACAAGTAGTTATGGGCTTGACTTTTGATTTTTAATTGTTTACATTGTGAGTATTAACAAATAAAAAGTCAAGACATAAGGGGTTTAACAATGACTCTGCAAAGAATTTTCTCACGATTTCCCGACCTGGAATCCTGTATTGAACATTTGGAGCGTATACGATTTGGAAATGAAGCATACTGCCCATTATGCGGGGTTGCCGGAGAGTGTGCCCGTAAAGCTGATTCAGGGAGGGTTGGTCGTTGGAATTGTTATTCCTGCAAGTCAAGTTTTAATGTTCTTTCCGGTACGATTTTTCAAAAGACAAAAATCCCATTACAGCTCTGGTTTCTAGCGATTGGATTGATTTCTAACGCTAAAAAGAGCCTCTCAAGTCATCAATTAAGCCGTGATCTCGGTATTAATCAAAAATCAGCATGGTATATGCAGCATCGTATACGCTCTGAGATGGCTAGTAAAGAGAGCTCTCTATTACAAGGTATTGTTGAGGTGGATGAAACATACATAGGGGGACGCCCTCGTAATAAAAAACAAAATAAGCGCGGTAGAGGAACTAAAAAGACCCCTGTAATAGGTGCCGTAGAGCGAGACGGAAGCGTTTTAGCCAGTGTTGCAAAAGACCTTTCCGGAAAAGGCGTCATGGATTTCCTAAATAAATCAGTCAATCCAGAACACTCTTTATTGATAACGGATGAATATAAATCTTATAATGCTGCTTCAAAGAATTTCAACCATACGGATCACATCACCACTATACGAAGAATTTTGCTCCACTATTCATTGCTGAAACATGTTGGAAGTACAACAACCGAAAAAATAGTGATATGTTTAGTACCTTTCTAAGGGGATGCTTTGCATGAATAAACAATACTACGGATATCATTCTTGAATCTGTTAGAAACAATTCTCACAATAATCTCGTATGTGATTTACAGTATATGGAGATTTAAGAAGCCCATCGCGTATGCGCTTTAAAGTTTTTCTAGATACGTCTTTAAGCAATTTACATTTTCCCGTTTTTATTGAAGTATTTATCCATAATACAGTAAAATATCTTGCTGATGAATAGTGAACGGAAGATTCATGGCGTATAAAAGGATGGGAACCTTTGTCTAGTATAAGTGTTTGATCAGTAAATTTGGTGACCGTACGAACCATGACAGTAACAACCCTTTCTGGTTTATCTTGCGGATCGGTCAGTACAATCCGAAGATGAGGTTGATTGAAAGAAGGATCAGATATTAGGATAGCTTTGCCAGAGGTGATAATATTCATTCGATTAGACATCTATCCATCAATTCTTCTGTCCTTAATGCTTCTAATACCTCTGAGACATCTTGGTCAGAAAAATCTGCGCATAACAAAATTCTTTCAATAGATATTGGAAGACTTGAACCTTCAGGGTTTTGCCATTCAGGAAGCTTATGTGACAGGTCTCTAATTTCATATTGATCCATATGGCCGTATTCTTTCCATACACTTCTTAAGGCATTCTCTTCCGCTGGAGAAAGTTGATCATTGAGGGCATCATTTATTAAGTGTACTTCATAGTCTTGTAGTTCTGAAATATAATTATGCCAGTATGAGCTATTGTCCTGTTGTTTAGTAGCTTTGATTTTGTCAAAAGTAAAACTTAGCACCGGCCCATGGGACATAGAGACGTACCTATCGAATGTAATTGGGCGTCCCCAATTTAATAATGCATAACGATCGGCAAAATATAAAAGCTTAAGAAGCTTCATTACATTAAGTGAACCATTTGCGAGCTGCAATAAGATTGATGCGGCCTGTGTGGTTTTGTCTTCACGGTATTTAAGTCTTGTATCATTCATAAAAGTATATTGGGTTTCATTTTTGTTAAAGTCAAGATAAATTTTACTTTTTATATCGATACAAATTAGTTTGAAAGTATGATAATCAAAGCCCATAACTACTTATTGCGATTTTATACAGAGGAATAGACGAAAGATATTTGTATACCGCACGTTCAAATAAGAGGTGTTTTAACCGTATGATCACTATTCAAATTCTGGTTTTTCAATTATTTCTCTGCTTCTTCATTGGAATATTCTCAATGGGCATTCCGTCAGAGGTTCACGGACAGGAAATTAAGGTTGTTCGTGATTTCGGATTTGCTCTGGAACTCTACGAACAGGAATTATATACTGTCGCTATCGACGCATTCGAAAGATTTCTCTTTAACAACCCCGATGATCCCCACAGCGCGGAAGCCCGGTTCTTAACCGGAAAATCATATATGGCTTTACAGCGATACGGTGAGGCAAGAATGTCTTTCACGGATTTTGTTGCCCGTTTTAATTCGTCCCCGTTATATCCCGATGCATGGAATCTTCTTGCTGAGTGTCATAACCTTCTTGGCGATAAAGAAAAAGCGGCGGAATCTTTGGAGGCACAAGCCGATATTCTTTTTGCAGAATCACGGTACACCGTTTCCGCCTTGTTGAGAGCAGCCGGGTTATACGATGAACTCGGCCGTTCAGAAAAGGCCTTGTATTTACTGAAACGTATATCCGACACCTATCCCGACCATGCCTTGTTCCCAAGAGCGGTCATATTGTTAGCGAACAAGTATGCAGAAAGCGGCGAATATCTCCGGGCTATTCGGGAGCTGTCCCGGATTGAACAGTCCGATACCGATGACCGTTTGAAATGGGAAGCACGTTATTATAACGGCACATACAATCTGAAGTTGAATTTATTTACAAAAGGTGAAGAGGCGTTATCTTCTATCCTTGCCGAAGCGCCTGCGGATTCTACTATTTATCAGAATTCCGCTCTCTTGCTATCGCAACATTACCTGAACCGCGGAAATGAAGAAGCAGCTACAAAACTGCTCACAGATCTTGCGAATAATTCCAGCGCACAATCTCATTTCAGGGGAAAGGCAAATCTTGAGCTCGGGAAATATTATTTGAACGCGGGTGAATATCAAATTGCCCGCGAATTATTTGAAACGGCCCGGTCCCAGCTTGAACGCGAAGGGAGCGCCTTTCGTGTATTGATGTATTATGAAGGTCTTACTTACTTTAGGGAAGATAATTTCCCGCAGTCATTTACTGTTCTTCACCAAATTTTCTCTGAAAATTGGCCGGGAAGCCGGACGGTTGAACAATTTGAGCCGTTCGAGTACGATGCGTTTATCTTGTACATCCGGTCGGCAACCCTCTCCGGTACCGCTATTGATATTGCGCTTTATAGCGGCGCTGTTCTTGAAATGGGAGACACGTTTCCCGATGCACAATCATTTCTCCGGTGGGGGGACATATTCTTCGATTCTTCGATCTATCGAACTGCGGGTGATCTGTATGAAATGGGATACTCAAAATATCCTCAGAAAAAGGCAAGCGATTTTCTGCTTTTGAACCGCGGCAAAACATCCGAACTTCTTGGCGATTACAGGATGGCAAAGTCTCTTTACAGCCGTGTCGTTTCTCTTTTTCCGGGAGGAGAAGCCGCACATCTTGCCGCAGGTCGGTCAGACTATCTCAATCTAAAATACGGAGGGCTGAGCAATGAAGAGATCCTGCAAAAACGGTCCATACTCCTGGAAAGGCTGTCTCTGAGTAACGCTCTCAGTGGTACTCCCGACCAGAGATTGAGGGTAGCGCTCCTTCATGGACAGTTTAATTTTGAATTGCGTGAATTTAATAAAGCCCTTGAAAATTTCGACAGTATCATCAATGAAGGCTCTGAAAGCGACTACTATATCGATGCGGTCACAAATTCTGCCGAAATCCATGATACTCTCTACCGTCTTTATACGTTTGAAGATACACATGAAAGAGCCGCAGGTGAAGCGCAGACTGCTCTTGACTTATACAGGCATTATCTCGATACATCGAACGAGCAGGGTGATTACAGCAGATTTGCACGAAAGCGTATCATTCCCCTGACTCTTGCATTAGCTGATTCCGAAAGTGACAAGTTAGCATTTGCCCGAAATTTTGTACGGGGACCTGCCGTTTCCACAGAGCAGGAGGTCCTTGATTTCGGCAACTTACATTTCGCAAATCTCATTATCGAGTATAGCGATTCTCTCGAATCTTTGCAGGACGCATTGAATATTCTCGAGAATTTAGATGAAAATTCTTTTGAAGATGCTGAAAAGGAGTATATCCTTTTCAGCAAAATTTCTGCTGCTTCGAAAATACCATCTGAATCCAGAATGCTGCTGCAATATTGCCGTGAATATATGACACACTATCCCCGAGGCTCCCGCGCGCCTGAAGTCAGATACACAGGAGCGGAGACTTTTCTCAAAGCAGGTGATGCCGAGAGTGCACGACAGTGGCTCGGTCAGCTTCTGCGCGATTATTATTATAGTGACTATGCGGAGAAGGCTTCTATTCTTATGGCGGACCTGCTGTCTCTTGAGGGTGCAGTTGAAGAAGCGATGAAAATGTACCGACTGTCGTTACAGTCCGCGTCTATCTACAACAATTCCGGAATTGTTGCCTCGTTACTCTGGAAGCTCGGGATCCTGAACCGGAACATTGATAATTTTATCAACGCCGCTGATTATTTTTCTTTGTACAGCGATGCCGTGGAGAATGTCCATCATAAAATCAAGGGTTTGAAAGAGCTTTCAAAAACCTACGTACAGACAAATAATCTCGATGCCGCTTTACAAGTTCAAAAAAGAATAACCGAACTTGACGCAGATTCAGCCGAGATTCTTGACGCTTCTATTGAAGAAGCGTTTCTCTTCTATACAATGGCGGATGACCCCTCGGCATCCGAATACGATGAAACTCTGCAAACAGCGCGTGAGAAATTTCTCGCGCTTTTGGAGCTGTCCTTAGAAGATTCTGTAAAAGCGCGAATCGATTATTCGTCGATTGTGTGCCTTTACCGCCTCGACAGGCGCCAGGAAGCGAACCGCAGCAGGAACGAATTCAAAAGCCGGTACAGATTTTTATCTGATGGTCTCATAAACGACTACATGAGCAGACTTTATATTGAAGAGGGTCTGGTGCACCAGCGCACCGCTGTCACTATGCTGACCTCAGGCAATGTAAGCGAATCGGAGAAACGGTTTGGCGATGCAGCTTCTCTATTTAACGATGTTGCCATGAGATTTCCCGGCAGCACGGGCGAACTGCTTGCTGAATTTTATCGCGGACTGCAGCTTGTAGTCTATCAGAATCAGATCGATGAAGGACTCACAATTCTTAAAGAGTTCCGCAGAAAATATCCGGACAGCCCCTTTCTTCACCAGGTATACGCTCAACTCGGCATCATTCAAAAGAATTTGAACAGACACAAGGATGCATACGTATCGTTTAGTATTGCGATAGAAACACCCAAAGGAAAGCTGGACCGCCAGACTCATTTGAATTATGTCGCAAGCTGCGAATTCGCCGGATTCCCGGTTGCGCAGATCGACGCCATTCAAGGGTATTTACGCCATTTCCCGGATGCGCCGGAGCGAATGCAAATGTTGATAAAAATCGGCACACTATACAAAGGTCTCGGACAATACGATACGGCCATTTCCCACTTCGAGTCAATCATGGCAGAAGCTGATGCGGAATCTCAGATAGTTATTCAATATTATCTCGGTGAAAGTTATTTCGAACAGAAGCGGTACACACTTGCCATAGCAGAATTTCTGAAACTCATGAAATATGGAGATCCGCGATCGACTGGCCTTCCGTTTTACACCAATGCTCAATGGTATACTGCACAAAGTTTTAAGGAAATTGGCGACTATAACAATGCTATCGCATATCTTGATCCGATCTTGAGCGCATACGGTCCGACCGACGATTTTTACAAAAGCGCCCGCAGAGAAAAAGAAACGATTTTGCAACTCATGCAATTACAGAAATAACATGCAGGATTTCTCACCGTCAGAACTGAAAAAAGCTCACCGGATAATCAAAACCGCTCTAAAAGAGGACATCGGCAGCGGGGATATCACGACCGGGGCGGTAATTTCCCCACGTAAGCAGGCAATTGCGGCAATTATAGCACAATCGCCGTGTGTTCTGGCGGGAATCCATATTGCGGGCAATTGTTTTGCTGTGCTGAGCAGCAATATAGGTGTGTCGATACACCATGAGGATGGAGAATATATCGGGAAGGGTGAAACCGTACTGGAAATAGCAGGATCTGCGCGGGCGCTACTCCAGGCAGAGCGTACCGCTCTTAACTTCCTGGGTCGCATGTCTGGAATCGCAACACTCACTGCACGGTTTACCGATGCGGTCAAGGGCACCAAAGCGAAAATCCTCGATACACGGAAAACGGCGCCCGGTCTGCGCTTATTCGATAAATATGCTGTTCGCGCCGGTGGAGGCGCCAATCATCGTAGGGATCTTCACGATATGTTCTTCATAAAGGAAAATCATATTGCCGCCGCCGGTGATATCGCAACTGCAGTGCTGCACTGTAAGCAATTCTTGAAACAGTTCAACAACGGGGAGCAAAAGACAATCATCGTTGAAGCGACAACAACCGAAGAAGCCGCTGAAGCGTATAATGCAGGTGCGGAAAGAGTCCTGCTCGATAATATGAGCCCCGGCCGGGTTGAGGATATTGTGAAGAAATTCTGGGGAAAGATCGAATTGGAAGTTTCCGGAGGGATCACCTTGAAAAATATCCGACGGTTTGCAGAGACCGGTGTCGATTACATTTCCGTCGGCATGCTGACCCATTCAGCCCCGTCTGCCGATTTTTCACTATTATTTGAATAAATTGACACCGGCAACAGATTTAGATTACATGTTACGCCATTTATTTTCAGAGTTGGAACAATGAATAGGGAGGCCGGAAACCCGCAGGGGAGTGGACTGAGATGTCAAGGATAGATCCGGGAAGTTGATCTTCGAATGATCATGAATAATCCGGATCCCGAAATTGTTGAATTTCCCGATGAGCTCATCGTATACGGAAGACCGGGAATTTTCTACAGTTTTTTCAAAGACAGATCACTCCTGTTCGATTTCTTCGGTAAGAAGCTGTTTTTTATAGAGGTCTGCGTAAAGTCCGCCAAGATCGACCAATTCGTCGTGATTCCCCTGTTCAACGACCTCGCCGTTATCAAGCACGAAGATAATATCCGATTCTTTTATTGTCGATATTCTGTGGGAAATAATGATACTGGTGCGCGACCTGACAACATCCTGAAGCCGTGAGAGTATATCCTCTTCCGTCTTCGTGTCTACACTCGAAAGAGCATCATCAAGGATCAGAATCTTCGGCTCTCGAATGACCGCTCTTGATATTGCCGCCCTTTGTTTCTGTCCGCCGGAGAGGTTTATTCCCCGCTCCCCGAGCAGTGTGTCGTACCGCATTGGAAACGACTCTATATTCTCCTTAAGCTGAGATATAGTAACCGCCTCATACAGAATAGGATCAGAAACGGTATCGATACCGTAGACAATATTTTCCTTGATCGTTTCCGAGAAGAGAAATGTCTCCTGTGGAACAACTCCGATATTTTTTCTCAGTTCGCTGAGAGGAATTGTCCTCACGTCGATACCGTCGATGAAAACCGTACCCGGAGGAGGGTTGTAGATACGGGGGATCAAATTTATAAGTGTACTTTTGCCGGAACCGGTCGGACCTATGATAGCTGCCGTTTTACCGCCGGGTATCTTCAAACTTACATTCTTCAGAACGGGAACGTGTTCATTATTGTAAGAAAACGAAAGGTTCTTCAATTCTATATCGCTTGAAAATGACTTCAAGAACGGAACTGCCTCAGCATCATTAATTTCTGGTTTTGTTTCCATGATGGTGTTCATTCTTTCCATCGATGCCGCACCCCGTTGAAAAATATTCACAACCCATCCCACAGAAATGATCGGCCAGAGTAGCATCAGCAGATAGGTATTAAACGCTACGAATTCACCGAGAGTCAGGGTCTGCAACATGACACTTCTACCCCCAAACCACAATAGAAGTGCAAATCCAAGCCCGCTGACAAAGTGTATGGTAGGGTAGAAAAAGCTCCAAACCCGGATCAGCTTCCTGTTCAGCGAAACGTATTTTTTGTTCATTGAATCAAATAATTGTATCTCACTTTGTTCCCTGACATACGATTTAACGATACGAATTCCCGATAAATTTTCCTGGGCTCTTGCACTGATGGCCGAAAATTGCGCCTGGATTTTTTCAAACCAGTGATGCACCCGAACACCAAATCGGTTTATAAGGAATGCCAGAAGAGGAAAGGGGGCCATCGCGACAAGCGTAAGCATCGGGTTAATGCTGATCATATAATAGAGGGCCACCCCAAACAGAATCGTAGTATTAAGCGAATACATAATGCCGGGGCCGAGAACCATCCGTACGGCATTTAAATCGTTCGTTGCGCGGGACATCAGGTCCCCGGTACGATTGTCACTATAAAACGATTGTTCAAGGGTCTGGAGATGTTTGAAAAAATCATTGCGGATGTCGAATTCTATCTTCCGGGAGATGCCGATCATCGTGATTCTCATGAAAAACCTGAAAATACCCTGTACCGCTGCGAAGATCAATATGAGAACGACGTTATCGAACAATATCGAGTTGTCGAAATTTTCTCCAAGCACATCAATGGCGTTTCCCATCACTCTCGGCACTTTCGTGGTGAAAAAGACGGCCAGAATGACGAAAATTATTCCGAAGAAAAGACCTGTTTTGTATCTTTGTATATACGGAACGAGCCTAAAAAGACTATCCTTTTTTTTCATTTCATAGTACCGGTCGTTCATTGAGAAATTATAGAGGGCATACCGCTCCTACCGTGACCGTTCAACGCCAATTCTTTCACAGTAATCGAATATCGGACACCGGCTGCAATAAGGAGATACCGGCTTGCAAAGATTCTGACCATAAGGGACAAGCAGGTCGTTAAATCTGATCCAGTATTGTTCTGGAAGTTTCTGCCTGAGAGCACGTTCTGTATTATCAGGGTCCTTTGTTGCGACATATCCCCACCGGTTTGAAATACGATGAACGTGAATGTCGACACAGATCCCGGGTTTGTCATACCCAAGGGTTACAACAAGATTTGCAGTTTTTCTTCCGATACCCTTGAACGTAACAAGTTCGTCAATTTCGTCGGGAACATAACCATTATATTCATCCACTATTTTTTTAGATACTTCGACTATCGTAGTGGCTTTATTTTTGTAAAATCCGACGGGATATATTAATTCTGCGATGGTTTCGGCGCCGAGGTTAATGATTTCATCCGGTCCGGTTGCACGGTCAAAAAGCCTGTTCGACGCTGTCCGTGTCGTTTCATCCTTTGTCCTGAGGCTCAAGATCGTCGCAATCAGAATTTGAAAGGGGTCCTTTTTCCGTGCAACTTCGCCGACAACAGGTTCTTTCCACCGGACAACTGTCTCTTCGAGAACTTTTATTATTGTATGAATATGATCATTATTCATAAATCGGTGGGTAAAGAGCTTTTGGACTTCGATGAATTCTAAACTATGAGATTGGCAATTCGACTCCATCGAATCTTGGAGAAAATATTATAAAGGGGAATATTCGGAGCCCAGGACCAATAAATAATGAGCGCTTCACCGACTATGTTATCCTCGGGTAAAAACCCCCAGTATCTGCTGTCAAGGCTGTTATCCCTGTTATCGCCCATTACAAAGAAATGCCCGCGCGGTACTGTTATAGGACCGTAATTGTCTTTATTAAAGTTCGATCTTTGCGGGAATATTCCATTCTCGTACACACCTTTATCGACGACAGGATTTCTGTCGAACCGGGAGTGAGGAGGATCTTCAAATCGAATGCCGTCGATGTACACTTCCTTATTTTTGACTTCTACCGTCTGCCCTTCCACAGCAATAAGCCTCTTTATATAATCGAGCTTCGGGTCCCGGGGATATTTAAAAACTATTACGTCACCGGGTTCGGGATCCGTAAATCCCGGAAGACGAAAATCGGTGAGGGGGACCTTTGCTCCATATATAAACTTATTCACCAAAAGAAAGTCACCCACAAGAAGCGTATCCTCCATGGAGCCCGTGGGTATCTTGAACGCCTGTATTACAAAAGAACGGATAAAGAACACGGAAATAGCAATTATTATTCCTGTTTCAACTATTTCCCTGACTACACCCTTCTTCAGTACAGGAATTTTACGGACAGATCTTTTATTTTTCCTCATAAGGTCCTGACGTTGCACAAAATTACGTACAGGCGCTTACAGCTCATAAAAATCATTATAATCAGCGTTGCGGTAATTGAATCAAACGATACTTCTGGGTATGAAGTTCCGTTGCGCGAATTGAATTGCCGTATCATTTAATTATATTTATAATTTTAAAACGGCAAGAAAGGCCTCCTGCGGTATTTCGACTCTCCCAATCTGCTTCATTCTTCTTTTGCCTTCACGCTGTTTTTCGAGGAGTTTCCGCTTCCGGGTAATATCTCCGCCGTAACATTTTGCTGTAACATTTTTCTTGAGCGGTGGAATTCGTTCGCGGGCTATCACCTTTGTGCCTATTGAAGCCTGTATGATAACATCGAAAAGCTGTCTGGGGATAAGTTCTTTAAGTTTTTTTGCTATTTTTCGTCCCCACTCATAGGATTTATCTTTGTGAATAATTGAGGAAAGCGCATCGACCGGTATTCCGTTAATCGAGATATCGAGTCTTGTCAGGTCCGACCGCAAATATTTGTAATCATCGTAATCGAACGACGCATACCCTCTGGTAACGGATTTTAACTTGTCATAAAAATCAAACACTACTTCAGAAAGTGGAAATTTGTAATGGAGAATAGACCGCTTTGAATCAACATATTCGGTATCACCGATTTCCGCTCTTCGTTCCCGCGCGAGTTTCATAATGTTACCCACGTATTCATTCGGTGTTACAATCTGTGCATCAATATATGGTTCTTCTATATGTTCGATCTTGCTTTTTTCCGGTAAATTAACCGGATTATCAATAAACGATTCCGAATCGTTTGTCAGGAGAACTCTGTATTGAACATTCGGTATCGTGGTCACCAGGTCTATCGCATACTCACGCTCAAGACGCTCCTGCACGATCTCCATATGCAGCAGTCCGAGAAACCCGCATCTGAATCCAAATCCGAGAGCTTTTGACGTTTCGGGTTTGTATACAAGCGCCGCATCATTCATTTGCAGCTTTTCCAGCGACTCACGAAGTTCTTCAAAATTATCCGCATTCGACGGGTACAGTCCGGCAAAAACCATAGGTTTCGGGTCACGGTATCCGGGAAGCGGGTCAATATCAGGGTCCCCCTCAGACACAATAGTGTCACCGACTTTCGTGTCTTGTACATTTTTTGCACCTGAGATCAAATATCCGACTTCACCGGAAGATAGTTTATCGCGTTTTTGACGTTTTATCCTCATAACGCCAATTTCCTCTGCTTCGAATGTTTTTCCGGTTGCATGAAATACTATTGCATCACCCTGATTAATTTTCCCTTCAAATACTCTGATATAGGCTACCGCTCCACGATACGGATCGAACATTGAATCAAAGATTAAAGCACGAACTGGCTTATCATCTTCCGAGGGAGGCGGAGGAATACGTTCCACGATCGTATCGAGGATCTTTTGAATACCCGTTCCGACTTTCGCCGATGTCAAGAGTATCTCATCATCATTGACACCGAGAATTTCCCGTATCTGTTTTTTAGACTCGTTCACATCGGCGCTCGGCAGATCGATCTTGTTAATCACAGGTATAATCGAGAGGTCGTGTTCAAGTGCAAGATACATATTGCTTATCGTTTGCGCTTCAATTCCCTGGGACGCATCAACGATCAAAAGCGCTCCTTCGCACGCGGCAAGACTCCGGGATACTTCATACGAAAAGTCAACGTGTCCCGGTGTGTCAATTAAGTTGAAAGAATAAACATTGTTTTTATCCGGTGCATAGGTCATCTGGATAGCATGCGCTTTTATGGTAATGCCTCTCTCACGTTCCAGGTCCATGTCGTCAAGCACCTGTGCTTTCATCTCTTTTGGAGAGATCGTTCCGGTGAACTCGAGAAGACGATCGGCAAGGGTCGATTTACCATGATCAATATGCGCTATTATGCAGAAATTTCGAACTTTATTATCGTGCATGGTAATTCATATGATCGAAAACGTTTCCAAGTTGCGTTCATGGTTCAAGTATCAATAAGTATAATTGGCTTTAAAATTACTGATTTTAAAAATAGAATCAAATTATATTCTCTGCTTCCCGGTGAGAATGTCGTGTAAAAGAAAAAACTCCCTGCGGGGAGTTTTTTTGCATTACCGTTATGAATTATTTACAGAACTCTGAAAAATCACGATTGTGTCAGCATCTCTTCGGGAGAGAGATCTATCAGATCGACTTTTTTTGTATTCTGATCAACCCGGAGTTCTTTTCTTCGGATCATGGTACACTTGCCGTTGAACGTGGAACCTTCGGCAAAATGGACTTTTGCTGTGAAAAGATCGCCATTCAGAGTCGCTCGCGAATCAAGGGCTGCTGATTCTGTCGCTGTAAGATTTCCGTCGACGTTTCCTTTAATATCCACGTTCTTTGCAATAATATTTCCGGAAACACGGCCTTCTTCCCCGACAGTTATATTGCCGACGGCAGTTATATTCCCTTTCAGGACACCTTGAATATCAATAGAACTCAAGACTGTTATATTTCCTTCAACATAAACACCCTTGTCAATGAGGGTAGTTATTTCATTTTCTGTCATGGAGTTAATCTCATGTCTTTTTTTTTTAGATACGGCGGTGAATCTGCATTCTGTTCAATGCCCGAAAAAGAGCGAGACGTGCCCGCTCCATATCAACCTCTCCGTTTTGTGATTCAATCCACTTCTTTGCACGCTGTTCGGCTTCTCTGGCACGTTCAATGTCTATATCCTCAGCGTTCTCGGCAGTTTCAGCCAAAATTGATACGCTGTTTTCATGAACCTCTACAAAGCCGCCGCTTGTTGCGTACCTTTGTTCTTTTCCCCGTTCTTTAGCCTTGATCTCACCGATTTGAATAGTTGTCAGGAACGGTGTGTGGTTATGCAGAACCTGAAAATACCCTTCTGTTCCGGGCGCTGTCATTGAATCAACTTCACCGGAAAAGACCTGTATGGTCGGAGTAACAATGTCGAGATGAAAATTTTTATCTGCCATTAGTTCAGGATTCTATTTTTTTTGCATCCTCGAGTACTTCCTCGATCGAGCCCTTCATATAAAAGGCCTGCTCGGGGATATCGTCATATTTCCCCTCGATCAGCCCCTTAAAACTCCTAATTGTATCTTTGAGCGGGACATACCTGCCTTCCGTCCCGGTAAACTCTTCGGCTACAAAAAACGGCTGGGAGAGAAATTTCTGGATTTTCCGGGCCCGCGCAACCGTTAGTTTATCCTCGTCCGACAGCTCGTCCATGCCGAGAATCGCTATGATATCCTGCAGGTCTTTATACTTCTGGAGGATTTCTTTAACGTGTGTTGCTGTGTCAAAGTGTTCCTGACCCACAATACGCGGATCAAGGATCGTCGATGTAGAGTCGATGGGGTCAACGGCGGGGTAAATACCTAATTCCACGATCTGACGGGATAGGACTGTTGTCGCATCAAGGTGCGAAAAGGTCGTTGCAGGAGCAGGGTCCGTCAGATCGTCTGCCGGGACATAGATCGCCTGAACAGACGTGATAGAGCCTTTTTTTGTTGAAGTGATCCGTTCCTGTAATTCTCCCATTTCGGTAGCGAGGGTAGGCTGATAGCCGACTGCGGACGGCATGCGGCCGAGCAGTGCGGACACTTCGGATCCTGCTTGTGTAAAACGAAATATATTGTCGATAAACAGGAGAACATCTTGCCCTTCCATATCACGAAAATATTCTGCAACTGTCAACGCCGTCAATCCGACCCGGGCCCGCGCACCCGGCGGTTCTGTCATCTGTCCGTAAACAAGAGAGGTCTTATCAATGACGCCCGACTCGTTCATTTCCAGCCAGAGATCGTTTCCTTCACGCGTCCGTTCGCCCACTCCTCCAAATACGGAAAATCCACCATGTTCGGTAGCTATATTCCGTATCAGTTCCATAATGATGACGGTCTTTCCGACGCCTGCCCCTCCAAAAAGCCCCGTTTTGCCGCCTTTTGAATACGGTTCTAACAAATCAATAACTTTTATACCCGTTTCAAGTATCTCTGTCGAGGTTGCCAGCTCTTCCAAAGTCGGAGGTTCACGGTGGATCGGAAGTTCGGCTTTAGCATTTACAGGACCTTTTCCGTCGACGGGCGCTCCCCAGACATTCAGCATTCTGCCGAGTGTTTCCCGACCCACGGGGACGGTAATCTTCTTCCGCATATCTTTTGCTTTCATATTGCGGACGAGGCCGTCGGTCGAATCAAGCGCAACACAGCGGACAGTCCGTTCACCAAGATGCTGCTGCGTTTCCATAATGAGTTCGGTCCCGTCATTAAGAGGAACATGAACGGCATTATATATCTCCGGAAGATCATCTGTGAATTTCACATCGACCACAGGTCCGATAACTTGTGTTATTTCTCCCCAATTTTCTAAATCATTGTGTGCCATATTTCTACTCTACCCACTATTTTATGTATTCCGGTGATCTTCAGTATTGCCATTCCAATTTATTGTAAGGCTTCTGCGCCTCCGACAATTTCAGATATTTCCTTCGTAATTGCAGCCTGACGGACCCTGTTATACTGTAGTGTCAGAGATTCTATCATTTCCTCTGCATTTTTCGTAGCGCTTTCCATCGCAGTCATCCTCGCTCCCTGTTCCGCCGCGGAAGATTCAAGAAGCATACGCCATATCTGGATACCAACATTCAGTGGTATAATCGTATCCAGAATGCGAAGCGGTTCCGGTTCAAACAGGTATTCTATCTGTCCGCCTTTGACATTATCATTATCCGGCTCTTCAGTCTGCATCGGAAGAAGCTGCTCTGCAATAACCGTCTGCCGGATTGCCGATTTAAATTCATTATAAACGAAGAGTACCCTGTCAAAGTGTTCCCGAATATAGAGGTCGATAATTGTGTCGGTTATCTGCTGGGCGTGCGAATATTCGAGATTATTGAACAATGAAATATAGTGCTCAAGTATAGGAGATCCGATCCGTTTAAAATAGTTGTATCCCCTGCTGCCGACGCAGATCAAGCTGATATTTTTATATCCCTCTTCCTGTATAAGGTTTTCTGCGGTATTTATAATATTGTTATTAAATCCGGCGCATAATCCTCTATCCGAAGTAACGACCACATACACAACTTTTTCAGGATTCTTTTTTCTGAGCAGCGGGTGAAGGTCCGGATCGACTTTTACAGACACTCTTTTCAGGATTTCGCGAAGTTTATACGCATAAGGGCGTGCCCGGATAATATTTTCCTGAGCACGGCGCAGCTTAGCCGTAGCAACCATTTTCATTGCTCTTGTAATCTTTTGCGTGCTTTTAACGGATGTTATCCGCTTTTTTATTTGGCGTAATGTAGACAAAGTTTATGAATTTGATCCGCTATACGTTTCAAGAAATTCTTTTATGGCCTTTTCCAACGTTGCCTTGTTCGTATCTGTTAGTTTCTTTTTTTCGGTTATATCGCCCAGAACACCGGAATGCTGGTTGGACATGAATTGGTGAAATTCTTTTTCCATTGCAGTAATCTGTTCTGTCGGAAATTCATCAAGATGGCCGTTAACAGCCATATATATCAACGTGATCTGGTTTTCAAACGACAGCGGTTCATATTGACCTTGTTTTAGAATTTCAACCATCTTTTCACCACGAGTCAACTGAGCCTGTGTAGCTTTTTCAAGATCGGAACCGAACTGTGCGAATGCTTCAAGTTCCCTATATTGTGCGAGGTCGAGGCGAAGCCTGCCTGCCACCTGTTTCATTGCTTTTATCTGCGCATTTCCGCCGACACGTGAAACGGATAGCCCGACATTGACCGCCGGTTTCTGGCCGCTGAAAAACAAGTCCGACTCGAGATATATCTGTCCGTCGGTAATAGATATTACGTTCGTCGGGATATACGCGGAAACATCTCCCGCCTGTGTTTCAATGATCGGCAGGGCTGTCAATGATCCTCCGCCAAGCGCGTCATTCAATTTTGCCGCGCGCTCAAGAAGCCGTGAATGGAGATAGAATATATCACCCGGATAGGCCTCACGTCCCGGCGGGCGTCTGAGTAGAAGCGAAACCTGGCGGTATGCCCAAGCGTGTTTCGAGAGATCGTCGTAAACTATCATACCATGTTTCCCATTATCACGGAAATACTCTCCCATAGCGCAACCTGAATACGGCGCTATGAACTGAAGCGGAGCGGGTTCGCTTGCCGTAGCGGCAACTATTATCGTATATTCCAAGGCTCCGTAATCTTCGAGTATTTTTACCACTTTTGCAACCGTTGAGCGTTTTTGACCGATCGCCACGTAAATGCATACGACATCTTTCCCCTTCTGGTTAATAATCGTATCAATGGCAATTGCGGTTTTTCCCGTCTGCCGGTCACCGATAATGAGTTCTCGCTGGCCGCGCCCGATCGGGATCATTGAGTCAATAGCTTTTATTCCCGTTGCAAGGGGCTCTTTTACCGGCTGACGATCGATCACTCCGTTTGCTTTGCGTTCAACATGGCTGAATTTTTCAGTTTTTATCGCTCCTTTACCGTCTATCGGTCTGCCGAGCGCATCGGTAACACGGCCAAGCAATGCTTCACCGACGGGTACTTCCGCTATCCGGCCGGTCCTTTTGACCGTATCGCCTTCTTTTATGAGTTCAACGGACCCGAAAATGATACATCCTACGTTATCCTCTTCGAGATTCAGCGCCATTCCGACGACGTCATTTGGGAATTCGACGAGTTCCATCGACATGACATTTTCAAGACCGTACACCCGGGCGATACCGTCGCCGACCTGAATAACCTCTCCGACCTCAGCAATGTCTAACGCCGCTTCGTAACTTTTTATTTGTTTTTCTATAACGCCGGCAATTTCATCGGCATTTATTTGCATGGAAGCATCTCCTGTTCATGCTTTTTAAAGTTCACTTTCAAAATCTGCATTTATAGGATTCCTATTATGATAACCGGAGCGTAATAATTTCCATATCCCACCTGATAAATAGGTATTTTACAGCGTCATCGACAGCCGTAAGCTGCGGAGTTTTTGCGCTATAGACGCGTCATAGATCGTGTTATGTACTCTCACCCGCAGTCCTCCGATTATTGAAGGCTCGACTTTTTCCTGAATAATAACCGAGCATTCCAACAATTTTTCAAATACGTGAGTTATTTCTTTCGTTATATCTCCGCTCAGTTTTACGGCAGTGGTCACTGTTATTATAGAGCTTCGATGATAACTAAGATAGAGTGATACGAAATGCTCTCTGATCTTCAGCAGCAACGTCTGCCTCTTTTTGTTTAACAAAAGATATATAAAATTGAGCATTGTGTTGGTTAATTCACCGCCAAAAATCGCGAGTAATGTTTTCTTTTTTTCACGGACATCGATCCTGGGTGATAGTACAAACCGGCGAAAATCCGGCCGGCCGGTCAGAAAGTCATTCAACATTTGAAATTCATCATGAACTGCTTCAAGCTCGCTGCGTTCACGGGCAAGATTAAAAAGCGCCAGAGAATAACGGCGGGCAAGTGATTCTGCAATCATAGCTGTGATTCCATTTCTTTTATCGCAATCCGCGCTCTTTCCAATTGCTGTTCATTCGTTAACGATGATCCGATAATTTTAGCAGCGACCGATACCGAAAGATCTGCAGTTCGGTTTCTCAATTCAACAAAAGCTTTCTCCCGTTCACGTTCCATTTCCATTTTTGTATTTTCAATCAGGGATTGTGCTTCTTTCTTTGCATTCGTTAATGCTTCCTCATGTATTATTTCAGCCCGTTCGTTTCCTTTTTTGATTGTTTCCGCGGCTTCTTTTTTCACAGTATCAAGCATTGCTTTGTGATCACTCAATATTTTTTCAGCATCCAATTTTGCTTTTTCAGCGTCTTCTATCGACGAACGGATTGTGTTTTCGCGCTCATCAAGCGCAGAAAGTATTCTTGGCCATGCCGTTTTTGCAAGTAGAACAAACAAAAACACAAACGTGACGATCGTCCAGATTGCCAAACCGGGTTCAAACTGTAACATAGGATCCTCGCTCGCTCAATTATACTTTCAGTGACAATAACAGACAGATAACACCGCCTAATAGTGCAATGCCTTCTATGAGAGCTGCAGCGATGATCATTGAAAGACGGATATCTCCGCTGGCTTCAGGCTGGCGTGCTATTCCGTCGCACGCAGATGCTGCGATCCTGCCGATACCGATTGCCGCTCCAAGTGTAACTATTCCGGCACCGATCCCTGCTGAGAAAAATCCCAACCCAATATTTGTAATACTTTCCATCGTTTCCTCCTCAAAACTGAATTAGATTAAATGTATCAAAAAAATTACAATATTATTTTTCCTGATCACCCCACCGCGAGCTTTCATTCTAATGAGACGGGTTATATGACATGCTTACAAAAAGTGCGCTTAAAAATGTGAATATATAAGCCTGCAAAAATGCTATGAACAATTCCATGGCGCTGATCGCAACCGCGAGGGGAACAGACATGAGCCCAACCAACACATTCTGCAGCAAAATTATCAACCCCAGAAACGCTAATATTACGATATGTCCGGCAGTCATATTGGCAAAGAGACGGATACACAACGCAAACGGTTTCGCAAGCATTCCCATTAATTCGACCGGTATCAATATAGGTATAAGAGCTATTGGAATACCTGATGGCACGAGGTTTTTCAAATGCGCTGCCAATCCATTGTTTGCAACACCAGCGCCTTGAATGACAATAAAAGAAATTACTGCAAGAGCGGCAGTCACACTAATATTACTTGTTGCGGTCGCCATGAAAGGAATCATTCCCAGAAGGTTCACGAAAAGGATGAAAAAAAATATTGTGAGGAAGAACGGAATAAATGGTTTTCCGGATTTTCCAAACGCCATGTAGACAATTTCATCTCTCACAAAGAGCACGATCGGTTCAAATAAACCGGTCAGTCTGTTTTTCGGTATATGTCTTCTCCATTTCATCCCGAATCTGAATAGTAAATATACCAGGACGGCGGCAATCCACAACATGACCACATGTTTTGATATGGACAGATCCACTCCAAAAACAGATGGAAGATGCGGAAGTTCGATTTTCCATGATAGGATATCGATCTCGCGACTATTCTGCACATGGTGCAGGAGAACCTCTCCGATCGTTTCTTCGTGAGCAGTACCTGGCCCGGCTGTCTGTTGTGCTGTTTCTTGTACCCTGATTAACGTTTCATCTGTCGTGTTCAGATTCATCATCTTTTTTGCTCATTTTTCTAAATCGGCTCTGAATATATGTGATCTCAAGAATTTGCAGGAGTATATACGAAATAAACAGACCTGCAATAAAACTTTCAAGATGCAGATCGGTAAAAAAATGTACTGCGATACTGGAAAATAAAACAATAAAAAACCGGAATAAAAATCCCCCCATTACAAGCGCTTGAAGTTTAACAAAAGAGGAATACATCATGCGGTTAATGCTCAGGATCGTAATCCATACGAGAATAACGCTTAAAACAGATCCCCAGAATGCGCCTTCAAAATATGCAACACCTCCTAAATTATAAAGCAGAGTCATCGCAACGACAGCAACAGGAGCATACACAGCAAGGAAGAGCGCTGAAAACGACTCTGTTTTAATCATCGGTTTTATTATTTTTGTTACTTAACAAGCTCACAAGATGATAAAAACCTCCTGCGGCTCCACAAAAAGTGCACAGTATCAGAAACACAGGACTGCTGTCAATAACTTTGTCCAGATACCAGCCTGAAAGTACTCCGGCGCCTATCATGGAAATATTCTGTGTTGCAATTGCCAGATATTTTCCAATCAGGGAGGTCCACTGTTCCTGTTCGTCCTTTTGCTTATCGTCAGGGGGTCTGGTATAGTGACTATTTCCCAGCCTCTTGATCACTTTTTTGCTGCGTTTGTTTAACGGGAGTGTTTTTGTCTTCCATGATGCAATTGCCGTCGAAAATTGCTCCTTCCGCAATATTCAGTTTTTGAGTTTTCAGGTCTCCAATCAGAACCGAATTTTTCTCAAGAATAATTTTTGACTGTACATTCATCTTTCCGCGGACTTTGCCGCCGATTATAACGTTGACAGCATTAATCGCTCCTTCGACCTCTCCCTCACCCCCAACAGTAACGGTCCCGGTTGAGGATATCTCACCTTTGATTGTGCCGTCGACCCGGATACTGTTTTTTATTTTGATTTTTCCGTCAATCACGGATCCCTTTCCAATAATCGTATTGAGTTCACGACGATCGGCTTCTGTTTCTGAGTCTTTATTTATTCCGAACATTTATTTCTCCGGTTAATTAACTGACCAGAATGACAGAGGGTCAACAGGTATAAAATTTTTCCAAATCTCAAAATGGAGATGTGGGGCTGAACTCGTGCCTGAATTGCCCACAAGTGCAATCGGTTCATTTTGATAAATAAAATCACGGTCCTTGACGAGCAAAGATGCATTATGTTTATATACTGATATGTAACCGTTCTGATGATCGATAATAATCTGGTAACCAGAATCTACCGTAAAATTTGAAAATATGACGATCCCGTCGCCTGCAGCGCTTACAATTGAACCCTCTTTAGCCGTTATATCCATCCCCGAATGTCCGCTACCGGAAAGGGTATCGTTTGAAGAGAAATATTGGGTAAATTCTCCCTGAGCGGGAATTGCCGTGGGATACGCGCTCAGTAAATCCTGGCGTAAAAACGGATTTAATCCTCTGTTCGCACTGGCTCCACTCGATGGATTTGCATAATTATTTTTGGCTGTCGCTGCAAACTGTTCTATCGAAATCATCGATTCATCATCAGGAAATTGTATATCGCCAAATATGCTTCGGATACGTTTGTCGATTTCATGAATATCAAGATATTTCACGGCTATATCGTTAATGATATTATTCTGTTCAATGAGGATTTTATTCGTATCTGCGAGACGATTATAATCCAGGGACACTTTCACAAGCTTCCAATACGATATTAATCCGATTGTCAGAACAATAAAAAATAGAACAACCGACACGAGTATGGCTTTTAAGGTACCATACCGGACCTTTAATGAGAAAGTTTTCTGTTCGCCTTCGGGTATTAATAGAACAGATAAGGATTTGCGTCTATCAGCCATAAAAAAAGACAGATATTTTACTGATTTTTATACTGAAAGTCAATGTTTTTCTCAATTGCAGTGAGCAGATCAATCAACCTGTCAAGGTCTTCAAGTGAATAATAATCGATTTCGATTTTTCCACCGTCTTTATGCGTTTTTATACGCACCTGCGAACCAAGTGTGATACGCAGCCGGTCTTCTAGCTGGGTAACTGCCGCACTCTTTTTTGATGGGCTTGCAGGCTGTTTTCTTTTTTTTTGTCCCGGATTTCTCAGGAGTGATTCAGTTTGACGGACGTTTAATTGGTCCTTTATAATCCGGTCTGCCAGTGAGAGCAGGTCGTTGTGGTCATCACACCCCAGCAGCGCCCGGGCATGTCCCATGCTCAGCTCTCCCGATTTGACTTTTTCCTGAATTTTATCGGGAAGTTTGAGGAGTCTCATGTTGTTTGCAACAGTTGACCGGTCAACTGAAAATGCTTCCGATATTTCCTGTTGCGTCATGTTGAATTCGTCACTCAGTTTTTTGAACCCTACGGCGATCTCGATCGGGTTCAGGTCTTCTCTTTTTACATTTTCGAGCAATGAAAGTTCGAGAAGCTTCCTGTTATTTTCAACGTTCAGGATAATTGCGGGGATTGTCGGTACTTTGAGAGCTTTCACTGCACGCCACCGCCGTTCTCCTGCAACAATTTCATATTTATCTTTGACTTTCCTTACGGCAATCGGCTGAATGAGACCGGAATTTTTTATGGAGTTCTTGAGTGTTTCTATTTGTTTACTGCCGATTTTCTCTCTCGGTTGGAGGGGGTTGGGTATGATTGCATCGACCGGGACATCGAGGAATTTTTTTTCACTGTCGATATAATCGGATAGCTTTGAATCCTCAAAGAGCGCCTGCAACCCTTTACCGAGCGGTTGAGATTTCATCGGAAAGCATCTCCTTGGCTAATTTCATGTAGTTCTGCGCACCGGACGAAACAGCATCGTAAAGAAGAGCCGGTTTTCCGTGGCTTGGCGCTTCGCCTAACTTGACATTCCGGTAGATTACAGTTTTAAAGACAAGATCGGTAAAAAAATCCCGGACATCTGAAATTACCTGTTTTCCAAGATTCAACCGGGTATCGAACATTGTGAGCAATATTCCCGATATTACTAAATCGGGGTTCAGTTTCTGTTTAACAAGACGAATGGTATTCAAGAGCTGATTAATTCCTTCCATGGCATAAAATTCGGCTTGTAAAGGAATGAGTACGCCGTCGGCAGCTGTCAGTGCGTTTAACGTTAACAGGCCGAGAGACGGCGGACAGTCGATAAATATAAATTCGAAATCTTCGCGTACCGGTTCAAGGAGTTTGCGGAGCACATATTCCCTTGAATGGGTATTGACCAATTCCAATTCAGACCCGACAAGATCGACGTGAGACGGAATGATCTTCAAAAAACTAATCTCCGTATCTCTTATAATTTCCTGAACCGGTATATCTCCGACCAGAGCGCTATAGATCGACTTGGTAACGTCTTTCCGTGATATACCGAAACCACTGGTCGCATTCGCCTGCGGATCAATATCAATTAAGAGTGTTTTTTTTTCCGCTGCTGCAAGACTTGCAGAAAGGTTTACCGCTGTTGTCGTTTTGCCAACGCCGCCCTTTTGATTTGCGATCGCTATCAATTTACGCTGCATGCAGGATTCATCCCTTAATAATTACATCCTTGTGCGACTACTATCTGAAAAGTATGCTGCCATTGTAGTTAAATGTAAGATACAAATATAAAATTATTGTTGATTTTTTGCAAGGAATATTATGCAGGGCTTCCTTGAGAAGGAAGGTTACAGTGTACTGTAGTTAGACATATTTTATCCAGCCGTCGGAGGTGTCATCCTGATTTACGTCCAAACCTTGACCGTCAAGTTCGTTTGAATCCTGAGGTATCTCCGGATCTGAGGGTACGTCGTCATGATACCTCGCAGTAGTGCAGGTGGCATTTTCATCGAATATTACTTCGTGTGCCGTGCAGTTATGACCGCGATTCAGGAGGCAATTCATAGTGTCACAATATTTAATATCTGCCATGATTGGTACACCGTACAATGTACGGTCATTCATGATATGCGGTTATTCAGAGCATTTGTTATTTTTCAGGAAATTCTGCTTTTTCAATTTTTTACATACATCAAACCGCTCACAGTCGAAGCATTCATACTCATCGCAATGCTGGAGGGTTTCGCACCCTCCTGTGAAGCCGACGGTTATGGATTCTCTCAGGCATTTGTTTTCAATGTTATTATTGAAATAGCAATTCTCATACCGGCATTCACGTAGTTGATCCATATAATCAGCCTGCGATTTTAATATTTACCTTGAGTCCGAAATCCTTTGTAGTATTTTTTCCCCGCAATTTACTTTCATTCACCTGCCATTTAAAATGCATATTTCCCGTCACTTTGCTCGTAAAAGAATATTGAACTGTCGGGGAAACACTCCAGTTGCTGTTTTTGTCTCTTTCATTAAAATCAACATCGTTTGTCCGTCTCTCAAACGTTGTGCTGTTTGATCTCTTGAAATCGACGTTTATACTCACTGTGTTTTTGATTTCCCTTGTCCGTATAGAAGTAAAGGGGAGAGATATCTTGAATCCCGTATTCCACTGCAACGACGTTACAACGGAAATGTCGTTATTTAAACTCTTTTTCTCTGCGCCTGTTTTGTCGATCGTCAGGGTATTACTCCTGTTCATTGTGAATGTTGAATTAATCCCTTTTTTCCACAATATTCTGAAACTCGCAACCGGGGTAAATCCCCATTGAAACCGTTCGTTCAACGTGTTGTTTTCTGTTTCAGTCCAGTTTAATTCATGCGATCCGGTATAATTGTGAGATAGACTGATATTGTCAGCCACTATATTGAGATAGGGTAATTCCTGCAAATTGCTGAGATTAAAACCATAATCAAACAGAGGAATCCTGGTATCCCCGAAAATGAACATTGTTTCGGTTTTTTTACCTGATCTGTTGTTTCCTTTATCTGTTATTGTACTGGAATTAGAGTATCGCATTGTCACATTTAATGCCCTGATAATTGAGAGCGAAGTCCCCAGATTGATGAGTGTCTGATTTGATTCAGACCCTGTATTTTTCCCCAAGGTCTCTCCAATGGGAACGCCGGGGTCGGCATCAAATCCTAACTGATAGCCGAGAGAGGGTTTCCCGTCCAGTCCAACGTTCTGCAGAGCGCGGTTCTGACTCAGGTTAAATGTAATCGGCGCAATTCTGTTTGTGAACTGACTGACATACCAGAGGGGATTGACAGGAATACTACCAAGTACCGATTGTTTTTTTTCTTCTTCGGTTTCTTGCGGTGTACCCTGGTCTTCCTGGGCGGCTCCTTTGCGACGGGGCGGAGGCCTTCGGGCCGGTGACCCGGAAGATCCCGGAGTTTCATATACAAGACCTAACAGACTTTTCAGGGACAGGCTCATGCCGGATGAAAGCTCTCGTGTAGAAGAGGCTGCGTTCCCGGCATCTTTAACCTGCCTGTTTTTATCAAGTTTGTATGCTGCGGAGTATCCGAAATTCGGGGACAGCCATGGAAATAATTTTGGAGAATATTTTGTCCCTACATTTTGTTGAGTAGATATAATTGTTGAATCGTTGAAGATTGCAGAAAAAAGATCGAGTTTATTATCCAATTGACTTAAGTCGTGATTCGTCGAGTGTGAGAACGTTAACGATAAGTTCTCAATCGGGGAATAGGATGTATTGAGCGACCTTGTAGCGGTAAATGTTACCGCCTCTGTTTCTTTTCCGGTATCGCCGGGTCTTCTGAGTTTCTTAATATTGGATGTTTCGCTTGCCGAGATCTTGGTTGAAATCGGTCCTGGTGTATAATAAAACTTGAATTGGTTGAGATCGTTCAAAAGCCAGACTCTGGGCAAAAACCAAAATGGCCTGATGGAGTGGATCCCAAAATTAAGAGAATGATTGATCCCGCCACTGGTACTCGATGTACGATTAAACTGGGTGTTGAAATCTCTTGCCTCCGTAGTCTGTCTGGATATGGATAAATTCAATGCTTGAATGGTGTTTTTCAATAACCAGTTATTAGAGAGCGGTTTTACGGAGAACCCGGATGAATAACTGATATTTTCGCTCACTATTTCTTCCGCTGTTGTGCTCGAATCTCCCGGTGAAAACAGTATATCGCTTCCCTGTAAATATTTTGGCGTTGCATCCGACCGGACAACAGAGTAGGTCAGCGGAACATTGAACATACTAAGCTGAGGGATTATACTTCCCAGGCTAAAATTCCTGAGATACAATGCAAATGAATTTGTATTTTGCAATGAACCGAATTTTTCATTAATCGTATGAAAATCGGCCTCCCTTCTTGAATAACTCGTACTGATAGTTCCGATGCCCGACAGATCGAGATTGATATTCGCCCGATAAGCCTTTCCCGGTGCCCGGTCTACTTCGCTTACTCTCAATTCATCGATCCAGACAAACCCGGTTGCCGGAAAGCTGTCGATATTTTTTATTCCTATTGTCATGATCCTTATCTTTTGAAGCGATGGATTGCCGACAACTTTCCAGATTTCACCATTCTCCAGCTCCCTGATATTTACCGTTCCTGAATCGGATAGCGTCGTAGATTTAAGTTTAGGGATCTCCCACAAATCTACATCGATATTGTTTCGCTCATCCCATCCGGGAAATACTTTTTTTCTTACTTCATAATAGTTGTTATCATCAAATCCGAATTGAATGAAGAGTTCTATTTTTGTTTCTTCAATGCCCGGTATGGTCAACCCGGGATCCCCGTAGACAAACATTTTCAATTTTCGGTAATGAATGAGGTTCCTTTCCTGGAAGAAAACGGACCTGGCAGCACCACTCTGTCCTTCAGGCAATCTGAAGAACCGTAGAGCGAGAGATTGTTCTCTGGCATGTATTTGAGCGATCTGGTCAAATTCTCCCGTGACACCGGGAGGGCTCACGTATTCAGCAGGATTATCTTCGGTGTTAACGGCATCTACCTGTAAAAGCGTATCGCTCACACTATACTTCCCGATTTTCGCGAGAGAATCATTTTCTGCGATTCCAAGCTCTTTCCAGCTGTTTCCAACAAGATCGACGTTATAGATACTGATCTTTTGTCCTTCATCGAGATCTGTGAACCATATCCGTGCAAACTCTACCTGGGTCCAATCGGGTTTACCAACTTTCTGAAAGTCATCAAGCGGGATCCGGTAGAGTTTCCAGCCATTTTCATTTGGACCGCTTACTTTATACGTTCCTGAAACGGTGTCATCCCCCAGATCGATCCTGAACTGGAAATATTTGTCGATCGGGTCGAGAATTCCATCACCGTCGATGTCTTCGGTATCTGGCAGTATTGCAGAGCCATCGACTGTTCCGCCCGATCCGTTTTTCGACGTTCCGTTGATATATCTATGGGTATCGTCAACCTTAGAGTCATTACCTTCGGCAGCGAACCACACATCGTCCCATTGTTGCTCAGGCGGATGACTTTCGTTCCACGTACTCCAGATGCCGACATCTTCTCCGTTATCCAAGATACCGTTAAAATCGTTCGGTATATCGGAGATTATTCCGTCCTCAGTATCCAATAGTTTATTCGGAACGGCGTCTTCGGTTATCAATCCGAGATCAAGGGTCACTTTTCCCTGTTCGCCTTTAACCCACAATTCAATCAATTTGCTTTCCGACTGGTTAAAACTCCCTGTACCCATCCATTTCATGATACCTCCCCATGGATTTTGCGGAAAGTTGTCCCGGGAATCCCGTATGAATTCGATAGTCAGAACATCTTCTCTCTGGGTTGTTCTATCGTTAATTTCCTTATCGGGGAAAATATCAAGCAAACTTATTTTGCTAAACGGATTAAACCATAGCATTTTTGCTCTGTTCTCCTGTACGATAACCTCCACTGCCATTGTTACCGGATTAAAATATTTTGGAGGGCTTGCGATAGTCCACGACCGGCGCTGAACACCGAGAAACGTGATCCGTTTGGTTCCTTCAAAATCATCAATATAAGCGACTCCTTTCGAATCGTTCGTTGATCCGTTATTCAACGTGTTTGGATTTGGTCTCGTTTGGGCAAATTCACCTTCAAGGGTTAACTGTACAGGTCTATCCGCCTTGATAATTGGCAGGTTATCAAGCAGGGATGAAATCCGGGTCGATTGGAATTTTAAATTTGAATTGATCCCCCATGTCATATTCTGTTTCGGTTCCTGTCCTACATTGACGCGGGTATCTACTATTCGTTCGTTGAGAAACAGGGCTGTACCGCCGATATAGCCGACATCGCCGAGATTGTAGTTCATATGTGAACCGAACAATGTTTTTTTGTCGAGACGGAAGATCTCACTGCTTTCATACCGTACTTCGAGTTGGGAACCTTGCCGGTTCACTGCGGAGTCGAGGACGGTAATCTGACCGAAATTATAGTCGATCATATACCCTATTCCTCTCTGTAATTTTCTTCCGTCAAGCAAAACTTCTTCACTGTCCTGAATAATATTAAATCCAAGATTATGAGTCTGTGATTGGTTAGCAAAATTAAATTCAAAATCAAACTGCGAAAAAGCGTTGTAATCGTTCGCATTAACCAATAGCTGGTCGTATATTGCGGGTATCCTGTTCTCTTCAGGCAGCAATGTATTTTGACCGGTCAGCGGATCTTTTCCATTGATGGGATCGAGCGGACGGCGTCCCGGCAAGATCAGGTGGCCCCGCGTAAAATCGAAAAAAGGGCTCCGGAGGTCCACCTCGCCGTCGGCACCGGATTCTCCGTTAATACCTTTCCTGTCAAGACCGAATACTTCGATATATTCCGTTCCGTCCGCCAGTGCAGGGTCACGGTTCGGTGTTTTGCTAAGGACGATATTCATTTTAAATCCATTAGGATTAATACCACGTTCCCGTAAGTCGTAAACATTCTTCCATTCGAGAGTCCACGTAAAATCTGTGGGCCGGGGATTGTCCGTTCGGAGAAGCTTTAATATAAAGGGCCTTCCTTCCGGCGGGATGAAGTCACCGACTTCTGTCGAATTTGTTTTATAGGCAATTGCCAACACTTCATTTCTCAAGGGGCGTTCCATAATGACATAGCCGACATCCCTGTTAAGCACGTAGTCTGTTATAGGTTTGAGCCGTTTAAAGAACCGCCTGATGTTATTCTGGTCTCCTCCGCCTAAGGTGTCTTCCAGTGCAATAACATTTGGGTCCCAAACAGCCCACGCTTCCTTGGAATCGGGATTGGTATAGAAATTTCTATCTGATATCCACAGCTCGAATTCGGTAATCTCATTTTGACTGTTTATAATTGGCAGGCCGTCGGAATTTTGCCTATACTGGTCGCGGTAAAGTGAATCGACAAAGAAATAAACACCTCGCAGATAACCGTAGTCCGCTATTTTATTTGTCTTTGCCTGCGCGCCGTTCTGCAAAATTAAAGATTTTTTTTCACCCCGTTCTATACTTGCCACAGAGGTGACATCGACCGGTCCGAGTTTATTTACGACCTTAAAGCCAAAAAGTCCGTTATTAGCGCCTCCGAAGGTGATAAATTGTGTACCGGGAAGTGCAAGTGAGATATTTCCGGCTTGAATCGATTGAAAGATTTCATCTTCTTCTCCTGTATAAAACAGGCGCATGTTGTTCTGAATGTCAAAATCTCTTTCGGAATCCTGATCGACCAATACGGATATTTTATCGCCAACATTCCCGGTAATATTAAAACGCTGTGTCTGGTTTAATTTAAAATTATAGTCGGAACCCTTGAACACATCTTTCACTTCACTCCGGTTATTGTGCTGGAGACTGCCGTCAATATTTACTTCTCCTGTTACCCTCAGTCCTATAACTCCGCCGCCGCCAACAAGCCGGTTAAGTCTCTGGCTTTGCATCGGAACGGGTATGCGTAAATTCAACCCACCGCCGCCGGCTGCAGTATTTTCCTGAGCACTCCTGTATGAATTGAGAGAAATGGTCCCTGATTCGTACCAGAGTTTCTCTAACTGCCATTGACGGTTGACGGAAATTATATCTTCTTTGTCAATAACAAGTGGAATTTTGTAGTGGTCGCCGTAATATTGTTCGGAGATAATATATTTGTTCGAAAGAGTATCGAATTTTGTCGTTCGATTAATACTCAGTGCATTTCTTGGAATCTTCATTCCGTTGCTGGAATCCGCACCCAAGCCAAAAGAAGGAGGCTTGAATTCACCGAAATTAACAACATGCTGGTCAAGATATTGGTACTGCATCCTTATTTGTGCGTTAACTTTGCCGGGAATAATCCAAACGAAAGCACAAAGAATAAGAAAGACAGACGGGAAATATTGCGGATGTGCCGACCGGAATCTATACACTGTCTGTGCCCTTAATTATACTGCAATTTTTGCGAACCTCATTCGAGGTACTCATTAATTACATTTGAGTATAAATCAGTAACACTTGCGTATAGATTCTTCCTTGAGGAATTTTGTTGAGGACTGAAATTTATTAAGTTATATTCCAGTAAACAGCAAATTTATTAAATTTTCATTAGAAAATCAAGTGTTTGTTTCATTTTTTGGCATATAGGTTATTGCAATAATAATCCAGATATTTTTCACCCAGGTCCATCATTATTTTACGTTCGCTGTTTTTAGCGTCATTATACCCTGCTAAATGGAGCATACCGTGAATTATCAACCTCATGAGTTCTTCGCGATAAGGAACATTGAACTTTACGGCCTGCTTTTCTGCAACGTGTGCGCATATATAAATTTCGCCTTCTATGGACTCGCCCGCTGTATGCAGAGGAAACGTTATGACATCGGTCTCATAATCATGGTTAAGGAAGCGTATATTCAAAGCTCTTATGTGCTCAGCGCCGACGAATAGTACATCAAGAGATGCCACTGCTGTTTTCTCGCACTCGGATACAAAAATCAGCAGTTCCCGAACTTCTTTTATTTTTAACGGAAGCCCTGCTATATCATCGGTAAATGAAACAGTTATCTTGATCTTATCTTTCAACTATTTTTTCTTGAGATACTTCGCTTTTTTCATCACCGTTATCCGGATATTCAATACGGACATGAAATATGCCGCTCATTATTTGAATAAAACTTTCCGTTATATCCCGGAGGTCTTTTATTGTTAGATCGCATTCATCGAGCTGACAAAATTCAAACCGCTGGTTAATAATGGACTCAACCCTTTCCCTGATGCGGGCAGGCGAGGGATCCTTGAGGGCTCTGGTCGCGGCCTCGACTCCATCGGCGAGCATAACGATTCCCGATTCTTTTGTTTGAGGTTTCGGTCCGGGATAGCAAAAATCAGAGGGGTTAATATTTTTTTCTTTCGATTTTTCAAGCGCTTTTTCATAGAAGAACGATATCCTGCTCGTGCCGTGATGTTGCCTGATAAAATCTTTAATGACTTCGGGAAGTTTGTATTTATCGGCTATTTCAAGACCTTCACGAACATGGGCGGAAATAATTAAACTGCTCATGCTCGGAGCAAGGGATTGGTGCTTCAGCATGGCGTTCGGTTCATTTTCAATAAAGTACTGTGGTTTTACCATTTTCCCGATATCGTGATAATAACATCCGACCCGTGCCCGAAGGGTATTTGCTCCTATGGCTTCGGCAGCCCGTTCCGACAGGTTTCCAAGAATTATACTGTGGTGATAGGTCCCGGGAGCTCTGATAGCCAATTCCCGTAACAACGGACTGTTCAGGTCAGAAAGTTCGAGAAGCGATATATCCGTAGAAACACCAAAAAGTTTTCCGAAAAGGAATAGAAATCCCAGTGTAAACAAGGGAGACACGATCGAATTCGGGGCTACGTATTGCAACAATGTTATCGAGGTATCGGTCAGTGTAATACCCTGTAAGGTACCCGTTATGAAAATTACCAGCGCATAGGTTATAAAAATATAAAAACTTGCCTTGAAAAATTGACTCAGGTGGCGAATACGTCGAACCGCAATAACGGAGGCGGCACCGCCGGTGAGCGTAAAAAGAGTCATGTTGAAATCATTTCCCATTAATCCGCCGATCATGAGAGCAATCGTGAGGGTACCATACATGCCTACACCGCCATCGAATAAAATAGCAAGAAGCATTGAAGCTATAGCAGTCGGTATCAGATATTCTGAGAGTCTGAATTGCTGTGTAACAAGGTAGACGAATAAAAGCTGGGTTGCAAAGATCAGAAATAGTATCGTGACGTTTTTTGGATTGTTGAGTAAATGCGGCCGGAACTGAAACAGGTAGATAACAAAAAGTAACAAAACTATAGACAAAAATCCAATGTGCCCGGCAGAAGTAAGTACATTTGAAAACGGGCTCTGCAAGACACCTTCCCGCAGAAGATATTCCCTGAGAGATACGATCTTTCTGAAGTGATCTTCGGTGATCCTTTCATGACGGTCGACAATTTTTTCATTTTGTAAAACATAGCCTCGTGCCCGCGGAACTCGTGCAGCGGCAGCATTCCGGAGCGATGCGGTCAAGTCTGCATCGTATTTAATATTCGGAATAAGAAAATTTTGAACAGTTTCAAAGCCGACGCTTATTGTATCACTGCGTGGTGTGTACCGGGATTCAAACCGTGTTGCAATCCCTGCATAACTTTCATCTCTGTCAAAAAATTCGCTTAACGTTCCCTGTCTTTCATCGTTCCCGGCATTAAGAATTACTATATCATCGTTATCGGAACTTTGCCTTTTTGATATGTTGAGAATACCGATCGAATGCATATCCCTCAGGAACTGAGTACATGTTTGCTGGAATTCGTCAAACTCTGATTGTGACATTGCAAGGACTGAAAACCAATTCGGCTGATCGATATCAATGTTATTTCCCCGTTTAAGCAATTCCACTAACGATTCGGATCGCGATTCCAACTCATTGATCCGCCTGACCAGGAGTGTATCTGCCTGGCCTTGTGAAGAGCGAACACGGTTTTGCAGTGAGTTATATTCTTCTGAGAGTGCGATGAATTGACGAAGATAATTAAAAAAACCTAAGGTGTTCCGTTCTGCTTCATTTTCTGTTTCGCTATCCCGGAAAAAACGGGAGGCAACCTCGGCTCTGACCTGCTCTTTTTCGCGTTCGTATTCTTCAATCGATTTATTAATTTCAAATGTTGCGGGCGAGATTATCTGTTCGGGAGCTACTGTCCCTACCTGGTATTCTGCATAGAGAGACGACCTGTCACGGGGAAAGAGAAGGCTGCCGATCCCAACGAGGATGACGAATAGAAGACAGCCGTATAAGAAGATTGTTTGATTTTTTGAAAGTTCTGCAACATGTTTTATCCAATTGAGGGCAGGCAGCCTGGCATTCAGTTGTTTCAGGAGTTTTTTCATAATTAAATGCACCGGTAAATTCAATCAGTTACTCTGTAACGGACTTTAATATGCTTTTGCAAAAAATACTCTTTTGTCGGAGTGTTCATTACAGAGAACACATTTTCCTTTTTCAATGACCGGTTGCAGAGGTATGACCCGTATTGTCGCCCTGGTTTCATCTTGTATTTTGTTTTCACATTCGGATGATCCGCACCAGTGCAGAGAGAAGTATCCACCTTCATTATCATTCATTTCCTTGAATTCATCATAGCTGTCTAACCTAAACGTGTTGTCTTCACGAAACTTCAGCGCTTCATCATACATATTTTTTTGGACAGTATCCAGAATTTCAACTGTCTGTTCATTCAAGCTGTCCCAACTTACGGGAATCTTTTCACCTGTATCGCGTCTGACCAGTAGAACACTTGAATTCTCAATGTCTTTCGGACCAAGTTCCATTCTCAAGGGAATTCCTTTCAATTCCCATTCATTGAATTTCCAGCCGGGGCTGTGCTGCTCTCTGTCATCGAGAGTAACGGTGACCTGTTTTCGCACGTCACGTGCAAGCCGGTCGGCAACCTCGAGAATTTTCGGACGGTCATCATCGCTAGGCCATATCGGCACAAGCACAACCTGATCGGCGGCAATCTTCGGGGGTATTCGCAATCCTTTATCATCGCCATGTACCATGATGAGAGCGCCAATAAGCCGGGTACTGACGCCCCAACTGGTCTGCCAGACATAGTCCATTGCACCATCTCTATTCTGGAATTTTACCTCGAAAGATTTTGAAAAATTCTGCCCGAGATTATGAGTAGTACCTGCCTGCAGGGCTTTCTTATCGCCCATCATCGGTTCGATCGAATATGTCCGCAGGGCGCCGGCAAATTTTTCTTTATCGGTTTTCAATCCTTTTATTACCGGAATGGCTAAATAGTTTTCAAGAAAGTCGGTATATAAATCGAGGATTTTCAGGGCCTCTTCTTCAGCCCCGTCATGGGTTGCATGCGCAGTATGACCTTCCTGCCAGAGGAACTCGGTCGTTCGGAGAAACAACCTCGTCCTCATTTCCCACCGCACGACATTCGCCCACTGATTTATAAGAAGCGGCAAGTCCCTGTACGATTTTATCCACTTTGCAAACGTATCGTAGATAATCGTTTCCGAGGTCGGTCGAATATACAGATTTTCATCGAGTTTCTCTCCGCCGCCATGAGTCACGACAGCGCATTCAGGTGCAAAACCCTCGACATGTTCTGCTTCTTTTTTGAAATAGCTCTCTGGAATAAAAAGTGGGAAATATGCATTTTTATGACCGCTGTCTTTGAGCATTTTATCAAGTATGGCCTGGAATTTTTCCCAAATGGTATAACCATTCGGCCGTATTATCATACATCCTTTCACAGGAGAGTAATCAGCTAATTCAGCCTGAAGAATAACATCGGTATACCATCGAGAATAGTCGTCAGATCGCTTCGTTAGTCTATTCTTCATATTTTCAGTACAAACCTCCGATCATAACCGGTCGCCTTACAATTACTATTATCTGAGGAATCCAATTCGAAAATCTAATCCTTTATATTCTTTTTTTGCTCCGAGAGTATCCGGGAACCGGTAATAATGAAACCCGAGCATTATGGTGAATTTCTGTTTACTTCCCTGGCCGATTTCTGTGCCGAAACCCACTAAGCTCCCAAAGCTCAGTTCCCCTCTTCCTTTATTTAATCCGCTAAAAAATCCATTGCTCGTCTTGTAGGCGTAACCCCAGACCGGGCCGAAATCCGCAGCAAGGAACGGCCGGAGATTTGAAGCTATTTGGTCTTTTAATATCCTTCGTTTATAGGTGAAGGTCAGCGGAACAATAGTCGTAAAAAATTCTCTTCTTTGAATTAATGTTCCGGTAAACGGGTCACGAAATGTAAAATCATTCTCACCCTTCACACCATTAAATGAAATATTATAACCGATCTGCGTGTCTTCATTAAATGCATTATAGAGCATTTTAAGCCCCAGACCGGCACCCTCGGTGGAAAAATTCACGAATAGAATTGACTGGTGCTGACGCTCAATTTTTTCAACTGATCTCGAATTGTTTTTCTCCTGCCCAAACGCAGAAAACGCTGTTAAAATCATCAGCAATGTGGGTACAAATAATGTTTTTTTCTTCACGATTATTCCTTTATTTTATATTAGTATTTTCTCGTATAATGACCTTTTACTCAGTGTGACAACAAACTTGAATTGTAATCATATTTTTACTGAAAAGCAATAAAATTGGCAGAGCGGCCAACCGCATAGTGTCAGTATGGAAACATAGTGTGTCCCTCCTTCTTGAATTCAAGTTTAATCAGCATTTTTCGGAGAGCGATACGGTGAATTATGTCCTTGTGAGGTATTCATATTTTCTTTATTTTGTAATTTCAATCAAGACCTGCACAATAGGTCCCCTGAGAATTATTTGCTTTATATTCAATACAGTTTGGTAAACAATTATATTCACTTTTAGAGCGGCTGAAACTAAAATCCCGACAAGAAATGGCACCACCTTTAATTAACAAATTCCTTGCTGCCGGAGTTCAAAAGAAAATAAGGCAAGAAATCGCCGGCAACAGCGGTAATGAGATATTTTTCCACGGCAAAGCAATCGGCGGCAGTAAGATCACCGAAATCGAGGCGCTTGCGTGGGGGAATGAAACCGGCACACCTGCATTGTTAGAGCGTATCGCTCCACAGGACGTCGTGCTGCACAATCACCCGTCGGGCAACCTTACACCCTCCGAAGTGGACGTTCAAATCGCCTCGATAGTCGGCAACCAGGGAATCGGGTTTTACATTATCGATAACGATGTCACCGATTTGAAAATTGTCGTTGACCGTTATGAGCAGCCGGAACAAATCTTGCTCGACAGCAGGGACATTGCGGGTCTGCTTGATGAAGGGTCCCAAATTGCCGGCAGTCTTCCCGGCTTTGAACCGCGCCCAAGTCAATTGGCCATGACGCAGGCTATTTCGGAGAGTTTAAACAAAGGTAAGGTCGCTCAAATCGAGGCCGGGACCGGGACAGGCAAAACGCTTGCGTATCTTGTGCCGGCAATACAGTGGGCGCTTCTGAACAAAGAACGCATTGTCATCTCTACCAATACCATCAATCTCCAAGAGCAGATCGTTTATAAGGACATACCGTTTCTCGAAACAATATTTGACAACAATTTCGCATCCATACTGGTAAAGGGAAGAAGAAATTATTGCTGTCTGCGCAAAGCGGACGCAGAGGAGAAGGAGCTGGGATTTCTTAAAGGCGAAGAGAGTATTGACGAATTGCAGACCTTGTTGTCCTGGTCAAAAAGCACACGGGACGGAAGTCTTTCGGACCTTAATTTTGTGCCGAAACCCGATGTGTGGGACCGGTTGAAATGTGAAAATGATACCTGCACGGGGGTGCGGTGCTCATTTTATGAGGAGTGCTTTCTGGTTAACGCGCGGCGCAAGGCATCTCAGGCGGATCTGTTGATAGTCAATCATCACCTCCTATTCGCCGACCTTTCCCTGCGGGGCGCACTCGGCTCTCTTTCCGACGTGGCGGTACTTCCGCCTTATACACGCATTATTATCGATGAAGCACATCATGTTGAGGAGGCCTCGACCGAATGTTTCGGCAGACAGGTCTCGCAGTTCGGGATCAAACGCCTTTTCGGGCGGCTCGTGTCGGTTTCAAAAAGGGGAGAGCGAAAGGGTCTTCTTCCGATGGCTCTCAGAAAACTCGGGAAAGCTCAATCGAAATCTCTCCGGCAGCAGATACGCCGGACATTTTCATTCATTGAAGATGAACTTATATCCGATATACATGATCTATCAGGAACGTGCGATGACGTTTTTCTCGATGTTGCGGGTTTTCTGGAGCAGACCGGACGTCCGGAGAATGGAGAATCCCGTTTCATACTTGATGAGAGGTTTTACAGCGAACCAGATTGGACCGATCTGATACTTGTGAAATTCAAGGGTCTGACGTCAGGAATGCGGACCTTTAAAAATAAACTTCTCGAACTTCTGAAATCTTTAGACGCCTTTTCTGAGCACAAAACAGGGAATCTTGACAATTTTCTCATCGAACTTCAGGCACAGGCAAGACGGATTGGCGACACGGCGGAATCGATTCATTACATGCTCTTTGAGGAAGACGAAGCCGTTGTGAAATGGATCGAAAGGAGCGGGAAGCAAAAAGCTATCAAAATAACCGCTGCTCCTATCGAGGTCGGAGAACCGCTCAGAAAATCCCTTTTTGAGCCGTTTGAGACCGTTGTTTTGACCTCCGCCACACTCACGATAGGAGGAAGTTTCGAATTTTTGAAGTCCCGCCTCGGTATCGACCAGCTTGACCGGGACAGGGTCATGGAGCGGAGTTTAGCTTCACCATTCGACTTCATGCGACAAGTCCTTATCGGTATCCCGGTGAATAATCATCCGCCGGACCATCCGCTCTTTCCCGGGACGATGCATTCTCTAATTTCCGAATCTCTGCAAATTTCCCAGGGAAGGGCATTTGTTCTTTTCACTTCTTATTTCGCAATGAACGAGGCGTTCAAGGTTGTCAAATCAGAACTTGGCGACAGATATTTTACCCTGTTAAAGCAGGGAAACGATACCCGCCACAACCTCCTCCATCAATTCAAGAAGGACCATACTGCGGTTCTTTTTGCGACGGATTCTTTCTGGGAGGGCGTCGACGTGATGGGAGAAGCGCTCGAATCGATCATCATTGCCCGGCTTCCGTTCCGGGTCCCGGTCGCTCCCATTGAGATCGCCCGCAGAGACCTCATCGACAGAAGGGGGGCCAATTCGTTCCTGGAATATACCGTACCCACCGCGGTCATAAAATTCAAACAGGGCTTCGGGAGACTCATCCGGCATAAGGAAGACCGGGGAACGGTCCTCATTCTCGACAACAGGACCGTGACGAAACCGTACGGAAAGATCTTTCTCGATTCTCTACCGGAATGCAGGATCGTCATAGACAGGGATGACGTGGTGTTTGAGAAATTCCGGGAGTTTTACAGGTCGTAGGGGATTTGTATGGGTGATCTTGTTATCAACTTGAATGGCATGAGATATTCAGTTTGGAAATTGCTGCTCTCTGCTCGCAAAGACACTGTTTAAACTCCATCACCGGTACGAATTATTCTGCAGTGTACGTATCGAGAATTCTCTCTATCGCCGAGATGATACGCTCTTCACGGGGACGCATATCCGGTGTAAACCGTTTTCCGAGCAGTCGTTGTATGCCCTCGATGTACCGGACGGCGATCTGCAGTCTCTGGTCGTCGGTGTATCCCTTATCACCTTCGGAAAAACCGCGCGCAAATTCTTTTGAATACGATTTTGGAGCGAGTTCTTCGATCTCCCTATTTCGCAGTTTCTCAAGCTGTGCATCATAATCTTCCAACAGCCAGAAACGCGAGGAGTCCATCGTGAATATCTCATCCTGGCTTTTTATCATCCCGTCGGCGCTCCGACCGTGCTCGAGTTTCGTATCGACCAGAATAATACCCCGCTGCCGCAGGAATTCCGAGCAGATGCCGAATGCCACGAGAGAACCGTTCCTGATCTCCGTATATTCATCTTCGGTGCAGATTGAGCGGTTGATGAGATCGTCCTGTGCTATCGACTCATCGACTTCCGCTTTTGTCGAGGGAGTATCCATCACATACGGAAGCGGGTCGTTCGGGATAAGGTCGTCCGGGAGTTTATGACCGCAAAATTCCCGGTCGCCACGGATGTAATGCTGATACAGCGATGTCGACGTCGAGCTTTTCGCATTATACGCACGCATGACATTTTCGAACATGACCGATTCGAGATTTTCCGCAACGATAACAATGGAATTGTCTTCGAGACCGGGAACTTCGAGCTGCGACGTACCGAGCGCCCAGGCTACCAGCTTCCGCATATAATTGTGATTCAATGCGAGGATCTGGTCTTTGAACGGTATTTCGCCCCTTGATATGTCATGAGTTGAAATCCTTGCCGTTCTGACCATTATTCTCAACGGTATTCCTTCTTTTGTCTGAAGCGGCGGGTTTTCGAAGGTAACTGTCTCGCCCGATCTCTTGTCGTGAAAACTGCCCTTACCACCGAAAATCGAATCGGATACTTTTCCGGGCTGTACCGTATATTTCTTCAGTCTGGGAACTGCTCCTGAATCGATAAGTTCCTGAGTTGACGAAAACGCATCATTATGTTTCATGTACCGTTCTACAAGATCACGGGTCTGTTCAATGTTCAAGAATTCTGCTGACGCGCCTGCAGGTGTCATATCTCTTCCTGTCGGAATACCCATTTCAATTCATACCGGGCGTAATATAAGAATTGCAATCTTCATTTTCAATCGATTTTCGCGTTTATTTTATACCCGAACCGGCGGGCATTCTCCAGAAAATAGTGTGCGTCTATTCTGCCTTCCAGTGTTTTCACTATTTTTTTCCGAATGTCGGCTATTCTGTTCCTGACCGCCGATTTTTCAAGGTACAGGTCCTGACGCCGGAGATATTCGCATATCTCATCTGCGGACCGGTAACTGCCGAGTGTCGTATTTTTTGCGAGAAAGTAAAATAACTTCCCGGACACTGCCCCTAATTTTACCTGAATTCCATTTATGAGAACAATTTTTTGATCATCTTCAAAAACACTCACCCGGACCTGCCGTGAACTTTGAACGGGCTTTTCATCGTCCATCAGTATATCGAGCGCCATGTCACCGGCCGTTTCTTCAGCAAAAATCTTTGCGTCATACCGTTTACGCTCCCTGACAGATTCCAGAACATAATATGCTGTGTCGTACAGCTCTTTTTTGTCTGACTGTACAAGTTCCTGAAGAAATTCGATTTCATTCTCTCCTGCAACCCATTCCATTGCATTAAGGGATATCGAACGTAAAATCAGATCGTGCGATTCATCCTGAACGATATTCATCAGGAAATGGAGAGCCGATACGGCGCCGGACCTTGCAAGTAGTTCCGGGAAATATATTTTGTATTCTTTTTTCATCCGTTCAAAAAGTTCGATCCCCGTGTGAATATTTCGATCTAACAGGCCGTACGTCGCAAGAAATTGTAAGAGCGTTACGGTATGCCTGTTATCCGATTCCCGGTCGAGCCATGACAGAATAGTTTCTTCAGCATATTCCCGGTCATAGTCACGGAGCTGCTGCACCGCAAAGCGCATTCTTTCGTACGAAAAACGTGAATCATTCAATTTTGAACGTAGTACTTCTGCATACAGCTTTGCAAAGTTTATATCAATTGCTTGAATCAGCCCAATATAGAGCAATTCGTTGAGCCAGACTTGATCAACATCACGGTTGAATATACTATTGATCAGCACACGTATGTGCTTATCACAGGAATCATCCCATGTTTCCACATCCGGGTACAGACGAAATATCTGTTCATTGGAATACAATTCAAACAGGCAGCCGAATATGTCCCGCTCCCGGATGATTGAAAAACACCAGGATACAAAGAGCGGGCGGTTACTATCGGAAGCAGTGTTCTTGTAAGATACCAATACCTTTTCGACCTCCTGCGATCCGAAAACCGATGAAACTTCCCGTAATTCGACCGCACGATCGGAAACATTATTTATATCAACCCTCTGAGCGACATTTTTCAAAACCTGAGCTAATGATTTTGCATAGGCAGGATACTTTTCCGAGATGCCGGATTGAATAACTTTATCGGAAAGCCCATACGAATCTGTCTTTCGCTTTTGAACCTGGAGCGATCCCCTTTTTTTGCTGATCAATCGATAAACGTTCTCATGGTTTTCTTCGGGATCTGATTCTATAAGTTTTTGGAGAAGGAAGTCTATCTTGGAATCGCTATCCGTAGCAAGCAGGTCCTGTGCTCTTTCTCTGTTCAGAGAAAATTTATCGAACAACATATAGAGAAGTTTCCGGTAGACGGCCAACCGCTGTTCGTTATCGCATGTTTCACACGATTTTACAAGCCGGGCCGCAGTAACCACATTCGATTTTTGGAGGGCTTCATGGACTCAAAATGTTGCATCTTCCGTTAATCCTGCAAAAATCCTTAACGATTCATCCCACCATGAATATCCTAACCTCCTTACCGCGTCTTCAGGCGATTGATGCAATAAACAGTACCCGGAAAAGAATTCCTGAAACAACTGGTGGTAGAATTTCACTCTTCCAGTTGTTTCAAGAAGCAGTCCCATGCCCAGAAGTTCGTCAAGCAGTATACCTGCACTGTACAGCTCTTTTTGTATAGTAATCCGTTCTATATAGCGCTGCAGAAACGCTCGAATTACGCCCCAGACAGCTTCTCGAGACGTCCGGACTTCACCCCGATTCTGAAGAAAATTACCGATCCAGCCTGCAAGTTTGAGCATTATTCATGTCCGTGCTGTCGATAAATTTTTCTTTTTTTTGAGATTTTCCCTGCGAATCCAGTTTTCAAAAAAATTTCGGGAGAGTATGCCGGGATTATTCGGCAGGATTCCTCCCATATCTCGATAAACATTTACCGCTATGTTCAAAAGAAGCGGATTTCGAATAATGTCTGCGTAATTACCGGATAACATCGCCTTAAAATTCTCGACTTTTTTCTCCCGGTCCGGATCGCTGTGAAAAGAGTGTACAATAAACCGGTTGACTGTTCTCTGGTCCATCGGTTTGAGTAAAAGCACGGGTAATTGAAAAATATCCGGACAATCACGTGAACGGCAGCTCATTATAAAATTTACTTTTGTATAGGTGTTCAAAAACTGTTTGATATCGGATATCGCCCGGTCCCAATGCATTAACGGACATTCATTCAGGCCGTCGAGCATGATCAGGACCGATCCCGACTGTAAAAGCCGTTCGAGTATGGAACCACTATCGTCAGAAAACAAGTAGGAATACAGCTGATTAGAGGCCATTAACCGTATGGTATTTGTATTATTTTGAGGTCTGAAATCGTTCAGCTCCAGAAAAACGGGAAGATGTGACAGGTCCTGAAGATCTGCGGCGTCATTATCCGGTAAAGTTTCATATATACGGCGGGCATGAAATAATGAAAGGTAATGCAGCGCAGTTGTTTTTCCGGTACCCGGATCACCTGTAAGTACAAAACGCTTGAGTGTCCGTTCAGCTTCAACAATACCTATATCGTTTCTGAAATTAGTCCCTATCTCGTGAGACAGTAACGCCGACTCTTTTTGAAACACATCTCCGAAGAGCGGCATGTATGCGGTTGTTAGCTTTTCATGGGTAAAAATAATGTCGTTACAATACTGTTTGACAAAATTCATACCAGTATTATTTTCTGTACGGTCGGTCATCGACTATTCTTAAGCTCGGCAGTAGCATTTCCTCTTATTACCCGATTATGATGAGAATCATCCGGGCCGTTCCGGAATTCATTCGATAGCGAATGTGGAGACCTGAAGGATTTTAAAAATAGAATAAATCGGGTACTTTTCAAAGGTCAATTTGACAAGGTGGAATTGCACAACAGCCGCACTGAGAACCATTTGTGATCATGATTCTTCAGAAGGTCTTTTAGACTGCTCTTTTTTGATTATCACTTCGGTAATACGGCGCTCTTTTATTTCATTCACGGTAATGAGGAGTCCGTCGATCTTCAAGCTTTCCCCTTTGTGAGGAATGTGTCCCAGACGGAACAGCATCAGACCGGAAAGTGTATCGTATGCTTCATTTTCTTCGAGCTGCAGCTCAAGCATTTCGTTGATCTCGCCGATATTGAGTTTTGCCGAAACTTTATAGGTTATTTCATTGATTTTAACGACAGGCTGCTCAAGCTTATCGGTCTCATCATATATTTCACCGACCAATTCTTCCAGAACGTCTTCGAACGTTACCAGGCCGGCTATACCTCCATGTTCATCTACGACAAGAGCCAGGTGGTTTTTTTGCTTTTTGAACCGGAGCAGCAACGCATCAATCATCGTATTCTCAGGAATGAACAAGGCAGGCATCATTATGGATTTTATCTTTTTTTGCTGCTGGTTTTGCAGACCCGCAAAGAGGATATCTTTTCTCAGGACAACACCTATAATTTTATCGACATTCTCTTCATAGACCGGTATTCTGGAATATACTATGTTATCGGATTTTTTAAAAATTTCAAGTGTCTCCTGAATAGTCATACTTCCATCAAGAGTGAACATGTCGAGCCGCGGGGTCATGACTTCGGCAACTTCGGTATTATCGAGTTCAAACACATTATTGATCAACTCTTTTTCTTCTTGTTTTATCGCACCTTCTTCTTCGCCCAGTTTAACCATGGTAATTAATTCATCTTCGGTCATAAGTGGATATTTTTTCAAATAAGAATCACCGGTAGTTTTTCTGTTGATGAACAGTAAAACCCATATTGCCGGAGAAAAAAAGAACTGGAAAAATTTAATTGCAGGGGCAAGCATCAAGGCTACAGATACGGAATGATGAACACAAAATGATTTCGGATATATCTCTCCGAATATGAGAATTATGACCGTCATCAGCCCGGTTGCTATACCGGCGCCGTACCCAAGGGCATTGTTTATTCCTACGCTTTGCAAAAATTCTACAGTAACGGTGGTCGCAAAAGAAGCGGCGCCGATATTCGCAAGGTTATTACCGATCAGAACAGTAATTAATAACTTATCAGGATTTGATTTCAGTTTATCAAGCAAGCGGGCATTACGTTTATTCTGCTCAATAAGGTGTTTCACTTTCAGGTGTGAAATGGACATAAATGCAATTTCCGCACCTGAAAAAAACGCAGAAAAAAACAGAAGGATTATAAGAAGGACCACCGGTAACGTCAATTGGTCTCTTCCTTATCGACAGTCAATGAAATACCCTCCATACGGGAGATATCCTCCGCTGCCGGAGATACGTCAGTTTCCATAAGTTTTGTTAGACAATTGAATCTGAGAAAAGGTATAAAGAATTTAAGCACCTGTCAAGCAAATTTTGATACTGGGACTGCGCAGATTGATTTTAAAGATTGTTTTTTCTATATTTTCTCATAACATTGCCATCATTATAAAATGATGCATATTTTTTTATCGTCAGGGTATGTACAGGTAATGAATATTCAGCTCTAACCGGATGTGTCAGTGTTTTATTTTCCACTTAAATTGTTTATCACCGCCTCATTTACAGTATTTGTGCTTACCGGTCTGAATCACACTGCTTACGCTCAGGAAAAATACCCGGATAAACTGTACCCCCGTTCTGCCGAATGGTCCGTCGACTGCAGAATACTCAGTCTTACCGAAGAGACTGTCCTTGTCATGTTCCAGGGGAAAGAGGCGCCTGTTGAGATACACAGAACGTCACTACTCAAGATAGAATATGGAAACGGCAGGCAGATACATTTTAATGAATTCGGTCAGGTCTCCGGAGAAGTAACACTCGCGAGACCGGCACTCGTGGAGGATGTCTTAAATTTAGGGCTCATCAAGCTTGAAGGAGGTGAAATAGTCGTCCTGAACGGAATCGATTTCAGTCTGCCGGCAGATTCCCTGGAGTTTCGTTTTTTCAGAGAGGGTACGGATTATGTAAGAAATCTTATCTTGAACCAGACAGTTCAACTTCAGTTCGATTTGCAGCGCAGGGACGAATTCGGGAGACTTCTCGCCTATATTATTCTGCCCGGCGGCCTTATCCTGAACGCTGAGATCATTAAACAGGGTTACTGCAGGGTCGACCGTGGGAGACTCCTGATATATCTTGAGGATTTCAAGCTGCTTGAAACAGAAGCACATCGTGAGAACAGGGGAATATGGAGCAGGGATTCATCCTTCCAATGATACAGATCCGGTCATTGCGATTCCTCTACTTACCAGTAAGCAGACACCGTGTCTCTACATTTATCCAATATAAGCACCATGAATAACAGTAACACTTTAATTAAAGCCATCCTTTTTGACCTTGATAACACGCTTTTTGATCATGACAGGGCGGAACTGGAGTCCCTGAAAAAAATCTACCGCAGCTACCGAAACCTTTTTAACGGCATATCCTTTGACACATTTTACGAAAAGTTTCTGATCAATAATGATATGTTCTGGAAAAAACTTATTACCGGTGAAACAAACCGGTGGCAGAGCAGGCAGGGGCGTTTTGCTCTAACATTGAAGGACTGCGGTCTCAAACAATCTCCGGCTGCCGAAATGTTCTCGGTTTATTTAAGCATTTATATACACAATCATTACTATGTCGACGGGGCAGAAAACCTGCTGAAAACGCTCAATAGGAAAAAATACACTCTCGGAATCATCACGAACGGATTCACGACCGTTCAGGAAAACAAGATCGACGGACTTGGGATCCGCAGATACTTCGATACGATCGTTATGTCGGAGAAAGTCGGGGTGATGAAACCCCATCCGAAAATATTCAATACTGCGCTTGCACAAATAAGATGTGAAGCCCGGGACTGTCTTTTTGTCGGGGATAGTTTCGACAGCGACGTCGTCGGCGCCTTGAAATCCGGACTGAAAGCAGTGTGGTTCAATCCGAAACAGAAACCTCCACCGGTTGAGGATAATGATACGTACATCTGTATTGAACACCTAAATGAAATTGTACCGTATTTAGAATAATGAAGACCAATAAAGCTCCTACAAAAATTCATTCTTTTAAAAAAATATTTATGAGTGACAGGTTACATACCATGAAAAACAAATTTACATCACATAACTTTACTACCGGTGAATTGGAGCACTTGCTACGATTATTTGATAATATTCCTGCCGAGATTGGTGTATTAGACCTTCAAGGACGTTTTCTTTTCAATACCCCTTACGGAATCAGAGATTCGTCAATGCGGCAGTGGGTTATTGGTAAGACGCACCATGAATATTGCCGAAAACGAGGTTTCCCGAAATCATTTGCAGATATCCGGCAGCGAAACCTTGATGAATGCATTAAGAAAAGGAAAACTGTTACTTATGAGGAGCCCATCACTGATAAATCCGGGAATCTCAGGTATTACTTGCGGATGTTCAGTCCTGTTTTTGATGCTGAAGGATTGGTCTCTCATGTAATAGGGCACGGACAGGAAATCAGTGAACTTAAAAAAACCGAGGAAGCGCTTAGAAACGCACTTGCAGAAGTTGAGCAGCTAAAAAATAAGCTGCTGGATGAAAACATTTACCTGCGTGAAGAGATTAAAATTGTCCATAATTTTGAGGAAATCATCAGCACGAGCAAGAAATTCAAAAATGTGCTCCGAAACGTGGAACAGGTTGCCCATACTAATGCCACGATACTCATTCTTGGTGAAACCGGTACCGGTAAAGGGCTGCTTGCCCGTGCTGCTCACAATATTAGCGGACGAAAAGACAGGCCATTAGTGAAGGTCGATTGCACCGCTCTACCGGCAAATCTTATTGAAAGTGAACTTTTCGGTCATGAGAAAGGTGCATTCACCGGCGCTTTTTCGCGCAAAGTTGGACGTTTCAAATTGGCAGACGGCGGAACAATTTTCCTTGATGAGATCGGCGACATGCCTATTGAATCTCAGGCAAAGCTATTGCGGGTTTTACAAGAAGGAACGTTCGAACGGCTGGGAAATCCATATCCTATCAAAATTGATGTACGGGTAATTGCCGCCACAAACCGGGACCTGGAAAAAGCTGTAGAAAACGGTGAATTTCGTAAGGACCTCTATTTGCGTTTGAATGTATTTCCAATCAAAAGTCTCCCGCTGCGGGGACGTAAGGAGGATATTCCCATACTTGTTGAGCATTTTTGCGACAAGTACGGTGTAAAAATCGGCAAAAAATAGAATCAATATCTCAAAAAGTAATGGATGCATTATGTGCAAACGACTGGCCGGGGAATATCCGAGAATTGGAAAACATAATCGAACGAGCTATCATTCTTAACCAGGGTTCTATCCTTAAATATGGCAATTGGCTACCGGTCAATAAGAAAGCTTCTATCTCGACAGGGTTGCAAACCCTTGAAGAAAATGAAAAAAAACATATCCGGCAAGCCCTCGAACTAACTGGTTGGAGAGTGAGCGGCAAGAATGGTGCGGCAAAACTATTGGGGATAAACGCTTCAACTCTGGACTCCCGGATCATAAAATTGGGAATAGAACGACAGGTATAATATTTACTATATATAGTAAATATTCTATATTTGGAAATAATGTAGAGTTATCAGCTCCATTGCCAATCTAATACATAGCTCTCTTAAGTATTTTATTATTAGCAACTTGGATTAGCTTCCAAGTTGCTTTTTTAGTGCGGCATACTTATTGATATAAGAGTATGTGAACAAGGAGTTATAAATTCAATCAATAACGGACTTTACAATAGTCAAACCTAAAAGGAGGGTAGTATCATGACTATGAAAGCGGCAGTTATTCACAAGTTTGGAGATCCCGAGGTATTCAGGTATGAAGATGTTGATATCCCGAAACCCAAACCAGGGAATATTTTGATCAAGATTCTCGCAAGCGAGGTAAATCGTTTTGATCTTTACATACGGGAAGGATCGGTTGTTCCTGAACTTCCATTCCCTCATATACTTGGCGCTGATGCTTCCGGAGTTGTGGCTGAGCTTGGTGAAAACGTTACCGGATTCAAGGCTGGTGATTCCGTGATACCTTTACCCGGATTTTCTCTCAATAGAGATGAATACGGCATTCGACCTGCGGGTACCGCATCCAGCTTTACGCTTCCGGGATTGGGAATTCCGGGTACCTACGCTCAATATATTGAGATCCCGGCTCAGTGGATTATCAAAGATGACACGGGTCTAAAGCCCGAAGAAGTTGCAACTTTCCCCATGGTGCTGAACACGAGTGTCCGTGCCGTAAAGATAATCGGCGAGGTTAAGGACGGTGACAAAGTGCTGGTACACACAGGGTCCTCGGGTTCCGGCAGCATGCATATCCAGGTTGCTAAAGCACTGGGGGCACAGGTTGCAACCACAATTCGGAATGAAGAAAAACGAAAATTTGCAAAGAAAGCGGGCGCTGATGTGGTGACCGATAATTTAGGAGGCGACGTACTTGCCAAAAGCATCGATGCCATGAAACCGCTTGGTGTCGTCGTTGCATATGGCTTTGTAGCGGGAACGGAAGTAACGTTTGATATTCGGAACTTTTTCTTCGGTCAAAAAAAGCTCAGAGGTTCAATGGCGGGTGATATAGAAGATCTCAAATGGGGTCTTGACCAGGTTAAGGCCGGCCGTATTCAACCGCTACTTGACCGGGTACTTCCTTTACAGCACGCTGCCGAGGCACATAAATTGATCTCAACAAATCAGATTGCTGGAAATATCGTTCTATTACCATGGGCAGCATAACGCTATAAGATTATATATTCCTAAGACTGCGGGTCTGCATGACAGACGCCGCGCCATGCACGATAACCTCATACCGTTCGCGGACCCGCACTCAACCAAAGGAGAATATCGTGCCGCTCTATGGAGTTTTCGGTCTTGTCCAGGGAAATATCAGAGAGAGTATCTCTTACAATATATCGTTTGTGTAACCAAATATTAGAGGAGGGTATTATGAAAAGTACAATATTTCGTATGTCTACCTTTTGTTTAGCCGCCAGTTTTATAATCGCAATGTCATCATATTGCACAAATTCAGGAGGTTTATCTATGAACGAAGAAATCCAGAACCTGATACAGACCTATCAGCGCAGTTTGAATGAAGCTGACCCGGACTTAGTCAGGACCGTATACGCCGATGACGCGATCTTCATCGGCCAGTCATTGCCCACAGCTACAGGCATTGAGGAAATTGTAGCGCTTAATACAAACGCCTTTTCGAATGTTGACTTCGACATTAAGGAAATTGAGCTGGACAGCGACCTCGGCTTTGTTCACACTCTGTCTCACGGCACCATCGTACCCAAGGGCCAGACTCCTCCCGAAGACCCTGAAGGCAACCGCGAGATCTTCGTGGTGAAAAAGGTTGACGGTGTGTGGAAGTTCTACCGCTACATCTTCAACGCCGAGGTTTGACAGCCGTGGCCGTTAAAACCGGAGTGACAGGCGGTCCGAGCAGCACTTCCTGTCCTCCGAGCTGATGGCTTGAGCAGTCGTCGGACACTGACATTTGATATTCAGAACTTTTTCTTTAGACAAAAGGAACTGTGTGGTTCAATGGCTGGTGATACCGGAGATCTCAAATAGGGTCTTGACCAGGTTAAGGCCGACCACTACTTGACCGGGTACTTCCTTTACAGCGAGTTGCCGGGGCGCATAAATTGATCTCAATAAACCAGATTGCAGGAAATATCGTCTTGTTACCATGGGCGGTCTAAAAATAAAAACTCCCCGGCATTTGCCGGGGAGCACCGCCCCATATTCGGGCAATTACCCGCCCTTCTATTATGTACCAATAGTACGGGAGTTGAAAATGTCCATACCCATTGCCTTATCCGATCTGTGTCTGCAGGAATTCGGAAATATCTCCGCCTTCTGCAAAAATAGTGAGGATATCCATAACCTTTTCCCTTGTCTGCAGGACTATATCGGGTAATTCGCCGACCAACCCTTTTACGTCGGTATATGCCTGCTCTATTATGCTTTTCGCTCTTGCCGTGAATTCTTCACGGTTCTGTCCTTCTTCATATCGGGAAAAATAGATATTCAGGATCCTTCGGGCAGTATTATCCACATTGAAATATTCAGGTATTTCACCTCTGCCGACCTGTTCTGCCGCTTTAGGATTTTTCTCGAAGAACACCTCAAGAAAATTATTTACTTGTGAAAGGATTTCGCTATGTATCTCTGCACGAAGCTGTACAATTTCAGAATTTTCCGGTACGTCCGTTGCTATTTCCGGTTGAGAAGCTCCTTGCGTATCAGGCTCTGATTCAACCGGTCTGTTACGAGTATAAAACGTAAAATCTGCTTTAATCTCAGAATGTTCAAATATCACGATCTCCCGGCCGACCCTCGTAGACTTATTGTCATAGTTTATAGAAACACGCAAAAGGCTTTTCCCGGTAACAGGCGAAGCCTGAAATTGAACGGTTCCAACTTCCATGTTGTCCTCCTCCTTAAAACATATATTTCACACGCAAGGTATAAAAACTAATTTGAAAATCGATCCGGGAAGAATGGATGAATTGAGTCAAGAGTCGCAGTGCCGGCTTTCCCGATCATTCCTTTGCAAGATGAGCATCCTTTGTATATGTAATCGGCATACAGTGTTATCATATTTATTTTTTCTGATGTATTTTTTAACAAAGTTGTTATTTGGGCAATCTGTTCAGCATGCAAATATCGTATTTTCCTGGTAATATTTAAGCCTGTTTCACAATTATCCGATTATAGAAATGGAAGGAGTACACATTTTCAGAGCCGATAGTATATTCATGAACTTGGTGGGAAATCGGTGAGGTGATTGACAATAAGCAGTTTTATCGGAGGTCGATGATCGCGGTATAAAAAATCTGCTTGGGGGTGGTTCATGTGTATGGTGCAATCAGTAGTCTCAATGTTGTCACGGCAATAGCATCAAACTATCAAAATAAAAGAAACACGGGACAAAACAGCAAAAATGCGAAGAAAAAATTTGCAGAGATCCTCGAGGAAAAAACTGATTCGGAACAGCCGGCGGTTGTCCAACACAGCAGTATTGATCTCAAATCTTAATAGCCGGACCCGAATACACAGGCAGCCATTCGAGAATCCCGGTCTTTTGCCGGGAGGTTTTAGTGATGCGGAGTTTTCAACAAGGTTGGGGGCCCGTTTCCACTCTTTGAAAAAATTATCGGGTTACGGTTCTGTTGTTTAGAATATGATTATAGACGAGGTTCAATAAAACAGGGATCGATATTACTTTTTCCTGATTATTCCGACAAACAGAGGGATTACTGATGAAATTCCGGTTATTACCGCAAATCCTGCTACATAAACTTTCCAACCTATTATCCCTTCATCAATAAATTTTCCAGACAAAAAGGTATTGAACCAGTAAATAAGAAAAGCAATTACCACGACCATGGCGACAATTGTGTTTCTCCTTGCTGCATGAAAGAGATTGTCATCTCTGTTGATCTTGCCTATTTTTACTTTGAAGAATATGATCCCTGCCAGCAGTAATACAAAGAAAAAACTTACCACTACTGTTAGTATTGTCAATACCGGCATAGGTCTTGTTACACCTCAAAAACATGAATTATGACGGAACAGGACATAGTGCCATTCTTCCTGACCGGATGCTAAATTATAATTTATTTTATCGGAATGCAATTAAAATATATTACCGTTTATTTGAATCGTGAATGGGAGTCATCCGAAAAATGCATAAAATACTAATTGAATATTGACAAACGCCAAATATTTTTCTATTTTTCGTCTTTTCTTGAAAGGGCTGCCGGTATTGACTTCAGAGACTATTTGCTAATGTTTGCTGCAGTCACCTCAACATCGAGTATAAAAAAGGCAGCAATTCCCACCGGATTAGAAATCAGTATAGTACCATTTTCGTCAAATAAATGAGGTTTTATGGACCATTTTACCCAACTGATTTCTACAGCTGCGGATAATTTTTGGAGCGTTTTTTGGTGGTTCGGACCGGCGCCGGTCCCGGGGCCGATTCTGATGCTTCTCGGTACCGGATTTCTCCTCACTTTTACGACAACCGGAATCCAATTCAGAAAATTGTTTCTGGGATTCCAGTTAGTTACAAAAGGGGCATTACGGAAAGATATCTCCGAAAAGGATGCAGGTGACATTACCCCGTTCCAGGCCTTGATGACGGCGCTTGCCGCAACGGTGGGAAACGGGAATATTGCCGGTGTTGCAGTGGCAATCGCTTCCGGCGGTCCCGGGGCTCTGTTCTGGATGTGGATCACGGCTCTTTTGGGAATGGCGACAAAATATTCAGAGGCCGTTCTTGCAATTCATTTTCGTAAGACTGCCGAAGACGGCTCTATGTCCGGCGGACCGATGCACTATATCAGGCATGGATTGTCTACGATGCCTATTCTGAAGCATATTGCAGCTCCCCTGGCCGGAACTTTTGCACTGTTCGGTGCGTGGTCGGCTCTTATCGGCACCGGAAATATGATGCAGTCAAACTCAATGGCGCTTGCATTCAACCAGCAGATGGACATTCCGTTCTGGATTACCGGAATTGTCGTAACCGCACTGACCGGCCTTGTTGTCATCGGGGGCATTAAGCGGATCGGAAAAACTGCGGAATACCTGGTTCCCGGAATGGTTTTATTATATATAATCAGCGCACTCTATATCATTTTAGTAAATAGTAACGGTGTTCTTCCGGCGTTCAGATTCATTATCGAGAGCGCATTCTCAGCCCAGGCTGCCGTGGGTGGATTTGCCGGCCATACGGTACGGGAGGCGCTGCAATTCGGTGTGAGGAGGGGGCTATTGTCGAACGAATCGGGGCTTGGCAGCGCACCGATCGCTCATGGCGCTTCGAAAGCGAAAAATCCTGTCAGGCAGGGTATTATCGCAATGATGGGTACGTTCATCGACACGATCCTCGTCTGTACGATGACCGGCCTTGTCATCATTCTTACAGGTTCATATCTTGTACCCGATCCAAATGTTGCCGGTGCTACATTGACAAGCACCGCAATGACCACACATGCTTTCAGCGCTGAAATCCCCGTAATCGGAGGTATGGTTGTTGCGTTTTCATCCGCTTTGTTCGGATATTCGACACTATTAGGCTGGTTTTATTACGGTGAACGCTGCTTTGAATACCTGTTCGGTCTTAAAACGATCAATTATTATAAAGCAATTTATGTGATTTTGACGTTTATCGGTAGTATATTGCAGGGTAAGAACTTGCAGGTTATCTGGAATATCGGGGACCTCAATAACGGGCTCATGGCCGTACCCAACCTATTGGGATTACTACTGTTGAGCGGCATGGTTTATAAAATTACAGCTGAATATATCAGAGAAGATAAAATTTGATTATAAACAGCCGGACACCAAGTCCGGACATTGGCGGAAATCTGTTTTGACCCTACATTTAATAAAAAAATTCCGGGTCAAAACACAAAAGCGGTCTGGAATATAACTATAAAGGATAGGATATCTTATGGACACCTTTACCCAACTTGTTTCAAATCTTGCGGCAAATTACTGGAACATCTACACGATTTCACTTCTTATCGGGACGGGTTTTATACTGACCGTTGCAACCGGATTTATTCAGTTCAGGAAATTCAACCTTGGTTTACGGTACACGATGCTCGGCGCTTTCAGAAAAGACGATTCGGCGAAGGATGCCGGTGACATTTCACCGTTCCAGGCGCTGATGACATCGCTCGCTTCTACAGTAGGCAACGGCAATATTGCCGGTGTTGCAACGGCTATTGCATCGGGAGGACCGGGCGCCGTCTTCTGGATGTGGATCACTGCTCTTGTCGGTATGGCAACGAAGTATTCTGAAGCGGTCTTGGCTGTTAAATACCGAAAAACAGCGGAAGACGGTTCTATGTCCGGAGGGCCCATGTATTATATCAGCCAAGGGCTCAAAAACAGTCCGGTTTTAAAACATTTTGCGGCTCCTCTTGCAGGAATATTTGCATTTTTCGGCGCCTGGACTGCAGTATTCGGCACCGGCAATATGGTACAGTCAAATTCAATGGCGCTTGCCTTCAATGCGCAGCTTGGAGTTGATTTCTGGATAACGGGTATAGTTATAACTATTCTTGCCGGGTTGGTCATAATCGGGGGTATCAAACGTATCGGCAAGACCGCAGAACTGCTTGTTCCCTCGATGATTCTCCTTTATTTTTTTGGCGCTCTCTATATCATCATATCAAATGCCTCCGCTATTCCCGGAGCACTGAAGTGGATCGTATCCAGTGCTATTACACCTCAGGCAGCGGTCGGAGGATTTATCGGACACTCCGTCCAGCAGGCACTTCAATTTGGTGTCCGTCGCGGGCTTCTATCTAACGAATCGGGACTCGGATCCTCACCGATCGCACATGCGGCTTCCAAATCGAAAAATCCTGTCAGGCAGGGTATTATTGCAATGACGGGTACATTCATTGATACAATTGTCGTCTGTACACTTACTTCATTAGCAATTCTGCTTACAGGGGCATACACCGCGCCGAACCCGGCCGTACCCGGTGAATCGCTCACAAGCACTGCCTTGACGGCATTTGCATTCGACGCAGCTATCCCGGTAGTCGGCGGAAAGCTTGTCGCTCTCTGTTCTGCTCTGTTCGGTTTTTCCACGCTTATCGGCTGGTATTATTACGGTGAGCGGTGTTTTGAATATCTTTTCGGTTTAAAAACTATAAAATTATATAAAATTGTTTTTATTATCGCTATATTTTGTGGTGCTATCTTACAGGGCAAGCAGCTTCAGATCGTATGGGATATCGGTGACCTTTCAAACGGCCTTATGGCATTACCAAACCTTATCGGATTGATAGCTCTGAGTGGAATGGTTTATAGAATAACCAATGAGTATATCAAAGGGGATAAAATTTAAAAGCATAGTACCGTTTGCACTTTTGTTGTACTCCAGACCAATTTCATGCTGGATTTTTACACTTATAACTTGATTATAAGAGGCCTCAATCTTATATTTCAGTAGAAGGCTGCTCGAAAACACTTCACGCTTGTTTATACCAATCCTTTCTTTCCGGGTTTTTTTTGAGGAAATTTAAATATAGCAAGTAATTCCCATAAAGTTTAATCTACATATTATTTTTTGAGGAGGTTACGATGAAGGTTACGGTCGTCGGTGCAGGATTTGTCGGTGAAACGACAGTTGAAAAAATGGCAGTCAAAGAGATGGTGGATGAAATTGTTTTATTGGATATTGTGGAAGATATGCCACAGGGCAAAGCGCTGGATATGTGGGAATCGGCTCCGATCGAGGGAACCGATACAAAAATAGTAGGATCAAACTCGTATGAAGACACCGGTAATTCTGATATTGTCGTCATAACCGCAGGTCTTCCCCGGACACCGGGAATGTCGCGTGACGACCTTATTACAAAAAATACCGCAATTGTCGGATCGGTAGCAGAGAGTATCATTAAATATTCAAAAAATCCGATCATTATCGTTGTCGCTAATCCTCTTGACGCTATGTGCTATGTTGCTCTCAAGAAAACCGGTTTTTCACCAAAAAGAGTATTTGGAATGGCAGGTGTTCTTGATTCGGCGCGGTTCCGCTCGTTCATCGCTTTGGAGCTTAATGTTTCGGTTCAGGATGTGTCAGCATTTGTTCTCGGGGGTCATGGAGATTCCATGGTTCCGCTTGCCCGGTATTCGACTGTGTCGGGTATCCCGCTGCCGGAGCTGATAAAACCGGACAGGCTTGAGGCACTTATCGAAAGAACCCGTAAAGGCGGCGGTGAGATCGTTGCGCTCTTGAAGAAGGGCAGCGCATATTATGCTCCGGCGGCTTCCGTTGTTGAAATGGTGGAATCCATCGTTAAAAACAAAAACCGTATCCTGCCGTGCTGCACATGGCTGCAGGGTGAATACGGTAAAAATGATGTTTTTATGGGTGTTCCCGTAAAACTCGGCAGAAACGGTATCGAAGATATAATTGAAATAAACCTTACCGGCGAGGAACAGGTCGGTTTCGATAAATCTGCCGATGCCGTACGGGAATTGATCGCTTCTGTTACATTGTGATCAAGAATGTAAGAGAAGCTGATTCATTACGGTCATATCCCCATATGATTTGCTCAGATGATCACTATATGTGCAATAAATGCGGCATGGGTATCGATACCCCGCCACATTTATTTGTGCAGGTAACAGTTCTGCTTTCGATATTCGGTTTTTTCCAAAGAACTTACAATTTTTTCATCCTGCGTTACAACTGTACATATCTATCTGCTGACTGCCATGAAATCTAACGATACGCCGTCATTACTCCGTGTAATCAAGCTCCCTCATGCAACGGCAATGGTTGCTGGTACCATTGTCGGGGCTTCTATTTTTGTGTAGCCGTCCGAGGTTACCGGGCACGTACCATCAATTTCCATAGTATTTATTGTTTGGGCAGTTTCAGGTCTGCTGACACTTTTCGGAGCGCTCGTAAGTGCAGAACTATCCTCCATTTTCACCCAGTCCGGCGGTGTCTATGTTTATATGAAAGAGGCCTATTCACCTTCCGTCGGATTTTTATGGGGCTGGGCAATGTTCTGGGTTATGCATTCGGGTATCATTGCTGCTTCGGCCGTCATTCTTGCACGTTACTTCGATTATTTTATGGGACTTGGTGAAAACTGGATCAAGGTTTACGCTGTTTGTGTAATTTTCATTCTTTCCGCAATTAATTACATCGGGGTCAAACAGGGCAGTATGCTACAAACCTCGATCACACTCGGAAAGATCCTTGTCATAGCATTTCTTATCGTATTCGGTTTCATTGCCGGCTCTCAGGTTGATGACCATTTCTCTGTCGGGACGATTGAAGATGTAACGATATCGGCGGAAAATTTTTTCTTTGCGCTGGTTGCCGGTCTGTTCACATTCGGCGGCTGGCATATGGTTGCCTACAACTCTGAGGAAACGGTCAATCCCCGCAAAACCATCCCCCGTGCACTCCTGTACGGAACATTGATCGTTACTGTGTGTTATATGGCGCTCAATGCGGCCTATATGTATATACTTCCATTGAGCGTCGTCGCCTCATCAGAACGTATTGCCGCCGATGCAGCAGAGAAGCTGACTGGTATAGGTGGGGGATCTCTCCTGTCGTCAATCGTAATTTTTTCAATATTCGGTTCATTGAGCGGAATTATTCTTGCCGGTCCGCGAGTCTATGATGCTATGGCTCAGGACGGACTATTGTTCAAGTGGATCGGAGAGCCGTACATCCAGTCTACCGGACCACCCTACAGGGCAGTTGCGCTGCAGGCGGTCTGGTCCTCGTTCCTCGTGGCAGTTGTGCCATTCAGAGAACTCTTCAGGCGTGTCATTTACACCGAATGGCTTTTTTTCGGACTTATGGCGATAGCTCTGTTCATTTTCCGTCGAAGGTCAGATTTGGAGCGTGGTTATTCTGTCTGGGGATATCCTTTCGTACCGGCAATTTTTATTCTCTCATCTTTTGCAATTGTCATCAGCCAGATAGTATCAAACCCTGTAAACAGTATTTCCGGACTATTATTTGTTGCATCAGGTTTTCCGATATATTACCTGTGGATCAAACGAAACTCCAAAGGAATTTACGGTCATGCAGATAATTGATTTTCACAACCATTTTTATCCTCCGGAATATATTGAGGCAGTCAAGACCGGACCAAGTACGATTTAAGTGACATTTGACAACCATGAAAACCCTCAATTCCATTATCCGGGCGATTACAATATAATCGTTCCCTGTCACCGGGATATTGCATTCCGTTCGGAAGCGCTTGAACAAGCCGGTATAGACAGGCAGGTCTTGACGTTCACATCCCCCGGTACTCATATCGAAACCCCTGCAAGGGCGGTTGAATTTGCACAACGTATCAACGATAAATTTGCCGATATGACCGGCAAGTACAGTGAAAAGTTCACCGCGCTTGCGACCCTGCCGTTGAACAATCCTGAGGCGTCGGTGTGCGAGCTGGACAGGGCGGTAAACGAGTTAGGATTTAAAGGTGTTATGCTTTTCAGTAATGTCAACGGCGTGGCGCTGAGCGACAAGCGGTACTGGTCTCTCTATGAAATGGCAGACGAACTCAACGCGGTTTTTTACATTCACCCGATCCATCCGGTCGGTGTGGAGGCGATGACCGATTATTGGCTCATGCCGCTTGTAGGTTTCACATTCGATACGACGCTTGCAGCGGCAAAACTTGTGTTTAGCGGTGTTGTCGAAAAATTTCCGGGTATAACGTGGGTCCTTGCTCACCTCGGCGGAGCCATCCCGTATCTTGCGGAGCGTCTCGACAGGGGGTATTATGCGTTCTCGGAGTGCCGTGAGAACATCTCCAAACTGCCGAGCGAATATTTGAAATCCTTCTATTATGATACGGTTAATTTCGATCCGAACTGCCTGAAACTGGCGATCGATTTTGCCGGTGCAGACCATATTCTTGCCGGAAGCGACTATCCGCACCAGATAGGAAGTCTTGAAAAGATGGTGGGAAGCCTCATGGCCTTAGATATTCCTACAGAGGACAAAGAGGCGATATTCGGAGGAAATACCCAAAGATTACTTGGTTTATAATGTATTTATGAAAGCAAATACATACAAATCCCCTATTCAATAGAGAACAGGTGAAACTTTGATGTTGGAAGAGATTTGAGCTTTTCAAAAAATGTTGTGTCTGAAATTTCAGTGGGCCATTCAAGACGGATTTTAATCAAATAATCTGAATCTGATTATCATTGATTTCATAAATATCTTTTTATTATCCAATCAAAATTCTTTTTTTTTATCAGAACCATTTTATTCACATCGACAAAGTTTTCCGCGGTCATGCGGACGAAATAGATGCCGCCGCCGACCGGAGTACCGCTGCTATTTGTCCCGTCCCAGGGAACCCGGTAAATTCCGGGCGTCAGCCTGCGGTTGACGATTGTCTTTATCTCGCTGCCTGTTACAGAATAGACTTTAACCGTTACCCCTGTTGTTCTTCTCGTTTGAAAATGTATTATCGTTGCGGGGTTGAACGGGTTCGGAAAATTCGGGAACAGCGTAAAAATTTCCGGTACGTCCGGAGGAGACTTTGAATTGTCAAGTACAACTTCTTTTAAAACTTTATTCGAATCATCCAGCGAGACAAAAACAGGCTCTTCTTGCACGGTTATCGTATATTCCCGGCTCACGACATCGTGCATGACAGATACGACCTCCGTTTTTCTGTCCAGCATCTCAACGAATATTTCGAGCGGCATTGTAAACGGAATTCCCTGCTGAATCTGGTCGATCGTTACACGAATTTTATGCAAATCACCGCTCTTTTCCGTATCCCAGCTCAATCTGTAGTGCGGCCTGCCGGCACCGTATACTCTTTCCGCAACGGCTTGAAAATCCTCCGTAACCGCAGTCCAATACATGAGACCGGGATCAGAACCATAGGCCCTGAGGATTTCAAAAAAAAGAGCATCTCCGACAACCGAACGGAGCATATGGAGAACCCAGGCCCCTTTTTCGAACACCACACCGGTAAGGATATCGTCGACGTCGTCTATATTATCTCTGAAGACACTGCCCCATTCTCCAGGCGGGGCCGTTATCGATCCCATGAAATCCTTGAGCGCCGGCTTCCCTCCGAGAGACTCCAGGTAAAGCCCTTCCGAGTATGTTGCAAATCCTTCGTTCAGCCAAATATGATGCCAATCCCGGCAGGTTATAAAATCTCCCCACCACTGGTGTGCCAACTCATGAGAAACGAGAAAAACATTCGGGCCCGCTGGCGGGACGTTCAGGCTTGTTGCCGTCTGGTGTTCCATACCGCCGCCCGCACCGAATTCGACCTGCGCGTATTTTTCATTTAAAAACGGATAATTCCCAAAGAGTTCAGAGAAGACCCTGAGCATATCGAGTGTCTGAGGAAAGGCGGAACCCGGACCGAATGCAGTCCCCGATTTTTCTGGGGTAACATAGAATTCTACCGGCATTGTATCCCCGCCAGCGGTCGTGAAAATATCTTTTCTCACATCGTAACCGGACACCGCGAGGGAAACAAGATAAGGCGGAACAGGGTACCCTTCATGCCAGAAAAAAGTCTTTGTTCCATCCGGATTTTCAACCGTCTGTCTGAGAACACCGTTTGATACAGCCGTCAAACCATCCGGAACCGTGATAACGACATCGACCGAATCGGCCTTGTCTTCGGGAAGGTCTTTGCGTGGCCACCAGGTATGTGCGAAGAACGGCTGACTGAGCGTCCAGATGAGCGGTTCACCATTGCCTCTGTTTCCGAATATGAACGACCCTAATCCTTCCGGCCGGGGTTTTCCCTCATATTCTCACCGTGATCGACGTCAGTTCGCTAGCACTCAAGGGTGTGGTCAACGCTATATCGATCAGGTCAGATTCATGGAAAAACGTATCGATATCCGTTCCCGTAACTGCGGTTACCGTCAGATTTCCGGATAAGTCGAGCAGTATCCGTTCGAGATCGTTAATAACACTTTTAGCCGTTATTCCGAGAATCCCGTTAATACTTTGAGAGCGCGGATCCACCGATATGTTCAGGTTATAGTATTGAACATCAAATTTTCTCTGTTGCTCCAGAATTCCGGGCTCTTTATTATGTTTCAGACTGCCTGCCCGCTTCAACAATCCCTCCATTTCTTCAGCTCGAAAATAGTGTGGGTTTTGAGAGTATTCCATTGTTTGCGCTGTAGAGTATGAGAGCTGAATGGAGCAGACCAACACGATGGTAAAGAAAATATTCTTTAATGAGACAATCATTATACCGAGTGTGAAGCTACTGAAAAATAGCAATGAGCGTATCGACAGCGCGTTTGGATGCGCCCGGCTCTCCGAGAAGAGAACGGGTTTTTTCCAAAGTGGATTTAACATCGAGATAGTAGGCAGTATCGTCTAAATACCGGGTGATTTCTTCTCGAATCTTTTCCGGCCTGACATCGCTTTGAATCAGTTCAGGCACAACCTTATTCTTATGAACGATGTTCACCAATCCAATGTATGGAAGAGATACTAATAATTTTGCGATATAATAGGTGAGAGGCGCCATTTTGTATACAATCACCATCGGTGTTCCTGCAACACCGGTCTCCAGTGTAGCCGTCCCTGAAGAAACAACCGCAAGTGTACTGTAAAACATGCAATCGTAAATATCTTCGCAAAGTTCCGGAGAATTGTTTGCAGACGAAATAATGTCTGTATAAACCGAATCATGAATATGGGGGGCTTTTCCAATCAGGACTTGAATATTTTTTTGGTCTTCATTGAGTTTTCCGATTGTCGCGAGCAGAGCAGGCAAGTGCCTGATTATTTCCTGGTGCCTACTTCCCGGTAAAAGACATATGACCGGATATCCGGAATCAAGGCCATATTTTTGATAAAATGCTTCCTTTGAATATTCCGGTCTTACTATATCCAGCAGGGGATGACCGACAAAATTAACGTTCAGACCCGTGCTTTTATACAGGTCTGTCTCGAACTCAAACACGACCGCCATGACATCGACCAGCCGTGCAATGGTCTTTATCCTGTTTTTTCGCCACGCCCATACCTGAGGAGAAATGTAATACATGATCTTTATGTCTGTTCCAATCTCTTTCCGGATCTTTTTTGCAAGCCGAATATTAAAATCGGGATAATCGATCAGTACGACCGCAGCAGGTCTTCTTACTTTTATTTCACTCACTAATGTTCGAAATACTTTATGTATGAACGGCAAATGCCTGATCACTTCAACAATACCGAGTATTGCCATTTTTTCCACCGAAAAAAGGATTTCCATTCCCTCCAACTGCATCTTACCGCCGCCAATCCCGAAAATACTGCAGCCGGGTATTCGTTCTTTAAGATTTTTGATAAAGCCCGCACCGTGAATGTCACCGGATGTTTCGCCGGCAACTATCATGAAAGAGCCTGGCATATCGCCGTGATTCCGATCATTTATCATCGTATTACTCGAAACCGATCATTTAAACCAACAATACTTACAATTTATCGCTCTGTAATATGTTAAAATATATTACAAAATCAATGCTCATTTGGACCAGGAATATTGGTAGTGTATATCCTACAGACATTGAGATTGGTATGTTTTTTGCCATTTGTAGTATTGGTTTCGGAATTAAGTCATGGAATAGGAAGCCTGTAAGAAAATTCCCAATTTCGGGATTTTCAACCTATTTAATCTGATAATCCGTTAATATTTTAGATACGTTAAAAAATTTAATTAATTATTTGAAGCGATGAATAATGACCCTGTTGCAAAAGACATCTATTTGTTCTGTACTGCTGCTGAACAGCCTTTTTACTGTTGTATTTGCCCAAACTGATGAAGAATGTCTGGACTGTCACAGCGACCCGGAACTTGTTTCAATCTCTGCTTCAGGCGAGACCGTGCCGGTTTATGTGAATGAAGAGGACTATTCCAACGGCGTACACGCCGGAGTTGGGTTAGAATGTATCAGCTGTCATTCAGACATAATCGAGATACCCCACGAAGATGACATTGTGCTTGTGGACTGCGCTTTATGTCATGATGATGTTGACTCTGAGTACAGGACCAGTTTCCACGGTTACATTCAGGAGCGGGGGAATCCGAAAGCGCCGACCTGTTCAAGTTGTCACGGTAAACATCCGATCCTTCCGGCAAGCCATCCGGATTCACCGGTGAGCGGTATTAATCTTCCGCAAACTTGCGGAACGTGTCACGGAAGTTATGAACTCAAGCTCGATCCAGAGGTCCGGAGCGCCCGAACGGTACAAATCTATCTTGGCAGTGTCCACGGGAAAAATCTTGCACGCGGGATAGATGCCGCCGCCCTGTGCACCGATTGTCATGGTACTCATAATTTGAAGGGCGCTGCCGACGTATCATCATCGGTCAACAGGCAAAACATACCCGAAACCTGCTCCCAATGTCATGGCGACATTTATTACAACTACAGTATCAGTATACATGGAAAAGCTCTCAATGCAGGAATCCTCGATTCTCCGGTCTGCACGGATTGTCCTGGGGAGCACTCCATAATGTCGACGATCGATCCGCTCTCCCCGACTTTTACTACTGCCCTGTCGGAACAGATATGTGCACACTGCCATGAAAATCCCGGAATTATACAAAAATACGGTCTGCCGGGTGAGACGTTCAAAACCTATCGGGACAGTTATCATGGAATGGCAAACGTAAAGGGCTCGAGAGAAGCGGCTACCTGCATCAGCTGTCACGGTTCACACATGATCTTACCTCAGTCAAACCCGCTTTCCACCATTCACCCGGACAATGTGGCTGAAACGTGCAGCGGATGTCATCCGGATGCCGATATCCGTTTTGCCCTAAGTTACACTCATACTGCTCTCAGGGATGAAACAAACGGTATCAACGCAGTTATACGAACTATGTATATCCTTCTCATCGCTCTTACTGTCGGAGGAATGGTCGCTCACAATACCATCATTATGAGCAAATTCATCAGGGATAAATATTCTGCGTACAAACGGAAACTATCAGTGAGACGGTTTGACAGACATGCTATCGTTCAGCATATAGTACTGGCCGTTTCCTTTATACTGCTTGTGATTACGGGTTTTGCATTGAGATTCCAGGATGCCTGGTGGGTAAGATTCCTGTCTGCAGCCGGTCTTTCCGAGGAAGCCCGGGGAATTTTGCACCGGTCTGTAGCGGTTGTTATGATTTTTATCGCTCTCTATCATATATTCTATATCGTAGTGTCGCATAAGGGGAGAAAAGAATTGAGTTTTTTTCTATTGCGGGGCCGGGATATCAGGGATATAAAATGGAATATGCTTTACCACATGGGGAAATCGGACAGAAAACCGGATTTCGACAAGTACGATTATACCGAAAAGATCGAATACTGGGCGCTTATCTGGGGGACGGTAATCATGGCCCTGACGGGGTTCATTGTGTGGTTCCCGACATCCTTTATTCAATTTTTACCGCAATGGACGATAACCGTTGCCGAGACAGTCCATTATTATGAAGCATGGCTTGCAACGCTGGCTATCGTTGTATGGCACCTGTTTTTTGTTATGCTGCATCCCGATGAATACCCGATGAGCATGACCTGGTTAACCGGTAAAATGAGCGAAGAAGAAGCAAAGAAAAGACACGGCCAATGGTGGAAGGAAATTAAAAAACCATGAGTGTGGCCGGCAGACCCTCGTTTCATAAACTGATCCGGAACCTTTTAAATCCTTGACTAATTATCGATCATTACTAAATTGGTGATATTCTGTTATCTTTTATGCCCGGTATATTAGCAGCTTATAGATTATCATTCACGGTGGTCCATGCATTTCACAACTATAATGTGCAACTCATTTACTAGTATCACTTTTCTTTTCATAGTATGCTTTCAAAGTGTGTCCGCACAGGAGAATATTGCCTGCCTTGCGTGCCATTCCGACAATTTTTTGAGAGCGTTCATGCCAAGGGTCTACTTCGCGACGGGTTGATCGTTGCGCCGTCATGCAACGATTGTCACGGTATTCACAACATCCAGACATCGTCGAATCCCGCTTCACCCATCTACAAAAAAAATGTCTATAAAACCTGCGGAACCTGCCATACAAAAGTTGAAGAAACGTATGAGCAAAGTATTCACGGTCAACTGGTCCTGAACGGAGACAAGCGGGGACCGGTATGTATCGATTGTCATGAAGCGCATCAGATCATATCTCCAAGCGCTACGGCGTTTAAACAGTACAGCGACCGTAAATGCGGTGAATGCCACAGCGATATGCTCGATCGTTACAATGAGACTTTTCACGGAAAAGCAATGGTACTCGGCGCATCGAATGTCGCCTCATGTTACGATTGTCACGGATACCACGACGTATTTCGAACCGCAGATCCCAGGTCACTCATTCATCCCGTCAATAAAGTTGCTACCTGTACGCAATGCCATGAAAGCGCCAATGCCAATTTTGCAAACTATATTACCAATGCTGATCATTTTGATAGAGAAAATCACCCGGCGCTTTTTTATACATTTGTCTTTATGACACTGCTCTTTCTGGGAGTTTTTCTGTTCTTCGGACTGCATACTGTTCTCTGGGTCGTACGGTCGGCGGCCCTGTTTCTCAGAGATTCCAAAACATTCAGAGAGGCAAAGATCAAGGTCCTTAAAGATGAACTTATTTACCTGCGCTTTACTCCCCTTGACCGATTTCTGCACGTGCTTCTGATCCTGAGCTTTACAACGCTTGTTGTAACAGGTATGCCTTTAAAATTTTACGATTCTGCATGGGCACGGTACTTGATGGATCTCATCGGTGGTGTCGCCAATGCCGGATATATGCACCGGACGGCGGCTTTCATTCTGGTGACAGTATTTGCAATCTATGCTTTTGTACTTTTAAGAAACTTCATACCAAAAATCAAAACTTTCAAGGATGACCGGAGTGGTAGATACAGTTTCAGAAAGACCGTCAATTATTTTATCAGACCGGACTCGCTTATACCGCACAAAAAAGATATCATCGATTTCTGGAACCATCAAAAATGGTTTTTCGGTAAAGGCGAGAAACCGAAATTCGAACGTTGGACCTACTGGGAGAAATTCGATTATTTCGCAGTTTTCTGGGGGATCGTAATCATAGGATTATCAGGTCTCATATTGTGGTTTCCCGAATTCTTTACGCTGCTGCTGCCCGGTTGGATCATTAACGTTGCGCTCATCATTCATAGCGATGAAGCGCTTCTTGCGGCGGGATTCATTTTTACGTTCCACTTTTTTAATGTTCATTTCAGAATCGAGAAATTTCCAATGGATACCGTTATATTTTCTGGTAGAATATCCAAACAGGAATTTATCGAGGAACGGGCCGGCTGGCTGGAACGGTTGGAAAAGGGGAACGCATTAGAGAAGCTTCGCGCAGGTAACGAATGGGAAGAATGGAAACCCATTGCACGGACTTTCGGTTTTATTGCATTCGGCACAGGTCTCATCCTTGCCGGAGCGATCTTCACAGCAATGCTCATCAGGCTCATATTTCCTTAAAGTACACATCCCCACCTCTGTTTTCCCGGAACATTTAATTTCGTTTTTCAACATAGTATCTCCAATGTGATTTTGGCATATTAATTGTACTATATCCAAACAGCTGTATTTTTAACTAAAAATTCTTATAAATCAGAAAATCAGAGGCAGAAGTGAAGGCCCGAGCTTTGATTATCTTAAATTCGGGACTATTTTATTTGTGATCATTCTGTTGATAACAGGAATTTCAGCCGATTATACTTCCCGCTCAACATTCTGTAACTCATGCCATTACATGGAACCATTTTACGATGCCTGGCGCCTGTCATCGCATAGCGGATGTCGATTGTATCACCTGTCACTATCCACCGACCTTGAGCGGAGTGATTGAGGGAAAATTCAGAGGACTCATTCAACTCGTTAATTATGTCGGACAAACATATAAACGGACAAAACCGTGGGCTGAAATACCCGACGCAAGCTGTTTACAATCCGGATGTCATGAAACCCGGCTGCTTTCAGGCAAGGTTTCATTCCAGAAGGTCGTATTCGATCATACGGAACATCTCGAAGATCTCAAACGGGGCAAGCAGCTTGCGCTGTACGTCGTGCCATTCTCAGATCGTTCAGGGCGATCATATGAATGTCACCGATACTACGTGCTTTCTCTGCCATTTTAAAGAAAAGACAGTCGGGGAGCTTCAGTCATCTTGTTCCGTTTGTCATGACTGGCAGTATGTTATAGAGAACGGACAAATGGATTTGTACCGGTATGATCATACCGAAATACAGAAAACAGGAAAAGAGTGCAATCTTTGTCACACGAATGTTGTTATGGGCGACGGAACGGTACCTATAGAGAACTGTTACCAGTGTCATTTCGAGCGGGATTATCTTAACAAGATCGGCGACACGGATTTTGTTCACACGAAGCATATTTCCGAACACAAAGTTGAATGTCTTCAGTGCCATCTTACAATTCAGCATAAGATCCGGCACGTTACTCTGGAAACCGGCATTCCCGATTGTTCATCCTGTCACAGCGGAATGCATGGAGCTCAACTCCGTCTCTATACCGGTACGGGAGGCATTGGGGTTCCGGACACCCCGAACCCCATGTATGAAATTGGTCTGAATTGCAAAGGATGCCATGTTTTTCATAATGTGAACGGCTCGGTCAAGGGTTTAGCAGGTGATACAAATGTAGCCCGGTATGAATCGTGCGAAAAATGCCACGGTTCGGAATATAACAGGATACTGCAAAACTGGGAGGAGGTTACCAACAGGCGGTTGAGTCACGTTGACACTATTGTTCAGCGCTTTTCGAGTGACTTGGAGAATACAAGACTCTCTTCCGGTCAGAAGGGTGAGATCGATCAGTACATTTCCAATGCTCTTTTCAATATTCAACTTGTCGAATCAGGCAAGAGCGTTCATAATATGGATTATTCCGACGAGTTACTTCACAAAGCATACAGTCAAATCGGAAAAGCAGCGGATATTGCCAATATAGAAGTTGATAAACTCGATTTTATCGATCATACCGAGGTGATCCCTTCTGAATGTTCTTCATGTCATTTTTGTATCGAAGAAAAAGAGATGGAATTTCTGAGTCTCACGTTCAAACATAGTGTGCATGTTGCAGATAATAAAATGGACTGCGGCACATGTCATTCGAACACCGTTACACACGGCCAATTAAAAATAGCCAGGGAGAGATGCGCCCAGTGCCACCACACGACCGATACGGTAGAATGCAGGAACTGTCACACATTGCAATATTCAATTAATTCAGGCAATCCCGAATTCTATGACCGCAACGTTGCGGGTGTTATGTCTATTCTTTCAGATGATTGCTTAACGTGTCATGAAATCGAGGAAAGAGTTGTAAATCGCCCGGTGGGGGAAACGTGCATTGCCTGTCATGAGGAAGGTTATGATTATATTCTCGTGGACTGGATAAACGATGCAAAGGTTCAGCTCGACGAGCTGGAGATAAAGCTCAATGAACAATATGCACGGACAGACAGTCTTGAAAACGAGAGGCTTCAGGAAATGAAGACCTGGGTACGGCAACTGAAACTCGACGGGAGTTCGTCGGTTCATAACCGGGAACTCTTTGAAGATATGGTTGAGAGGATCCACGATTACCTTAACCGGATCATGTAAAAATACCGGGATAGCAAAAAAGAGCGCTGACGCATTGTGTGTGTTTTGTTTCTTCTGTAAAAGTTTATAGGAGTAAAATGGTCGTATTATCACGTTAAATGTGCAGAAAACTTGCATTCACAACTATAAGTATTATTATATTTTCAGTACGGATTAAATATTTTTTAAATTAAGAAGGTATGTCTTATGGAAGGATTAAGCGACATGCAAAAACAGGAATCTATCTTTCCTATCGGCGTCGCCGCGAAAGTACTCGATCTTTCTCCCTCTACTCTCAGGATGTATGAATCGGAGGGGCTGTTGCTTCCGTACAAGACGACGACAAAAATGCGTCTATTTACGCAGGAAGATATCGAATGGGTCCGCTTTATAAGAAAACTTATAAAGAAAGAAAAATTGAGCATTGAGGGCATACGAAGAATATTGGCGCTCACTCCCTGCTGGAAAATTTCAAACAGTTCCGACGAGTTACGTGAAAAATGCAAGGCATTCAACAGTATCGCCAAACCGTGCTGGATGTATAAAAACGGAGATAATATGTGCGGGAACGTAGAATGCAGGATATGCGAAGTTTACCGGAATGCTTATCAGGCATTCGACACAAAGAAGATGCTTTCGACATACACAAATTACTAAGTTTATATTTCAGAAATTTGTACACAGCATTCGTTCATTTCGGCTTATCCGAAATCAACCGATTATTTTTCTGCATCACTCATTATACTCGTGATGCATTACGATCTTCTTACTGCCTTCGGTACTCCAACTCTCTTGCGTCATCGAGATAATTCCATGTATTGTTATGGAATATAAATTGAACAATTCTGTATGTACAATACAGACGGTATCATGCAATCCATAATTGTAGCGGGGGTCTCATGAAGCGTATTCTCATTTTTCTTACAGCAGCGGTTTTGATTTTTCCTGCGGAGAGTTTCTCGCAATTAGAAAAATCTGAAGATGATAAAAGAATTTCAACTGAGGCTGATGACATTCCATACATAGAAGACGTGTACGACCAATCGCCGATCGGACTTGCACAAAAGCAGTTTAGGGACAGAATAAGTAAAATTCAAGTTATCAACGGGTATCAAACCATAGCGGCGCTTCCCGTAAATACAATCGGGTCGAATGTTTTTCAGAATAAGGGCTTTGTAAATTCATCCTATTTTAGAAACGCTTTCGGAATGAATTCAATTTTTTCACGCAGGCTCCGGCGTGATTTTTATGTTGTTGGTGAATCGGGTTACTTTTACACAAATTCAAACCTAACCAATTCTGGTTTTAATTCTGTACCATTCGGCCAATCGTTCCCTGGCAACGCGAGTGTAACGTTGATCCCATTGTACGCCGGTGTGCGAAAAGGTTTTTTTCTGAACCGGTCATCGCTGAGGAATTTTTATCCTTACGTCGGTGCAGGAGCAGGTACGGTATTCGGTTTCGGCCAGATCCAGGATTTTAACAATAACAACCGTTCATTCGAAGTTGCGCCTTCGGCTTATGTGATGCTCGGGACAGAGGTATATACATTCAAGAAAATTTTTATTGATCTCGGTGTACGCTACCGGTATCTGACATTTGCAAACAACCTCGCACTCTGGCAGGATTTTAGCGGTTTCACGTTTAATTTCGGTTTTGGATACGGATTCGGTATGCGGCTGTTACGCTAAATTATTCGGAATCCCGCCTTTTTTCGTTTTCCGATAAAAATACTCTCCAACGATTTCCCATAAACTGTTTCCTCAAATCTATTTTTCTTGATTCTTGACAAAAAATATTATACACTGTTTTACCTCATTTTGAATTGTAATCTGCCGCACGTACTATGCATTCACGGTAACCATTTTTCTATTATAATGCTGAAGCGACTTGAGATAAGCAATTATGCTATTATCGACCGATTGAATATTCTGTTCGGTCCGGCATTCAATATCTTGACAGGTGAAACCGGCGCGGGAAAATCAATCATAGTCGGCGCTCTCGGACTTCTGCTCGGAGAACGAATTTCCGGCTCGATACTCCGTAAAGGGGCGCGGGAGGGATATGTTGAAGGGGAGTTTGATTTCTCACAGTATTCTTCACTTATTACAGGCCGAAAGGGTACGGATAAAACTTCTGAACGTATGGTTGTCAAACGGATATTTACCGAATCCAGAGGCAGTAAATGCTTTATTAACGGTGAATCAGCGTCTGTCCAAACTATTAAGGACACTATGCGGAGACTGGTAGATTTTCATGGTCAACACCAGCATCAATCACTTCTCAACCCTGAAAACTATTACGAAATTCTTGACAGGTTCGGCGATTCTTTTCTCCTTGCACAGAATGTGTCGGAGGCGTTCACTTCATTGAATTTATTATTAAAAGAGAAGCGTGTCCTTGAACAACAGTCAGAATCTATCAAAGAAATGCGCGATTACCTTTCGTTCCAACTCAAGGAAATCAATGAGGTCGATCCGCAGGCCGGCGAAGAAGATGAGCTTGAAAGAGAATGGAAGATCCTTCAGAACGCAGAAAAAATCATTTCAATAGCGAGAGATTGTTATAGAATTCTTTATGATGAGGACCGTTCTGCATATGAGCAAATACGGCAGTCGCTGCAGTCGCTTGACGAAATCCTTGAGTATGATCCGGCTGTGAAATCAATTGAGCAGGATCTTTCTGCGGCTTTTGTATGTGTTGAAGAAGCAGCACAAAATTTCCAGAAATTGAGTGAGCGTATTGAGTCAAACCCGGAGCGTCTGGAAGAGATAAATCAGCGGTTAGCCGCTCTACGTCAGCTCCAAAAAAAACACAAAACTACTTTTGAAGGCATTCAGGCAAAAAAAGCGGAAATCGAGAAAAGCCTTACTGGCGAGGCAGACCTTTCAGCTAAAATAATCTCCCTCTCGGATACTATTGATAAGAAATTACTCATCTTCAAAGATGCGTGTAATGATCTGTCGAAAAGCCGGGGAAAAGCTGCCGGCAAGCTGCAGAAAGAAGTCCTAAACAAACTGAAAGTGCTCGGCATGGGCTCTTCAGCATTGGATATTGCAGTAACACAGCGGAAGAAACGTGACCGGAGTGACGGACATCTTTCCGTTACAATAAATGGCAATGAATTTGCCGGGGATATACACGGCATAGACGACATACAGTTCAGGATCGCTACCGGAAAAGCGGAACGGCTCCTTCCCATTGCAGAAATTGCTTCGGGAGGCGAACTGAGCCGGCTCATGCTTGCCATTAAATCCGTACTCATGCAGGCAGACAGCGTTCCAATATTGATATTTGATGAAGTCGATACCGGGATTTCAGGCCGAATTGCTTCTGCAGTTGGGAGAGAACTTCGGAATCTTGCCAATGTTCATCAAATTTTGTGTATCACTCACCTTCCTCAAATCGCCGCTCAGGCCGATTTCCACTTTTCAGTCGATAAAATTGAGCGGGAAAACCGGGTTATTACACGTGTCGTCCGTCTGGACAAAGAGAAAAGGAAACATGAAATTGCTAAGCTTCTGGCGGGAGAGACCGTTCGAGAAGTTCATATTAAAAATGCCGAAGAAATGATAAGTGACCGGCTCTCATGATGTTCTTACACCCGGTGACCCGGAGCGATATTGGATAAATTTGTTATTCAAGGCGGGAAACTGCTTGAAGGAACCGTAACTGTCAGCGGTGCAAAAAATGCTGTCCTTCCCGCCATGGCGGCGACGATTCTATCAAATGGTATTCATGTAATAAAGAACGTCCCTGATCTCCGCGATGTAACCACTATGAGCAAGTTGCTTCGCATGCTCGGAGCAAGCGTGGTTTTTGAAAACAGTGTCCTCACCATTGATACTTCTCACATTGATAATTATGAAGCGCCGTATGAACTTGTAAAGACAATGCGGGCATCCGTGTATGTCCTGGGTCCACTCCTTGCACGCTTCGGAAAAGCACGGGTATCGCTACCGGGAGGGTGTGCCTGGGGGCCGAGACCCATCGATCTGCATTTGTCCGGTTTTCGGAAGCTTGGCGTTGATCTTACGCTTGATACAGGATATATAAATGCAAATGTCAAGGTGCTTCAGGGTAATGAAATCCGGTTTCCCACATCGAGTGTCGGGGCCACAGGCAACATTCTTATGGGTTCCGTACTCGCAGTGGGCGAGACAGTTATCTGCAATGCGGCGCAGGAGCCGGAGATCACGGCGCTTGTCGATAATCTGAATTCAATGGGCGCTCAAATTGACGGGTCTGGTACGGATACGCTGCGGATTACGGGAGTCTCGTCTCTAAATCCTTTACATTCTGTCGTCATTCCTGACCGCATCGAAGCGGGGACTTTTCTTATCGCATGCGCACTCGCAGGAGGAAGCGTTACTCTTGACAATGCAGAACCGGCTCACATGACCGCTGTTACCGATGCCCTCAAGGAGGCAGGAGCACATATTGAAACTGCTGAATCACTAAAAATAAAAAGTGATGGCGATATTAATCCGGTTACTATCCGCACCGCCATATATCCGGGATTTCCGACCGATATGCAGGCGCAGTGGATTGCGCTTATGACTATAGCGAAGGGTAATAGTATCGTTGAGGATACGATCTTTTATGACCGGTTTACACATGTTTCCGAACTGAACAGACTCGGCGCGCACATTAATGTCGATATGAACAAGGCACATATAACAGGCGTGAAGACGCTCAAAGGCGCGCAGGTAATGTCGACAGACCTGAGAGCAAGCGCCAGTCTTATTCTTGCCGGATTACGGGCGGGCGGGCAGACAGAGGTTCAAAGAATATATCACATCGACCGGGGATATGAATCGATAGAGCATAAACTACATGAACTGGGTGCTGATATAAAAAGGATGCCCGGTTAGGATTTTACAAAAGAACGTGGACCTCGCAAAGTACCACTAAATAAATTTATACAAAACTATGAGAGACAATGCGACTTGGATACAACAGTTTCCGGTGTTAATTAATTTTTTCTTCCAGAGGACAAATTTTATTAACGGCTTGGTAAAGTGTCTTAATGTCGAAAGGCTTTGAAAGAAATTCCTTTACTCCGAGTTGAATGAGTTTCTCAAGATTTTCATCACTCAGGTTTGCAGAAATGACAATGACAGGAATAGATTGTTTTCTCTTCTTTAAAACCGACATAACCTGCAGTCCATCCATTTTCGGCATGTGAATATCAAGAATAACAATATTGTATTTATTTCTTTTTAATATCTGAAGAGCTATTTCTCCATTTTCCGCTTCATCAACATCAAATTTAACATTTTCCGGAATACTTCTCATCGTTGTGCGGATCGACAGGTCATCGTCTACTATAAGAGCATTCGGCATTCCGAATCTCCAATGATATTGATATGAATGCTCCAATATAGTTATTTCTTCAACAATTATCAATTATATATTAAATCCGGAACTATTTATAATAATCCTATCAGCGCTCGTAATGCCAATCAGATTTAAGTTTTGCTTGAAATATTTAGCTGAAATGTATACATTTATTCTTTTATGCCTATTTATTACCTTTCAGCAATCTGAAACATAAATTGTTGAGAACCGAGTTTCAAAAACTGGGAGTTTTTTCATTAAAAGCCAATGGTGAAGATCGTTTAAATGATTATAAAATCAATAGATAAAGACGGCCTCGGCTACAGGATGGGATTGCAAAAGGGTGATGAACTTGTCGCTATTAACAATGAGCCGTTACGTGACGTGATAGATTTTCAATTTCATATTACCGAACCGTGTCTGCACATGGAAGTAAAGCGGAAGAACAAAATGTTAGAACTTGATGTCGACAAGGAAGAATATGACGATCTGGGAATTGTATTTGAGGAAATCCAGTACCGTCACTGTGGAAGCAATTGTCCATTTTGTTTTGTGGACCAGAATCCCCAAGGACTCAGAAAAACACTCTATTTTCGTGACGAGGACTTTCGGCTTTCTTTTATGCATGGAAGCTACTTTACTCTTAATAATGTGAGTAAGGCAGACCTGCAGCGTATGATAGACCAGCGGCTGAGTCCGCTTTATATTTCTGTCCACGCACTCGATCAAAAAGTGAGGAATTTTCTCTTCGGTATCGAGCGTGAAGACAGGCTTCTTGAAAAAATTGAACTGCTCGTCGAGCATAACATTGAATTGCACACACAGATCGTTATGTGTCCGGGTATAAATGACGGGGACATACTTTATGATACTCTGAAAGGTCTCGAGCAGTTTTATCCGGGTGTCCGTTCCTCGGCGCTCGTTCCTCTTGGTCTCACTAATCATCGTAAAGGATTGTTTCAGTTCCAGAAAGTGACGCAGGATTATGCGCGGAAACTAATCCCCGATATTCACTCGTTACAGAGGAAAACCATCAAAAGACTCGGAGAAAGGTTCGTGTATCTCTCGGACGAATGGTATCTGAAGGCGGACTGGCGTTTACCATCACTTCGGCATTACGGGGATCTTTTTCAGCTTGAAAACGGGGTCGGTCTTACCCGGCAGTTTCTTCATGAAATATCAAAGCATAAATCTGTTTTTAAACGGCGGTTCTCTCCACACAGGAAACTTCATATACTGACCGGAACACTCGCATACCCGGTTTTGCTTGAACATTTGGTACCCGTTCTTGAACAGGCTGAAGGGCTGACCGTCACACTATCCGGAGTTGTAAATAATTTTTACGGACCGTCTATCGATGTAAGCGGACTGCTATCGGGTAGCGATATCATCAGGGCCATTACCATGGACAAGAGTGGAAGTGATATCTATCTTTTACCGCCGAATTGTCTTAATCCCGACGGGTTGACGTTAGACGATGAGTCCGTTGAAAGCATATCCCGGAAAACAGGTCAGTGCGTTCGACAATTTACCGGATCCTTTCAGGAACTATGCGATGCTTTGGAAACTGTACGGGTCAGCTGAATGCCGTTACAATGATGAAACTATTGAGAAATTGTCATGTCTTTATCTTTAGTAGCAATCGTCGGCAGGCCGAATGTCGGAAAATCAACACTCTTCAACAGGATACTTCGTAAAAGAAAAGCAATAGTTGATGCCGAATCGGGGGTAACACGAGACCGTCACTATGAACAAACCGATTGGAACGGCAGGGAATTTACATTAGTAGACACCGGGGGGTATCTTGCTCATTTTAAGGACGATATCGACAAGGGTATTCGGTTTCAGGTCGATGAGGCGATTGAAGAGGCGGATGTCGTACTTTTGACAGTCGATGTCAGGACCGGTATCATCAATGAAGACAAACTCATGGCAGATAGTCTGCTGAAAAGCGGCAAACCGATCCTTGTCGTTGCAAATAAAGTGGATTCCGCTCATATGGAAGCTGATGCAGGTGAGTTCATAAGGCTCGGGCTGGGAGAACCGAGTATAATTTCGGCTCTGCACGGGAGAAAGGTGGGAGACCTGCTCGACAGAATAGTGTCCTCACTTCCTGAATTCGATGGGACGTATAAAGATCTTGATTCTATTTCGGTTGCAATTGTTGGAAAGCCAAATGTCGGGAAGTCATCTCTTGTCAACGCATTCCTTGGGAAAGAAAAGATGCTTGTTACCGATATCCCCGGTACGACGCGGGATTCTGTCGATTCGTATTTCAAGTGGAACGATCGGGTATATCGCTTAATAGACACCGCCGGCCTGCGGAAAAAACGCAAAGTATATGAAAATATTGAATATTATAGTACTATACGGTCAAAAAGGAGCATCGAAGAGTGTCATGTTGTTGTTATAGTAATCGATGCGCAGGATGGCATTCAATATCAGGACCTTAAAATAATCGATATGGCCGTAAAAGCAAAGCGGGGTATTGTCATCGCTCTCAATAAATGGGACCTTATTTCAAAGGACACACACACTTATAAAAAACTTGTGACTGGAATAAAAGAAAAACTCGGAATACACAGTTTTGTTGAAGTTGTTTCAATATCTGCGATTACGAAACAAAGGATATTCAAACTCCTGGATGTGTGTAAACTCGTTCATGATGAGTGGGGGAGAAGGATCGAGACTGCCAAACTCAACGATCTACTTCAGGGAATAGTGAAACGGTACTACCCTCCCGCTTACTGCGGAAAGCAGGTGACGATAAAATATTGTTCTCAAACAAAAACCTCGCCGCCGGAATTCACTTTTTTTACGAACCACCCTCTTGGAATACCGGAATCGTACCGGCGGTATATTATTAATAAAGTTCGGGAGGCGTATGGATTCGAGGGAGTCCCCTTAACCGTACAGATCAAGAAAAAATGATATTGTCTGTCTTCATTGATAGAGAATGACTGTGAAAAGATACCGGAAAATGAAACTGATCAGGATCTGCTTTATCGTTTTTGTCTCATTTTTTATTTACCGTAACACTGTTTTTGCTCAGCAGGGGATTGCGCAACTCAGAGCGGATTATATCAGTGAGCAGATATCACTCAGGGAATATGCCGTTACCATTGGCTATGCTGTTTTCTATCCTGACAGACTCAACCCGCAGTACAGGAGTTCTGGTGATGTGAGTATTACGTGTGGTACCGAGGCGGTGAACCTTCTAAAATCGAACTACGGACTCCTGACATTGGAAGAGCAGGAATTATTCAATCAATTTCTGTTCCGGCCGTCACCGGCACAGCTGCCAGAAACATATATCAGCCCCGAAGGTTTATTTAAGATCCATTATACGACTGCGGGAGCGAATGCCGTTCTTGAAGGCGACGACAATACGAACGGCATCCCGGACTTTGTAGAACAAGCCGGTATTTCACTCGACCGGTCATACGATTTTTATATTGAAAGCGGATACAAGCTCGCGCCTATTGATAATGTTGACGGAAATGAATATGACGCTTACCTTTTAGAACTTGGCGGGGGCACTTACGGATTTACATCCGCAGAAACAGACCAGCCGGGCACACCCTGGTTCGATCCGAGCAGTTACATTACGATGAGCAGCACTTTTCAGGATGTCAATCTTTTTACCCACGGCACTGATGCGATCAAAGTGACATCCGCTCATGAATTCCACCATACCGTGCAATTCTCGTATATTTTCCGTGCGAGTGATATTTTCTTTTATGAAATGACATCGACGTTGTTTGAAGACGTTCTTTATGACGAGGTTAATGACTATCTGCAATACTTGCCTCATGTGCTGGGTGAAGATAATATGGAAAATTCACTTTGGCGGGAATTTCCTATTAACGGTACACTCCGCCAATACGGTATGTCTATATTTTTACATTTCATAAACAAAAAGTTCGGGCCGGACCTTCTGGTAAAAATGTGGGAAAATATGCACCTGCAGTCAGCCATGCAGACGATAGAAAAAGTTGTCAATGAGGAAACGGAATCTTCATTTGAAGCAGAGCTTCAGGAATTTTATGTGTGGAACTATTTTACCGGTACCCGGGCGGATACGCTGAATTATTATTCCGAGGGGAATTTGTACCCGGACCTGGTATTCAATGAAGTGATCGAGGATTTTAACGATACTTCGCTGGTCATTATAAACCGCCACCTGTCGGCTCAATACTACGCTTTCAGGCGCCCATTAAGCGGAACGTTCCAGGTAAATCTTGACGGACTTGCCGAGGACAGTGACTTTTGGAGCGCGTCTCTTGTGCTGAACGATGATTTTAATCAACCGAAGGTTCAGCAGGTCACTTTTACAAACGGTATTTCCGGAACGGCATCGATATTTTCATTTGGAAGCAGTCCGGAGCTTGTTCTCATTCTATCGAATTCTTCACAATTGCCAAAATCGGGACAATACCAGATGAATGTCAGCATAACAATAACTGAGCCGTCTGCAATTGCGAATTCTCTTTTACCAACGATCCCGAGTCCGGCAAATTTCACTATTATAGATAAAATAAAAATTCCTTTCGAGATCGGTGAGCCTGATGAAGTTGAATTAAGGATCTATTCTCTCAGCGGCATGCTCGTCAAACGCTTTCCGAAGGTAAGCTTAACTCCTGCAAAATACGAACACAGCACTCCCTTTGTCTGGGACGGAAACAGCGATGATAACCAACGTGTGCCAAACGGGATTTATATCTATATTCTAAAAGGGGACAATTTTATTAAAAGGGAAAAAATGGCGGTGATACGGTAGTTCCGGTGGCATTCAATAGATTTATCTTGATATACTTGAAAGACAGATTCTGAAACATTTAATTATTCTTTAATTTTATCATACATCCAACCAGCAACCTGACCCATGAACAAAAGCTTTAAAATCATTTTGCCTTTGATTTGGAGGCTTTTTTTATTGCAATCAGTACTCATAGTACCCGGGTCCTATGCGCAAAAAGCAGAAAAATCTCCTTCTCAGATTGCTGCTGGAGACGAAGCGCTCCGTTCACGTCTCTATTCAGAAGCGCTGCGCTTATATGAAACTGCCAGCGCAGAGTCACCAATTCTTAACAGCGATCAATCGTTCTTATTAAAACGGGCAATGAGTTCGTACCATATTGGAGATTACGGAACTGCAATGCCGTTGCTCTCCCAAGCTAAATCTTCCGGTTCTGCCTACAGAGACTACATAGAGTATTATCAGGCCCTCAGTCTGCTCAATACCGGCCAAAGAGAAGCGGCAGTGTCGGCTTTTTCGAATATCTTGAAAACATATCCCGGAACACTGTTGAAAAATGAATCGGCATATTACGCCGGAATTTTGCTGCAAGAGCTAAAAAAATATCCGGAATCGAATGATTATTTGCTTCCATTCGAGACTGATAGCGGTTTGTCAGCCGGAAAAACTGTTGTTAAATACCACATCGGTCTTAATTATATTCTATCCGGGAGCGAACGGACCGGGGTTTCGCGGCTTCTTGACATAATCAGTACATCACCGTCTGATACGCTTGCTTTAAAATCGGGAATAGAAATTATTCGGTTGAGAAATGTTCAAAATACCCCTCTCAGTGAAAATGAGACTGTTTTGATTGCTTCGACCTATATAAATCACAATAAATTACACGATGCCCGGCGGCTTTTAGAAAATTATTTTAATCTTTACCCCGGTGGAGTTTATACAGGGCGTGCGCATTTTGAGCGGGGAAGGATTTTATTTAATCTAAAAAGATATACCGAAGCCGCCGAGGAATTTACCACGGCATTTTCATTACTCAAAGACCCGAAACTTATTCGTGCGTCACGATTGTATATCGCAAGAAGTATGTATGGCAGCAGAAACTATGCTCAGACAGAAATTGAATATGACCGTTATTCGCGTGAATATCCTCTTGACAGAAAAGCTGCAGAATCATTGTGGATAATTGCGCTCAACTATGAACGGCGAAACCAACTCTTAAAAGCGATAGAAGCATATCGAAAAGTTGCACAAAAAAATTCTCCGAATAACTACCGATTCAGAGCATTGTTCAAGATTGGATTCTGCTGGTATAAAAATAATAATCATGCGGAGTCAAGCCAATATTTCAAAGAATTGCAATCACGGTATCCTGGAACCTCATTAGCCATTCAGGCAGCGTTCTGGGAAGCAAAATCGCTCGAAAATCTTGGGAAGCCGGAAGAAGCGGTTGTTATATTCAACAATCTCGCCCGTCGTAAAGAACTGAATTACCACGTTGTTACGGCAAGGCAAAAAACCGGCGGCGCATTCGTCCGTGAAAAAGAGAACATATCACTGGAGTTTGATTCGAACTCAGATGAACTCCGTTCGATCGTCATTATCGGTCTCGTTTTCGGCGATCCATGGGGAGTACGCGAGTTGAAGCGGTTTCGGAATAAATCAGTTGTAACGCGCGATATTCTTATAGATATATATTCCACGTATGTTGCAATGGGGTCATTTGACGAATCAATACGGCTTGCCGATTTTATATATAACCGCTACTATTACGGAACGAACAATACTGTTCTCACTACTCTTTACCCAAGACACTTTCTGAATCAATTGGAATCTATTTCCGATTTCCGGCGGGTTGATGAAAACTTTATTTTCGGAATCATACGGAGGGAAAGTCTTTTTGGCGCCCAGGCTGTCTCATCTGCGGGCGCAATCGGGCTGATGCAGCTTATGCCGGCAACAGCGAAAACCCTCGCACTGTCTCTGAAACTGGTCAACTTTTCAGTGAATGACACCTTTAGACCCGATATTAACATGATGTTGGGGATCAGAAATATTCGTGAACTCATGCAGCGGTTCAGAGGCAGCAAACCGCTTGCGGCCGCGGCTTATAACGCGGGAGACAGCGCCGTACGTACATGGATAGACCGATATGGAACTGAGGATATGGATGTATTTATTGAAAATATTGAATATTCAGAGACGCGTACATTCGTGAAAGAAGTATTAAAAAATCACTACGTTTACTCTAACCTGTATGGCAGTAATTCCACTAATAATCAAGACAATGACTGATGGAGGTTGTATATGGATTCACTGACCCGGCTATTGCCTGCCATACAGAGACAATGTTTTACCGTGCTACAGTATGTTCCTTTTACAATCATTTCACACTTACGGAATTACTTTACCCGATTCATTTTGAGAAAAATATCATTTTTCGAGTTTTAATCCCAGGAGATATAGTATGGCTGAAAAAAAGAGAACGTCAAAGAAAAAGACCGAAGACCGGAAAACAAGCCCTACTTACAAACAGCTTTTCCGCTCTAAATCTGATAAAATGATCGCCGGCATATGCGGCGGGTTGGCTGAATACACTGGTATCGATCCATCGTTAATCCGTATCGTATTTGTACTGTCATGCCTCATAAGCGGGGCAGGATTTATTGCTTACCTGATCGGATGGTTCATCATACCGGTCAAGGATGAGACGGGTGAACCCTCGCTGACACCGGCATCAACCGTAATCGGCTCAATCATCGGAATGCTATTCATATTAGGAGGACTCAGCGTATTGTTAAGCAACCGGTTCTGGATGCCTCACTGGTTTGATATTGTTTCATTCGGGAGGCTGCTGCTGTCACTCGCATTAATAGGCGTCGGCAGTGTTGTCCTTACAAAATTTATACGGAAGAAAGATGAAACCAAAATCGGGAAAAAAACGGAAGGACCGGAGAAAAAGATCCTTTACCGGTCAACCACAAACAGGAAGTTGAAAGGAATATGTGGAGGTATAGGAGAGTATTTTTCAATCGACCCGACAATCGTGCGCATTCTTTGGGTAGTTGGAACCATTATAACACACATCATACCGGGTATCGTAATATATATAGTTATGGCGTACATAGTGCCTGAAGCACCTGAGTCAGCTTAATGAATAGTTTCAGGCAGCTTTTCCGTGACATTTTTTAAATTTCTTCCCTGATCCGCATGGGCAGGGGGCGTTCCGACCCACTTTTTGTTTAACCCGAACAGGTTCTTGCCTGCCATGCCGGGCAGCTTCACGCATTTCCGGGGACTGTTTGTAGCCGAGACTTGCCGTATCTTCATGACTCATTGTCATTCGCTGCGGGGATTGCATTTGAGGACGCTCTGCCGTTTCAAGCTGAGCTTTAAATATAAATGAGAGGGCTTCCTGAGTGATCTTTGCAAGCATTTCCTGAAAATTAGTGAACGCTTCCCGTTTATATTCGATAAGCGGGTCCTTCTGTCCATATGCCCGCAGATTCACACCTTCTTTTAATTGGTCAAGTTCATAGAGATTATCTTTCCACTGCTCATCTATGACCTTCAAGACGGCTATACGTTCAAGGCGTCTCATAATATCCGGACCAAGAGCTCGTTCCTTGTGATCATAGTGAGTCCGTGCCGCACTTTTCAATTTTTCTTCAAGCTCTTCCTGTTTCAGTTCTTCCTTTGGGTTTATGGAAGCATCTCCATGAAGAAGCATACTGCGCACGAGGGAATGCTGTAACCCATCCCAGTCCCAATCTTCGGAAAAGGTATTTTTATCTGTATATTCATCAACAGTATCTTCAATAAATTCTTCAACCATCTGGAGAATTTCATCTTTTAAGTTGTCACCTTTGAGCGCGGCATTTCTTCTATCGTAAATTACTTCCCGTTGTTTGTTCATTACATCATCGTATTCCAGGAGATGCTTTCTGATGCTGAAGTTATGTCCTTCAACTTTTTTCTGGGCCCGTTCTATAGAACGGGTTATCATAGGATGCTGAATTACCTCTCCCTCGGATGCTCCGAGCCTGTCCATGACACGTGCGATCCTGTCCGATCCGAACAGCCGCATAAGGTCGTCTTCGAGACCCAGAAAGAAGCGGGAAGAACCGGGGTCCCCCTGCCGGGCGCACCTTCCTCTGAGTTGAAGATCTATCCGCCTTGATTCATGTCGTTCTGTACCGATAATATGAAGTCCCCCGGAATCTTTTACGCCTTGTCCGAGTTTAATATCTGTCCCGCGGCCTGCCATGTTAGTCGCTATTGTTACACTGCCAGCCCGGCCAGCATTTGCTACAATTTCCGCCTCTTTCTGGTGCTGTTTCGCATTGAGCACAGAATGTCTGATTTCTTTTCGTTTCAACATTCTGCTGAGCGTTTCCGAGACATCGACACTTATAGTGCCTACCAGGACCGGCCGGCCTTTCGAGATCATTTCTCCGATTTCTGAAATAACCGCATTATACTTTTCCAGTTTGGTGCGGTAAATCCTATCGTCATAATTATCTCGGGCAACAGGTTGGTTCGTGGGGATTACTTTACACTCAAGTTTATAAATTTCCCAAAACTCATTTTCCTCCGTTACAGCGGTTCCGGTCATACCGGCTAGCTTGTTATATAACCGAAAGTAGTTTTGAAGCGTAATCGTAGCAAGCGTTTGAGATTCCCGCTCGATCTTTACATTTTCCTTGGCTTCAAGAGCTTGGTGCAGTCCGTCGGAATACCGCCTTCCCGGAAGGAGCCGTCCGGTAAACTCATCAACGATCATCACTTTACCGTCCTGCACTACATATTCGTCATCTTTTTCGTAAAGAGAGTATGCACGAAGAAGCTGTGAAATATTATGGTTCTGTTCGGATCGTTGATTGTATGTTTCCTGTATTTCCTGCTTTTTTCTTTCCTTTTCATCGTCATTGATTGATTCATTAGTATCTATGTCGTGGATTTCTTCGTTGATATTGGGTAAAACAAACATTTCAGGATTTGTCGGCGCCATATGCTGCCTGCCTTTTTCGGTCAGGTCTGCTATGTGCCTTTTTTCATCGATTGAATAATAAAGTTCTTCTTCAAGTTCATTTATTTTCTTATCGCGAATAAAGTCGTTTTCGACACCTTGCATGAGCCGCTTGATCCCCTGCTCATTGAGCAATTTCGTGAGACGTTTGTTTTTCGGACCTCCGCGGTATGCCTTTAATATTTTTGTACCTGCCTCATAGTCTTTTCCCTCTTCAAGGAGCTTTTCGGATTCCATGACAAGCCGGTTAACATAAACCGATTGAGCTTTTATGGTCCCTTCTACAAGGGGTTTTAGTTTGTCGTACATTTGCGTCGAAACCGCAACGGGCCCGGAAATAATAAGTGGTGTCCGCGCTTCATCGATAAGTACAGAATCGACTTCGTCAACAATGGCATAATTATGCTTCTTCTGCACTTGATCTTCCGGCCGGACTGCCATATTGTCCCGAAGATAATCAAAGCCGAATTCGTTATTCGTACCGAAGGTTATATCGCATGCATAGACATCTCTCCGTTCTTGTGATGTCATTGTATTCAGTATACAGCCGACGGTCAAGCCAAGGTATTTGTATATTTCGCCCATCCACTCGCTATCGCGGGCAGCAAGATAGTCGTTCACGGTTACAAGGTGTACTCCCCGGTCCGTCAAAGCATTTAGATACAGAGGCATTGTAGCTACAAGTGTCTTGCCTTCACCCGTCGCCATTTCAGCAATATTACTACGATGAAGTACGATTGCACCCACGATCTGCACATCATAAGGGACCATATCCCATTCCGTCGGTATACCTCGAACATTCCATATTTTTCCTCTGTGCCGCTTGCATGCCTGTTTGACGAGAGCATACGCTTCGGGAAGGATATCGTCGAGCATGTCTTCTTCTTCTTCCAGTATCGCCTGCTCAATATCTTCCTGTTTTTCATCTTTCATGTCATTTCGTATTGCAGAAACTGCTTCGGCGATGCGCTGTTTAAATTCCAGCGTTTTTTTTGGGAAATCATCGGGACCCAGTGATTCGTATTCATCACACAACTTGTTTATTTCCTGCACAAGAGGAATGATTTTTTTAATACCCCGTTCGTGTTTCCCACCAAAAAAATTTTTGATTTTGATAATATTCATAAAATTACAACCGGTTACAATTAGTATTCAGTTATAATACGATAATCCGCTATTAGTTCCATGATAAATTACCGTCCATTTATGAGACGGTCGCCAAGATATTCCGGCAAATTGCTGTCTATTATTTTTTGGCGCGCAGTGGTAATGTCATATTCCAGCCTCACAATTTCCAATACCGTGGAATCACTGTCAAATACTGCAAAAGACAGGCGGTTGTCTCCGTCCCTGGGCTGCCCGACACTTCCGACATTGATAATATACCGGTCATCCTGATCTAACTGCACCGGTCCATTTTCATGCGGTAAAGATTTATCCCTGCCATATATGCCCGGAATATGGGAATGTCCTAAAAAGCAGAATTGTTCTTCGAAATAGTCAAATTCTTCCTTAGTATCGTTCCATCGATATATATATTTCCATTGTTCAGGATTGTGCGGAGCGCTGTGGGTAAAATGGAAATCCCACTTTGCATCCCGATACGGCAGACCTTTCAGGTATAATTTGTCTTCATCAGATAAAGTACCCCTTGTCCATAGGGCAGATTCCCGGGCGTCTGGATTGAAATTGTCAATGTCAATCATTTTGACTGCCGCGGCGTCATGATTTCCCAGTATTGATATGTCTGCCCGCTCCCTGATTTTTTGAACGCACTCAACAGGATCCGCACCGTAACCAACAGTGTCTCCGAGGAAAATGATCTTCCCGGGAGCAATCTCGTTATCAATGTATTGCAGACTTTTTTCCAAAGCTTCAAGATTTGCGTGAATATCTGAAAGAATTGCCAGTTTCATATTATCGTTGAGATTTATAACGGCGTTTACGGGAAGAATTTTCAGTGTCTGTTTTTAAGCCGTGTTCCTCTCTGTAAATTTTTTTTGCGCCGGCAAGTTCGGAGTACACCGAGTCGAGCACACCGTTAATAAACCGTACACTCTCGGAAGTACTGAATTTTCGGGCTATTTCAAGGGCTTCATTTATTGTTACTTTAGGAGGGATATCATTAAATCTGAGGAACTCGGTGATGGCAATCCGGAGAATTATTCTGTCTATCAGTGCAATCCTTCTTAATTCCCAATTTTTTGCGTGCCGTTCGATTAACTCAACACATTCGCTCTCGCATGAGTTGGTCTGGTCAATTAATTGAATCGTGAATTCACTTAGTGGATTTTTGTCCTGCCGGAGAATCTCCGGGTCGCGGATGAGTCCATCCATACCGGAAGGATTCAATTCCCGTGCATAGAGGATCTGGAGCGCTTCTTCACGTGACTGCCGTCGTGTATTCGCCATTATGTTCACAATTCGTTATCAAAGAGCGATTGCCATTGTACCAGAAATTTTGGAATTTTTATGCAAAAATACAATAAAAATCAGACAATTATATCCTGCGGAATGTTATTGGCGGCTAATCGTAAAAAAATTTTTGCTGCCTAATGACGATCGTACTTCTATATTTTATAGAAACACATTGATTCGGGTAGGGCGATTGGGAGACAATAATGAAATAGTGTTCATCGGTCAACCGCAGGAACGGACGGTCCCACCTGCCCGTAATCAGGTTTCTTCAGGAGCACTCTCGAACTGAATATGTGGGTTTAATAGATGCAGGGATTGTGAGTCGTTGAGGATAGGGAAGTTCTTTCCGTATGCTCAGTAATGTTTATGACAAAACAGTCCCGGCGATTATAAATATTATCTTGATATCTCAGAAATCGTCTAAAACTATTCGACAATGGTAGTCCAGCCGAAACGGTCTTCCGTCCTGCCATGCTGAATGTCGGCCAGTTCCTTGAAGAACCGTTTTGAAACCCCTCCCGGCTCTTCACTGATAGTATATGTTTTATCTCTGTAAACGATAGTTCCTATCGGCGATATAACGGCTGCAGTTCCGCACCCGAAACATTCCGTCATAACACCCGATTCGATACTCTCAATGACTTCATCGATAGATATTGCCCGCTCTTCTATTTCATATCCGAGGTCCCGTGCAAGCAGAATGACCGAGTCCCGGGTTACTCCTTCAAGAATAGTGCCGGATAAAGCCGAGGTGATTACTTTTTTCCCGTACACAAAGCAAATGTTCATGGATCCGACTTCATCTATGTACCGTTTTTCCCGCGGATCGAGCCAGAGCACCTGGTCACAGCCCTTTTCTTCCGCTTTTTTGCCGATTAACAGGCTTGCAGCATAATTACCACCCGTTTTCGCCGTACCGGTACCACCGTAGGCGGCACGGGTATATTCTTCAGTCACATAAACGGAAATCGGTAACAACTCTCCGCTATAATAGACGCCGCTTGGGCTGACGATGATAAAAAAGATATACGTTGATGATGCCTTAACACTAAGAGAAGGATCAACTGCTATCATTGTCGGTCTGACGTAGAGCGATGTAGTTTCTGCTTTCGGAACCCAGTCACGCTCTATTTTAAGAAGCTCAATTACAGCCTTTTTCTGGTCTTCTTCAGGAATCCGGGGCATGCACATTCGGTCTGCGGAACGGTTCAACCGGACAAAATTTTTATCCGGGCGGAACAGACCTATCGATCCGTCGACACGGTAATATGCTTTTAATCCCTCAAATATTGCCTGTGCATAGTGCAGAACACTAGCGGAAGGTGGAAGCGATATATTTTCAAACTTTTTTATTTCAGGATTGTGCCATCCATTTCCGTTTGTATAGTGCATCACAAACATGTAATCGGTAAAGATCTTCCCAAATCCGAGTTGAGAATCGTTGTTCGGTTTCTTCTTCAATTCGTGACCAGGTATCTTATGAATCTGTATGTTCATTCATTCCTCCGGCATAGAATAATTTTCATATATGTGGTTACTATAATGTACTCGTTTTCTCTATTTTTTGCAATAACAAGGTTTTAAATTTTGGTTGAGTAAAAAATCCATAATTGATTCTTAACGGAATCTTATAAATCGTTCATTAGTTTTTGAAGTTCTGTTTTCAATTCTTTTTTCCCATCGAGATTCAGCCGTTCATAGAGGCTTTGAACAGCAGACCTTATATTATTTTTTCGTTCTTCGGAAAAAGGTACGAGCTTTTTCGGTTTATCTGAATTTTCATGAGAAACGGTCCGGATGTTTCCTTTGAGACCACTTTTAAATCCATACAGCCCCTGGATGACCTGTTCGAGAAACAGGACAACGTCATCACGGCTGACATTCTTGAAATCGCCCATCTGGCGGAGGATCAATTCCAGTCCGTCACCGTGACTGTCGGTCGTTTCTACTCTGCAGACCGTCCGTTCACCCCATCTGTCAATCATATCTTTCATTCGTCATACTCGTAAAATCTGCTCCCGTTTTTCTCAAGGTATGGGATCCGGTCATGTATTATCGTTCAAATCAAAGGGATTTAAAACAATTCCCGATCCGGTATCTTGAAAATATCCTGAGCGAATTCGTGGCGCATGCGGAAATATTACAAACCATTTCTCATCCAGCGCACTGTTTATCAGTCTCTTTTTCGAGGCAAGCGTATCGAGAGGATTCGTGTCGTATCCCATAATGTAGGGTAGTTTTATATGACTTGCGGTAGGAATAATATCACCGATATAACAGGCCTTTTTACCTTCTGATTCCAGATGGATAACCTGATGATGCGGGGTATGCCCACCAGTTACTTCTCCATATATACCGGGTAGAATTTCCTGGTCACCATTTAAAAACACCATATGACCGTGTTCCTCGAGCGGAAGAAAATTTTCCGGTATGTAGCTCGCTTTAGCACGCTCATTCGAGCTTACTGCAAAGTCCCATTCCTTCTGTTGAATGAAATATTTTGCATTTGGAAATGCAGGTATTAGATCGCCGTTCTCATGTAATTCAACTGCCCCGCCCGAATGGTCAAAGTGAAGATGAGTCAAAATGACCCCGGTTACGTCTTGTTTTTCGATAGCGAATTCTTTAAGACTTTTCAAGAGATTATCATTCCTGTTCAAATCCATAATATCTTTGTTTTTATCATCCCATTTATCACCTATACCGGTTTCCACAAGAATCACTTCATTATCATAGCGAATAACCATAGGATTGATGCTGAGCAGAATCCTGTTCCGGTCGTCTGCAGGATCATTTCTGCTCCACAGGGGTTTCGGAACAACACCAAACATAGCTCCGCCGTCAAGCTTGAAGTAACCGTCCCATGCTATCAGGAGTTCAAATTTTCCCAGTTTCATATCGAACATCCTCTAAATTGCCGAATTGTATCACACATCGGGGTATTGGGATAATGATTATTCAAAAGAGGCCGCGCAGTTATTTGACGACTATCACATCAAGACTGTTATTACAATTTTATTTTCTCTTTTGACTTGATCTGTTTTTGCTCCGTCTATGATTTTGAGCAGTGTTATTGGTATTATAGTTATCGTATGCTGATGACCTTGCCCCCAACAGTTGATCCAGATAGTATATGAGTACAGGGATTAGATTGAAAAGAAAGGAGCAAGATCAATGGCACGTAGAATTCACACATCAGCACAAATTATCCACAAGCTTCGAGAGGCAGAAGTACTGCTCGCTCAAGGTCAGTCGGTTCAACAAGCTGCTCGCCAGATTGAGGTTACAGAGCAGACCTATTATCGTTGGCGAAAGGAGTATGGTGGTCTTCGGGTGCATCAGGCGAAACGATTTAAAGCGTTAGAGAGAGAGACTATCCGCCTGAAACGCCTGGTTGCCGAGAAAGAGTTGGATATTCAAATCCTCAATGAGACTCTGGCGGTTGATGCAAAAAACTTCTGAGCCCGGCGAAGCGACGGGAGGTGGTGCAGCATCTTTGCACGACTCTCGAGATCTCGCAGCGCCGGGCCTGTACCGTGTTGGGAGTACCGCGCAGCACTCATCAATATCGCCCGATTTCTCCTGCGGATGAACCGGTGTTAGTGCAACGTATGGTCTGAGTTGGCCACGCAGTATGGTCGGTATGGTTATCGACGCATTACCGCACTGTTACAGCAAGAAGGCTGCAAGGTCAATCATAAGAGAGTGGAGCGTTTGTGGCGTCGAGAAGGATTAAAAGTTCCCCGGAGGCAGCCGAAGCGCAAACGGTTATGGCTCAATGACGGTTCGTGTATTCGGCTGCGACCTGCGTACCGGGATCATGTCTGGAGTTATGACTGCATGCAAGCACGAACCCGAGAGGGAAGGAGCTAGCGTTTGTTAACAATATTAGATGAATACAGTCGGGAGTGTCAGGCAATTGTGGTAGGCAGGAGGCTGACTCACAATGACGTCATAGAACATCTTGCAACACTGTTCGTGCAGCGAGGAGTTCCGGTTCACCTGAGAAGTGATAATGGCACAGAGTGCACTGCTCAAGCGGTCCGGACATGGCTCATGCGCCTGGGAGTAAAAACATTGTATATTGAACCAGGCAGTCCATGGGAGAACGGGTATAGTGAGTCGTTCAATGGCAAACTGCGTGATGAAGTGCTCAACCGGGAAATCTTCGATACCTTACACGAAGCAAAAGTGCTTGTGGAACGCTGGCGAAATGAGTATAACCATAAGAGACCGCATAGTGCCCTCGGATACCGGCCACCCGCCCCCGAGGCAGTTATACCACCGGATTCGGTCTCAAGGCCAATGGATAATACAACAATGAATATATCGATGAATTGACTAACTTAAATAATGGCCCAAACAATTGGGGCAGGTCACTTCTATAATATCTTTCACGAGACGGTGCCTGACCACGTCAGTCGACTCAAGATAATTAAAAGCTATTCCATCGACACCTTTAAGGACTTGTTGTATTTGTATCAGTCCGGATTGAGACTTGTCGAGAAGATCAACCTGTGTGATGTCACCGTTTATAATGGCACGCGAATTTGCACCCAACCTTGTTAGAAACATTTTCATCTGAAGCGCAGTGCTATTTTGCGCTTCATCTAATATTACAAACGCATTGTTCAGTGTTTTCCCACGCATATAAGCGAGAGGAATAATTTCAATTGTGTTGTTTTCCAGCATTTTTTTTAGTTTTTGTTGAGCGACCATATCATTAAGGGAATCATACAACGGCCAGAGATACGGTTCTATTTTTTCCTTTAGATCACCGTGAAGATAACCGAGACTCTCTCCTGCTTCAACTGCCGGACGGGAAAGGATTATCTTTTTAACATTTTTATTCAAAAGAGACTGCATTGCCATTGCGACGGCAAGGTATGTTTTTCCGGTGCCCGCCGGCCCGATGGCAAACACTATCTCATTTTTTTGAACGCTGAGAAAATATTGCTGTTGACCATCGGTCCTTGGTTTTATGAAATCACTCTCCGTAAATAATATTACTTGATAAAGTTCGTCTTTCGAATTCTCGGGAGGAGTGTCTAATTGAATGAGCCGGATCGCCGTCTCAACGTCCTGCCTGTCCAATTTTTTAAATTTGTTAATATGAAAAATAAGCTCCGAAAGAAGATTTTCTATATTTCTGACTGTGTATTCATCACCGCTCAAAAGAACATTTTGACCTCGCACCGTAATTTGGGCATCGTAATAGTCCTGAATTGTTTTGAGGTTGTTGTCATTCATTCCAAGAAAAATCACCGGGTCGATTCCATGTAAGTTAAATGTTTTTTTTATCTCAGTCATGATTCCTCAAAAAGTCCTCAATGTAACCTTCTATCTTTGCATATCGATCCCGTGCTCTGCATTTTTTGATTCTTATTGAGCATTAGCAGGAGAGCTATACGGTAATTTACAAATAAAAAAGGCTCACGGTTTCGAAAAACTATGAGCCAATTTATGCAATATTATTAATAAAAATTTAAATCTGCATACCATGAACAGCTGTATTTACCTCATATTTCGAATTTTTGCGTAGCAACTACTAACGGGTAAACAGTACCATATGCGGATAAATGAGGTCCTGATTTTCAATGACGTTCTGATTGAGCTCATATAGTCTTGTCCATTGAAACGGGTCATTGTATACACCGCTGTATCCGGCGATTTTCGAGAGATTATCACCACGCATTACCAGATGCTCGTTTTCAAGCACATCGTGAAATATTTTGAATTCCTGACCGGGATAAATGAGATCCGGGTCTTTTATGACATCGCGATTTTTAGTATAAATCCGAATCCACTGAAATGGATCGTTATAAACATCCGGTTTTCTCGAAATCCTCCAAAGACAATCGCCCCGGACAACAGAATATGAGTCAAATGCAGGCTGAGCATTTTCCAATGCATTTTCTAATCTTCCTCTCAATCTTCTCAGATCGTTAAGAATCTCTCTTGCTTGCGGATGCCGTGCAGCACGGCTATCTGAAAGCTCGTCAATACGGCTCAGTGCATCTCTCACTTCGTCCTGCCGCCGGAATAATTCTGCGGGATCCAGGTTCAAAAGTCCTTGAATTTGCCTTCTCAGGCCTTCCAATTCCGCAATATAGCTATTGAACTGGCGTTCAGTCATGCCAAGAGCTCTCCAAATCGCATCTTCAGTATCTCCAATCCGGCTATTGAGGTTGTCAAGCCTGTCCCGAAGTCCGGCAATTATATCTTCGCATTCTTGAATACGTGCTTGCTCTGTTTCTTCTCTTTGCTGCCACTCGGCAAGCTGCTGCTGATATTCATCGTACCGTAATCGTTCCTGCGCGAAAACCGCCGTCACATTAGTCGTGCTGATTGTAATCGCAATCGCTGCTAAAACAAAGAAAATTTTCGATTTCATCCTTACTGAACTCCTTTGCTGAGACCGACAATGAGATGTAAGAAATAGTAATAAACAAAAGAAATTATACACTATTGAACTGCACGTAAGTCACTCTCTCTTTCTTCCAATTCCCGCTCTTTATCGGCAATTTCACTTTCAAGATTTTGTTTTTCTCTTTCAAGATCCTGAACACGCCGCTCTGCGGAAAGTGCAGCCTGCTGCTGATTTTCAAGCCTGTCCAGATCGTTCTGATTTGCATACCGCGTACAACCGCCAAATGCTATCATCAAACCTGTAAGCACAATACCCAGAACTAACGTCGTACTTTTGAATTTCCGCTTCATGAATCATGTACCTCCTTTTGTGGCAAAAAACAGGGTACTAAAATAGAATTACGAAGATAATTTCGTTAAGATGAACATACTAAAATTGGTACTTATTGTCAAGTGAAAAAAGAATTATGCGAGCTTAATTAGGGTAATAGAATTACTATCAACACAATCTATTGTAGTGTGTAATTAAAGTGTTCAATATATTGTATATTGAGTTGTGTGAAAAAAAGTATTTTATCTTAAATCTCATCACTATTTTCTATATTCGAGCGTGGTTCCGGTGATTTTACTCCAAATAGAATTTTCAAATCATCTATACCAGCTATCATACACGGGATAATAAACAGGGTGAATAGCGTAGAGAAAAACAGGCCTCCGACTATAATTGTTGCGAGGGGACCCCACGTTGCAGATTTTCCTCCAAGCCCTATTGCCATAGGAAGAAGCCCGACTATGGTTGTAATTGACGTCAATATTATCGGTCGCAGCCGCACTGAACCGCCAAGCAGAATCGAATGCCACCTGTTATAACCTGCCTTTCTGGCATTATTGATAAAGCTGACCAAAACGAGGGAGTCATTGACAACGATCCCCGTCAGCGCCACGATACCGTACATTGTTGCGATAGTGAACAGGCTTTGAATCAATACTAAGCCGAAAATTGCACCTATGAATGCAAACGGAATAGTATACAATTGACCTGCCCCTAATGTTTGGGTCATTATTTAAGTTAGTCAATTCATCGATATATTCATTGTTGTATTATCCATTGGCCTTGAGACCGCATCCGGTGGTATAACTGCCTCGGGGGCGGGTGGCCGGTATCCAAGGGCACTATGCGGTCTCTTATGATTTTACTCATTTCGCCAGCGTTCCACAAGCACTTTTGCTTCGTGTACTGTATTGAAGATTTCCCGGTTGAGCACTTCATCACGCAGTTTGCCATTGAACGACTCACTATACCCGTTCTCCCATGGACTGCCTGGTTCAATATACAATGTTTTTACTCCCAGGCGCATGAGCCATGTCCGGACCGCTTGAGCAGTGCACTCTGTGCCATTATCACTTCTCAGGTGAACCGGAACTCCTCGCTGCACGAACAGTGTTGCAAGATGTTCTATGACGTCATTGTGAGTCAGCCTCCTGCCTGCCACAATTGCCGGACACTCCCGACTGTATTCATCTAATATTGTTAACAAACGCTAGCTCCTTCCCTCTCGGGTTCGTGCTTGCATGAAGTCATAACTCCAGACATGATCCCGGTACGCAGGTCGCAGCCGAATACACGAACCGTCATTGAGCCATAACCGTTTGCGCTTCGGTTGCCTCCGGGGAACTTTTAATCCTTCTCGACGCCACAAACGCTCCACTCTCTTATGATTGACCTTGCAGCCTTCTTGCTGTAACAGTGCGGTAATTCGTCGATAACCATACCGACCATACTGCGTGGCCAACTCAGACCATACGTTGCACTAACACCGGCTTCATCAGAAGGAGAAATCGGGCGATATTGATGAGTGCTGCGCGGTACTCCCAACACGGTACAGGCCCGGCGCTGCGAGATCTCGAGAGTCGTGCAAAGATGCTGCACCACCTCCCGTCGCTTCGCCGGGCTCAGAAGTTTTTTGCATCAACCGCCAGAGTCTCATTGAGGATTTGAATATCCAACTCTTTCTCGGCAACCAGGCGTTTCAGGCGGATAGTCTCTCTCTCTAACGCTTTAAATCGTTTCGCCTGATGCACCCGAAGACCACCATACTCCTTTCGCCAACGATAATAGGTCTGCTCTGTAACCTCAATCTGGCGAGCAGCTTGTTGAACCGACTGACCTTGAGCGAGCAGTACTTCTGCCTCTCGAAGCTTGTGGATAATTTGTGCTGATGTGTGAATTCTACGTGCCATTGATCTTGCTCCTCTCTTTTCAATCTAATCCCTGTACTCATATACTATCTGGATCAACTTTGGAGGGCAAGGTCATCATATGATGAACGGTTGAATAAAAGAGCCAAAAAGACCTCCCAGTATTATATAAATGAGAAATATGCCTACAGCAAATAGTTTCCATATTCCGTCCATTGTTTCTTCGAACTCAGCAAATTCGCCGCCAAATTTCAGCGAATATCCCGGATGTCTCGCCTCGAGATCGTTAAACGCGGTCATGATTTCTTTATTTATTGCATTGGCATTTGCTTTGGACTCGTCTACATTTGCCGTAATGGTAATTGTTCGCTCTCTGTCCGTCCGCTTTACTGCCGTGATACCCGGCTTAACTGAGAGAGTAGCAATGTCTTTAAGCGGTACGAACACCCTGCCTGGTGCAGCTCTATCCGCATATTTTTAAGATCATCGAGACTGTTTCTCGAATCTAATTTATATTTTACGATGACATCAATTTCTTCATCGAGCTTTCTGATTTTTGTTGCGACTGTTCCGGAAAACGCCGTTCGTACAGTAGATGCGACCTGATATATATCGAGACCATACAACGCCGCCCGTTCTTCGTCGACTTTTATTTTCAATTCTTTTTTTCCGAAATTGTAATCGTCCCGAATATCTATGACCCCGTCATACTCAGTTAAGGTCAATTTTATCGTATCCGCTATTATTTGCAGTTGACTGTAATCCCGACCCCGGACTTTTATTTCAATGGGCGATCCAACGGGAGGGCCGGAATTTACTTCAGCAATTTCAATTGATTGCATCCCGGAAATTCCTGCAGTTGTCGAACGAAGTTCTTCAACATAATATGAAACGGCTTTGTCCCGAAGATTATCGTCCACGAGTTCAATTGTGAGTTGACCGACACTTGGCTTAAGAAACCATTCACTGTCGGTCTGCATTACCCCGGTATTGGTTACGACGGCAACAACATCCGATTCGGGTAGTGTCAGCGCCTGCCGTTCCAGTTGACTCATTATCCTGTCTGCCTCTTCGAGCCGTGTACCTTCGGGCATTGTCACTCGTACAAAGAATAGCGGGATCTCATCACCGGAAAACATATCGACGCCGATGTACAACACTAACAGTGCGATACAAATAATGAACAGGAGCGTTATGCCACCTATTGCAACAAGGCGGAACCGGAGCAATTTCTTCAGCAGCCTTGTGTATTTCCGGCGCAATCCGGCGAACACTATTGTTCTTTTGCTATGATTGAGATGGCCCTTTTTGCTCCATTCGGCAATGTGGGACGGGAGAATAAAAAATGCTTCTATGAGCGACGCTAACAGGGCAAGACTGACGACAATAGGCATTACTTTAAAAAACTCACCAAGAATTCCCGGAACAAGCATGAGAGGAAGAAACGCAGCAACAGTAGTTCCCGTAGCGGCAAGGACTGGAAGCGTTACTTCTTTGGTCCCGATCAAAGCCGCTTTACCGGGTGAATAACCTTTCTGTATGTAGCGGAAGCAGTTTTCAATGACGATGATCGCATCATCGACGATGATTCCGAGAACCAGAACAAGACCAAACAGCGATGTCCCGTTGAGGGAGTTTCCGGTCAAATTGAGGAATATGAATGTTGTCAAGAACGTAACGGGAATACCGATCGCTGCAAAAACGGCATTCCTCCAGCCGATAAACAGCCAAAGTATCATCAAAACCATTATCAGGCCGATATATGCGTTTGACTCAAGTACGTTAAGTAATTTATTGACCGGAATGGAAATATCACTGGCAAAACTCAGTGATACATTTCCGGGTAGTGTCCGCTGTTTTTGCTCGACAAGAGATTTTATCTCGTTAACAAGCGTCAGAACATTCCCTTCCTTTTTTTTAGTGACAGTTATGGTGAAAGCTGTTTTACCGTTCAATCGCCCAAGGTTTCCAATATCTTCCAGAGTATCAACAACTGCGGCAACATCCTTTATCGCTACCAGTCCTTCCCTGAAACTTTTTCTGATAATCACATTTTTCAATTCCTCAGCTTCGTCCACTTCTCCGACTGTTCTAAGAATATATTCCGATCTTCCGACATCCATTGTTCCGCCGGGAATATTAAGGTTCTTCATTGCAATACTACTGACCACTCTGTTGAGCGTAAGGTTATAACTGTTGAGTCTTTCCGGATCGACCTCAACCCATATTTCGCGGTCACGGGCACCGCCGAGTTCTGCTCTGGCAACATATTTGAGATCGAGTATGTCGCCCCTGAGATTTTTTGCAATATCGATCATATCCCGTTCCTGCAGCGTTCCGCTCACAATGACAAAGAGCATAGATAGGCATCAGGTCATCGCTGCCAAATTCGAGGTAATTCGGCCCATTTATCAAATCTTTTCCTGGAAGATCGTCAATAGCATCTATTTCCGATTTCAGATCCTGATAAAGTTTTTGATATTCATTTTCTCCCATGTTCTCGAACTGAATGCTTATTTGTGACAACCCTTCGGATGATGTCGAGGTCATCATTTTTATTTTGTCAACATTATTTACTGCGTCCTCGATCGGTATCGAGATAAGTTTTTCGATTTCATTCGGGCTGACACCCTCGTAGTTAGTAATGACATATACCCAGTGAAAATTTACATCGGGCATGAGCGTACGGGGCAAATCAATAAGTGAGACTGTGCCCATCACAATTGCCGTCATCATAACGAGATTAACCAGGACCGGATTCTTGATTGAAAATTTTGACATTTGTCTTGCTTTAACTCTCTAACAGGTGAGTTTTAAGTTTTTACGTACTTATCTGCATAGTATCAAAAGCATAAGTGAGCGAGCTGAATGCTGCCGTATTATTGATTCTGTATGCGTATCCGGCTGTTGTTTTCAAGTGTATATTGGCCGGTAACGGCAATTTTTTCGCCCGGAACCACTCCTGACAGAACTTGAATTTCGGCACCCGATTCCTGTCCTGGTACAACTATTCTCTTCTCGGCATATCCATCTTTAATTACAAATACTATCATATCGCCGAACAGTTCAATGACCGCATCCCGTTCTATCAGAACGACATCCCGAATAACATTTATATCCATTGTTACACGGGCTATCATTCCCGACCTCAGCAAACTTTCATTTTGATTTTGCATAATAATCTCAATAGGAAAGGTATGAGATTCAGAGTTTGCTTCAGGGCTTATTGCGTATATATCTCCTTCAAATATTTTATCCGGAAAGGCATCAACCCGTATAGAAACAGGCTTGTTCTGTTTTAAAAATACAACATCCTGTTCAGAGACATCGATATCTATCTTTATTGTTTCTAAATCTACTACTTTTACGATTGGCTGATGGACCGAGACAATATTGCCTGCTTCAAAATTTTTTTCAGCGATGTACCCGCTGATCGGACTGGTAATCTGTGTATTTCTTACCTGCCTTTGGGCAACTTTCACCGCTGCCTCATTACTCAAGAACGTTGCTCTTGCAAGTTCATGCTTAACTTTCATATTTTCGAACTCATCTTCGGAAATCTCATTATTGTTTCGCAATTCAGAATATCTCTCAAGGTCTATTTTTGCTTTCTCAAAAGCTGTTGAGGCATTTATGAGTTGTGCTTCGGCCTGTTCCAACGCAAGTTTCGGAAGTTCGTCATCAATAGACGCTATGACCGCACCGCGTCGAATGTAATCACCCAATTCTGTTGTTAATTTTATAATTTTTCCGGCAGTTTCTGTCGCAACGGTGACTGAATGAAACGGTTTGATCACCCCGGTTTCCGATATTGTATTGACAATGTTCCCATTTCTAACTTCAGATATTTCAACGGGTACTGCCTGAATCTCTTCCGGGATATTCCCATCTGCAATCCCCGCAGGGTCTGCGGAATTTTCTGAAATAGAAAATATCAAGAACATTGTAATAATCACAATCGCACTTATGAGAATTGTCGCAATAAAATAGAACCGTTTCATTTCGTCTGCTCCCGTATAATTATTTCGTCGAGGGATTTTCCGATAGTACGTTCAAGATCAGTTCCTGTAATGAGCAAATCGCAACGTGTATTTATCTAGTCTACCTGAGCAGTTGTTTCCAATACCTGTGCGTCAATGAGGTCAATATTCGATGCAAGTCCGAGATTGTATCTGCTTTGTATACTTTTGAGATTGTCGCCTGTATGAACTAAATTCTTTTCAGATAAGGTAATACGTGCCAGAGACGATTTTATAGTATTCAACACTGTATAGAGTGAGACAAGTATTGACCGTTCTATATTTTCTTCTAGAGTTTGAATCTGTCTGGTTTCCGCACGAGAACGCTGCAAATCTGCCAGATCGTGAAATCCGTTGAAGAGGGCGTAACTCAATTTGACCGTTGCATTCCAGGACCGAAAACCGTCAAGTTCAGGAGTGTCGTTATCCTGCCATGCATAGGAGTACGCGAAATTGATATCGGGTAGAAATGAACTCCGTGCAATTCTTTCCGCTACTTTTATCAGTTCTCTATTTTTGACATAGTTAAAATACATCCCCGTAACCTGTCTTTTTATCTCGGCTTCGGTATCTATGACGCTGAGTCTGTCGGATTCCCGGGAGATTATTGATACTTCAAGAGTCGATGAGAGTCTACCCCCGTTGTAAATGGGCATCAATACAGTAAAACCTGAAGTAAATGTATTTTTGAATAACAGGGGAGGAATATCAACATCCTCAAATCCCGGAAAGGATTTTAATCCGTCTATTGCAAAATTTGCATTTCGGACTGAAATATTATCATTACGGGTAAATCTCTGCGACAGGGTGATGTTTGGCAGAAATTCAGAATAAGCTTTTTTGACATTCCAATCGGACGCGTTTAGCTTGTACTTAGCTGCCTGTATCGATCTGTTATATTCAAGTGCAAAAGCGATCAATTGCCGGAGAGAGTATTGCCGTTCCTGCAGTAATGCTGCCTGCAGCGGCATAGTTATCGTAAAAAAAGCTGCCGATAGAATTAAGATGCCATACGTTTTTTTCCAATTCCATTTTTGTCGTTTCGACATAGTAATAGATAGACTTGCCATTGTGAAACCTCTTATTTTGCGTGTTACCACCATAGAGTACATTCAGGGAGGGATTATCTATCAGGTGAATTGATAATCTCCGCATAGTGAGCCTGGGTAACGGTATCTTCTTCAGTTTTTTTCAAGTGTTCAATCATGTGCTGAATATGCTTTATTTCAAGCTTCATATGCTCTAATCCACTTACGATGATTGCCTGCCAGTTAAATGGAATTGTATCCCAGCAATCTCGATGTTGATCTCGAAGAATCGTGCACGATTCTTCGAGACTTTTGACCCTTCCATGCAGAGCTTTCAGAACAGTAGCGGTATCGGTATGGTGAATAAACGCAACCGCGAGCCAAAATGGCAGGTCATCGACTATTTTAATTTTTCCTGTCCCCAGACCTTTCTCAACAAGCTCCACAAGAAAGTGTCTCCCTTTATCCGATTATGGTGAAGACATTTCGTTCCGGGGTCTTTCCAATTTTTTCTTTACTTGCATTAATGTACTTCTGTTCTGCTAACCGGTTAAGAGTATTATAAATTGACGGAAGGCTAATAAGCGCCCACATATCCATCCACCTGTCCTTTACTGTCTGTTTTATTTCATACCAATGCATCGGCTGTTCAGAGAGAAGTCCGAGAATGGCTAACGCTGTTTTCGACATGGCCACCTTTATATTCTAAATTATATTATTATAACATATACTATACAAAATGTACAAGTTCCAATTTTAATTACTTGTAAAATTCTGTTGATTATGAGGTCAATTTTCTATACTATTTTAAGTACTTCAGTGCAAATAGTGTTGACTTTTTATGGTAACTAAACAGTTTTCTCATCTGATCGCTCCTTTTTCGCGAGATGTTGGAGACGAAGCGTGCCTTCTGCTGCACGGATATACGGGTTCTCCATCGGAAATGAAACCTCTCGGGGATTTTCTCGCAAATAAAGGTTTCAGTGTGCTGTGTCCACTCCTTCCGGGTCACGGGACATCGCCTCACGACCTCAACAAGTGTTGCTGGCGTGATTGGTATGCTGCCGCTGATGAACACTGGAACCGACTAAAGGAGAAATCGCGAAAAGTTTACCTTATCGGGCTTTCTTTGGGGGGGTCTCTTGCACTTCATATTGCTGCACATAATTCCGTCGACGGAGTGGTCACGCTTGCTTCCGGAACAAAAATGGCAGACTGGAGACTTCCCATACTGCCAATCGTACGGCAATTTTTCAGGAGCGTGAAAAAAACCAAAAACTCGTATGCGAGAGGACCACATCGAAAAAGATTCGCATACGAATATAATCCGACGAAATCCACGTATGAGCTTCTTACGTTTTACCGCCATCTGGAAGGAGACCTGCCGGAAGTTTCAGCGCCACTTTTGATCATCCACGCAAAGAAGGACATCATTATGGGATACAAGAATGCAGAAATAATCGCAGATAACGTCGGCTCGAAAAACAAAAAGATCATTCCTCTTGAAGATTCCGGCCATATCATCACTCTCGGTAAGAAACAGGATATCATCCACTCGGAAATTCTGTGTTTCTTGCAGAGTCATTGAGCGCCCATTCAAAAATATTCAATACCCTCATTATTATTATTCGCCGGACTGGCAGCTATACTACGGCAGAATATTCCTAAAGAAGCAGGAAGAAAGTGCCGATATATAGGTGTGAATTGGTTACAACAACGAGCATAATCCAGGGAGGGAATAGATGCTCATTTTGTCGCTGGCGCCAGCACAATTTTCAGTATACTATTTTGCACGATGTGGTGTTGAATAAGTAGCATAATTCCAGCCCGCATACCGGGGATACGTAGATTTTTATGTATCTGTCAACGATTATTTCTTTTGGACTGACAGATCAAAAGATATAATTATTATTAGAGAGACCAACATCCTGCCTTAATAGCACCGGTAAGAGAGCACGCGGATTATTTGTGACGGCACGTCTAATAGCATCACCCCTATGCCAATCAATATGAGTTTTTTTACCCTTCAGGAGCAGGTCTCATTGAATCCTATCCATTCTTGATTCACGAGACCGCTGAATAACCAAAATAAGTTTCCCGTCTTATACATTTATCTTCATGCCCCCGATTGCTGAAACGAAAAAACACCTTGCTTTTTTCTTAAAATCGGGATACTATTTTTCTTTCACTTTTATAATCGCTGAACTATTTACAAGTTAATATCAAATTTTATTTACATATTGCATATCCATGCCCCAACCGTGTAAAAATCATCCGGAACTCATTGCAAATAAACGATGCTACCGGTGTAAAAAGTCTATTTGTTCCTCATGTATACACCGCGCATTTCATCATCTGTTCTGCGGTATACAATGTATATCATTATTTTATCTTAATAATTTAATATGCCGGTTAAAATTCCGTGAACTTCTGATTCTGTCGGGAAGCACTGAAAGCTTGTCCCCCCATAACAAGCTTAGATTCTCTCCGGAACGTTATGTCCTGTATTTTCTCATATTTTTAAATATATTTATTTTCGCGTACCTGATAAACCGAATTTCTTACTTATCCGATGACATTTCAGACCTTAAGCACCGGATCGAATCAGCGTCTCGCACTGATGGAACAGATTCTGAACCACGTGATCCTTATAACTTTGCACCTCAGCGTCCTGACCTGGATTCTCTCCTCAGCAGCACTGTTTTTACCGGAGAAGTTTCTCTCTCCGGTAATGCCCGGGATGACAATCTCATAATCCTCTATGTGAATGACAGACTGGAGGACGCACGCCGGCCGAGTAAAGGCAATTTCAGCTTTAAATCAGTAACGTTAAATCCTGGGCGTAACCGGCTGGTGCTCAGAGCAGTTTCCCCGGATAAAAGTGTATTGGAATTTGCGGATCTTGATCTGCAGTATAGTATACCTTTTGCTGAATCTCTCACTTCAAACATTGAAAGGGGCACTGTTTCAGAACCATCTGTGGCTCTTACTTTTGACGGCGGATCTCTTGCAAATAATGCTCAGAAAATCCTCGATATTCTAAAGCAAAAGCAGGTAACGAGCACAATGTTTCTTACCGGAGTTTTTATACAGAATTATCCCGACACTGTGCGCAGGATCGTTTCCGATGGACATGAGACCGGTAACCACACTTTTTCTCACGGTCATTTGACTTCATTTGCCGACAACTCCCGTCATGAAACACTTCGTGAAGTAAATTTTAGTGATTTCAGTTATGAATTGTTTAAAACAGATTCTCTCTTTTTGAATACCACAGGTGTACCGATGAAAAAATATTGGCGTGCTCCCTACGGTGAAGTGAACAAGGAGCTGCGTGAATGGGCGGCTTCCCGTGGATACCGGCACATATCCTGGACAAGAAGCCGATTGTCGGGAAGGACAATGGATTCACTTGACTGGGTGAGCGATGAAAGCTCAACACTCTATAAATCTGCCGCAGAAATTCGCAAAGCGTTATTGAATTTCGCAATTGAAGAGTCAAACGGTGCAAATGGAGCGATAATATTGATGCACCTTGGAAGTACAAGAAAAACCGATGACCTTTATGAATCTCTTCCGGATATTATTGATGGATTTCGTGAGATGGGATATTCTTTCGCAACAGTAACCGACCTGTTAAGCACTGATAATCAAATTCTAAGTGAACAGTAACTATGAAAATTATCCGGGAAATAGTGCGAATCATCAAACTGTGTTAAACTCTTCCATTATCCCAGCAGCGTGACTTGTTCCGATTCTATCAGCACCTTGATCGACTAAATATTCTGTAAATTTTCTTGTTCGTATTCCTCCCGCAGCCTTTATTCCGACCGATTTCGGCACAATAGTCTTGATGAAAGCCACATCTCCTTTGTGAACCCCGCCGGAACCGTGCATGCCTGTTGAAGTCTTTATGAAATCTGCTCCGGACTTTGAAACTAAATCGGCAGCTATTTTTATGAGCGCTCCTTCAGCCAAACTTCTTTTCTTCTCCAAATCTCGTAAGAGGGCTGTTTCAATAATTACTTTTATAACCGGTTTCGATACAATTCTCTTCATGTATTGCAGGTTTTTTGCTGTGTTGACAGTGTTTGTCATATCTTGAAGGACCTCATTATAGTCTTCGCGAGCAAACTTTTCCAAATTCATCACCATATCAATCTCATCTGCGCCTGCCTTTATAAGCCGTTCAGCCTGCCGGCATTTAGATTGCGTGCTGTCTGTCCCTTGTGGGAAACTGATTACCGAGACGACACGCACCGGGGTATTTTTAAGCAGAGAAAATGCATGATTGACATAACTCCGGGGAATACAACCAGCACAAAAACGGTGCATAAGCGCTTCTTTGCATACTAGTTCTATGTCATTGCGGGAGAGCGAATCGCGGAGAAGAGTTGATTCGATGATTCCGGCGAGAGTATTTTTTGTCACTATTCCATTAATTTTCAAGATGTTTCAATCAGAAATTCAACCATCCTGCCGCAAGGTATTTTGATGGATACTGACTTGTGCGGAGAATTTTTCCCTTAACCACAATTTCAACCGGGCACGGGTAGGCCGAAAAAGCAAAAGGAACCCACAACAATCTGTAATGATACCCGGTGTAATCAGCAGGACACCGGCGATGAGAATAATCAAGCCATCCACAAGTTCATCCGCGGGAAGTTGCCCGACAGACAATTTGTAACGAATAGTAAAAAGGACCCTGAATCCTTCCAACCGGGCTAAATAAGCACCGGTAATACCTGTCAATATTATGAGAGCCAGCGTAGAAAATGTGCCGATAATCTTTCCGATATCAATTAAAACCGCGAGTTCTATCAGCGGTACGGCAATAAATAGTATTAAAAGTTTCGCAAACATATTATTTGCTTATGACGTATCTACCTGTAAAAGTTTTATGAAATATTTCAACTTATAATTATCAAATTTGTAAATCGAAAAATACCTAATATTAAAAATAGGACTAAATTTTCAGCAAGCAAGCATTAAAATTGCGAATATAGTATCATTGGTACGGATTGAAATTAGAATTATAAAACGCAGGGGGGAGACATGTGGAAAATGAGCACTATTTTGGAAAAATAAATATGCGGTTTTTGATATAAACCCATCATGCAACTTGTGAAAGAATCACGTAATTTTCAAAACGACCGATCCCATTTAAAATAAACTCTTTCCATTCAATGACCAAATTGGTCCATTCTTTCTTTCCAGTTTTTGTAACGCTGCCGGTAATAACCTGGCTGAATATATCGCCATCGCACTCTTTCTCCAACATATCCATACTTTCAAGAAGATACGGCTCGTTAATATCAAGGTAATCCCGAATACTATTATAAGAAACAGAGTATTTTTTTTGGACATGAACAAGCCGCTTCCGTATATCATTCAGGGCGTTCTGTAAATGATCTTGCAGTATAGTCACGTCCTTATCTTTGTTTTTAGCATTCACAATACTACCTTTCGTTATTGAAACATTAACATATGTTAGCATAATATAGTAAACATATGTATATTTGTCAAGTCATTTATCAATGATCTCTTATAGTGTAAACAATATAGAATGGTAAACAGTTTCCAGAATCACAATTTTATTGTGCAATTTTTATACCATCCATACTATATATCGGCACAATTAATTTAAATATTAGAAATAAACACAAGATATGTGATTAAAGAGATGTGTTAAAGACAATAATTAAAGAGGATTTTAAATATAAAAGTAAGAAACTTTAAGTGGAAAAAGTTGTTTAACGTAGTTATCGAGCCACCGTCCGGTAAATTAGGTAGAATCTTCTAATAAATTGTCAGTTCTTCGTAAATATTGGCACATAAATATTGATTTCCGGACAGAATGTGCCTAAATATCCGCAACAATTTCTATTCTGCAGAGGAGATTTGGAACTTGCAATTATAATTTATCGTTAAAATTGTTCATAACGTAAATTATGAAAGGAGTAGTATGCTCTGTTTGAAATGGAAATCATTTATTATATCAAATAAAACTTTACTCATTGCCGTAGCTACTTTTGTATTCTGCGTACCAATACGAGGGTATTCGCAGAGAAACATTCCGACAATTTACCAACCTTTCCCGGATATAGCATTGTCCACTCTTGACGGCGGGGAGACCAGTCTTTCTGATTTTCTGGGAGAGAAGAATATCGTACTGGTTGCCTATCGCGGCTGGGTAGGGTATTGGTGACCGATCTGCCGTCGCCAGTTAGGCGAATTGAATACCGCATATGAGCGTTTTGCCGATCAGGACACCGAACTTGTTTTTATCAGTCCCGATAACAAAGATGAAACGGAAAGATTCCTTAAAGAAACTGAATTTGGAGGTAAGCGCAACTTTACTATGATGCTTGATCCTGATTTCAAGGTGATAAAAAAGCTCTTGTTATTCAAAGAAAACGACGTAAAAGGAGAAGCATTACCTGCAACGTTTATCATTGATAAAAAGGGAATTCTTCGGTTCAAATTTATTCCGCAGCATTATTCCGAGCGTCCGCCGCTTGAGCATGTATTAGAAATGCTAACTGTAGTGCAGTCGACGAAATAGGAGGGCATTATCGGAAGATATATGTTTTTTCTGATAATAGGTTGTCTCTTCACATCTATTCAAATTTATCTTTTTATAAAATCGCGACGCTTTGTCCGGGAGATAATACCAGGACGCTGGAGTAAGGCTCTCCAGATATTTCTCTGTTTGTTTTTTCTCTGGATGTTGACCCCCATACTGGCATTGATCGTGTTTGACAGATCGTTCTGGGGAATCAGGGGCTGGGAACTCTATGCGTTCGTCTATCCTTTTTTTACCTGGATGACCGCAAGCTTAATGCTGGTTGCAATTTTTATTACGAAGGACATTCTCGTTCTCTTTTGGAAAGGTGGAAAAAGGGTCTTTCTCCGATTTGCAGTCAGGAACTCCTCCCATAATCAAGCGCAACTGAAAAAACTTTCTGCGGTAGAAAATCCGGGAAGACGAAAATTTCTTCAGTTAGCTTCAGCGGGCCTTGCCGTTCCGCCTATTGCACTGGCATCATACGGTGTTTTATTCGGATCGCGTACCTATAATCTTATCGAAATCGATCTGTTTTTCCCTAATCTTCCGGAGAATCTTCGCGGTTTAAGGATCGTTCAATTTACCGATATCCACTGCAGTCGATACACGCCGCAGGAAGACGTTGAAAGAGCCGCGAAGTATATTAATGATCAAAATGCCGACCTTGTTCTCCTTATCGGAGATTATGTTCCCGGTGATGCCCGGTTTATCCACCCCTGTGCCGACGCCGTGGCTAACATTCGAAGTAAATACGGCATGTATGCCACTTTGGGAAATCACGAAGAGTGGACCGATCCCATTCTTGCAACAAAAGTACTACAAAAAAAGGGAATCCCCGTTTTCAGAAATGCGGGTAAAACCGTTACGATTCGGGGTGAGAAGCTAAATCTGCTTGGTGTTGATGATTCCTGGGTGGGAAATGCCGATCTGCAGAAAGCGCTGACTATGGTCGAGCCGGGAAATTTTAACCTGCTGATGTCGCATCAACCTCCATTTTGGGATGTAGCACGGAATTACGGTATCGATCTTACGCTTTCCGGCCATACTCACGGAGGACAGGTCGGTTTGAAATTAATCGGAGGGACATTCAGGTTCGGCCAGGTGTTCCATAAATATAATCAGGGTCTCTTTACAGAAGGTAACTCAAAGTTATATGTGAGTACAGGTTTCGGTTTTACCGGCCCCCCGATCCGCATTAACATCCCTCCTGAAATCATCGTCATTACATTAACATAAACATTCAATCCTGCGCATTCTCTTGCCGTTGAAAGTATCTAGTATAGAGGTGCAATTATTCTATTTTAAATACTATAGTGATTACTTTAATGACCACTAACCGGATAGCAATTTTTTCCTTTGCCGGACTCAAATTCCAAATCAAATTATATGTTCAGCTCATTATTGTAAAAAGTCATCAATTGACGCTTTATTCCCGGAGGAATGTAGGTTAACAGCTTATCGATAACGATAGTGTGAAGAATGAATTCCCGGGCAGTAAATGTAACACCGGGACTACCGGTCCATGCGGCAGAACATTTCTCATCCGGTGAAGTGTTCCCTATTAGAGCATTGCTATTGTCTATGACCAATGCCAAATCCCTAACAAGTATTTTCCGCTTATCCTGCCATTGATGTTGGTAGAGCTTCTTTATGCCGGAGAGATTAAACTGTCCATATGACATTACTGTAATATCAACAGCGCGACTTACTGCGTCCTTCAGCGGAATATTTAATTCAACCAGGTCCTCCGCCCATCCACTCAATATGATCGATTTTGAAGCATCAAAGATCATATATTCCGCTTTGCTCAGGATATTCTCCCGTCCTTCTATATTCCAAATTCCCCGGTGAATACGTTTTTTCACTGCAATTGTATCGAACCAGGATCTTAAGTGATCAATTTTATTAAACAGCGAGCGCTCGGTTTGCCGAATCAACTCGTCACCGGTAATGGGAATGTACGTTGTTGGACGACCCTCCTGAGTGAGAACGAAACCTTTCGTGCTCAGTTTTTCCAATGTTTCATATATTCTTGATCTCGGGACACCGGAAATCTTGCTCAGTTGATATCCGGTAAGCGGACTTTCCTTAAAAAGCGCTGAATACGCCTTTGCTTCATAGCTTGAAAGACCCAAAGATTCGAAAATATGGTATATTTTTGACACTTCCACGATAGTAACTCATCCAGTGAACACTAAAATATAGAGCATTTTTTAGCAAAATCAATCACTTTCATATAAATATCCGTAAAATACTTATATATTTGATTTTTCTAATTGACTACTATTTCCTTGATTACGCGTGCGGAAAAGAGAGGGTTTAATTAATGTGAAATAGTTGTTGGTAAATAAAGGACGGCGGCATTCATGCGACAGATGGGGAATTTCTTGCGGGAATAAACAAATGAGTGGTATAATTGAAATTGCTCAGCTTAATATACTAAAAATCCCGCATACTGCGGGAAAAGAAGTGCCCGAGGCCGGATTTGAACCGGCACGTCCGTAGGACACTACCCCCTCAAGATAGCGTGTCTACCAGTTCCACCACTCGGGCAACAATTTCAACCGTATTTATTCTTTGAGGAATTACATATTCGAGATGACTTATTGGGAAGTATCGGCTACAGAATCTCCTTGTTGCTGGATATTCTCAATCGGAAGCCCGGGTAAACTCGCCGCGGGTGAAGTCCCTGTGGTTTGGCTTAATTCTTCCTGCAATATACTCTGTGAAGAGCTTATATCCCCTTTAGATATGACCACCTGTAGTATACAGCTTAACATAAACATAACCGCAAGGCCTGTTGTTATCTTGCTTAAAAGCGTGGCAGCTCCGCGACCACCGAAAATTGTACCCGCTCCGCCGCCGCCGCCGAACGCACCTGCCAATCCTCCTCCTTTGCTGGATTGCATCAGTATTATAAGAATTAAAAGTATACAGACCACAATATGAAAAAAAATGATGATACCCGCCATCAATCCTCCAAATTACATTGAATATTTCCGCTTATATATAGTATGTTTTTTCCTTTAATATAATGATGCAATGTACATTTAAAATGCTTTTAAATCAACAAAAAAACCTATAAAAATAAATTGCCAGCTTTACTACTATAGCTTTCAGCCACTTCCGCAAAGCAATGATTTTAATATTTGATTTTCTGCATCCGTTTTAAAACGGAACCGAAAAATATAGTTAATAGTTTTCTCGGAGTCAATTTGAACCAAATGATAAATGCTTTATTATGAATGCCTGCAACGATGGATGGTTTTTTTCCAAGATTCTGAAGAGCAGTTGTTACAACTGGCTCAACTTCCATCGCGACAATATTTCCCATACCGCTCGCTTTACCGAATTCTGTCCGTGTGGTTCCGGGAGAAAGCGATGTTACATCGATGCCGTGTTGCTTCAACTCATACCAGAGCGCTTCACCCAAATACAGGTTGTATGCTTTCGATGCGGCATAATTTGCAAAATATGGAGTGGGAGTAAACCCTAAAACGGATGAAAGGAAAATTATTCCTCCTTTATTTCTTTTTACCATTTGTTGGCCGATACTGTGTGTTAATAGCAGGGGCGCCATGCAATTAACATTCAGCATATCGAGTTCACGCTCGAGGTCGCTCTTTAAAAATTCGCCCGTTTGACCAAATCCGGCATTATTCACAAGCAGTCCTATTTCTATCGAAGAAATTTCCGGCATTATTGTTGAAATAAAGTCGCTTTTCGATAGGTCTGCAGGCACAACTTTTGTTTCAATTCCGTACCTGGATTTTAATTCTGCCGCCAATTCATTCAGACGGTCAAGCCGACGGGCTGTCAGTACTATATTAAGTCCTTTTGCGGCGAGTTGTCGGCAAAACTCTGCGCCTATTCCTGAAGAAGCGCCCGTTACGAGCGCCCAGGGCCCATAGTTCTTTAGAAATGTGTTAGTCATGTTTCGTACAGATTACTCGATTATCAGCTTTTGGTCCCGGCATCTATAATAGCGCAGAAAGACTTTGAGTCGAGGCTTGCACCGCCGACCAAAAGACCGTCAATATTCGGTTTTGCCAGTAATTCTTCCGCATTGTCGGGTATAACACTTCCCCCGTAGAGGATCGAAATATCATTAGCTGTATCTTCACTATAAACAGCGGATAGCAGATCACGAATATAGGCATGAATATCTTCGGCCTGACCGGGAGTCGCTGTTTTTCCGGTCCCGATTGCCCAGACGGGTTCATATGCAAGGATAATATCATGTCCGTTTTTTATTGATACCCCTTTTAAATTTACCTCTATCTGCCGTTTAATACGTTTTTGTGTATCGCCGTTTTCGCGCTCCTGAAGCGTTTCACCAATACACATAATCGGAATAAGGGGTCCTTCAACAACCCGTTTCATTTTTGAATTGATGAATTTATCCGATTCTTTAAAGACCTGACGCCGCTCGGAATGACCGATGAGCGTATGGGAACATCCTACTGAGTATATCATTGTGTCGGATAATTCACCGGTAAATGCACCGCTTTTCTCAGAATGTACATTCTGTGCCCCTATCATTACCTTTGAATATGATGTTTCATATATAACCGCACTAAAATAGGGATACGGCGGCAATAAAATTACAATGGGCTCGTCAAGATTTTTCATATGATCCGAAATTCTTCGGGCAAGTAATTGTCCTTCGGATATCGTGAGGTTCATTTTCCAATTACCGGCAATAATGGTGTTGCGCATATATCATTCCTGCTTTGTTTTCAGTACACTACAATGATTCATACAGTTATTGTTCATGAATCCTTAGATAATATACAACACAAAGCATACGATGAAAATAATTTTAATGTTCTTAGTATCGACTATACGACAGGGTACAATCAGTGGGTCAGAGCATAAACAACTATATTTGTACCCATTTCTAATGCGGAGAGCCTTATATCCGGCGGATCATTGTGAACACCTGCATCTTCCCAACCGTCCCCCAAATCGGTGTTCAATGAATAAAAAACTACTATTCTGCCTTCATGAAACAGGGCAAGCCCCTGGCCGGGACCTCCGTCATGCTCATGAATCTTCGGTATCCCTTCCGGGAAGCTAAAATGATTTTTGTAAATCTCGTGGTCAAACGGCAGGTGCACCCACTCTTTTTCCGGAAAGACCTTTTTCATCTCCCTGCGGAAAAACACATTCATACCGTAATTATCGTCGGCGTGCAAAAAACCTCCGCTTGTCAAGTAGGTACGTAATCGCTCTACTTCATCATCGTTAAGGCGTACATTCCCATGTCCTGTCATATATATGTAGGGGTGCGAGAAAAGAGTCTCCTCGGAAATTTTGACACGAACCTCCTGCAAATTTATATGAATATCAGTATTATCGGCTATAAATTTGAGTAAATTTGGCAATGATGAAGGATTTGCGTACCAGTCTCCTCCTCCTCCATAATGCAGCCGGGCAACGGTGAATCCACCGGAATCCGAAATGTGCTGCGCATATAAGCGCTTTTCCTCTTTAGACAGCGACACTACAATTAGCAGACTTGCCATCACAATGTTGACCGGTCGCAGTATCTGAGATATTAGAAAAAATGCTGAATTACTCATTTATTTTGACTTTCGTACCGGTGTTATCCGACCTGAGTATAAGGAATTTTGAAAATAATTTATTTTTCGAGAACTTTTTTGCTATTTCATGTGCGATATTTTCTTCATTGTGTGTCGCAAAGGCACAAACAGTCGGACCCGACCCACTTAAAAAAACACCTATAAGACCATTTTCAGATTTGATATTGAGGATTTCATCAAGCCCTGGAATCAGGGAAGCCCTGTATGATTGATGCAGTCTGTCCTGTAGAACCTGGGAAATAAGACGGTAGTTTTTTCTTCTAACACTTTCCAATAAAAGTGAAGCTCTTTGCAGGTTAAAAACAACATCACGGATACCGTATTTTCCCGGCAAAATTTCTCGCGCTCTATTCGTTGACACATGAATTTCCGGTATGACAAAAATGAGAGATATGCCTTTAGGAAATTTCAGTTTAATACATGTTGTTTTCCCGTTACCGTTCTGTAGTGCGGCAGTCAGCCCTCCGGAAAATGAGGGACAAATATTATCCGGATGACCTTCTATTCCGACTGCTTCGTCTAAAAGCTCCTGGTCCGACATGTTCAGTCCACCAAGGTAGTTCGCTGCATGTACTCCTGCAATAATAGCAGTACCACTGCTCCCTAATCCACGTGAAACCGGTATTTCATTTTTTGCGATAATCCTATATCCGGGCATTGAAAGTCCGCGGTCACTGAATATTTTTTCCAACGCTGCAGTAATAAAATTTTTACCCTTCGAATGCGTAATATATTCGCTGCCCTCGCCATGAAACCTTACATTATGCACAGGATCAGGGCATTTTTCTACTTTAACGTTAAGATACAATCGAAGCGCTAAACCGAAAACATCAAAACCCGCACCCAAATTGCTTGTACTTGCAGGTATTTTTATCGATAGCATAGCCGAATTTTCATTTGATTTGTTGTCTGATTTACTTAATTTCCTGAAGAATTTTTAAATAACAAATGGTTTTTCGGTCTTAATCGTCAAATTTACTCTATTTTCCTAATCTTATTGAGTGAAAATATACATAATTCCCATTTGATTCACAATGAAATATGAAAACCGGGCACCATAATATTGAAGTATATAGCTTATTGTGCACTGGATCGATACCGTTGTTTAAATGAAATAATGTTGACTATATATACGGCTCACATTCTGTTTCCTTAAGGGGGAAAAAATAAATGAAGCATACACTATTTCTCTATTATACAACATTGAAATCACCTGTCGGGACTTTACATCTTGGCGTAACGAAAAACGGTGTGTGTTGTGTTGCATGGAACAGTAAATCATGGAAATATTTTTTAGAAAAGACCGGACGTCGCTATTCAATAAATATATCCTATGACATGTCCCGGTGCAAAGTAATAGTGCAAGAGCTTGAAAAGTATTTTGCCGGAACACTCAAACAATTTTCCGCTCAGATTGACATGATCCCGGTTACGCCGTTTGAGAAAAAGGTACTTACAACTGCTCAGAAAATTGAATACGGTTCGGTAGTAACGTATAAAGAACTCGCTGTGAAGGCAGGATCACCGAAAGCTTCCCGGGCTGTCGGTAATGCACTAGGCAGTAATCCAATCCCCATTGTTGTGCCCTGTCACAGAATTATCAAATCCGACAATACACTGGGTGGATATGGAGGGGGTTTGGACGTTAAGGACTATCTATTGAGTCATGAGAGAGACAGTTCTCATCAAATAGTGTAAATGACTATTTGTAACTAAGCTTTCAATTCGAATATACTCTTGAAAATTAATTTATATCTGTGATAAACACGACGCTGCATCTAACAGGTAATTTCTTGAATTTGAGACCAAAGACAGGTATTTTACCGCACCTTTTTGACCAAACACTAATGTTCTACCGATACATTCCATACAGCTGCATACTATTTTTACTTTTTTATTTAAACCTGTTTTGCGCCGTCCAAGGGTCTCCTTCCGGCGGACCGATTGACGACATTCCTCCTGAAGTTATCGAAACGTTCCCTGCACATGGTGATACGCTTGTTCCCCCGGAAACAACCGTTTCTATAACATTTTCCGAAACTATGAATCGCAACAGCGTTCAGTCCGCTTTATTTATTTCTCCTGCTCCGACTACAGTGCCAGACCTGTCCTGGAGGGGAGACAGAATAATAATAGATTTTGCTGAGCTGTTTTCTCCTGACAAAACGTATGTTTTTGGAGTAGGTTCGTCCGTGCTTGACCTGCGTAACAATTCTGCCGTATCAACGTATTCATTTGCTTTCTCAACCGGTCCTAGTCTCGACGAAGGAAGCATTAGTGGGAGAGTTTATAAACCCGGCACCGTTCTTACAAACGAAGGGGAGGTCAATGCAATAGTTTGGGCTTACAAGCTTGAAGACGAGGACATCGATCCTGATCCGACCGTTCAAAGAGGCTCATACGTAACTCAAACCGATGAATTAGGAAATTTTTTGATGACAAATCTTGAAGAAGGGAAATATAGAATTTTTACATTTACTAATAATGACAAGGATTTTAATTATTTTATGCGCAGCGACCAAATTGGAATCCCCGACGGCGATGTTACCGTCAACACGACCGATCTTGTGTTACCTGTTTCCTTTTTTCCTGTTACGGCAGACACGATCCCTCTTCAGGTTTCCCTGCTTGATTCTCCAGACAGAAACCATATCAGCATTGTTTTCGACAATTCGCTTGACGTGAATTCTTTAGATGCGGAAAAATTTCAAATCTATGAATATCCGGGCGGAGATCGTCTGATTAACGGTGTTTTAGGATATATATATTCAGAAAGTACCCCCAGTAACGTTCGTATTGTTTCTGATCAGCTGATCCCGAACAGAGAATATCAGGTGGTGATTGACGGAATAGTGGATATTTATGGAAACACACTCCTTGATTTCAGCGACTCGACGACGATTTTTGTCTGCTCTATTCTTGAGGATGATTCAAAATTCCAAATTGAGGCAATCAGTCCTCAAGATTCGTCTGTCAATGTCCCGATTCACGAGAAAATTTCTATAACGTTCAACCAGCCTGTGTCTTCGACATTGATTGAGAAACATGTAAGCATTTCCGATTCGCTCGGAAATCAGGTCCAGGTAGATTTCATAGCTGAAAGTTCAACGAATTTTGCATTTCGTGCTCAGGATGGCAATTGGGTGCAGGCGATGCAATATTTTCTCGAAATTGAAGCTGATTCACTCTATAGCAGTGATAGAAAATTCTTGCAGAACCCGGATACTGTAATTACATTTTCTACAATGGACGGAAGCAGGAACGGTTCTCTTATTGGTTCTGTAACCATTCAGGGTAAAACAGATGGTTTTCCCATCATCGTCAGAGTAGCCAAGAGCGCTCAATCGGATGAAAATCAGATTTCACGTATCTTACAAAGACCAGGGCCCTTTGTTTTCTCAGGATTAATTCCCGGGGAGTATACAATTACGGCGTTTATCGATAAAAACCGTGACAAAGTCCGTTCTTCCGGGAAATTAAAACCATATTCTCCTGCTGAGCCTTTTGCTGTATATCCTGAACCATTAACGGTCCGGTCCGGCATCGATAATGTCGGTATCGATATTACAATTTATACTCATTGATGAGCGACGGGTCAGTCAGGTCTTTAAGAAAGAATACAAAAAGTAATAAATACTCCCGTACAGAAGATTTTTGTATTTCTCATAATAATTCATATCTTGTATTGCTGTACGTATCAATGAAAAACTATTTGACAAATATGGAACTCCACTTTGACAAATATTCCGCACTTGGGAACGATTTTCTCGTGATTGATAACAGAAATGGTGTCGTTTCTGAAACAGACTACGGTCTTTTTAAAAAACTATGTGAAAGGAGGACTTCCGTTGGGGCGGATGGTGTAATTCTCATAACTACTGAAAAACCGGATTTTATTGCAAGATTTTTTAATTCCGACGGGCAACCTGCATCAATGTGCGGAAATGGAGCTCGAGTAGCGGTCGATTGTGCCCGAAGATGGAGTATTATTTCTGAAAATGTTCGATTTTGGGTCGAAAATATTGCGCACCGTGCAATGATCAACGATGATCTTTCTATAGGTGTGGAGATTCACTTGAAAAACACGTCGGTAACCTCCTGTAACATTGAATTCAATGGAAAGGAGTACACTGGATATTTGTGTGACGCCGGTGTCCCCCATATTGTTTTCATCGACATAGACGTTGGCAACGGGGAGTTATTGCAGTTTGTCAAGTCTGTTCGCAATGCATCACAATTTGAACCAGATGGGACAAATGTAAACACAATACATACTTCTGATAAACATACAATTTCTATCAAAACGTATGAACGTGGTGTTGAGGATTTTACTCTGGCATGCGGAACGGGAGCTGTCGCATCCGTTTACGTCGGAAATCAAGTAGCGGATCTTGAACTGCCTGTAAAAGTCCGAACTCGTGGTGGAACAATGCTTGTAACAGAATCAGAAAGTTCAGGCACGTTGTGGTTATGGGGCGCTGTTGAGAAAATTTTTTCCGGAGTGAATGAAAATATATGATTTGAAAATGAATACATTCACAATTTCAGACAGGAGATAAGAATGCATGCATTAATTATGGCTGGCGGTGCCGGGAAACGATTCTGGCCTCTGAGCCGAACAAAGAGTCCCAAACAATTTTTGAATCTTTTCGGTGATAAGAGCCTGATCCAAATGACCTATAATCGTCTTCTGCCTTTTGTTGAGCCGAAAAATATCCTTGTCATAACCAATAAAGACCAGAAAACTCTTGTTACCAAGCACCTTCCTGACCTTCCCAAAAGCAGTATAATCGGCGAACCACTCAGTAAAAACACGGCTCCTTGTATTGGACTGGGAGCATTACTTGCTTCACTCGACAATCCTGAAGCGGTCCAGGTTATTCTGCCTGCCGATCATCTCATTCAGGATATTCCGGAATTTCGACGAATTTTAAAGCTTGGTGCAGAGATAGCTTCGGATATGGAATGCCTAATGACAATTGGCATTAAACCGACCAGACCGGAGACCGGATACGGCTATATTCAAACCGATTCAAATGTTCCGGATGACGTTCTCCCCGAAGAATTCAGAAAAAAGGGCGCTTTTAAGGTCAAGACTTTCGCTGAAAAGCCGAACCTTGAGACTGCAAAAAGATTTTTAGAAAGCGGTGATTTTTTGTGGAACAGCGGAATTTTTATCTGGAAGGCAAAAACAATTTTGCAAGCATTAGACGAGAATGTTCCGGAGCTATACGATAGCTTAATGAACATTAAAAATGAAATTGGTAAAAAGAGTTTTTCCAAAAAACTGCTCACCTTATACCGCCAGATCAAAAGCATATCCATCGATTATGCAGTCATGGAAAAATCACACAAAGTTTTTCTGCTCAAAGGAGAGTTTGGCTGGAGTGATGTCGGCAGTTGGGAAGAGTTTTATAAAATTAACGAAAAGGATCGTAATGGAAATGTCATTATCGGTTCAGGAGAACTGCGTGATTCAAGAAACAATCTATTAATCAGTGACAAAACTTTTATTGCCGGGATAGGTCTCGAAGACCTGGTAATTATTAATTCCGATAATGTTCTTTTAGTTTGTCCTCGTGACCGTTCTCAGGATATAAAAGAAATTGTCGATTTCCTTTCCAGAAAAAAAATGAAAAATTTGTTATAATGTCCTCAATTTTTTCCTTCGCATAATAAATCTTCCTGTATTCCGCCACATTTTATCAAAAACGTACACTTCCAGCATATACAGTAATTTGCCGCCATACGCATAGCTTATAACTTTGGTGTAAATTAATACTTTTGGTGCAGAAAAGGTTATGATTATGAAGCGAAAAAGAAGGCAAGATCACGAATTTGACAAAAAAAATAACAGTATCCGGCACTATCCAAAATTTGAATCGCCCTTAAAAAGCGTTCGGGAATCTCATGTTGCTTATTCTGTTTCAGATATTGCACAGGCTTTTTCACGATTTTTGGACAGTAATGATGCAAGAAAGGAAAAAGAATCTTCTATTTTAAATCGGACAGACCATGTTGAACATGTGTTGAGATTTCGAACCCAATTTTATCAAAATTTCAAGCCGCCAATAAACGTGCTGGAGAGCTTTATAGAACATGTTGAAGGTGTAACAATAAAATCGTCTATTTCTTCCACGGTGATTAATACAGCGAAGCAAGAACTGTTAAATATTGAAAATTTATTCGTATACCTATGGTTAGTCTGGAAACCGCAAATAGAGTATTCTCAGAAAGATATTCATTCAATATTACAAAATGAACTGTCAGTTATACAAAAATCATTTCGTTCCCGTAGAATAACTGTCAGAAGCGAATTAATTGATTCGTCTTCAATATATTGTAATCAAGACCTAACAGCTCTGTGTATTCGGAATATATTGACAAATGTCAGTAAGTCATCAAAATCAAATTCGGAACTTTTTATACAATCAAACAAGGTTGAAGAAAATGATTTACACTATTTTGAGATATCATTTAAACATTTTTTCCGAAAAGAGGGTGTCTTCGTTGATACCTACGATTTTATTCCCTTTTCCACTTCGAAGTATACGCATATTGGAATCGGTCTTTCAATCAGCCGTGAAATTATGCTTGTTATGGGAGGTGATCTTTTAACAATTCAGGAAACAAAGCACACTGCAATAACAATACTACGATTTTCGGAGAACCGCCTGTGACGTAATACTTATTTTTTGGGAGGGGGTTACTATTAGCGTATTATTGCTAAAAATTTATCGCGGCGCCGACACGAACCGGAAAATTTGCATCAAATTTGTCACTAAACCATGAATTGTAATTGATTTCAGCAAAATAACGCATGAATTGAAAATAATAGTCAATACCTGCTACAGCATGTAATCCCCAATATCCCCCTATAGATCCTTTGTCAGAGAGTGATCTTTTATCATCACCGGTCAGTTTGTCGATCAGTACATCGTGGTCCATGTTTACATTTACCGTCGCATAGTTAACTCCAAAACCAAGGCGTGGGGTAAATGGTCGTCCTGCTGTTTGACGGGTAAAATAAGAGCGTGCTTTTGAAAGTTTCGATATCTGAAATGTGAGCGACCAATTGATCACTCGTGTTTTAATGTTAAAATCCCAGTTATTGACGGAGATTAGCCCTTCAGGTACCACCGAATTTTCATTGCGAAATGAGTTTAATACCGATTCATGTTGAATAATTGCAAATCCACCTTCAACCGATACATATCTCATTAACATCTTGGATGCGGTAATGCCAATTCCACCATTCGTTGAAAAGGATGAGGAAAACGTTCCGTCTCCGGTGTAAGTTGTTTCATTTATGTTTGCAATGAGATTTTCAGTAACCGGTTCGGCAATTTTGTCAAAATCACGAAAATAGGTAATGCCTATAGATACAGGTTTGTATGATTCACTCTTAATTTCGTTTTCAATGCTCTTGATTACCGGTTTTACTTCAGTCTCTTTTATGGGTTTGTCGCGCAGCAATTCTATAGTTTGCAGAGGAAGCGAATATCTGCTTTGCAAATTTTGTAATACTTTCTCTGTCAATCCTTGAGGAACAAGAACAATCCTGTCGCCTACCGGGGCACCCTCCATAACTTTCGACAGTATCCTGACAACAGAATATTCGGGAAATACCTGCGTTACCTGGACCGTCCCAAAGTATACTCTCTTTGTATTATATTTAAAGCGAAATATCGGAAATTTCTTTGCCTGTTCAAAGTAAAGGTTGTAAATTTTATAGTCTTTTATACCCTCATTTGCACCAACATTCACGATATAAAGATTTCCAACCTTTTTCAGCAAATAATCATTGTATTCTTGAGCTTCTGCATTACCTGAGAGCATGAAAGTGCTCATAGCAGTAGTAACGAATATAACGGATCGTATTATTTTTTGCGGTTTCATTGTCGCCTTTAAAAATCGAGCACGAATTGACGTGAATAGGCGTTAGTAAGAAATGACAGGTATTCCGGTGTTTTTAATTTCCCTATGATAATCGGCAGCGTATACTTGGACACCTGAGTTTTCCAGCATCTTTTTTTTGATGTTTGTATAGTTTTTAATCCTAAATTCTTGTATTTGACTTTGTTCATAATGTGAGCGATTTCCGGCTCCCATGACACTAATTGCACTGATTCAGTATCGATATCTTCAATTCCTATGTCGGGAAGTCTTTTTTTATCATAGTATCTTGCAAAGTACACTTCCTGCAGCTCATCCGCCTTGAAAAGTCTCAGAAAAATTTTTTTACTTCGTCTGTTCTGTTCGTCATTGCATAGAGGCGGGACAACGAATACAATTGCATCAGTTCCTGCGGCACTCTTGCTGTACGGTTCGTATGCTTTATCAAAGAATCTATCAGTTCTCTGGCTGATCGTATGTCATTATTCCGGCAGGCATCCAGTATGCACCTATACCGGTCATTGTGGTAATACATGCGCTATCGCTCCTTTGCTTATTTAAATATCGGCACTATGGAATTAGGACTTAAAAATTACTGCTGGAGATTATGGCTGGATAAGAACCGCAGCTTCGCTTGCGCAACGGTTACGTTAGTGAATTTATTTTGGTTTGTCAAGCAAAAAGCTGTGATTTCACGTCTTCTGTTTCATGTATGTGGGTCGAAAAACATGTCATCCTCGAGGTCTTTTTCAAAGATCCGCGCATCTGTTCTGCTCACGTTTTTTGCGGTGATCTTACGGACGGATTCCACAATGATGTTTGCCTCTTTCGGAACACGTGACTGAACTTTTCCCGTTACACGGAACGGACCATACCCCTTCAACACGTGTCCGTATTTGTCATAGACATCCGGGAACAGAACAATTTCCATAAGGCCGAACTTGTCCTCGAGTGTTGCAAATTTAATGTAGGCCCCGTCGCTTGTGGGTGCCCGCCGTGACGTAACCATCCATCCGGCTACCGTAACAAGTTTGTCCTGGTTATTCCCAAGCTCCGTCGACGGAACAATTGATGAATCTAATTCAATTACCGGAAAAAGGTTAAGCGGATGAGCAGAAACAGCGAATTGCATCGTCTCCAACTCGGCAATGACCCGCTGTGTAAGGGAATAGGGGGCAAGGGACAGGCCGTTCGTTAATTGTCGTGCAACGTGGGATTTTCTTCCGTTACGGAAATAGACCTTGATGCAGGCAAGCGCTTCCGGTTCGCTTGCCAAGAGTGAGCGGAGAGCGCCTGATTTCACGAGATTGACCGCTTCACCCACACCGACCCGTGACCTGTTCAGAAAATCGTAAAGGTCCTTAAACATTTCTTTTCCCCGCTCTTTACAAATTCGACCAATGCTTTTCTTTTTTAAACCACGGACGGTGTATAATCCAGCCAGTATGGTATTTCCGTTAAAGGTAAATCCCCGCTGCGCCCCGTTCACATCGGGGGGCTCTATTGTGATACCTATTCGCCTGGCCTCTTCAATATATGCGCACAATGAGTAAAATCCCCCCCCGTTATTGAGAACAGCGGTCATAAAAACCACGGGATAGTACTGTTTCAGGTATGCAGACCGGTAAGCGAGAATGCCGTATGTCGCACTGTGTGCCTTGTTGAAACCATACCCAACGAAGTTCTCCAGAAATTGCCATACTTCACCGGCGGCAGCTTCTGAAAATCCCTTTTTTTGTGCACCCTGCAGAAACTTCTTCCGGAGTGGTTTTATTGTTTCCGGTGTTCTGGATTTCGTCATTGAGCGGCGCAGCAGGTCCGCTTCTCCAAACGAGAAACCTGCGATCGTGCTTGCTATTTTCAACACCTGCTCCTGGTAGACAACAATACCGTAGGTTTCTTTAAGTATCGGCTCCAGCAGAGGATGCAGATATGTAGTCATTTCCGTCCCCGCTCTGCGACGGACAAATGCATCCTTCATGCCTCCTTCTGCAGGACCTGGCCTTATGACGGCAACGGCATCGATGATGTCTTTCAGCGTCTGCACACGCATCTTTTTCAACAGTCCCCGCATTGCCGGACTTTCCAATTGAAAACAGCCGACTGTTTCACCGCGCATGATCATACGCATTGTTTTTGCATCGTTTTCCGGAATCGTTTCCAGGTCGACGAGGTCCCGCAGTCCGGCCGATTTTTTGGTTTTGCTTGTTTTTTCCCCAATAGTACGTATACAATCGGCTATCACGCTCAAACCGCGAACTCCGAGGACATCCATTTTCACCAGCCCGAGCTTTTCAATGGAATGCATGTCATGCTGCGATATAATGAGCCCCTTTCCCGATTCCTCAAGCGCTGTGTACCTGGTTATGGCATCCGGGGCAATTATAACTCCGCCGGAGTGCACTGAAAGATGCCGTGGAAAACCGGCGATCTTTCTTGATATCCGAACGATTTTCTCATACATTTTACCCATGACCGGATGATCCCGGCATTCCGGAATGTTTTTGAGTGCGTTTTCCAGGTAGTTGACGGGACGGTGCGGGAGGGTTTTTGTCAACAGACGGACTTCATCCTCCGGCAGACCGAATGCTTTTCCCACATCACTGATCGCCGACCTGATTTGAAACGTGCTGAATGTACATATCATTGCTGTTTTATCGTGCCCGTATTTTTCAAAGAGATACCGGAGGACCTCGTCCCGCCGCTTCCAGCAAATATCAAGATCGATGTCCGGCGGCTCGCTGCGTTCAGGATTCAGAAAACGTTCAAAGTAAAGGTCGTAAAGGATCGGATCTGCCTGTGTTATGCCAAGCACATACGACACGAGACTATCAGCAGCAGAGCCCCGCCCGACACACGGGATTTCCTTCGATCTGCAGTAGTCCACAATATCTTTCGCAATGAGAAAATACTCTGAAAACCCTTTCTTATAGATAATGTCAAGCTCATATTTCAGCCGGTCGACTGCTTCACGCAGCAACGGTCTGTACCGGGCCTTGAGGCCGTCAAATGCGGCTTTCCAAAGTACCGAATAACTTGTCTCTCCTTCCTGCAGATCTATCTGCGGAAAAACGGGACGCCCTAATGAGTAAGCAAATCGGCATTTCTCCGCTATGGTAACGGTGCTTCTGAGCGCATCGGGATAGCGCTCAAACCGCTTTGCCATTTCTTCAGGAGACATACTATACTGCTTATCTGAGACCGGTTCATCGAGTTGATCGACCGTTGTCCGTTTGTCAATGGCACGCAGTACCGCTCTGGTGTTCCGGTCTGCCGGTGAGATCATGAACGTGTCTCCGGAAGCAACCAAGGGGACTCGTGTGATCTTCGCAATGTCGGCAAGTCTGTAATTCAACAGCGTATTGCCGTCACCATAATGGTTCATTTCAATGTAGAAGTCTGTCTTGAACAGTTCCCTGTACCGCCTGGTGAGTTGGACTGCGTCATCCGTCCGTTTTTTTCGTACAAGCCCGGATAAACAGCCTCGTCTTCCACCCGACAGCATAATAAGGCCCTTTTTGTAGCGTATAAGGTCGCCGTCGGTACACAGGAATGTTCCATGGCCTTCGCGGAGGTTCGCCTTTGTTATGAGTGTACACAGGTTAGTATATCCTTCTGTGTTTTTTACAAGGAGGACAACCACACTATTGTCGCTCAGAGTGATCTCTGCTCCGATTATTGGCTTGATGCCACGGAAAAGCGCCTTTTCGTAGAATTCAACGCTCCCACCGATAGTGTTGCAATCTGTCAGAGCAATCGAGGGCATGTTGTACCTGATAGCCTGTTCGATAATTTCACTTATCGCTGCTGTGCCATTCAAAAAGGAGAAGTTACTGTGACAGTGAAGGTGTATGAAGGATGTAGCCATGTTTTTCCATGCGGTAGTAATTCTGCAGCATGAGGGAGCTTCCCGCGGTAAGTGCTGTAAATCCGAACCGCTTGCGCACGTTGTCTATGCCTTTATCGAGTTCTTCGCGTTGTTTTAATTCATTAAAGATCGAGCACTGGGTGTCCCGGCACTCAATGTCCGTAACGGCGGCGCCGACCAACTTGACACGGATGCGCCGCTGCGGAAATCCTTTATAGATGTGTTCTATCTTCCTCCAAATAGACTGCGTGTCGTATGCACGCTCCTGCAATGTTGCGGATTTCCGTTCCGAACGGCCGTCCGCATAGCGGATCTTTGCACGCACCTGTCGCGCTGTCCAGTTTTCTTTCCGTAATTTGTCTGTAATCCTTTCCGAAAGATAACGGAACGTTCCGCATACCAGCTGCCGGTCATCGGTATCTTCCTCAAACGATGTTTCCCGACTGATCTGCCGTAAAACACTCCGTACTTGGACAGGCCGGATGTCGAACCCGTGTGCATATTTCCATATTGCTTCCCCTGCGGCATTCCCAAGTAATTGAATCAAAACCGGTTTCTCTACTGTACGGATCTGGCCGATCTTTGTGATACCGAGTTCATGAAGGAGGCGCTCCGTTTTACTGCCAACACCGTGCAAAAGGCGAACAGGAAGCTCCTGTAAAAAGACCCCTTCCACACCATGCGGCACGACGGTGATGCCGGCGGGTTTATTGATTCCCGAAGCAATCCGGGCAATGAGTTTTGAGGAGGCAACACCGATCGAAACCGTTACATTTGTCCTATCACGAATACGCTGTTGAATGGCAACGGCAACATCCATTGGTGACCGGCAGTGATTTTTGACATGTGTAAGATCGACGTAGGAATCATCAAGTGATGCAATCTCGACATCGGGAGAAAAACCGTTCAGAATGTTCTCAATAGTGAGCCCGACAGCACGGTAATGCCTGAAATCTCCCTTGAGAAACCAAGCATCGGGACAGAGTTCTTTTGCCTCTCTGAGCGACATCCCAACCGCCACACCCTTACGCCTCGCCTCATAACTCGCACTATGTACGCATCCACGCTGGTGTGCCAGACCTCCGACAACGACCGGTTTTCCGGCGAGCAGGGGATTACAACCCTGTTCAACCGACGCAAAAAATGCGTCCACATCGAGATGAAGTATAGTTCTCATATAGACAGATAGTATACAAATGTATATTTAATATATATATGTATACTTCATAAAACAAGAAAAATATTCGCTCCGAGTGCGAATATGCCGATCAACATACGAAGAAACGGTTGCAAGGCCGGATAAAACGGCAGAATATTTACTCGTTTGAGAGCACAAAATGATTTGGAAAACAGAAAATTTTATAGTATCTTTGAAAGTTATAGAAAGGAAAATAAATACATAAATGAGAATTAAAAACAGATGAAGAGGACATTTCAACCAAGCAATAGAAAACGGCGGAACAAACACGGTTTTCGAGCACGGATGGAAACGAAAAGCGGCAGAAGTATCATCAACAAACGCCGAAAAAAGGGTAGGACTCGCTTGACAGTCAGTGACGAGTAGTCCTTCAAAAAGCGACGCCCATGCCAAGCATGAACGCCTGAAAAGCTCCACGGAAATTTCCGTGGTCCTGAAAAAAGGCAAACGGCTGAAGGGACAGGTTACAACGTTATATTTTATCCAATCTCAGGGCATGGCATTTGCCGTACTGGTAGCAAAAAGCACAGGGACTGCCGTTCAAAGAAATAAAATGAAACGGTGGGTCAGAGAGATATTTCGAGCAAACAAATCCTCACTACCTTTTCCGTGCACAGTTCTAATCACAATCGACAAACACTTTTTAAAAATTGATTATCCGGTTTTAAATACCGATATCTACCGCTTGCTTGGGAAAATTTCCCCGGAGGAACAATGAAATTTTTCCTTATCGTTAGTCTACGGGCATACCAGCTGTTTATTGCACCCCTTTTCCCGGTATCGTGCCGGTTTCAGCCAACGTGTTCAAATTATGCTATCGGGGTGCTCCAAAAATACGGAGCATTGAAAGGCAGTAATAAAGCGGTTCACCGATTGTTGCGCTGTCATCCGTTTTCAGGTAAACATGGGTGGGATCCCGTATAAAATTGCAATAGAGAGCTATGGACCGAAATTCAATAATTGCCCTTGTGCTTATATTTTTAATTTTTCTTCTTTGGGAACCGTACGTTCGTTTAATCTACCCTCCCGTCGAATCTCCCGAAACTGTTGCACAGCCTCTTGAACCGGAAGAGGAGATTGAAGTATCGCCGGTACAGGAAGAATTGCAAACTCAGCCTGGTCGGGAAGCTCTTTTACCGGAATCTCCACAATCCCAATTAGGTTCTATTCAAAGAACCGAATTGCCAGAGCAAAAAATAACAATTGAATCAGAGTATTATACCGGAGTAATCTCTTCTAAAGGCGGAACGATCGAAGAGTGGATATTAAAAAACTACCCGGATCCGTCCGGTTTTCCGGTTAACATTATCAGGGAAAACGATACGGGCAATTTAGGTATCTCTTTCCTTAGCAGTGAAGGTTATCTGGTTGATCTATCCGGGTTCGATTTTATTCCTGAGAATATGGAAAATACAAGCAATTCGCATAGAATTAACCTTACAAATCGCAACAATCCGAGAACTGTAACGCTTGCCGCGAATCTTGGGAATGATCGAATTGTCCGGAAGCGGTTCACCTTTTATCCAACCGATTACGACTTTGATTTGACTATAGAATTTGAAAATTGCCAGACTCTAATACACAATCAGGAGTATGCACTAATTTGGGGTAGCGGAATCCGCACGAGTGAGCAAGATGTTGAAGAAGATATGCGATTTTCAAAAACAATGGCGCTTTACGGTTCAAATGTGGAAAAGTTCGATATCCAGAGCGACCCGGAGAGGAGTGACCGCCCTCTTAACGGTGATATACATTGGATTGCAACTCGCAGTAAATATTTTTGTTCCTTAATCGCCCCAAAAGATATCGCCGGTATCAGCGCAGAATTCAGCGGAATGAATATTCCAGAGGAGGAATATCTTGGAAGAAAAAACTATACTACGAAGCTTATAATGGGATATACACCGACGAGTCCCGTGTTCTCCCATAATTTTTCCGTATACCTGGGGCCAGTCGATTATGACGAATTCAAAAAATTAGAGAATAAAATCGGAGATGGGTTACAACTCAAACACCTTCTTGATATAAATTCTTGGATCCGGGAGATCAGCATGCTTATTCACCGTGTTTTCAACATGCTGCATCAATTCATTCCAAATTATGGATTTGTCATAATTGTTTTTTCTTTTCTGATCAATCTGCTTATGTTCCCTTTGACTGCAAAAAGCTACAAATCCATGAAAAAAATGCAGGACCTTCAACCGTTGTTGGCTGAACTTCGGGAAAAATACCCTAAAGAACCCAAGAAGATACAGGAAGCTCAGATGCGGCTCTACAAGGAGCATAAAGTCAATCCCCTCGGGGGATGTTTACCGATGTTGCTGCAAATGCCGATCTTCTTTGCCATTTATCCCATTTTTCGTTCAATAGAACTTCGCGGCGCACCTTTCATCGGCTGGATAACCGATCTGTCGAAACCCGATACAGTCGCAATGATCCCTTCTATTCTGCCGTTCAATAACCTGATGTACGGTAACCAGGTTAATATTCTCACGATCGTTTATGCTGTCTTAATGTTCGTTCAGCAGAAGGTAATGATGAAGGACCCAAAACAGAAAGCCATGATATATTTGATGCCGGTTATGCTACTCCTGTTCCTTAACAGGCTTTCATCAGGATTTATATTATATTTTATAATATTTCTTTTACTGTCAATCGTGCAGCGATATGTTGTTCACAACGATCCTGTCAAAGGAAAGGGAGAAATTGTTCCTCCTGCTCCCGTTAAATCTCAAGCTAAAAAGCCTCGCAAGAAAGGCAAAAAGAAATAACGACAATTTTATAAACATGTTTCAGGGGAATCGGCTCAATGGCGGGTTTCCTTTTTTTTCGTTATGTCTTTACCGTTAGATGACACAATCGCCGCAATAGCGACACCGTTATTTCCTTCAGGAATTGGTGTGATACGGATCAGTGGGCCGGACGCTCTGCAGATAGCCGACATGGTATTTGAAGGGAAAAGAACTCCAACATCGAGCCGGTCACAAACTGTGTTACATGGATATATAATAAACATCGGCAACGGCAAGCGGATCGATGAAGCTCTCTGTATTATCATGAAAGAGCCACATACCTATACCGGTGATGACGTTGTTGAACTGTCCCTGCACGGCAGCCCATTATTACTGCAAGAAACCATCAGTATTATTCTCTCGTGCGGCGCCAGACAGGCAGAACCCGGTGAGTTTACGTACCGGGCGTTCATTAATGGGAAGATGAACCTCACACAGGCCGAAGCGGTTCATCATCTCGTGAGCGCGAGAAGCGAGACCGGACTTCGAAATGCATTTTTGCAGCTCCAGGGTTCATTGCAGAAAAAAATCCAAAACCTGAGAGGTACTGTTTTAGGACTTCTTTCTGATTATGAAGCGGAAATAGAATTTCCTGAAGAGGGGCTTGCATTTATTAAGGCTAAAGATGCTGCAAGAACCCTGAAATCACTTATTTCGGCATGTAAAGCTTTATCAGACACGTATGTCATAGGCAAGAAATTAAAAGAGGGAATTACTATAACAATCTGCGGGCCGCCGAACTCGGGAAAGTCAACACTCTTGAACCGGCTCCTGAACGAGGAACGTGCAATCGTCCACTTTCAACCCGGCACCACCAGGGACATTGTTGAAGGCACAATGAGCATCAATGGTAGTACCTTGCGAGTAGTGGATACAGCCGGAATCAGGGATGCATATGATACGGTTGAAGGTTACGGTATCAAAAAAACCTTTGCCGTTCTTAAGCAGTCTGACCTTGTGATCTGGATCGATAGTGTTCAAAACGAGGAGAGTAGTGAGAAAACATTATTTACCAAGATCCGGTCGCACATTTCAGAGCATTCAAAGAACACCAAAATTCTCATGCTGTTGAACAAAATCGATCTACTTGAAGCACATAAGAGAAAAGACATTCAAAATAGGTACTCTAACGGTTCCCGGTATTTAATATCTGCAAAGCGGGGATGGGGCATTTCCCTGCTTAGAAAAAAGGTGTCACAGTGTATGGACCAGCTTAATGTTCCGGATTATGAAGGCACAATCATAACCAGCTTACGGCAGCGGCAAATCCTTGATTCCTGCAAAGATTCCTTAAATCGAGCATTCAAAGGATTAACGAATAATGTTTCACTCGAATATATATGCGTTGATCTGAAAGAAGCTATCGACGGGCTCGACCAATTCATAGGCGCCACGTATCAGGGGGATATTTACAAGTTGATTTTTAAGAATTATTGCGTAGGGAAATAACAACTTGCAAAAGTATTTCACGTGAAACATGATAAAATCAAAATACTATGACATAATTGTTGTCGGTGCCGGACATGCCGGTTGCGAAGCTGCTCTTGCCGCTTCCCGGCGAGGCCTGAAAGTGTTGTTATTGACAATGGACACCTCCGCTGCCGCCCGGATGTCATGCAATCCTGCTATAGGCGGGCTTGCAAAAGGGCATCTTGTAAGAGAAATCGATGCGCTTGGAGGCCAGATGGCAAAAACGATCGATGCAACCGGCATACAATTTCGAATGCTAAACCGATCAAAGGGACCCGCGGTCTGGTCTCCACGTGCACAGGCTGACAAGAAGTTGTATTCTGGTTTCATGAACAATATTTTGTTAAACCAGCCAAATTTATACTATAAAGGCGGTGAGGTACAGGAAATCCTTGTTAAAGACGGTGAGGTTGAAGGTGTAGCGCTTAAGACAGGCGAACACATAATGAGCAGGGCTGTTATCATCACCAGCGGTACATTTCTCGGTGGTAAAGGATTTCGCGGTTTGCAATCTTTCAAAGGCGGAAGAGCGGGAGAAATGCCGGCTATCGGACTTACGGATAGTCTCAATAAGCACGGTATCCGATACGGTAGATTTAAGACGGGCACTCCGCCACGGCTGGACAGCGAAACGATCGACTGGACAAAATTCGAGTGCCAGTACGGCGATCCCGAACCGCAGCCATTTTCATTCAGTACCGAAACTATCACCATGCCCCAGATACAATGCTATCTCGGCTGGACAAATGAATCTACCCATGACATTCTGCGGGAAGGTTTTGCTGAATCACCCTTGTTCACAGGAAGAATCAAGGGAACCGGCCCACGATATTGTCCATCAATCGAAGATAAAATTGACCGGTTTTCCGGCAGAAACAGACATCAAATATTTCTTGAACCGGAAGGGCTCGATACGAACTGGGTTTACATTAACGGTTTTTCGACAAGTCTGCCGTCTGATGTACAGTTGCGAGGGCTTCGATCAATATCCGGGCTGGAGAACGTGGAGGTCCTTCAATACGGATATGCCATTGAATATGATTATTTTCCTCCCGATCAGCTTAATGCATGGCTGGAAACCAAGCCTGTCAAGAGACTCTTTCTTGCTGGCCAGATCAATGGGACGTCCGGATATGAAGAAGCGGCCGCGCAGGGTCTGGTCGCAGGAATAAATACAGCAAACCAGGTTTTAAATTGCGAGCCGCTTGTTCTTAAGCGGTCTGAGGCCTACATCGGCGTCCTTATCGACGACCTTATCAACAAACCGATCGAGGAACCTTACAGGCTATTTACTTCTCGCGCCGAGTATCGCCTGCTTCTTCGTCAGGACAATGCCGACGAACGGCTTATGGACTATGGCAGAAAGTTCGGACTGGTCGACAGTAATACCCACGAAACTATGGTCCGTAAAAGAGAGTCAAGAATTCGTGTACTATCACATCTGAAGCACAATCGTATACAACCATCAAAAGCTAACCGAGTCCTGCTATCCGCGGACAGCTCCCCGCTTAAAGATGCAGAGAGCTTTTTTCAACTTCTTAAGCGGCCCGAAATAACATTTTCTCATATCACAGCTTTGGATCCGCGGATTCTCGATATAGCAGACTTTTCAAAGGGTCACAATCTGCCGGCTCAGATTGAAATGGCGGTGAAATATGAGGGATATATTAATCGATTGATGCGGCAGTCAGAAAGTGTCGCCCGAATGGAAAATGCAATTCTGCCAACCGACATGGTATTTGGAACGATGTCATTTCTGTCAATTGAGGCGAGAGAGAAGCTCGAGAAACACCGTCCCCGAACGCTTGGTCAGGCGTCTCGAATTGCGGGAGTCTCTGCTGCCGACATTGCAAATTTAATGATACACCTTAGAAAAAATTCGCTCAAAGCACACAATGTTCCACGTGAAACATTTCCAGCACAATGAAACTAAATGCATTAAACGCAACAGATGCTGCTATTGATTCTGTTAAATCACAAATTGTTTATTTACAAGATGTTACGGCTGATTCGAACATAATTCTTACTCCCAAACAGCTGCGGACCTTTGAGACATATATCCGACAAATTATACTTTGGAACCGGAAAACCAGCCTTATTGCGCAGGGCGATATTCAAAAAATTGCAAAGCGTCACATTTACGAATCTTTGCTTCTTACAAAAACTGCCGATTTGTCCGGTGCAATTCGTGTTCTCGACATTGGTTCCGGCGCCGGATTGCCGGGAATCCCACTGAGAATCTGGAACCCCGATCTTGAATTGACAATCATTGAATCAAATAGAAAAAAAGTCATTTTTCTCGACCTTATGTCGGACATGCTTGGGCTGGATAATTTGAATATTCATTATGCCAGAGTAGAAGACTGTGACCGTGAGGAAGCTTTACCCGGAGGATTTGATATTATTGTTGCAAGAGCTGTGGCACCTCTAAAAAAACTTTTGGTGTGGTCTGAACCCTTTATACGAAACGGATTAGACAGGAGAGGAATGTGCATTTTTCCAAAAGGGAGTAATGTTTTTGAAGAATTAAAAACTGTTCAGGCTGAAAAGTGGATACTGACACCGGTAGATTTAACACGGCACATTAAGAGAAGCACGCAGCAATTAATTGTAGTAACTTGTTTATTATCAAATAGTTAGATTGATTTCTGATATGTCTGTAAAACAAAATTCTAAGAAGATTTTCGATGAGATCAAAGATCTTATCACCGAACAAGGAAATCCTAAATCCGAGTCGATCGATACAGCCTCCATAGGAGAAATACTCGGAATAATCAATAATGAGGATTCTCTTGTTCACAATGCAGTTGCCAAAGAGTTATGGGCTGTTGAAATGGGTGTGTCGCTTATAGTAGCTGCATTCAAAAATGGCGGTAGATTGTTCTATATCGGCGCAGGTACAAGCGGGCGGCTAGGAGTTCTCGATGCAGCGGAGTGCCCTCCTACGTTCGGATCCGATCCTGACATGGTCCAGGGTATCATTGCCGGAGGATACGAAGCTCTTGTTCATTCTCAGGAGGGATCGGAAGACAATGACCAACAGGGCGTTGAAGACCTTAAAGCCAGAAATTTTAATTCGCAGGACGTTCTCTGCGGCTTGACTGCATGCAGGCGGACTCCGTATGTACTTGGAGCTTTGACATTCGCTCAAAGTATAGGAGCAAAAACAATATTTGTTACATGCACACCACGCAATGAGCTCAGGTTAAAACCCGATGTTGCCATCTGTCCGGTTGTCGGGCCTGAAGTTATAATGGGATCTACCCGAATGAAAGCCGGATCTGCGGAAAAGATGGTCCTGAACATGCTGACAACCGCTTCGTTCATACAAATCGGCAAAGTTTATAAAAACATGATGGTCGATCTCCAAATGACCAGTAAAAAGCTGGAGGAGCGGTCGAAGAGATTAATTATGGATATTACCGGAGCCACGTATGATCATACGGATACAGTCCTCAAAGAAGCCGAAGGCCACGTTAAAATTGCTTTGCTCATGATCCTCGGAAACGTTCCGCATGACAAATCAGAACGCGCTCTACAAGCTTCTGAGGGTTTTGTAAGAAAAGCACTTGAATTGATTCAGAGCGAAAATTCCCGTTTATAAATGTACTGCTAATTTCAATTTTATCGATGTATTATCACATATCATGGATTTAGGTGATTTTCTTAAAAATTTTTATGCTACAGAAACATTTCACACGTGTTCCGAGCGGTGTGTTTCGAAGGACCATTTTACTGTTTCGGGACTCAACGGTTCTGCTGCATCACTTCTTGTTTCGGGTTTAGCTGAAGGGCTTGACGCTCCATTTATCGTCATTGTTCCGAATTACCAATCGGCTGAAATACTTCAAACCGACTTAGAAACTATCAAAAATGAAAAGGTAAACCATTTTCCTGCCTATCGTGGTATCCATCTGGAAGAAAAGCAAATCAATAGGGATATAAAGCTTGCCCGGTTACAATGTCTGCAAAGCTTGATTTCGCAAGAACCGGGAGTCTATATCCTTGAGTGCAGAGCGCTTCTTCATCAGATCGTCAATCCCGTTAGCTTTAAGAATCGAATTCTCACCATTAATCAGGGTGAAGAAACAGATTTCAGCCTTTTTACCAATTATCTAATAGAAGAAGGATTTAAGCGAGAGGCCATGGTCGAGGATTTTGGAGAGCTTTCGGTACGCGGTGGAATTGTAGATATTTTCCCCCTCAACAGCCTTGAACCGCTCAGAATTGAATTCGACGGAAACACAATTGAATCCATCAGGATATTCGATATTAATACGCAGCGGTCAATAAAAAGCATTGCCACCGCAATTATTGTTCCACCTATTACAGACACTTCGGGCAATTTCAGTCCTGTATCATCAGGTGGAAATTCTACTATTCTTGATTATTTTCCAGATAACGCTCCCATATTTTTTCACCAGCCTATCATTGCGCAAAAAGCCCTTCAAGAATACCTGGATAGATGGCAGAAAGAGGAATCGGAAAATTCATATAACCGGGAATTGAATGCAGACAAGGTCTTCCAAAAAATTGAAGACCGGTTTTCATCACGGCCATCGGCTTATATCCGCAATACGCTTGCAATTACCTCTCAGGATTCGGGACTTAAATTCAACATTAAATCCCTGCCAAAGTTCAGAAGAAATCTTAAATTCTTTTCCCAATTTTTTCTCGATATACGCTCTGAGTATCCAAAGCTTTCCGTTACACTTTTATGTGACGGCAAAAGCCAGGCGGACAGGTTGAGGGAATTGATCCTTGAAGAGGATCTGCTTGCGGTAAAATATTCCATAAAAATTGGAATGTTGACTGAAGGCTTTCTATGTCCTGAAGGTCAATTTGCACTGGTCAGCGATCATGAAATATTTGACAGAAAGCATTTCAGGAAGCCTAAAAGTATTTACAGAGCCAGAAAAATTCTTCCGGATGGACTTTCTCTTCAAATTGGTGATTATATTGTTCATGAGGATTTCGGTATCGGCCAATACCTCGGACTGAAAAAAATCACTCTAGGCAAGAGTGAGCAGGAAGCTCTTAAAATAGCGTATCGAGATGGCGATTCACTCTATCTAAACATTGAAAAGCTCCCTAATATTCAAAAATACACCGGGCAGGAGGGGTATAATCCGGAATTAAGTAAATTGGGTGGAACAGACTGGGAGCGTATAAAACAACGTACCAAAAGATCTGTCAAAAATATTGCCAAAAGCCTGATCGGTCTGTATGCTAAACGGACGTCCCGGAATGGTTTTGTGTTTTCACCCGATTCTCAATGGCAGCGAGAACTCGAAGCATCCTTTGAATACGAAGAAACCTCCGACCAACTCAAGGCATGTTGGGACATCAAGAAAGAAATGGAATCAAGCCGTCCTATGGACCGTCTTGTATGCGGTGATGTTGGATTCGGCAAGACAGAGGTTGCTCTTCGTGCCGCATTTAAAGCAGTAAATGACAGTAAACAGGTGGCCGTACTTGTACCGACGACCATCCTTGCCCAACAGCATTACGAAACATTTCAGGAGAGGATTAAACTCTACCCAATGACGGTTGAAATGCTCTCCCGGTTTCGCACTCAAAAACAGCAGAAAGAAATTGTATCGGGCTTAAAAAATGGTTCGGTAGATATAGTAATCGGTACGCACAGGCTTCTTTCAAAGGACATATCATTCAAAAACCTCGGGTTGATAATAATAGATGAAGAACAGCGGTTTGGAGTTACGCATAAAGAAAAATTAAAGCATCTTCGTGCAGAAGTGGATGTATTAACATTGACAGCTACACCTATCCCGCGAACAATGCATATGTCCTTGTTAGGTGTACGCGATTTATCCATTATAAATACGCCTCCAAAGAACAGATTGCCGATCATTACAGAAATCGGGCCTTTCAACGATGATCTTGTTCGGGAGGCAATTATCAAGGAACTTGACAGGGGCGGACAAATTTACTTTGTGCACAATAAGGTCAAAACAATTCATAAGACACATGATAAACTGCAAAAATTAGTTCCGGAAGCATCGTTCGGCGTTGCACATGGCCAGATGAAGGAACGCGATCTTGAAGAAATAATGTTCTCTTTTTTGAGGGGGGACTTTTCATGTCTTATTTCTACAATGATCATTGAATCGGGGCTCGACATTCCTTCCGTTAACACTATCATTGTCGATCAGGCGGACAACTTCGGTCTTGCACAGTTGTATCAGTTAAGAGGCAGGGTCGGCAGGTCCGATATTCAGGCTTTTGCATATTTACTGACTCCTCCATTTGAAAAAATGGGCGAAGATTCATTAAAACGACTGCATGCGCTTATCGAGCATAGTGAATTAGGATCCGGTTTTAATGTTGCTCTGAAAGACCTTGAAATACGAGGGGCTGGAAATTTGCTCGGTTCGGAACAAAGTGGTCAAATTAACTCTGTTGGTTATGATATGTTCACCCGTCTTGTAAAGGAATCGGTCACGGAACAAATGAGCGAGGCGCTTCCTCAAGAAGAGATAATCAAAACGGGCGAAGACAGAGCTTCGTTCGTTAAACTCGATACAGACATACCTGCATTTTTTCCGGAGTCATATATTCCCGATTCCTTTCAACGGGTAACTTTATACCGGCGCATCTCGATTCTTAAAACTATTAAAGGACTCAAGGAGATCAAAGAAGATTTAAGCGACCGATTTGGACCTCTCCCCGAACAGGCCGAAAACTTGATCAGCCTGGTAAATTTAAAACTTCTTGCATCACAATTAATGATGAATCGCATAAGCATAATGAAAAATAAATTTTCCGGGACATTTATTGCTGATTCAAAAGCATCGATTGAAGAAAAGGAACATTTGGCACAGTTGGTTAGTTCTTTTGTTGAAGATTCAACGTTTCCGTTTCGTTTGAAACAGGAGAAAAATTTAAAACTTGAACTGCCGGTCTCGAATAATTCTACCAAAGAAAACCTGAGCTCAATTGCTAAATTTCTTGAATCATTACAACCAGAATGAACTATTTAACCAAAATTCGTATCGATATTCCAATTTTTATTATCTGTGTTATGTTTGTGTGTTCATCCATTCAATGTGATTTTTTGAACAGAGAACAGGCTATAGCAAAAGTCGGTGATGCTGAACTTACGTACAATGAAGTTGAGAATATGGTTGAGCAAATCGGTTCGGAAGAAAATTTTTTAAACACACAACGTCGTTTTGTTAACGATTGGGTAGATCAAGAGTTGTTGTACCAAGAGGCTCTTGCAAATAATTTTGAAGCGACACCTTTCATGGAGTCAGAACTTGAGCGAATCAGGAAGAACATGATTATCAATTTATTTCTCAAAAGTCAAATCGACAGTTTAATCTATATTACGGAAAATGAAATTAAAGATTATTATGATAACAACAGACATGAATATTCTGCAGAAACGAATTATTTCAAATTTTTCGCTCTTCAAGTTTCAGACCGGTCATTTGTCCAGCAAATTGAGAATGAATTAAAAAATGGTACGAACATAAGTATTATTCATACCACTGCCCCGGATTTATGTCAGATTATCAGCAGTGGTTCAGACTATTTATCTGAAACGATCCTTGATCCTACAATTGTCGGTGTGTTACAAAAACAGAATATAAGTAGTGATTTTTCACGTGTCACAATCGGAGGAGATATATTTTTTGTCAAAGTTGCCGAAATCGTACCGAAGGATGAAACGAAGCCGTTGGAAATGGTGTCTCAGAATATAAAACAGATACTTCTGTATAATAAATATCAGGAGAAACATAACAATCTCCTTTCGAGGCTTCGGAAAAATTATGCGTATGAAATCAATATAAGCGCTACAGCTGATCCTGATTTGCGGCAGAATGAGGAGTGAATAAATTTATGAGGCTGGTAATCTCTCTGTGTTTTATCTTAATAGAATGTACCGTCGCTTTTGGCCAGGCGAAAATTGACGGCATAGCTGCTGTAGTCGACAATAAAGTCATTCTTTATTCAGAAGTCTTTTCAATGGCAGAGCAGGAAGCGGCCGCATTAAAACTCGATAAGAGTTCAAGTCCTGAAAAATATTTTGAAATTGTCGAAAAATTGCTTGACCTGCTTATTGATAATAAATTGCAGGTTGCGGAAGCTGAAAAAGATTCCCTGGTAGTAATCTTAGTACTTGATGAAGACGTTCAGGAGCAGGTCAATAGTCAAATACAGGGAGAAGTCCGTGCGCGGGGATCAGAAAGGGCGGTAGAGGAATTCTGGAGCATAACTATGCCGGAGCTCCGTGAGCTTCTGACAAAACAGACCAAAGAGCAGTTTCTCATTCAGCAGCTTGTGCGCCGAAGAACTGCCGATGTTACAATATCCCGGTCTGAATTAGAAAAATTCTATGAAATGTATAAGGACAGTATCCCGCCGTATCCCGCCGTATACGATATGAGCCATATTTTGAACGCTCCATTAAATTCTGGGGACGTCATTGAAGCAAAAAGAGTGTTCATGGATTCTCTTCGGCAGATCATTCTTGGCGGAGAAGACTTCGCAGATATGGCCGGAAATTTTTCTGATGATCCCGGATCCGCCAGCAACGGTGGGGATTTAGGATGGCAGACACCTGGAACGTTCGTTGAAAAATTCGACAGCACTATTGCAACACTTCAACCCGGGGAAATTTCAGAAATTGTCAAAACTCAATTCGGATTTCATATCATACAATTACTTGAACGTAATGGATCCCGTTTTCGTTCAAGGCATATATTGTCACTGCTGATACCTACAGAAGATGATATACGCCGTACAATAGATGACTTGAAAAATTACAGAGAAAGCTCTCTTAACGGAGAAGATTTCGGAGAGCTGGCAGTTAAATTTTCCATTGATCCTGAAGCAAAAGAATCAAAAGGAAGAATGGGAGAATGGGAAGTGGACAGGATCAAAAGTGTTCTCCCTCAGTTTTATGAAGTGGTTAAAAATTTAAAAGACGGGGATATTTCAGAACCTTTCAAATCCGAGTTTGGATATCATATACTAAAATTGAACAAATTTTCCGGGGAACGAATGCGAAATGTGGTTGATGATTACGATTATATATTTGGGATTGCGCTTGATAACAAAAGAAACAATTATTATTCTCAGTGGTTCGCAGATGCCAAAAAGAGAGCTTATATTGAAATAAAAATCAACGAAGATTCACTTTCTACCGATCAAGAAAATTCTCTAAATAAGTAACTGTTCCTGGCCTTTGACGCTTATTCGATCGATCTTTTTCACAGGACATTATCATATCGAAGTCAGTGATGTAGAAAATTGTCACCCTCCTTCATAGCATACCTCGCACGGTCCCTGCAAAAACTCCTTAAAACCAAAAGTGAAGCTGAACATCCACTTCGCTGAAATCTTCCATATTTTCGACAGTATGATACCGGTAATTGAGTGTCGATTCTAAAAAGAAATACGGGAAAACGTCAACACCTGCCGTTACCGACTTCCATTCGTTCAATAAACTGTTATCTTCCGGCAGGAACAGATCGTACCGCGCTCTCAGGTCGAATCCTTTTCTTACGAAATAGGCGGCATCAAAAGACATCGCGCTCTCCTTCGATGTGGAAAGACCATCGGGTTCGGACTCAATGCGGTCGATTTCCGCAAGAATGGAAAAATCTTTGAAACCGATCATTGAGAAACCGCCAAGCATAGCGTCAAGCAGTACGTCGATGGTATTGCTCACACAAACGGCATCGAGTCGTTCTGGGCGCTGATGAAGCACGGATACTACGGAACCTACCACAACATGAGCGTTCAGCACCTGCACCGCTACGTGCGGGAGTTCTCGGGCAGACACAACGCTCGTCCGCTGGACACAATCGACCAGATGCGGGAAATGTTCAAAGGCATGGCGGGCAAGCGGCTCCGGTATTCCGACCTGGTAGGGTGACGTGATGAAAAGACAGGACAGGGATTTTGCAACGGGGAAGCCGGTGGATTTGGCAAAGCCCGAAGAACAGGTACGTCAGGATACGGAAAGGTGGATCGTTGAAGAACTTGGGTATGATCCCAAACAGATTGATATTGAATATAGAATCAGGATGGGATCGAGTTCCCGAAGGGCTGATATAACTGTCTTCAAAACGGGTGACACAACGGAGAGGCATCAACACACGGATGTTCTTGGTTTGATTGAAACCAAACATGATTCGATGGTTGACGCCGAAGCGCAGTTGTGGTCCTATATGGCTGTGTCAACGAATTGCGAGTGGGGCGTTGCGGCCACGCCAGAAGCGAGACAGTTTTATCGGAAGTCAACAAAAGGGAAGATAGAGCGCATACCTGCAATTCCCGTTGCTGGTCTTTCTGTTAATGAGGTCGTCCGGCTCAAAAAATCAGAATTGCGGCCTGCCAGAAATTTGAAGTTGAGGTTCAAAAGTATTTTGTATCACCTTTATTCAAATACGGACATTCAAAGCAGAACAAGGTTGTGTAACGAGATGACGAAAATCTTGTTCTGCAAAATATATGATGAGAATTTGGAATCTCCGACACCCTATTTCCAAGTTTCTTCTGGCGTCTCGCATGGGGAAGTTAAGGACAGCATAGAGAGAAACCTCTGGACCGGTGTGCTGACTGAACTTTCTACGGCAAGAGTATTTCCGGAGAACGGAACGATTATATGAGATCCCGATTCAGTTGCCTACATTGTTGGAGAGCTTGAGCGCGTAAGCCTGAAGAATACCGATTACGATGCAATAGGTGCGGCTTTTGAAGTATTTGCAGAAAAGTATTTTGTCGGAGAAAAAGGGGAGTTTTTCACGCCACGGATTGCGGTGAAGCATGCCGTAAAAATGCTAAATCCCAACTATGAGGAAACAATAATTGATCCTGCCTGTGGGTTCGGGTGGGTTCATCATCTATGCCCTTGAACATGTATGGAATCGTATCAAAACGACAAGGTTGAATAAGGAGAAGGCTTCGGCTCTGGCACCTCGGTACATTTACGGTATCGACAAAGAGCCTGACCTGGTCAAAGTTGCCCGTTCGTATATGGCTCTTATAGGAGATGGTCACACAAATATTGTTGATGCGGATTCTCTAAAGCCGATGAATAAATGGAGCGAACGGTCCAGAGTTGTTTTGTCGGGTTCTGACGGCTCGCCGAAAAAATTCGACATCGTTCTTACAAATCCGCCATTCGGCGCTGATATTAAAGTGAAGCATCCATATATGTTGAAAGATTTCGAATTGGGGCACAAATGGGAACAAAATAAGGCTTCTGGACGGTGGGCAAGAACCACCGCAACCGTACCGACGGCTCCGCAGATATTGTTTCTTGAACTGTGCGTTCGCCTGTTAAATGATGGCGGTAGAATGTGTATTGTGCTGCCGGAAAGCGTGTTGGGAAATCCAACCCAGAGTTATGTCAGGCATTGGCTATTGGAGAACTTGAAGATATTGGCTATTTGGGACTGTCCTCAGAATCTCTTCTTGCCCCACACAAATACAAAAACCTGCATCCTTTTTGCCGAAAAAACGAAGACGCACAATCAGGAAATAATGATGAGTGTTATTAAAAAGAGCGGCCACGATGCACGAGGCGCTGAAGTCAGATGGGGAACAGGGGAACTCGTAGAGGATTTTTCCAAAGCCCTTTATGACTGGAACAACAAGCCTGCCGAAAGTGATGGTTGGGAAGGCGAAGTGAGTTTTTTCATCGGTGGCGACAAGCTGACACATGATGATATTCTTGTTCCACGTATTTATAGAAACATGGCCGAACAGGGATCTGAAACCGTGAAATTGAAGGACTTGGAAAGCCGAAATTTGATAAAAATCAGGACTGTTGCTTGTGATGTGAGACAAAGTGAATACGATATTAACAGCACCGTTCCGTTCATTAGGACAACGGATTTGGGGGTAATGGAGTTTCGTGCTTCGGTTCATAAAATAACGGAAGATGTATACGAAAGGAATAAGGGTAATCAAGATTTGACGCCGCTTGATATTCTGATCATCAAAGACGGCACGTATAGAATAGGCGAATCGGTCATGTTGTTGGAGGATGATATTGAAGTGGTTCTTCAGGGGGCATTTTTATCATGTGCGGGTGTTAGATAGTGAAAAGTTGAATCCTTATTATCTCTATTGGGCTCTGAGAAAAACCCATCCGGTTATACTTGATTTGGTGTTGGTGCAATCTACCTTGTCCTCGATTACCATCGAGCGCCTTAGGGATATCAGGGTTCCTTTTCTGCCTGAAAAGAAACAGGAAGAAATAGGGCAAGAGATGAAAAGAATACTTTTTGAACGAAAAGCGTCCCTCAATCAATATGATAATCTCTCTTAGATTGAAGGAGTGATTAAGATGAAAAAGGCAAATAAATCCAAGCGCGCCAAACCGCAGAAGCGTGAGATGCCGGACCGCATCCCGGACCGTCCCGAGAACATCATGCGGGCATTGGTAGAGACCCCACCTAAGTTCGAGGACGACTGGGGGGAAGTATCTCAAGACAAATCCCTCTGAATAGCCCCTAGACGTACGGTGCCAGATGCAATCAGCCTGGCACCCGCCTTTTCGTTTCGTCACTATTGTATATAATTCCCATTAAATTACAATATGTACATAATTAATCACTATGTTCAAATTATGAACGAAGTGCCAATATTTATATAAAGGAGGGCAAACTTTGAGAACGGCTGAACGTTAACATATAAATTGCCCTGCATGGTCAGGATATCCGTTATTTCAGCTTCTTCCGAATAGTACGACAGAGCGCGAAAATCGCCTCTGATGGTTATATTATCGGTGATCTCTGTATTAAACGGCCATTCCTCCAGCATCTTATTGCTGTCTGTCATCGGTAAATCCTGTATGCTGACAAACTGGCTTCCAAATCCATTACGCATACTCGCACCCCCGGGATCCTGGTGGTATAGAAAGCAATATTGACCATATTTTGCAGCAAGACGCGGTGTGGCCTTTACGGACGATTGATATGCTGCCAACAGCATTACGACACCGAGGAACAAGGTGATTTTTTTTCCGATCATTTCTCTACCTTTCTCAATATGCTTTTATCGCAGATATCCAATGTGCGGATAAATTTGCATACGGATTCGAATTTCCGATACAATTGGCTGAAAAGTAATTACTCAATGGAGGTGATTATGAAATCAATGCGGTGTGAATGAAATACTGCAGCGGTTGTGACGCTTTTCCGAATTATACATGTATGTTAATCGAGGAATTCTCCTATTTCAAACAGCGCTTTATATGTATATCCCCGCTTTTCAATCGCTTCCTTTCCTCCCTGCTGCCTGTCTACAACGACTACAACCGCTTCTACTATCCCGCCGGATTCTTCAACTGCATCAACCGCCCGTAATAGTGACCTGCCGGTCGTCATCACATCTTCAACAATGACAACACGATCACCGTTTTTAAAATTTCCCTCGATGCTTTTCTGCGTACCGTGCTTCTTGCTATCCTTTCTGACAACGAATAATCCGAGAGATTTTTTATTTAAATATGCGGTTATTCCGATACCGGTTACTATTGGATCAGCTCCTATAGTAGGTCCGCCGACAGAATCTATTTTTACAGGCAATTTCGCTATCTCGTCAAACATCAATTGCCCAATGAGAAATGCTCCTTCCGAATCAAATGATGTCATTTTGCCGTCAATATAGTATGTGCTTTTTTTTCCGGATGAAAGCGTGAAATCTCCGATTATCAATGATTTCTCCCGTATGAGATCCTTCAAACACCGGCGCATATCTTCCAAATTAGTTGCCTCCCGAAAATGTTTCACCAAATATATAAAATAGTATCATCTTTTAAAAGAGGTAATTAGAAAATCCTGATTTAACCCGTAGACTGATGCAAGACGGTAGTAAAGTTACAGCAGATTGTTTTGTCATGCCCCATTTGTGAAGTAGTGATAAGAAGATACTAATCGATACACAATTAGGGTTATTAGAAAATTTAGGAGGAATGTTTGGAAAGTGCGGATGGTTTCCGTAGAAGCTAATCCAAACTCTCGAGGTATGTATTTATGGAATTAGTCAAACCTTTTGCAATTTCTTCGCGGTACCAGGACTGCCGTAGATAATTTTCCCCAACCTTGCTTGATATATAGCAGCTCTCCACCAATACGGAGCCAAAGGTCGCTGGATTTTTGTATATGACTGTAAAAGGTTCTCTCCTAATTTGGCCCTTTGAGCGTTCAAGCTCGCTAATGAGTTCATTTCGCACCACTTCTGCAAGAGCTTGACTTTTTCTGTCGTAAAAATAGATTTCGGTCCTATTCAGCGTGCTGTTTTTTTGAGGCGCGCTGTTTGCGTGAATCGAAATAAAAATATCGGGTTTCCATTTGCGTGCAACCGTTCTGCGCGTTGAGGGTCTCATCGTCTCGTCTCCACGACGGGTCAATTCAACCGTAATATCATCGCGCTGTTTTAATTGACGTTCAAGTTTTCGTGCAATATCAAGAGTAACATCTTTTTCTTTAGTCTTTTTTACGGGGCCTATCGCTCCGGTATCTCTTCCTCCGTGTCCCGGGTCTATCAGGATTCTGTATTTCTTCGTGGGTCTTACTGCATTTTTTCCGTTCCAAGAAATGAGTATATACGGTGCGGTCTTATTGACAAACGTTACGACCGGCCGAATTCCATTCTTTTTAAATTGAATTACTACACGTGAAACGTCAGGTTTAAATTGAGCTCGCCTGATAAGGTGAACATCATCAAGATCAATCGTAGTGTTCAAAGTGCTTCTGACTCTGCTATTCAGTATATCAATATAGAATTTGTTGCCGTTCAGCATTTTATATTTGAACTTCGGACTATTCCCCGGCTGTGGCGGATCAACGAAAATTTTAACGGTGTCGTATGAATACCATACTTTTTCAACATAGTGCCATCCGGTAATTGCACCGGAATTACTTTGTATCGCTGTTATAAATATTAGTGTAATAATTGTGGGGACAAGAAGTTTTAATAGTGGTGTCCGTAGTATCATAGCGGCAGTTCCTTGAGTGGTCTCTTTTTATTTCGACACAATTTTCCCTTTCGGATGTTACTGGCAATTTTAATGCCATGGCAGAATAATCTTTACGATAAGCTTATTCACATCTACTTTCTGAATAATAACAGGCAATTTTTTCCCCTTAAAAAAATATATAGAGAAATTTTTTCCTGAAATTTTAAAGTCGGTTTTGTAACTGGACGATTACATTACAGCGACGTCAATAGATTTGACCCGCAACACCGCGCAAATTTCTAGTAAGGATACTAGACAAAATCTAACAAGGAGGTTACGAATGGCTATTGGTGATTCCACCCGCGTCAACACCAACATCGCCGCATTAAATTCTCTCAATGCCTTAAATTCAATAAACCGGAATTTAGAGATCAGCCAGTTGAAATTGGCGACAGGCCTTCGTATAAACGAAGTCGCCGACGATCCGGCAGGGTTTACTATATCCAGACGATTGGATGCGAGGTCTCGGGGTTTGTCTGTGGCACTTGATAATGTTGGTACTGTTAAAAACGTTCTCTCAATAGCTGAGGGAGGCCTGCTGAACATTCAAAAGATACTCATCGTGATGAAAGAGAAAGTATTGCAGGCCAGATATCCGATACACTGGGCGTCAATGAGCGTACAGCTATTAAGGAGGAGTTTGAACAGCTGTCGGCTGAGATTCAGGATATCGTTAATGAAACTGAATTCAATGGCAATCCACTTATCGACGGGACTTATGTCAGTAAGTCTTTTCAAACCGGTGAAGGTAGTAATAATACGCTTTCATTCAGCATTGCAGATAGTGCAGACCCGACGACTCTTGAAGTAGCGAACAGCAATGTGGCGAACCAAGTTAGCTCCTTTGCCCTCGCCGGAAGTGCACTGGGCAACGTAAATACTGCTCTTGATACTATCTTTTCTAATTTACAAACGATCGGTGCGACAATTGCACGCTTGACATTCAAGGAAGAAACGTTAAGAATCGCAATCACTAATACCGAGTCGACGAAGAGCAGAATTCTTGATGCCGACATTGCTTTTGAGCAACTGAGATCAACCAGGCTTCAGATACTTCAGCAGACTGCAACAGCGCAGTTGGCACAGGCAAATGTCTGTCCGCAAAACGTACTGGCTCTATTCCAGTAGGAAGAGTCTTCTTTTACATTTTTCGGGCCTAGCTTCATACTAAACAAGGCGGCTTCATAAGGATAAGCCGCCTTGTTTTTTTAGTAAGTTTTTATTTTTATGCTACACCAATTGATTCCAACGATTGCACAGATTCTTCAAGCTTTTCCGCATGAATTTCAAACCACCTGAGCTTCGACTGCAGCCGGACAACTTCTCCGATGATAATCAGTGCCGGCGCCCGGAGAGGATCGCTCCGGATTCTATCGATGATCGTACCGAGTGTTCCGGTAATTGTTTTTTGACTGGCAAAAGTACTATTTTGAATGATAGCGACCGGTGTTCCCGGCGGTCTCCCGTTTTTCATGAATGTGGAAACAATCTCTTCTATTTTTGATACTCCCATATATACGGCGACCGTGTCGATTCCAGTGGCAAGCGCTTTCCAATTTACTGCACGTCTGTTACCGGATTTGCTTTTATGTCCTGCAATAAGCGCAAAACTCGAGCTGTATCTTCTGTCTGTCAATGGGATCCCTGCATATGCTGAAGCGGCAACTGCAGCAGTAATCCCGGGTACAATCTCAAATTCGATACCTGCTTCAAAGAGCGCTTCAGCTTCTTCACCGCCCCGCCCAAACACGAAGGGGTCTCCCCCTTTGAGGCGAACTACCGTTTTTCCTTCTTTTGCTTTCGATATGAGTAACGTGTTGATGTAATTTTGATCGAGTCTGAATTTGCCGTATTTTTTACCGACAAAAATTCGTTCGGCTCCGGCTTTTGTTTGAGCCAGTAAATTTTTATCAATTAAATAATCATAAAGAACAACATCCGCTTTTTGTAGTGCTTTTAAGCCTTTAACGGTAATAAGCTCAGGGTCCCCGGGGCCGGCACCGACAAGCAGGACTGTTCCGGTTTTCTTGTTTGCCTTCGAACGGGGGCTTGTTTCATGAGGCACAACCGGAGTATTTTTTTGAGCAGATAAAGCGTCGAGAAGTTTCATTTCTTTCGCAACAATGGCTTCGAACAATTTCTTTCGCGTTTCATAATCTGAAGCTGTTTCGAATACAGAAGGTCTTGATTCCCCGAGTTTTTTCAGGAGTTTTGTGTATTCCGGCCCGAATTGACCCTTGATTCTATTACGAATAATTTTCCCGAGCGTCGGACTTTTTCCGTTCGTTGAGACTGCTATGCACAAATCACCATCTCTATGAACAGAGCTGAGATAAAATGAACAGAGTTCAGGAACATCGGCTATATTTACCGGAATATTCTTATGGCAGGCTTCATTATAGATTTTTCTGTTTATATTCGGATCGTCGGTTGTTCCAAATATCAATGCAAATCCTTTGCTGTCTCCTTTTCGGAATGGTCTGTTACGTATTGTAATTCTATTTTCGGATGCTAACTTTCGAATGGGAACGGAGAGTTTCGGAGCAATAACCGTGATGTGTGTTTGTGCAATAAGGAGTTGTTCTATCTTTTGCTCTGCTACAGAACCCCCCCCGATTACAAGACAGGGCGATCCATCTAATTTTATGAATATGGGAAGTAAAGAGTTCATTCTCTTATATACAGGATGCATAAAAAAATACCCCGCATTTACAGGGGTATTTTTTTACATAGTTATTTTCAATTACGCGCGGACTGTTGCTCTGCAATCGTTCGGCTTCCGATTAAGCGCAACCGTACCCACATACGCTCATGAAAATAATAAAGAAATAGTTTAAATAAGGCATCCAAAATTCCGATCGAGGCCGCAAATTTTGCTTCATCGGTAATATACCACGCGATAGCCATGGTAATTAATGTTGCAAGTATTCGCCAGCTAAATGTCTTGAGTATGCTGATTTTTGAAGATTCCATGGAATAAATTTCCTCACAAGACGTTATACCTGACTCGAATTACTTCCACTCTTCCGTAATTGATATGCCCCCAGGCCCGCTCATGGATGTAATAAGCGGCGGTCTTGATCAGGAAATCGATTGAAGCTATAGCTGCGACAAATCTCATGTCGCCGGTTATGGTCCATGCAGCAAATATGGTCATGACCGTTCCTAATATGCGATATGATACTGCTTTTGAGAAATTTACAGCCCGAAAGTTTTCCCTGTTTCTCATGCGAACAAGCAAAATACGGCTCCAGGTTCGCTCGTGGAAGTAATACAGGTTAAGCTTTATGAGGGTATCAATAATACCGATGGAAGCAGCGAAAGCCGCATCAGAGGTTATTGCCCATGCAACATAAATTGTTACCAGTGTCATTAACACCCTGTAACTTACAGATTTCGCTATACTTCTAACCGAGGATTCCATGATAATCAAAACCTTTCATTATACTTGCTGAGCTTCAACAGTGACACCGAGCGGGCGTGTATGGATGCCGCACTCTCCACCGCATTTACTTGTACCGATCCACCGACCTGCGCGTTCATCTTCACCAACCGATATACTTGAACATGGGGCACACCCGAGCGATCGGTATCCCTCGCCGTAGAGAGGATTTATCTCAACATCATTCAAAGCAAGATACTGCCAGATTTCACGCTCATACCAGACAAGGATTGGATTGAGTTTTTCAAGATTATCATCACGCTGCTCGATTTCTTTAAAATCGGTTCTGGTACGACCCTCCGTACAGCGCAGACCCGTTACCCAGCATGCAACGTTCATCTCACGAATTGCCTGCCGGGTCGGTTCGACTTTCAAATTGTTACAGCATTGGTCAGGATCTTTCAGATACAGTTTATCTGGCTGTGGCGTATCGTTCTTGAAGACCCGGAGGGTCGGATATACTTCCACCAATTCGTTCATTAATTGAACCGTTTCTTTCGGTTTATACCGTGTTGTTATAACAAAGCCCTTGATTTCTTTACTCACTTTTTGTGCCAGGTCCCAAACAACAAGCGAGTCTTTCCCGAGGCTGTTTGCCACGACCAGTCTCTCGCCGTATTTGTCATATGCATCACTAATAAGCGAAAGGGCCCTGTCTACTTTTTGTTTATAATTCAAACCCTTTACCAGTTCTGTAATATCCTCTCCGTTAACGCTAAAACTCATTTCTTGTTCTCTCCTTTCATAGAGGTGAAGTTTACAATTATCTTTCTGTTTTAAGTTGATTTGTCTATCGCGAAAGAGTCAGCTCATACATTCTCCGGGACCTGTTTTAACGGCAAATTCGGTATCCTCACCGATATCCATGTACCATTCAGGCGCTTCTTCATACGAAGGTATGTAAGCAAGGTCCTGTAATTTTACCTTAAAGCCTTTTGGTTTTATTCTTTTTACGTACGATAAGAAATTTTCTTCATCATTACGTTCCGACAGGAACAATTTAATAATCCGCATAACTGCTTCCGACACACGTCTGGCTGGAATTTTCATAACAACTTCGCCGTATTCATGCGAACCGGTATGCAAACCTCCACCTACAAACATGATGTAGTGCGGCGCCATGCGTCCTTTAATTTTTCTCACAGCGCCGTGAAACCCAATGGAGGCGACATGGTGCTGGCCGCATGAGTTGGGGCATCCGCTTATTTTTATACGAAGATCCCGTAGAATTTTACTCCAGCCGCTGTTTTCACGAAAAAACGCGGTAAGTTCACTTCCGAGTGCACGTGAATGTGTAATTCCTAATTGACATGTGTCTGCACCGGGACAGGAAGTAACATTGCCGATTGAATCGGCACCCGGTGTTACGAGTCCGACTCTTTTAAGATCGCTGTAAAGGTTTTTTAAATCTTCCGACCTTATCCATCGCATAATTATATCCTGAGAAACCGTTGTCCGGACAGTCCCGTCAGAATAGGTTTCCGCACTATCTGCCAGCATAGTAAATTGTTCGGTTGTCAAATCACCAATTTCAGGATTTATATAGACGACATTATAACCTTTTTGTTTCTGACGGTGCACATTAGTCTGTTTCCAAAAATAAAATTCGTGATCCAAATCATTATTTACTTCGGGTTTTACGGTTTCATGGCGTTCCGGGGGTTCTTCTTCGTATATATCCGGCTGAGGAATACTACGGCCGTCCCCGTTAATTCTGTCCCGTTCTTCATAAACAAGTTCTTTAAATTTCTGAAATCCAAGTTTCCATAATACATATTTCAAGCGTGCGCGCTTTCTGTTTATATGATCGCCGTATCTGCCGAAAATAGTAATTATCGCCTCGGCCGTTGGAATAAGCTGTTCAACGGGCAGGAATTCTTCAAGCACATCCGCAATACGGGGATGCGCTCCGAGACCGCCGCCGATATAGACCTTAAATCCCCGCTTTACGGAACCGTTCTCACTAAACGTTTTTGCAACGAATCCTATATCGTGAATCCAGGGAATGATTCCGTCCCTGTCGGCATCGTTTCCAGAGAATGAAATTTTGAATTTCCGGGGAAGTTTCGCAGTGAGATTGTTCCTCATTAATTGCCTTGTTAAAACAATAAGATACGGTGTTATATCGAACGCTTCGTCCTCCGAAACGCCGGCAACCGGCGATCCAACAACATTACGGACCGTATTTCCACAGGCTTCTCTTGTCGTCAGACCTGATTCCGCAAGTTTTTTCATGACTGCAGGAACGGTTTCAAGTTTTACCCAATGGTATTGAATATCCTGTCTTGTCGTGATATGTCCGAGACCGTCTGCAAACTCTGCAGCAACATCCCCGACACATTTAAGCTGTTGAGACGTCAGGATACCTCCGGGAATCTTTACTCTAATCATATTGTAACCCGGCTGGTCGGGACGCTGTCCATAGATTCCGCGGTGCAGCCGAAATCCTCTAAATTCATCTTCTGGCTCGTCGCCGCTTTTAAGCTTGCCCAATTTTTCTCGGAAATCCAGGATGTCTTCCGAAATCTCTTCCACCGTATCAACGGCAGCCCGGGGTTTATCTATTAGTGTATCCATTTTTGTATGTCCAATGTGTAATTTTGGTTTATTTTATTTGTCTGTTTCTTTTATTTTTTCGTCATAAAACAAGCCGTCGGAGCAAGTGCATCGCCGACGGCTTATTTAATATTGAGTACCGAACGTCGCTATGCACATCCTCGCTGGATCACAGCACACTGACAACAACAAAACAAACAACAAATCATCCTTCGGAAGATAGAAACCGGATTTCCGGTTATGTCATTTTTTTGAAACATGTCGCTCATGCTCTTGGATTCGTACACTTGTTAAAATTAAAAACCCTTCAAGACGAGGCCTGAAGGGTTTAAAAAGATATTCGTATTGAATAAACCTACTCATGCCACCGCCTATAAATAAGGCATACAACAGCACGTACAACAATCAATGCTTTTCGGCATATGTAGGTTTTGGCTATTCATTGATCATATTTTATTGTTTAAATTTCCAAGGTTTTAATTATACAAAATCATAAACAGAAATGCAAGTTATTTTTACTATTTTTACCCTTTTATTATCAAATTAATATTACAGCAGTTACTATAACGCATTACCAGACGGTATAAGTTCCCCAAATGGCATAAAATTTCTTTACCAACCGTTTCCCTGTGTTAAATCCGGTATGAGTAAAACTGAGTTTGATCATAAGTTAATCATCTACTGCGGGACGATAGGAAATTTTGCATTGCGATTTATCCTCAAAACGTTCGAATCCAAAGTCAATGAGTTTTGAAATGAGGTCCCCGTACGGGAGGCCGCTTGCTTCCCAGAGTTTTGGGTACATGCTGATATTTGTAAAGCCAGGCAGGGTGTTCAACTCATTAACATAGACCTTTTCCGTATTCCGGTCAAGCAAAAAATCCGCGCGGGCCATACCGGAACAATCGACTGCTTTGTAAGCAGCCACTGCCAGATCTCGGATTTTTTGAGCAGTCTCACCGGTGAGTTCGGCAGGAATAATAAGTTTGGAAGACTCGTCCATATATTTGGCGTTGTAGTCGTAAAATTCACCTGACGGAATGATTTCTCCAGGTACGGACACTTCGGGGTCGTCATTTCCAAGCACGGAGCATTCTATTTCACGTGCATCGACAGCATGTTCCACAACAATTTTTCTGTCATATTCGGCTGCCGATTCAAATGCGTTCTCAAATTCCTGCACGCTTTTGACCTTCGTGATTCCTACACTCGATCCTGTATTGGAGGGTTTTACAAAACAGGGAAAGCCGATCTCACGCTGTACGCCGTTCGTTATTTCGTTCTTGTCCCGTTGCCAGGCTCTTCTTAAATAATACACAAACCGGGGAGTAGGGATTTGATACTTTATAAAAATGCTTTTCAACAAAATTTTATCCATGCAAACAGCCGATGCAGCCACCCCGGCTCCAATATAAGGGATGCCGGCAATTTCAAGTAATCCCTGTATCGTCCCGTCCTCGCCTAACGGTCCGTGCAGAACAGGAAACACTATGTCTAATTTTTCCACATATTTTATCGCCTGCCCGTTATTCTGTGCAGATACGGCTACCAGCCGTGCATCTGCCGGGACGGCGGGAATATATATCGTCTCTTTGGGTGAACATTTTTTTCCATCGAGCAGCTGCTGCGCATCTTCTCCAACAACCCATACTCCGTCGTGTGTAATGCCGATAAGTTCAATATCATACTTTGAGTTATCAATATGATTCAGAATGGAACGTGCAGAGGAAAGAGATACTTCGTGTTCCCGGGAGCGGCCTCCAAACAGGATCCCCACCCGTGGTTTTATGCCTCCGTTCATAAAGATTTTGCCTTTTTCGGCCGGGCGATAAGCAGACCCAGTTCTTCAAGCTGCTCTTTTTCTATTTCTGAGGGCGTTTCTACCATCGGGCAAAATGCTTTATTTGTTTTCGGAAAAGCTATGACCTCCCGAATCGATTTTTTTTCTGCCATGAGCATAACAATTCTATCAAATCCAAGAGCGACTCCCCCATGCGGAGGAGCGCCGAAATCAAATGCGTCCAGTAGAAATCCAAATTTTTGCCGTGCTGCTTCCGGTTCTATGTCGAGCGCATCAAAAACTTTTTCCTGAATATTGCGTTTGTGAATTCGAATACTTCCGCTCCCGAGTTCATATCCGTTCAAGACAATATCGTATGCACGTGAGCGCACTTTTGCAGGATTTTTCTTCAAGTATTCAATATCTTTTAGGACCGGAGCGGTAAAAGGATGATGCATGGATATGTATTTTCCTGAAACTTTGTCATATTCGAATAAGGGGAATTCCGTAACCCACGTGAAGCTGAACTTCTCCCTGGGAGGAAGTTCAAAACGCCTGATAAGTTCCAAACGGAGCATTCCGAGCGCTTCGAGTGTTGTTTTTCGTTCGCCCGCAATTAGAAAGACGACATCACCGGTTTCCGCACTCATTTTTTTCATGATCTTATCAGAATGATCTTTTGCAAGAAATTTTGCAGCAGGTCCCTGGAAACCGTCTGCATTGATTTTAAGAGTCACGAGTCCTTTCGCGCCTTCTGCAATGGCAAAATCGGTAATGTCGTCTACTATTTTTCTTGAGACATCCGCTTTTTTCTTCAAAACAATTCCTGAAACTATCCCGCCCTGCCTTACTGCTTCTGAGAAAACCTTAAAATCAGTATTTTCCGCTATATCGCTGATATCGACCAGTTCCATTTCCCATCTGGTATCTGGTTTGTCGTTGCCGTATTTTTCCATTGCATTATTATATGACATTCTCCGGACCGGTATTGAAATCGTTATACCCAGGACGTCGTTCATCAGCCTCTCAAACATTCCGTCTATGACAGAATAAATATCTTCTTCATCGATAAAGGACATTTCCAAATCAATTTGAGTAAATTCAGGCTGCCGGTCGGCACGGAGATCTTCGTCTCGAAAACACCGTACTATCTGGATATATTTGTCCATTCCCGCTATCATGAGAATCTGCTTATAGGTTTGAGGAGATTGCGGCAAAGCATAGAAATTACCCGGGAACACTCTACTCGGCACCAGGTAGTCACGTGCTCCTTCAGGCGTACTTTTCATAAGCATGGGAGTTTCGATTTCAAGAAAACCCTTTTCGTCGAAATAGTTTCTGACCGATTGATAGATTTTGTGCCTGAGGACCATATTTTTTTGCATGTTCTCTTTCCGGAGGTCGAGATACCGCCATTTCAATCTGAGGTCCTCGGCTATTTCACCGGAATCACTGATTGAAAACGGCGTTACTTTGCTTTCATTCAGTATCTGAATGTCTTCAGCATGAACCTCGATCTCACCGGTTTTCAGACTTCTATTGACCATATCTTCCGGACGGGGTTCAACTATTCCTCTGGCGGCGAGTACAAACTCTTTCCTGAGCTCTTTTGCCATTCCATGAGCCTCCGGATCCTTACTCAAATCGAAAACGATCTGCGTTATACCGTACCTGTCCCGAAGGTCAATGAATCTAACACCACCATGGTCCCGCCAATTGTCAACCCAGCCGTTTAAATTAACTGTTTTGCCAATATCACCTGTATTGAGCACTCCGCACGTATGAGTTCTTTTATAAAATGTGTCCTTCATTACCACAATCCGTTACTTTCATTCGTAAATAAGAAAAAAATATACCGAATTTTTTTTATTATTTCCACTGGAATAATATAGTAAAACCGGAGTGATGGGGATATGATTAAAATTAGTGGGCCATTTACCGTTTCGACACCATTACCTGACCATTGCCATTTTTCTTGTTTTGGTAAATCCCGGAACACGGAGTCTGTAAAAATATATTCCTGAAGACACGATCGTTCCTGCGTCATTAGCCCCATCCCAACCGATCGAATGAATTCCCTCATTTAACGGACCGTTAAAAAGTGTCCGGACATGCCTTCCGAGACCGTCATAAATGATCAGTGAGGTGTTGGAGTCGTGTTTCAGGTCTATCGAAATCATCGTTGAGTTGTTGAACGGATTCGGGAAATTTTCCGACAAGGCAAACTCCGCCGGGACCGTATCGCCAGTATTCTTTTCCCTTTCAATGACACTACTGCCGGAATCGAAGATGAATATATTGTCCGCTTCCGGAAAGGATGCTTCCGTGGCGTCCAAGTCCGAAGCGCTCATGAAAAACCTTACCCTCTGACCCGAAGCTGCCGGAATTACGGCAGAAAAGGTGTTTTCATTTTCTTGCATCATGGAGATTGTCGTGAAAGAAGACCCTGTTCCGAATGTGTAACGCAGCCGGGCTGTTAAGGCGTCAACTCCATGCGACGAGATGATTTTTGTGGTTATTTTGCTTCCCCCCATAACGTTTTCAACATCCGGAGTGTTACCGAATGCAGGTCCGAAATAGCTCACCGCCTCAAAAGCGTTTATAACCCCGTACCCTAAGAAGTTATCGGGATTGCCGCTCCTGCTTGCGGTTTCTTTCAGGGCGGTCATTATCTGAAACGCTGAGGCTTCAGGATGTGCCGACAACACAAGTGCTGCCGCACCGGCAACCAACGGACACGAAAACGATGTGCCGTTCACAACAGAGTATACTCCGGGTTTTCCTGCCGTGGCAACGAGCACGGATACACCTATTGCAGCGACATCGGGTTTGGTCCTGCCGTCAGCAGTCGGCCCCCGTGAGCTGAAAATCGCAAGAGCGCTGTCCGCATTGACAGCGCCGACTGCAAGTACCGAATCTCCGTCTGCCGGGGCGCTTATTATGCCCCAGGGCGTGTTTCCCTCATTCCCCGCCGAATTTACGACAAGAATTCCTTTCGAAGCGGCAATATCGGCCGCGCGGGTGGTGACTGCCGTATTCCCGTCCATATCAGCCTGCGTGTAAAATGAAACATCCTGAAACTGAGAATATCCCAGAGAGCTTGAAACTATATCAACACCGATACTATCCAGCCATTCCAGTCCTGCTACCCAGTAATCCTCTTCTATTGCCCGCTCACCGGAATTATCTTCTGTTTTTGCTAATGCGAACTGCGCGTCATGTGCAACGCCGATGAGCCTCCCCTCCATATATCCTGCAATGACGGAAAGCGTGGTTGATCCATGACTTTCCTGACCTGCAGTATCCTGACCGGGTTCATTCGACGTTATGCCGTCTAAATTTATGAAGTCAAATTCGGCAATGACTTCAGCTTTTTCAAACGCATCATGGTTCAAATTAAAACCGGTATCAAGCATTCCTATCAAAACGCCTTTTCCGGTAATTTCTGCCTGGTGAACGCTCAGCGCTCCTATTGTTTTTATCTGTGTAAATGAGGATCCGTACACTTGAGGCAGGTCGATCGCTGCATTCAGTTTGAAGAATCCCGGATTCCCGGCAACTTCAGCATCGGGTTCTGGAATACGGTACTGTGCGACTCTTCTGATATCATGTACATACGAAAGAGACCGTATTTGTTCGAGCTGTGCACCCGTTACTATGAACGAAGCGCCATTGAGCCATTTGGAAGTCATTACCGGAACCGCTCCTGTCGCGGCAATTCTATCGACATACAACTGCGATACCGGCAAATCCGACACCTGTACGGGCCGGTCACCAAGTATTTTCCTCCTCCTTTTAATCGACCGTTCGCTCAAAAGTGTCCTTTGAAAAAAGATATCCCCTGCAGTCTTAAAGTTTGCCGAAGGACCCTTATCGGTAAAGAATACCCAATATTTTGTCCGGACCGGATCATCGGTCGGCATAAGCGCAAAAAAAAGAGCGCTTAAAAGTATCGAGATGTATTTCAGTGATATTTTCATGCTACTGACATAGTGGGGAAACCGGTTTACTTCCAGACCAGCCATATAAAGAGCGCTCCGCTACACGTTGCAGCTACAGTAAACGGCAGTCCGATTTTTGCAAAGGTCCAGAATGAGACCGGGTGACCTTCTTTCTTCAAAATCCCAACGGAAACAATATTTGCCGCAGCTCCTACAGGAGTAATATTTCCGCCCATACAGGTACCGATGAGCAGACCGAATACCAGCAGATATTCTGAACCAATAACGGTTCCCATTTGAAATGTTACAGGAATCATGACCGTAATGAAAGGTACGTTGTCTATAAATGCTGAAACAATTACCGAGAATACGACAATTAAGACAAAATTCATCAAGATATCTTTTCCCAGATAATTCATGAAAACGTTTTTCATGTCTATTATTAGTCCGGATTCATCGAATGCGTTTACAAGGACAAATATTCCTGCGAGGAATAATGTTGTGTCCCAATCGTACTTTTTTAGTATGGCTATGGCTTCTTTCTTATTAAAACCGACCCCCCATACGATCGAGATGGCAGCGCATATCATACAGATCGTTCCGCTCAGCCAAAGAAATTCGGGGTCTATAAGAGGAGCCAGTGCAAGCCCGGCGACCATCATGCACAGCAAAATAGTCGGTGACCAGCTTGTCACCTGTTTCCGCGTGAATTTCTGTATTGCTTCCTTGTAGCCTATGAATAAAAAATACAATACTACAAAAGATGCGATCGCACCAGTTTCAACGGCAAAGAATATTCCGGGATTTCCATGAAATATGAAAAAATCGTTGAAGTTCATTTTGAGCTGACCCGCCAGGATCATGCTCGGAGGATCGCCAATCAGAGTAGCAGTACCCTGGAGGTTGCTTGAAATTGCAATTCCGATTATCATGGGCACAGGAGAAATGTTCAGTTTTTTAATTATCTCCAAAGCAATAGGGGCGACAATAAGTACAACGGCGACATTTTCAATGAATACAGATAAAAACCCGGACATTACACATACCCGGAGCATTGCTGCGCCTGAACTGCCTGATGAACCTATGATGACATTGGAAAGATATTCAGGGACACGTGAATATGCAAAAAATTCAGCAAGAATCAATGTACCTGCAAAAATGCCGATTATATTCCAATTGATTTTAGTTACGGTATGAACTGCCGGGCTAATTCCCAGCGCTACTAAAATAAAAATCCCGCACCATAGAGCAATAGCGCGGTACTGTTTGAAAATAGTTAAATAGAGATATACGAGTGAGAATACTGCGAGAACAACAACTTTTTCGTTCATAGTAACTTCACACGCACGCAATTAAAGCGTGTAAGGTTCGGAAATTTCATCCTGCCAGGCAATTTTTATTTCCGGTACATAATTAAAAGAATTCGCCAATTGATTGTGCACAGCTTTTGCCGCGACCGACGGACTATTGTTATCCTTACTGAGATGCGAGAGATAGACTACCTGTAATTTTTCATGCATTACACACTTCAACAATTGAAATGTATCCGTATTTGACAGATGTCCCAGCGAACCTGTAATTCTCTCTTTAAGATAGTGTGGATATTTACCATTCCAAAGCATATCTTTATCGTGGTTTGCCTCGAGAACGAGTACATTTGAATTTTTCAGGTTATCGATAACAACATCGGTTATTGAGCCGATATCGGTTACGAATCCGATCTTATGGCCGTTTGAAGAGAATGTGAATCCGACAGGATCTGCAGCGTCATGTTTGACGGGGAAACAATTTATTTTCATACCATTCAATTCGAATGTTTCGCCCTTATCTATGAACCGGACAAGGTTCTCGGTATCTTTTTTAATCTCATCACGGAAACCCATGAAGGTTTTTGCCGTTGTGTAAACCGGAACCGAATGCACCCGGGCAATAACTCCTAATCCGCGAATATGGTCGAAATGCTCGTGGGACACCAATATTCCTGAAACACTTTCTACCGAAATGTTGCCGCGCAGGAGTCTGTTTTTCAAAGATCTATACGAAAAACCGGCATCGATGAGAATTGATCTACCGTTTATGCAAAGCGCAGCAGAATTTCCTCTGCTGCCGCTCCCTAAAATTGTTAATTCCATAGAATATTTAGCAAAGGTATAAATAAAAATAAGACTAAAAATTACAAGTATATATATGAAAAGTCAAGTTGAAAACGAGTTGGAAACTTATGATAAAAGCTTATAGTTTCTGTTTGTAATATGTAAATTTTCTGTGGATAATTATCAGTATCCGGTTGATAATTTTCAATCCGTTACGAGTAATTAAATTTTCACTTATAAGTATAATTTATCTACACTTTATTAACATTATAATGTTCACTATTAACAAACTGTTAAATATCACAGTATAATTTTAAATCTGTATAGATTGTAGATATGTTTTTTTTAAATACGATATATAGTATCATATAATCTATTGTTCTATTGATCGAGCGTTTAAATGAAAAAAAATGTGAGTTATAAACCGAATAATAGTAATAATAATAATCTTTTAAATATAGTTTTATTATATCTATTAATACTTTTTATTTTTCAATAAGAATACGTTTTTTTTAAAGTGATAGTGTGAAGATACCGTCTATTCATCTTTTTACTTGTAAAATTAGTGATATTTTACTAATTTTGTAATTTTATAATACTGTTTTTAAAGAGTTAAGATTATCCTGTTTATGTTCAATTTATGTTCAATAAGCTGCAGATATTATTCGAAAAGTGAGGAGGATTTGTAATGAATGTTACTGTTGGATGTGGTGATTTGAAAGCGGGGTTACAGCATATAATCAATGTAATTCCTTCGAAGACTACACTTCCGATCCTAAACCATATACTTTTTGAAGCTGGCAGTGGTCAATTGACATTAAGCGCTACCGATCTCGAAGTGTCTTTAAAAACGAAAGTAAACGCACAAATCGAGACAGACGGCAATGTTACGATACCCGGGAGACTTCTTTATGATGTTGTTCGTGAAATTCCGGATGTGCCTCTCAGTATAAAATCCGATGAAAATAACCGGATAAATCTTAAATATTCAAGAGGACAATACACGTTTTTCGGAGAAGATTCAAGAGAATTTCCACAGCGACCTGCGATCGATGTGAAACATGAGATAATAATTGAAAAGAAAAAGTTTTCAAGACATATTGAAAAAACAATTTTTGCCGTATCAAATGATGAGCTTCGTGCAGCTTTGATGGGTGTTCTCATGCAAGTAAAAGAGAACGAATACAAGATGGTTTCCACAGATGGACACCGGCTGGTAAGGGTCATTAATAAAAGTTTTAAAACAGAAGAAGAAATCAACGATGTTATAATTCCCGTGAAAGCGTTGAATTTGCTTCAGAAAAATCTTGATAGTAGCGGCAATGTAAAAATATCGTTTGGATCAAATCATGTTATATTTGATCTTGAGGAAGCTTCTATCAGCGCATCTTTCATTGAAGGAAAATATCCTGAATATGAAAAAGTTATTCCGGTTAATGATGAAAAAAAATTAATCATCAACCGGGAACAACTAATAACAGCATTGAGAACTGTCTCCGTGGTCGCGAATAAAATCACTCAGCAGGTCAAAATAAGTATTGAAAAAGATAAAGTTACTGTAAAATCTGAAGATATTGACCGCGGCGAGGGAATCGAATCGATCGAAGCGGAATACATCGGGGAGCCATTTGATATAGGATTTAATTCTGCGTATGTATTAGATGTTTTACGGCATATTGATACGGAAAATGTACAACTCAAATTCGATACGGCTGTAAGCGCGTCGCTCGTTTTTCCGATGGACCAGGAAAAAGATGAAGATATTTTAATGCTTGTCATGCCAATAAAACTCAGGGAATCAGTTGCTGCGGTCGGTGAAAAAATAGATAGCGGCGATTAACAGAAAATTGAGAACTAGATAAAGAAAAAATAAAGAATATCAGCAGGTTTTAAATCGTCGGATTTTTCACGGTACTCTGTGGAAAAAGGCGCAATAGCCACGCAATAATGGGCTCATCATTTAAAAGTCCTGAGCTTTTGGGTTCGGTACTAAAAAAGTTATTAAAGCGAAATGGTTTATCGGATGGCATTCAGCAGCAGGAGGCATTGCTCCACTGGTCTGACGCGGCAGGTGAGAAAATAGCTGAAGTTAGCAGGCCTGTTCGGGTTGAGCACGGCCGTATTTTTGTGGAAGTAGACAATACTGTTTGGCGGCAGGAAATTCTTTTACATAAAAAACAGATTATTGAGCGCTTAAATAAAAGATTTGAAACTGAAATCATAAGGGAATTAATTTTAGTTTAAAAAGGGCGAGGTAAAACGTGACAGCTTCAGCAGCTAAGCAGTATAAAGCAAAGGACATTCAAGTTCTCAAAGGGCTTGAGGCGGTCCGTAAAAGACCGGCGATGTATATTGGTGACGTTGGAAAGCGGGGACTACACCATCTTATTAACGAGGTCGTAGATAACAGTATCGATGAGGCAATGGCGGGATTTTGCGGAAAAATCTCCGTCACTATTCATAAAGACAACAGCATGACCGTTCTTGATGACGGAAGGGGGATACCCGTTGATATCCACCCCGAAATGAAGAAACCAGCTTTAGAAGTCGTTATGACCGTGCTTCATGCGGGGGGGAAATTTGACAAAAACTCCTATAAAGTATCCGGCGGGCTTCATGGAGTTGGAGTTTCTGTTGTCAATGCTTTGTCTGAATGGTGCGAAGTAGATGTTTTCAGAGACGAGAAGGTCTATAGTCAACGGTATTTATATGGTATACCCGAAGCAAAACTCGCTGTAACCGGTACGACAAAAAAATCGGGTACAAAGACCACCTTCTTACCCGATTCCACTATTTTTACCGTTGCAGAGTTCGATTATGAAATCGTTTCGCAGCGCTTGATGGAACTTGCGTTCCTGAATAAGAATCTTCAGATCGAATTACACGACGAACAAACAGGTGAAAGTGATTCCTACCACTCGAAAAAGGGTATTGTGCAGTTTGTGAAATATCTCGACGAGAACAAAACAGCACTTCATCCGACCATCAGTCTTTCCGGTGAGCGCGAGTTTACCGAAGTTGAAATTGCTTTGCAGTATAACGATTCATATCATGAAAACATTTTAAGCTATGTTAATAATATCAGTACGATCGAGGGCGGCTTCCATGTATCGGGATTCAAAACAGCTTTGACACGGGCACTGAATAATTACGCTACCAAGAATAATCTTTTAAAGAATGAGAAAATCACTCTGTCCGGAGAGGATGTCAGGGAGGGTTTGACTTCTGTTATAAGTTTAAAAGTCCCGGAACCCCAGTTTGAGGGGCAGACAAAAACAAAGCTCGGTAACAGTGAGATCAAGGGTATTGTAGAATCGCTTATTGGGGAAAAACTCTCAGAGTTTTTAGAAGAAAATCCTTCAGTCGCACGTAAAATAATAGAAAAAAGCCTGACAGCCGCCCGTGCACGTGAGGCCGCTCGCAAGGCGCGGGAGCTGACAAGGCGAAAAAGTGCATTGGACGGAAGCGGACTTCCCGGCAAACTTGCCGACTGTTCATATACCGATCCTGCCGAATGCGAACTTTATATCGTTGAGGGAGATTCGGCGGGCGGGTCTGCCAAACAGGGACGTGACCGCAGGTATCAGGCAATTCTCCCGCTCCGGGGAAAGATTCTTAATGTGGAGAAGGCCAGGCTTGACAAGATCCTTGCCAATGAAGAAATTCGAACAATCATTACGGCGTTCGGCACGGGTATCGGTTCTGATGAGTTCGATATCTCGAAAATCCGGTATCACAAAATTATAATAATGACGGATGCCGATGTTGACGGTTCTCATATTCGTACACTTTTGCTGACATTTTTCTACCGGCATATGACAGACCTTATAAATATGGGGTATATTTATATCGCACAGCCGCCTCTTTATCAACTGAAAAAAGGGAAAGAACTTCTCTATGCGTTTGACGAATCCGAACGGGAATCCATTATGAAACGGATGGGAGGTAACGGTGTATCGACCCAGCGGTATAAAGGGCTTGGTGAAATGAATCCCGAACAGCTTTGGAAGACGACAATGGACCCGGAAACCCGTACTATCTTAAAAGTAACTCTCGACGATGCTGCGGAAACGGAGCATCTTTTCACGACATTAATGGGAGATAAGGTTGAACCACGCCGGGAATTTATAAAGAAGAACGCAAAATATGTGCGTAATTTGGATGTATGATATTGATCTTTTGAACATTACAGTTGTTATAAACCAGTATTTTAAAAAAGCGTCCGGAGGCGATCGGACGCTTTTTTATGGATGATAAATGAGATATCATTTGAGCAAATATCAAATCGTACCAGAAAGGTCTGCGTGAATTTCTATACAAGGTTAAAGAATGCTATAGATTTAAAAGGATCGTACGTTTGTGTCGGACTTGACAGCGCTATTGACCGGCTGCCTCTCTGCCTTGAGGGGAATGCAATGGAGAGAATCATAGCTTTTAATCGTGCCGTAATTGAATCGACAAGTAATTTCTGCGCTGCGTATAAATTCAATGTAGCATTTTACGAAGCTCTTGGGCGGGATGGATACAGTGCGCTTGAAGAAAGTTTATCGATTGTCCCGAACGGACATATAATTATTCTTGACGCAAAGCGCGGCGATATAGGAAATACGTCCATGAAGTACAGTCATGCTCTTTTTGATATACTGGGTGCGGATGCTATCACTGCAAATCCGTATATGGGTTACGACAGCCTTGGCCCATTCATGGAACGTGAGGAGAAAGGTGTTTTTATTTTGTGTTTAACGTCTAACACAGGTTCCGGAGATTTTCAACAACTTCAGCTTAAATCGGGCAGAAGACTCTATGAAAATGTTGCGGCAAAAATTGCTGAATGGAACAATCTGGGAAATCTCGGCCTGGTTGTTGGAGCAACGCATCCAAGAGAATTGGCAAACTTGCGGCGCATAGCTCCCGGGATGCCATTTTTGATTCCTGGTATCGGGGCCCAAAAGGGAGACCTCGAAACGACAGTTACTATTGCCATCGGCAAAGGACGGTTACCCGCTCTAATCAATTCGAGCAGAGGGATCATATTTGCTTCCGCCAGTGAGAATTTTGCAGAAAAGGCGGGACAGAAGTGTAAGGAAATGTGCGACACCATTAACGGCATACTTAAAGAGCCTGCCGGTACAGATTCCTGCTGAATTCTTACTTTAGCCGTTAAGTTAATAAAATGTGGAAAACCGGGAATTTTCGGCTTGACAGAGTAATTGTATGGGTCATACACCATTTCACCCGGAGAAAAATTAAGGCATAAATCGACTTCGCATTAAAAAAAATTATTCCATTAGTTGCATGAGTATGAATAGTCTGTCATTTCCGGAATGTGGATAACCTGTTGATCCTGCCCTTATAGGTATGATAATTCTGCAATTAGGTTCAATGCCGGAATACAATGAAACGGGGTCCGTAGATTCAAGCGCCAACAACGATATTGACAAGTCTGTTCTTTACGTAAATAATCTTTCGTATATTTCCATTTAGATATTTTTGGACATTCGGGACATTTTTAGCCTGTTCTTTGATTTCTTCTTCGGGCAACTCAACCGAAATTACAAGTTGTCCCCGGAGTTTTCCATTGACCTGTACAGCCAGTGTTTTCTCTTCGGAGGTCAACAGAGATGTTTCGTATTTCGGCCATTCGGAGATAGAAAGAATACCAATGTTACCGCCGATAGTTTCCCAGAGTTCTTCGGTTATATGGGGTGCGAAGGGGTTGAGCAGAGATAACAGTCTGGTAACGCCTTTATAGAACAATGCTGAACGGATAGGCGATTCATAAAAGTCCTCATGTGTGGTAACATAGTCGCGAATCTTGTTAAATAGCTGCATTATTGTGCTGACGCCTGTGTTAAAATGCATAGTTGAGATGCTTTCGGTCACCTGCTTGGTTGCGGTCTCGATTTCGCGTGCGAGTTTTTTGTCGGCAGCTTCCACGGGATCAACACTTCGATCTTTATTCATGGAGTCTGTCAGAATATGTGCATTGTCACGGACAAGCTTCCATACCCTGTTCAAAAATCTTGATACACCGAATATCCCTTCACCATTCCAGTCATATTCTTTTTCCGGCGGGGCAGCGAACAAAATAAACGTGCGTATGACGTCGGCCCCGTGTTTTTCTATTAATTCGCCAGGGTCGACTACGTTGCCTTTTGATTTGGACATGACATCACCGTCTTTGAGCACCATGCCTTGAGTCGTCAATCTTTTAAAAGGTTCGCCATGTTTTGTGAGATTCAGGTCACGGAGTGCTTTCATGAAAAAACGGGAATATAAAAGATGGAGGATAGCATGGGTAATGCCGCCAATATAGTGGTCTACAGGCATCCAATGATCGACAAGGTCTTTATCAAACGGCTTATCACCGTGCTCCGGTGTGATATATCTCAAAAAATACCACGAACTGTCAACAAAGGTATCCATGGTATCGGTTTCTCGTTTACCAATACCGTTACAGTTTGGACAATGTACTTCCGAAAAACTTTTTGAGGTTTCGAGAGGATTTCCTTCCCCTGTGAATTCCACATCGTCGGGAAGAAGCACAGGAAGGTCCGACTCTGGAACCGGCACCGTGCCACATGTTTTGCAATAAACAACAGGAATCGGTGTGCCCCAGTATCTTTGGCGGGAGATCAGCCAGTCGCGAAGCCGGTACGTGACTGAATAATCTCCAAGGTCCTTTTCTTTCAATTTTCGGGTTATCGCTTTTTTTGCTTCTATATTTGGAGCTCCGTTAAAATCTCCGGAATTGACGAGATATCCTTCGCCTATAAAAGCTTCTTTCATCTGTTCTTCAATCAGAGGATTATCAGCATCGGGAGTAATTACGAATTTTATGGGTAATGAGTATTTCTTTGCAAACTCAAAATCTCTCTGGTCGTGAGCGGGGACAGCCATGACAGCCCCGGTACCGAAATCCATTAAAGCATAATCGGCGATAAATATCGGAAACTCTTCATCTGTTAAGGGATGAACAATTGACCTGCCGATAAAGACTCCTTCTTTTTCTCTGTTTTCGGCGACTCTGTCGGTGCGGGTTTTTCTCTTGGTCCGCTCTATAAAAGACAGTACGCTATTCTTTTCCGGCACATCCGCTATGAGTTCCGGAATGAGAGGGTGTTCGGGCGCCATTACAAGATAGGTAACTCCAAATAACGTGTCAGGTCGTGTGGTGAATGCCTGAATGGTTACATTTGATCCTGCGACAGGAAATTTTATCCCGGTCCCGTACGATTTTCCAATCCAGTTCCGCTGCATTGCTTTGACCTGTTCGGGCCAGAATTCAAGCTCATCGAGTGATTCTAACAATTCGTCGGCATATTTTCGAATGTTGAAAAACCACTGCTCCAGTTCCCTGTCTACAACTATAGTGTCACATCTCCAGCAGCGTCCGTCAATCACCTGCTCATTCGCTAATACGGTACCGCAACTTTCACACCAGTTTATCGCCGCTTTCTTTTTATAAGCGAGACCGTTTTTGAAAAACTGAATAAATATCCACTGATTCCATTTGTAATATTCCGGATTGTAAGTGGAAACGGTATGATACCAGTCATAACTGAATCCAATCCGAAGCTGCTGGTCTTTCATCATGTTAATACATTTTAAAGTCCATTCTTTCGGGTGAACCTGGTGTTTGATAGCAGCATTTTCGGCGGGCATTCCCATCGCATCATAGCCAGTCGGGTAAAGCACATTATATCCTTTTCTCCGCATATACCGGGCAAAAACGTCTCCGATTGAATAGTTTCGAACGTGTCCCATATGGAGTTTTCCGGAGGGATAAGGAAACATCTCAAGACAGTAGAATTTTTTTGGGGGCCGTCCTCCGGAAGTTTTAAATACGCCGGCCTTTTCCCATTTCTTCTGCCATTTTTTTTCTATTTCATTGAATTTGTATTCCATTGCTCCGTTCGCCGACTGATATTGTATTGATTATGGGGCGCTGAACAGTAAATGAAATTTTAACTGATCAGATCAATCAAATATTCTTTCATATCCGGATAAGATAAAAAAAATTTAGATTTGTTCAAAGATATTTGTAGGCAATCGGCGCCGGTAACCGACGGGATTATTGTGGCAGTAATTCGGAGAGATTATTTTTTTTTGCCTGGGGTAGATCCTGGCAGATGAGTTCAATTTCCTTTTCCTGAAGATACTTGAAGTCTTCTATGTCTTTTTTACTTACGAATATAAATGAAAGTATTTTCAACTTATTTTCATTAAAGTGCATACCGCCAATATTTATCTGTTGAAATTTTGCTCCTTTTTTTACAAGTTCAACAAATATTTCCGGAGATTCACCGAGAATAATAACCCGTTCATCATTAAAAGTCTTCTTTTTCAGGGAATCTATGGTATCGTCAATGGTCAGGATCGATACGGCAAAATTGAAAGGCACACAATTTTGATAAAGTTCCTTTTCCCATTCGTTCAGAGCGATTTCATTACTTACAAGAACGATCCTGTCAGGATTCAAATAGCTTCCCCAACCTACGGTTACCTGTCCATGAATGAGACGGTCATCTATACGTATGAGGACAATTGGCATATATTTACCGATTATTTTGTAAGGATATTACGCTTACATAACTTGAATGCATGTATCTATTATGAAATGAGCGCTATTGCAGTAAATTCTTATGACTATCCGCCGGATAACCGGTGACACAGTGCTGACCCACCGTTATTTCACCTATTTTTCAGGGGAGTCGATTCAATGATTATTTCTGTCCCTTTTAGAGAACATTCCTTTAAATAATTCGCTAATTCGGGCAGTTTAAATGATTCCCGCCGGTTGACGAACGAAAGCATCATCGTCAGGTTCACTCCCGATATCAGTACGACGTTTTTTCTATTCCTTTTTACTACTTGTGCTGCATGCCAGCAGCTTCCGCCACAAAAATCTACCATTATAAGGATTTCATGGTCCTTCCATCCTTCTGCAATGGCGTCCAAATTTGTTATTAAATCTTTTATGGACATTAATTCATTACTCAGCACTTTAATGTCTTCAAGTGGACCGATAATCTTTTCAGTAGTGTTCAACAATGCGCTACCGAGATCACCATGAGAAATAAGGACACATTGTATCATAAGATCGTTATGGAAATATTACCGGTGTCATTACAAGTGAATTACTTTCGACTGTCCGGGTATCAAATATACAGAATTTATTCAAAATCACCAGCAAGATATTTGCTAATCCGGGTGTTTTCTTTAATTTTGTAATTGAGTTTCCGGACGAACACCGAAAACCCGCTGGAGTATTTTAAGTGCGATGACTTCGGAAATAACGGTAATGTTTTTACCCGGATAAATCGGCAGGTAAATGAGTGGGATTATTACGTAGAGATATTCCTTATATTCATCATCGATTCCAAGTCTGTCGTAGCTTTCGATCGGCTTATGGTCTTCGAGATGAACTTCGACCTCTATACGCTTTTGTGCACGTGTTGCACGAATGCCGAATAGGCTTCTTATATCGATAAGGCCGACGCCGCGAATTTCTAGTATGTTTTTTAAAATTTTCTTGTTTGTGCCGATGAGCACCCCTGTCTGCTTCCGGTAAATAGAGACAACATCATCAGCAACGAGACGGTGCCCCCGTTCGACAAGATCAAGTGCGATTTCGCTTTTACCGATACCGCTTCTTCCGGTGAAAAGTATTCCGATACCGTAGACATCAACGAGTGTGCCATGAACATCCGTGCCCGGGGCATATTTGTCGTTCAAATATTCGAAAAGGGCCTGATAGATATAGAGTGTCGAATTATGTGAACCGAATACCGCTATGCCTTCTTTGTCTGCAATTTCAAGCAGGTCTTTGCTCAATTTGTGATTATTGGAAATAATCAGACAGGGGATTTTTGCTTTCATCAACCGGTCAAATGCTGCATTACGATTTTTTTGTTCAAGCTTTTTCAGGTATGAGATTTCTGTATTTCCCAGAACCTGTATTTTTTTTTCGGCAAAAGTTTTTGTGAAGCCTGCCAGAAAAAGTTCCGGCCTGCAAAGATCCTGGTCCTTTATTATCCGCTTAAGTCCAATTTTCGTATTGAGAAGTTTCAGTTTTAATTCATGCTTATTATCTTTATAGAATGTTTCGACAGTTAGCTTGCTGATTGCGTTCATTCTTCCTCTTCCCACAATGAATTATCTGCCATGTAATCTATTAATTTCCGGTGGGTGAATCCCCTTACCCTGGCCTTATATTTTTTTAGTTTTCTTTCTAATTTTTCGAGGGCTTTATCTATTGATTTGTACATGTCGTCCGACATTTCATGTGATTTTAATGTCATGCCATAGACTTTAATATGAATTTCAACATTGTGTTTCGAATAGGGAGCTTTGACATAATCCATTATGACATGTCCTTCGATTATTCCGTCATAGTATTTCTCCAAACGTTGAATTTCGTTCTCTGCAAACATTTTGAGTTTTTCTGTCGCTTTGAAATGGCGTGCGGTTAAATAAATCTGCATAGTTCCCTCCGCATTTCTTGCTTTATATCACATAAGTCGCTGTTAAAATTAGGAGGTCAGAGTACTATTATATAGTTCCTCCTTTTGTCTATTGTTACAGTATTGTGTTCGACGCCCTTGGATGAGCTCTTTTGTATTCAGAACGGAGTTTTTCTATTGACACATGTGTGTAAATTTGTGTTGTTGATAGATTTTTATGTCCCAGGAGTTCCTGGACCGCTTTCAGGTCGGCGCCGTTATCGAGAAGATGTGTTGCAAATGAGTGCCTGATCATGTGCGGATGTACATTTACGCCTTCCCCAATGTCATTGAGTTTCCGGGCTACAATGTTCTGTACTGTACGTGCTGATATTCTTGAAAAAATTCTACCCCAAAAAAGTGGTTCCTCCGGAATCGGATGACTGAAGAGTTCGGTTCTTTTATCAAGATATGTTTTAATGGTATCGATACATGTTTTGCCGACAGGCACAATTCTTTCTTTGCTCCCTTTGCCGAGAACCTTAATTGTTCCGGCTTCAAAATTTATATCCTTGATGCTGAGACCGACAAGCTCTCTTAACCGAATGCCGGAAGCGTACAGCAATTGAACGATTGCCCTGTTGCGCATCTCCGAAAATTGTTCTTTGCCTTCAACACTATCGGGGGTTATGAGAAGAGCTTTATCCAAAATAGATTCTTTCCGGAGAAAGTCCGGCAGTTTTTTTCTCAGTTTCGGGCTGGTTAGCAGGTCTATCGGATCGTGTTCTATCAGGCGGCGTTTCACGCAAAAACGAAAAAAACTCCTGAGTGAGGATATTTTACGGGCAATCGTTCTTGCGGTTAAATTTTTTTGGACAAGAAAATCCAGAAAATTTCTAATATGATGGGTGTTTATTGACTGAAGATGCAATGCAGGCACTAATTTTTGAAATTGCCGAAGGTCATTCCTGTAAGAGGTGATTGTAAATACGGAATAACCTTTTTCTTTTGTGAGAAAAGTTAAGAAATCCTGAATGTGATATGTCAGCGCAAAACTTTTCAAATCGAAATCTCGTTTTATACCAGTGTGCATGATACGGGCACATATAAAAATTAAAAATGCAACATTTGTGCCAGTAAATATTTTTTATACCAAAGACATTTTACATAGGCATTTTCTCCTTAAATTAACAGTAGTAAATAAAAAGTGTCTCTATATTAAGCACTATCATGTCCGGCAAATTGTTCCCGTTCCGCGCAAAATTTTATTTTATAATTTCCGATTGTCGAAAAATTTATATTGAAAGAATGATTTGATATCATTTGAAGGGTTTCAACGATATACCATGGCAGAGGCTACATATCCTTTGTTTCGGTTTTGGCGGTTTCAGCCCCTTTAACGATACTCATAGTGTTTTTACATTTCGGATACCCGGAGCAGCCATAAAAGGGACCGCGTTTACCCTTCCTGATAACCATATCTTTGCCGCATTCCTGACAGGTAATTCCGGTAGGGGCAGCCTGGGTTTTAGGGCCGGCTGATTCTGAGTCTTTAGCAATACTCATCGTATTTTTGCATGACGGGAATCCGGAGCAGGCATAAAAGGGACCACGTCGTCCTTTTCTGATAACCATGTCTTTGCCGCATTTATCGCATTTCAGCCCGGTGGGGGCAGCTTCAGTTTTTGAGTCGGCCGAGTCTTCGCTTTTTTCAATATTCAAGGTGTTTTTACAGTCCGGGAAACCGGAACAGGCGTAAAATCTTCCATTTTTACTCCATCTGATCAGCATTTCCTTGCCGCATTTTTCACACGTGAATCCGGCATTTTCTATTATTTCCTGCTTGAAGGTCTTGATATTCTGAAAAACCCTGTCGAGATTTTCCTGAAAGGGTTTATAAAATCCGCTCACAACGTCGAGATAGTTCTTTTTTCCGGATTCTATCTGATCGAGTTCCGTTTCCATGCTTGCGGTAAAATTTACATCGAAAATCTCCGGAAATCCTTTGACGATTATTTTGTTGACAACCTCACCAAGTTCGGAGGGAATAAGTTTTCTACTATCTCTCGTGACATAGTTCCGAGTTATAAGTGTAGCGACAATTTGAGCGTATGTGCTCGGTCTTCCTATCCCGAGCAGCTCAAGCTCCTTTACGAGGGAGCTCTCGGTATATCGTGCAGGAGGTTTTGTAAAATGCTGCTTTAAATCGGATCGCAATAGAGAAAGGATCATGCCTTCGGTCAGACCGGTTGGAATAACATTGGAAATCTCATCTTTTTCGTCAGGTTCTTCATTTTTCGGGGCCTCTTTCCAGACTCTTAGAAAACCCTGGAAGAGAAGTTCCGAACCCGTTGCAGTAAAATCGCATGGCCCGGTAGTAACCGCAACGGAGGTCTGGTTCGATATTGCCTCTTTCATCTGGCTTGCAACCGTCCGGTTCCAGATCATTGAATAGAGCATATACTGCTCTTTTGACAGGTGATTTTTGAGAGTATCCGGAGGTCTGGTAAAGTATGTGGGCCGGATACATTCGTGAGCGTCCTGGACCTTTCCTTTAGACTTTGTTTTATATGTGCGCGGCTTCTCAGGTAAGTAATCGCTGCCGTAGTTGCTGTCAATAAAGCCCCGCAGCGCAGAGAGCGCTTCACTGCTCATTCTCATCGAGTCGGTACGCATGTAAGTAATAAGCGCAACGCTCCCTTCGCCGCCCAATTCTATACCTTCATATAGCTGCTGTGCAATGAACATGGTTTTTTTGGGAGGATAGCCGGCACGGTTCGAGGCTTCCTGCTGAAGGGTGCTGGTAATAAAGGGGGGCAAAGGATTTCGCTTTACCTTCTTTTTCTGAATGGATTTTATGGCAAATGTTTCATTTTCATACAATTGTTTTATAGTTTGAGCTGATTTCTCATCAGGGATGTCGGCTTTTTTCCCGTTGAACTTTGCGAGTTTTGCCAGAAGAATTTCTTTATCTGGTGTGTTCAGGTCGATATGTATCGTCCAATATTCTATGGATTCGAATATACGGATAGAGTTTTCCCGTTCAGAAATAAGTTTCAACGCAACGGACTGCACTCTTCCTGCCGAAAGATTTCCTTTGAACAGTGTTTTCCAGAGAAACGGACTAACTTTATAACCCACAAGCCTGTCGAGTACGCGCCGTGCCTGCTGTGCGTCGACTTTGTTATTATCTATCGGAAAGGGGTTGTCAATGGCAGCCTGAACAGCATTATGTGTTATCTCGTTAAAAAGAGCCCGGTGTATTATTTTATTATCTCCGATTTCCTCCGCTATATGCCACGCAATAGCTTCACCCTCTCTGTCGGGATCGGTCGCGATATATATTTCATCAGAGTTTTTTGCTGCTTTTTTAAGTTCGGAAATAGTTTTTTGTTTTCCCTTGATTGTAACATATTCGGGTTCAAATTGCTTTTCGGTCTCGACCCCGAGCCTGTTTTCAGGCAAATCACGGATATGACCGACTGAGGCTTTGACGGTAAAATTGCTTCCGAGATATTGATTTATGGTCTTTGCTTTTGATGGCGATTCCACAATTACTAATGATTTTTTCATAATATTGTCGTGAAAATAAAAAATTATCTCATGGTATACAAGCTGTATTGAATGTAATCATGGATTTGAATTATGAGTTTTTGGTTATTACTTTTTCGACGAGATTAAGCTCATGTTTAACCTTTTCAGTCACTTTGTTATAAATGTCGATATTTTCCTGAAGATAGTGACGTGCGTTTTCCCGCCCCTGTCCGAGCCGTTCTTCTCCAAATGAAAACCAAGTTCCGGTCCGCTCGATAATGTTGTGTTCGAGCGCAAGGTCGATTATTTCGCCTTCTTTTGATATACCTTTTCCATATAATATATCGAATTCAGTATCTTTGAACGGCGGTGCGACTTTATTCTTTACAACTTTAACCCTTGTACGGTTCCCTACGATGTTGGATCCCTCTTTTATAGATGCTATCCGCCTGATATCCAGCCGTATGGTCGCGTAGAATTTGAGGGCGCGTCCACCGGGAGTTGTTTCGGGATTACCGAACATGACACCGATTTTTTCTCTGATCTGATTTATGAAAATACAAATGCATTGCGATCTATTGACGACGCTGGTTAGTTTTCTCAGCGCCTGGGACATGAGACGCGCCTGCAGTCCAACATGTATATCGCCCATTTCACCTTCGATCTCTGCACGGGGTACAAGAGCCGCTACAGAGTCGACCACAATCATGTCGATACCACCGGACCTGATCAATCTCTCGGAAATCTCAAGCGCCTGTTCGCCATGGTCCGGTTGAGAAACATAAAGTTTGTCGATGTCGACACCGAGATTTTTTGCATAGTGCGCATCGAGTGCATGCTCGGCATCTATAAACACGACGTTGCCTCCAAGTTTTTGTGCTTCCGCAATGAAATGGAGGCTTAATGTTGTTTTTCCGGATGATTCGGGTCCGAACACTTCGACGATCCTTCCTCGCGGGATACCGCCGATCCCGAGCGCTGCGTCAAGACCAATAGAACCCGTAGGAATAACGGCGATATCAGAATAGATAGCGGCCTCTCCAAGTTTCATTATCGAGCCCCTGCCGAATTGTTTATCAATCTGCGATATCGCCGCTGAGATTGCTTTATCTTTCTTTACTGAATTATCTTCAGCCATTATAGCGCTCCTTTTTGAGATTTCGACTTCACAGGAATTTCTCACCTTCTCAGGAGGTTGTTTACCGGAAAAGTCAAATAAATACAGCCATTTATTGCAATGCAAAAATCAGTGTAATTGTGTCCCGGCATCAATTAACCTTTGTTTCATAAAAGTTATGCTCTGCCAGTACTGAATATTCCGGACCTTCTCTTTTTAACTCGCTTTTCATAAATGTCATTTTGTTTACGCTTATGTCTTCAGTCGAGAGTAATTCGGATGACACAAATTGCCGGATTGCTCTGTCTTCGGGAGATCTCGAGAATCTGCCTATTGTCACATGCGCCCGAAATGGTCTGTTTTCCCGGGGTATGGATAATGCTGCAAGTCTATCATCAACAATCTCCGCAATTTCCGTAAGCTCTTTTACTCCTTTCGTGATACCTGCCCAGAATACGCGCGGCCGTTTCAAATTGGGAAATACCCCCGTACCTCCGAAAGCAAGTGCAAAGGATTTATAGAGAGGAGGTGCGCTGAATACCTCATCTTTGATCCGGTCAGCGAGGTCTTGAGGGATATCTCCGATAAATTTAATCGTTATATGTACGTTCTCCGGTTTCACCCAACGCACATTGAATCCGTCGCCGGAGGCATCGTGTTGAAACATGGAGATTGTTTTTTTAACAGGATCCGGTAAATTAATTGCTATAAAGGTTCTTATCATTGAGCCGTAACCTGATGAGATTCAGTAACGCCTGTGCCGACTGCTTTTTTATCCTGGAACGCTCGCCTCGGAGTTGCAGTTTTTTTACCAATGTACCGAATTTGTCTGCAAGTCCAAGGAATACGAGTCCAATCGGTTTTTCCGGTGTCTCACCAGTCGGTCCTGCTATGCCGGTCGTTGATACTCCAATATCGCACCGGCTTTTTCGTTTTATGTTTTCTGCCATCCGGCGGGCAATTTCATTACTGACCGCTCCGAATTTTTTCAAGTGTTCTTTCTTAACATCAAGAAGATCGCATTTCGACTCGTCGCTGTACGTAACAACCGCCCTGTCAAAATAGTTTGAACTTCCGGATACGGCAGTGATGCGGTCTCCGACCAGGCCACCGGTGCACGATTCTGCAACCGATATTGTCAAGCCATGTTTCATTAAGAGTGATCCGACAATGGATTCAAGCGAATCATTGTCAAAGCCAAAAATATTATCCGGGATAATTTCGATAATACGTTTTTCGATATCATGTATAACGGATCGCATCTGGGTTTCGTCTTTTCCTACCACAGTCATCCTTAAATCAACTCCAGTCGGATCGGGCAAATAGGCAATTTCCGGGTCCTCTATCTCACCGATAACAGGATAAAGAAGTTCCGCCAATTTCGATTCTCCAATTCCAGTTGTCCTGATCGTCCGGGAAATAACGACATCACGATCTTTTATAATCTTCTTCAGGTAGGGGATGACCTGATCGGTCATTAAACCTTTCATTTCAACTGGAACACTAGGCAGCATTATAAAGTTGACTTTGAGGTCATTCAGTATCAATCCGGGAGCAGTACCTCTCAGATTAGGTAAAATAACAGATCCTTCAGGAACTTCAGCTTGCGTGACATTACTTTCAGGCATTTTTTTATAACCGAGCGCTTTGAATTTACTTTGGACTATCGCCAGCTGATCTTCATCAATTATAATTCTTCTACCGAAAAACTCTGCAATAGGTTTTTTACTGATATCATCCCGTGTAGGGCCAAGTCCGCCCGTGCAGATCACTATCTGCGTACCTATGCATGCCTCTTTAGCAGCCCATCGGATCTCGTCCGTACTATCGCCCACTGTCAGCGTTCGAACGGTTTTCAAGCCGATTTTAGCAAGCTCATTTGCGATGTATGCCGCATTCGTATTGACTGTCTTTCCTGAAAGAAGCTCGTTGCCGATGGAAATAATTGCTGCATTATTTGAAGTAGTCGTATTCAACGTTTCAGCGGGCACATTATTTTTTAATTCATTTTACAAAATCGTTTCTGTATAGTTATCCGGCAAAAGGGTCCGCCGGTCCGGGATATTGAAGCCGCCACCTCGGGGGAAATGCGCAGTAATGTTCAATTTATCAGGGGTTCAATATCAAAAGATAACGGAAAATAATCAAGAATTATTTGGTCCCGGTATTTTATGAGCCACTTTTTACAAGATCCAGATGATGATCCAGCATAGGATATTCGTATAAATGCCTGCTGCGACATCATCTGTCATTATACCCCACCCTCCCGGTAGAAATTCAAGCAGCTTAATCGGAGGGGGTTTAAAAATATCAATAATCCGGAATAAAAAAAATGCGGCAATCCAGATACTATAAACTTTTGGAAGCCCCGTAAGCGCAATGATTAATCCAGCGGCTTCATCAATGTTTATTTTTGCAGGATCATTTCCCCATTCGGGGATAAGAAGGTTAGAAACGTATACACCCGAAAAAAAAACGACACATGCCATAAGGACCATTACGAATGGACTGGCCGGGGCAATGAACCACAGAAGAACAAGCCAGAAAAGACTCCCTGCTGTGCCCGGCGCATAAGGGGCATATCCGGTAAATATGCTCGTTGCTATCAGCTTATAGAATATATTGAGATGGGATTTATTCGTTGACACGTATTGCAACCCGATGCGGATAATAATTCGCCGATAGAATATAAGAATATTTCAGGCGAGTAGCAATTATGACGGCATTACCAGTTTATAAAATCTCAGGAACAGTTCACGCAGCGGTCTGCGGTGCTGAATTAAATAGTGCAGGCCGGTCGCTACGGTAAAAACACCGATGAATATCAAATAGTTGTCGATAAATACTTTCAATGAGGACAGGTATGTTTCCGATTCGGTACCTGGATCTATTCCAAACAGTACCTCTATGTTCATATACAGGAGCAATATATAGACTAAGAATACCTGGCAAAATGTTTTCCATTTTGCAATGAGGCTTACCGACATGGGTTTTCCATACGCAATCATATACCCGCGGAGTGCAGTTATGAAAACGTCTCTGAGCACGATAACGATAACCCATCCGAATTTTATGTGCTTCAGGATAACAAATCCGAAAAGCATCGTTGAAATCAAAAATTTATCGGCAAATGGATCGAGAAATTTCCCCCATTTAGAAACATATCCGAACTTTCTTGCAAAGTGCCCGTCATACCAGTCGGTGAGGGACGCAATGATAAAAACACCGGTTGCCAGATATCGGGCCGTATTACCCTGTTTGAGAAGAAAATAAAGCGCCAATGGGGTAAGAACGATCCTGAGGACCGTCAATTGATTAGGCAGCGTCATAATGAATCAAAGTATTTTATACTGATTACCTGAAAAAATAGCGGGAAACCCCGCTATAACTCATCACTATTTCTTACCGAAAAATATGATATTTTTCTTGAATGTCAAGGAATAATTTGGTTCATTATAGCACTCTAAAATAGTTATTTGCATTTATAAAAGCATACATTTTTATACATAAACTGCGCAATTTATGAAAGGGGTAACAACGGAAAATAAATCAGAGCACTTACTGACAGGGAAAGTTCTTGAAGGGTATGGGAGTTTTTATACCGTACTCTATAGAAAATTACTTTTTTCTTGTACTCTCCGGGGAAAATTCCGCCGGATATCGCGGAATGTACATACTCCGATTGCCGTTGGGGACAGGGTAAAATTTAACCGTATTGACAATACTACAGGAGTTATTGAAGAGCTTTTACCCCGCAGGAACAGGATATCGCGGCTAACAAAATGGGGAGCGGTCAAGGAGCGTATTTTCGCCTCAAATGTAGATCAAATCGTTGCTGTCGTTTCAACGAAAAATCCGAGGTTCACGACCGGCCTCATTGACAGAATGCTTCTTGTTGCAGAGCGGGAAAAATTAAAAGGCATTATTTGTATCAATAAAATCGACCTTATCGATGTTCATGAAATTGAAAAAACTATCGTCGCTTACCGTAAACTTCGATATGTGGTTGTTCCTATGAGTGCAAAAACGGGCAGCGGTATCCAGGATATGAAAAGACTTCTTCAAAAGAAATTTTCTGTTTTTATCGGTCAGTCCGGCGTCGGTAAATCGTCTATCCTGAACAGGCTTGATCCCGGTTTGAAATTGAGAGTTCAGGAAATCAGCAAATACAGCAAAAAAGGGAAACATACAACATCATCTGTTGCTGTTGTGCCGCTGTGTTTCGGGGGGATGATAGCCGATACTCCCGGATTCAGGGACTTTGGGCTTTGGGGTATCGACCAGAAGGATGTCTGTGGTCTATACCGGGAATTTCGCAGATATGCATCTCAATGTAAGTATCAACCGTGTTTTCATGTTCGTGAGCCGGTTTGCTCCGTAAAAACAGCGTATGAAAAGGGCCGTGTCACATCATGGCGCTATGAGAACTATGTGCGGATCTTCGATTCGTTTACAGAGCCGGCGAGTTCCGGTCCACGTTATTGATCTTTATTGAAACCGGTTCGTTAAGGTTGGTCCCCGGCGTTGTATCTCAGGATAAACGAACTTCAAAATTCCGCCTGTTTGATCGGACAGATCCATCTATAGGCGCAGCTTCTACAATGATTACCATCCACAGGGTCGAAACGCTCATTTTGTATCTGTGACGCTGTTTCGCGTATTTTGGACATGGCATCTGCCAGTTGAACTTCATTCCTTCTTGTAGTTCTGTATTCATTTGAATCAAGGTAGCAGAAGGTCAACCGTTCCGGGATCGTCCCGTATATCTGTTTTACGGCCTCTGCATATATAGACATCTGGAGGTCGCTATCGGCATCCTTCTGGGACTTTGATTTACCCGTTTTATAATCGACAATCTCTACCGAACCGGAATCGAGGTTGTCAATCCGGTCGATCTTTCCGACCACAAGTATAGTGCCCAGAGAAAATTTAAAATATTCCTCTATATTCCTTGGAGGGCGGAAGTCATGTTTATTCGATTCGTAAAAATCATTGAGTTGTCTTTCGCCTTTTCGCCTGAAGCGTTCCTCTTCGGCGGGATCTTTAAAGCCTTCCGATATCCAGGAATTGTTAAAGATATCCATTAATACGCTTATACCGGGTTTTTCACCGTTTCTGATTTTTTGGTAGAAATGCTGAAGTGTTGCGTGTATTGTTTGTCCAAAAACAGGAGATGCTGTTTTTGGCGCTTTTATATTAAAAACATATCTGAACTTGTACTGTAACGGACATCTATGATATGTTTCGAATTTCGAGTGGTCGATCTTTAAATAATCCTGTCCGGCAGACTTGTCTTTATGAGGTTCGCCGGAAAACCTTTTCTTCGAATACTCCGGACGGCTGAATTCTTTCTCAGTGAGATCCTTTAGTGCGGTCCTGATGAGAACATATTCGTCGGTATTGTGCGGGAAACTCATAAGTGAATTCAGCGATTGTATTATCGTATCTTTAATGATCTCTACTGATACAATTGATTTTGCCTTGGATTTGTCATCGGGATCCATTTGAGTTAAATCCTCCGATCTATTTGGCCGCGGCTCACTATTTTTGTGAGGTTCGGCTTTCAATTCTTTAATAATGGTTTCTGCCTGTTTACTTTCCAGAATTTCTTGTACGAATTTTGACTTGGGAGAACCCTTCTTTTCGATCGTGGAGAGAAAGAGTTCTCGGCGGGCACGTGTTACAGCAACATAAAAGAGCCGCCGCTCATCCTGCAGGTGAAAATCTCCTTTCGGCACTTCTTCTTTTAATAACTGTTCCGGAAAAAGCAGCGTCGTTTTCTTTTTTTGGTAAGGAAAACGTCTGCTTGTCAAAGAGATGATATAAACCGTGTCAAATTCAAGTCCTTTTGCCGCATGAGCAGTTAAAAAGTTTACTTTACCCGGTTCGGGATCCGGCTCTTTTTCACTTTCAATTTTTCCACCTACCAACAAGAAATAATCGAGAAAATCTATAAACGCTGCAAGACTCTTTTCTTCATTGAATTCTTCCTGATCAAATACGAAATTATAAAGATCTACCATATCTTTCGTTTTCGAATTGTTTTCTAAAGGGGATTCTTTAACAAACAAATCAGCGTTCTGTGTAGCGGCAATAATGTACTGCAGTGTCTCAACGGCGGTTCCGTTTTTTGATCGTTCGGTCAGGTCTTTAATAAAACTTTGAAATCGGCGGACGGTATGACAACCCTCATTCGAGAGATAGGAGTCTATATGCTCAAATTCCACTATGTCGCACGGCAGAGCATCACGCTCCTGAAACATGGAAAACAGTTTTGCCAGGTCTTCGGCTGTGAGTTTCCAGGATGGGTGTTCAAATACTGAAAACAAATAATTGAAATCACCGGTGTCTGCAAGGAGCCTTATGAGCGAGATCAGATATTTGTTCTCAGGTTGATTGATTATCGATCTCTGAGTGTGAGTTTTGCAGGGTATTCCGCGTTTTTCACATTCTTTATAGAGCAGTTTCCCATACTGATGGTTCCTGTATATGACAGCTATATTTTCGCCGCCGCCATTTTTTGCATAGAACAACCGTTCAAACAGCAATCCTGCTATTGCGCTTGCTTCTTCCTGTGGATCGCGGTTCAATATGTAAAACACATGGTTACCGGTTTCGTTTGCGGCAGTGTGCTTTTTATCTGCATATAACCTTGATGGGTTGTTATGTACAATTGAAAGTCCGGCGCATGCCAGGATGTTTTTTGTCGATCTGTAATTCGTTTCAAGCAGGATTTCTTTGCAGTTGGGGAAATGAGTCCTGAACCGCTTGAAACTGGCATATGATGCTCCTCGAAACCGGTAAATCGCCTGGTCATCGTCTCCAACCACGCATATTTTTTTGTGACGTTCAGCAAGGAGAAAAAGAAACTCAATCTGTGCAATGTTCGTATCCTGATATTCATCTACTACGATGTATTGAAATCGCTCCTGGAGTTGTAAACGTAAATTTTTGCTTGTTTTTAACAGTTCATACGCTTTCATGACCTGGTCACCGTAGTCTAAGAATCCTTTTTCTTCCAGTGCATTCTGGTACGAAGTATATAGTAGTGCGCAGTCCTCGATCATGCCCGTATCCGGTTGACGATTCTCTTCGGAATTTCCGTTCGGGTATTCAAATCGGGCGATTTTCTGTTCTATCAATTTTTGTGTATAATCCGTGAATTCTTTCGGAGTAACTAATTCGTCTTTTGCCCGGGATATAAAATCGCTTATGCTTTGAATCGTTGAGAGCGGATCATATTGTTCAATAAAATGTTTGGGCTTCAATTCTGCGAATAGTTTCCTGAGCAGTATTTTCTTTCTGACATCTTCCACCAGTTTATAATGTGCCGAAACTCCGATGAGACTGCCGTGTTCCTTCAAAATGAAATCGCAGAATGAATGGATGGTAGTCATATGTACCGGTGAATACTGTGTTTTCAACTGTTCTTCAAGCCGGATTTTCATCTCTGCTGCTGCTTTTTTACCGAACGTTAATCCAACGATATTGTCAGGGGAGATATTTTTTACTTGTATAAGGTGGGTTATTTTGCGAGTAATGACCCGGGTTTTCCCGGACCCCGCTCCTGCAATGACCATGAGCGGTCCGTCACAATATTCGACTGCTTCTTTTTGTTTTGTGTCTAAGGTCATTTATTCAGGACAATCGATCCAATATGAGCGTCTGCAGTTATAAAATTTTGCGGCTTTTATCCTGTTCATTGAATTTATTTCGAAATGGAAACATATTCGAAAACCGGATAAAAAACAGTATTATTTTTTTCTGATAATATCAAGATAAAATGCACAAGAAGTTAGGACTAAGAAGTCAGATAAAGCTGATTCGGAAGTTAGGGACAGGTGTTCTCAGTGACTGCACTAAAAATGTATTTGTAATCCCGTCCAGATTTCCCGGAGAAGCTGGTACAGCGATCTCAATTTTCCGAAATCCAATAGGAATCTGGTGTAGGCAGTGTTACTTTCATTCTCATCAATTACCCCGTCATTGTTCAAATCGGCAGCAGAACCATAGATAGTTTCAGGGGCGGGTGCGTCCTTGCCGGATTGATTCCATATAGTCCGCGCATCGATCCTTGTTCCGGGATCAAGAGGGCTGTCGGTAATTGAATATTTTGCTATCGGTTCAACCCTGTTAAGAAGGTTTTTGATATCGAGAAACAGTGTGAAATTAGCCATTGTTCCCTGGATGTTTTTTTTTAATCGTAGATTTGTGTTTAATAACCAGGGATTTCTTTTGTTCTGGAAACCCGATTCGATCGATCGGTCGTTTGTAAAACCGGTAAATGGCGTTCCCGATTCAATGAAAGTCGAAAGATTGGCAGATATGTTTTGAAACGGTTTCAAGCCGAACAACCCCGGTCCACTTCTTTTTGGGATCATTAAGTCAATGACGGTCCGGAAACTGTGCCGCCGGTCGAACGGCAGCGGGAACGTTATCTGATTAGACGTCGGCTGGAGCAATTGCTGTGCCGATAAAAAACTATTCAATCCATTCAGAGTACCTATTAAATTACTTTCAACCTGGAAGGGAGAAAAGAACATGTAAGAACCGCGTGCCGATGAAATCGCATATGATAATCGCACTCCTAAATTTCTTCCGAGATGTTTTATATAATTTGAATAATATACTTATTTACACTAATTATGCTTGACATTCTGGTTATTTTTGTTTACATTTTAGTAGATAAAAAAGGAGTTAATGATGGAAAGCATAGTTGATTTAATGGATTTTTTCAATGATGAAAAAGAATGTGAGAAATATCTTCAATCTGTACTTTGGAAAGATTCTGAATATTGTCCTTATTGTGGGACTGTAAAAATTTACCATTTAAAGGGTGGTAAGAGGTTCCGTTGTTCAGGTTGTAAAAAAGATTTTAGTATAAAAACTGGAACAATTTTTCACGATTCAAAGATACCTCTTCGTAAGTGGTTCCTCTCGATATATCTATTAACTACTCACAAAAAGAGTATGAGTTCTTACCAAAGGTAAAATTTTACTTTATAAGAGGCTTATTATGAAACGTTTAGTACTATTTCTATTGCTAATGTTTTTTGTGGAAAAGATGATTCAGGTACAACTACTATAGTACAACCAACTGGACCGGTAGCACCACCTATTGAGCAAATAACTCCAAGGATTTTGCGTTATATTTATTATCAAAGTACATCAAGTTTTGATGATGATATATTTTTTGAAGGAGTCACTAATGTTTCTAAAGGGAATATTACTCTACATGTATATGAAAAACAATCAGGAAACTTAATTGGTGTTGCAAATGATTCATTCTGGGGTTATGGTTTTGATACAAGTATAGATTTTGAGGGAACATCTCCTGATTCAATTTCTTTCACATACGTCATTGAAACATCAGAAAACCCCGATCCTTTAAGTACGACCTGTACTATTGAAAGTTGGGTCCAAAAAGAAAATTTTCTTGGTATGATTTAGATTGAAGGTGTTACTGATACTTGTGCTGAAGGACATATAAGAATCCATTTTTATGACGGGCAACCTGAGATGCCAGCAACTAATTTCCTGGGTATTATTTCTGATTTATATTTTACTGGATACGCTTTCAGTGCAGAAAGTTCTTCGTCCGGAAATCCATTATTAATGGTAGACTATTTAAAAACGCTTGAAAATCTAGATTTTAACTATTACATATATGAATTATAACAAGATTTGAGGTATGTTATGAAACGAATCTTAATCTTTATATCATGTGTTTTTATTGCTGTTCCTTCGATTGCAAATGCAAATAAATATTTGAATCAATAAGCAATCAACTCTTTATACGTCAACCGACAATTACAATTCAAATCCATTTAACTAGTTACCTTCTTATCAAAGCAGAATAAGAGAGTGTTGTTCTTTCCATCTTATTACATAGAGATATAATTCTATCCATTAACATATTACGAACAGGACGGATATACTACAGCGTACTGATCTTGGAAATATCCCCCTTTATAATTCATCAGTAAGCAAAACAAAACTGTATGGTGAACAGGGTGGGTATTGTAAGGGTTGCTTCACCCATTTTGCGCCACATATCTTTCATGTAGACCATATCATTGCAAAAAACTGGGTGGTACTGATCATATTGATAACCTTCAACTGCTCTGTGGGCATTGCAATTCAACAAAGGGGGATAGAGGAATGGAATATCTGCTGAAAAGAATAAAAGATAGAAGAGGAATATTCCACTATCCGGCACCGTCTAAAACAAAATAATAGTGTAAATAAGTATATTAATCCCTATATAATTAAGTTCCATTCCAATCGTTTTCCCCACGCCGATATCGTCATACTGCGGAGAAAAACCGGTTCCGGAGAATGTTGTGTCTGCAACTTCAATCTGCTGAAGGATCTTATAAAATCCTGTTGCGCTTATACTTGATTCATCGGTTAACGAATAATGAAGGCCTGCTTCATAAGAGATGCTTCTCTGTGGATCGAGTGAAGGATTGCCGGACAGATTTGTTGCCGGACCGAGCAAATTCCGGCTGTTGAGCGAATAAAGACCGTGAAATGACGGAAGTTGAAAATGCCAGCCGAAGTTCGCATGGGCTATGAGGCGTTCCTGTATTTCAAACGAAACCCCGATTCTTGGACTGAATCTCAGTTTCTGGTCTGCTTTTTGAGTAAAATTCTGCGGATTTTTTACTGTTCGGCTTGAATGCGGATTGAAATAATGCAACCTGAGACCGGCATCAATATGTATTTTTGAAAAATCGACAGACGTTCCCGCATAACCACTGATATCGAAGGGTTTATTTTCATATGTATCGAAAGGGCCGTCAGGATTTTCAAAAGAATTGCTTTTAAAAACACCTTTTGCATTATAAAATTTTGCTTCGATCCCCATACGGACCAGCAAAAAGTCTTCCACCTGCGATACGGAGCTGATTTTTGCTCCGATATACTGCGAGCGGGCCGACCAATATGCATTCAGTTGCCCGCTGCCGACAAAAACATTATCAACTCCGTAAGGATTCTTCACAGTGTAATCGAGCGGCACTTCATTATTAATAGAAGAATTAATGTCGTAACCGGGAAACCAAAACGCATTTCCATTATCGCTGGCTATTCCTCTTTCAGTCCGGGAATCAAGCATTTCCAATGTTGCTTCATAGAAAAAACGCCGTGAAGTAGTGTGGGTGAACCGAATGTATCCAAAAGAATTTTGCCTGATGGATGAAGGCAGGGCGTTGTCGAATGTGTTATACCGCCATAACCATGAATCTTCTTCCTGACTGAGTCTTCCCGATAATCCGGCTGCTACTATTTTCATATTCGGATTAGGTTTATACACAGCTTTGCCGAAAATACTGTACTGCGCGAATCTGTTGTGCTGAAAATCGGTAATATTATTGCCCGCCGGATCGCGGACATTCAAGCCAGGAGCCCTGTTCAATTGTGAATTGAACTTTCCGGAAATAAAAAATTTTATATTTTTATTAAATATCGATACCGGACCCCCGGCAGCAAATTCTACTATCCGCTCTCCCCGTGGATTGAGTTTAAAATCTCCGGATTTTCCATTTAATGAAGAAAAGGAATTTTTGATACGTATATCGCCTTTCCATTCATCGCCGCCCTCTTTTGTAATAAGGTTGACGGTACCCGACATGATATTTCCATACTCTGCGTTAAATCCCCCTGTTTTTATTTGAATTTCCTTAAGCGACAAATTATTTATGAAAGATTCGTACGACAGGCCGCCGAACAGTCCTTCACGCGTCGATATACCGTCAATCTGATAGTCAATATCCGAGGGTCTTCCCCCGCCGTATGGTGTTATCGATTGATATACCCGGAACAGTTGCAATTATCTCTGTAGGGGATTCACCAAACGTGTTCATTATCTGGTTCTCTTGTATTATATGATTTGTTCCGGAGGCATATCTTCCGACCCCTGTGCTCTGTGCTGAGACGACGATTTCTTCATTTAGCTGAAGTGTAGTTTGTTTAAGTTCAACGTCAACGCTTGTGGAAAGTCCGGCTCTCACCCAAATGTCGGTAACTTTTACGGATGCATATCCTATGAAGCTTACCGTGATTTCATGGCTGCCGACAGGCACTCCCAGTATAAAATACTCGCCCTTGAAGTTTGTCGATGACCCGAGGGTACTGTTATTGAGGGTAATGTTTACGCTCGGCAACAGGTCCCCTGCTTCGGCGTCGATAACCCTGCCGATAATTTTCCCATGTGTTTGTCCCGCTGCAAGACCCAAAAGCCCATCCGACCAAAGGCTTCCTGCGAGAAAAATTAAAGTAATAAACCGCGGAGATGTGAATAAATGTCTCATGTTAAAAATTTAACATTAGGAGATAATCATTCATATTTACGTTACTCAAACTCGTTTATTATACCGGACGTGCATTGAAGACTTCATGATGTTCACAACCGAAAGTTAGGATTTGTGCAAACATTATGCCATGAAATCCTTTTTTTGTATAGACCATAAGATTATAAAAAACAACATGTTGTATTCTGACTACATACATGAATATTGAAAAGGTGCAACCGCTTGCACGGCACCTGACTGCCTCATTTCATTTTTGTGGTTGCATTTTTGCAATGAGAGTGTAATCCTTTTAACGGCGAATCGAAATAACGTTCTATTGTATAAAAGGAATACTATGAAATCAAGCTCAAAGTTTAAATTTTGACCCGGTCTGATAGTGACTGCGGCATTTATAGGTCTTGAAACCGTTACGACCTGCGCACTTGCCGGCGCCGGTTACGGATACTCACTCCTCTGGGCTATAGTTTTTGCAGTATTTGCAACATTCATTCTTCACGAAATGAGCTGCCGGGTCGGTCTTGTGGGGAAATTGGGTCTTGGTGAAGCATTGTATCGGGAGCTTCCCGGTAGAACCATGAAAATTTTTGGTATGATCATGGTGGTTATTGCGATAGGAGTTGGAAACGTCGCTTTACAGACAGGAAATATATTGGGTGCAAGTTTGGGTTTGGCTGCACTTACCGACATACCTGAAAATGTGTAGCCCTTTATTGTCGGAGCATGTGCATTTTGTCTTCTCTGGTTTGGATCGTATAAAATAATTGAAAAAATATTTATCTGTTTTGTAGCGCTTATGAGTCTCTGTTTCATAGTTACCGCCGCTTTTATACGGCCCAATTTATCGAGTATTGTTACCGGTATATTTATTCCCCGGCTTAACGACTCAAATTTTTACATTGCACTCGGTCTTATCGGAACAACGATCGTGCCGTACAACTTTTTTATTTATGCGACGATTATACAAAAAAAGTGGAAAGGTGTTGAAGATATGGGCGCCGCCCGGTTCGATTTGGTTTTAGCGCTCATTATCGGGGGAATGATATCAATGGCTATTATCGTTACTTCATCCGCAGCGTTTTACGGAACGGGAACAGCCATAACAAATGGCGCGGATATGGCGCTTCAGCTTGAACCACTCCTGGGAACATGGGCAAAGGCCGCCATTGCTCTCGGGTTGTTTGGGGCGGGTATGTCTTCAGCGACAGCCGCTCCTCTTGGTGCGGCGATCGCACTGACCAGAGTGTTTCAATGGGGGCAGGATGAATCGGCTAACCGTTTTCGCGTGGTATGGTGTTCCGTACTTGCCACAGGAGTAATTTTTGCTTCGATCGGCCTGCGGCCTGTCTCGGCAATTATATTTGCACAGGCGGCAAATGCGGTCTTCGTTCCCATTGTCGCCTTGTTCCTGCTTTATATTGTGAACAAGAAGGGATTTCTCGGCGAACATGTCAATACGGTAAAAGGGAACGTCGTTGCGGGCTTTATCTTGGTTATTACAATTATTCTCGCAAGCCGCGGGGTGTTGGGAATGCAGGAATATTTTAGATTTCTTAATTAACCGGTCGCTGTTTAATGATTAAAGGACGCTTCAGATAAAAGTTGCATTAAGCGGTCCGGATATAAATGATTCGATAATTTTGAAGACGTGCAGCGTGAAGCTTTGGGTATGTAGAAGTTAATTCCCGCATTTGCCGTTGTTTTTCATGCAATAGTGGTAGCATTCTTTATGGGCAAGGGCAACAGGGTCGTGTAATGAGAGTTCAAGGTCCTGACCCATGTTGAATTGGGAGTCGTATAGAATCGGGCACGGCAAAACCATTTTCTTGTTTCCGACCTTTTGGATCGACCTTCCACTGTAACACTGCGGCAGAAGATTTTCAGGCGTGCCGTCAATTTCACTCTGTGTTACACGAACAAAGTCATGTTTTTCTTCGGCGCGTTTCGTTTGAGCACCCATTTCAAGAATAGCAGGGATAACCTTTACAGAAACGGATATCCCTTCTTTGAAAAAGAGATCCCTGTAAACTCGCTTTACCTGGCTTTCCGTCAGGTTCGTACCGCGATAAACTTCCGCAGTCGGAGTTATGATAACATTTTCGAAACCTGCATTATAGAGCTGCCGGACTGTTTCGAAAGTTTCATTAAATTTTCCATTACCTCGTATGAGATCGTGCCGGGCTACCTGATAGTGATCGAGACTGATTCGTAACGATAGATCGTTCCGGGAGTTGCCATTCACCATTACAATCTGTGAAATGTATTTTCGTAACGGCCTCGTTCCATTTGTAAGGATGGTTGTGTCTGCAACAGCAATTGCGGCTTCGATCATGGTGACAATATTTTTATTAATGAACGGTTCGCCACCGGTAAAGTATATGTGCTCAACACCGTACTTCTTAGAGATTTTCAGTTCATTTTCGATATCACTGAGGGATAATTGATTAAGATAGTCATTTTCAGGATTACTATCTACATAACAGTGAATACAGGAGAGGTTGCACCTGCTGCCCGTATTTATCCACAATTCATCTATTTTTTTAATACCGTTTTTTTGTTTAAAAGAAATTACTCCAATATTATTTGCATTCATCAGCAGCATGCTCCAAGTTTATCATCATTGCTTTTTGCATTTTTTTCGGAGGGCTCATCATCACACGGAAATAACCCGAAATGACTGACAGGATCCGATACATGAAAATACATGCTTAAGCGCGTATCTTTAAGCATACGCCCTGTATTTCGACAGATTTTTTCGGGTTTGTCTCTTTCAAATACATGGTGATCGTCGAGAACGAACCGTGCAGGGTTGTCAGGAAGCAGGCCGTTGTACACCGCAGTTTGCCCATAATCTTCACATTGATTGTCCACAGGAGGTAAGTGTCTTGTTACCGGAGATTGTTCCCGTTGAGTTATTTTAAATGCCCTGATCTCAGTGCTGTAAACACCAACCGGAAATCCTTCCACTTCGTCTTTGATTATGTTCTGTTTTATAATTCGCGGATCTGAAAAACCCGCGGCCTTCATTTTTACAACCAGATCATCGAGGTACAATGCGCCGCCGACACACTCTCCGAGCAATCGGGCAAAAAGCCGGGGGTCATCGAATAGGTCGATCGGAAGTCTTCTATCGAGGACAACATCTGAGAAGTAGAGTTCACCTCCTTCTTTTAATTTTTTGAATATCGATTCAAATACCTTTTCCTTTTTTGGCGATAAGTTTATCACACAATTTGAAACGACAAGATCAAGGCTGCCGTCCTTGACGGATGCTCCGATTTCAATAAAGTCTTTTTGGAATTCAATGTTAGAAACAGGGTAATTAAACGCCTTCATGACTGTCGGCATATATGATTCCGCTCTATTGAGCTGCTCTTCAGACATGTCTATTCCAATGACTTTTCCGCCGGGACCTACAAGGTGAGCAAGCGTAAAGCAATCGATTCCTGAACCGCAGCCCCAATCAGCGACCGAAAGTCCATTGAGATCGTCCTGCGGAATAGTTATTCCGCAACCGTAATTGTGCTGCAACAATTCATCAGGGAGGAGTTCGTAAACTGAGGCCAGTCTTTCATCTCCGGATATGCAGCAGGCCCCCTGTTCGAAGTCCTTGTTGGTTTTTATAACTTTTTCATAAAAGTGTTTAACAAATGAACGAACTTCCCTTGAGTTAAGGACGGATCCGTTACTACTGTTTTTAAACAATTGCAGTGTGTCGAGTTCTAACTTCTTTTGCATAATATTCACTCCAAAAAACTCAATGTGACTGTACTGCCGGAAAAAAGCGATCTACCGAAATAAGCTGTAAAGGATATGGTATATAACAGAATTAGAAATAACGTGATACAACGCGGAGGTTTAAACGACGATACAATAACACAATTCAGGCTGATATGGTTTCAGAAAATTGTGCAATAGCAACAAATTTTTTTGAATTATCAAAATTGTTTTTAGTTTCAGCGCATAACTTCCAAACAATTATCCTACTAAAGTTTTTTCATTCCCGCTCTGCTTCTCATTCAAATACAGATCACCTGCAAATTAAATACGGAATTTGTTTGCATTTGATACTTTGTCCCCCATTGAATATTTTCTCATCGTGATTTAAATACATTCCGTTTCATCGAGGTGTGCGTCACGAAACAAATCCTCTAATTCCGCGGAGTTCTCTGCAACAGTATGAATATCGGGATGCTCTATGCGAATCCGAGCCGTTGTTTGGCTTCCTCATTCATTCTGTCGGGTGTCCAGGGAGGGTCCCATACAATTTTGATATTTACTTCTTTTACGCCTTCGATACTTTCAACTTTACCTCGCGCGTCTTCAGCTATTTGAGCGGCCATGCCGCAACCCGGTGTTGTGAGTGTCATATTTATGTCCACGACACCTTCATTTATGGCGACGTCGTATATCAGGCCTAGATCAACGATACTCATTGGTATTTCAGGATCATAACACTGCCGTAATGCATCAATTACATGCTCATTTGTTATCATGATTTTTCTCCTTATGATGACCCGTTATAATTATTTTTGGGCTATGATATAAAGTAAATGATTTTAGGTGAAAATGCAACAGAATCATAAGAATTTCTTCCGGTTCCGTCATACGCCTGCTATATTCTGCCTTGCTATTTATAGAGTAATTCAATACATTACAGTATGTTTTCTCCGGCGCACAATGAAGCCTGTCCCTTGGCAATCTGAATTTCCCCGCCTACTGCCTGCCGCCGTAGCCGGGAGAAAATTGGGCGGCATCGTAATTATGTTTGTTCTGTATATAGAAAATAAGAACTGTAAATATAATGAAAAAGGAATGGATATTTCCTCAGCTGCTTTCTGACGGAGAGGTAGAAAGAATGGCAGAGGAATTGAACGTACCTGCTATTATTGCGGAAATTCTCGTACTGCGCGATATCAGGACCGGAGATGAAGCAAAACAGTTCTTCAAACCTAAGATGAGCGACCTTTACGATCCGTTCCTTTTGAAGAATATGCAAACCGCCGTAGACCGTATCCAGGAAGCGTTGATACAAAAAGAGAACATACTCATTTACGGCGATTACGATGTTGATGGTATAACCGCCTGTTCACTTCTCTATCTTTTTTTCAAAGAGTTGACTGACCGCGTTTTTTATTTTATTCCTGAAAGGCTTAAAGAAGGTTACGGATTCTCTTTGAAGGGGATTGAGGAAGCAAAAAAGAAGGATGTTACGCTTATTATTACCGTCGATTGCGGTATCACGGCAATTGACGAGATACAACGTGCGCAGGCAATCGGCATAGACGTGATCGTTACCGATCATCACCAGCCTGGAAGCGAACTGCCGGATGCCTTTGCAATTATTAATCCCCTCCAGATAAATTGTCCGTATCCTTTCAAAGGACTTGCCGGTGTCGGTGTTGCGTTCAAACTGATACATGCCCTTGACCTGACTATCTGTCGGGATATTACCCACCTCTATACTTTTACCGATCTTGTCGCTATAGGAAGTTCTGCGGACGTTGTGCCGCTCGTGGATGAAAACCGCATCCTTGTTAAGGCGGGGCTCGAACGAATAAACGGAAGACACAATATAGGGCTTAATGCACTCCTCAGTGTTGCTTCATTGAATAACAGTTTTATAGGTACCGGTCAGATACTGTTCAGCATTGCGCCGCGGATAAATGCGGTCGGCCGGTTAGGGAGTGCCGACAGAGCGGTCAGGCTGTTCGCAGTGAGCGATATGTCTCAGGCATATGAGATAGCACAGGTGCTGGAACAGGAGAACCGTCAGCGCAAATCGATAGAAGAAGAGACATTCGACGAAGCATTATCCATTGCAAAACAAGAATTCAAGGCGGACATCAATGAGCCTCTCGTTCTGTTTAAAGAAGGATGGCATCCGGGAGTTATCGGTATAATCGCTTCACGGATTGTCGATCAATTTTTCCGTCCTGTCGTCATGATCGCTGTAGACGACGGGATCGGAAAAGGTTCAATTCGGAGCGTACCCGATTTTGATGTCTACAGCGCATTAGAAAAGTGCAGTGAGTATTTGAAAGAATTCGGCGGTCACAAATATGCAGCAGGACTCACGATTGAAACCGGGCAGCTCGACGGTTTTAAAAGCGCCTTTCAGAAAAATGTGAGCGAATCGATTACTGATGATGCGCTTATTCCAAAATTGAAAATCGATGGCAAAATTTCATTGGATCAGATCAATGACCGGTTCTTCGAGATACTACAATTTTTTGCGCCCTTTGGACCTCAAAATACCCGGCCTGTCTTCGTGGCTGAAGGAGTGGAAGCAATCGGGACACCGGTTGTCGTCGGTAAAAATCATTTGAAACTCAACGTCCGCCAGAATGGTACGGTCATGCCGGTGATTGGATTTAAAATGGGCGACTATATCGACAAGATCGAGATCGGCGTTCCAAATCTCGAATTGGCGTTCGTGATAGATGAAAATGTCTGGCGGGGAACAACCACTCTTCAGCTTCAACTCAAAGATTTACGCATTCATTTATTGTGAGTGAGCCTTTTAATCCGTTACATTCCTTGCACGTTACACAATACGAACATGCAAATGGTGTGTTCATAGTACGGCCCAAATTGAGAATAGTGGACAGCAGTACCGATGAGTAAGACAGATTCCGGCATCAGCAGACCGCAGACCGAAATAGATTCCGTCAGGTATTTCGAGTCTCTCTCCAAACGTATAAACAATGATTTAGCAGATGCTGTACCGGACCTATTCCCGCCTAATTTATATGATCCGATACGATATGTGCTTGCGTCAAAAGGGAAACGTTTCAGACCGGTTTTGCTGTTGATATCGTGTGAAGCAGCAGGCGGAACTATCGAAGAAGCGTATAATGCCTCCCTGGCAATAGAGATCCTCCACAATTTCACCCTGGTTCACGATGATATAATGGATAATGATGAGCTTCGGCGGGGGCTCAAAACTGTCCATAAAAAATGGAACAGCAACATAGCCATTCTGGCCGGTGACGGTCTTATCGCCCTTGCATATCGCTATTTGCTCGAAAGTCAATCCGGGCGGCTTAAACAGATTATTCAGATCTTCTCGGAAGCTATTATCAACATTTGTGAAGGACAGTCGATCGACAAGGATATTGAACTTGAGCACACGGTCAGTGTAGATGACTATCTCGAAATGATCAAACTGAAAACAGCTGTGTTGATTTCAATTTCCGCCCAACTTGGAGGAATTCTTGGAGGCGGCAAAAAAGAAGAGGTCGAGCTTTTGAGAAAATACGGTTTAGACCTGGGCATGGCATTTCAGATCCAGGATGACCTGTTCGATATCATCTCTGATGAAGTAACCATCGGTAAAGACCTGGGAAGCGATATTTCCGAGGGTAAAAAAACGTTTCCACTTATTATGTTTTCAAAATGCGCTTCCCCGAAGGATGTTGATTTTCTTAATTCCATTCTTGCCAAAAGAAGCGCGACTCCACAATCAATCGAGAAGATCAAAAAGATGCTGCATGAATATGGAGTCGTTGAAAAAACACTCCTGGAAATCGATAATTATATCGATGCAGCTTGCGCTCACTTTGAGAATAATCCAAAAACTCTCACTTCAGACTACCTGACCGACCTTGCGGAAATGATACGAAATCGTACGTTTTAATCAAATTACCAACGTATCGAACTAGTTAAAATTATTTTCCTTCCGGCAAAAAATTCCCGACCGGTATGGTTTTGCAATACACTCATATCCTCTGTAAGATATTATTATTACTTAATGTACGGGCAATCATAAGTAGTTAGGAATACCCTTTGCATAAGTAAGAAGATAGCAAAAAATCGGACGGAATCTATGTGTAAACATAAAAACCTGAAATTTTTAGGAATTCAGAATAAAATAAAACAGGGAAAAAAGTTTTTCCTGTATAACTGCCTCGATTGTATGACCACTATCGCGCTCGAAAACAAGAAAACAGGTCTTTAAAAAGCAGAAGCAAAAGCAAAGCAGCGTTCATAGCAGTTACGGCATTGGGGGCGCTTGATTTATTAGTTTAAAAAAACAGTAAAAGTCCCTCGATTCACTCCCTTCTCCCGTTACCAAATCTCCGATTTCTATTGAAATTAACATAATTTTCTCATAAGCTATTCATTTTACTCTATAGCTCCCTGTATATAAATCTCACAGTTTATTCAATGACAGGCCTCTTTTTTAAGTAGAAAACGTAATGATACTTGCATTTACTGTACTCGGCGGACGGGTGATCTTTCTCGGACTGGAAAGGATAATAGTCAAAAAATTGGGCACCGGCGCTGATGGCGTGAGCACAGCGTTTATTGTTTTAGGTCTCTCGGCGATTTTTCTCTCTTTTTTCGCCATTGCACCGGATATGCAGTTCTATCCCGGTCTATGGTTAAGTCCTGTCAGCGGATTATTATACTCAATAGCATATATACTCTATTCGCGGTCTTTGTCGACCGGCGAAGTATCTCTTGTCAGCCCTCTTTTTAATTTCAATCTTCTATTCTTGATTTTACTTACGTATATTTTTCTCGATGAGCCGGTTACACTGCTCAAAATCGTCGGTATTCTACTGATGGTATATGGCATCTCTTTTCTGAACAGACAACGGAACATCCTGCTTTCGCTCAGGGCAGTCCTTTATGACCATGCCTGCAGGATGATGATTACAAGCTCTTTGTTAATTGCTTTCGGGCGGGTCATTGACGGTTACTCCATGCGTGACATTCCCCCTGTTCTCTACGGTTTTTCCGTGGATGTAGCTTCAACAACATATTTATTTTTGTTCCTCATAGCCCAAAAAAAACTTCCGCATGCTGTAATGCAGTTTCGGAAAAAACCGGTCCTCTCACTCACTGCCGGTACAATTTCAGCATGTTCGTATTTATGCCTGCTGTACGTATTTACAAAAATGCAGGTCAGCATTGTGGAGCCCGCATCCACGTTGAGCGTGATAGTTACCGTTATTTTAGCAAAGATTGTATTAAAAGAGAACATTCGCGCGAGAATGACCGGCGCCGTTATGTTATAATGCTTGCCGGTACGTGGCTGCTTTTCGCATGAGAATCGGTTTAATACTGTGTCAAAACTTACGTCCGCTAACCAGTATACTCGTCACGATATTTTCTGCATATTCACTGACAGTATCCAACGACATACCTGTTTCATGAGCGATTGATTCTATTACCGGGTCTTTAACAAACGTTTTGTCTACCTTGGAAAGCTCATTCTCGATCGTAACATTCTCAAAACCTGCCGATTCGATAGCTGCAACATATTCGTCTTTTAAAACTGCGCCTGCTATGCAGCCGACATATGCTGAAACAGATCTCTTCAGATCGGCAGGCAGCTCCTTAAGAAGGACAATGTCTGACACCATAAACCTTCCACTCGGTTTCAACACGCGGTATACTTCTCTGAATACCGCTGGTTTAACCTGTGAAAGATTGATAACGCAATTTGAGATGACCACGTCGATGGAGTTATCCCCTACCGGCAAATGCTCAATCTCACCCAGTCTGAATTCAACATTGTCATACGGACCCTTCCGGGAGTTTTCCCGGGCTTTATCAACCATATCCGGTGTCATATCGACCCCGATGACTTTTCCTGCCGGACCGACTTTTTGAGCGGCAAGAAAACAGTCGAATCCGGCACCTGAGCCGAGATCCAGGACAGTCTCGTCATCTTGCAGCGACGCAATTGCAACAGGATTTCCGCAGCCCAGACCAAGATTGGCCCCCTCGGGGACGGATTCCAACTCTTCATTAGAATAACCGATGTTCTTACCTATATTTTCAGCAGGATCGGTTTCCCCGCCGCATCCGGTATTCGGACCGCAGCAGCTCGCACTTTCTCTGGCAAACGCTCCATAGCGCTCACGGACAGTTTTTTTTGTTACATGCTCTGACATTGGTTATCCTCCTGAATTCATCATCGGCCTGATTGCTTTAGCGACCGAACCTGATAGCTCTCGAACGGGGACCATGGAAAAACAGCAGATCTTCCCCTCTTTCTCCCAGCTGATGAGCGCGACCTTATCCCCCGGACCGAGTCCCGCTCTTGTTCGAATGTCTTTCGGGAGAACTATCTGCCCCCGCTCGTCGATAGTCATTACAGATTCAATGGAACAATATGAACTTGTTGTATCCAACACGCATTCTTGAAACTCAACGGTTTTTTCCTTAGCCATTATTAACCTTCCGAATTAATATCTTTAATAGATTCTTCAGAATAATCAGAATATTATGTAAATTATACATAATATTTTTTTGTATATCAAGGATAAAATTATTATTTTCTATATTATATTGTATAATTGTATTGAAAGATTGTTTAATCGAGCAGGATTATCGGCCACTGGATTATATCTTGCAAAAGTGTGGGTATCTTTGTATACTTTTTATCAATAAAATGATACGGAAACATATTTATGAACTGGATCATATTTTTTGCCGGACTTGCGGTTGGATTTGTTGTTGCGCTGATATGGAAAGCAAGACAGGAAAAATCGGCCGGGTATTTTACTGAAAAGGTTATCGACGATATAAAGGTAACGTTCGGCGACCTGTCTCTCGAAGCGCTTCAGAAATTTATCGTAATGGCCGATTCAAAGCTCAAAGATGAAAGGGAATTGGGAGCAAAGGATCTCGATACAAAAAAGGGCCTTATCGACCAGCAACTCAAAACAATGACTGGCGAACTGGAGAGAGTTTCGAGACTTATGGAGCAGCTCGAAAAGGACAGAGAGCAAAAATTTGGTGAACTCTCAAACCAGTTGAAAAATACCGGCGAACAAACTGCGAAGCTGACTGAGGTGACCGGAAAATTACGCGAAAGCCTTGCCAGTGACAAGACGCGCGGACAGTGGGGCGAGCGCATGGCCGAAGATATTCTGCGTATGGCGGGGTTTATCGAAGATGTGAATTATATCAAACAAAAATCTATCAATGAAGATCGGTCAAGACCCGATTTCACATTCCTGTTACCCAGGGACCTTAAAGTAAACATGGATGTGAAGTTTCCTTATTCAAATTATGTCCGGTATGTCGAGGCAGATCCCGAATCCAAAACGGACCGGGATAAATTCCTCGAAAAATTTTTGAAAGACGTAAAAAGCCGTGTCAAGGAGGTCGCTACAAGGGATTATATAAATCCCGAACAGAATACCGTCGATTATGTGCTCATGTTCATTCCGAATGAACAGATCTATTCATTTATTCATGAACAGGACAGTTCTATCCTTGACAATGCATTAATGAACAGAGTGGTTATTTGCTCGCCCATAACTTTATTCGCAGTTCTGGCAATCATCCGGCAGGCAGTGGATAATTTCTCATTTGCAGAACGGTCGAATGAAATACTTTCTCAAGTTGGAACTTTCAAGGTCCAATGGAGAAAATTTATCGAAACATTGAAGGTATTGGAAAATAGATTGCAAGGAGTGCAGAAAACTTTTGACGAATTGACATCTACCCGGAAGCGAAAGCTTGAGCAGTCTGTAGACAAGCTGGATTCGATACGCGCCCAGCGTGAGCTCCCGGCAGCGCCGGATGAGAGCGTCGAGGATTTCAAGACGTAAAGCAATCAAGTTCGGGTCAGGGGCTGGCTCTGCCTTCGATCGCTATTCCCGTTGCGATCCGTTCAATGGACATCACCAGCAGGGAATAGAGGTCCGATGACCTGCGGTAATCCGTCGATGCAAACTGCATAACCCGGTTGTCCTCGGAGAACTGCCAGGCACGCGACCACCGTTCCCGCTTTTTCTTATCATATACCGCAAGGGGTATCCCACCGTATTTTTTTACCAGCGAAAAACAGGGAACATCGGTGTAGCCGTCACCGACAAATATCATTTGTGTGAACGGAATTGCATAGTTGTCCGGCGCGAGTTTTTTGTTCACCTCAAAAGGTCTGCCGGCAAATTCTTCCCCGGTAATACCTTTGGAGATTTGAAAAAGATATCGTGTTTTATCGGTAAAACTGATAATACTTTTTGGAAATGTTATTTCTTCGTCGATGCCGGTGTAAAGAAGCTTATTGCCCCATGTGGCGGTGAAATGTTTTCGAATGCTTAAGGCCTGCAGTATCTCGTCAAGTCCCGAACTGATAATAAAAAATTCCAGGGAAATGTCGATTTTTGTTTCTTTCGTAATCAATCGTGCCTCCTTTTTTAGATTTGAGAACAGGTCGGGTACGCCTGTATAATAGGGTATTACATCCCCGAAATCGGTGAGAGTCTGCCGGGTGATCCTCCTGCCAGGCGGTTTCGATTTTGAAAGTTCGATCAATCGATAAATATAAGCCGTTACGGGGTCCCAGCCGTCTTTGACGAGCGGGTCGACGCTTTCATGCCAGAATTTTGGAACATCCTCTCCAATGTGATCCAGATAGCCGCTCGTACTATCGGGCGCAAGTGTATCGTCAAAATCGAATATGACCGCGATAGTGGTGGGCATGGATGAATCAGTTTTAAGTATATAATCCTCTGAAGATCGGATGCACCGAAAATTTTATTTTGATACAATAAAACATAATAAAATCATTTTTGTTTTACTAAACATTTTTAGAAGTTAAGGAAAGTTAACAAGTTTCAAAAAAAGTTAAGGAAAGTTAATAAAAGGTTGCAAATCATGAATTCAAGAGCAGGGAGATTTGTTAGGCAACCGGCGGGATTCGAAGCATTCATTCCAAAACCTCTGCCGCATAAACCGGGTATTACTATGAATAATGAGTTACAATCGCTATTGTCCCAGGCAGACAGGGCGGTTGCCAAGTTGGATGGAATAATAACTGTACTGCCGAGTCCTGAATTATTCATTGCGATGTATGTTAAAAAGGAAGCTTTATTAAGCTCTCAAATTGAGGGAACGCAGGCATCGCTTGAAGGTGTTCTGGAATATGAGGCGGAATTGAAGCCTAAAGAAAGTGATCCGGAAATAAAAGATGTTATCAATTACATAAATGCTTTATATACCGGTATTGACCGGTTACAAGAGATTCCGATGTCGATCCGGCTCATTAAAGAGATTCATAAGATTTTGCTGACAGGGGCGAGAGGAGAACAAAGAAATCCGGGAGAGTTTAGAAAATCGCAAAACTGGATAGGAACACCGGGAGGTGCCATTGAGTATGCTGATTATATTCAACCTCCGCAAAATATGGTTTTAAAGGCAATGGGAGACCTCGAAATTTTTTTACACAGTACTAATGATAATATACCGGTATTAATAAAAACAGCTTTAATTCATGCTCAGTTTGAAACAATTCATCCGTTCCTTGATGGGAATGGTCGAATAGGCAGGTTATTGATAACATTTTACCTTTTTTGGCGTGGAGAATTAAGCAAACCATTGCTCTATTTAAGTTTCTATCTAAAAAAACACAAACCGTTATACTATGATTTATTAATGAAGGTAAGAACCGGTGGAGCCTGGGAAGATTGGGTTATATTTTTTCTGAACGGGATTAAAGAGACGTCCGAAGAAGCCTCCAGAACAGCACGGGATGTAATTGCCCTAAAAGAGGAATATAAAGGAAAATTATTTGAAAATTCGTCGGTTAACACAATTAACGTTATGCGACTTCTGGACATGATTTTCGAGGAACCAATTTTCACAATAAATTCAATCTCAAAAAATCTTAAAATTTCAAAAGTTTCGTCTATAAATCTGGCGAAAAGTTTCGAGGAAATAGGATTGATTCAAAGCGATCAAAAAAGAAAGTGGAGAAAAGAATATATTAATAGAGATTATATAGAAATTATTGCACGGGGGACACGGGATTAGATGAAGGAATCACGTTATGCGTGGAAAATTGGTGAATTTTTTGAAAATTTTGCAGTTTTTTATCCCGTTGCCGGTGTTTATACTGATTCCTGCAAAAACCGGTACGGTCCTGTCTGTTCCGCAGGTGATGTATTTCGGCATCTAACAATAAACTGTGGGAATTGAATCACTGAAATAAACCGACATAATCGTTGTAGAACCGTTTTACCCCTTCGGCCGGGTCCATATCATGGAGTTCGAATTCGGTTGCGATCTCCCCTTTGTATCCGGAGGCGTCAAGCTGCTTGTGGATCCATGGAAAATCAATAGCACCCTCTCCGAAATGCTGCATCTCGTACCCGTCACCGACCGGTTTACAGTCTTTTACATGGACATGGGTAATATGATCAAGCATGGTCAACAGGGCCTTCTTATAATCCGTTCCGGTATCGTGCATCAGATTTCCCGGTTCATACAGGATCCCGAAATATGGTGAACCTACCTTTTCGGACAGCTCAACGCACAGCCCGGGCGTTCCCGCTATTCCGTCACTGTGGTTTTCTACTGCAAGATAAATATTTTTATCTGCCGCATGATCGGCAGATTTTTTAAACCAGGGAACGACCGTATCTATACTTTCAGGTTTATCATCTCCCGGAACGACCCGCACGGTGTGTGCACCGAAATATGATGCAAGATTAATGGCACGTTTCATCTGTCTGAATTCTTCCTCCTGTTCTACCGGGTCCTTGCTTGAAAAACCGAAACTGGTGAACCGCTCAGGATTTTCCACAACCCAGTTATGGAACCCGAATGCGATCCTGCGGCCGTCGAGCCCTCCTCCCACGTAGGTTGCAAGACCGGCGATCTGAAGGCCGTGTTTTTCGGCGGTTTCCTTCAGCCTTTCATGGTCACATTCCTCAGGAAACAGCGACAGATGAACTTTTTCATGAACGTCGACTTTTGTATAACCAGTAGCGGCAATGGCAGCGAATGCCTCATCGGCAGAACGGTCATTGAACGATATACTGCACGTAGAAAGTCGAGTGGTATCCATTTACAGTCCTTTTTATTTTTAGCGATTAAATATCGTTTTATGCCGGGACATTATCCGCTTAAAAAACCGAATATGCGGGGTAAGAACAACGTGATCTCCGGAACATAGCTGATGACCATCAGCGAAAGAAAAAGAACAAGCAAAAACGGCAGGAGCGGCCGAATTATAGATTCGATTGGAACCTTACTGATGCCGCAGGCAACGTACAGGGTAATTCCCACCGGAGGTGTTATCATTCCAAGACCGACATTCGTTATTATCAGAATTCCGAGATGGATCGGTTCCATACCGAGAAGCGTCCCCACCGGAACAAGGATCGGAAGAAGAACGACATACGCGGGGAGCGCATCCATTATCATGCCGAGAAGAAGAAACACAACATTCACGAGCATGACAAAAACGACCCAGTTGTTCGCATAGCGGACAATAATTTCACCGATCGTATGTGGTAATCGGTCGAGTGTCAGAACGTATGAAAATATAAACGCCATAGCCATTACCGTCAGGACAACGCCTGTCAGCGAGGCGGTAGTGAGGAGCGCTTTCGTAAGATCGGATAGTTTAAGTTCCTTGTATATAAAAAATGATAATAAGAATCCGTAAATAACGGCAACTGCCGAAGCTTCGGTCGGTGTAAAAATCCCTCCGTAGATCCCACCCAGAATGATAAAGACCATAATAACCGGGAAGATTCCCTCCCGGCAGATTTTTAGTTTCTGACGTACTGTAATTTTTGGTGCGACCGGAAGATCAAGTTTTTTCGCGTAATACAACGTCAGGATAAAAAGCGCGAGCAGATTAACGACGGTCGGCAGAATTCCGGCAACAAAAAGACCCCCGATAGATATATTGGCAACAACACCCACAATAATGAGGTCCATGGAAGGAGGAACGGTAGTGGTCCCGCCGCCGGCAGCAGCGAAAAGGCCTGTTGAAAAATCCAAAGGGTACTTGTTTCTCTTCAGTTCGGGAAGCATCACCGAGCCTATTGCCGCAGTTTTTGCGCTTGATGAACCGCAAATTGCACCGAAAAATGCTGTTGAAAATATTGTGACAATTCCAAGACCGCCCGGAATTTTTCCGACAAAGACCAAGGATAGATCCACGATCCGGCGGGCGATGCCGCCATAAGACATGATGGACCCGGCAAGAATAAAAAGAGGGATAGCGAGCAGGGGAAATGAGTCTATTCCTGCAAGAAACTTTTGCGGCAGGAGGATCAGAAAATCGGGATTAATAAAAAGGATCCCTGCCAATGCTGTTACACCGAGCGCCAGTCCAACCGGTACCGAAAGGAGTAATGAGACCGTTAAAACAATGAGGATTATTAAACCCATGCAACGTAACTGCTGATTTAATTATCTGTTTCGGTGATGAAAGAACGGATGTTCAATACGGCAACCACGCGGGCGCCGTATAGTCAGTATTATTGATCGTGATCCCGTCTGACGGTTCCCGTCCTACCGCATCACGCAAATCCCGTTGTTGCCGCCGCGGCGGCTGAAGAATACGATAGAGTCTCCGCCGGCCACTTTGGAGACCGGTCCTCTGTAGCGCGTCGCGTGTCAATCGCTTCAGACCCGCGTCGTTGGAGTAGCATCTGTAGCTAACACTCCCTCTATTTGCATCTTCATCCAGCCAGAAGTATTATGGAAATCCGCAACAACACTGCCGGGCGGCACCAGGGCGTCACACGCCGACCGGGTTTCGTCGTCGAGATTCATGTCGGCAACCGGGAGAACATCCTCAAGATGCTTCATGGTACGAGGGCCCATGAGCGGGGCAGTCACGCCGGGTTGATCTTTGACCCAAAGAACTGCTAATTGTGCAGGAGTTATCCCGATTCTCTTCGCAATTTTTGTGAACTCTATCCCGACCTCGATCCCTCGCTGGGTAACGCGGTCTTTATAAAAACCGCCGCGGTATTCTGCGCGAGAATCCTTCGGATAGTTATTGGCGTCCGTGTATCTGCCCGCAAGCACACCCATTGCCATCGGTACATAGGTGATGATCCCGATCCCGTATCGCTGTGCCATCGGTAAGAGTTCGTTCTCGATGCGCCGGTCAAGCAGATTATACGGCGGCTGTTCGGCTGCAAATCTGTGATAACCGAATTCCTTTCCGATCATTATTGCTTCCATGATTTGCCAGGAAGGGAAGGTCGAGCACCCGATGTAACGGGCTTTGCCTGCACGGATCAGAATGTCCAGTGCGCTGAGGGTTTCGTCGATGGGAATATGGGAATCTGGCCGGTGAACGTATAGAAGATCAATATAATCTGTCTGAAAACTTTGCAGTGACTGCTCGCACGCCCGGATGATGTTGTATCTCGAGAGACCGTGTTTATTCGGGGGAGTTTCCGGAATATGGTCGTCAAGAGACTGACCCGGCATACTCATGCCGTGATCTATCTTTGTCGCAAGGAGCACGTCATGCCTGCGGTTGTTCGCTTTGAGAGCCCTTCCTATCATCTTTTCGGCCTCCCCTCCTGCATATATATCACCGGTATCGAGCAGGTTTACTCCGGCATCGAGCGCGCGGTTGAGCATTTGTGTCGACTCTTTTTCGGGAGTTGGATCAAGAAAATTGTCAGTTCCAAACGCAATGCACGATACTTCAAGACCGGTCCGTCCAAGGGATCTGTATTCCATTCAAAACCTCCATCGAATTAACTTTGTGTAGTGTCAAAATAATAATATTTTGCTGTTGGTTATCAAAAAAATTATAAAATGGAAAGGTCTATATTACTGGTTGATGACCTGATCTATCAACTTCTTTCCGCCGATCTGCTGAGCATATTTATCGTATATGGGGCGGACACGTTGTTTGAAACTCTCTCTATCAACTTCATAAAATTCCATTCCAAATTCTTCAAGCTGCTGAATAGCTTCATCACCGAACCGGGCGTCGGCGTTGCGGGCTTCCATAGTCGCATCCCTGCCTGCCTTCAGGATCGCTATCTGGATATGGGGCGGCAAAAGCTCGAACCTGTCCCTGTTAAAAATAAAACAGGCCGCGCCTATCGTATGCCCGGTAAGAGAAACATATTTGGATACTTCGTAAAATCGTTCGACGAGAATATCGACTAAACTGGATTCTGCGCCTTCGATAACTCCCAGCTGCAAGGCTGAGTAAAGTTCTCCCCACGACATGTTCGTTGCCTGGGCGCCGAACATGTTGAATGATTCGAGAAGGATCGGACTCCCCATTACACGTATTTTTAATCCGCTTAAATCGTCCGGCGTCTTGATGGGTCTTTCGCTGTTCCAGGCATGTCTGGTTCCGACCGTCCAGAAATCAATTAAAACAATATTCAGATTTTTCTCTATTGTACAGGCGACCCAGCGGCCGACCGGGCCATCAAGAACTTTGTAGAAATGATCGACATCTCTAAAAATAAAAGGAAGATTGAAAAGGTCGAGCTCCGGAACATGCGAAGACATATTTCCCGCTGATATGGCAGAGGCATCCAGAGTGCCGAGATTTACTGCCTGGACCAACTGGTCTTCACTCCCGAGCTGGCCGAATGGAAATAAAGTTACCTCTACTTCGCCATCGGTCTCGGCTTCGAGCACTTCTTTGAATTTCTCCGAAGCCGGAACATACGGATGGTTCCCCTTGGCATCATGAGCAAGTGTAATAATAATCTTACTTTCGGAAGACCCGGCGCTGTCGCTGCCGGAGGTGTTTTCCCCACAGGAAAATACATAAACAGAGAGGTAGATATGCAGATATACTGTTTTAAATTTCACAGCGAGTTCGCAGAGATAACAACAAAAATTTATAGTAGTTTTTACAGGTGTTAGAGAGTAAAAAATATCGGACATTCCGGGGAAACTCACATAATATATGAAATAAAATTTTCAATACATAACAAAATTAATAGGGCCTTGACAAGATAAAGAGTTAGAATTCAACTATTTTCAGCATTGTATGCCATAATGACATATATACGTCAGAATATCCTGATAACAATGCCACAATGGCACGTATTTGATATATATAAATTGTGCCTGATAATAGAGAGTAACGTCTATAACTTATTAATTAACTATAGGTTATGACGGGTTAAATAAAATGTGGCATGCGGTTTGCCTAAATAGTAGACAAAGAAGCAATGATCATGGGAAACAATACAAAAAAACAGGAGGTAATCATGACACTCGTAAAATGGAACCCGGCTTACAGACCCGATCTATTCGGGAACTTTGATACACTGGTCGACTCGTTTTTCAACAGGCCGGGCAGGTATGTTGCGGAGCGGAATACGTCGTTGGCGCCGAGGATCGATGTTACAGAGAACGACAGTTCGTATGAGATACATGCGGAGCTTCCCGGTGTCGATAAAAAGGATATTGAGCTCAGTGTCAAGGAAAATGTGCTGATGTTGACCGGCGAGAAAAAGGTGGAAAACGAACAGAAAGATGACAAACATTTTATAGCCGAGCGCAGGTTCGGTTCGTTCGAGCGTTCATTCAGGTTGTCCGATTCGGTCGATCCGGAAAACATCACTGCGGAATTCAAGAACGGGATTCTGAAGGTAACGGTACCGAAGGTCGAAACGCAGGAGCCGGAAACGTCAAAGATAAAGATCAAGTGATGCAGGAGGGATGGAGAAAACATAGAACGGATCTAAATCCTGTGTAATGAGCACCATAAGCGGCGATACCAAAAGGGGGGATCGCCGCTTTTTTTATTTGGTTCAAGATTGCCATGCGTCTATTTCATGCCGAAAAATAAGATAAAAAAAGCGAATAATAATCTGTGCACGCCAGGTGATCAACTTTTCAAAATATCACGAAATTTCCTGTTGACATTCGCTCAAATACTCCCTATATTAGTAAGCTTTCGATTGAGAAAGTTTTATTTTGTTCTTTGAAAACAAGGTGCAGGGTCTAAACGTTGATAAGTGATTCACTCAAGATTCAAAATGAAATCACAACGGAGAGTTTGATCCTGGCTCAGGACGAACGCTGGCGGCGTGCTTAATACATGCAAGTCGAACGAGAACGCATTCTTCGGAATGCTAGTAGAGTGGCGAACGGGTGAGTAACACGTAAGCAACCTGCCCCCGGATTCGGGATAACCTTGCTAACGCAGGGCTAATACCGGATAATGCGATAAGTTCGCATGGACATTTTGTTAAAGGTGGGGATCTTTTTAAGACCTACCGTCTGGGGATGGGCTTGCGGTCCATTAGCTTGTTGGTGAGGTAACGGCTCACCAAGGCTACGATGGATAGCCGGCCTGAGAGGGCGATCGGCCACACTGGGACTGAGATACGGCCCAGACTCCTACGGGAGGCAGCAGTAAGGAATATTGCGCAATGGCCTAAAGGCTGACGCAGCAACGCCGCGTGACTGATGACGCATTTCGGTGTGTAAAAGTCTGTTAGGAGGGATGAAAACCGCCGTCTGAATAACAGATGGCGCTTGACACTACCTCCAGAGAAAGCTCCGGCTAACTCCGTGCCAGCAGCCGCGGTAATACGGAGGGAGCGAGCGTTGTCCGGAATCACTGGGCGTAAAGGGCATGTAGGCGGATTGTTAAGTCAGGAGTGAAATGTACCCGCTTAACGGGTAACCTGCTTTTGAAACTGGCAGTCTTGAGTTCTGGAGAGGTGAGCGGAATTCCAGGTGTAGCGGTGAAATGTGTAGATATCTGGAAGAACATCGGTAGCGAAGGCTGCTCTCTGGCCAGACACTGACGCTAAAATGCTAAAGCGTGGGGAGCGAACAGGATTAGATACCCTGGTAGTCCACGCCCTAAACGATGGATACTAGGTGTTGGGGGAATCGACCCCTTCAGTGCCGAAGCTAACGCATTAAGTATCCCGCCTGGGGAGTACGATCGCAAGGTTGAAACTCAAAGGAATTGACGGGGGCCCGCACAAGCGGTGGAGTATGTGGTTTAATTCGATGCTACGCGAAGAACCTTACCGGGGTTTGAAATGCAGTGGAAAGTCCCGAGAAATCGGGACCCCCTTCGGGCCGCTGTACAGGTGCTGCATGGCTGTCGTCAGCTCGTGTCGTGAGATGTTGGGTTAAGTCCCGCAACGAGCGCAACCCTTATCCTTAGTTGCCATCAGGTTATGCTGGGAACTCTAAGGAGACTGCCGGTATTAAACCGGAGGAAGGTGGGGATGACGTCAAGTCCTCATGGCCTTTATATCCCGGGCTACACACGTACTACAATGGCCGGTACAACGGGCAGCAATACCGTGAGGTGGAGCAAATCCCTTAAAACCGGTCTCAGTTCGAATTGAAGTCTGTAACTCGACTCCATGAAGTCGGAATCGCTAGTAATCGCGGATCAGCATGCTGCGGTGAATACGTTCCCGGGCCTTGTACACACCGCCCGTCAAGCCATGGAAGTCGGTAGTACCCGAAGTCGCTGGTCTAACTCCGAGCAATCGGAGAGGAAGGCGCCGAAGGTAAGATCGATGACTGGGGCTAAGTCGTAACAAGGTAGCCGTACCGGAAGGTGCGGCTGGATCACCTCCTTTCTAGGGAGTACGGTGTACATTCTTCCACTCCAGGGAGAAAAAACCGAGGTCGATCTTGTCGGCGTCGGCTCTGCGCCTTTTTCAAAGACAAAATAATGGTACTATACAGGTCAGAAATATAAGTAGGGCCTATAGCTCAGCTGTGGTTAGAGCGCACGCCTGATAAGCGTGAGGTCAGTGGTTCAACTCCACTTAGGCCCACAGCGCGGGCTGCTGAGAATTTTTGGCCCGACACGAAAAATAAAACATATTTATACTCCTCCATATATCGTAGAATATACGAATTTTGAAAATTCTTTCTGATAAAGCGGGACACGGCGGACCGGAAAGACCCTTCCTCTGCGGAAATTTCGAAGTTTGTTTCTGTGAGAAACGGCAGGGGGCTATAGCTCAGATGGGAGAGCGCCGCCCTTGCACGGCGGAGGTCACCGGTTCGATCCCGGTTGGCTCCACAAAGGAAACTAAACTGTTTCAGGGAAATGTCCCCTTGAGTTTCCTGTGTTCTTTGACAATTGTTGCAATGTGGAAATGTGGCATCAACACCGAACAGAGCCACTTGGAGAGTAATCTCTTTGACGGTGATCTTAAGATTGTTCGATCAAGCTACTAAGAGCATATGGTGGATGCCTCGGCACGTAAAGGCGATGAAGGACGTGGTAAGCTGCGAAAAGCCTCGGATAGGTGCAAACAACCTTAGACCCGGGGATCTCCGAATGGGAAAACCCGGCACCGGTAATGCGGTGTCATCCCTGCCTGAATATATAGGGTAGCGGAAGCAAACGGGGAGAATTGAAACATCTAAGTACCCCCAGGAAAAGAAAGTAATAACGATTTCCTCAGTAGCGGCGAGCGAACGGGAAACGGCCCAAACCGACCGGCATGTAAGTCTACAGGCGTTGTGTCGGCGGTGTAGTGGGATCCTGCGAAGAGGGCTGTAGGTCTCTAACAGAGTCAACAACCAGGTTTGTAGTCGAATGCTTTTGGAAAATGCAACCAAAGTGGGTGATAGTCCCGTAGACGAAACGGGCCTGGCTCTGGCAGGAACTCCCAAGTAACGCGGGACACGTGAAATCCTGCGTGAATCCGGCTGGACCATCAGCTAAGGCTAAATACTCTTACGTGACCGATAGTGAACCAGTACCGTGAGGGAAAGGTGAAAAGTACCCCGGAAGGGGAGTGAAATAGTACCTGAAACCATATGCTTACAAGCTGTCGGAGCTTTGCAGATGTGCTTGCATGTCTGCAGGGTGACGGCGTGCCTTTTGTATAATGAGCCAGCGAGTTACTTGTATGCGGCAAGGTTAAGGCACTTAGTGCCGGAGCCGGAGCGAAAGCGAGTCTGAAATGGGCGACCTCAGTCGTATGCAGTAGACGCGAAACCGGGTGATCTACCCATGGGCAGGATGAAATTCCGGTAACACGGGATGGAGGTCCGAACCGTTGTATGTTGAAAAATACTCGGATGACCTGTGGGTAGGAGTGAAAGGCTAATCAAACTCGGCGATAGCTCGTTCTCCTCGAAATAGCTTTAGGGCTAGCCTCGATTTAGTATTGCGGAGGTAGAGCACTGACTGGGTACGGGCCCTCACAAGGGTACCAACTCCAATCAAACTCCGAATTCCGTACTATGTTGATCGGGAGTCAGGCTTGGGGGGATAAGCTCCTGAGCCAAAAGGGAAACAACCCAGATCGTCAGCTAAGGCCCCTAAGTGTTTGCTAAGTGCGAAAGGATGTGTGATCGCACAGACAACCAGGATGTTGGCTTAGAAGCAGCCATCATTGAAAGAGTGCGTAACTGCTCACTGGTCAAGCTGTCATGCGCCGAAAATGTACCGGGACTCAAGCAAACCGCCGAAGCTACGAGGCGTCGGTTTTTGATCGGCAGAGCATTTTGGAAAACCGATCCCGGCTTGCCGGGAGCGGCGGACCGTTTTGTAATGCTGATCATAAGAAGGACTGACGTTGGTAGGGGAGCGTTCCATAAGTCTGTGAAGCTGTGTTGTGAAACGCGGTGGAGATATTGGAAATGAGTATGCTGGCATGAGTAGCGATAAATCAGATGAAAATTCTGATCACCGAAAACCTCAGGTTTCCTGAGTAAAGTTCATCTGCTCAGGGTTAGTCGGCCCCTAAGGCGAGGTCGAAAGGCGTAGTCGATGGGAAACAGGTTTAATATTCCTGTACCTCCGGTTGTTTGTTTGAGCTATGGGGTGACGCGGAAGTGAACATCAGCCACCGGTTGGATGTGGTGGTCTAAGCACGTAGGAGGGTACGGCAGGCAAATCCACCGTACCGTTACTCTGAGATGCGAATGGGAGGCCGTAAGGCCATAAACTGATGGTAATCATGCCGCCTGGAAAAACCTCTATGTGAGAATAACAGGAGACCGTACCGCAAACCGACACAGGTAGGTGGGGAGAAAATCCCAAGGTGCTCGAGATAACCCTCGTTAAGGAACTCGGCAAAATGACTCCGTAACTTCGGGAGAAGGAGTGCCTCAAGTAGGTTAAACCCCTCGCGGGTGGAGCTGAACGAGGCCGCAGAGAAACAGCCTGAGCGACTGTTTACTAAAAACACATGTCTCTGCTAAACCGTAAGGTGACGTATAGGGACTGACACCTGCCCGGTGCCGGAAGGTTAAAGGGAAGGGTCATTCCGGCTTGCCGGAAGAAGCTCCGAACTGAAGCCCCGGTAAACGGCGGCCGTAACTATAACGGTCCTAAGGTAGCGAAATTCCTTGTCGGGTAAGTTCCGACCTGCACGAATGGTGTAACGACTTGGGCGCTGTCTCAACGAGGGACTCGGCGAAATTGTAATTCCGGTGCAGATGCCGGATACCCGCAGCAGGACGGAAAGACCCCGTGAACCTTTACTACAGCTTAACATTGGGTTTTGCTTTAGTATGTGTAGGATAGGTGGGAGGCTATGAACGTCGGGCGCCAGTTCGGCGGGAGCCAACCTTGAAATACCACCCTTATTATATCGGAATTCTAACCTTGGACCGTGAATCCGGTTCAGGAACAGTGTTTGGTGGGTAGTTTGACTGGGGCGGTCGCCTCCAAAATCGTAACGGAGGCGCGCAAAGGTCTCCTCAGCACGGTCGGTAATCGTGTAAAGAGTGCAAAGGCATAAGGAGGCTTAACTGTAAGACAGACATGTCGAGCAGATACGAAAGTAGGTCTTAGTGATCCGGCGGTTGAGTATGGAATCGCCGTTGCTCAACGGATAAAAGGTACTCCGGGGATAACAGGCTTATCTCCCCCAAGAGTTCACATCGACGGGGAGGTTTGGCACCTCGATGTCGGCTCGTCGCATCCTGGGGCTGGAGAAGGTCCCAAGGGTTTGGCTGTTCGCCAATTAAAGCGGCACGCGAGCTGGGTTTAGAACGTCGTGAGACAGTTCGGTCCCTATCCGCTGTGGGCGCAGGATATTTGAGAGACGCTGTCCCTAGTACGAGAGGACCGGGACGGGCGTAGCGCTCGTGTACCAGTTGTCGCGCCAGCGGCATCGCTGGGTAGCGATCTGCGCGTAGGATAACCGCTGAAAGCATCTAAGTGGGAAGCCAACCTCAAGACGAGATATCCCTCCCGAGTAATACGGGACTAAAGACTCCTTCGAGACGAGAAGGTTGATAGGCTGCAGGTGTAAGCACAGTAATGTGTTCAGCCGAGCAGTACTAATAAGTCGTGAGGCTTGATCGGCACTTTTACTTCATCATCGTTTGAGAGATCTTACTCAATAACCGTCAAATGGCCCCGTACGGCGCCGCATTTCCCGCAACAATTGTTATTTCCGGTCGAAACACGGTTTATAAAGTAATGACCGTTCGTGTGTGACGATACAGATAGTATGAGAAGTACCGGCTTATCGGGACTCCGTAATATCTGATGTTACTATCTGCGCCGTTCCCGTACAACGTACGCACACTTCGACGCCATAAAAAAGCTTTCCGGTGGCTATAGCGGAGGGGAAACACCTCTTCCCATCCCGAACAGAGAAGTTAAGCCCTCAAGTGCCGATGGTACTGCTCCGTAGGGAGTGGGAGAGTAGGTCGCTACCGGGATTTTTATTAAAAATCCCCTGTCATTCGGCAGGGGGTTTTTTATTTTTGCTTGCGTTTTGGAAATATATTCTTTAAAAATAATAAGCTTAATACTGACTGCTTGAAACGTTATACACTATAAATAGATACCTTCAGCTCAATCACGGAGAAAAATAATGAAAAACATACTCATAGCCGCGCTGTTGGGCGGACTCGTTTTATTTATCTGGGGATTTGCGCTCTGGCTGGTGTTTCCCTTCCACGAAATGACGATCGATTCATTGCCCGGCGGTGAGGACGCTGCGGTGGAACTTGGTATTCGCGAATCGGGCCTCTACATCTTTCCGGGATTCGGCGAAGACCCGGAATACTCACAGGAAATTATGTCTACCGGACCGGTCATCTCTATACTTGTCTACCGTGATCATGGCATTGCCGGCAACATGGGTACGATCTACGCCGGCGGGTTCGCGCTCAATCTCCTGACGGCGCTTCTTATGGTATTCATCCTGTCGAAAGCTGCGTCCGTCCTGAAAAGTTTCGGGTCGGGCGTCTCTTTTGTTGTGCTTGTGGGCAGTGTGCCTGCGCTTTCGGTCTTTTTCGCCAACTGGAACTGGTGGGGTTATCCTTTGGATTACACACTGTCGACGATTTTCGATCACCTTTCGAGCTTTGCTCTCCTCGGATGCGTCCTCGCCTGGCGAATAAAACCGGAATAAATTTCAGGGACCAATTTTGGAAAAAAACCGTATGAATATTTTCATAGCAGGAGCGACGGGGGTGCTGGGAAGGCGTGTCGTGAAGCAATGTATCGATGCGGGGCATTCGGGTTGCCGGGCTCAGCCGTTCCGGGGAGAACGATACCGTACTTTCGACTCTGGGCGCCGAACCGCGCCGGGGTGATTTTTTCGACGCCGCATCACTCCGCAACATAATCGCCGGCTGCGACGTCGTCATGCACCTCGCAACGGCCATCCCGAAAAAGATACTCGTCAGAAAAGGGGACTGGCTGCTCAACGACAGGCTGCACACCGAAGGCACCTGGAACCTCGCCGAAGTAGCGCTGGCAAACGCATGCCGGCTCTATCTGCAGCAGAGTGTCACCTTCGTTTATGGCGATCATGGCGATGCATGGATCGATGAATCAGTCCCTGTCCCGGAAAAGCAGTTCTCATTCTTGAAGTCTGCACGGGAAATGGAATCGATCGTGTCCACTCTGAAGGAACGTGAAGGACTGCCCGCCGCCATATTCCGGCTCGGCTGGCTGTACTCCGCGGATGCCTTCCATATCCGCAGTCTTGTCGGTATGATAAAAGAGAGAAAATATAAAAGCATCGGAGAGGGGAAGCAGTATTGGAGCCTGATACATGCCGATGATGCCGCTTCCGCGTTCATAAAAGCCGTTGAGAATCTCGATAATATTGCCCACACTGCGTATATAATGTTGTCGATGACGGACCGGTCTTGGTACGTGAGTTGATCGCTCACATTGCTAAAACCCTCGGGATCAAAGAACCGGGAAAACTGCCCATTATTTTCGCAAAACCGCTCCTCGGCGCTGACGTTGTCGATTCGTTTCTGGTCTCCGCCCGCGTGAAGAACGACGCCGTCAAAACCGATCTCGGATGGGAATCCGAATATAAGACCTTTCGCGAAGGTTACACAGCGGTAATCAGGGAAATGGAACTTTCCTGACACATAAAAATTGAAACAAAAAAGAGCAATTGTATGCCGATGTCACCGCAGCAGATGGGTGAAGCGATCATCAGGAACCTGCCGGAGAAGACCGGCCACCCGCTTGAATACTGGGTCGGACTCGTGAAACAGAGAGGAATCCACACCGGAAAAGAGAATATCGATTTGCTCAAGAAAGAGCACGGGCTCGGTCATATTCAGGCGTCAATCGTCGTCGGAAGGGCATTCCGTCCCGCCGGTTGGAGGCCCAAGTCCCCCGAAGAAATCGTCGATGTGCAATATTCGGGAAAAAAAGCTCATCTCCGTCCCATTTTTGAAAGACTTATCGGACTTTTTCGGGAACTCGGGGACGATGTCGAGTTCGGATACCGGAAGACCTACGTGTCGGTAATATGCGGGAGGCAGTTTGCGACCATTCAGCCGGTGACGAACGGCCGCATCGACCTCAGCCTTCGTCTGGATAACGTAAAAGCGCAGGGAATACTTGAACCGGCCGGCAGTTCAGGCAGCGGATCGGTCACCCATAAAATTGCCATCACCGCCGCCAATGAGGTGAACAGCGAGGTTGACCGTTGGCTCAGGAGAGCGTATAATACCGCTCGCAAAATTTGAAAAGTCTCCGGGATTATGAAAAATTCTCCTCGTAAAATGCCTGTTTCGTTCTATATTCCACCGTGATAAGGAGCGCTTTTGCTGGAAACCATTGTGAAAAAGAACGTAACGGAATGAAGAACTAACAGTAATATTCCGATATTGAAACAGATGGACAATATACGTTTACATAGAGAATTCATTCGTCCGTTTCTGTTTACGGCTGTATTTGCCATGCTGGCCGTGCCGGGAAAATCTCCGGCGCAGCAGGGAACGGGAGAAGAATTACCATTTACACCTGAACAGGCTGCCCGACAGTCCGTGATCTACTATAATGCTGGTGTAAAAGAGGAAAATCTGGGAGATTCGGAAAAGGCGGTCGAATTGTATGAGACGTCGCTCTCTTTTGACCCGATGAACGTGCCGGCCCTCGAACGGGTCCACGATATTCTCATTATGCAAGGGAAAGAAGACTCAATCAGAACGGCGCTTGAAACTCTGAGTACCGTCTATCCGGGAAATCAGGCCTTAAAATATCTCCGCGCCCGTTTACTGGATCCCGGGGAAGCCGATTCGATACTCCAGGATATTACGAACGACAATCCCCTCTATTACTGGGGATATTTCGGTCTGGGTCAAAATTACATGCGACAGGGTCTTTTTGAAGAGGCGGCAGAGCAGTTTGGGAACGTTTTGGCGCTGAATCCGGTTTTACCGGAAGCCCAGCTCGGTCTCGGCGTTGCATATTATAATCTTGGAGACTTTCAAAGGGCATTGAGGCAGTATGAAAAAGCCCTGATCATCAATCCCGGCGTCATTCCCGAGGCATATTTTCACTTGGGAATGCTTTATAATACGCAAAAGGATACAAACCGCACTACAGAAAATTTCCAGAAATACATCGATTTCGTAAAGAATGGTTCGCAAGTCGATCTCGCCCGGTCAATACTCGATTCAATAGAGGTAAAACGCATCGAAGCTGCATTGTTAGAAGAACAGATGGCGGAAGAATCCGTGGAAGACGATAAATTCCGCAGGTAACGGTTACGCTCGGATTCCACAAAAGTAGAAAAGCCCCCCCACTTCTGTAGAGGGCTTTCAAGAGGTGTGTGCAGTAGCGATATCAATTCGTCACTATCTTCATCAGTATCACGATCACACGAAATATCCATCAGCGAAATAGCAGCCGGAAACAGCATTTAACAGGAATAAGAACTCATGGCACACCTCACAATTATTTAGCGAAGAATATGAAAGGAATGTGTTTATTTCCCCTTTCGCGGGGTTCTTGCATTGTTTCGCCGGTGTCCGGTTACTTTGCAATTTATATACAAATGTTGCAGTTACGGAAGAAAATTTCTTATAAAATATTATTCGTACCTTTGAAAAAGCGGGAAAAGGCCGCAACACAATTTTTATATGTCACACGGATTGAGATAAGTCCCGGTTTTCTCTTAAATTTAGCAAAAGCAAGATACGATAATTGTTGTTTTTGAGAAAATTTTTTTGGAAGCACAGGGAAGAGACCCGCACGATATGCGGATGCCGGTAGAATGTTTACGAAAGTTTTCGCGCACGTCCGGTAATCAATTTCCATGCAGCTTTGACATGGCTTTCAGAAGTCCTGATATTTCCAATAGCGTACCTGAGCGTATAGCTTCCTTTCAATACGGTATGCGATATATAGACCTTTCCCGTTTTATTGACTTCATCCATGAGGTGCCGGTTGAGTGACTCCAGCTCCGGCTCGGAAATTGCAATTCCCGCCGGATTGAAACGAAAACAGACCACACTGAACGGTACGGGGGCAGTCAACTCAAAGTCCCGGGAACCGCCGACCAGAAACTGGAACAGACGAGCAAGTCTGATATGCTCGCGGAGCCTGTTGACAATACCTTCTTCGCCGAAATAGCGCATGACGAACCAAAGTTTCAGCGAGCGGAACCTCCTGCCGAGCTGCACGCCATAATTCATATAATCGATGACATTTTCCGATTCTGCGGTCGTTAGATAATCGGGTATAATGCTGAACGTGCGCCTCAATAGCTTCTCGTCCCGCACGAAAAAAAGGCTCGCATCGAACGGTGTGAACAGCCACTTATGGGCGTTGGTGACATATGAATCGACATTTTCGAAACCGTCCATGATAGACCGGTATTCAGGAATTATTGATGTAACTCCGGCATAAGCGCCGTCGACATGAAACCAGAGGCTGTGCCGCTTGCAGATAACTCCGATCTCAGGTATCGGATCGATGCTGGTTGTCGACGTCGTTCCAAGCGTCGCAACGACAGCGAACGGATGCAACCCGGCGGCTTTATCGGCTTTTATTTTTTCTTCCAGTATATCCGGACGCATCCTGAACGAATCGTCCGATTCGACCTTGATAACGTTTTTCAGACCTATACCGAGAACAATTGCCGCTTTTTCGATAGAAGAATGCGCCTGGTCAGAACAATACATGCGAAGCCTGGTATTTTCCGGAAAACCTTTGAGCCGAATATCGCTCCCACTGTAGTGTTCCCGTGCAGCCGCAATCCCCAGTATCGATGATATCGATGCCGTGTCCACAATGACACCGAAAAATTCACTCGGAATAGCAAGGAGCTTTTTAAGCCATTCCAGGACTCTTTCCTCCAGTTCGGTCGAAGATGGGCAGGTCTTCCAGAGCATGCCGTTTACATTCAAGATTCCCGAAAGCAGTTCGCCGAAAATCCCGGGGCATGAGCTGGAAATTGAAAAATAAGCGTTAAAATTCGGATGATTCCAGTGCGTGACACCGGGAAGGATGACTTTACGAAAATCATCGAAAATAGCGTTGAATCCCTCGCCGCAGACCGGCGCCGAATCTGGCAACTTTCTCTTTATATCGCCCGGTTTGACATTCGGAGAAACCGGATATGATTCTATAGAATCGAAATACTCACACATCCAGTCGACCAGTTTATAACCGTATGATCGGATATCTTCGACCGGCATATCACCCAGATCGTCCCGGTTGACGGTGACAAGTTTTGGTTGAAAATCTGTCTCTGCTGACATAGGTGGTCGCTCCCTTTAGTATTGCAATTGAATCCTTATAAGTCCGGCGCTGAAAATTCTCACCATAGTGAACAATGCCCCGGAAATAGCAGTTAATGTACAAAATTTATTGCAGAACCTGAAACGGATTAATCATAGGGTTTCTTAACTGCAGTACCATAAATATGAGGACTTACCGGACACAGAAATCGTGGATTCATGCGGAATTTTTCATAAATTATGGAATCAAAACCCGCATCAAGAAACAATTTCTCCGTATCCCGGTCGAGAATACAACCGTCTGCCGCCACTTTCCAAAAAGGGCGGATAAATCGTTGTACCGACCGTAGAATTGATCCGTTTCCCGCAGTGACATGTTCAAAATAAATAAATTTACCGCCGGGTTTCAGTACTCTGATTATTTCTTGTATTACCATCTCCGGGCGTGCCGCCGAACATAAAACATGTGTACTAACCACCGTATCCATGCAGCTGTTTTTAAAATTGAGCTGTTCTGCGTAACCTGTCTGTACCGAGATATCGAACGCACGTATACGGGCGCTCTCTTCAAGGTACCGGTGCATATATCGGTTCGGCTCGATTCCGGTCCAGATTATAGTATCGGGATAATATTGGAAATTAATGCCGGTACCCGGACCGATCTCCAGAACATTTCCCATTAAATCTGCGAAAAGGGGACGTTTGTATTGTGCGAATTGCCGTTCCGCACTGTTTCCGGCCTTGTATAAAAGCCAGGCAAATATTTTTTTGTGCAACATAATATAATTTCTTGAATTTTTATAAAAAAGTCAAGCATCTAAAAAATAACTTGAATGTTGAAACTCTTTTGAAAGAATGGAAATAATATATATTTTGGAAAAATCATGGAAATAGTTTTCGGCATAAATGATATCGAGCGGATAGCTGCAGGCAAAGAATTCCGCCTGGACCTGCCGGTAGGAAGGCTCCGATTTCACAGTTTTTCGTATAACTCGGGAAAATGGGAACTGCTCATAGACTATCCGGCACAGAAAAACGTCAGGTGCGAACTGGATGCTGTTTCAATACAGAACAATACAGTGGTGTGTACCTGTTCGGTTGAAAGTACATTGACGAAAACGATTTTCAAGCTGGCAAGTAAATTTATGAAGTTTGAAGCACTGGGAATCGGAATAGAGTATCCGGAGCTTCGGATGGACATTTCCCGGCTGAATCTGCCGATAGTTTTACATTCCGTCGAATGCCTTCCTGACGAGGTGAAAATTACCGGTGAATTAAAATGACCCCGGGTGAAACAATAATTAAATCGGAAGAACCATTGTTCTTCCACGGTAGTTATCCGTTAGAATTAAGGGCAATTATCGCGCCAAGCAAATTCTTGCCTTTGTGAATCTTGTATTAAGCGTGATATGTCCTGATACCCGGCAAAATTTAACATATTTTGCCGGGCAAGAACTTGCACCACAGATAATATTGTCCCTGACTCAAAGTGTAATTGTAATATGCTTGACTTTTGCATGTGAAAAGCGTATTTACAATTCGAACATTTATAGGTACTATTAATTTTAAAAAATTCTACACTGGTTGCAATGAAGAAATCAATCCCCACGATCGCTGTCGATGCAATGGGCGGCGATTATGCTCCCGATGAGATCGTAAAAGGAATTGCAGCTGCGACACACGAGCATGATGCACGGTTTGTTCTGGTCGGAGACAGCGCTATAATTAAGAACGTGCTTGACGGCGCATCCTACAGGAACAGCGCCATTGAGATCGAACACACCGATGAAATTATCGGCATGGATGAACATCCGCTGCGTGCCCTCGTAGCAAAGCCGAATGCATCAGTCGCAAGGGCCGCCCTGCTCGCAAAAGAAGATGATATCGATGCCATGCTCAGCGCCGGTAATACCGGGGCATTTGTCATGGCTGCAGCGAAACACATTCCGATGATAGAAGGGATTGAACGGAGCGCTCTTGCGGCGGTAATCCCGACAAAGAACTTTAAAACGGATACGGACGGTATCTCGCTCATTCTGGACGTCGGCGCAACCATCGGCTGCGATGTTAAACACCTCGTCAATTTCGCCTTTATGGGAACTATCTATGCCCGTGAAATTCTCAGAATACCCGACCCGCGTGTCGGGTTGTTGAATAATGGGACAGAGGAAACGAAAGGAGGTCCCGCACTGAAGAGAGTGCACAAACTACTCAAAGAAGTTTCGGGATTGCATTTCACCGGAAATGTTGAAGGTAGCGATATTGTTAAAAACGTTGCCGATGTTATTGTATGCGAAGGAATGGTGGGAAATATCATTATCAAGCTCATGGAGGGTATTGCAGGTAGTTTGTTCGAACTTGGTAAATCCGCTGCAAAAAAAAACGTGACATATTTTTTGGCGCTTTCAATGCTCAGGTCCGGATTGAAAAAACTTAAAAAGAAAATTGATTACGCAGAATACGGCGGCGCCCCTTTGCTGGGATTCAGGCATCTCTGTATCAAAGCACACGGGAAATCAAAGGCAAAGGCGGTTAGGAATGCTGCGGGGGTGGCGATCAGGTCGGCTCAGGATTCCCTGTGCGAAAAAATTCGAGAATCGGTCATGGAATTCAATACACATGTCCCGCTTGACAGTGAACCGGGCCTGTAATTAGTCGTTCATGAAAAAAGCGGTTTCAGACTGCATTCATTAAAACTGGTGTTTCAGTTTTGATTGTTCTTTGAAAATTGTTGGTGATTTTTTCCAGGAATCTGCGGATTTCCAAAAAGGGCAAAAAGAAAGCTGCCATGAGCTTTCTTAAATTGGCTCCGCAGCCGGCTAAGAGCGCATTGACCCGGTCCCCGTTTGTCCCTTTAAGATAATTTCTGTTCATCCGGTTATCTTCTTTTAAGTGTCAGATCTTCGGCTCTATAGTGTTTCGGCGTCTGAGCCATTTGCGCAATGATCGAGTGACCGGGCTTCCTCTTTGTCTCTGCCCGACAATGTGGACTGTGGCGTCTCCTTCATAGTTGTGTCCGAGATATCCACGGTCGCAGCAGGCTTCTTTGACCTGATAGTTCGTTAACCGCTCAACCTGCTCTAAAATGCCCTTGAGCGTATGCCCGTCATAAGGATTTCCATGAAGCGCTTGAATGCCGACTACCCAGTTGTGGCGCGATGTGGGGGCAACGCTGACCTTGCAGCAAAATTCGTATCGCTTATGGGCTTTGCCTGTGGCAATGCATTCTACCTCCGGTGCATGAACGCTGTAGAGTTTGTGTTTGTCCTCCCTCTTCTGTACAAGCAGGCGCTCACTCAAGTGAAGCCCGAGACTTTGAGCCGTCTTCAAGGTCTGGTACAAGAGCTTCTCCATGCCCTCTGAACCTATCCGGTTGCGCCACTTCACTAAACTCGTCGGATCTAAAGGAAACTCGTGCTGAAAATACTCGAACCCGCAGAAGTACTGCCAGTAAGAGTTCTCAAAAAACCGCTCAACAACCGACTCGTCGCTCTCGTTATAAGTGTGCTTTAAATAGTGAAGTGCAACCAAAAGCCGTATCGGTTTACCGGGTCTGCCTTTATTCTCAACATACAACGGACCAAATTCACCAACAAAATAGTCCCAGTCAATAATTTAAGCATTATATATACCAAATGTAACTACTTATATTAACAATGTGTTAGAACATATTTCAGGGACGACGAATTAATCTCATTCAGAAAATTGATATGAAGAAAATCAGCCGAAATCGAATATAGATATTGAAGCCGAACAGGAGTGAATGTCTCATACTTTCGCTTCGGAAAGGAAACGTAACCAAAATGAAAAATGAAAAAAAATTGATCCCTCAAATAGATGGCGATTGGTGGACAATAGCCGGTATCCCGGATCTTTGCCGCTACAATACAGAAAATCAGGAGCCGGTAGATTTCGGTATATGGCAGGCGGCTGATCAAACATGGCAGTTATGTTCTTGTGTTCGCAAAACAGGATGTGGCGGGAAAGGCAGGCTGCTCTATCGCTGGCAGACCGATTCGCTGACAAATAGAAACTGGAATCCTATGGGAATTGTCATGGAAGCAGATCCTAACTTTGGCGAAACAATTGGAGGACTTCAGGCGCCATTTGTCATACAACATGAGAACAAGTATTATATGTTTTACGGTGACTGGGTACATATTTGTATGGCATGGAGCAGCGATGGAAAATCATTCGCGCGCCTTCTCAACGCTGATAACTTAAGCGGTCTTTTTACGGAAGGTCACCGGTCAAGTTCAAGAGACCCAATGGTTATGGCTTTCAGGAACAAATTTTATTTATATTACACCGGTGTACCGGAAGATAAGGGTATGGTCTATTGCAGAACTTCTCATGATCTACGTAACTGGGGTGAATCAACTATTGTTTCAAGCGGCGGCAGCGCAGGAAGCGGTCCTGAAGATGCCGAATGCCCATTTGTACTTTACCTGCCTGAAGAACAAAATTTTTACTTGTTCAGGGTGAAAGTACATGAAGAATGTCATACAACAGTATACTGTTCAAATGATCCCTTGAATTTTGGTATTGATGATGATACATACAAAATTTGTACCATGCCATACCAGGTTCTTAGAATTTTACAACATGACCGGCACTTTTATGTTGCTGCGCTCAATCCGGAATATAATGGAATGAGAATGGCGAAATTAAAATGGGTACGGTCTTAAAAATTGCAAAGAGAAAGGTTCGAGTCCTGCAGGCTCCATCTTATGTGATAATTTTCGAACTCTCATTCATATAGAAAAGCATGCTTAAGATTCCGCTTACGGTAACTGTATATTGAGATAGAGATGAAAGTATGGAAAAAACAATATCCTACAAAATTTTTTACCGGTTGTTTACCGGTTGGGATTGTATGTGAGCTCCAGATTTCACCGGATCGGCCGGTAAAGATTTCCGGAATTTCTTACCATGATACTCGTCGACTACGGAAACCGGTAAACAGGAGAAAATATGTGAAGTCAATTCTAAAAGTCCTTTACATGGTAGTAAGTCTTTTACTGATCTGCGTAACCGCACGTGCTCAAGAAGGCACAAAGGTTTCAGGACTGGCATATGGTGAATATTATGGTATAGTCACTAACCATGATGAGACTTTGGAAGGCCAGAACGCATTTTTGTTCAGACGTATATATCTTACGGTTGACCGTAAACTCAATGAGGAGTTCGATGTCCGGGTCAGATTTGAAGCAAACACGGCAGGAGATTTCACTTCCAAGTTAAAGATGGAGCCGTTTATCAAGGACGCCTATATAAAATGGTCGAGAGATAAACACAGTATTCTTTTCGGTATTTCTGCAACACCGACCTGGGGAGTTGTCGAGCAGGTATGGGGGTACCGTTCTGTAGAGAGAACACCGCTCGATCTGAATAAGTTCGGTTCGTCGAGAGATTTCGGTATTGCCTTTAAGGGAGCAATTGACGAAGAAAAAAAGATAGGGTATCATATTATGGTAGCGAACGGAAATAGCACCAGTTCGGAAGTAGGCAAAGGCAAAAAGATCCTTGCGTCGTTTTCCTTCTCGCCGGGATCGGGATATGTTCTGGAAGGATATGCAGATTATGATGACCGCCCGAATAATACCCGGAGGATTACCGTGCAGGGATTTGCGGGCCTTCATCTGGAAAAGCTCCGGATGGGTCTTCAATTTGTACAACAGTCCCGGAGAATCGGCAGTGACCGGGACGACCTGAAACTCCAGGTTCTTTCTGCGTTTATTGTCAGGCAACTTCGTCAGAAGCTACTGGGATTTTTCCGTTATGATAAGATGTTCGATCCGAATCCGGACGGGGCAAAGATCGCTTACATCCCATTTGACCCGACCGCGAAGTCAAATTTCATCCTTGCCGGGATAGACTATAAGGCAAGCCCTACCGTCAGTATTATCCCGAATATCGAAGCCGTCATCTATGAAAAAAACAGCAGCGGAGTAACCCCTGGAACAGACTTTATTCCGCGTTTAACATTCTCTGTCGTCTTTTAGTGATAATAATGAATTATAATTTTATGAATAAAAAGGTGAAGCATTTCGAAAATAGTGAAAATCTTTTTAGTTGCTTCCGCAGCCTTGATGTCGCTTCAATCCCTCTCATTTGCCCACAACAGGAAACTGATTGGAGCCGGCGTGGCATTTCCGCTCTATTCCAAAAATTTGCCCGTAAAACTTATCAAACCTTAAGAATGACATTCAACAGATTGTTTCTATGCAAGCATGAGCGCGCAAACATTTATCGCCGCATAAACTTTGGGCTTGACAACTCACTTGACAAAATGTATCATTCAATAGCAATTGAATGCGAACAATAAGTCACCTATTAATCAAAAGAGGGGAATGTTATGATAACTCGAATACTGTTAATTTTAATTTCTGTGATGTTCACCGTACCTGCGGCCAGTGCACAACCGGGTGTGCATACGTCAAGGACCGGCGGGGAAGTTCTTCGACAGATGAGAAACGAAAAAATTGACCTTATTCTGCCGGGAGCCATGCGCGACAATAATGTGGACATGTGGATCCACGTCACCCGTCCCGGAGACCCCGATCCCCTGGTCCCCCAATTCGGATCGACCTCCGGTTATTTGATCTTTACCGATCTGGGGAACAGGATAGAGCGTGCTGTATTTGGCGGGGCAGGAGCTGTGGAAAAGATCGACGTGCGCGGCTCCCGCGATATTGTGCGGGCTGTTGCCGGGTATGATTATGGCACATTGGATTTCTCAGTCTACGACGAATTAACGGAATTTGTTGCCGAACGCGATCCCAGAACGATTGCCGTAAATTATTCCTCGTGGATCTCTTCAGCAGACGGGATATCACATACTGAATATCTGAAATTGGAGAAAATACTGGGACCAAAATATTCTCAAAGAATGATCTCTGCTGAAAATGTCATTTCTGAATTCCTGGCAAGAAGGACTCTCAGGGAAGTGACGGCGCTGACCAATACGCTGGAAACACGTCGTCAGATTGTTGCAGAGGCTTTAACTCGTATTGTACCGGGTGTTACGACGCGTGAGGATATTGGCTGGTGGGCAAGAGAGGAGGCATATAAGCGGCATGCAACTGGATACAGTACGAGCGGTGGAGGCCCAAATATTCTCTATTCAGCCGAATCGGACCTGTCCGATACGAATTCTCCTCATTATGTATTACAGCGTGGTGATTTTTTCTATCTTGGCGCTCCGGTGAGATACATGGATTTTGGGACAGATACCAAAACGTATGCATATATTTTGAGAGATGGGGAAACACGTGCTCCTGAGAGTATTCAGTATGCCTATGATAAGGCGATAAAAGGTCAATGGATCCAGTGGGACCATATGAAAGTCGGCATGACCGCCGGGGAATCTCTGGATGCTATGGTCAAAGCCATGGAAGAGGAGGGCTATATATATACACCTTTTAACGATGACGGCGATGACGATCTGATAATACAGAAGGCGCTCACTAATACTGATAAGTCGGGATTTTCCATCGATAATCACGCTTTTGGTAATAATCGTAATAATGGCGATACCGACATAATAAACCGTATCGGTCCCTCAATGTCGCCATTTCGGCAAGACCGGCACCATTTGGTGATCCAGGAGAACAATTTCTTTGCATTTGAATATATGGTCCATACGAACCTGCCTGAAAGACCAGGTATACCACTTTCCATCAATGTTTGCAACGTGCAAGTTATATCCAACCGGGGAGTTGAATGGCTTCAGCCGCCAAATGAGAGAATTGAACTGATCTACTGAGACTGAAGCTGTTACAGGTGAAAAGCTGCGTTGAGTGTTTCTTGAGTTGTTTGGGCCGGATGGTTCTTATTGCTTGTTCCGGAAGAGTCCGGATACTGATAATGAAATTACTCCCCCGGTTAAAAAAGGCTGATTCGTAAGAGTCATCCTTTTCAGTTTGATATTGCAGCGCTACCCTGTCTACTGATTTCAAACATAGAGATAGGCAAACCGTACAGCCTGGGGAAGCGTTTCGTTCATTAATGAATTTAAAAATTCATGTATGGATCGACCTTTTAACCCTCAAAGCCCGTTTCGCCGGCCGGCAGGAGGAACTTCAGATAGAGATAGTTCTCCTTCATTTTTATGAAACTAAAATAGTATCTTCTGTGTTTCTTCTTTTAAACGATTTTCTCCGAAAAAATTCATATACCGCCTTCCGGCCCTTGTGAGGGAATTTTTTTCTGAACCGGGATTCTGTGAATAAGGAGTAAAAAATGAAACGTATATTTATTTCAAAATCGGTCATTCTGACCTGTTTCATAGTATTGTCTTTAGCGAATACCCCTTTAGCTGCACAATCCGAAAACGGTGACAAACACAGTAACATTTTGGGAATACTTACCGGTGACACGGAACAGGCCAGTGAAAATTTAAATACTATTAAGGAAAACTGGGATGACAGCTATGTTACAATGCTCCTCGAAATCGCCCAGTTTATCAGCGATTGGGGTGTACTTACCGAGTTATATGCACTATTGGATCAAAAAACGGGTCAGAAGCATGGACTTGATAGGAATGCATGGTTTGAATGGGTTTGGAACCGAGACTACACTATGCCACCTGATTATGCGGATTTTAAATCGAACCTATACGGTTTGGTCTTTCCTGCATTCAAAAAATATTTCAGCAGTTCCTATACATCCAAGATCAGACTCGATGAAGTTCGATGGGGCGGTGTTGTGCAGGACGGTATCCCACCATTAAGAAATCCGAAAATGATTGATGCGAATGATGCAAAATATCTGGATGATAGTAATTTAGTATTCGGTATATCAATAAACAGCGATACGAGAGCATACCCGAAAAGAATTCTCGCATGGCATGAAATGTTTGTTGATCGAATAGGCGATACTGCTACTGCAGGAGTTTACTGTACCCTATGCGGCACAATGATACTTTATAAAACAGAATTAAACGGTACCAATTACAATCTTGGTACAAGCGGATTTTTATACAGGTCAAATAAATTAATGTACGACAAGAAAACACAATCCTTATGGAATACCTTCAAAGGAACACCGGTAATAGGGCAGTTGGCCGGTAAAGACATTTCTTTGGAAAAGGGAAGCGTCGTAACGACAACATGGGGTGAATGGAAAAAGAGGCATCCTGACACAAAAGTATTGTCATTGGATACGGGTTACGATAAAAATTATGATGAAGGTGAAGCGTACCAATCCTATTTTGCAACGGATGATCTCATGTTCACTGTCCCTAAATTAGATAAAAGATTAAAAAATAAAGATGAAATACTTGGGTTGATATTTCCTGATCAGCCGGGCAAGGCCTTAGCGATTTCCGTAAAATTCCTGAAAAAAAAATCACTCTATGCGGGAAGATTGGGTGATAAGGATTTTGTTATTTTTACGGACCGGTCGGGAGCGTCACGGGTTTATGAATCCGGAGGTTTTAATTTTTCGAAATGGGATAATAACAATCAAATTACCGATAGTAACGGGGTAAAGTGGGAATTATCTGAAAGCAAAATTGAATCTTCGCAAGGGCAAATTCTGAAAAGAGTGCCTGCTCATAGAGCATTCTGGTTTGGCTGGTTTTCTCAATATTCACATACTGAATTGAAAAAATGATAGTGAGCGGCAGACATTTGACCGTGTAAAAATTTGCAAACACACCGTACGGTGCGTCAAACTGCTACTGTTCTATACCATCCGTTTTTCATCCCTTCCAAATTTGCGAACTTTCGCAAAAATCTTGACAAAAATTCGTGACAGTTCCGAAATTGAAAATTTTCTTATAAATTCTGTTTATTAACCGCTTGGGTCCAAGTACCTCAAAATCATTTTTTGCCATCATAAAAATTATCTAACAATTATTAAAAAGATTACGTATCCATTCACCTCTATCGCTCTCATCTACAATAATCCATCTGCGAGAGTGTCGTACGTCCATTCGGTAATCAATGCCTCTGAATGCTATCCAATCCGCATTATTACTTCTCTTCTCTATTCGTTTGCTTCAGTCAGGTGGTAATTCATTTTAATATTGTAAGAGGGCATAGTCTTTCCGGGTAAATAGAAGGAATAATTAAAGCTTGATTTTCGGAATCTAAAACAATAATTTCGTATTGAGATACCACCCGTTCGATCCGGGAAAACGCATCTTTTTTCATTCAGAGGATTGCCATAGAGAATTCATTTCTAGAATTATGGAGGCACACTCATGAGTACACTGCGAATTATTTTTACATTTTTATCCACGTTCTTCATTATCCATGGACTTTCCGCTCAAACGCTGGAATCGGATAAAATGCTGGATTTGCTGGATCTGATCCGCAATGAGAAATTTGACAACGTCCTGCCGCAAGCCATGCGGGATAACAATATCGACATGTGGATTCAGGTCATGGGGACAAAAAACGGCGAAGAAGGCAATCTGGATCCTCTCAGATTGGACCTGGGCAGCAATACCGGCACTTTTATCTTTACGGACCGGGGCGGCGACAGGATCGAACGGGCTGTTATGGGCCGTATATCAGCCACAGTCCGAAACAGCCGGGCATACGACATACTGGGTTCAGATAGTGATTTGAAACAATTTGTCTCAGAGCGCGATCCCAGACGCATCGCCGTAAATTTCTCGGAAACGATCCCTGTCGCGGATGGTATTTCTTATACTGACTACCTCAAGCTGACAAAAATCCTGGGTGACGGGTATGCGGAGAGGATAGTTTCGGCGGAGAATCTTATAACCGATTTCCGATCGAGAAGGGTGATGAGTGAAATAGTCTATTTTGGAGAATTGTGCAAAGAAACCGTTTCGGTGATGGAAAAAGCATTTACTATTATCGAACCCGGTGTAACCTCTCTGAAAGATATTTCCAGGTGGCTGGTAAACCAGAACATGACCAGAGGATTTGATTCCATGTTCCAATTTTTGCTGCCTGGTGTATTTGTCAGAGACCCGGATGGACATGAAAACGATGCACGTGCCGGTGACGATTACGTTATCCGGAGAGGCGACCTGGTCCATATAGATTTTGGTACGATACATATGAATTACAGAATCGACATAAAGCGTCTCGGGTATGTGCTTCGGCATGGAGAGGACGCTGTGCCCCCTGACATTCAAAAGACCTTCGATGAGGCAATAAGAGCCCGTGAGATTTTCCGCAGAAACATCGAGGCGGGCCGTACCGCCGGTGAATTATTTGAGATCCTCGATAATAAATTAGAAGAGTCAGGGTTTGTCAACATTTTCAGGGATCAATTTGATATAAATGTCGATCCTGAAAAAACCCAGATCAATTTCGGCTTTCATCCTTTAGGTAACAATTGGCCGGCTGACGGCGGCGGTCCCACTATTTCCGGGCGTTCTGAAAGAGCTCATCTGAAAATCCCCCTGTATCACCTCTTTGTATTTGAATACATGATGCACATGCCGGTCCCTGAATGGGGTAAGGGAAAGCACATCTATATGGCTATCGAGGACGATGTGGTTGTCACTGAACGCGGTGTAGAGTTTCTCTATCCCCCGATCGGGCAGATATTTTTAATTCGCTAAAGGATTGCAACGTGCACGGCCGGGGGAGCAGATTATTCCTTGATAAAACAAAATGATTACCTTACCATGTATCTCTAAAGAGTATCATTTTAGCTCGCCAGGTTCAAATGTTATAGTACCATATACTTCAAAAAGCTCAATTTTTTTATAACCGGTTGATATGGGGGATATCAGATAGACTGCTCACGGCATGAATCTTTACTCTCTACTCAGGGTTATCAAGCTGACATATGGAATGATCCCGTTCATTGTGTTATCAGTACCATACGAATCTCATGGACAGGATTCTCCCGCATTGGAATCCAGCCCTTTCCATAGAAATATGCGGGCGGTACGGGTAGAGAAAGGACCCAGGATCGATGGTGTGCTCGACGATCCGGTATGGAAAGAGGCGGAATTTCAAGGGGATTTTATCCAGCGGGTCCCGGATACGGGAGCTCCACCGACTGAAAAGACCGAAATCGCAATTATTTACGATGATGAGAATGTGTATTTTGGCGTCCGTTTGTTCGACTCTGAACCTGATAAAATCCGCATTACAGAGATGAGAAGGGATGGAGACAAGATCAATGATGACAGGTTCGAGATAGTGCTCGACACGTTTCATGATCATCAAAGCGCTTATAATTTTATAATCAATGCTGCGGGTTCCAACAACGATGCGATCATCCGGGAAGACGGGAGGATTCGCAATAGTGCATGGACGGGTATATGGGACGCTAAATCTTCCATAGATGAAAAAGGGTGGTACCTTGAGATCTTCGTGCCGTGGCAGACACTTCGGTATAATGAGGGAGATAATCTTGTTTGGGGGGCTAATTATGTGCGCACAATAATAAGAAAAAATGAAAAAGACATCTGGCGGTTCGTACCACTTTATGCCGGCATTGAAGGGCAGGAACGTGTTTCTCAGGCAGGTGATGTCACCGGATTCAACGGTCTGGAAATGGGGGGTAATTTTGATTTCAAACCATTTGTGTCAGGTGGATTGCAGCGTGATGATTTCGTAAAAGATGACCTCGGCGAAATCGGAATTGACTTAAAAAAAAGCATCACTTCGACATTAACCGCTGATTTTACATTCAATACTGATTTTGCGCAGGTCGAGGCTGATCAGGAGCAGGTAAATCTTACACGATTCAGCCTGTTTTTTCCGGAAAAACGGGATTTTTTTCTTGAGGGAGCAGGAACATTTTCGTTTGGCCAGGCACAGCCGGGCGGAAATCCAATCAATGATATAACACTTCCTCAGTTTAGCCAAGCACCTAATTTCCAACTGTTTCATAGTCGCACAATCGGACTTTCGGACGGGAATCTCATCCCTATACTGGGGGGAGCGCGTCTGAACGGTAAAGTCGGAAGGAATACGATGGGTCTTATGTCCCTTCAAACAAAAAAAACTTCGTTAAAAGACAGTCTGACCGTACCCGAATCCAACGTCGCTGCAATCAGACTGAAGCGTGACATTTTTTCGCGTTCCGCTGTCGGAGTAATGTTTTTGAACAAGGAAGAAGTGCATGGGGGATTTAACCGGTCGATCGGTCTTGATTCCAACTTCAATTTCAAAGAGAAGTTCTCATTCTTTATGGTTGGCGCCGGGACATTCTCGCCGGGAAGGAAAGGTAGTAGAAATAATTTTGCAGGAAACGCCGGACTGAAATTCAAATCGGATCTCTGGCAATACAACCTGTCTTTTCTGAACATCGATAAAGATTTTAATCCGGCATTGGGTTTTGTCAAAAGAACGGATATAAAGTTCACAGAAGGCGGTATCACGTTATCACCCCGCCCAAAAAATTCGACAATACGACAGATCTTTTTTATAACGAATGCAAATTATATTACTGACCATCGTAATCAGGTACTGAACAAAAAAGTAACCGGAACAATTTCTATGGATTTTGAAAATACTACAAACTTCAGTATTACCGTCGACAGGGAATTTGAATACCTCGATGAAGATTTTGAAATTCGACCGGGTCTGATAATTCCTCAAGAGGGATATACCAATACGAAATTTCGCGGCCTTTTTCGTTCGGACAGGACAAAAACCGTCCAAGGGTCGGTAAATATAAATAAGGGAGATTTTTTCACAGGCACTTCATCGGGAGCAGGAATGAGCGCGACAATTCGGGCACATCCCCGAGTTTTTGCAAGTGCGGACTATAATTACAGCAAGGTCGAAATTCCCGAAGGGGATTTTCATACAAATTTAATTTCAGCACGGTTGAGCTATGCATTTTCTACAGAATTATATATCAAAGGATTTTTCCAGTGGGTCGATGATGCCTTGCTTTTCAATGACAGAAATCAAGTGTTACAAAACATTATTCTCCGTTATACATACCAGCTGGGGAGCGATTTTTATTTAGTATATACTCAGGAAAATTTATTGGGAACCGACAATGATGAGACCACGAACAGGACCTTCCTCGCAAAATTCACCTACCTTTTACGGAAGTAAAGAGCATTACATCCTGATTAGATTCAATACCATCAGCGCCGATTTTATTCGGAAAATCTCTGTAAGATACATTCAGAATGCCGGTAGAGACATAATTTGATAATGAGCAACTACGTCCTGCACGGTGAGTATCCGATTTTGAAAAACAGTATGGGCAGAGACTACCACAGCAATTTAATTTCATTGTCAAGACCGGATCCGCAGAGCGCCGTGTCTCGACGGCCCGAAGGATGCCTGTGTCTGAAGGTAAAAAATAGGATCGCGCGCCCACGGCTTGAGGACCCGATGAAAAAAATCGAGTTTGTTCATCTCGGCGCGCACCAAATGGTAGTCAACCTGCCGGGAAATGGACCATTCGGCGCTATTGAGCGCGGCAAGACGGCTCTGATACGTTTTCAGGTCACGTTTCTGTTGATCCATAGCTGCTGCTGTGTAATCGGGCACACCGTCAGTGACCGCCGGCCGCTGGAACTCACGAAACTCACTGAAGAGGTTGACGAGGTCTCCATAATCGCTGCTGCTTGCCTCACGGACTTCTTCGCTTTCCGGGGTACAGAATGCAAATATGAGCATTGTGTTCAAGACAAATGCACTCATGAAATAGGTTCGTAGGCATTGCATACATTTCTCCTCTCTAATTTTTTTAATGAATATCAAAATTTATGTTACGACCGGGTCGATTGATACGATACTCCGCACATATTGACAGCAATCGTTTTCGGGTCTCGTTCGGCTACGAATTCCCGTAAATCTTTTTGTAAATCAATCAGTATTTGATGCTGCGGCTTATGATCAAATACCATTGTTCTCCTTAATCGGAAAAAACCGCGCTACCCGCAGGTACTGTACTATAATTAAACAACTTAATCTTAACTTGACAAATACTTCTCTTATAAATACCTTAAAGCGGATACGTTTCAGGAATCTAACATATCAATATCGGACCTGTCGGTATTCAATACAATTTCATAAGCCGTTTCTTTCAATAAGGCAATGTAACCCGTTCATTTATAAAATAAGGAATAAAGATGATTGGCATACAAAAAGTAGTTGCGCTTATATTCGGAACGTTTTTGCTTATCCCACAATTCGCCCATTCTCAAGACGCCACCGGGATCAAAACCGTACTGACGCGCTGTAATGTAATCGATTGTACCGGAAGCGCTGTCAAGCAAGATATGACGGTGGTCATAACAGGAAACAGAATAACTGAAATTTCCGAAGGGACATACCGCGGAAATACCAATGATAACAATTCGAGAGTATTCGACCTTGACGGGTCTTACCTGCTTCCGGGATTTTGGAATAACCATACTCACATGTCGGACCTCCATCCCGATATTTACGGTGTCTTGGGAACAGAGTCGCTGCTTCCGTCGGCAATTCGCGCAGGAAGAATGGCTATGGATGCGCTCAAAAGGGGATTTACAACGCTCAGACTGGTTGCGGAACGAGATTATCTCGACGTTGCCTGGGGAAAGGCTTTTGATGCGGGAGTCTTTGTCGGGCCGCGGATCATTCCATCCGGATATCACATTGCTTCGACACATGGAGATGCCTCTGTTCTCTCCTGGCCCGGTGACACACAGGTAGACGGTCCTTATGAAATGAGAAAGATGGTGCGTGAAAACATTAAACACGGGGCAAAAATAATTAAGATACAGGCAAACGTGCTCAGCCGGGACGAAATACAGTCAGCGATAGAAACCGCTCACAGTTTTGGAGTACCCGTCACGGCGCATTCGTCGGACAAGGGGGCACGGATAGCCGTTGAACTAGGAATAGACTGTATTGAACATGGCTACGGTCTGAGTGACGAAACTATACGGCTTATGGCGGAGAAAGGAACTTTTTACGACCCTACAATCGTCTGCAATTTAAGCGCCGAATATATAGCGGAGAGGGAGCAAAAAATAGCTGAGCTGGGTTTCGACGTAAAAGATGAAGTCATCAATGGGAGAATCAAGGTAGCGTACGCGGACGAACGCTCACCGGAAGCCGCCGCAAAACAGCGGGAAATACTCTTAAAAGCAGTCAAAGCGGGCGTTAAGGTCATTACCGGCGGCGACTCGAATCCAGTCGGCGAACAGGGAGTTCTTGAGATCGAGCAGCAGGTGTTTTCAGGACTGACCGAAATGCAGGTATTGATCAACACTACCCGTAATTCCGCCGATATGATGGGTATGCTGGACGATCTCGGTACAATAGAAGAAGGCAAACTCGCCGACCTCATCGTTCTTGAGGACAATCCTCTCGATCATATTTCTAATATCAGGAAGCTGACAATGGTGATCAAAGACGGCAAAATTGTTGATCTCAAACGGGACGAAGGGCAGAAAAGCCTGTGGGAGCTTTATTTCAAAGAGTAGTCCCCTTCCAATTCTTGGAAAACAAAAACAAACCGGTACAGGCAAAACAATCTTTTCACGATGAGCAAGGAGAAAGTGTTTGGCAGAAAAGTATGACATTGGGATTGCCGGCCTCGGCGTAATGGGACAAAGTTTAGCATTAAACCTTGAACGTAACGGGTATTCTGTTGCCGGCTATGACACGGACGGATCAAAAAAAGACGAACTGAAGAAAAGATTTAAAAGCAAAAACCACATTGCAGACTCACTCCCGGACCTCATTTCAGCGATCGAAATTCCACGAAAGCTAATGATGCTGGTACCTGCCGGTAAACCGGTTGATGCTTTGATACACGATCTTAAACCTTTGCTTTCTGAGAATGACGTTGTAATAGACGGCGGAAATTCATTCTTTGAAGATACCGAAAGAAGGTGTGAAGCGTTCAAAGGGTCGGGCGTCAATTTTATCGGCGCCGGCATCAGCGGCGGCGAAGAGGGGGCATTGAAGGGTCCCTGTATCATGATGGGCGGTTCTGAAGAGGCATACAGGTTGCTGGAGAAAATTTTTACAAAGATTTCCGCACACGTCGGGGAAGAACCCTGCTGCGATCATGTCGGAACCGGAGGAGCCGGACATTTTGTCAAAATGGTCCACAATGCAATTGAATACGGCGACATGCAGGTGATCTGTGAAGCCTATTATGTCCTTACACAGATTTTTGGATTACAGGCCTCGGAGGTAGAAAGTATATTTGAATCATGGAACGAGGGGGAACTCGGTTCCTATCTCATGGAAATTTCGAGTGAGATCCTCGGTATTGCCGACCCATCAACAAATAAACCGTTGATCGACGTCATTCTTGATTCGGCGGAGCAAAAAGGAACGGGAAAATGGTCGATCCAGACCGCATTAGACCTGGGCGTTGCCGTTCCCACATTATCCGCAGCGGTCGATGCACGGATGGTCTCATCGCAGAAAAAAGACAGGACGGTACTTTCCACAATCCTGAACGGTCCCCCAGCACCATAGATGTCGATAACGACGTGTTCGTGGAAAATCTTAAAAAGGCAACCGTCTTGTCAAAACTGTTGTGTTACGCTCAGGGTTTGAGTCTGCTGAAAAAAGCTTCAGAAGTTTATGATTATAATTTTAATTATTATAGAATACTCCGTATCTGGAGAGGCGGCTGTATAATTCGTGCCAAGATTCTCGATACGTTGAGCACGGCGTTTCAGAAAAGCGGCGGTCTAAAGAGCCTTTTATTCGATCCGGATATGGCCGAAAAAGTAAATAATAACATTGCCGGGTTGCGATATGTCGTCAGTAAGGCTGCTGAATCCGGGATACCGGTCCCGGTATTTTCAGCTTCTTTACATTATTACGATAGTTACAGAACGGCAAGATTGCCCGCAAATCTCCTACAGGCACAGAGAGATTACTTCGGCGCTCACACCTATAAAAGGACCGATAAGGCGGGTACATTTCATACAGACTGGAAGCATCGCGATCCTTCCGTAAGTTCCTGATCTTGTGCATAGTGTGCAAGTATCAGGCGGTATTCGAGGCATATTATACCAAAGATAATTCCCTGGAACACTTCATGTATTAAACGGGATTACAAATTTTTAACCAGTTTCGATTTTGAAAGATTCGATTATTTAAAACAAGTAAAACGGAGTAACTAAAATGATATCTATTGACCTACCTCACCCCAGAGAACTGATCTGCTCACCGGGGAGCATAAAATTGCTGCCGGAGAAAATAGGCGGAACGGGAAAAAAAGTGTTTATTATGGGAAGATTTAACAAGACCAAGATGCCGGGAGCGTATGAATCCGTGCTTTCGGGTCTGAGAGAAAAAAACCATGAAGTCACTATTTACGATAAAATAAATTATGAGCCGACGATTCAGGACGTTGACGAAGGCGTCGATATATGCCGCAGGGAAAAATGCGACGTGATCGTTGCGATCGGCGGCGGGAGCAGCTTGGACGCGGCAAAAGCCGTTTCCGTCTTAATCCATAACCCTGGCTCGGTCCGGGACTATCAGATGGATGAGAAACCGATTACCGAACCGGGAATAAAGATGATAGCAGTCCCGACGACAGCGGGAACCGGCGCAGAAAGTAACTGGGTCTCGGTGATAACAAATTCGGAAGAAAACATCAAAAAAAGTATAAAACATACCTGCCTTGTTCCCGACATTGCTTTGATCGATCCGGAATTGATGGTTTCCCTTTCCCCGGAATTTACCGCGCTGACGGGAATTGACGCATTTTCTCATGCACTGGAAAATATCGTGTCGACGAATTCCAACCACTACACTCAGGCGCTTGACATGAAAGCCCTTGAATTAATTGGTAAATATATTGTCCGTGCTTACCGGGACGGTACCGACATCGAGGCGCGCTTTAATATGGCAATTGCGAGTTGTATGGCGGGTGTTGCAATTCAGACCGGCGTCGGGAGCGCTCATATGCTTTCGCAGCCGCTGGGTATGGTGCTGGAAATGAGACACAGCGAAACAATCGCCGCAGTGTTATCCGCAACCGTGGAAAGCAACCTTGAATACGCAAAAGACACCTACTGCCAGGTTGCATCGGTACTCTATCCGCAATCGAACGGAAAATCCAAAGATGATATGGCTGCATCGACCCTCACTTTTTTCGATGACATGCTTGAAAAACTCGATGTTCGTATAAATCTTTCGGACAGAGGATTAACGGAGAGTCAGTACCGGGATGTTCTGGACAATGTTAAAGAATCGACCGCCGGCATCAAAACAAACCCGAGACCGATCAATGACGATGTTTTAATAGAGATAATGCAGAAATCGATGTGATTCACTCGTTCGATCGCAGTGCGGCCAAAAGATCCTTGCTCACCATTGACGGACACCAGTTCTTTTCAATATAATCGACAACCAGTTGCGTGCCTTTATCATGGCTTACGTACGGATAATTTTTCGGATCGTACATCGAATCGGTCAGATCGCGGACAAGTACGGTGTTAATTCCCCACGTTGTCATCTGCTTTATTGCGAAGGAGCGTGTCAAGCAGCAGAAATTAACGTGCACACCTAATACTATCAAGTTCTTGATGCCCTGCTGTTGAAGAAAATTATACACCTCACTCCCACTGTCTGAAATTCCGTCAAATTCTCCGATATCTATCTGCGTGGTCTGCCTGGTCCATGCACGGTAACCCAGGTCTCCTTCCGAATCGCATTCATCAAAGTCATCGATCGGCAGAGGGTTGTCCACAAAAGACTGAAGAATAGATTCTGCAATGGGAGGTGAAGGTTTTGGGGCGTCAGGCGCAAGCATCATCCGCTGTCTCTGCGGCCAGCCGGCATAAAATGACATGGTGTTGCTTGGGGCATGGATGATCTGTATTCCCTTATCGCGAGCGGCATTGACCACAGGAGCTATTTTTTTTACCAGCGTTTGAGTCCGTTTTTCCGCCGCCGTGCACCAGTGTTTATCCCACATATCGCAGATAATAATTGCGGTTTCTGCGATGTTCCAATTTTTCTCTGAAATAACGTTTTCCCATACATCGCTTTCCTTACCGGATCTTTTCTGGCTCTTCATGGTGAGATTCACTTTTCCTGCCGGACTTTGCCTCTGCTCCGGCTCTGGCGCCATTCGATCAGGCCGTACCTTGCCGGCAGTCCAGAAAAGTGCGTTGGTCACCAGCCGTCTGAAGGTTGCATTATCCCAATCCTGGAGGCCTCCCAGGGCAATATAACAGATCCGGGACGCTTTGTGCCACCGTGTCCAAACCGCTGGTTCGACAACATAATGGTCCTGAGCATAATATATTGATTTCTCGTCGGCTTTTGCCATTCTCTTGTCCGGAATTGCACCGGTCATTAATATTCTTGCGTCCGGGTCTACCGGACCGGTCTTGTATAAGCTGTATCTCGATTTAAACGATTCAACACCCTTTAATATGGGATGATCCCTGTTTTCCTGTACAATGTCCAATCTCTGGGTAAAACCTGTCACGATCCCGGCCGGGTCCGGAACTGCCTTTCCATCCGGACCGGTAACGGCTTGTTCGGGCGTTCCTTCATATTGCCCGGTAAAAATTCCGCCGAGTATCATTGAATCGAATTCCGGCCATTTCTGAAATCCGTAACGTGCCGTCCGTACTGCAACGACTGGTTTCCCGGAATCAACATGGTTTTTCAAGGCGGCTAACCGTTCACCGTCGATAGAAACGTTTCCGGAGAAGATCAATACGACATCGCTTGATTCAAGAGCTTCCAGTCCCTGAAGGTCGGAATATTCGCCCTGCTCTTTCAGGCGGCCGCCTGCTTTGAGAAGCGTGACCAGGACGTTTCCGGCATTCTCTTCAAGATGTTTTTTAAAGTTTTCAAGTGATATATCGGAGAAATATTCATCTGAACCTGACAGGAGAACGATCCTGAACGGTCCGGGCATCCCGCATGTTAGTACCATGCTGCATAACCACAGAACGATCGTTACAAAAAACGAACGCTGAATCGTACGGTTCATTCCGACAGGTTTATAAATAGGCATACAGGATTCTTTCATTTTTACAATTCAAGACTGTTTTGAGATAAGTTAGGAATGTATACCCCGGTTTTATTCCGGTCGTTGTATCTTTGATCGCTCCGAACAATATAACAGAATACGAACAAAAATCAAATATGAATTGCATGATAATATTGAATGTATACCTGATATTTGAATGAAACAAAGTATCCGGTTCTCTGATTTACCCGGCATGGATCATCTCAGGACCACTACATAATTTTAGCAGATGCATACAATCATTTTCACAACTCTCGGAATGTTTTGCTCTGTTATGTGTAATTACATCATACCAATAGAACGTGAAAATCAATACTCAATGGAAGAAATATACCGTGAAGGAGAATGCCATGAGAAGAATCATTGTGTTATTTACTTTTATTCTGATTAGTACCGGTATCACCGGCTGTAACAGTAAAGACGTTCAAAGTAGCCGTATTGAGGCGCCTATTACTGTCGACGGGATTGGTTCCGACTGGGGAGATATCCCTGTGACCGATTTCGAGGACCCGAATATCTTTATGGGTTTCGGAAATACGAACGATAGATTGTATATATTGGTCGGTTTCAACGATCAAGACCTGGCGCAATTGTTCCGGATGAACGGCATTACTCTATGGCTTGACGGAACAGGTGAGCGGGAAAAGGAAACAGGGATAAAATATGTTCCTCCGCCCGATCGGGAAAATTCACGAACAGAGGGTCCGGAAGATGATATGTCCTCTGAAAAAAGAAAACTATTTGAAGAACGGTCAGGGAAACGCAGTACCGGCCTCAGTATCGTCAACAGAAATGGAGAAAGTTACCGGCTTGACCCTGGCGGTCACGTTCCTGAAGGTGCGTTCAAGTCTGAATTCGGGAGATATATTCTTGAGTTCATGGTCCCCCTGCGGAGAGACAAAAGCATGCCGTATGCGATCGATATTTCAGATGACACAAAAATAAGTCTGGGACTTGAAATGGGCCCTCCGGGCAATTTTGCAGACAGACGGTCGTTTAGAAGACCAGGCGGCGGACGAGGCGGGGGCTTTCCCGGTGGGGGCGGAAAAACAGGAGGAGGCAGGGGCGGAGGATTTGCCCGGCAGACATTCCAGACCCAGGAAATAAGGTTCTCGGTACAGTTAGCGGATGATGTTGAATAATGAATGATATGGCGGCAATACTGTTCTGATTGGAGAAAAAAGGACCGGTAACCGGCACGTGCCGGTTCTCTTCTATAGATCACGAAACCAAGAATATCCGAAGGTAAATTAATTAAAAGTATTAGGAAATGCGAAAAAAGTTCATTTCATTCAAATTCTGAATTCAAAAAAGGAATGGGTACGAAATGAACGAACTGAAAGAAAAAATGATACCCGTCGGTCTGCTGTGGCTCCGGGTGCTTACGGGGCTGGGGATCGCTACACAACACGGGTTTGGCAAGGTATTCGGGGGCAATATGGGTCAATTTGCTGAAGGAGTGGCCGAATTGGGTTTTCCGTTCGCGATCTTTTTTGCATGGATGACTGCGCTGACAGAATTCTTTGGGGGAATTCTCATTGCGTCAGGACTGGGAACCCGCGTTGCGGCCGGTTTTCTCTTTATTAATATGGCTGTGGCGGCCTTTCTACGGCACGCCCCCGACCCTTTCGGCAGAAAAGAACTTGCGCTTGCGTACTGGATGGCTTCCGGTGCGATACTGCTTCTCGGACCGGGTAAATATTCGCTGGACAACCTCATCGGTAGCCGGTTTTACAAGAAAGAGCAGTAAATGAAAATCCTGCCCTAAAATCCATCGGGCAGGTCTTCGCTTTTAAATTTTTCAATTTTTATTCATACGATGTGCCGTTCTTTCTACGTGCCGGCGCTTTGAAAAATCAAAAGGAAGAGATCGCCACCGCAGGAAAAAGGGCAGTCGTCGTTTGCCCCGGCAACCGGGAAATAACTCTCACGTATTCTTCGTAAAAGAACTGTAAACACACGGACACAATAAATCGTATGATATCGATTTCAACGTTTCTATCCGGTCATACTCTGCCATTTATGAAGTTTTTCTTCTGAAATGCCAATCCCGCCGCACACGATAACCGCAACAGTTTTCATAGCACGAATGGTCAAGGAATTATCATAGACGACCGACAGCGAGGCGCCGCATGCCGGTTCTACAAGCGCAGAATGATCGTCAAGAAAATGTACGCAGGCATTCACCGCGGCTTCATCGGTGACGGTATACGGTATAATGGTATGCGACCGGGTATAGTCGAGAGCTTTTTGGGTGACCTGCCTGGCGCCGAGCGATGCGGCGACCGATTCTATCTTCTCAAGAGCTACAATTTTCCCGGCGGAAACGGAAGCTGCGAATGACGCCGCACCTTCCGTTTCCACTGCGATAATGGGCACGTCGTTCCAGTTATTCCGATGGAGCCCTTCGACAATCCCGCAGAGCAGGCCTCCGCCGCCGACCGAAAGGACGATACCATCCGGCTTTTCGTTCTGGTCCACCATCTCGTCGATTATCGTCGAATGCCCTTTCCAGACCACCGGATGGTCGAAAGGCGAAATATAGGCGGCATTAAGTTTTTTCGACAGCCCGGCTGCATACACATCCGATTCGTCCCACACACTCCCGTGCACTTCGACGACCGCACCCTGTTCCCTGATGATCCGGCGCATGTCTTCAGGGGTCGTATCCGGCACGACGACCGTTACGTTCACTCCGAGTTTTCTTCCCGCATACGCAGCGGCATATCCCGCATTACCTCCGGACGACGAAATAAAATGGGATACCCCGGCTACGGCAAACTCCGAACAAAAGAGACCGATACCGCGAATTTTGAACGAGCCTACCGGCTGCCGGCATTCCATTTTCAGAAGTATTTTTTTCCCTGTAAGACCGTTGAGACGGTCCGACTCGATCAAGGATGTCTCTTCATGAAGTTTCATAATTAAAATCTGTTATAGTGCATCATTAAAATATAGTTTTTCCATTTTTGAGTCAAGTATTTATGATAGAATCCCGAATATCTGCCCGAAAACGGGCAAACGTTTCAGAATTGCTGCACAAAAGAATCTTGGGATTCCTTGAAATTTATTTTTTTCTCTTGTAAATGACGCAATTACTTTATATGATTAAGAAAAAATTTCCTTTATATTCTGCTGATTCAGAGGGACGATCATATGCAAGAAAATAGTGTTTTTCTATTCATCGATTGGGTCGTTATCGGATTATATTTTGCCGTACTCTTTGGGGTGGCATGGTGGGTGATCAGGCAAAAGCAGAAAACGTCCGAAGACTATTTCCTCGCCGGCCGGCATATCGGGTGGTTCGTTATCGGCGCTTCTATATTTGCATCGAACATCGGATCAGAGCACATTGTCGGACTTGCCGGTACTGCCGCACAGACGGGTGTGGTGATGGGTAATTATGAGCTTCATTCATGGCTTGTCCTGCTTCTGGGCTGGGTCTTCGTTCCCTTCTACATGAGAAGCAAAGTTTTCACCATGCCGGAATTTCTGGAAAAGCGGTATTCGCCGAAAGCCCGCTGGATATTGTCTTTGATCATGCTGATCGGGTATGTCCTGACGAAAATTTCCGTTACGGTATATGCAGGAGCGGTCGTATTTCAGGCGCTTATGGGTATCGAATTCTGGACAGGGGCGCTGATAATCGTTATGCTTACCGGTCTTTATACGGTATTGGGAGGGCTTCGAGCCGTTCTGTATACCGAAACACTCCAGACAGGAATACTGATCGCCGGCTCTGTAATTATCACGCTGATCGGATTGGACCGCATTGGCGGATGGAGTAATCTGGTCTCGATTGTCGGCCCCGAACGTCTGAGTCTGTTCCTGCCCGCCGATCATCCCGATTTTCCCTGGACAGGCATGGTCTTCGCACCTCCCATCATCGGTTTGTGGTACTGGTGTACGGATCAGTACATTGTCCAGCGTACCCTGTCGGCAAAAAATGAAACCGCAGCCAGACAGGGTACCATTTTCGCCGGCTATTTGAAACTCCTGCCGTTTTTCATCTTCATCATTCCCGGCGTGATAGCGTATGCCCTTTCGCAGACCGGTCAGCTCGATCTTGCAGACGCCGACCAAGCTTTTCCCATACTGGTCAAAACACTGCTTCCCGCCGGTGTACGGGGTCTTGTAGCAGGCGGTCTGCTGGCGGCGCTTATGAGTTCGCTTGCCGCTGTATTCAATTCATGTTCCACGCTTTTCACAATGGACATGTACCAGAAGCTTAAACCCGATTCTTCGGAGGAGACCCTTGTACGCGTCGGGAGGATAGCGACAGGAGTCGTTGTCGCGGCAGGGATCGCATGGATTCCGTTAATGCAGAACATTTCCGGTCAGTTGTACCATTACCTGCAGAGTGTTCAGGCATATATCGCTCCACCGATCGCAGCAATTTTCCTTTTCGGCCTGTTTTTCAAACGGATAAATGCTCCGGGAGCGCTCACTGCGCTCATCGGAGGCTTTATTATCGGTATGTGCAGATTACTCGCCGAATTGAATCAGGATGCGCTCAGCGGTTTTCTGTATACCTTCGCAACCATCAATTTCTTACACTTTGCCATATTTCTCTTTCTGGCATGTGTTGTTCTCTTGATCACGGTCAGCCTGCTAACGGCAAAACCGATATATGAAAATATCTCAGGCCTGACCTATGCAACGACCGTTTCCGAAGACAAAGAGGCGTCACGTGCAAGTTGGGGTAAATCTGATGTTATTCATACGGTTGTAATCATGGCAATTCTTGTTACGATAATTATGTATTTTTCTCCGCTGATCCAATCGTAGCAAAAATACCGCAAAACAATACAGCGGCATCATAATTATGAAAAAGGCGTTATCCGTATTTTTTACTTTTACTATCACATTGATTAGTCTTACTTCATTTGCAGTAACTCCAAAGCTGCCTGTTTAACCACTGAGAACGCCCTGGTTCGCGGAGTAATGAGTTCGAAATGGCCTGCGTTTTTCACGATGCGAAGCTCAGCATCGTCTCCAGCATTTTTTGCCTTCTCTGTATAGGTTATTACCTGTTCCAGCGGAACGATCGTATCCCTGTCTCCGTGTATCATGCGCTACGGGATACCAAACGGAAGCATCTCGACCGGCGATGTCTGTTCATAGCGGGCGGTCATTTTATCAAAACTCCCCCCGAGAAGTCCGGCCACCGCCCGGTTACAATCGCCGGCACCGGTACTGTAAGCTCGCACATCGGTAATTCCTGCGAGAGATATAACTCCTTTGATCGGAAATGGTTCAGAGATGCGGAGCGGACTTTCCTCAGGGAGGTTCCTTCCGGCCGCTAACCAGAGTGCGAGATGCCCCCCGGCAGAATGTCCGAGAGCGATTACACGATTTACGTCGATCGGATAGGTCTGTGCGAGCTTCCGAACATATTCTGTGCCTCGAACAATATCCTCAAAGGTCCCGGGCCACCCGCCGCCGGTATCACCGACTCTGCGGTATTCGAGACTCCACGTTGCTATGCCTGAACTGGTCAACGCTTCGCACAAATTTCCAAAATGCTCCAGATCATACTCGCTCAGCCAGCACCCTCCGTGGATTACGACCGCAACCGGATGCGGGCCGGGGCCGGGAGGCAGCCGTAAATCTCCGAACTGCAATTCTTTGTTCCCATAATGGATCCTGTGGCCGGCACGGGGAATGGGGAGCGCCTCCACATCCCGCAATGTCATTATCTTCATTCGGGATTCACTGCCGCATGCGTTGAGCAGTGAAACAGCAAGGAATACTGGGAAGTACACTTTGAACACATTTGAACAGAATGGGATCATCAGACGGTTTTTCACTCCAAAAGTTCAATCGCATTGTGGTAATGTAAAAATTCAATGGACCGGGCATACTGAAAAAGAATAAAGTTACACAACCGGAAGTCATCAATCAAGGAACATCTAAAGATATTTTTCAACAGGTGCATACTGACCGCTGCGAAGTGAAAGTCAATAGTATCCCTGAGAATGACAGAAACTATTGATAGTTACGTAAAAGAAGCGAGAAATGATCGACAGCTTGGGAACAGAACATCAGAGGAATGTAAAGCAGCGGGGCAATTCCATTCATTCAGGACGAAAACTCAGTATATTCTATAATTCCAGCGAACCTCGAAACCCTCGAATTCGGGCACGAAGGTGCAAATCCCTCCCGAACATACAATTCCCGGCTGACGCGCTCCGAAAGTTGCCAGAAGATCGCTTGTCTGTAAGACTTTCAGACTGAGAATACCTGCCGTCCAATTCGTCCCGGGCGAAGTATTTTCGGTTGTCCATTCACTTTGCAGCGTCACAGTAAACCACGGCGCCCTCGAAAATGCAAAAAGTCCGAGATAGTTCCAGAATTTTCCGGTGTTTTCATTATCGATATGCTGTATCTGGAAATCGGTGAGGATACTGTGATATGCTCGATATAACTATGATGGAAAGAAATGCCTGGTTTTGAGGAAGATGAATTACACAAAAAAAGAGTTCTTTACCGAAAACCACAATATGACCAAGATGAGCACGGGAATGACGAAACGCATTAAAATACCCCAAAAAGATTCCAGCGGAAAGTGTGCGTTTTCAACGGTAATTTCTTCGAGGGCTTTTTTAATACTCCATTTAAATATAACGAACAGCGTCATCATGATGGCAGCCGTGACCATTAATATATCGCCTGAAATTGCGCTGATAAACGAGAGAAAGTCCGTACCGATACCGGGAAGCAAAGTGAAAAAATCGCTTGCACCGGTAGATAGAGCGGCGGGAACACCCAGAATAAACGCTACAAAACCTAATGCAATAACTGCTTTTTTTCGGGACCACTTCCGTTCATCCACCAGGTACGCTACGGGGACTTCGAGCTGTGATACCGAGGATGTGAGTGCGGCAATTATAAGCAGTAAAAAAAGCCCGACACCGAACAATTGACCGCCCGGCATAGCGCTAAAAACCGAAGGGAGTACCTGGAAAATCAATTCGGGTCCGGCTCCGTATTCCTGTCCGAGGGCTGCGACTGCCGGCAAAATGATAAAACCCGCCAGAAGCGCAATGCCTGTATCGAGAAAGCAGACCCATGTGGAGGACACGGGGATATTGTCCCGTTTGGAAAGGTAACTTCCGTATGTCAGTATCGTTCCAGCGCCAACGCTTAGCGAGAGAAACGCCTGGCCCATAGCCGCAGCGATAACGCTTCCGTTAATTTTTGTGAAATCGGGCTTTAAATAAAAAATTACCCCCTCCATTGCACCGGGAAGGGTTATCGACCGTACTGCGAGTAAAATCAGAATTATCAGCAGGACCGGCATCATTATTCTTGAAAGCCGTTCGATACCCCTTCTGACTCCCCCAAGAACGACATACCCGGACAGTGCAATGAATAACAGCGCAAGAAACATTACCGTTACCGGATTCCCCACAAAATCCTGAAAAATAGCCTGAGTTTGACCCGGTCCGGTACTATTCGCAAAGGTCCCGATGAGCGTTTTGTAGAAATAGCCGATTACCCAGCCGGAGACGACACTGTACCATGAAAATACAATTAACACAACAATTACCATCATGTGTCCGAGATATATCCACGAAGTCCCGGGAGCCAGCGCTTTGAATGCGCCGACGGGATTTTTTTGAGCCGACCGGCCTATTGCCAGTTCGGCAAGCATAACGGGAAAGCCAATCATAAAAATACAGATCAGATAGACAACGACAAACGCCGCCCCGCCGTTCTGACCTACCATGTACGGAAAACGCCAGACATTTCCCAGGCCGATCGCCGAACCTGCCGCAGCAAGGATAAAACCGAAGCTGGAACTCCAGTTACCCCGATCATTCTGTCCCGGCATTTGATTTCCTCTTCAAGTCCATTACAATATACCGCGTAGAAATTATAAAAAAATTTTGTGCAACATACAGATTTCGCACCAGTAAATCAAGCGAAAATTGGAAATTCGGTACTAAGATCCATTGATTTTCGGGAAGCAGGTATGAGAATGGGGAGGCGCTATGAAAGCAGCGATTTGAGCCTGTCCATATCTACATTTCCTCCGCTTATGACGGCAACGACCCTGTCATTTTTCCGGAAGGGGACGGCGCCGCATCTGAGGGCGGCAAACGCCGCCGCACCTGCGGGTTCTGCAAGAAGTTTGCATCGTGAAAGCAGTTCTATCATAGCTTTGGGGATCTCACTGTCTTCAATAGTTAAAACGTCTTCGACATATTTTTGTACCAGTGCAAAGTTCAATGCTCCTGCAAGAGGCGCTGCCAATCCATCGGCTATCGTGTCGACGGAATCGACCTTAAGCGCTTTCCCTGCGTCAAGACTCCGGCGCATCACATTCGCTCCGGCCGGTTCGACGCCGTAGATCTTGATTGCCGGATTTATTAGTTTCACTGCGGTGGCGATCCCGGAGATCAGTCCGCCGCCGCCGATGGCGACGACGATACTGTCTATGTCGTCAACTTGCTCGAGAATTTCCAGCCCGGCGCTTCCATGACCGGCGACGGTAGTTTCGGCATCGAAGGGATGTACGAATGTCAGGTCCTCATCCTCGGCGATCGCAAAAGCCCGTTCAAAAAGGGTTGCAACACTGTCATGCAGTATGACCACGGCGCCATATCCCCTGCTTGCATCTATTTTTGTCCGTTGCGCGTGGCCGGGCATGACTACGGTACATGGAATTTTCACTTTTTGAGCCGCCCACGCCAATGCCTGCGCTTGATTACCGGCCGATACGGTAATTACCCCGCGCTTGCGGGCATCGGGACCAAGACCGAGAACAGTGTTCAGCGCTCCTCTGACCTTGAAGGAGCCCGTCTTCTGAAAATTTTCACACTTCAAATAGAGGTCGATACCCAATTCACGTCCGATAAGGGTTGCACTCTGGACAGGGGTCACGTGGATACTGCCGGCAATTCTTGAACGGGCATCAGTAAAATCTTTTAATGTCAGGTTTCCTTTCGACATGTAGAGTATGTTCTTTTTGAGAATTTTAATGCATCACCGGACTGCTAATTCGGCAATCATATCTCCTACTTCGGTCGTAGAATAGCCCATTCTGCCCGCTGCAAGACTTTTTATTTTTTCCTTCGTCACGGCCATGATAGCTTTCTCAATCGCAAGCCCGGCTTCTTCCTCTCCGATGTGGCGCAGCATCATATCGACACAGGAAATCGCCGCAAGCGGGTTAATGACATTTTTTCCCGTGTATTTCGGGGCCGATCCACCGATAGGCTCGAACATCGAAACGCCTTCAGGATTTATATTGCCCCCGGCTGCAATTCCCATACCTCCCTGGATCATGGCCCCGAGATCGGTTATGATGTCACCGAACATGTTACCGGTGACGATTACGTCGAACCATTCTGGATTTTTGACCATCCACATCGTAACTGCATCGACGTGAAAATAATCCCGCTTGATACCGGGGTATTCGTTGTCTCCCATTTCGTGGAAGGCGCGTTCCCAAAGGTCGTAGACATAGGTTAATACATTCGTCTTGCCGCACAATCCAAGGGTCATTTTTTTATTTCGCTTTTTTGTAAATTCAAATGCATATTTGAGGCAGCGGTCTACCTGAAACCTGTTGTAGACCATTGTCTGGACAGCTACTTCGTTCGCTGTCCCTTTCATCGATACGCCGCCGATCCCGGTATATACATCTCCGGTGTTTTCGCGGACAACGACAAAATCGATATCTTCAACGGTCTTGTCTTTCAGCGGTGTATCCACTCCGGGGTAGAGCTTTACCGGCCGGAGATTGATATACTGGTCGAGTTCGAACCTGAGTCTGAGCAGGATCCCTTTTTCGAGAATTCCCGGTTTTACATCGGGGTGGCCGATAGCGCCTAAAAGAATAGCGTCAAATTTTCTCAGCTCATCGGCTGCGGAATCCGGCAGTATCTCTCCCGTTTTCAGATATCTTTCTCCTCCAAAGTCGAACGTTTCGGTTTCATAACTGAAATTGAATTTTTGTGCAACGGCATTCAGGATCTTGAGCGCTTCAACGACGACTTCCGGCCCGGTACCATCACCGGGAACAACGGCGATTTTATACATTCATCGTCCTCCAAACAAATATCTAATTAGATGTTAATCGTTGTAAATAATTAAAACCGGCGAAAAATTTTACCAGTTCAAATAGGGGATTTTGTCAGCAGCAGCACTGATGCCGTCAATATTCCGGACCAACTGCGTCGTCATGTCCCATTTTCCTTCGGTCAGGACCCGCCGAGATGATTCTGCAGTGTCGACCGGGATGGTATTACCGTTGTACCGTATCGATTTATTTTCGAGATCGAGTATTATCGGGACATCCGGCACATCTTTGACACCCTGCATCAAGCGTTCAATGTCCTGTGCGGCGGCGGTAACGGCCGGCATACCGAGGGTCGTGCAGTTCCCTGCGAAAATTTCCCCAAAACTCTCACCGATAATCGCTTTGATCCCGAACCGTAAAAGAGACTGAGGTGCGTGTTCACGGGATGAACCGCACCCGAAATTCTTATTGACAAGGAGAATGGAGGCGTCTTTAAACCGGGGATCGTTGAGCGGGTGGTCCTTCGGATTATCATGTTCGTCGAACCGTTCATCGCGGAACGCATTTTCACCCAGTCCTTCAAAGGTCACACATTTCAGGTACCGCGCAGGAATGATACGGTCCGTATCGATATCGTTACCCCGCAATGGTATCCCCGTCCCCTCTATTTTTTTGATTTTAGTGTTCCCGTACATCGACCACCTCGCCGTGTAGTGCGGCAGCTGCCACCATTGCCGGGCTCATCAGGAGTGTTCTCCCTGTCGGCGAACCCTGTCTGCCGATATAGTTTCTGTTCGAGGAAGATGCGCAGATTTCACGCCCAATGAGCCGGTCGGGATTCATTGCCAGACACATCGAACATCCGGCTTCCCGCCATTCGAAACCGGCATCGATGAATATTTTATCGAGACCTTCTTCTATCGCTCTTTTTTTAATCTGCATTGACCCCGGAACAACTAGCGCGCGAACGTTCGGGGCAACAGTATGACCGTCGACAACCTTTGCAGCCTCTCTCAGGTCGGAAAGCCTGCCGTTCGTGCAAGAGCCGATAAAGGCCACGTCGATCGGGACCCCCTTGACTGGCTGCCCTTCATCGAAACCCATATGTTCATAGGCAAGCTTAGCGCTCTCCCGGTCATCATTATTCAGACTTTTCAGCGCCGGTGTATTGTGAGTAACCGGTATTGCCTGGCCGGGGTGTATACCCCAGGTCACCATTGGTTCGATTTTATCCGCATCAAGTATAACCTCGTCATCATACCGGGCGTTTTCATCCGATGCAACAGACTTCCAGAATGAAACGGCTTTCTCGAATACATCGCCCTCCGGGGCATACTTTCTGCCCCGTATAAAGTCAAATGTCGTTTGATCGGGGTTTATATAGCCGCACCGGGCGCCCCCCTCGATACTCATATTGCAGACGGTCATGCGCTCTTCCATAGTGAACCGCTCTATCGTATTCCCGGCATATTCATAGGCATAGCCGATCCCGCCTTTTACACCAAGTTTTTCAATAATTCTGAGGATAATATCTTTCGCATAGACACCGCTGCCAAGTGTTCCGTTTATCGATATTTTCCTGACTTTCAGCTTATCCATGGCAATAGTCTGGGTTGCCAGAACATCCCTGACCTGAGACGTACCTATACCGAAAGCTATCGCACCGAAAGCGCCGTGTGTGGCCGTATGCGAATCACCGCATGCGATTATCATTCCCGGCTGTGTCAGACCAAGCTCAGGTCCAATAATATGTACGATTCCCTGTTGTTCGCTCTTTAAATCGAAGAAATTGACGCCAAACTCTTTCGTGTTTCTCTCTATTGTGTCTATCATCTCTTCTGCGAGACTATCGGAGTACGGCCGTTCGGATGTATTGGTCGGGACTATGTGATCTACGGTTGCAAACGTCCGTTCGGGATACAGGACTTTCAAGCCGCGCTCACGCAGCATTTGAAACGCCTGGGGGGACGTCACCTCATGAATGAGATGCAGCCCGACGAACAGTTGCGTCTGACCCGAATCAAGGGTCGCTACGGTATGCAGGTCCCAAACTTTGTTAAATAAATTCTTACTCATATCAATGCACCTGTTGCACGGTACTGTATTTATTTAGAAGGAAAATCGCCCTTATTCTTTGATGGTAGTGCAGCCATTTAGTTTCCTTGGCCGGAGAGAAATTCCGTTCCGCACCGGCATTTTCCACGTATTTGCCGTCATAAATATAAACTTTACAAAATACTTAAATTTACTTAAAAACAAAACCCAATGTTTACTTTTTCAAAGTCAGACGAGATGAAGAATTCTGCTGCAGGGCCTGATGCCCGGAATTTCGGGTTTGCTATCCATCCATACTGCCCGGGCATTGCAAACGTGTGACGGAGGGGATTTATCACATGCCGATCGTGGCTTTTTTATCCGTTACAACACCGCTGGCAATATTTTGCAAATCTCCATCATCGATTATCTTCTTGGTGTCGGATAGCTTCATCACTTCATTATAGATCACATTCAGCTTTTTTTCTGTCAGATCGAATCCCATTTCCTGAAGTTTGACACTGAGTGCATGTCTGCCGGAATGTTTTCCAATAACGAGTAAATTGTTCGGAACGCCAACCGATTGCGGGGTCATTATCTCGTATGTCAGGGGGTTTTTCAGTACGCCATCCTGATGAATGCCTGCTTCATGGGCAAAGGCATTTTTCCCGACAATCGCTTTATTCGGCTGCACACCGATACCAGTAATCTCGGCCAATAGTTCACTTGACGGAAAAATTTCCTGAGCATTAATCCCTGATTCAGTCTCAAATTCCTTATGCCTTGTCTTCATGACCATCGTTATCTCTTCGAGTGACGCATTTCCCGCTCTTTCGCCGATTCCGTTGATCGTGCATTCTACCTGGCGGGCGCCGTTCAGAATACCGGCCAGAGAATTTGCAACAGCCAGACCGAGATCATTGTGGCAGTGTACACTGAGCATGGCCTGCTCGACATTTTGGGTATTCTCCCGAACGTATTTGATTAATCTGCCGTACTCCCACGGGGTACTATATCCTACCGTATCGGGTATGTTCAGAACATCGGCGCCCGCTTCAATAGCGGTTGAAAAGACCCTGCATAGATAATCGCGGTCACTCCGCGACGAATCTTCCGCAGAGAATTCCACTTCATCACAGAGACTTTTTGCGAATCTGACCGTTTCGCCGACATCATTGATCACCTGGTCCCGGGATTTTCTCAGTTTATGTTTGAGATGAATATCCGATGTTGCGATAAATGTATGAATACGGGGATGTCGTGCACTTTTCAAGGCTTCTCCTGCCCGTTCGATATCGCCTTTTTTCGTCCGGGCCAGAGCGGCAACGGCACACGTCGTAACCAATTTTGAAACTTCCTGTACAGCCCGGAAGTCCCCTTCCGAGGCAATTGGGAACCCGGCTTCGATGATATCGACATTCAGTCGCTCCAATTGCCGGGCAAGACGTATTTTTTCTTCCAGATTCATGCTGAATCCGGGCGATTGTTCACCGTCTCTCAGGGTTGTATCGAAAATTAAAACCTTATCTTTCATTGTGCCTACCTCTTGAACATCTGAATGCTCCGAATCCTTTTAGTTACAGCGATTCAGCGAGAAAAAATTCGCTTGTACAAGAGCATTATTGCAGTTCTCTATCTTTTTGCTTATTTCTGACTTTTCGAGAATAATGCATTTCCTTGTTCTTAAGTAAAAAGTAGGAGTATCCATCGGTGAGTGCCTGCCAGCTCGCCTCTATTATATTTTCTGAGACGCCGACAGTGCTCCAGCTAAAGGAATCGGCCTTGAATTCAATCAGTACTCTGACTTTTGCCTGCGTTCCTCCTTTCTGATTTAATACCCTGACTTTATAATCCGATAATCTCAAATTTTGAATTTCAGGGTAAAAATTAATGAGAGTTTTTCTCAATGCGCAATCCAATGCGTGTACGGGGCCGTTACCTTCTGCGGCAATGTGTTCCTGAATTCCATCCACTTTTATCCGTATGGTGGCTTCGGAACGCGGTTCTCCGGCATCGTTTTTTTCTATTAATATTCTGAACCCGCAAAATTGAAAAAACTTTCGCCATTCCCCGGTTATCTGCCGCACCAGTAATTCCAGTGAACCTTCCGCTGCTTCATAGGAATACCCCAAATGTTCAAGTTCTTTCAGTTTACTGATCACCTGCGGGATTTTGTCATGGTGTTTTTCCAGATCAATATTTAATTCTTCGGATTTGAATTGAATATTACTTTTCCCGGAGAGATCGGACACAAGCACTCTTCTCCGGTTTCCGACAGCTTCGGGTTCTAAATGTTCATACGTTTTAGGATCCCGCATCACACCGCTTACGTGAATACCGCCTTTATGCGCAAAAGCGCTTTCCCCGACAAACGGGAGATTTCTCTGATGAGTCAGGTTTGCAACTTCGCCGACATATCTCGAAAGAGCCGTCAGCATTTTGATGTTTTTAGCCGGGACACATTTATAACCCATTTTTAGTTGGAGATTCGCTATAATGGTACAGAGATCTGCATTTCCGCACCGCTCGCCGTATCCATTGATAGTGCCCTGTACATGTACGGCCCCGTTCTCAACGGCATACAACGTATTTGCAGTTGCAAGCCCGGAGTCGTTGTGAGTATGTATCCCAATCGGCGTAGAGAATTTTTTCTTGACTTCCGTTACAATTTCCATTATTTCAAACGGTATCGAACCTCCGTTGGTGTCGCACAGTACGAGAATATTCGCGCCTCCGTTTTCCGCTGCGGCAAGGGTCTTCAATGCATAATGGGCGTCTGTTTTGTACCCGTCAAAAAAATGCTCCGCATCATAGACTACTTCTCTTCCGTTCGACCGGACAAAGTCGACCGACTCCTCGATCATTTTCAAATTTTCGCCCGGTTTCACTTTTAAAGCGGTTTCGACGTGAAGCAGCCACGATTTCCCGAATATCGAAACTGCGGGCGTCTCGGCTTCGAGTAGTGCATGGAGGTTCTTATCATTATCTGCTCTGTTGGCTTTATGCCTGGTGCTACCGAATGCCACAATCCTGGAATTTGTGAAACTTTTGCTCTTGACCTTCTGAAAGAACTCAATATCCCGTGGATTCGAACCCGGCCATCCGCCTTCTATATAATGAATGCCGAATTCGTCAAGACGTTGAGCAATATGGATCTTGTCCTCCACGGAGAACGAGACTTTTTCTCCCTGAGCGCCATCACGGAGCGTGGTGTCAAATAGTTTTATTTCCCTTTTCGGCATTGTACATTATTCCTTATGTATCCACGGCATCATTTTTCTTAACTCTTTGCCCACTTTTTCAATCAGGAGTTCATCATGTTCCTTGCGCAGTTTGGAAAGCCTGGGGAGACCGTCTTTATTTTCTTGAATCCAATCCCTCGCAAAAGTACCATTCTGAACATTTTCGAGAATTTTTTGCATTCTCTTTTTTGTATCGTCATTGATAATATCCGTTCCTTTGGTCATGCCGCCGTATTCCGCCGTATCGCTCACCGAGTAATACATTCCGGCGATACCGCCTTCATAGAACAGATCAACGATGAGCTTTAGTTCGTGAAGACACTCGAAATAGCATATTTCCGGCTGGTAGCCGGCATTGACGAGTGTTTCGAACCCGGCTTTTACAAGTTCGGTCACTCCGCCGCAGAGTATGGTCTGTTCGCCGAACAGATCGGTCTCGGTCTCTTCTTTGAATGTGGTTTCTATAACGCCGGCACGTGTAGATCCGATACCTTTTGCATGGGCAAGCGCTTTCTGTTTTGCCATGCCGGTTGCGTCCCGATGTATTGCAATAAGGCTCGGCACTCCGCCACCGCCCTGATAGAGCCGGCGGACAAGATGCCCCGGCCCTTTCGGCGCTACCATGTACACGTCGACATCCTCAGGGGGTTTTATCTGTTCAAAATGTATATTGAATCCGTGCGCAAATATGACAGAATTACCGGAATCAAGATGCGGTTTGATTTCATTTTCATAAACTTCAGCCTGAAACTGGTCCGGGAGAAGTATCATTATGATATCTGCCTGCATTGCTGCATCGGCTATGTTCGTCACTTTAAGACCTTCCTTTGCAGCATTTTGCCACGAAGTACTGCCTTCTCTGAGCCCTACGACAACATCCAGGCCGCTGTCGTGCAAATTCAATGCATGTGCATGTCCCTGACTTCCGTATCCCATAATAGCGGTGGTTTTGCCGTCAAGAACACCGATATCAGCGTCGGTATCATAATACAATTTCATATTCTAACATCTCCTCCAGGTTTCAACCAGCTTTTTCTTTGAGTTTCATTTTTACATACTCTCTTTTCAATGCAACGCTTCCCGTCCGGGCGACCTCAAGGAGTCCGAACTGGTCCAGCATTTCAATAGCCGCATCGACCTTGTCATGTTTACCGGTCATTTCAATTGTGAGTGAATTCTGGCTGATATCGATGATCTTGCCCCGGAATATATCCACTACCTGCATAATCTCGAGGCGGTCTTTTTGATTCGCGGAGACTTTTATTAATGCAAGCTCACGCTCAACAAATGGCTCATAGGTCAGATCGGATACTTTGATGATGTCAACGAGTTTGTGAAGCTGCTTCGTAATCTGTTCGATGATACGTTCATCACCGGACGTCGTCAGCGTCAAACGGGCCATATCCGGGTCTTCGGCATCACCGAAACAAATAGAATCTACTTCGAATCCCCTTCCGGTGAACATCCCAATGATCCGCGCCAACGCATTGAATTTTTGATCGACAAGTAAAGATATAGTGTGTTTCACGCTTGTAACTCCAATTTATTAAATCATTTTGATTTTAATTTTGTTCATTTATCCTTCAACCATTTCGGCTACCGAACCGCCGGCAGGAATCATCGGATAACAATTTTCTTCGGCCTTTACCATGATATCAAGCACAACAGGACCGTCTTTCACTTTCATAGCTTTTGTGAGTGTTTTCTTTAATTCCCGCGGGTCCGACACCCGGTAGCCTACCGCTCCATAACTTTCGGCAAGCTTCACAAAATCAGGGTTGCTCGATGTAATATCGGAATGTGAATACCGGCCGCCGAAGAACAGTTCCTGCCACTGCCGGACCATTCCGAGATAGCCGTTATTCATAATAGCAATTATCAAAGGAACTTTGTAGTGAACGGCAGTGGCGATCTCATATAAACTCATCTGAAAACCTGCATCTCCCGTAATACAGACTACCTTTCTGTCCGGACAACCGATTGCTGCTCCCAATGCTGCGGGAAACCCGAATCCCATCGATCCCAGACCGCCAGAGGTGATATGTGACCGCGGATTATTAAATTTATAGTGCTGGGCTGTCCACATCTGATGCTGTCCGACATCGGTTACAACGATCGCCTCTCCTTTCGTCACTTCCGAGATCTTCTCGACCATAAACTGTGGCAGGACCTCTTCATCTGAATATTTGTATTTCAGTGGGTGGTCCCGCTTCCATTTCTTGATCGTTTCGTGCCATTCAGAGATATCCGGCCGCTTAATATATTCGGATAGTACCGTTAAAATCTTTTTTGCATCGCCGACGATCGGTACATCCACAGGAATATTCTTGCCGATGCAGGACGGGTCGATATCGATATGGATTTTTTTCGATCCTTGTGAGAATTTATCGACTTTGCCGGTTATCCTGTCATCGAAACGCGCTCCGACCGCAACGAGCAGGTCACATTGATCGACTGCCGTGTTCGCATACCATGTTCCGTGCATTCCGAGCATACCCAAAGAGAGCGGAGAATTTTCAGGAAATGCACCGAGCCCGAGCAGTGTTGTGGTTACAGGAACAGAACATAATTCAACTAATTTCCGCAATTCCTCCGAGGCATTGCTGTTAATAACACCTCCGCCGACATAAAAAACTGGCTTTTTCGCGTTTTTTATGAGTTCGGCAGCTCTCCTGATCTGCCTTACATTTCCAATCAATCTTGGGTTGTATCCGCGGATCTCTATCGCTTCGGAGGGTTTGTTGTATACTGCGGTACTGTTTAACATGTCTTTCGGCATATCAACGACCACCGGGCCTGGTCTGCCCGATCTCGCTATGTGGAACGATTCGCGAATGACTTTTGCAAGCTGGCTTGTATCCTTAACCAGGAAGCTGTGTTTTGTGATCGGCCTTGAAATACCTATCATGTCGGCTTCCTGAAAAGCATCGTTTCCGATCATCGAGGACACGACCTGACCGGTAAAAACTACGATCGGTACCGAATCCATGAACGCCGATGTAATGCCGGTAATCGTGTTCGTCGCACCCGGTCCTGATGTGGCGAGTACAACGCCCGGTTTTCCGGTAGCGCGCGCATAACCGTCCGCCGCGAATGTCCCGCCAAGTTCATGGCGCACAAGGATATGCCTCAATTCCGGCCGCCGGTACAGCACATCGTACAATCCAAGAACGACGCCGCCCGGATACCCGAATACCGCATCGACCCCCTCTGCAAGAAGTGACTCCACGAAGATTTCACCTCCGGAGACTTTTTTTCCAACCAATCCGCTCGTACTACGGTCGAAATCTTCCGCAGTATCAACACGGCCCGTAGGCGATTTTTTAACACCTGTCTTCATCTGGCACACCCCATTTTTGTAATCCAAATATAACCCTGCCAGAGGTCAACTCTATACAATGACAATCAATTCAAGAAAAAATTTGAAAAAGGTTGGTTGTGGGAGTTGACCTCTGGTATATTATCTTGTAATAATACCGGAAAGAACTCCTACAGTAAGGAGGCTAAGCAATAATAAAAGATCGAGATCAAGAAGCAGATATGAAGATAAACCGGTACGGGCAACCTGACCTGTCTCACCCGCCAAGGCATTCAATTCCAGAGCTTTTACTGTTGATGTGTTCATCTTCATTGGTGTATGCATTACTCGTGCTTACTATTATATTCGGAACAATTTAATAAATTATTAACGAAAGTCAAGAGGTAATTATTTTAAATGGATATTTTATTTGATGTTAGAGACCTTACAACTAAAAGTTTTCCCCTGTCAGAGGCCGCTGGTACATCTCTGTCACGATAGTGCGGCTGATATTCAGATTTTTCGTTTATCTTTCCCGGTCGATTATAAATATGGCAAGTACCGTGCCCTAGAGGTTTCCCCTCATAGATTCCAGTATGGAATTCTATACAATTACACGGAAACAGGCATTTTTTTCCGGCGGAAAAGAAAATTTGACATTCACTCCGGTCTGGAGATACACTAAGAATTCAATTGCCCGTTTATACATACTATTGTCTTTGAAGGATGTGTTAATATGGCTATATTGGTGATTAATTTTTTGACATAATGAATTGTTTTTATGGGTTCCGGTTTCGTGATCTGAGAGGAGTTTAACTATGGAATTGAATAAATTCAGTAAACGTATAACACAGAGATTATCGCAGGCGGCCTCGCAGGCTATGCTGTACGGCGTCGGCCTGACGGAAAAGGACATGAGCAAGCCCCAGATCGGCATAGCAAGCATGGGTTTTGAGGGTAATACCTGCAACATGCACCTGAACGATCTCGCCCAACAGGTCAGAAAAGCGGTCTGGAAGGATAATATGGTCGGACTGGTCTTCAACACGATCGGAGTCAGCGACGGTATCTCAATGGGAACCGAGGGGATGAATTTCTCGCTTCAATCGCGCGATATCATTGCGGATTCCATAGAAACGGTTGTCAGCGCGCAGTGGTACGACGGTGTCATCGCCATACCCGGCTGCGATAAGAACATGCCGGGCTGCCTCATGGCTCTGGGCAGAATGAATCGTCCCGGGCTTATGTTGTACGGCGGAACGATCAAGCCGGGCCATTATGACGGTGTGGACCTTAATATCGTTTCGTCATTCGAGGCTTACGGGGAATATTTCAGCGGTAAGATCGACCGTGAAAAACTGACAGAAATTTTTAAGCGCTCCTGCCCCGGCGCCGGCGCATGCGGGGGAATGTATACGGCAAACACGATGGCGTCTGCGATCGAAAGCCTCGGTATGAGCCTGCCGTACAGCTCTTCAAACCCGGCAGAAAGCCGGGAAAAGCAGGATGAAACTAAAAATGTCTCGCACTCTATGCGAATGCTTCTGGAGAACGATATAAAACCCCGTGATATCATGACCAGGAAGGCATTCGAGAATGCAGTAACGATCGTTATGGCGTTCGGCGGGTCGACCAATGCGGTCCTGCATCTCATTGCGATCGCTAAATCGGTCGACGTTCCGCTGACGGTCGACGATTTCCAGATTATCAGCGACAGAACACCGTTTCTCGCCGACCTGAAACCGAGCGGAAAATATCTTATGGAGGACCTGCATAAGGTCGGCGGTGTGCCTGCGGTCATGAAACTGCTGCTGAAGGAGGGATTCTTACATGGCGAGTGCCTGACGGTCACGGGAAAGTCCGTCGCCGAGAACCTGGAATCTGTCGGCGGCCTTGCGGACGGTCAGGACGTGGTCCGTCCGCTGGCGGATCCAATAAAAAAGACCGGGCACATTCAGATCCTCTACGGGAACCTTGCTCCGATGAGCGCGGTCGCGAAGATCACCGGGAAAGAGGGTGAAACGTTTTCCGGTCCGGCTAAGGTGTACGATTCCGAAGAAGATACGCTCACGGCGCTCGAACAAAAGAAGATAGAAAAAGGGGATGTTGTCGTGATCCGGTACGAAGGACCCAAAGGCGGACCGGGCATGAGCGAGATGCTGACCGTCACCGCGGCGATCGTGGGAGCGGGTCTCGGAAGCGACGTCGCCCTCATCACGGACGGACGGTTCTCCGGCGGAACTCACGGATTAGTCGTCGGACATGTTACGCCCGAAGCGCAGGAGGGCGGACCTCTCGCCCTGATCGAAGAGGGCGACACCATCACAATCGATGCGGTATCACACCTATTGACACTGCATATTGACGAGAACGAACTGAACGAACGCAGGAAAACATGGCGGGCGCCGCCCCTGAAAGCTGAAAAGGGGACTCTCCGGAAATATATCGCCACCGTCTCGCCGGCACACCAGGGATGCGTTACCGATATTTTTGAATAGTGCCCCTGCAGTCCCATGAACATCTGAAATCCGGCGGCGGTCTGCCGTAATCGTATACGGAAAATTATCAAAAACCATGCTAAAGAATAATTTTTCTTGTAATTTTGAATACGTATTCACATATTATGACCGAATGGTCGGTCATTAATAAAATAGGCGACAGATGTGCCCGAAAATCGTCGATAAAGACGTAAAAAAAGATGAGATCCTTGGTGCGGCTATGCGTGTCATTGCGAAGAGAGGTTACTGCGACGTTACGATCGCCGAGATTGCACATGCTGCCAGTATCGGGAAGGGTACGGTGTACGAGTATTTTTCGGGTAAGGAAGAGATTTTGGCTGCGGCATTTGACAAATTCAAGCGTGAGGTGGCACGCGTTCAGGCCGGAACAATGAAAAACCTGACTGAGCCCCCGGACAGGTTGAAGGCGCTCATCGATTCCTGGGCAGACGTCTTGCAGGGAACGTCGTATGAATATCTGGAATTGTTGACCGACTTCTGGACCGAAGGGATACGGAACGGGATAATGGGAAAAAACGACATGTTCGACATCAGGGGCGTCTATTCGGACTACCGGAATCAGGTGGTCTCCATCATCGAATCGGGCATCAAAAAGGGGATGTTCAGGAACGTTGATCCGTTCGGGACCGCGGCGGTCATCATCGGCGCGCTCGACGGGATAATCCTGCAGTGGATGCTCGACAGGGACTCCGTCGATATTCAACATTTGGCGGAAACATTATTCGATACTTTACTGAGCGGTATCGCCAGGGAACGGTGATGTTCAAACTTTGAAAATCCAGAATTTGCCTTTTTTAAAGCTATTTCGCAAAAAGCTTACCTTCGATTTTTTGAAAAAATTTTTCTTGCAGATTAGACGAAATATATTAAGATATACTGATTTTATTCCTCAAGATATTTTTTAGTTATTATTTAACTTGCAGACGATATTCATCAACTTATTGTGTTATTTATAAGTTAAGTAGCAGAAGGAAAAATATGCCAAAACAAAAAGTTCCTGATATCGCATTTGATTTTTTTGTTATAGGTGAGATTTATAAATTATTCACAAAAGGAAAATTTTTATAAATGAACAATATCAAAGAGGGGATATCTGGACCCTAAATCAACAACTGGAGCTAATTAAATCAATAGATTATCGCTATTCAATTGGTGTTTTGGTTTTATTCATTTGACCTTGCCCGCAACAGTTGATCCAGATAGTATATGAGTACAGGGATTAGATTGCAAAGAGAGGAGCAAGATCAATGGCACGTAGAATTCACACATCAGCACAAATTATCCACAAGCTTCGAGAGGCAGAAGTACTGCTCGCTCAAGGTCAGTCGGTTCAACAAGCTGCTCGCCAGATTGAGGTTACAGAGCAGACCTATTATCGTTGGCGAAAGGAGTATGGTGGTCTTCGGGTGCATCAGGCGAAACGATTTAAAGCGTTAGAGAGAGAGACTATCCGCCTGAAACGCCTGGTTGCCGAGAAAGAGTTGGATATTCAAATCCTCAATGAGACTCTGGCGGTTGATGCAAAAAACTTCTGAGCCCGGCGAAGCGACGGGAGGTGGTGCAGCATCTTTGCACGACTCTCGAGATCTCGCAGCGCCGGGCCTGTACCGTGTTGGGAGTACCGCGCAGCACTCATCAATATCGCCCGATTTCTCCTGCGGATGAACCGGTGTTAGTGCAACGTATGGTCGAGTTGGCCACGCAGTATGGTCGGTATGGTTATCGACGAATTACCGCACTGTTACAGCAAGAAGGCTGCAAGGTCAATCATAAGAGAGTGGAGCGTTTGTGGCGTCGAGAAGGATTAAAAGTTCCCCGGAGGCAGCCGAAGCGCAAACGGTTATGGCTCAATGACGGTTCGTGTATTCGGCTGCGACCTGCGTACCGGGATCATGTCTGGAGTTATGACTGCATGCAAGCACGAACCCGAGAGGGAAGGAGCTATCGTTTGTTAACAATATTAGATGAATACAGTCGGGAGTGTCAGGCAATTGTGGCAGGCAGGAGGCTGACTCACAATGACGTCATAGAACATCTTGCAACACTGTTCGTGCAGCGAGGAGTTCCGGTTCACCTGAGAAGTGATAATGGCACAGAGTTCACTGCTCAAGCGGCCCGGACATGGCTCATGCGCCTGGGAGTAAAAACATTGTATATTGAACCAGGCAGTCCATGGGAGAACGGGTATAGTGAGTCGTTCAATGGCAAACTGCGTGATGAAGTGCTCAACCGGGAAATCTTCAATACAGTACACGAAGCAAAAGTGCTTGTGGAACGCTGGCGAAATGAGTATAATCATAAGAGACCGCATAGTGCCCTTGGATACCGGCCACCCGCCCCCGAGGCAGTTATACCACCGGATGCGGTCTCAAGGCCAATGGATAATACAACAATGAATATATCGATGAATTGACTAACTTAAAAAATGACCCAAACATTAGGGGCAGGTCACGATAGCAGGTCAATGGATTATGCAGGAAGGTATGAAAGTCGGCATGACCGCAAAAGAATCATTGGACGTTATGGTTAAACTCATGGAAGATGCTGGCTATGTATATACGCCTTTTAGAGATATTGGCACAGAAGACTATAAGATGATCCAGAAAGCGCTCGCTAATAAAGGAACTGATTTTGCAGGATTTTCCATGGATAATTACAGTTTTGGTCTTGGTGGCACTGTCGGACCCTCAATGGCAGAATTTCGCCAAACACTCATCATTTGAAGATTCAAGAGAATAATATATTTGCTTTTGAATACATGGTCCATATGAACATTGCTGAAAGACCCGGCTATCCGCTGGCATTTAATATTTCAAATCCTCAAATTGTAACCAGTAAGGGGGTTGAATTTATTCAGCCGCTCAATGAGAAAATAGTATTGATCAAATAGAGCCTCTAGCTTTGCATATTGTACATCCCGGTGTCATGAGAAGCGGCGATTCCAGAACACCTGAATCGGTAGACGATCATCCGGGCTTCCGTATCTGCATCGATTTTTTGGAGCGGTAAGATATAGCCAATCATGTTTCATATTCATCAGTAAGGAGATATAAAAATGAAGAAACTCTTTTCAGTCACGTTGATGGGTATCACGACAATGGCCCTCATTCTCAATTGCCAGACATCACAAGTCCATCCCGGTATGGTTATAATTCCCGGCGGATCGTTTATGATGGGTGACACCGACGGCCAGGACATGGAGAAACCGGTTCATGCAGTGGAAGTGGATGCTTTTTATATGGATACCCATGAAGTCACTATAGAAGAATTTGGAAAATTTGTGGATGCCACAAACTATGTCACTGATGCCGAGAAAAATGATGGCGGTTATATGTGGGGTGGAGACGGCTGGGAGAAGAGGCCTGGGATTAACTGGAGGTTCGATCAGATGGGCAATCTGCATCAAACAGAGAAAAACAATCATCCGGTGACGAACATGAGCTGGAACGATGCCAACGCCTACGCCCAATGGGCTGGAAAACGCCTGCCCACCGAGGCCGAATGGGAATACGCCGCCCGAGGCGGGGCACAAGGCTACAAGTACGCATGGGGCAACGATCCCCTGGGGCAGGAAGTCGTGGCCAATGTCTCCGACGAAAATCTGATAAAGGTCGTCACATGGTCCTATACCGAAGGATATGATGACGGATACATTTTCACCGCTCCCGTGGGATCCTTTGTGCCCAACTCTTTCGGACTGTACGACATGTCCGGCAATGCCTGGGAATGGTGTGCCGACTACTTCGATGCAAATTACTACAGCCGGAGCCCGAAAAATAATCCTATAAACGATGATCCCAATGAACGAAGGGTGATGCGCGGCAACTCCTGGGACGGAAGGCCGGGATTGATGCGCTGCTCAAGGCGCACCAGCGACGTCCAGTCGAACACTTATGCGGATATCGGTTTTCGATGTGTGAAGGATATAGAGTAGGATATAATCAACACGACGTTCAAATCATGATAAGAAAGAAATTCGGCGCCAGGATAGGGCGGTCCCTAAAGGGGACGCTATTAAAATCTTGGCCGATGGCCATGAAACTGAACCGGATTGAGGGAATGATCCTGATCAAATGAGCCTCAAACGGTGGAATAGAAAGAGTTACAATGTGTACTCATGTTGTTTGCGCCGGACTTATGGCCTGCTTGGAACACTCACGATACTGAAAACAAACGTTTCTTCGGATATCGTATACGTTGATTCGTATGAGTCAGCCTTATTTATTTGAAATCACAATAATGATCTGTCTACTTATTTCAAATCTAAAGCTTCGCAAGTTTTACAGCCCGGATGTAAAAAAATCCTGAAAAATATTTCAGGGTTTAGTGATTGTGATTTTGATTACAGTTTTATTAAGAAGCTATTTTTCTTACAGGTATTTTATATGCTCTTTATTCAAAATCGTTCGATTTTTATACAACTGTTCTCTTATTTATGCGATAGGTAGTTGATGAGTGCTCAATATGGCGTATTGAGAAATTTTAAATATTGGGAATTACGCTTGATCTTGTTATCTTAGAACGCAGTAGGCTAACATCTGTGGGGGTTCGAGTCCCCCCTCTCTCGCACCACTAATTATAACAACAAGTTATCTCGATCATATTTCCCAATTTCACTGAATACTTTCTCCCTCCATTATTCTAAATCGTTCAAATTTTGTCTACTGTGCTTCATTCAAAACCTTTTGTAAACTATTGTATATATTGAGGTAGTTTATTTATCACATCTCTGATAAACTCATTCGATAGATGCGAGTGTATCGGTTCAGTACAAGCTGGACAGATTTATGCTTACTATTGAAGGTTCGCTTATCGTACAGACCGAGGAGCAGAAAACTCATGTAGAAACAAAATGCTTATCGTAATATTCATCATCAAAAATCAATAGAGGAGAAGTTATGCTACATCGAGTATTGTTATTTTTTATTGCTGTGATGTTCACAGTACCTGTTGCCAATGCGCAGCCAGAGGGTTATACACCGGATACCGAAGCGGAAGTTCTCCGCCTGATTCGGAACGAAAAACTTGACCTGATACTGCCGGGAGCCATGCGCGATAATAATGTGGACATGTGGATTCATGTCACTCGTGGACAGGGGGTATTTGCAAACCAAACAAGTGGAGACAAGTTAGCTCCGCATTTTGGAGAGACCTCCGGTTATTTGATCTTTACCGATCTGGGGGACAGGATCGAGCGGGCTATGTTTGGTTTTAATACAGGAGCTATTGAAAATATTGACGTACGCGGCTCCCGCGGAGTGAATATGGCTTTGGGCGGTTATAATTATAACAACCTGGACAAGGGACAGAGCTTTACGATCCCCGAGGTCTACGACGAAATAACGCGATTTGTTGCCGAGCGTGATCCGAAGACGATCGCGGTAAATTTTTCCGAATGGCTCCCTTTAGCAGATGGGATCTCATATACTTCATTTATGAAACTGCAAAAGATTTTAGGGCCTGAATATTCTCAAAGAATGGTGTCGGCAGAGAATGTTATATTAGATTTCGTGGTAAGAAGGACGAGCAGGGAAATTGCCGCACAAACCCATTTGTTGACAATGGCCCGCCAGCGTACTTTAGAAAATTTACGTACTATCGTGCCGGGTTCAACCTCGGCAAGAGAAGTAGGCGCCCGGGTTGTCTATTCGGCTGTTTCAGACCGATCCGAAACAAGGTCTCCCGGTTACACAATACAGCGTGGTGATTTATTTTATGGTGGTCGTGGCGGCAGGTATGAACATATGGGTTTTCAGGTGGATTCTAAAATTTATGCTTATATTTTAAGAAAAGGAGAAACAAAAGTCCCGGATTTTTTACAGAAGGTCTACGATAAGGCGATAGCAGGTCAACGGATCATGCGGCCGCATATGAGAGTCGGCATGACCGCCGGAGAATCTTTTAAGGCTATGATAAAAGCCATGGAAGATGCCGGTTATGTACATACACCTTTTACAGATAATGGCGCACGAGACTATCAAATGGTCCAGAGGGTGCTCGTTACGACAGATAAACCGGGATTTTCCATCGATAATCACGCATTAGGCAATACCGGCGAGGTCGGACCCTCTATGGCGGCCTTTCGGCCTGACACGCATCGTTTGACAATTCAGGAGAATCATATTTTTGCATTTGAATATATGGTCCATATGAACATTGCTGAAAGACCCGGTTTTCCATTAGCTTTTAATATTTCTAATGCTCAGGTTATAACAAGCCGGGGAGTTGAAAATATTCAACCGCCAAATGAGGAAATTATACTGATCCATTGAGCCTGTAGCAATTGGATAGGATGAGCCGTATTGAGTGATGTTTGAGAAATTTGTACGGGGACTGTTTGTGTGACATGTTCCGGAACAATCCGTACGCTGCACATAGAGATGCCTCCAAACTCCAAAAGATTGATTCATACGAATCAGTTTTCTTATTTCAAATTATAAAGTTTCGTAGTTTTACAACACGGAGAGTCAGAAAAATATATTTTAAAAACACACGGCCTCACCTTCTGTGCAGCCGGATGCCTTGTTTTGCATTATAGCCAGTTAATTTGAAGTATAACTCTCATATTTACAACCAAATATCACTCGACCTCATATCACTATAATAAGAATTACCTGTTATTCTATGCAGGTTTCTACATGCCATTTCTCAGCATGATTAAAATATCTTGTGTGAAGTTGACGCTCTGAAAACGATTCTTGAACTTTATCTTCAGTTATCTTCAAAAATGTATAAATTCTGTAACAATAACACTATTGTTTTGACAATGAACAAATAATTCATTAAACAATACTTACAAACGGGCAATACCTCCGGTATGGGTTTTGTGTTGCGAACTATGGTCTTTATAACTTATCGCAGAAGATTCAGTTATTTCATGACAGTCTCATAAAGGGCATAAAGATATGAAATTTATGCTTAAGAATTCATGTTTCATCGTACTTCTCTCTTATTTCTTTATCAAATGCACCAGCGTAGGACAATCTTTTGGGAGTGCGTGGCCCAATCCCCGGTTGGCAATTATTCAAGCTTCAAATATGCCTGACACAGAATCAGCAAACCTTATGAGCACGTATCAAAGCGAAATTTTAGATTTTTTTGAAACAATGAAACAAAAATCATTGGATGAATCCAATGAAAATAAAGCCTTCGTTTTAGAAGAAAACGAACTTAAAAAAGATGGAACAACTTTTCGAAAATTTCAAGACAAGTTCTATTTGCAAATAAGCATTGAAAAAGTAACGGTTTATAACAGTCGCAGTACCAAAGGTTTAGTGGGTACACCCTGGAGAAGGGCTGAAAGTGATTTTCAAGAGGGATTACAAGAAATATTAAAATCATACCCTGCAAATTTTTTAAAGAGTGAATTTGAAGGTTTAATTTTAATAAGCACACATTGGTACAGAGATTTTAGAAGCATTTTTGCTTTAAATACAGAGGAAAATGTTCAATTTGTCATTTCCCATGACCTGAAAAATGATTTTCAGAATTTTAATTTAACATCAAGCGAACTGCTTCAGAATATTATTATTATAGTAAATGATGTAAGAATTTACTAAACTACCTGCAGAATTCATGATAATGTTAATCAAGTAGAAAGATAATACTATTACTTCTCATTATTAAACTGACCTGCCCCTAATGTTTGGGTCATTATTTAAGTTAGTCAATTCATCGATATATTCATTGTTGTATTATCCATTGGCCTTGAGACCGCATCCGGTGGTATAACTGCCTCGGGGGCGGGTGGCCGGTATCCAAGGGCACTATGCGGTCTCTTATGATTATACTCATTTCGCCAGCGTTCCACAAGCACTTTTGCTTCGTGTAAGGTATCGAAGATTTCCCGGTTGAGCACTTCATCACGCAGTTTGCCATTGAACGACTCACTATACCCGTTCTCCCATGGACTGCCTGGTTCAATATACAATGTTTTTACTCCCAGGCGCATGAGCCATGTCCGGACCGCTTGAGCAGTGCACTCTGTGCCATTATCACTTCTCAGGTGAACCGGAACTCCTCGCTGCACGAACAGTGTTGCAAGATGTTCTATGACGTCATTGTGAGTCAGCCTCCTGCCTGCCACAATTGCCTGACACTCCCGACTGTATTCATCTAATATTGTTAACAAACGCTAGCTCCTTCCCTCTCGGGTTCGTGCTTGCATGCAGTCATAACTCCAGACATGATCCCGGTACGCAGGTCGCAGCCGAATACACGAACCGTCATTGAGCCATAACCGTTTGCGCTTCGGCTGCCTCCGGGGAACTTTTAATCCTTCTCGACGCCACAAACGCTCCACTCTCTTATGATTGACCTTGCAGCCTTCTTGCTGTAACAGTGCGGTAATTCGTCGATAACCATACCGACCATACTGCGTGGCCAACTCAGACCATACGTTGCACTAACACCGGCTTCATCAGAAGGAGAAATCGGGCGATATTGATGAGTGCTGTGCGGTACTCCCAACACGGTACAGGCCCGGCGCTGCGAGATCTCGAGAGTCGTGCAAAGATGCTGCACCACCTCCCGTCGCTTCGCCGGGCTCAGAAGTTTTTTGCATCAACCGCCAGAGTCTCATTGAGGATTTGAATATCCAACTCTTTCTCGGCAACCAGGCGTTTCAGGCGGATAGTCTCTCTCTCTAACGCTTTAAATCGTTTCGCCTGATGCACCCGAAGACCACCATACTCCTTTCGCCGACGATAATAGGTCTGCTCTGTAACCTCAATCTGGCGAGCAGCTTGTTGAACCGACTGACCTTGAGCGAGCAGTACTTCTGCCTCTCGAAGCTTGTGGATAATTTGTGCTGATGTGTGAATTCTACGTGCCATTGATCTTGCTCCTTTCTTTTCAATCTAATCCCTGTACTCATATACTATCTGGATCAACTTGTGGGGGCAAGGTCAAAACTATAGTGCCTATCGTCATAATTTTTGCCGAAAAATTGTCATCTATCATTAAGTTTGATTCTGATATATTTTTTTAAATAAATTGGTTAATTTTTGCTAAATCTGGTAAGAAATTTCGCAGATTTTCAACACTATTAATACAATGCCCGGTATATTAATTCGATAATAATCTGACAACAAGTCAGTTGTTTCCGAACACAGATTCACCAAAAAGAGAGTTTATGTGAATTTCAGAGATAGCATATATCCAAACGCCAATGCACAACTGTAACTGGAAATAACCGGCATACAATTCTGAAATAGATGTTCCCTGCTGAACGGGTCCTGCGCTTTGTTGTGCAGAAGCCGTAACCTCAACCGTGTACTCAATCTTTTACATCATACTATAACACTTGCCGCTTCAAGAATACAAATTTCATTACGATCAAATTAACATCTCTGTTTTATGTGGCCACGTTCCACTCTTAGGCAGATTACAAGATTTATTCATGCGCGACAATTCCCTTATTCTCTAAAAGATTCATCAATGCTTCTTACGTGAAATCGACGGCCGGCAACAGTTCCTTAAACGATACGTGATTAAGTGTCTGATCTCATATTCCTGTCCTTGCAGAAGTAATTGTGATAAAAATTCAACATTTTTTCATTGATTCTTGACTTTTTTCTTTTAATGTTATTTACGGTATATATAGGTTGATTTTATCAAACGTTTTATGTGATAATTCAGAAATGTCGTTGATTTTATTGGAGAGTTTATATGGCCGATTTAAGAAATCGAATACTACGTGCTGCAAAATTAGATGTCAATCTGTATGAAGAAGTTGAAGCAGACAAAGGAGCAATGGGTCAGGCGACGATAGTTGTCATCCTCTCGAGCATTGCAGCAGGATTAGGTGCAATTTCATCTACAGGAATAGCAGGAATTGTTACCGGAACAATTACCGCCCTTGTTGGCTGGTACGTTTGGGCATATATTACGTACTTGATTGGAACAAAATTGCTTCTTGAACCTCAGACAAAAGCCGACCATGGTGAATTACTCCGAACCATTGGTTTTTCAAGTTCTCCGGGCTTAATCAGGGTATTAGGGATTATTCCCGGATTTACAGTTCTTGTATTTTCCATAGCGTCAATCTGGATGCTGGCGGCAATGGTGATTGCAGTCAGGCAGGCCCTGGATTATTCCGGAACTTTAAGAGCTATTGGCGTTTGTATAATTGGTTGGATAATCCAGGCAATTATCTTGAGTATATTCTTCGGTATTTTTGGCGGCTCGGATTCCTTTCTATAGCTTCAATGATTTTTAAAATTATTTTATTCAATTAATCGTAATACGATATATTGCTGACAATATCTTGAATATACACAACATACTTGAGATCTTACGACACTAATTAAGGTATGACCTATGAAATCAATTATTATAACCGCGGGAGAGTTATCGCTTGAAGCCGAGCTTTTTGAAACCGAAACTGCGCTAAAGATTTACGACGCATTGCCGATTGAGGGACGAGCTGCCACCTGGGGTGATGAGATCTATTTTAAGATCCCGGTCGAATTAGTGAAGGAAGAGAATGCACGGGCGGATGTTGAGGTTGGTGAACTTGGATACTGGCCGGTCGGAAATGCATTCTGCATATTTTTTGGACCGACACCAATCAGCAACGGCGAAAAACCCCTCGCTGCAAGCCCTGTCAATGTATTCGGAAGAATCACGGGAGACCCCCTCCAGTTAAAGAGTGTTACCCAAGGTGCATTAGTCCGGATTGAAGCGGTTTGATTCAACATAGATAAATATTTTTGGAGACAGGCATTGAACAACCTAAATTCTTGAAAGCACGTTGATTGACATCAACAAACTTTCCTTCAGGACCGATAAGGAAAATAGCTTCACCTGCATGTTCAAACAGAGTCCGGAACTGACTTTCACTTTCATTGAGTTCTTTTTCTTTATTTTCAAGTTTAATTATACGCTCTTTGAATTCCGCATATGTTGGTTCAGGCATTCTAATTTCCTTCAGCTCAATTAATTCAATTTACCTGATACGTTTGAGAAACTAACCTTGAAGTAGTATTCGCGTATTTCACCAGAATCTTGAACATCATTCGCCGGGCTCTCGATAACCGGGACCTGACTGTCCCAATCGGGCACGATAAAATATTCGCTATCTCTTTGTAAGAAAACTCCTCAATATCTGAAAGAATAAGAACCAATCGGAATTCATGCGGAAGTTTCATCAGCACGGCATCAACTTCATCGCTCATTATGTCATTCATTATTAAATCTTCCGGATTGTCCGCGCCATCGAAGCGGGTTTCTTTGATAAGTTCGACAAATGGTTCTACCGTATCATAGTCGACATGATCCCGTCTCTTCGCATTTCTTCTATGATTGTTTATAAATGTGTTTTTCATTATCATATACATCCATGCTTTGCAACTTGTCCCTTGTTCATACTTGTTAAAAAACCGGTAAGCTTTAAGATACGTCTCCTGAACCAGATCTTTTGCATCCTGTTCATTGTATACCAGCTTCAAAGCAGAATTAAACAAGGCATCCATATGGGTAATTGCCTCTTCCTGGAACACATGGTCTTTTTGTTCTTTTGTTTCCCACATTACAACCTCCTCAAGGCGTTATTTCGCTGTCTGAGATATAAAGTGACAGCTCCATGTATACTCTTTCGGGTTCCAATCTTCTTGTCTGATACAGAATTGTGTCATGGTAAAATTTGCTCTATTTTTAGATTCCAATTTCAACCTTGAGTGGTTGTTTCTTAATTGCCGGATAAGAGCTCTTTCAATTTTGACCTTACTATATCCTTGGGAACGGGACCGACAATATGGTCAATAATTTCACCGTCTCTAAAAAAGAGTAATGTCGGAAGTTCCCGTATTCTATATTTGTCGGTAAGTTCTTCATCCCGTTCAACATCTACATTTCCAAATTTGATACGGTTTTTAAATTCCAAAGATAAATCATGGATCACGGGTGTCATGATATGACAATTTCCGGACCAATCAGAACAAAATTGAACAATAATGATACCGCTTTGTCCAAGCACTTCCTCTTGAAAATTTGATTTGTTGATTTCGAGGTTTTCATGATCAGTTTTCATATACTACTTTCATTTTAGGTATTTTTCACTACATGATCTCATTTTCCATGTAAACCGGTAATAAAACAGGAGAAAAAATATATTTGAACATACGTGAGGCCAATCTACGGATTGTTTAATGATGGAATATATGACAATTATTGTGCCAAAAATAAAACAGCCGGTTGTAAAAGTATCCAACCGGCTGTTTTTATAAGGTTTATAACGAGAAGTAACGTGTGCCGCCACAAAGGCCGACACAATACAAAACTCCGACATATCGTACTGCCTACGAAATTTCGGAGTTTATTGCCTTCTTTTAATATTTAATTTTTTCATTCGTGACTCCAGTGTCGTCGGTTTCAGACCTAAAATTGCTGCCGCTCCCTGTTTTCCACGAATTTTCTATCCTGACGTTTTTAAAACTTCAAGGATATGCCCCCTCTCCAATTCATTGAGCGTATGAGATTTTGCTGAATTTGAAGCAGGGCCTGATCTTGGCAGCCAATCACCAAGTTCAAGATGAGTTCCGACGGTGACAATAACAGCTCTTTCAATAATATTTTCCAACTCCCGGACGTTTCCCGGCCAGTCATACCGCTGTAATGTATTGATAATTTTCTGCGGAATGGTATCAATTATTTTTCCCGTTTTAGCGCTGAATTTTTTGACGAAGTGATTGATGAGAACATGTAAATCTTCTTTACGGTCGCGCAGTGGGGGAATGACAATCGGAAAAACATTCAATCGATAGAAAAGATCTTCCCGGAAGCTGCCGTTTTGAACCGCCTGCTCAATGTCTCTGTTGGTAGCTGCAATAACCCGCACATCAACGTTTGTTGTGGCCGAATTACCGATCCGTTCAAATTCACCTCCCTGAAGAACTCTCAGCAATTTTGACTGTAATTCAAGGTGAAGGTCTCCGATCTCATCCAGAAAGACGGTGCCTTTATCGGCAAGTTCGAATCTGCCGATCTTTCGTGACAACGCTCCGGTAAATGCACCTTTTTCATGCCCGAACAGTTCGCTTTCTATAAGATTGGCAGGCAAAGCGGCGCAATTCACTTTTACAAGCGGCCGGTCTCTTCTGGGACTCAAATTGTGAACTGCCCGGGCTATAAGTTCTTTTCCCGTTCCCGTCTCGCCAAGGATCATAACCGTCGCTTCTGTTGATGCAACTTGTTCGACCTTTCGCAAAACTTTTGTAATTTGAGCGCTGCGGCTTATTATTTCCTGAAAATTATGTGTCAGTTTAATTTCGCTTTGTAAATATATGTTCTCTGCTTGAAGACGATTTTTCAATTGCTTCAATTGGATTAGCGCATCTTGAAGTGTATTTTCCGCACGATTGCGTTCGGTAACGTCGACCAAAACGGCAAGGCTTTGGAGAAAGCTGCCATCTTCAACAAATTGTGGAATACCTGAAAGTAGTATATCAACGATTTCCCCGCTCTTTTTTACGAACTGGTAAGGAACCTCACGAGCAATACCTGTTTTAAAAAATTCAGGTAATGCAACCTTCTTTGCATATTTTTTGGACTCCTCAACTAAAAAGTCTACCGACATTCGACCGATGACTTCACTCCGTTCGTAGCCTAATACTTCCAACCAGTAGTCACTTACTTCTGTAATTCTGCCGTCACTGTCGATCGAATGCAGCATGGCAGGAGTTTTGATGTAGAGAAACCGGTAACGATCTTCACTCTTCCTAAGCGTATCTTCAGCCTTTTTCCGTTCGGATATATCTCTCACCATAGCCATAACGTGATTTTTTCCATCCAATATCACAGATGAGAACGATATATCCGCAGGAATGCGTTTTTTGTCTTTCCGTAAACATGAAAATTCGTCAGTGACAACCGGTCTTCCGGCAAGAACAAATTCCAATGTTTTCACAAGCTCCTTCATTTCCTTTGGATGTACTATCTCTATAGGCAGACCCCGGATTTCCTTGTCAGTGTATCCGAGCAGCTCAACAGCAACATGGTTCGTATTAACACATCCGCTGAGTTTCAGGATCTATTATAAAAATTGCATCTTTGACCGCGTTAAAGATATCCTGATAGCGCTTCTCGCTTTCACGTACAGCTTCTTCAACTTTTTTTTGTTCCGTAAAATCCTTCAAAAAACTGCACGCATAACCTTTACCTTCGAATTCAATGTAATTGAAAGTGACTTCAACCGGTTTTTTTATACCGGTCTTATCCTTGACTACCGTATCATACTTGATTTCTTTATCTTTTTTTGCCAAAGTCCATATTTTGTGCCAATCGCCTTTATTCAGCTCATTATTTATATCGTAAATATTCATTTTCAGGAATTCACCATGTGTATAACTCAGCATTTTGCACGCTGTTTTATTTGCATGAACTATCCCGCCATTGGAATCATACCAGATGATGGAATTCGCGGTATGGTCTATGGAATCCGCCGTCAGGTGTGATAAATGAAACTTTTGTTTTTGATCGTTCTTCATTAAGTCTCCAACAGTACTACATAATCAGCACCTAAAATCATTCTAAGAGTTGTTGGAATTCGTGTCATTGTAAATAATCACTCATTAAAATGCAAGACAATAAATAAACAGAAAGATCATCCATTGTGACTTTTCCCGGTGTCGATCTCGGGTCAAAGGTGAGTAGAAAGTATGTTGTGCATCAAAGATTTTATTTTAAATATGGGATTATTCTTCTATATTATATGTTTAATTTCGTGTTATTACTAAAATGGTTCCGGACGCTGCGGACACACCATGAATATCAAAGATATATATAAAACGTCAACTCCGGTATTCTCGCTCGAATTCTTTCCCCCGAAACACAATATGGAAATTGTGTTTGAGACGCTGGAGGACTTGGTCGAGTTTGGTCCAAAATTTGTCAGCGTTACATCGAAATCAGATGGAACGAATAAGGATAAAACCTTCGACATAACCTCCCAAATCAAGAACGATTACGGCATCGAAGGCGTACCCCATCTTACCTGCATCAATTCAAGCAGAAGTGAAATTAATAAAAACATTGTCGAGGTAGCAGGCATGGGAATCCGGAATGTTCTGGCGCTCCGGGGCGATATCCCGGAAGGGCGTATAAACAGCAAATTGAAATATGCATCTGAACTTGTTGCGCAGATAAAAAAGATCCGGCCTGATTTTAGTATCGGTGTGGCAGGTTACCCCGAGAAACATCCCGAATCCGAATCACACGAAAGCGACCTTGCGTATTTGAAAGAAAAGGTTGACAACGGTGCAGATTTCGTTATTACACAGATGTTTTTCGACAATGCGTATTTTTCTGATTTCACAGACCGTATTCAGGATCTGAATATTAACGTACCGGTGGTACCGGGGATAATGCCTGTCTTTTCATTTAAGAATATCAACAGGTTCGCAGAAATGTGCGGAGTTTCAATTCCCCATACGCTTAATACAGAAATGGAAAATTATAAAAACGATCCGGAATCAATTTTGAAACTTGGGATCGATCATGCGGTAAAGCAGTGTTCGGATCTTCTTGACAACGGAGTTCCCGGCCTGCATTTTTATACCATGAACAGGACTATTCAGGTGCGTGAAATTCTGAAACAATTACGATCATACGTATGATAGGTCCGAATACAATAAAGTCTCTCTGTAATGATTTCAACTCATATCTTGTAAAAGACAGCTTAACTCCCTGAAATTATTCTAATAATTTCTTAAGGTCCCGGACATCGTGTAGAACGGTTTTTGAAGACTGGCTATGTTCAATGTATTATTATCATAAAGATCTTTTATATTTTGCACAGAATGTCATTTGAACAGCAATCGAATATTTGCAACAAGTTTTGATATATCGGTCTCTTTTGGTTCTTTGCCTGCTGTCTGGTAAACGAGAACACTTTTTTTGTCAAAAACTAAAATATTGCTTTTGGATTTTTCAAAGTTGTAATGTTTAGCTATTTTACCTTTCAATCCATGAGCACAAATTTATTTTTGTTTTTAGGAAAAAATCTTCTGGCAATGGGTTTAACAAAGAATGGTATCCCCCGTAAATCCGCAAGAGCAAGGAATTTTATAGTGTCATACCCTTCATCATCACTCATTTCGTTATGTATCCATTTCCCCCAGGATTCGTTATATTTGCTTCCATTTTTATCACTGGCGATCATTATCACGATACTGTTTCGATAATCATTATCTGTATATTCCCGCTTGAATTGATCTTTCAATTTGAATGAGATCAAATTCTTTGTTTGAGATTGAACTGCATTCGCTGAAAACAAGAATATAATAGTCAGCAAAACTCTTGAGCGCTTATTTTTAAGTAAAGATGAAATCATTGTCTATCACTTATCCCGGGTGTTTTTGAAATGTATGGTATCTACTCAACGGACTGTACAATTGGCAAACCATTATGCTTGAAATAAGCAGACTTATCATTGCAGTAGTTTCAAATAAAAGGGTTGACTCATGCAAATCAGCCTTTTCAGTCCGGAGAAAAGCTCAATTGTTCAGCATCCGGATTGTCATGAAACAAGCCATAAGCTCAGCGCAAACAACTTGAGCACATTATAATAGTAACGTATCGTTCCAGTACCTTCAGGCTCATTTTATAAGGAATATTTCCTCATTGAGCGGCTGAATAAATTCAACTCCCTTGCTGGTTATAACTTGAGGATTCGAAATATTGAAGGCCAATGGATAACCGGGCCGTTCATCAATACTCTTATGGACCATGTATTCGAATGCAAAGAGATTATTTTCCTGGATCACCAAATGGTCCTTGTCTTTCCGAAATGGCGCCATGGAGGCTCCGACGTCGCCACCTATGCCAAAACCGTGATTATCAATAGAAAATCCCGGCATATCAGTGTTGGCGAGCGCTTTTTGTATAATCTTGTAATCTTCAATTCCATCATCGATAAAAGGCGTATATACGTAGCCTGCTTCTTCCATGAGTTTGACCATAGCTTCTAAAGATTCTCCGGAAGTCATGCCGACTTTCATACCTTCCCGCATAATCCATTGACCTGCTATCGCCAGATCATAGACCTCCTGTAAAAAATCGGGGACTTTTGTTTCCCCTTCCCTTAATATATAGGCGTGAATCTTCGTGTCTACTCCAAAACCCATATAGTTACCTCCCGGACCACCGCCACCGCCAACAAATAAATCCCCACGCTGTAATTGACCTTGCCCCAAACAGTTGATCCAGATAGTATATGAGTACAGGGATTAGATTGAAAAGCAAGGAGCAAGATCAATGGCACGTAGAATTCACACATCAGCACAAATTATCCACAAGCTTCGAGAGGCAGAAGTACTACTCGCTCAAGGTCAGTCGGTTCAACAAGCTGCTCGCCAGATTGAGGTTACAGAGCAGACCTATTATCGTCGGCGAAAGGAGTATGGTGGTCTTCGGGTGCATCAGGCGAAACGATTTAAAGCGTTAGAGAGAGAGACTATCCGCCTGAAACGCCTGGTTGCCGAGAAAGAGTTGGATATTCAAATCCTCAATGAGACTCTGGCGGTTGATGCAAAAAACTTCTGAGCCCGGCGAAGCGACGGGAGGTGGTGCAGCATCTTTGCACGACTCTCGAGATCTCGCAGCGCCGGGCCTGTACCGTGTTGGGAGTACCGCGCAGCACTCATCAATATCGCCCGATTTCTCCTTCTGATGAAGCCGGTGTTAGTGCAACGTATGGTCTGAGTTGGCCACGCAGTATGGTCGGTATGGTTATCGACGAATTACCGCACTGTTACAGCAAGAAGGCTTCAAGGTCAATCATAAGAGAGTGGAGCGTTTGTGGCGTCGAGAAGGATTAAAAGTTCCCCGGAGGCAACCGAAGCGCAAACGGTTATGGCTCAATGACGGTTCGTGTATTCGGCTGCGACCTGCGTACCGGGATCATGTCTGGAGTTATGACTGCATGCAAGCACGAACCCGAGAGGGAAGGAGCTAGCGTTTGTTAACAATATTAGATGAATACAGTCGGGAGTGTCAGGCAATTGTGGCAGGCAGGAGGCTGACTCACAATGACGTCATAGAACATCTTGCAACACTGTTCGTGCAGCGAGGAGTTCCGGTTCACCTGAGAAGTGATAATGGCACAGAGTTCACTGCTCAAGCGGTCCGGACATGGCTCATGCGCCTGGGAGTAAAAACATTGTATATTGAACCAGGCAGTCCATGGGAGAACGGGTATAGTGAGTCGTTCAATGGCAAACTGCGTGATGAAGTGCTCAACCGGGAAATCTTCGATACCTTACACGAAGCAAAAGTGCTTGTGGAACGCTGGCGAAATGAGTATAATCATAAGAGACCGCATAGTGCCCTTGGATACCGGCCACCCGCCCCCGAGGCAGTTATACCACCGGATGCGGTCTCAAGGCCAATGGATAATACAACAATGAATATATCGATGAATTGACTAACTTAAATAATGACCCAAACATTAGGGGCAGGTCAAAACCGTTCAATCGTTCTGGAAATCTTGAAATCAATTTTGAAGAAACGCCGGTTGCTGCTATACTAAACTTTGGAATATGTAAACTTCAATGTTCCAAGTTCCGGGAAGTCTTGATTAATTAAAAACAAAATAAGATTACTATCCGTGACAGTATATTCGTAATCATCTACCAGTATAATAGTGCCGTTTTCTATAAAAATGAGTTGCAATCCGACGGATGTTGATGACCACTGCCCATTTTTAAGTTCGGTTTCAAATCCGGCTTGATTTTCGATATCAAACGTTTGATCTTCGTTAAATACAAGAGTCTGAACAAAAGTGAGAGTTTCTAATATTTCGCCGCCATCTTCCAATAGTGTTTTCAATGAACCTAATCTCCAGGAACCAACAATAAAATCTTTATTAATCGCGGGCTTTTCAGTAGGATCGGGCGACGGCTCATTTATCGATTCGCCGCTATTATTACTGCAATACAGTGATAATGCAACGACAACAAGCAGCGGCACAACAATGAATCTTTTTTTTGGTGATAAACTCATGGTATTATACCGTTAATTTTAATAAATCTATGTTATTTAATTGCGTGTATATCGTTAAAAATCCTTACCACGTTTATTTAAAAGTTAATAGATTTATTGAGTGTTTGCAAATGGTTTTTTCACTTTTTCTATCAGGTTGTATTGCCACTTGAATTTATTATTTGCTGTTTGATCTTTTCCCACATTGATAGCAATGTTTCTTGAATTTACAATACTTCAATTTGGTCACATCACTCGATAATGAAGAGCACCCCATCCCGGTAAAGTAACCATCGCCGCAGTAATCTTTGCCGGTACCTGAAACCTCAGCCAGAACACAGTGGATACCTGCTTGTAAACAGGGGAAATCATTCATGAATCCAGCAATAGCAGGGTCAGGGCCACCATTCGAAATCGTACTTACATCCATTCACGGAGAGCATTCTCATTATGTGTCATTTGATAAAGTTTTATATTAATTAAGGAGAGATTATCTAACCATAAATCTTTATGTAAACGAATAACATAAAAAACATAAGTGTACAAAAGAGAAGACTGTTGGCGATGAGACCATTTCGAAATTTCTCACCGACCCATTTTTTGCTGTTGTTCAAAGTGAGTAGTGTAAAAGCCAGAAGCGGTATAAAGACCGCACCAAGCAACGCATAGTTTGTTTGTACGAGATCGAAAGGGAACCAGAGCATAGGAATCGGAGCGAACGTAAGACCCAGCAGATATATTTTATATGGTTTTGATGCTGCAAGATCGGGCCCGTGGTTTTCAGGTAAGGTTTTACTCTTTTGTAAAAAATAAAAGTCGGCAAAAATATAGGGGACACTCTGCCATACTCCCAAAAGGCTGGAAAAAACCGCTCCCCAAAAACCTGCGAGAAAGATCCATCTACCATAATTTCCAAGAATTGCTGCCAGCTGGTTTGCAAGGTCTAATGCAACGGTTGCTCCCTGTTGGTTTATATTTGTTTTTGAGCCGATCATTATCATGGCAATGCTGAATAAAGCCGTCATAGTGTACCCGACAGCCAGGTCGAAACGACATTCCCGTACACCTTGCAATCCGGATCTTTTCTTTTCCCGAATCCAATATCCATACGAAAGAAGCGTAAATGAACCGCCAACACCGCCTAAAACACCAATCGTCCAGATAAGATTCTGACCGGTTTGAATTCTGGGAATAAATAATCCTGATGCGAAGGAAGACCAATCGGGTTTTATGAGTATCGCCGTTACAAGTACCGTAATGAACATGACACCGATAAAAAAAGCCATGAGTTTTTCAAAAAGCCTGTATCCTCCCCGTAATACAAGAACTAAACCAAGAAGAGCATGGAAAATGCCCCATATCCGGTTGGAAATATCTGTTTCTCCTAACGGGAAAAATCCGGAAGCGGCAACTCCGCATGCAAACATAAGTGCAGCGGCAACTCCAAGCGACCAAATTAAAAGATAGGTTAAAAAGATCCATTGCGCAAAAAGAGGCAAGTGACGCGTTTTGTGATCCTTCAAGCAGTGTCGTGTTTGTTGCCATCTGCCAGCGCGCAAGTCCTTCTGTCAGCATCCATTTGAGTACCGCTCCAACAACGGCTACCCAAAGAACAGTTAAACCGATATTCGATCCTGCGAAACTGGCAAATATGAGATCACCTGCTCCGACACCGGTCGCCGCGACTAAAATACCAGGCGCAACAATATAATACCACGACAGAATCGTTTTCATAGTTTTACCGCCTGACTGCGACATAATTTACGTGTTGAATTTAAAGAAAACTCCCCCGAAAAATTATGGCACATGGTCTCAGGAGAAAATCACGAAATATTTCGAGGATACATCCACTTTGGAATGTGATCACCAAATTATTTTCTTCAATAATTACGAGGATTATTCTGTATGTTGGCGGAACAAATCAGATGCGTACCGTTCAATGTTGCCGTAAGCACGTATCCTTTCCAAGTGTTTCCTTCTCCCCGGTCTGAAAGATTTGCGGACCTGTAAGCTTAATCTAAAACCCTTCAATAGCTTGATCCCCCTGTTACCATGGCAAAGGCGCAACCCGAGGGAGTCTTTCATCACGCATAGCCGCATGATATACAAACGTCGCAAGAATGACCGCATTCGTCATCGTGTTTTCAGGAACAAGTCGGTCAACCATGTCCATAGTGGTATGAGCATTCGTTTCCATATCTAATCTGTCCTGATAAAAATAAAAGCTCGGCAATCCGACTTCGGCGTAGGCTTCATGGTAGCCAGGATTGCCGCCGATAGGCATTCCGCCGGGGATCAGATGTGTCATCCCCAGGCCGTGTAACGGCTTCATCCATTCGGTAAATATTGACCGTATCTCTTCATTCCCCATTACCGAAACTGCCCGTATCTTACCCGTGCCGTGATCTACGTCAAAATAGGCAGATAGATTTTGATAATCCTTTTTGTATTTCTTTGTCGCCGGATCGGCAAAGTTACTGCGGACGTGACTCCGGTTACCTGCTAATCCCGCTCCATCATGGCCGCCCCAGAAGCCAACACGAACGGTCCGCCGGGGTTCGATGCCGAGTTTTTTGAAGATGCGCATAACTTCCATGGCGGTAGCGACACCGGCAGCGTTATCGGTCGCACCGGTGCCGACAGGTACGGATTGAAGATGACCGCCGAATACAACTATTTCATCCGACAGGTCTGTACCGGGAATCTCGGCAACAACGTTGTGATCGTTCGGGTCTTCTCTGAAAAAGTTTGTCCTGATCTCGATCTCCATTTCCACAGGAATGTCTTTTTCCAGTATCCGTATGATCCGGTTATAGTGTTCCGCTGCTAAAACAAATTCCGTAGGCTGCGGAGGCGCATCCTCTTCCCAGAGTCTCGCAATTCTATTGTATCTGCCGGCAGAAACGTTTCCGAAATCGTGCCTGCCATCAGGGTGAGCGATAGCTGCGGCGCCCTCGGCAAATACAAAATCAATGATTTGCCGGCTGGTAAGTCTGTTTTCACCGGGGCTGCGTCCGGAACGTTGCTGCCGGCGCATTTCCAATTCCAGAACCGAGACTTTCGGAGCAATGGGGATTTTCGCCATCTCATCGAGCTGTTCTTCCGTGAATTTCGTTGCCATGGGTTCAAAATTGGGTGAGAGTTTTACTTTCGGTCTCATGAATAGTATTGCATTTTGCAATTTTCCCCTGTAGTGTTCCAGATCTGTTTCTGAAATGATTTCGTCAAAATTGATGTATATGGCATGTGCCCGGATCTTTCCACCTGTTCCGGACGACCACGGGGCAGGGTAGGCAATAACCGGTAAATATTGCGGAGCCGTCATATGCACTGAGGTGTAGCCGATATTCCAGCCGGAACCGAACTCGTACGGCTCAAGCCTGGCATTCGGGAGACCATACTCTTTGAGCCGGTCCCGGGCCCATTCCGCCGCTGCACGGTATGAAGGCGTTTTCACATTCCGCGGCCCAAACACATCTGCCAGCCAGCTGACATTCTCCATAACTTCAGAATGTTCAAATGCTTCTTCCATGATCTTTTCCACAACATCCCAGTAAACCGGTTCCTGTGCCTGTATGGAAGAAGCCGATGCAAATATCATTAATAAACCGGCTATAAAAAAGTGTTTTGCTTTCATCATGTGCCTCCTCTTTGACACGTCGGATCAAATAGTAATGTAAGTATTGTACTTTGCCAGATACTTTTCGCCCCCGGGCCGTATGAATTGCGAGTCATCGAGTTTTGCCGGAAATCCCTTCAATGGCTCTCAATGCAGGATCCAGACAAATACACCAATTAATAACCCCACTGCCAGCCATGATGCAAGAAAGCCCAGTACACTGATAGGTCCAGGTTTCATAATCTCAAAATCGGGATGATCGACCAAAACCGATCGCGGAGCCGGTTTCGTACCTTCAGGCAGAGTAAGCGGTTCGACTTCCGGTTCACCCGGCAGTACCGGAGTACGAAGACATTCATAAACGCGATCCAGCATTTCTTTGGCCGGCGGTTTGGTAAACACACTCACACCTACCATGACAACCAGCCCTGCCGTCAAATAGAAAATCATCTGCCACGGCAGAGAAAGGCCGCCTTCATATAACATGAAACCAGGGAGAAAGCGGGCAAAGTGAGCATTAAAGTCCCAGCCAATGAGATCGATCCTGCTGGTGAAAAACCATACTGCAAAGCCGCTCATTGTTGAAGACCAGGCTCCTGCTGTTGTTGCTCTTCTCCAGAAAAAACTTGCCCATATGGCAATTCCCATCATCGCATAGACTTTCCAGATAACTTCCAAACCATGCACTACACCTGATACTGCGAACGCCACGATAATGCCGAACGTAACAACAACAATAGATGCGATTCTCCCTATAAGGAGATAATGCTTATCATCCCGGTCCGGTTTGATCAGCGGTTTATAAATATTTTCCGTAAACAATGCGGCTGCCGACACCATAAAACAATCACATGAACTCATTACCGCTGCCAGCATTGAAGCGACAAAAATTCCGATAAGACCAGGCGCTATATTCGGCAGGAAATCACGTCCCAGGAAACCCCAAACAAAGTCCGGGTTGACAGAATTATCTGCGTATAAGCCTATACCGCACAGACCAGTCAGGACCCATGCGATAGTGCATACCCGTTTGAGAAGCATCCCGCCGACAAGCCCTACTCTTGCATCATACTCGCTGTTGCCGGCGCCGCACATTGCCATCACATGAGGGGATGTAACCCAACCTATAAGTGCATTAAGGGTAATTATTATGATATAAAGTATTGTGATCTCTCCGGGAGTCACGATTGAGAAAATTGACGGATCATTGACAATCGTTCGCAGTCCATCCAGTCCTCCCACTGCATTGAGAACAAAAGGCAAAATCATAAAAGAAAGCACGAAGGTTAAAATACCCTGCACTAAATCGGTGATTATCGCTGCTTTCAATCCACCGAGCACACCGTAAAATACAAACAGACCCGTCAGTGCAAATATTGCAAAAGTGGAGCTGATCGCTCCATCAGTTACAGCTGTAATAAGTGCACTCGATGCCAGGAGAGTTACCCCAATATTGACTGACAATTGTGCCATGCCAACCAGGGCGAACAGGACGGCTACACTCTGATCATAACGCTTGAACAAATAATCTGCCGTTGTTACCGCTCTCATCCGCCTGAACAGCGGAGCCAGCAACCAGTAGAAAGGCGTGGCAAACAACCATAACCACTGATACCAGATCCCTGAAGCGCCTGACTCATACGTCTTCGACACTACTGAGACCGCCTGATCAGTATTAGTCCCCGTTCCGAAGTTAAAGAACGTCATCATGGTCTTTCCGAAGTCACGCTCGCTGATAAAAAAGCTTGACGCCGTTCTTATCTTGCTGGCAGCCCTGACCCCTATCACCGCTAAACTGCTTAGATATACAATAATGACAAGCCAATCAATAAACATAATCAGATATCCCCCCTATAAATCTTTTAAAATTGATAAAGCTCACGTGTAATGAACTTACTTTATACGAATACACGTCGCATTATCAGATGATTTTTGCTTTCATCCAGCCGGCGGTGTTATGAAAATTTGTCGCCGCGCTCCCGGGAGGAACCAGCGCATCACATGCTGCTCGTGTTTCATCCTCCAGTTTCATCTCGAGCACAGGCAGGAAATGCTCAAGCTGTTCCAGGGTTCGCGGCCCCATGAGAGGCGCCGTGATCCCCGGTTGGTCTTTGCACCAGAGTATCGCCAGCTGTACGGGTGATATACCGGCTTTTTCGGCTTTTTTGGCGAAATAGATCCCCACTTGAATACCCCGGTCAGTCACCCGGTCTGCATAATAACTGCCGAAGAGGTCTGCCCTTGATCCTTTGGGATATTTTGCAGCATCAGTATACCGGCCTGCAAGTATACCCAATGCAATCGGTGACCATGCAATGATACCAAGCCCATACTTCCGGCACATTGGTATAAGTTCGTTTTCAATACGCCGGTCGAGCAAATTATACGGCGACTCTTCTACGACATACCGGGCATAGCCGTTCATTTCGCTTACCATGACCGACTCCATTACTACCCAGGCAGGATGTGTCGAACAGCCGGTATACCGGACTTTGCCGGCGCGGACAAGGTCATCGAATGCTCTGACCGTCTCATCAAATGGAATATAAGGATCCTGGCGGTGCGTCAGGTAAAGATCGATATATTCGGTTTGAAGGCGTTTTAAACAAGCTTCACATGATTTTGAAATACTCAATCTTGAGTGACCCTGTTCAATAGGGTCGCGACCGGGTTTATATGGAGTGACTCCGTGAGATACATCAAACGGCCCCGGAAATATTTTTGTACAAATGAGCGTTTGCTGGTGCCGGCCGTTTTCTTTCAGAGCCCGTCCGATTATCCGTTCCCCCCTCTCCATCTGCGTAAATGTTGCCAGTACCTAGGAGATTTATACCGGCATCTAAAGCCCGGTCAATCATTGTTTTCGCTTCATCTTCCGGTGTGGGTTCGCCAAAGTTACCCGTACCAAAACAAATGGGAGCAATATTCAACCCTGTTCGACCCAATACCCTGTATTCCATTTCATGTCTCCTTTTTGATGTCCCTTATAGCGGTTCTCTTCCAGAGAACAATTTGGGTTTGAGTCGAAATATGACATTTTTTAAGATGTGAAGCACCTGGTTAGATGGTATTGGAAATTATGATATAAATGGTAAGATATACTTATGGCATTTACGAGTGTTTTTCAACTCCCCGGGGCTGTACGATTTACGAATCTCTCAAAATGAATTTGCCGTTGAATCGTACTTTTAATCCCACAATTTTCGTAAAAAATCCAGAACTTTGGTTTCTCCTTCTCTCAGAATATATGCATACGTTTTCGTATCTACTGAGAAATTCATATAGTCGCCCCTGGGACCACCACCGCCAACGTTGCCGCCTTGAAATAAATCACCACGCTGTAATGTGTATCCAGGAGAGCTTGTTGCAGATGGATCGGAAATTGCCGAATAGATAACCCGGGCGCCTGAGATTACGCCCGGCACGACCTGCGATAATCTTTGTTTGGCTCGCTGACGGGCCAGAGCCAACACCTCGACCTGTGCTGCTATTTCCCTGCTCGTCCTTCTATTCGCGAAATCTAAAATGACGTTCTCTGAGGACACAATTCTCCGAGAATATTTCGGCCCTAATATTTTTTCCAGCTTCACATATGAAGAGTGTGAAATCCCGTCGGCTATAGGGAGTCAATCTGATGTATTTACTTCGATTGTTTTAGGATCACGCTCAGCAACAAATTGTGTAATTTCGTCATAGACTGAAAAGTCCTGCGTGTGATAATCATACCTGATAATTGCTCGCGAGAGTTCGAGAGAGCCGCATATGTCAATATTTTCAATACCCCCAAAACCAAAGCTATCGCTAAAATAGGCTCGTTCGATCCCGTCTCCCAGATCGGTGAAAATTAAATAACCGGAGTTTCGCCCAAAATAAAGTGTCAATGGGCCGCTATGGGGGTTTGCAAAGACTCCATTGTAACGGCCGACATGAATCAACATGTCTACGCCATTGTCTCCCATTGCTCCCGGCAATATAAGTTTAAGTTTTTCATTTCTCATCAAACGGAGCGCTTCTCTATCGGTCTCCGGCGTACGCTGCGGAAGTGGCCGCTGGGCATTTAAATCAGGTACGGTGAACAGCACAACAATTACAAATAACATTACTCGGCGTACCATAATTGTTTCCTTTTTGAACTATAATGGTTTTTATATAAAATATATGTGTCACATTTTTCGTGCCAGGCAGGGATTTGTGGCGTAATGATATTCGTGCATGTCTGATTGTAAACATAATCCACTGTGCTCATGAACAGGGGCATGTTTAATGTGCTCAAGATGTATATTGCTCCTGAATTTATTGATATATTGTAAAAAAGTAAAGGCCAAGTTGCAAGAAAACGGTTTCGATACGTATTCGTTGATCTCACTTTTCCTTCATTATGCCGGATGAGACGAACGTTGAGATTGCCTGTTTGACCACTATAGTTCTTGTCGAATTTCTCACTATGAAGAATATCGACAGTATACATAGGTTTTTTTTTAACGTAAAAAGCCGACATATGGAATATCGGCTTTTAATATAATCACGGGAAGTTCGGCTCCTCGTGCTGTACGATTTGCGGACCTTTTTGCTTATGTATCATACTGGGAGTAGAAGAAAGGTCCGGAAAATATACGGACAAACAATTATTATCGCAAAAGCACACTTCTATTGAGGTCTGACATTATTTAATGAGAATAAGCTCCTTTTTCAGTGGGGTTAAATACTCAACTCCACTTTCGGTGGCAATCGCCTGCTCATGATCCCAAAAGAATAAATATTGGTCTTCGCGTTCGTTGTTGGTAGGCGACGGCAAATAGAAAAAATATTCTAAAACAAAGTGGTGATTGGGTGAGAGTGGTAAATCTAAAGTCCAATCCGGACCATAAGAACCAATCCTGGGGCTAAACATTGAATAAAGGGGATGGGAGTCGATACTAAGTAGTGTTTTTTCAGGATCTAAACCCATGGCATAAACAGGGAAATTGTTCTTTGGCTGAAACATATGTAATTGAGGCTCCACAACAATAATCCCTGCATCATCAAATTTCCGCTTGTAGTTTTGAACTATTTCACGACCGGTAAGTCCTGCCTTGATGGTTTCTGTCAGAATCTTATCGATTTTCAGATATTCTGCATAGAGTTTTTTGATTTCTGGAGGAGGTTCAGACTCTCCTTCACGGAGCACATAGGCGAACATTCCCTGGCTTGGCGCCGCAAGGATGTCGCCTCCGTGGACCACACTGTTTTCCCAACCGGCGCTTCTTCCTCTTTGTGACAATCCCGTGCTCATCCGGCGAAACACGGTGAATCCATCACCGCGGGTTTTGGATACACCTACCACGACATCGTCAAAAGCTTTCTTTACACGTTCATTTTGATCATTACGCTCCCTCTTCCATTTTTGAACTTCGACCGGCACCGGACTTGAAATGTAATCCATCATCACATATTCTGACGAGACCAGCCTGTCGGCATAACTATCACCGAGCTCTTTGACCAATAGGTTGTAGTCTGTATGCGAAATGCCGTCTTGTCCTCCTCGAGTCGTCGGCCACGGTCCCAGATCATTCTTGAAATTGACAGCAATGCGGTTGGGGTCACGTGCTTCAACAAATTCCCTGAGGCCCTTAAATCGGAAATCATATTCTGTCATAGGGCTTGACACCGGTTCTCCCACAAAAACCGGGTCACCGATTATGTCATAGGCTCCACTTTCCTCAATAATATTACTCTCATCCTCTGCCCTTTGACGCTGTGTAGCTCCCCAGCGACGACCGAGAACCGCCCGTTCGATCCTGTCACCGCCACGGTCCGTGAAGATGAAAATACCGGAACTACTGCCCAGGTGTTCTGATCCAAAGCGATCAGGAATTGATTCTCTCATCACATGAATCCACATGTCGATATTATTCTTCCGCATGGCATCGGGTAGAACGAGGTCAAACTTTTCCCGGCGAATCTGATTCATCAATTCCACTGGTACCGGGCCTCCCAAATCCTGAGCCTGCACATTGGCAATAGGTATTGTGATCAGCACAGCAAATAAAAAAATAATAACTCGAGAATTCATGACTTTCTCCTCTCTTGGTTAAACTGATATTTCCCATATTAATACTCTAAAAGAGCATACATTGGGATTGTATAGAAATTTGAGGCTATTTTAAGACGTGATATACTTCGTCAGAAGGTACTGGAAATTATGATATATATATGGCTATTACAAGTCTTTTTTGCTCCCCGGGTAGGACTCGAACCTACAACCTAGTGGTTAACAGCCACCCGCTCTGCCAATTGAGCTACCGAGGAATGCTCAATTTTAAAGTGCGAATAATAGCGATTTTAACCATTATTGTCAACAGGAATATTATATCTTTCGTCGCGCCTGATCACATTCCGATATGAGGTCGTTAATGTCTTCCGGACCGGCCAAAATGTGGTTCAGGTCCGGCACGTCCGGCATTGTATTGTTATCCGGGATCTGTGTATGAATTCCCCGAGCAAAATATGAGAATAGAATAGAATTTAAGGAGAACCCGGGCTTTATTCATAAAATATATTTTCTTTATTGATGATCTGATATTCCCTGTATCTATACCCTGATAGAGATTAATTTGGATTGTTTCGATTTATGGAGAACATTCAAATTGTGATCCCGTTAATTCATTTTTGTATCATATTTCTGAATGTCAATACCGCTTCATGTAGTAAAATCCTACTGTGAAAACTTGCAACAGGTACTAACGGACCAATAGTATCTTTTCGTTATAAGGATACAGATACTCAACCCCATTGTCGGTGACAATTGCGTTATCTTCGAAATTTATACTTAACCGTCTATTCCACTCCGGGACCCATGTATTGATCACGAACTCTAATGAAAAGATCAAATTTTGCTGGACAATGAAGTGGTGACGGTCGGGACGATACGAGGAAATATAAGGGCCTGATGCATCATCACTGACGCTGGTGTTGCCGGTAGGGTGGAGGCCGAGGGCAAATCCGGACCTCTTGTCGTCTCCGAGAGCGTTCATCGAGTCTCTGTATTGTGAACTTCTGTCATCGGAAGGAGTATGGATATACCCTTCTGCTTCGAAGGCGCGTACAATATTCGTCCAGGATTCTCCTGTACTCCTGCCGACCTTGAGAGCTTTCCGAATGATCTCACGTCCCTTCATCCTGCGCTCCCATGCGAGCTTCAACCCATCCGGAACGTCGGTCTCACCCTCCTTCAGGATATAAGCATTCCGCTTAATGTCGGTACCGAAGTTCAAGTATCCGACACCCATGTCCCACGATAAGAAATCACCGCGCTGAAAAGCCCTGTTCTCAGACCGGCTTTGTGATTCGGAATGGGATACTCCCGGCATGTACGGAAGAAACAGAGTCGCCGATTGGAATGTTGAAGGGATCCCCTGTGCCAGCAACTGGTCTGCTGCCCACCAGCCCACATCTTCACGTGTTGTTATCCCCGGCTTAATATCCGTAAGAGCTTTTTCCATGATCTGTCTTTGAATTTCAACTGCGTTTGAGAATGCTATGATCTCCCGTTGAATTCTTCTCACGCGGAAATCGGTGATGACATTCTCTGCAGAAATAAGTCGGTCGGTATATTTTTCACCCAGAGCCTCGGTCAACTTAAAATATGCAGTATATGAAAGACCGTTGGCTATGGTAAGCGAGTTCGACATGTTGACAGCGATCATTTCGGGATCGCGTTCCTCCACCAGTTTCAACAGGTCTTCTCCCGAGCCGCGAATATCGTAGAGACCTTCCCGGTCCGAGCCACCCAGGATTATCCTCTCGATCCTGTCACCACCCCGGTCGGTAAACAGGTAGTAGCCGATCGGTTCCCATAATCTAAATTCAAACCATCCCCCCTAAATCCAAAGCGAGAGGGTCCCTGTTCCCGCTCTCCACGACATGAATCCACATGTCAACGTTGTTGTCCCGCAATGCACCGGGCAGAATCAGATTAAATTTTTCATGCCGAATGAGTCTCATAATCTCATAATTCTGCTTTGATTTCTGTGCGTAGGCATCAAAACCGGACATTAGAACAATAAGAGTGAAAAAAACGGTCCATAAACCTTTTGTACTCATGACGCAACCTCCTTTGATTACTGTACATATTCTGAACAAATTGGACTCTTGTAATTTAATTTTACGGCAAGCATTATGCATTTACAAGTGTTTTTTTCCTTACCTCACAATAAAACTGAGAATAAACGCCCGTATTGTAATCACATGGATTTTAAGGGGATTACTGAGAAGGTCTCTCACTACTTTTATGAGATGAATATTTGATGTAGACACGACCACTCAGCGTAACCGGCACTTTCAAATTGGGTGTATCGTGCGGGTGTTTTCTACTCTCCAGGCTGTACGGTTTGCTAACTTTTTTGAAATTAGTTGATAGACCATTGCTGTAATTACAAACAAAAAAGGCTGACTCATACAAATCAGCTTATTAGATATTGAAGGAAACTCTCATTATCAATAACCGGATTGTTCTGAAACAAGCCATATGAGCAAATCCGGCACAATCCGCCGTTATCATCCCCCCTCGGGACCCTACTGTTCAAAAAACTGAAATTTCAAATATGTGTTTAAATTCTCATTATGATGAACTCTTCACCGGTTACCCAATCATACTTTATACTTATTAGGTATGCGTCCCCGGAATTCCTAATCCTGTTGGAAAAGCTCTATTAAATTTCCTGACGGGTCGAGAAGAATAATCTGTTTGCGTCCCCCACTTTCTATAATATCGTTTTTGAACTGCACACCGTTCTGTTTAAGTCTGGCAACATCAGATTCAATATCATCAACGACAATTTGGAACCGAGACCATCCTCCTGGTGAAGGTTTAGATCCGTCTGGCATTGGCTGACCGGCTGAAGACTTAGGACCGGAGACTAGTAGCTGTACGCCATCTCGTTCCAATATGGCTATTGCTGGTCCAAATTGTTGTTCTAACCGAAAATCAAGATTTGATGTATAAAACTCAACTGCCTTGTCGACGTCATTGACAATATACCTTATCCTTATCATGCTAATCACCTCTACATTTTTTTATTAAAAGATTTTATAAAAGTTTACTTTTTTCTTACTCCACTAATATGGACTCTACTGTTCTAAAAACAGAATTTTTAAATGTAAGTTTAAATACTTATAACAATAAACACTTCTCCCATTACTTCGTTTTGAAACATCAATCAATAATTATATTGACATTTACATGTAATAATATTTCTTTTTACAACTGCTAGTTTATCTTTTTATTATTCCTAATTTACTATTCTATTGTTCTGATTTTATTATTTTAATTCAAGTAATATTCAGCCGTTGTATAGAGTTTTCACTTATAAATTATACTAATTTTGCAAAAATATTATATTCATGTTGGATTATTACTAAAAAAAATTATGAATGATGACCTTGCCCCCACAAGTTGATCCAGATAGTATATGAGTACAGGGATTAGATTGAAAAGAAAGGAGCAAGATCAATGGCACGTAGAATTCACACATCAGCACAAATTATCCACAAGCTTCGAGAGGCAGAAGTACTGCTCGCTCAAGGTCAGTCGGTTCAACAAGCTGCTCGCCAGATTGAGGTTACAGAGCAGACCTATTATCGTCGGCGAAAGGAGTATGGTGGTCTTCGGGTGCATCAGGCGAAACGATTTAAAGCGTTAGAGAGAGAGACTATCCGCCTGAAACGCCTGGTTGCCGAGAAAGAGTTGGATATTCAAATCCTCAATGAGACACTGGCGGTTGATGCAAAAAACTTCTGAGCCCGGCGAAGCGACGGGAAGTGGAGCAGCATCTTTGCACGACTCTCGAGATCTCGCAGCGCCGGGCCTGTACCGTGTTGGGAGTACCGCGCAGCACTCATCAATATCGCCCGATTTCTCCTTCTGATGAAGCCGGTGTTAGTGCAACGTATGGTCTGAGTTGGCCACGCAGTATGGTCGGTATGGTTATCGACGAATTACCGCACTGTTACAGCAAGAAGGCTGCAAGGTCAATCATAAGAGAGTGGAGCGTTTGTGGCGTCGAGAAGGATTAAAAGTTCCCCGGAGGCAGCCGAAGCGCAAACGGTTATGGCTCAATGACGGTTCGTGTATTCGGCTGCGACCTGCGTACCGGGATCATGTCTGGAGTTATGACTGCATGCAAGCACGAACCCGAGAGGGAAGGAGCTATCGTTTGTTAACAATATTAGATGAATACAGTCGGGAGTGTCAGGCAATTGTGGCAGGCAGGAGGCTGACTCACAATGACGTCATAGAACATCTTGCAACACTGTTCGTGCAGCGAGGAGTTCCGGTTCACCTGAGAAGTGATAATGGCACAGAGTTCACTGCTCAAGCGGTCCGGACATGGCTCATGCGCCTGGGAGTAAAAACATTGTATATTGAACCAGGCAGTCCATGGGAGAACGGGTATAGTGAGTCGTTCAATGGCAAACTGCGTGATGAAGTGCTCAACCGGGAAATCTTCAATACAGTACACGAAGCAAAAGTGCTTGTGGAACGCTGGCGAAATGAGTAAAATCATAAGAGACCGCATAGTGCCCTTGGATACCGGCCACCCGCCCCCGAGGCAGTTATACCACCGGATGCGGTCTCAAGGCCAATGGATAATACAACAATGAATATATCGATGAATTGACTAACTTAAAAAGTGGCCCAAACATTAGGGGCAGGTCATAAACAAGTACAAGGGAGATGACAATGGCTCAAATTATAATTGATAAAATCATGTCATTGAATTTAGTACTGAGTACGATCATATTTTACTGGACAGCAGTGATATATTTGATGCCAAAGTTAAAAGAAATATCTGCTGCGGCTATTTTTGTTCCAATATTGATTTTGCATTCGCTGAGACATCTTGGTCTTATGTTTATGACATCTGGTGCGGTGTATGAAGGCATGCCTCCACAATTTGCATACCCTGCTGGAATCGGTGACTTTATATCTGCATTACTGGCACTGTTTGCTTTATATGCAATTAGGAAAGATAAACTGTTTAAGATAACAGCTATGTGGGTGTTTAATGTTGTTGGCACAATTGACCTTATATATGCCATTTCTATGGGATCGCTACACAATATTGGGCCATATATGGGTGCTTCATATTGGATACCATCATTTTGGGTTCCTATCTTTCTAATCACTCATTATATTGTGTTTAAGAAACTGTTATTGGACAAGTCAGTAGACTGAATAGTAGAAATAGCAATGAACGACAGTAAATCTGATAATGCAGGCGTTATTACGATTCCGCCGATTATTTACCTCGTAGGCATATTGTTGGGGCTCATGATTCACTATATTTACCCCATCGGATTTTTGTCGGAATCAATATCAACTTGGTCGGGTGTTCTGTTGCTTCTAATGGCCATTCCCATAGTGTTGTTTGCGGTGCTGGCTTTTAAGCGAGCTGAGACACCAATAGATGTAAATAAGCCTACGACAGGTATTGTGATTTATGGAATTTACCGATTGAGTCGAAATCCTATGTATGTTTCTTTAGCATTTGTCTATTTGGGCATTGCCTGTTGGATTAATTCATTATGGATCCTAATGTTTATAGTACCAGTGCTTGTTGTTGTAAATCAGGGTATTATCAAACGTGAAGAACAGTATTTGGTTCAAAAATTTGGTGACGAGTACTTGCGGTATAAATCTGAAGTTCGGCGATGGATATAATATCAATCAATCTTACACGCCAATCAACACGGGACACTGCAGGACTCGAACCTGCGACTCACTGATTATGAGTCGTAAGGTTTAATAATAATGGTGCAATACATAACCTATTAATAAACAGATAATTAAGCGTGTGGTTTCCACAATTTATATAAAGCAAATATTGCCACAAATTGACACCATTACTGACACAAACTGACACATGTATGTCTTTAGAGCAATTCCAACACTTTGATTCAAATATTAATCAATCCTTAAGCTATAACAATATTTATATCCGATATCAAAGGTTTTATACTCTTACATAAGTCGCTTCTTCCGGCGTTTCTGCCTTCCTCAATATAAATAAGGTGCCGAATGGAATAGTAATTAGGTTAGGGGCGAGATTTTTTGTGTGTGAATGTACGTCGTCAGAACATGCTGGACATTTTGAATAAAATATTAAGGGATACAATGTACATTTACAAGTGTTTCTACTCCCCGGGCTGTACGATCTTCGAACTTATTTAATAATATAAAGCTCCTTTTGCGGTGGAGAAAAATACTCGACTCCACTTTCGGTGGCAATCACCTCCTCATGATCCCAAAATAATAAATATTGGTCTTCGCGTTCGTTGGAAGTAGGAGACGGCATATAGAAAAAATATTCCATAACAAATTGGTGATTGGGTGAGAGGGGTATATCATAAGTCCAATCCGGACCATAAGATCCAATCCTGGGGCCAAACATATTATTATGCTTCCTCACTCGCGCTCCTTTTCCATAGGCATGAGCGTCGACAGAAAGCAGGGTTTTTTCAGGATCAAAACCCGTGGCATAAACGGGAAAATTGTTCTTTGGCTGAAACATATGCAATTGGGGATCCACAACAATAATCCGTGCATTATCAAATTCCCGCTTGTAGTTTTGAATTATCTCACGAGGGGTAAGTCCCGCCCTGATGGTTTCTGCCAGGATCTTTTCGATTTTCAGATACTCTGCCCAGATTTTTTTGATTTCCGGAGGCGGTTCAGTCTCTCCTTCACGGAGCACATATGCGTACATTCCCTGGCCTACTGCTGCAAGGATGTCACCTCCCTGGATCACACTGTTTTCCCAGCCTGCACTCCTTCCTCTTTGTGATAATCCTGTGCTCATTCGACGAAAGGCAGTTACTCCCGCCTCGCTATTTTTGGTTACACCCGGCACGATCTCAGCAAAAGCTTTCTTTACACGTTCAACTTCGTCTTTACGATTTCTCTTAAATAGCTCGATTTCGCTCGGCACCGTTCTTTTAATGTAATCCATTTTCACATATTCAGACGAGACCAGCCTGCCGGCATATTTATCACCGAGTTCTTTCGTCAATAAGAGGTAGTCTGTATGCGAAATGCCGTCTTGTGCATTTCTGGAAGTCGCCCACGTTCCCAGGTTTTCCCTGTAATTTACAGCAATGCGTTTAGGGTCACGTGCTTCAACAAATTCTCTGAGACCCTTAAACCGGTAATCATATTCTGTCATCGGGCTTGACACCGGTTCTCCCACAAAAACCGGGTCGCCGATTATGTCGTAGGCTCCACTTTCTTCAATCAACGTCTCCACTTCTCCTCTTTCACGCTGTGTAGCTCCCCAGCGACGACCGATAATCGCACGTTCGATCCTGTCACCGCCACGGTCCGTGAAGATGAAAACACCGGAGGTGCTACCCAACTCTTCCGCACCAAAGGGATCAGGAACTGCGACTCTCATCACATGAATCCACATGTCGATATTGTTCTCCCTCATGGTTGGGGGCAGATCGAGGTCAAACTTTTCCCGGCGAATCTGATTATTCAATTCCACTAAATCGTCCACTTCCTGAGCCTGGCAATTGGCATAAGGTACTGTGAACAGCACAGATATTAAAACTATCTTTATTCGGAATATCATGACTCGCTCCTCTTTTGATTTTTGATGATAAATATTAAGATAAGAATTTAATTTTTACAAGTGTTTTCTACTCCCTGGGCTGTACGATTTGCGAACTTATTTAATGAGATAAAGCTCCCTTTGCGGTGGAGAAAAATACTCGACTCCACTTTCGGTGGCAATCGCCTGCTCATGGTCCCAAAATAATAAATATTGGTCTTCGCTTGCGTTGGATGTAGGCGACGGCATATAGAAAAAATATTCCATAACAAAGTGGTGATTTGGCGGGAGTGGTATATCATAAGTCCATTCCGGACCATAAGAACCAATCCTGGGGCCAAACATTTCCTGGTACTTTCTCTCACGCGCTCCTTTTCCCATGCCATGAGCATCGATACTAAGGTGCGTTTTTTCAGGATCAAAGCCTGTGGAATAAACGGGGAAGTTGTTCTTCGGCTGAACCATATGCATTTGGGGATCCCTGACAATAATCCCCGCATCATCAAATTTCCGCTTGTAGTTTTGAATTATTTCACGAGCGGTAAGTCCCGCCTTGATGGTTTCTGCCAGGATCTTATCGATTTTCAGATATTCTGCCCAGAGTTTTTTGATTTCCGGAGGCGGTTCGGTCTCTCCTCCACGGAGCACATAAGCATACATTCCCTGGCTTGGTGCTGCAACGATGTCGCCTCTCCGGATCACCATGTTTTCATAGCCCGGATTCCATCCCCTTTGTGATATTCCCGTGCTTCTCCGACTAAAGAGAGTTATTCCCGCATCTCGATTTTTTGTTACACCAGGCACGATTTCAGCAAAAGCTTTCTTTACACGTTCAACTTCGTCCTGACGCATTCTCTTAAATAGTTGAATTTCGCTCGGAACCGGATTTATAATGTAATCCACCATCACATAGTCAGACGAGACCAGCCTGTTGGCATATTTATCACCGAGCTCTTTAGCCAATAGAAGGTAGTCTGTATGCGAAATACCGTCATTCGCTCTTCTCGTCGGCCATGCTCCCAGATCATGCTTGAAATTTACAGCAATGCGTTTAGGGTCACGTGCTTCAACAAATTCTCTGAGACCCTTAAACCGGTAATCATATTCTGTCATCGGGCTTGCCAACGGTTCCCCCACAAAAACCGGGTCGTGGATTATGTCGTAGGCTCCACTTTCTTCAATCAACGTCTCCACTTCTCCTCTTTCACGCTGTGTAGCTCCCCAGCGACGACCGATAATCGCACGTTCGATCCTGTCACCGCCACGGTCCGTGAAGATGAAAACACCGGAGGTACTGCCCAGGTCCTCTGCACCAAAGCGATCAGGAATTGCTACTCTCATCACATGGATCCACATGTCGATATTGTTCTTTTTCATGACTTGGGGCAGAACAAGGTCAAACTTTTCCCGGCGGATCTGATTATTCAATTCCACCGGAACCGTGTCTCCCGATTGCTGAGCCTGTGCATTGGCAATAGGTATGGTGAACAGCACTGCAATAAAGAATATCACAACTCGAGATTTCATTACTTGCTCCTCTCTTGTTAACCTGATTTTACGCATATCGATACTCTAAACGAGAATAATTTGGATTTTTTTGAATTTAAATACTATTTTAACATCTTGTGAGTGTCGTCAGAGCTTGTTGGAGTAGTTATGTTAAATAGTAGGGTATGCAATTGACTTTTACAAGCATTTTTTGTTTCTTGGATACCATGTTTTACTAATATTCTTGCTTCTTTTTGATTAATGTTTTAATAATTTGTTCAATATATTAATATTCACTTAATTCGCGGGAAAAATTAATCAATCAAGGAGAAATGACGTGAAATTATCAAAAATGTTATTTTTTACTATCCTGACAATTGCTTTTTTGTTACCCAGTCAGGTTCATGCTCAAAGTCCGAATGAATATAAGACCATTCTGACCAATTGCAACGTGATTGATTGTACCGGAGGTCCCATCTTGGAAGATATGACGGTAATCATCACGGGTAACAGAATAACTGAAGTATCAGACAGGATGTACAGAGGGAATACGGCTGATAAAAACATCAGAATAATCGATCTCGACGGGGCGTATGTGCTTCCGGGTTTTTGGGATAATCATTCCCATATATCTGACATCCACCCTGATGTGAATAATACACTTGCATATGAACCTGTATTGCCGGCAGCAATACGCGCGGGCAGAATTGCTATGGATGCTCTCCAAAGGGGTATCACAACTCTCAAGATGGTTGCGGAGCGAGATTTCCTCGATGTCGCATGGGGGAAAGCCTTCGATGCAGGTGTTTTTGTCGGGCCGCGGATCATTTCTTCCGGACCGAGCATTTCATCAACTCATGGTGATGCTTATGCTCCTCCTTATCCCGGTGGCAAACAAGTCAACGGTCCCGATGAGATCCGGAAAGCTGTCAGAGAGAATATTAGATATGGAGCAAGAATTATCAAGATCCAGGCAAACGTTCTCAACCGGGATGAAATTCAATCCGCAATAGAGACAGCTCACAGTTTTGGGATTCCGGTGACGGCGCATTCCTCTGAAAAGGCTGCCCGTATTGCCGTAGAACTCGGTATCGACTGCATCGAGCACGGGTATGGACTCAGCGACGAAACCATACAGCTCATGGCGGAAAAGGGTACGTTTTATGATCCTACTATCGTCTGCAATTTGAGCGCTGAATATATTGCTGAGAGGGAGCAAAAAATCGCTGAACTGGACCTGAACGACGCAGACGAAATCATCGAAGGGAGGACAAAGGTGGCTTTTATTGACGAACGGACACCGGGTTTTGCATTAAACCAGAGGAACATTCTCCGCAAAGCGGTAAAAGCGGGCGTCAGGGTCCTTACCGGCGGCGACGGTACCCCTATCGGCGAACAAGTACTACTGGAAATTGAACAGCAGGTGTTATCAGGATTGACAGAAATGCAGGTATTGATCAACGCCACCCGTAATTCAGCCGATATGATGGGTATGCTGGACGATATCGGTACGGTTGAAAAAGGAAAACTCGCTGATCTGATCGTCATTGAGGATAATCCTTTGGAACATATTTCAAATATCAGAAAACTAAAAATGGTTATCAAGGACGGTAAAATTGTGAATCTTACAAAAGATGAAGGCCTGGAAAGTCTTTGGGAGTTATATTATACTAAAAAGTAAACACCCGCTTATATTTCATCAAGGCTAAATGCTACCCTCGACTTATGCCTTCTGACCGGTTAATCCCATATGAGTATATACACTTAGCTCACTATATGACATTTATTTTACAAATATATTTTAGTAATTTTGTAGACATTTGCCCTGAAAATGGGTTGTAGGTTGTCAGAACATGTGTTCGGAAAAATTAAGATACGTTACTGAGATAGATACAATCTACAATACCTATGTTAAGGATTTAATAGATTATTACAACAATTTATATTAAAAATTTCAAAACTATAAATGTGCTAATCCAGTGCTGCAACAAGGTCTTCACTCAGCATCGAGGGGGCCCAGTATTTCTCGATATATTCAACCATCAACCGTGTTCCTTCGTCATGACTGACATAGGGAAAATTTCCAGGATCATACATGGAATCGGTCAGATCACGCACCAAGACGCAATTTATTCCCCAGGTCGTCATTTGTTTTAAGGCGAAAGAACGTGTCAAAATGCAATAATTGGTATGCACACCCATAACAATTAGATTTTTGATTCCTTGCTGCTTGTAAAAGTTGTACGTTTCATTCCCTCTGTCCGATATACCGTCGTACTCGCCTATGTCGATAAGAGATGTTTGACGTGTCCATGCATTATAGTCAATATCACCGTCGACCTCGCATTCATCTTCATCTTCAATCGGTTTGGGATTATCAGAAAAATCGTCAAGAAGGTCTGGAGCTATGGGCGGAGAAGGTTTTGGTACATTCGGTGCATTTATCATTCGCATTCTTTGAGGCCAGTCGTCGTAAAAGCCCATAGTTCCGCTCGGGGCATGGATGATTTGAATACCTTTTTCCCGTGCTTGTTTTAGGATGGGATTCATCTTTATAGCTAATTCAAGGGTTCTCTTCGAGGAAGCTGAGCACCAGTGTTGGTCCCACATATCACAAAGAATAATTGCCGTTTCGGCAATTTTCCAGTTCTTATCCAGCGCAAGTTCCTGCCATGTATCATTTCCGTTTGTGACCTCTATACGGCTTCGCATAACCAGATCCATTTCTCCCGTTGGCATTGGTCTTTGTTTCGGCTCAGGGCTCTCTTTATACTCGGGTTCACGTTTACCGGTCCAAAAAAGGGCGTTGGTCACCAGCTTTTTGTATATTGAACTTTTCCAATCCTGAAGCCCGCCTGTTGCAATATAACATATTCTGGCGCCATTATAGGTCCGTGCCCATACCGAAGGTTCCGATATGTCATATTCTCTGTTATAATAGATTAGCCTGCCGTCTTGTTTAGCCATATCTTTATTTGGTATATAACCGGACATCAATACCTGAACATCGGGCGCCACAGGTCCCGTTTTGTACAGGCTGTACCGTGAACTGAAACTTTTAATACCTTTCAACACCGGATGACTCTCTGCGTCGGGTTCTATCTTAATCCTCTGAGAAAATCCCGTAATAATGCCTGCAGGATCGGGAATACGGTTCCCATTTTCATCTCTTACCGCTTGTTCAGGGGCTCCGTCATAGTGATCATTATAGTTTCCACCAAGAACGAGCTTATCAAATTCCAACCAGTTCTGAAACCCGTGGCTCGCCGTCCTGATCGCGACCACCGGTCTGCCGGATGTTATGTAGTTTTTCACAGCTTCCAACTGTTCTCCATCTATAGTAATACGGCGGGTAAATGTTAACAGCACGTCACAATCATCAAGCGCTTCAAGCCCCTTGAGGTCGGAATACTCACCTTTAAAATTGATTTCCCCGCCCGCCTGGAGCATAGTGATCCGGACATTTTCAACAGTCTCTTCAAGATAGTTTTTGTAATCATTGAGTGATATATCTGAAAAATACTCATTGGAGCCGGATATAAATACAATCTTGAACGGATCGGATTGACCGCACGTAACCAGGATAGAGCAGCACAATACAATCGAAAATAGTATTGAGGACAATTTTTTCATCAAAAATCCCTCCTTTGAAAATGGATAGAAGTTAACAGAAAAATTTATTGCTTAGTCGTCGGCTTAAGCGGCTCTTTATGTTGCAAATAAAAAATACTGACCGGAATTTTGACAAAGTTTTAATACTGATTATTTTGTGCCACGAAATCCCATGATACTTCTTTCATGGACCGGAAAATGTGTTGTGCCTGTTTGACCTGTTCCTAATATTTTGGCCATTATTTAAGTTAGTCAATTCATCGATATTTTCATTGTTGTATTTTCCATCTGCCTTGTGACCGTACCGGGTGGCAAAACGGCCTCGGGGATGGGGGGCTGATATCTGAGGGCACTATGCAGCCTCCTATGATTATACTCATTACGCGAACATTTTACAAGCACTTTTGCTTCTCGTAAGGTATTGAAGATTTTGCGGTTGAGCACTTCATCACGCAGTTTGCCATTGAACGACTCTATCCCCATGGACTGCCCGGTTCAATATACAAGATTTTTACTTCCAGGCACATGAGTCATGTCCTGACCGCTCGAGCAGTGTATTCTCTGTAAGTTTAGTATTTCATATTAACAAACCACATGTCTGGCACTCAAGAGGTCGTGGGTTCGATCCCCATCAGCTCCACTAAGATTTAACCTCTTTTTACCCATCCTATCTTATTATCTCGTAACTACTTATAAGATTACTCTAAAGGGAAAAAATCCGGATTCTCCCAATCCCGACATTCCCCAACGTTCCCCCACAAAAGCTTCCGCTACTTTATACCACTTAGTGCTTAGAATTAATTTATCATCACAATTTTTAATAGATAAGAATATTCGATATAAATTGGAGATTTCATAATGGAGTCAATCCAATTTAAGAATGGGTTTACCCGAATATCAAATGAACTCTTAGAAGCACTGATGAAAATCAAGATCAGCAGTGAATCTATGAATTTATTTCATGCCATACTCCGGAAAACATACGGCTATAACAAAAAATCTGCTGATATTTCTAATATAGAATTACAAAAATTTACAGGGCGTTCAAGGAACTCAATACATCGAGCGAGAAAGAATTTAATCAAGTTGAATATGATAAGGGTACTCATTCCCGAGTACCCCTTTTACCTATTATTAAAGAAAGTTTAAAGAAAGTTAAAGACAGTCCGGAACAAAAAAACGTAACGACGGCTTTTTCAGAGACAAAATACATGAACCATCTGAACGATAAGGAACATTCTGAGTGGATACTGCAGATCTGTAAAACATATAAAAAACTCGATATTGTTCTTGAGATAGAATTAGCTGAAGCATGGCTGTTGAGCAATCTGACCTGCCCCTAATGTTTGGGCCATTTTTTAAGTTAGTCAATTCATTGATATTTTCATTGTTGTATTTTATCTAATAATCTTTTGAAATTACCCACAGCAGTCTTAGTAATATTTTTCTCCTCTGAAGTAACTGTCTCAAAAAATAATTTAGCTGTTAATGCTTTCCCCAAATTTTCTTCTTCAATTTTGAATTCTCTTTTATCTTTAGATAAAAATAAATCCTCAATGGATTCATTTTTTTTATCAGATGCATATATTACTTTTTTAATAGGGATACCATCATTTATTTTGACAAACGGGAATTAGTGCTTTCCATGCCAAAATTCAAGCTTGAATATGAGTTGTCATTAAACGATGTATTAAAAGCTTTGGGGATGGAAGTTGCTTTTACCTTTGGTGCAAATTTCACAAAAATCCGTAAATCCGGAGGAATCCGGATCAACGAAGTCAAGCATAAAACATTTGTCGATGTAAATGAAGAAGGAACGGCGGCTGCGGCGGCTACGTCGGTTGGTATAATTGATATCGCTCATCTTTCAATGATAGTAAACCGCCCATTCGTATTTTTGATCCGGGAGAAGTTTTCGAATACGATCTTATTTATGGGGAAGATTGTCGTGCCGGTTTTGGAGTAGAATATGTATTTTTCACATGTTAACTATTTTTAAGATATATCCACTATTAACTAAGTGAGGGATTATAATGAACAATTACAGGGTGGTAAAAACAACGGATGACGTACATCATAATTCAAACAAATCTCAATTAACCTTTTTTAGAGAATTGATGTGGGGAATATCAAATAATACTCCTTGAAGCACATATTTTTATGCTGCAAGAAATATTTTTGTAGTTAAAAGCACGTTTATAGTTGTACTAATATTAACGTGTTAACATTCTATTATTATTCTAAAAACTCCCAATTAATCTCTTTCAGAAGATAGATATGGGGGATATCATTCAATATAGACGAACTAAATAGAAGGAGTACCAGATGACCGATACCAAGAAGATCCAGGGCTTATTCGATGAAATTGACAACAATAAAGAAAAGCACATCGTTTTTCTAAAAGAGCTCATCAAAGTACAAAAGGAGGGTGAAGAGGCCGTTCAAGGCCTTGTGGCAAAGAGATTTAAGGAAGTGGGATGTAGTAAGACGGAAGTGCTGAGGGCACTCCCCTCGAGTATTAAAATGGAGCATGAGTTTGCGGCCGATGAATGGATTAATGATAAAGAACGTATAACAGTGGTTGGTACGTATCCAGGTGCGGGAAGCGGCAGAAGTCTCTTAATGTATGGACACCCCGATCCCGTGCCCATATCTACGGCTACCACCAAAGACTGGACTCGTGATCCGTTCACTGCTGAAATTGAAGGAGACAGGCTCTATGGTTATGGTGTGGCGGATGATCTTGAAGGTATTGCCATCATAGCAGAAGCCCTGAACGCTGTACGTAACGCCGGACTTCAGCCCGGGGGTGACGTATATCTCGGCAGTGCAGTAACGAAGCAGCAGGCACGAGGTATCATTGCTCTGTTAGACAAGGGTTACCGTGCGGACGGTTGTATATATCTTCATCCGGAAGAGTTGGGTGTGGGTATGAGTGAAATACAAAATGTTACACCGGGGATTGTAATTTTCCGGGTCACGGTTTCAGGAAAATCGCCTGATACAGATAACCCTCGTAAAACAGCGTATGCCCATCTTGGTATTAATGCTCTTGACAAAGCGATTTTAATTATTCAAGCGCTGAAAGAGCTTGATGCAAAAAGAGGTGAGAGGGTCTATTATAAAGTTATAGACGAAAAGGTCGGACGGTCCACTAATTTACTTGTTGACCGTATTGGCCTCGAAGGCACAGGACTCGACCAGCATCATGGTATCCCCGAAAAATGTACCATTGAAGCACAGATCACATTTCCACCTACTGAAAGACTCAAGGAGGTTCAGAAAGAGATAGAGGGTTTTATTTCTGATGCCTCTGAATCGGATTCCTGGCTGAATGAACACCCTCCTTCGCTCGTATGGTTGTTTGGCGGGGAAGCCACGGAACTATCTGAAGAACATCCAATGTTCAAAACAGTGAGTAATGCTGTTCAGACCGTCACTGGTGAAAAGCCCGGTACTAATCCAATGCACGCAGCAAGCTCAATATATAACACAAATATGTATGCGGGGATTCCTACAATAGCATACGGTCCGCTTGCAGGTAATTTAACCCAGAATGGGGTTCCTGACGAGTGGGTTGATTTGCCGGACTACATTAGAGCGATCAAAATAACCGCAAAAGTACTATTGGACTGGACTACGTAGAAACCTGGCAATTGGATAAATAATTCCTATTGAATTTATAAAGGTAGTCAGGTTATTTCCGGGCCAGGAGTTATTGTGTTCCTGGTATGGCAGCACAAGTACATATATGTGTTTTGATTAAAGCAAAATACGTACTTTCCAGGCATTTTCACACCCACACCAACTTCCATAGTTTCTGCGTGTCCATGGGAACTTTATGGGATACGTCAAATCTTGGGCAGGTTTTGACATGATTCCAAGATTATCCGTTTAAGAAGAGTGATTTGGGAAATATCGGATTATGATTATTGACTGGCTGGTTATTTTTCTGTACCTGATAGGCATAGCACTGATAGGAGTCCGGGCCGTTAAAAAAGTAAAGGCTGCGTCAAGTTTTTTTATCAGTGACCGCAACTTCGGAAAGACCATGATAATGTTCTTTTCCTTCGGGACAGGAACGCATACTGATGTGGCGGTCGCTGTAGCAGCAAAAACGTACGAGTCCGGCGCTTCCGGAATCTGGTATCAGTGGTTATGGTTGTTTGCCACGCCATTCTACTGGTTACTGGCTCCGCTATTCAGGCGTATGAGAGCGGTAACAACAGCAGATTATTTTTACAAACGTTATGGCAGGAGCGTAGAAGTTCTTTTTGCCCTGGTCGGCATGGCACAATTGACCGTCAGTATTGGTTTAATGCTCAAGGGATCGAGTGCAATGATCACCGCTGTATCCGGTGGTGCGATCAGCCCTGCTCTTGCTATAGGTGCAATGACTGTTCTGTTCGTAATGTACGGTGTGGCCGGTGGATTGCATGCGGCCATAATAACAGATTTTGTTCAGGGTCTTTTAGCACTTGTGCTCGCGTTTCTGATCTTACCTTTTGCCTTGAATGCGGTGGGAGGTCTGGAAGGATTAAAATCGATTGTCAATGATCCGTCAATGTTCTCGATCATTGCCCCCGGTGAGATTACGATTTTTTATGTAATAATAATATCTCTGAATGGACTTATCGGCTGGGTTACAGCTCCTCATTCCATGACAATGTGCGCTGCCGGCAAAACTGAGATGGAAGCAAGAGTAGGGCTGGTCGGTGGGCTGTTTCTCAAACGAATAGTCACGATCTCGTGGGTACTGATAGGATTGTGTGGAATAGGTTTATACGCAGGTAAAACGATTCACGTAGATTATGTGTATGGTTTGATGGCACGTGATCTACTGCCAACGATAATGCCGGGTCTTATCGGGCTTTTTATTGCTTCCATGCTGGCAGCGGTAATGAGTACGTGTGATTGCCTGATGATCTCGTCTGCGGCACTGTTTACGGAAAATATTTATAAACCTCTGATCAAACCGGGCCGGGATGATAAGCATTATCTCCTAATAGGGAGAATTTCGTCTGTTATTGTTGTTTTTGGTGGAATAATCTTTGCGTTCAGTTTATCGAGTGTTGTGCAGGGTTTAGAGATTTGGTGGAAAGTGCAGGCTATGCTGGGAGTTGCTTTCTGGGTAGGTCTGTTCTGGAGAAAGGCAACAGCTGCTGCTGCCTGGGCTTCAACATTGAGCGGATTTGCAGTATGGTTTTTCACCGGCAGGATCGATCTCATCGGCTGGGACTTTAATGTTCATTTTGCCCATTTTCTTCCCGAATACATGATATACGGAGGAGCACTTTCTCTGCCCTGGCAGATGGTTTTCTACCTGACAGTCGGACTGGTTGTCATGGTGGGTGTCAGTCTGTTTACACAATCACAGGATAAAGAAAAGCTTGACCGCCTGTATGAGTGTCTTCGTACTCCGGTCCAGCCGGGTGAACCGGAAGTTGAACCGCTTACTCTTCCTGAAGGCACGAAACCGGCCCCACGCTCGGTTTTGATAGATCACCCTGATTTTGAGATCATGAAACCGGGACGTATCAGTGTGCTGGGCTTTCTTGCATCATGGCTGGGAGTGGGATTTTTAATTGGTGTATTTGTCTGGATCCTGCATTGAGATCCGCAACTCGGTTCTTCATATCGGCGTGATTGCCACCGAAGATGGAGTTGCGTTTTTATATCTACCGTGCCAACGGATAAGTACCATCAGGAGACCGTGGCGGATTCCCATCAAAAACCCTATTGTTTGTTATAATTGTCTGGCCGGAGCCATCGGTGTTCACAATGAAAACTTCTGTATTATCATCTCTGTCGGATCTAAAAGCTATTTTTGCACTATCGGAGGAACAGGTTGAATAACCATCCAAAGTATCAATTAGAATATTGACGAAAAAGAGGATGTTGTACGATGAATCAAAAACAATATATTGTATTATTTCGTGAAAACATTCAAAGAATCTTAATTGCAAAGGTTCGAAATTCATACAGCCGGGGTGTCGAAGAAGAGATGAACTTTTTAGAAATTAAGTTTCAAAACTTTCTTAAAAGTTCTACCTAAGAGTCGTTATATATACACGAATTTTGTGGAGGATTCAATGAACAGGCAGAGATCTCAATTCTTAAGTACAGAAGATTGGTGGGCAGTCTGGCTTGGTTTAGGTATTATTGTCGTGGCGCTACTTTTTTTTTCTGCGGGAAGCACATTGAAGCCGCTTGCTGTACAACCCCCTAAATGGAAGATGCTTGTTGGTGATGCAACGGTTACATTGCAATCGGAAAGCTGGTCACCCGGTCTGGTAATCCCACTGGAATCTCAATATACATCGCTGAATCAGCGTTTCAGCTTTAGTCCGGCTGAAAAAACTATTTCTTATACAGGAAAAATGTCGAAGAGCAATCAATCGGCATTAATTGCGATTGTTGAAACTTCGATACTTGACCCTGAAATCAAACAGAAAATGATTGCGGCTGTGAACAATCTGGCAAAAAACAGTATGGGGCCGATCCTTCTTCATTTTGGCGCTCAATGGAGCTGGTACCTTATTTTGTTTTTCGTGTTTCTGGTAATTTTTGTGTTCAGTATGAAAATCATGGGAAGAAACTGGATACAATACATTCCAGGATTCACGATTATTTTTCTCGTATCGTTGATAATCTTAATCTTTAGTTCATGGAAATACGCAAAGGATTATAATTTTGAGGCACCGCTCGTTGCACTGCTTATCGGCTTAATCGTCGGCAATATTAAACAGATGCCAGAGTGGTTTAAAACGGCGATGTTAACCGAGTATTATATCAAGACCGGTATTGTTCTTCTCGGTGCAACACTGCCGCTTACACTGATTTTTCGCGCTGGTCCGCTTGCATTTTTGCAGGCGACCATCGTGTCGATTACTACATTTATGACTATATACTGGGCTGCCACGCACCTTTTCAAACTTGAAAATCAATTTGCTGCTGTTCTTGGTGCTGCGGGATCAATCTGCGGTGTCTCCGCAGCTATAGCAGTCGGTGGTGCAGTTCAGGCAAAAAAGGAAGAAATTGCGATGGGAATTTCTATTGTAACAATCTGGGCAATTGTTATGATCTTTATCCTGCCGTTTGCCTGTAAAGCACTGGATCTGCCGCTCGGCGTTGGAGGAGCATGGATTGGAACTTCTGAATTTGCTGATGCCGCCGGGTTTGCAGCAGCAGCAGCCCTGAGCAGCGAAAGTGAGGTTGCAATCAATGCCTATACCCTGATGAAAGTCATCGGACGTGATATCTGGATCGGTATCTGGGCTTTTATCCTTTCGATTATAGCCGTGACCTTTTGGGAACGGAAACAGGACCTGGCTGTACGGCGTGCCGGTATTGGAATTATCTGGGAACGTTTCCCGAAGTTCGTGCTTGGTTTTATCGCCGCATCTGTATTAATGAGCTTAGTTACCCTAAATGTATCAACCGCAGACTTTGATGCATTAATTAAAGGGCCGATTAAAATATTGAGAACCTGGACCTTCGTCTTTACCTTTCTCTGCATTGGATTAACAACCCGGTTTAAAGACCTTTCTAAATTTGGTTGGGAACCGTTCTGGGCATTTACCATCGGTGTTGGTGTAAATGTCCCCTTAGGGTATTTTTTATCGAATATAGTGTTTGTGCAATACTGGGAAGGAATTGTGTAGAGATGTTTAATAATCTAATCCGTACTTACATGGTAGTAAGTCTTTTACTGATCTGCGTAACCGCACGTGCTCAAGAAGGCACAAAGGTTTCAGGACTGGCATATGGTGAATATTATGGTATAGTCACTAACCATGATGAGACTTTGGAAGGCCAGAACGCATTTTTGTTCAGACGTATATATCTTACGGTTGACCGTAAACTCAATGAGGAGTTCGATGTCCGGGTCAGATTTGAAGCAAACACGGCAGGAGATTTCACTTCCAAGTTAAAGATGGAGCCGTTTATCAAGGACGCCTATATAAAATGGTCGAGAGATAAACACAGTATTCTTTTCGGTATTTCTGCAACACCGACCTGGGGAGTTGTCGAGCAGGTATGGGGGTACCGTTCTGTAGAGAGAACACCGCTCGATCTGAATAAGTTCGGTTCGTCGAGAGATTTCGGTATTGCCTTTAAGGGAGCAATTGACGAAGAAAAAAAGATAGGGTATCATATTATGGTAGCGAACGGAAATAGCACCAGTTCGGAAGTAGGCAAAGGCAAAAAGATCCTTGCGTCGTTTTCCTTCTCGCCGGGATCGGGATATGTTCTGGAAGGATATGCAGATTATGATGACCGCCCGAATAATACCCGGAGGATTACCGTGCAGGGATTTGCGGGCCTTCATCTGGAAAAGCTCCGGATGGGTCTTCAATTTGTACAACAGGCCAGGAGAATCAGCAGTGATCGGGACGACCTGAAACTCCAGGTTTTTTCTGCCTTTATTGTTAAGCAACTTCGTCAGAAGTTGCTGGGATTTTTCCGTTATGATAAGATGTTCGATCCAAATCCGGACGGGGCAGCGATCGCTTACATCCCATTCGACCCGACCGCGATGTCAAATTTCATTCTTGCCGGGATAGACTATAAGGCAAGCCCTACCGTCAGTATTATCCCGAATATCGAAGCCGTCATCTATGAAAAAAACAGTAGCGGAGTAACCCCTGGAACAGACTTTATTCCGCGTTTAACATTCTCTGTCGTCTTTTAGTGATAATAATGAATTATAATTTTATGAATAAAAAGGTGAAGCATTTCGAAAATAGTGAAAATCTTTTTAGTTGCTTCCGCAGCCTTGATGTCGCTTCAATCCCTCTCATTTGCCCACAACAGGAAACTGATTGGAGCCGGTGCAGCATTTCCGCTCTATTCCAAAATGTTCAACTTTTAGGTAATGAGGTATACCATTAAGAACATAAAGTTTTATACACTTCAACAGCAATTTGAATATCTTGAACCGCAATTCCAGTTAAATCTACAACGGTAATCTGATCGTCAGATGTTCCCCCCAATTCTTTATCAATAATAAAGTTTCCCCAGCTCCACAATATCGTTTTTTCAGCAGATCGCACGGTGCCTCAAGAGCTGCCATAGACGTGATCGAAACAGCTCCTGAGTATCATGTACTTATAGTCGTTCAACCGGCGTAGCACCTGCCGCTGTTTTAAAACGGCTAATTTAATGACTTTTGCGGTACCTGTTTAAAGTCCCGTTTGCGCCGCGATGCTGGGAATAATCGCGTTCTCAAAATCGGCAACTTCCTTTTCCAAAGCATCGGTAGTAAATCGCTTTATGGCACTGGTAATGAATGCACCGATAAAACTCTAATCTGAGACGTGTTCTAAACCTCCTTGTGTAAAATTTATTTAATACTTGCATTTGACGTTTTGATGGATGTATCTTACTCATATAGCGTGGGTCCTCCTACGTTTAGTGCCAATAAATTTAGGTAATTAGTTAAAAAGCGACCTATTCTTTAAGGTATAACAGGATATGATTGTTACTAACACCATGGTACTTGAGAAGACTTTCATTTTGCAAAGGATCGGAAGTCTTTAAGTCCGTTATCATGTCAACTTCCCATAATGAAATATTTATTATGTTCGGCCGCAAGATGTTTACCAAAAACGTCAGCGATTTATACGAACAGGATTTATTAAAGTAGAAGACTTTCCCTTTTTCAGAGTTGTTCATGATCTCTTTCATTAAGGTTGCGGCAGTTACATCATCGACGACCGTTGTAGATTTCCTTCCCTGATGTTCTCAACATGCCAAAAACCTTTATTTTACTATCACCGCAAGTTCTATTAATGCCCGAGTAACTCACACTGTTTCTTTTTAAAAGAATTTTAATTCAGTACCGTAAGATTAGAATTTGTTTAACAAAAAATCTTTTCAATTGAAAAGAAAAAATCAATTCAAAGAAAATCCTGAACAGCATTTTAATTAATCAGTATCATATCTTTACTTGCGTTCATAATTCTAAAAAAAAGCCATATTAATCTTTTTAGAGGATTAATACGGGGAATATCAAATAACTATTTTTCTTTAGATGATAAAACCCCCCATACAAAAAAAAAGAGATGGCCAAAAAGTTGTCGATTTTGAATTAGCACTAAAGGTCAGGGAAGGCGATGATGATGCTTTTGAAATAATATTCAAAAAGCATATTGTGCCACTTTGCAAATTTTCTTGCCGGTATGTAAAAAACATTCATGTCGCAGAAAGCATTGTACACGATGTCTTTCATAAGATTTTGTTAAATAGAAAAAAATGGAATCCTTCATCAACAATACCATCATACTTATATACTGCAGTAAGAAATGAATCATTAAACTATTTAAAACATAAAAAAGTCGAAAATAGGCGAGAACAATTTGTCGACTTACCTGAAAAAGCAATCATGACGCCTGAAGATGAATTTACGAACAATGAAACTATTGATGCGGTTCGCAAAGCGTTAGATGAACTGCCTGATCGCTGCCGTGAAATATTTATTATGAAAATATATGACGGATTTTCTTATGCAGAAATTGCAGCTATATTAAATATTTCCACAAACACCATTAATGTCCAAGTGTCCCGTGCATATAAAACTCTTCGGAAGAATCTTAGTATAATCCTCTAAATATTCTTGTCTGTTTCTTAATAATAATACTCCTTTAAGCACTTATTTTGATTCTGCAAAATTTTTTTGTAGTTATTAATTCGTTTATAATTGTGTTATATACATAGGCATATTATTCATATAAATATCCAAATAATAACCGGAGAGTTTATTATATGAATCAAGAAGTCGACTGGAAATTGATAGAACGTTATGTTCTGGGAAAATGCTCCAGTGAAGAAGCAAAAAAAATTCAGGAATTGCTGCAATCGCATCCGGAGAATCAAAATGTAATGGAGTACATGGAATTAATATGGAATACCCCGGAGGTCCAATATCCACAAATTGAAATAGAACAATCATGGAATAAATTTGTTGAGGATGCAGAAATTGCTTCCAAAATAAATCACGTGATTAGTAAAACTATTCTGCCTCGCATTGATGAAAAAATAAAAAGCTCTTACAGGTGGTGGTTCATGAATAGCCCTCGATATTTGAAGGTGGCCGCCATCCTTCTTTTCTTTGTTGGAGGGACGTATTTTCTCACAAAAGACATGAGTATTGTTCCTTCGGTGCTGTTCACTTCTGAAATGGAAGAAATTCAGGTTGCAAATGGCAAGCAGGCGAAAATTACCTTAAGTGACGGCACAATAATTATCCTTGATGCAGGGAGTGTTTTATCATATCCCGAACAATTTAATGATATTACACATAATGTTGTTTTATATGGTGAAGGATACTTTGAAGTTTCACCTGATAGAGTAAAACCGTTCATTATCTATGCTGGTGACGCATTCATTGAGGTTTTGGGAACAAAATTTAATGTGAGAGCCTGGCTTCAAAATCAAAAGGTCGAGGTTACTGTTGCTGAGGGTAAAGTTTCATTCCGCTCAAATAAAAATACTGATAAAGAGGGAGTTATAATATTGAAAGGACAGCTGAGTATTCTCAATAAAGATTCTAAACCTTCTACACCCCGTGATGTTGATATCGCAAAATATATTTCCTGGCTCAACTACGAGGTGTCTTTTGAAGATGTACCCTTATACGAAGTACTTGAAAATTTAGAACGATGGTATAATCTTCGTTTTACGTATACCGACTATTCTATTGCTTCACGTAATCTAACTCTGAATATTAACAAGATGCCTGTCAATGATATATTAGAGTGGATCTCTTTGATATTGGATTTGAATTATAAGCGCACCGGTGATACAGTTATATTTTCTCCTAAATAACAAAATTAAAAAAACTGGATTATGTAATTGAGCATAATCAAGGTTACTGTACGGTTAATCAAACGATATAAGTTAACCAAATTCCATACTATAAGCCAGTCTAAAAAGCTCATATTCAGCCGATATGGTCGGAATTATTAAAACAGTGCATATTGATTTATATGACCTCGTAAATTGCTCCATATTTTTAATTATGTAGAGTCTTAATCTTTTTAGAGTTGGCCCATATATTTTAAGATTTAAAATATATGGGCAATATTGACCACTCCTGTCAACTTAAATTAATGGAGGCAGTTATGAAAAAAAAGGTGTGTTTAATTTTAAATTCTGTTTTAGTACTGGTCCTTGCTTTCTCTATACCGCTTTATGCACAGCAGGTTATATCTCATGTAACGTTTGAAGAGAATTATTCTCCGGGTAAGATTCTGGTCCCAACGTATTTAATGAATCCTATATCCGTTGCATTGAAAAATGTCCCCTTGGAATATGCACTTGAAGAGGTCTCTAATAAAGCTGGTTTTGTTATGGACTACAGTAGCGACGATATTCCTCTGGACAATAAAGTATCAGTAGAAATGAGCAATACTACTGCAATAGAGGTTCTGATATCAGTCCTCAAGAATGTTGATGCACAAATTGTAATTTCGAAATTAGGACAGATTGCTATAACTCCGGTGAAAAAGGCAGAAACTGTTGAGGAATCTTCGGCTTCCAGTGTGCTGGTTGCTGCACAACAAGAGCACAGCGGAGTCGTTACGGATGAGAATGGAGAACCGTTGATCGGTGCGAATGTACTGGTCGAGAGATCATACATCGGTTCTTCAACGGATGTTAATGGAAGGTTTTCGTTTGAATATAGTCCGACTGAGGATTACACACTGATTGTTAGCTATATTGGGTACAAGTCCGTCAGGCAGGATTTGTCTCCCGGCGACAATGTCTCAAACCTGAGCTTTGAACTTGCTCAGGACCCGTTCGGGCTTGATGAAATCGTAGTGACCGGAATTGCTTCGCGAACATCAAAAGCAGTAGCCGAAGTAGCTGTTACCCGTATTGACATGACTGAAATTGCCGATAGATCGGGGTACGAGAGTTTAATGACGATGATCGTGGGGAAAGCCCCCGGTGTAACTTTGCAAGCAACAGACGGGAAACAAGGTGCCCCCTACCGGTTTACGGTGCGGTCAGGAGGTGGATTGCACGGGGATGTCCAGCCGCTCATTATAATCGATGGTGTTCGTACACAGCAGAGTTCCTTTGCCGGCATGCAAGGAAGTTTTGGCAATGTGGGATCACTGTCCTCGCTCAGCTTCCTCAATTCGGAGGAAATAGAATCGATCGAAATCCTCAAGGGTCCTGCCGGGGCTTCAGCATACGGGACAGACGGTACCAATGGTGTTGTCTTGATTTCCACCAAGAAAGGCAGGTTAGGTGCGGCAGGAGACAAGAACTGGACAATTTCCTACAAAGGTACGCTCGGCTACAACGATCAGTATAGACAATTTAATAAGTGGGATGTACGGTCTTTCAAAGAGGTAAATGAGTTTCTGAAGAAGGGTCCGATCAGGAAAAATAATTTGAATCTCAGTGGTGGAACCCAGACCATCCGGTACTTTTTCTCGCTAGACAAAAACTTTGCGGAATCCCAATCCCCGGGAGACTTCGAGGACAAGTCAAATTACCGGGTGAACCTCGATATGACTCCAAATGAAAAGCTTGACGTCAATATCACTGCGGGGTACCACAACGGTACAATCGCGAATGTTCATGGCCGTATGTTTGCAAATGTCAGGTCGAGTCGTAATCCTTGGTCAAAGACACCACAAGAATTTTTTTTCTTACAAAACCAGCGTTTTTTTACTAATCAATTCATTGGTTCAATCAGCACTGCGTTACGGCCGTTCATGGGCGGGAACAAATGGTTGCAGGGGATTTCGGGAAGGTTCACAATGGGTGTTAATGACCGGGACGATAGAAGTATACATACCTGGGATAAGAATGATGTGTTTTTACTAAAAGGAGAAAGAGGACATAACCAACTCAACGCAAGAAACACCACCTATACCGGGGATGTGCGGTATGATTACAATTTTTTAGGCATAACCGCATCGGCTAATATTGGGGCGCAGCTTTATGATAACAAGAACTTTTTATTCGAAGGACAGACGACAGAATTCGTTACAGATCTGGTCAATACCATCGAGGGAGGAGATGTCGTGGATACGATTAGAGAATCAGATTTCCACGAGAGGAAAGCCGGTGTTTTCTCCGAACACAGCTTTTCGTATGACAATACCTATTACTGGTCTGCGATGCTCCGCCGGGATTACGTCAGCGTGTTGAAAAAAGGCCATGAATCGATTTATTATCCGCGGATAAGCGGATCGGTTCGTCTTGACCGGTTCGACTGGATCTCTGATGACTTCGGGATGCTGAAGCTTCGTACCGCATACGGGGAAACGGGCATCCTCCCGGGAAGACTGGATGCGATACCGACGCTGTATGGACCTGAGCTTTTCCCGTATGGTGTTGGCGTTCAAGTTAAGGGAGTCGGCAATTTCGATCTTAAGCCCGAACGGGTGAAAGAATGGGAAATCGGCATTGAGGCAGAATACAAGGGATTCCTTTCAGTTGATTTTTCTTACTATCGAAATAATTCAACGGATGCTATCATCGGTGTAAGTAAAGCCCCGTCACAGGGTTTTAACAGAGAAAGCAGGTCTGTCATCGGGTCATTCAATGACAATGTTGGTAAGATCGAAGGATCAGGATTTGAATCGATGGTCCAGCTCTTTACTAGTGGCCCACGATTTGGCGGCTGGTCCTTCAACTTAACCAATATTACCCAATGGTCTACAAATGAAGTGATTGATTTAGGCGGTGCCAGCACCCAAAGATTTCACGGCATCTGGTCAATTGAGGAGGGCTTCGAGAAGGGTTTTGCCCGTCCGACCAAGGGTGTAAAAGCCGCTTTTGATGATGAAGGATTTTTCAATGGATCTATAAACTCCGATGGACCGATAAGTATAGGACACATGTTTCCACCGTGGACCGGCAGTTTCAGCAGCAGCCTCGGCGCATTTGGTTTCAATGCGTATGCAATGTTTGAATGGAAATACAATTTCTGGGAGATAGATGGTACGCTCCTGGATAATACAGGGAACGATGCTGATGGGCTGGGCTCCAACATCCTCGTTTTTGACATTGTACGGGAAGAGTTACAAAGAATTCAGGGTACGGAGTGGGAAGTGGGTTTAGTCCCGGAAGATGAAGAGTTAACGCCGGGAACTCCGGAATATATAGCCGCGGCAGACTGGTACGCAAAGTGGGGACCTTTCAGTGATCCGAATACGCTTAGACGTGCCGACTTTCTTAAATTCCGTGAGCTGAGCATCAGTTATAACGCGGATAAACTTGTAGAAAAGTTTGGATGGCAGGATTATGTCCGGGGCTTAACGTTTGGTTTCACCGCATCAAATATCTGGACCCTGAACCACAATAGTTTTAGAGGCAAAATTCATAACGAGGGATTGAGATTTCCTTTCCGTATCATACCAGACTCTGTATCCTTCAGTAGGTCGCTTCCTCCTCCTAAAACATTACTCTGGTATGCTCGGATTCAAATATAATGGATAAACATAATTTCAGGAGCTTAAATTATGAAAATTAAAAATTCTATACCATTATTCGTCGTATTGCTGGCTGTAAGCTTCCTCTCGTGCAGTAATTTTGTTGAGAATGTGAGACCGCTTATTGACCAGGTGGAAGGTGAAGAGCTCAACGAAGCAGGCCAGGTGGAATTCTTTCTGAGGGGAGTAAAAGGACATATGTACACGTTCTGGGATAATAGGACAAGCGGACCCGGAACGGAAGTACACGGTGACGCAGCATATCATGACGAGCGCTGGTTTAACTTCTTTGGTGCACCAAGGGACTTGGCCTTCGGATCACTTGAATTTGATCTCTATGAGCCTCAGTTTGGCTTAATCCAGTCAATGCGCGCCCTTGCAGACGAATTTATTGTACGATTACCGCTCATGGAAGCAACCGGGGAGGTTTCCTCTGCGTTGAAAGAAGAATCTCTCTGGTGGGCTAATTTTGTTGGAGGATATGCGCGCATGCTTCTTGGCGTACGGTGGGGCTTGACGATAGATGGGCTCAAACCCGGTGCGACCATTTCCCCTGACCCGGATACCGGTGAGGAATTCGGGGAATTCAAGACGACGAACCAGTTGCTCGCGATGGCCCTTGAAAAGTACACAGAGGCATTAAAGCATTCGCCCCCCGGCGGAGGTAAAGACGGGATCGCCGATGCAGGCCATGCGGATAGGATTATCTGGTCATTTATCGCACGGACGCATCTTTGGAATATTACCGGTGGAATGGGTGGTCACGAAAATCTGGTCGATGCTGATGCCGTACGCACTGCTGCCGCGAAAGGCCTGGTGGACGGCGATGACCCGTTCCTTATAGTAGTTGGCAAGGGTTTTAGTAATCCATACTGGCAATGGCTGGGGAGATCTTCCATAGGGTTATCCACTGAGGGCTTTGCTGCAGCGGGATTATCGTGGTTTATCGATCCCCGATTCGTAAGATACGTGGTGGATGACCCGAAAGAGGGAGAAATCATCGGCACGGGTATATTAGCTGCTCTTGAAGCAAATGACAAGCTTGGGGCAGCCGTATTGGATCCGACTGATCCCGTCCAACCAGCTTTTACTGATGCCGGCGGCTTCTCTCTAGCGCGTTTTGGTTCCGTAAAGGTTGATGGCGTGTGGACTAATCTGGAAGGAGAATCCGGGGAGCGTGGGCACCCGTTTGCTGTAAACCCGCGGGCAGATGTGTTAAACCCGAAAGAGCGGATTAAGCTTATAGAGATGCAAGTAGGCAAATTAAATACTGTTCCAGGTCGTATTTATGCGTTTAAGTATAAGCTCCTGCCGTTTCTCTATTTCCAGGACAGGTATAATCAGCAGGAAGATGATATAGCGCTTATAGAATGGCAGGAAAATGAACTGATTCTTGCTGAGCTCGACATTTATGATGAAAATACCCAATCTGCGCTGGACCACATTAACACGGTCCGCGTTTCCCATAATCTGGACCCGAAGACTATGGTAGAAATGGAGAATTTTTCTAATCCTGATGGCGGCGCATATGAGACTACCGGGCCGCTCGGTCTGCTCATTGAAGAGCGGGACAAAGAGTTGTTTCTGAAATCAACCCGATTGTATGATCAATTCAGATTCGACCTCTGGCATTTAGATCCTCCGCCGGCACTTTGGGTTTATTGGCCTATCCCCCAAAAAGAGGTCGAAATTAATCCGAACATAAGTCGTTAGGGGAGGGCATTTTCTGATTGATTGCGAAATGCCGGATTTCGAGGCAGCGGAGTGATGTGGTGGCTTTTCATATTTGTTGATATTACACCTGACACAACATCATAATAGTTCTCCTGAAAATATGATTGCTGTCAGAACGATGCTCCGTCAATTTTGGCGGAGCATTTTTTTGGTGCAAATTACATCACTGTAGGATTACCAAAAGAATATATGGTGCGTCACAGTTAGACAGCTGGTTGATCATAAGACCAACACACAACAAAATCTCCGGATTCCTTTTAGCAATTACAAGGTAATCATCAACCAAAAATATTTCAATTTAATTACAGGGTTTATCATGAGAATAGCGAGACTATTTGTAGTTAGTTCATCCATGTTTTTGATAGTAGTATCGTCAGCATTTGCACAGGAAATAGTTGACCTCATAATGGTCGACAAAATTAGGGATGAAGGTTTTAACCGTTCACAGGCCATGGAGCTGGTCTGGTATATGACCGATGTTTACGGACCCCGTGGAGGTAATTCGCCGTCTTATAATCAGGCGACACAATGGGCAAAGAAAAAATTTGAGGAATGGGGCTCTGAGAACGTGAAGCTCGATCCCTATGCAGAGATAGGGATGCCTTGGGAGTGTACATTTAACTCAGTTCACATGAACACACCGCAGTACTTGCCTTTAATTGCCTATGCAGTGAGTCATACACGTGGAACGAACGGGAAGGTTATAAGCAATGCCGTCTATGTGAACACCCAGGAAATATTTTCTGAGACGGACCTACAAAAATATAGGGGAAAGTTACGGGGGAAAATTGTTCTTACTATGCCGCTGGCTCCAATCAAACCGGATTTTGAGCCGAGTGCAATACGATTATCTAAAGAACTACTCGATGATATGGTAGAAAAAGAAATGCGTATTATTCCGCTGAAGGAAACAGTCACCATCACACTTGATGAATATAACGCGCTCCTGCAGGGAGATATCCCCCAGCAGCCTTTATCTTCGGTAAAGATCAATGAATTTTTTGAAAACGAGGGAGTGGCTGTTCTGATTGCTCCAAGCCGATTCAGTGTCAAAGGCCCTAAAAGCGGTGGTAGGTTTGATGGTCCTTTTACCAAAGGTTTAGTAGGTCTCCTGTCGGGACAGCCGGTCCCAAAAGACGGTCATAAACCGCTGCCGCGTATGAGTATGGCTGCCGAGCACTATAACAGAATATTTCGGCTTATAGAAAAAGGGTTTAATGTCGAAATGGAAGTAGAGATACGTGTAATCTTTCATAAAAATGATAGAGAAGACTATAATGTTATTGCCGAGATACCCGGAACAGATTTGAAAGATGAAATTATCCTGATCGGCGGTCATTTTGATGGAATATTTGGCGGTACCGGGGCCACGGATAACGCAACGGGAGCTGCGATGGTTATGGAAGCTATTCGAATTTTAAAAGCTGTCGACGCTCAACCCCGCAGGACTATACGTGCTGCATTGTGGGGCGGACATGATGCAGGGCATTCAGGCGCGGGCTACTATATATCAAAATACATTCAGAACCCCGAAACCAAGAAAACATTTCCCGAGCATGCAAAATTATCCATATACCTTAATACCGATTGGTACGGGCGGTTTCTCGGTGTGTACTTAAACGGCAATGACCTCGTACGGCCGATTTTTGAGGCGTGGATGAAACCCTTCGAAGATATCGGCATGACCCACCTACTGGATAATAGTGGAGGATCTGACCACATGAGATTTATCAGGGTGGGAATTCCCAGTTTTCAATGGATACAGGATTATATAGAGTATCACACCTCGAACCACCATACAAATATGGATGTATACGACCGGATAGTGCCGGAAGACATGATGCAAGGTTCTGTTATAAATGCAAGCTGGGCTTACTTTGCCGCAATGCGCGACGAAATTATTCCCCGTTCCACAAAAACATTAAATAATAATGGAAGATAGCATAGATAGTAAATAAAATATATCCGCAGGAAAACAAAATATATACACCAGGGAAATGAATTACAATTGGAGATTGACTTAATTACAAGTGAGGTAGTTTTAGTTGAGTAATCCCGCAGACTATCTGCTTTTTAATGGTAGATGTGGTACTGATAGTGTTTGAGCCAATGTACGTTACTAATGTACCAAAAAGACCGGTTTTTATGTGTGGAACAATGTAGAAATTGTTTAACGACCAATGACGTGAGAAGGTCTTTGAATCCTTGGAGGATATAGTTTTCCATTTCGTTCACACATTGTGAATAATTTGAACTTTTTATCACATGAGGAGAAATACCATGAGGACAAGTTGTTTTTTATGGGCTTCTTTAGCATTGTTCCTTGTAACCGTTGGCGGTTCTTTTGCACAGGTTCCCAAACCGGGTTCAGGCCGGGATGTGGTGAATTTTATACCAATGCGGGAACGTGTCAAGATCACGGAAAAGTTTTGGAAATGGAAAAAAGAGAACGTACTTCCGATGGTAATGCGTGAACAAGGGGTGGACATGTGGATTATCCGTAATGATGAGGAGCCTCTTTACCAGCAGACGCAGTATAGAGAACATCCGGTTTATACGTCGTTACTTCCGGCAAATCAAGAGGGAGTGACTCTGCCGAGTGTACATGAAGGATCCCTTTCGAGTAATCCCGAATTCCTGCTTTTTTACGATACGGGGAACGAAATCGAATATGTCGAGCCCGACGATTATTCCCATATAACGCGATTGGTGCGAGAACGGGATCCCAAAAAGATCGCAATAAGTGTAAAAAACCTGTATATTCGGAAACAAAATTTCGGAAACTCGGCACAATTAAGTATAGTGACGGGTAATGAAATGCAACAAGCTCTGGGAAGTAAATATGCTTCCCGTGCTGTTGATTCATTGCACCTTGGTATACTGTGGCTTTCGATCATGGGCCCCGAGCAGATAAGCGCCTACCGTTATGTCCAGAGAGTGCACAATGACATTATTGCCGAGGCATTTTCAAATAGAGCAATTATTCCAAATGTCACCACTATCGGGGACCTGAATTGGTGGATACGGGACAGGTATCTTGATCTTCATTTAGAAATAGAGAACCACCCTTCAGTAAACGTAAGAAGAAGGCCGTCGAAGATTGCTGAATATGACGACTCTTCTGAATATTTTCGGAACGGAAGGACCAATGTCGAAAATATAATAATCAGACGCGGTGACGTAGTTGGTTTAGATTCCGGTATTATGCTTCTTGGTCTGGGAACCGATTCTCAACAGTTTGTGTATGTTCTCCAGAAGGATGAGTCAGATGTTCCTGAAGATTTGAAAGAAGCGTTGCGGCTTATAAACGAGATGCAGGATGCATACAGAAAAGCATTCGTAGTGGGCCGTACCGATCAAGAGATCCGCGAAGCCGGCAATAATATGATGCCGCATGATCCGCGTATAATCAATTCCAGATTCCATTTTCATCCCCCGCCGATGTTTATCAGGCGGTTTACCAGGAACGGGGGAATGTTTTCCCGGGAGACGTACGTTGCGGGAATAAGTCCGGGGTACAATCAACATCCCCTTTTTTCCCTTTCCCTCACACTCCATCATAATACGCTCTATTCGCTTGAACCAAGTACCACGGTTGCTGTTCCGGGATGGGGTGAGAACGGTTTGTCATTTGGGACCGAACAGATCGGAATATTTACAGCAAATGGATTTGAATATCTTGATAGACCAATGCTCGAGTGGCATGTCGTCAAATAACTATAAGTACCGGTCTGATAGAATTTATTCTCACTTTATGTAGTATAAAAAATTAATATTTCTTAAATAATTGATAGGAAAACTATCATTTAAAAGGAGGTAACAATATGAGTAAGACACGGATTTTACCGGCAATGTTTTTAGTCATTATCCTCATACAGGGATACGATGCACAGGCGCAGGAAGCGCGTGCCCGCTATGAAACGATGAAAACGATCCGCAAGGAGAAGTTCGACCTCGTCCTGCCTGGCGCCATGAGGGATAATTCTATAGACATGTGGATCGAAGTGATGATGGGTGGTATCGACGATCCCCTGGCCCTGGATCTTGGTGTTAATAGTAGAATATCTGTTGACGACACCCTGACGTTTGTTATTTTTACCGACCGCGGTGGTGACAGGATTGAACGTGCAATCCTTGGCTCCGGCTATGGTCACATTGAACTCTACGACATATTTGGTTCGGAACGTGATCTGCAGGATTTTGTCGCTGAGCGCGACCCCAGGCGCATCGCCGTCAATATGTCGAAATGGCTTCCCGCATCCAATGGGCTGAGCCATACCGGATATCTGAGATTGGTCAAGCTGCTTGGCGATAAATATGCGTCAAGACTGATTTCTGCCGAGAATCTAATAACCGATTTCCGGGTGAGGCGGGTGCAGGCTGAGATTATAGCTTTTGCGAAGATATGTGAAATACACAGAACACTTATGGAGGAAGCCTATAGAAGGATAGTACCGGGTGTCACCACACGGGAGGAACTCGGCTGGTGGGTTCAGGATCAGCTTATGTCAAAAGGATTAATTACCTTATCGAGTGGTCCGAGTGCTCCGGGTGCAGCCTTCACTCACATGCGTTCGAGAGTGGTGGGTCCCCGTGAGGAAGACCCTTCGGCGATAGGAAGGGTTTACCAGCGGGGTGAATTTCTATCTTGGGACATGAATCTTAAGTATTTGAACTTCGGCACGGACTTTAAGCGAAAAGCGTATATCCTTATGGAAGGTGAATCGTCTCTTCCGGCAGGGTATCAACTTGCATGGGACCGGGCAATAAAGGCACGTGATATTATCCGTAAGACCATCAAAATTGGTTATACTGCCGGTGAGATGGAGAAGATTGTTATACGTGCCCTGGAAGATGCGGGGTATATTTACCTAAGGAATACTGATAGAGGGTCAGAATACCAACCGTTGATTGATTCAATTAGAAATTCCGAAAAATCCGGGTTTTTTACCAGCAACCATGCCTTGGGCAATACGGGAAACAGTGAGCATGCGGTTGGTGCTTCAATGGGGGCTTTCCGTTCAGGCCGTTTTCATTATAATATTCAGCAGAACCATCTCTTTGCAATGGAGTTCCACACCCATACCTGGGTGCCCGAATTGGGAGAAGTGGTGAGTATTAATATGGAAGATAACTCGATTGTCACCGAGAAGGGAGTTGAGGCGCTCTATCCCCGGGAGGACGAGCTTATTATAATACCCTAACATTTGCTACAGGTTCTTGCAGCCAGGCTGTGTCGAAATATGCGTTATTTACCCTTCTGAATATTAGTTAAATAAAGACTAACAAAATGCAAGGAGCAAAGACGACCAATACCAAGGAGATCCAGGACTTATTCGATGGAATGACAACAATAAAGAATAGCACAGCGATTTCTTACCGGCTATTAACTAATTGGAATGCGTCTTGAATAAATGGAGGTAAAAACAATGAACGCAAAGAAAATTTTTGGGATATTCTCTTTTGCGTTGTTACTCGTAACGTTCAGCAGTTCTTGCGACCGGGTACCTAAATCGGACACAGGAAGGGATGCAGCGAATTTTATATCGATGCGGGAACGTGTCAAAATTACGGAAAATTTTTGGGAATGGAAAAGAGAGAACGTGCTTCCGATGGTAATGCGTGAACAAGGGGTGGACATGTGGATTATCCGTAATGATGAAGAGCCGCTTCACAAAACGACGATGCGAAGAGAACATCCTGTTTATACGTCGTTACTTCCAGCAAATCATGAGGGAATGGTCCTACCGAGTATATATGAAGGATCCCTTGCCGAACTGCCCCAAATCCTGCTTTTTCACGATACGGGAAGCGAAATCGAATTCGTCGAGCCCAAAGATTATGCTCATATAACGCAACTGGTACGAGAACGGGATCCCGAAAAGATCGCAATAAGTATGAAAAACCTTTATATTCGGAGACAAAATTTCGGAAACTCGGAACAATTAAGTATAGTAACGAGTGATGAAATGCAACAAGCTCTGGGAAGTAAATATGCTTCCCGTGCTGTTGATTCGTGGCACCTCGGAATACTGTGGCTTTCGATTATGGGCCCGGAGCAAATAAGTATGTACCGTTATGTCCAGGGAGTGCATAATGACATTCTTGCGAAAGCCTTTTCAAATAGGGTTATTGTTCCTGATGTCACCACTACCGATGACCTGAATTGGTGGTTACGGCACAAGTATCGTGATCTTCATTTGGTAATGGATAACCACCCTTCGATAAACGTAAGAAGAAGGCCGTCGAAGGTCACCGCATACGGTGATTCCACTGGATATTTTCGAAAGTATCTGAATGAGAGTATGCCTAAAAGAAATGTCGGAAATGTAATTATAAGACGCGGTGACATAATCGGTTGTGATTCTGGTATTCATCTTCTTGGTCTGGTAACCGATACTAAACATTTTGCGTATGTGCTCCAGGAGGGTGAGACAGATGTTCCGGAAGATTTGAAAGAAGTGTTGCGAATTATGAACGAGATGCTGGATAAATACAGAAAAGCATACGTCGTAGGCCGTACCAAACAAGAGATCGAGGATGCCGGCAATAAGATGATGCCGGATGATCCGCGTATAATAAGAGCCAGATTCACTTTTCATCCCGCGCAGATGTTTATCAGGCGGTTTACCGAGAACGGGGGAATGTTCCACCGGGGGAGGTACATGCCGGGAATAGGTTCGTCCAATATGGATCCCCTTCTTTCCCCTACTCTCAAACTCCATTATAATACGATCTATGCGCATGAACCGTATTTCACTTTTTTTGTTCCGGGATGGGGTGAAGACGGCATATGGAAAATTGGGGTTGAACAACTCGGAATGTTTACTGAAAATGGATTTGACTATCTTAATAGAGGAATGCTCGAGTGGCATGTCGTTAAGTAACTAAAGTTCCGTATTAAGAAAATATATGCCCTTTTGATGTAATTGAAAAATTAATCTCTTTTATAAGATTGATATGGGGAATATAGGTTAAAAGGAAGTAACATTATGAGTAAGACGCGGATTTTACCGGCATTGTTTTTAGCCATTTTCCTCATACAGGGATTTGGTGCACGAGCGCAGGAAGCGCGTGCCCGCTATGAAACCGATGAGAATGATCCGCAAGGAGAAGTTCGACCTCGTCCTGCCCGGCGCCATGAGGGATAATACTATCGACATGTGGATCCATGTGATGATGGGTGGTATCGAGGATCCTCTTACCCTGGACCTTGGCATTAGTGGTAAAATAACTGTGACCGACACCCTGACGTTTGTTATTTTTACCGACCGTGGTGGTGACAGGATCGAACGCGCACTCCTTGGCGCCGGCAGAGGGGACCTTGAACTCTACGACATATTTGGTGCGGAACGTGACCTGCAGGATTTTGTCACTGAGCGCGACCCCGGTCGCATTGCCGTCAATATGTCGGATTGGCTTCCCGCATCCAACGGGCTAACTTATACCGGATATCTGAGATTGGTCCAGCTACTTGGCGATAAATATACGTCAAGACTGATCTCTGCCGAGAATCTAATAACTGATTTCCGTGTGAGAAGGGTTCAGGCTGAAATTATAGCCTATGCGAAATTATGTGAAATCTGACCTGCCCCTAATGTTTGGGTCATTTTTTAAGTTAGTCAATTCATCGATATATTCATTGTTGTATTATCCATTGGCCTTGAGACCGCATCCGGTGGTATAACTGCCTCGGGGGCGGGTGGCCGGTATCCAAGGGCACTATGCGGTCTCTTATGATTATACTCATTTCGCCAGCGTTCCACAAGCACTTTTGCTTCGTGTAAGGTATCGAAGATTTCCCGGTTGAGCACTTCATCACGCAGTTTGCCATTGAACGACTCACTATACCCGTTCTCCCATGGACTGCCTGGTTCAATATACAATGTTTTTACTCCCAGGCGCATGAGCCATGTCCGGACCGCTTGAGCAGTGCACTCTGTGCCATTATCACTTCTCAGGTGAACCGGAACTCCTCGCTGCACGAACAGTGTTGCAAGATGTTCTATGACGTCATTGTGAGTCAGCCTCCTGCCTGCCACAATTGCCTGACACTCCCGACTGTATTCATCTAATATTGTTAACAAACGCTAGCTCCTTCCCTCTCGGGTTCGTGCTTGCATGCAGTCATAACTCCAGACATGATCCCGGTACGCAGGTCGCAGCCGAATACACGAACCGTCATTGAGCCATAACCGTTTGCGCTTCGGCTGCCTCCGGGGAACTTTTAATCCTTCTCGACGCCACAAACGCTCCACTCTCTTATGATTGACCTTGCAGCCTTCTTGCTGTAACAGTGCGGTAATTCGTCGATAACCATACCGACCATACTGTGCGTGGCCAACTCAGACCATACGTTGCACTAACACCGGCTTCATCAGAAGGAGAAATCGGGCGATATTGATGAGTGCTGCGCGGTACTCCCAACACGGTACAGGCCCGGCGCTGCGAGATCTCGAGAGTCGTGCAAAGATGCTGCACCACCTCCCGTCGCTTCGCCGGGCTCAGAAGTTTTTTGCATCAACCGCCAGAGTCTCATTGAGGATTTGAATATCCAACTCTTTCTCGGCAACCAGGCGTTTCAGGCGGATAGTCTCTCTCTCTAACGCTTTAAATCGTTTCGCCTGATGCACCCGAAGACCACCATACTCCTTTCGCCAACGATAATAGGTCTGCTCTGTAACCTCAATCTGGCGAGCAGCTTGTTGAACCGACTGACCTTGAGCGAGCAGTACTTCTGCCTCTCGAAGCTTGTGGATAATTTGTGCTGATGTGTGAATTCTACGTGCCATTGATCTTGCTCCTTTCTTTGCAATCTAATCCCTGTACTAATTTACTATCTGGATCAACTGTTGGGGGGAAGGTCAAATCCTATACTACATAAGCACTAATATCTTCAATTATATTTTGATTCGACCACAATTTGTTTTTCGGATAGACTAAAATTTTTATACTCTGCATTATTTTTTTCAGGTGTGACTCTATCGATGAAAATACATGCAAAAATGCTGAAAGTCTTGTATATACTTCTAATTATTTTTCTCAGGCCCAAGAATGTACGTATCGGTAGATACATAACAACAATGTGGGACTCCTAACCGTGCTATGATGGGGTACACGATATTGAAGTAAATATCATAGTTGCACAGGTATGCATTGACAATATCGACAATATTCTGTTAAACCATTGGATAAGATAGGTTTGTATCAATATTTTCAACGGATTTCAAGGCATATACATTTATTTACACTTCAATTGGTAAATGGTAGTCTGTTTATATGATCCTATGGTGGGAATAGTGCTGGGAGAAATTATAATGACACAATACAAAGACACTTATGCTTGATATAAGTTTTTGTTATTTACATGATTCAACGTAGATACGAGATTTTGAACATGCCGTGCCATAGCGGAAAAAATTTTAAATAGGAGCATAGTAAAATACCGGTATGAATTTCAAGCCGGTACGGTCGTGATCAATATAAATCTACAAGCACTTCTTCGTCTGTTGGAACGTGGCCGATCACTTCGTGTTTCGGAGGATATTTTTCCTGAGTCATAAGGCTGACAACCACGTACGCAGCTAAAGAAACGACCGGTGGTATCATTGTGTCCAAACCGGCCAATAGTTCGGGAATAGTGAAGTATAAAATAATTCGAAGCGCCGAGCCGACAAGCACAGCTGTTACCGCCCCCGCCGCATTCGACTTCTTCCAGTATATTCCAAATACCAGGGGAACAAGACATCCTGCGAAAACGACATCGAATGCGAGGATAAGCAATATTCCCGGCTCCGGTTTTACATAGGCAAGCCAGATAGCAAGGGAGACAACCGGAATAGTCATAAACCTGCTTGCTAAAAGAAGATGCCGGTCAGAAATTACTTTATCACCTTCTATGTTTTGGACACCGGCTTTTTTCAATGCTCTTCTCCGGAGAATGTTTTTCTGAAGTATGTTCCTGCCCATTACGGTCGAGACGCCTAATATTCCCCCGTCGGCCGTAGACGCTCCCGCGGCGATAATACCGCCCAGCATAAACAATCCCAATATAAAAGGGATCCCGTATAATGCAAGGTTCGGCAGGACCATTCTCGGATCGGCAATATCAGGATAAAGCTGTAGGCCCATGAGCCCGATAATAGTGCATGATATTCCGGTTATCACGGTGAGTCCCGCGCCGTAAAAGCAGCCTTTTTTGGCTGTTTCCGGAGTTTTTGCGGCGAATACTCTCTCCATGAAATCGAGCGCTACAATATCGCCAAGAGCCAGCGCGAGAAACCCCGCCCAGTTTATCAAGGCGCCGTTGGAAGCCTGGGTCATGCCGCTTATATCGAGGAAATTATCCGGGATCGACCCGGCAAAAAAATCCCAGCCGTATTTGACGAGTAAAAAGATCAAACAACCGACAAACCCTATTATGGAAGGATAAATTTGAACAATGTCCGTAGCGGCACAAGAGAAAAGTCCCCCGGCGACCGTATAGCCGGTGACGAGAACCGCTATCATTATCAATGCCGTCAGATAATTCATGTCAAAAACAATGGAAAGTATCCAGGCTCCGCCGGCAAAGTTACCAGCAACCAGTATTATAAAACTGATGCTCATCAGGATCGACGTCAGGACCTCGGTAGAGGCTCCATATCTTCTTGAGTAGAAGTCGGACAGCGTCAGCAGGTTCATCCGGTTCAGCGGTTTGGCAAAAAACAATCCTGTTAGTACGAGGCAGCCGGCAATACCAAGCGGGAGTACAAATCCGGCCCAGAACCCCCCGACATAGGCAAGTGACGAATTGCCTATAGTGCCGTTCGCATCGATCGATTGGGCCGTTAGCATCGAGCCCACAAGAAAAAAAGGCAGACTTTTACCGGCAATAACATAGCGTTTACCGCTGCCTTTGATGAGAAAATACATGCCGAGCCCAAGCAGGGTAAACCCGGCAATATAAATAATGAGACCAATACCCATAGCAGACATTCTATCTCCTTGAACAGGTTGTTAGGATACTAAGGTATGAGACCAACAAACTTGGTACGGTTTACTGGTTAGTATGAAATATTTCAATATAAGAATTATTTGTTTTGAGAATGAAGGGGAATTTTGACATGGCAACAAGATATGCGAAAAACAAGAAAGCTAAATAATTTGATTGTATTGCTGTCAAATTACTATGTTTTTTCATGTCCACTCTCCATGGGGTGCAATATATGGTCTACCTCTTATTTGTCACTATAAATCAAACAATAACAATACTTTTAGAGTAAATACGGCGCCATGGGATTCAGGCAAGTTGTGATGATTTACGCTCAATAGAATTATGGGATATTTCTGTATTTCTTAGTAGCATATTGTGCTATATTCAGGAAGATTATTGCTAAATTAAAAAATTGAAAACTATTCCGGAATTATCAACCGGACTGCGAGATTATAGTTGCTTGAGCTATAATATAACCATAATAAGCTATTGCCCAAGGAAAATCATTATATGGTTTATAATTACTATAGCGTTTAATTACGGCTTTTTTGATTGGGATTTGATCAGAAGTATTATTTCAAATATGGTTGTTCAATGTATGAGCAGGTAAGTCCTGCAATAAGCATGAATGTAGCTATTGAAGTAAATATCTTATTGACATTTACGTAAAAATTTTTATATTTTCTCCGTAAACTCAAATGTATTTTTATTGTCAATTAGTTACTTTCGTAGCACTCGGTTTCGGGTGCTACTTGTTTTTGTAATGAAATTCTTAGAATGTTGACAATCGGAGGATATTGTAGTCATGGGAAAGAAAAAAGTTATAATTATGGGCGCTGCAGGGCGGGATTTTCACAATTTCAACACGAACTTCCGTGATAATTCTGATTACGATGTTGTAGCGTTTACCGCTACGCAGATTCCTGACATTGAAGGAAGAGTGTATCCGGCGGAGCTTGCCAGCAATCTCTACCCGGAAGGTATACCGATCTTTGACGAATCGGAATTGGAATCGTTGATCAGTAAACATGGTGTCAATGAGGTGGTTTTCTCATACAGCGATGTTCCGTATAATTACGTCATGAACCGCTCATCGATCGTTAATAATGCCGGCGCTTCTTTCCGCCTTATGGGACTGTCGGAGACATGGCTCGAATCCAGCAAACCGGTTGTCGCCGTCTGTGCGGTAAGAACGGGTTGCGGCAAGAGCCAGACGACACGGCGCGTTGCCGATATTCTCATTGCACGCGGGAAAAAAGTGGTTGCCGTCCGGCATCCTATGCCGTACGGCGATCTTGCGAAGCAGCGTGTTCAGCGATATGCATCACAGGAAGACCTTATAAAACATAATTGTACCGTTGAGGAGCGTGAGGAGTATGAACCGCATCTCGCGCGCGGTATTACAGTCTTTGCAGGAATTGATTATGAAGCAATTCTGCGGGAAGCCGAAAAAGAAGCTGATGTTGTCCTTTGGGACGGCGGCAATAATGACTTTTCTTTCTTTAAGCCCGATGTATATATTACAATCCTTGATCCGCACAGGCCGGGACACGAAACAAGCTATTATCCCGGCGAGGTCAATCTCCGGGCGGCGAATGTGCTGGTAATAAATAAGATAGATTCCGCAGAATCGAAAAATGTCGATGCCGTTGCTGCAACTGCCAAAGAAATCAATCCCGGCGCCACGCTCATTAAAGCCGAGTCAACGCTGACCGTGGATAATGAATCGCTGATAAAAGGCAAAAGAGTTCTTGTTGTGGAAGACGGTCCCACACTGACTCACGGTGAAATGAAATATGGTGCGGGTGTCGTTGCCGCCCAGCGGCTTGGTGCAGCCGAGATCATTGACCCGCGGCCGTATACCGTAGGTACGATCACCGAGACCTTTAAAAAGTATCCGAACATCGGCATTCTGCTTCCGGCGATGGGATACGGGGCACAGCAGGTAAAAGACATGGAAGAGACGATCAACGCTACACCCTGTGACGCCGTCGTCATCGGTACACCGATCGATCTGAGACAAATCTGCGAAATCAAACAACCGTCTACACGGGTAAAGTATGAACTGAAAGAAGTCGGCGATACGAACCTTGAAGATGTGTTGAGAACTATATAGTAATCATTGTCGATGGTACGGCTACAGGGAGATTTAAGTATGCCCCCGGCCTAACGACTGTACTCCCCATGATCAAAGATGAGTTTGAAGGTATTATTTTCGACGTTGATGGTGTACTTGAATTTCAGGGAGAGGTTTATCCCGGTGCGGTCGAACTCCTCGACTCCCTGCGCTCAAAAGGTGTCGTTATCAGAGTAGTGACGAACAGCACGTTGAAAAGTAGAAAAAGCTGTACTGATAAACTGCAAAAAAATTGTTTTACTATTTCCGAAGAAGAAATTATTACCGCTTCCTTTGCCACCGCTCAATACCTCGAGACCTTGAATCCCCGGTCATGCTGGGTGATGTTGAAAGGGGAGGGTCGGGAGGAATTCAGGAACTTCAATCAGGATTCGGAAAACCCCGAATACATTGTTTTGGGGGACCTTCGTGATAAATTCAGTTTCCAAACCATGAATAAAGCTCTGAAGTTATTGCTGGACGGGTCTAAATTCATTGTCATGATCACGGATATCGTTGATAACAGTATGGGAGGTGTAGAGCTTACCGTTGGAGCATATGGGAAAATGCTGGAAAATGCTGCAAAGATAAAAGCTACCTATATCGGCAAGCCAAACCGGTATATTTTCGAAATGGCTCTTACGACGATGAAAATTGAGAAAAGTAAAGTCCTCATGGTTGGCGACAAGGTTTCAACCGACATTCTCGGAGCAAAGAATACCGGGATAAAATCGGCCCTGGTAAAAACAGGTGAATTTAAAGAAACCGAACTGCAGAGTGATGTTGAGCCTGATTTCGTTTTAGATTCTGTCAAAGACATCGGCCGGTTATTCTCGGTCAACACGTGATTAACTGTAAAGATATTACGTTTCAATAAACAGTACTGCTATTAATTTGCCGTCGTAGAAACACAAAAGAGGGAAAAATGGCATACAACTTGAGAAATCGGAATTTTTTAAAGCTTTTGGATTTCACTCCAAAGGAAATACGGTTCCTGCTGGACCTGTCTTTAGATCTGAAAAAAGCAAAATATGCCGGGACAGAGCAGCAAAAATTAACCGGAAAGAATATTGCCCTGATCTTTGAGAAGGCGTCGACAAGAACAAGATGCGCTTTTGAAGCAGCAGCGTTTGACCAGGGCGCATGTGTGACCTATCTCGGCCCGACCGGTTCTCAGATAGGCAAAAAAGAAACAATGAAAGATACTGCCAGGGTGCTGGGAAGGATGTATGACGGCATTGAATATCGCGGGTTCGGGCAGGACATTGTCGAAGAACTCGGGGAATATGCGAACGTACCGGTGTGGAACGGTCTGACCAACGAGTATCACCCCACCCAGGTCCTTGCCGATTTTTTGACAATGATGGAACATTCCGATAAATCGCTGAACCAGGTGACATTTGCATACCTGGGCGACGCACGAAACAACATGGGTAATTCACTGCTGGTAGGCGCCGCAAAAATGGGTATGGATTTCCGGTCTATTGCTCCGAAAAGCGTACAACCTGGCAGCAAACTGGTTGCCGAAGCGAAAAAAATCGCGAAGGAAACGGGAGCAAAAATTGCTGTGACCGACGATCTGAAAAAGGGCTTAAAGGGGTGTGATTTCCTGTACACGGATGTCTGGGTATCGATGGGAGAGCCGGAAAAGGTATGGAAAGAAAGAATTACGCTGCTCAAACCGTACCAGGTGAACAAACAGGCTATGAAAATGACCGGCAACCCTCATGCAAAATTCATGCACTGCTTACCCGCATTTCATAACCGTGACACCGAAATCGGAGAAGACGTCCATCAAAATTTCGGGCTGGATGCCATGGAAGTGACGGAAGATGTGTTCGAGTCGGATGCATCGATCGTCTTTGACGAAGCCGAGAACAGGCTCCATACGATTAAAGCGGTCATGGTCGCAACGCTGGGAAGCTGATCTGCGCACATTGAAAACCGGATTACCGTGTTGCCATTATCCCATTTTATTTTCTTGTAATATCCACCTCGTTCTGTTCATACACCCGCTCGCAGTAATGGCATTTCACTTCGAGAGGTAAATCGCGGATGACTTTGAATTTTGATACTACTTTTTCATTATTCGTTATGCAAACCGGATTAGTGCAGTTAATTATTCCTTCCAATTCGCCCGGGATCGTTACTTTTAATTTATTTTTCACTTTGTAGTTTTTAATGATACTCACCGTAGCATTCGGTGCAAGTATTGCAATTTTATTGACTTCATTCTTCGTCAACGACCTTTTAGCGATCTTTATTACACCCTTTTTGCCCATCCTTTTACTTTTTAGATTTAACGCCACGTTTATAGGGTGCTCAAATTCCTGGGGGTTTAAAATCCTGATAATCTTGAACGTATCTCTGCTGGGAATGTGGTCGATGACAGTACCTTCCTTAATTGCCGGGATCTTTTGCTCTAACATCGTTATATCTCCTTGCCTAATACTAACGCTAACAATGCTTTCCTGACCGTTACGCCGTTGCCTGCCTGTTCAAAATAAATCGCATGCTTCGTACCGTCCAGATCGGGATTTATCTCACCGACTCTGGGAAGCGGGTGCATGATCTTTAAGTCCTTTTTTATATGGTCCAGGAGAGTGGAATCTAATCTATAGGCATTTTTGTATTTCTCATATTCCAATGGATTTGGAAATCTTTCCTGCTGGATCCTTGTAACATACAGTATATCAAGTTTTTTACTGACATCAAGAATATCATCGGTCTGATGACAGGTAATTCCTGTATTTCTAAGTTCTTTAATGTAATGTTCCGGCATTTGCAATTCATCGGGAGCGATAAAATACATCTCGATATTCCAATAGCTCAATGCAATTGCCAGACTATGCACCGTCCTTCCGTATTTAAGATCCCCTAAAACCCCAATTTTCAAGCCGTCGATCTTTTTCTTTGTCTTTTGAATAGTATATAAGTCGAGAAGCATCTGTGTGGGGTGTTGATTTGCTCCGTCGCCCCCATTAATGACCGGGACGGAAGCAGCCTCGGCAGCCAGGCGTGCCGCACCCTCGACCGGGCTCCTGATTACAATGACATCGCTGTACTTTTCGGCCATTTTTATTGTATCCCAGACAGTCTCTCCTTTCTTGACAGATGATATTTTAACATCCGAAAAGCCAATTACGTTTCCTCCTAACCGGAGCATAGCGCTCTCAAAACTCAATCTGGTCCTTGTCGACGGTTCAAAAAACAGGGTCGACAATATTTTCCCTTCAAGCAGTTTTGGTCTATCTTTCTCCATTTTTTCGGAGGCCTTCAGTATATACAGCAGATCAGACAAAGAAAAATCTCTGACCGAAATAATATCCCTACCTTCAAATTTCATTTCCACCCCTATTTCAAGAGTTTTTTAAACAGTACAGGAATGTTTTACTGGGACCGCATTGCTAATTTAATGGAATTAATACCATAATTCAATAAGTGAAATAGAAATATTATCAAATTGAAAAAAATTTAGATTGCACTCCGTGCAGATCGGACAGTTTGCGACGTTAGTTTTTGGCGTTTAAATAATTGAAATTGAGGCATGTACGAAGACTTGGACAGTTAGTGAGGAATATTAGCTTGGAAAGATTCATTTCATCCAATATCTTCTACACGTACGTGTAAAAAACAGTTAAGGGATACGCGTGTAATTTCTTTCTCATCAAGTTCTTTGAACTTGACAACTTTTATAATAAGATTTATCATTTAAATAAAGTAAAATGCGAACAAAAATCCGATAGAAATCATTAGGTCTCAAGTAATGTCAAGGATAAGCGCGTGAACCAGGATGTGACTGACCTGCCCCTAATGTTTGGGTCATTTTTTAAGTTAGTCAATTCATCGATATATTCATTGTTGTATTATCCATTGGCCTTGAGACCGCATCCGGTGGTATAACTGCCTCGGGGGCGGGTGGCCGGTATCCAAGGGCACTATGCGGTCTCTTATGATTTTACTCATTTCGCCAGCGTTCCACAAGCACTTTTGCTTCGTGTACTGTATTGAAGATTTCCCGGTTGAGCACTTCATCACGCAGTTTGCCATTGAACGACTCACTATACCCGTTCTCCCATGGACTGCCTGGTTCAATATACAATGTTTTTACTCCCAGGCGCATGAGCCATGTCCGGACCGCTTGAGCAGTGAACTCTGTGCCATTATCACTTCTCAGGTGAACCGGAACTCCTCGCTGCACGAACAGTGTTGCAAGATGTTCTATGACGTCATTGTGAGTCAGCCTCCTGCCTGCCACAATTGCCTGACACTCCCGACTGTATTCATCTAATATTGTTAACAAACGCTAGCTCCTTCCCTCTCGGGTTCGTGCTTGCATGCAGTCATAACTCCAGACATGATCCCGGTACGCAGGTCGCAGCCGAATACACGAACCGTCATTGAGCCATAACCGTTTGCGCTTCGGTTGCCTCCGGGGAACTTTTAATCCTTCTCGACGCCACAAACGCTCCACTCTCTTATGATTGACCTTGCAGCCTTCTTGCTGTAACAGTGCGGTAATTCGTCGATAACCATACCGACCATACTGCGTGGCCAACTCAGACCATACGTTGCACTAACACCGGTTCATCAGAAGGAGAAATCGGGCGATATTGATGAGTGCTGCGCGGTACTCCCAACACGGTACAGGCCCGGCGCTGCGAGATCTCGAGAGTCGTGCAAAGATGCTGCACCACCTCCCGTCGCTTCGCCGGGCTCAGAAGTTTTTTGCATCAACCGCCAGAGTCTCATTGAGGATTTGAATATCCAACTCTTTCTCGGCAACCAGGCGTTTCAGGCGGATAGTCTCTCTCTCTAACGCTTTAAATCGTTTCGCCTGATTCACCCGAAGACCACCATACTCCTTTCGCCAACGATAATAGGTCTGCTCTGTAACCTCAATCTGGCGAGCAGCTTGTTGAACCGACTAACCTTGAGCGAGCAGTACTTCTGCCTCTCGAAGCTTGTGGATAATTTGTGCTGATGTGTGAATTCTACGTGCCATTGATCTTGCTCCTTTCTTTTCAATCTAATCCCTGTACTCATATACTATCTGGATCAACTTTTGGGGGCAAGGTCAGTTTTATTATGTTCAACTCGGTTATTTTGTAACTGAAAATTTGTTAATTTACGGTAATCATGTCGTGACAAACTTCTCTTTTGCGCCCGGAAAAGACGTTAAAATAAAAGATCCGTCTGTAGGAGTGTCTTTTACTGTAAATGACAGGATTGTTTTGAAAGGGCAATACTCCCCCGTGCAGTTTGAAACCACCGACCCATTATTTGATCCTGATCCTGATATTGATTTTTTTGCCGCAGCTATTTCTGTTTTCTTCTAAAGCTTGATCACTTTTTGTATGACCGGAGAAAGCTTCATGAAGTTTGTTTTCACTATATTATTTTTCCTGATGATTTGTGCTCATAACGTATACGGGCAAATTGCAGTAATTGCACATAAATCCACCCCATCGGACACTATCGGTAAAAATGAAATATTTGATTTTTATACGGGTGATATCAAAACATGGGAGAATGGTGAAAAAGTTATTGTTTATGATTTGAAATTAAGCACTTCCGTGAAAGATAGTTTTTATCTATTCCTGGGAAAATCTTCCTCCCGAATGAAGGCAATATGGATGAAAAAGAAACTTTCAGGTGAAGGAGACCCGCCCGTATCATTCCAGTCTGAAGAAGAGATACTCGAAAAAGTCATCTCTACACCGGGATCATTGGGATATATCAGTCAAGAAAACGTAACTGATGATGTGGTAATACTTTTGATTATTAATGATAACTAAACCAACATGAAGAGTTCATATGAAAGTTAAAAACCTGAATATCGGAACAAAACAGATCATTAGTTTCAGCATAATACTCGTCATTTTGACAGGAGTCAATGTCTTTTCATTAGCTGAAATAGCGACATTGAAAAATAATGTCGACATCATCATATCAAAATGGTTGCAGAGTGCAATCGCAATCTCTGATCTTAATGTCAATACTTCGAATTTACGAATATATCAGTTGCAACATGCATTTACAACCGATGAAATCAGCAAAAGAGAGCTGGAACAAGGTATGATTGTATTGATCGATAAAATAATTGAAAACCAGGATACCTATGAACCGCTTCTAACCGATCCTTCAGAGATAGCTCTTTACCGGGAGTTCGAAACAAAATGGGAGCGGTATAATGAGTTGGGGTATCAATTCCTGGATCTCTCTCTTAATAATGAAAATCAATTAGCCGTTGACCTTTTGAATGACGAGGCCCGGAACGTTTTTGACGATTTTAGTAATGATCTAAAAAATCTGGTAGTGTGTACTGACCCCCAAAAAGCAAGACATTTTTAGGCTGCTTTTTGTTTAGTGTTTTTCAGTTCGAACTCAACGGGACTGAGGTAATCTAATGCTGAATGGGGATACAGATGGTTGTAATCATGAATCCATTGTTCGATTGTCTGTTGTGCTTCATCGAGTGAACCCCATTCGTTGATCCAGATGCAGTCCTCTTTGATAGTTCGAATAACTCGTTCGGTATTTGCGTTACCCTTTGGATTATTATACGATGTAAATGCTTGATCTATATTCAATACGCCGCATGCGTTAATAAACGCAACGCTTGTTGGTTGTGAGCCATTATCGTTCATGAGATGTAAATCATGTTCCCGGACACCATCGGGACATTGTTCTTTGACAGCCATATCCAGGGTAGTGAGCCAGTCAGCCGATTTACTCCGCAGGCCGATATGAAAGCCGACGATCTTGCGTGTGTACCAGTCGAGCACAACGATCATATAGACCCAACCCAGCTTGTTGACGAGGAACTTTGTCATATCAATGCCCCACCACTGGTTCATGCGGGTTGGCTTTGGTTTTGATCGCTGCGGTGTTCGTTTTGCTTTGTACAGTTTCTGCTTGACCGTCAGGTTATGCTCCCGCATGATACGGTAGACCCGTTTCCGGTTCACATGGATATCACAACGCCGTCTCAGCCATGCGGTGATCCGCCGGTAGCCCCAGAACGGATGGTCACATCGTATCTTTTTGATTCGTTCGAGCAACTCACGGTCTCTGTCGGCTTTGACCGAAGTCGAGGCAGGAGCCGTGCAATAATATGAACTCCGGCTGACACTCAGTGCCTCACAAGCTGAAGTTACTGTATACCCGGACTGTGTAAGCGCATGTACACGATCCGCTACTCGTTCTCCATCTGTTGAATTTTTTTTAGTATCTCAATGGTAACCGTCTGCTTGCCGATGATGTGCTCAAGTTCTTTGATCTTCACCTTCTCTAGCGTGCCGTTTTGTGCTCGCTTGCCGTTGAGATTCTGCTTCGCGCCGGCAAAAAACTGATCGCGCCACTTGTAATATTGAACTTGGCTGATACCGTGATCGCTACAGAGCTGAGTAACGGTCGTTTCGCCCTTGATGCCCTGAAGAACGATTGCGAACTTTTGCTCAGCGGTCCATCTGCGTCGGCTCATGGGTTTCCTCCATATGTAATGTAAGGTAAACAGGCAACGCAATGACCGCAACAGCTTTATTCGATTTAAGTCCCTAATCCACTGTGGATTAGGGCTATCAATAACTGCCAAACACTAACTTAAATAACTGTCTACTCGGTATGGGGTGCAATATAAGTGATTAATCAGGAAAACTCGCTGGTAGCGTCGGCTAATGTAGAAAAAAATTACAGAAATACCCTGTTTATAATAACGACGCTTATTGTCGTTACTTTTTTACTTTCAGCAATTATTGCATTTATACTTGTGCGGCATATTACCGTACCTGTGAAACAATTGGCAGTTGCAGCCGAAAAGGTCGCCGATGGCGATTTTAATATTCAGCTTGAAATTTTAAGTTATGACGAAGTGGGTAACTTAACGCAGTCTTTCAATCAAATGGCAAATTCCCTGCAATCAGCAGGAGTAAAAATACAAAAACAACAAGATGAATTACAAGCATCCAATAACGAATTAAGTAATAAAACAATATTGCTGGAAAAACAGAAATTAGAAATAGAAGAGAAAAACGTTGGTCTCGAAGAAGCTTTAAAAGAGTTGAAAGAGACACAACATCAACTTGTCATGAAAGAGAAGATGGCGTCACTCGGAAACCTTGTAGCCGGAGTTGCCCATGAAATTAATAACCCGATAGGGGCAGTTTACTCGGCTGCCGACACTTCTGTCCGGTCATTAAATATGGTTCTCGACACATTGGAGAGCAGCGGAAATCTGACGGAAATAAAGAATGACAAAAATTTCTCATGCGCACTTGATATTTTGAAAAAAAACAATACCGTTATGTTAATTGCCAGTGAAAGAATAGCTAAAATTGTCAAAAGTCTCAAGAATTTCGCCCGCTTGGATGAATCTGAATTTCAGAAAGCAGACCTCCATGAGGGTTTGGACAGCACGTTAACACTGTTAGAACACGAATTGAAAAACAGAATTGAAGTGAATAAGCATTATGGCACTATACCGGAATTAGCCTGCTATCCGAATCAGTTGAATCAAGTCTTTATGAACATCATGGCCAATGCCATACAGAGTATTCACGAGAAAGGTACGATCACCATTAGCACAGGCACCGAAAATGGCAATATTGTCATAAAAATACATGATAATGGTGTAGGAATAGATGAGAAACACATTGGTCAAATCTTTGATCCCGGTTTTACCACGAAAGGCGTTGGCGTCGGAACCGGACTTGGATTATCTATCAGTTATAACATTATAAAAAAACATAATGGTGAAATTAAAGTAGAAAGTGAATTAAACAAAGGAACTGCTTTTAATATTATTTTACCCTGCGCATGAGTATATCCACTGCCTGTTATTCTGGCATTATTATACATACAGGGTGTTCAAAAGCGCCGAAATTTTCCCGGCGCTTTGCCCGGAAACGTGTGCATTTTTCTGTTCGTCATTGTCTTAACAAGACGTAAAGTATATAAAATTACTCTAAACTATCTAGGACCCTTACATAATTTTTTGATTTCCGGAATGTGTGGACTTTAGAATAGTTTCAACTCTTTTTTTCCTGGTTTCCGGTAATTTAGCGCTCAGCAACCATCTATATAACATTTTCTGTTTAGAGGGAGATAATTTATCACAATTTTCCTGTGCTCTTTTATCATTTGACAGAGCTTTCTTCAATTCAAGAGGCATATTTTGATTCTTTGGGATTCCTGCATCATGTGTTGGTCTTTGTAGTCCAAGTTTGTAAAAATTAAGACCATCACGAGTCATTTTACCTTCTTTGATTAGTTTTTTTGCATAACCTAAAGTATTTTCGCTCCATTTACTATTTTTATTTCGTCTTGTGAAATTTCTCAAATACCTATTGTCATCAAGTCTCTTTATAATTGTATCGACCCAACCAAAACAGATCGAATCTTCCAGTAACTTCCGGTGTGTAGGCGCCGGTTTTCCAGTGTGCTTCTTATATAAGATAATACCAACCTTTTTTTCTTTATTGTGATTATCCTCTAACCACTTCCTGAAATCATTTCTGTCATAAGCGGTGATTGTTTTTGTTTCCATAAAATTGATTTTTTGACTCTATCAGTTATTTATTAGAGTGAATAGCTATTGTGTTTCCCTCTGAATCTATAAATGTTGCCATGAAGCCATGTTCATCACTTATTTTTGTTTTCTGAAGGGTAACAGTTCCACCGGCTTTCTCAACCTTGCGTAATTCATTGTTCAAATTGCCACTGAAAGCTGTAAAGTAAACTAAAGTCCCGTTTGTGGATGGTTTATAGAACTTTTTGTTGCCCATTGCTCCTGTTCCCTCAGGATTCATGGGAAACCAGGCCATATCGAGCTGGGGTAAGGTATGCTTCTCCAATTTATGTCTAAAAACCGTTTCGTAGAATTTTATTGCTCTATCCATATCTAATACAGGAATTTCGAACCAACCTATCACATTTTTTTCCATATTCTAAAATCCTTAATTATTTGCTATTGAAAAACAAGGGTCTAAAAACGGATATTCATTTAGAAATCTTAAAAACGATATAGAACTTACTGAGAATTTTAAGCAAAAATATTAATAGTCCGGATGAAATATATATTTTTATTTGTTAAAAGGTAAATTTCTTGCTACATTTTTGTACTTTACTGTCTCATTATGTTAAATGATTTCAGCCCGCTTGTCAAGCCATTAACTGTTGTGCCAAAGGAGGCAGTCAATGCGTGAAGAAAGCATCTGCACCAGAGTAATTCTTTTTGTACTTCTGTTCCTGTTCGCAGCCCCGTTCAGTGGTACAAGTTATGCGCAGAAGCCCATCGTCACCGACGAATTTGACCGCTTCCTGGTGACAAAAACGACAGAAATCGGCGAAGTTGTCGGAAAGATCGAACTCGTATTCCCGAATGAGAAGATGACCACCTGGAGCATGGTGCCGCCGGTGCCCGGAGGCGACCGCAGACATTACCTGAAGGAGGGTCAGCTTGACGCAACGAAGATCGTCGAGATCGATGCCGGCACCGGCATGTTGAGACTGAAGGCACAGCCCCCCGAAAACCCGGCTCACTATTACGCGGAGGTTCGCGCAACGAACAGCGACGGGTTCATGGAGCAGGTCCTCATCATCATAGCGCTCCCGGAGACACCTAAACGCGAAAATGCGCTTGACACTTTTACACAGCGAAGAGAAGCATTAAGTATGAGCCTGTTTGCAACAAAAACCCTGGATTCCGGAAAATTCGAGTATGCGGTGAAGGTCGCCGATGCACTGCTATCCAAGGACAGAAGAGGATCGGGAAAGATCACCGGGTACCTTAAAGAAAACAATGCTACCATGACTATGTTCAAAGACTTCGAGGAGCGTAACACCTCGATCGGTTTTTATATGCACAGCCGGAACTTGGGAATAAGGCCTAAGGGTCTCACCGGAGAAGGGATCATTCCCGACTATTTTCGGCTTGGCGGACCGTCAAACCTGCGCCGTGATGAGTCAGTTGAGGAGATCGCCCATCTGATTCACAGTGCGGGTATACAACAAGCCTATCCGGGGGTCCAGGAACGGCTTGATGCAGCAGTAATAAAAGCCATGGAACGGGGTTTTTACCACCCACAGGATGGTTTGCCGGCCGACTCTTTCAGTCATGAATATCTCATTCTCGGCCTTCAAATTCATTTTGGCGGCTTTGGCCGGCGTTCCTTTAACGGCTTACCGCTGACACCCGAAAACTTCAAAATAATAGACCCCGAACTATATGACATCATCTCATTTCTATTCCCGACCCGGGAGGAGTTCTTCAGGGAGATGGAGTGGAAAATATGATCCGGAGAAAAATGCCGGTACGTTGGAAATTGGATGAAAATTAAAATGGCCGTCGCCGTATGACGGTCATTTATGTTTAACGAATAGATACAGTACAATACCAAGGATTCATCGAGCGCCAATTATTCGGCTCCCCGGACTCTACGATTTGCAAACCTATAATGTATGTTTTAAAGCTTAACTTTCCGATCACTAAATTGCAGGAATTCAATACTGATGAGATATCGGTCATGACCTTGCCCCCAAAAGTTGATCCAGATAGTATATGAGTACAGGGATTAGATTGAAAAGAAAGGAGCAAGATCAATGGCACGTAGAATTCACACATCATCACAAATTATCCACAAGCTTCGAGAGGCAGAAGTACTGCTCGCTCAAGGTCAGTCGGTTCAACAAGCTGCTCGCCAGATTGAGGTTACAGAGCAGACCTATTATCGTTGGCGAAAGGAGTATGGTGGTCTTCGGGTGCATCAGGCGAAACGATTTAAAGCGTTAGAGAGAGAGACTATCCGCCTGAAACGCCTGGTTGCCGAGAAAGAGTTGGATATTCAAATCCTCAATGAGACTCTGGCGGTTGATGCAAAAAACTTCTGAGCCCGGCGAAGCGACGGGAGGTGGTGCAGCATCTTTGCACGACTCTCGAGATCTCGCAGCGCCGGGCCTGTACCGTGTTGGGAGTACCGCGCAGCACTCATCAATATCGCCCGATTTCTCCTGCGGATGAACCGGTGTTAGTGCAACGTATGGTCGAGTTGGCCACGCAGTATGGTCGGTATGGTTATCGACGAATTACCGCACTGTTACAGCAAGAAGGCTGCAAGGTCAATCATAAGAGAGTGGAGCGTTTGTGGCGTCGAGAAGGATTAAAAGTTCCCCGGAGGCAACCGAAGCGCAAACGGTTATGGCTCAATGACGGTTCGTGTATTCGGCTGCGACCTGCGTACCGGGATCATGTCTGGAGTTATGACTGCATGCAAGCACGAACCCGAGAGGGAAGGAGCTATCGTTTGTTAACAATATTAGATGAATACAGTCGGGAGTGTCAGGCAATTGTGGCAGGCAGGAGGCTGACTCACAATGACGTCATAGAACATCTTGCAACACTGTTCGTGCAGCGAGGAGTTCCGGTTCACCTGAGAAGTGATAATGGCACAGAGTTCACTGCTCAAGCGGCCCGGACATGGCTCATGCGCCTGGGAGTAAAAACATTGTATATTGAACCAGGCAGTCCATGGGAGAACGGGTATAGTGAGTCGTTCAATGGCAAACTGCGTGATGAAGTGCTCAACCGGGAAATCTTCAATACAGTACACGAAGCAAAAGTGCTTGTGGAACGCTGGCGAAATGAGTATAATCATAAGAGACCGCATAGTGCCCTTGGATACCGGCCACCCGCCCCCGAGGCAGTTATACCACCGGATGCGGTCTCAAGGCCAATGGATAATACAACAATGAATATATCGATGAATTGACTAACTTAAAAAATGACCCAAACATTAGGGGCAGGTCAGTATGTTGTAGATAGATAAAATATAATTATTTTGATTGTGTAATAATAATTAATTTTGGTTAATAAATTATCTTTTTAAGTATTTATTGATGTACGATTATTTCAATGTTTTGTACTTTATTTTATCGACTATTTATTTGAATTTTCTTGACCTTGCCCCCACAAGTTGAGCCGGATATTATTTCCTATCCCTCCAAAAACACGCAATGCAATCTGTGAACTCTGTCACCGGTGTATCCCTGTAATTCAATTTATCAAGAGCTTATTACCACTTGTTTTAATAGTAAAAGGAAAAAGCCCTTAAGCATACACTGCTTAAGGGCTTTTTAGCTGTTTGACCGAGCTGCATTAAAAACAAACAACTCTATAATACCTATAAATTATTAAAATGGTGACCAGGACGGCGTCCCGTCAAAAGCAGCGTTATCGGTCAACCGGATTAGATCGGTACCGTCAATATTCATAACGAAGATTTCGCCGTTACCGGTCATATTTGATTCAAACGCGAACTTCGATCCATCATGAGAGATAACAGGGTCGGTTTCTGCACCAGGCATGTCGGTTAACTTGGTGAGATTCGAGCCGTCTGCATTGATGATGTAGACTTCAAAATTTGCTGCTTCAGGATCATCCATATCCGATGAAAAAATGATCTTATTACCATCAGAAGACCAAGATGAATCCCCGGAATTACCGGTATCATCCACTATCACTGTTCGACCGGTCCCCTTCGAATTAATAACGCAGATTGCAAAATTTCCCGTTGGAGAATTATCATAACCACCGACATCAAAAGCGATCATGGACCCATTGGGAGACCACGAGGGATATCCTTCATCTTCAGAAGAAAAGGTTAATCTGGATTGATTTGAGCCATCCGCATTCATCGTATAGATTTCTCCGGCAAGACCATGACGGTATGTATCAAACGTAATCATCGTACCGTCAGGAGACCATGATGGATATCCATCAATATGAGTATTATTGGTCAGTCTTTGTTTGTTGGAACCATCAGCATCCATAACATAAATCTCAAGATTAGCGTCCCGGTTTGAAACATAAGCAATCTTTGTACCGTCAGGAGACCACGAGGGCGCCCCATCAAAAGCGGCGTTAAAGGTCAATCTTTGCGGGTTGGAACCATCAGCATCCATGACATAGATTTCCCGATTGTTATCCCTGTCTGACTCAAAGACTATTTTTGACGTGCTCCGCATGGTGGAACCGGGCTGAGAATCACCACCGCAATTAACGAGAGACACTGTGATCATACCACAAATGATTACAGTGTACTCGGTGATCCAATTTCTTCTCATAATACCTCCGGAGATAAATAGACTGATATTCCCCATGACAATTCGCCAAAAGAGTTTGATATGGACTTTTTTAAAGTATGAAAGCATAGTAACATATAATCCTGTCATTTGCAACAGGAAAATTGCTTAAAGGAATCGGCATACGATAAAATTGTCTCATAATAATTAGTTAAATCTGTCCAACTTGTTCTGAACCGGTACGACGTAATAAAAACTGTTCAAATCTTTGGACGGGGAATAATTAAATAACGCTTGCAAAGGCTAAAAATATCTCTTAGTTTTTAACCAAAACAGTCAGGTTTGTTCAGACGATTTACTTTAAATGCTGCCATGGAGAGATAATGAAATCAGTAATACAATATATATCGATGTATTTACTTTTTGCCGTTTCTTTCATTACAATATTCTGCAGCAGCAATACCGATACGCAATCATTCAAAAAAGAAGGAGCTTCTCAATTGAATATTAAACAAAGTAATTTCGGCACTACAGCGGAAGGCGAGAAGGTCAGCCTTTTTACCTTAACAAATTCAAACGGGATCAAAGCAACGATTACCAATTATGGCGGGATTGTCGTGTCTTTACTTGTACCTGATAAGGATGGCGTGAACGATGATATTATTCTCGGATACGATACTCTTGCAGAATATTTCGAAGATTCTGCGTATCTGGGCGCCCTTATCGGGCGGTACGCTAATCGAATTGCAAAAGGGAAATTCTCTCTTGAAGGTGTGGCATATAATCTGGCTACAAATAATGGTGAAAACCATCTGCATGGAGGGATCAAAGGATTTGATAAAGTTGTCTGGGATGCCGATCACGTTACCTTAAGCGACGCTGTTGGCATCAACCTCACCTATGTAAGCCCTGACGGTGAAGAAGGGTATCCGGGCGAATTGTCGAGCACAGTTACCTATCTGCTTACGGAACACGATGAGTTGAAGATTCTTTATAATGCAACAACAAATAAACCGACAGTTATTAACTTAACCAATCACAGCTATTTCAATCTTGCCGGCAAGAAAAACCGGGATATTTTGAACCACGAATTAATGCTTGCCGCGGATCTGTTTACACCGGTCGATGCCGGACTTATTCCCACCGGTGAACTCGCACCAGTAATCGATTCTCCCATGAATTTTACTCAATCCAAATCAATCGGGAAAGATATTGCAAAGGTGACGGGCGGATACGACCACAACTATGTCTTGAACATTAGAGACGGCAGTTTAGCGCTCGCTGCCCGTGTTTATGAGCCGGAAAGCGGACGTGCCATGGATGTCTTGACCACTGAACCGGGAATTCAGTTCTACTCAGGTAATTTCCTCGACGGCTCTCTTACCGGGAAATATGGTATAACCTACTATAAGCACTTTGGTTTCTGTTTAGAAACACAGCATTTTCCCGATTCTCCCAATCAGCCCGGGTTTCCGTCTACCATACTCGATCCGGGTAAAACTTACTCACAGGAAACAATTTACAGATTCTATACTAAATAACGCTCTGCCGGTTTGACTTCACCTGCATGTACGTCGTCAGAACATTGAGGGCGCTGTTCTTTATACAGCAAGGTATGCATACCGTACTATCAGACGTAACGTGTCCAAAATAACGATCAAAAGGAGAAATAAATCATGAGGATATCAATGACGAAATCCCTCATTGTCTGCCTGATAGGGATATTCACATTAAGCTGTACTGTACTCGGTCAGGAGAGAGCGCTGGACCGGAGAACGTGGCTCGATGAAAATGCTGCAACCACTGACGACCCCAGGCATATTCCAGTTCTCCAGGGTCAGCAGAGTCCCGAAGGTACGCTGGTTCTGACCGGAGGGCGGATATTGGATTGAACCGGTGCGGAAGTACGCAACGGATCTATTGTCATTGAACGGAACAAAATTAAAGAGATCCTTCCACCTGGTTCTACAGATTTGCCCGGGGAGGTTTTCATATTTTACTCGCAGATATTTAAAAACAGAACTAAATTAATTTTGACAATTTAATAAATTGTAATATCTTGATACAGTTAAACATTATCTTTGCAAACCAGAGAGAAAACTCATGAACATTCGAAATGTTATACTGATATTTGTGTTGTTGCTTTTGGCATTCGCGCCGGTCCCGGCGCAATTGATCCGGAACGGCGGGGACAGACTTGCCGATCCCCAGCCAGGTAAAGCGATGCGCTATAGTAACCCGCTCGTCATAGAAAATGCCGGGCGACTCGCCGATCCCACAGTCATCAAGTTTCAGGGGAACTACTACCTATATCTAACCGGCGGACTCTCGCGCAGCGGGCGTTCCGATGCTGCCGTCTGGTCATCCGGCGACCTGGTTCACTGGGAGTATCACAAGGTGTCTATCACGGAAGGCCGCGGGATCGGTGCTCCCACCGCAGTTGCGTATAAAGGGTACGTGTACATAACCGGGAACGACATCGGTCTCTTCCGAAGCAGCGATCCGCTGGGACCGTTCGAATTCTTCGGCGACTTCCTGGACGAAAACGGCCGGAGGCTCGAGAGGGAGCGCGACCCCGGCCGCGGCTGGGCGGATGGGGGTGTGTTCGATCCAGCGATATTTGTCGACTCGGATAACCGCGTTTACCTCTATTACGCAGGGGGAGCTACAGACGGGGTATACGGAGTCGAACTCGACAGTAGAGACCTTAGAAAATTCATGAGCACTCCCATTCACTTTTTCCGCTTCGAGACCTCGCACATCTGGGAACGCTACGGGAACTGGAATGAATACGGCGGTTTCAGCTGGATCGAAGGTCCCTGGATGACCAAATGGAATGGTACGTATTACCTACAGTATGCGGCTCCGGGAACCGATTGGAAAACGTATGGCGTAGGCGTGTATACCAGCAAAAATCCGCTCGGTCCGTTCACCTACTATGAGGGGAGTCCGGTCCTCGTTCATAAGAATGGATTGATAAACGGTTCCGGGCACCACAGCATCGTTGAGGGCCCTGACGGCACTATCTGGGCGATCTACACACTGCTTTACCGGAACTGGAACCGCATGTTCGAGCGGCGTATCGGTATGGACCCGGTTGGCTTTGATAAGCAAGGAAACATGATCATCAGCGGCCCATCTGAGACCCCACAGTGGGCGCCAGGTATCAGGGCAGAACCCTGGAAAGAGAATGATTCAGGATCGATCCCTTTATCAGAGGATAAGAACTACACCGTCAGCAGCGAGGCACCCGGACGGGACGCTCCCTATGCTGTCGATAACAACTCCAGGACCTGGTGGGCGCCGGCCGAAGATGACGATGAGCCCTGGGTGATATTTGACCTCGGATCAGCTTCAGAGCAGCAGTATATCATAGACTCCGCACGGCTTCTCTTCACGCTTCCTGCGAGACTTAAGGATGAAGACTCCCCGGACAGAATCCGGCGATACAAGATCGAGGTATCCCCGGACGGCGAAACTTTTGAAACCGTAGTGGACAAAACACGGAACGATCGGGATAACGCCGTTGAGTTCGACGAGATTGGACCGGTCCAGGGCCGTTACGTGAAACTGACGATAACCGGATGGCCGGGTGATGTTCCGATCGGGGTGATCGAGTTCACCGTTTTTGGCAGGCCAGGGCCATCATTCCCCCGCTACCGCTGAGGAGTATAACGCGGCTGCAATACTACAACGAAAATGCAACCTCGGGCAGTCTCCGGATATTGGAACAAATACAAGGTTCTGTTTTTATGGCCGGTGAAGACAATATGACCATTACCGAACGGAGGATTGAGGTTCATGATCCTCAAATTAAGCAGGTATGTTCAATTCGCTAATACTTTGGGTAACATACCCGGTTTCCGCAGGGCAAACAGAAAAGTATTGTATAGATATTGCGCATGATACATGAAAAAAAAGATAATTTATGCATAATAACCGGAAATTGTTAATTAAAGGAAACAATATATGAAAATCGAGCTTTGGCACCTCGTGGTGTGTATTCTTATTCCGGCATGTTCCGAGATTAAAAATGATGAATCCGGTACGTCCGATTTCAATACAATGTCCGGATTGTCACCCGTCCACATGGTAGTGTCAACCAAACTGAATTATTAAGGTTATAAACTGCGAAATGGCAATTATATTGAGCATCTATCTCTTTTCATCGTCAAGTGAAGGAACGTAAATTGCCATCGCCCGAGGTTGTCCGCTCGAACTCCCAGTTTCTATCCTCCTGTTGGTTAGGATGGACAAGAGTTCGAATAAGCCTGGATCCGCTATATCTTCAAGAATAATTGCGTTTGCTCCTAATTTTCCCGCCTCTTTCTTAAATTTTTCTATAAAATCGCTTTCGTCTGCAAAATCATTACCTTTTCCCGCTAAAAACGCCACTCGCGTGTATTCAGGAATTTCGTCTGATTCAAAATAAACTCGAACTTCACTTTGTATAAAAAGTTTATCTGTAGGGCTCGGATTTAATAACGTCTTGTTGACTCTAACACAACCAATTAGGATAAGCATAAGAATCAATAGTGTACATTTGATCTTCACGGTATTCTCCTTTACGACACTTGCAAGATTAACCAAGAAAATTTGTTTTATTCCTCACATTCAGGCTTTCCGCCTCTTCCTTCAGGTCGGTTTTCAGACTCGATGTTGTTTTCCAGCCTTGCATTCGGTATCGCTATGGTGCACATCCCTTTTGATGGAATGCCATGGGATTCCTTTTCATAGAATACTCCTGCGCTTCTCAATAATCACTCATCGGCAGCATTTTCATATATCCCGAAGCAGCATCTGCCCAATCATCATGCCTCCCCTTATCACATGCAATAAACTCTTCAATACAACCCTCGTTCCATGGGCCTTTCACAAAGAAAAGGCGCCCTGCTGCCCCACAAGTTTTCCACAGAAATTGATCTGGTTACCTAATTAGCAGTTACCTGCACCCCCATAATACCTATTTCTCCTAGTTCCAGATCCAGCAATAATATCCGCATCAATGTATCCTCGATGCCAACGAACACATCGGATTCCTGTATAGCTGTATCCCTTGATTGTATGCCGGGCATCGGACCATTCCCATCTGCCCAGTTTTTCAGCATCAAATATCACATTGCCTTCTTTATCTACCGGTAGCTTTTAACCCAACTGTATAGTCGCTGGATTGCCCCGACGTACAGCTAAACCCCAGAACCTAACCAATTTTAAAGTTTCCGGCGGCGTATCCATTATTTTAAAATAGCACCGTTTGAATTTTAAACCCTCTTTTGGCTTAGAAAGTCCTTAATATAACGAACTAAAGAGGTAATCCCTCATCATTCTTTTCTTTTCGAGAAGATTTTTCTTGCTAAATTTCTCTTCCCTGATCTGCGCTGTTTGTTCTATCTCTTCAAATGTGTCAGCCTTGTTGGAAGGCTGTTTCGGTTGTTCTGCTTCCCACTGCTTATATGCTTTTTGAGCTGCTTCAAGCAATCCTGCAGGCCCCAGTTTTGTAGCGTCTTCTCCTTGTTTGGTGAGATACCATACACCTTTTTGCTTCATTAAAAAACCAGCTCTTACACAGTCTGTACTAAAAAGCTCAAAATAGACTGCCATCGTATAGCTCCTGTTGTTTCATATTTCACTATTTCCCAGTCTGTTAACGCAACATCGTGCCCTACTTTTTCCATTAAATCGCGCAGTGGCATCTCACCACATATTGCTGGGACTGAATCTGACCTGCTCGATGATAGGCGGCGTTGAAGCCAACAGCGGATACTCGCTTCACGCGCGGAACCGCGGAACCAGGATTTCCCAAACCACAATACGTTCACGGGCCTGCGTTACTGGACGCTGACGTTTACAGTTAAACGCCTGTTCAGAAACTTACATCCTGTGTAAATTATAGCTATCAAGGGGCGCTTAAATCGAGATAAAGAACCGTACTGTTTTCACAATGAAAGGAGACAGAACACAACAATATTTATTGACGATTAAAGGGGGCCGCTGATGAAGTTGTCAGCGCCGAAAGGCCGTGAATAAAGATTAAATAATGAGCATCAATAAGAAAGTACTAGCGTGCGCATAATCGCTATCATCAACGCCAAGGGTGGGAGCGGTAAAACCACCTGCTGTGTGAATCTGGCTGCGGGCCTGCCGTTTCGGGAAGCGGGTCCTGTGCATCGACATGGACAGCCAGAGCCATATGACGGAAGATTTCGGCTATAAATACAACTCGATTGAACGGTCAGTATACGATGTCCTGATGGAACAGTCTTCAGTTGCCGATGTGCTACTCAACCGTGCCGATGGGATCCACGTGGTTCCCGCAACTCCCGGACTTATAAAAGCGTGAACAGACTTAGTACAGGCAAACGGAAAACTTTTTAAGCTCCGTAACGCACTGACAGCCTTCCATCCAGACTACGACTATGTACTAATTAGATTGTTCTCCGGGCCTCGGTGTTTTAACTGCCAATACCTTGATTACTGCCAAGGAGGCATTCATTCCCTTTACAGGTTGAGTACCAAGCTTTACTGGGACTGAGCGACATCGCTTGGTTCATTAAGCAGGTGCAAAAGAAACAGAACCAGGACTTGGAAATTACGGGCGTTATCCCTTGTATGTATGACCAAAGGCTAAAGCTGTCCGGGCGAACGGATAGCTGGATGAGGAAACAGCACTGTAAGAAGGTCTTTAAAATGCAGAGAACTGACACAGCAAGCGAAACCTCCCGATAAAGAAAACCAGACAAGCTCACAAAAAGGCCTGCCGTCAGAGTGGACGAGATTTGCCTATATAGCCAAGGCAGACTATATTGAGAAGGTGAAAGTGCTGGCCTGCTGGGACCGAAAAGATATCAAAGAGGTTATGGGATAATATCTTAAGGGGAAAAAAGTAAAACCTATACCGACAAAAAAAGGTTCAAAAAACCATGCCTACAAAAATAGGGGGTATAAAAATCTTCGCTCTCAAAGAGATTAACGAGCAATTGGGGGGTTACCTGCTACTACCCTCAGACAATATATTAAGCAAGGCAAGCTCAGGGGACAAAAGTGGTATGTTTCTGAGAAAAACCTCAGGGATTTTTTTGAGGGAAACAGCGCTGCGGGCAAGGAGCAAACCTAAATATGCAGAAAATTCCAAGCAAAGCAGGGAGCTGGCTTGTAGGAATCTAATCAATTTCGGAATCGAAACATTTCCTGGATAAATCTCTACGGATTTTCATAAATATGCAGCAAGATACTTACATAAAACCGGAAAGGAATACATTTCGCAAATCGTACAGTCTGGCGGGCAGAAAAAACTCTGAAAAACTAAAAGCATCTCTAAATTATTAACAAATACTGTCCAACTTGTTCTGACGACGTACACTCTCACTTAGTCAATCAAATAACTAATGAGGAGGCCGCATAAATACAGGACAATTTATCACTGCCTTTGTCGTTATTTGGATTATTAGTTACATACTTTCTTTTATTCTCAATGGGATTATTATAAACTGGGAAGGTATTCCAGGTACGAAAACCGAAATGGGTATCGATTCGTGGATAATGGGTATTATTGGTCCGCTTGCCTTTGCCACTATGTTCTGCTTTCTGTTTGTCAAAGGTTATGAAGGAAAAGGTATCAGTGAAGACATTCGTTATGGAATTTATACCGGCTTACTGATGTATCTTCCACTGTTATTTATACACTACGCGTACTATGATTATCCTGCAGCTCTTGTCTGGAGTTTTGCAATCGGCAATTTTGTTACTACTGTTATTGTAGGTATAGTTGCCGCTCTGGTATACAGACCAAAAGCGACATAAAGAATATGTAAATATTCCTTCTGAATGTATTCAGTTCTAATGCTCAATTGAGTAAAAAATCTGCAAATAAAAAACTCTATGACATCATGATGTCTGTTATTCTGCTGGTTTTCCTTTGTTGTTTGTCGCATTGAAGACGGATGTAGCTGAAGCAATTATGCTTGATATATCGGCTAAATTTGACGGAATGATCATTGTATTATTTTTATCAGCCAGCTTACCGAATTTATCAAGATACTGCTCCGCGATCCTGAGATTGACAGCATTTAATCCGCCTTTTTCTTCAATAGATGAGGCAATTTCCTTTATTCCCGCAGCTGTAGCCGTGGCTACTCTCTCGATTTCAGCCGCAGTACCCTCAGCTTCATTTATCCTTTTCATCTTTTCACCTTCTGATTTAGCTATCAATTCCTGCTTATCTCCTTCTGCTCTATTGATTTTCGCCTGTTTGTCACCCTCTGATTCTGCAATCAGGGCTCTTTTTTCACGCACTGCCCTCATTTGCTTTTCCATAGCGTCTTTTATACTTGCAGGTGGTTCTATATTTTTAACCTCGTATCTGGTTACCTTAACTCCCCACGGAGCGGATGCTTTATCAACTGCAGTGACTATTTGAGTATTAATTGTTTCCCTTTCTTCAAAAGTTTTATCAAGCTCCAGTTTGCCTATTATGCTTCTCATGGTGGTCTGGGCAAGTTGAGCAGATGCAAACTGATAATTATTGATGCCATAAGAAGCTCTTCCGGGATCAATAACCTGCAGGTAGAGGATACCGTCTACTTCCACGGAAATATTATCCCGTGTTATACATGTCTGAGATGGAACATCGAGTGCCTGCTCCTTTAAGGTATGCCTGTAAGCAACTTTGTCGATGAATGGAATGAGAATATGAAATCCAGCTTCAAGCGTAGAATTATACTTACCAAGACGTTCCACAATAGATGCGGTTTTTTGTGGAACTATTCTAATAGTTTTAAAAAATGCAGTTAATATGAAAAAAATTATAATGATAAGGAAAAAGGTGCCAATGTTCATGGTTTATCTCCTGTTTAAAGATTTTACTTTAAGTGTGATGGTGTCTTTTCCTATTATTTCAACTGGAGACCCCTCCAGAATGCTTTCATCCGATTCTGCATCCCAAGTGCTACCTCGAAATTCAACCCTTCCTTTTAAATTAGGAGTTATTTGTTCAGATACGATCGCTTTCTCACCTATGAACTCTTCAGGCATTTCATCCTTAATCTGTTTTGAAGTAATATGACCTGCAAATATGCTTTTTACCCATTTTCGAAGAGATACTATGAGTACGAGTGAAGAAATAATGAATATAACCAATTGTATGTTTATTGAAATATCAGTTACAAAGGTAACAATTGCGACAATCCACGCTCCGATTCCAAAGAAGAAAGTAATAAAACCTGGATTGGCAAATTCTAAGACAAACAGTACCAATCCTATTAATAGCCATATCAACGAAGGCTGCATAAATAGGCTGACACTACTTGTAGGAGTTGATACAACCCGAGCTTCAACTAAGTCAAAAGATTCCAATATATCATCGATGCTTTCCAACTCAAAATCAGCTATTTTGTGATTCAATGCTTCCCTGGTAGTTAACGTTAATAATTTCTCTTTTTCGATCAGTCCGGAAATCTCGACTTCTTCATCGACCATTGCTTCAGCAATCTTTGGTAGGCGATTGTTCACTTCAGCGGTTGACTTCATTTCATTTCGCCAGTATGATATTATCTTCTCGGATGCTTTCTCACCTAAAAAGTTCACAGGCGTGGCAGCACCAATGGTTGATCCGGGAGACATTACGATTTTCTCAGATGCCAGTGAGATAAGCGCACCGGCTGATATTGCTCTTTTATTTATGAAGGCAATAGTTAATATATTGGTGTCGAGTATATAATCTCTGATCCGAGTTGCGGCCTCCAGTTCGCCGCCGAATGTATTGATCTCAAGTATTATTGCATTCGCATTTGCATGCTCTGCATCCCTAATACTGCGACCAACATTTGAAGAAACCTTTGGATTTATTGTTCCGTTAATTGGAATATGATATACAATTTTATCTTGTGCAAAAAGTGATGCATACATTCCCAAAACGATAACCAGGGTCAAGCAGGTCTTTTTTATAAAAATTCTCGCCGTTAATATCAATTCCTTTAATTTATTTAACATTTCTAATTTTATTATACATAGTGAATAAAGACTATTTAAGTAATAAATCCTTCATTCCTGTTCAATCGACTTTCCTCTTAAGAGTTGCAATATTCCGCGAAATGTTAATCCAATACGATATAGTAATACCCAACCACTGTTCGCAATACCATTACTCCATCCCGTGGTTCCTATCTGTATTGGATTAAGTATAAAGCCATAAGACAACAAATGAAAACATGAAACAAATAATTGTCATCCAAACACCTTGAACGCGTTTTTTCGCGAACTTTTTCCTTCTTTGAACCTGACAATAATTACATTCACCCAAGTGATCTTCAAATATTGTAATTCTCTCAGGAGAACTTTTAGAGAATGAGTAACCAAGCAATATTAAAGTCTTGCCAACATCATTATCCGTACAAGTTAAATTATTTGCAGTATCCTTATCTCTATGGCGGTATTGAAGAGATTTTTGAGAGGTGGTAATTCTTCATTGAACGTTTTTAGAGATATTTCTGTTATTTTGAAATATCTCTGACTCATTTCTGTCTCAAAAACAATATGCCAAAGAAAAAGCCAGGATACAAGTTATTATAAATAAATACCTTACGCCTTGTCTTTTTTGCGTCCCCTAGGGGAGTCGAACCTTCAACCTACGGCTTAGAAGGCCGTTGCTCTATCCAGTTGAGCTACTGGCGCATCAATCAAGTCCCTTACTATTCGTGAGTGCTGCTTTGCATATCATCCGGACTGTGAATGCTGGTCGGGGTGAGAGGATTTGAACCTCCGACCCCCTGCTCACAAAGCAGGTGCGCTAACCGGACTGCGCTACACTCCGAAGCGACCAGGAACATTTTAAGAGAGAGAGAGAATATAAATATTTCTTTCTAAAAAGACAATCAAAAAAGTTGCGAAAAACTACAAGATATTGTGTAAACCAGAACAGAAATAATTACTTCATAACGAATATTCGCAGGATAACCTGCAGAATGTCGGCGGAGGATCCAAGTAAAACTGACCGGCAGCTTTCTTATACACAGTTCCTAACCACAGTTTAGGTCCATACCTTATTACTTTTCAGGAGGGAGTGTGAATCCGTTTCCTTTTCCGTACCGTCCACCAAGCTGTGATTTCCACTTTTCCAAAAACCGCGCTTCAAGTGGTGCTTGCCGGTATTCATCCGGTGTCAGAATGGGAATACCTCCGATGACCGGATAATAACGTGAGCATTCAGGACACTCGAGAAGCCCTTCAATTATCTCTTTGTAATCCGCGGAAAAAACAGTGAGCTTCAGAGGTGCTGATTTATCGAGTGGGCATGCAAGCCGTTTGTATAGGTTATTTCAATTGTGTCGACTCAGAACATTTTGGACTGATTTGTATCTAATGACAAGAGACAGGTGATGCCGGTTTAAGTCGAGGCTTAAAAAAAACCTCTTGTAAAAGCAATATTCATATTATATAATTTAAAAATCCGTGTCCATTATACTCCAACTAAACACTTAACATCATAAACAAACATCATATTGTAATAGAATTTTCTTAATTATCTTATCAAAGATCACCGCTAGTAAATATCCGGCTATCAACATAAGCACCAATCGACGTCCGGTTTTCTTAAAGAGAAGTATACCATAGGACTATTATAGACGTTTCTGCCATCAATCTTTTCGTCAATCCTTGCAATGGAACTTGCAATGGAATATAATCTATAACTGATTCAGCATCGTTTTACCAATTGGCACCATGTTGACAAATGGGAAAACATGGCTCAAAAAGACTACAAAAGATAACTATGCATAACAACTAGAGAGTAATTGGTGACACATTCCATGAGGAAGAACGATACAAATCGTCAACAGATCCCTTCAAATCAAATAACAGTGTTGCTGTTGCCGCGTTTTAATTTCATTATTTAAAGGATTGATGGAGAATATTTTAAACAATACAATAAGGAGGATGTATCATGTCTGCTCGGCAAGTTTATTTTATATTTATCTCTTTGGTACTGTTGCTGACCTACTGTAGTTCGGAGAGGGTGGATACAGCCCAATCGGTGGAGAACGATATGGAAAAAACCCATTATGGGGGATGCGTCATGCTTTCGCGGGCGACTTCGGCACCCGTCGACCTGTATATGAATACCGGCGTTGTTCAGACAGACGGATACCCCCCGTTCACGAAAAAAATCACGGTCTACGGCTATACCCTTGTCGCCAGGGATGATGTCACCGACGACTTTATGCGGAGAGTCGCTCAAACAATAACAGAAACCCTTCCGCAGGACGGGACAATCGACAATACGTTGCAGAAAGAGTTTATCAGGAACATGTACGAATACAGGGCTTTGATCCCCCTCTATAAAGGAAGAGACCGTATCACATCTCCCGAAGGTCTGGCGGCGTGGAATAGCACGAGAAGTCAGAACAGCGTGTGCGACGTTATCATGGAACTTGAACCCGGGCCGGAACAGGTGCACGAGGTCGTTGAGCACATTTTACATTACGCGAATGACATAGGAATTAACTACACCTTTCCTGACGAATGGGCCGTTACAACAGAATCGCAGCTTTATCAGTTTTTGCTGGAAAGTGAGGCAAAAGGGCATTACGACTACCAATATATCGTAAAAAAATACGATGGGATCGAAAATGAAGAACGGAGATTACGGGTCATACTTCAGGAATTCAGTTATAAGTTCATCTCAACCGCCTGGGACCTCAATCGGCCTCATGATATGGGAGGGAGTAACTGGACAATAAAGAATAGTGACGAACTGAAGGAAATGATGCCGGAGATGTATAGGATGTATGAGCGGACTGTTGCAAAATTTATGGCAGCGCCGAATTTGTCCACGCTCGATGGATTTCTAAACTAACGGCGCCAAGCGCCTCCTGCTCTCAGAACAATAAATATGCAATAGTATCGGGATCTCACGTGCGAAACGCGGCCAGGAATAATCACGATATTTGTTCACAATCTGTGGCAGAATAACATGCTTCCGGATTTATATGTAAACTGTCTTCAATATTGTGGAGTTGAAAAATGAAGAAATCAAGACATAGTATCCTTGCTTCATTAGTACTACTGATTTGTTTACCCTCTGATATCAGGTCGCAGACATTTCCGTACGGGATCGAGTTTGTGCATATTCCCGGCGGCACGTTCGGGATGGGCGATATGTTTGGGGAAGGATTGCCGAATGAATTACCCGTTCACACGGTATCCCTCGACGATTATTACCTGAGCGCGACCGAAGAGACCGGCCGCGATATCCGGCTTCCGACCGAGGCGGAGTGGGAGTATGCAGCGAGGGAAGGGGGCAAACAGGTCCGATTCGGCAACGGCAAAGACACCGCCGATCCGGATGAAATCAACTATGACGGGAGCGACGACTTTACGGAACCGTATTCCCGCCCGGGTATTTTCCGGGGGAAGAGCCAACCGGTCGGCAGTTTCTCTCCCAATGCACTGGGCCTGTATGACATGTCCGGTAACGTGTGGGAGTGGTGTTCGGATTACGATAAGGGAACCTATTACAACAACAGCCCGCGGCGCAATCCCCGGGGACCGTCATCCGGGTATTTCCGTGTGTTTCGAGGCGGGTCCTGGCGCGACCCGGCGGAGTATGTCCGCGCTTCGGTCCGCATCAACCACTATCCCGGAGATGGATACTATTACCACGGGTTTCGGTTAGCCATGACGTTGTAAGCGCCTCCCCTTTGCGTCAAGACACGCACGACCCCATCGTTTGACAGGGGAAATTGTGCTATTTAATTGATGAAATTGTGAGCATGTTTTCCGCATGACAAAAATCATGTCGGCTGAATAAAACCCGGGGGTTCAATCAAAGAATCCCGATCCTTCCGCCAGATGTGCCCGGCAGACCTCTTCGTTCAGTTCTACACCGAGCCCGGGTTTATTGGCAATTTCAAGATATCCATCTTTGAAAACAGGACCGTCACGTTGAATGATGTCCTGCCAATGAGGCAGGTCGACACTGTCGGATTCCAGAGCCACAAAAGCACGGATAGCCATACAGGCATGACCTGATGCGATAGTGCCTACCGGTGTGCAATAGTTATGACAAGCCATGGGCATCAGATATATGTCTGCCCAATCGGCTATCTTCTTTGTTATCAGAAGTCCGCCGACTTTCTGTGGGTCGGGATGGATAATATTGCACGCCTGGTTCTCTATCAGGGTGCGCCAGTCTTGAATGGCGTAGAGATTCTCACCGGTCAAAATGGGGACTTTTGTAGCAGTGGTAATACGTTTGTATTCGTTAAAATTCTGTTCGGGGACTGGGTCTTCCACGAACCAGATGTTCAGATGTTCGGTCATCCCGATGAACTTTAACGCATCCCGGGAATAGAGTCCCGAATGAAAATCGACTCCCATAGGAAAATCCGGGCCCAATTCCTCACGGATCGCTTCGAGGATCTTAACCCAGGACTTCATATCGTCATATGACACGGAGCGATTCCAGCGTTCCCCATGGAACCGGTTCAGATCGAACTTCGTTGATTTAAAACCGTGTGCAAGCGACTTCTGCGCTTCTTCAACCCAGGCGGCCGGATCGGAAGTATCGGGGCTTCCGGTATCGTGATAAATAAGCACTTTATCGCGGACTTTTCCACCAAGAAGTGTATATATAGGAACATTGAGAATTTTACCTGCCAAGTCCCACAAAGCCGATTCGATTCCGGAGACCGCTCCCATGTTTTCCTGTGCTTCGCCGCCGGCCATTAATCTATGGAACAAGTAATCGACCTGGAGCGGGTCTTCTCCTATAACCCGCCCCTTGATACTGCGGATATAATCAAGGACTCCTTCCCTGGCATAAGCTTCGCCCAGACCTTCGAGACCGGAATCGGTTGTAATTTTCACCAGATGCGCATCATAATTAATCTTTACCGAGGCGGTCTTCACATCGACGATTTTAACTTTCCCCAATTCACTGCTTGCTCTGGGCGCAGCATGTTTAACCCGGGATTTTTCAGGAATAAACCCGGCGGCGGCTATGCCGGCTGAAGCGGCAAAGCAATTTCTCCTCGTAAGCATAAGAGCCTCCTATTCGATACGAACAGTACTTTAATAAAGATTACCCATCATTTTCAATCGTTATGGTGAGTTTCAGGCGGATCACCTTTTGTCTTTCAGTTCCCTGATCAGCTCCGGAAAACGCTCCAATGTTTTTGATAGAACACCGATATCGGACCTGTTTACCTGATCTTTAAGCTGTTTTCCCCATTCCACAAGTTTGGAATATCGGTATTCGATACCAAGTTTTTCAATTCCTTCAGCAAATTTCACAATCTCATTTATAATCGGATTTTCATTAATTTCTTCCCATTTCGGTTGAAACCCGGTTTCAAGAGCCCGTAACAAAGAACCGATAGAATATGACCAGTACCGGGAAGGATTCTCCGGCGTATCAGGCCAGGGTTGTATGTTTTCCTTCGCTATGGTGACATCCTGCCCAACATCTTGTAGAATCTGCCACCAGTCGAGCAGACGCGTCCGGGACAGCAGCTGCAGCTTATACTGACCCGCGGGGCGGATGCATATGACTTCCAATGGTCGACCGCCGCTTCCAGCGACCGGACTGCTTTCTGCTGCCGCGCAGGGTCGCTGGCGCTGCGGAATAGCGCCTGTTCCACCGCGCCGCGGATCTTGTCGGCATAATAGCGCCCGAGATGGGACATCGATTCAATATCCGTCAGGGTCTTGCGGAGTTCTTTTGAAAGGTCATGGTCTTCCCTGAGGGAAGAAACACCTGCGAGCGCCCGTTCGGCGAACCGGTCAAGATTAAACGCCACTTCAAGTGGCGTCACACCCGGGCGGTCTGTCCCTGAGGTAAAGGATTCCGTATACTCCTCGATTGTCAGAGTCCCTGCATGGTCCAGAATACTGTTATCACGCTTCTCATAATCGATGAACCGGTTGACTCTGTGATATCCATTCAGCATATCGATACCGGCTTCCGGGGCCCATTGCCTGTCATTCACGAACCAGTAGAAGCGGTTGAGCTGCTGGATGATCCCGGAGGATGCCGACCAGGTATCGTACAGCAGAGATGCATCAACACCTGGAAATCGATCGGCCAGCGTGTTTTCAAAAAAATCTCGGTCCAGGGTAGGATCGTACGCCAGACGGCCCCAGAGCATGAAGCGGTACCAGTGTTTCCGGATCTCCAGTTGACGGGGCTGCTCAGGATCGAGACTGGTAAACTCCCTTCCCGGTACATATCCGTCCGACCCCATGTAAAACCCGGCCATTACATCGTGGGGCAGGTTAACCAGAAACTTCCGCACATGGTCGGGATCGCCCCAGCGGTGGACGAGTATATCGTCGTTCCGCAGATTCATCCAGCTCTTCATCTGGTTCCGTTCGACATCGGCGCGATACTCTTGATCAAAAAATGGTGGATTGGTTGTCGTGTAAATCCGGGCGCGCGAATATTTATAACTCGTTTCAAACGTATCGGGATAATCCGCGAAAGCCTTTCGGATTTTCGACAGATCGCTCCCAAGCTTGCGGAAAATAAAGTTCACATGCCGGCCGGGCTGAACTTCCCTGGCATCCATGATCCCCAAACCATACGTCTTCCATATCCAGTTTTCGATACTGTACTCACCCGTCAGTTCCCGGTCATCCGGTAATGTACTGTTTAAATTGCCGCTTATCCGTTCGCCGGCCGATACTCCTATCCCTTTGAGGAGAGGATAGGTCAGGAGCAGTTCTTTCACGCTCGCCCGCAGATATGCAATGGTATTCGGATTGTCCTGCCGGTGGTCGATGCCGTATTTTCCAAATGCGCCGTGCATGTGGATGTTCCAGTGAAACAAATATATATCAATGCCCCGGTCTGCAGCATAGTGCATGACACGTTGCCAGAAAATTATTTTTTCATCAATGGTGATGCGTTTGACCACTCGTAGATTTGCGGGATCCGTAATGTCAATGTCGTTCCAGCCGGTGTCGTACCAGTGCGGGTTCATGTCGTGATCGAACGGAACATCGAGGACGCTCACGTCATCATAGGCCACATCCGGATATTCCTCCAGCTTGACAAGTGTGGGGTAGGGGTGTGTCGACCAGAGCGTCAGCAGGTTATACCGGTACCGGGCCATGTCGTCCAGGAATTCCCGCCAGAAATCGAAATCCCACATTACCGCAATATTTTGTTGAGCTAAATCGCCGGTTTCGTCATAACTCGGCGCCCGGGCATCGAGAGGTATATTTAATTTGAGACCCCGCCGGAGAATAAACGGCTTGCCTTCGCTCTGAGGAATGGCGGACAGGACAGTACCGAGCCGAAGCATCTCCTCAAGTTCCAGGCCTTCGTACATTGTGCCGGCCGCGTCGCCGCCCGTTACACGAAGAACATCCGGCTGTTCGTCGCGGATCCGGTAGTGCTGAGGCTGCAATAGCCCCTTATCGGTAGTCAGAGCGATTCTTGTATCTGCATTGTCTCTCGTTTTATGGAATATCCCAGGTGCTTCAGTGTTTGACTGATCTCTCCTGCGGCGAAGTGACCTGCCCCTAATGTTTGGGTCATTTTTTAAGTTAGTCAATTCATCGATATATTCATTGTTGTATTATCCATTAGCCTTGAGACCGAATCCGGTGGTATAACTGCCTCGGGGGCGGGTGGCCGGTATCCGAGGGCACTATGCGGTCTCTTATGGTTATACTCATTTCGCCAGCGTTCCACAAGCACTTTTGCTTCGTGTAAGGTATCGAAGATTTCCCGGTTGAGCACTTCATCACGCAGTTTGCCATTGAACGACTCACTATACCCGTTCTCCCATGGACTGCCTGGTTCAATATACAATGTTTTTACTCCCAGGCGCATGAGCCATGTCCGGACCGCTTGAGCAGTGCACTCTGTGCCATTATCACTTCTCAGGTGAACCGGAACTCCTCGCTGCACGAACAGTGTTGCAAGATGTTCTATGACGTCATTGTGAGTCAGCCTCCTGCCTACCACAATTGCCTGACACTCCCGACTGTATTCATCTAATATTGTTAACAAACGATAGCTCATTCCCTCTCGGGTTCGTGCTTGCATGCAGTCATAACTCCAGACATGATCCCGGTACGCAGGTCGCAGCCGAATACACGAACCGTCATTGAGCCATAACCGTTTGCGCTTCGGTTGCCTCCGGGGAACTTTTAATCCTTCTCGACGCCACAAACGCTCCACTCTCTTATGATTGACCTTGCAGCCTTCTTGCTGTAACAGTACGGTAATTCGTCGATAACCATACCGACCATACTGCGTGGCCAACTCAGACCATACGTTGCACTAACACCGGCTTCATCAGAAGGAGAAATCGGGCGATATTGATGAGTGCTGCGCGGTACTCCCAACACGGTACAGGCCCGGCGCTGCGAGATCTCGAGAGTCGTGCAAAGATGCTGCACCACCTCCCGTCGCTTCGCCGGGCTCAGAAGTTTTTTGCATCAACCGCCAGAGTCTCATTGAGGATTTGAATATCCAACTCTTTCTCGGCAACCAGGCGTTTCAGGCGGATAGTCTCTCTCTCTAACGCTTTAAATCGTTTCGCCTGATGCACCCGAAGACCACCATACTCCTTTCGCCAACGATAATAGGTCTGCTCTGTAACCTCAATCTGGCGAGCAGCTTGTTGAACCGACTGACCTTGAGCGAGCAGTACTTCTGCCTCTCGAAGCTTGTGGATAATTTGTTCTGATGTGTGAATTCTACGTGCCATTGATCTTGCTCCTTTCTTTGCAATCTAATCCCTGTACTCATATACTATCTGGATCAACTGTTTGGGGCAAGGTCAGTATACATCTTAACGCCAGGCTTGCACACTAAAGTCTCTAAATGGAAGCACTCAAAATTGGTAGCCTCATATATCTATCCTGACGGTCGTTACCGGTATCAAGTCAGACTGCCAGCACAGAAGCTCCCGAACGTGATCGATGTCCTTGTTACAGCAGAAGAAGAAAGCTGGGTCACGGCTGTTTGATTGAATGTCAGATTTTGTGCTTGGCCATTTTAATATTAGCGATTCTTAGCGACTCTAATTTTTGAGTGGTGTGATCGGATAGGTAAATATGGAAATACGCTTAAAAGTAGGATTTCAGATGATATTATTTAGAAAGGCCCTGTATGCTTATCTCCCGGTCGTGGGCAGCATCATTAACCCATTGTTTTTGCCGGAGTAGCATAACAAGGCCTAAATGTTACACCAATATAAATTTACAAAAGTTCATATAATTCTAAAGAAGAGTTATGAATTTTAATACAGTTCTACACATGTCTTAATCATTTATAGTCCTCATCTTAATCAGTTACTATGCGTTTACTATACAAATCTTAGTTTTTTGTATATATTAGATGTAAATGTGTAGTGTTTATGTGTACATATAGTGGTGATTATTATATTGTATACTATATATTGTGGTTTATTAATGGGTATTATGGTTAAAACACACTATATATAGTGCTCACTACATGATTAACGAATACTTTATTACTTAATACGAGATGATAACTACTTGACATTTATTGCTTATTAAAGTAAATTAATAAAAATATATGTTGACAACAGTTAACTACTAATATATATTAGTAAACGATAGGGGTGTCAAGTGGCAAGGATTACTGTGGCAACTAAGATAGAGCAAAGTGTAAAGAAAGAAGTTGAGAAAGTAGCAAAATTGGAAAAGCGATCTCTTTCAAATATGATCGAGGTTCTAATTGACCGTGGATTAGAAGTAACGAAGAAGAACTAAAAGCGGAGCAACGGGTAGGAGAGTACCCGTAAACTCCGCAGTATCCGTGAGGCAACTCATGGATAAGCGAGTGAGCAGCAGACGCAGCTTCTTTAAGAGATCAGCGGAATTACTTAGTGCAGTTACGTTACCCACCGTAGGCGTACTTAGCACAAAGAATACTGATACACCCCCAAAAACATCGCGAGCTTCATATAAAATTAGCAACCGAGAAAGGGCTATAAGATGTTAGAGGACACGCTTCACAATTTAAAAAACCCTGCAGTGCGTGCTGCGTGGGAAAAGGGCTGGTGTGATGTTGACGCAACAATTGTCAGTTTAAATCTTACACAGAAAGCGATCAATAATCCGAATCTGCCTAATAAGATACGGGCGAAAGCGGCTTCAGATAAGCTGTTTTATGATCTAAGAGATATGAAAATACCGTTTTCTGAATTGTACGCAGCTAATATTTGTTGTAATTTGAAAATTGAGGGTATTAATGTTAGCGGGCCCCATAATCTTACTTTTTGGTTAGGAAATGTAACAGTAAGCAGAATTACGCTGGTGGTAGATCCGGAACACAGGGTTACCGGTCTTAAAATATATACGAAAGCGCAAATGAGAAAAATAATAATGGCCTTAGATAGAAAATATGGATACCGAAAATAAGGGGAAAAAACAATGGGAGTAACAGTTAGAGAGAAAGTCAAGGGCTCCGGTGAGTATTGGCTGTTTATTATACACAAGAACAGGCGTAAAGCAAAGAAGATCGGTAGGGATAAAAAGCTTGCCGTTGAAGCTGCCAAAAAGATCAGAGCAAAATTGGTTCTTGGAGATATGGACCTGGAAGAGAAAACCTGTCCTACCTTCAAGGATTATGCTGAAATATGGTTAGAGGGAGATATTAAGAACTTTAAGCGAAAAACCACATATGTTCGCTATAAAAGTATACTGAAAAGTAAGATTTATCCAGCCCTGGGACACAAATTGTTATGTGACATTAAGAAGAGTGGTGTTAAAAATTTGTTCATAGATTGAAACAGGCAAGGTTTCTCAAGAAATAGCATGATATGTGTCAACAATGTATTTAACAATATAATGAACCACGCCCTGGACGAAGAACTGATACCATCTAATCATGTCAAGGGAGTATTAAGGCAGCTAACACCGAGAAGCCGGGAAAAAGCAAAAATTAATCCCTTGAACTCTCAGGAAGTATCGCTCTTTCTCAGAACCTGCTTAAAGACATCGCCGAATTTATATCCTCTATTTTTGACAGCATTCAGGACAGGCATGAGACTTGGAGAGTTATTAGCACTTGAGTGGGCTGATATTGACTGGAATGGCCGTTATTTATGGGTAAAACACTCCCGTGGAGATTATGGAGTCGGTCCCACTAAAAACGGTAAGGAACACCGAATAGACATGTCAGATCAATTGTACGAAACATTACATAATGTATTTATATCGAGAAAAGCCGAAGCATTGAAAAAGGGTCGTGGTACCCAGATAGATACATTGTTATTCCTCAATGATGGTCAACATATCTCCAAGATTAAGATCCGTCTTAGATTTAAAGAAATTCTATCCAGAGCCGGTATAAGAGATATGAGATTCCATGATATCAGGCATACTTTCGCCAGCCAGCTGTTAACGAATGGCTGCAGCCCGACCTTTGTAATGGAGCAAATGGGTCACAGCTCGATTCAAATTACTGTTGACACATACGGACACCTTATACCAAGTGGTAATAGGGATGCAGTAAATAGCCTGGACAATACAGATATGGAATCCGGTACAGCGTTTGAAAGTAACCTGCATGCATCGTCCTACCAGTAATTTACTACCTCTTTACAACAGCAAAAATGACTGAAATTACGCAACTAAATGCAACCTATGCGCAACCAGTAAATTTAAAATCACCGTAACTTATTGATGTAAAACAAGTTATAAAATACCTATGTAGATAACATAGATGTCCGTCAGCATATTTTTTCCATTGTTGTTTGTACCGTCCCACTCTTCACGAAACGAACTGCCTCTTGCTTCTCCTCTGACCAGGTCCTGGACAAGCCTGCCGTATCTGTCGAATATTTTCATCGTCACGATCGATTGTGCGAAAGGGTGCGTCACAGCAATGACACACGTTTCGGAACGTCTGTTCGGAGAAAAAGGATTAGGCTCCGGAACAATGGTGACAGCGGATGCCAGGCGTTCCTGATTCAGGCTGTTGACCTCGCCGGGAGTAGCTCCTTCAATAACGGTCGAGAGCCCCCAGTTGAGTGCATTATTGCTTGAGGAATTCAAATTAACTCTCTCGAGGGAAACGCCGGGGTTATTCCCCCAGGAACTGTTGTATGCAACTGCGTCGGATATTCTTCCAAGAGGATCGATGATTTCTATTGTGTCTTCATCATTATTCAGAGCAGGAAATCCCGTAACCTCAATACCCGGAAAAGACCTGCTGTAGAATGATACCAACCAGTCGGTATCGCCGGTCAAAACGATAAATTGCCCGGGCAGAAGAGTCACTTTTCGCGAACTGATAAGAACACCATTGGTTTGCGCTCTATCGCGAATCCGCCAATTTTGCAGATTTAATTCGTATGTTTCCGCATTGAACAGTTCCACCCACTCGGGCATCGTACCGATAGGGCGGAACATGAGTTCGCTTATTATAATCCGGTTCTCTTCCTCAAGCGCCGTAAGCGTTATGCTGAGGCTGTTGTTTGTTATGTTGTCATCGGGATCGCTAAAAATTTCACCGTCAATCGTGAGTGTTCCTGCAAATGGCGGCCGCCATGAAATAGTAATGAGTACCGAATCGTTAAATGATTTCAACAGTGCTGTGTCGATACTGATCTCATCGATAAGCTCATCTTCATCCCGTGCTCCATCATTATCGGCGTCTACGTAGAGCCGTACTGTGGCCGACACCGGCGCGGAAAGACCAGCGTTCTTTGCTAATGCCCGGATGGTAACATCCTGCCCAACGAGAGAAGGATTGGGTTGAATACTGAGACCGGTGAACGCCAGATCATAATCGAACGCAGCCACACTGTTGCGTTTGCCGGGTGTCCCCAGAAGTTCATTGCTGTTCTGCCAGTTATTGCGGGAGTCTTCAGGTATCAAAAGAACTTTTTCATCGGAAAACCCGTTATCATTATCGGTAGTGTAGGTATAAGAATCGAGGGTATCTCCGGATGCGTCGATAAGGTGTACCGTCTCCCCGGTAGAATTGCTAAACCTCCGGAAACCGAATGTCGGGCCGTCAATAGAAAGAATGAGCGCCTCTTCTGGAATGACAGCGTCGTAGATTCTCTCGCTGTCGAAGTAATTTTGGTCAAGGACAAGGGTGTACCTGTCAGGAAAAAGTATTGTACCGCTACCGGTACCGACGATAAAGTCCGATGCCGAATTATCTGAAATTCCCCATCCAGAGAGATCAACTGCATTTGTGCCGATGTTCAGCAGTTCGACAAATTCATTCGTGTTTTCATCGCCGCTTGGATTGAACATAATTTCACTGAGAATTATCTGTGCGGTCAGATCTCCTGGGAAAAAACACATGAGCAGCACAACTCCAAATGGAACAGGGAAATATCTGCGTAAATACTCTCCGAAATTGTGAATGTCTTGCGGAGCATCTTTATAAAAGCTTTGGTTGAGCATACCGTTCTTAAAAAAAGAGATCGTATCCGTTTGGAAACTAAAATTTCTAATGTATCGCTACAGGTTCACCGGCTCATTGAGTTCCCGGACAAAGGGCATTTGATGAATGACACGGATCAAAACAGGAGTCAGGAAAGTAAAAAAAATGGTGTTCATGCCTATATGCCAGATACCGAAGACCATTCCGCCGATAAGAAATACCCGGATCTGACTCATTGTGAATCCGGCATAACCCGAGGTAAAAAATGACACGATCAGATGATAAAGAACGGTCAAAATCAACCCACTTATACCGAATAAAAACATTTTTGTTGCCGGGTGTGTTCTCCGGAATATTTTAGGAACTGCAATGCCTCCGGAAAGACCCGTTATGGAAAAACAGAGTGTCTGAGCAAAAAGAAGCGGGGGAAAAGCCAGACCCGATCCCCATGGGTTTAATGCAGAAAACAGAAAACCGCCTGCTGCTCCGACCAGCATGCCCTTTCCCGGACCGAATAGATAACCGCCGATAAAAACCATGAGCATGATAAGTTCTACATTAGGCACAGGCGCCAGCATGAATCCGATAACCGTACAAAACGCTATGTACAATCCGCCGTAAGCTATGAATTTATTTGATCTGTACATCTCTGCGGGTTACCAATTACATCAATGACCAATCAAGGTACGAAAAACTGAAGTGACGCCAAAGCAAAATATATCTTGAAATTGATTGATGATCTTCGTAGAATCGTCTTTTATAATACGGTCCGTGTGAAGTCAATGGTTTCATCGCATTGACATCTTACGAAGGACTGAAGCTTTGTATCGAAAACACATTCGAATTTTTCAAAAAATTAATTGCTGAATAATAATCTTTCGGCGCCGGCTATGAAAAATACCGTGCTGTTCACGAAGGAAAATACTCTGCTCGTAATTGTTGATATCCAGGATAAGCTTGCCCGGCAAATGCCTGATAAAGAAACAGTTTTGAAAAATACCGGGAAACTGATTAAAGTCATTCAAAAGCTTCAAATCCCCTGTATCTATACAGAGCAATATCCCGCGGGTCTTGGAAGAACCGTTCCGGAATTGGAACAATACCTTCTTGATGTCGAACCGATCGACAAATTATCCTTCAGCTGCTGTCAGGACGATAGGTTCATGAACGCTCTTTCGATCGAAAACAGGAGTAATATTCTCCTCACCGGCATGGAAACGCATATATGTGTGATGCAGACCGGTCTGGAACTCCTTACCAACGAGTATGCTGTCGGCATTGTACAGGACGCGGTCTGCTCGTACAGCAATAACGACAATAATATCGCGCTCAGCCGCCTGCAAGATTCAGGAGCTGTGATAGTTACGACCGAAATGATACTGTATGAACTGCTCAAAAAAGCGGGGACAGACGACTTTAAAGCCCTGCTTCCGGTCTTGAAAGACCGGTAATCGCGGGCACAATAGAGTTGCACCGGCCCTTAAAACACAGGTATAAACTTTGTTTTCATTTAAAATCCCTGGTAGTCCGCACATCGACGTCTTTCCCTTGTCAACATATAGAAATTAAAACTCCATGCAAGTTTTTCAATATTTTTCTTGACAATCGGCAATTTTTTTATTTCTTTACTAATGTAAATCTCTAAAAACCCTATTTACCACGGATAACGGCGCTAATTAGAAACTCGCCCTTCTGAGAAGAGCCGTTTTAAAGTCCATCCGACCGAAAGCTTCCGGAACCCCCCTCCGGAAGCTTTTTTTTGTGCCCACCTTAATTATAATCCTAAATATCAATAATAATAACGGGTTGTGCAATTTTGCGACAATCCTGCCTAATATGCGTTTGTTTGCATTAATAGGTTATATATATCCTAATTGTTTATACAAAGTTTATACACCGGGTTTTTGGGAGGTTAAATATGACCTATAAAATCCGAACATCATATCTGCCAATGTACAATGATTGCCCTCGGAGATCCATTGCAAAGATGCTCAGAGAATTAATCACTGATATGGGTTATGAAGCTGCGAGATCAATCACCCATGGTTTACATAGCAATTGGTACTGGGCTCCATTCAGGCATTTCTTTCATACTTAAAAATAAAAAGAGGACCGGTGAGCTTGGTAACCTCGATGATATGATTGAAGCAAGCATTACGTCATTTACATCTGAGATTGCTGACGGTGTTCAATATGATGATTTATCAAATAATATTAATACTTCAAACAAACAAATAGAAAAGATATCCAGGGCCTACTTCAAGTTAGTAGCTCCTGAAATTAAACCTGTTGAGGTTGAAAAGTATCTGCCTGCAAAGATAGGTGATGAATTTCTACTAACCGGGCATCTTGATGTAATTGAATCCAATTCCATCAGAGATTTCAAATCAGGGCAAATAAAACCATTTCAAGCCCAGGTAGGCGGTTATTCGCTACTATCCAAATCGCATAAAATTGCTAAACCTAAAAAGCTCATAATTGATCATATCCCGCGGCCTAATCTTAAAAATGGATCTGTTGCTGTGCCAAAGAAAATAGAATACCCTGTAGCGATCGCAGAGAAGGAAGCTAAAAATGTTGTGACGCGAATCAAAGGTGATATAACATCTTTTGTCGAGAGCGGTAATGTAAACACAATTCCATGTAATCCCATGAGCAATTTATGCAGTGTGAAGTATTGTCCTGTTCATAGTAGTGATTTTTGTCCAATAACGAAGGGAGTATGATATGAGCTTCGATTTGATAATAAACATCAAAGAAGGCCCTTCTCCAATGACAGCCACGATGGACCTTCAAAGGCTATTCGAATTTATCACTACAGTTCCCTTAAATAATGTAGTTTCAATTGAAATCAAGCCAGCAGAAAAGATGTCGAACATTGAATTCAGAAATTTAATAGGTAATCAAAGCTTTAACCAACTGAAGGAGAATCAGTTATGAGAACTACCACAAATCAAGGCACATCCTTAATCATCAAAGGATTGTCACCTGGCCTTAAGGTCATTTTTGCTTCGAACCAAGGTCAGGTTGTCGTAATACTGTGTCTTGTTCCTTTCAAAAAAATCGGAGAGACACAAAAGGGGCTTCTCAAGAATGCCGCTGGACACTAGGTAAAGCGTAATCAGCAGTCGTCCTATTCTGCCATTTCCATCGAGAAAGGGATGAATCGTTTCAAACTGGTAGTGAGCGATTGCTATCTTTACCAAGTGGGGAACTTGACTCTCAGAACGATGAAGAAAAAACTCCAGATCAGACATCAAATCCGGTAGCTCTGTATGCACTGGAGGGATGAAGACCGCATCCGCAAGGCTTGTCCCGCCAATCCAGTTTTGAGATTGTCGAAATTCACCCGGATTTTTGCGCTTGCCTCTTCCGCTGGAAAGCAGTGTTTTATGGGTATTTTTTATGAGCCGGTTCGATAATGGAAGCGTTTTAAGCTCTTCTATGGCGGCATTCATTAGCGTCGACATAAAATTATTGACTTCTTTCCAATCGTCCCGCCTTTTCGGGTCAATTTCCTTCTCTTCAATAAAGGCTTCTTCTATATCAGTTTGAGTGCCTTCGATTCGGCTGGAAACAACAGCCTCCTTAAAAATGTGCACGATGATGAACATTGCGGTATCCGGAACGAACCGGGAAAAGGAATTCAGTTCCCCTAATCTCAATGAGGCTTTTTCCAACAATTCATTGATGACCGTATCAGTCCAGAAAAAGGAGCGATTAATTTTCTCAGGCAGGAAGTACCGGTACTCATTTCCTTTTTTAAATGAACCCGCTCTAAATTCCTGAATATCCATCGGTACTCCTAAAGTAGAATATAGATTTTCTTATTTTACTTTAATTTAAAAAAGTAAAATTAAAATTTTTTTGTTTTACTTTTCCGTATTATTAAAGGTTCTCAATCATACCAACTTCACTTTCGCCAAATTCTCAGCGATCAAAGCATTCAATTTTTCTTCTTCTTGCAACTGTTCTCCAAACTCTGATTTCAGCTTCGTGAACCGTTCGTTGAAATCAAAATCATCCTCATCGTCCGGCAAACCAACATACCTTCCCGGCGTAAGCACATAATCCAAATTCCCTCACCCGTTCGATTGATGCGGCATTACAGAACCCCTTGACATCTTTATACGTGCCCTCATGATCACGCCAGCGGTGATAGGTGTCAGCGATTGCGGCAATATCCTCTGGTGAAAATTCCCGTGTCCTGCGGTTTATCAGACGCCCCCTGGTACGGGCATCGATAAAAAGGATTTCATCTCTGCGATTACGAAATTTTCCGTTTGCTTTATTACGATTCAGGAACCATAAACAGGCAGGTATCTGTGTATTCAAAAACAGCTTGGCGGGCATATTGACAATACAATCAACCAACCGTGCTTCGATCAATGCTTTCCTGATACCGCCTTCACCGGACGTTTTGGAGGTCAATGAACCATTTGCCAATACAAATCCGGCGTGCCCGCTCGGGCTGAGGTGATAAAGAAAGTGCTGTATCCAGGCATAATTCGAATTACCTGGTGGCGGTATTCCGTATTTCCATCGGCCATCTTTTCTCAGCATGTCGCCGCTCTAGTCACTGTCGTTAAACGGGGGATTGGCAATGACGTAATCGGCCTTTAAATCTTTGTGGCTGTCGTTCAAGAAAGAACCTTCGTTGTTCCACTTGACCTGTGAACTGTCGATACTCCGTATTGCGAGGTTCATCTTCGCCAGTCGTCAGGTTGCTTTCCTGGCCGTATATCGAAATGTTATCGACTTTCCCCTGATGACTCCGAACAAATTCTTCGGATTGAACAAACATTCCCCCCGATCCACAACATGGATCCACTATTCGTCCCTTGTAAGGTTCAAGCATCTCAACTAATAATTCAACAACGCTTCTCGGCGTGTAGAACTGCCCGCCCTTCTTGCCTTCGGCTAACGCGAATTCACCGAGAAAGTACTCGAATACGTGTCCCAGTACATCGGCGCTTCTTGCTTGTGCGTCGCCCAGAGCGATGTTCCCGATTAGATCGATTAACCCTCCAAGACTTGTGGGGTCGAGGTTGCTTTTGGCGTAAACTTTCGGCAGAACATCTCTGAGTGAAGGATTCTCTTTTTCAATGGCATCCATCGCAGTATCCACTTTTTTACCGATATCGGGCAGCTTCGCTGTGGACAGCAGATAAGACCACCGGGCTTTTTCAGGTACAAAGAATACGTTCTCTGCTTTGTACTCATCCCTGTCTTCCGGGTCGGATCCGGCATAGTCGCCTTCTCCTTTGCGTAACGTACTGTACAGTTCCTCAAAAGCATCAGAGATATATTTCAGAAACATCAACCCAAGTACGATGTGCTTGTATTCAGCGGCATCGATATTCTTTCTGAGCTTGTCCGCAGTTCTCCAAAGCTGTTTTTTCATGGATTCTTTTTCTGCCAGACATTTTCACCTCGATTATTTGAAAGGGAATTATATACAAAAGTCATCAAAAGTCATCGCCCGTAATCCGCAAGCTATTTTGGGTCGAGGTTGTTGAGCTAAGGCAAACATCGCCTTTCACGGGACGACAAATCTCTTAAATTGGGTGAAGCCTCCCGACCGATGGGGGGAGTGAATTGGCCTCTGGGTCTGTATGTTTTTTACCGGGTCACTCAGTATAACCTATTTATTCAACTGGAGGTATAACCAAACTTCTTTCTGTATTTATTGAAAATTTCAATTTGGGAATCATGCAATAATAGTTTTCGGTGTAGCAGCCACGATTCGAGTTCTTTTTTCGGCATGTGCATAACTGGGCTTTCTTTAGCAATGGTATCTAGTAGAATTTCAATATCGCTTGGGTCTTTTGCATCAGGAGGATAATACAGGTCAGAAAAGTCAATTCCAAGGGCAGTTTTCCGGAAAATATGACCAAGATTTAATAATTGAAAGAGAGAATTTAGACGTTTGGTGAGGTTGTATATTTCTGGTAGGGAAACGTCTAATTTTTTAATATCCTCATCTGAAGCATTAATATTGAAATCAATATCGGGATGAACAATAATTTTGTTACGTCGGTGACGTAGTTTTTTTAATGTGCTTTTTAGATCTGTTTCATCTGTGTTATCTGTGTCAATTTCCCCGAATAGAACATCCCAAGTCTTATTCAATTGTTCTTTATATTCTTCATTCTTGAGATGGCAGATAATCTCCTTTTTAAATTTCTTGAGTGTTACAGTATTGCGGCTTTTATCTGTTATCCTATTAATTGCCATTTCCAAAGAGTCGCACATACTTTCCTTGACAAGAGTCCAGAAAGGTGATGGGTTGTGTTGTAATAAACCGAATGGGAACTCCGTTATACGTTTTATACAATGAATATATGAATTGAGTCTGAGAACCTCTTTCCAGATAGTTTCAATCCATTTTTTATAATCATCCAGCTTTTCGGGACGAATGGAATTTCTAAGTTGTTTTTCTGTTGAAGCCACTGCTTGCTGCCCCCGCTTTACGTTTCTGAACTGAGCTTCAAATATGACTCTCCCGATCTGCTTGCCGATATTTTCCATATCCTCCAGGATCTGTTCATCTGGTTCGATGGCCAACGGCGAAAAGAATTCCAGAACAGCAACGACTTCTGAATGCAATATTACAGGGAAAGCAAAAGCCGCTTTGACCCCAATGTTTTCAGCACGGTTTGCCCGAGGGAAATTGGTATCTTTCGTAACATCGGGAATCCATGCAGGTTTTTTAGTTGTTAATACTCGACCGGGCAACCCTGCGCCAATATCAAATGCAGTGGTTTCGGTTATATCGCGAAAGTCTTTGTATTGGTCAGGTTTATCAAAAAACCATAATTTCGAAGAGTCTAGTCTCGTCGGATTGTCTTCCGCAGGAAAATATGCATGTCCAATCGGCCACTCGAGTCGAGTGCACACTTCGTTAATACATTTTTGCAGCACTTGCGCTCTGTCTGGACTTTTCACCTTCTTTACCGTAGCGGTAACGCGTTTGAGAAGATGAACAACTTTACTGGGAGTGTTCTTTTTCATAATGAGCGAATTTCCTTGGTATAGCTTGATTGTCAAGAGTAATACTGAGAGCCTTTTCCTCTCCTTCTCCTGGGTTATAATCAGCAGAAATCTGTTGCAGCTCGTTCCTCGCGGGCGATGGAATGATCACGGAGACGGTCAGTCGTCTGGTCTTCAAAAGAAACGCGTTCTGCTCTGTGATCGATTCCAGTAGATCTCTGATTTCCCGCGGGAACTTGTTGTTCTCCCTTTGCCGACTAAAAGAAATACTTGATGCTCACGCTGACGCCCAAGAGCCCAGTGTCGTCCGTCCGCATTTGATAGGTTACCGGTTCGCTGCCGTCCAGACGCAGGTCGGACGAGTGACTCCGCAAACGGTCCCACCCGCCGCCATCGGCGGAAAAACTTCCAAACCTGACCCAGCGGCCCTGCGCACCAAGCGACACCCGCTCGGTGAGTGCGAACTCTCCTCCGAAGAGCACTTGATACCCCACGAGCGTGTCGCGGAGTTTTTCTCGCTCACTCGTCGTTGTGGCGGCGAGATTTTGTTGGATCTCCGCCTCATTGGGGAGCCCGGATGCCGTCGTGATCGCACTCGGATCAGTCGTCCGAGCCCAGAGTGTTCCGTAATCAACATTAGTAAAGCCGAAACCAAAGCCAACCCCAACGTACGGCGTAAAGCGGCTCGCATCATTGGTGAAGTCGAAGTACACGTTGCTGAAAAGCGCGTGCGATGTAACGCTGCTGATGCTTTCGCTGGCTATCTCTATTTCGCCACCCAGCTTGGCGAACGACGCACCATCCGCACCGGTGACCGCTACGTTCTGATCATAGGCCGATTCCCGGTAAGAGTACCGCTCTTCGACGCGGATACGGTCTGTAAATCGATAACCGATCGCTACGCCACTGAGAATCCCCCGGGCACGCTTGTATACAGTGCTCCAGTCGTCGCCTGCCCCACGATCGGGGCTCGTGCATCCATCGATAGCCGCGTACAGCGGGTTGATGAACTCATCGCACACACTGGCACGGTCGGAGGAGGTTCCGGTGAGAACTACTTTCGGCGCCACGTTGAAACCCATATCGTGGCTCAGATAGAACCCTGTCCTCTCCTGTGCCCAAACCGAACCAACGCTGATGCAGACCAGGAACAGCAGTCCGCTGGAATGAATGCCACCTCTTTTAATCATGGATCAAAGCTCCTTTCAGAATTATTGCACATTCTCGATGAATGTCTGTGCTCATACTTTGTTGAATCGTCTCGAACAACAACCATGTTTATATCGTTCAGCAGTCGAACGGGGAGAAAGAAACGTATATTCGACTTGGCAATTAACCCTGTCATGCACACTAATGTGCTCATATAGAACTGATATTCAGAGATGTCTACCGGACACGCCGCAAAAAATACACCGTATAAAAATTACAAAAAATTTCACGAAAAGTGCAAGAATGTTTTTGAAATGGTGCGGTGTAATGTATAATCATATGGCACAATGCAGCAAACTTCAAGAGCAATGCTGAATGCTGCAGCGAGTGTGAGCACATCTCTCTGTGCTTTGTTCAGCCGGTCGACAAGCACGCCCGGTGATCATATAACCTACTGTATCGTCTGATTGACACAGTTTTTCGAAATTCGCCTTGCTGGTTATGCTGAAAGTCTCTCAATAAGGACATTTCCTTTAAGAACGCTCGGTCGAACACAATACAGCGCCATTTTTGAACCTGAAATAGTATTGTCCATTTCAACGCACTGCTGATTGTAAAACGAATGGTGGTCTTTATAGAAGCCTTATTTTAAACTTTAATTTATCCATAGGGATAAATCAACGGAAGCAACTTCTCCTATTTGCCGCTTAATATTAGCATGACCTATTGCAGTACCAACACTTGTTAAGTGTAAGTGACTCATTAACGAATTCATCCAGACATCAAATATTTTAGACATATATGGCCGCAATTTAATAAGCATAGCCCTTATCTCATTATCTTTTATCAAAACTGTGTTTCTTAGGTTAACTAACTTGTTAATTTCTTGCTCATTGATTCTTAGCTGCAGCGCCTTATCTCGAAGATAACTTTCATTTAACGCGTCAATTTGCAGCATTCTTGAGTCATAATGGCATTGATTAAAAATTGGTGACTTTTCAGAGACTAAAATACCTTGATCTTGCAAAAATTCTTTTGTAAAGCCCTTCGAAAAACAATACTATACCTATCCTTAAACAATCGCACCAATATTTTTCTCCCTGTACCAATAGCGCAGCATCCAGTATATTCTAAATGCTGGTAACATGAAGCATTCTTTGTAAGGAAACCAGAAAATGGTTTAATGTATAGATCGAGATATTGTCCTGGCGAATCATAGCTATTGATGTCGCGTTCAATCGTAGAAAAGATCAAGGAAAAAACACTTAAGGCAGCCAATTGATCATTTGTTAATTTTGGAACTACAGATATAGATTCATTCAAAACAATTTGCAATAATGACCTGTTATCCTGTTTTGTTCTGTCTATAAGCAAATCAACAAGGAGATCCCCCAATTCGTCATCTCCCGTTAGGGCGTACTCTTTTTGTACAGTGAATAGTGCTCGCTGAAAGTCAGGATTCTCAGCGTTTTCTAAACCCTTTGCATATTCTTTATGCAATTGCATAAGAAATTTTTTTGTTATTTTTTCTGCCCTTGCTTGAGCAACTTCTGCAGCTTCCTTTGAAAGTTTTAGAAAATTTGAACGGTATACGTCGCAGGCTATTTTATGTGCTTAGGAATATGTAATACCTTGAAATATATTTATGTTTTCAACTTGTATATTAGTAGAATTCTCACCACCTTTTTGCACTTTCTTACTCATCCTTATCCTCACGGCCTTTATTGATATTTATATCTCTTCCCACTTGGATGTTTGTTGAACTTTTTCCTCCCTTTTGTATTTGCTTCCGTATCTTTATCTTTCTTGATATAAACCAACCAAAGATAGTTAGTGGTACGACTACAAGTAATCCACTAAGCAGCCACTCGTTATTCTGTACAATCCAATCCATATTTACTCCATTTAATTGGGAATTATATACATAAATAAAAAATATGTCTTGCTTTAGTGTAAATAGGTATATTAACCCCTTTTTTATAGGTTTAATTAATCATTTAATTACATCTTCAAAGCGTCAACCAAACCGAACCCTCTCATAGACCAAGGTTCTTTCACCTCTCTCTGTTAACTATCTAATATTTATACACTTAGCACACCGTTATTAAGGTATGTCAACTCAGTCTCATTTCACTTTAAGTTTCATGGGACTTTTTAAATGAAAGCGGATGCCATCCAAAACCTCCAATCCATTTGTTATATACACCCACACTGTCGCCCCGTTCATGACGAAACTCAACAAGGCGGCCAACGCACGATAGAAATTCTTCCAAGCCATTCTATTGAATAATATTCCTTAATTAAAATCATAACTTTTTATCAACAATTCTTTTGCCCGCTCAAAGTCGTCATGCGATTTCAGAGTAATTTCCAAATTGCCTGTACCGAAGTGCCCGATTTTCCGCATATCTCTTGTGAAGCCAGGATGGAGTGTAACTTCATCGATATTAGCCTTCACGTATACAACGATAGCATTTTTTTGAGTATGAACTTCTACACAGGCAAAATTTTTGATGCGCTGGAATGCAATGTATTTTTTGAGGGGTTTCATTTTGACGTCATCACCGAGGCTCAGCAGGAAATCTTTTAAACTCTCAAACCTGTCTCTTAAATCATCGTTAAGTTCATCCAGAATCTGGGAGATTGTCTTATCTTTTGTTTTTCCTGTGGCTTTATGGTCAGGAGAATCTGACATTGCTTCTGCAGAGATAGAATCTGCAAATTCAAATAGTAAGAGCTCCTTCCCGAATTGTTTATATTTAATGAGTTCAATATTCTTATTGATCAGTCGGAGAGAAGGTTTGTCATAGTTTGAGAAATCTCTAGCAATACATAATAATCGTGGTGATGACCAGTCGATCTCATCTTTAGTTTTCTTATCATATTTATCCAGTTTCTCCAGCACTAACAACTTAAAATTTGCTTTGTGGTCAAGAAGCCAGTCGAGATAAGATAACTGGAGTTTACCCACATTTGTTCCATCCAGTTAAAGATAAAGGGAACGTTTGTACACTAAAACAAGTACTATAAAATAAAAATATTCACTTGATAAAAAATTTTGGTCATTAGGTCAAAAGCGGACTAACGTGAATTTTGATTAAAGGATGGTATAGATTTTGGTTTCTGTAATTGTATCTCCATTCCATTTTCTTGCCGGTATACCAGGCAATGACTTTTGCTGACACCATGGTACTGTAAGCGTCTTTCTTGTGCAAATGACCAGAACCCCTCAAGGCCGTTACTATGACGACGTTCCGTGATGCACTATATGTTATGATTGACCGTACGCTGTTTACCAAAAAACTGCAGCGATGTATACGAACGGAACGCAGCAGTGTAGAAGACGCTCCCTCGCTCAGTGGTGTCCCAGATCTCGTTCATCAAGCGGCAAGTCACATCGTAGTAAATAGCTTCCCGTGACGTTCCACCATGCCGAAAACCTTTATTGTACCGGCACTCACGCGACCGCTGGTTCCCGTACGTTTCCCACCAAAGCAGCTTGCATAACATTCTCTCTCGCCGGAAAGTCTTCTCACTTCCTGACATAAAAAATTATACATCTCCTGTCGATAAAGCATCTATGTGCCTCGCACCCCGTCGTGGAGCCAAAACCAAGATCCCTGGCAGCTTTATTGGCAGGTATCTCCAAAGAAACATAATGCAGTAGAGCAGGTTCGTCCTTGAACCGCTTCGGGCTCTCCTTACAAGAACATCCATTACCTGTAAAACGATTATCACGCAAACGGTACAGACGATCCTCAGAACAAAAGGGACATGATGTACCAACAATCAATCCAGTGACTTTTTCTCCCATTCCAAGTATACTGTAACACGTGACCCGAAAACAACCTAAGTACCTAAATTTATTATATTGCTTAGAATTTTCTTTGATTAAATTTAAAAAACTTTGAGAATAAGAAAATGTCAACATATGATGCTTTGGCGGTAGCTAATAGCATAATTGCAATTTCCCAGAAAAACAAATCGGAAATTACACATTTGAAATTACAAAAGTTGACGTATTTCTCACATGGATGGTATTTAGTACTTACTGAAGGAATACCACTTATATATGAACCAATACTTGCATGGAAATATGGACCAGTGATTAAAAGTATTTACGATGAATTTAAATTATTTGGAGACCGACCAATTGACAAGTTAGCAAAGAAAATCTCGGGTCCATTTAATTTATTAGAGAAAGATATCTGCCCTAAGGTTGAAAATGATTATCCTTTGGGTTTGTTAAATAAAGTTTGGGATGTATATGGCAACAGTCATGCATTGTATTTATCGGAAGTAACTCATTTACCAAGTTCCCCCATGGGATAAGAAATATAATGAATTTCAAGCTATGAAAACATACGATGATGTTATAAGTAATGAAGAAATTGAAAGCTATTTTATTACTCAATCGGAGAAAGAAGATTGATATCAGCCAAGAAGAAAAAGACAAAGGTTGATTTTGCAGAAATACGTGATTTACACAAATTGGCTGATCCGACAACACTAAAGGAGGCATATAGTTTTGCAAAAGTACAAAGTCAAATACAAGATACCTCAGAAAGAAAAAAATATGCAAAAAACATCTTTTATCTGACTGTTGGCTGGTTATGTATAGTCCTAATTATTTTAGTTTTTTCTTGATTAGGATGCTTGCAATTTTCTGACAGTGTTTTAATAACTTTAATATCTACTACGACAGCAAGTATAATTTCTGTTCTTTTAATTATTGTTAATTATTTATTTAACAAAACAACATAATTATTATTTATGTAATTCTGCTAAACTTTAATGAGAAGTATTCTTAATTAGGGAATTATATAGAATAGTTGACAAAGTTGGTTTGGTATTGGTCTGTAAACTATTCTATATCAAAAACCAATTAAAGACCAAGGCCGTGAATAAGAGAAAAGCAAAGACTTTAAGCCTGTTTGACCTGATGGAAATGTTCCCGACTAATGATGAAGCAGTTAAGTATTTTGAAGATCTTCTTTGAGGCGACGCTCCGCATTGTTCCCGTTGTGGAGACAGTGAAAAGATTACTCCAAACAAATGCAAACATATGTATTGGTGCTGGAATGCAGAAAGTACTTTTCTGTAAAAGTAAATACAGTCATGGAAGCAAGTAATTTCCCGATAAGAAAATGGATATTTGCAATCTACTTGTTGTTGACTGCCCGCATTAAGGTATATCTAGTATGCAATTAAGCAAAGAGTTAAACATTACGCAATCTGTAGCATGGTTTATGTTGCAAAGGTTACGTGAAGCATATTCTATGGATGATGGAAATATGCTGGTTGGCATTGTAGAAGTCGATGGGACCTATATAGGTGGCAAGGAAGCCAACAAGCACAACAGCAAAAAGCTGAAAGCGGGGCGGGGCGGTAACGTTAAGACCAAGCCTGTTTGTGCAACGGATGCCCAAACCTTGAAGGCGAGATACACGAAAACGTTATGCCAAATAGAAGTTACTTGGGACTTGGTGTTGCCTATAACCATCAATCCGTCAAGCATTCCGCCAAAGAGTATGTGAACGGCATGGGGTACACCAACGGCATTGAAAGTGTATGGGCAGTTTTGAAGTGTGGCTACAACGGCGTGTATCATAACTGGGGCAAAAAGCATGCACATCGCTACGTTGATGAATTTTCATTCAGGCTAAACGACGGCAATTGTAAAATTAATACGACTGATCGAATCAAAGCCTTATGTTCTGCAATGGTTGTAAACGCTTATCAGGTACGCGGAACTGGTGGCCTAGATGCTTCAGGAAGAGGATATTCGGTATCGAATTGAACGTACACTGGAACATAAAAGTTGGATATTTGACCCTGCCAATCCGAACCGCAATGTGTATTTTGAATCGTCCTTACCGGAAGAAACTAAAGGTCGGCTTGGAAGTAGTCGTCCCGATTACACTTTGTTTCTGGATAACAACCCCGTTGGCGTAATTGGGGCAAAAAGACCTGGCGTGGATTTAAACAAGGCTTTAGAACAAGGACTGGTGTATGCGGAAAAGTTAAATGCGCCTCTAATTCTTTGCTGTTAATGGAACATTTTGTAAAACTAGATTTTTAAGTAATCGGAAAGAGTTGTATCTGAATGGAAATCAAGTAAAAGAACTCTTGCAAGTTTCAGAAGCTGTCAAATATGTGGTCAAATATGTGCAGGAAAAAACAAACGAAATCTTCACGACTCCAAAGAAAGTAATCCAATCCCGCGAAGAACTTATAAGCCTGTTTGGCAACATGAACGACACTTTAAGGTTGGAAGGATTGAGGGCTGGCATTGAGCGATTTAGTGAGTTTGCGAATAGTTTGTTTCTTATGTTATTAAGTGAAACCAGCGGCAGCACAATTTGGAACGACATAAAAAACCAGCAAGAAAAATACAGGATTGATTTTATTAATGGAGCAAACGTTCTAGAGCACTTGAAGTCCCAGTATGGGGGCGATGTATTTACTTCTTTGAAAATTAAAAAGCCTAGAACGTTGTCAAAGATTATTGAACGGTTAGACACACTTTCCCTGACATTGGTTGATACCGATATTAAGGGAAGCGCCTTTGAGTATTTTCTCGAAAAAACCACATCAACACAAAATGATCTGGGCGAATAGTTCACATCCCGCCATATCATAAAGACCATTGTCAGAATGGTAAATCAAAAACTTGGAGAACGCATATACGACCCTTTTTGCGGTACCGTTTGTTTTCTAACAGAGTCGTTTCGACATGTTATGCGGACAAACGGAACTGATATGAGCTTTGATTTGAAGAGCTTTAAGCAAGAATGTATTTCCGGAACGGAAGTTACAGAAACAGCGCGAATTGCCAAAATGAATATGGTGTTGTACGGGGATGGACATTCCGGCATCAAACGGGCGAATGGCGGCTGTGGTACCTGAAGGATTCCTATCTAACAGAGACGTCAAAGAAACCCGCAAATTTTTATTAGATAGTACTGATTTGCACAGTGTTGTTTCCTTGCCGGGGGGGTGTTTCGCTCCATACACGATGGCTAAAACCTGCATTCTTTATTTGAAGGGAAAAGAAAAATATACAACTTGTAAATTCTGGTTTTTCAGCGTTACCATAGAAGATGAAAGTTATTTGGACAAGATTTTCGCATCCTCTTTCGGCCATAATGATGAAATTCAAAATGAAATTATGTTACTCAAAGCAATGTCTTGCAAAATTGAGAATATAAAGAAACCATACTATTCTCTTTTACAAATACAGGAGTCAGTTAAAAGTAGATGAAAAAGCTAAACAATTAAAAGAGGTCACTTATTTGAAGAAGGGAAAGAGTATCACAGAAAAAAAACAACACCTGGAATAATACCTGTAGTCGCAGCAGGGAGAACTAGTCCTTATAATCATGGTTGTTCGAACTATAATGGAGATATAATTACCGTTAGTTCTTCCGGGGCTTATGCAGGATTTATTCGATTCCATAAAACCCCTATTTGGGCATCTGATTGTTCGGTTATTTATTCAAAGGATGAAAGTATTCTTTTGACTAAATACATCTATTACTGTCTGAAAGCTAAACAATCCGACTTCCATGACCTGAAGCATGAGACAGGAAAGCAACACGTGTATATGGGTGACTTTGAGAATTTCTCTATTCCTATTGTCAGTATGGCCAATCAAAAAAAGATTGTTGACGACTGCACTCAAGAAGAACAGATTATTGAAGAATACCACGAACGTACAAGTGATGCTGAAAACAGGCTTAAAAAGAAAATGCAAGCGGGCTGGGAATAGGCTTATTGCGCAATTGGAAAATAAAATGAATCTGAAAAAGACTAGGAAAAGCCTTAAAATCGGTATTTGGTTCAAAATCAAAGAAACATCTGAAAGTAAAACAGCCAACCAAAGAAGAATTAAACAAAAAATTAAAATTGGTTTTCAAATAAAAATTTGATTGTCAACTATTCTATATAATTCCCCTTAATTAAGGGAATTATATACATAAATAAAAATAGGTTTCTTAACGCATCCCATTTGTTTTGAGTTTGGCGATCAGAAATGATTGCCCTCTATCGCCCTTAATGCTATTACACGCACCGCACAATAGTTGCAGGTTTTCAAAGTGATCTCCCCCGCCCTTACTCTGCGAAACAACGTGATCAACCGTCATGTTCCTTAATTGGAACAGCATCAGACATCCTGCACATATACCCTCCTGCTTCCCATATAACTGATGTTTGTGTGTGCGATAGTTCGGCAAAACGCCAAGGTCTGTTCGTTTGGGAATATCCGTTCTTTGTATTATTTGCCCAAATATGCCATGAATATCTCGAAGACGATCATTTACCAATTTAATAGCAATCGGACTTAGGTCTATGCCTACCCACTGGCGATTCAATGCCTCTGATGCTACACACGTTGTTGCACACCCACAAAAAGGGTCAAATACTACATCCTCCTCGTTACTACTGGCTTTGATAATACGATCAAGTAACCCAATCGGTTTCTGTGTTGGATAGCCCGTGCGTTCTTTTGCCATAGCATTGATGATTGATATATCCCAAACATCTCGCATGCGTTGTCTTTCCCTTATATATTGTCTGTGAATACTGCCATCGGGATGTCTAATTTCTTTGTATTTGCCTTTTTCGTCAGATTTCGTGAACTTCGACTTTGAAAAATCCTTAATAGGTTCGCTACTACCGCTATCACTGAAAAAACTATTTGATGATTTCGCATAGAACAAAATTACGTCATGCTTTCTCTTGAAATTCCTTTTGGATTCTCCTGTACCCTGATAAGACCAAATTATCTCATTCCTGAAATTATCATTTCCAAATACCGCATCTATTGTCACTTTCAAATAATGACTCGCGATCGGATCACAATGCAAATATATCGAACCGACCGGCTTCAAAATTCTCTTCATCTCCAACAACCGCACGGCAATCATGATAAGGTACGACTTCATACCCTTACCATGAACCATGCCCGCCGAATCGATAATTGAATACAAAGCCGGGTGTTTGTCAGCGATCTCACCATGCCAGACAATATCAAGGTCATCAAGCGCCCACGTATCTTTAAAGGCAACACCGGCCGCCTGTGACCCTATGGGTGCTGAGTAGTTTTTGTTAGAATTGAAAGGCGGATCAAGATAGATTAAATCAACAGATTCACTGTTCATACCACGAATAATGTCGAGGTTGTCACCCGTCCACATGGTACGGTTTTTCCAGTTGGGTTTCATGTTATTATTAATCAGCTTCCTGTCAAAACAGAATAAGAAAGTGTTTTCCCTGCCATCTTACTGCACAGGTTTGTAATTCTATCCATTAGCATATTACGCACATTCCCTTCATTCAACCGGAACGTTGCTTCATTTAAATATCGCTGGAGATGTTGTGCACTTACATGATGGTACGTTCCCGTAATGCTCCGTTTAAGCACTGCCCATGCGCTTTCCACGCCGTTTGTATGTGCCATCCCGTTCACGAACGATTGTGCTGAATGGTTTACCGTATCATGTTTAAACTCTTTTTTGAGTCCGGCATACCCCGTAAACTCATCAGTATAAACAGTGTGGCCGGAAACAACGTTTTCTCTTATTTTCCTTTGAAGCGTTGCCCCGTCCCGTCCTTCGATCGGTATTGCTTTAGTCTTTCCACCCCGCTCACGCATTCCAAGAACGCAAGCCTTACCGGTTCCCCCACGACCCGAATGGCGCTTTTTATTCTCATGTTTGTTCTTTTCTAAACCGCCAATGTACGTCTCATCTACTTCTACAATACCCGACAACATCTTGCTATCATTCCCACAAGCCTCTTTAATCCTCTGAAGCATAAACCATGCTGATTTCTGTGTTATTCCAAGCTCTTTAGACAACTGAAGACTGGATATGCCCTTACGACCTACACTAACTTTGTACATTGCATAAAGCCACATCTTTACAGGAAGCCTACTGGACTGCATCATAGTATTAGTTTTACAACTGAATTGCTTACGGCACGTTGACTCTTTGCAGTGATAATAAAACTTTCGAGTTGTATGCGGGTATGTCTTAAGACTTCCGCATGAGGGACAATATCGCCCGTTTTTCCAACGGCATTTCTCAAAAAAGGCGACTGCCTTCGTTTCTGTACTGAATTGTTCTAAAAATTTAAACTCACTAATCGTTGTCTTGCCCATTACTTTTCTCCTTTGTTTATACTGTATAATATACTATAATAAATGAGAAAAGCGAGCTATATTTTTTATTTATGTATATAATTCCCTTAATTAAGTCAAATTCAAATATCTACTAATGAATAGTTAAGATTTAATTGGGTTATTCCTATTATATAACTGTAACATAAAATTTAATCCTTTTAAAATCCGTCCGATAGTATCTTCGTTTTTATTCTTGATTCCCAATCTTCCTCCAGCTTCAATATAATGGGTTCCTCTAATTTATTATCCTTACATGCAACCTGAGGCCTCTATGGAGACAGAATTTATTAACCCTTTTATTAATGCAGTTGAAAAAGCAATGGAGACAATGGCAGGATTTTTACCGGGAAGAAAACCGCCATTTATCAAGAAAGACCGGACAACACGTGGGGATATAACCGGAATAATCGGATTTGCAGAAGCTAATATATCATGTATATCATGATCTGTTGCGCTCAGTTTTTCAACTCAAACAATTTTTAAGCTCTATGAAACGATGATGGGTACGGCAGTGAGTGAAATTAACGATGAAGTCGAAGATATTGTCGGCGAATTAACTAATATTGTAGTCGGTGGTGCAAAAATAGAATTTGCCGGTCTTGGTTACTCTTTTAATATCAGTCTTCCTCTCCTCGTTTCAGGTGAAGCCCACGTCATCAAACATAAACACGAAAGCCCGGTCCTCGTTATCCCATTCACGCTCGATGACGGCAAAGAGTTTGATATGGAAATCAGTGTCAAAGTCAAATAATATTGAACATTTTGATTGAAATTTATTATACTTTTATCTTATTTCTGAGTTGAGTCTATAATAATTGTTACAGGACCTTCATTACAAATATCGACATCCATCATCGCACCAAACTCCCCTGTTTCAACGTTCAGTCCGCTTTTTCTCAAAAAATCATTGAAATAATCATACAGTTTTTCCCCAAGTTCAGGTGATGCTGCTTTGATAAAACTCGGACGGCGACCTTTGCGCGTATCACCATAAAGCGTAAATTGAGAAATCGAGAGCAATTCCCCCCCCACATCGAGAACGGATAGGTTCATTTTACCCTTTTCGTCATTAAAAATGCGCAGATTGACACATTTTTCCGCAAGATAAACAGCATCTTCTTCGGTATCTCCTTCCAACACTCCTAATAAGATGGTAAGTCCTTGCTCAATTCTACCAACAACATTTCCATCTATCACGACTTGAGATCTGCTCACTCTTTGAACAACAACCTTCATAAATTCTGCCTTTCGGATTGCATAATATTAACCTTTTTCGTACTTTCGCGTTACTCATCACCAATATGGGTCATCGAGTAGATATCGTATTTTTGCAGTTTATCTCTTCCTTTGAGGAAATCAAGTTCAATCAGAAATCCCACACCAGAAACAATTCCTCCAGCATGCTCAATCAGTCTGCATGTTGCACTGACCGTTCCACCGGTTGCAAGAAGGTCATCAATTACTAGAATGTTTTCTCCATTTCCAACTGCATCAGTATGCATTTCAACTGCATCGGTACCATACTCAAGTTCATATTCCTCGCGTACTGTACCAGCAGGTAGTTTCCCCGGCTTCCGGATCAGAATGACACCTTTTCCCATCTTATATGCTAATGCCGAGGCAAACACAAAACCCCGTGCTTCTATACCGGCTATTTTCGTAAACGAGTAATTGTTAAAATGGCTACTGAACATATCAACTGCCTCTACAAAAGCAGGACCGTCTTTGAGCAGAGTAGTGATGTCAAAAAACCCAATGCCGGGTTTTGGAAAATCCTGGACAACGCGAAGTTTATCTTTTAATTCAGTCACGCTCATCTCCCTGCTGGTCCTACCTTTTTTCGGCACAGGCCGCGCTGTACCTTCGCTATCACATTGTAATCTTAAATGAATTATATTTTCCTTCATATAGCTTCCATTCCACATTCACTCCTTTAACAGTCGAGCCACGAGGCCCAATATGAAGCATTTTGATGAGCTCATTAAGCATATTTTTGGAGCCCTCCGCTTCAAGTTCAACCGAACTGTCGAGTCTGTTCTTCACCCATCCCGTAAGTCCCAGCCCGAGCGCTGACTCTTCAACAAACCATCTGAAACCAACTCCCTGAACTACACCGGTTATGATTATTCGAGCACAGTTATCCATAAAACACCCTATTCAATCAATTGTATAGTTATCGACTGGATTGTTATAACTTTAAACGAGATGTTGAATCGCTTTATTTACTGCGTCAACCGCTGATGCAGCGGCTATAATGTCTTCGGAAATTTCCCAGGTATGCAGTCCGATAACCGGCTTACCCAACTGCAGAAAAAATCCGATTTCCGATAGGGTCCCATACTTCCCGTCAACAGCAATCACTGCCCTGCCTGTATGAGCAATAATTGCATTCCGTGCAATCCCTTCTCCTGTAGCAATCGGAATATCGACATAGTCATTTGCCTCATCAATACCAACTCCCGGCAAAATCCCGATGGTTAATCCCCCGGCTGATTTTGCCCCTTTACAGCACACCTCCATAACACCGAAAAGGCCACCGCAGATTACGATCCCTTCTCGTATGGCAATTCCCCGGCCGACATCTTCTGCAAGCCGGTAAATGTCTCTATTGCATGATCCTGCCCCAATCACCGCAATAATGAGTTTCCGGTGAGCTAACCTTGTAATATATTCGGAAAATGGTTGTGATGAGTCAGAATCTTGCTTTTTCATGGAAAACAATATTTTGAATAAAAAAACGTGAGTTGTCATTCTAGTGACACTATCAAATACGCGGTAACCATACTATTCACTCTCGTCTGATCAAGGAGTTACTCGGTGCATCATCCGGGGAAATGGAATCGTCTCTCTCACATGTTTCAATTTACATATCCAGGCCAATGTCCGTTCGATTCCCAGACCATACCCGGAATGGGGAACCGAGCCATACTTTCGCAGGTCGATATACCAGTCAAATGCTTCTTGTGGCAGATTATGTTCTTTCAGCCGTTTGAGAAGGATATCAAGATTTTCTTCCCGCTGTCCGCCACCAATCATTTCACCATACCCCTCAGGCGCAAGCAGATCACAGCCGAGCGCGAGTTCTTCTCTTTCGGCATCCCGTTTCATATAAAAGGCTTTCACTGCCGCTGGATACCGATGCACAAAAAGCGGTTTATCGTACTTTTCTGACAGAATTGTTTCATCAGTACCCCCAAAATCCCCACCCCACTCAAAATCAATCCCTTCGTCTTGTAATATTTTTACCGCCTCATCGTACGAAATTCTCGGGAATGGCGCTTTGATGTTTTCCAGAGGTTTCGTGTCCCGCTCAATAATTTTAAGTTCTTCCTGTTTGTTTTCGAGGACCCGCTCTACAAGATAGCACACATGTTGTTCTGCAAGATCAATGTTTTCGTCAAGATCGTAGAATGCCATTTCCGGCTCGACAAGCCAAAATTCGGTCAGATGCCGTCGTGTTTTCGATTTTTCGGCCCGAAATGCAGGGCTGCACGTGTAGACCTTCCCAAACGACATTATCGCAGCTTCAGAGTAAAGCTGACCGCTCTGTGCAAGATAAGCCTTACTGCCCGAAATAGCCGGTTTCAAAGAGTGTGGTTGTCCCTTCACATGCTACCGGGACGAACGGAGCCAGAGGTGGCGGTGGTCCATCAGGAACGTGGTGCCGTGCTCTTTCGGTGTGATTGGATATTCTTCGGCAATCTGGATAATTTTCAGTGAACGCACCTGCAGTTCATAGCCCAACATTGCACGTTTATCTTCTGCAACAACACCAGTGATGATCAATGAAGATTCCTGAGTGATTTTCTCACAATCCCGAAACGTCTCATCACTTACGTCACCTATGAATACGACGCCCTGAATAGTACCAGTACCATCACGGATCATAAGAAACAAGAGCTTGCCTTTTTGGGTTTTGTTATACAACCAACCTCTTATTTCAATCTCTTTACCGGCGTGTTGTGCTGCATCTTTAATATTGATCCAATCCACACTGACCTCATAAAAACATATTGATTTTAATATTTATAATTGTCCTGAGGAAAAACTTTTTTAATGTTCTGTTTTCGGCTCACGGGTCATGAGTTCAACCGTCGCGCTTCGCGGCTTGCTGTCTTCAAACAGAATTTTATAAACCTGATCCATAATCGGTGTTTCAATCCCTGTCCGTTTTGACAGCTCTTTGACTGATTGAGCTGTTTTTACCCCTTCGGCTACATTCACCATTTCATTCAGTATGTCGTCGAGCTTCCTCCCCTTACCAATCTCCTGCCCGACATGAAGATTTCTGCTGAGCTTACCCATGCATGTCAGAATGAGATCCCCCATGCCGGAGAGCCCTGAAAACGTTTTCGGATCAGCACCAAGCTCGACACCAAGCCGCGTCATTTCAACAATGCCGCGTGTCAGGAGTGCAGCTTTTGAATTATCACCAAATCCAACGCCATCGCTAATTCCTGCAGCTATTGCCATAACATTTTTAAGTGCACCACCAAGTTCAACGCCAGTAATGTCGGAATTTACATATACTCTGAATGCTGGTGACATGAACAATTCCTGAACATCCAGTGCAAATGAAGTATCAGGTGAAGCTGCTACAACAACAGTCGGAATCTCTCGCGCCACTTCCTCCGCAAAGCTCGGCCCGGAAAGGACGGCAATACGGTTGAAATCATTATCTTGTACTTCTTGGCAAATAATCTCCGACATTCGCATCTGTGAATCAGTTTCAACACCTTTTGTGGCACTAATGAATTTTTTTGAACTGTCAAAAAAAGGCAGTGCATTCCGAACAACAGACCGCAGTACTTGTGAAGGAATCACAAAGATTATATACTCACTCAGTGACACTGCTTCTTCAAGTTCAGCGGTAATATGAATAGAATCCTGCAGCGGAAATCCAAGCAAAAAAGTTTTATTTTCTCGTGTTGATAAAAGCTGTTCTGCAAGTTCAGGCTGAAACTCCCACAACGTCACTTTTCTGCCATTCCGCGCAAGCTGCAAAGCTAGCGCAGTCCCCCAACTACCTCCGCCAAGAATACTTACACTACTTTTTTTCAAATTTATTTTCCGTTCCCTGTACCAATTGTTGAATATTGCTTTTGTGTGTGTATATTATCAAGAGACTTACAAGAACAGTATCCGCAACAATCGGAGTGCTGATGGCGTGGTACAACCAATATTTCCGCACAACTGTTATAATTGTCAAAGCAACTGCCGCGGTAAGCGAACCGATCGATACTATTCGTGTGGAATAAGCAACTAATGCAAATAAGGTCATACAAATCAGTGTTGTTATCGGAGCAAGACCCATGTAAACTCCTGCGGTAGTCATAACGCCCTTTCCACCCCTAAATCCGGCAAAAATTGTCCAGACATGTCCAGCGACAGCTGTGCTTCCGGCTATAATCTGAAGCACATCATTTCCGAATGGCGCATCTCCGAGGTTGATTCCGGCAACATAGATGACCGCACACATCCCCTTGGTAAAATCGAACAAAACAACGAGAACTCCGGGCTTCCAGCCGAGTACCCGGAAAACATTTGTAGAACCGGCATTACCACTTCCGTGCTCTCTTATATCGATTCCACTCCACAATTTACTAACAATTATACTTGCCGGAATGGAACCGACAAGATAACTAACAAAAATAATTGTACCAAGTGTAAGCATAGATTATTAAGATCAAATATTAAGTTGGATAGCTAATAGAATGATGTATTTGTTATTCCGGCTTCCTTATAACCAGTAAAATACTGCCTTTGAAAGGAATTTCTCTATCTACGTTACAATCGTCAAAAAAATGTTTTATAGTTTCTACGGACCATATGTGCACATAAAAATGGTGCTTCTGACTTTCTGTTTTGAGCGGGCCGATTAAGAATTTCCCACCGGGTTGCAGACAATTTTTTATAGTCGCCATTGCTGCAGCAACCTTTGCTTCTTCTGTTATGTGCTGCACAACATCTATCATTGTGATGAGATCATAAGCACCGTCCACTGTGTCGTTTGTTATATCCCGCTTCACAAATGTATAATCTGGAAATTTCTCTTTATGCTGGTTAAAAAGAACATCCGTAATGTCAACACCGGTAAGTTTCTGCGCTCCTAATTCGAATAACACTCCTGTGAAAAAGAGACTGCCGACGCCGATTTCAAGAATGTCGCTGCCGGAAAGATTAATATTTTCCTGCTTTAAAATTGCTTGAAATTCATCCCGCGCGCTCTGATAGACCTTTTCATTGTCTTCGCTGGATATCGATTCATCTCCCGCGCCCTGAAGGTTATAACCATATTTAGAGAATCTGTCTTTCCAGTATTGCGGAGCGTTATATCCATCTTCCTTACTGTACTTGAGGGGACCGATAATTGTCTTAAAGAAAGCCCGCTTTACAAAGTCCACTGGATCTGTTTTTAATCCGTGAATCAGTTTCCTGAAATACATGAATACTGGTTCTTATTCCGTTCTGTTTATTCTGCTGTTATCGTTCCGATGACAATTCCCGGTAACCCTATTTGCCCCAATTGCTCCTGCACTTCCTGGGTATGTTCCGGTGCAAGAATGAGGGTCATACCGATTCCGAGGTTAAATATCTGCCTCATTTCTTTGCCAGGTATGGAACCTAATTCCTGAATGTGCTTGAAAATCGGAAGCCACTCCCAACTGTTCCAGTCCAAGTCCGCTCTTAACCCGCCTTCAAGCAGCCGACTAATATTGCCGAGAAGACCACCACCGGTTATATGTGCAAGCCCGTGGATATGCTTTTCATGAATAATTTCAGAGAGAGCAGGATAGTAGCACCGGTGAATCTGAAGCAGTTCCTCACCTACAGAGACATCGAAGCCGGAAAGGCGTGTATTGACATCAAGCCCGGCGGAATCAAAGAGCACTTTCCTTGCCAAAGAATACCCATTCGTATGAAGCCCGGAAGAAGGGAGGCCAATAATAACATCGGGCATATACTCACTTGACTAACCCACTATCTTTTCGGCAATATTTCAGCGTCCTCACCTGGTTCTTGGTTTGGCCGAAAATCTAGCAGATAGGTTTCTGGGTCGATTTTCGAAAAGGCAACATCCGTCCTGCCGTATTCGATGAGGTGTTGTCCTCGTTACATACTCACCGGAGCCAACGCGTAAACGCGCTCTCAGATAGGCTCCGAGCAGGCTGTTGTCCTGCGTTGTGTGTAATCCCTTCCCGCTGTCTTGAGCGCGAACACATATGAAGCTGTCGCCATCATCCGTAAGAACCGTGAACTGCTCGGACCTGTCGGGGAAGAACCCACTACGCCCCACGCTTGCGGGAATGTTGATGTAGGCTTGATTCCTGTTTCTCCCTGCCCTTTGGCCCCAGTTTATTCCTGACCTCGTTGGCGTCTCTTCCGTCCTGCTATCAAGAAGGGTAAGGGTAACGCTCTCAAGAAGACTTCCCGTCTCAAAGCCTTTTCGACTTTGTAGTAATGTTATTTGAGTGTCTATGTGGGGCTGTATGCAGTCCGATGTATTCCTGAGAATGAGGTTGTGGAAGTCGTTTGCCTCACGTGAATCGGCGGGGGCCATCGCCTCTATTTGCGCTCTCCCGAATCCCGTCATAGTATAGTTGGCAGAGCCGCAGAAAGCCTTGATCGGCTTCCCCTTAGCATCTACCCACACATACGATTTAGCGTGAACCGGATTGCCTCGAACCACGTATCGACATATGAAGTCCATCCCCCAGGACGGATGCTCCATCATCTTGCAGAATGCAGAATGCTGGGCTTCCTCTATCCCGTGTTGATTCGTCATTCCGATTATCAACTCTATCGAGACGTTGAGGTCTAGTTGCTTCAGGTGAACCATGTGCCTGTCGGCCATGTTCGCGGTTGCGAAACCACTGACAATGCGCAGGCGCCCTCCGTTCACGTCATACGCGGGCGATAGCAGAACTTCACGAAAGAGGTCTTTGTGGATCATATCGTAAGCTCGTAAGCAGGGATGTCATTCTCGATGAGTGTATTCAGGACGGCACAATAGACAACCTCCGCGCCCTTCGGCGGAACGGCCATGCCGATTTGCTTTCGTACGGATTCTTTTCCGCCTTCAAAAGCGAAGCTATCAGGGAATGTTTGGAGTCTCGCGCTTTCCCTATTCGTCAAGGCGCGGTTTTCTTCCCAATGATACAGGTGCGTTCCGCCGCCACCGGAACCCGTAACCGTATAGCCGGGGGCATCCGGCTTGAGGCGTCTGTAGATTTGGCTGATTGTCGCCCCGCTCTTGAGGTTTAATTTCAGATGGTTGGGCAAAGTAGCCGTGAAGGCGTTCTCTCCCGGCTTGATATGTTTCAACCTCTCGACAACATTTTCAGACTGATTCGTCCGCTCGTTGTTCGGCGCATCGTTCGGTATGTCGCTCAATGCTTCTTTCGCCGTCTTGAAATTATCCAGGTGTGTGGGCGCAGGATGCTCAAAAGAATCAATGCCCAAGTCTTTGCGAAAACCGACCACGAACAATCTGTGGCGCGCTTGAGGCACTCCGTATTCCTCTAAGCGATAGGTATGCGGGAAAATCACATATCCGGCTTTTCGCAGGGAAGACAGGATGATGCCAAAGTCTTTACTATCACCGCTCGACTTGATGCCGCTCACATTCTCGGCCACGAAGAATGCGGGTTGCTTGGCCTTGAGAACTCTCACTCCCCAAATGTAAAGGCCGCCGTGTTGACCGGATATGCCTCGTCTCTCTCCGATTGCGCTAAAATCATAGCATGGGAATCCGAAGGCCAGCCCGTCAATATCCGCCAGATCGCCAAAGTCCAAATCTTTCACGTCCCCACACATGACACCGCCTTCCGGCATGGGGATGTTGTTTTCGAGTGTCTTGCAAGCGTCCGCGTCCCTATCGTTCACCCATACATGAACGAAGCCGTGTCCGTTGAGCTTGGCGTTGTGCGCCCCTAGCGTCATGCCTCCCGCGCCTGCGAAAAGCTCACCTATCCGGTAGGTTTTGTGGCCCGGGGATGGGGCCGATGGCGAGTGCGAGTTGGTTGGCGAAGCTCATCCGGTAAGCTCCCGCCATGACAACTTACCGCAAGTGATTCGGCTGATGATGTTTTCACAACGGATGCCTGAGCTTCGCTCTTTCCTCATATTGAAACGGGCGGAGTATTCATCTACATAACGATGCAGATGCTTTGCGCTCATCTTGTAGTAGATGCCGATATAGCCTCGCTTGAGCAAGCTCCAAAAACTCTCGACGCCGTTGGTATGAGCCATGCCCTTTACATACTGGCCTACGCGGTGGTTCACCATGACATGATGATAGAGACGGCCTAGATGCCGATAGGAGAGAAACTCATCCGTGGAAATGACCGATCCGGATGCGACTGACTTGAGGACTTCCCTTGCTATGGTTCGCTTCTTGGTGTTCTCGACTGGACGGGCCACAATGTCGCCACCTCTTTGTAGCATCGCCAGGACGGGTTTCTTCGTCTTGATACTGCGCCCCTTGGTTCCACCGGTGCGCTTGTGTTTATGCTTGTTGGCTTCTCTTCCCCCGAGGTAGCTCTCATCAACCTCAATCGTTCCTGATAGCCTGGGAGCATTATCGGTTGCGCCGAAGGCCTTTCGGATTCTATGTTCCATGAACCATGCGGTATTGTATGCAACGCCAAGCTCTCGTTGCAACTGCGTGGCCGGAATGCCTCGTCGATTCGAGGACATGAGCCATATCGCTACAATCCATTTTCGCAGGGGAACAGGAGAATTTTGAAATATCGTGCCTATTCTCACAGTGAATTGATCGCGGCAATCAGTGCATTTATATCGCTTCCCGTCGCTGAAAGCATAAACCTTGCCGGTGCTTCCGCACTTCGGGCAATACATTCCATGCCGCCACCTGATTTGAGCGATGTATTTGTGAGCCGCTTCCTCGTTCGTTATGTTTTCGTATAGCTGATCCAGGCTATCAAACCTTATTTCCATGACCTTCCCTCCCTATGATGTTCTAAATATACATCATAGGGAGGGAAGGTCAAGTGAGTATATGCCAAAAAGTAATATCCCTGCTTAATTATATCAACGAAACAGTTGCCGTATAATTACGGAGAATATTATGATTGATATATATAAATACCACCAAGAAAAAGTAGACGATTTAAAAAAAATTCAAGAAATCAAGCGTGCTGTTGGGAAGATCAATATGGAAGATGGTACTATTTCCTCTATACTGGAATCATTAAATGGTAAAAAGTTACATAGGAATATCGAGAGGAGAATCGTTAAAAAGTTTATTCTTGTAGCAAAGCCAATAATTGATGAAGCCGTAAAAGAAGCAAAATATAATGTAGAATGTTCATCGAATCAATTGAAACGAACCGGGTAATATGGTAATTGGATTTATGTTGAACTACAATAGGAATTATTTATGGACCAGGAACAAGCAATGAAAGAAATCCAAGAACACTTAGAAATATTAGATAACACAAAAAACATTTATTCTAAAAACGGCACCAATGAAATGACCGAAAACATTCCATATACAACCTACAAAACATGGATATATAATGGTAAATTTCCTCTGACCAAAGTTTTTTTCCATCCAAATTCAACTGAAATACTTGAACATATGCTGATGCTCGCTATTCGAATTAAACAGGAGCAGGAGGTTGTCCGGCTGATAGATGTCAAAAGGGCAATGCTTGAAGTTGAGGAATGTTACTAAATAAAAGATAAATCATTGTTTCTAAGATCCGTTGCAAAAGTAAAATCGATGTTAAATTTTGTTTCAACCGACCGAGAGAAAATGAAGCAAACGAGGTTGGCAATATAGAAAGGGATTAATTATGGGATGGGGAGATTGTGGCAATGATAGTAATGGTCGTCCAATAGGATATAATTTCGTAGCAATCTGTGGTCATGAGGGATGTAATGTAGAAATAGACAGGGGATTGTCCTATGCGTGCGGTGATATGCACGGCCAATTTGATGAATATTGTGAAAAGTATTTTTGTGCAGAACATCTGACATGGTCAGACCATTGTGAAAGGCAAATTTGTATTCAATGTTACAAAGAATTAGATGAAGCAATTAAGATAGAAGAGCCTGTTTATCCAAGTCCATGTTGTGGAAAAGAAACACGCTATAAAAGCGGATATCCATATGAATCCATAAAAGTATGTCCTTGTGGAAAAACGCATAAATTTTAAATCAAATGGAAAAACAAATGGCTGAAAAAAAATGGTTCACACGACAAGAGGCAGCAGTAGAGCTCGGCGTATGCATAAGAACATTTGACAGCTATCTCACGAAAAAGGAAATACCATATTACAAATATGGCAAGCATAAAGGAAGCGTCGTGAGAATTAAAGTTGCTGATATAAATGAATTCATCGAAAAGAGTTTGGTTGCTTAATGGCTGATGAATTAAAATATGGGATCATAGAGCGATTCCGGTATGGTTCGATTGTCAGGCTGTCAGACCCGAGACGTCCTAATTTACTCTATTGCAGAAGAATCGGCAGTAAAAATATATATAGAACGCTATTGTCACCTGATTTAGATGATCAGGCTTACGACCGTGTTCTTGATTATGAGAAAATGCAGGACACCGAATACCTGCAAGCTAAAGAAAGTAGACCGATTCCCAAAACATTTGGTGATGTTTTCGCTGAATACGAAATTCACATGAAACACAATAATGCCCCGGCCACATATTATTCTAAGATGTGTATTTATGGCCGTATGCTTCCGAAACTCAAACATGAATTATTGGAATACTTGATTCCATCGCGCTGTGAACGCATTCTTAATGACTTGCAGGGCATATTTAAATTTGGCAACAATACTTGGAATCATTATGCCGATGCAGGTAGTTCCGTAATGCATTTTGCTATGAACCAGGAATATACTGTCAAGAATCCGTTTTCACGCAACAGGCTTCCCAGGCGTAAATTTGAATCTACCATAAAAGAAATATATACACGGCAGGAAAAGAATAAAATTCTTAATAAGGCAAAGGGTTGGATTAAGATTCTTGCGATACTTGGCTTTGGTATGGGAATGAGACGAAACGAAATGCTTATTTTGAAAAAAGAATACTTCACGTTTTTTAGTGATAAAGACGGTAGTTTAAAGGGAGATTTGATATTCAATGCTCCCAAGACAAATAGGAAGGAAATTATAATAATTCCTCAGAATGTATTGGGTCCTCTTTACAGTTATGTAAAAACGATAAAATCAGGATGGTTATTTCCAAGCCGGGTTAATGGAAAAGGACACATCAAATTCCCATTACGCGAATGGAAAAAATTGCTGATAGATTTAGGTATACCGGATAAATCCATTCATGCGATGAGGCATACTTTTGTCACTCATGCCCGCGAAGATGGTATTCCCGATTCTGTTATACGCTATTACACGGGACATAAATCGGGCAGGATTTACGAGGGGTATAGTCATGTAGGTAGAGACAGGTATGTCATAGAACGTTACATGGATAAGAAATAATTACATATAGTCGTAATTTATTATAATTTATATACAATCTTTTATGCACATGAACATCGCCAAACACATAACTCGTTATAGAATACAGAGCTTACAAACAGCGGAAATCCCTACCCCCCTCCGGAAGCTTTTTTTTGCGCTCGTTCCGACAGTATGGTGCGTCAAAAAATGTTGCAATTTATATCTGAAATTTGTACACTACCGCACCAGATTATAGACTGACAGAGAGATAATGCAATTAGCGATCAAAGGTGGGACTCCGGTAAGAACAAAGCCCTTCAATTCCTGGCCAGTCTGGGATGAACTTGAAATTGAAGTTGTAAAAAAAGCAGTCGAAAGTGGTAATTGGGGTTATCCGAACTGGGAACATGTTCCCAGTTTTGCCAAAAATTTTGCTGTATATAACGATGCAGAATACGGGATCTGTTATAACAGTGGGACCTCGGCAATAGTTGGTGCTCTTTGGGCGGCAGGTGTCTGCCCGGGAGACGAGGTAATTCTTCCTGCTTATACATTTATTGCTACCGCATCTGCAGTTATGCAGATCGGGGCAATTCCGGTCTTTGCTGATATAGAACCAACAACATTCCATCTCAGCTCCCGTTCCGTAGAAGAATATATATCTCCCATTACAAAAGCGGTTTTACCTGTTCATTTAGGTGGTAGAATGGCCGATATGAGCAGAATGAAAAGTGTATGCGATAAACATAACTTAGCGCTCATATCTGATGCTGCGCAGGCGTGGGGATCGGAATGGCAGGGTAAAAGGGCTGGCGCATATGGAGACGCAAGTATTTATAGCTTTCAATCATCAAAGAATATTACCGCGGGCGAAGGCGGTATCGTATTGACAAATAATGAAAAATTAGCCGAGTATTGCGAAAGCTATTGTAACTGCGGCAGGCTTAAAGACAAGCCGGCATATGAGCATTATTATATAGGGAGCAATCTCAGATTGAGTGAAGTTCAGGGCGCCCTGCTGACTGCGCAGTTTGAGCGGTATCCGATTATGTTAAAAAAAAGACATGATAATGCTTTGGCGCTGGACTCCGAACTGCGAAAATTGGATGGGATCGTTCCGTTGACCGTCGATACTGATGTGTCGTCAAATGCATACCATTTTTTCATGATCAGGTATAAAAAGAAATATTTTGAGAATGTACCAAAATATACCTTCTTAGAGGCTTTGCAGGCGGAAGGGATACCCGCACATCCGGGCTATACATTGCCGCTCTACAGACAACCGGTATTTGAATCGGGGGGTTTCGGTCCGCGGGGCTGCCGGCTCAGCGAATTTCCCGAATATGGCAACGTTAGTTTGCCGGAAACGGAAAAAGCCTGTAATGAAGAGGCAGTATGGCTGAAACATACAATGTTGATTGGAACAAATAAAGATATTGAAAATATTATTGAAGCATTTCACAAGGTCAAAAAGAATATTAAAGAATTAAATTAGGAAACAATGAATACCGCTGTAGAGGAGAGAGCATGAAACATTCCTTCGATTGCGTTGAATGTGGTAAAAAATATTCCATGGATGAAGCAAGCTATCTTTGCGAGTGTGGCGGGCTTCTCGACTTTAACGTCAATCTGGACGAATTACCGAAAAATGTATCTCTCGAGGAATTTGACCGCCGTGCTCAGGAAGAATTACCGGGAAGGAGCAGTGGCGTCTGGAGATATAAAGAACTTGTGCTCCCCGATATTCCCGATGATCATATTATATCAAACATGGAAGGGAATACAAAACTTTATGACGCTCCGAAGGTAGCATCTCATGTCGGGATGGACGCACTGCAAATTAAACATGAGGGCGATAATCCCTCAGGGTCATTCAAAGACAGAGGTATGACCGTAGCCGTTTCACACGCAAATGAAAAAAAAGAGAAAGTGCTGGCCTGTGCATCAACGGGCAATACAAGCGCATCTATGGCCGCCTATGCGGCACAGGCTGGATTAAAAGCGCTCGTCCTGATTCCGGAAAATAAGGTGACCGTCAGCAAACTGGCTCAGGCGCTTGCTTACGGGGCAATTACCGTTGAACTGGAAGGGGATTTTGACGATTGCATGGAACTTATTCTCGAGAGCGCCCGACGCGAAATACTCTATCCGATGAACTCTGTCAATTCCTTCAGACCGGCAGGGCAAAAAACGATTATCTGGGAGATATTACAGCAGCGTTCATGGAACACGCCCGATTGGATAATATTTCCTGCCGGTAATCTTGGGAATCTGTCGGCTTTCGGACTTGCAATCGAAGAATTCTATAAACTTGGATTTATAAAAAACAAACCGAGACTGGTGGGAGTACAGGCCGCAGGTGCAAATCCATTTTACCAGGCATTTCGGAATGGCTTTATGGAAAGACGAACGGTTCAGGCAGACACGATCGCAACTGCCATTCGTATCGGTAATCCCGTTAATTATACGAGAGCGATCCGGTCGCTCCAGTGGACCAATGGTTTGATAACACAGGTGACGGATCAGGAGATAATGGATGCAAAGGCAATGGTTGACGGGTATGGGATCGGTGCAGAACCCTCATCATGCGCAGCCCTTGCCGGCCTGAATAAACTTCTTCAGGAAAAAGTAATAACCTCGGACGAATCTGTTGTTGTAATTTTCACAGGTCATATATTAAAAGATCCTGAAGCAATAATATCGTACCATTCCATGTCTATGAAAGGCATCAAATCCCACTATGTAAATAAGCTGCTTAAAACAAAACCGACAATGGAAGAATTAACCGGTCTCTTAGAAAAAATCAATGCTAACTGAGCATTCCGATCCAAATGTAGGTTCCCCAATTTCGAAGATCCCACCTAATAAGCATCGCACATTCTCTTATCCCGGATTATTGTGCTAGTACGGATTCCAGGAGAATGTCTGTATCTCATTTGAATCATTATACAATTATTTCGAAAAACCGGACCTTGAAATACACTATTTTCGGAATATATTTTAGTTTCACTGTAATGGTAAATTTGAAATCGCATAAGACAAATACCTTGCAGTTGAAATAATGTTTTCAGAAATTTTGATTTGAGATAGTGAAAAACGCTGAAGTGTTAGCGCCGCTCACCGATTATAGTTTTAAAGTAAGCTCGATCGGTAATAATTTTAGGGTAACCGTAAATCGCTTGATTATGTCAACGGAAGATCAAAATATTCATTCGGACGGGCAGTTCGATGAGGATGCCGGGCAGCAATTTCGGGAAATGCTACTCAATGGCGAAATAGAAAATGCGCTTGCATTGAAAATAGCGAACAATATATCCGATCAATCCGTGAATATTCACACGCGGGATGCGTTTGATGTGCATAAGGAAACGGAGCAATTCGATATCGCATTGCTGACAGCAGAAATATTTGCGTTCCCCGATGGCGAAATTCACCAGGTAAAAGTTGCGGAATGGAACAGGTTAAACAGGAAAAAGCAATATGTCGAGGCCGCGGAATGGGCAAAATCTCAAAGTCTGTCCGAGGTTGAAATACACAAGTCGGGAGTTTCGGCGTATGAAAATATATAGATGAGGGGAACGTTGAAGAAGCGCTTGAGATTATCCGGAAATATAAATTGAATCAGGAAGAATTGCTCGGTACGGCGATTGCCGGATTTAACAGGATATTTAATGAAGGGGATTTTTATAATGCAGCTCTTTTAGGTGATGGGTTTAATCTTTCTGCGAGCAGGACTCTTTCGGTAGCGGTTAAATCATGTCTCGAATCGCTTAAGAACCGTGAAAACGAAAAGATCAAGAAACTGCTCGAAAAGTTTAAGTTATTGAGTGACCAAATTTTTGAAGAATTGTCTGAAAGTGATGCGGAAAATCTTGTGATCGAACTCGCCGGGGATTATATAAAACCTGGGTTCGAGCAGGGAAATTTACAGCTCATGCGAAATTTCGCTGAAGGATTAAAGTTACAAACACAACTGTTCAAAAACAGCTATTTGAAAGATTTTGTACAGAGATTTTATAAAATAGCGGTGAATACGCATAATTCATACCTTGAAAACAATGATCTCAAGTCCGCAAAATTCGTACGTGACTCGTTTGACCTGTTCATAGCCCCTATTCCTTTTGAACTGTTTGCAACTCTCGTCGAATCGAGCGAAGCATACCATAAATCGCTGTTGGAAAGCGAAGATCTAAACTCAGCGGGCGCATTTAAAAAAGATTACGGGATATTTACAAAATTTACCGTAGAAAAAAGCAAACAGACAGAAGCCGAGCACGGTGTGTTATTTGTTGTTAAGGCGCTTGAAAAAAAACAAATTCAGCCGGCTATGAGCGCCATAAATGAATATAACGTTCCGAAAGACCTTGTCAACGATGCATTCTTGACGTCGATTCTGAATCTCGCTAAAAATAAATTGTTTGACGATGCTTTTACTATTCTTAATGAGGTAAAGATCGATATTTCATCCGAAGCTGACAAAGCCCGGGTTGTCGGCGTTTTTAAATCTGTGATGAAAGACAAAGACTATGTAAATGCGACCGAGTTCGCACATCGTTTCCGGCTTCAAAAATCATATGAGTCCGATGCGGCCGCGAAAGCCTGGAAGGTTGAATTTGCTTCAAAGCGGTTTGACAAGGCATTGGTATTAAAGAACAAATTTAAAATCGATAAAAAGCTGACGTTGCCCTTATCCCAGAAAACCTATAGAGATTTAACTGCCGCAAAAGACTACAATATGGCGATCTCTATCCGGAGATCCTATGGAATTCCCATTGGGTTGACTGATTGGATATTGGAACTTATAAGACTGATATTCACAAAATAATATGCACAATGACCTGAATCATTACCCGTTCATTGACGATTCACTGCAAAAAAATAATCTGTCGGGTTTGAGCGAGACTTTCGCGTTCGTGTGAAGTGATAACCTGTACTTTTTACAGGTCAATTCATCGATATCCATTAATAATTTAAAATCCTCAACAGCTCTCTCATTTTCGATAACCTGCAGCGTAACCCGGTACGTCCTGCTGACGAGATGCATATTTTCTACATATACATTGAGCATATTCGGACGGTCTTCCCCCGTAATAAGCAGCCGAACATCGGAAGGATGAATCCCTAACCACACGTTTTTGCTCTGCTTGACCTCTTTACTTCCGTCAATTACAAACGTGAACCTGTCGAAGATCTTTGCTTTCCATACGGCACCGTTTTGCTGCTCCACTGTGCATGAAAATAGATTTTTGATTCCGAGAAATTGTGCCGTAAAGTGGTCACGGGGTTTACGTAAGATATCATCTTTCGTGCCGGATTCGATAATTTTCCCGTCACGCATTACAGCGATCTTATCAGCGACATTTTCTGCAGTGACGAAATTATGAGTCACATAAAGAACAGGCAAATTATAGTGCTGCGGAATAGTGCCGATGAATTTGATGAGCGATTCCCTCAAGGGAACGTCGACAGAAGAAAGAGGTTCATCGAACAGCATAACACGTGACTGCGCCGCAAGAGCGCGTGCAATAGCCACCCGCTGTTTTTGTCCGCCGGACAATTGATGAGGCAGAGCATTTTCTTTTTCGGTCAGGTCGAACTTTTCAAGAATCTCCGGTAATCGCCTGTCACGATCTTCTCCCTTATGCATACCGAACGTGATGTTATCGCGAACAGATTTGTTTGGAAAAAGCGTATAATTTTGAAATATGTATCCGATCCCGCGTTTTCGAATGGGTAAGGCAATGTTTTTTGTGCTGTCATAAAGGATTGTACCATTCAATTCAATCCTGCCTGAGTCAGGTTTCACAATCCCGCTGATCAGGTTGAGCGTAAGGGATTTCCCTCCGCCGGACGGCGCAAGAAGCACCATGATCTCGTTGCCGACACTGAGCGACGCATTCAATGAAAATGAATCAAATTTTTTTTGCAGGTTAAAAGTCAACATAGAAAATACTCGTTCATTGTGAAATATTTCTTAAATGGGTGCCGGAACTCTTGTTTCCACCATTGCACTGATAATCAATAGTTCTTTGTAACCGATTTGTTGATGATAAAAAGAATAAGGACCGAGAGCGCGGTCGTAATTCCGACAAGAATGTTGGCTTCTATGGCATTGCCTGCCTGAACTGCATCGTAAATTGCGATCGAAACCGTTTGAGTCTTTCCCGGAATGTTGCCTGCGACCATGAGCGTTGTTCCGAATTCTCCCAGTGAGCGTGCGAACGATAACGCAATACCGGCGATTATTCCTCTGCGGGCAAGAGGAATAGTAACATGTCTGAATACCTGCCACTCGTTTTTACCGAGGACCCTTGCCGAATTTTCAATATGAGAGCTGACCGATTCTATTGCTGAACGCGCAGGTTTTACGAACAGCGGCAATGACGCGATAGTGGCAGCGATAACGGCGCCCTGCCAGGTAAAGACGACAGCAATTCCGAATACATCTTCTAAAAATCTCCCGAAGAAACTTTGCCGCCCGAGTACTGTCAACAAATAGTATCCGAGCACGGTCGGCGGCATGATAAGCGGCTGCATAATAATAGCATCGAGAAGATTTTTCCCCGGGAAATTATGCCGTGATAAATAAAATGCTATTGTTGTCCCGAAAAAGAGGTTGAGAACGGTTGCAAAAAACGCGACCTTGAGCGATAACCATAACGGGTATAGAGATAACTCATTCATAGTTTGTGCTAAAGATGAAGCATTCTTTACTGTGAAACAAGTGTATAATTATAGTTCTTAAATATTGCGGCAGCTTCAGCCGTCTGATTATAGCGAATAAATTCGCGTGCTTTATCAGGATTATTGCCGGCTTTGAGGATAGCAACGGTCTGATAGATTGGACTATAAAGGTCTTCATCAACTGCTATTACGTGCAGCTCGGGATCTACGGGAAAGTGGCCCGAAATAATTCCTGCATCAACGTTTCCGGAAATCACGAATTGAATACACTGTCGAATGCTTTCCGCATAAATTAATTTTTGTTGTATGCTGTTCCACAGTCCGCTATTTATCAAGGCCTCTCGAGCGGCGATTCCGAACGGCGCATGTTTTGGAGTAGCAATTGCGATGCGCATTACGTCCGCGTTTCCAAGGTCCTGCAATGATTTAATGGTGTTCTTATTTGCTTTCGCTACACCGAGAACAATATGCCCTTTAAGAACAGAAACAGGACTCTCAAGCAGGTAACCTTCATGCGACAGGGCATCGGTAAATGATTGATTTGCAGCGAAGAATATATCGTACGGTGCGCCATATCTGATCTGATTGGCGAGACTGCCGGTGGAGCCCCATACAAAAGACACGCTGTAGGTATGGGAGTCCTCGAATTTTTCCGCAATTTCTTTGAACGCGAACTGAAGGTTTGACGCAGCCGCAATGACAAGCGTAGTGTCCCGGTTGGCACCAGGGCTGCAGCCTCCGTATAAAATCAAGAGCGCTGCCGTCAGTACAAGTACATGAGTGTTTCTTATTTCCATCAGAAAGATAGAGTAAATCAACGAAAATTTAAAAACGCTCAGTCTATATTCAGGACACATTGAATACAGATTGCAGGAAAATGTAACCATATTATGAAAAAAATGAAAGCGGAAACTTCTATCAATAATATGAATCGCCCGAATAATCTATGATTTTATATCATGTGCAGTTAAAGAATGTGAGAGGAACACGGGTCGGTTGAAAAGATTGATTCTGTTACGAAAATTACCTATATTATATCTTTCTGTGATTGAGGCAACAATGCCGAATGGATATTCCGGCGCTTTCATCTTTTTTAATACTATAATCTGAACAGTACCTGACTATGCATGAGCACGACAAGACATTTGCACAGAGCCGGACACATACTCGGAAATCCCTGAAAGAGCATATACTCCTGCAGATATGGGTTGCCCGTGAAAACGGCAAAAAAATCAATGGAGCTGATGTTTTAGTAAAAAGAGAAACTATTCCCGATGATTTGCTAAGAGAAACTGTAGAAGATGGAGACTTGGTCGTTCAGAACGGATTGGTATTGTTATCGCAACAAGGTGAAAAATTCGCAGAGAATATTGTTCGGCGGCACAGGCTTGCAGAAGTGCTTTTCAGTGAGATCCTTGAGGTCGATGAAGAAACGGCGCGATCAAAAGCGTGTGATTTAGAGCATGTCATTACTGAAGAAGTAACGGACAGTATTTGTACATTTCTCGGACATCCTCTTCATTGTCCCCACGGCATGGCGATACCGAGAGGGAAATGCTGCGCTACCTTTAAAAGAGACCTTGGCCCTCTCATCAAACCCGTTATCGATCTGAAGATCGGTGAATCGGGAAGAATATCCTTCATGTCGCCAAAAACTCATTTCAGACTCGACAGATTAATGACATTCGGTATTACCCCGGGAACGATCGTCAGATTACATCAAAAAAAACCTTCGATTGTCCTGCAAGTCGGAGAAACGGACCTGGCTCTGGATTACGATATAGCTAAAAACATATATGTGAAACAGGTCAACGGTGAGAAGTAAGATCGGTTTATCATGCACGTAGTATTATACTAATCCGTGGCGCCCATTATTTGAATGAAATACTGACGTCATTTCGACCATCCCCTTCGTTATTGCGGAAATCCTACATGAGCGTAATTTTTCAGGTAAACCGGCAAAATCGAACGTTCCGGTTGATACCGTGCGTTTTTTTTATTATTATTTTTGGAGTGGCGCCCGTTTTTTCACAGGTCAATACCGAACAGATGAGAAGTAAAAGCGCAGAAGAAGGGTTCTCCGGCTATTTTGATCTGAATCTTCGGCTCAAGACGGGAAATATCGAGATTTTCGATACGGGAGGCGGTTTAAGACTTGAGCATCAAAGCGGTTCATATCTGACATTTTTGGTTACAAATATTCAGTATGCCGCGAAGAAATCAGATCCATTCTTCAACAGGGGTTTCACACATATCCGGAGTAACCGAACGGTTTCGCCCAGGTTGAAATGGGAAGTATATTCTCAGCATGAATTCAATGAATTTTTAAGGCTGTTCAGCAGGGCATTGCTCGGCACGGGCGGCAGATTTACAATTCATGAATCGACACGGTCGGCTTTTTACTATGGTTCATCGTATATGCTCGAGCGGGAACATATCGACGTCATTCCCGGTTCAAAAGACAAATCGAAAACATTGTCACACCGGTGGAGTAATTATATCGTCATGAACTGGCAGGCCTCCGGCGAAGCAGCGCTGGTCAATTCACTCTACATCCAACCGCGGTTCAATGGATTTGACGATGTGAGGATCCTCAATGAATTCGAACTGCGGACAGCGCTGACGACGCGGCTTTCCACAACATTACAGATCAGTATCAGATATGACAGCGAACCACCAGTGCGGGTAAAAAATACTGACGCCGAGATTCGTAACAGTTTGAGATTGGTCTTTTAAAAAAACAATTCCGGAATCTGTATTCAAACACAAGTTTCAAAAGGATAATGATGATAAGAATACCAGTCAGTTTTATTGTAACACTCTTTTTGACCGTCCAGGCATTTGGCCAGGGATTTCAGGCGATACAGGACCAGGTAACGGACTTTACACTTGAGAACGGAATGACTTTTATCGTCATGGAACGTCATGATGCACCGGTCGTTTCCTTTCTGACATATGCAGATGTTGGCTCGGTCAATGAAGTGAAAGGGATTACCGGTATTTCACATATATTTGAGCATATGGTATTTAAGGGTACGAAATCGATCGGGACAACCGACATTAATGCGGAGCAGAGAGCGATTGAGAATGAAGAAGAACTGTTTGCTCTCATTCTCCGGGAGCGCGACAAAGGCGATGCCGCAGACAAGGAAAAACTTGAACAGCTTACGAATGAATTTATTGAAGCACAAAATGTTTCCAGGGAATATGTTGTCTCCGGTGAGTATGAAAAGATCATCGAGGAAAATGGCGGTGTCGGTCTCAACGCAGGTACGGGCGCTGACCTTACGCAATACTACTACAATTTACCTTCAAACAAGACAGAACTCTGGTTTTCGCTTGAATCCGACCGTTTCATGAATTTTGTTCTCAGGGAATTTTATCCGGAGATGGACGTCATTAAGGAAGAGCGGCGCTTAAGAACGGAAAACAATCCTGTCGGTAAACTGGTTGAGGAGTTTTTTGCCGTCGCATACAAGACGCACCCCTACGGCGAACCGGTGATCGGCCATATGTCCGATCTGAACCGTATTAACCGGTCACAGGCTCTGGAATATTTCAAGAAATACTATGCCCCCTCCAATCTCTATGCTGCCGTTGTTGGAGATGTGGACGCCGGTCAGATACGGCAGTTTGCGGAGCTTTATTTTGGAAGGATTCCCTCCGGAGAGAAACCGTCCGGATATGTGCCGGTTGAACCGGTCCAAAATGGAGAACGGAGAGTCAGGACCGAAGACCCTTCACAGCCGGTGATCCTGATAGGTTATCATAAACCCGATGTCAATCATCCCGATGATGCGGTGTACGATGCAATTTCCGATATAATCGGAAGCGGAAGGAGTTCCCGGCTTTATAAAAATCTTGTAAAAGAAAAAAGAGTAGCCGCTACCGCTTATGCATTGACCGGTTTGCCGGGGTTGAAATATCCGAATCTATTTCTTTTTCTCGCTGTTCCGACCCCCGGACATACGACCGCCGAATGCGAGGAGGAGATTCTCGCCGAGATCGAGAGAATACAGAACGAACCGGTCTCCGGTGAAGAGTTGGAAGCGGTCAAAACAAGAGCAAAAGCTGCGTTCATTTCAGGACTCAGGTCCAATTCGGGAATGGCGCAGGCATTGACCACTGCACAGGTGCTGACCGGAGACTGGAGGAACCTTTTCCACGAGTTAGAAAAGATCAACAGCGTCACTGCGGACGATATCCAGCGCGTTGCACGTGAAACATTTGTTACTCCAAACAAGATCGTCGGCGAAATTATTACTGATGAAAGTGTTAAACAGCCGTAAAGTACGAAAACTTCACGTGCATTGGTAAGGAGGAATCATGACAGGTAAGCGTGATTATTATCCCGATGAGATAACGAACCTTCCGGATGCGGACATCGCCTTTAAAGGAGTTGCGGGTAATATTCTCCAGGGAGAGAATTGTCAGCTCGTATTTATGGAGATCGAAGCGATCGGGGATGTGCTTCCGCATACGCACGGTGCACAATGGGGTATCGTCATTCAAGGAGAAATGCTGCTGACGATCGATGGTGTCGAGAAATCGTATAACAAGGGCGATACCTACTATATTCCCGAAGGGGTTGTCCATTCGGCACGATTTACAACAAAAGTATATCTCATCGATTTTTTTGCAGACAAAGAACGGTACTCGGCGGTACAATCTGATTAATGTGAAGAAATTTGTCCATAGCAACATTAGAATCGCTCTATGAAAGGGAAATATGTTTAACGGCAAAATTAAAAATTCTTCTGCTCTCATCGGAGTGGTCTTTCTATTCATTCCTGCTCTTTTGTTCGCACAGAAGGATTATAAGGATCTGACGTTCCCGAAACTTCGGGACGTGTCAATGCCGCAGATTGCGGAACGGACACTATCGAACGGATTGCGTCTTTTTCTCGTTGAGGATCATGACTTTCCTACGATCTCGATGAGGGGGCGTATAAGAACAGGTTCAATGTATGAACCTGAAGATAAGATTGGGCTGGCATCTATGACCGGCCGGGTTATGAGGACCGGAGGGACGCCGACGACTTCCGGAGATGACCTTGATGAATTTCTTGAGAACAGGGCGGCATCGGTAGAAGTATCGGTCGGATTGAATTCCGGTTCCGCATCACTCTTCTGTTTGAAGGAGAATTTGCAGGAAGTACTTGGAATTTTTGCCGATGTATTGATGAATCCCGCTTTTCCGGAGGAAAAGATCGAGCTTGCCAAAATTCAGTCACGGACCGCGATCAGCAGAAGGAACGATAACATCGGCGCAATAGCCGGACGGGAGTTCGGAAAGATCATTTACGGCTCCGGCAATCCTTACGCCCGTACCACGGAATATGAAACTATCGGGAATATATCCCGGGATGACATGATAACATTTCATAAGAAATATTTTCATCCGAATACTATGATTATGGGAGTTATCGGGGATTTCAATACTGATGAGATGGTTGAAAATATTGAAGAAGCGCTGGGAACGTGGCAGAAGACAACGGTCGATATTCCTCCCAAACCAACCATACAATATGAGTTTAAACCGGGAGTGTTTCTGGTTGATAAGAAAGATGCGGTACAGACGAATCTTATCCTCGGTCATATCGGCGGTACGCGCGATAATCCCGATTATTTTGCCATTACGGTAATGAATTCCATACTTGGCGGCGGTTTCACAAGCAGGTTGTTTTCGAGGGTAAGGACTCTGGAAGGGCTTGCCTATTCGGTGAGCGGCAGTTACGGATCGAATTACGATTACCCGGGTATGTTCAGGGCCGCATGCCAGACAAAAACGGAAACGACGGTCAGGGCAGCACGGATTATTCTTGAAGAAATCGAACGGCTCACGAACGAACACGTGACCGATGAAGAACTGAATCTTGCAAAAGATGGATTTCTCAACAGGTTCGTTTTCAATTTCGACTCGAAAGCCGAAGTGCTTGACAGGCTCCTCACGTATGAATATTTTGATTATCCTGATGATTTTATTATGCAGATCAAGGACAATATTGAGAACGTGACCGCGAATGATGTACTGCGGGTTGCAAAAAAATATCTGCGCTATGATACGGTTCAGCTGCTTTTTGTCGGGAATTCAGAAGCGTTTGACGAGCCGGTATCCGTCTTCGGAGATGTTACACCCGTCGATATTACGATCCCTGAACCTCAGCAGTAAATCTCATTCTTCACTCCTGACTAAAATAATGAAACTATCCTGTATCATCTGCGGTTTCGGCAATGTCGGAACTGCATTGGCCGTTCTGCTCGAAGAGCGAAGAGACCTCCTCCTGCATGAGTATGGTATCGAAATTGTCTGCAGGGCGGTCATTGCAAGCAAAGGTGCGGCGGTTTCAGCCGACGGCCTGCCTTTACAAGAGCTCGCCGGGTATGTCCGGGGAGGAAACCGGCTTGATTCTTATTCCGGGTTCGGACGCACGGAATACGTGTTGCAGGATGCGGTTTCATCATTTGAGCCGGGAATAATTTTTGAGGTGACACCGACCGATATAAAGTCGGGAGAACCGGGTTTATCTCACTTCAAATCCGGTATAGAGTATGGCTGGAACATGGCTTCGGCGAATAAAGGACCGCTTGTTCTTCATATGAAAGAATTGAAAAAATCTGCCCGAAAGGCCGGAGTCAAGATAAAATTCAGCGCTGCAACGGCGGCGGCTTTACCGGCGACCGACGTGGGACTGACCTGTCTTGCCGGCAGTTCCATATCGAAAATTGAAGGAATTGTGACGGGTACGACCAACCTGTTGCTTACCCGAATGGCGGAAACGGGTCAATCATACCACGATGCGCTTATTGAAGCTCAGGAAAAGGGATTGGCGGAAACAGATCCGGGTCTTGACGTCGAAGGCTGGGACACTGCGAATAAAACTCTCATTCTGGCGAACACACTCATGGATGCAGACCTGTCTTTAACGGATATGGAAGTCGAAGGTATCACCGGTCTCGATCCGGTATATGTGCGTGAGACGCACCAAAATGGTAAATCCATAAAACTACTCGGGACCGCAGAGAAAAAAGGAAATTCCGTCAGTGCGTTTGTCAGGCCGGTTATCGTTGATAAAGAGCATCCGCTCTATGCCGTGAATGGAACGGAAAAAGGGATAACATTCTCGACCGACACAATGGGAAAGATAACCGTGACCGGTGGTAGAGCGGGACCTGTCGGGACGTCTGCCGCTTTATTGAAAGATTTGATAAATATTTATCGAAAAAATTGATGTGTCGAAAAGAATAAGCCATGATATGCCGGCCTATCTCACTCCAACATTATTGCGTACGACCTGCCTTGATATTCTTCAGACAATTTACCTGAAATTATGGAATGACAGATCATTCCGGTCGAACGATATTCATTCGAGTGGTGTGAATATACTCCTGTCGTATCTCTTCGGGCAATCTCATTACCGCCATTCCGGAGAATTAAACGATTCTGACCGTTATTTATTATCCACAAACAATAACCACGATCTGATTGCCGATTCCGCGATCCTTGCCGAAATCCGTGCCGAATATAGCACTATCCCGGTCGATCCTGAAGAAATTCCCGGCCTGTACAGCGCCATTAAAGGATATACGCTGACAGATAATGGTAATGGCAGGCCTGCCCTGCTGAAAGGGAGAGACAGGCGCAAAAAAGGGATATATTACACGCCGGAAGCAATTTCAAAGTTTATTGTTCATGAAACGATCACTCCGCTCGTCAGAAAGACATCGCTGAACGATTTGAAATGTATACGCGTGTGTGATCCTGCTATGGGTACCGGAGTTTTTCTACTGGAAGCTGCCCGGAAGCTTACAAAAGCATTGATTGAAAGGTCGGGTGAAACTGGTGATGCAGCGTGGAGTGAATGGTATCGGTATGTTGTGAATAATTGTATTTTCGGGATGGATGAGGATGAAATGGCAGTGCGTATTGCCCGTCTGAATTTTGCAGGGACAGCCGAAACGGCGCCGGACAGATTGAGGAACCTTATTACGGTAGACGGCCTGCTTGACAAACTGCCGGACGGGTGGGTCTTTGATGCGGTTATTGGAAACCCCCCCTGGCTCACCTACGGACTGCGGAGTGTGAAGCGGATTCCTGAAGGGTTGGCAAAGCTATATAATGAACGGTTCCCGGAGTCTGCCGAATACAAGATTTCCGCATACACTCTTTTTATTGAACGGGCGCTGACAATAACGGCACAAGGAGGTTATCACGGTTTCGTGGTCCCGGACAGCTGGCTTCAGGGACGATATTTTTCAAAAATCCGGACTCTCCTCGTATCAAAAAATGTCTTTCACCGTCTCGTACTCATTAAGAAAGACTTCTGGAAAGGGCTCAATATCGGGAGATGTGTCGTGTATGTTGTACAGAAAAGAGCGCCGGATAACCTGAACGGGACGATCCCTGCCTCGATCGTTGAAAGACCTGAAGAATTATCAGGTGCAGGTAAAAGTAGTGTTGCACTTTCATTGACAAGAATAAACAGGAGAGTGCGCCGGCGCATAGCTATCTATCCGGATGAAAATAGCCGTGATATTGTCGAAAAGATGGAGGATACCGGCGATAAACTCGGCAGTCATTTGCGGTTTTACAGCGGATTGATCGGGAAAAAAGGCAAGCAAAGTATCGTCATCGCGAACGTTCCAAAAGAACATCGAAATTCCCGGTATGGCAAGCTGATAGAATCGGGAAAAAACCTTCAACAAAACAAATTTATCTATACCGGCCGTTATATCGAACAGAGACCGGAACTTTACAAAAGCGGTTATGATGTTCAAAAATACCGGAATCCAAAATTATTTGTGAACCAGACGGGATATGATCTCAAAGCTTGTTATGACGATCAGGGATTTTTCTGTCTCAATAATATTCATATCGCATACCCTGTGCGGGAAAATACGGATCTAATATTCTATGCGGCCCTCCTTAACAGCAGGATAATGAAATTCTATTACAGGGTCATGTCAATGGAGCCGGGGCGTGCTCTTGCCCAGACGGATATCGATTTTCTGCTGCTGCTGCCGCATGGAACGGATAAAGGTATTATGGAAAATATAAAGAACACTATACACAAACATGTTCAAAAAAAGATCGCCTATCACGATTCGGATCATGTTGAATATATTTGTGATATTCCCGGTGCGGTAAAAAAAGATTTGGAATATTGTTTTATGGAGTGGTACGGTATTCCTGTAAAAAAAACTTCAATTACTTTTTCGTGACTTTTCTTCCATTTCTACGGGAAAGTAAAGATTTCGGTGGGTTGTAGAGCGCTGTTTTAAGAACGTCATCCATCTCTTTAACAAAGTGGAACGTCATTTTTCGCTTAATATGAGCCGGTATCTCTTCGAGGTCGTTACGGTTCTTTTCGGGTATGATAACCTGCAGTATCCCCGCCCGGTTAGCTGCGAGAACTTTTTCCTTGATACCCCCAACCGGTAACACAAGACCCCGCAGAGTTATCTCTCCGGTGAGAGCGATATCATTTCTCACTTTTGTTCCCGTTATCAGCGAAACGAGAGCAGTCAATATTGAGATACCCGCAGACGGACCGTCTTTTGGGATCGCGCCCGAAGGGACGTGAATATGGATATCGGTCTTGTCGAAACGGAAATTCGATATTTTCCACTGCAGCGCCTGAGACTTTACATAACTCAACGCTGCCTGTGCGGATTCTTTCATGACGTCGCCGAGTTTTCCTGTAAGCGACAATTTCCCTTTACCGGGCATTTGTGTCGCTTCGATGAAGAGTATGTCCCCTCCGGCAGGGGTCCATGCAAGACCGGTCGCTACACCGGTTTTCATGGTGCGTTCGGCGACATCATAAAAATACCGCTCAGGACCAAGATAGCGGGTAAGGTTCTTTCTCGTAAGTATGGCTTTCTTGATCGACTTATCTACGATCCGCTTTGCTACTCCTCTGCATACTGAAGCGATCTCCCGTTCGAGGTTTCTGACACCTGCTTCTCTCGTGAAAGAGCTGATTATTTGCCGGATCGCCGAAGGTTTAATGGTTATCTGATCGTCTGAAAGTCCGTGTTCGGATATTTGCTTCGGGACGAGGAAACGCAGAGCGATCTGCTCTTTCTGTTCGGCAGTATAACCGGGAAGATCAAGGACTTCCATTCTGTCCCTGAGCGCTGGTGGGATAGGGTCCGAAAGATTTGCGGTCATAATGAACATAACCTGAGAAAGATCGCATGGAACATTTAAATAGTGATCGACAAAAGTATCGTTCTGCTCCGGATCGAGGACCTCGAGAAGCGCGCTCGAAGGGTCGCCGCGAAAATCCTGACCCACCTTGTCAATTTCATCGAGCATAAAGACAGGATTCATGGCTCCGGCCTTTTTAATTCCCTGAATGATCTTTCCCGGTAGAGCGCCTATATACGTTCTCCTGTGGCCCCGTATTTCGGCTTCATCATGAATTCCGCCCAGAGATATACGGATAAATTTCCTCCCTAACGTCCTTGATATTGATTTTCCGAGTGATGTTTTACCGACCCCCGGGGGACCGATGAAACACAATATAGGCCCTTTTTTGTTTTTAGATAATTTCTGAACGGCAAGATATTCGAGTATCCGTTTTTTAACCTTATCGAGGCCGTAATGGTCCTCATTCAGAATTTTGTCAGCTTTGGAGATGTTCAGACTGTATTTGGAACGAATTCCCCACGGCACTTCTGTCAGCCAGTCGAGATATGTCCTTGAAACGGTGTATTCGGAAGACGATGGAGGCATTTTCGACATCCGGTTGATCTCTTTGAGGGCTACTTCCTTCACTTCACTGCTCATTTTCGAAGAATCGACCCTGTCCGTCAACTCCTGGGTTTCAGCGGTTCGTTCATCATCTTCACCAAGTTCTTTCTGAATTGCTTTCATTTGCTCCCGCAGAAAGTACTCTTTCTGGCTTTTATTGATCTCCCCCATAATTTTCGACTGGATCTTGTTTCCGAGTTCGAGCACATGCATTTCTTTGGAAAGCAGAAGAGACACTTTTTCAAGCCGTTGTTTCAGATTGTTTGTTTCAAGAATTTCCTGTTTTTCAGTAGTCGATATATTCAAACTCGAAGATATTACATCCGCAACCCTGCCCGGCTCATCGGTGTTGGCAATGATCAGACCCTGCTCCGGAGAAAGATACGGGGCGAGTTCAACAGCCTTCTGAAACATTCCTCTCAAATTCGACATCATTGCTTTTATTGCATCATTATCGGAATTGATCTTGTCTTCGATAGTCGCGATCGTACCGATAAAAAACGGATCTTCCTTTATAATGCTCTTGATTTTCATCCTGTAAAGTCCCTGAACGACAATATGCTGCGTCTGGTCGGGGAATTTTAATACTTTTAGAATAAGTGCGGAGATTCCGAAGTTGTAAATTTGATCTTTTTCTGGGTCTTCTACTCTCGCGTCGATCTGAGCAGCAAGCCCGATGATCTTATCCGTATCAAGAACACTCTCAACAAGTCTGAGAGATTTTTCTCTTCCGACTGATAAAGGTATGACCTGTCTCGGATAGACGACGGTACTCCGAAGCGGCATTATTGGAACCTGCTTGGGAAGCTCTTTCGGGCCGATATCGACAGTCTGAATCGGTTTGTCAAAAAATTCCATATGATCCATTCGTTAGTTCTGAACGTTTATCCTCGATACATAGTGCATGTGACACCTGTTGATGGTCACAGTAGCGCTAGCCGGGATTGAACTTAAAATGTACCCAATATTACTGAATAATTCAACAGAAAATTTCAAAGTAAAAGCATTAGTTTTTATTTCCGGTAAATCGAACTGTATATGAAGATAGTAATAATTAATGGGGGTTTGACTAGCAATAGTTATTTAATTATCTTATAAGTCAATTCCCAGTAATAAGTTAACAAGATACTTCAAGCGAAAAGTTATTACCTGCTTCACACTTGAGTTAACAGCGACCAAAACAACTAAATTACTTAAGCTTAATCGTAATACTGTTAACCGTTATTATCGCATTATTCGCGAGTGTATCACTGAGTACGAAGACCAATTGATGCACCATTTTACCGGAGAAGTTGAGCTGGATGAAAGCTATTTTGGTGGCCGGCATAAAGGCAACATTGGACGCAGCACTAAAAGCAAGAGGCCAGTCTTCGGAATACTCAAGCGGAATGGGATCGTCTATGCTCAAATTGTTCCAGACGTCTCTGCACGTACCCTCAAAAGCATTATAAAACAACGAGTCAGTAAAAATAGTACGATATACTCAGATTCCTGGAAAAGCTGCGACGGCCTTGTCTTCTGCGGTTATGAACATATTCGTCTCAATCATGATAAAGAACTCGTTGACACAAACAGAAACCATATCAACGGTATAGAGAATTTCTGGCCCTATATAAAAAACAAGCCGTCAAAATATTATGGCATAAAACTGGAATATTTTTATCTTTACCTGAAAGAATACGAATTCAGATCTAATCACAGAAAAGATGATATAGAAAAGATGATAACTACAATCCCACTTTCGAAATAAGCGTTTTATCTAGTCAAACACCTTATTTTAATAACAACAATATAGAATTATAACTTATTAGAGGAAAGTACACTTTTATTTACAAATGTGTCAATATGTGTCAAATACTAGGAAATTGCCAACAAGAACAATTTAAACCAGGAAAAGGTTCGGCAGGCGGCTGAAAGTCACTATGCTTTTCTTATTGAACAGGGCGAATACCGGAATGCTTTCGAAATCGGGGAAGCGAACAACTTTGAACCGGAAAAATTATCCGATTCTGCATCCAAAGTGTTTCAGGATAAACTCGTCATGGGTGACTATGGGGAATCACGCCGGATCTATGAAAGATATAAGATAGACGCTTCTCAATTTCTCACCGTTTTTATGGATGCGTTTCAGAACATGGTTGTTCAGGGAAACGTTGACAAAGCGCTTGACTTTATAGAAAGTTTTAATATTCCTCCTGACGATTTGAAAAACGGTCTGAAACAGGCCTTTGGATTCCTGCTTCAAAAAGATAAATATGACGATGCAAAACAGCTTTTAGAACGGTTTAAACTTAATAAAGATGATGTTGCCGCACCCGTAAAAAAAGTTTTCGACAGATTAATGTCCGGCAACCTTTTTGTTTCGGCTGCCCACATGGCCCAATCATTCGATATGCCGCAGGAATCGGTGATAGTAGCCGGCGCTAAAGCAGTCGAGGAATGTCTTGAAAAAAATAAGATTGAGAATGCCTACGATTTGCACAGTAAATACGAAGTTCCTGCCGAAAAGGTGTTTAATGCGGCATTCGGGGCATTCAAACACTGTATTGAGCTTGGCGATATTCCACGGGCAGCATTTGTCAATAAGAACTTTGAGCTAACCCCGGACCAGACCGGACCGCATATACTTAATACATTCATCCGCATGGTAGAAGCTGAAAAAATCGACGTTGCTATCACTATGTTTAAAGAATACAATCTTAAGCAGAATGATATTTTCAGACAGGTATTTACGATGCTCATACAGGATATGAAAAAAGGCCATTAAAAACGGGCAATGGTCCTTATCAAGGAGTTCTCACTTCCGGAAGATAAAATAAATGAAGCCGGTATAGCATCCTTAAAACAGAAACTAAAAGTCGAGCAATACAATGCTGCGATAACTATTGCCAATACATTCAAATTGAAAACAAACTCATATTTGCCGATCCTGGCGCAGGAAATAAATATTTTAGTGGACAAATCACACTATGAAAAAGCGCTACTCATCGCCAGGGAATTCAAGCTAAAAACCCCTGAAGCCCAAAAAGCCGCTTTTCAATTATTTGGAGTACGGCTTAAAAATGGATATTACAGGGATGCTACAAAACTTGTTAAGGATTATAAATTGCCGAAAGATGCTGTTCAAAAGAACGTGCTTCACCTGCTTGATATACTGGAAACAAAGAATCTGATAAATAAGGCAGAAGACCTTAAATCTGCTTTCGGCCTCGATAAAAAGGGAATGTTCTCGAAGATATTTGGAGTGTGAAAAAGCAGCAGCCTGCCTTACGACCGTATACTAAATTATTAGAATTTCAAGCCCCGCCAAAGCGGGGCGTTTTTATTCGGGAAACAAATTGAAAAAAATGATTCAGACCATACGACAGGATGTTAATTTTACGTGATACAAGCCATTAATTATCCCGTAGTATTCCATATTTTTTGATTTTAAGCCTGATAGTGCCTTCTGTCATGTTCAGATGTTTTGCCGCACGTGTCTGATTCCACCCGGAATCCTTTAATGCTTTCCGTATAAGGTATTCATCAGCGCGGGCAAGCGCTGACTGATAGTCCAGAGTATCCAGGAATGAAAACGGGTCCTGAGGAATGATATAGGGAAATACTTCAGTGGATAATTCACCGTTCGGGGACATTTCAAGCATCGAATCTATTACCGTGCGGATTTCGGTCGTGTTACCGGGCCAGTCATACTCGATCATTGACCGAAAAAGCTCTTCGGAGACGGAAGGAATATCGTCAATACCAAACCTTTCGGATGTCTTCGAGAGATAATGGTCAAAAAGGAGAGGGATATCGCTTTTCCGTTCCCGGACAGGAGCTAAATCAATTTCATACTGATTTATCCGGGAAAATAAATGGCTGTTGAAATCATCCCGGGAACGGAGGTCCCGGTTATCAGTTTCTGCGATGACCCGTACACCCTGAGGTTTTTGCGGTGAAGAGAATTCATACACTCTTTTTGTTACCGTGAGAAGATTGAATAGCTGTACTTGCCTTGGAACAGGAAGCTTTTCAATGTTTTTCAGAAAGAGAGTTCCCTGCCAGGCTCTGTTAAATAAATTCTGAAAATGTTCCTCGGATTCCGATTCTTCACCTTTCAGATGCGAACAGTCGAGATCAATGAAAACATCCTGTTTTCTGAGACTTTTCCGGTGAATATCCTGAGCGACGGTTTCTTTCTCAGTACCTTGCTCCCCATAAATTGTAACGTGCAGGTGTGTCGGGGCAACCCGGCGTATTCGTCGCCGAACATTCCGGACCAGCGGGTGATTGCCGATAATTCTATAATTTTTAGTAGCCATATCATCCAACAATTATGTAATGTAGCGTTTCTGTCGTATTTTTCAAGGGAAAATGCGAAGAATCTACGAAATTAAAATTTTTTTATTTAGTCCTTCGGATATTTTAAATGAATAGCAGCATGAATTTCTTAAAAGAACGGATACAGTATCTGTGGGAAGCGGTATTTGGACTATATTTACCCCGGTGTTTGTTTCATATGTAAAAAACGGTCCGGGAATCAAGCCGTATTGATATGCGATAGGTGCTGGGCGTCGCTCCAGCGAAACTCCGGGAACACATTAGCTTCGGGAGACAAAAGACTTTCCGTAACAAAACAATTCTTGTTCCTTTCATGGCGGTTTTCATATGATGAAAGTGTCCGTCAATTAATACATTTCTTCAAATTTGAGGATTATATGTTCCTTGCAGAACTGTTCGGCGCTGAAATGGCAGCCGAGGTCGAACAGATCCCCGAACTTCGAAAAGCCGATTTCATTGTTCCCGTACCGCTTCATCCTGCCCGTAAGCGAGAGAGGGGGTATGACCAATGCATGTTACTTGCGAAGGCGGTGGCGCAAAATACCGGGATTACACTGAGCGTTTTCCTGGAAAGAATTAAGTATACACCGCCGCAGGCAACGATCACAAAATGGCCGGAAAAAGAAAAGAATGTCAGAGGGGTATTTAAAGTAAGACACAAAGATTTGATTTGTGGAAAGAGTGTAATACTTCTCGATGATATATTTACAACGGGGGCAACGGCGAATGAATGCAGCAAAGTCCTTAAAAAAGCCGGGGCATCAAAAATAATGGTACTGACTACCGCTTACGCAGTGTAACGTTATATAATACCCGGTCGGTGGTTGGATACCATTTGAATGTATACCGTATGCACAGCGTTACTACGTTTGGGATGCAATTCATATAGGAATCTTAGAGGGCGGCGTTCAAAACTATTCTAATCATTCTTGGGCTCTGCCGAGTCCTCAAGAGAGGCAAATTCTTCAATTGCTTTGCCAAGGTCATCGCTGCTCAGCGCTCCTTCAAATTTAAAGATCTCGCCCATGTGAATATTAAAGTCTTTCTGGTAAGAGAGCAGCTCTTTTACCTGATCCCGAGTAAGGATCTTAAGATCGATTGCGATTTCCCCGAATTTTTTACTCGTCTTCTCCTGTTGCTGTAGAATTTCCTGGACTCGTTGCGCAGAAAGCATTTTCTGTTTTATTGCCAATTCCCCGATCTGCTTGTTGGTCTCCTGCTGAACGTGACGGGCAACTAAGATATCTTTTTCGCTTATAAGACCCTTGTTGCGCAGAAATTCACCGAATAACAATGGTTTTTTCCCCATAATGATCCAATCCGGTTGAGTGAATTCAATTTAAAATACTATTATAGTAGTTTGTGCACTATGAGCATAAAATTATTAAACGCTACGAAGTTGTACCCGCACTGAGAATATCAATTTTTGCTGAGTAATTCAATAGGCTGGTTATCCTCGCCCTAACTTTGCCGTACAAACAAAGCAAAAAATTAAGAGGATTCAATCCAAGAAAAACATTAATTTTCTTAATTGCAAGTTATATTTATGAATATATCAAAAAACTTTTTACACCTGTGTATGCCTCTTATATGCGGATAGGCCGACATTCAAAATAATTTGATTTTTTTAATAGTTTTCATACATTACACCGTGATGAATCTTAATAATATTAAAAAGACAGATTATGTTACAGAATGTAAGACGTAGATTAACGGAAGCACAGTAATGCCGAATATTTATCTTACGGGTTTCATGGGAGCAGGCAAGTCGACAATTGGCCCAAGACTCGCAAAACAGCTTGATTATGAATTCAAAGATAGTGATTCGATGATTGAGCAGGAATCGGGAAAGTCAGTATCTGAGATATTTCATAAAAATGGCGAGCCTTATTTCCGGCTGCTGGAAAAAAAAATGTTACTGCGATGCGCTGCCGGGACCAATACCGTTATCTCGCTCGGAGGCGGTACGCTTATCGATCCTGAAAACAGAATGACGGTAAAACAAAACGGTATTCTCATATACCTCTCCACCGGACCGGTAACCATTTTAGACCGGGTCAAGTCAACGAGTAAACGCCCACTTCTTACAAACCCTGACGGCGGTTTGGTACGGGAAGATGACGCAATAATGCATTTGGAACAGCTTCTTGCGGTCCGCAGCGAAGGATATCATAGTGCAGATTTTACTGTTGTTACCGATGATAAAAGCATCGATGAAATCCAGGATCTCATTGTAAACTATATTTCAACAAAAGTTCAATAGGAAGAAGAATAGCTTTCGTATATTTTTCGTAAAGGGGTATAGAATTTCGTACGGTAAAAAAATCCCGCTCATGGTAAGCGGGAATTTTGCTTATGAAAGTTTCTTTAATCCCTCTTCAAGCCTGTCAAGCCCCGTTTTTAATTCCTCCGTACTCAGTGCATATGAAATACGGATGTGGTCGTTATTCCCGAATGCCGCGCCCGGTACAGGAGAAATGAGCATTTCTTCAAGCATAAAGGAGCAGAAAGACAAGGAATCCGTTATCTCGTAATTTTTGTATTGGCTCCCGTAAAGTTCCGATACTTTCGGAAATACATAAAAGGCGCCTTTTGGTTTAATAGTTTCGATATTCGGCATATTCGACAACCGCCCGAATGCTATGTCACGCCGCTCTTCAAAAACTTGAAAAATATCCTTCAAATCTTCTTTTGATTTCGAGAGCGCGGTAATTCCTGCGTATTGTGCGATACTCGAGGCATTCGATGTGGAATGGCTCTGAAAGCGCGACAGTGCGCGGATTAAATTTTTCGGTCCTCCGGCATAGCCGATCCGCCACCCGGTCATTGCGAAGGCTTTCGACAGACCGTTAACCGTGAGTGTAATGTCTTTAAATGAAGCATCGAGCGAAGCAATTGAATGCGCTGTTTCACCGTCATAGGTCAGGTACTCATAGAGCTCGTCCGACAGGATCATAATGCCTCGTTCTAAACAGATGTTGCCGATCTCGGTCAAAAGTTCCTTATCGTACAGCGTTCCTGTTGGATTCGAAGGGGAATTGAGAAAAATCAGTTTTGTTTTATCGGTTATAGCTCTTCTGAGCTTGTCGGGATTTATGAGGAAAAGGTCGTCCAGTGTTGTATCGAGATAGACTGGGACGCCCTCTGCCAGCTCGACCATTGAAGGATAGGAAACCCAGTACGGAGCGGGAATTATTGCCTCATCTCCCGGGTTGAGGAGGGCAAGAACAGCGTTGAAAAGTACATGTTTTCCTCCGGCACAGACAATGATTTCATCAAGACTATAGTCAAGGCCGTTGTCGCGACTGAATTTTTCCCTGATTGCCTCTTTAAAGTCAACCGTTCCGTCAACTGCGGTATATCGCGTATGATTTTTGTCGAGGGCTTCTTTTCCCGCATTTTTGATGAAATCCGGTGTCGGAAAATCGGGCTGCCCGGCCGCAAGAACGATGATGTCTTTTCCTGCACGCTTCATCGATTCTGCCAGAGCGGTTATTTGCATTGTTTCCGATGCTTTGATTGCCGTAACTCTATGTGCTAATTCCATGGTAACATCTGCCTTTCATCTGATTTAAACCATTCACTTTACATCAGCGCTATTGCATTGGTTCCTGTCATTCACAGATACATTTATGGTACGGTTACATGTTCGTGAATATTTTCTGCAAATGTTCGGCTACCTTTGGCGGTACAAAATTAGAAATATCTCCGCCGTATTTGGCAATTTCCCGTACTATCGAAGAATTCAGATAGGTATATTTTTCGTTCGGCATTAGAAAAACCGTAACAACATTATTCATGAGTCGCCTGTTCATCAATGCCATCTGCATTTCGTATTCAAAATCCGAAACTGCCCGCAATCCCCTAATTATCGCCTGGGCGTTTTTTAAAGTGGCATAATTGACAAGAAGACCTGAAAATTCATCAACTTCTATTTTCTCATTGGAGCAGGTACTATCCCGTATATGCGCCATTCGATCTTCTGCTGACAACAGCGGCTCTTTTACCTCACTGTGCGCAACGGCAACGATTACTTTATCAAAAATTGTTGCTGCACGCTCGATAATATCGAGATGTCCGTATGTTACCGGATCAAAAGACCCCGGATAAATTGCTGTTTTCATGCACTGCCTCTTTTAAAAATAGTAATACGAGTTTCACCAAATTTTTTCTCCCAAATTTTAGATAAGAGCATTTCATCGGCGGCTATGGTACTGTGTTTCCCGGATTCAAGGATGAGTAATCCGCCGTTATCCCAGATTTTACTTTTTGAGATTTCCGAAACGAGGGATTTATAATTGTCAAAATCATATGGCGGATCCGCATATATGATCTGAAAGCGGTATCGTGCCGGGTGCCTGCGGCGGAGAAACCGCAGAACATCTTCTGAAAATATTCGTAGAGGAAGACCAGTTCCGAGAGAGCGAAGATTTTTTCTGATGAGCGCACCGGTGTTCTTATCGACGAAAACTGAAAACGAACAGCCTCGGCTGAGAGCTTCCATTCCCATAACACCGGTACCGGCAAAAAGATCGAGAAATTTCGTGCCGTCTAAATATAGATCGAGAAACTGAAAAATCCATTCTCTGTTTTTGTCGGTTGTCGGTCGAATTTGATGCCGGGATTTTCCCGTGACTTGAATTCCCTTAAATCGCCCGGCACGTATTCTCATTACGTCGTTACATTAATATCTCAAAATGGAAATTCAATACCGATGAATTGTTACCCCGGTTTCTGTTGAGACCGGAACCTGAGATTTTTGTAATATTAAGGTTAAGCCGCTTGTCTGAAATAGAGTTTAGATAGCGCAGAATATTATTTTCAGAACCCTGGATTTTAATTCGTATCGGAAGAAGCGAAACATTGTTCCGTACTATGTTGGTAGTCCTGCCTCGCTCCTTGATCGTGACGCTGTTTTCCCGAGAGATTGTAGTGAGCGCGGAAAGGTTTGCTTCGGGCGTTAAAAAATCAGGGGAAGGCGAACTCTCAGATAACGGAACATCGGCTTTTCGATTTCCCCAGACCTGCAGGATGGATCCTGAAGGTCTGAATTCGAATGTATACCCCGGAAGCGCTCCGGAAATCGCCGATTGCAGTTCAAAGAACTCGCTTTCGTTCGCCACGATCAATTCTGCAATGATGCCGCTTTTACCGACGACAATGACGTAATAATCTGCTGTAGCTGGAAGCGTCTGAACAAAAGTGGTGAAAGCGTCGATATATGCCATACTCAACGGGTAGTCCCACGGAAGTGATATCGGAGAAGGATCCGGCTCTTCTTCGACCGCCGGTTCGGGCTCCGGCTCTGATTCAGATGCCAAACTGCGCTCTGCAAGTACGCTGTTTAAACTGTCAAGACGCGCCTGCTGAGTACTGGTTCCGGGGGGGGCGGAAGAGTAAAACATGCCGATAAGCGCATCGCCGAAAATCCAGAACAGACCCAGCAACAATACGGCACCACCGCCGATTATTCCGGCTTTTGTCCTGTCTAATCCTCCCGTGGAAGATGCTTTTTCAGGTTTTGACTTCTGTATTTTGCCAAGCAGGTTTATATCGATCATGATTGTACACGAGTGTGCCGGATACTAAAGTTATTTACTCACGGTCAATCCAAGCGCCTCGACATATTGAGAATTGTCTGCCGAAAAATCTATTTGATCGTGAAGATTTGAGTCCACCCGAATCTTTTCAAACGGATTAAAGATACTGAGTTCCCGGTCTGCTACTTCTACAAGTTGATTCATATCATATTTTTCGTTTGATCTGTGCAGGTATACATGGTCAAAATCATTTTTCTCAGTGCCGAGATCATAGTCACTGAATAACGTTTTTAAATTAAGTGTAATGAGTTCAAGTACCGAATTCAGATAATCTCTGTGAACCGAATCGTCCAAGTAGATATGATGATATCCGATAAAACAATTTCCCTCTAAAATGGAAAACACAAGTTTCCGTTCTCCAATTTCGACCAGCGCAATTTTTTCCCGGGGATGAAATTTGTAATTTGCTTCAAAAGCGTTTACAACAGACAGGATATCCACATTTATAAGTTCGAGGTCTACTTCTGCATACCGGCTCATATTTTGAAAGAAAGTGAGAACTTTCTTTCTGGTGCCGACAAGAATGAGTTCAGGATTTTTGACGGACGGAGACTTGAGGAGCTTATACGAATCGAATGCATACTGCTCGACATTTGCGTCAATATACTGCTGCAATTCCCATGTAAGGTGACCGGACAGTTCTTTTTCGGAGAGATTTTTGCTAAAGGGTATCTTTACTATATTTCCAATGCCGAGATCAAGGGAGATTGAGAGTTTTTTTGTGCGGATGTTATTGCCGCTCAGAACCTTCTTCAAGTCAGTGCCGATCGTTTCAGCGCCGGATTCCTGCATAATCATATCGGTACTGTATGGGAGATCTGATGAAACATCAAGCAGCGAGGTTATCTTATAATTGTTGGCGGCTTCCTCCGTTTCGATCAAATAATGGTCTTCTGACCCAAAACTCAATCCGAGTCTACGGTTCTTACTGATTTTTGCCATGAATAATTACCAGGATGTTTCGTTTCTCTGGTTAATCCACCCATGATTGTTTTTGAGTCTCTTGAAAAATACCTTTACATTAATTTCTTCAGGTTCTGTCGGGCAGGAAATTGTATAACTTTCGGAAGTGCTTTCGTCCTCTTCTTTTTCGGTTAAGACAATAGTATACTGTTCATTCGAAGCAGGACAATTCAGTACGGAACTGAGTGATAATTCGGTGTTATGGTAATCATAGACCGGTGAGTTGACTTTTATCCGATCAGTATAATCCTGGTTTTTGTAAACATTGATCAATGAGTCGACCAAAACGCTGTATGCATTATTGTCGACAGCAAATTGGATTGTCTTTTCAAGACTATCGGCATAGGAATCATTGATCTGGTAATATTGATCTTGTACTTCAACAAGCACTGTCAAATGAAAACGGCATTCATCATGCTCATATGTTTCTGCTTCCCATATTTCTCCTGGCAGATAAATTGCGTACGCAAGTACCCCCGCAAGAATTCCAATAATTATTTTCAGGTAAATCGTCCCTTTTGCCTTAGGATAAGCCATCAGTCCTCCACACAATAATCGAGTAGATTTGATAACGCATCATAAAAATTCGGAAATCCGCTGACAACAACTTCAAGAATAATTGCACATTGATCCTCACAAATCATCGATTAAGAATCCCGATGTTCCAAGCGCATATTTGTCGGAGAATCTGCCTCCAATCCTGATAACGCATCCGACTGTAAAAGCGGGAGAAACGAAATTCCTTCTATGTGAATAACCTGGATATTGCTTCGTGAATTTAATTTAATATTCAGGATATAAAGATACATAACTTAGCTACTTAATACATAAAAGTCAAGCACGATTTTTGTCCTCTTGAATCACTTTTTAACGTCACCGTTATGATGAAGATACTGTTTTATGATCTCTAAACGTCTCGGTCCGATCCAGGGAACCGATAGAAGCGCTTCGACATTTTGGAGCGGCCCGTTGCGGGACAAAAAATCAATAATTCGTCGTGCTATTACAGTACCGATTGTCGGTAAGGCAATGAGTTCTTCTTCGGTCAGAGAATTTAGTGTCCGTATTCCGGATATACCGTCATGATCCTTTTCTGGAAGCGTCGAGCTATACGATTTGAATTCCCGGTCAGATTTCGTGTAATCAAAGAGATTTGCCGGCTGATTTGAGGATTTGCTATGTGGATAGTAATTGAGAAACGCACCGACGGCGCTTGCCACAAGCAGAGTGATTACAACCAAGCGTTCCCGGGGATTAAAACTGAAGTTTTTAATGCATGTAGTCTTTAATTTTTTTAAATATCCCATTTTTACCATGGGGGAGGGCGTTTTGTGATTGCGCGAGTTCTTCAAACAGTTCCTTTTCACGTTTTGTGATAGTTGTCGGAGTATAAACAAGAATGCGCACCAGTTGATCGCCGATTGACCTGCTGCTGAGATGCGGAAGGCCTTTGTCGCGCATTCGCAAAATTTTCCCGGACTGAATACCAGGCAGAATAGTGAGTTTTACCCGACCGTTCAAAGTGGGAACGTCGATCTTGTCTCCAGTGACCGCCTGTGTAAAACTGACCTGTAATTCAAGAAGAATATCGTCGTCATGCCGCTCAAAGTATTCGTGCTCCTTTTCATCGATCAAAACAATCAGATCGCCTCCGACACCATTATATCTACCGGCATCACCCTTGCCGCGGAGAGTAATATAGTTTCCCGAGCTGATTCCAGGCGGGATCGTGACTTGAATGGTCTCTTCTTTTCGAACAACGCTTTGACCGTGACAGGTCGGGCACGTTTCTTTAATGATAGTACCTTCTCCATTACACGTGCTGCAGACCGTAATGTTTACGAACTGCCCGAAAGCGGTTCTTTGTGCATGCCGGATCTCACCTCTGCCACCGCATGTCTGGCAGGTCGATCGTGAATTTCCCCCTTTAGCGCCGCTGCCGCCGCATGCGTCACATGCTACGAGTTTTCGAATTTTGACTTTCTTTGTTATGCCTGACAGGATCTCTTCAAGGGTAAGTTGAAGCTTTACCTGGAGGTCTTGACCCTGGTACGAACGCGCCCGTCTTCCTGCCTGCCTCCTGCCACCGCCGCCTCCGAAAATATCGCCAAATCCGCCTAAATCGCTGAAAAAATCACCGAAATTCCGGAAAATATCTTCGATATTGCTGTATCCTTGGTACCCGGCGCTCCGGACTCCTTCATGACCGAACTGGTCATACCGCTGCCGTTTTTCCGGGTCGGAGAGCACATCGTATGCCTCAGCAGCTTCCTTGAATTTTTCTTCCGCATCTTTATTATCCGGGTTGCGGTCGGGATGGTATTTAATGGCTAATTTTCGATATGCTTTCTTAATATCGTCCGTGCCGGCGGATTTTCCCACACCGAGCACTTCATAATAATCTCTTTTTGTCATAAGTCTATTTGCTATTTGCTCACGCTCACTTTTGCATGGCGGATAATCCTTTCGTTCAGGCAATATCCTTTTTCTAACGTATCGATGACATGGTTCGACGGAACATCGTTATTCTCGATCTGCATCATTGCATCGTGAATTTCAGGATCAAATTCCTTTCCGTTGGATTCAATTGCAGTAAGACCGGCATCATCTAAAATTTTAGTGAGCTTCAAATATATCAACTCAATTCCTTTCCGGAATTCTTCCTTTCCATTATCGTCGATCTCCTGATCGAGCGACCGTTCAAGATCGTCAACAACCGGAAGGAGATTCTGAATTATGGAACTGTTCGCCTGCGATATCATTTCTCCGTATTCGCGCTTAATTCGTTTTTTATAATTGTCGAATTCGGCGAGTTTTCTGAGAAGCTGGTCTTTCATCTCGCTATTTTCATTCCGTAGCAATTCTAATTCGGCTTTCAGTTTTTTTTCGCCGGTACTTTTTAACTTTTTCTGTTTTTTTTTTGATATTCCGGGCAACTTCCCGTCGTTATTTCCCGCCGATTCTACTTTTATGTTTTTCATATGATTCGCATTAATAGTCTTCTTGTTCGTGAGCAGTCAAAGAGTTATATAAAATGTCTGTTTTCCTGAGTAGTATCAATGAGCCGATATATTTATGACTTCTGCCGTATAATCGACAAGCGGTACGATCTTTGGATACCACATTCTTGTCGGACCGATTACTCCGAGCGTACCGGTATGACCGCTGAAAGAGAAATTTGTCGACACAATACTGAATGTTTTGCTGAAATCCGGATTATCCTCTTCTCCAATGGTTATTGATACTCCCTGCGTATCCTTTGTCTGGTTCAATAGATGTACGACGACATCCTTTTTTTCAATTAATTCAATAACACTTTTCATTTTTTCCTGTTCATGAAATTCAGGCTGCTCGACAATATTTTTTGTCCCGCCGACATAGATCTTTTTTTCGTCGAATTTAAAAAATATGTTGGAGGAGTCTACAAACAATCTGATGATTTCGGAATTACCGTAATTAAGATCGTGCAGTCTGCGTCCTATCGTCTCCCGGATAGTTTTCACGCTGAGTCCGCTTAACCGTTCATTCAAGACCGAACTCGTCTCGGTCAGTTCGGCATTCTTCTTCAATTTTTGAATTTCCACAACTACGCTTTTAACGATCCCGGTACGAAGAGTTAACACGATCAAGAGTTTGTCGTTAGCTACATCCACCAATGATATTTTTTCAAAAATCGCATTGTCAAAGCTGGGTCCGATGACCACACAAAGCTGACTGGATACAAGACCGAGAATTTCGGAAGTTTTTGTGAGAAGAAAATCACTGTTTTTGTTAATGGTTTCAATATTTTCCCGGATATTTTTTTTAATGGTACTCGAAAGTTTTTCTACATGCATCAAACTGTTTACATACAACCGGTAACCTGTGGATGTCGGTATTCTGCCTGCTGAGGTATGGGGATGAGCTAGGTATCCCGCATCTTCCAGGTCCGCCATAACAGAGCGGATCGTTGCAGCGCTCAGCCCCAATCCCGAGTTTTTTACAATGAGTCTCGAGCTCACAGGTCGTGCCGACAGTATATACAGTTGAATAACGGATTGGAGTATGGCCTTGTGACGGTCTGATAACGTTTCTGTCATATGATCAAGGTGAAAAAATGTCCAATGTTTAATTTTCTATAATTTAACGGAAAAATACAAATAGAAATATATAAAAGATTTCAAAATGAATCAAGAGAAATCAAGAACCCTCGATATGCCTGCTGACAGCGGTGTAACTGCCGCTCACTCCAAGAAAACATCCTCCCAAAACCATGGATAACAGCATTTCTGTTGTTACCAACAATGAGAGACCGAGAAGATAATTAGCTAAATACACCAGGGCGGTAGTGATTGCATAGCCAAGAAAACCGCCCATAAGACCTTGAACGATACCTTCAATGAGAAACGGCCCTTTAATAAAACTATTGGATGCACCAACGAGTTTCATGACTTCGATGGATTTTTTTCTCGATATAATGGACAGTTTCGTTGTATTCATAATAATTATGGTTGTAATACCTATGAAGGCAGCACCGATGATACCGTACAATATCCCAATAGTGGTCCTGTACCGGAAAAGATCAAGTATGAACTCACGCTGAGCAATGACTTCGTCCACTCCTGCAAGTCTTGATACAAAGGCGATAAGAGAATCGATCGAAGGCCGGTCGAGCATTGCTGGATCTATGGCTATCCTGAATGACGCAGGCAGAGGATTCTCACCCAATATCCGATAAATGTCTTCCCCGATTTCATGAGAGAAAAGAGCGGCTGCGGAATCCTTTGAAATGTAGTGTAACGACCTGACACCAGGACTCTTTAAAAGTGCATCACCGATCGATTCTACCTGTTCAGGGGGCAGTGATTCTTCCAGAAATGCCTCGATTTCCGCAGCCGATTCCAAAAGATCGGACGACTCTTTTAATTTCATTGCCGTCAAGTAGAAAAGTCCGCATATAAGCAGCGACAAAGCGATCATTACCGTGATAACGACCGTTGCCAATTTTGTACGGACAAGATTCCGTATGCCTTCAAGAAGTAAGAACAAATTATATCTCCGTAATGATAGAGCCATGCTGAAGTTGAATGACCGTACCGGGAAATTCGTCAATGAGCTTATAATTGTGAGTTGCGACAATAATTGCTATGCCTCGCCGGTTCAGGTTCTGTAAGAGAGAAAAGATTTCTCGTAGCCGTATCCGGGTCAAGGTTCCCGGTCGGCTCATCTGCAAGCAGTATCAGGGGATTGTTTGCAATGGCCCGGGCTATGCAAACACGTTGTAGCTCTCCTCCGGACAACTCGTCTACGGTACTGTCCCGTCTCGAAAGCATACCGACATTTGTCAATGCCCTGATCGCTCTCCTCTTTAATTCTCTCGACGAAGCGCCTGCTGCCCGTAAGGCAAATATAATGTTATCGTATACATTTCTGTCGTCTAATAGTTTGAAATCCTGAAAAACAATTCCTAAGTTGCGGCGCAGCAGGTGGATGTGCTTTTTCTTTATTGAAAGTGAGTTGAAGTTTTGAAAGGTAATGTGACCTTGTTGTGGGATAAGGTCGAGATAGATTGTGCGGAGCAGAGTGGTCTTTCCCGCTCCGGTAGGTCAAATAATATAAAGAAAATCTCCCTTTGAAACGGACAGGTTTGCATTTTTCAAACCTGCCGATTGATTGAAAATAACCGAAATGTTGTGCAGATGCAACATTCTCTATGACTACGATTTTGTAATAAAAATGTGAAAACGCTCACACCGTTCATCCGGCGGGTCGAGCGTATAATCTTTGAACATCCTGACCTGACCGGGAAAATTCGTGAACAGCATGTTCCGGAGGTCATTTAATGGATGGATATACTGTACATGCCGCTCGCGCATAACTGAACCATCGGTCAGGGATGTAATTGTGAATTCGGTTATTTGAGTACGGTCGGCTTTTTTGTACCGGCTCTTTCTTTCATAAGAATAGTTCCCGAACTGTTCCGATGAAGAGGAATCGGTAAAATGCCTCATGGAATTATATTCCGTGCACATGTCGAAAATAAAAACTCCCCCCCCCTCCAACCGTGATAGTATTGATTCTAAGGCATCGCGGATATGCTCGAGTGTCGATAGATAATTTATGCTGTCATAGATGCACAGAATAGTGTCAAAAGCGGAACGTACGGGCGGTGAAGTCATATCGGACCCGATAAAGAAACACCGGTTTCCTGGCAGATCCCGCTTTGAATATTTCATTGCGGCCTGTTTCAACATTGCTGTCGAGCGATCGGTCCCGACAACTGACAACCCGGAATTAACAAGTTCTAATGTCAGATTCCCGGTTCCGCACGCCAATTCGAGGATATAGTTCGGAACATGGTCGTGAACGTGACAGAGCGCTAATAAGTAGTTTGCCCATGCTTCATAATCGACATGGTCCATTATATGATCGTATAGGCCGGCAAGCGCCGAATATTGCTCATTCTGCTGCCCGGCGGAGTGCGATCCCTGCTGCAAGTTTTATTGCCTCCATATATCCGTCATGGTCGGCTGTCCCGCTGCCCGCTATATCCAGAGCGACCCCGTGATCGGGTGAAGTGCGTACGAACGGCAGTCCGGCCGTCATATTGACTCCTGCGAATCCGCAGTACATTTTGAAAGGTATCAGGCCCTGATCGTGATACAATGCAAGTATTCCGTCAAATTTTCTCATATTCGATTCAACGAACAAGGTGTCGGATGGATAGGGTCCGGACCATTCAGCAGGTAATTTTCCAAGTTTATCGAGAGCTGGCTGTAACAGTGTTTGTTCCTCGTCACCGAATCTTCCGCTTTCACCGGCATGGGGGTTCAGACTGCATAACGCGATCTGAGGATTCGTAACTCCAAAGTCGGAGGTGAGAGAATTGCAAAAGATCTCACCTTTTTCAACGATAAGGTCAACCGATAAGGATTCCACAACAGAGCGCAGCGGGATATGAGTAGTAACGAGTCCGATCCTGAATGTTCCGAATGCCATTATCATAAGTGATTGGCTGCTTCCAACCGAATGGGCGATCCATTCTGTTTGACCGTTAAATGGAACCCCGGGCTGGAAAAAGGTCTTTTTCATTATCGGCCCGGTAACAACCCCCTGACAGCGTCCTTTTTCGCAAATATTCAGCGCTTCCTGCAAACTTGCGCAGGCAGCTTCGCCCGATGCCGCTGTCGATTGCCCCGGGGTAAATCCTTCCTCGTCAATTGAAACAATTTTCGACGGGGAATGGAGGTTTTCCATCACCGCGGCTAAACCGCTCTTGTATTTGTCTTGTTGAGCAGGATAAAAACTTTCATACGTCAACCGGAATGCGTCTTCCGGACCGACAACAATGAATGTACACAACGATCGGATTTCCTGTTCGGAAAGAGTTTTTAAAACTATCTCGGGTCCGATGCCGTTATGGTCTCCTGCGGTCAAAGCAAGTGTTATTGAACTCATATCACATCCCGGTTGGTACATCAATGAATACTCTATCGAGTCCGAATCGTGTGTGCAGTAGATTGCCGAGACACTGAACGCCAAGAATTTCGGAAGCATAATGCCCTGAAAAAATCAGGTTGACCTTCAACTCCTTTGCAAGATGATAACTTGTATGATCGGCCTCTCCCGTTATGAAAAGATCGACGTCGCTTCCGGTAACCTGTTCGAGTACGGATGTCCCTCTGCCGCTGATAACGGCGATCGTTTTAACACGGTCGTTTCCGAACCTGTACACGAGCGGGTCGGCATGCAGTTCCTTTGTCAGAGTATCGAGAATTGTCTGCAGTGATACCGGTATTTTTCTCCGTCCGATAAACCCTATCGGCGTACCGTGGTAAATCCCGAAGGGATCGGCAACGTCAAATTCCAGCAGACGGATAAGTTCGACATTATTCCCGACTTCGGGATGCAGATCAAGAGGAAGATGAACTGCATAGAGTGAAATACCGTTTTCTAATAAAAATTTAATCCGCTCGGCGTGAATTCCCCGGAGAGCATATTGTTTTCCCCAGAAAATTCCGTGATGCACGAGGAGAAGGTCCGACCGCAGCGAGGCCGCTTTTTCGAATGTTGCGGCGCAGGCATCGGTGGCGAGCGCTATTTTCTTGATATCAGGACCGCCTTCTACCTGCAGTCCATTCAGTGCACTGTCGTCGATCGAATCGACTGAGAGATATTCATCGAGAAATTTTGTTAAATCGTAGAGTTTCATGCTTTACCGCCGAATCTGTTAGACGTATTCATGTTCCCGGCGTTCTTCCACCACCACTTCGATGTCATTCTTTTACCGGATCCGAGGGCTGTGTCCAGCTTTAAAATGAGCTTGCGGAGCGGCGAACCGGCAAGCCGGACAAAGATTTTCTGCATCCGTCGGGAGAAGTTCTTGTTGTACGGACACACCCTGATGCATATCGAGCAGTCGCTGTTCTGGCTTGACCAGAATCGGAAACATTTTTCAGCATCTGTCGTCCATTTTTTGATACCGACAACGTTCGACCGGTTGTATACCGTATCGCTCGGTTCATTGTTCGTGATCGCTTTTACCGGGCATGCATCAGTACAACGCCGGCAGACACCGCAAAACTCTTTGACTCCGAATCGGACCGGTTTGTCGTTGACCAGCGGGAGATCGGTAAAGATTTTGGCAAGACGCACGCGCGGTCCGAATTCTTTTGTAATTAAAAGACTGTGCCTTCCATATTCGCCAAGTCCCGCCTGAATTGCATACGGAATGGTCATTCCTGTGTCGTTGAGGCTCCCGATAGCGCAGTACCCGAGATTTCGGATATATTGCGTTATCCCGAGAATAATGACCGTGTCAACAGCATAACCTGCTCCGGTCGCCGAACCGCTCAATGCAGAAGGGTTCGTGCTCATAAGGTCAAAGTTCATTTCAGTGGCAATAACAATGACATGTTTTATACCGTCCGGCAGTTCGATCTCATTTTCTTGAAACGATTTCCGGTTGAAATTATGGGAATATACCCAATCCCGGTTAAATTCGGTGATGCCGGTAAGATCGGCGCCGAACATATTTGCCACCTGTTTGATCTCATTGCTCATTGTTTCCGGGTCCTCTACCGGGAACTTTGTATCCGAAGATTCACGGTGTATCGTGTATGCGTTCAGAAAGCCCTCCAGCCGGTCTTCGTCCGAGTTCAATTCTGCGAAGACATCTGTCACATGCCACGAAGCATTTCGTAACGCATAATCCTTCTGACTGAACCCGGGTGAATTCCGGAAATCTTTAAGCTGCTTTCTATATGTTTCAAAGAACTGTTTTGTCTTTTCCGAACGGACCGAATCGTCCCAGTACGCTCTGCAAAAAATGTCATTTTTCTGCCGGAACCTCTTGAAATGGGGTAGGATTTCGTAACCGTTTTTCCGGTTTTGTTCTGAGTTATCCGGTTGCGGTCGGTTTTCAGGAATGCCGTTTTTCATGAATTTCCACTATATTGAAGGTGCGGTGCGCTTTAACTTTTCATCTGAGATATCTTTGGATATGAAAATTCCGGTAACACCAGGATACTTCAGTTATAATGACCTTGATGATACCTGCCAGCAGAACAGCAAATAACATGCCTGTAATACCGAGCAGTGTTCCTCCGGCAAATACTGCAAAAATGACGATCAATGGATGGAGGTCGACACTTTTAGCAACGACGGACGGCTGAATAAGAGTGACATCGATGATCTGAATCACAATAAATAATAGAATGATAATTGGGAGCGTTTCGAGCGATCCTGTTTCGATGATGGACAATATGAACGGCGGAATAATGCCGATCACCGGACCTATATAGGGGACAACGTTCGCTACCCCGGAGAACGCCCCGAATACAATGAAGTATGGAATACCGAGAAAGTAGAAACCGACGCTGTAAAAAAGAGCAAGTATCAAATTGTCGACAATTTGTCCCCGGATGTAGCGCCCTATCTGCTGGTCGGTTTTATAAAAAAGGTGCAGCGACATTTCGAAAAATTTATTCGGCACGAACGTAAGCAGCCCTTTTTTCAAGGCAGGGCCGTCCTTCAGAAGAAAAAACGCGATTAAAGGAACCATGAAAAGCTGAATGACAAACGAAAACATTCCTTGGGCAAACGTTAAAATACCCCGCGTTGCATTCAGAACAAGGTCCTGAAAAGAACTGAGTAATTCCTGAATTGACCTGTCGATCTGTTCTTCACTGATCATCGGAAAATTGCTCATAACGAACTTTTTCACTTCACGTGCGGCAGTATTCACTTTTTCAGATTCAATGCTCATGAGCAAATTCTCTATCTCATTGAATACGGGAGAAGACAAGGCGCTGCCGATACCATACAAAAATGAAAAGGAAACAATATACAAAAACACAATTGAAAGTGCACGTGAAATCCCCAAATTTTCCATGTACGATACCGGCGGGTCCAACAGGTAAGCTATAAGAGCGGCAATAATAAAAAGAAGAATAATGCCCTTCAGCGGAGTCAAAACTAACCAAAGCACACTACCCACGAGCGATATAAGGAAACTAACGAGAAGAATTATGAGAAGAGTTCGAAGCCAAGTGCCCGACGTCCCCTCGTTCGCGCCGGTTTGAGAACGCTGCGGTTCAATCATAGGTTAGAGACATATAGTTATTATTAAGTTATTTTTAACAATCTACGAATCCGGCGCTCCGTGAACGGTTGCAGCATACTGTAAGGAGATATACTCTTTGTTTAGATCTACAAGACGTTCAGAAATAATATTACTCAAATTAAGGTAGAATCTGTTCGCAGCGCGGGTGTGTTTTCCGGTAAAATTTCTGAAATTTTCGCATCTTACGATGAGAATACTCGCCTGGTCTTTAACTGTACACAATAGTATTGAAAAATCAGGATCAACAAGGTTCGCTTCGCCGAATGACTGCCCCGCGGTGATCGTTTGAAAATTTTCACCGAGACCGTCCCGGATGGTTTCCTTGACGTCGACCAAGCCGTATTTAATTATACCGAACAGGGCATCGCCCGGCCCGGAACAAGTGAACACAACGCCTGAATCATAGGAAATCTCTTCAAAATACGGATCCAGGACAGAAAAGAATGACCTGCTGAATTCGGAAAAAACCGGGTGCTCCCGAATGATCGTATCTGAAAATTTTTCCGGGTATTGTTTCTGGAATAGAAGACGCATATAGTCGATAAATCCGGAAAATCAACAGAAATTTCGTCCTAAACTACGGTTAAATATAGACATGGGACCTGCTTAAATCAAGCAGTTTCTCAGCTCGGAATGATTGTGATAAGGTGGCATGTTATTTGCGCAATATTTTTAGTATACAGGTAAATCCGGTTTTTAAAGTAAACTTTTCATAAGGAAAGAGAAATAATTCTGTTGATTTTTACGTTGCTGAACAACATATTATAATTCCTCATAAATTTTAATGCATAATAGATCCGGACCCATGCGTACACTCATTACAATTGTCATAATTACGTTCGTTTTCCGGGCAGATGTACTATTTGCCCAGAATGCGGATGAAAAATCTGAGGAACTATCACGTGTCCGTTTAGAGATTGAATCATTCAAACAACGACTGCAAGAAAAATCTGACCGGGAAAAATCTATCATTGACAACTTAGAGGAACTTGATTATGAAATATCTCTGCACGAAAATCTGAAAAAAGAACTTGAAAGCGAAATTAATACTCTTGCATTTCAGGCACAGAACATTACGGACCATTTATCTGTACTATCGCATGAATTGGTACAATTACGTCAAGCTTTCCTGGCCCGTGCTGTCAATATGTATAAATACGCACGGTCCCGTAGCATGTTCGATCTTTTTACCGCTGGTTCGTTTCAAAATCTTCCGTCACTTCTAAAATATTATAGGATCCTTACCGAACATGATAAACGTCGGATTGCAGATATCGGTCAAAAATCGGAACGAACCAACCGTCTGACATTGGATTTTAATAAAGATCTGGCCGACCAGTCCAGACTTCTGAACCAAGTAAAACAGGAAAGACAAATACTTCAAAGAAAAAGAGCGGAACGGCAAACGCTTCTTACAGCGGTCAGAACGGATAAAGGAAATGTCAAAACGGCTCTCGCGGCAAAGCAGAAGGCAGAACAGGATATCCTCTCGGAGATAAAAACAATACTGGAAATAGGGAGATCGGTCTTCGGAGCACAGGAAATTCCGGGATCAGGTCGTTTTTCCCTTTCGAGAGGAAAACTTCCGTTCCCTGTTGAAGGACGTATTACATCACATGCCGGAATAGAAAAAGACCCGGCAAAGAACACTCAGACAATCAATCATGGTATAGAGATTGTGTCTGAGTCCGATGCCGACGTTATGGCTGTCTACAGCGGGAAGATAGCTCAGATTAAATTGCTTTCATGGTTCGGGCAGACAGTTTTTATTCAACACTCCGAAGGATATTACACAGTGTATTCGCGCTTATCGGAAATTGCCGTTAATGCCGGTGAATCCGTAAATGCCAGACAGGTGATTGTAAAAGTAAGTAAAGAAACTTCCACTTCGGAAAGTATACTGCATTTTCAGATATGGAAGGGGTCGACAACATTAAATCCTGAGGACTGGCTGACCGCAGCAAGTGGGAATAGTTCCGGATTCGAATAAATAGGAATGAAAAAATATACGTAAAAAATTAAGTTTGATACGCCATTGCCGATATTAATACTGAGTCGCTTATTGCCATAATAAACTCACCGAAAAGCCGAACAGAGCAATCTGTTCGGCTTTCCTTTTTTATAGCGCAATGTAACTAATGATGAAACGTGATACATTGTATTACAGCCGATTACCCGTCCCTATCGTGAAACATCGATATCAGCCTGTAGCGTTTTTTCCGAAAAATTGTGCTAAAATGGTTATTAATAGGAACTTTCTCCGAGATTTTCTCTTTTCTTATTATACAGATACACTGCCGGGACAATTTTTGGAGACACTATGGCAAAAACCATACTCACAGTTATAATCAGGGACAATGAGCCATTTGATAAAGCAGTCCGGAGATTCCAAACGGAATGTAAAAAGGTAGGGATACTCAAAATTGCACAACGTAAAATGTATTACGAGAAACCAAGCCGTAAACGGTACCTGAGCAAATTAAAACTGAAAAGCAGAAAACTTCAGGTTAACCTTGATTAAGATTAGCTTCCGGGAGGACGCCTTTTGTGATCAATGTTTGTATGTTCCTGAGAGTCGTTGCATTGGTCTAAAATTATCCGGAATACAAATCATTCCACCCGTTACAGCGCTGCATAATCGGTAATAGTCGGTTCAGTAATCATCGGAGTCATCGCAATCAGACTCATGAACGAGATTCAGACTTGCGGGAACAATTCCGATTGTCCAGAACATTTCTTTCCGTTTAGCTTCAATTATTAACTTTTTCCAATCTGCCTGGCTTCGCTCAACGTGAACAGCTTTAACCGGCTTTAATTTTTTCGGCAGTTTTAACGCCTGTGCAATTTCTATATCCCCCACGGCTATCACCTTCCTTATGAGATTAATTATTTATGCGATCTATTCATATACATGATATAGTAACAGCAAATTTACCTGAAATGACAGATAAATAACACCGGAACGGGAAATTCAGTTCCATACACTGTGGCAATTCCCACAAAATGTGTGAAAATGTCATACTATCGAACCCTGTTAATGACCAGATATGCTACATATCCGGCAAACGGAGCAACGAATAACATAATAACGAACCGAATTATGGCAAATTTCAGGCCAATTATAGAAATCTCTAAGGGAATTCTAAAAAGACCTAAAGTCGCCCAGCCAGTAACATATGAAACAACAGGCCCGATACCTGCACCGGATTTAAAAAGCATCAACGCTATCGGGAAACATACAAATGGGCCGCCGGGCGTTAGCATACCTGCCCCTGAGGCGATTAAAAAACTGCGGGCGCCTGCGTCCGTTCCGAACCATCTGATAATAACTTCATCCGGGATTAATACTCGGATAAGTCCAGAAAGAACAAAGGAAATTAACAGTAACGGAAGTATTGCTACAAGTGTTCGGAAGGCTGACTCAATACCGGCAAGTGGCAGCGACGGGTCTCGCATGTATGCCACCACAAAAAGTACCGCAACAATGAATATCATTGTAAAAAACACTATGTCCATTGACTTCCCCTTATAAAACTTCGGCGCTTTTTCCATTTTTAGCAAAGTCTTTCTCAATTGTAAAAATTTGTATTAGTAATATTGGCGCAGAAATTAATAAAATAATGAATTTATTGCAATGAATTGATTCCGATTAATTATTTTCTTTTAATAAATAATATTTGCCTGCCGATACTACCTTGATTAATTGACTCTTTAGAAGAATTAGGCGACACACCTTCAGAAAAGATTCATAATTATTTTATTATTGTCCCGAGCACGTTTGGTCCTGATGCGGTCGGCAGAAATTGATACAACGGTTGTATTTTTTACAGTTGCTGAGAACATAACAAATCGGAATAGTAGTGCGAAAAATTGGTAAATCAAGCCGACATTCCAGTTGCTTATAGCAGTATGGTTATGTACCTTTGTTGTCCTATACTATAATAAGCCGGGGTGGTGAAATTGGTAGACGCGCTGGACTCAAAATCCAGTGGGAGCAATCCCGTGAGGGTTCGAGTCCCTCCTCCGGCACTTTAATAAAAACAAGGACTTACGAATTTTCTTGGCGAGATTATCCAATGCTCTTTTTCCTGCACCTTGCCAATTCTTGCCATTTTGTATCCCGATCGGACTTTTCCAACGAGATCTTTTCTTTGGTTGAAGGCCTTATCCGAGGCATTACTTTAAGAGCTTCTCCAGCAACCTTTATATCCAAATTTGCATAGCGATCGGTAATTGACCTATCACGGTGCGCCATTAAAGGCCTAATCTGGTCAAGACTGATTCCGGCATTATGTAACCATGTAGCAAATATATGCCTGAGATCATGGAACCGTAGTTTTGTTCCATCAACCGTTATGCCTACTTTACGCACTGCCCGATCAAATGTCTTATGAACAGAACGGTAGTGTCTACCGGTTATTGGATTGAGAAACACATATCCTGACTTTCTGTTGTCAATTACTCTTTGTAGCACCTCTATAGCAAGGGGACCAAGCGGGAGTTTTGCTTTTCTTCCGCCTTTAACGATTAAAGTAGCTTCAGCAGTTTCCGTAAGATCATGAAAATTTAATTCTTCAATTCTTAACTCCAGAACATTATCTTTCCGAAATCCACTGTAAACTGCGAACTCCACAACATCTGCTAATCCGTTTGGGAGCTCCTGTAATAAAGACCCTATTTGTTCTTGAGAGACATCCACAGCTCGTTTGTTTGAAACCCTTGGAAGTTTCAGTCCCTGTAATGTGTTCACATTAAGGAATTCCCAATCCGCTGCACAAGCAAACATTTTCTTGAGTAATGAGCCCTCATTATGAACTGTAGATCAGGCAACTTTATCTTGGATCAGTCGAGCATTAATATAATCTAAAACCAACTTTTTACTCACTAAACCAAGTGCAGAATCTACCAACTGCGGACATCTGCAAAGAGCTTTAAATCTATTACGATACGAGTCTTGCATTGTAGGTCGCCTATAAATACCATGGCGCTCCATAAAGATTGGAAAGAACTCTCTAACCGTAATGGACTGGGCTATTTCGCTTCGCTGGGCTCTCTCAATCTCTATTTCGGGGTCCTTACCTTCAAGTAACCAGTCGTTAAATTTTACTGCTAAACGTTGGGCCAAATTTTGATCAGATCCTATCGACAGCCTCCTCCTGCGACCATCAGGGTTTATATAGTGAAGAGCATAAGTGCTGTACTTCGTCTTAACTACACGTACTGTTTTTAATTTAACCATGCTATACACCTCTCTTTTAGCATGGCTGCCGTAAAATCAATATACAATGGTATATACATTTTGTCAAATAACATCAATTTATTTGTCCGACCTTGGTAAAAGCATTAAGTCTTTCTTTGTTTCTGTTCTACTGACCTGAGACGTTGAACAGTAATGTAATTCAAGAAATGAATCGAGATCATTAAGACGTATCCGTCTGAACTTTTTATTTCCTGAACCTCGCCCCGGAAGCTCTTCGAAGGGTAGCATTCCTTGTGAGAGCCAATTCTCTATTGTTCCACGGCTCACGCATGCATACCGTGCTGCTTCACAGATTGACAGTGCTCGCTTGTCTTTTGAATTATGTATATGCTTGCTAATCATATATAGAGTAATAGTAGTGCCCAAATACCTTTTCGTGAAGAAATGCTCTCATTCTCTCTTAGTATGCGCTCTATACGTCATCGCAATCACACTCACCTACAAACCCTCAGCATGTATCGCCATAGTACCGGTGATCCCTCAGGTACCTTCTCGGGCAATATACAATCACCCTCAAGCTTGATATCATGCTTTCTAAAGTATTTTATAGCTTTGTTCGGAAGGGTGAGTATCCTCGGCACATTGTATGCATCCACAGATTCAGATTCGATCAATTTCTGATCTGCCACGAGCTTTTTCATCAATGCAATAAGCACCTGGTCGCTGGTATATACTCTCTTGACAAAGTGCTCCAAGAGCGATGTATCGTTCTCTTTCTGTACCTTTTCTATCGCTTTGTGAAGCTCTTCTGAAGCCGGATTCTTTGGTCTCCCCAAAAGATTACCGGATTGGCCCGGTTTCCAAGAAGTACTTGTAATCGGCATAAACATCTCCTTTTTGCGTGCATTCGCCTGTTAATTGTATTATTCCCTTGAGAATGTCTTTCACATCACCAAATGATTTCTGCTTCCAACCGGTTTCCTTTAAATAATCCTCAGTTAGATATTCGTCAGAGAAATAAATAGATTTGCGTAATAAATCAATGCTAATGACATATACCGTTAGTCGGTCCGATTCAAGAATAGCCAATTGTACTGCAATGGACGGCATTCTCATTTCATCATATCCATGGATATATCTACTTATCCAATACGATCGTTGTCTTCTCATTTTATTACTCCATTCATTGAGTTAATTATTGTTGTGTCCAGGCTGTCCACATTGTCCACCCTATTCTACTTAGATTTCTATATAAGAAACCGAGTAGAAACTGCATGGACACCCTGGACAGGGTGGACGCGTTAATTTTTCCATGAGATTCCAAGCCATGCTCTCGGTCTATTTTTTTCTACTTTGTCTTCAATGGAAACTCTTCTGCTCTCGACGTTCTTATTTCTCATGGAGACAGCAATCATGGAATTCGTTAGGCACCTTATTTTATTCTGCATATACCAACTGTCTATCCGTTTCTTAAATTCAATTTTCGTAATATGTTTTTCATGATTTAGGACTATGTTTTCAGACCAAAACTCATCGAATGGATCGCTCAGGGCTTGATACGTCTTTTCCCGCTCTTCGACGAGCTCATCATTATGGAATTCTCTGTTCTGCAACAATTCAAATAGTATCGGAATGACCTTATGAGCAAGATTTCTATATTCTTTATTGGGAATCTCGGATAGCACATCCCGCTTCTCATCAAATTCCGTCATAAACTAAACAATATGACATCGTCTGTAGAAACCGGGCGTTTTATCCGCAGTAGGAGGTAATTCGTTCGTTGCAATTAAAATCTTGGCATAGTTACGTGCTTCAAAAGGTGTTTTATTTTTAAGTTCCATAGGCATCATATCATCGCCAGTCAAGCGCTTTATGATGGAGGTTTTCTCGAACCTGTTAAAATTAGTCTCACCTATCAAGCATACGAGCTTTCGATACAGTCGGGCAGCTTCAAAACGAGATTTCTGGAGTGCATCGAGGTCAGTCGAAGCAACATTCTTGTCACCGACAAACCGACATATCATATTCTGAAAACAAGTCTTTCCGTTGCTACCAGTACCTACAAGATAGAAGAATTCGATGAATAGGATAACTTGTGATGGTGCAGTAAGCAATAATCTGTAAAAGGGTATGTTTATAGTCTGGACTCACCCAATCCTCTAATAACATGTCGATTGTAGGAGTATCCTCAGAATCGCCAAGAGACCACGGTATTGGATTCGTGAAGAAATACTTGGATGTGGCCTGAAATTCCTCTTTTGTTTCAACATCAACGATTGTATCGCCGAATTGAATCCAATTGTCTTTCGGACTTTTCGGTTTATTGCGTCGACCTCCCATTTTTAGTGCCTCCAGCATAGATTGCAACACCCTTGGGTCCGCCGTAGGAACTCTCGAGAAGTCATTAATAGTATTCTTCATGTCAATATCGTCGATCATAGTCCAGCAGGACCGTTTATTGTTCCAGAGCCACCATATCTTATTACCATCATACCAAATCGGCTGAGCACGAATCAATTTCTTGGCGATTTTATTAAAATCTGTCGATGCACTGAGCTCTTGAAAGCGATACTCTTCATCTGAACCATCGGAACCTATTTGATGAATGATGTTATCGGACATATGTTCCATTGCAAATTCAATTCTATTCATGTTTTATGCATACCTAATTTTTGGGAATTATATACATAAATAAAAAATATAGCTTGCTTTTCTCATTTATTATAGTATATTATACAGTATAAACAAAGGAGAAAAGTAATGGGCAAGACAACGATTAGTGAGTTTAAATTTTTAGAACAATTCAGTACAGAAACGAAGGCAGTCGCCTTTTTTGAGAAATGCCGTTGGAAAAACGGGCGATATTGTCCCTCATGCGGAAGTCTTAAGACATACCCGCATACAACTCGAAAGTTTTATTATCACTGCAAAGAGTCAACGTGCCGTAAGCAATTCAGTTGTAAAACTAATACTATGATGCAGTCCAGTAGGCTTCCTGTAAAGATGTGGCTTTATGCAATGTACAAAGTTAGTGTAGGTCGTAAGGGCATATCCAGTCTTCAGTTGTCTAAAGAGCTTGGAATAACACAGAAATCAGCATGGTTTATGCTTCAGAGGATTAAAGAGGCTTGTGGGAATGATAGCAAGATGTTGTCGGGTATTGTAGAAGTAGATGAGACGTACATTGGCGGTTTAGAAAAGAACAAACATGAGAATAAAAAGCGCCATTCGGGTCGTGGGGGAACCGGTAAGGCTTGCGTTCTTGGAATGCGTGAGCGGGGTGGAAAGACTAAAGCAATACCGATCGAAGGACGGGACGGGGAAACGCTTCAAAGGAAAATAAGAGACAATGTTGTTTCCGGCAACATTGTCTATACTGATGAGTTTACTGGGTATATTGGACTAAAAAAAGAATTCAAACATGAGACGGTTAACCATTCAGTACAAGAGTTCGTAAATGGGATGGCACATACAAATGGCGTAGAAAGTTCATGGGCAGTGCTTAAACGGAGTATTACAGGAACGTACCATCATGTAAGTGAACAACATCTCCAGCGATATTTGAACGAAGCAACGTTCCTGTTAAATGAAGGGAATGTTCGCAATATGTTAATGGATAGAATTATAAACCTGTGTGGTAAGATGTCAGGGAAAACACTTTCTTATTCTGTTTTGATAGGAAGTTGAAATATTTATTTACATTGCTTTAGATAGAAGAAATATTCATCATTTGTCATCTTTGCTTTGCCCATATTATATTTAATAATTCTTACACTGATATCTTTTTCTTTAGGTATATTTATGTTACCCAATTTATACCCTGAAAATTTATTTCTGGTTTCATGATAATTCTCCTTTTCATTACTCATTATACCCCTCATCTTTTTTGAAGTTGTGATAAAATTTCAAAAAAGATTTTACAGTCGTATGTAATTTTTAAGTTCCAATATAACTATAAATTCCAAGTGTGATTATATGAATTTGGTGTGGTTTTTTAGTGGTTTTTTCAAATGTACATTTGTATTATGTATTTAGCAACAATAATCTAGATAAAGCTCCCGTTTTTATCTATGTATATAATTCCCCAAACTGAAATTGTTTTTCGAAAGACAGGTGAGCTAATCCGGCACAGTATTCCACACAATAAAAATAAAGGTATAAACGTTTAAAATAATATGCAATAGAAATATATGATAAGAAATGCATTAATGGAACTCGCGGTAAATAACGGTGTGAGAATACAAGTCTTATGGAAATGAGCGAACTATGATAAAACGGTAATGCCTTGTGTTAGAAACTGTGTCCGAGAGAGAAGTGGAACCTGTCGCCAAGGTCAATAGTTTTACCGTAACCGATTTCAAGAGGACCGATCGGCAGATCAAACGATATGAATGTTCCGAACGAATTGTGAAAATCGCTGAATCGTATCTTCTCGGACTTGTCTACCATGCCTGCCATGTCCCAACGTAATGTAAAATACGTGTCGAAAATATTTTGTAACGGCAGTTTAAACCGGTATCCGAGATTTGTTGCGATCATATTTTTCCCGTGCAATACATATAACCGTTCCCCCAAAAAAGTGCTCATGCCGCCCAGTCTGAACCGCTTCGAATAGGGCAGTGTTTCATCTGCAAAACCTGCAGCAACACGTGATTCTAGAGTATGTTTGTTATTAAAGGTATACACATATCCCAATGAAGCGTAAATTTTAACATACGAGACCTCGCTTCCAACGAGTGAAGAAGCATTCTCATAATAAATCTCGTGAAAATTTCCTTGCTGCGGGAATGGAAATTTGTCGCGAGTATCGACTATTGATTCGAGAGTAATGGTCCGCAATTGAAAGCTTTCATTTACACGATCGAAGAAAACGTCCCGTACCTCATTATCCAATCCAAGAAACGGTAATGCATCGACAGAAATATCATCGATATTGAACCGTGCCGAAACAGTACCGAACCGGGCAAGCTGGCGGCCAAACGAGAGTGAACCGCCTATCCGTGTATCATTGAATTCACCTCTCCTGATAAAATCTCTTTTATCATCTGTCAAGAAATCTGTACGAGAGGTATAGTGCAGGTCACCACCAATGGTCAGGTAGGAAACAAATATTCTGTCAAGACGGAATTGGTAGCGGTAAATCTGGTCACGCGGACCGTAACGGAGGTGTAGTCGTGATTTCATTCCAAGTCCGGCAAAATTGTCATCCGAGAATTCTACAAATCCTTTCGCCTTCTGGTCTTGGTCATAACGGGTACCGAGGCGGACAATATCTGTATTTTGTTCTTCGATATTGATCTGAAGAATTATATCATCCCCACTTTTTCTTATCGTAGGATATACCCGCTGAAATAGCCCGCTCCCGTAAATATTGTTAATTCCTTCCCGGACAAGAAAGAAATCGAATATGTCTCCGCTTTTTTGAGGCATTTCTCTTTTGATGACATGCGGTTGGGTTTTTTCGTTCCCAAGTATTTGAATGCCCGCTATGATGCCCTCATCGACGACGACATGAAGCGATTGCGCCGTTGTGTCGATTTGAAATTCTGTTACCTGTGCTATGGAATACCCGCTCTCATTATAAAGATCGAGTATACTGCTGATAAATGCGGCGCCATAGTTGGTCTTAAAAATGTTGTTATCACCGTAGACGTACAGACTCCGTAACTCCTCTTCGGGAAATATCGTGCTTCCGCTTACTGTTACGGCGCTGATTCGCGGATTTTCTATGATATGGAATTCAACGCTATATTCTTCGCTGTAGGATTTTATCACGGCTTTAACATTCTCAAAGTAGCCTGTCTCAAAGAGATTCTTGAGATCGTTTTCAATGGTCCTTTCAGTTGTTAAGCTGCCGGGGGAAGTTTCGACAGATTCTTTCAATAAATCTGACGACAGATTATTGTTGCCAATAAATGATACGGTATGAACGGCAAACCTCTCTAAGAACCCGTCACTTTCTTCCGCATTATTCAAAGCATTCATGATCTCCGGGATCATCTGGCGCGCCTTCTGCCTGCCAAGTTCAATAATTTCACCGATAGCGTTGACGTCATATCCGTCAAGATCGCCAAGTTCGGGTTCGATGACAATGTTTGCTAACCGGAGAGACCGTTCATTCCTTTCTTTTTGCATGATTGACGAATAGTGATCCATCTGTTTCCATGGAAATACCATTTGCTCTGATGTCAACAGTGGTGAAGTACAATCAATTGCTACAACAATGTCGCTGCCCATCGATCGCGCTACATCAGTAGGAATGTTATTGATAATTCCACCGTCGACATATGCACGGCCGTCGATTATTACATCCGAGAATAGAAACGGGGCTGCGATACTGCTTAAAATGGCGAGAGCAAGGTTTCCCTCCTTGAATACCGTCTGTGTTCCATCGTACTTGTCAAGAGCGACGATTCTCAGCGGGACAATCAGAGCATCAAAATTTGCATTCGGTAATGTGTTGGCGCGCATTACCATTGAATTGAATGCGCTGAACAATTGTTGTCCCTGGCTGATTGCCTGAGGGATATATGGTTTGAAACCGTCAAACCGGATTGAGATCAAATGTCTATTGTTTTCGGATTTTTGTCCAAGAAACATCGTGGAACGTTCCGGAGTGTTGCTGAATATATGAGCCCAATCAGTTGTAAGCGCGAATTCCTCGATCTCGGCAGGCGAATACCCGATCGCATACATACCACCCACAACCGAGCCTATACTCGAACCGGCAATATAGTCAATGGGTATTCCCACCTTTTCCAGTTCGTCAAGTACCCCGATCTGGGCAAAACCGCGTAATCCGCCGCCGCTCAAGGCAAGACCCAATTTAGACTGCGCTATTTTCCAGTAATTGAACGGTCCTGTTTTAGCCGCTTCAAAATCGAGTATGATCTCCTTTTCACTGTCTGACGATGGACTGTCCGGCGCTTCGCCGGCAACTATCGCACTGGAAATCATAAGGATCGATGCCAGCGAGTAAAGAAAATCAGATTTCCGCATTGTTTCCTAACAGGATGTAAAAGTTCTTACCCGAAATAATACGGGACAACAGTTGATTGAACTCGATGTCTCACATTCCCGCTTGTTTCGAGGTGTATTGAAAAAAAATATCGCTTACTACTTTGTATGTGAAAAAGGTACTAAAAGTTTCAATCTTTATCAATGGTTTATATGAAGACAGACTCCTGCTTTTTAATTGCATTTCGGTAGGGTATTCACTATATTTTTTGGCATTGTAAACGGTTTCAAGGGTTTCCGAAGTGGCGCAGAACCAAAAAACTGTCTTTATATCGGACATTCATCTCGGCATGGGTAACAGAAAATCTGAAGAGGAGCGGGAGCGAAAACTCATAGTTTTTCTGCAAGAGACGCTTCAAACAGGCGACCGGCTCTTTATAGTCGGAGACCTGTTCGATTTTTGGTTCGAGTATAAGACGGTCATCCCGAAAGATTTTATCCGTATTCTTTCGTGTCTTCGGGAACTGACCGAACAAGGGATACGGGTCGATTATATCGCCGGAAACCACGATTTTTGGGCAGGCGATTTTTTTCAGAATGAACTCGGTCTCTATTTTCATCCCGAGCCGCTCCGGGAAAGGATCGGTGACAAGACGTTCTATATTATTCACGGTGACGGATTAAAAAAATCTGACTCCGGTTACCGGTTTCTCAAACGGGTCTTCCGCAAAAAGATAAATATTTTTCTTTACCGGTGGCTCCATCCTGATATAGGAGTGCCTTTTGCGAAGTGGTGCTCCGGATCGAGCCGGAATTACACATCGAACAAAGATTTCGGTGATGAGCGGGAATACATAGATTTTGCTGAAAACCTGTTTAGAAACGGCGTCGATCATGTTATTATGGGCCATACGCACCGTCCTTGTGAACACGCGACTGAAAATGGGAAAAGTCTTGTAAATCTGGGAGACTGGATCGAGCACAATACCTATGCCCGGTTTCATAATAATGCCCTCACGATTCATACGTATCAGTCCGGATAGGGATCACAGTGATCGGAGTGGTACGTTGTATCATGCGTAGCCCGGCATCGTCTTTCCACCGTAAATAATGATGAATTCACGACAAGCCGTCATAGGGATCGACACAGGAGGTACATTTACCGACTTTGTATATTTCCATGGCGGGAAATTGCATGTCCTCAAGATACTGTCCACGCCTGATGATCCGGGAAGAGCTATCATAAACGGCCTCATACGGATAGAGCGGAACATCTCACCTGGTTTTTCGATCATTCACGGGTCTACCGTAGCCACAAATGCGCTCCTCGAGCGAAAAGGCGCGCGCAGTGCCCTGGTAACGACGAAAGGTTTTAAAGACCTGTTGGAGATTGGCCGGCAGAACAGACCGGGATTGTATGATCTCAACACCGACAGGCCACGGCCGCTTATACCCGCGGCGCTGAGATATGAGCTTGACGAGCGGACATTGTATGATGGCACGCTACATCGGAAAGTCGCTACCGCTGCCTGTGATAGACTGCTCGATACCCTGCAGTCCAAACATATTGATTCCATTGCGGTCTGCTTCCTCCATTCGTACGCGAACGGGAAAAATGAGACCACGGTTGCCCGTGCGGCACGGAAACGGGGTTTCAGCGTTTCCGCCTCTTCCGAGATACTTCCTGAATTCCGTGAATATGAACGGTTAAGCACCACAGCCGTCAACGCCTATGTTTCGCCGAAAATGGATGCGTATCTCGAATCGCTTCAAAAGGAACTGCCCGGCACGAACATTCTTGTGATGAAATCGAACGGCGGTGTCATATCTGCTAAAACCGCCCGTAAAGAGTCGGTACATACCATTTTATCAGGACCGGCAGGGGGTGTTGTCGGGGCGTATGCCTCGGGGAAAAATGCCGGATACGGCAATGTGATCACCTTTGACATGGGAGGGACCTCGACGGACGTAGCCCTTTGTCCCGGGACTATTCTGACAACAACGGAATCGGCTGTTGCAGGGTGCCCCATCAAAGTTCCCATGATCGATATTCATACTGTTGGAGCGGGAGGAGGCTCGATTGCATCAATGGACGTTGGCGGGGCGCTCAGGGTCGGACCGGAAAGCGCCGGGGCCGATCCCGGTCCCGTATGTTATGGAAAAGGGGACAATGTAACGGTGACGGATGCGAATCTCTACCTTGGAAGGCTCCACGGCGATTATTTTCTCGGCGGAGAAATGAAGATCGATCAGGACCGGCTTGAGAGCGTTATGCAAAAGACTGCAAAACAGTACGGAATGGACCCGTTTGAACTTGCCGCCGGCATAGTAAAAGTGGTCAATTCCAACATGGAAAAAGCGCTCCACGTGATATCGATAGAGAGAGGGTATAATCCTGCCGATTTTGCTCTTGTATCTTTTGGTGGCGCCGGCTCGCTGCATGCTGCGGATCTTGCGCGCACCCTCGGTATCAAGACCGTAATTATCCCGGAAAATCCGGGGCTTTATTCGTCGGTCGGTATGCTCTATTCCGATCTGAAAAAAGACTATTCTCAGACAGACCTGCTTCCGGCATCTCCCGACAGTATGAGATATCTTGAACGGACGTTCGATCGCATGGTCGCAAAAGCGCGTCAAGAAATGGTATCCGAAAACATACCGGATGAAAAAATATCGGTCCGGAAATCAATCGATGTCAGATATGTCGGACAATCATTCGAATTGACTATCCCGTTCACACGGAAGTATATCAAATCATTTCATAAAATTCATGAGCAGCGTTACGGCTATTGCAACGAAAGTCTGCCCGCGGAGGTGGTAACCCTCCGTGTCCAATGTACCGGCAAGATTCCGCATCCGAAGATGATAAAAAATATGACCGGACATCAGAAAAAGGTAAGGGATAGATCTATGGTAAAAAGAAATGTATACTCCGAAAAAATATTTGGGGAAACAAGGATATATAACCGCGGCAGTCTCGAGACCGGAGCACGGTTCAAGGGTCCGGCAGTCATTCACGAATACAGCACGACAACATATGTTCCTCCGGATTTTAGTCTGACGGTCGACAGGTTTGAAAATCTGGTCCTGATATCCGGAAAATGAAAATTACAAAGCAAAACTATTGATACTATCGTGCAATGAAAGATACTAAAAAAAGCACACAGGAAAAGACACGAAGACCATTCGATCCTGTAAAACTCGAGATCTATAAAAACCGGTTTCACTCAGTTTCGGAAGAAATGGGCGCCGCGCTGCAGCGGACGTCGTTCTCGCCGAACATAAAAGAACGGCGCGATTTCTCCTGTGCGGTCTTTGACGGCGACGGAAAAATGGTCTCTCAAGGAGACCATATGCCGGCGCATCTCGGCGCAATGCCGCTGTCGGTCAAATGTGTGATAGAGCAGCTGAAACTCAACCGGGGTGATACGGCAATCGTCAACGATCCCTTTAACGGCGGAAATCATCTCCCCGATTTCACGGTTGTCCGCCCGGTCTACGTGCCGGGGAATAAATCTCCCATATTCTATACTGCAAATCGTGCTCACCATGCCGATGTCGGCGGCATGTCCGCCGGTTCCATGCCGCTATCACGGGAGATCTATCAGGAAGGTATTATCATCCCTCCGGTAAAACTGGAAGAGGACGGACAGTTCAACGAAATGTTCATAAAGATATTAAAAGCCAATGTCAGGACGCCTTATGAACGTGAAGGAGATATATTCGCGCAGTTCATGGCGGCAAAAGTCGGTGAGATGCGACTTCTGGAAATGGTGAAGAAATATGGCGCGGCTGAGGTTTCGTTCTACATGAATGAGATGCAGAGCTATTCGGAAAGAATGGTTCGGACGCTTATACAGAGTATTCCGGATGGGACCTATCCGTTTACCGATTATATGGAAAATGACGGAATATCCGAAAAATCATATAAGATAAAAATCTCTGTCACAATAAACGATTCTGATGCCGTAATCGATTTTACCGGCTCGGACAAGCAGGCGTTTGGACCGATAAACTGCGTATACGCCATAACCGTTTCATCTGTTTTTTATGTATTCCGCTCACTCGTAGACTATGACATTCCCTCGAATCACGGCTGTTTGGTCCCTATAAAGATCGTAGCTCCGGAAGGAACGCTCGTTAATGCCAGGCGGCCTGCCGCTGTCGCGGCAGGAAATGTTGAAACGTCCCAAAGAATTGTCGACGTGTTGTTCGGAGCGCTTGCCCGGGCGCTTCCGGGTAAGATTCCTGCAGCATCAGGAGGAACGATGAACAACCTGACTTTCGGCGGGATTCACCATGTTACCGGTGAACCGTTTGCCTATTATGAAACAATTGCCTGCGGAATGGGTGCGAGGCCCGGAAAGAACGGGATCGACGGCATTCATACGCACATGACGAATTCACTGAATAGTCCGATCGAAATGCTTGAAAGCAAACTCCCCATTCGCCTGCACAAATATGGATTTCGAAAAGGGTCGGGCGGAAAAGGTGAATTCCGCGGTGGTGAAGGAATTGAAAAGATCATCGAATTTTTGACCGACGCCTCTTTAAACCTCTTGGCGGACAGAAGAGAACTGAGGCCGTATGGCCTGCGGGGAGGTTCTCCGGGGAAGCCCGGAGAGAACTTTGTGCTTAGGAACCGCAAAAAATTAAAATTTCCATCCAAGTTCGGGACGTTTGTTAAGAAAAATGATACGTTCACAATCCGCACCCCGGGAGGTGGTGGATACGGGAAGTAATTCTTTGTCGAATAAAGCATTGGTTTCAAAGCCTAATACATTTGTTGAGCCGAAAGCCAGAATCGATTGTGTGATAATAAATAGACCTTGACAAGCCATCCCTTTTTTTATATATTTCTTCACTTGCATTTAGTTCTCAATCCGAAAAAGCTTCAAAGTGGAGTAGGGATGAGTTCACCTTTCTCTGTAGTATTTGGTAAACGCTCTGCAAACGATATAGACACTATTATCTCATCGGACAGTATTATAGATGTTGCGCGGGAACTTGGAATTTCTGTCAGCAAAAATGTTGTTCCCTGTATAAATAAAGACAAGCATGTCGACAGCGAAGGCGCGCCCACAATGTCGTTCAATCTGGTCAAGAACACATTCCGGTGCTGGGTATGTCCCGATGTCGGCGGCGATGTTGTTGATCTGGTCATGATTGTACAGAATGTGGACAGGGAGTGCGCCGTTCAATTCTTATCCATCAGAAGCGAAATAACATCAAACCTTGAAAGAAATAAATTTTTCAATGGAAGGAAATCCGGCAGTCTTGATTCCACTGACCGTGAATCGGTTTTTAAGGATTTTTTTAACGGCATGGATAACGAACGGGGCATCGACCTCATTGGTTTCGCCTCGACAAAAGGGGGAACGGGAAAAACCCTCGTTGTCAACAATCTTGCCGTAATCATTTCACTTATAACCCGCTATATCGGACAGCACAGAAACGGCCCTTCCCAGTTGGTAGAGCTCATCGATCTTGATTTTGGTAAACCCGATCAGCAGCTCCTGTTCGGTATAGATCCGGAGTATTACATCGAAGATGTATTCTATCAGCAGTCGAAAGAACTATCATGGAATTGTCTGCGGCAGAGCAACCCCCTTGATAATCTGAAGCTCGTCTCATCGTGTCCTATCCGGAAATCGAAATCGCTCTACTATCTCAAAAAGAATGAAATACTCTATATGCTCCATAATTCGGATGCGAATATAAAGCTTGCGGATTTTGGCGGCGGTTCGGATAAAGAAAGCCTTGAATTCCTGAGCAGTATCAAAAGTAAGGTGTTCGTGATAAATCCCGACAGAGCATCAATCGAAGCAGTATTCAATCTCATTCTCAGCCTGTTGTATTATCCCATGAAACAACAGTTCAAGGGGTCGAAAAAAGTATTGAATCTGATAGAAAAATTACGAGACTGCAACCGGAGTGGGTTTACCGTTAATGACCTGAGTGGTGAGATAGAAAGTATCGATAATGCAAGATCGGAACATAAGAAACTGAAAGACCTGTATGAAGATACTATCAAACCGTTTAACCGGGAACTTGGACTGCCCGTTAACGGGAATGACAATTTATCTCTGGAAAGGATAAAGAAGGATATGCCGGTATTACATGACAAGGTCCACGAGATACTGTTTCATAATACCGGGAACGGTTCATATTCCTACTCGAAAAAAAGCGCAATTTACCGGACATATAATGAAATAAAAAATACTATTCGTGAATTCGAATCATACACCTCCCGCCTTGAAACCCTCCTGCAGACCAAACTCTTCGGATTGGTCATTAATAAGTGCGACAAGGGACCGGCCCAATCTGTCGCCGGCGATCTTGTTGAACGGATCAAGAAAACCTTTTCCATGAATTTGTCGCACCTCGGCCATATCCCGGAAGAACAAGCGCTCCGTAACATTTCGAATTACGGTATGCCGTTTACCGTATTCAATCCCGGGCACGAAGTTTTAGATCACTTCTATAAAATTTCAGACACGATAATCGGGTTAAAAAAAGGTTCTACCGAAAAGATCGTATATGAGCAGAGAGACTATGTGAAAGACCTCAAGAAGCAATGGCTGTCTCAAACAGAACACATCGGATCACTCGCTTAAATTCCCCATTTACAGGATTACCGGATTGTAATTGCCCGGCCGGATGAGTCAAAATGGCTTGACATTTTTTCGCATTAATGATACATTTGAACCACGTACAAATGTCCCGGATCAGTTTGCGGTTAACTGCAGGAAATTCCGGACCGGCAGGGTGAAAAACGGAGCGAATACATGAAGTGGGTTGTAACTGCGCAGGAAATGCGAAATATCGACTCCCGGGCGGTCGGAACTATCGGTATCCCGGGTTCATCGCTGATGGAGCGGGCCGGATACGAAGTCGTCGAAGCCTGCCTGAAACGATTCGGACCCATTACAGGCAAAACAGTAATCATATTTTGCGGAAAAGGAAATAACGGCGGAGACGGTTTTGTCATCGCACGTGAAATGAAACGTCATGGCGCTTCCGTATCGGTTCTTGTTTTTGCAAAACAGAACGAATTAAAGGGCGACCCGCTGCAAAATTACTCTATAGCAAAAAAAATGGGTATCCCGATACGGCACATCGCCTCTTCGGGCCAGCTTTCGGATGTGCCGGCAGAAGCGGATGTCGTAATTGATGCTCTCCTCGGTACCGGCGTTCATGGAGCGGTGAAAGGCGCTGCCGGAGAAGCGGTCAGAAAAATAAATTCCATGGACGCTGCCGTCGTCTCGGTCGATCTTCCTACCGGCTTGAATACCGATAACGGCTCATATGACGGGGTGTGCATCGCAGCAGACATGACTGTTACAATGGGTTTGCTCAAACGGGGTTTACTGCTTCATCCCGGAAAGATGATGTCCGGAGAAGTTGTTTTGGCGGATATCGGGTTTCCGGGACGTGCGGTATCACTCGAAAAGGTCACGACATTTCTCATTGAAAAAAGCGACGTTATATCATATTTACCCCGTCGGTTACCCTATTACAATAAAGGTGACTGCGGAAGAATTTTTATTCTCGGAGGATCGCCGGGAATGACCGGTGCGCCGGCAATGACCGCCGCCGCCGCTCTCCGGTCCGGCGCCGGGATGACACTTCTGGGAATTCCAAAAAGCTTGAATTCGATCCTGGAACAGAAATTGACCGAAACAATGACACTGCCCCTGCCGGAAACCGAAGACGGGTCGTTAAGTCTTGATGCGGAAGACCAGGTCATGGAAGCTCTTGTATGGGCCGATGTACTGGCGATAGGCCCCGGTATCGGCAGGGACGAACAGACAGTCAAACTTGTCCATGCAATTTTAGAACAGACCGACCTTCCGGCAGTGATCGATGCAGACGGTCTTTATGCCGTTTCAAAAAAACCCGGTCTCCTGAAGAAAAGAAAAAGTCATACCGCCATTACTCCTCATGCCGGAGAGTTTTCAAAACTTATTAGAAAAGAAGATGCTGAAAATCTGGATTTGGACCGTATAGAGATCGCCCGCAGATACGCGCGGCAGGTCCGTTCGGTCGTTCACTTAAAAGGCGCGCCGTCAATTACTGCGTCGACTCGTGGTGAAGTGTTTATTAACCCCACGGGCAATGCAGGGATGGCTACCGCTGGATCGGGTGACGTCCTCACGGGAATTATTGCAGGACTGGCAGGGCAGGGATTAGATATGACGGAAGCCACGATCACAAGCGCCTACATTCACGGACATGCCGGGGATTTTGCTGCAGATGAGTTTGGCGAGATCAGTATGACTGCGGGGAATATTATTGATTTTCTTCCTTATGCTTTTGAAGACCTGTTTGGCAGATACCTGAATTCTGAAAATTGACACGATTCTATTCATGAGAACATTTCTCCGGTTTTATGTCCCGATACTGGTCTGGATAGCAGTAATGTTTGGGTCCTCTGTAATTTTGCCGTCATGGAAAATTACCCTGGACCGATATAACCTTGACAAAGTCGTCCACTTTTTTGAATATGGCATTCTCTGCGGTCTATTAACACGGACTATATATCATAGTATTGAGAACCATCACCTGAAACGTTCACTTCTTCTCGCTCTTGGTATATCCTTCTTTATTGCCGGGTTTGATGAGATGCATCAGCTCTATCTTCCCGGACGGACTTCGAGTTTTTACGATTTTATTGCTGATAGTATCGGAATTGTCTGTGCACTTGCCGCCTTCTGGTATTTCAAACGTTATTCGGCTGCTCCGCATGAAATGGATTGAAAACCTCCTCGCAAGATTTTCCTCTGTTTCCACCCCTTTTATATACCTATATGCCGGTGCGTTTAAAGCATCCGACCGGTTTTATGACGATTCGGCAGAATTCTATGTTTCTCAGTTTGCAGCGCATAAAAACGACGATATTCCCCTGTATCTTTCATTGGCCGGGAAAACCGGCTCGCCTGTTCTTGATGCTGCATGTGGGAACGGAAGAGTAGCGATACAATTGGCACGGGCGGGACATACGATTTTCGGATTCGATTCTTCGAATACGATGCTCAAATATTGTGCGAAAAGTCTGCAGGATCTTCATTCCGACGAACGGGAACGTGTTCACCTTGTCCGGTCTGAAATGCAGAATATACCGTTTAAAAGCCATTTTAATCTCGGAATAATAGCGTACAATTCATTTAATCACCTCTTGAGTGAAAATCAACAACGTGCGTGTCTGGACGGTATGTATTCCGCACTCAAAAAAGACGGTCTGCTCGCGATGGAAATTCTGCCGTATCATGAATTATACGACCCTGCAATCCGGATTCGGAAAAACGGCCGGTTTTCGGATGGGAAATCTGACATGACCGCATATTCCCGGGTCAGGCATGACCGGTCGAATAACCATCACACAGTATATTGGTATATATCGGTTAAGAGGCCTGACGGACTGACTCACCGGAGTGTGAGCAAATTTATCAGAAAAGACATACCGTTATCTCTCATAAAACGGTTGATTGCACAATCGGGATTTGTGCTGGAAGATATCCGGGACTCCTATACGGGAATAAGTTCGATCAACAAGAAGCGGATTGTCATTGCAAAAAAAAGTTGATCCTATAGTTCTGAAGATAGATTCCGGAAGCAATAGTGTGAAATACTGTGGCCATAAAAATACGAGTCCTGTATTTTTACTTTGGTATACACGAATATTTTTTGTAAGTTCGTTTTTTACGATATATTTCAGTCTTAAATGTCCTGTATCTTCAAAAGGAACTGATGTGGCTCATAAAATTCTTGTGATTTACGACGAAGAAGACTTTCTCCAGGCGCTGACAATTCGGCTTGAGCATGCCGGGTATACTACCACCGCAGCCCGGGATGGAGAAGAAGCGTTTGAATGCCTGCATAATGAGAAACCCGACCTCATTATTCTTGATGTGCAAATGCCGAAAATGGACGGTCTTGAGTTTATACGAACACTAAGAAAAGATGCAAATCTCAAAGATATTCCGGTCCTGTTTCTCACTGCAGGCGCCTTTGAGATTGCCGATGAAGTTTCAACCTTGTCCACTGCTCAGGATTTTCTATTGAAATCTGTCGACAACGAGCAAATTGTCGAAAGAATTTCAAAGTTTCTTTGAACAATCCCCGCAACAAATTTTTAACTTCTGAAAAAACGCACAATTAGATTGAAAATCATACGGTCAGCATGTTTTAATAACGCAAACATGCCACGCTGTCATGAGGAAATTACTCTATTAGTTTTGGCTTGAAAGAGAGGCCCTGGAATAATATCCATTCTTGTGAACAAGGGTATGGGAAGAAGATAGAAGCGCTGAACCGGTTACATCCGATTCGCTCAAGGCAATGGTAGTACGGCATTCGAGACAATTATAAAGAGGAAGTGTGTCTCCATTTACACATTCCTGCCGGCCGATAAATTCGATTACTGAATGGTTACACATGGCTCTTCGTCCCCAATATAGTTGCCCGATTGCTTTACTATTGTATCGGCATGTACCGGGATATAATTGAACTATTTATGAAGAAAATTTGGTTGGAAGAAAAGTATGTGATTTGTATCACAGTGAATTTATGGAAACGGATAAAGATATGCGTTATATTGACAAGGATTTACTGCTATAAATAGTAACAGATTCTCAATTGGAATACTATATGAGATTCTATCGTGTTTCGGGAATAGCGTTGTTCGTAAAGGCATTCCGGCAGAATGTTTATCCGGTGGTCAGAAGATTGTTTAATGCATGTTCGATAGTTTCATAGTGGAATGTATACCCTGAGGAAAGAAGAACATCGGGGTTTACTTTCTGACTTTCGAACAAAATATCGGCAAGGTCTCCAAACCTGATCTGGATAGGAAAACGGGGAATAGAAATAAAAACAGGCCGCCGTAATACCGCGCCGACCGATTGTGCAAAGGTCTTGAACGGTACCGGCTGAGGTGAAACGATATTGACCGGCCCGGTTATGGCTGGTGTATCAATGATATGTTGTATGGAAAGAATGACATCGTGTACATGAATCCATGAAAACCACTGTGAACCGCTTCCGAAATAGCCGCCGAGACATAATTTAAAGGGAGTTACCATCTTTTTCAGCGTCCCGCCGTCTTTGCTGAGAACAACGCCGGTCCGTACTGGAACGACCCGGACACCTGCTGATTCCGCACGTAGTGCTTCATGTTCCCATTTTTGACAGACATCAGATAAGAACCCGTCACCGGGCGGGTCTTTCTCAGAAAAGTTTCGGTCGGGATGAAATCCGTAATAGCCGATAGCGGATGAATTGACGAGTGTTTTGGGGCGAATTTTTTTCTCAATAATTGCATTCACAATTGCTTGTGTTGAATTGATCCTGCTGTTTAAAATCTGATTTTTCCACGAACGTGACCAACGCTTATCGGCCAGAGATGCGCCGGCGAGATTTACAACAGTGTCAATGTTTTCACAGCCGGCTGACCAGGACAATTCCGTATCCCTTGCATCCCACTCAATGATCGAACAGCCTTCGGGAAGTACGTTTCTCGCCGCATGTGCATTTCGCGACAGCGCCGTAACATGAAAGCCGTTATTGAGGAAATGCGCGCAGAGCGGCTTTCCTATCGTACCTGTCGCTCCTGTTACGAGTACATTCATTCCTGGCTCCCGTATATATAAGACACTCTTGAAAGGTTCTTAATCATACGAAAAAAGAATTCAAGGTTCAATCATTCATTACAATGCTGCTGAACGTGCTATTGTGAAAAGTCATTTTGAGTGCAATCAATACTCAAACAAAATAGGCCGGGTTATCGATCGATCTTTGGAAGCGTGATCCCTTTTTGGCCCTGGTATTTGCCGCCTTTGTCCTTATAGGATGACTCCGGCGCTTCGGTACTTTCGATAAAAATTATCTGGGCAATTCCCTCATTCGCATATATGCGGACCGGATTTGGAGAACTATTTATGATCGACATTGTTATATAACCTTCCCACTCCGGTTCGAGAGGTGTGATGTTTGCTACTATCCCGCACCGGGCATAGGTAGATTTTCCGGTGCATATGCCGAGCACTTTTTGAGGTATCTTGAAATATTCAACGGTACTGCCCAGGAGGTAGGAGTGTGGAGGAAGAATGCAGGAATCGCCTTTCGTGACGGAGAATAAATCTTTGCCGAATGATTTTGGATCGATAACAGTTTCATTGCCTCCTGGATATGCCGGTGATGAAAGGATGTGAAATTCATCGGCAATGCGGACGTCGTAACCATACGAAGAGACCCCGAAGGACACGACATTTTTTCGCATTTGTTTCGCGGCGAACGGATTGATCATGTCATGATTACGGGCTTTATCAATTATCCATTCATCATTTTTTATCATACTATCAGGTATCCTTTCCGGGTGCATTTCCATTTATTGAAATTCGAGCACAATTGGTTGAATAAAGAAAATCATACACCGGTAATTATCCCGCGGGGGATTACCTGAGTAATTTCAGGATTTCCGCCATATCCGCCGGCAGCGGCGCCTTAAAGCGCATTGATTTTTTTGCCGCCGGATGTAGAAATTCGATTTCGGAAGCATGGAGCGCCTGGCGCGGCAGACCGTTCAATATTTGTTGTGCTTTCATTCTGTCTTGCGTTGTAAGGTGAGACAACTGCCGGTTTCTTCCTTTGTAAAGCGAATCCCCGAATACAGAATGCCCGATCGAAGAAAGATGTGAACGGATCTGGTGTGTCCGCCCGGTTTTCGGCACAACGTCAAGCAAGGTAAGAAAAGAGAATTCTTCCCGGACTTTATAATGAGTCTCGCTCTTTCTCCCTTTTGTTCCGGATACCATTTTCTTTCTGTCGGATGTACTGCGGGCGATCGGTTTCGAGATGACTCCTTCGTTTTTAGAAAATGTTCCCCAGACAAGAGCAGTATATAATTTTTCTATAGTCCGGTTTGCAAATTGATCGCTCAGCGCACGGTGACTGCGATCATGTTTCGCAATGACCATTACTCCGGACGTGTCTTTGTCGAGTCTGTGCACGATTCCCGGACGGAGAACGCCGTTGATTCCGGAAAGATTGTCGAGATGATACAGCAAAGCATTTACAAGTGTACCGGATATTACCGGGCCTGACGGATGGACTACGATTCCGGCAGATTTTATTATTACCGCTATGTCCGTATCCTGATACAGTATATCGAGCGGAATATTCTCCGGTTTGATCAGCAGCGGTACGGGGTCCGGAACGGCAATGGTCACCGTATCGCCGGACATTACTTTATGACTTGGTTTTACCGGGAATGTATTGCACAGTACGGAATTGTTTTTAATGAGATGTTTAATGTGCGACCTGGAATATTCGGGCAATGAAATTGCAATGAATCGGTCGATTCTGTCCGGCGGCAGACCATTCGGAAATACGATTCTCCGTGTACGGGACATTGTCCTGTATGAGGAATTGACTTATAGTTGATTGAAATGAACACCGCACATAAGAGACCGGAGCACAAAAGAGGGGGGGGGCTTTATGTGCCGTGTCATGGTTTAAACTTTTTCGTCGCCTTCGTCGATAGCAATAGTTTTATTTGCCGGGACATCGTGCTGAAACTCATAACTCCCGGTAAATATGGTAAACAATAGAAGAAACATACCGGTCGATACTGCGATATCCGCTATGTTAAATATCGGCCACCTGGGAAGAAATATCTCAGGAATTGTAAAGAAATACAAATCGAACGAATTCAGGTGAAGATCGGGAATATCGACGTCTATAAAATCAATGACTTTTCCGTACATAATGCGGTCGAGAAGATTGCCGACGGCGCCGCCGAATATAACCGCAAGAGCAAAACGCGGCAGAAATTTTTCATATCGAAATTTAATGAGATAATAGAGGATGGCAGAAGCGGCAAAAATTGATAATGCATTAAAGATGTATTTGTTGGGAATTGTTATTCCAAAGGCCATTCCCTGATTTTGAATGTGAGTCCATCGGATGGTGTCACCAAAGACCTCAATCGATTCGCGAAGTGCAAGCTTCGATTTTGCAATCCACTTTGTGAACTGGTCTAAAGCAAATACAACAACCGAGATAAAAAATAATTTCATGACAGCACTATCACTGATTTTTCGTTTTGCAGTCGTAACACATTGTTGCAATAGGTACCGCTTCAAGTCGTTCGTGATCTATGAGGTTTTTGCATTTTGAACAAATACCAAATGTACCGTCATCGATCCTTTTGAGCGCTTGATCGAGCCGTTCAAGATATTTGCTTTCCCGGGAAGCGAATAGAAACGCGTTTTCCCGCTCCTGTGTATCAGTCCCCTGGTCCGCCATATGAAATGAGTACGAGGAATGGTCACCTGAGGCGTCCTTAACCGTCGAATCCATTGCGGATTCACGAAGATATTTCAGCTTGTCAATGAGCTTTTCACGCTCTTTATTTATGAGCTCCTTGTATAATTCAGCTTTCTTCTTATTCATTGGTACATCCTTGGAAATTCTTGTCAAACACAAAATATCGGCATTTTTTAAATAGAAATCCAGTATTTTTTTCTATGCTCTGTTGTATGATAAAGATATTTACTTCGTATTGCTCACTCGCTCTATGCCGACACGGGCATTGCCGGAATCAAATTCTAAGGTCTTCTCGAATTCCCCCGGTTTGAATGTTGTCACGATTTCGGATGTCAGCGTCTCTTCACTTATGTATGATTCTTTCTCCTTTATAAAATCCCGGATGGTCTCGGCGGCATCCAGGTAAATTCGAATTCTATCAACGACTTCGAAATTTGCTTCTTTTCTCATATTCTGCACCCTGTTAACGAATTCACGTGCGAATCCTTCGCTCAATAATTCAGGTGTTAGGTGTTTGTTAATTGCCACAGTCAGACCATTGTCCTCGACAATTTCCATGTCCTGGATCTGCTCGGTCACGATTTCAAGGTCGCCCTCCACCAAACTATAGTCTTTATTGTTGATCCGAACAGTGATCTTTTTCCCACTTTCATACGTATCGAGATCTTCGGCCGGAAGTTGAATAAGAACCTCTTTCGCATCCTGAATATCCTTTCCGAGTTTCGGACCAAGAGCTTTGAAGTTCGGCCTGGCGACTGTTTTCAGGAGACCCGAACTGTCGGCACTAAATCTCATAGACTTTATATTCAGTTCATCAAGCACTAATTTTTCCCCCATCTCTATATGGAGCTTCTGACCGGCATCCTTCGGTACAATAATAATTTCGGACAACGGCTGCCTGATCTTTATACCGGCTTTGCTCCTGACAGACCGGGCAAGAAAACAAACTCTTCTGATCTGGTCCATCCTCTTTGCAAGATCATCATCCCGTGCTGCAAAAATCGAATCATCCTTTTTGGGATAGTGTGCCAGATGTACACTTAAATCCTGGGGATTATCGTGGGTCCGGAGATTATGGTAAATTTCTTCCGACAGGAACGGCGCTATGGGCGCCATCAGTTTACTGATAGTGACAAGAGACTCGTAAAGTGTCTGATAGGCAGCATTTTTGTCGGGGCCGTTTTCGCTCTTCCAGAAACGCCTTCTGTTCAGACGAACGTACCAGTTCGACAGATCGTCGATAACAAATCCCGATAGAGCTCTTGCCGCTTTCGTTACTTCATATTTATCCATCAAGTTGTTTACGGATTCAACAAGTTTTCCCAGCGATGTAAGCAGCCATCTGTCGATTTCCGGCCGGTCGTGCGGCGGAATGACTGCATCTTCCCGGTAACCGAATATATCGATATTTGCATATGTTACAAAAAAAGTATATGTGTTGACAAAAGTTCCTAAGAACTTTTTTATGACTTCCTTGATCCCATCCCGGTCGAAACGTGTCGGGACCCACGGAGGATTGCTGCTGACGAGATACCATCTGAGTGCGTCTGCACCTTCTGAATTCAACACATCATTCGGATTGACAACGTTACCGCGGCTTTTTGACATTTTGGTGCCTTTATCATCGAGGATCATGTCCATCGTCAGGCAGCTCTTATAGGCCGGTTTGTCGAACAACATGACCGAGATCGCAAGCAGAGAATAGAACCATCCTCTCGTCTGGTCGACAGCTTCACTAACATAATCCGCCGGGTAATGGCGCTCAAATTGTTCCTTATTTTCGAACGGGTAATGCCATTGGGCATACGGCATGCTTCCGGAATCGAACCATGCATCTATAACTTCCGGCGTCCTGGCCATTTCTCCACTGCAATCAGGGCAGCTCAATGTAACATTGTCTATGTACGGTTTGTGAAGATCTATAGGCTCGGGAAGGGAGCTGGGGCACTGTTTTTTCAGCGTTTCAATGCTGTCTACAGAAATCATTTTTCCGCATTCTGAGCATATCCAAATATTCAGCGGTGTTCCCCAGAACCTGTCCCGTGAAAGAGACCAGTCGATATTATTCTCAAGCCACCTGTGAAACCGTTTTTCCCCGACTTCCCGGGGAACCCACCACACTTTTCGGTTATTTTCGAGGAGTTGTTCCTTGTACTGTGTCGTCCGTATGAACCACGATTGCCGGGCATAGTAAATAAGCGGTGTGTCGCATCTCCAGCAGTGCGGATAACTGTGCACATGATCGTGACTTTGATACAGGGCTCCCGATTTTTCGAGATCGCCGATAATTTTCGGATCGGCATCTTTAACAAACAGTCCTTTGTAGGGAGTTATTTCTTCAGTGAACTTCCCTTTTTCGTCGACCGGCTGAAAGACCGGCAGGTCGTATTTTTTACCCATGGCATAATCGTCATCGCCGAATGCAGGAGCTATGTGTACTATTCCGGAACCTTCCTCGATCGAAATAAAGTCTCCGGCTATAACATAAAACGCCTTTTTATCGGCTTTTTTGTATGGGAAGATCTGTTCGTATTCCATGTCAAGAAGGTCGGAGCCTTTGCTGGTCTTGACAATCTCATAGCGCTCAGACAGCGCTTCTTTCCGGTCTTCCAGGAGGATTATTATGCCGGCCGCGGTCTTTGCATGGATATAGGGCAATTTGGGATGGACTGCGAGCGCTACGTTCGAAAGCAGCGTCCACGGTGTCGTCGTCCATAAAAGAAAATAGGTGTCGTCAAGCCCTTTTACCTTCGCCTTTACATAGATCGACGGATCGGTGACATCCCGGTAGCCGAGAGAAACTTCATGGCTCGATAGCGGTGTTCCGCACCGGGGACAATAAGGGAGTACCTTGTGGCCCTGATAGATAAGGTCGCGCTTGAATAGATTGTCGAGGATCCACCAGACCGATTCAATATATTCGTTCGTGTACGTTATATAGGGATTTTCCAGGTCGATCCAGTAGCCGATACGTTCCGTAAGACTGTCCCATTCCTGTTTATACCGCCAGACAGATTCTCTGCATTTTTTGTTGAATGATTCGATTCCGTAATCTAAGATCTTCTCTTTCGAGTCGAGATTCAGTTCTTTTTCGACTTCGATTTCAACCGGCAGACCGTGCGTGTCCCAGCCCGCTTTCCGCTCGACCCGGTATCCCTGCATGGTCTTATATCTGCAAATAAGGTCTTTTATAGTCCGGGAAATTACATGGTGCACTCCGGGTGTGCCGTTTGCGGTCGGGGGGCCTTCGTAAAATATGAACGGTTTGTCCTCAGACCGTTCCTGAACAGACCGTTCAAAAATTTTGTTCTCCTTCCAGAACGAGAGAATTTCACCCTCTAACTCCGGATAATGGACGTTTGGCGGTAATCTCTTATACATTCATATCGATATATAAAATTTATTTACAATGCCTCAACCACACGTTTTACCAACAGGGTCAGCTTCGGTTCGGCTTTTCCTGCGATTGCAATGATCTCACGAATATTCACCGGTTCGAGTTTTTCGGGTATGCACAGGTCGGTTATTACTGACAATGCGAGGATCTTCATGCCCGCGTGCACTCCGACGATCACCTCCGGAACAGTGGACATACCGATGGCATCTGCACCGATGATCTTCAGCATTTTATATTCTGCTACCGTTTCGAGACACGGCCCTGTCATGGATGCATATACCCCTTGTTGAACGGAGATGCCTTCTTTTTCGGCAATGTCTTGAGCAAGGGTGTTCAATTTTCCGTTATACGGTTCGGACATATCAGGAAAACGGGGACCGAGTGATTCTTCATTCTTCCCGATCAGGGGATTGTCGCCGAGAAGGTTGATATGGTCCTTCAGGATCATGATATCCCCCTTCGAGAATGCAGGGTTGAGCCCGCCTGAAACGTTCGAGATCAAAAGCGTGCCGGCGCCGAGAGCCCTGAGGACACGGACGGGAAAAGTGATCTGCTGAATGGTGTAACCTTCGTACATATGAAACCGCCCCTGCATGACGACAACTTTTTTCCCGCCGAGTGAGCCGAGTAAGAGCTTTCCGGCGTGACTCTCTACGGTCGAGAGGGGAAAACCGGGGATCGATTCATACGGTATTGCTGTTTCGACACTAATATCCTTGACAAGACCGCCGAGACCGGTCCCCAGAATGATGGCGGCTTCCGGCACAAGACCGGACTTCGCACGAATGGTATCAACCGCTTTATTGATCGCATCGACTACGCTGCTCATTGTCCGTTCTCTTCGCTTTCCGAATTCGTATCCTTTTTGTCTGACAATGAATCTTCTTCGTCGATAATTTTATCGATCAGATTAAATCCGTTATGAAATTTACGGGGTTGATCGGTATCTTCTGATGCGCCGGTTGGTTCCCCACCGCTTATTCCATTTTTACTTTCGTCTGCGGAATCGTTCCGGCTCTCTTCAGGCTCAAACTCGATCTCGTCATCCGAAGTTTCGGCTCCATCGGCGGCCCGTTCGGAGTGTTCCCTGTCGTGCTGAGCCTGCTCCTTATCGGAAGTCGCTTGCACCTGTTGTGGAGGAAGGGCGTGTTCAGGACTGCTGCCTGTTCTTTCCTCTCTACCTTCTGTATCCGGCTTCTCATCCGGTGCGGACTTTTCGGCAGTTCTGTCCAGAAATTCCCCGGAAAAACTTCCTTTTCTTCGCCTCCGTTCCCTGTAGCCGATCTCGGCTATCTCCTTATCGTCGAGTTCAAGCACCTTGACCCACTCTCTGAGACGGCGGACGAATGATTCCTTCTGGGTCTTCAGAAAAGCAATATCATCCTGAAGTTTTCGGAGCTCGTGCTGTGCAGATTCTGTTAACGCCTGAGCGGAGAGTTCCGCTTCCTTCATTTTTATTTCGGCCTCACGGCGAAAAGATTCCTGAGTTTCAGCGGTCGACCGTTTTGCTTCAATGAGCGTATCCTGAAGCGTCCCCTCGATCTGTTTGTAATTTTTCAGCTCGGCCTCGTACTTCAACACCTTTTCATCAAGGTCTTTCTTTTGTCTGATCAAAAGTTCGAACTCATCAGAAATGATCTCAAGGTACGTATCGACCTCAACCGGGTCATACCCACGGATAACCTTTTTGAATTCCTGATTCTGTATGTCCCGCGGTGTTAATTTAAGCATGATAATTATTCAGGTTAGATGTTATGACTATAGCTGTCTCCGTTCACCGAATAATGCACGCCCGATGCGGACAACTGTCGCGCCTTCTTCGATAGCGATCTCAAAATCGTCCGTCATGCCCATCGACAGATCATGAAGCGGATGATCGAAAACATTCTGCCGGTTCGCTTCATTTTGTAACTCCGCAAGCTCCCGGAAAAATGGCCTGACGTATTCGCTTGTATCCTGAATCGGGGGGACGGCCATCAGTCCCCTGCAGCGGAGGTTTTCGAACGGTCTGAGTTTCTTGAGAAAGGGAATGACCTCGCCGGTCTTTATCCCGGATTTCGATTCCTCTTCGCCTATGTTCACTTCCGTAAAAATATCGACAATGCGGTCTGCCCGCTTATTGATCTCCGTGGCTAAAGCAATACTCTCGACGGAATGTATACTGTCAAAAACCGAAAGAGCATGTTTCACCTTGTTCCGTTGGAGATGACCGACCATGTGCCAGACTGCTTGCCGTTCCACATCGCCGTGTTTCGCGAGAGCTTCCTGTACACGGTTCTCTCCGATATGCTCGATACCGGCGCTGATAGCTTCGTCGATAACGGCAGCCGGATGTGTCTTCGTAACAGCAACAATCGTAATATCTTCCGCGTTTCGTCCGCTCCGCGCAGCGGCTTGCGCCACCCGCTCACTCACCGCCAGAAAATTCTCTTCAATGCCCATATTCTTTTACGAAATATAAACTCTAAATATAAAGTAAATATGGTTTAAAAGCAATATAATAAGGAATACTTCTATTGCCATGATTGAGTTGCATTCCGCTTGATTATTGATTAAAACATGTCTATTTTAACAATTCCTGATTTGAGGCGGTGGAAAGAACAATTTGTTATGCTTTAGATAGGTGAGGTAGCGTCCATATGCAGACATGTAAAATCGGTATAGTCGGTGTCGGACATCTCGGAGAGGTACACCTGAAAAAGTATCTTGATATACCGGAAGCGGAACTTACCGGGTTCTGGGATACCGATGAAAATGTCAGGAATTCGATCTCAAGATCATACGGCGTAAAAGCGTTCGAATCGTTCGAATCACTTCTTGAAGCAGTAGAGGCAGTGAGTATTGTCGTGCCCACTTCGGCTCATGCAGAGGTTGCCGCAGCCGCAGCCACAATGGGTGTCCACCTGTTCGTTGAAAAACCAATAGCGGCAGATCTCAACGGAGCGGATACGATTATTGAAGCGGCACGCAAGAACGGTGTCAAACTGCAGATCGGCCATATCGAACGGTTCAATGCCGCATACCGCAGTCTCAGAAAGGACCTCATTAACCCCCGTTTCATCGAATCGCACCGGCTCGCATCGTGCAACGCACGCGGGCTTGACGTTTCCGTTATACTTGACCTGATGATACACGACCTCGACCTTATTTTCCAGCTTATGAAGTCCCCTCTGAAACGGGTCGACACGAACGGTGTCGCCGTTGTCTCATCCGACCCGAAAAGTTTCGACATTGTAAACGCCCGGCTGACGTTCGAAGACGGGGCGGTGGCGAACGTGACCGCGAGCCGTATCTCACAGAAAAAAATGCGAAAAATGCGCCTTTTCCAGCAGGACAGCTACATATCGATGGATTTCGTAACGGGCGAAGCGGAGAAATTCAGGATGATTGATCCCCGTAGACCGGCTGATGAGAAAGGTCTCATGCCAGTGATGTCGGTCAACCACGGCGAAAGTAACAAAAATGTTGGATATAAAAAGTATCTCTCCGACGGAAAGGACGCGCTTGTGCTCGAGCTTTCTTCATTTCTAGAATCCATCAGGAATGACACTGAACCGGCCGTAACAGGTGAACAAGCCCGAACAGTCCTCGCCGCGGCCCTCGCCATCGCCGAAAAGACCGGAGCGAATCTTTCGCCCTGAAATCCACATAAAATTCCCGCACAATTATTACCTTGACTCTTTTTTCTCAAAATTGTAGGTTTGATAAAATTTTCTTCCGCGAGACCATTATTACGGGGGGATTTATCGTGGGTTCAACGGTTGCAAAGTTTTTACAATCTCATTGCACCGATAAGAGACCACCTGCGTGGCGGGAATCTGAGCGGCATCCTGTCCCTGTCTCTTAGGATGACGGTCTCCGGGTGCAATTTTTGAAAAGAATTTAAATTGATCACCAAATCACAAAAAGTGTAGTAAGAAAGGCTCGCTTATGAAATTCCTCGACAAGGTCCGCGCCCGCCGCGAGGCGCGGAAGTTCCTCGACAGTCTCGGCAAGGCATCCGGAAAAGGACCCCCGGTCGAGATAACCTGTATGGAAGTGAAAGAATTAATGGTAAACGGTGACGATTTCATTCTCCTCGATGTGCGGGAGAAAGACGAGTGGGACCTCGTCAGGCTCGACGGCGCGGTCCACTGCCCGATGAGCGACTTCTTCTGCGACATGGAAAAACTCGACAGCTCGAAACTCATCGCCGTCTACTGCCACCGCGGAATCATCAGCTTCCAGGCGATGTGCATCCTCCGCAACAACGGATTCCCCAACGCCCGCAACATGACCGGCGGCATCGAACTCTACGCCCAAACAGTCGATACAAGTATGAGGAGATATTGAGAAATGAAAGCAAGGATTGATAAAAGTAAATTGCGATTTTGATGAGTACTGAAACAGAGAGGGTATCAGTTTTGGGATGAAGACAATTTGCATAAAAACATAGTAGTGAAAGATAAAAAACCGGATTTTTATGTCGAAACTCAATGGGGTGATTTTTTTGTTGAAGTAGAATCATTCAAAAAATTAACTGATATTGATGAAAACCCTAATCCTATTGGAACTTCAGCCTGGGAATTTCATAACACTCCGTAACATCCCTCCAGGGCGTCATGTAATCTGCTATGATGCTCATGTCGGAACCATTGTATAAATCGTCTTTCACAACTTTTCCACCACCCGCCCATGCGCTGCGATCGTCTTTTCGATATCCTCTTCGGTGTGGGCGGTCGAGATGAATCCCGCCTCGAACTGTGACGGCGCCATGTAGATACCCTCTTCGAGCATCGCCTTGAAATACTTCGCGAACCGGTCTGTATCGCTCTTCATCGCCGAATCGAGACCGGTAACGGGTCCGTCGTTGAAGAACCGGCACATCATCCCGCCGACGCGGTTCTGCTGCACCGGGATGCCGTGTTTCTCCGAGATTTCTGCGATGCCGCCGGTGAGCCGCGCCGCCAATTTTTCTAACTGTGGATAGGGATTTTCTTCCTGAAGGTATTTCACCGTCGCGAGTCCCGCCGCCATGGCGAGGGGGTTGCCAGCGAGCGTTCCCGCCTGGTAGACCGGTCCGTCCGGAGCTACCATGTCCATGATATTTGATTTTCCGCCGTATGCGCCGACCGGCAGGCCGCCGCCGATTATCTTGCCGAGACAGGTCAGGTCGGGTGTCACGCCGTAGAGTTCCTGCGCCCCTCCGGGCGCGACGCGGAATCCTGTTATCACCTCATCGAAGATCAGAACGATCCCGGTTTTGTCGGCGATATCCCTCAGGCCCTCGAGGAATCCTTCCTCAGGGGGAATAACACCCGCGTTCCCTGCGACCGGCTCGATGATGATCGCCGCGATCTCCCCGGGATGTGATGAAACGATCTCCCATACCGAAATAAATTGGTTATATTTCGCAATGAGCGTGTCGGATGCTGTGCCATTCGTGACGCCCGGATTCCCCGGAATACCGAGCGTGAGGGCGCCGGAACCCGCCTTGATGAGAAAACTGTCGCTGTGGCCGTGGTAACACCCATCGAACTTGATGATCTTCTCGCGCTTGGTAAACCCGCGTGCCAGTCTTATGGCGCTCATCGTCGCTTCGGTACCGGAATTCACCATCCGCACCTTTTCGATGGATGGATAGATATCTGTGATGAGTCTGGCAAGTTCCACCTCTATTTTGGTCGAAGCGCCGTAACTCGTTCCGTTCTTTGCCGCTTCCGTGACCGCCTCCACAACGTTCGGATGCGAATGTCCGAGAATGAGCGGTCCCCACGAGGCGACATAATCGATATATTCGTTCCCGTCCGCGTCGAAAATTCTCGAACCCTCCGCCCGGCTGATGAAAAGCGGGTCCATGCCGACCGACTTGAATGCCCGGACGGGAGAGTTCACCCCGCCCGGCATGTACTTCTTCGCTTCACCATACAACTGTTTCGACCGTTTATAATTCATTCATATTCCTTACAAGTATTCGATCTGTAGCGCTCAACAAAAGGGACTTTACCGTCATTGCGAGCGAAACACCGCAATCCACATGCTTCAATTTCCGATAACTGTTCGATGGAACATTCTATTTATACGGCATTTTTTCGGCATATTGAAAATAGTGTGTACAGAGTGCTACACAGAGATTGCCACGCACAGAGTCCCCGGGGCTTGCCGTGAAGTTAGTCCCTTTCGGGGAAACGGCGCAAACATGAGCATTCAGCGATACGAAAACCTCGCAATGGCAACTATGGAGTTACAGTAACAGGAATTACAACCCCGGCGCTGAGGTATGACATACTTGAAATTCACTATTTATTTCAACCGCCTCGCAACGTCTTTTGCGAAATAGGTCAGGATGAGGTCGGCTCCGGCGCGTTTGATCCCGGTCAGCGCTTCCATGACGACCAGCTCTTCATCGATCCAGCCCTTCGCCGCCGCCGCCTTGATCATGGCATATTCGCCGCTCACATTGTATGCCGCAATGGGGATCGAGAACTCATGTTTCACCCGGCTGATAATATCGAGATAGGGAAGAGCTGGTTTGATCATGATAATGTCGGCGCCTTCCTCGATATCGAGCGCAACCTCCCGGAGCGCCTCCTCACTGTTCGGCGGGTCCATCTGGTACGACCGCCGGTCGCCGAATTGGGGTGTGGAATCGGCGGCATCCCTGAACGGCCCGTAGAACGCGGAAGAATATTTCGCCGAATATGCCATGATCGGAATATCGGTAAATTCCTCTGTGTCGAGCAGGTCACGTATATAACCGACACGTCCGTCCATCATATCCGAGGGGGCAACGATATCCGCACCTGCCCTGACGTGGCTCAGTGCGGTCTTCCCGAGCAGGTCAAGCGTCCGGTCGTTATCCACTTCCCCTTCGACGATAGCGCCGCAGTGGCCGTGATCGGTATATTCGCACATACAGACGTCGGAAATAAGCACAAGCGTCGAAGCCCTTTTTTTGACGGACCGCAGCGCTTTCTGTACGATACCGTCACCAGCGTACCCTCCCGTCCCGAGCGGGTCCTTGCTTTCCGGGATCCCGAAAATGATAACTGCAGGAATACCGAGCTGTTCGATTTCCTTACACTCATCGACAAGTTCATCGACAGACAACCTGAATTGTCCGGGCATTGAGGGGATTTCTTCCCTGACCTTTGTGCCCGGGCACACGAACAAGGGTTGAATACAGTTATCTACAGACAAATTTGTTTCGCGTATCATTCTGCGGATAGTCTCGTTCTTTCTGAGACGCCGCATTCGGGTTATTGGAAATACCATAGAGACCTCTGCTCAGGATTGTTGAAAATATTCAGCCGCCGCCGCGACCAGACCGGACACGGAGCGTTCCCGCGCTTCGGCAACAGGACGAATTCCGTACGAAAGCATTGTTTTAGTCGTCATCGGTCCGATGCTCGCTGCATTTAATTTTGAAATAATTCCCGGCTGCTTATTTTCCGGGATAAGCTTCATGAGATTATCGACCGCGGAAGAACTGGCGAATGTCGCCATGTCTACCTGGCGCCCGTCGAACAGACCGGTAATGTCATCCTGCGGATACTCTACGGGCGCCGTATCATACACTGTCATCCGGATAACTTCCGCGCCCGCATTCCGGAGACCGGCAGGCAGAACTTCACGTGCGATATTCCCCGCCGGGAAAAAAATTGTAATCTCCGTCAGGTTTTTAAACTTCTGTGTGAACTCGTGCAGGAATCCTGCGGCTGTTGCCGTTTGAGGAACAAAATCCGTCTTAAACCCGGCTTCGGCAAGCGCATTTACCGTGGCCTGTCCGACCGCCCCGATCCTGACGTTTCTGAAATCTTCTCTGCCGGAACCGAGTGAGCCCAGTCTTTTTGAGAATATGCCGGCGCTGTTTGCGCTTGTCAATAAAATCCAGTCAAATTTTTCCACTTCCCGGAGATGGTTGTCAAATCCGGAATAATCATCCACGGGCCGCACGACTATCAAGGGCTTATGAATTACGGTAGCGCCACGCTGCTGCAGGTTCTCTATCTGCCGGGCGGCCTGTTCAAGTGCCTGCGTTACGAGGATTCGCTTTCCGGATATCGACATGACTCAGACCTCTCGGGAGATACTGGTCCGAAAAATATTCAAAATTTCATCTCCGCCTGCATCCAGAATAGTTTCGGCAAGCCGCACACCCGTGTTCTCAGGATCGTCAGGGTCTCCCCGGTACGACTCTCTCACGAGCCGGGAACCGTCGGGCATCGCAATTACACCGGTCAATACCAGATCGTTATCCGTGATCGTTCCGATGCATCCTGCCGGAATTTGACAGCCACCCTGAATTCCTCTCAAGAAACTCCGTTCTGCCGCCGTAACCGAGCGGAATGTCGCATTATTTATCTTTGAACAAAGTTTCAATAACTTTTTGTCGTCGGACCGGACTTGAATAGCGAGCGCACCCTGGCCGGTAGCGGGCAGAATAACGTCCTCGGATATAATTGAGGATATGTGTTCCGAAAGAGAAAGCCGTTTCAAACCCGCCGCTGCGAGTATCAATGCGTCGGCATCGGATTTGTGAAGTTTTTTGATTCTCGTTTCAATATTCCCCCGCACACTTTCTATGTGAAAATCCGGCCGGTAATGAAGGAGCTGGGCCTTTCTTCTCGGGCTGCCGGTCAGTATAGTAGCGCCCTTCGGCAATTCATCAAGCGTTGATGCCTCTTTTGCGATGAGGGCATCATGAAAGTCCTCTCTCACCGGTACGGCCCCGATCGTAAGGCCTTCAGGGAGAACCGTCTCGAGATCTTTCATGCTGTGGACTGCAATATCGATACTGTTATCGAGAAGCGCTTTTTCGATCTCTTTCGTAAAGATTCCTGCCGACCCTATATTTTCGAGAGGAACAGTGTTAACAATATCCCCGGTCGTCTTTATCGGTACGATGGTGAAGGATAGTGATGGTCCGACCGCTTTCAGCAAACTCAATACATAATCGGTCTGCCAGCGGGCAAGTCGACTGTTCCTGGTGCCAATTTTAACCGTTCCATTCATCCAGTGCTGCCATCCTGTGTGGTTTTACCGAGACCGAACAATTTTTTCAGTAATTCAGCTTCTTCGAGACCCTGCGGTGTTTTTGCCGAATCTTTAAGACGTAAAATCGGTTCCTTCAGTAATTTTTTCACGATGCTCTTTGTCAGAAGCTCGATCTGTTTGCTATTTATACCGGATAGTTTGGGCTTATTATGGACTATTTCACTCATTCTGATCGACTCGAAACGCTCCTGCAGTTTCTGAATAACCGGAAAAACGCCTATGGTACTGTACCAGTCAATGAAATCATTTACTTCTTCTTCAATGATCTTCTCGGCGGCAAACACTTCACTCTTTCTGCGAGCGATATTCGACTCGACGATCTTTTTTAGATCGTCGATATCGTAAAGGAAAGTGTTATAGATCGAATTGACAGCAGGATCGATATCACGCGGCGCACCCAGATCAATAAAAAAGAGCGGGCGGTTTTTTCGTTCACTCATTGCCCTGTTAACCTGGTCGGTAACGACAATGTAATTATCTGCACCGATGCATGACACAACGACATCACTACCTTGCAAAGTTATCCCAATCTCACTAAACCGGATTGCGGTACCCTGGATCTGCGCTGCGAGCCGCTCTGCACGTTTAAATGTCCTGTTGGCGATCATAATTTTTGATACGCCGCGTTCCTTAAAGTGACGTGCCGCGATCGTTCCCGTCTCTCCTGCGCCAATGACGAGAAGCCGGATCGATGAAAGGTCGCCGAAAATTTTCCGGGCCAATTCTACTGCGGCATATGAGATCGATATACTCCCTTCTCCGATCTTTGTTTCCGTGCGGATACGTTTCGTTACGGAAAATGTCTTTAAAAACAATCTGTTCAGTATGGAATTTGTATTTTTATTATTGACCGCCTCCTGGTAGGCAAATTTCAACTGGCCGAATACCTGCGGTTCCCCGAGTGCAAGGGAATCCAATCCTGAGGAGACTTTAAAGAGATGATGAACGGCTTCGGCATTTGTGTAATAGTAGAGAAAATCACTGAACGCTATTTCCAGACCGGGATACAAAGCGGCAAAGTGTTCATAAGGATTTGATTTTTTTTCATCTTCGACAGAAAAAGTACCGTACAACTCTGTCCTGTTGCAGGTAGATACAACGCAGCTTTCAAGCAGATGGTCCTTTCCCTTTAATCTGTTCAGGTGACCGATTAAATATTCAGACTTGATCGACACCTTGTCGCGGACTGAGACAGGCGCCGTTTTATGGCTCAGTCCTACTACAAATATTTTCATAATTCCAGTCAGAATTTAAATGCCGATATTTTCACGTGGCCGCTCATGAAACCTCACGGAACACACGTGCATTCAACCATCAAATGATCATAAAAAACAGCAGCAGCAAAACGCCGCCGAACACAGAAATAAATGCGACACGTTTTCCCCGCCAGCCGCTCAGATAACGGAGCTGAATTGAGATACCATACAGGACCCAGGGCACAAATCCTGCAATGAGTTTCAGATCGAAACCGTCCCGTCCCTCCCAGACACTCGTTGCCCACAGCGACCCGCTCACTATGCCGATTGTCAAAAATGTAAAACCGGTGATGACCGATCTGGAGTTCAGTCTGTCCAACCCGTCAAGATCGGGAATTCTCCGGAATATTTTACCTATCTTTTTAGATTTTATCTGGGAATACATCAGGAGATACATCAAACCGTATTTCATAGCGATCAGAAATGCCGCGTAACCAAGTAACGTTGGAATCGTATGCAGTGAAAAATACGGACTGGCAAGAATAGGGTTGAATGTGTCAACCGGTCTCAGCAAGAACGCCGCGGGGGCCTGTAACATAAAAATGACAGGATACAGGAACAATCCTGTGCCCGATTCTTTCGATGTATAGTGAATGAGAATATAGGAAAGTGCAAGAATGAAAGCTGTAAACGTAACTGCTTCGACAGGTGATGCCATCGGAAGCCTGCGAGTGCTCAAAATCAGGTTTAATATGTATATCGCATGGAGTGTAACTGTCATAACGCCAAGTGTGCGGACCGGTATCTTGAGATCGTCCTTATTCGACCGTAATATGACTCCACACATTACAGAAACCAGCAGGTAAAGACCCGCAATTACAAAACCCAGTATGTTAAAAAGCGAACCTATCATTTTCTGTCCGGCGTTGTAAAATTGCCACTATTTATTGTGAAAAAGGTACGCCTTTTCAGAGTAAAATGCAAGGCTATTGTCCCGAGGTCCGTGAAGAGAAATATATCTTGAATTATAAGGTATAATTTTGTACACTTTGAACCTTATATAACGGATATTTAATCTGATATTCTGCGCCATGAATTACATAAAAAGGTTTCGGACATTAACTGAAAGTTCCCACAGGTGGAAGCTCTACCTCGTCGCGGGAATAATGACTTATTACATAATTATTAATACATTTATCACGCTTCGTCCGGACCATGTGTTTCTGACATTGTTCCTTTTTACCTTCCTTCTCAGCGGGAATAAGGCTAAACGGTTTCTCATCGATTGGCTTCCGTTCATCGGTTTCTGGATCCTCTACGATATGATGCGGGGTATTGCGGACGATTGGAGGGGATATGTGTATATTCGGGAAGTGTATGATGCCGAGGTTGCACTGTTCGGGAGGTTTTTTCAGGGCTCAGTCCCTGCATTCTGGTTTCAGCAGCTTCAGCAGGCTTATGACTCACATACCTGGAAACAGGTTTTCGATATCATTGCTGCAAACCTGTACAGTTCTCATTTTTTCAGTCCGCTCATCCTGGGTTGGATTTTATGGCACACCCATGATGACCGCAGGATGTTTTACCGGTTTGTCTGGACACTAACCATCTTGAACGCTATGGCGCTCATTACGTTCTTCCTGTACCCCGCAGCGCCGCCGCATTATGTTTTGCGCTTCGGTTTTATACAACCATCAGGCCGGATATTCGGTTTGGAAGGCGGTCTCATCAATATCGACAGAATGATTGAGATGAAGTTTTTCACCACGATCTGGAACAATATGAATCCGAATGCCTTTGCCGCAATCCCTTCCCTGCATGGTGCGTACCCCTTGGTCATTTCGCTTTTTGCCTGGATCAAATTCAGAAAATATCCGCTATTCTTTATTATCTTCCCGCTTCTTGTCTGGTGGGCGACCGTCTACCTGAACCATCATTACATTATAGATCTGATCATCGGAAGTGTGTACGCAGGCGTTGCCTATGCCGTAAACCACTATATTGTAATGCCGCGATTCTTTGATCCGCTCTTGTTTCGGAAAGATAGACCGGACCGCCGCTGACAAACGTTCTTCAGTGAATACCACCCTGCCGGTACGCATCAAAAACAATTGCAAGGTCCCGCTTTGTTTTTGAAATATTTGAATAGGGGTTTTTTGCCGGGTTGTTGAGACATTCGAGAAAATCGCGCGTCATAGCCTTGTGACCTGAAATGTCCGACAATCCGGGAAAAGAAAGCTTTCTATTTACTCCGGCGCCGGTTACTACGTAGATGCCGTTACTTTCAAATACGATCTTCCCTTGTGTTCCGCATATCGAGGAGTGCTGAAAAATTCCCTTAGTCAAACTTGCCGTATCCCAGGAGTACCGGAGAACGGCCAGGATAGATTCATCGTAAGAGAGCTTGATGACCGACGTCCGTTCAGGTGCGGAAGTGTCCGGCGCGGAAGTGTCCGTTGCGGGAAATTCAGCCTCGACCGATAACGGGGACTGGTCGAGAATGTCTGAAATCAGGGCTATAAAATGGATGCCTCCCTCGAGAAGGGCGCCGTACTTTTTCCTCCAGCCGGCTGCGGGTTGTGTAAATTCCTTTCGCACCGACAATCCGGTGATTTCCCCGATACGATTCTCCTCCAGTAAAGTTTTGATGGCTTTGAGTGAGGGTTTATAATAGTAGTTCTCAGCGACCATGAGACGGTGCTGATTACCGTTCACCGCATTTTCGATCTCTTCCAGCTCCTTTAAAGAAACGCACATCGGTTTTTCCACCAGAACAAATTTCCCGGCATGGATCGCGGAAATGACCTGGTCTTTATGATATTCCGGAGGCGATGCGATGACGACACCGTCTATTTTTTGTGACGATAAGACTTCTTCGAATTTTGTAAAAGTTCCGTCCCCGAGAAATTTCCGGTTCAATGTTTCTGCGCTCCGGTGAGTCCGGCTGAAGAATGTCAGGTTGGAAGTGTCAGATAGATTCTTTGCATGGAGCGAGCCGATAGTACCGCACCCGGCTATGCAGATATTTTTTTTTTCAGAATTCATGAATATTCTGCATTATATGATCGGATACTCTCAATGCATTGGCAGTAATAGTCAGACTCGGATTCACGCCGGCTGAAGACCGCATGAAACTCCCGTCGACAACATACAGATTTTTAATACCGAAAAACTTGCAATGTCTGTCCAAAACGCTTGATCCGGGATCGTTGCCGAAGCGCACCGAGCCGACCGCATGAGAGAAGTTGGGGGGAGTATTTTCGTCAATACCGTGAACAGTGGAAAAAATGGCGCCCGCCTTTCGGAGAATTTTTATCGAGTGTTTTACAAGATGTTTTCTACGGCGAAGATCGTTTTTTGTGTATCGGTGTTTCACCGAAATCGAATCGATACCGTAGACGTCAATTTTACCTGAAAGTTCTACCTTATTATCAAACACCGGATCGTCTTCTGCGATGCAGATCAGGTTCTGGCAGTGGTTAGAAATCAGACTCGACAGCAATTTTGTTCCGATAGGTGCATAGTATTTGACGATCTCGCCGGAAGGCATATAGATATCCTGGATCATACCGGTCGAAGTCTTGAGCTCCTCCCGTAAATCTTCATAAAAATGTGTAATGCCCACCTGCTTCTGAAATACTTTCTGAGAATTTGTTTTAAAGGGAAAGATCCCGCTTACAATTGCGCTGCAATGCCGCATTAAATTGCTACCGATATTTTTATGGTTCGAATATCTTTCAAGGCCCGACCGGAGAAGAATACCGGGGCTTTGCAGGGATCCCGCACTGACGATTACGATTTTTGCCGATAGTGTATGTGTTCTTTTGGTCTTTTTGTCAATAAATTCTACAATCTTTACGCTACCGTTCTCCTCGTATACACGATTGGCCAATGCATACGTCAGAATTGTGCAGTTATGTTCCTGTGCCTGTTTGAGGAGTATGGTTGCAGCATCGTTCTTCGCTTCGATCTTGCATGGATAGCCGTCACACGTGTTACACTGAATGCAGACGATTCTTGACTTATTCTTGAAATTAATTGCAAGGGGAAGTTTGAAAGGGCTTAAACCGAGCGATTCTGCCGCATTGAAGATCCTTTTTGAAGGTTCGGATAGCGGAATGCTGCCATTACAATAAGTGTCGCTTCGATACGGTTCATATGGATCGTTATGTGCTTCGCCTGAGACTTCGAGCAGCATTTCCGCCTGAGTATAATATTTCTCGAACTCTTCATAAGTTACCGGCCATGTATCGAAGTCCTTTTCTCTGAACCTGATAGCTGCCCCGCCGAAAAAGATAGAATTTCCCCCGACTACTTCATTCAGCATGACTTTCTGATGAGAATTGCCTGAATTCTGGTTAACGTAAACAGGTGAGTCGCTCTTATACCGTTTTTTAATGAGTATTTCCCGGGGATTCCAATCGATATCGTCTCGCTTTGCCCATCCGCCTTTTTCAAGCAGGACCGTTTTCAGTCCCGCTTTGGACAGCGCATATGCGGCAGTCGAACCGCCAAATCCCGAACCGATGATTATGACATCATATTGCTCTTGATTCATGGAGAAATAAAATGATAACACCGACAATTATGACCAATGCACCGTAATGAAATTTTTCCCGCGTCTCGATCTGTTTTTGCATTCTCGTCAGATCGGGTCTGAATTTCCCCGACATATTTCTCTGAATGAACGTCTTGTAATACTCGACGATAAACCGTTCAAGACCAAAATTCATACAGATAAGAATACCGAGGGCAGTAGGACCGAAAGAGTAGAACAAAAAAAATAATGCGCTGAGCACTAATGGCGATTTCTGAAATTTTACTATCTTAAAACCCTCGAACGGGGCGTCTTTATAGGCGCCTCCCAATGCGACGACAACTCCGGCAGCATACGATACGGCAACAAACTCCAGTGCGGTCGTAATAGTTGAATCAAGAAAAACCAGAAGGAAAATAACAAGAATAAAAACTATTCCGAGACCTCTCCTGAGCAGATCATTTGCCACATACCGTCCAAAAAACGTTATCCGCGACGGGACAAAGTATTTTTTCTGGTCTTCCGTTCGCAAAAAACCTTTATAAAACTCGGCAATTCCCCTTTCCAGACCCATAACGAGAAAAAAGATCTGAAAGAGACTAAGATTCTGGATCCGCTCATGGAGCACCGGTATAAAGTAAATAGAGAGGTAAATTACCGCATTGAAGTAAATGCTTCGGGGGAAAGTTTTTGCTTTAAACCCCTCATATGGGCAATCTTTAAATGCCCCCCAAAGCGATGTGTACAGCCCGGATACAGAACTCACTGCAAACGGTACGAGTAGATTCATAGGTGTCAAAATGAGGCCTGGCGCTGCATCCAACAGTTAAAAGGTGCTAAAATAGGGATTATACTACAATTTGTCAAACATTTTCCGATTCCCTTATGCCGCAGCTTTATTCAGGGTGAATTCTTGAAGATATTTATTTCTTTATACTTTTCGTAAATTCTCTCAAGTATGGTTTCGGAAAAAACAGGAAGGAACTTTCCGCAAATGGAAGGATAGTGTTTGAGAATATTTAAGAAATCGGGCCGGAACAGGCAGAGTACTTCTGTTTTTTCAACGGCAATTACCGTTGCTGAACGCTGCCGTTCTTTTAAAAGGGTCAGTTCCCCGAAAAAAGAACCGGAAACTAAATGTGCAAGCACGATTTGCCTGCTCTTGACCACAGTATAGACTTTTGCTTCGCCGGATTTTAACAGGTACAGTCCGATAGCAGCATCACCCTCTTTTACAATCATGTCACCCGGACCGAAACTCCGCCGGTAAGCTCTTCGCTCAACGATCGATGCCTCTAACGGTGAGAGTGAATTGAATATCCGAAAACGTATAATATCCCCCTGGTTATTTTTACCGTTGATCACATCACGCTTTTGGAACATGTTGATCGGATTGAATTTCACGCCGAGCACCCCAGGTGATTGCAACCAAAAATCATGTTTAATTGCATGGTTGTTAAAATTTACTCTTTTACCACGTTGTCAGTATCAGCCAATATATAAATGATTGGAAAAAAAGAAATGAATATTTTGCATATGACGATGTAATTATGGTATAATGCACGTAAAGACACCACAAAACAGCCGGAACCAGTTGATATTCAGAGCTTCAATGAATGCCGCTCACTCATGTAAGGGAATAATTTGTTGGATATGTGAGAACAAATTATTACTTTCCGGTTGCTTGGCCCGGTTATGTGAACTGTGCCCTCTTTATGTATTGAATTCGCATTCAGTTTCACGAAGGGTAGCGCAATGAATACTAAATCGTTTCTTATTGCGGATGATGATGAACAGTTCCAGCATCTGCTGGAAGATATATTAGTGAAGATATATTCAGATGATACGGTTACTGTTCTTCATGCGGCGACGGGAACGGAAGCGGTTTCAATATTTGAAGACCGTACCGAGAACAAAGAGTTTATTGATGTAGTGATTACGGATTATGCCATGCCGGAAGCCACCGGGAGTGACGTGATCGACCATGTGATGAAGAAAAATCCGACACCGGTAGTCGTCGTGAGCGCGGTTGCCGAAGCCTGGGAGCATGATTTTATCCAGGAAGGTGCGATATATTTTCTGCCGAAACCGTTCGATTATGCAACGGCAAAAAATGTGATGGATGCCGCAACTTCGCTGAAGATAGACCATGATGATATTAAAAAAGCATCAGAAGCAATTGAAAGGTTGAAAAGCCTCGAAACATGACATTTTTACAATCCTTATTTCTCTTCGGATTATTTGCTGTTGTCTTACCTCTTCTCATTCATCTATTCAATCTCAGAAAAAAAGAACGTATACCATTCAGTTCCCTCTATTTCCTTAAGCTGATCGAAAACAAGAAGATCCGGAGGTTAAAACTCAAACAACTCCTGCTTTTGCTTCTCCGGATGGCAGTTGTCGCTCTCCTCGTTCTGGCGTTCGCACGTCCGACGTTGATCGAGGGGCCTGTATCCCGCTATTCCGATACCACACCGGTCTCATCGGTCATAATAGTTGATAATTCGATGAGCACAGCTCTTACCGTGGAAGGGCGATCAATGTTCGAAAGTATCCGCAGGAATACACTGGAGGTACTCAATTCCTTTAAAGACGGCGACGAGATTTACCTTCTCTTTTCAACCGGATTCACTGTTGCGAATGACGGGCCCGTACAGCCGGTCTCCGAATCCAAAAGAGTTTACCGGGAGTCCGGAGAGACATTTCTATGGGAAGACATTCGGCCGGAATATTCGCTGGAATCTGTCCGCCACCGTGTGGAGAATGCCGGTATATCCCGGAAAACCGGCGACCTGTTCGGCGCGTTACAGATAGGGGTCGGTCTTCTTGAAAAAAGTTCAAACCTGTTTCGCGAACTATATTTGGTCTCCGATATGCAGGCAACAAATTTCTACCCTGGCAGCACAGCCGGCGTATCACCGCAGGAAGATCACGCTACCGTATTGAATATTTCCGATATCAATAGTACCGGTCCGGATTCTCCCGCACCGGTCCGTATTTTTATTGTCAGCACGTCCGAAAAAGTTTCCGAAAACTATGGCATTGTAAACGTATCGTACGAGAACCAGATCATGGAACAGGGCAAAGAGATTCGCATTCAGGTGGCAGCCGGCTATTTCGGAAGCGATCCGGTTATACAGACAGACCGGTTGATAAATCTTTATCTGAATGATGTGCGTGTTGCACAAAAAAGCATAAAATTCTCGGGAAACGGACCGGTCGGCAGCGACTTCCGGATCGTACCGGAATACAACGGTATAGTGGAAGGTATGATAGAAATTGAAGACGATGCTCTTCCTGATGATAATCGCCGTTATTTTGTTTTGAGAATTCCTCAAAGTGTTTCGGTCCTTCTTGTTAACGGCCCCGGTGAGAGGCCGGATTTCATTGAATCTGTCTACGCGTCGGATTTGACAAGCACAATATCCGTAAAGACCATTTCGGAGTCCCGGATATCCACGGTAGATTTCCGAAATTTCGATGTGGTGATCTATAACGGATTCTCGCGCTTTACCAACGCCGACACCTACCGGATTCGAAATTTCTGTTCTGGTGGAGGCGGGGTCATTATCTTCCCCGGAAAAGGATCCGATCTTCAATCATTCAACGAAAGCCTGGGCACGGCATTTTCGCTGCCGGCTGCCGTCGGTTATTCGGGAGATTATTATGATAATTCCGCACTGGATATGAGTCACTATTCTATCGGCAGGATAAATTATTCACACCCGCTCTTCACTACCATGTTTAAAAATGTCAACCCGGAACCTGAATTGCCTGCAATATTCAGATCGGTCGATTTTACGCTGACCGACCCGGAGCATACCCGCACTGTGCTGTCAATGTCTAATAATCGGCCTTTTCTCACCGAAACCAACGTCGAAAGCGGAAAAGTAATGCTCTTTGCAAGCGCACCGTCATTAGAATGGTCAACGCTCCCTGTTCAGGGGATATTCGCTCCGCTCATGTACCGGCTTGTCTATTACTGTACTCCTTCCTGGACGGGTGAATATGAACGTTTTGAAACAGGCGATACTATTTCAATGATGTACAGGGATAATCCGGGAGGCATTGCCATCAGGTCTCCGGTCGGAGAAACGTTTAAGGTAAGCCCTGCCGTTACCTCGGAGACGTTCGTGATAGAGTTTGCTGAAACAGATGAACCGGGAATATATTCTCTTCAGGACTCCGAAAGAACGGTACGGAAATTTGCCGTAAACGTTTCTGCAAGAGAATCCGACATTCGTCCGGCTGCGGATGGAATGATCGGGCAAATTCTTGGAGGAATGCCATATACGACAGTTACAGCAGATGACGATATTGCAGGGAATATCCGGAATGTTCGTTCCGGTCTTGAAATTACAAAATATGTCACCGCCGTTGTGCTACTGCTGTTATTAACGGAAACGGTGCTTCAGCATGAGCGAAGCGTTAGAGAACCGGATGAAACACAAAGCGTATAACTGATAATGTGAAGATGCACATACAATATAATGTACCAGACGGACCATATAATGTACCAGACGGACCATAAAAAAGAGCGGGTTGCCCTCGTCGGCACGGTCCGGCAGCGCAACTCACATGCGGAGACCGAAGAGACGCTTATGGAATTGGCGTTTCTGGCAGAATCGGCCGGCGCAGAAGTAATGGATAGTTTCATTCAAAATATTAACGAATACGATCCTGCATATTTTATCGGTAAAGGTAAAGCAGTTCAAATTGCTGCAACGATCAAGGGAGCGGGAATCGACTCGGTCATATTTGACGACGAACTCACTCCGGTGCAGATGAAAAATCTCGGCAAAATTACAGGTAAAAAGATCATTGACAGGACAGGCTTGATCCTCGAAATATTCGCTCAGAATGCCCGGACTCGTGAAGCGAAAACACAGGTGGAACTGGCACAGCTTCAATATCTTCTCCCAAGATTGACGCGGCAGTGGCTGCATCTTGAACGACAGGTCGGAGGTATCGGTGTGAGAGGCGGTATGGGTGAAAAGCAGCTTGAGATCGATAGAAGGATCGTTCGAAGTAAGATCAAACGGCTGAAAGAAGACCTTAACAAGATCGACAATCAGCGAAACGTTCAAAGAAAAAAACGTGCGGACTTTTTCAAGGCGACACTCATCGGATATACAAATGCCGGAAAATCAACACTTTTTAATGCGCTGATACCGGAGGAGAGCAAAGGAGCCCTCGTAGCCGACCGCTTATTTGCAACGCTTGATTCAACGGTCCGACGGCTATGTCTCGACGATCATCTCACGGTCTTGATTGCCGACACCGTCGGCTTCATTCGAAAACTTCCCCATGATCTTATCGCATCGTTTCGCAGCACTTTTGATGTCGTGCGCGATGCCGACCTTCTGTTCAACGTTGCCGACGTCAGTCATCCTCTCTATGAAGAGCATTTGGATGCGGTCCTCGGAGTCCTTCAGGAAATGGGCCTCGATTCAATTCCTGTTGTCACGATTTTCAACAAAATTGATCTCGTCAACAATGAAGTCACCATCCAAAAAGCACGGAAACGGTACCCGCATGCCTTATTCGTTTCCGCCGTACACGGAGTCGGGATCAAATCCGTAATTCAGGAATTATCGCGAACGGTAATGGCTGATTATATCATTAAAGAGATTACAATTCCTGTACAGGACTCACACACGGCTACACGTATTTTCAACAGCGGCCAGGTCCTCGATCAAAAATTTAACGGCACCTTCACAACATTAAAAGTCCGGCTCTCAAAGGAAAACGAGGCGAAATTCAATTCATTGATAGTGCAGATTTAAAACTACCCTGCTCTCTCTTTTCATAGTATCCTGCAGAGCAATTGAAACCGGTTAGGCAATAATCCTTTTCATATTACGTAATAATTGGCGCAGATTATGCAGAAAGCGGACTGTATGATACAGATGCATCGATCGAGGCAAACATGACATTTCGTGAAGCTGTCCGGCATCTGAATTCCCGTCAGATGTTCGGAGTGAAACTTGGATTGGACAATATTGCTGCCTTGCTGCAGAGACTCGGCAATCCGGAAAAGAGCTTCAAGAGCATCCATATAGCAGGAACGAACGGCAAAGGATCCACGGCGGCAATAACTGCGTCGGTCTTTGTGGCTAAAGGTTACCGTACAGGACTCTATACGTCTCCGCATATCAGCACGGTACGAGAACGGATCAGTATAAACGGTGAGCTGATCTCTCATCAGAAATTTGCCGTACATTATGAGAAAATAGCCCAGTATCTCGAAGAAATCCCCTGTACCTATTTTGAATGCACGACTGCTCTGTCGTTTTTACACTTTCATGAGGAAAAAGTCGACAGGGCGGTGATTGAAACGGGGCTCGGCGGCAGATACGATGCAACGAACGTTCTTTTGCCGGTCTGTTCCGTCATTACCACGATCGGCTATGACCACCAGCGCTATCTTGGAAATACTCTTGAAGAGATAACCGGAGAAAAATGCGGCATTATAAAAAAAGGAATTCCCGTCATATCGGGTGTGACACAGAAAAAATGCCGGGAAATTGTAAACAATGAAGCGGCTCGTACAGGATCGACGCTTTACGAATCAAGTTCGGAAGTTACCGTTTCGTGCCAGCGGTTTTTTACAAACGGCACCACGTTCGATGCCCGGGTGCATGGAACTTTACTATCAGATCTCTGGCTTTCTCTTCCCGGAACATTTCAGGTGGAGAACGCCCGAACGGCATTAACCACGGTGATCGCCGCAGAGAATTTTCAATTCGATGGAATTCCCGAAGCCATAAGGAAGGGACTGGGATCGGCGCTGTGGACAGACCGGTTTACCGTATATTTCGATCAGGGTCCGGTTATCATTGTCGACGTTGCGCACAATGAAGACGGATTCCGCGTACTGTCCGAGAATATTTTGAAACTATTTCCCGGAAAAAAAGTTATACTTATCATAGGGTTAAAAGAGGATAAAAACTGCCGAAATGTTTTAAAGCCGATCCTGCCTTTGTGTCGCTGTGGAATCGGTGTGCCTGTCAGAAGTTCTTCACGTATAGAATCCCGGAATCAGGGGACACCTGTCAGGAAGCTCCGTTTAGTGTTCAACGACAATACAATTCCTTTCCAGGCTTTCCCTTCGGTCAAAGCGGGCGTGCTTTATGCATATAAAATGGCAGATACGAACGATATTATAGTATGTGCAGGAAGTCATTTTACCGTTCACGCATTCAAAAGAGCGATAAAATCACTTGACTAAATCCTTTAAAATCATTATCTTTTTCCAAACATGCTAAAGTTAAAAATCCTGCCCGTTAGTTCCTCATTGTGACAAATCTGAATTGATCAACCTTTAATGAATGCAAATTGAAGAATAGATTCATAAAGCGGTTTAACGGCGCTGCAGTATATATATCCGATCAAACATAACAATGAATATTTAAAAAATTCACGATTATAAAAATTTTAATACTATTATACGAAGGTGTTCCTTCGAAGTGAGGTGTTGAATGGCCGAAGCAAAAAGCTTGGATATAGCTGAATTAAAAGAGAAAAAGATCTCTCAGCTGGCATCGGTTGCAAAAGATCTTCAAATTCAATCTGTTGCCGGTATGCGGAAACAGGACTTGATCTTTAAGATCCTTGAAGCACAGGCAAATAAAGACGGCCTGTTGTTTTCCGAAGGAGTATTGGAGATACTTCCCGACGGTTACGGGTTTTTGAGGTCTACGAATTATAATTATTTACCCGGTCCGGACGATATTTATATTTCGCCCTCGCAGATCAAACGGTTCGGATTAAAAACCGGCGATACCGTTTCCGGACAAATTCGCCCGCCCAAAGAAAATGAACGGTTTTTTGCACTGCTCAGGGTGGAAGCGGTTAATTTTGAAAATCCGGAAGAAGCGAAAGAAAAAATATTTTTTGATAATCTAACCCCGCTTTATCCGAATGAAAAAATCATTCTTGAAAATGAAACGGACGATTATTCGACACGCATAATGGATCTGTTGACGCCGATAGGCAAAGGGCAGCGCGGCCTTATTGTAGCGCAGCCCAAAACCGGTAAAACAATGCTGCTGCAAAAAATAGCTAACAGTATCACCACGAATCAACCGGAAGTTGTCCTCATTGTACTTTTGATCGATGAACGGCCTGAAGAGGTGACCGATATGGAGCGCTCTGTCAATGCCGAAGTGGTCAGTTCAACATTTGACGAACCTTCGGAGCGGCATGTTCAAGTTGCAGATATGGTGCTGGAGAAAGCAAAAAGGCTCGTTGAGCATAAAAGAGACGTGGTCATCTTACTTGACAGCGTTACCCGGTTGGCGAGAGCGCACAACTCCATTGTCCCGCACAGCGGAAAAATTCTTTCCGGCGGTGTTGACGCAAATGCGCTTCACCGTCCGAAAAGATTCTTCGGAGCAGCGCGGAACGTGGAGGAAGGCGGCAGCCTCACCATCATGGCCACAGCCCTCATTGATACCGGGAGCAGGATGGATGAAGTGATTTTTGAAGAATTCAAAGGGACCGGAAATATGGAGCTTGTCCTCGACAGGAGATTGAGTGATCGAAGGATTTATCCATCCATCGATATTAATAAATCCGGTACAAGAAAAGAAGAACTATTACTTGAGAAAAGCGTGCTTGCCCGGGTATGGTTGCTGCGGAAACTTCTTGCCGAAATGGGAGAAATCGAAGCCATGAACTTCCTTCTCGAAAAAATGAGTCTCACCAAATCGAATGCAAAATTCCTCGATTCTATGAATGATTGATCAGACATTTAGCTTGATATCCCGCTATGATTGCCGTACCTTGTAAAGTTTTAGAATAAATTTAGTGATCGGGGAGAACTACATCATGAAAAAAGATATTCATCCGGAATACACTCTGGGCACAGTATCCTGTGCATGTGGAAATACGTTTCAGATCAGGAGCACGGTCGGAGATTTAAAAGTTGAGATCTGTTCCCTGTGCCATCCGTTCTTTACCAAAAAACAGAAGCTGATAGATACTGCAGGCCGGGTTGAAAAGTATTTGAAAAAGTACGGCAAGGCTGCCGGCAAGGAATCAGCCGGGGTTAAATCGTAACGAATAAATTCGGTGTTGTTATCAGATAAAGATATTTCCGGGCAAATCGGCGGTTGAGATGGAGATGTATGACGCATAATGAAATGAACATGGGAGGTCAGGCCGTTATCGAAGGGGTTATGATGCGGTCTGAAAAATATATATCAGTGGCTGTCCGCAAAGCGGATGGGACTATCGCTCTGAAGCGGGAAGAGAACCGGCCCTGGGGAAAACGGTTAAAGATATTTAAATTTCCATTTATCCGGGGGGGCGCTGTCCTGATCGAATCAGTCATTCATGGTACAAAAGCGCTGTCATGGTCGGCGGACGTCGCTGTGGAGAATGAGGATAGTGAGAGAAAAAAAACTTCTCGTGACCGCAACTCTATTGTTTCCAGACTCGGTACTGTGATTACTCTTTTGATAAGTTTCTCATTCGGATTATTCCTGTTTTTCTGGCTTCCTCTCATTTTTACACAGTGGTTCGGTTTTGAAACAGGACTCGTTTTTAATCTCGTTGACGGTATATTCAGGCTTTTAATGTTTGGAATGTATCTGGCATTGATTTCCATGTGGAGAGAGATCAGGCAGATCTTGCAATATCACGGAGCCGAACATAAAAGTATATATGCGCTTGAAAATGACTGCTCCCTTACGGTGGACGGAGCTCGACCGTTCTCCACTCTGCATCCGCGTTGCGGCACAAGTTTTTTGCTTATTGTCATGGTTGTCAGTATCTTTGTCTTCATGTTTCTGGGAAAACCGGAGACATACGCAGACCGCATTGTTCGCCTCCTATTTATTCCCGTCATCGGGGGCATATCTTATGAATTTATCCGTCTTTCCGGCAGGTTCAGAGACAGTAAGATTGCCAGGTTATTCATTAATCCCGGACTCTGGCTTCAGAAGATGACCACCCGCGAACCGGACGATGATCAGCTGGAGATCGGGATCATTGCACTCAGAAGTGCGATGGGAGAAACCTTGGATCAAGATAACATAATTCATTATGATTCAAATGGCCAACAGAGAACATCGTACTCAAACGACACGTCTTCCAGCGATGAAAAAGCAGCCATCTCTTCACGTTAAAATGAATTCCATTTTTTCCTGCCGGTTAATAATTGTATGAAAAAATTAGTGTGGTGACAGCGTGTTGTCTCATTTCCCCGACGATCTGCACGACCTATTACTTTCACGCCGGATAGAATATAAGAACGTATCACATTTGCAAACCCTCTCGGGGCATCTTGCCGACCTGATTCAATCATTTGAAGTATATCTCGAAAAAAATGAAAAAGCTCTCATGAGTCACTGCGGGAACTTTACTATAAACAGCGGAGATTTTTATTCCCATCTTTTTTACTGTCTAATCACAGAATATGTTCATAAACATACTACCGGTTATCAGAACTATCTGAGGAATTTCAAAGAATTAAACAATGAATTCCACCAGGATAGCGACTCTGTAGTGAATGCCATCTGTTCTCAACTATTGGACAATGATCCCGGTAAACGAAAAAGCGGCCGAATAAACCATGTTGAAAAATTAAAAGAAAAAGTCAATGTCCAAAACGAAAAGATCGAACGTCTCGGCAGATACTGGAAAATGATAGGAAACGCATATGCGCACGGCAATCTGAAGCGGTGGTTTTCTATTGATTTAGAGTCATTTCACAATGTGAACCGCCCGCCGGTCTTACATCGTGAATCAGATGTTTTAAGACCGGATATCGACCGGGAGTTCATAGAAAAGAAGCAGCAGACGGTAGCCTTGTTCAAATCGGGAATGACCTATTGCCGAAGTAGTGCAGACAGGTATCTATTAAAAAAAGTCGCTTCATGTATGGGAGATGAGAAACTGTACGTCCACGGCGCACTGCTGAAGAGAAAAATCAACGGGAATAATGCTGAAAAAACTGCCTGTTCCATTGGAGATGCCGATAGCGCGGTGAATTCAGGTGTGAATTCTGACCCGGGATTCGGCGCTGATGAGCAGAGTGGTTGTTTTATATCTTATGCGCCTGCGGAACGGAAACAGAAGATTGTATCATGGATACAAAAAGAAATGCGGATCAGAAAAATACTTGTGATCGTTCCCTCCGAAGAACGTATCCTTGAACTGGGAGACCATTTTGCAATGGCGCTTTCGGTTAAAGAAGCGCTGGTAACGAATTGTGGTATAGTGAAGTTTGGCCGGTAAACGGTTATTGGCATCGACACGCTGGAAATAGTTCCTGATTTGGCTTCGGAACAAATAATAACTGCTGAAGCCAACACTGCAGGGCTTTCATTCATGACCTATTCTCAACTTTTGTCCATACTTTGCCTCGACGCGTTGAATGCTTATACTGTTTCAAGTGGACTGCTCACTTCAGCAATGGTTTTTGGGGGAATGCCTGTTGATACAAATGGATCGTATGAACCGTTTTGTCAGATTTTTTCATTGATAAAGCGGTATAGAATACCATTTCTTATAACATTGGGCGGACACGAACGTTCCTGTACTTCATTTCTGGAGAGGACGTTCCCGCATAGTCCTGTCGAAAAATCAAGCTCAATTTCTCCTTTTGTTCCGACGATGAGTACACAGGATGAGTCGTATTTTTTGGCAGGTGGAGCGTTGAGCCCGGATTTTATCAGGCGAATTATCAAGAATAGTAATGGTGGTAAGAATCAACTCATAATCTGTCCGAATCCCATTTATGTCCAAAAAGTATTTTATGAGTTTTCTCAGGTATTGCGTAAAAGAAAACATCCGGAAATGTCTTTACAGATTTATCATTGTCTCTTTTCCATTAAAGATAAAGCGGGTAAGAAAAATCAATTGATATCCGGTTTTAAGCGGGGACCCGTGGTCCTTGTTTCTTCAATGGCAGCATGTTCCGAAATCCTCTGCCAATTTCATGATATTTTTATCGTCGGGCTTCCGTATGCTCACAGTATGACAAGAATTATTGATTCATTACAGGATATATGGGACCCCGGCGAGCGCTCCCGTATAAAAATTGTCTGGCAATTCGAAGATCCTCTGCCGCCATCCGATTTCGATACGCCCGGTCACACCGCTGATTCCGAAGTTCAAAGATTTGAATACCTTATGGGTGCGTTCCATTCGAATAAATATAAGAAGGACGGCAACACTATCGATACATACGATTATGTTAAACCGGCTATTTCAGGAGGAAACGGAGAGATTGATGCCGTAATAGACAGATTGTACCGGTTTTTGTTCCCGATACGGTCAAAGAGTCATTTATTGAACGTACAGTCCCAACAAGACAATAGAAGCAAATACTTAACGCTGCCTCATGGAAGCATCTTCCACTGTTCGCTCCCTTATAGCGAAAAAGTCGGTCTTATCGGTCCAAATGACCGGACTAATGAAGTGTAATTTTGTAATTCCTGCTTAATTGTTTTTCCCTAACAGCTCCCTAACACTACTCTATAGGTATCACAAAAAATAACTTGGCAACATTCTGGCATACCTATGAGCGTTATAAGGCCGTAGAAATTATAGTGGTAAAGATTTTATAAAGCATATTTATTGGGGGAACACATTTTAACACTTAAAAGGGCGAGGAAGAATGACCGCGCGATTAGACTATGTTCTATCTAAGTTTAAAAAAGTAAAGCAGCTATCAAACGGATCTTATCAAGCACTTTGTCCCTGCCATGACGATAAGACCGCTTCACTGTCAATTGACGAAAAAGACGAAACTATCCTCATGTTTTGTCATGCCGGATGCGAGATAGAGAATATTGCAACGCATACCGATCTTGACATGAAAAATCTATTCCCTCCCAAAGAGAACAATAACGGACGTCAGCCAAAGATCATAGATAAATACGATTATTTAGGCTATGATGGAAAATTATTGTATCAAGTATTACGATACGATGATAAGTCTTTTAAGCAGCGGCGGCCCGGTTCCGATGGTGAATGGATCTGGAATTTAAAGGGTGTTACGCCTGTTCCTTACAGATTGCCAGATATAATAAAGGCTAAAAAGTCTGGCAGAGTTGTTTTCATTGTAGAGGGAGAGAAAGACGTACATACTCTTGAAAAACATGGATCCTGCGCGACTTGTAATTCAGGCGGCGCAGGAAAGTTTAAAAAATTGTTAGTACCTTATTTTAAGGACTTAAATGTCGTACCCATTCCCGATAATGACGATCCGGGCCGGAAGCACACAGAGGGTGTTGCTACATTATTAGACGGCACTGCAAAGAAAATAAAGGTACTTAATCTACCTAATTTAAAAGAAAAGCAGGATGTTTCAGATTGGCTCAAACACAACAGCGCCGAAGATTTAAAGAAATTAGTCAAGGAAACGCCTGATTGGAAAAAGGAAAAGCCCTTAGAATCGCTTAAAACGCGTCAGAAACCGGAAGTATCGATCAATGCTTTGGATAATGCACCGTTCATATGCTTGGGCGTAGATCATGAATATTACTATTATCTTTCAAACGAAACGCATCAGATCAAGAGTCTTACAACTAATAATCATACTCAGTTAAATCTCATATCATTGGCAAAACTGCAATATTGGGAAAGGTCAGATTTCAAAACCGAAAACGGTATAGCATGGAAAGCGGCAGCAAATGCAATGTTCCGCAAATGCAGTATCGCCGGTATATATGATCCGGGAAAAGTACGCGGATGCGGCGCATGGTTTGATGAAGACCGGACCGTACTACATCTTGGGAACCGGTTAAGAGTCGATGGTAAGACTATCGAGATCCCGGATTGTAAGACTAATTATATCTATGAAGCGCAAAAGTCTATTGAATTGACCGATGAAAACCCTCTATCTCAAGCAGAGGCTGGAAAGTTCTCGCAGATCTGCGAAAAGTTTTCATGGGAGAAACCTATCTCTGCCAGGTTATTTGCCGGATGGTGTGTGATTGCGCCTATATCCGGCGCATTGTTCTGGCGGCCGCATATATGGATCACAGGGTCTAAAGGATCCGGGAAATCATGGATCCAGAATAATGTCGTTCGTAAGGTTCTTGGAAGTGTCAGTTTATTCGTTCAGAGTAATACCACAGAGGCCGGGATCCGTCAAACATTGCGTAACAATTCATTCCCTGTTGTATTTGATGAAGCTGACTCTGATCAGACATCTCAGTCACGTCTTCAGAAGATCATAGAACTTATGCGCCAAGCGAGTTCTGAGGGATCTGCCGGTATTATCAAGGGAACACAAGGCGGTGAGGCCATGTTATTCATGATCCGGTCATGTTTTCTATTGGCAGCTATCAATCCTAAACTACAACATGGTGCTGATATTTCCCGGATCACAGTCATGGGTCTCAATAAAATTTCTCACACTGATCAAAAAGAACAATTCAAGAAAGTATCGGCTGATATAGTAAGCACATTGACAAGTAGCTATTGCACCAGTTTTCGCGCCAGATCGTTTTCTATGATCCCGGTTATACGCAAGAACGCGGAAATCTTTGCCGGAGCAGTAGCAACAATCATGGATGAACAGCGCGCAGGAGATCAGCTTGGCGCACTTTTTGCCGGTTGTTACAGTTTGTACAGCGATAGTGTCATAACACCTGAGAATGCCTTAAAATGGGTTGAAAAACAGGATTGGGAGAGTGAGATCGTAACTGAGGAATCTAAAGATGAAATGTGCTGCCTAAATCATATCAAGCAGAGTATGATACCCGTTGAAGTAGACGGCCGAACAGTTTCGAGACCTGTAGGAGAACTCATTGGGAAAGTTTCGGGTCGATTAGAGCCAAAGTATTATGATAAAAGCCTTCCAGATCCGTCTGATGATATTGTTCGCCGAGAGCAAGCCTCCATAAGCTTAGAGAGGCATGGTATCCGAATCATTAACGATATTGTATATATTTCTGACAGTCATCTTGAAATTAAAAAGATACTTAAAGATAGCGATTGGTACATCGGTTGGAAGAATTCACTGTTGCGTATTGATGGCGCTGTAAGTAAGTCAAAAATGAGTTTCAGGGGGTCACCAACACGCGCCGTTGGCATACCTATAAATATAGTTATTGAGGAGGAAGAATAAGATGAAATTAATTAAATTGACACGACATAGTCTACGAAATAGTTTTCCAGTATACATAAACCCACAAAACTTTGTAAGCATTCAAGCAGAAAATGGATTTACAGGCGAACCGACTGGATTACGCACAGTTCACAATGATAAAATTCTGGTCAAAGAAGATCTGGAAACAGTTTCGAAACTTCTAGGGGGCGAGGAAGATGCCTAAAATAAAGAAATCAATTCGTATTGAAGAAAGAGTAATAAATGAAGTTGAATCACTTCGCCGGCCGGAACGAGATAACCGGACGTTTTCAAATATTGTTGAAATGTTGATCATTGAAGCGCTCAGAGTGAGGCGCCAGCAGAGACATAAAGTTCTGAATAATTAAGATGGATTAAATATTAGACTCTAAAACTATATCCAATATTTTACAATTAATAGGTACTTCCCCGTCAAACATTTTCTCCGGGCTTGCTGAAATATCATTGCGGCTCATGGGGCCTTTTACCATATACTGATACGGCGGTTTAAACGTTGCAAGATCACCCTTCTTGAAATTCTGTTTCGAATCAATAAATACAGTTTCTCCATTCTGAGCGATTGCTCTCTCCAGATCGACTTTATACCTTATCATATTTTTCCCTGGTTCTCCGTGTTTCGGTCCTATTCGGCGTATGGCAACGTACAGTCAACATTTCTTATTTTGAACCTCAATCTGCGGAACCTGATCGCCGGAGAAGTAACAAGAAAATCAGATAATGAGTAACCAGTAATGCAGGGACAATGACGACAGGGATGAAATAAGTAGCACCGAACTCCCCGCTTGTGTTGTAACGCCCACCTTGAATTAGTGCATTCAGTAAGTCCAGAGACCCTTTAATGTTGAAAATCCACACCAAAGGTATCGCTATAGCCCATTTGCGACGTAAAGCAATTATTGATATTATAGCGAGAGCGGCGGCGAGCAAATCACCATATGCGGCGGGATTCACGAAGCAGGGGTCCAAGGCTACCGGAAGTAACACCCGTGATAAGGAATGCCATACCAATATAACAGAAACAGTGTAAAAACAAAAGTCCGGTAAGTGAATCTGTGCGAGGCAGGACTGCTATCCGCGGCACAATATAAAACCGAGCGATCATTCCCCACCTTAGTAATCCAATTGTAAAGCTGACCGGCAGAATTAGGTCATTATTCATAATAATTGATTCCTTACATACGTGTTGATCTATTTACTATACAACCTGTTTTAATATATTGATTAAAAAAATGAATTATATTCAGAATATGCAATAGTAATTTTAGTCAACTATCGGACTCTAAATTCGTTCAACTAATATCATGAGATCTTGGACATCGAGCTTTACAGGTTTAATATGGTAAATGGGAGTATGCCTCTTTAGATATCCTGAATTTATATACCCTCCCAATAGGATAATACCATTACCTAACCCCGCCGATTTTACAATCCCCCTGGAGCCGTTTGTCCGACATTGTCCGACAATAGCGGACATTTCCCAAACTTTTTTTTGAACAAAAAACCTCAAAAAACCTTAAAATATTTTTATATGCTACCGTTTATTAGTGATAATCGACCCGTTTTTAAAGCGATCTGACACCGTTGCTACCAATTTATTTTAACGAAAAAACGCCATTTTTTTGCTACCAACAAATTTTTACGTTCTCTGTTCCAAGCACAAATGGTAGCAGGAGGTAGCGGCTATTTCGATGTTTGCTACCACGTAAATTCTAATGATAACAAATACTTAGGGGAAATGGTAGCAAGGTAGCAACTTTTGATAGACATATATAATAATATATCCATCTCTTTATTTATAAATATCTCATTAAATATTTAATACATTTCATGGGGATATATATATCATATTATTTGCTACCATACTATAATATATATATTTAAATGTATATAAATATTAATAGTTAGAATGGTAGCAAACTTGGTAGCAAGCGGTAGCAATTGGTAGCAGAAAAACACTAACTTATTACTACACAACAACTTAACTCTGCTACCAATATTATTGCTGTTGACTTTCTATCCATTTTACTAGTTATTTTCCATAGAACATTTGAGCAAGAATTATCCCTGTTCTGAAAAGAATAAACAGACATAAAACAGGCAACTTAGAGGATATAGTATTAAATTAATAATCCGTAATCAAAATTTTTTAAGATATACATTAAAAAGGAACATTCATGCCTAAATCAATGACATCTTGGAAACCAGGACAATCCGGCAATCCACTTGGTAGGCCAAAAAATTCCGCAAAAGACGAGCTGGACAGATCTATCAGACGCGTACAAGATAAAAAAAATAAGAAATTATTAGATCATTTTGTGGAAAGAGCATATGAGGATAATACTGTTCTTATTGCAGTCATTAAAAAACTAGTGCCAGACATTAAATTTATTGAATCTGAACATAAAACAGACAATACAATAAGGGTGATTGTAAAAGAAATGGATATGGACAAATTTAATAATAGCAAAGTTAATGTTGACAAGGCTGGAAAATTGACTTGACATTGTCAGATAATATTTGCTAAAATTTTCACAAAATAATGTTTCTAAGATGTGAGCAATCATAACAAACGGAATTTGTCTATTTATGGATATGTTTTTATAAAGAATAATTATGGGTGTAAAAGTTCGGGAGAGACCAAAAGGTTCTGGCGTATGGTGGGTATTTATTGATTACCAGAACAAGAGAAAAGCAAAAAAAATTGGCAGAGATAAAAGAGTTGCCCGTGATGTAGCTAAAAAGATAGAAGCGCGGCTTACACTTGGCGATTTTTTCGAAGACAATTCTGAATCTAATGTTCCTCTCTTGAAAGATTATGCTATTCTCTGGTTAGATTCATATATAAAAGGACTGAGACGAGATAGTACTTATGATAGATATGCTGGTATGTTAAAGAAATATATTTTACCAAGGATTGGTAATGTGACTTTAGATTCATTAAAGAGAAAGCACATAACAAAATTACTAATGGATCTTTTTAATGAGGGTTTTTCGAGAAGCAGTGTAAGTCTTGTAAATAATATTATTGGTGGCATAATGAATCATGCCATAGATGAAGAATTAATTGAAGTAAATCCGACCTCGGGTATCATAAAGCTACTAAATCTTAACAAAACCAAAAGAATATCAATTGAACCGTTAACATCAGACGAGGTTTCTTTAATTCTCAAGACTTGTTTGGAGAATTTCCCTAAAGATTATCATTTTTTTCTTACTGCGTTTAGAACTGGTATGCGTTTAGGTGAGCTTCTTGCGCTTGAATGGAGCGACGTTGATTGGAATGGAATGTTTATTAAAGTAAGAAAGTCGTACAAAATAGGGAAAATAGGCCCAACAAAATCAGGCAAAGAGCGCCGTGTAGATATGTCAGATCAGCTGTATGGGGAATTGAAAATGTTATATAGAATACAGCTCAAGGATGCATTTAAACAAGGTAAGAAAAAAATTGAAATAATATTTCATCATAACGGAAACTACATAGAACAGCATACAATGCGAAAAATCTTCAAAAGCATACTTCAAAAAGCTGGAATTAGGGTTATCAGGTTGCATGATATAAGACACACATTTGCAAGTTTGTTATTAAGTGCAGGTTACAGTCCGGTCTACGTAAAAGAACAACTAGGACATCATTCAATTCAGATAACAGTAGATACTTATGGCCACCTAATTCCTGGGAGTAATAGAGAGGCGGTAAACAGCCTTGATGATAGGAAAATCCGCAACCTATACGCAACCAACTGAAAAACAATTTTCTTATGTCTTTACGTTGCAATAAGTTAAGGGTTTTGAGTGCCGAAGACAATAATTCGTTCATTGACAGGATTCATGCTTAAATCACCATTAACAATGCCAGTCATTGCCGACAGAGTGCCAGAACATAGCCGGGGAGATGTACTAGCAGCATGAAACACACGGAAAACAACAGACATATAAAAAGGAACCTAACATCCGAGGCATGGAAAGCCGATGCCCCAAAAAAAATCTAAAGGCTGATATATATTTGAGGTGTCGTGCTCTCATTTGCGCATTCAACTAAAAAAAATTATTGTTAAGTCTTAACGTTTCATTATTTTAAGGTTTTGAGTATCGGAGACAATAATCTAACAAATATTTCAAGATAATAGGATAAAATGCAAATGAACCAAAATCAAAAGACTAATAATCAAATCTCATCTGATGAGATGAGGTTAATTCGCTTATTCCGGTGTATGGATGAAGGAGACAAAGAAGACGCGCTTGTCACAGCTGCTAAAACAGTGATGAAAAAATTCAGCGTAAATCCATATACATTCAAAAATAGAGAGGAAGAAATTAAAGAAGAATTGTCTTCTGAAAATGTAGAAGAATTTGATGAAAGATTGCTTGCTGCGTGGCCAGGTCATTGGAATAACCGAACAATGGTAGATCTTGATCATTTTGGAGATCCAGGAGCTGTTCTCTGGAATGCTTGTGACGAAGGAGTTTGTAATGCCATTATGGGGAGTTCTAAAAATGATGACCATCTTGCAGAATATCTTGCGGAAGAATATATCCGAGCAGAACGCGACGACTACTGGAATTCGGTTATTTTTACAGAGTGGGAAGATGCTATTGAAGAAAATGAAGATGTTTATGATTCTCTTAAATCGGAACTTCAGGATGACTTTGTGAATTTTATAAGGGCGTGGAGAGAACGGGTACTTGATACAATTGAGAAACAAAATTTTAAAGATTTTAAGTGTCGAAGACAAGGTTTTAATACACCTCTGGAAATTTTTTAGTATTTGACACATAATGACACAATTGCAAATAACAATTTGCCTTCCTTAAAAAAGTGATAGATCTATACATTTGTTATTAATAGATATATATTAAACGTATTTGTTACTATTACAGTAAGACCATATAAGTGCCAAACATGTGGTTATCAGGAAAAAACATCTAGTTTAAGTGTTAGTAAAAAGTAATGCCCGGGAAGTAAAAAACACTTGAAATAGCTAAATGCATACCTTACTATCTTCTATAGTAACACCCTAATAGTTTTGAAGATGTATATCATATTTCATACACAAACCCAATGTATTCTCTTTCAGAGAATTGATTTCTAAAAATATACTAATTGAAGGTGATATTTTATGTCTACTCAACAATTTTTATGTACGACCCTACTCCGCTCATTCTTGTTATAAAATTCGAGTTTTTACCAGGAAAATTTCTCTGATCTTCGGATTCGTTTTACGAATTTGGTCAAAGCATAAACTTGATGCTTAGTAAATCGGCACCTACTTATCGAACCATTGGTAACAGCGCGGTAATTCGTCGGTACCCATACCGACTATACTGCATGGCAAACTCGACCAATACGGTGCACTACTACCGGCTCATCAGAAGGAGAGCTCGGACAATTAGGCGCGGACGAGATCGCGGCCCACTTGCTATTTTAAATATACGATAACATATTTTTATCGTGCTAAAAAGAGACTCTCTCACCTCTCAGTACGCCAGGCGGACCGAGCAACCCTCCGACTAAACTGAACAGGACCGCAAAAACGGACTCGCCAGCGCAACGCAGACCATCAAGGTGGTGCGCCAAGCTCCTGGTAAGCCCCTTCAAGAGGCGTTGCACCAGTAACCCAATCAGCAGGCCGCACAGGAAGAATATGGCGAACCCGAACAGGATGGCCGGATCCCACCCCAAACCGCCAAATCGAACAATGGCCGTCAGGATTTGCACAATGCAGAAGCCCGAGCCAAAGAGCGCGGGCGTCCTCCAATAACGCCAGGAAATTTTAATCAGCATGCCCCGAAAATCCATCCTTCCAAAGGGAAATCAGATATGAACTTCACTTAATATTTGTTCTTTTGTCAGACCTTTAAGCTCCTCCTCAGGTTCATCCACGGTTTTTGCCTTGAACGTTACCTTGCCAAAAATCTGTTCTTGCAGTTTATTGTTTTCAGGCAGTTGCGTAATCAACTCTTGTTGCCTGGTCGCTTTTTCTTCCCGGGTTGGCGCCGGTTGTGCTTTTTTTATATCTGCTTTCCCACAGCCATAACTCACCGTAGACAAGCTTCTCCGGCGGCATTTCTATAGTGCGTTTGTATTCAGCCACCTTATCCAACCATTTGCGATATTTTTTGTTGCCTTCCGCTGTTTTTTCCCGGCGCTGTCGCTCCTCTTTCGAAATAAAGTTCGATGGATCCCCGTAATCATCGTCTATCGACATCCTCAGAAAACCGGCCGGGTTCTCTCTTACCAGTTTGCTGCCGGTTTCCACCAAAAAGTCGAACACCTCAATTTTCGCCTATCTTAGGATCAACCAACGCAACCATTGCCCTCACGATGTGTCGAGGAGTAAAGTACTGACCTAGGTCATTTTGGGTATTTGTGGTTTTCTGTAAAAAATGCTCAAAGGTGCTTCCCTTGATATCAATTATCTCAGTTGTGGGTTGGAAATCCGGCCATCCTGTTCGCCTGTCAGGCACTCGAAATTCTCAGTTCGTGGTGGCTTGAGTCGGCCTGTGCCACCCAGCTAACCAGCAAGCTCCCATCGTCCTGTAGCTTAATGGTCGCTGGCCTTAATGGCGTGCGCCTGCTTCGACTTCTGCCCGCATGGCTTTCGAGAGCTGGCCCACATGGACGATGAAGGGAGCCAGTACACGCGCCACCTCTTCAGGGGCACCTGTCTTGATAGATATAGCCGTATCGAAACGGTCATCGGGCATATTGAGGCCGATGGCAATTGTTACCTCTCTGTCCACGCTGTTTGCCGCTGTCGCCAACGTCTTTACCACGTCGGCAAGCGGCTTCACTTCATTGCTCTTGAGGCAGTGACGCCAGACCATCCCATGTCGCGTCACCTGCCCGCTTCGCCAGTGTCGAGAGAGATACGCCGCCACCGCCGCACTAAGTGGCAGCCAAGCCACAGCATCGCCCAAGAGCTTAATAATGGACGGGGCTCAGCCGACTTGAAAAACATGAGCCTCGGCTCGCTAACCTTCAGGTGCTCGCTAAGCTCAGCTCGAATGGCTACGGCATCGAATTCTCCGGCTAGCTCTAGTTTCAGTTCGGACATCACTAATCTTCCCTTTTCCTCACTTAGTTCATTGTATGTCATCAGAACAAGTTGGACTGATTTACCAAAAGTAGATATAGTAAATTTTGCTTCCATTTCGAAGTATAATTGAATACTTTGGTCGGAAATAACCCAACCATTATAAGCATAAAGTTCAACATCATCATTGAAGAAATCATTAATGATAGAAATAACTAAGCAGTTTTTAGACCTATATTATTTACTATGTTTACTGAGTAAAAGGATATGCTATTGAACTGCTTGAGAAAGCGGAGAAAGGAGTTCCGATCATGAAAAAGAACACTCCCAATAAAGTTGATTGTCTTCTCGTCGAAGAAGTTGTCTCTGCGGTAAAGAAGGCTGAAAGTAAAGACGACGCACTGCAAAAATGTATTGACGAAGTGTGCACTCGACTCAAGTGGCCGATTGGGCATGCATATTTTCCTGCGCGGGACAATCCGACGAGATTAGAGCATTCAAATATATGGCTTTGTGATAATCCTGATCGATATAAAGACTTTCGCGAAATAACCGAAACCTCTTCATTTGATATTGGCGTAGTGCGCGGTCGAGTATTAACAACTAAAAAACCTGCATGGATTCCTGATGTGACGAAAGATACCAATTTTCCCCGGGCAAAAGGTGCTCAAGACATTGGAGTTAAAGCGGCTTTTGCTTTCCCTGTAATAGCAGATTCAGAAGTAATCGCTGTTCTAGAATTTTTTCACCCGTTGGCCATCGAACGTGATGAACAGATCCTGGAGAGTGTGGAAAATATCGGCAAACAGGTTGGGAAAGTCATGGAAGTCAAGAAACAAAAATTTGATGCTGATGTTAGAAAATTAGTGCAGGTACGGGAAGTAGCGCTTTCAAGAGAAATCAAACCTAAAATTAATTCCGAATTTCACGATTCTTATACAGAAAACATGGAACTTATCTGGCACCAGGTTAACAAACTCAATTCAAATGTTTATTATTTAAAGCGTATACAAGAGTTCCCATTTGATTTATTTGAACTCATAATCATAAGACCTTTCTGGACTCGTGTCGTGGACAGTATGTTTGAATCTTCGATAATGATAATTAATAAGATATTAATAGATAATGACGGCAAAGGCGGCAAGGCGCTAACACTCAAGAAACTTAAAAATAAGATTCGCTGCCATTTCAGGAATGAAGAAGATAAAAAACAATTTGAAAAGGATTTAAAGGATTATCAATTTGGGAAAATTGACAAAGAGTTAAAAAAGAAAGTCAAAACACTACGTGATAAATATTATGCTCATTTCGATAGAGATTACAATATTAATGTTTCAAATAAGAATATTAAAGAACGAACCGTCTTTCTACCAGAAATAGATGAGCTCGCCGAAACGATAACTTCTTCCTTTGAATTATTACATTTTAGTCGTGATACATACCCAACTCGCCCGTTTTATTTTGGTAATGATTCCAGAAGCGATATTCAAACTCTACTGAATACAATTGCCGAGAAAAGCGAAGTTATGCACATGCCGGAAAAAAATCCAGAATTGTGGCGGCGACACCGAAAAAAATTTAATGATCACGAAATTGAAACTTTTAATCAATACAGAACGAAGTCTAAGTTACCTCAAGCTTGAATAATGGGTCATACCGGGTGATCCGGTAAAAAATATAGTGTAATGCAACAAGGAAGTAAGGCATCGCGGCCTTTGTCGTCCCGTGAAAGGCGATGTTTGCCTTAGCTCAACAACCCGACCCAAAATAGCTTGCGGATTACGGGCGATGACTTTTGTATATAATTCTCTTTCAAATAATCGAGGTGAAAATGTATGGCGGAAAAAGAATCCATGGAAAAACAGCTTTGGAGAGCTGCGGACAAGCTCAGAAAGAATATCGATGCCGCTGAATACAAGCACATCGTACTTGGGTTGATGTTTCTTAAATATATCTCTGATTCTTTTGAGGAACTTTACAGTACGTTACGCAAAGGTGAAGCGACTATGCCGGATCCGCCCCGGAAGATAGGGATCATTACACAGCAGAGAACGTAACTCTTGACAATCAATCTATAACAAGGAAAACAAGGGAATTCGCTTATTATGAAAAAGAACACTCCCAATAAAGTTGATCATCTTCTCGTCGAACACGTTACCGCTGCGGTAAAGAAGGCTGAAAGTATAGAAGACGCGCTGCAAAAATGTATTAACGAAGTGTGCACTCGACTCGAGTGGCCGATTGGGCATGTATATTTTCCTGCGCGGGACAATCCGACGAGATTAGAGCCTTCGAAATTATGGTTTTTGGATAATCCTGATCAATACAAAGTCTTTCGCGATATAACCGAAACCACTTCATTTGAGATTGGCGCAGGTTTGCCCGGTCGAGTATTGAAAACTAAAAAACCTGCATGGATTCCCGATGTGACGAAAGATGCCAATTTCCCTCGGGCAAACCGTGCTGAAAACATTGGGGTCAAAGCGGCTTTTGCTTTCCCTGTAATATTGCATTCAGAAGTCGTTGCTGTTCTGGAATTCTTTTCGCTGTTGGCCATCGAACCCGATGAACAGATCCTGGCGGTTATGGAAGATATCGGCAAGCAGGTCGGGGAAGTCATAGAAGACAAAGTCATAGAAGTCCTAAAAAATCGATTCGAAGCTCAGCTCAGAGAAAGTGATTTAAAAGAAATCCAACCTGAAGATGTAATTGAACCCGAATTTCTGGATTCTTATACAGAACACATTGAAGCTATCTGGAAGCAGGTTGTCAAACTCAATTCAAATGTTTACTGTTTAAAACGTATAGAAGAGTTCCCATTTGATTTATTTGAACCCATAAGAAAACCTTTCTGGATTTGTGTCGTGGACAGTATGTTTGAAACTTCGGTAATGGTAATTAATAGGATATTGATAGATAAAGATAATGACGGCATGAATCTAACACTCGAGGGATTTAAAGATGAGATTGTCTGCCATTTCAAGAGTGAAAAATATAAAGAACAATTTAAAAAGGTTTCAGAGGTTTTAAAGGTTTTAAAAGTTTTAAAGGTTTTAAAGGATTGTCAATTTGGGGAAAATAACAATCATATAGAAAAAAGAATGAAAAAACTACGTAACAAATGTTTTGCTCATTTCGATAGAGGTTTCAATATTAAGGTTTCAGCTGAGGATATTGAAGAACGAACCGTCTTTCTAAAAGAAATATACGAACTCACCGAATATATAAATTCTTTCTTTCAATTACTACATTTTTGTCGTGGATACGGTCTAATTTACCTGGATTATCATTCTGAGGCAGAACACCCGAGCGATATTGAAATTCTACTAGATACCATTGCTAAAGAAAGCCCAGTTATGCACATGCCGAAAAAAGAACTCGAATCGTGGCTGCTACACCGAAAACTATTATTGCATGATTCCCAAATTGAAATTTTCAATAAATACAGAAAGAAGTTTGGTTTACCTCCAGTTGAATAAATAGGTTATACTGAGTGACCCGGTAAAAAACATACAGATCCAGAGGCCAATTCACTCCCCCCATCGGTCGGGAGGCTTCACCCAATTTAAGAGATTTGTCGTCCCGTGAAAGGCGATGTTTGCCTTAGCTCAACAACCTCGACCCAAAATAGCTTACGGATTACGGGCGATGACTTTTGATGACTTTTGTATATAATTCCCTTTCAAATAATCGAGGTGAAAATGTATGGCAGAAAAAGAATCCATGGAAAAACAGCTTTGGAGAGTTGCGGACAAGCTCAGAAAGAATATCGATGCCGCTGAATACAAGCACATTGTACTTGGGTTGATGTTTCTTAAATATATCTCCGATGCTTTTGAGGAACTGTACAGTACGTTACGCAAAGGAGAAGGCGACTATGCCGGATCCGACCCGGAAGACAGGGATGAGTACAAAGCAGAGAACGTATTCTTTGTACCTGAAAAAGCCCGGTGGTCTTATCTGCTGTCCACAGCGAAGCTGCCCGATATCGGTAAAAAAGTGGATACTGCGATGGATGCCATTGAAAAAGAGAATCCTTCACTCAGAGATGTTCTGCCGAAAGTTTACGCCAAAAGCAACCTCGACCCCACAAGTCTTGGAGGGTTAATCGATCTAATCGGGAACATCGCTCTGGGCGACGCACAAGCAAGAAGCGCCGATGTACTGGGACACGTATTCGAGTACTTTCTCGGTGAATTCGCGTTAGCCGAAGGCAAGAAGGGCGGACAGTTCTACACGCCGAGAAGCGTTGTGGAATTGTTGGTCGAGATGCTCCAACCTTACAAGGGACGAATAGTGGATCCATGTTGTGGATCGGGGGGAATGTTTGTTCAATCCGAAGAATTTGTTCGGAGTCATCAGGGGAAAGTCGATAACATTTCGATATACGGCCAGGAAAGCAACCTGACGACATGGCGGCTGGCGAAGATGAACCTCGCAATACGGAGTATCGACAGTTCACAGGTCAAGTGGAACAACGAAGGTTCTTTCTTGAACGATAGCCACAAAGATTTAAAAGCCGATTACGTCATTGCCAATCCCCCGTTTAACGACAGTGACTGGAGCGGCGACATGCTGAGAAAAGATGGCCGATGGAAATACGGAATACCGCCACCAGGCAATGCGAATTATGCCTGGATACAGCACTTTCTTTATCACCTCAGCCCGAGCGGGCAAGCCGGATTTGTATTGTCGAAAGGTTCATTAACCTCCAAAACGTCCGGTGAAGGCAGTATCAGGAAAGCATTGATCGAAGCACGGTTGGTTGACTGTATTGTCAATATGCCCGCCAAGCTGTTTTTGAACACACAGATACCCGCCTGTTTATGGTTCCTGAATCGTAATAAAGCAAACGGAAAATATCGTAATCGCACAGATGCAATCCTCTTTGTCGATGCCCGTACCAGGGGGCGTCTGATAAATCGCAGGACACGGGAATTTTCACCAGAGGATATTGCCGCAATCGCTGACACCTATCACCGCTGGCGTGATCATGAGGGCACGTATAAAGATGTCAAGGGGTTCTGTAATGCCGCATCAATTGAACAGGTGAGAGAATTGGATTATGTGCTTTCTCCGGGAAGGTATGTGGGTTTGCCGGACGATGAGGATGATTTTGATTTCAACGAGCGGTTTACGAAGCTGAAAGCGGAATTTGGAGAACAGTTGCAAGAAGAAGAAAAATTGAATGCTTTGATATTAGAGAACTTGAAAAAAGTGAAAGTCAATGAGTGAGTGGAAATCGATTCGTTTGGGTGAAGTCACTAAGTTGAACTATGGCAAAGCATTGAAAGAGCAAGACCGAACTGAAGGGAATATTCCTGTTTATAGCTCTGCTGGTTTAACAGGATATCACAATGAACCATTAGTAATCTCAGAAGGAATAATAGTTGGAAGAAAAGGGACTATTGGTAAAGTTTTTTATTCACCTATGCCTTTCTTTTGTATTGATACAGCTTATTTTATCATTCCTAATGAAGATGTTTACAATTTCAAATTTCTTTATTACTTATTGCAAACTTTAAGGTTAGATGAATTAAATGAAGACAGTGCCGTTCCAGGATTAAATAGAGAAACTTATTATAAACAAGAAATCTTGCTCCCCCCTCTTCCCGAGCAGGAAGCCATTGCTTCTGTTCTTTCCAGTCTCGACGACAAGATAGACCTGCTCCATCGGCAGAACAAGACTCTCGACGCTATGGCGGAAACGCTTTTCAGACAGTGGTTTGTAGAAGAAGCACAAGATGATTGGGAAGAGGGCGTTATTAAAGACTTAATTGAGGTTGTGTCAGGGTTTGCTTTTGAGAGTTCCTCATTTGTTGAAAGTGGAAAGTATCAACTAATTACCATAAAAGGAGTTCAGGATGGGTTTTTAGATATAACTAATGCTGCTAAAATTAATGATATTTCTTCAAGGATGCCAAATTATTGTTTCTTGCAAAAAAGAGACATACTATTGTCATTAACAGGTAATGTTGGAAGATGTTGTCTCGTTGATAGAAATAATTTGCTATTGAATCAACGTGTAGCAAAGTTGCAACCAAAGAATAACCGTGATTGGGCATTCACATATATATTTTTTCGCCAGAATGGCATGAAAAAAGCCTTAGATGACTTGGCTAAAGGAACCGCACAAGCCAACCTCAGCCCAATTGAAATGGCGAACATGCAAATACAAATATCACCGGAATACTTACTCGAAAATTTTTTTAAAGAAGTTACTCCTAGTCTGGAGAAAATTATGAGTAACAAAATTCAAATCCGCACGCTAGAAAAGCTGCGGGATATTCTCTTGTCGAAACTGATGAGCGGTAAAGTCCGCGTGGAATATTGAGAATATTGAGATTATTGAGAAAATGAAAAGAATAACCGAAAGCGCTGTAGAAGAATATGCTATTGAACTGCTTGTGAAAGCGGGTTATCAGTATATTGACGCTCATTCTTTCGCTCCTGACAGCAAAACACCGGAAAGAGAATCGCTCGAAGACGTTCTGTTACGTGGACGTCTTCACACCGCAGTCGACCGGATTAATCCTTCAATCCCGGCAGATACCCGAAAAGACGCCATACAGCAAATAGCAAAATTACATTCACCTGAGTTAATAGCCAACAATGAAACCTTTCACCGGTTACTGACCGAAGGAATAAGCGTATCGTATCGGAAGAATGGCAGTAGTCGCGGTGATCTCGTCTGGCTCATCGATTTTAACAACCCGGAGAATAACGATTTTATTGTCTCAAACCAGTTTACGGTCATCGAGAACAATGTAAAGAAACGCCCCGATGTCATTCTGTTTGTCAATGGTATTCCTTTGGTTGTCCTTGAGTTAAAAAATCCTGCCGATGAAACCGCAACGGTAAAGTCGGCTTTCAGGCAATTCGAGACCTATATGGAGGCTCTACCAGGCCTGTTCACATACAATGGATTTATGATTATTTCCGATGGTCTGGAAGCGAGAGCAGGTACAATCTCTGCTGGTCTCAGTCGATTCATGGCGTGGAAAACATCCGACGGAAAAGGTGAAGCATCTTCACTCATCGGTCAACTGGAGACGCTCATTAAGGAAATGCTCAACAAGAAAACGCTGCTGGATCTTATCCGTCATTTTATCGTATTTGAGCAATCCAAAAAAGAGGACAAGGAAACAGGTATAATAACCATTCAGACCGTGAAAAAACTTGCGGCGTATCATCAATATTATGCCGCGAATCGTGCTGTGGAATCTACGCTGCGCGCATCGGGTTATTCCGTGATCAAATCAAAGCCATCCAAAACCGATATGGTAATGGCGTCAACGAAACGTTACGGCGCTGCCGGGGTGAGTGCACAGCCGGTCGGTGATAGAAAAGGCGGTGTCGTGTGGCATACTCAGGGAAGCGGTAAATCTCTTTCAATGGTTTTTTTTGCCGGAAAGATTGTTTTGGCCCTGGACAACCCGACTCTAGTCGTTATAACGGATAGAAACGATTTGGATGACCAATTGTTCGATACGTTCGCGGCCTCAAAACAGCTTCTTCGGCAGGAACCGGTTCAGGCAGAAAACCGGGAACATCTCAAAACGCTCCTCAAAACAGCGTCCGGGGGTGTTGTTTTTACCACTATACAGAAGTTCCAAACCGATGAAGGCAATGTATTTGAAGAGTTATCACGAAGAGAAAATATAATTGTCATAGCTGATGAGGCCCACCGCACACAGTATGGTTTCAAGGCGAAAACGTTGGATGAAAAAGACAAGAAAGGCGCTCTTGTCGGGAAGAGAACCGTCTACGGTTTTTCAAAATATATGCGTGACGCGCTTCCCAATGCCACCTATCTTGGTTTTACCGGCACACCGGTTGAAAACACCGACAAGAATACGCGTGCCGTTTTTGGCAATTATGTCGATATCTACGATATTGCGCAGGCTGTCGAAGACAAGGCGACCGTTCCGATTTATTACGAAAGCAGGCTTGCTAAAATTATCCTCAGCGAAGAAGGCAGAAAGCTTGTTGAAGCAATGGACGATGAGCTTGAACATGACGAGCTTTCAGAGACACAAAAAGCCAAAACCAAATGGACACAACTGGAAGCGCTTGTTGGCAGTGAAGCCAGGATAAAACAGGTGGCGCAGGATATTATCGGTCATTTTGAGCACAGGCAGGAGGTTTCCGAAGGCAAAGGGATGCTTGTCGCCATGTCGCGCCGAATCGCCGCTGCATTGTACAAGGAAATTGTTACAATCAAACCTCATTGGCATCATGACGATTTGAGAAAGGGTTTTGTAAAAGTCGTTATGACTTCCGCATCGTCCGACGGCCCCGAAATATCCAGGCATCATACGACAAAAGACCAGCGCAGGGTATTGGCCGATAGAATGAAAGATCCCGAGGATGCGCTGCAGCTGGTCATTGTACGGGATATGTGGCTTACCGGTTTTGATGTTCCCTCATTACACACGCTTTATGTTGACAAACCGATAAGAGGCCATAATCTGATGCAGGCAATTGCGCGTGTGAACCGTGTTTATAAAGACAAACGAGGCGGGCTTGTCGTTGATTACCTCGGCATAGCATCAGACCTTAAAAAAGCCCTCTCTTTTTACTCGGAGAGCGGCGGTAAAGGCGATCCTGCATTGACACAGAAAAAAGCGGTGCAAATAATGCTCGAGAAACTGGAAATCGTTACGCAAATGTATTACGGGTATCCTTATGAAGCATATTTCGAGGCTGATACAGGGGAAAAACTTTCAATCATCCTCGAAGCTGAAGAACATATACTCGGATTGGACAATGGCAGAAAGAGATACATCGATCAAGTCACAGCATTGTCACAGGCTTTTTCCATAGCCATCCCCCACGAACACGCGATGGCTGTCAAAGACGAGGTCGCGTTTTTTCAGGCAGTCAAATCACGGTTAGTAAAATTCGACCGTGCCGGTACCGGAAAAACCGATGAGGAAATCGAAACAGCGATCAAGCAGGTGATTGATAAAGCTTTGGTTACTGAGCAGGTCATCGATGTCTTTGATGCAGCAGGAATAAAGAAGCCGGATATATCCATTCTATCTGAAGATTTTCTATTGGAAATAAAGAACATGGAGCATAAGAACATAGCTCTGGAAGTCCTGAAAAAACTGCTCAATGATGAAATCAGGACGAGATTAAAGAAAAATCTGGTTCAGAGTACATCTCTTATGAAAATGCTTGAAGAGTCCATCAAGAAGTATCATAACAAGATTTTGACAGCTGTGGAAGTCATCGAAGAATTGATGGAATTAAGTAAAGAAATCCAAAGAATGGATAAAGAACCGCAGGAGATGGGATTATCTGACTTTGAATATGCATTTTATACAGCTATTGCAGATAACGAGAGCGCTCGTGAAGTAATGAAAAAGGATAAACTAAGGGAACTGGCGGTCGTTCTTTTGGAAAAGGTACGGGCTAATGCTTCAATTGACTGGACAATAAAGGAAAGTGTCAAGGCAAAATTAAGAGTTATTGTAAAAAAGACTCTGCGACAGTATGGATATCCTCCCGATATGCAAAAATTGGCAACGGAAACGGTTCTAAAACAGGCAGAATTAATAGCGGATGAACTCAGCAAAGCAGGTGGTTAAAATAAAATCATTGAGACCTGATATTAACAAAAAATAAAAAGTACTGATTTGAGGCGCTATTACCGGATGTTGTTCTCTTGTTAATCTTCAACAAAAAGGTTCGCAGGGTTGTACAGCCCGATTAGATTTTTGAAAGCCAAAGCCATTGTGCCATTTGAAGAACTGAAAAATGAGATGCAGCAGGGAATAAACGGATTAAATGGACACTAAAAAAGGAAAAATGGGTGAGATCAAACAGTTCACAATATTCAATAATGATGTTTCAGAGGTTTCGGGAAAATCACACGGCGGCAGAATAAATGGACATCATAAAAAAACGAGTCCGCTCGACACTCAGTGCCTCACAAGCTGAAGTTACTGTATACCCGAGGCGCTATTGTGCAAGCCGCATCTAAGAAAGAAAAAACAGAAATATTTGAATGTTTAAAAAATTATGTAAGTGATAGTAAGGACTTACTTACTGCCACTAACGAATACATCCCGTAAAAACATAGAATTATGAGATATTAGCCATGCAAATGTTCAAAGAAAAATCCAATGAAGAAGTTATTAAAGAGCAACAATCTAAATTATTAAGGGGATTACATACATTAGATCCTACACTTTCAGATATATTTGCAGAGTCTTTGAGGGTATTAAAGCAATCCAATAATTCATTTCGATTTAATCTTGCAGCACATGGTATAAGAATTCTTATAAATTCTCTTCCAGAATCATTAGGCATTCCAGCAAAGGAATTGAAGCAGGCACGACAAGATAAAATTAACAGTTTGCTTGAAGTAGTAAAGCAAAAAATGGAAGCAACCTCTTGCAAAAATAATAATTGGAATGGCGAGATAGATAAGCATTTAAGTAAAATGCAACCTCTTGCAAAAATAATAATTGGAATGGCGAGATAGATAAGCTTAAAAAGATAGAAGAATTCTTAAAATGGGATAAAGAACATGCAAAAAATCGTAAGGAAAAAATTACGATGACTTTAAAAGCTCTTGATAAATCTCATGTAGATTTACCGGATGTTATAAAATCAAAATATACCGAGATATTTGATATTATTAGAGATTTTTTCGTCAACAAAGCGCACGTCAATAATTTTAGTGATTTAGATGAATTTGAAAAACAGTTAAATTTGTTTGTTAGGTTTATGTTAGACAAATTAGGTACGGAAACAATTAGTAGATTCCACCGTATTGATGCCCTTATTCAGAGGGGGCAATCTGATGATTAACGATAAAATTGTAAAAGAAGTAATCGAAGAGTTCAAAACGGGAATAAATTATGATTACTTTTTTAAAAAAATAGATTCTCCTGATTGGATTGATCCTCTATTGAAAGAAGGATTTTTCAAAAATCCCCCTGAACCCACTAAATCAAAAGTGCCGTATTGGCCTGAATCTCAATATTTAGTTCGTGTCGCCAATAAAGCTCCGAAAAAAGTGCTTTCTATTATTTTAGAACTTACACAAACTGATAATATAAATGTACATCAAGATTGTTGTGAGATAGCATATAAAGCCTGCAATAAATCACCCGAACTTGCCAAGCTTGCCAAGGAATTTGCGTTACAAGAAGCACAGTGGATAAGTCAGCAGAGTCAAATTCACGGGTTATATCTTGCGGTGTATGAGAATCTGATTCCTAAGTTAATAAAGTCAGGAATCAAAGATGCATCGTATGAACTTATAAAGGCATTGTTATCAATGCACCATGAAACAAAAAAGATTAAAACATCTGATAATGATATTAGTATAAGCTGGCATTACAAAGGATTTTTAAATAAAATTACACCTATCGCAACAGACTTTATAAGAGAAGATTTTCTGTTATTGTTAATTGAATTAATGGATAAAGTATATTGCACCCCATACCGAGTAGACAGTTATTTAAGTTAGTGTTTGGCAGTTATTGATAGCCCTAATCCACAGTGGATTAGGGACTTAAATCGAATAAAGCTGTTGCGGTCATTGCGTTGCCTGTTTACCTTACATTACATATGGAGGAAACCCATGAGCCGACGCAGATGGACCGCTGAGCAAAAGTTCGCAATCGTTCTTCAGGGCATCAAGGGCGAAACGACCGTTACTCAGCTCTGTAGCGATCACGGTATCAGCCAAGTTCAATATTACAAGTGGCGCGATCAGTTTTTTGCCGGCGCGAAGCAGAATCTCAACGGCAAGCGAGCACAAAACGGCACGCTAGAGAAGGTGAAGATCAAAGAACTTGAGCACATCATCGGCAAGCAGACGGTTACCATTGAGATACTAAAAAAAATTCAACAGATGGAGAACGAGTAGCGGATCGTGTACATGCGCTTACACAGTCCGGGTATACAGTAACTTCAGCTTGTGAGGCACTGAGTGTCAGCCGGAGTTCATATTATTGCACGGCTCCTGCCTCGACTTCGGTCAAAGCCGACAGAGACCGTGAGTTGCTCGAACGAATCAAAAAGATACGATGTGACCATCCGTTCTGGGGCTACCGGCGGATCACCGCATGGCTGAGACGGCGTTGTGATATCCATGTGAACCGGAAACGGGTCTACCGTATCATGCGGGAGCATAACCTGACGGTCAAGCAGAAACTGTACAAAGCAAAACGAACACCGCAGCGATCAAAACCAAAGCCAACCCGCATGAACCAGTGGTGGGGCATTGATATGACAAAGTTCCTCGTCAACAAGCTGGGTTGGGTCTATATGATCGTTGTGCTCGACTGGTACACACGCAAGATCGTCGGCTTTCATATCGGCCTGCGGAGTAAATCGGCTGACTGGCTCACTACCCTGGATATGGCTGTCAAAGAACAATGTCCCGATGGTGTCCGGGAACATGATTTACATCTCATGAACGATAATGGCTCACAACCAACAAGCGTTGCGTTTATTAACGCATGCGGCGTATTGAATATAGATCAAGCATTTACATCGTATAATAATCCAAAGGGTAACGCAAATACCGAACGAGTTATTCGAACTATCAAAGAGGACTGCATCTGGATCAACGAATGGGGTTCACTCGATGAAGCACAACAGACAATCGAACAATGGATTCATGATTACAACCATCTGTATCCCCATTCAGCATTAGATTACCTCAGTCCCGTTGAGTTCGAACTGAAAAACACTAAACAAAAAGCAGCCTAAAAATGTCTTGCTTTTTGGGGGTCAGTACAAAAGCGCTACAATATAAACATGAAAAACAAAAACCAGAAGATTATTCATATGTCTGGTATTCATCTATAAAAGAAGGCCCCAATTATGATGGAGAAGGCTCTTTAGATATTTTAGTATCAGGCATTAGAAATACTGCTCAACAAATGGTTGAAAAGAAGTATGCTGAATTAGATAGAATCATTCAACGCCTGGAAGAACGCGAATGGTCAATTTTCAAAAGATTATCATTACATATGCTAAGAATATTCTCTTCAGACAACTTTGAATTAGTCAAAGAGCGATTAACTAATATAGATATTTTTAAGAATCATAGATTGCGCCATGAATATTTCCATTTAATTAAAGAAAATTACTCTAAACTCGATAAAGATTCTCAAAATAGAATTCTTGGATGGATTGCAGATGGTCCGGATATAGAAAGATATAAAAAAAATTCATTTGAAGAGATTTCTGAAGAGACAATTGCCAGATACATAAAGATTTGGAAACGGGACAAGCTTCTTCCAATTAAGGATTTCCTGCCTGATTCTTTGCAAAAAGAATACAAAAAAATTATAAAAGAGTACCCAGAACCGCTATACCCTGATGATGTTTCTAAATCTACATCATCGGGAGCAGGTATTAAAAGTCAAAAGGAACCCCAGGAATTAGGTTCAAGGAGTATCTCTGGAATTGTTGCATTTCTTAAATCGTGGGAATATTCTGGTAAAGAAGGAGATCCATCGCCTGCAGGTTTAACAATTGTTTTAAAGAAATTAGTCTCTTCCAGGCCTATAGATTTTTCAGAGGCAGCTGAACTGTTTATTGGTTTAGATCCGACATATGTGAGGGGCTTTATTTCAGGACTTGAAGAGCATATTAGAAACAAAACTTCTAAAATTACGTGGGAACCTGTTCTGAATCTCTGTGTATGGTCAGTAAGCGAACCTAGAGAGATTTTTGGAAGAACCGGTGAACATCATACTGTTCGTGATCAGAGTTGGGTTTGGGCACGAAAAAGGATTTTAGATTTGTTATCTGATGGGTTAAACTGGGATAATTCCGGACTAGAAGTTGAGTTGAGATATCTGGTTTGGAAAATAATTGAAGTGTTAACATATGACCCAGATCCCACACTTGAATACGAAAAACAATATCTAAGTTCAACCATTGATCCTGCTTCACTTTCTATTAATACTGTTCGAGGTCAATCATTTCACACATTAATAGAGTATGCTTTATGGTTAAGAAGAAGGTTTGAAAAACATGATAACAACAAAGAGATTTTGGATAACGGGTTGAATGAAATACCCGAAGTTAATGTAGTATTAGACACTCATTTAAATCTTGGAATAGAACCATCATTAACAGTTAGATCGGTTTATGGTCGCTATTTTCCATATTTGGTTCTTTTAGATTCATCTTGGGCTAAGCAAAACACAGAAATGATTTTCCCGAAAAATGAAAAATTAAGTGAATATTATGATTCTGCCTGGGAAACATACATAACATTCAACGGACCATATAGTAATATTTTTAAATGGTTGTATAATCATTATTTCGAAGCAGTGAAAGTGATTGGCAAGAAAGTATATAAAGACGGGTTGATTTCAAATCCGGATGAATGCCTAACAGAACACTTAATTTATTTCTATTGGAGAAATATAATTGAATTGGATGATAAGATACTTTTACATTTTTTCCAGAACTCTCCACAGAAATTCAAAAAGCATGCTTTGATTTTCGCTGGTAAAACATTATATAATGCCCAAGGTGAAATAGAATCAAATAATCAGAATAGACTACAAATTCTTTGGGACAAGCGTATTGAAGAAGTGGACAACTTAGAAGACAAAACAGAGTTAGGTAGTTTTGGGTATTGGTTTTTCCCTGGTGGATACGATACAAATTGGGAGATTGACACATTAGAAAAGGTGCTATCACGTATAAGTACGTTAGATAATGACAATGATGTGGTAGAAAGATTAGCCAAATTAGCATCGGATATGCCTGTTAAGACAGTAGAATGTCTTAACCTGATGGTAAAAGGTGCAAAAGGTATTGAAGAAACATCGAACATTTATTTGTGGAGGGACCATGCAAAGAAAATCATAGAGATTGCCAGGGAAAGTCCAGAAAATAAAGCTCGGAAGATTGCCGAAGAGGCAGCTAATTATTTTGTAACGTTAGGCTGTTATGATTATAAAGATTTGTTTTAAATCTTTATTCTGCGCATACCAATATCATTTTGATCTTGCCCCAAAAGTTGATCCAGATAGTATATGAGTACAGGGATTAGATTGAAAAGAAAGGAGCAAGATCAATGGCACGTAGAATTCACACATCAGCACAAATTATCCACAAGCTTCGAGAGGCAGAAGTACTACTCGCTCAAGGTCAGTCGGTTCAACAAGCTGCTCGCCAGATTGAGGTTACAGAGCAGACCTATTATCGTTGGCGAAAGGAGTATGGTGGTCTTCGGGTGCATCAGGCGAAACGATTTAAAGCGTTAGAGAGAGAGACTATCCGCCTGAAACGCCTGGTTGCCGAGAAAGAGTTGGATATTCAAATCCTCAATGAGACTCTGGCGGTTGATGCAAAAAACTTCTGAGCCCGGCGAAGCGACGGGAGGTGGTGCAGCATCTTTGCACGACTCTCGAGATCTCGCAGCGCCGGGCCTGTACCGTGTTGGGAGTACCGCGCAGCACTCATCAATATCGCCCGATTTCTCCTTCTGATGAAGCCGGTGTTAGTGCAACGTATGGTCTGAGTTGGCCACGCAGTATGGTCGGTATGGTTATCGACGAATTACCGCACTGTTACAGCAAGAAGGCTTCAAGGTCAATCATAAGAGAGTGGAGCGTTTGTGGCGTCGAGAAAGATTAAAAGTTCCCCGGAGGCAACCGAAGCGCAAACGGTTATGGCTCAGTTCGTGTATTCGGCTGCGACCTTCCTGCCGGGATCATGTCTGGAGTTATGACTTCATGCAAGCACGAACCCGAGAGGGAAGGAGCTATCGTTTGTTAACAATATTAGATGAATACAGTCGGGAGTGTCAGGCAATTGTGGTAGGCAGGAGGCTGACTCACAATGACGTCATAGAACATCTTGCAACACTGTTCGTGCAGCGAGGAGTTCCGGTTCACCTGAGAAGTGATAATGGCACAGAGTTCACTGCTCAAGCGGTCCGGACATGGCTCATGCGCCTGGGAGTAAAAACATTGTATATTGAACCAGGCAGTCCATGGGAGAACGGGTATAGTGAGTCGTTCAATGGCAAACTGCGTGATGAAGTGCTCAACCGGGAAATCTTCGATACCTTACACGAAGCAAAAGTGCTTGTGGAACGCTGGCGAAATGAGTATAATCATAAAAGACCGCATAGTGCCCTTGGATACCGGCCACCCGCCCCCGAGGCAGGTATACCACCGGATTCGGTCTCAAGGCCAATGGATAATACAACAATGAATATATCGATGAATTGACTCACTTAAAAAGTGGCCCAAACAATTGGGGCAGGTCATGAAGATAACCCGAAAAAGAAAGTTTATACAAAACATTTGTATAAACTATATGTATTTCTTAACTTTTAACCCAATTAATCCAACGTGCTTGCAACGTACAGGTATGGGCACAAGATCAGCGGAATATAGAGGATACTGTAAAAAGATCGGATGTTTTATTATTCAATACTGTATATTTGTATTAATGCCATATTTTTTGTTGGGATATAATGAATAGATCTGAGCAATTCGTATTGAAATTTTGCCATCAGACGTTTTTTTCCTTGTGGAGTTATTCTCAACCTCAAGGAAAAGAAAAAAGTAAAGAATTATGTGATATTTTGGTAATTTGTGAACCGGATGTTATAATTATTTCTGTTAAAGAAATTGAATTCAAGGATAGTGGAAATTATAATGTTGACGTCGAACGATGGCAGCGAGAAGCAATCGAAAAATCAAGCAAGCAATTATATGGTGCTGAAAGAAGAATTAAACAAACAACTCATGTAATCATGAAAAATGGGAAAACGGGCTTGCCATTTCCAGAAGCTTCTAAAATGAGAATCCATAGAATCGCAGTTGCCTTGGGAGGCAAAGAAAAAGTACCAATTTATTTTGGCGATTTTGGAAAAGGTTTTATTCATGTACTTGATGAAAAATCATTTTCTATACTAATCGCTGAACTAAACACTATTGTAGATTTTGTTGATTATCTTATTGATAAAGAGAATTTGTATTGTAGTGGAATGAGAACACATATTCCAGGGTCGGAAGAAGACTTGTTAGCTTTATATTTGTATAATAATCGTAAATTCCCCTATACGCAGGATGAAATTAACATCGGGGATGGTTTGTGGTCAGCTTTTATTGATGAAGAACAATATAAAGCCAAGTTAGAAGCCGATGGGGACAGTTATGGATGGGATAATCTAATTGATTTATTATGTGAGGATTGTTTTGAAGATTTTGAAGATAACTATAATTTTCTTTGGCCTATTGGAGGTACATTAACTGAAGTAGAAAAAGTTGTTAGAATAATAGCAAGAGAAAACAGGTTTAATAGAAGAATTTTAGGAAAGTATTTTAAGGAATTTCTAAATATGTCAGATAAAATTAGGTCACGAGCTTGCCCATCACCTTCGGGTATTATGTATGTATTTTTGGCTACTCGCCATGGAGAAAGCAGAGATTCCAGAATGAATGAATTATCTCTTCGTTGTTTATCTATTAGAGGCTCAAACCCTAAGTATAAAAAATTGATAGGTGTAGCTACTGAACAATATAAAAAAGGAAAAGGATTTTCACTGGATACAGGATATTACCATTTTCCAACTCTCACATCTAAAGATATGGAAATTATAAAAGAAATGAATAAAGAATTAGGTTTTTTCGATAATCCTAGAGAGCGAATGATTCATGAAGATGAATATCCAACAAATAAAAAAGAGGTATAGATGGATTATAAAAAATTAGCAGAGAAATATAAGCCTGTAGGGTTTCAGAACAAGTTGAACTAATTTAGTCTTAAAGTTAAGAAACAATTTGGTGCATGTTTGGGTGATCTGATTAACGGAGAGTAAGTTGTAGGCTTTGACCTTGCCCCCAAAAGTTGATCCAGATAGTATATGAGTACAGGGATTAGATTGAAAAGAAAGGAGCAAGATCAATGGCACGTAGAATTCACACATCAGCACAAATTATCCACAAGCTTCGAGAGGCAGAAGTACTGCTCGCTCAAGGTCAGTCGGTTCAACAAGCTGCTCGCCAGATTGAGGTTACAGAGCAGACCTATTATCGTTGGCGAAAGGAGTATGGTGGTCTTCGGGTGCATCAGGCGAAACGATTTAAAGCGTTAGAGAGAGAGACTATCCGCCTGAAACGCCTGGTTGCCGAGAAAGAGTTGGATATTCAAATCCTCAATGAGACTCTGGCGGTTGATGCAAAAAACTTCTGAGCCCGGCGAAGCGACGGGAGGTGGTGCAGCATCTTTGCACGACTCTCGAGATCTCGCAGCGCCGGGCCTGTACCGTGTTGGGAGTACCGCGCAGCACTCATCAATATCGCCCGATTTCTCCTTCTGATGAAGCCGGTGTTAGTGCAACGTATGGTCTGAGTTGGCCACGCAGTATGGTCGGTATGGTTATCGACGCATTACCGCACTGTTACAGCAAGAAGGCTGCAAGGTCAATCATAAGAGAGTGGAGCGTTTGTGGCGTCGAGAAGGATTAAAAGTTCCCCGGAGGCAGCCGAAGCGCAAACGGTTATGGCTCAATGACGGTTCGTGTATTCGGCTGCGACCTGCGTACCGGGATCATGTCTGGAGTTATGACTTCATGCAAGCACGAACCCGAGAGGGAAGGAGCTATCGTTTGTTAACAATATTAGATGAATACAGTCGGGAGTGTCAGGCAATTGTGGTAGGCAGGAGGCTGACTCACAATGACGTCATAGAACATCTTGCAACACTGTTCGTGCAGCGAGGAGTTCCGGTTCACCTGAGAAGTGATAATGGCACAGAGTTCACTGCTCAAGCGGTCCGGACATGGCTCATGCGCCTGGGAGTAAAAACATTGTATATTGAACCAGGCAGTCCATGGGAGAACGGGTATAGTGAGTCGTTCAATGGCAAACTGCGTGATGAAGTGCTCAACCGGGAAATCTTCGATACCTTACACGAAGCAAAAGTGCTTGTGGAACGCTGGCGAAATGAGTATAATCATAAGAGACCGCATAGTGCCCTTGGATACCGGCCACCAGCCCCCGAGGCAGTTATACCACCGGATTCGGTCTCAAAGCCAATGGATAATACAACAATGAATATATCGATGAATTGACTAACTTAAATAATGGCCCAAACATTAGGGGCAGGTCAGATCTTATAAGCATCATCTATCCTCTGAAACGAATTGCCGACCCTGTCAATGTTTTACTTGAATGTCAAAACAACTGGCTGACCCTCCTTCGGCTTAAACGGCGGCTGCTTAATAAAATTTTTTAAGTTTATTGCCATGGAAATTCCTTTCTGATTTTATATTTCCTGGGACTCCTAAAGTTTGTTTCAGACATATTCTTGTGAGCAAAATCTTGTATATATTTATGGCTTTACATTTCGTGATTGTATACTTGGTTAAACAAATCAATCTTTTTTTCTCCATATTTTTACCAATAATATATAGAATAACAATGTCAAAAACAGATTATATTAGAATACGAATACATCCCGAAGATAAAGAAGCGTTTAAGGATTATGTAGATAGGAACAATCGGGATATGTCAGAAATATTAGTAGACTATATAAAAAAAATGATTAGAAATGGCAAAAAATGAAACCTTTATCTTTTTCACAATTAGCAAATTTAACAGAAGATCAAGCCCGAGAACATCTCGAATCGATTCGTTGGGTGAATGGTATTATATGTCCTCACTGTAAGAAAGAAGGTGCATATAAATTAAATCCTGTCAAGAACGGGAACAGACCGCTTAAAAAGGGCGTGTATAAATGTAAGAGTAAGGATTGTAAGAAGTTGTTTACCGTTACCGTTGGCACAATATTTGAAGGGTCTCATGTTCCCTTGAATAAATGGTTGATGGCAATTTCAATAATGTGCTCTTCCAAAAAGGGAATTTCTGCTCACCAATTACACCGCATGCTCGGCATCACCTATAAAACTGCGTGGTTTCTTGCTCATAGAATAAGATTTGCCATGAATGATGAAATCGAATCGGCAGAAAAGTTAAATGGTGTAGTAGAAGCAGACGAAACCTATGTAGGCGGCAAGGGCAAGGGTAAACGTGGCCGTGGTTCTGTAAAGAAAACTCCGGTATTTTCACTGATAGAAAGAGATGGTCGTGTTCGGTCTACTGTTGTAAACAAAGTTACTGCAAAGAACTTGAAATCTATTATCCGTGAGAATGTTAGCAAAGACTCCATAATAATGACCGATGAATTCAGATCTTACTGGGGATTGGGAAAAGAGTTCAAAGAGCATCATATTGTTGAACATGGAAAGAAAGAGTATTCGAGAGGCATTGTACACGTAAATAACGCTGAAGGGTTCTTCAGTATACTTAAACGAGGCATTAATGGTGTTTATCAGCATGTAAGTAAAGAGCACTTGATAAAACTACTTGCATGAATTCGATTTTCGTTATGACTTTCGGTACTTACCAGACAGCCATCGCACGATAAATGCCATTAAAGGTTTCGAAGGTAAACGGTTGATATACCGGGACTCATCACGAAACACAACAAACCTTCACAATTAAACCATTACAAAGAAGAAACAATGGCTAAAATTAGATTAAAAGTTAAAATAAATAAAGGAAAAGAGGGCATTCCGCTTGAAGAACTTGCCATAATATCTGAGGATATACATAAGTTTTTGTCTTGTGTTAATGCAGATACCGAAATAAATGTTGATAACAAGAATTGGATTGCTAAAAATTTCAAAAGTTCTAATCTAAATTATATAATAGAGAATATCGATCAAGTAGAAGAAAAAAGTGTGAATAAATACAATAATAAACTTCGTGAAATAATGTCTGCCCAAGCTACAATGTTTGAAAATGGTGCTAGCGAGGATACAATAAAGCAATATGCCCAGATAACAAAACATTTAAAACCGAATGAATCTATTAAATTTGGACTTTTCACTAATGGTGATTATGACAGCAAAGAACCCAATGAAACCTTTTCCTTAAACGAAGATACATCTTTAAAGATACAAGAAATTCAAAAAGAGATTATTGGATTTGAACAAAAAGATACTATTGAATACCATGGAAGTGTTTACGGAATAATACATGCATGGCACAAGGAATCCGACAAACCATTTTTAAAAATAAGGGATTTAACCACAACCAGTTTTATTGACTGCTTTTATCCGGAAATTGAATATCAAAAAATATATGATCTTTTTAAAAAAAGAGAATTTATAGTCTATGTTAGTGGTTTAATAAAAGCCGATAGGTTACAAAGAAGAATTAAAAGTATATCTGCTAATAAGTTTAGAATTGCACCGGGATACAAGGAAGGAGATTTACAAAAATTTATAGGATGCGCACCCGATTTAACAGGCGATGTAAGTACAAAGGATTATTTAGAGAGACAATCCGACCATGAGTGACATGTCTTTCCTTTACATGGATTCTTGTTGTTTTATTGATATGGTTGCTACGAAAATAAAAGCATCATTAGTCGATGATAGAGAAAGCTTGGTTTGGTATTATGAAAAACTTATCGAATCTTCAAAAAATAAAGAAATAAAAGTGTTTACATCATCTATTACAATGAACGAAGCCTTATTTGTACGGGAAGGCGATAAGAAAATTTTAACCCCAGAGGTAAAAAGGCTGTTTAGAGCAATACTTGAGTCAGGTGATAGTGGTGTTTTCCCAATAGAAACCAGTTTTTTCATTAGAGAATTGGCAAGGGATTTGCACTGAGAACACAAAATTCCTTTAAAAGCAAATGATGGATTACATCTTGCGAGCGCAATTGAGATCAAGTGTGATGAGTTCATCACTACAGATAGCCGAGATTTCTTTAAATATCGTGATGTTATTAAAAAAAAATTTGCTTTAAAAGTGATACAAGCAAATCAGACCAAACTCCTACTTGATAAATACAGGCAAACAAACTTCTTAGACAATGAAAAAGAAAAAGAGTAAAGACAAGCTTATTTCCCTCAATCCATTATCCCCTGAAGAGGTTCTAAGAAAACTTCTCGAAACACCTCCACCCAAAGGCAAAAAGAAGGCAACCGATAAATCCAAAAATATATTAGATAACGATTAATTCCCTCTTGTTTAACCAAGTATATAATCACGTTACATTTTATTTTGGGGATCGATTTTTGACACACCGTCAGTTAGGTTCCCTTTTTATATATGTGTGAATCTGTGTCATTATCTCGCTTGAACACTCCCCAACCTATTTTCTGGCATATTGTTGGCAATGTGAACCATAATAAATGGTGTTTTAAGCACAAACTTTGTCGGTTTAATAAATGGTTGAATGCTTACATGGATTGATGCCGACAATGCGCCTTGGAATTAATCTATTAAAGCCTTATATTATCCTGTTAAATAAAGAGGTAACGAATAGCATACAGGGTTTACTGTGATCGATAAACTTCAGGCAATTGCTGAACGTTTTGAAAAATTAACGGAGCAGTTGGCAACCAAGGAGATATTTTCCGACCAGAAAAGGTACCGGGAAGTGAGCAAAGAGCACAAGGAAATTGCTCCGGCTGTGGGGAAATACAACGACTATTTGAGAATCGTTGAAGAGCTGAATGAAGCTGAAATATTGAGTAAAGAATCCTCCGACGCAGAACTAAAAGAAATGGCGAAAGATGAAATAGAGGAGCTTCGGAGACAGAAAAACGAACTGGAAGAATCGCTGCGCACGCTGCTTATTCCCAAGGATCCGAGTGACAATAAAAACGCTATAGTTGAGATCCGTGCGGGGACCGGAGGGGAAGAAGCCGCACTTTTTGCAGCTGATTTATATAGAATGTACACCCGCTATATTGAGCGGCGGCAGTGGATATCCGAAGGTCTTTCCGTCAGTCCAAGCGATGTCGGCGGGTTTAAGGAAATTATTTTCCTCGTAAAAGGAAATCAGGTCTACGGTGAATTGAAATTTGAAGGCGGTGTCCACCGTGTTCAGCGCGTTCCGGCTACAGAAACCTCAGGGCGGATCCATACATCCGCGGCATCGGTCGCTGTTTTGCCGGAAGCGGAGGATGTTGAGATAGAGATCGACTCGAACGACCTTCAGATCGACGTGTTCAGATCGACCGGTCCCGGCGGTCAGAGTGTCAATACCACCGATTCCGCCGTCCGTATTACTCATAAACCGCGCGGGATCGTTGTAAGCTGTCAGGATGAAAAATCTCAGCACAAGAATAAAACAAAAGCGCTCAAAGTCCTCCGGTCGAGACTTTTAGATCAAAAATTACGGGAGGAAGCTGAGAAAACGGCAGGTGCACGGCGATTGCAGGTGAGTACCGGAGACAGGAGCGCGAAAATTCGCACGTATAATTTTCCCGAAAAGCGGGTAACGGATCACCGGATAAATCTGACATTATATAAACTCGATACGATTCTGCAGGGAGATATCAGTGAAATCGTAGAAAAACTGAAGATCGCCGACCAGACTGAAAAATTATCTGGTAATAATGATGTAAAATAGTGTGAAAATATAGCGCCATATACACACGAACGTTACCCTTCCATGAATGTAATAGGACTTCTTAATTCCTCATCAGAACTTCTCAAAGAAAGCGGAATAACAAACCCGAAAACTTCATGTGAATTGTTACTTGCCCACGTTCTCGGTATTCAACGCCTCGATCTTTACCTCGATCATGACCGTTGGATAGAGGTGGAAGAGATAGAGCGATTCAACCGGCTGTGTGCACGACGTGCAGAACACGAACCGAGTCAATACATTCTCGGCGAAACCGAGTTTATGTCTCTACCGTTCACGGTCAATAAACACGTTCTTATACCGAGACCGGAAACCGAACATCTCGTCGAAAAGGTCCGGTCATTCTGCGCAAACACTATGTTCGGCGAAACCATCCATATCGTTGATATCGGGTCCGGTGCCGGAAATATTGCAGTGAGTCTTGCGCACTATATTCCCGGTGCACGGGTGACGGCGGTTGATATCAGCCGGGATGCTGTCGACGTTGCCGGATATAATGCCCGGCGGAACGGCGTAGAGCAGAAAATTACGTTTGACGTAAAAGACATTTTCGGAATGAATGCCGGAGATTTTTCAGATGTGCAGGTGGTCGTTTCGAATCCGCCGTATGTTGATCAGCACTCCCGGCATATTCTGGACAAAGACGTTATCGGTTATGAGCCGCATATCGCTCTGTTTGCCGGTGATAACAACCTCAGATTCTTTGAAACCATAGCAGTCCTTTCTCAGTCGTGGCTTACCAGGGGAGGACTGATCGGCTTCGAAACGGGATTCGACACCGGAGCAGCCGTCAGGGTACTTGTTGAAAAATCCGGATTTCAAAACGTATCGCTTGAAAAAGATTATTCCGGGATAGATCGAATTGTTACAGGCATCCGCGTATGAAACTATCGGGAATATGGGGGGATGACCCTATTAATTCGGGATCGAATACCGGATCCCGGTTTGAATGAGCTTTAAATTAAAAGGAATAAATACAGATTTGAAAAATGTAGAAAAAAAACTCCGGGATTTTTTCAAAAAAAATTCGGAAAAATCATGCCGGCTGCCGGACATTATATCTGCCCTCGGCCTGAGTGAGAAGAACAATCAAACCGTACAAAGGGTCCTCCGCCGTCTTGCCGATGATAAAGAAATACGAAAAGAAAAAGGAAAACGCTACACTGCTGTTCTCAGGTCGCACATACGTTCAGGTGTCTTTGAACCCGGAAAGTTCGGAGCAGGATTTGTGAGGACCGAACAGGAAAAGCTCTATATCCCTCCCGGATGTTCCGCCACTGCACTGCCCGGTGATAGTGTAAAAGCCGAGATATCGGCCCGCCTGACAGGGCCGAACCGGGAAGCAAGAGTTTTTCAGGTTTTAAAGCGGGTGAAACATGAATGCGTCGGAGAATTTCTTAAGACTCCCGGAGGAAATTTTGTCAAGCCCGAATCGGAATTCTTGAAAAGACAGATAGTGATCGCGGAACAAAAAACCCGGAGAGCCGGTAACGGCCAACGGGTTCTTGTGCAGATCCTTGCCTGGGAAAATGAATATGAGAATCCGGTCGGTGAGGTCATTGACGTTATCGGTTTTCCCGGGGAGAAAAGCGTGGACGTTCTGTCCATTGCCGCCGCCGCCGGGGTCCCGCTCAGATTTCCGCGCAAAGTACTCAAAGAGGCAGATACGCTGGAACGCCTCGAGGGGAATAAATTGGAAACCGGGCGGAAGGATTTTAGAGAAGAAGAAATCTTTACTATCGATCCGGAAGATGCAAAGGATTTTGACGATGCGGTCTCACTGAAAGCGCTGCCGGACGGGAATTATCTCCTCGGTGTCTATATTGCCGATGTAACGGCATACGTCCGTGAAGGGAGCGCCCTTGACAAAGAAGCGGCCCGGCGTGGAACGAGTGTCTACCTGATCGATAAAGTCATTCCAATGCTTCCGGAAAGACTGTCAGAGAATCTGTGCAGTCTCAGGCCGGACGAAGACCGCCCGGTGTTCTGCATACGAATAACCTGCACACCTGCGGGCGATGTCGTGAGCTATGACATCTGTGAAGGGATAATACGGAGCATCCGCCGGTTTACGTATCCCCTCGCTCAGGAGATCATAGATGGAAAACAGTCAAATCCTCACCAAAAATCTCTCCGGCTCATGAACCGTTTTGCAAAAGTACTTCGGAAAAAACGGTTTCAGAAAGGCGGTCTCGATTTTTATATTCCTGAAGTCGAATTTGATATCAACGAGAATGGAATTCCGGTATCGCTCTCTATAAAACAAATGTACGAATCAAATAAACTGATCGAAGAGTTCATGCTGCTGGCGAACACGGTCGCTGCACAATATAAAATCCTTCTCGAAAAGCGGTACAGGATAAGTCTGCCCTACCTGTACCGGGTACATGAGAAACCGGATGCAGAGAGCATCGATGGTTTTCTGAACCTTGCGCGCACTCTCGGATTCGCGTCGAATACGGGGACGACGGGATCATCCCGTTGGTTTCAGAACATTTTGCAATACTTCAGCGACAAACCCGAAAATATTTTTATTGAAGAGGTCGCACTGAGAAGCATGATGAAAGCGCAGTACAGGACAAACAATGTAGGGCATTTTGGCCTGGGTTTTCCGCAATATACCCATTTCACCTCACCGATCAGAAGATATCCCGATCTGATCGTACACAGACTCATAAAACAATACAGCAGCGGAATCCGGATGGAAAAAGTTGCTTCCATTCGGAGGAAGCTGACCCGTATAGGTAATCAAACTTCGGAATTGGAAGTCAGAGCGTCAAAAGCCGAACGGGAAGTGGTAAAGCTCAAACAGCTCGAATTCATGCAGGATAAACTCGGTGAGGTATATAATGGTGTCATTAGCGGGGTCACTTCGTTCGGTCTATTCGTTGAGGTAGAGAAAATCCTGGTTGAAGGCCTTGTGCACGTCAGGGACCTGAATGACGATTTTTACAGATATGAAGAAAAACAGTATCGTCTGATCGGAGAAAGAAAAGGAAACGTATATAAACTTGGTGACAGCGTAACTGTCCAGGTGATAAAAGTGAACGTCGATCTGAGACATCTGGATTTTAATATTGTCAATTCGCGGCATTCGGGCAGCTGAATTCTTTATTTACACTTTCAATACTCTTTTATATCTTGCATATTGCTATTGCAGACCAGTATATCTAAAAAGCGAAATTAAATACTCAATGTATATATTCGACCGAAAACAATTGTATTCACTCACCCCGAAACGAGTATGGAATATAATTAAGATAGTATCTTCATATTACCTGTCGAGAGTTACGAAGCGCCCCTGGGTTTCCGGTTATCCGCCTGTCCTTTCGATAGAGCCGACAAGTCTGTGTAATTTGAAATGCCCGCAGTGCCCGACAGGTATGGGAACGCTAAACCGTCCCGGCGGATACCTCGACTTTGACCTGTACCGTTCAATTATCGATGAACTCGGGGAATATGCGACCACGGTTCAACTCTTCTTTCAGGGAGAGCCCTTTATGCATAAACAACTCCCCGATATGATAGGGTATGCAAAAAAGAAGAACATATATACCGTTACCAGCACGAACGGACATTTCCTGAATGAAAAAATAGTGAAGTCGGTCCTGCAGTCTGAATTGGATACGATTGTTGTCGGGCTCGACGGGGTTTCTCCCGAAGTCTACCGGTCTTACCGGCGCGGCGGGAATCTTGAAACAGCGGTCAAAGGGATGGAAAACCTTATTTCTGAACGGAACAGGACCGGGGAAAAAAATCCGAAAGTCTGTTTGCAATTTATTGTTTTCAGGAGCAATGAAGACCAGATAGAAGCAGTAAAGGAATTCGGAAAGAAACTCGGCGTCGATAAAGTTCTCATAAAATCCGGTCAAATATATCCTGAAACCGATTTCAACGAATACCTTCCTGACAACCCCCGCTATTCCCGGTATATCAGGGATAAAGAAACAATTCGACTTAAAACATCCGTTCCGAACCACTGTAAACGGATCTGGACCAACGCCGTATTCACTTGGGACGGCACCATGGCCTCCTGCTGTTTTGATAAGGATGCGGAACACGCTTTCGGAAAATGGAATGGTAATTCATTCAAGGAATTGTGGCGCAGTGAAAAGGGCATGCAATTCAGAAAACAGGTCCTTGCCGACCGGACGGCTATTCCAATGTGCAGTAACTGCACCGAAGGTACGAAAGAGTGGCTGTGAGTCATAATCAAGAGCCTTATATTTTTAAGCCGGAATGGCACCGGGCACTACGTTGCATTCCCGGAATATTTCTAAATACCACCCCTGATGACACCATTTGAAATCTTCCTCATTGCCGTGACAATTCTCTATGTTGGAATCGGCGTATTGCTTTCGATAGGCGCTGCCCGGAAACAGTCATCACGGATGGACTATGAGCCGGTCGTGTCGGTCATTGTGCCGGCGCGGAATGAAGAGGAAAACATAGGGAACTGTCTTCAATCTCTCTGCAGAATCGATTACCCAACTCGGAAACTGCAGATTATCGTTGTCGACGATAACTCTGAGGACAAGACCGCTTCGGTCGTCCGCGAGTATTGCACCTCGGAAAAAAATGTCTCGTTGCTTACGTTATCCAGTGATGATCATTCCGGGCCGGGTAAAATATCGGCCCTTGCATGCGGATATAAATATGCCGAAGGAGAGATTATATTTCAAACTGATGCCGATTGTGAAGTATCGGAAGGATGGATAAAAAACATGCTGACAGTTTTCGGCGGCAATGTCGGGATAGTAGGGGGGATGATACTCCCACAGCCCCCGCCGGAAAAAAAAACTTGTTTTATCGACGTTCAGACATTAGATTTGATGTACTTGCTGGGAGTTGGTGCGGGCGCGAATGCCCTCGGAATTCCGCTCAGTTGTTTTGGGAACAATCTTGCTATCCGGAGAAAGGCATATGATGCAGTTGGCGGTTACGAGTCCGTACCGTTTACGTTTACCGAAGATTTTGCCATTTTCCAGGCGATCGCCCGTGCCGGTTGGAATACCGGATTTGCACTTACCGAATTTTCGCTCGTTTACAGCCGGCCTCCACGTGTTTTCAGTGAATTCATAAATCAGCGGCTCAGATGGGCTGTTGGCGGGATAAAGCTGGCAGGCAAGGGTGGTGTGTTGCTGATTGCTGCGTTTGTCTTTCACCTTGCAATTCCTATCGCAGTCATCATTGAAGCGAACGCCATTGTTGTCGTCTCTTCGGTTGCAGCTGCAGCGGTTGCCGATTTAATGTTATTAACAAATCTTGCGAAACGGGTCGGGAAAATGCCCGTTTTATGGTCATTCCTGCTTTTTGAAGTGTATTTCTTCCTGTACACTTCCGTATTCGGTCTGGTTGTGCCGTTCGCTAAGAGTTTAAAATGGAAGGGCAGAAAGTATAGAAACTTCTGATACGTCTTCCGAATGAAATTTAATTTTGAAAAGTTGCTTTTATTACTGTAATGTTGACTTTACTAAAAAATATATATTCCGGTTTCGTTAACTCCTGGATCGAAGTCGTGACTGACGCTCCGTACCGGATTGAGCCCGGTATGTCAGTCCCGCTTATTTGTCTGGTAAAAGAGAGCAAGAACCGGCCCTTCAAGATAGAATCAATAAAAGTTAACGTTATGCAGGGAGGAAAGACCGTTCAGGTGGCGTCCGCATTACGGACTTCTGTCGATGTCAATACATCAAAATGGCACAAAGTTATCCGGATTCCCATGAATGAATCAATGCTCGGGGAATTTGAACTGGAAACAATTGTGAAAATTAGCAGAAATGGGAAAATCAGAGCGGTAATATCACGGTCCGTTCAGGATGAAAATGAAAGAATTCTGCGGATTTTTCGCGCCAGTGATTCGCTGCCGAAATTCAAAGATTTTTATTTCGGTGATACTCATTATCACTGTTTAACCGCGAGTAAAGCCGAAAATATTGGAACGCAGCTCGTTTTTTCCTCACAGGCAGCAAAAGCTCTCGGACTTCAGTTTTTTGCGGCAACGGACCATTCCAGTGATCTGGAAGATGGGGTGGGATCCGAACGTGGTGAAGGAACCGGTAAATGTGAGCTGTTTAAGGCGAAAGTCGATTCCTTGAACAGTCAAAATGAAGATGTAATTATTCTGCCCGGTGAGGAAGTACAATGCAAAAATCACCGTGGAAGGGATGTTGACCTGATTATCATAAATTATCCGGAATTTATACGGGGATCACAAGGGGGAGGTGTTCAGGAAATACATCACGATTCCAATCTTAAGGAATTACTGGGCCGCGTGGGTTCTGCTGCAGCGACCTTTGCAGTGAATCTCATAAAACAGACATCATTTTATGAAAAATTGTTTCTAAGAAAAGGGCGATGGAGTAAATTTGACCTGACATTGGCCGGACTGACAGGAATGCAGATCCATGACGGAATGAATGAATTTTTTCTCGACAGTGGAATAAAAAACTGGATCGAACTGCTCTTAAAGGGCGATAGAAAGTTCATTGTTGCTGGAAGCAATTCATATGCCGATTTTGGCGAGCACATAAAACCTGGGTCGGTTTTCAAGAAAACAAAAATGAAATCCCTGCAGTAATTCGGCAGAGCACGGACAGGCCTGTTCTGTACAAAGCCAATCACGAAAGAGAAGATCGTTTCGAGTATCAAAGAAGGAAAATCTGTCATTTCCACCGGCCCGTTGTTGGATTTTACCGTTCGTAATGAAACTGGTGATTTGACGCCGATCGGCGGAGAGATTACCGGATCGATTTTTGCCGTCAAATTCAGGGCGGCTTCATCCCCGGAATTCGGCCCGATCAAAGAAATTAAGCTGTTTCTCGGCAAAATATTTCGTGGAAAAGAAGAGCAGGTCTTTTCATTTACATTTTCGAAAAACCGGTATGCTTACAGCGGCAATTTTCACATTGAACGTCAAGGAAAGATCAATTACATTCGGGGAGAATTACTTTCCTCTGATTCGGGACGTTCACGTTTCTGCCTCACAAATCCTATCTGGATACGGTCTCAAAAGATTGAGTTCCAATCGTAATGCACCTCATCATTATCTCCACAATTTTGATTATCACGCTATCATACGGGATTTATGTTTTGTCCCTTCTAATCGGAATGAGGCGGCTGCACGCCGGTTCAAATTTTCAAAAATATTCTGTTTCCATTGTCGTAGCGGCACGAAATGAAGAACGCTCGATACGGTCGTGTATTGAAGCCCTGCTGGCACAGGATTACCCTAAAGCCCTGCTTGAAATAATTGTGGTCGATGACCGTTCCTGGGATACGACCCTGTCTGTCTTGGAGGAGTACGCAGAAATGACCGGCACATTTAAATGTGTCAGCGTTCAAGCAGTCCCAGAAAATTTCTCCCCAAAGAAATTTGCGCTCACTACGGGAATACAAGCCTCGTCGGGAGAAATAATCTGCACGACCGATGCAGACTGCGTACCACCCGTCACATGGGTCTCAGCGCTCGTTTCGCATTTTGACGGAGATGTGGGTTTTGTTGCGGGATTCTCTCCGGTCTACACCGTTACGGGCAGTGATAGTTGTGAGTCATCAATGTTTCCAATCCGGATGCTCAGGAATATTTATGACCGGTGGATGGCCGACTTTCTATTTATGGATTCGGTCGGGCTCGCGGTTGCGTCTGCGGGCGGGATCGCCCTCGGTACGCCGTGGACCTGTACGGGACGGAATCTCGCATACCGGAAAAAAGTTTTCGAGGAAGTCGGCGGATTCGATGATGTGAAACAGAGTGTTTCAGGCGACGACGACCTCCTGATGTTCCTTATCCATAAAAAAACCAATTGGAAATTACGGTTTGCTCAACAAAAACATGCTGCCGTTCCGACGTTCGACGACACCAATGTGCGAAGGATAGCGCATCAAAGAGCGCGCCATTCCTCCAAGTTTTTCATCCACCCGTTCAGGGTCCAAGCTGCATCGTTAGTCGTTTTTCTGTTTTACTGTATATTTATGCTGTTCCCGTTTTATGTCATTGCGACCGGGAACCATGCTGGTATGTATCTATTTATAGCGGGAAGTAAATTGGTTTTCGAATATATTTCCATGAGAAGCGGCGCCCGCCATTTCGAAGCTGAATTTTCCTGTACGGCTTTCCTGAAAGCATACTTCCTGCACCCGCCGGTCATTGTCCTCTCATCGTTCTTCGGCTCTACCGGACATTTCCAATGGAAAGAAAAAGGAAATAACGGTACAATGGATCAATGAAAATAACGCTCACACAAATATTACACCTCCGGCAGTATCGCACCTTTTCCCCGTGTCCTGTCAATAAATTTCTCCGTCAAACGGTGCACGTCCCTCCTCCTGACCGAACAGGTGAGAATGCATTCCTCCCCGAACGATCTGTCGAGAACGTCCACCCCGATCTCGTTCAAAAGCTGCTCAACACCTCCCGTCATAGTATACTGAAAAGAGAGCCGCAATCTGCTTGTAACATAGCGCTCGACAGTCTCCCCGGTATCCGGGGCCGATTCGGCTGCATTTGTATAAGCACGGACAAGTCCCCCCGTCCCTAACTTGATGCCGCCGAAATACCGGACGACCACACAGATAACATTTGCCAGGTTATGCCACTGCAGGGCGGTAAGGATCGGTTTTCCCGCAGTTCCGGACGGTTCTCCGTCATCACTCGATCTGACAATCAGGCCGTTATCGCCCCGGAGAATATATGCATAACAGTGATGCGTTGCATCGGAGTACGACCTCCGTAATGTATCCAGATAGTGCTCAGCGTCGCCCTGCGAAGATAGTGATGAGCAAAATGCTTTGAATCGAGATCCTTTTACCGAGATCTCTGAGTTCACTGCATGTACGAGCATGAAAAATGCGTCTTTTGAAGGATCTTCGATCTCGTGCGGCATTGGACTGTGCGGCGTTTGGGATTGTCACCCCTAATCGGAGGGGAATCGGTACCGTTCGGTAATAAATACGAAGAACAAAGTATAAATATTCTTACATAAAATCAAGCGGATAGTGAATGAAAAATTTATTGATATTTCAATAAATATGAGCCATATTGTCAGTAATTAATGACATTATGTCCTGTTTTTGGAAATGTGACATCTGCGTCGTCATGTGAGAATTCTCATCATAATTATTTGTAAATAAATAAGTAATGACGATTTAATACACGCTCTCGTGCAATTGGTACGAAGATTGCATATACTGAACATGTTGGAATGTGAATTTAGGAAAAAGTCATTTGTTAAAATACTAATAACCCGAAAATTCAAACGAAACATTTTTTAACATAAAATCAGGAGTTTTTGCTATGGGAAAAGTAATTGGAATCGATCTCGGGACAACAAACAGCTGTGTTGCCGTCATTGAAGGCGGAAAACCGGTTGTCATACCGAATGCTGAAGGCGGCCGGATAACGCCTTCGGTAGTTGCGTTCACAAAAAATGAAGAACGGCTTGTCGGCCAAACGGCCAAACGGCAGGCAGTCACCAATCCTGAGAATACGGTTTATTCTATAAAACGGTTTATGGGGCGGGTGCATGGAGAGGTATCCGAAGAGATTAAGGAAGTCCCGTATAAAGTTATAAAAGGGAAAAACAATGTTGCCCGCGTTAAAATAAAAGACAGCGAATATTCTCCGCCGGAAATTTCTGCAATGGTGCTTCAGAAAATGAAGCAGACCGCCGAAGATTATCTTGGCCAGAAGGTTACCGAAGCGGTTGTTACCGTTCCGGCATATTTTAATGACAGTCAGCGGCAGGCAACGAAGGAAGCCGCCGTTATCGCGGGACTTGATGTGAAGAGAATTGTCAATGAACCGACGGCCGCTTCCCTTTCGTATGGTCTGGAAAAGAAGAAGGATGAAAAAATAGCCGTGTTCGATTTTGGCGGAGGAACATTCGATATATCGATCCTGGAGATTGCCGACGGTGTATTCGAGGTAAAATCGACAAGCGGCGATACGCATTTGGGCGGGGACGATATCGATCAAAGAATCGTTGACTGGATCGCCGACGAATTCAAACAGCAGGAAGGGATCGATCTGCGCAATGACCCGATGGCTCTTCAGCGGTTGAAAGAAGCCGCGGAAAAAGCAAAAATGGAGCTTTCGACAACGCCGCAAACGGAGATCAATCTCCCATTCGTTACGGCGACGGACAGCGGGCCGAAACATCTTAATCTATCGCTCAGCCGCGCCAAGTTCGAACAATTATGTGAAGACGTATTCGAACGGCTTATCACTCCATGTGAAACAGCGCTGAAAGATGCGGGATTTTCACAAGCCGATATTGATGAGGTCGTTCTCGTCGGGGGTTCCACACGTATTCCGAAAGTACAGGAGATCGTGAAAGATATTTTCGGCAAAGAAGGACATAAAGGGGTCAATCCTGATGAAGTGGTCGCTATGGGCGCTGCGATTCAAGGTGGAATATTGGGCGGGGATATCGACCAGGAGATTGTTCTGCTCGATGTAACGCCCCTGACGCTTGGGATCGAGACGCTTGGAGGAGTTATGACGAAACTCATTGAAGCGAATACGACGATACCCATCAACAAGGCGGAAATCTTCTCGACTGCCGCGGCTAACCAGACCACGGTCGAGATCCATGTCCTGCAGGGTGAACGGCCTATGGCGGTCGACAACAAGACGATCGGACGTTTCCACCTCGACGGCATCCCGCCTGCTCCGCGTGGTGTCCCGCAGATAGAAGTCTCATTTGACCTTGACGCAAACGGCATCCTGAACGTTTCCGCAAAAGATAAAGCTACCGGAAAAGAACAGATGATCACGATCACCGCATCGAGCGGTCTGACGGATGAAGAAATCAATAAGATGAAGGAAGATGCGAAGGTCCATTCTGAAGAAGACCGGACACAGAGAGAAAATGTCGATACGAAAAACCAGGCGGACCAGACGGTTTGGCAGACCGAGAAGCAAATAGAAGAATTGAAAGATAAACTCGACGAAGAATCGAAAAACAAACTTGAAGCTGGTGTCGGCAGGTTAAAAGAAGCGTTAAAAACGGAAAATATGGATGAGATAAAATCGGCGACCGAGGCGTTGAATCAACTCTGGAACGATGCATCGCAGAAGATGTATCAGGATGCCGCGCAGCAGCAGCCTCCGCCGGAAGCCGGCGCAGAGGAACCTGCCGGGGAAGAGGGCGGAAAAGGGAAAAAGAAAAAAGAGGATAAAGAGATAAAAGACGCCGATTTCGAAGTCGTCGATGAATAACGTAAACAATAGTGTGGAAGATTTTTTTACATGAGCATCAAGACTACTGAATAATGGTCATAGAAAAACTTACAATTAAAGCCCAGCGATCGTTTGCAGTCGCAAAGCGGATCGCATCCGACCGGTCGCACCAGCAGGTCGAGCCGGAACATCTGTTCCTCGGATTGCTGGATGACGGTGAGAGCACCGTTGTGTCACTATTGAAAGAGATCGGGTTTCAGACCGGTCTTTTGAAGACGAGAACGGAAGAAATACTTGATACAATGCCGAAAGTTACCGGCTCCGGTATCGGGGATATCTATCTTTCACAGAGAACTGCTCGCGTCATGGATACTGCCTTCAAAGAGGCCGAGCAGTTGAAAGACGAGTTCATCTCGACGGAACACCTCCTCCTGGCTCTATCAGAGGAAAAAGAGTTTAAGGGCAGGGTTTTTGGCGAAGAGCAGATCAAAAAGGACGACATCCTTCAGGCGTTACAGTCCATCAGGGGTCATCAGCGGGTGACCGATCAAAATCCTGAAGAGAAGTACCGTGCGCTTGAACGGTACGCACAGGACTTGAACGGTCTGGCGAGGAAGGGAAAGCTCGACCCGGTTATCGGCCGGGACGATGAGATACGGCGTATCTTCCAGGTGTTGAGCAGGCGGACAAAAAATAATCCGGTCCTTCTCGGCGATCCCGGTGTCGGAAAGACCGCTATTGCCGGCGGGCTGGCACACCGGATCGTAGCCGGAGATGTCCCTGAAAGCCTGAGAACGCAACGGATCATGGCTCTTGATCTCGGCGCGCTTATCGCCGGGGCGAAATTCCGGGGCGAATTTGAGGACCGGCTCAAAGCTGTGCTGAAAGAGATCGCTGAATCTGACGGTGAAGTGGTTCTTTTCATAGATGAAATTCACACACTCGTCGGTGCCGGCGCTGCCGAAGGGGCAATGGATGCATCGAACATGCTGAAACCCGCCCTGGCAAATGGAGATCTCCGGTGTATCGGAGCAACGACACGGGGAGAATATCAGAAATATATCGAAAAGGATCCCGCACTCGAACGGCGGTTCCAACCCGTCGGCATCAACGAGCCGCGGGTCGTAGATACTATTTCGATCCTACGCGGATTAAAGGAACGGTATGAGATCCATCACGGTGTGCGTATTACCGACGGGGCGCTCATTCAGGCCGCAGCGCCTTCCGACAGATATATCACGGACCGGTTCCTGCCGGACAAAGCGATTGACCTGATTGATGAAGCGGCATCGAAACTCAGGATAGAGATCGACAGCGTTCCGGAGGAGCTTGATGAGATCGAGCGGAAAATCAAACAACTCGGAATAGAGCGCGAAGCAGTCAAAAACGAAAAGAACAAAGTATCGAAAGACCGTCTTGAAGCTCTCAAAAAGGAACTGGCGGATCTGACCGAAAGATCGACAGAGCTCAGGGCACACTGGGAACTTGAAAAAGATACAATAACGAATATTCGCGGACTCAAAGAAGCCTCCGAGGTTGCAAAACACGAAGAATCGGATGCGGAACGCGAAGGGAATCTGGCCCGCGCTGCCGAATTAAAATACGGCACGTTAAAAGAACTGGAAAAACAACTTGCGGAAGCGAACCTTAGACTCCAGGACATTCAAAAAGACAGAAAACTTCTGAAAGAAGAGGTCGATGAAGAGGACATCGCAGATATTGTCTCCCGTTGGACAGGAATACCGGTAACGAAAATGATTGAGTCCGAGCAGAATAAACTCATGAACATGGAAGAGCGGCTCCATTCCCGGGTCGTAGGTCAGAACGAAGCGGTCACTGCCGTCGCCAGGATCGATATGTCGGAATATATGGAACGGCATACAGTTTCAAGGCTGGTCGGAGCGCCGCCTGGATATATCGGATATGAGGAAGGGGGACAACTGACCGAGGCAGTACGGCGGAATCCCTATTCGGTTATTCTTCTGGATGAAATCGAGAAAGCACATACCGACGTATTTAATATTCTCCTGCAGGTACTCGATGACGGCAGACTGACCGATAATAAGGGACGCACCGTAAATTTTAAAAATACCATCATCATTATGACCTCGAACATCGGAGCTTCATTCATTATGGAACGATCGATGCAGATAAACAGTGAAAACGAAGACCGGATATTCGGAGAAATTCGTGCCGAATTGTGGAAACGGCTCAGGCAGGATATCAGCCCGGAATTCCTGAACCGGATCGATGAAATCATCATTTTCCGGTCGCTACAGAAGGAACAGTTAAAGAAGATAGTCGATATTCAGTTCTCGCAGCTTAAAAAATTGGGTGAGCAGTCCGGTCTCCGTCTTGGGATGACCGATGCTGCCCGCGAACATCTGGCAGACGCCGGATATGACCCTGCGTTCGGCGCCCGGCCGCTGAAACGTGTTATCCAGCAATTGATTGCCGATCCCCTTGCTTCAAAAGTAATTTCAGGCAGATTTAATAATGGCGATGCAATTACAATCGAAGCGAATAACGGCACACTCTCCTTTGAAGTGAAGTAGTCCGGATATATTTTAATGGGTAATCCTGAAGTATTACGATAAAACAATTGATATTATTGTTGTAAAATCATACTTTGTTGTGATGGAAACTGTGAGGAGAATTACTATGCAACCATTACGGATCATCTGGATTTCCGGAATTGTTGTGGTTTTATCCGTGTCGTTGTTCTGTTCAAAAACCCTGACGGAAGAAGAGTTGTTCACGCTTGCGCAGGAGCAGTTGAACGATAAAAATCCAACGGAAGCGGCAAGGTCTTACGAAGCAATTGTCGAAAATTACCCGGAAAGCGGAAACAGAAGCAAGGCCGTTTTTATGCTCGGTTTTCTGCATGCAAATGAATTACATGATACCGAAACAGCGCGAATCTACTATACGCAGATGCTCCGCGAATATCCCGATCATGAACTGATAGAATCGGTAAAGTTCGAATTGGAGAATCTTGGAAGACCGGTCGCAGAGATCGACAGCATGCTTATTGAGAAGATCGAGAATCTGGAAATGAGTACGAATGAAGAAATAGAAAAAGACTGACAGAGATTTTAATTTCTGAATATCCGTATTAACACAATCAATGCCTGAACAGTTTCAAGTATGAAATTTTACAGGCATTTTTTTATGAGGAACTTTCGAAAATAGTTCGACGTAACAGAAATAGATTTTTTTACGCAATACACGTTTTGATTTTTCCATCGATGTCATTCACGTAGAGCGCCGAAATGAGATCAATGCGAACGTAAAACCACGGGAGACAGATGAATACCGATATTCAAGCGATCAATGATAAAATCGAGAAAGAATCACAGTTCATCGAACCGCTGAAAAGCGAGATAGCCAAGATCATTGTCGGTCAGAATCATATGGTCGAACGGCTGCTGATCGGACTCCTTGCCGATGGACATGTCTTGCTTGAAGGCGTCCCCGGTCTGGCGAAGACACTCGTCGTGAATACACTTGCAAAAGCTATTCAGACGAAATTTCAAAGAATACAATTCACCCCCGACCTGCTGCCGGCAGATCTTATCGGGACCCTTATCTACAACCAGAATAACGGCACGTTTCAAACGAAAAAGGGTCCCCTGTTCGCCAACCTTATCCTGGTGGATGAAGTGAACCGCTCGCCGGCAAAGGTACAGAGCGCCCTGCTCGAAGCGATGCAGGAACGTCAGGTAACGATCGGAGAAGAGACTTTTATACTCGATCCGCCGTTTCTTGTGCTTGCCACGCAGAACCCGATCGAACAGGAAGGGACCTATCCGCTGCCCGAAGCTCAGGTCGACCGTTTTATGTTGAAAGTAGTTGTGAATTATCCAGGCAGGGATGAAGAATTGGAGATCATGCGGAGAATGACCGGTGAATCCTTGAGTGAAATAAAACCGGTCATAAAACCGAAAGACATCCTGAGTTCCCGTAATGTTGTGAGAGAAATATACGTCGATGAAAAGATAGACCGGTATATCATCGACATAGTTCTTGCGACGAGAAATCCGTCGGAATTTGGTCTCAACGATCTAAAAGGGCTGATCCAGTACGGAGCTTCTCCGCGTGCCTCGATCAATCTCCGGCTTGCGGCAAAGGCATATGCATTCCTCCGGCATAGAGGGTATGTTACTCCGGAGGATATCAGGTCGATCGGTCTGGAAGTTCTTCGGCACAGAGTGATTGTGACCTACGAAGCCGAAGCGGAAGAGATGACGGGTGACGATATTGTCAGGAAAATACTCGATCATATCGAAGTGCCGTAACGGTTCGAAAAACGGCATACTAATTCTGTATTGTAACGCAGATATATGATTCCTAAAGAAATATTAAAAAAGGTTAAACGGATAGATATCCAGACGCGGGGACTTGTCGACGAAGTCTTCAGCGGCAGATATCACTCGATATTCAAAGGTCAGGGTATTGATTTTAACGATATCCGCGAATATCAGCCAGGTGACGATATCAGGTCGATCGATTGGAATGTGTCGGCACGCGCCGGACATCCGTATATTAAAGTATTTGAAGAAGAACGGGAATTGACGGTAATGCTGATTGCCGACGTGAGCGCTTCTTCACAGTTTGGAACCTACAATCAGATGAAGGGAGAACTCGCCGTTGAAATGTGTGCGGTTCTTGCGTTTTCTGCAATAAAGAACAATGATAAGATCGGATTGATCATTTTCAGCGACCGTATTGAAAAATACGTACCCCCGAAAACCGGTAAGTCCCACGTTTTGAGGGTCTTGAGGGAACTGCTCTATTTTAAGCCCGAAGGAAAAAATACTGACATTTCAGTTCCCCTCGAATATCTCTATAAAGTGATGAGAAAACGCGCTACGGTTTTTCTCGTATCGGATTTTTTATCCGGTGGATTCGAAAAAGCTCTACGGATCGCAAAAAGAAAACACGATATTGTAGCAATCACCGTAAGCGACCCTCGTGAACGTGCAATGCCGGATGTGGGACTTATTGAGTTTCAGGATGCGGAAACAGGACAGTACGCGCTTCTCGATACCGCGAATAAAGAGGTAATGGAACAATTTTCAATTCAGGCGGAACTTGCCAGGGAAAAAAGAGAGACGCTCTTTAAATCCATGAATATCGATTTTATTAATATATTTACAGATGAGTCGTACGTAATACCCTTTGTAAAGTTTTTTAAAAAGCGGGCGAAACGATTCCATTGACTGCCCTCTATGATTAATGACGTTACAGCAACTTTATGAATGATAATCAATACTTTTCCTTATGCTTATTACTTCTGTTGATTATTACTCAAATCATATGATATTTTCCACAGGGACAACCTTTGCAGAGGCAGGGATCCCCTTTTTTCTGAGAATAACGGGATAGAGTGGAGAAATCTCAAGCGAATGATATGTTTTTGCTTGCTCCTCATGAGGATTGAACTCGACATGACAGTAATGTCACGGGAGAAAGAATAGTAATCAACGTATGAGAATATAGTCCGATGCGCATACGTCACGATAATAAAACGAGCACTTTGATTTAAAAAGTGCACAAAGAAAAGAGTTATTTATGAAGATAGTAGCGATCGCTTTATGCGCCGTACTGTTTTACACATGCTCACCCTACTCGCCGGCGTCCGATATCCCGCAGGAGCGGCAGCAGGCGCTCGCTGATGCTCTTGCGGAACGGCAGCTATACGAACAGGCAGTAGAAGAATACAAACTGTATCTTGAACGGTATAAGCTCGATTTCACTACTCGTGCGGAAGTGAATTTCACCATTGGGGATATATTATACGAACAACTCAACGACTATGCGAATGCGCTCACTTATTTTTCAAAGATACGGCACCTGTATCCTGAAAGTAGCCTCATTGATGTTACAAATGACAGAATAGTTGCCTGTCTCGAAAAAATGGGAAGATCGACTGAAGCAATGAGAGTTGCGCGTGAAACGGAATCCTTTGCAGAGGAAGAATCTCCCTTCGAAATACTTTCCGGAGACACCATCGCTGTCGTGGACGGCACTGTATTGACGTCCGGCGAGTTCAACAGGATTTTCATTTATTATTACAATATGCTTCCTCCGGATCAGCGGAGTGAGGCGCCGACACAGGATCATAAACTGGTATTTCTCCGAAATTACATAAAAAGCGAGGTTTTGTATAATTCCGCAAAGAGACGTGGGATAGACAAATCGCAGGAATTCAAAGAAATGCAGTATCTCCAAATGAGAGATATCATGGTACAGAGCCTGCTTAGAATTGAAATTTATGATAAAATTGAAATAGACGAGTCTGAGATTATGGACTATTACAATAATAACGGAGACGTTCTCGTAAAGACAAACCAGGACGGTACTCAAGATAAGCCGTCACTCGATGAAGCGCGCGATGTCATACGGCAGATCCTGATATCTCAAAAAGGACAGGGACTACAGGAGCAAATGACCGACAGATTGATCGAGGCACAAGATGCACAAATACATCTTAAAAATATTAAAGACTAAATGAATTCATGAATCTATCCTATCGAAAACCGGTTATCCTGGTGGGACTGGCAGCGTTATTTTTGTCGGTAGTCGTTACTGCCCGGGATGGTATAATTGTGGTCGACTCTCATGCAGATCCCGCAAAGGCGACCGTCGGAGAGCGGATAACGTTTGAAGTGATAATTAAACATACCACGGATATTGAAATCACGCTCCCGTCGGCAGGAATAGAATATGGCGGGCTGGAATTGTTGAATTATACCGTGCGCGATCCCGAAGAGGTGCAGGATCCTGTTTTAGGGATGGTTGTAGAGGAACGTGCCGTCTACACGGTCGCTGCGTACGACACCGGATCATATACCATTCCTCCGGTGGAAGTACGGTTCCGGTCAGGAAGCCCGGACATTCAGACCATCCTGACGAATGAAGTTGCAGTCTCTGTTGTATCTATACTGCCCGCTGACGCAAACGATATTCTCGATATTAAAGAACCGGTCATACTTGTTCGCAATCTGTTTTTCCTTTTGCTTCTTGGTATTCTGATAGGATTGATAATCGGATTCCTGGTCTACCGCCGGTTCCGTAAGAAAAAAGAAAAAGTTACACCGTTACTCTGGGAAAGAGAACCGGATCTTCCTCCTCATGAAGAGGCGATCGCAGCGTTGAACAGGTTGAAAGGGTCGCCTTTGCTCTCTCAAGGTAAATTAAAAGAATATTATACCATATTGTCGGATATAGAACGCCTCTATCTGCAAAGGCGCTATGTGAAACCGATACTGATGATGACAACATCCGAAACAAAACAGAGTCTTACCGAAAATGAAATACCGGCCGATGGTATGCATAAGATCGATTCACTGCTTGGCGAATGTGACCTTGTCAAATTTGCCAGGTTCAGACCGGTACATGCGGCGAATGAGTCTGCATGGCAGACGGCTGTAGACATTGTGGAACTTACAAAAAAAGCAGAGTACCGGCAGTTCTCCGGAACAAACGCCGGTCCTCCGGACAATGGTGAATCCTCCGGTGAGGATATACAGACAGGACCGGTTGAAAAGACCGAAAATCTGAATGGTACCGGTGAAACGGATTCGGAGTGATTCTTTGTGCCCGTTGTTTTAGGTAGTGTAATATAATACGGAATATTTGAATGTGATAAGGATGTCATTTTCCCGAATTGGACCGCTTTACACGGCGGCATGAGCCCCGGTGTTTTTCAGAATATTCGGGGCGATATGGAAAAATCATGGATCCAAAGATGTCTTTCCTGATTTTCGGGACTCGACGTGACATAAAAAGTTAATGCAACTATTTATTAGAATATAGCTTATGTTATTACAGTATTAATAATATATTGTAACGGGCACAGCGGATTTCTTGTATGTTTTGTGAGAACATTGCGCAATGAAATTTGACGATCCATACTATCTTATACTGCTGATTGTCGTACCGGGCCTGATTTATATCTATAGTAAACGGCATTTCAGACGAGAGGGTTTTATTACGTATTCCGACCTCTCGGTTATCAATAGACTCGCACCGTCCTGGAAACAGCGGTTCAGACACCTGCTGTTCATTGTAAGAATGTTGACGCTTTCGCTTGCCGTTGTGGTGCTTGCCAGGCCGCAATCGTCCTTTACCGAAGAAGAAATTATAACCGAAGGGATCGATATTATACTTGCTATCGATGTCTCGAGCAGCATGAGAGCGGTTGATTTTAAGCCGTCCAACAGGTTGGAGGCGGCAAAGATAGTTGCGGCTGATTTTATAGATGGAAGGGTGTATGACCGAATCGGGATGGTCGTTTTTGCCGGAAGAAGTTATACACAGTGTCCGCTGACACTCGATTATGGTATTGTGCATTCGTATCTTGAAAGTATACATATCGGAATGGTAGAAGACGGCACGGCGATCGGCATGGCTATTACGACCGCGGTAAACCGGCTGCGCAATTCCGCAACCGAAAGCAAAGTTGTCATTCTATTGACCGACGGGAGAAATAACCGCGGAGAACTTGATCCTGTCACTGCTTCTCAGATTGCACTGGCAATGAACGTGAAGATATATACAATAGGGATGGGGAATCAGGGGACCGTTTTGTATCCTGTTGACGACCCGATACGAGGACAGCGGATGGTGCCGGTGCAGGCGGATATCGATGAAGATATTCTCCGTAAAATTGCGGATACTACCGGGGGTCATTACTTTCGTGCAACTGATGAAAAAAAACTCGATGAAATATTCAAACAGATAGGAGAAATGGAAAAGTCTGAGATACAGGTCAACGAATATACCCGGCACGCGGAACTCTTTGAATGGTTTGGGATGCCGGTTTTTCTTCTGCTTTTGCTTGAAATAGCGCTTTCACAGACAGTGTTCAGGAAAATACCATGATACGGCTTGCTAACGGACATTATCTGCAATTTTTCTGGCTGATTCCGCTCCTTGCGGGATTTTTCTGGTACGCATTTCGTAAAAAATCAAGAGCGATGGAGCGGTTCGGGTCTCACGGTCTCATGAAAAAATTGACATCCGGTATGAGCAGGCGAAGGCAATTCCTGAAAGCGTGCGCTTTGATCGTCTGTTCGGCAAGTATGATCGGCGCATTAGCCAGGCCGCAGATCGGGACGCGTATTGAAGAAGTAACCCGTGAAGGTCAGGATGTTTTTGTCGCTGTCGATGTATCCAGGAGCATGCTTGCCGAGGATATCAGACCCTCACGGCTGGAAAAAGCGAAACACGAGATTTCCGGACTTATCGACAGACTCCGGGGCGACAGGATAGGTCTCATAGTCTTTGCGGGAGAGGCATTCGTCCAAAGCCCCCTCACCCTCGATTACAGTGCGGCAAAACTGCTCCTGAGTGTCGTGAATCCTGACTTGATTCCCCTACCGGGTACGAATATCAGTCATGCCATTCGTAAAGCGACGAAAAGTTTTGAGCAAGACGAACAACAACACAAAATTCTCGTCTTGATAACCGACGGGGAGGACCATTCACGTGAAGCCGAAGCTGCAGCCGGGGAGGCAGCAGATGCGGGGGTTGTTATATATACGGTCGGTATCGGCTCGGTAGACGGTGTTCCGATCCCCGAGACCGATGAAACCGGCGCCGTTACCGGTTATAAAAAGGACAATGAGGGCCGTACCGTCGTTACGAAACTTGATGAACTGACCCTGGAAAAAATAGCGCTGATTACTCATGGGACCTATTTTCACGCATCGCCGGAAGAAGCCGAGCTCGATGCTCTGTATGAAGAAGTTGCCGCAGGTGAAACGAAAGAACTCGGAACAATGGAGTTCACACTATTTGAAGAGCGGTTCCAGTTCTTTGTCGGGCTTTTTATTCTCATTCTTATATGGGAGACTCTGTATTCCGACAGGAAAAAGGTCAAGACCCAATGGAAAGGCAGATTTCTCTGATACTATTCTGATCGATTGGAGAAATATCCGTTCTAACGGGTATAATAGTTATGAAGAAAATAGAGATGAAATAATGAGATACTGTACACTATATTTTGTTATGGCCGTAAGTCTGATTGCGGTCCGGACACTGCCTCTCAGAGCCCAGGAAACTGCGCCGTTACAGGACTACCAGCAGAATAAATTCTACGAAACCGGCCAATATTCTGAAGAAGACATTTCCAGGATCCGGCTTGCCGATGAACAGTACAAAAGTGAACAATACAGCGAAGCAATGAACCTGTATAAGGACGCTGCAGCCGGTAATCCGGGAACGGAGGAACTCCATTACAATCTTGGAAATTCGCTGTTCCGGCTCGGAAAACTGCAGGAGGCGGTTGCTGAATATACACAAGCTCTCAAGAATAACCCGGACGATTACGACAGCAAATTCAATCTTGAATTTACTCAGAATCAGCTCAAAGATCAGCAAAAACAGCAGCAAAATGACAAGCAGCAGCAGGACGAGCAGGAAAAAGATAAAGAGCAGGAACAGGACCAGCAGCCGGATGAGCAAGATCAGGACCGGGAACAGGATCAGGAACAGGACGACCGTGAAATGACTCAGGAGGAAGCCGAGCGAATACTGAACGCACTATTAAACGATGAACAAGACTTGCAGGAACAAAGAAAAATGCCGTCGCAAGGTAATGTGAAAGTGCTCATAGACTGGTAACGTCGCTCATAAGAAACGTCCGGTCACCATCCATAATAAATAAAAAAGTATGGAGGAGCGTTGTTCGATAACATATCAATAAGTGAGTTACTAATTCTTGCCTCGCTTTTCTATTGGCTGTACCGGAAAATGGGTTCGGGTGTTCTCTATAACGATGTAATGAAAAGGAAAATGGAGAAACTCCAGCGGACCAAGCATACCGTTATCGAAGTCCATGATGATGAAAAGGACAGTGAAGAAGGAGACGATACTATTGATATGGGTTAGAAGTAAGGTGTAAAACTATGTTACAATTTTCCGGCATACGGCTCCTTATCTATGGTATTATTTTTCTTGGGGCATGTTCGAGTCAGGCGTCCGTTTTCCGGAACGTTGAGGATCTGAGATCCAGAACTCCGGAAAGTCTCTCCGCGGAAGAGCGTCTTGAATTGGAAATGGCTGACCTGTTCGCAAAAACCGAACGTTACGTTTCGTTCGATCAATTTGATAAAGCATTATCACTCGTACAGACCGTAATAAGTGAACACCCGAATACCGTTTATTCTGACAAAGCATATTATATGCGCGGTACAATTTTTACACATATGCTGAATTTCCACAGGGACTTGGATAAAGCCGCCGCAGCTTTCCGAATGGTCATTGCGTCCGATCCGGTATCCGTATTTGACACAAGGGCGCATGAGGCGCTGAATCGGATAACGAAGTAAAAGAGTATATTTTTTAGATGACAGAGAAAAACACAGCAGCAAATATGCATCGAATCATAGCAGCAATCTGCGTTCTGTGCACTGCCGGGGTCCCTGTATCGGGACAGGATGCATCGGTGCGGGCCTATATTAATCAGAATGCCGTCGTCGTCAATCAGGTTGCCGAATTGGCTATTGAGATTTCGAGCAGCGTTATGAATCAGAATGCACAGCCTGAACTCCCCGATTTCGAAGAATGGTTCTCATTTGCAGGGTCCCGGGGATCCTCTCAGAGCGTTTCGATCGTAAACGGCATGGTATCCGCATCGGTCACTTATTCGTATGGAATTCTTCCGCTTAAAACCGGAACGGCGACAATTCCCCGGATAAGAGTTGTTTTAGCCGGAAAGGATTATTTCACTGATCCGGTTAGAGTCGAGGTTCGTGATGCGGGAGCCGCTCCGCCTGCGCAGCAGCAGGTAAAACCGAGATTGCAGATACCTCAGAGTCCCGTTCAACGGCAGGCGCCGGCCGACATACAACTCGTTGCAGAGGTCGATAAACGGACGGTTTATCAGAATCAAGGGATAACCTTAGCATATAAAGTCTACTTCGGACCCGGTGTAACCGTCAGGGAATACACGCCATTGAATACTCCTAATACTGCAGGATTCTGGACGGAAGAATATTCCCTGGAATCGTCGCCCCGTGCCGTTCCGGAACTGTATAACGGCAAGCAGTACAACGCCGCCGTTCTGCAGCGGGTCGAGCTTTTCCCGACAAACTCCGGAGAGTTCGAACTCGATCCGAAGCAAATCAAATTTGTTGTCAGGATTCCAAGAAGGTCCAGGAGTATATTAGATAGTTTCGATTCGTTTTTTGACAATCCGTTCTCCGGTTCGCTCAAAGAGGTCACCGTCAGTTCAAACCGTCTGAACATTACCGTTAAGCCGCTTCCGACGAAGGGACGGCCGCCCGGATTTAGTGGAGTTGTCGGAGATTTCACAATAAAAGCCGAAGCTGATAACAACCGGGTCAAGGCCAATGATTCAATAACTTTAGTGGTAACGGTCCGCGGTACCGGCAACATACAATTAATCGGCGAGCCAATCCTGGACATTTCTGATACGTTCGAGCGGTACGATCCGAAAATATCGGAAAATATTGACAGAAGCGGAAGTGATATTTCGGGAGAAAAAACATTTGAATATGTACTGATTCCCCGGCAGCCGGGCTCATACACTATCGGTTCAATTCCATTTTTCTACTTCGATACAGTCGACGAATCATTCAAAACAGTAAGAACATCGCCCATCGACATAACGGCAGAACCGGGTGAGTTCGTTGCCGGCAGAACGCCGCGTAATCTCACTCGTGAAGAAATTCGGCTCGTCGGACAGGATATACGCTTTATTAAGGAATCGGTTGCCCGGTGGTATCCGACCGAAAACAGGGAATTCCTCTCGTGGATATTTCTTACTTTGCTTTTTACTCCGGTTGTTCTGTATCTGAGTGCATTGACGTACAGCAGGCATCTGTATCGGTTGAATAAAGATACTGGCTATAAAAGGAGCCGTCAGGCAAATGAGGTTGCAACAAAACGTCTGAAAAAAGCCCGGACATACCTGCAAAAAGACGATTCCACAATGTTCTACCCGGAGATCGCTCAGGCTCTACAGAAGTATATCGCCGATAAACTGAACGTTGCGGCTGCAGGAATCGTCACCGAAGAACTTGAATCGCAGCTCAGAAGGAAAAATGTTGATGAAGACCTCATCGCCGCCTATAGTTCATGTTTGAAAACGTGCGATTATTTCATATTCAGCAAATCTGATTATACGCATGAAGAAATGGAAAAATTATTTAATGATTCACGGAAGTCCATTCTCGATATGGAAGACAGATTGAAAAAAGCCGTCTGACCGGACGCAATAGATCAACTGCCGAAAAATACTGCACGATGACATTTAGTATTATACATGGATTTATTGCCTGCACTCTGCTGGTCACACCTCCCGTTAATGCACAGAATATCGATTCATTCTATCAGGAAGGAAACAGGCTGTATCAGGAGGGAAACTATCAGGGATCGCTCGATCATTACAATGCTATTCTCGAAACGGGAGTCGAGAGCGGAGAACTGAATTATAACATTGGCAATGCATACTATAAGTTGAACGAAATCGGAAAAGCCATGCTGCATTATGAACGGGCACGACGCTCTATACCCGATAATGAGGATTTACTTCATAACATAGCATTGGCCACCCTCATGTTGACCGATAAGATAACTCCCCTGTCGGATGTGTTTTATGTCCGCTACTGGAATGCATTCCGGGGAATGTTCGGTGTCACCATATGGAAAATGATTTTCATTACTGCATGGTATTGGGCTGCCGCGCAAGGCATGCTCATGTTATTTTTAAGACAGTATCAGGTGAGAAGGCTTCTTAAGACGGGATTGATTCTGTCTGTGTTAGTGATCGCAGCAGTAGCGACTGTTTTGCTGTCGAACTCGATTGTCGATAAACCGGGGACACGCGGAGTTGTCATGATGCCGGAGACGTCGGCATATTCAGCGCCGATCGAGAACGGAACGCAGGTTTTTCTGATTCACGAAGGAACAAAAGTGAACATTACACGTACCTTGGGTGAATGGCTCGAGATACGCCTTGCAGACGGTAAAGTCGGTTGGATCCTGAAAGACTCGATCGATATTATTTAACGCTTGATCCCGCCGGAAAGGGCAGTGTATTGGTAATACTATGGTACGGCGAGCGGTTATGTTTTGACCATGTGAAACAGGAACATTGACTGGGGGGGATCATAATTTACTCTACCTGGTTAAGACGGTAGTATCTGATGATTACAAGCGTGGGAGTAACGGCGTCCGGAGTGCTTTAACGCTGAGCGGCATAGTTTGAAATAACTGTAATTGAAATAACGTTTTAGCGAAAATTTAACAGAATAATCATTGCCTCGATAGAGACCATGTGCGTGGCGGGTCCCGGCTGACCGGGATGGCAATCTCCCCGTTGAAAATTTACCCTTATCAATCACTGCGCAGAAATCGAAATATAATAATGTGAATCGAATGTATGCTTCCCATTCATTTCATATTCACCATATTCTGCTTCGGACTCGATCACCTCGAATATTTAGATAAACTGCGGTTTCTCTCTCATCTTCTGCCTCATCTCTCGAAATACATTGGAATTTTTAAAATCAGGTGCTAAATTTGTAAAAAAATGTACCGATATTAAAATATATTGCATAGTATGTGCGAAAGGGAGGAAACCCTTACTTAATTTCGCGCATTTGTGACCTGAATCACAGCATAATATTTTTTATTGTGTAAATTAGTATTAAGACCTTGAAATAATTATTTTTAGAGAGTGAGACTACAGCTTAATTGATTAAAATGCCCAATCCCGGGAAAAACGAATGCCTGTCCCTTTCTTTTGGGATGGCAATCTCTGAGCCGGTTATCATAAGAAACTTTGGATGTGCTCAACACTCATAAACAGCAGTGAAAATTGATGCGGCTTAACATAAATTCTTCCATGAAAAAGATCGTTTTTGGACTGGTAGCAGTCTGCCTCTTCCCGGCGTATGCGTCCGGTCAGAGATGGTCTGTAAAATCGCCGCTGCCTGTTGCTGTTCGAAATCTCGCAGTGAATCAGGCAAATAACCTGGTCTACGCAATAGGCGGCAGAACGATCAGCAGTCCGTTCTCTCAGAATGTGTACGAGTACGATCCAACCGGGGATTCTTGGACGCAGAGAAGTTCGATTCCGAATGTCTATTTCATCATGCGCAGCGCTGCGATCAACGATACAATTTATGTCGTCGGGGATGTGAGTGGAGTTTTGCGTGTCGAGCGGTATGCCGCATCATCCGATTCATGGACGACGATGACCGCTACGACCACCACCCGGAGTGATTTCTATAGTGTGGCTTCCGCAAATGGGAAGATTTACGTATTCGGTGGGAGGACTGCGGCTTTTCTCGATATAGTCGAGGAATACGACCCGGTCAGCGATTCCTGGTCTACTAAAACTCCCATGCCGACTGCACGTGCCAGTACCGCAGCAGTTACCTACAATGATAATATATATGTTGTCGGCGGTCTGAATCACCTTGGTCTTTTATCTACCGTTGAGGTATATGATCCTGTCGCCGATTCCTGGACGACTAAACCTTCTTTACCGACTGCGCGCAGGAATATGGAGGTGCAGGTTGTAGAAGATAAGCTATATGCATTCGGCGGTCATAATGGAACCTCGGAAACGAATGCAAATGAAGAGTTTAACTTATTGACAGAGGTGTGGGCAACCTCCGACACCTTGCTGACGGCCCGTGAATCTTTTGGATCCGGTGTGGCAAACAATAAAATATTTGCTGTCGGCGGACAGAGCTCGACAATACTCGCATCGAACGAAGAGTTCAAGGCCAGCCCAGCCGGTTGCACCGGCAGGTCTCTCTGCGGCCGCCGGAGACCTGCGTGTCGACCTCCAGTGGAACAAGAACAGCGAACCGGATATTTTTGAATATGTCGTCTACAGGAGTCTCGTCGATAGTGTATTGATATTTTTGGATTCGCTCGGCCGGACGTCCGCATCAGATACGGAATTCGTCGATTCCACCGTGGTCAATCATAAGACCTATTTTTACAGGGTGGCGGCTTGTCGACACGAATTTTAACAGAAGTGATTTCAGCCAGCAAGCCAGCGCGACTCCGCGTGACACCATTCCTCCTGCCGCTCCGCAAAATCTTGCCGCACAAAGCGGCAACAGGCAGGCGGTATTAACGTGGGATTCCAACCCGGAACCGGACGTCAGCCAGTATACGGTCTTCCGGAGCACGTCAACAGGATTCATTCCGGCGCCGTCCGATTCGGTCGGCAGAGTTCTCATTCCCGATTCAACCTTTACCGACAGTTCCGTTTTTAATGACACGACCTATTTCTACCGGGTTTCCGCCATCGACAGTTCCTTCAATGAAAGCTTATTCAGCAGTGAGGTTTCGGTAGTACCCGCTGATACCGTCGCTCCGGTAGCTCCGCAGAATCTCGTTGCGGCCGGCCTGAATGTAAGTATCCGGCTCGACTGGGACCCAAACGCTGATTCGGACCTGTTTCAATACAATATCTATCGAAGCCTGTCGAACGGGTTTTCACCGGCGCCGTCGGACTCGATTGCCTTTGTTACATCGGTAGATACAACCTATATCGACAGCGCCGTGACAGTCGGAATAGTCTATTTTTATAGAGTATCCGCTCTGGACACCTCCCGAAATGAGAGCGCATTCAGTAATCAGGCATTTGCCGTTCCCCGGGATACCGTTGCGCCGGCAACGCCGCAGAATCTTACGGTCAGTGCAGGCGACCGACTCCTGGACCTGAAATGGTCGGCAAATACTGAACCGGACGTCAACCATTATATCGTGTACAGGAGTTTGACGAACGGATTTGCCCCTTCATCATCCGATTCATTAACATCGGTATCGGCCCCCGATACCGCTTTTAACGAGAGTGGGTTCAGCATTCAGGCGTCAGGCGTTCCTGTCGACACGACGGCGCCGGCCGCGCCGCAGAATCTTACCGCTTCGGACGGCCCGGGCAGTATATCCCTGGCAGACAAAAACCGTCATGCCGACTGCACGGACAGGCCCTGCATCAGGAGTGCTGAGCGGAAAAGTTTATATCATCGGTGGAACTATTGCAGCGGCCCGGGACACTGTCAATGAAGAATACGATCCCGTAGCGAATACGTGGGCAACAAAAGCCGGTTTCCCATCCGACAGGGAGGATTTTGACGGTGCGGTTTTGAAAGACAAATTATATGTTGACGGATCATTCCTCGGAACGGTTGAAGTGTACGATCCCGATACGGATACATGGTCGAACGGTGCATCCCTGCCGACGCCGAGGCGATATCTTTCTGCTTCGACGATAGCCGGGAGGATATATGCTATAGGCGGTGAAGACGGCACCGGATTTCTTGATGTCGTTGAAGTGTATGATCCCGGTACGGACACATGGTTCGCGTCGGATTCGATGTTGACCGCCCGAGCCGAACATGGCGCCGCTGTTGTAAGCGATACGAAATTGTACGCTATAGGCGGCACGAACGGATCGGATCTAAATGTCAATAAAGAATTTAATCCGAGGCCATGGCAACCCTTAAACCTGACATCTTCTGTTGAACCGACAGAGATCACTTTGGATTGGTCAGCGAATATTGAGCCGGATCTTGCATCATAGACTATTTATAGAAGTCTGGTGGACGGATTTACACCGACCGTCGGTGATGTGATCGGTATTGTTTCAAGCGAAAACACTACATTTAACGACACGTACATCTCACCGGTAATGACCTTTTTTTACAGAATTGCAGCGGTGGACAGCGCCGGACAGTTGAGCCGGGATTTCAGTGATCAGACAAGTGCGACAACATCGAATTTCGCCCTCGATCTCGCCTCGGTCGACACGCTTGTCACGAACGGAGATACCCTCACTCTTCCATTGACGGTGATCGGCAATTTTGCCGGAGCGGAAGTTAAAAGCTTCCAGTTCACCTTGTCCTTCGATTCTACACAAATCCAGGGTGTATCTGTCGATACCACAGGGTTTGGATTCGGCAGCTCTGCTGTGGTCTTTACCAACGTGGTTCCCGGCGCTCTTAAATTTGCGGCAGCTTTTCCGGATACGCTTTCGGGAACCAATAAGGTCATGAATCTGATCATTGAAGTGAAAAACGATGCACAGAGAGATACAACAGATCTCCAATTTACCGAAGCGTTTTTTAATGAAGGAGTCCCGGTGCTCGACCTGTCGTCGACCAGCATTCGGGTGAAACCGCGGTACGGCGATATATCGGGTAACAAGTCGATCTCGTCGTTCGATGCCTCGCTTGTATTGCAGCATCTTGTCGATCTCCTGGATTTTTCTACCGGTCTTGAGGAAAAAGCCGATGTGACGTTCAACGGCTCGGTGTCCGCTCTCGATGCGTTCTTAATACTCAAACGTGCAACGGGCAGTATCACGTCATTCCCTGTTGAAGACAGCCTCTTTTCGAAGAGATCGGACCCGTTCGACAGGAACATCGATATAAATGTCGTGAAAGATATTAGTGAGAACGGGCTTCTTGTCACCATTGAAACAAAGAAGCCACAAACTGTCGCTTCCTTATACCTTAAGTTGGAAGTGCCGGGATCGGGTCTGAAATACCGCGGACTTGAACTTCCCGGTCATTTACAAAATTACCTGTATGCCGATAATTTTGAAAATGGTATCTTGAGACTTGCGCTGACCGGTATTGCTCCGGATAAATCGAACGGCGCCATCATGACACTCCGATTTGACCTGCCGGCAGGGCTTACCGCAACCTTCACCGGCTCTATGGTCACGGTACGCGCACTTGAAATTAACGATATAGACGTTACCGCAACTATTGAAGAAACAGGACCGGACGGTGTCGTCAAGACCTTTGAACTGCGGCAAAATTACCCGAACCCGTTCAACCCGGTCACCACCATAAATTACCAGATTCCTGAAGCAGCGAACGTGATTCTGAAAATATACAATGTGCTCGGGCAGGAAGTCAAAACACTCGTGAACGAACAAGTACAGGCGGGAACCTACTCAATTACGTGGGACGGTAAAAATAGTTCCGGTGTGCTCGTTGCAGGCGGGGTCTATATTTACCGGATCAGGGCCGGAAGTCATGTGATAACCAGGAAAATGGTTTTCGTAAAATAAGAGGAATTGCTTTCGAACGTATTGAAGCATTAGTTCGACAATGTAGCGAATTATAATTAATCCCGGTTTTTTTTAAAGGATAAAGTGTGGCACTTCCATGATAAAACGTTACACTATTATCAAAATGTTTGCTGTACTTTTGGTTTACCCATGCATATTTTTCGGAGCCGAAGTTTCTTTCCCGGACACCTCCGTTATTACCGGAGAAACTTTCTTATTACCGATAATTACGTCCGAATTGACCGGATTAGGCGCTGTCTCGTATGATGCCGTCATACAGTATGATCAGACATTGCTCGACTATATTGATATTGTTCCAATCGGCACACTGAGTGCAAATTTATTGATGGATGTCAAAGATTCTACATCAATTGGAGAACTACGGATCGGCGCCGTAAACGCTTTTCCTCTTGAAGGAGCCGGCATATTGCTGTTCTTGAGATTTATGGCGAAATCTCAGACCGGGCAGGCTTCCGTATCATTCATATCGTTCATGTTCAATGAATCAATCTCGGAAACCAGGGACGGAACGGTTACCGTAGACTTCACCACGTCCATAGATTCGGACGGGACGGACAACAATGACGGCACAACCGGCTTATCATCCTTATCCGAACCCCTTCAATAATTCTGTGGTTATTTCTTATCGGCTTACCTCGGCGCAATTTATAGAGATCGATCTTTACACTATCACCGGTAAAAAGATTAAAACACTCGACAGGGCTGTGCGAAGTAGCGGCGGTCATACTGTCCTGTGGAACGGCATGTCCGATAACGGAAATCCGGTGGGCTCGGGGTTATATTTTTGTACTTTGCGGTCCAAAGAGAGTTTGAAAACGCTTAAGATCACTCTTGTCAAATAAATTTGCCTGCTCCTGTTTTACCGGCTTCAATAATGGTATACCAGTTCTTGGTAACAGAGGGCGGAGAATTCGTTTGACTAAAAGTAGAGGTATTCGTACATTTAAGGTTAATCAGCGTTATAATGATCGCTTCGGGAGTGTATTTGATAATTATCCGAAAGGCCGCACCATGCTTACCAGTATGACAGGATTCAGCCGTTATGAGCGGAAAGCAAAAGGTTTTACCGTACTGGTGGAAATGAAGTCGCTTAACAACCGGTATCTTGATATAATTGTAAAACTTCCCCGCAGGTACGGCGCAATTGAAGAAGCGGTAAGAGACACCGTCCGCACCGGTATTTCACGCGGGAAAGTTGATGTTTTTATATCAATTGACGGACTCTCTGATACTGTTGAGGATATTACTATTAACCTCCCTTTGGCGAAAAAGTACATTGATGGTTTCAAGACTCTTGAAAAAACGTTCAGCATTCCCGTTTCGCTCGGTCCCGAAAGTTTGTTGACCATCGACAATATTTTTGAACTCAAAGTATCGGAAACCCAGATCCAATTTCTACATGATCTTATTTTAAAAACCGTCAGAGGAGCTTTGAAGGGATTGCAAAAACATAGACGTGAAGAGGGAAAAAATCTCTTAAAAGATTTTTATATACGGTTGACCTCGATATCGGGATCACTCAGGAGCATTCAAAAAATATTCGGATCGCGATTCAAAGATGACCATGAAAATCTCCGGAAACGTATCGTCGCAACATTGGAGAACATTGAAAAAATTGATCCCCGAAGACTGGAAGCAGAAGCCGCTCTCATGGCGGAAAAATTTGATATATCGGAAGAATGTGTGAGACTTGACAGCCATTTGAAAATGTTCAAAAGTTCGCTGTCTGAAAACGATGCCGTCGGCCGCCGGCTCGATTTTATTCTTCAGGAGATTAACCGTGAAGCGAATACAATGGGCGCAAAGAGTAATAATGTGGCTATATCTCAGGAAGTGGTCAGGATCAAAGAGGAGATCGAGCGCCTGAAAGAACAGGTCCGGAATATTGAATGAATACTACTGAATTATAAGAAAAAGGTAAGAATAAAATTCAGATAAAACGTCCCGTGCTGCTGGTGATTTCCGGATATTCAGGTACGGGTAAAACCACGATACGTGACAGGGTCCTTACAAAGATACCGGATGCTGAATTTTCACTATCCGTGACTACACGGCTTCCCAGAAAGAATGAACGGAATGGAGTCGATTATGAATTCGTCAATACCGAGTCCTTTCAGGCTATGATCGGGAAGAATGAATTTCTTGAATGGGAGGAGGTCCATGGGAATTTTTATGGGACACCGGTACAACCTGTCGAGAAAGCGCTGAAATGTCAGAAACTTTTAATTTTCGACGTCGATGTCATTGGGGGGTTGTCCATCAAAAACAGATATCGGGATGCGATCCTTGTTTTTTTGAAACCTCCAAATATCGACATTCTGAAAAAACGGCTGCAGTACAGGCATACCGACAGCCCTGAAGAAATTGAACTCCGGCTGAAAAGAATTCCTAAAGAAACGGAATTGTCGAAGAAATATGATGCTATTATTACAAATACTGAAATTGACAAAACGACCGATGAAATATGCAAAGTGATCCGTACATATCAGGAACAATAGCGCATATTCGGAGCGTGTAATTATTGAATATTCTGCAAATTTATAGTACAGTTGAAATGGCGCAATGATATTTCGGGACAAGAAAATATTGATCGGTATCACGGGCGGAATTGCCGCATACAAAGTGTGTCTGTTGATACGGTCGATTAAAAAACAGGGCGGAAAGGTAAAAACCATCCTAACACGATCGGGTGAACAATTCGTAACCCGGGCCACGCTTGAAGCCTTGACAGAAGAATCTGTTGCGCGTGACATTTTTGAAGACGGAACATCCGGCACGATTCAGCATATAGGACTTGCCCGCTGGCCTGACTGTTTTGTTATCGCTCCTGCCACGGCTAATAGTATTGCGAAAGCCGCACATGGTTTGGCCGACGATCTGCTTTCAACGGTCATTGTCTCCTCGAAAAGCTCAATACTTTTTGCGCCGGCAATGCATGACGAGATGTGGAAGAACAGAGTGACTCGTGACAATGTGAAGAAACTGGTAACGCTGGGGCATGAAATTATACCGCCTGAATTCGGCCCGCTTGCAAGCGATGCCGTCGGAATGGGCAGGCTTGCGGAACCCGAAACGATTGAAAAAGCTATTATCGGCAAACTGGATTTAAAGCACGATCTCGACAATAAAAAAATTCTGATAACCGCCGGCCGGACAGAAGAACCGATAGACCCGGTGAGATATATCAGTAACCGTTCGAGCGGGAAAATGGGGGCGGCGCTTGCCGGGGCAGCGATCGAACGGGGCGCCAGTGTTACCGTCATAGCGGGTGTGCATAACGCTCCGCTCCCGGAAGGCGTTGCGGTAATACGCGCACCAACCGCCCGGGAAATGAGCAAAGCAGTAAAAAAAGAAATAAAAAAGCATGATGCCCTGCTCATGGCTGCAGCCGTGGCAGATTTCCGACCGGCAAAGCCCGAAAAAAGAAAGATCAAAAAAGGCTCCCAACAAGCGCTTTCCTTAAAACTCGAAAAAACGGAAGATATTCTCAGCAGCATCAAAACTATCAGAAACAAAACGGTGATCGTCGGGTTTTCGGTTGAAACACAACGTACGATCACCAATTCCAGGAAAAAGCTGAACGAAAAAGGTCTCGACCTCATTGTTGTGAACAATCCCCTCGAACCAGGCGCGGGTTTTGACGTGGATACCAATAAAGTTACCCTCCTGCAGAATGGGAAAAAAGCTCACAACCTGCCGCTGCTGTCAAAACGGGAAGTCGCCGACCATATCCTCGACCGGGTTGTCACGTTTTTGAGTTTGTAACCCTTTCCGAAATGGCTTTCAGGAGCAGCCCTGCCATATCCATATAATTTTTGATAAGATTTCAGGATAATTGTACACAGTACAGCCATCGGACAGGATAAAAATTGTAATTAATTTCTATACGTGATGCACGAACATCGATTTACGTATCGAACGGTCAGCTGTCATGCAAACAGCCTGGATATATCCGAGTAGTATCTCATTTTTGCACAGGTTTTCCACCTGTTTACTCATTTTTTTCCACCGGAAGTTAAAATTTTTCCCCGATGGTGAATTGTCCTTGCATTTTGTCCGAACTGTAATTATAATCAACAAAAAACATTTCTATACTATGCCTTGAAGCGCAATGTCAGACGAATTGAACATGCAAGACCTTATACAACGCTATCTGCACCGGCAGAAAGAGTTATTTGGTGATTCAATATACAGGAAGTTAACGGATAGGAACAACAATGAAGAGACGGTGAGCAAAGATCATGTCGATGATGTCGCGTCTCTTCTGCAGCAGTCGTCTCAACCGGGCAAAAAAGAGGCCTGGAAGGGAGATACATGGCAGAATATCGAAGACCTTGCCGCCTTTAAGACCGCTGTTCAGGGATGTAAGAAATGTTCGCTTGGCGAAACGCGTAAAAACTTTGTTTTTGGCGCCGGTAGCGAAAATTCCGGCCTGATGTTTATTGGTGAAGCGCCCGGCGCGGAAGAAGATCAGCAGGGGATCCCCTTTGTCGGCCGCTCCGGACAATTGCTTGACAAAATTTTGAATGCCGTTGAACTTGACCGGTCGAACGTATATATTGCAAATATCCTAAAGTGCCGGCCTCCGAAAAACAGAGACCCTCAAACAAGCGAAATAGCGTGCTGCGAACCCTATTTGCTGCACCAGATAAAAATAATACGACCGGTGTTGATCGTAGCATTAGGGAGGGTAGCCGGACAAACTTTACTGAGAACAACGGATCCGCTCGGCGCCTTACGGGGAAAGGTTCATGATTATCACGGTACCGATCTCATGGTGACGTATCATCCCGCTGCCCTGCTGAGAAATGCGGGTTTTAAGCGGCCCACCTGGGAAGATATGCAGGAAATTAAAAGACTCTATCTGGAAAAAATTGCCAAAAGGGTTTGAATTTCGATACGTAATGAAGTGTCCTATAAATATTCTAACAGTATATATTCATGGAAAATACTGAACTGAAAGAGCGCATCCCGCCACAGGCAGTCGAGATCGAGATGGCAGTGCTCGGAACTATGATGAAGTACCGGGATGCTGTATTCCAGGTGATGGAAGTGCTGAAACCCGAACATTTTTACAAGACCGCCAATCAGAGGATTTACAGCGCAATGTGCGTTCTTTTCAATAAGAGTGAAGCTATCGATGCAACATTGGTCGGTGAACAACTGAAAAAACAGGGCGAACTGGAAGCCGTTGGGGGAGCGTATTACCTGACCGAATGCATAAATCAGGAGATGTCCCTTGCGAATATCGAATATCATGCGAGGATCATCCTTGAAAAATCTATGCTTCGGGACATGATCGTGATTTCCCAGAATATAATGGATGCGAGTTATGACGCCAGGGAAGACGCTCAAACGCTGCTGGATAATGCGGAACAAAAAATAATGAGTATCGGTGAAGCCGGGATGAAAACCGGGTTCGAAGAGATAAGCCCTATTCTGCACGACACCATGGATGTGCTTGAAAAATACCATAATCGCCAGGGAGAGGTCATCGGTGTTGCTACCGGATTCTCAAAACTCGATGAATTGACGGCAGGTTTTCAGAATTCGGATCTGATCATCGTTGCCGGACGTCCTTCAATGGGAAAGACGGCGTTCAGTTTAAATCTGGCGCGAAATGCGGCTATTGATAATAAGATCGGCGTCGGATTCTTCAGCCTTGAAATGTCCAAATTTCAGCTCGCAGCGCGGCTGTTGAGTTGCGATGCCAGGATAGACTCAAACAATCTGAGACGCGGCAGGCTCAGCAATCAGGAATGGAGTAAATTGAGTATTGCGGCAGGAGCCCTCTCTGATGCGCCGCTCTTCATTGACGATACCGCTTCGCTGAGTGTTTTTGAATTACGGGCGAAAGCCCGGCGATTAAAAAGCAAACATGATATCGGCTTGTTGATCGTGGATTATTTGCAGCTTATGCAGGGTCCTGCCGGTAAAGAGAGCAGACAGCAGGAGATTTCGGAAATTTCCCGTTCGCTGAAAGCAGTGGCGAAAGAGCTTGACATTCCGGTCGTCGCACTCTCGCAGCTCTCGCGGCAGCCCGAAATACGGGGCGGAAGCAAGAGGCCGCTGCTGTCCGACTTGAGAGAATCGGGCGCGCTCGAGCAGGACGCAGACGTCGTTGTCTTTATTTACCGTCCCGAAGTCTATGGAATTGAAACAAACGATTTGGGTCACCCGACAGAAAATATAGCCGAGATCATAGTCGGCAAACAGCGTAACGGTCCTACCGGAACAGTGTACCTGACCTTCCTGAAAGACATTGCACGGTTCGAAAGTATGGCGCTCGAAGAAGCAATCCCCATCTAATACCGGTTTTTGTTCACTGCCATCGCCTTTCATCACTATCATTTTTTGATTAAAATTCACTTCAGTCCGTTTTTGACCCAATTACCAGAAAAAATTCACTCAGCAAGACCAGGAACCAAAAACGCTCTGGTTTATTCCGGTTTACAGGTACATTATAGCGCTTGAATTTTCCCGCCTGCACGGCAGACTATCTTTGCGTTGTCTTTCGGAGAATTCTTCCTTACATTACAGTGAAATGCTGTGATCGTTCGTTAAGTATTTAGAATAAAGCGCTGTATAGATTCAGCAGCAGGTCTGCCATGGATCGAAATGTACTTGAGAATCCAACCAACCTTGGGTCATATATTTCAGGGCTGACCGGGAAGAATCGTGAACGTTTTCTGTCGGTCAGGGAATATTCTGAGTCCGTCCGGAAACGGTACCGTGAAGACCTTAAGGTTCTTACCGCGAAAGAGACAGAACATTTTGTCGGCATCCTGAATGAATTGCAGTTGGATGACACTGCAATTGCGGCAGGTATGCTTCATGATCTGTACAAGTTCCCCGCAATTACAAAAGCGATCAAGAATAAATTCGGCGATGAAATTTTCTGTCTCATATCCGGATATGGCACTGTCAGTCTTATTGCCAAACAGGCAAAAAGAGATGAAGGAGAGGACAATTATATTAGACTTGTCTTTTCCACGGCAAATGATTTTCGTGTTATCATGATGTTGATCGCGAACCGCTATCTGCGTATTCTCAATTATAAAAAGCTTAACCCGGATGAGCAGTCGAAACAGGCCGAACGTGTTATAGCATTTTATGCGCCGCTCGCACACAGTCTCGGATTCTTTAAATACAAGACTGCTATGGAAAATATTGCTTTTGAAATTCTCAGTCCCGGTCTGTTTAAAGAGGTAAGCGGAAAAGTGTCTGACAAGAGGTATCATTTAAAACGATACCTTGATAAAGCCGTTTTACAGATCGAACATGAATTGGGAAAATATGGTATAGAAGCCGAGCTTTCGAGCAGAACTAAAAACATAATGAGTATTTACAGGAAAATGCAGAGTACCGGCAGGCCTTTTGAAAAGATATATGATATTCTTGCGATAAGAGTTACTGTCGGATCGGTATCCGACTGTTACAAGGTCCTTGCTATCGTACAACAGCAGTATAAACCTATTCTGGAAGAATTCGACGATTATATACAGAAACCGAAAAGGAACGGCTATCGATCGCTGCATGTACTTCTCGAAGACTCGGGAAAGCGGAAATTTGAACTGCAGATACGAACCTCAGCGATGCACAAAACTGCGGAAATGGGACTCGCTGCCCATTGGAATTATAAAGCAGGCAATAAAAAAAGTACTACAGATGCCATTTTTAAGCTATTCAGAGAACATGCAACGGGTCCCGAAACAGGAATTGATACAAAAGCGTTTACTAAATTCTTTCAATTTCACGAAATAAAAAATGAAATATTTGTCTTTACACCGAAAGGAGACCTTAAAAGACTTCCCAAGGGATCGACGCCGATAGATTTTGCATTTGCAGTCAATAAAGATGTCGGTATCCGGTGCTCGATCGCCAAAGTGAACGGGCATATGGTATCTTTCGAGAAAGCGCTGCGGAATGGTGACAGAGTTGAGATCATTACTGCTCATAAACCAGTCGTGAATTCTGACTGGACCGATTATGCCCACACACCGCAAGCCCTGAGTGAAATACGGAATTGGCTGCGAAACCAGATGCGCATTCAAAGTATCAAACTCGGTGAAGAAATACTGTCCCGGGCTGTAAAGCGGAAAAAGAGTTCAGAGAAATATGATTTCATAGCAAAAATAAGTAAAGCATTACATTATGGTACCGTGGATGATCTTTATAATGCGGTAGGATCCGGAAAGATATCCGCTCAAACGGCGATTCAGAAATTGATGAGATCAAACGTAAAGAACGATAATGGAAATGCAACGATCGAGGAAAAAATCCATCAAAGCGGATGCAATCGAAAGGATTAATAGTCGGCGGATTTGACAGCTTGATGATAAATTTCGGGAAATGTTGCATGCCGTTGCCGGGTGATCCGATTTTGGGATACATAACTCGAGGAAAAGGGATCACGGTGCACAGGTTGACCTGTAATAACATTCGGCAGCTGCATCTTGAGCCGGAACGTGAAATATCTGTTGAATGGGAGGTGGAAGCCGATAAACTTTTCCCTGCAGGTCTGAAAATCCAGTTGACAAAAAACGACAAGTTCATAAAAGATATCACACCGCTTTTCGGTAACCAGGCGGCAAATCTGTTGAATTACCAGTTTGTCCGGGTTTCCAGCCAAGATTTTTGCATATTGGTTATCGAGATACCGCACTTATCCCATCTGCAAAACATAATTCAAAAGTTGAACGGTCTGAAAACAGTTAATAAAGTTATTCGATTGAATTATTCAGAGTTTAAAATGTTGTTGCAATCCTCTCCTGTAATCCTTGGGAATAATTAACGGGGATTAATTTTGTACATGGGAGCGAAAATTTTCTTGTAATCTCATAATAAAGCATTCATGAAAAAAGCATTCCAGACACAATACAACGAGCTTGCCGACACGATCAGCGCTTATATCCTGAACGGCAAAATTACTCTGATTGAAAAAGCGTTCCGGTTCGGTCTCGAAGCTCACAAAGACCAATACCGGATGTCCGGTGAGCCGTATTTCAACCATTGTATAGCGGCTGCGAATATCCTCGCCGGGTTTAAAATGGATGTGATAACCGTTGCTGCCGGTCTTCTGCACGATATAGTCGAGGATACAGGGGTGTCGTTATCAGAAATCAACAACGAATTCGGCGACGATATTGCCTACCTTGTTGACGGCGTAACAAAAATAGCCGATCTGAAATTCGGAAAATCGGAGATTAAACAAGCTGAAAATTTTCGGAAAATCGTTCTTGCAATGGCGAAAGATATCCGTGTTATAATGATAAAGTTTGCCGACCGCCTTCACAATATGCAAACACTGCAATTTCTACCTGTCAGAAAACAAAAGATGATAGCGCAGGAAACCCTCGACGTGTATGCACCCCTTGCTCACAGATTTGGGATCGCTCGTCTCGGCTGGGAACTGGAAGATCTCGCTTTTAAATATCTTTATCCTCGAAAGTACAGCTATCTCAATAAAAAAATAGTGGAAAAATGTCATGACACTATGGAGCAGATCGAAAAGATGAAAGCTCCGATACATGAAAAATTGAATAGTCTTAAAATTCCGCGTGAAATTGTCGGCCGTCAGAAGAGCCATTACAGCATATACAGAAAAATGATCGACCAGAATATTCCAATCGAAGAAATATATGACTTGCTTGCGCTGCGGATCATTACGAAAAAGCAAAAAGATTGCTACCTGATTATGTATGCGATTCATTCTCTCTTTTCACCGGCCAGTGACCGCATCAAAGACTACATAGCCACACCGAAAAGTAATGGTTACCGGTCATTGCACACGACGGTCAAAAATCCGGGGGGCGACTGGGTCGAAGTGCAAATCCGTACAAAAGATATGGACTTTACAGCTGAAATGGGAATTGCCGCCCACTGGCAATATAAATCGAAACAGATCGGACATCAAGTCAACGAGCAGCTTTTGTGGGTACGTCAATTTCTTGACTGGAACAAGGGAAATTCAGATCCAAGCGAATTCATGAGGTCTTTTAAATTTGACCTTTACAAAGATGAGATTTTTACCTTTTCCCCAAAAGGCAGACTAATAAATTTACCCGTCAATGCTACTCCCGTCGATTTCGCTTTCGCTGTACATACCGAAGTCGGACTGCATTGTATCGGAGCAAAAGTCAATTCGCGCGTTGTTCCGCTCTATTCTATTCTTGAAGACGGGGATGAAGTAGAGATAATAACGACCACGAATCCGAATTTAAAGGAGAACTGGGTAACATTCGTGGTGACTTCCCGTGCCCGGACATATATCAAAAAGTGGCTAAGAGAAAATAAAATTCTTCAATATCGGAACCTTGGAAAAGAACTGTTGCAAAACGAACTTGCCGGATCCGGGTTAACCCTAGATAAACTCGATAACACCAGCTTGATTCAACAATCAGGATATAGCAGTTTACAAAGTCTTTTGCAGGCGATAGGCGCACAGGCGATCTCTCTTGAAGAGGTCGTGAAGCGTCTCGAATTACAAACCTGTAATCAGCGGAATGGTGCTGAACAAGCCAGACGAGCTTCAGGTCATTCTACCAGCGAAACCGTCATTACTATCGGAAGAGATTATCCTCTTGTTATAGAATTGAGCGCATGTTGTACCCCAATTCCTTATGAAAAGATAATCGGTATTCATAAACGTGATACAGGAGTTACCATTCACAGGATGAAATGCCCCGATATCCCCAAAAGTCTGTCAAGAAGCGAGCAATGGGTGCAGGTAACATGGGGCAGCAATAAAGATCGGTTTTATCGTGCTTCTATGAAGATCAATGCAGCCGACAGGAAACATATGCTTCGGGACATCGTTTTGGTCATCTCGAAACTGGATATCAATATTACAAAGATACATGTGGAAGTCGAGGATATTTCGGCGGTCTGTGATTTATCGATTGAAGTCAGAGATAAGGATCAACTTAAAAATGTGATCACTGCAATTTCGAAAGTAAAAGGGATTCAGCATATCAACAGGTAACACAGGTAGTTCTCACTGTTTCTCTCTCCAGTTTGATTCCGGACCGATCCTTCCATCCCATTATTGGGCCATCCCGCCCCAAATTTGTCAATATATTTTAGATAAGCTTTCTTTTTTTTCTTGCTTCTTTGTAAAAAAACCATATTATATCGGCTGTTGCATAAATGAAATATTTTTAATATATTAACTCAGATTTTTCATACTTTTATACAACGTTATCCGGTCAAGGATACAGCTATGCGTACAGTTACGAAAAAAGACGTTACGAAACGGACTGCACAGCTTCTGAATGTAAAAGTAACCGACACTGAACTTGTCGTCGATAGCGTTTTCAACGCTTTGCGGGATATTATGATACATGCGAACCCCGAAGTCCGTATAGAAATAAGGGATTTCGGTGTGTTTGAAGTGCTGCAAACAAATCCTAAACCAAATGCCCGAAACCCTCGAACCGGGGAGATACTCTATGTTCCGGCGAGAAGAAAAACACATTTTAAAGCCGGGAAGATATTAAAAACGATTTTAAAGAAGCCGCTCGACGATGTATAACAGCGCTTTTGAAAGGGGCCGTTAAAGAATTGACTTTAACGGCTTTATTATACTCTATAGAATTGGTTGCTATCCCACACGACATGACACAGAGCAAAGTATAGTTTGTACTGATAATAAAGTAAGAATATGAGACTCATGTTTACGAAAATGGTAAGAGTTTTAAACCCGGTCACAGAAATTCATATGACATTTTATTGTAAAATTAACTCTCAATAAATGGCCGCCGATAACTATAAACCTCAACCCCGTATTGTTGCGCTTGACTATGGTACCCGGAGGATCGGAGTGGCAGTTTCAGATATATTAAGGATAACAGCGCAGCCCGGTCAGTCCTTGGAAGTTAGAAACATTTCAGATGCGGTTAACCAGGTCAAAGATCTCATGTTGGAATTAAAAGCGGAACGGATTGTTCTCGGGCTGCCGAAGAATCTTTCGGGCAACCTTGGCGAGATGGGGAAAGAAGTACAGGCGTTCGGATTATTGCTGTCAAATGAAATACAAGTGCCCGTTGACTTTATTGATGAGCAATTTACCTCGGTCCAGGCCGAAAAGACTATGCACTTCTTGAATGAAAAACCAAGCAAAAATAAAAAGAAAATCGATTCTCTTTCTGCGGTTTTCATTTTGCAGACTTTTTTAGAATTGGAGAAAAATACCGGTAGAGGAGATACTTCAATCAATGATGATAATTCTGATTCATGAATAACATTCCCGCGGTTATTTTAAAATGATATTTACACTGTTTGCAGAATCCTGGCGGCGGTACCGGATTCCACTTTTCAGCGGGGCATTGTTCGCGCTCGCTTTTCCGCCTTTTCCCTGGGATTCATTGCATATTTCGGATTATGTCCGATCCTCTTTTGGTCTCTGTCGGGTACCTTAGGACAGGCCTGCAAACGGGGGTACTGGTGGGGATTCGGTTTTCATACCGCCGGACTGTTCTGGATAATGAACAGCACGATATTCGGCGGTACGCTCATGCTCCTCTATCTTCCGCTGTATAGCGGGGCGACACTTCTGCTGTTCAGATGGTTGAGTAGAAAATTCGGCACACTGTTTTTTGTCTTTTTTCCCGTTTTATGGACAGGTATCGAATATTTCCGTTCACTCGGTGTCCTCGCATTTCCCTGGTTAAATATCGCAAATACTCAGACCTATTACCCGGCTCTGATTCAATATGCTGATATAACGGGAGTTCTTGGGGTCGTATTCTGGATTTGTATCTTAAATATTATTGTATTTCTCGCAGCATCAAGAATTCGATCGATCGGGAAAGTCCAATCTGAACATACTTTTTCGGCTGTCGTTCAAGATACAAAACTCAGAATATATGCAGCAGGATTCATCTTCTGTATCGTTATCCCTGCTCTCTACGGGATACTGGAAATGAAATCGGGAACCTGGCTTGGCGAAACCGTGAAAGTATCGCTTATTCAGGGCAATATAGATATGGCGGAAAAAACGGATATTCAACTGCGCGATCCAATGTTTGAGCTCTACGATTCACTTTCCGTCAGTGCAGACAAAGATGATCCTGAACTTATTGTCTGGTCTGAAACGGCGGCGCTCGCTTTTCTTCAATTTCCCGGTCATCAAAAATACGATTCATGGATGGAAAAAATCGTTCGGGAAACAAATGCTTCCCTTCTTTCGGGAACGTACGGGTATGAACGAATTGAAAAAAACGGTGCACCTATCGTAAAAACCTATAACGCCGCGGTCCTTTATGACCATTTATCTCTTGAAAAGACCTGGTATGGAAAAATGCGGCTCGTGCCGTTCGGAGAGTGGTTTCCCTATGAGAACTATTATCCCATTTTTCAAAGATTCGATTTCGGTCAGGCAAATTTTTCTCCGGGAGATACGTATACACTGTTCTCTATAAAACCTGATCCTCGTACCGGGTCTCCTGATACGCCTACCGGAGACGGTTTTGAAAAAACACCTGTGAATTTTTCAGTTGCGATTTGTTACGAATCGATTTTTTCGGATTTTATTCAGGAATTTTCTGCAAGAGGCGCACAATTTTTGGTCGTTATTACTAATAATAACTGGTTTGGAAGGACAACATCGCTTTATCAACATGCACAGATATCGGTTCTCCGTGCGATCGAGAATAGAATGGGAGTTGCGCACTGCTCAAATTCCGGTGTATCGATTTTTGTAGACCCGTACGGGAGGGTTACCGGCACAAGTGGTGTGTATATAAAAGATGTCCTGACATCTGATGTTTATTACCGTGACCCGGAGGTAACACCGCCGCCGTTTGTTAGGCATGGCAAAAAATTTTCCAATGGCCTTTTGCTGCTGTCGGGCTTGATACTAATAGCGGGGATCTTCAAACCGTACCATAACGATAAGTATTCTGCCTGAGCAAGATTGGAACGATATAGTAATAATGATGTATAGTAAGCGTATTCTACGGATTAATCTTGTTTGTTTTTGTGCGATGTGGGCTGCGTCAACCGCGTATGCTCAGGATGATTCTTATGTAACATTGGGTAACAGCAGAAGCAGAGCGCTTGCAATGGGGGGGGCTTTTACCGCTGTCGAAGATGACAATGCTGCCATATCATTTAATCCTGCCGCATTCAATGTGCGGCGTGATAATCCGGGAACGCGTCTCTCAGTTGATTTTAATCCTGTATTGGCGCTGGCGAGTATTGACCAGTCGGATAATTTCAGTCTCACTGAAAATAAGGGCGTTGGGAAAGCGCTCGGCAGTTTGCTCTATTTTGTGAGATCCATATCGTTATCCACAAGTGTTTTTAATTTCGGGTTACATTTTAATGAAGAAAAAGCAATTACTACACAGAGTGATAAATTCTTTGACAGCAGGCATTTCGAAGATAACGTTTTTCATACTGCGGTTGCGAATATCAGGTTGTCCAGCAGCGTTACACTCGGGATTTCCGGTAGGCTGATTCGCTCAATGGAAAATGGTGAAAATAAAAAAGGCGGCAGTATAAATTACGGGATTTTTTTGAAACCGAACGATCGGTATCAGGTTGGTATTATGTTTTATATTTTATCGACCGATGTAAGGAATTCCAGAAAAAAGTTTGACAGAATCGTGAATGAATCGGTCAATGTCGGTCTAACATTTTTCCCATGGTCGAATATGACAGTATCGATTGATGTACGGAATGTCACGGAAGGAAGTAAATCTGACGGGTTCGCACTTCAGGAATTTCATTTTGGTTTTGGAAAATACACAGATAAAACATGTATCCCTGAGAGGTGGATTTTACAGAGAAAAAAATGGTTTCGGTACCGACTCGGATATTTTTTCTGCAGGCATCGGTCTGCTCGATCTGAACCGGTTCAAAGGGATTGGGAACAGGTTTAGTCATCCGACCCCGCTTTTGTCATATGCGATTATTTTTGAAAACAAAACCGATCAAAATATCAGATGGCATATGCTGACGGTTAGTTTCAGACTTTGACCTTCTGAGCGTCGCTTTCTGATGCTGATACAGATGAAAAACATCCTGCAGTCGACACAATGGTTAAGATTTTATTTTTTGTGGGAATAATTATGCGGGTATATCGGTTTAAAATACTCGTGCTTGTACAGGGCATCGTGATCATGGGCTGTTCATTTACTTCCTCAGGATTACAGTCATACCCGTCACGTGTAGACGTCGATGATAATATCACCGGAATACGTACCGCAGTGTATGAAATTTTTGATACCGTTGAGAAGCAGTTAATACCGGGCATTCCCATCAGCTTGGTCACATCCGGTGATCAGTCGTCCGAGCAGCGCTATCTTGAACGTTTATACCAGGAATATAACGGCAGCAAATCAATGCAGTTATTCCTGATTTCTGAAAACTTAGATGATAATGATTTTGAAGCGGATAAAGCCGGATTGACGGTGACCTTGATTGCCCGGAAAATCAGGGTATCATATAAGCAGGACAATAATCAAGAGCACACAAAAAAGAAACTTTCCCGTATTATAGAAGTACAAATATTTTGTAATGTGGTAGATAGAAAAACCGGTGGAGTGCTGTTCGCCCGAACTATTACAAATAGTTCTGAAGACTATATCGGTGAAAATGACATTCCGGGGATCCAGAATTCCAATATCCCGTTCACCATAGGCATTTCGCCTGAATCCGGCAGGTTGCGGGAAATTATTGAAATCGGCAGCGTAGTGTCTGTAGCCGGAGCGATACTGTTTATTCTATTCTCTGCGCGGAGTTAATGCGTTCTTAGAAACAGTTAGAGTAAGATGAAATTATGATAAGAAGCGTTAAAAAAATAGTACTATTACTTTTGATGGGGCTTCAGTTCCTGTTAATACTCTGTGCTGAGAATTTGTACAACCTGAGTTATGTGATTACTCCCCAGGAAATATTTGAAAAAGGCAAAGAATATTTTTTTAAAGAGGATTACGGTTCTGCTCAGGTAGTGTTTCAACAATTGACACGTCTCAATACGGTTGCGGAATATTCCGACAGCGCTCAATATCTGCTGGGTGAGTCCTATTTTTTCCAGAGGGATTATCTCCTCGCTCAAAGCGAATATGACCGTTTAATTACAAATCTGCCGAGAAGTGATCTCCTCACAAAAGCAAAATTCAAAAGTGCCCTCTGTTTATATGAACTATCCCCCAAACAAAAATACGATCAGGGTAATTCCTTGAAAGCAATCGCGGCTTTTGAAGAATTTCTCACTGATCCAAGGTCGGGATCAGATGAGGAAATATTGCTTGAGACCAACAGCAAGCTTTTTGAACTGCATGAAAAACTTGCGGCAAAGGATTTGCGGTCTGCACAGCTGTACAAGAAAATGCGGGAATTTGAATCTGCGATCTTTTATTTGGATGATGCAATGACAGAATATAATAAATATGGATTTGTCAGCGTTATTCCCGATGCGCTGTTCGAGAAAGGTGAATGTTATATAAGTATGGAAAATTTTGAAAATGCCCGGGAATCGTTTCAGGCTATCGTCGATAATTTCCCCGATAATGCGCTCGTGCTGAAAGCAAACGAACGGCTTGTACTGTTAGAAGCAGAAATTGCCCGCGCAGACACATCCACATTTGAATAATGCGTCATAAAACAGCGCTGTGATACATCCTGAGATCCCGCTGTTTCCCGAAAGACATTGCTACTGTTATAAAAAGCACGCTCTGGCCAAAGAGGATTAAATTGTGAAAATCGGACTGTTCGGAGGTACATTTAATCCTGTTCATTCCGGACATTTGCTCATTGCTGAATGGATTCGGTGTCAAATTGAAATCAATACGGTTTATTTTATACCGACAGCAGTGCCGCCCCACAGGTCGGAAGATAATTCCATAATAGACATTGAACACCGTTGTGCTATGGTGCGACTGGCAATAGAAGATAACCAGCATTTCAAAATTGCCGATTATGAGTCGAATCCCGAATCTGTTTCCTATGCAGTCGATACTATCAGAGAATTCAGAGAAAATATGCAGCTCTCGAAAGAAAGCATGTATTATATGATCGGAGCAGACAATCTTCTCCATCTGGCCGCATGGAAAGAACAGGACGCTTTATCGGATATGTGTAAGATCGTTGTTGCACGCAGACCGTCAGTTTCAATGGAAGAGGTACGGGACATTCTGTCTGATCAGATAATTGTGCAATCGCCGCTGATCGATATTTCTGCCAGCGATATCAGGAAAAGGATTTCCAAAAATAGTTCGATACGGTATATGGTCCCATCAGGCGTAGAGAGTTATATCCATACGCATAAACTCTATGGAGCGGGAAATGACCGGTAAACTGTCACATATCGACTCTCAGGGGAATGCAAAAATGGTAAATGTTGGTGAGAAAAAGGTTACCGGACGCACAGCAGCAGCTCAGAGCAGGGTCAGTATGGATAAAAATGTGTTTGAACAAGTTGCAGGCGGCACAATTCCAAAAGGAGACGTTCTCTCCGCAGTGCGGATTGCCGGGATACAGGCTGCGAAAAGAACATACGCACTCATTCCCCTCTGTCACCCGCTCCAGATAGAAAGTGTCGCTATCGATATTACACCGGATTCCGGAACGTCCTCCTTCTGTATCACTGCAAAGGTATCCTGCTCAGGCAAGACAGGCGTGGAGATGGAAGCGATGACAGCGGCATCCGTAGCAGCGCTGACCTTGTATGATATGTGCAAATCACTCGACAGGTCTATTGAAATCACAGACATTTATCTTCTGAGGAAGTCCGGCGGCAAAAGCGGCACCTACATCCGGCCCGGTCATGACCATAAAGGTCCGGCTATGACAGAACAATAATGCCGCCGGAATCCACATTAGTGTCGCCATGATATCTGTTGAAAAAGCGCTCACTATCATTGACGAAAAATGTCGGCTTCTTCCCGGTATGTCCGTCGCACTTGCGGAGTCTTACGGATATGTCCTCAGAGACGATATTATAGCACAGGACGACATCCCTGCGTTTTCAAACTCCGCCATGGATGGGTATGCCGTCAGGGCGGAAGACATTTTCGGCGCCTGCCGTGATGAACCGGTGCGGCTCGGAATAGCGGGCGAAGTTCCCGCCGGCAAACCTTCCGACCGTACGGTAGAAAAAGGCACGGCGGTTCGGATAATGACCGGAGGTATGGTTCCCGCCGGCGCCGATACCGTGGTGAGGACTGAAGACACCGATGTTCCCGGCGATGATCCCGTGTCGGTCAATATCGTCGTTTCTGCTGAAGCGGGTAAGAATATTCGCCCTGCCGGAGAGGATATCCGCCGCGGTGATAAGGCGTTGCTTCGCGGAAATCCCGTCCTCCCGGCGGATATGGGAATTCTCGCGTCTCTCGGGGTCGACAAGGTCCCCGTCACCCGGAAGCCGAACGTGGCGTTCCTTGTTACCGGGGACGAGATAATCGAGCCGGGTGAGCCGCTCACTGCCGGAAAAGTCAGGAACTCAAATAAGTATTCGCTCCTCGGCATGCTCGAAGAGTGCGGGGCCGTACCGCATGACCTCGGGACCGGGGCCGATTCGCCCGAAGCGCTGAAAGAAAAACTTTCACATGCCGCTGGTGCGGACATGATCGTGACATGCGGGGGCGTCTCGGTCGGTAAATATGATTTCCTGAAAGAGGTGCTGTCGGACCTCGGGATGAAGCGTCTTTTCTGGAAAGTTGCCCAGAAACCGGGGAAACCCCTCCTCTTCGGCGAATTGAACAGAATACCTGTTTTCGGCCTTCCGGGAAATCCCGCGTCCGTGATGATATCCTTTTATGTGTACGTCGCACGGGCTCTCAAAAGAATGATGGGTTTCAGCTCGTTTGCCCAGGAGATGGCGGAAGCAGTGCTTACTGCACCTTATACGAAGTCGGAAGGATTAACTCACTATGTGAGAGGCGCCTGCACAATCAACAATGGATTGCTTCATGTCACACCCCTAACCGGACAAGGATCAGGTATGCTCAAGTCGATGAGCAGCGCAAACTGCCTCATCGTCCTCGACGAACAAACAACCTCTGTCGGCGTCGGCACCTCTGTATCGATAATCATGCTGCCCCAGTTATAATTTTAGGGATTAATATACCTATTTACACTACTAATTTACGCTAATTAGGGTAACTTTTTTTCGGGAAACTTCTTGACTTTTTAAGCGTTATAATCGCATAAGCGGGAATTTTCTCTCTTGTAAAAGCGTGTAATAAGTAAGCAGATAAACAGAGAGGGAATCGTGAAAAGTATAGTTGGTATGATGGATCATTTTGGTGATGAGGAATCGTGTGAAAAGCATCTCCAGTCGGTACTCTGGAAAGATTCTGAGTATTGCCCGCATTGTGGAAATGTAAAAATTTATCATCTAAAGGGGGGCAGGCGGTTTCGGTGTGCGGGTTGCAAAAAGGATTTCAGTATTAAGACGTGTACGATTTTTCATGATTCAAAGATTTCGTTACGCAAGTGGTTCTTTTCGATTTATCTTGTTACTACGCATAAAAAGAGCATGAGTTCTTATCAGTTGGCGAGAGATTTGAAGGTTACTCAGAAGACTGCTTTTTACATGCTTCACAGGATACGGGAGGCGGTAAGGAATGAGGATTTCGTTGTTCCTTTTGCGGGCACGGTTGAAATTGACGATACGTATATTGGAGGGAAGGAAAAGAATAAGCATAGTTCTAAGCGAGTAGGTAAAACGCAGGGCAGGAGCGTAAAAACAAAAGAGCCGGTATTCGGCATGGTTGAAAGGTTTTCTGGTAAGGTTAAGGCAGAGCGGGTTTCTCGTGTTGATCGGGAAACTATTGAAAAGCGGTTGCTTGAGTATGTTCATATAGGTTCACGGGTAATTTCTGATGAGTGGAAGGCGTATAACAGGCTGGGTAATATGTATGTTCATGAGCGTGTTAATCACAGTCGGCATGAGTATGTGAGGGGTGAAATTCACACGAATACGATTGAGGGGTTCTGGGCGATTTTGAAGCGGTCGATTTATGGGATACATCATTTTGTGAGTGCGAAGCATCTCCAGCGGTATATCAATGAGCAGATTTTCAGGTATAATAATCGTGGTGATCATGTTTCTATGTTTAATATGATTTTGGAGCGTGTCGGGGGCAAGAAATTATCGTATAAAGACTTGACGGGGTGATAAATATATGAAAAAACCAAAATTTCCGGAGAGTATGGATTCGATTTCGGGCGGTGCTGAGTTTCTTGATGTTTTAAATCGGGTCATTAGGTACAAACCTAAAAACTGGAAAAAGCGGGTTGAGCCAAAAGATGCAAAAGAAAAAGACAAAGTATAAGGTTCGTGTGCGGTTCATTCTATTAGGATGGGCTTCGTTATATGGGTTGGCTTTGCTACTTGGCAGGCATTTTTACGGGTGATTTCGGTTGTGATCCCTGAAAAAAAAGTAATATTTTTGTTGCTTTGAGTGGTTTTTTACAATTTATTAATGTAAATTGCCATGAGAAAAAACATGGCAGATGGTAAATTTGTCATGTTTTTTTTCGTTTTTAATGTATTAAAAACCACAGAGGAGGACAGCATTGATGCTAATAAAAAGGTAAATGGGAGTGTTCTCAGGCTTGCTGAGGCGTTTCAGGATGTGATAGATGAAGTAATTATTAAGAAAATAGAACCTATTCGTAAAAGTGTTGATGAGCATGAGATTCTTATCGGTAAATTTACTGCTGGACTCTCAAATATCGAGAAATTTAATGGTAGTATCGATCAATTTTTAGAGGGAGTCGGGATATCAAAGGAACTTAATGTTAGTATCGGTAAATTTTTAGAGAGAACCGACAATATTGATGATCATGAGATTCGTATTGATGCGCTTGAAAAGAGCAAAAATCAATCCGATTAACTATTCCCACCTAATAGCAAAATTTAATCCGATTAATTTTCAAAACAGAGAAGGGAATTCATTGTGAAAAGATTGAACTGGGCTTTCGTTGCGTTGTTGTTCTGTGTTTCGTTGGTCCCGGTGTCGTTAAAATACATTTATAAGTGGTAAGTTCGCTAATGGAGTATGGAGCGGTCGGAGATGTTTTCCGGTCGCTTTTTTTGTAATGGTTATGAATAGTGTGAAAGTAAATTGGGTAAACAGAAACGGAAAGAGAAGGAAACCCTGTTTATGTGCGTCCTCAAGCTCAAACCCGGGCACAGGTCTGTAAAAGCCTATTATGAATCGCTTGATGACTTTGATCGGATCGGCGTCACGCATGAAGCCGCCGTGCGCTCGGCGTTTCAGCTGCTTCTTGAGTCGTGCGGGAGGCAGTTTCAGTGGACGCTCGTACCTGAACACTCGATCACCCTCCGCCACAATAAGCGGATTGTCGTTGACGGCGCGTTGATCGACAAGTTTCAATTGACCCACGGCATCTGGGAAGCGAAGGATATTCACGACAACTTGCCCGTCGAAGTTCAGCGCAAGTTCGAGGCGGGATATCCCCGGGATAACATCCTGTTCCAGACGCCTCAACGGGCAATCCTGTGGCAGGATGATCGCCAGGCGCTCGATGCCGACCTGACCGACCCGCGGCAGCTCATCGAGACGCTTCAAGCCTTCTTTTCCCACCGTCCGGAAGCGATCGCCGAATGGGAAAAAGCGGTCGCGCAGTTCAAAGACAAAGTGCCCGATATCGGGCGCGGGTTGGCGGAGTTGATCCACAAGGAACAACAGACCAACCGCCGGTTTGCCGCCGCCTTTGCGGAGTTTCTTGCAAAATGTCGATTGTCAATCAATCCCGACCTCTCTGAAGCTGCGGTTGAGGAGATGCTCATTCAACATCTTTTGACCGAGCGTATTTTCCGGACTGTCTTCAATAACCCCGACTTTGTCCATCGCAATGCCATTGCCAATGAGATCGAAAAGGTCATTGACGCGCTCACATCGCAGTCCTTCAGCCGCTCTGATTTGCTGCGAAGTCTTGATAGATTTTATGCTGCCATAGAGCGGACGGCAGGGACCACAGCCGGTTTTTCCCAGAAACAGTATTTTCTCAACACCGTTTACGAACAGTTTTTCCAAGGTTTTTCAGTTAAGGTCTCCGATACGCATGGCATCGTCTATACGCCACAACCGATCGTCGATTTCATGGTAAAAAGCGTTGAACACCTGCTGCAGGTCGAATGGGGTCGTTCTCTCTCGGACAGGGGCGTTCATATCATTGACCCGTTTGTCGGAACGGGTAATTTCATCGTCCGCATGATGCGGGCGCTTCCGACAAACCGCGCTCGAGGACAAGTACGCGACTGAACTTCACTGTAACGAGGTGATGCTCTTACCCTACTACATTGCCAGCATGAACATCGAGCATGAGTTCTATGAGGCAGCGGGCGTGTATCAGCCCTTTGAAGGCCTGTGCCTGGTGGATACGTTTGAGTTAGCGGAGGAACAGCAATGTGCCCTGTTTACGGCAGAGAATACCGCACGAATTGAACAACAGAAGAAAACGGAGATGTTTGTGATTATCGGCAATCCGCCCTACAACGCTGGGCAGGTCAACGAGAACGACAACAACAAGAACCGGAAACATGAAACGATGGATGGGCGGGTGAAGGATACCTACGCAAAAGACTCCACGGCAACAAACAAAAACAGCCTCTACGATCCGTATGTGAAAGCGATTCGGTGGGCATCGGACCGGATCGGAAAGGAAGGGATTGTCGCTTTTGTGACCAACAATGGCTTTCTCGACGGTGTGGCGTTTGATGGGATGCGGAAGCACCTCGCAGACGACTTCGATGCGATGTACATGCTTGATCTGGGCGGGAACGTCCGCAAGAATCCGAAACTCTCTGGCACGACGCACAACGTCTTTGGAATTCAGGTCGGGGTGAGTATCAATTTTTGTGTAAGAAAGAGGGGCACGACACGTTCCGAGTCCGAAATTTTCTATGCCCGTGTTGACGAGTTGTGGCGTAAGGAAGAGAAATACCGCTATCTCGATGCACAGGCTGACCTTGCCCCCACAAGTTGATCCAGATAGTATATTAGTACAGGGATTAGATTGAAAAGAAAGGAGCAAGATCAATGGCACGTAGAATTCACACATCAGCACAAATTATCCACAAGCTTCGAGAGGCAGAAGTACTGCTCGCTCAAGGTCAGTCGGTTCAACAAGCTGCTCGCCAGATTGAGGTTACAGAGCAGACCTATTATCGTCGGCGAAAGGAGTATGGTGGTCTTCGGGTGCATCAGGCGAAACGATTTAAAGCGTTAGAGAGAGAGACTATCCGCCTGAAACGCCTGGTTGCCGAGAAAGAGTTGGATATTCAAATCCTCAATGAGACACTGGCGGTTGATGCAAAAAACTTCTGAGCCCGGCGAACCGACGGGAGGTGGTGCAGCATCTTTGCACGACTCTCGAGATCTCGCTGCGCCGGGCCTGTACCGTGTTGGGAGTACCGCGCAGCACTCATCAATATCGCCCGATTTCTCCTTCTGATGAAGCCGGTGTTAGTGCAACGTATGGTCTGAGTTGGCCACGCAGTATGGTCGGTATGGTTATCGACGAATCACCGCACTGTTACAGCAAGAAGGCTGCAAGGTCAATCATAAGAGAGTGGAGCGTTTGTGGCGTCGAGAAGGATTAAAAGTTCCCCGGAGGCAACCGAAGCGCAAACGGTTATGGCTCAATGACGGTTCGTGTATTCGGCTGCGACCTGCGTACCGGGATCATGTCTGGAGTTATGACTTCATGCAAGCACGAACCCGAGAGGGAAGGAGCTAGCGTTTGTTAACAATATTAGATGAATACAGTCGGGAGTGTCAGGCAATTGTGGTAGGCAGGAGGCTGACTCACAATGACGTCATAGAACATCTTGCAACACTGTTCGTGCAGCGAGGAGTTCCGGTTCACCTGAGAAGTGATAATGGCACAGAGTTCACTGCTCAAGCGGTCCGGACATGGCTCATGCGCCTGGGAGTAAAAACATTGTATATTGAACCAGGCAGTCCATGGGAGAACGGGTATAGTGAGTCGTTCAATGGCAAACTGCGTGATGAAGTGCTCAACCGGGAAATCTTCAATACAGTACACGAAGCAAAAGTGCTTGTGGAACGCTGGCGAAATGAGTATAATCATAAGAGACCGCATAGTGCCCTTGGATACCGGCCACCCGCCCCCGAGGCAGTTATACCACCGGATGCGGTCTCAAGGCCAATGGATAATACAACAATGAATATATCGATGAATTGACTAACTTAAAAAGTGGCCCAAACAATTGGGGCAGGTCAATTATATCAATCGGAAATTAATACTATAACAATGCTCGGCAGTGATCAGGAATTAGACTGGTCGTTGACGAAAGAAGGTCTCACGATAAATTCCCCCAATACAAAGCCGCCAAGTGAACATGCGTATGTATTTAAAATAATCAGAAATTATTAAAATTTAAAAAGAATCCTATTATAAAAGTATATGCGTTTACTGTTAATTTATATTCATTGAGCCTGACGCATTTCTTGCACAAAAATTCGGCGAAGTTGATAAAAATGAATTGACAAAAACTAAATACGTCAGAGCAAACGGTCTTTCATTCATTGAGACACAGAAGGACGGTGTCAATGGCGTTGACGGACTGCATTGCGCCGAGTCAATAATGACATATACGTGGGAGAAAATTATTAACACATCGTTGACAAAATGGGTACTGAGCCGTATTTTATCCTGCTTTATAGTGTCATTTAGTGCAGTTGTGCCTGTCCAAGCTCAAACAATGATTGATATCCGGCCAGACTGGAACACGTCAATGAATAACAAGATGGAATGGTTCCACAACGCCCGATACAGGCTTACGCCCTGCGGAGCATTCCCCGGAAAAAATATAAAGTTGGTCTGGAGGGAAATGCTTATATCGTCGTCACGTTAGACGGATCTGCATGGGATACTGTTAATTCTGTCGTGGTTCTCGATGTCGATAAGCCAAGATAACTAACGAAAGTGAAGCAATAAAAAAGATCCGGCACATTTTTTAAACCGAAAGGAAAATGAATGAAGATTCAAAAAACACTGAATGTTTTTTCTCTCGTAGTGCTTTTTATAACTGCAAGCCAGGTGTATGCTCAGGATATGAGCACACTGAAAACTGTTCTCACCAACTGTGTAATAATTAATTGTGCAGGTGATTCACCAATGGAAGAGATGACGGTGGTTATCACGGACAACACTATTACGGAAATAAGGAAAGGGACCTATCGTCAATCCCCGGGAGAAAAGAATGTCCGGGTGTTTGACCTTGAGGGAGCATACGTACTTCCGGGCTTGTGGGATATGCATGCACATTTATCCGATCTGTACCCGGATGTTAATAATATTCTTGCATATGAGCCGGTACTGCCGGCGGCAATACGGGGAGGCAGGAATGCCATGGACGCACTCAGGAGAGGCATCACCAGTCTCAGGATGGCGGGAGAGCGCGATTACATCGATATAGCCTGGAGAGATGCGTTTAATGCCGGCGTGTTTGTTGGTCCACGTATTTTTGCCTCCGGGAAAATAATAACAGTAACTGAGGGAAACTTCTGGAAGCCGGATTGGCCGGTGGCAATCTTTGCTAATGGTCCCTATGAGATAAGGAAGGCTATGCGGGAAAATATCACGCGTGGTGTGGATTTCATTAAGATTGCCGTGGGAAATATGGAAGAGGATGAAATTATACAAGCGATAAAGATAGCCCACAAACACGGTTTGAGAGTGACCGCCGATGCAGGGGACGTTGGAGCACATTTGGCAGTGAAAGCAGGTATCGACTGTATTGAACATGGCGACGGGATCACCGATGAAACCATTCAAATGATGGCGGAAAAAGGTACGTTTTATTGCCCGACTATCGCCTGCAATCTGAGTGCCGAATATATTACGGAACGTGAGCGTAAGATATCGAATCTGGGTCTTGAGCAGGATCCGGAAGTAGTTGAAGGGAGAATTCTTGTTGCCTATCAAAACGAGCGGTCACCGAGTAAAGCTTTGAGTCAGCGCGCAATATTAATGAAGGCAGTAAATGCTGGTGTGAAAATCATTACCGGAAGCGATTCCATTCCCCATGGTGAGCTCGGAATTGTTGAAATCGAGCAGCTGGTATTTTCCGGCATGACCGAGATGCAGGCGCTGATTGCGGCCACTCGTAACTGTGCAGAAATGTTAGGCGTTTTAGACGAGTTGGGAACAGTCGAGGAAGGTAAACTCGCTGATTTAATCGTGGTATCGGATAACCCGCTTGACAACATTTCCAACCTCAGAAAACTGGAAATGGTATTCAAGGATGGGAAGCCGGTAAATCTGGAAAAAGATGAAGGACAGACCAGTTTCTGGGAGTTGTATTTTACTAAGAAGTGAGACATAAGAATGTACGTGTGGTTGATACATAACAACAATCCGGGAATCCTATTTATGCTATTATGAGGTACACGATATTGAAATGCAAAGAATGAAATACTGTCACCGTGCCAATTCCTGCCAACGTGGATGTTCACGTGTTGAAATCCCGGATTTTATAGACGAACAACAAACAGAGTGGTATTTAATAGATTTAATTGGAGATATAACAATGAGGTCAAAACTGATTTTAATCGCACTGTTGATATCATTAAGTAGTTCCATTTATGCTCAGGATTTTGGAATTGAATTGGTAGAGGACAGTAAAAGCGTTTTGTCCAGGTGGCAACAAGCTGTTCTTATGAACCAGTTATTGAAGCAAAAGCAAGAAACTATTCTTCCGCAGGTGATGCGAGAGACTGAAATTGATATGTGGATAGTCAGTCAGGGTGAAGGTCATCTTTACCCTTCACTCGTAGAATCTGAACAAGATGGGCATGTTCCTATCAGACCTTCCTATCTCGTATTTTTTGATAAAGGGGATGGATCTACTGTCGAGAGGCTGTCCGGCAGGTTTGAAGATCTTGCTGATATCATAAAGATTAGAAATCCGAAAAAAATAGGAATAAACATAACAGAAACCAGGTCGCTTAACCGCACATTCCCTGAATCAGAGGAAGCGGAATTGAAGCAAGAGATTGGTGGGGAATTCGCATCTCGCATTGTATCTGCAGGTATTCTAACCAATCGATGGTTGGGAACACGGACACCTGAGGAACTTAGTGTTTTTAAGCATGTTGTCCGGCTTGCCCATGAGGTGATTGCCGAAGCTTTTTCAAATCGTGTAGTTATTCCGGATGTTACTACGACAGATGACTTAAATTGGTGGATAAGACAAAGATATGCTGATTTGGGTACAGGCACAGTGGATCATCCTACGATTACGCTTCAGAGAAGCTTGGCCGAACGAGATAAATACGATGATGATGACGAATATTTCAGAATTTTTGATGAGCGTTTTGTTGAGGACGCTTCACCGAGGGCTGGATTGAATATAGTCATCAGAAGAGGAGATCTTATATTTTGCGACACGGGAATCAAGTACCTTGGACTTTATACTGATACACAACAGTCGGCCTATGTCCTGAAAGAAGGGGAAACCGGTGCCCCGAACGGTATCAATGAAGCGCTGAGGCACGTTGTCAGGTTTCAGGACCTGGTTGGCGAAGAAATGAAGCTCGGACGCGACGGCAATGAAATCGGTATTGCTGCTGTCGAAAGAGCCCGACAGGAAGGTATTAAAGCTAAGATCTACGCCCACGCCCTCAGCTATTATTTCATGCGATATGGAATTCTTGGGGGATTCTTCTCACAAGAAGTACACTTTGCAGGATCGGGAATAAGTTCTTCAGTCAGGAGAAGAAACCGAAGGGGTAATCCTCTACGATACAATACTCTCTTCGCTATGGAACTGGATGTAGAATACAATGTCCCCGAATGGGATGGCCAGAGAATTGTAATATTCTCAGAGACAACTATGACCTTTACGCCACGAGGTATGGAATTTCCGGGTGGCCGGGAGACTGAGTGGTACTTGATTAAATAATTGAAAGATCCAAAACATATTAAAAATACCACATAGTAGTTTTTTTGCCATCGGTTCAGAACATTTCAGACAGATTTAGACTTGTTTTTAGAGATTTGCAAATAATACATGCCCGGGGAGCAGAAAACCCTTGTAAAAGCACAATGTATCCCTTAATATTTTAATTCAAAATGTCCACCTTGTTTTGACGACGTACAAATTCGAAATATGATTGGGATGAGAACAATGATTGATAAACTCAAAAATCTTAATATTGATAGAAGGCAGTTTATAAAAATCTGGATATCCTCTGGCGTGCTGGCAACATTGCCATTTGGATGTAGCACGTTAAATGATGATATTGTCAGCGAGTTACTTAAATTTGTCAGTGACTCCGGTTTGCCTGTTCATGAGAAGCGAACCGGCATGTTAAGTCAGGCGGATTTTGATATCCTGTCAACAATATGCAGCTATGTAAACCAGGCATGGCAATTAACAACAAATCTGGATAGCTATATTGTTCGATTAAAGTCAGATCTTGCTTTCAAAACGAAGGAAGAACCCAGCTATTTGACGGAATATGAGCATTCAGTCGAATTGATTAACTTACTTGTGAGCAGAAGTGACACTATTGAAGAAGCTTGGTCAACCCTCCTGTTTTCAAAATTCGACGCTGACAATTTTGCATACACAAAACTGGGCCGCGCGAGAAACTTCGCATTTTCTGAAATTATCACGCACCAGGTCCCCTTGTCGGGTGGATTCAAGAGTTTCGGACTGTCGAATTACAGGGGTTATTTTGGCGGACTATTCACCTCGCCAGGCAGCTATAAGAGAGGGGAGGCATAGTATGAAATCGATCATTATCGTGGGTTCCGGTGTAGCAGGTGCGTTATTGGCAAGACAGCTCCTAAAAACAAACGACTGCCAGATTACCATGTTCGAGGCGGGTCCCGATTTTCAAACGGGCAAGTACCGTGTATGGCTTGATCACTTGATGGCGAATACCAATCCCTACCGAGCATTTTTGGATGATCCACAGACTGAGAATAAATACTTCGGACTTCGCGGTTCAAGGCTTTTTGTAAAAGGTGGCACTACGAATCACTGGGGTGGATGGAGTCTGCGTTTTAAGCCGGAAGATTTTGGACTGAAATCCCGCACCGGGATCGGCGCAGACTGGCCCATTACCTATGACGAACTTTCCCCATACTATGCGCTGGCAGAGTTTCTGCTGGGAATTGAAGGAGATTCAGATAACGATGATCCGCCGAGGCATGGTCAAAAATTTCCATTTCCTGCTGCGCCGTACACCTTAAATGATATGCCCATAATTGAGGCGCTTAAGAAACTGGGTATGTCTTACTCACATATGCCGATGGCAAGGAATGGAAATAGATGTATTACGACAGGAACGTGCAGGTATTGTCCGGTCAACGCCCGGTATTCCGCTGCGTTCGATTTAAGTGAGCTAAGAAAAGAATACGGCGGCAGACTGGACATACGGACGGAATCGCCTGTAGAAAAAATAGTAATGGATGGTAAAAAGCGAGCGGGAGAGGTGAGTTTTTTAAATAGAAAAACCGGCCTTAACGGATCGATGGAAGGTGACACAGTCGTTGTTTGCAGCGGTACGGTTGAATCCACCAAGCTCCTGTTGGCCTCTGCCAATACTGATTGGACTGATGGTATCGGTAATGATGCAGGGCATGTCGGCAGACACCTGGTAGGCCATCCTCTTATCTCCGCTGAAGGTACCCGGCCGGGGAATCCTGAAAAAACAGAGCAGGAACTTGGATTTATCACCCTGGCATGCCGGCATTTTGACACACCACAATACCAGAAAGAAGGTAAAATGCTCATTGCCAGAGTTGAGGATGGAAGTAAGACCTCTCTGGAAAGAGAGATCCTGGCCAATGTTTCACGGTCTGATATTAACGGTAAAATGACATCAAATATGAAGTTTAGTTTTTATGCCTCCATTGAACAGTTTGAAAGCCCTGAAAACAGAGTGAGACTCGGCGACAATACGGACAAATGGGGACTCCGTACTACAAAAATAGATTTCAGTGTCAATGATACTACCGGGAAGGTCCTCCAGGCACACTCAAAGGACCTGATTAGAATCTTGAAAACGGCAGGTTGTAAAGAAGACAGTATTAACACATCTTTAGGTAAGCCTACCGGTGCACATTTAGCATCAACCTGTCGAATGAGTAGCTCTGATACGAATGGTGTGGTCGATAAAAACTTACGGGTTCACGGCACGGATAATCTGTATGTATGCTCAAATGCGGTTTTTCCCAATGTCACGGCGATTAACCCGACATTAACATTAGGCGCACTCGCAGTTCGGTTAGCGGAACATATTGCTATTGCTTAAACGGCAGTTTATAGATCTTGATTTTTCAATGAAGGTACCGTCTGGGGCATGGAAGCGGATTAGGAGGACCACCAAGATGCTGACGGTATCAAGATCCACTTGTTTTCCCTACGTATCTTCCCGAACGGCCCGGAGATCCGATTTCCATTAATATTTCTATTCTGCACGTTATAACCAGCCGCGGAATTGAATGGCTTCATCCACCAAATGAGAAAATTTTACTGATCCATTGAGCTTAATGCTTCGCGAATCGTACAGCACGAGGAGTAGAAAACACTTGTAAAAGCTCAATGTATCCCTTAGTTTTCGATCCAATATGTTGATTCAGCTCTATTGACACACATTATTTGCCTAATCAGATTGCAGCACTAACCAATTGATGAGGGTGTTATGATACTATCAAAATTGTATTCTGTCATTTTTCTTTTAACCTTGTTTTTGATTCCGGTGAACTCTCAGGGTGCGGATGAACTTAAAACAGTTCTTACCAACTGTAATGTAATCGACTGTACCGGAAGTTCCGTGCAGGAAAATATGACTGTCATCATTACCGGAAACACCATAACTTCGATCAGTAAGGGTGAATACCGACCGTCACGTCAGGAGGAAAACACTGAAGTTATCGATCTGGACGGCGCCTATGTTCTTCCCGGTTTCTGGAACATGCACACCCATTTGACCGCTCTTCTGCCCTCGAACAGTGCGCTGAATGACGAAGGATTAGCTTCAAAAGTCATCCGTGCTGGTTTGAACGCACAGGACGGTCTGCGACATGGTTTTACCTCTCTTCGCTCTGCAGGTGAGGAGGAATACATTGATGTGACCTGGAGAGGTATATTCGACCAGGGATTTTACCTGGGACCCCGTATTTTTGCAAGCGGTCCTCCGGTATCCCCAACAGCCGGACACAGAGGTAGTGTAGCCAATGGAGCAGATGGAGTAGGTGAAGTAAGAAAAGCGGTGCGCGAACGCATCCTGAACGGCGCCAATGTGATCAAGATCATGAGTCTGGAGATGCATCCCGACGAACTTGAGGCCGCCGTGGAAACCGCTCATAGCTTCGGCATTCATGTGCTTTCTCACTCCCGCGAGCCAGGAACCTACAGAGACGTCGCAGCAGGTGTCGATTGTATTGAACACGGGTATAAATTGACTGACGAGACTATTACTCTCATGGTTGAAAAAGGGACGTTTTACGATCCGACCATCAACTGTAATTTGAGCGATCAATACATCAAAGAGATGCAGATGAGACTGGAAAAGCTGGGTTATTCCGACGATGAGCTTGTCGTCAAAGTCCGCAACGCAAACACCTACGCGGATGAAAGAACTCCCGAACACGCCATGCATCAACGGCAGGCTCTCAAAAAGGCGGCTGATGCCGGAGTGAAGCTCCTGATAGGAGCAGATTCCAAACCTATTGGTGAGATCGGCACTCTGGAAATGGAGGAATTCGTTGCCGCGGGCGTCAGCGAAATGAAAACTCTTATGGCCGCTACTCGAAACGGCGCCGATATGTTAGGCGTTCTGGACAAACTGGGAACAGTCGAAGAAGGTAAACTGGCAGATCTCGTGATCCTTACTGGTAATCCATTAGACAATATTTCCAATATCAGGAAGGTAAAGATGGTTATCAAAGACGGTGTTTCTGTGGATTTGGAACACCCTCTTGGAACGGTTCCATATCTGAAATACTACGAAACATCGGGATTCCCTAAAATAGAGCAAATTGACTCATATTTTAAGTCGGGAGCCCTTGAGAATCCTACCGGTCATAGAAAAACTTTGGCGGAAGGACGTAAAAAATAATTCCCGGCAGGTCAAAAATGTTTTATGAATAAGTTAAACACCGTAGTAATCCCGCATTCACCACATAAAACCTAAAAAGCCGTATAACGTTTGCAATTGGAAGGCTCATTATTTAACATGCTATCATAATTCAACAAAACCAGAATAGTGTCTTTTAGGGAATTGATATGGAGAATATCAGTTAGAAATTAGCAAAAAACAACCATTAATCGAGAAAGGAGAATGTCATGATATCTCGAATATTTGTATTTTTAATTTCTGTGATGTTCACAATACCTAATGTCAATGCACAGCCGGGTGTACATACGGCAAAAACGGGTGCAGAAGTCCTTCGTCTGATAAGAAATGAAAAACTTGATCTTATCCTTCCGGGAGTCATGCGCGACAATAATGTGGACATGTGGATCCACGTCACCCGTGCCGGAGACCCTGATCCATTGGCTGAGAACTTTGGGTCGACATCGGGTTATTTGATATTTACCGACAGAGGTGGAGACAGAATTGAGCGTGCGGTGTTTGGCTCGGGCGGGGCAGTAGAGAATATTGACGTACGCGGCTCCCGAGATATCGCACGGGCTATTTCCGGTTATGAGTATAGAACTCAGGATTTTTCCGTCTACGACGAATTAAGAGATTTTGTAGCTGAGCGCAACCAAAAAACAATCGCGATCAATACGTCAGATTGGCTCGCTGTCGCAGACGGAATCTCGCATTCCCAGTATGTAAAATTAGAAAAGATATAAGGAGCTAAATATTCTGCGAGGATTGTGTCGGCAGAGAATGTGATCACCGATTTCAGAGTGCGAAGGACACTTAGAGAAGTATCAGGCATGACCAATGCATTAGAAGCTCATCGTCAGATACTTGAACGTTCTTTAACTAGTGAAATTATAACTCCTGGCGTAACAACTTTAGAAGATGTAGGATGGTGGGTTAGAGAGCAGTTATTTAAGCGGGGATTAACAGGCGGATTTGAAACAGGAATAGCAATACCACGAATTCTCTATTCGGCAATGTCTGAACCCATTGATCCGCCTGATGTCAGATGGTGGATCCATCACAATGACTATGTTTTGCATCGTGGCGATTTTATGGCATACGACATTTCGGTTCTGTATCTCGACTATTTTGAGACTGATTATAAGCGAAATGCCTATATTATGAGGGAAGGAGAAACAAGCGTTCCTGAGAGTATTCAGTATGCCTTTGATAAAGCATTGGAAGCTCAAAAGATTATTCGGCAAAACATAAAAGTTGGCCAAACCGCCGGAGAAACATTGGAAGTCGTAGTCTCTGCTCTGGAAGATGCTGATTATATACGTATACCTTTTCACGATATAGGAACAGATGATTATGTGCTAATTCAGAAGGTGTTAGCCAATACTGATAAGTCAGGTTTTTTCCTTGATCTTCACGTTCAAGGTATTAGTGGTGGTAGTCTTGTGACTGTTGGACCCTCTGTTTCGCCTTTTCGGTCTGACCGGAATCATTTAAAGATCCAGGAGAATCATTTTTTTTCTCTTGAATATCAGGTTCATACGAATTTTCCTGAACGTCCGGGATTTCCGATTTCCATTAACATTGAAGGCAATCACGTTGTATCCAGCCGCGGAGTTGAATGGCTTCATCCACCAAATGAAAAAATCTTACTTATCCATTGAGCATAATATTTGCAAATCTTACAGCCTCGGAGAGTAGAAATTGCTTGTAAAAGCCACATGTATATACTAACATTTACATCATAATTTCCAATACATTCTGACCCAGTAGATCACATCTAAATATGCGTCATTTATCAACACAATCCCAATTAATCTCTTTTAGAAAATTTATATGGAGAAAATCACTCTATCACTGTTTAAACAAGAGTGTGATCATGAATTTAACTAGAATTTTCATTGTGATTTTCCCATTTTTCGCCATTGTACATGAACTCGACGCACAGGCACAAACCCCGCGCGAGTTATGGGAAACGTTAAATCTGATACGGAGAGAAAAGTTCGATATCATCCTGCCGGATGCCATGCGGGACAATGCTATTGATATGTGGATACATGCTATACAGAGGGGAAATCCCGACCCGCTTGCAACGGGTGTAAAAATTGCTAATGAGAAAATGAATGTCGTGATAACCGGTGGAGACGGTGATGGATACGGTATCGGAGTAGGGCATTTTATCCATTCCATGCGGAGAAATCTCGATCTCACGTATGTCGTTATGAACAATCAGATTTACGGACTGACAACAGGACAGGCTTCCGCGACATCACCTCTCGGCCTTAAAACAAAATCGACTCCTAAAGGAAACCAGGAAAAAGAACTCAATCCTCTGGCACTTGCACTTGTATCAGGTGCCACGTTTGTCGCCCGTGCTTATTCCGGACAGGTGAAGCAATTGTCTTCGATAATTAGTCAGGCTATTAAGCACCGCGGTTTTTCGATCATCGACGTTTACAGTCCATGCGTTACGTACTACAACACCTATGAAGTATTTAAAAAAATTATCTACAAGATCGACGATGAGAAACCGGACCGGGACCTTACCGATTTCAATGCCGCAATGGATATCGTGAGTACTTCCGAAGAGCGGATACCTGTCGGGATATTCTATCAGGTAAATCAATCAATATATGAGGAATCTGACCCGGTTCTCAAACGGGGACCTCTCGTAGACCAGACAATCGGCCTGTCGAAAGATACATTTGAAAAACTTCTCGCGGAGACAATGTAGATTAGTCGGATACAGGAAAAAACGCTCCATATCGAGAGGAGAGTATTCCCGCATTCAATAACATCATTCCATACTCACCTGTGTGTACAATACCGAATTCTCCATTTTCCCGGACAACAGATACATACATGCCGCAGTAAATATTATTTGTATATACATAATTTTATTGCTCTGTTTGTGATCTTTATTGGAGTAAAACAACGTAGTATATGTATATGCATTAACATTGTGCCATTTTCATTTCGAATTGCTTGATTTTTCATATTTTTCCAGTATCGAGAAAAAAAGTGCCGGCGACGGCGGTTTGTTTTTGATCTTTATTTCAGATCTATGCAAAGGGTACGGAGAATGTGTCAGTTGAGTATAAAGAACATGGAGCTCTTGTGATGGTACCTGACAACGATGAGGTTACAACAAATTACTTCCGGATACTCCTCAGGAATATCTTGAATCATATAGATCGAAAATCAATTGCCTCAACAAAATTCAAGGATCTGTTTTTTAGCGGTGCTATTGTATTATAATTGTCTTTTCATCCCGGCCGGCCTTAGGAGCCCAGGCCTCGACCGACACTGTGAGGGGTTGAGAGCCTGCCGCTTTGATCGTCCAGACAACGGTCTTCGTTGGCACCTCCTCGCCGTGAGACCATTGGCTTATAACCGTAAGCCGGCCAGGGAGATGTCCGGCATTTATGACAGGCTCCCCTTCCACTACCGCACCACCGGTAACGTGAATGCTTGCGTTGACTGGATTATCGCGTCTGATCTTTATTGCATTTTGCGTGACATACGTTGCCAGAAATCCTCTGTTTTGAAGCGTGGCTGTAATACGATACGTGCCGCCAGCAATTGACTCTGATGTCAAATCTGTAATGCGCAGCAGCGGTGAACAATCTGCAATGTGGCGCAGTAAATCGTATTGCCACTCGGAGTGCATCCTGGCTGTTTCGTCAAGAGCCGCAGGAATACCGCGCGAACCTCCGATCTCCACTGCACCAAGCACCGGATGAGTAGAGGGTTTCCATGGTGAGAAAAACTGACCCCCCTTTTCCTCCTGATGCCAGCGATCAATTTCGTCCGGACGAATAAAACCATCGTTGTTGTAATCCGGAGCCGACCCCTCAACCTCAGGCGAAATGCTGTGGATACCGACGTCCATGTAAGCCCAATCGTTCGAGAACCCGGTTATGCGCCATCTCTCATTCACGATCGTACCTTCACCATGCAGCTCTGATGGATCAGGCCGGCGGGAATTAAAATTCCAACTCATATAGTTCGTCTGCATAATACCACCGCCACTCAGTGCTGCCCAGATAGCGCCAATCCGTACATAAAAATCATTGTCTTCGAGTGGCATAAAGTCGTCGGGATGGTTCATTGGCGGACGAACCATATAGCTCTTGGCACCCCCGCCTGAGTGGATGTTGTAGACAAAGAAAATGTTTCGATGCGAAGTAATGAAATCCGCAACAGCACGCACTTCAGACCTCGAAAAAGGATAAGGACCGGCACCCCCCTCGTGAGATTCCCATTCCGCAGACCAGTTCCGGTTGAAGTCCGTGTCCTCACGCTCACCCGTTAAATCGTTGCGTTCTCTCCTCTCCCGCACCAGCGGACTCTGTCCTGGACGTATGACACCCGGCCCTTCAATATAGTATCGATATCCCCTTGAATCGTCCTTTACACGCATCCGGGTAATATACCCGTCTCCGTCTATGTCCCTTCCGATATGCTCCTCCGGTTTATAACCTTTCCATGCCGGTTGACGAGTAAGCATCCGCTCCCCGCCATCGGCATCGAATACCGGCAATACATAAAAAGTGCGGGTGTCAATAAGGCGGGCTGCATCCGGGCTTTTATCATATTCAAAAAGAAGCCGTTCAATAAAGTACGACAGGTAAATGCGTCCTGTTTCCTCACCCATGTGCATGTTACCGTCCATCCACAGTGCCGGTTTCGATTCACCAGGTCCTGTGGCTTCGTTTGTTAGCTCTATGACCATCAGCTCACGCCCTGCACCCGTCTTGCCGATGACGTGTGTGCGAGCAAGCTTCGGGTACTGCCGAGCCAGTTCCTGGAGACGAGCGTTTACCTCCGCATGCAGCGGGTAAGGCCAGCGCCCAAAATCAAATGAAAAACCGCGAATCGGCTCAGAACGTAACTGGCCGAATACGTCCGCAGAAACAAGCTGCAGCAATACAACAATAACCATGAAGTAATGCACGTGGTATCCTCCTTACCTTGCATGAAAGAGACCTCCTGACCAGGATGTCCAACCTGGTGGATGTTCTCTGATGATTAACTCATATTCCCCGAAAATTATGATGTAAATGGCACGATATACATGCCCCCTTTATAAGTGTTTCCTACTCCTCAAATACGCATTGCAGCTGCGTGGATTATTAAGCGTTCTTAAGCAGCCCGTTCAGGGTATAATTTTGTCGGATTTTTCATAAATTCCGTCTTGAAAATCGACATATTCCCGGATTAATGCTGCTATGTATCAAAAAAATTACGCAGTGTACGAAGATATGTGCCCTCACAAATGATCTATGGGACGCCGCCGCCCAATCCATCGAAGCCTTCAACCCCGGGGAATGTCAAAACTTCTTCGCTGCCGCAGGATATGATCAGCGCTCAATTGAATCTGCCCTGGAGCATTTCCCCGTATCGCTGCGTCATGTACGAGGCCAACTCCGGGTCCGGCGCGTGTCGGCACACTAACGGAAGAACGTCCTCTACGTGAACACCGACGAAGTGCCCCGGCTTCACCAGCTTGCTCCATACATCATGAATGTCGGAACCGACCGACCGCAACCCCGGTGAGGTCACGCGAGCCATAAGCTCCCGGTTCGCCATCGGCGCCACATGCAGGAGAGAAACGACATCCGTTTCCATCTCGTGCTCACGCTCCATGGCAGAACACAGCAACTGCTGGCGCATCAGCTGGTCGAAGGGGTCGAAGAATAGTGCCTCCTGCGAGAGACCGTTCAACTCGATCTGGCAGTCGGGGGCTTTCAACGACGGTTCGTAGATTTTTAGACGGTCCGTCCCGTTGTCGCTAAAGCGCATGTTCTTTTCGTTCGTATAGTTCTCCGTGTACTTCCATTCCCCCGCCACGATCTGAATGCGGTCGTCGGACCGCCGGAACCTGCATGCGAAGTCCAGGCTCGTGAAATACTGCCCGCGCGTGCGTTCGTCGTCCTTGGCGACCCTGCCGCCACGCACTTCCTTCAGATAGTTCCGCTCTCCGATCCACTCGAAGGCCATGTAGCCATGACTATCGTTCGGCGAGGTTCGGTCCAGTTCGAAGGGGAGCATCTCGGCTACGTCGTAACCCAGTCCGCGGAGCACCACCGTCAACGGCCCCGGAGCGTCCCTGAACGGGAACCAGAAATTCACGCAGAAGCTCTGGGAACAGCACAAATGATTGCTCGGCCGGCCCTTGCTTCCGCCATGCCAGGGGATCTTCCTTTCCCTGAAGTATTGGAGGGCTTCGTCCCTGATGCTGGCGTGCAGGTTTTCCAACGCTCGATCATTGCGAAGGCAGAAGTCGTATCGCCCCCTGCCATAGCGTCCCGGTTCACAGGCCTCGGCAGAAAACAGTTTCGACTTCAATGGGGCGAGCCGCCCCTTTTCTCTTTCTCGAAATCCCATTCGATTACTACTCCCAATCAACCGGGTAAGTGCTGACCAACATCTATTCTGTTGATCGTTCCAAGTACCATCGCACTCCATACTGGCGCATATAACCTGTTTAACACCTCCGCCTTAAGGAACCGCGAGATACGCGTTATCGCACCTTTCGGTGTGGCTGTTCGCACTTCAGGCATTGCCCCTTACACTCTCGCCACCTTATTGCCCTCTGGCGTCCTTAGTCATGCAGAGAACCCGCTGCGCAGCCGGCCCGCGCCGCCCGATGATTTCCCGTTCTTCCATATAGTGTCAATAGTAATAATTTTTTTCAGAAATATTGTCGGAGGATTATTATAGTGTCGAATTCTTTTCTGAGTTTAATGATACGTCGTGCGACCTGATCGTGATTACTCCATCTAATGAGGATCATATAAATTGATACTCCCGGCGACGTATGCTGAGCGAACCGCGCACGTTACGCTTATTGAGCAATCTTAAAGATGCCATGGACTGCGCATTGCACCCCCGAGCATTCTCGTTGCAGCAGTATCTGCGATAATTTCTTCGGTTTCCGGATTAAAACGGATCTTTCTACCCAGAAGCATTGAAATCTGTCCTAAATGACCTACAGTGGAGGAGCGTTGTGCAATTTCACTCGGTGCTAACGTCTCTGCCCGTGACGTGACGCAATCCAGAAAATTACGTATATGACCCTGCTCCACGCTGTCTCCCAAAGAACTTGCCCGATGGAGATGAATTTCATCGGGACTGAATCTTTCACGAAGCAGCGACGTGGGATTGGTGTCAATTTTTCCACGGGCAACAAAAACCCAGCCATCCTCACCAATCCATTTTACACCTTCGAGAATATCGGCGCTTCCAGCTGAATCGGGCATACCGGCACCGAGTATGGTCATTTCAACACCATTGGCATACTTCGTTTTTATTCTATAGTGATTGAAACAGTTATACAAAGAGGATTCTGGTTTCTTACCTGTTCCTTCGACCTCAACGGGACCGGTATAGTCAAGCCACAGCCCCCAGTGAGCGATATCGACATCGTGATTGACCGTGTTCATTAACTGGCCGCCGCCGTACTCACGGATCCACCGCCAATGGTAATGTACCCTGGCAGGCACATAATCAAAATAAGGAGCAGGGCCAAGCAAAAAATCATAATCAAGTTCTTTCGGCGGTTTTGTTACTGTTTGTGCTTCATTACCTCTTATCTCGTATTCTCCGGGTAATCCCACTTCAACGGTATCCACTTTGCCGATGCGGCCGTTAAGAACCAATTCACAGGCAAACCGATAGTTTGCCTGGGACCGCTGCCAGCTGCCAGTCTGCCAGATACAGCCATACCGTTTTACAGCATCACATATGGCACGGCCCTCCAGCAGAGAATGTGCAAGCGGTTTTTCGCCATATATATCTTTTCCGGCCTTGATAGCGGCAATAGCAGGAATAGCATGCCAGTGGTCTGGAGTGGCAACCGTTACGACGTCTATATCATCACGTGCGACCAGTTCACGAAAGTCGCCATATGTTGCACAGTCATTATTCCCGTACCGTTCATCGACAATTTCCTTTGCTCTCTGAAGATGATGTGCGTCTACATCGCAGACCGCAACAACACGAGTATCCTATTCAAACAGAAATGATCTCATATCCACTAAACCCATACCACCCATTCCGATACAGCCAACGGTAATTTTCTCGCTTGGAAGAACAATATCGGTTCTACCCAGAACAGATGCTGGGACAATAGAGGGAAACCCCATCCCCACTACAGCTGCGCCTGCTGAATATTTCATAAACTGTCTTCGGTTCATTCCCGTTTTTTGGGACATCGTATGACTCCTTGGTATCAGCGGCTCATTTCATTGCTGTTCTCAAAAACGGCTATCTAAAAAGGATTAATCAAAGTATACGAATTAGTTGTTAATTTTTAAAGACAAATTTACAGTGACCTTGCCCCCCAAAGTTGATCCAGATAGTATATGAGTACAGGGATTAGATTGAAAAGAAAGGAGCAAGATCAATGGCACGTAGAATTCACACATCAGCACAAATTATCCACAAGCTTCGAGAGGCAGAAGTACTGCTCGCTCAAGGTCAGTCGGTTCAACAAGCTGCTCGCCAGATTGAGGTTACAGAGCAGACCTATTATCGTTGGCGAAAGGAGTATGGTGGTCTTCGGGTGCATCAGGCGAAACGATTTAAAGCGTTAGAGAGAGAGACTATCCGCCTGAAACGCCTGGTTGCCGAGAAAGAGTTGGATATTCAAATCCTCAATGAGACTCTGGCGGTTGATGCAAAAAACTTCTGAGCCCGGCGAAGCGACGGGAGGTGGTGCAGCATCTTTGCACGACTCTCGAGATCTCGCAGCGCCGGGCCTGTACCGTGTTGGGAGTACCGCGCAGCACTCATCAATATCGCCCGATTTCTCCTGCGGATGAACCGGTGTTAGTGCAACGTATGGTCGAGTTGGCCACGCAGTATGGTCGGTATGGTTATCGACGAATTACCGCACTGTTACAGCAAGAAGGCTTCAAGGTCAATCATAAGAGAGTGGAGCGTTTGTGGCGTCGAGAAGGATTAAAAGTTCCCCGGAGGCAACCGAAGCGCAAACGGTTATGGCTCAATGACGGTTCGTGTATTCGGCTGCGACCTGCGTACCGGGATCATGTCTGGAGTTATGACTTCATGCAAGCACGAACCCGAGAGGGAAGGAGCTATCGTTTGTTAACAATATTAGATGAATACAGTCGGGAGTGTCAGGCAATTGTGGTAGGCAGGAGGCTGACTCACAATGACGTCATAGAACATCTTGCAACACTGTTCGTGCAGCGAGGAGTTCCGGTTCACCTGAGAAGTGATAATGGCACAGAGTGCACTGCTCAAGCGGTCCGGACATGGCTCATGCGCCTGGGAGTAAAAACATTGTATAGTGAACCAGGCAGTCCATGGGAGAACGGGTATAGTGAGTCGTTCAATGGCAAACTGCGTGATGAAGTGCTCAACCGGGAAATCTTCGATACCTTACACGAAGCAAAAGTGCTTGTGGAACGCTGGCGAAATGAGTATAATCATAAGAGACCGCATAGTGCCCTTGGATACCGGCCACCCGCCCCCAAGGCAGTTATACCACCGGATTCGGTCTCAAGGCCAATGGATAATACAACAATGAATATATCGATGAATTGACTAACTTAAAAAGTGGCCCAAACAATTGGGGCAGGTCAAAATACAGCCTGGCATACCGGATGGAAAAACATGTTGCTGCGCATAGATGGAGCTGAAAACGCAGCACTCTTACGGTTTGGACCTGGCACGGCAACCCGCGCCGTAGGTATACCTTTACACTATATATTTGGGGAGTAATAGATTCGGTAACAATGTTTCTCCAGAAGCTAAGGTTTACACTGACGACCACAGAAGCTATATAGGACTTCCTTACGACCATGAGAGCGTCAATCACAGCGTTGGGGAGTACGTAAAAGAACAGGCTCACACGAACGGCGTGGAATCGTTCTGGGCGTTGCTCAAGCGAGGCTACTACGGAACCTATCACAGAATGAACGAAAAGCACTTGGAACGCTATCTAAACGAGTTTGCGGGAAGGCATAACGTCAGAGAAATGGACACGATAGACCAGATGGCATCTCGGGCTAAAGGCATGGTGGGCAAACATCTTCCTTACAAGGAACTGGTGAACTAACATGGCTGAATGTAGTTATACGAGGACCGAACAAAAAGAACTTTCTTTTCAAGGGGAACAACTTCTAAGAGGAAGGCATAGGATACATCCCTATCCTGCTATGTTGCACCCTCTGCTAGTAGACTTTCTCGTTGATAAATACGCAAAAAAAGGAGACGTAATTTTTGACCCGTTCTGTGGAAGCGGAGTAACTTTGCTTCAATCTAAAATCAATGGATATGAATCAGTTGGTTTTGATATAAACCCACTGGCACTTCTAATTGCCAGAGCAAAAACTCAAACCTACCAGAAGAGGAAATTACTCAAAGAGTTTAAAGACTTAAAGAAATCTCTTTGCAGAAATACAAGCCTTCTCTTCGATGAGAGGCAAATAGATATTCCTCAAATAAAAAATATGGATTATTGGTATTCCAAGGAAGTCGCCAATGATCTTGGGAAGATAAGATGGGTTTTGAAAAACAGGTTTTATGAGTACAGGGATTTTTTTATGGCGAATTTTGCTTTTATCTGTCGCAACCAGTCTTTAACGAGAAACGGCGAGTTTAAGAGATATAGAATCAAGGAAGAGAAAATAGCCAAAACGAAAAATGAGGTATTCCCGAGGTTCTTTTCGCACGTTAGAGATATGATAGAAATGTTTCTGAAAGATGATATGCCTAAAAGAAAAAGCAGACCGATACTCGCCAACTCAGAAAACACGATTCCCTCGAAAATAAAATACGACATGGTTGTCACTTCCCCTCCCTATGGCGATAGCAGAACAACTGTTGCCTATGGACAGTACACAAGTTTCGGGAGCGAGTGGGTAAATGGCTTAAATGCTCACAACGGTAACGGCTACAAGATTGACAGAGAAAGTCTAGGTGTAGAGAGACCATTAAACAAGGAACTAAGCGAGCACGAAATCTTGATGGATACAGTTGGGAGAATTAAGGGGGTAGATTCTAAACGGGCGGATGAAGTGCTGCATTTTTTTAATGGCTACTATAACGTCGTAAAAAACGTGGTAGAAAACATAAACAAGAAGGGAAGGGTTTGTTTTGTAGTTGGGAACAGAACGGTAAAAGGCTTTCAAATACCCATGGATCAAATCACTGCGTCTTTCTTCGATAGCATGGGATTAAACTTTGAAGGAATATTTGTTAGGGACATCCATAACAAAGTCATGCCCTCAAAGAATTCTCCCACAAATAAAACTGGGGTGAAGTCAAAAACTATGACCAACGAATATGTAGTAGTTTTCAGCAAGGGATGAAGAATAAATGACACTGGAAGAAGTCAGGAAAAAGCTGTCTGAAATCAAAGAAATGGGATATGTCCGGACACTTAGAAAAGGTCCAACGGGAATTGGGCATACCTTAGAAAAGTTGCTTGGAATTAAAGAGAACAATATAAGCACTCCCGACTTGGGAAAAATTGAACTGAAAGCCCAAAGAGAAAACCATACTGGAATGACAACTCTGATTACCTTTAACCGAAAGGCATGGAAGATGAAGCCTCTGGAAGCTATTAGAAAATACGGGAGTAAAGACAAGAATGGCAGGCTTGGTTTATATTACACAATGGGACTTGCCCCGAATAGTGCCGGGCTCTTTTTATCAGTCGAAGATGCTTTGATTGCGGTTAGAAGCAAAGATGGCTCCCTAATAGCCGAATGGAAACTAGAGGAAATTGAAAGACGATTTAAAAAAAAAATACAAAGCGTATTGCTGGTTAAGGCAAAATCGGAAGAAAGGGATGGTGTGGAACACTTTTTGTACAATAGAGCCAGACTGCTATCTGGAGGGGTGACTAAATCTATTCTCAGGAATCAATTTGAGAATGGGCAACTATTACTGGATTTAAGGCTACATGACCAAGTAACTAGGGCGAGAAATCACGGAACGGGCTTTCGTATGTACGAAAAAGATTTAGAGAACTTCTATCAAAACATAGAAGAAGTGGAGTTCTAATCTCAAAATGAAAAAAGACAAGACAAAGCGACCTCGGGGGAGACCACCGGGGTCAGAGAAGATTCCGAATATCCCAGACACGCTGGAGAACGTAGCAAAATCTATCATGCTAGGTATGCCGAAAAAAGACTGGGACTATATAAAGCGGAGAGACGAACGGAAGAAGAAGTGAACTGCCTAAGAACAAGCTTGGGTAAATAGGTATATAATTCCCAATAGATTATGTATAATTTTATTGATTTATTTTCAGGTAGTGGCGGATTTCGACTGTGACGTGAAGCTCCCGGAATGAAGTGTGTCTTCAGCTCTGAAATCGATAAACATCGCGAAGAAATATAGAAAGAAAATTTCATGGAAAGAACATTTCAACGATGAAGTCACAGAAGATATTCGCTGAATTCATGCAAAAGACATACTGAAGTATGATATTTTATGTGCAGGGTTTCCTTCTCAGTCTTTCTCATCGTGTGGAAGGAAAGGAAGGTTTTCAGATGAAAAAGGGAATCTTTTTTTGATAGTATCCGCATTGCTGACTGCCATAAGCCGTCTATTGTACTGCTTGAAAATGTCCCGGGTATCCTGACCATTGACAATGGTGACAGTATACAAACTATAAGCGATCAGGATCATATGAATACAGTAATTCCAAATAAAATTATCTTTATCCTAGTATTGTATGTGATATGCTCTGCAGAAGGATTTTCGCAGGAGAGAATGCAGTTAAATGAGACTACATTGAACAATTTTGCTGACGGGTACACGGTAAATATAATAAAAGCGAATTACTGCGCGGCGCCGTTAATACCATATATGGCTGCAAAAATGACAATCGAAGATATGGGATATGACTACGACAGAACATTTAGATATTTTGTATTGTTCCAGGATTCCTTATATGAATCAGAAGAAGTCTATGACATTGTGGATATGATTTTAACATATTATGAATTCTCTGCATGGAATTTAAAAAAAGCGTTTGGTGAAAATCTCATATCTGATGAGACGTTTAAAATAACGAACTATGACCTTACAGTAAGGAAATATAATCTTGAAAAAGTAGAAGCGCTTCTCTATCTGTCAAATAAGTACAATACCACCTCACTCAGTGACAGACAGGTCATTGAGGGATTAGCGTATGTAAATGATGGCAGTTCCAATCGTTACGATACAAAAACGTACCCTGAAGAACCAGCCGGGACCGGTTGGAATGCACTGTTTTCCGAAGAGTTTCAAGCGCTGCTTGCGGATGATTTTCTATCAGTGAGCAAAAACCGGGTGGAAATCCTGAAACCGGAAGGTTTGAATGAGATTGCTGCCATGGCAGAGTATCTCCGGAAAGCAAGATCGACTTTTTTAAATAATTGAAAGAAAACGGGAAACTAGCTGTCATAAAAATGGTTTCTAAAAGTGTAAAAAGGAGACACTTTGGTCTTGCATGCAGCGTAAATGAAGACCGCGCCTGGTCGGTCAGAAATAAACACCCCTTGAGGTTGGTTATGAGGGGTATGGAGGAATATCATGGTCACTAAAAAAACCGTCTTCATCGCATTCGCCATTGAGGATGAGAGGCAACGCAATTTACTGAAGGGCCAGTCGCTGAACACCGAATCGCCTTTCGAATATATCGACATGTCAGTAAAGGAACCTTACGACAGCGGCTGGAAGGAGCGTGTTCGCACGCGCATCCGGCGCTCAGACGGTGTTATCGCCCTTGTCAGCAAGAACTCCCTCAGTTCCAGCGGTCAGAAATGGGAGATTAAATGCGCCAAAGAAGAGAAGAAACGAATACTCGGAATTTGGGCGTACACGTCCGATCGGACCAATTTGGTAGGGGTCAATACCAAGGTTTGGACCTGGGATAAAATCAAAGAATTCATCAATTCACTTTGAGGAGGCAACATCATGCGAAAAGCACTTGTGGTTGGAATCAATTATTACGAAGGTTGTGATGCCCTTTTCGGGTGTGTCCGGGATGCGTATTCTGTCAAGGCCGTTCTCGAACGGCATGGTGATGAAAGCATTAACTTCGATGTTCACTTTCTCACTGCGACTGAGGCGAAGAATGCAGTGTCACGGTCGGATTTGAAAGATGCCATCACGGAACTCTTCGCCGATGAATACGATGTCGCCCTGCTCTATTTCGCTGGGCATGGGCACATTGAAGCGACCGGGGGGTATATTCTTGCAAGTGATTCAAAGAGGGGCGATGATGGCGTGCCGTTACTTGATGTACTAAAACTCGCGAATGAGTCAAAAGCGAAGAACAAGATCATCGTGCTCGACAGCTGCCACTCAGGAATCGCTGGCACACCGCCTACTGGAGGAAATGATGCGGTTTTGTCAGAAGGGCTTACTATTCTCACGGCTTCGACTGCGGGCCAATATGCAACGGAAGAGAACGGGAGAGGGGTTTTTACAACTTTATTTGTAGACGCTCTGAATGGTGCGGCTTGTAACCTTATTGGTGATGTCAGTCCAGGTAGTATCTATGCGCACATCGATCAGTCTTTGGGTGCATGGGATCAGCGTCCAGTGTTCAAGACAAACGTAAAGAGCTTCGTTTCGTTACGGCAGGTCGAGCCCCCAATCAGCCTGACAGAACTGCAACGGCTCACGGAATTCTTCCCGAAACCCGACGCCGAGTACTCGCTCGATCCGTCCTTCGAGCCAGAAAGGAAGGGGCGCGATATCGGCATGCCGCCGCCCAACCCAGAGAACACACAAAAATTCGCCGTGCTACAGAAGTACAACCGGGTGAATCTGGTTGTCCCAGTAGATGCCCCACATATGTGGCACGCAGCCATGGGGAGTAAATCGTGCAGGCTGACGGTGCTCGGCGAGCATTACCAGAGGCTGGTTGAGCGGAATCGGATCTAGGCAGGATTGCGACGCACGAGACGCCTCTCAACCCCGCTACGAACAACACGACGTGTCTCCATTTATGCCGCGCCTTCCTATAAAAATAATAGTGGAAGTCCTCTCCGCCCCATGCACCGCTGTGGTGTACGGACGAGTACCTTGAGCTCAAGCGCCTCTCTGAGCGTAACCGCGTCTCGGTTGCCTGGTTGGTTCGTAATGCTGTAACAGAACACTTGCAGGCCCAGGCCCCGCTCTTCGCTAAGACGAGAGCAAGAAGTTGACTGCGCGTTACACACCGGAAAGGATATCATCTCAATGACAAAGGAGACTGTAACCAAGAGAGCCGCAAAACAGATCTTTGGAGTTGAACCCGAGCAAGTCGGCACGATAATCATGAGCTTCAAGCTGACGATTGGAAAGATCGCAAGGCTCGGGATTCCTGCCTGCCACAACGAAGCAGTTATCTCGATACGACCTTATGTCTTGGACCTCGATCCCTATCTCTTCAAAGCTTTGCCCATTTTTGCGCGACAAGGGAATACGAAGGGGGCGATAAAGGGAGCTACTCTCAATCGAAATTCAATTTTAAACATTTTGATTCCCCTCCCCCCCCTCGCCGAACAACACCGCATCGTGGCCAAGGTCGATGAACTGATGTCTGGTTGCGATAAGCTGGAGGAAAACCATACCATCGGAGACGGCATGCAGCAGAGACTCGACTATGCTGGGACGCTGGGCATTCCCGGGGGGCATCACCTTGACTAATCTATTCTTTGAACAGCCTGTCCTCAACTCGCCCTACGAGTGTCCGAGCCGGCATTGGGAACTGGACGAAATGGGGCAGCCGACCCAGAATACCATCGAAAGCCGCAGGCAGGCCGAATTCATCACGCCGATCCCGAAGCCGAAGAAGCGAAAGGGATCATCTGAACAAGCCGTCATGGTGTTCGATGAGACAGCGAAGAAGATTGAGACCGAAGGCCAGCAGTACGACCTGACGGCAATCATCAACGGGGTGCGCCGACAGGTCGGGCGGTGGCGGGACCTGCCGGACCAGAACCAATGGCAGGTCACCCCGGAGACTGCCCGGCTGCTCCAGCACTGGCGGCACTACCAATTCAGTAGCATTCGGCCCTTCTTCTGCCAGATTGAAGCGGTCGAGACCGCCATTTGGCTCACCGAGGTTGCGCCGCGCACGGGCCGGGCCGGCCAGAAATTCCTCGACCATCTGGCTAACGCCAACAACGATGCCAACCCGGACCTGTCGCGGCTGGCTCTCAAGTTGGCGACCGGCGCCGGAAAGACCACCGTCATGGCGATGTTGATCGCCTGGCAGACGATCAACGCAGTCCGCCGGCCCCAGAGCCCCAGATTTACACGCGGCTTCCTGGTGGTCACACCCGGAATCACCGTCAAGGACCGCCTGCGCGTGCTGCAAACGAACGACCCGGACAGCTACTACCAAAGTCGCGAGTTGGTCCCGAACGACATGCTCCCCGACCTGAAAAAGGCAAAAATCGTCATCACCAACTACCACGCTTTCAAGCTGCGTGAACGCTTGGAACTCTCCAAAGGCGGCCGTTCGTTGCTCCAGGGGCGAGGCGAGGCACTGACGACCCTGGAAACCGGGGGACAAATGCTGCAGCGGGTCATGCCCGAACTCATGGGAATCAGGAACATCCTGGTCCTCAACGACGAGGCGCACCACTGCTATCGTGAAAAGCCGGGCGAGAAACAGGAAGACGCGCTCAAAGGTGATGACAGGAAAGAAGCAGAAAAGAATATGGAAGCCGCCCGGCTGTGGATTTCCGGGCTCGAAACAGTCGGTAGAAAACTTGGCATCAACCGGGTCATGGATCTTTCCGCAACACCTTTCTTTTTACGTGGGTCGGGCTATGCCGAAGGAACGTTGTTCCCCTGGACGATGAACGACTTCTCGCTCATGGACGCCATCGAATGCGGCATCGTCAAACTTCCCCGGGTACCGGTAGCCGATAACATCCCCGGCGGCAGCATGCCGAAGTTCCGCAATCTCTGGGAGCACATCCGCACCAAAATGCCGAAGAAGGGACGGGACAAGGCCAAACAGCTCGATCCCCTCAGCCTGCCAGTGGAGCTTCAGACCGCCCTGGAGGCCCTGTACGGGCATTACCGGAAGACCTTCGATCTCATGGAGGAGGCGGGCATTAAAGTGCCGCCGTGCTTCATCGTGGTCTGCAACAACACTTCGACCTCTAAACTGGTCTACGACTATATCTCCGGCTTCCACCGTGAAAACGACGATGGCTCAATGACGTTGGAAAACGGGCGCCTGGAGCTGTTTCGCAACTTTGACGAGTATGGCAACCCGCACCCGCGGCCTCGAACACTATTGATCGACAGCCAACAGTTGGAGTCTGGTGACGCCCTGGATAAAAACTTCCGCAGGATGGCCGCTGACGAGATCGACCGCTTTCGACGGGAACGCATCGAGCGCACCGGGGACCGCCGCCAGGCCGAGAACATCAGTGACCAGGATCTCCTCCGCGAGGTCATGAACACCGTAGGCAAACCGGGTCGGCTGGGGGGTTTGATTCGCTGCGTGGTGTCGGTATCAATGCTCACTGAAGGATGGGATGCGAATACTGTCAGCCACGTGCTGGGCGTTCGCGCCTTTGGAACACAGTTGTTATGCGAGCAGGTCATCGGCCGCGCGCTGCGTCGGCAATCCTACGATCTCAACGAAGACGACCTGTTCAACGTCGAGTACGCCGATGTATTGGGGATACCGTTCGACTTTACGGCGAAGCCAGTCGTGGCCCCGCCAAACCCGCCGCGAGAGACCGTTCAGGTGAGGGCCGTGCGCCCCGAAAGAGATGCGCTTGAGATCCGTTTTCCACGGGTGGCCGGGTACCGGGTGGAATTGCCGGAAGAGAGGCTTGAAGCCAGGTTCAACGAGGACTCAGTGCTGGAACTCACGCCCGATATCGTGGGTCCTTCAATCACCCGCAACGAGGGTATAATCGGCGAGGGCGTCGACCTCACTCTTGTTCACACCGACGACCTCAGGCCCGCGACCCTTCTCTTTCATCTCACCCGGCGGCTGCTCTACACGAAATGGCGCGATCCGGACAAAGAACCGAAGCTCCATCTCTTCGGACAGCTCAAGCGCATCACCAGACAGTGGCTCGATGGCCGCCTTATCTGCAAGGGCGAAACCTTCCCCGCCCAGCTCATGTACCAGGATCTGGCTGACATGGCCTGCGAGCGCATCACAAGAGGAATCGTCGCGCGCCACATGGACGAGCGACCGGTCAAGGCTGTGCTCGATCCGTACAATCCCGTCGGCTCCACGGTCCACGTCAACTTCAACACCTCCAAAACCAGCCGCTACCAAACAGATGCCCGCCGCTGCCACGTCAACTGGGTCATCCTCGATAGCGACTGGGAAGCGGAGTTCTGCCGCGTTGCCGAAGCCAATCCTCGCGTCAAGAGGTACGTCAAGAACCACAATCTCGGTTTCGAGGTCCCTTACCGCTCCGCCGCCGAAACGCGCACCTACTTCCCGGACTTCATCGTTCTCGTCGACGATGACCGTGGCAAGGACGATCTCTTGCGTCTCATCGTCGAGATCAAGGGCTATCGAAGAGAGGACGCCAAAGAGAAGAAGGCAACCATGGACACTTACTGGGTGCCCGGGGTGAATCATCACGGCCGCTACGGCCGCTGGGCCTTTGCTGAGTTCACGGACTTCTACCAGATACAGTCAGACTTCGAGGCCAGAGTGGAAGGCGAATTCAACAATATGATCGAAAGAGTGGCAGTCGGCGGAAACAGTTGATCTAAACACAAATATAGCGTATACTGCGCAAGTGTACACCTGCTGGTTAAGGAGATGAGCAGTTCCATGGCGAAGAAAGCAAGCAAAAAGACAGTTGAAACGCTCAAGCACCAGGATGCATCCCGCAAGAATATCCCCACGGCAGAATATCAGGCGGTGATGAAAAAGGATGACGAAAACCCCATTGAAACGGCCTGCAAGCGCCGCAACCGCGACCTCGATCCCCAGCTCGTCTGGCGAGGCAAGGACGAGCAGGACCGGTCCGATCTGGTGGTGCAGGCGCCGCCGCTCTTTATCCAGGAGAAGGTCCAACCGAAAGTGTTGATCGACGATTTGTGGCGGCGAAGCAAGCAAGCGGAGGCGGAGAAAGCAGCCGACGAGTCTCGCTTCCAGCCCGACCTCTTCGCCGATTTCAACGGGCTGCCGAACGAAGAAGCCCGGACCGAGTTCTACCGGCACGACGCCAACTGGTCGAACCGCATGATCCTCGGTGACAGCCTGCAGGTGATGGCGTCGCTGGCCGAGCGCGAAGGGCTGCGCGGCACGGTGCAGTGCATCTACCTCGATCCCCCCTACGGCATCAAGTTCAACTCCAACTTCCAGTGGTCCACGACGAGCCGAGACGTCAAGGACGGCAAGGCCGGTCACATCACCCGCGAACCCGAGCAGGTGAAGGCGTTCCGGGATACCTGGCGGGATGGCATTCACTCCTATCTGACATATCTGCGCGATCGGCTGACAGTGGCCCGCGACCTGCTGACGGAGAGCGGATCGATCTTCGTACAGATTGGAGATGAGAACGTCCACCGTGTGCGGGCCGTGATGGATGAAGTGTTTGGGGAGGAGAATTTTGTAGCATCAATAAACTTTCAAACCGCACCATATGCCACCTCGAATTACCTCCCAGCGGTGGTCAATCAAATTTTATGGTACTCGAAAAACGACATGCCTAAGTATAGGGCCTTGTTCAAGCCTAAGACTGAAATCAAGAGTATCGGACTTTATCGTCAGGCGCTATCCACGGATGGGCACACACGATCTCTCCTAGACATGAATGAAATTGAGACCGGCCCACGGGATCCATCGTTTAGGCAGTACCGATTGGTAAGTTTGATTTCTCAAGGCGCATCGTCAAATCCTACACCATTCTATTTTGAGAAAAAGGAATACAATCCACCTTCAAATAGCCACTGGAAAGTTACCGTTCCTAGATTAGAACGGGTCAAGAAGGCGTCTCGCATTCAGTCCACCCGCGCCTCAATCCAATTCAGGAGCTTCATAACGGATTTTCCGACTTCGATCACGAACAATATTTGGATTGATACGATCACCGGCAGTTTTCATGATGACAAAGTATACGTTGTTCAAACAAACCCGGAAGTGATTAAGCGTTGCATCCTCATGACCACTGACCCCGGAGACCTCGTCCTCGACCCCACCTGCGGCTCCGGCACGACCGCCTACGCCGCCGAGAAGTGGGGCCGCCGCTGGATCACTATCGATACCTCCCGTGTGGCGCTTGCGCTTACCCGCGCCCGCATCATGGGCGCGCGCTATCCCTGCTACCTGCTCGCCGACAGCCGCGATGGGCAGCTGAAAGAAGCCGAGGTCACGCGCAAGGCGCTCTCTAACGCGCCTACCTACAGCAATATCCGTCAAGGGTTCGTGTACGAGCGTGTGCCCCATATCACCTTGAAGTCCATCGCCAACAACGCCGAGATCGACGTCATCTGGGAGAAGTTTCAGGAGAGGCTGGAGCCGCTGCGCGACCAGTTGAACGGCGCGCTCGACACGGCCTGGGAGGAGTGGGAAATCCCCCGCGAGACTGAGGAGGATTGGCCCGAGGAGGCCAGCAGACTGTACACGGATTGGTGGGAACACCGCATCGCGCGGCAGAAGGAGATCGACGCCTCCATCGCTGCCAAGGCCGACTATGAGTATCTTTACGACAAGCCCTACGAGGACAGCAGGAAGGTCCGCGTCGCCGGATCGTTTACGGTGGAGAGCCTGTCACCGCACCGCGTACTGGACGTCGATGAGAACGACGAACTCATCGACCACGTCGCGGAGGCCAGGCTCGGTTACAGCGAAAAGCAGGACTTCGCCGACATGATCCTGGAGCACCTCAAGACCTCCGGCGTGCAGCAGGCGCACAAAGAAGACCGGATCTCGTTCTCTGCCATCAAACCTTGGCCCGGTGACCTGGTCTGCGCCGAGGGAACCTACCTTGAAGGTAACGCGGACTCCGGCACCGAAAAACGCGCCGCCATCTTCATCGGCCCCGAATTCGGCACCGTCTCCCGCCCCGATCTCGTGCAAGCTGCCCGCGAGGCCGCCGACGCCGACTTTGACGTCCTCATCGCTTGCGCCTTCAACTACGAAGCCCACTCCACGGAGTTCGACAAACTGGGACGGGTCCCGGTCCTCAAGGCGCGCATGAACGCCGACCTCCACATGGCCGGCGACCTCAAGAACACCGGCAAAGGCAACCTCTTCGTCATCTTCGGCGAACCCGACATCGACATCCTCGATGCGGATGACGGTCAAATCAAGGTCAAGGTCAAAGGCGTCGACGTGTTCCACCCCAACACCGGCGAGATCCGCAGTGACAGCGCCGACGGTATCGCCTGCTGGTTCGTCGATACCGACTACAACGAGGAGAGCTTCTTCGTCCGCCACGCCTATTTCCTCGGCGCCAACGACCCGTACAAAGCCCTCCGGACGACCCTCAAAGCCGAAATCAACGAGGAAGCCTGGGAAACGCTCCACAGCGACACCTCCCGGCCTTTCGACAGGCCGACCTCCGGCCGCATCGCCGTGAAAGTCATCAACCACCTGGGGGATGAAGTGATGAAAGTGTTTCGGGTGTAAGTAATGGTGCAGACTTGGTTAAATGAACTGAGTCAGTTCGGGAAGATCAACTCGAAAAAAGGAGAATCGCAATGAATGAACCTGGGAACCCGACGGCCACGACACACACTGACGTTGAGATTTCGGTAACGGATTTCGGACCCATCGCGAGCGGCACCGTAGATCTGCGGCCGCTGACGGTGTTCGTTGGTCCGAGCAACACTGGCAAGACCTATTTCGCCATTCTGATCTACGCGTTGCAGCAGATCCTGGCTGGATTTCCACGGCTTCCTGTCAAGCACTACCGTCATTATCTTTTTGGGCTAGGTCACCTAGCAGATACGGATGTGCGGGAAAAAGAACTCGAGGATGTTTTCGAAAAGCTGAACACCGAGGGGCGGCCGTTCAGGTTCTCGGACTTGCCCGGAAGTGTGTGCAACGTAACGAAGGCCTTTCTCGAGAATCCCAAGTTGTTCGGTGCGGAACTAAGGACCGAACTCAAACGCTGTTTCGATCTCGAGTCCGTTTCCGATCTGGTTCGATTGTCCGGGGACCCCCATGGGATGAAGGTTTCGCTGGCTGTCAGCGAGGAAAATGGGGACCTCTGGCGTTTCCACATGAGGATTTTGGAATCGGATATCGCCACGGATGGGCGAATCGAGGACATGATCCTTCTCCCCGAAGGATGGTCAGCTTCGGAGTTAAAGTCCGGTCGGAGTTTCTCCCGATTCTGGCAATTAATCGAAGAGAAACAGGGACTCAACTCCCAACAGAGCCATCGGTACCTATTTGAAGAGTTCTTTGAAGAACTCTTGTACAGGGCCACCGATAGCACAGCAGAACGAGCCGAGATACATTACCTGCCGGCCGCCCGGAGCGGCATCATGCAGAGCCACCGTGTAATCGCGAGCTCGCTTGTGGCGCGATCCACTCGCGCGGGCCTGGAACGCTTTCCTGAACTTCCGACGTTTTCAGGCGTGATGGCTGATTTCATGCAGCGGCTCATCCTCTACGAAGAGGACCGAGCGACCAACAAGCCGATGAACGCGATCGCTGGTGCACTGGAACGCGAGGCGCTTGCCGGGCAGATACAGACTAGGAGGTCATCACCGGGTGGATATCCGGAATTCGCTTACCGCCCGGAGAGCACGGAGCAGGACATTCGCCTGACCCGTGCTTCGTCCATGGTGTCCGAACTCGCTCCGGTCGTGTTGTTTCTCCGTGGCACCATCAATCGTGACGATACGCTCATCATCGAGGAGCCCGAAGCTCATCTTCATCCCGCTGCCCAGACCCAGATGGCGGTGACCCTGGCTCGCATGGTTCGCGCGGGGGTTCGAGTGGTGGTCACGACGCACAGCGACTGGTTGCTCAAGGAGATCGGAAACCTGATGCGAGAGGGGGAGTTGGGAGAAAAGACCGGTGAGACAACGAGCAAGGGACCACTTCCGAGTTCGCTCCGGCCCAGCGAAGTGGGGGTCTGGCTGTTCCGCAAGGATAAGACGTCGGCGGGTTCGACGGTTAAGGAAATCAAGTTCGACCGCATCGAAGGCATTGATCCTCAGGATTATGAAAAGGTCTCTGAAGAACTTTACAACCGTTCAGCGAACCTGCAGAACCGACTCGAGGAAACGGCGAGAGGCGGCAGAAAGTGAACATGAATAAAGTTCTCGACGGAATTCGGTCACAAGTGGGCGAAAAAAACCTCGCCGTTTCGTGCGGAAGAGACAAATGCCGGGTGTGCATGACGGATGTTCCATTTCCTCGAGTCGTGATAGACGTGGACCTGGCGTTACCGGATCCCAAAATGGAAGAAAAGCGATGTGACTATGTTCTTTTCTTCATCGGTGCCGACAAAGGTACTCTCGTCACGGTTCCAATGGAACTCAAAAGCGGCGATGTCGACGCATCGGATGCGTTCGACCAATTGCAACAGGGTGCGGAATTCGCCGAGCGCCTTACGACAACAGCCTTCAGGTCCATCTGCCGCCCGGTCCTGTTGCATGGTAAGGGAATTGACAAGTACCAGTACAAGAAGCTTAACCGCTCCAAGGTTCGCTTCCGCGGCAAAAAATTGACCATCAAGATGGACCGCTGTGGTAGCCCCAAGAATCTGGCGCGTGCCCTGAAGTAGTGAACTGCTGACCTGCACAAACGCTGTCAACCGGACTAGAACGTTGATCGTAGTGGAGACCCAAGTTGGAATTCCGCATTGCCGACACCTTCACCGACAGCCTTGCCAAACTGACGGGTAACAAGCAGAAGGCTGTGAAAACCAGTGATTGAACTAGGGACGTCCCGGTCGATCTTCTCGCTCGTATCAGCCAAATCAGCTGGGACAACGTCGTGCTCTACGGGGAGTACAAGCTCCGACCAGAGCTGATCGAGACGGGAAGCGCCTGAACTCTACCGTATACGATTATACGTTTCTGTTTGCTACCCTTAGAACTGATATAGTCAAAACTGAACAGAAAAATGGACTGGAAGCAATACGAGCAGGAAGTTTACGACGAACTCGTTTCGTTGTTTCCCGATGCGCATGTCCTCCAAGATCAGAAGAGGATGGGGCGGTCCGGGATGATGAGGCAACTCGACATTCTTGTGGAGGAGTACGTTGCAGGACGCCTGCTGTCCATCGTTTGGGATGGGAAATATTTTTCCCGCAAGGTCGATGTCGGAGAGATTGAGGAGTTCGCTGGTTTGGTTCGAGATGTCGGTGCGCACAAGGGTGTCCTCGTGACCAATGTCGGTTATACGGCCGGTGCGCTGAAGCGGGCGCAAAGCGAGGAGTGGGATATTGAGTTGGACATCCTCACTCCCGCGGAATTAATGGAGTTTCAGGCCAAGCTCGCGATACCCTATGCTGAGTCATGGGGCGTTTTGTTGCCCGCACCGTTCGGGTGGGTGGTCGACGGGGCTCCAGATTCCCCGGTAGGCAGCTCTTGCTTGGCTGCCATGTACCGTCGGGGGTTATGCTCCTTTACTCACGCTCAACGTGAGGACGAATTCATGTATGTTAACTTCTGGATTAAACGTAACGAGACGGACACGCTGAATAACTTGCTGGCTCGGCAAGAGACGAAATTGACGGATTTCTATTCCGGAAAGGTTGAAGTGACGTATCCCTCCTCCGCAATGTTTCGACAGGATGCGAAAACTCGACTTCTGCTCGCACGAATTGACAGAGAGGCCGGGAATGTCCTGCTGGAATACAGTGGATTTGTTGACTTCCCGGGGTTTATTTTCTTCGCTGTTCTCTTGACGCAAGAAACGCCGGCAATGAGAAACTTAAGGAAACTCGAGTACGTCATACAAAAGGTGCTTCCATGTAAATTTAATGAAACTCGAGTACGTCATACAAAAGGTGCTTCCACTTGAATTTATGGGTATAGAGACTTCAGCTTGATGCGGGCGTTGGCCGTGGTGAACTGCCAGTCCACGCGAACTGCTTCGCCTTGATCTCCCGGCGCAAGAAGTCGCGAACCGGCAACTTCGGAAACTGTTGCGGGACAAGGGATCAGACTACGCGGAGAACTTTCAGTTCGGCATTTTGGAGGTCGCCGACACGCACACTATCGAATTCCCAAGCCGGCCATCAAAGAGCACGAACTATCATTAGACCAGCCAGGAGTCGTTGAGCAGGAAGTTCCACACCAGGGCTGACACCATCGGCTACGTACACTTCCATGTGGAGTTCTACCACTCAAGAAATCACCGTGCCCATATATGTGGAAGCGGATCCGGGGGCGCCGCCAAAACCGCTTCTTTTCACTGACATCCTCAAAGACGATCTGCTGAGCTATGGTGTTCCGGCTGAGTGGCTGAACGATGTACGCAGCGCCAACGAGGATAGTCTTCTGGAGTTAGCCGATCATCTGCAAAGCGAAACAGCGGAGGCGCTTCTTGAGCTAACCGTTGGTGGAACACCGCCACCAGGCAATGCGAATTATGTCTGGATACAGCACCTTCTTTATCACCTCAGCCCGAGCGGGCAAACCACCGGATTTGTAGTGGCGAAGGGTTCATTAAAATAGGTATCAATACAATATTCAATACAGGTACTGTTGTCGGTGTCTGTTCGAATATTTTCGGTGGCGGATTTCAGCCAAGACATATACCCTCATCTTCCTGGGGTGGACGGCACGGGTATGCAGAATACAGGTTAGATAATGCTTGGGAAACAGCACAATATATTGTGGTACGGGAAAAAATAAACCTAATTGTTGAGTTTCAGTGCTTTCTTTAGTATATTGTGAATGCAGTTGAAAGAAGAAGCAAAAATGAAGTACAAAGTCTGGTATTGGCTCATATTCGCGATACGCTGCTTCCCAAGCTCATTTCCGGAGAACTGCGTGTCAAGGATGCTGAGAATATTGCACGAAGGGCCGTCTAATGAGTTCGGTATTTGATCATTACAATCAGCAGGCACAGGTCTTTTCCGTTTACATAACGATCTCGCCGATCATTTGTGCTCTCGAGGCTCTCCTGCCGCATGGTCTTGAGCTGCCGTTGGGTGCCGCTGGTGCCGCTGCAGCCATCGTGTTTATTCCCCTGGCTTTCTTGGCCGGTCAAGTCGGCGCGGATTTCGGTAAACGTCTTGAAAAACGTCTCTGGTTGCAGTGGGGTGGCCAACCCACAACCCGTTTTCTTAGGCACTTGAACCCTGAATTCAACGAGGTTACCCGGAACCGGTTGCATACGAAGCTTCGCAGTCTTGGCCTCAACATTCCATCGGCAGACGACCAGAAGCGTGACCCGCAAGCAGCGGATGCCCATTGGGAAGCCTGCGCAGAAGAACTCATTCGCAGAACCAGAGACCGCAAGCAATTTCCCCTCGTTTTCAAGGGACTCACAGAGTACGGTTTTCGACGAAACCTGCTCGGTTTAAAACCTTTCGGCTTGCCACTCTCCATCGTTGCTTTGCTTGGATGTCTGTGGAAGGTTTGGGATTCTTGGAGTAGTCAGGAGGAGGTCACCGTGGCCGTCACCGCAGCGTTTCTTTCCCTTTCTTTCCTCGCCACTTGGGTCGTTTGGGTGAAGAAGAAGACGGTCGCTATCTCCGCCAACCGATACGCTCGCTTCCTACTTGAAGCCGCGCAAAAAATGGAGTAGTCCAAGAACTGGAGTAGTCAATGGCCACAATTCACTTCCTGAACGTCGACGATGGCGACTGCACCGTGATCAAGCACAATTCTGGCCACATCACTGTAATTGATGTTTGCAATGCGAAGCCCCCGGATCCAGAGGAGAAAGGAGTGTCAGCCATGGCACAGACAGAGCGCAGTATCAGCTGGAACTTTCAGCAGAAGAAGTACCCCGTGAACCCAATTTCCTACATGCACGATATCAGCAGCATCTTCCGCTATATCCAGACCCATCCTGACATGGATCACATGGACGGGATCACGGCCCTGTTCGAAGCTTTCAGCCCATTGAACTTCTGGGATACTGACAACAAGAAGGAGATGCTAAATTCATCATGGGGCAGCTCGTCCTACTCAAAGAAAGACTGGGAATTCTACAAACGCCTCAGGGATGCAAAGCCGCAACACGACCCTAAACGGCTTGCCTTGCTCTCTGGAAACCAAGGGAAGTTCTTCAACGTCGGGGAGGATGGTTCTCGTGGAGGAGATGGTTTGCATGTCTTGGCACCAACACAGGACCTTGTGGACGCGGCAAATAAGGCGGACGATGAGTACAATGATTGTTCTTACGTGCTCTTGTACCGCACGGGAAAGAACCGGATCGTGTTCGGCGGCGACTCTCACGATGACACGTGGGAGCATATTCTCGCGAAGCATGGCAGCGACGTTACCGACATCGACTTACTGATCGCTCCGCACCATGGGCGCAAGTCAGGACGTTCCTATGAATTCCTCGACACGCTGAAGCCGACCCTGACCTTCTTCGGAAACGCGCGTTCAGAGCACTTGGCATATGACGCTTGGCGTCGTCGGAAACTCTCCTTCATTACCAACAATCAGGCCAATTGTATGGTGGTGGACGCCGGAACGTCGCCCATGACTCTCTATGTGACCAATAAGCACTTCGCCAGGCACGTCAACCCAAGAACGTCCTACAAGAGCGCAGTCAGGGCTTGGTGCGTTGGACTCGTCACGGAGGATCTCATCCCGTGAGATTCGAGATTCTTAACGTTGAGCACGGGTTCTCGGCCTACGCCGTAGCCAGCGACGGCAGCGTCCTTCTCTTTGATTGCGGGCATTCCCCAACCTGTCAACCGTCGGAATACCTGAGCGCACGTGGCATCCAAACAATCCGGCACCTACTCATTACAAACTACGATGAGGACCACATTGCTGACTTACCGAGCGTAAGGCAACGCCTGCCAATCGAGATACTCATCCGAAACCCGATTACGCCCACGCAACTTCGCAGCCTGAAGCAACCTCCGATCAGCGCGGCGATGAAGGTTCTTCTTGAGATGATAGACAGCTATGCGAGGGAAGTTTCGAACGAGCAACTTGAGCCGCCGGGTGTCCAAGTCAGGGCCTTCTGCAACAGCTATCCAACGTTTACGGACACCAACAACCTGAGTCTGCTCACGTTTCTTGACATTGGAACTGTCTCCTGCGTGCTTCCTGGCGATCTCGAGCGTGCCGGCTGGCTTGCGCTACTCAAGGATTCAGAAGTCTGCCAGTTATTGGCACGCGTCAATGTGTTCGTTGCGTCGCATCACGGCCGTGAGAGCGGCTACTGCCAAGAGGTCTTCGACTACTGTTCGCCATCGCTGGTAGTCATGTCCGACGACCCGGTGAAGTACGACACACAAAAAATGGCAAGCACGTATGCACAGCACGCTACAGGCGAGTGGTTCAACGGAGTCCGCGGCACAAAGTGGAGGAAAGTTGTCACAACTCGAAACGATGGGCACATTTGGTGGCAGTTATGATCTCGACTATCACTGAATCCGACGTTGAACAGGCAGCCCTCGCCACCCTCCGCGACACATTGCTGCCCAAGCTCATTTCCGGTGAGTTGCGGGTGAAGGATGCCGAACATAGACTCGGCAACAGTATCTTGATCTCGATCCCGGCAGACGAGAACGGCTTCACGGGACGCAAGTGCCCGAAGCCGGATTGGCCGGTGGCAATCTTTGCTAATGGTCCCTATGAGATAAGGAAGGCTATGCGGGAAAATATCACGCGTGGTGTGGATTTCATTAAGATTGCCGTGGGAAATATGGAAGAGGATGAAATTATACAAGCGATAAAGATAGCCCACAAACACGGTTTGAGAGTGACCGCCGATGCAGGGGACGTTGGAGCACATTTGGCAGTGAAAGCAGGTATCGACTGTATTGAACATGGCGACGGGATCACCGATGAAACCATTCAAATGATGGCGGAAAAAGGTACGTTTTATTGCCCGACTATCGCCTGCAATCTGAGTGCCGAATATATTACGGAACGTGAGCGTAAGATATCGAATCTGGGTCTTGAGCAGGATCCGGAAGTAGTTGAAGGGAGAATTCTTGTTGCCTATCAAAACGAGCGGTCACCGAGTAAAGCTTTGAGTCAGCGCGCAATATTAATGAAGGCAGTAAATGCTGGTGTGAAAATCATTACCGGAAGCGATTCCATTCCCCATGGTGAGCTCGGAATTGTTGAAATCGAGCAGCTGGTATTTTCCGGCATGACCGAGATGCAGGCGCTGATTGCGGCCACTCGTAACTGTGCAGAAATGTTAGGCGTTTTAGACGAGTTGGGAACAGTCGAGGAAGGTAAACTCGCTGATTTAATCGTGGTATCGGATAACCCGCTTGACAACATTTCCAACCTCAGAAAACTGGAAATGGTATTCAAGGATGGGAAGCCGGTAAATCTGGAAAAAGATGAAGGACAGACCAGTTTCTGGGAGTTGTATTTTACTAAGAAGTGAGACATAAGAATGTACGTGTGGTTGATACATAACAACAATCCGGGAATCCTATTTATGCTATTATGAGGTACACGATATTGAAATGCAAAGAATGAAATACTGTCACCGTGCCAATTCCTGCCAACGTGGATGTTCACGTGTTGAAATCCCGGATTTTATAGACGAACAACAAACAGAGTGGTATTTAATAGATTTAATTGGAGATATAACAATGAGGTCAAAACTGATTTTAATCGCACTGTTGATATCATTAAGTAGTTCCATTTATGCTCAGGATTTTGGAATTGAATTGGTAGAGGACAGTAAAAGCGTTTTGTCCAGGTGGCAACAAGCTGTTCTTATGAACCAGTTATTGAAGCAAAAGCAAGAAACTATTCTTCCGCAGGTGATGCGAGAGACTGAAATTGATATGTGGATAGTCAGTCAGGGTGAAGGTCATCTTTACCCTTCACTCGTAGAATCTGAACAAGATGGGCATGTTCCTATCAGACCTTCCTATCTCGTATTTTTTGATAAAGGGGATGGATCTACTGTCGAGAGGCTGTCCGGCAGGTTTGAAGATCTTGCTGATATCATAAAGATTAGAAATCCGAAAAAAATAGGAATAAACATAACAGAAACCAGGTCGCTTAACCGCACATTCCCTGAATCAGAGGAAGCGGAATTGAAGCAAGAGATTGGTGGGGAATTCGCATCTCGCATTGTATCTGCAGGTATTCTAACCAATCGATGGTTGGGAACACGGACACCTGAGGAACTTAGTGTTTTTAAGCATGTTGTCCGGCTTGCCCATGAGGTGATTGCCGAAGCTTTTTCAAATCGTGTAGTTATTCCGGATGTTACTACGACAGATGACTTAAATTGGTGGATAAGACAAAGATATGCTGATTTGGGTACAGGCACAGTGGATCATCCTACGATTACGCTTCAGAGAAGCTTGGCCGAACGAGATAAATACGATGATGATGACGAATATTTCAGAATTTTTGATGAGCGTTTTGTTGAGGACGCTTCACCGAGGGCTGGATTGAATATAGTCATCAGAAGAGGAGATCTTATATTTTGCGACACGGGAATCAAGTACCTTGGACTTTATACTGATACACAACAGTCGGCCTATGTCCTGAAAGAAGGGGAAACCGGTGCCCCGAACGGTATCAATGAAGCGCTGAGGCACGTTGTCAGGTTTCAGGACCTGGTTGGCGAAGAAATGAAGCTCGGACGCGACGGCAATGAAATCGGTATTGCTGCTGTCGAAAGAGCCCGACAGGAAGGTATTAAAGCTAAGATCTACGCCCACGCCCTCAGCTATTATTTCATGCGATATGGAATTCTTGGGGGATTCTTCTCACAAGAAGTACACTTTGCAGGATCGGGAATAAGTTCTTCAGTCAGGAGAAGAAACCGAAGGGGTAATCCTCTACGATACAATACTCTCTTCGCTATGGAACTGGATGTAGAATACAATGTCCCCGAATGGGATGGCCAGAGAATTGTAATATTCTCAGAGACAACTATGACCTTTACGCCACGAGGTATGGAATTTCCGGGTGGCCGGGAGACTGAGTGGTACTTGATTAAATAATTGAAAGATCCAAAACATATTAAAAATACCACATAGTAGTTTTTTTGCCATCGGTTCAGAACATTTCAGACAGATTTAGACTTGTTTTTAGAGATTTGCAAATAATACATGCCCGGGGAGCAGAAAACCCTTGTAAAAGCACAATGTATCCCTTAATATTTTAATTCAAAATGTCCACCTTGTTTTGACGACGTACAAATTCGAAATATGATTGGGATGAGAACAATGATTGATAAACTCAAAAATCTTAATATTGATAGAAGGCAGTTTATAAAAATCTGGATATCCTCTGGCGTGCTGGCAACATTGCCATTTGGATGTAGCACGTTAAATGATGATATTGTCAGCGAGTTACTTAAATTTGTCAGTGACTCCGGTTTGCCTGTTCATGAGAAGCGAACCGGCATGTTAAGTCAGGCGGATTTTGATATCCTGTCAACAATATGCAGCTATGTAAACCAGGCATGGCAATTAACAACAAATCTGGATAGCTATATTGTTCGATTAAAGTCAGATCTTGCTTTCAAAACGAAGGAAGAACCCAGCTATTTGACGGAATATGAGCATTCAGTCGAATTGATTAACTTACTTGTGAGCAGAAGTGACACTATTGAAGAAGCTTGGTCAACCCTCCTGTTTTCAAAATTCGACGCTGACAATTTTGCATACACAAAACTGGGCCGCGCGAGAAACTTCGCATTTTCTGAAATTATCACGCACCAGGTCCCCTTGTCGGGTGGATTCAAGAGTTTCGGACTGTCGAATTACAGGGGTTATTTTGGCGGACTATTCACCTCGCCAGGCAGCTATAAGAGAGGGGAGGCATAGTATGAAATCGATCATTATCGTGGGTTCCGGTGTAGCAGGTGCGTTATTGGCAAGACAGCTCCTAAAAACAAACGACTGCCAGATTACCATGTTCGAGGCGGGTCCCGATTTTCAAACGGGCAAGTACCGTGTATGGCTTGATCACTTGATGGCGAATACCAATCCCTACCGAGCATTTTTGGATGATCCACAGACTGAGAATAAATACTTCGGACTTCGCGGTTCAAGGCTTTTTGTAAAAGGTGGCACTACGAATCACTGGGGTGGATGGAGTCTGCGTTTTAAGCCGGAAGATTTTGGACTGAAATCCCGCACCGGGATCGGCGCAGACTGGCCCATTACCTATGACGAACTTTCCCCATACTATGCGCTGGCAGAGTTTCTGCTGGGAATTGAAGGAGATTCAGATAACGATGATCCGCCGAGGCATGGTCAAAAATTTCCATTTCCTGCTGCGCCGTACACCTTAAATGATATGCCCATAATTGAGGCGCTTAAGAAACTGGGTATGTCTTACTCACATATGCCGATGGCAAGGAATGGAAATAGATGTATTACGACAGGAACGTGCAGGTATTGTCCGGTCAACGCCCGGTATTCCGCTGCGTTCGATTTAAGTGAGCTAAGAAAAGAATACGGCGGCAGACTGGACATACGGACGGAATCGCCTGTAGAAAAAATAGTAATGGATGGTAAAAAGCGAGCGGGAGAGGTGAGTTTTTTAAATAGAAAAACCGGCCTTAACGGATCGATGGAAGGTGACACAGTCGTTGTTTGCAGCGGTACGGTTGAATCCACCAAGCTCCTGTTGGCCTCTGCCAATACTGATTGGACTGATGGTATCGGTAATGATGCAGGGCATGTCGGCAGACACCTGGTAGGCCATCCTCTTATCTCCGCTGAAGGTACCCGGCCGGGGAATCCTGAAAAAACAGAGCAGGAACTTGGATTTATCACCCTGGCATGCCGGCATTTTGACACACCACAATACCAGAAAGAAGGTAAAATGCTCATTGCCAGAGTTGAGGATGGAAGTAAGACCTCTCTGGAAAGAGAGATCCTGGCCAATGTTTCACGGTCTGATATTAACGGTAAAATGACATCAAATATGAAGTTTAGTTTTTATGCCTCCATTGAACAGTTTGAAAGCCCTGAAAACAGAGTGAGACTCGGCGACAATACGGACAAATGGGGACTCCGTACTACAAAAATAGATTTCAGTGTCAATGATACTACCGGGAAGGTCCTCCAGGCACACTCAAAGGACCTGATTAGAATCTTGAAAACGGCAGGTTGTAAAGAAGACAGTATTAACACATCTTTAGGTAAGCCTACCGGTGCACATTTAGCATCAACCTGTCGAATGAGTAGCTCTGATACGAATGGTGTGGTCGATAAAAACTTACGGGTTCACGGCACGGATAATCTGTATGTATGCTCAAATGCGGTTTTTCCCAATGTCACGGCGATTAACCCGACATTAACATTAGGCGCACTCGCAGTTCGGTTAGCGGAACATATTGCTATTGCTTAAACGGCAGTTTATAGATCTTGATTTTTCAATGAAGGTACCGTCTGGGGCATGGAAGCGGATTAGGAGGACCACCAAGATGCTGACGGTATCAAGATCCACTTGTTTTCCCTACGTATCTTCCCGAACGGCCCGGAGATCCGATTTCCATTAATATTTCTATTCTGCACGTTATAACCAGCCGCGGAATTGAATGGCTTCATCCACCAAATGAGAAAATTTTACTGATCCATTGAGCTTAATGCTTCGCGAATCGTACAGCACGAGGAGTAGAAAACACTTGTAAAAGCTCAATGTATCCCTTAGTTTTCGATCCAATATGTTGATTCAGCTCTATTGACACACATTATTTGCCTAATCAGATTGCAGCACTAACCAATTGATGAGGGTGTTATGATACTATCAAAATTGTATTCTGTCATTTTTCTTTTAACCTTGTTTTTGATTCCGGTGAACTCTCAGGGTGCGGATGAACTTAAAACAGTTCTTACCAACTGTAATGTAATCGACTGTACCGGAAGTTCCGTGCAGGAAAATATGACTGTCATCATTACCGGAAACACCATAACTTCGATCAGTAAGGGTGAATACCGACCGTCACGTCAGGAGGAAAACACTGAAGTTATCGATCTGGACGGCGCCTATGTTCTTCCCGGTTTCTGGAACATGCACACCCATTTGACCGCTCTTCTGCCCTCGAACAGTGCGCTGAATGACGAAGGATTAGCTTCAAAAGTCATCCGTGCTGGTTTGAACGCACAGGACGGTCTGCGACATGGTTTTACCTCTCTTCGCTCTGCAGGTGAGGAGGAATACATTGATGTGACCTGGAGAGGTATATTCGACCAGGGATTTTACCTGGGACCCCGTATTTTTGCAAGCGGTCCTCCGGTATCCCCAACAGCCGGACACAGAGGTAGTGTAGCCAATGGAGCAGATGGAGTAGGTGAAGTAAGAAAAGCGGTGCGCGAACGCATCCTGAACGGCGCCAATGTGATCAAGATCATGAGTCTGGAGATGCATCCCGACGAACTTGAGGCCGCCGTGGAAACCGCTCATAGCTTCGGCATTCATGTGCTTTCTCACTCCCGCGAGCCAGGAACCTACAGAGACGTCGCAGCAGGTGTCGATTGTATTGAACACGGGTATAAATTGACTGACGAGACTATTACTCTCATGGTTGAAAAAGGGACGTTTTACGATCCGACCATCAACTGTAATTTGAGCGATCAATACATCAAAGAGATGCAGATGAGACTGGAAAAGCTGGGTTATTCCGACGATGAGCTTGTCGTCAAAGTCCGCAACGCAAACACCTACGCGGATGAAAGAACTCCCGAACACGCCATGCATCAACGGCAGGCTCTCAAAAAGGCGGCTGATGCCGGAGTGAAGCTCCTGATAGGAGCAGATTCCAAACCTATTGGTGAGATCGGCACTCTGGAAATGGAGGAATTCGTTGCCGCGGGCGTCAGCGAAATGAAAACTCTTATGGCCGCTACTCGAAACGGCGCCGATATGTTAGGCGTTCTGGACAAACTGGGAACAGTCGAAGAAGGTAAACTGGCAGATCTCGTGATCCTTACTGGTAATCCATTAGACAATATTTCCAATATCAGGAAGGTAAAGATGGTTATCAAAGACGGTGTTTCTGTGGATTTGGAACACCCTCTTGGAACGGTTCCATATCTGAAATACTACGAAACATCGGGATTCCCTAAAATAGAGCAAATTGACTCATATTTTAAGTCGGGAGCCCTTGAGAATCCTACCGGTCATAGAAAAACTTTGGCGGAAGGACGTAAAAAATAATTCCCGGCAGGTCAAAAATGTTTTATGAATAAGTTAAACACCGTAGTAATCCCGCATTCACCACATAAAACCTAAAAAGCCGTATAACGTTTGCAATTGGAAGGCTCATTATTTAACATGCTATCATAATTCAACAAAACCAGAATAGTGTCTTTTAGGGAATTGATATGGAGAATATCAGTTAGAAATTAGCAAAAAACAACCATTAATCGAGAAAGGAGAATGTCATGATATCTCGAATATTTGTATTTTTAATTTCTGTGATGTTCACAATACCTAATGTCAATGCACAGCCGGGTGTACATACGGCAAAAACGGGTGCAGAAGTCCTTCGTCTGATAAGAAATGAAAAACTTGATCTTATCCTTCCGGGAGTCATGCGCGACAATAATGTGGACATGTGGATCCACGTCACCCGTGCCGGAGACCCTGATCCATTGGCTGAGAACTTTGGGTCGACATCGGGTTATTTGATATTTACCGACAGAGGTGGAGACAGAATTGAGCGTGCGGTGTTTGGCTCGGGCGGGGCAGTAGAGAATATTGACGTACGCGGCTCCCGAGATATCGCACGGGCTATTTCCGGTTATGAGTATAGAACTCAGGATTTTTCCGTCTACGACGAATTAAGAGATTTTGTAGCTGAGCGCAACCAAAAAACAATCGCGATCAATACGTCAGATTGGCTCGCTGTCGCAGACGGAATCTCGCATTCCCAGTATGTAAAATTAGAAAAGATATAAGGAGCTAAATATTCTGCGAGGATTGTGTCGGCAGAGAATGTGATCACCGATTTCAGAGTGCGAAGGACACTTAGAGAAGTATCAGGCATGACCAATGCATTAGAAGCTCATCGTCAGATACTTGAACGTTCTTTAACTAGTGAAATTATAACTCCTGGCGTAACAACTTTAGAAGATGTAGGATGGTGGGTTAGAGAGCAGTTATTTAAGCGGGGATTAACAGGCGGATTTGAAACAGGAATAGCAATACCACGAATTCTCTATTCGGCAATGTCTGAACCCATTGATCCGCCTGATGTCAGATGGTGGATCCATCACAATGACTATGTTTTGCATCGTGGCGATTTTATGGCATACGACATTTCGGTTCTGTATCTCGACTATTTTGAGACTGATTATAAGCGAAATGCCTATATTATGAGGGAAGGAGAAACAAGCGTTCCTGAGAGTATTCAGTATGCCTTTGATAAAGCATTGGAAGCTCAAAAGATTATTCGGCAAAACATAAAAGTTGGCCAAACCGCCGGAGAAACATTGGAAGTCGTAGTCTCTGCTCTGGAAGATGCTGATTATATACGTATACCTTTTCACGATATAGGAACAGATGATTATGTGCTAATTCAGAAGGTGTTAGCCAATACTGATAAGTCAGGTTTTTTCCTTGATCTTCACGTTCAAGGTATTAGTGGTGGTAGTCTTGTGACTGTTGACCCTCTGTTTCGCCTTTTCGGTCTGACCGGAATCATTTAAAGATCCAGGAGAATCATTTTTTTTCTCTTGAATATCAGGTTCATACGAATTTTCCTGAACGTCCGGGATTTCCGATTTCCATTAACATTGAAGGCAATCACGTTGTATCCAGCCGCGGAGTTGAATGGCTTCATCCACCAAATGAAAAAATCTTACTTATCCATTGAGCATAATATTTGCAAATCTTACAGCCTCGGAGAGTAGAAATTGCTTGTAAAAGCCACATGTATATACTAACATTTACATCATAATTTCCAATACATTCTGACCCAGTAGATCACATCTAAATATGCGTCATTTATCAACACAATCCCAATTAATCTCTTTTAGAAAATTTATATGGAGAAAATCACTCTATCACTGTTTAAACAAGAGTGTGATCATGAATTTAACTAGAATTTTCATTGTGATTTTCCCATTTTTCGCCATTGTACATGAACTCGACGCACAGGCACAAACCCCGCGCGAGTTATGGGAAACGTTAAATCTGATACGGAGAGAAAAGTTCGATATCATCCTGCCGGATGCCATGCGGGACAATGCTATTGATATGTGGATACATGCTATACAGAGGGGAAATCCCGACCCGCTTGCGTTGGATCTGGGTGGCAATGGAGGCTATTTTATCTTTACAGACCGCGGCGAAAACAGGATCGAACGGGCTGTCCTCGGCGGCGGAGGGATAATGCTCGAAAAGAGCGGCGCATACGATATATTCGGCTCGCAAGAAGATCTCAGGCAGTTCGTGTCGGAACGGGACCCGCAGCGAATCGGTGCTAATATGTCGGAGTGGATAGCCGTTGCAGATGGTCTTTCACACACGTTACAGGAAATTGGTCGAGACCCTCGGCGAATAATACGCAGGCAGGCTCGTTTCGGCCGATCATCTGATTACCGATTTCAAAGCACGGCGGGTCTCAAGTGAAATTGCCTGCTATGCAGCATTAGCCGGCATGACCGCGAACATTAGTGAGCGTGCATTATCAAACGAGATAATAACACCCGGTGTTACCACCCTGGAAGATGTTGCATGGTGGATGAAGGAGCAGAATATAGGTTACGGGAACAATTATTTTTTCCGAATGCCTTCGGTAGCTGTTATTACCGGTCCAAATAGAATAGAATTCGAATCTCATGAACGCGTCATCCAACGGGGTGATCTTCTGAAAACAGATTTTGGTATGTCGATATTGAACTACTCAACAGACTTGATGAGAATGGGATACGTTCTCCGAGAAGATGAAACGGAAGTGCCTCAGGGAATTCGGAACGCATTCGAACAGGCTGTGAAAGTACGGGATGTTATCCGCGTAAATTTTAAAGCAGGTAAAACTGCTGCTGAAACACTGAAGATCCTTGGGAACGCCATTGAGAATGCCGGTTTTGGTTTCATACTTGAAGACCCGACAATGGACGGCGGATTTTCCGGTGTGAAAATGGGTGACCATATTAAATATCCCGGTAAAACCGAAGTCGCGATTGATTTTCACGCCTTAGGCGGCGAGATTCCCCTCGGACCGTCGATAACCAACTTCCGCCGGGAGCGGGCGCATCTCACGGTACGCCCGAATGGATTCTTCTCGTTTGAATTTATGGCATACACCGCAGTCCCGGAATGGGGAGGCAGAAAGGTACGCATCGGCTACGAAGAAAACGCCCTTATTACCGAAAGAGGCGTTGAATGGCTCTACCCGCCTGCCGATAAAATTTTAGTGATCCGCTGAATCCGTAATTCGATTTTGAAATTAACCTGAGACTATTTCTAAAAAAGAGGTTTGAACTATGCACAAGCGTAAACATTTTGCTGTCCTATTTATCATTCTTTCAAATCTTACATTATTTTATTGCACCGCGGAAACAGGGGGGTCTTTTATGGCCGGGAGCAGCGATTATGATGATCGTGTCGGCCTGTTTAATGAGTTTCGTGAGTTTCAGCAGCCAACGGTCAACGATGGTGTGCCTGATTTCTCGGTAGCTGCGATGGAGTACTGTAACGCGAATGCACCGCACGGAGAGTTATCTTGATAACACTCCTCATTTATGGGGTATAGGGAGAGATGCATTTGAATTGGCGGGCCAGCATATGCGAATGATCGTTGGCAAGGTCCAGTTCATGAAACTATTCAGAGACAAGGCTCAACAGCGTGGAGATGAATTCAATCTGAAGGAGTTTATGGATGAATTCTTAGCGGCTGGAATGATCCCATTTTCGTTGATAAGATGGGAAATGACCGGCCATGACGACGAGATCAGGAAGTTGTGGTGATATTGTATACTTAAAATTTAAATAGTAATTCTCAAAAGGGGTAAGTCATGATATCTCGAATATTTGTATTTTTAATATCTGTGATGTTCGCAGTACCTTTTGCCAATTGCCAGGCTCAGGAAGTGGACGATATGAAGGAATGGAATAATCAGATTCGCCGGGACAAGTTTGACATAATCTTGCCACAAGTCATGCGGGAGCAAAATGTCGACATGTGGATCCATGTGATGAGAGAAGTAATTCCCGATACCTTTGGTGCAGAAGAACTGGGCAGTACCTCCGGTGTTTTCGTATTCACGGACCGTGGTGGTGACCGAATCGAACGGGCGATTCTCGGACGTCGCTGGGGAGCTTCACATCGTGGAAGGGTAGATTGGGAGACTAAGCTGGTTGAAGAATGTGGCGCCTACGACATAATTGGCGACCCAGTTCGTGTGCAGCAACCGGTGGGAGGCCCGATGACAGAATATGATTACCGATTCAAGGGCCTCAGAGCATTCGTTGAAGCACGTTACCCCAAACGCATTGCTGTGAATTTCAAGCATAATCTGGGGCCGTATGTAACTTACAACATGTTGTTTGACCAAGGAGTCTGGGACGGCTTAACGCATACAGACTACCTCCTGTTGACTGAAGAACTCGGCGATAGTTATGCCGGGAGGCTGATCTCGTCTGAATATCTGATCATGAAATACATTACAAGAAAGGTGCCGAGCGAAATTCAGCTACTTAAGAGAATCAGCAGAGACAGAGCCGAACGTGCAAAGAAAGCTTTTGATGCAGTCGTGCCGGGTGTAACCCCAACGCGAGGTGGGGGAGGAACTGTCTTTCGTCGGATGAACACCGGACAATCCCAAAGAGGAAGGAGCGTGGGTTGGGAAAACAGTGTGATCCAGGGAGGCGACATCCTTGCATCACCAGGCGTGGGAATGTACGCCTATGTGCTCCGGGAAGGAGAGACTGAACCGCCTCCGGAAATCAAAAAACTCTATGCAGAATATCTGAAAATCGATAAGATTCTGGCAGAATCCATCAGGGCGGGACTTACTCCTCGTGAGATAATCCAAAACTACACGCGGAGATTTGAGGAGGAAGAGATTATTGTCAGGGATCCCCAATTGCATATGGTCATCCCAAAGAACGATTTCCCTGTTTATTCCGCAGGTTTTGATCCTGAAAAAACGCACCTTAGTGTCGACGCTCATGGCATGATGAAAGGAGCGCGCGAGAGGCCGAACGAGAACTATTTTGGCCCCAGGATTGGTTCTCAGGGTCCGGATTGGACGAAAGATATACCACTCCCACCCAATCACCACTTTGTTTTAGAATATTTTTTCTATATGCCGTCGTCCGCCGGCGAAGATAAAGACCAGTATTTACTCTGGTGGGACCACGAGGCGGCGATTGCCACCGAAAGTGGAGTCGAGTATTTATCTCCACCGCAAAGAGAGCTTTATCTCATTAAATAAGTTCCACCAAACTCAATCGTCACTTAATGAAGGAGACTCAATAATGTTTACTCGACATGTTTTAATTGTGATCTTTTCTTTGCCGATATTGTTGGGCTTCCCTGGTTCGGCAACGGCCCAGGATTTTAGGTCCCTCTGGGAAAGCTCCTGCATGATCCGCAAAGACAAATTCGACTACGTGCTCCCAAAGGCCATGCGTCGCAATAACGTCGATATGTGGATCGTCATTGATTCTGGTCGCGGCACCGATCCGATGATGCGCGACTTTGGCATTGAGAGCGCCTACGGTCAGGGCTTTTATGTCTTCTACGATGGGGGTGGTGACCGCATCGAACGGTATTCCCTCGGTGGTCCCGGCAGTTCTGATCTGGCTGAAATGTGCGGTGTTTACGACGATTTCCCGGGAAAGGTAGATCACCTATCGAGAGGTGGAGGTTTGCTTCGGTCAATTGTCGACGATCGCGACCCGAAACGGATCGCTTTGAATTACCTCGATGCTACAAATCGGAGAGGAGCGCGCACCGCAGACGGTCTTTCCTACACGGATTACAGGTTCCTCGTGGAGGAATTGGGCGAAAAGTATGCTGAACGCTTCGTGTCCGCGCAAAATCTCATCGCCGATTTTCACGGCGAGCACGTCGCCGGCGAAATCATCGAGTTCTCCAAGGTTGCTGATATCACACGAAAAGGAATTGAACGTGCTTTGTCCAACGAAGTTATCACGCCCGGTAAGACGACCTATCACGATGTCGTCTGGTGGTTGGAGGAGCACCGTAAAGCGATGGGTTTGCGCAGAACCTGGGTTCCGAGTGTAGCATTTCCACAATCACCTGATTTCAAGGGGTATCAAACCATTATCGATGGATGGGATAAGGAACGCGTCATTCAGCGAGGCGATGTCATGTTTATCGATTGGGGACTCAATCGCAACAATTTTGCCACCGATATCAAGCGTTTCGCTTATGTCCTCAAAGAAGGGGAACTGGTGGCGCCACCCGGTGTCCTTAATGCTTTTGGAGAAGCCAGGAAAGTCCGAGAGATCATTCGAAAAAATGTTCGCTCGGGAAGAACCGGCCGGGAGCAATTAGATGATCTCAAACAAATCATTCGAGACGCCGGCTATGTCTATACGGAAGTGGAACGTGCCAGCGACGTCCCGGGTACCGAGGTGCATGTCGGGATGCATGGCATGGGCAACCGTGCCCACGATGTGGGGGCAGGGGTCACCATGGGTGAAAAGGGCAAATACGAAGTCATGCCTAACGCCTTCCTTTCCCTGGAATTCAGAATTTACGTTCCTGCGGACGAATGGAACGGAAAAAAGATCACTGTCGCCATCGAAGAAAACGTGCTGGTCACGGAACGCGGCATCGAATGGTTGTACCCGCCGCAAGATAAGGTGCTCCTGATTCGGTAACAGCTCATCGAGTAAGGAATACTTGTAACGGTAAATTGCTTAACGTACTATTTATCACATTAAGTCAAGCGAGGAGTAAGTCATGATATCTCGAGTAATGATAGTTTGAATATCCGTGATGTTCGCAGTATCTGTTGCCAATGCACAGCAACAGCTTCCTCGGCGAACACCGGATACAGATAGGGAAGCGATCCGTCTTATGAGAAACGACAAACTTGACCTTATTCTGCCGGGAGCAATGAGAGACAATAATGTGGACATGTGGATCCATGTTAGCCGGGAAGGTTGGGACCCAATGGTTCAGCAATTTGGAAGAACCTCCGGTTTTTTGATTTTTACCGACCTCGGGGACAGGATTGAAAGGGCTGTTTTTGGTTCAGCAGGAGCTGTCGAAAATATTGACATACGAGGCTCTAACGAGTTTGGACTGGCTGTTTCCGGTTATGATCATAAACCAAATTTCTACGGCGAATTAACAGAATTTGTTGCCGAACGTGATCCGAAAACGATTGCGGTAAATTTTTCCGAATTGCTCCCTGTAGCAGACGGTATTTCGCATACCCAATATCTGAAATTGGAAAAAATCTTAGGACCTCAATATTCTCAGAGAATTGTGTCTGCTGAGAATGTCATTACAGATTTCATTGTAAGGAGGACCGCTCGGGAAGTGGCAGCACAGGTAGAAGTATTAGCAGTGGCTCGCCAGCGTGCTAAACATAGATTATCTCTGGTAGTACCAGGTGTAACGACGATAGCGGATATAAATGCCAGGGTGTACTATTCAGCAGTAAACACACCTGTTAATACTGTGCCGATTACTACTCCTGATGTCAGGTGGTTTATTCATAACCCTGACTATGTTTTACAGCGTGGTGATTTATTTGTTGGTGGTGGCTTAGGATTTCCGGATAGTTACTGAGGTGACGGGGGTGACTATATGGGCTTTGGAGTGGATACCAAAATTCATGCATATATTTTGAGAGAAGGGGAAACAAAAGCTCCGGATTTTATACGGAAGGTCTTTGATAAGGCGGTAGCGGGCCAGAGGATTATGCGGGAAGGTATGAAAGTCGGCATGACTGCTAAGGAATCATTGGACGCTATGGTCAAACTCATGGAAGATGCAGGTTATATATACACGCCTTTTAGAGATATTGGTACAGAAGATTATAAGATGATCCAGAAGGCGCTCGCTAATAGAGGAACTGATGTTGCCGGATTTTCCATTGATAATCATGCTTTTGGTAATTATCGCGAAGTCGGGCCCTCAATGGCAGAATTTCGGTCAACCTCTCATCATTTGAAAATTCAAGAGAATAATATATTTGCTTTTGAATACATGGTCCATATGAACATTGCTGAAAGACCCGGTTATCCACTGGCATTTAATATTTCAAATCCTCAAATCATAACCAACCGGGGAGTAGAATTTATTCAGCCGCCAAATGAAAAGATTTTATTGATCCGTTGAGCCTCAAGATACTTAAGGGGAGGGGTTGCTTTTTAGTATTATTTGAGTAGTTTGTTTCGGGGTTGCCCGTATGGCTTGTTTCGACATAACCCGGTTACTTAATAACAGAGCTTCCTCCGGGATTTCCAGGACCGATTAGTATGAGCCGGTCATTTTTGTTGGAAATTGAACCTCGTCTCCGCAGAATTAAAGGATATAGAGCATTACCATCGCTTAGAAACGAATTACAAAAAGAACTAAATATAAAATGTACTAACGTCGCATAATCTTAACAAGAGTCAGTAAATCAATTTCAACTAAAAAAAGTACTTGATCACTGATTATTACAAATGATTTAGTGACCTTGCTCCTTTCTTGCAAAGTAATCCCTATACTTATTTAATATTTTGCTCAAATTTTGGGGGAAAAGTCACTTGTATTCATTATTTGATCAGGGTCAACCTCCTTGATACTATGCTGGTTTCCGATTGCAACCTTGAAATATACGTTCCGGATGTGACGGGAATGCCCGCATTGTTTTTGCCGTCCCATACAACCGTATGAATTCCCGTTGCTTGCTGAGTATTCACCAAAGTCCTGACCTCCCTGCCAAGTACATCGTAAATCTTCAAACTAACAACGACTGTTCTGTCGAGTTCGTAGGTAATGGTTGTCACCGGGTTGAACGGATTTGGGTAGTTCGGATTAATGGCAAACTGGTGCGGGACAGACATTCCATCCTCTACCGCGGTTATAAAATCAGCACGCCGCGCTAAAGAATTTGTATGGATTATATCTTCACTTCTTCGTTCGTCACCATCCGCCTGATTTCCGGCGGCATAAATTGTAATTACTCCAACATCCGTACTGGGTGCGATCCATTCGAATGACCAGCTGCTGCTGAAAGTTCCTGAAAACCTGTGCTTTACATAGTTGCCGCTTTTTTCTGTTTGTATCGGATTAGTTATGACGATTGTACCCGAACTGATATTATTTGCATCAGTAATCATCGCTTCAAATCCCCATGTACTCCCTTCCAGACCGGAAAAGGCAACTGTTATTGTATATGTAGTTCCAGGAACATAGCCATTTGATGGTATACCGGATATCGAGAAATATACGCTGTTATTCAGCGGAAAATTTCCAGTATGGCACGTGCTCTGATTGCATGTCTTGCCCCCATCGGCGGGCGATCCGGTGACTCCGTCGATTGGCCCTGTTGAATAAGCTATGAGCACTCCAAAAGAAAAAAATATTATAACGATACTGTATACAAAGGCCCTTCTTAAAATTCGTATCATGCGGTCCATAGCATCTAACTTTTTAATGGAGGTTGTTATTCGTGAATTTGCATCTTAGTTTATCCTATATAGCCTGTCCGGCCAGCATGTTTAGCCACATGGCGCAGTTCAAGCAGATTCATGACGAGAAGTTACATTATTTTGATATTTCCCATAACAATCATTTGAGAGATTAATTGGGTTTGTGTATGAAATATGACGCTTATTTAGGGTGTGATATACCTGGTCAGAGCGTACCGGATACTTTGATATGTATGACATAAATAGTAAAAAATACATGTGACATTTACAAGTCTATTTTGCTCCCCAGACTGTATGATATATGAAGCATTAAAAATAATACAAATTCTTTCCGACTTGTTTTGTCCCCCTACAGTATTCGGCATTTATTCGTTTTCCAGATCTGTTAACATCATTGCAGCCCGAGAAGCCTCGCTGGATTGATCTTACACATTTCATCGATTTCCGCTTTTGTGAAGCCCTGCTGACCGAGTTTCAATATAAATGAGATCATACCGTCAGTATGGAGCGGATTCAATTCCTGACCCAGATCTGTGGACATTATCGCATTGGCAGTCCCGACAGCACGAATGAATGAGACCATTGTCTCGATCGGGAGACCTCCATCTTCCTTTATCAAACCGGTGTCAGCAGGCAACAGCGGATTAAAACAATACTCCAGATAGGCTCCCATACGAGCTGCTTCCATCTGCTGTTCTTTTGTCATTCCCACTAATGTGGACAGCGGATGCGTCACGATTATGCGGTCAATTCCCAACAACCGCGCCTCCCGGATCAGCAGTAGTGATTCTTCAGGACTGGAGTGCCCTGTAGCAAGAGCCAGGTTATATCGGGCCATGAGCGTCAACACATCCTTCACTTCAGGCAGGAGTTCACCATTTTGACTGATTGGTACAAAGTCTGGATTCGGCCTCAAAGTTCTGGTGTAGTGCTCCGAATCCCAGGTCGGCATCCAGACAACACGACCATACCGGCCTGTTGTCAAAGCCATATGTTCTACGGCATTTGGGTTGATCCCACCTGCTGTGTTATTGAGCACAATACCGCCGTATGCTTCAATGCCCGGAACAATCCTGTTGATTAAATAAGCAAGCGAGGCGGTTTGAGTGAAGTGGTTCTTAAATAGAAGCGCACGCATACCGTACCGCCGTGCGATCCGTGCTAATTCGATCGCATCCACAGACGCCGGACCATTTTCCGGTAAAGTATGTACATGTACATCGATTGCATTGTGCAGTTCAGCACTGGTTTCCTCCCAGTTGTCTGTCTGAGCAATACCCGGAACAGTCCAATTCAATACTGCATATCCCAAACACATGAATACTGCTATTAATCGCTTTTCCATATTTACTCCAATCAGAGATATGTATTCATCGTTTCAAAAAATCCGGTATATGTACGCAACGGAATCTCTGCAGACCGAGAAATAGTGCCGGTTTGATCTTATTCATAATGACTTGCTCATATGAATCAGCCTATTCAGTCTTGAGAAAAGCTCAATTGTTCAGCATCCGGATGGTCATGAAACAAGCCATAAACTCTACGCAAACAACTTAGGCACACCAATTGTAACTTATTCTTTCTCGCAGCTTGAGGCTCATTTGATCAGTACAATTTTCTCATTGAGCGGCTGAATAAATTCAATTCCCTTGCTGGTTATAATTTGAGGATTTGAAATATTTATGCAAAGTGGCCAACCGGGCCTTTCAGCAATGTTCATATGAATCTGATATTCAAAAGCAAATATATTATTCTCTTGAATTTTCAAATGATGTGTGTCTGTTCGAAAGGGTCTCATAGATGGTCCGATCTCACCCATATTGCCAAAAGCATGATTATCAATGGAAAATCCTACATAATCAGTTCCTTTACCAGCGAGCGCCCTCTTTACCATATTATAGTCTTCGTCTCCTCCTTGCGTGCCGTCTAAAAGATATCCATGTGAATCGATAAAAGGTGTAGATATATAGCCTGCCTCTTCCATGAGTTTGTTCATAGCCGCCAAAGATTCTCCGGCGGTCATGCCGATTTTCATACCTTCCTGCTGAATCCATTGACCTGCTATCGCCTTATCATAAACCTTTTGTAAAAAATCGGGAACTTTTGTTTCCCCTTCTCTCAAAATGTAACAATGAATTTTGGTATCTACCCCAAAGCCCATATAGCTGCCGCGGGGACCACCACCACCACCAACAAAAAAATCACCCGGCTTAAGAATATAGTCAGGGTTATTAAAAAACCACCTGACATCAGGTGGAAAATCTTTTACTGTTTCTTCAGGTTTGGTTCCTGCTGAATAGTAAAGCCGGGCACCGGCTTCCCTTACCGTCGTTACACCCGGTACGATTGTGGATATCTTTTGTAAAGCACGCTGGCGGGCCAGTGCCAATACTTCGGTCTGTGCCGCCACTTCCCTGCTCGTTCTTCTTACCACGAAATCTGTAATGACATTCTCTGCAGAGATAATTCTCTGAGAATATTTAGGCCCCAAAATTCTTTCCAGTTTTAAATATGAAGAATATGAAATCCCATCTGCCGCAGGGAGCCATTCAGAAAAATTTACTGCGATCGTCTGCGGATCCCGTTCGGCAACAAAATCCGTTATTTCTTCGTAGATTTCGGGAACTGAAAATCCCTGACGGGGATCGTTTTTATCATAATTATAATTGCCAAAAGCACGTCTTAAATGCCAGGAACCTTCCACATTAATTTTTTCAACTGCTCCTGGTGAACCGCCTAATATAGCCCGCTCGATCCTGTCCCCCCGGTCGGTAAAGATCAAATAACCGGAGAACGACCCAAAATACGGAGCCAAACGGTCTCCACCACGACTGACGTGAATCCACATGTCTACATTGTTGTCGCGCATTGCACCCGGCAGAACAAGGTTAAGTTTGTCGTTTCTCATAAGACGGAGCGTTTCCCTATCGGTCTCTGCCGTACGCTGTGGTAGTGGGTTGAAGGTATCTCCTCCTCGCTGTGCATTTGCATCAGGCACTGCGAACAGCACAGCAAATAAAAAAATTATAACTCGAGATTTCATGACTTGCTCCTCTCTTGATTAAAAGATGTCTTTTGTTACTATTCTGCTCTACTTGAATGATACATTTCTATGTTTTTTTCGTTGCGGGTATCATTTTATGATCCAGATAAATACCGCGATCAACAAACCCACTGCCAGCCATGACACAAGAAATCCCACTACACTAATACGGCTCGGTTTCATAATCTCAAAATCGGGATGCTCGATCAAAACCGACCGCGGAGCAGGTTTTGTACCTTCAGGAAGAGTGAGCGGTTCGACTTCGGGTTCACCCGGCAGTACCGGAGTGCGCAGACATTCATAAACGCGGTCCAGCTTTTCTTTGGCGGGCGGTTTTGTAAACAGACTCACACCTACCATGACAACCAATCCTACTGTCAAATAGGAAATCATCTGCCACGGCAGAGAAAGGTTACCTTCAAACAACATGAAGCCGGGTAGATAATTGGCAAATTGAGCATTAAAGTCCCAGCCTATGAAATCGATAGTGCTTGTGAAAAACCAGGTTGCAAAACTGCTCGAAGTTGAAGCCCAGGCGGCAGTAGCGGACGCTTTTCTCCAGAAAAAGCTTGTCCATATAGCAATTCCCATCATCGCATGCACCATCCAGAAAACCTCTAATCCCTGCACCACACCCGATATAGCGAATGCTACGATAATGCCAAAGATAACAACAACAACAGATGCAATTCTCCCTATCAGGATATAATGCTTATCATCCCGGCCCGGCTTGATCAGCGGTTTATAAATATTTTCGGTGAACAGCGCGGCTGATGAGACCATAAAGCAATCGCAGGAACTCATTACCGCTGCCAGCATGGATGCAATAAAAATTCCGATAAGACCCGGCGCTATATTCGGCAGGAAATCACGTCCCAGGAAGCCCCAAACAAAGTCCGGGTTTACAGCTGTACCTGTGTACAAGCCTATACCGCACAGACCCGTCAGGACCCATGCGATAGTGCATACCCGTTTGAGAAACATCCCGCTGACAAGCCCTACTCTTGCATCATACTCGCTTTTGCCGGCGCCGCACATTGCCATTGAATAAGGAGCCGTAACCCAGCCGATAAGTCCATTAAGGGAAATTACTATGATATACAGTGTTGTGATCTCACCAGGAGTCACGATCTCGAAAATTGACGGATCATTGACAATAGTCTTTAATCCATCCAGTCCTCCCACTGCACTTAAAACAAATGGCAGAATCATAAATGAGAGCACGAAGGTTAAAATACCCTGAATAAAATCGGTGATTATCGCTGCTTTCAATCCACCGAGCACACCGTAAAATACAAACAGGCCTGTCAGTGCAAATATTGCAAGAGCAGTGCTGATCGCTCCACCGGTTACCGCAGTAATAAGTGCACTCGATGCCCTGAGCGTTACACCAATATTGACTGACAATTGTGCCATGCCGACCAGGGCAAAAAGGACGGCTACACTCTGATCATAACGATTGAATAAATAATCTGCTGTCGTTACCGCTCTCATGCGCCTGAACAGCGGAGCCAGTAACCAGTAGAAAGGCGTGGCAAACAACCATAACCACTGATACCAGATCCCTGAAGCCCCGGACACATAAGTCTTTGACACTACGGTGACCGCCTGATCAGTGTTTGTCCCCGTTCCGAAGTTAAAGAACGTCATCATGGTCTTCCCGAAGTTACGCTCACTGATAAAATAGCTTGATGCTGTTTTTATCTTTCTGGCACTCCAGACCCCTATCACCACTAAACTGCATAGATATATAATAATGATGAGCCAATCAATAAACATAATTCGATTTCTCTCCTTTCAATCTTCTAAACAAGTTTAATTGGTTTAAAGTATCTCTTCATTTTTTGCACAGAGTGTCCTCATTACTCTGACGAAGCACATTAACAACCCTCAATCTGCTTCGGGAAGTAATCCTCGCAACTTCCTTGACGATACACGTCCAGCGTCGTGCAGTATAAAGCGCCGCCAAACGGTATCACGTGCTCGTACGTGACCGGGATAACATTCGTTCCAGGAATTTACTATCTTTGCCATTACATAATTCTCCTTTCAAATTATCGGTTATCTGAGAAGGGACTTCATCTGGTCTTCGAGGCCTGTCAACTCCCATCGTGTCAGGGAAATCGGAATGATGCCTCCGCTCATGAATTCATCGAAAAATTGTCGAATGGTGAATTTGTTGCCCAACTGTCTCGACCGATCGGCCATAAGCTCCAGCATCATATTCTTTCCGACAGTGTAATTCGAGCTGTGACCCGGTGCGCGCAGGGTCTCTTCAGTGTCCCACCACACAGCGTCACTGTCCTCGTCAGCCCAGGGATAGGGAAGTAATTCCGCAAAATTCTTACGGCCTTCTTCTAATGTATACTCGTTGCTGTGCATTTTTAAGTCTGACAATGCGCGAGCCGTACGAAATGCCATCCAGACGTACGTGATCTCTCTCGATCTCGGCCGGTCATCGAATAAACCTGTCTGCATCAACCACTCTTCAACACCGAATCCCAAAGCTTCGGACCTGGCTTCATGCATATCATAAAGACGAATATCACTGCGAATAGGCCGTGTGTCACCCGCCTGGTACCATATCTTTCTTCCGCCGACATAATAATGGCTGAAAATTACGTGAAGAACATTACACATCGGCTCACGATCATTTGTCTGTTCGAAATAACCACGATAGTCGGGCCTGAGATATGCGCTCATACCCCACATTCGCGGATATTGGTCAGGCGGAAGCGGCGGGAGGTCCTCAGGGACGGTTATGATCTCTTCTTCACGTAGAAAATTCATGACTTCTGCTGCAGTCTCTTTCTGCCGCCGAATATTTTCTTCTTCGCTCGATGTCAATGTAAAATCGGGAAGTTTCCGGTTTTTGTGTTCTTCCAACTTCAAAAAGGATAGCGCTCTATTGTACTCACTACGGATCATCGTATGAAACTCATCCCATGTGTAGGGAATAAGGTGGACATTTTTCATCCACCAGTTATAGTTCTCCTTCCCTACTCCGGCAGGCGCAGTCATTTTATCCTTGTTTGCTATAAGCCAATCACGAAAATCTTCAGTGGCGGTCACCGCCTGATCTACAGAGGGAACCAGCCCGGGATGGTGTTCGGCAAACTGCACCCGAAACCGGGTGAGCATCTCTATGTCTTTTTCCTTGACACGGATAGCAACCGTTGCAAGATCTCCTGCCGCTTCCGTAAGATTTATCTTTGCCTGAGCAAAAAGCTTCGGGACTGTTTCCAGTTTCACCCGGAAATCGGTGACAGCATCCTCCGGGAGAGGGACTTCCGGTTTATACAGCCCCCAGTTGGACAAACTCCTCGAATGGTGAACAAGAAGACGGGGATATATACCGTCGGTAAGATTGTAGAAACCGGGATCACGAGCCCACTGCCTCAATACACGATGGTCGAATTCCACACCGTTCATCTCCGCGCGGACGACATGATAGTCGACCTGTTGAGCGACACTCCAATTACGAATATCGAACGCAGCAAGACGTTTTTGAAGCAATTGCAACCCGCTATATTGCTTTTTCATTGCGGCGGCTGTGAAATCGGGCACACCGTTGACAACTTCTGGTCTTATAAACTCGCGAAATTCCTGAAATAAACTAACAAGGTCCCCATGATCCAAAAAGATCTCCTTTTTTAATATGATTTAAGAATAATTATATAAAGTTTGAAAACGCACTCTTACAATTGAGGGGCCTGGTGAGCTTGGAGTATCTCAATCGTTTAAATGCGGATAATTGACCGGATCTCAGGATCCCGGATCCGATGGTTCGAATCTGCGGATCATCATTAATGTCCATAAACTCATTCACTTTGTTAATTGTTTCCGAAAGCTTCGGGACCGAATACCCTTGGGACAATAATGAAATCGTCGTGGACTTTTTCTGCAGGAGCATCCAGTAACTCCACCAGGGAGTCGCGTAATTCAAGTAAATGTCCGGTATTAAGTTGTAGTACATGCTCGTTCGGTACATACGTACCGCCATATCCCTCACCCGGAGAAGTCGTCATTTCGATATGGGTTCCGAGTATGTATGACACCGGATGTTCATCGGCAAATTCGACCAGCCTGTTCATACTTCTTGTCAGCTCAGCCCAGTCAGGAACGAAAATATATCCGGGATAGACCGAATCACCGGTCAGAAGAAACTGTGTCCAGGGATCGTAGATCGTTATGCTGTCCTCAGTATGCCCCGGAATCGGTATCACGGTTAATGCACGGTTTCCGAGATCAAATATCGCGGTAGTATTCGGCCAGTCAGTTATTCCGAAAAATTCTGCAACGGCTTCCGGACCGGTACCGGCTACAACGGCGCTATCATCAGCTTCAAACTGCGGATCGGCATAGAGATGATCGACATGGTTATGAAAATGTGCCACAGTCAACCTGGGGCGTTCTCTACTCTGCTTAGCGCTCCAATCGGAGATTATACCGTCAACGATCTCTTTCAGCCCGTTCTCTTCTTTTTCATCCGCTTCTTCACTTGCGTCAGGTATCGCTCCGGTATCGAATAATATCGCTCGTTCCTCTCCGAACAGCAAATAGCTGAAAGGAGAATGACGGCTGACGCATTTGTTCTGCCTGAGAATGTAGGTATTCTCCGCATAGCGGTACACCTGGAATTTCGGATCGATATTGCTGCTGCACGGATCGGAACCGTGAATCCAATTCACATCAAGCGAACCTGTCTCAACCGGTCCGTTCCCCATCCCATTTCCTCTTTGGCCGACTCCACACGCCACAAAAAATAAAAAAGCGCCTGCCGCGGTGATCATTATGTGAACATCACCTTTGACCGTAGCGAGCAGCACTTTTTGACTTGAGGATACTTCTTGAGATTGAGCTTTTTCCTGTTCAATGTACGGAATCAGATGCGCAACTGCTTTTTTCATCACACGGGCGCTCTTCACCACTTGCGGCAAAAACATTTTTCCTGCACCAAATAAATCTCCGACAACATTCATTCCGTCCATCAAAGGACCCTCAATCACAGCAAGAGGTCTCGGGTATTTTTTTCTGGCTTCCTCCGTATCGTCAACAACAAAGTCTGTTATTCCGTTGATAAGTGCATGTTTCAAACGTTCTTCAGCCGTTCCGCTTCGCCATTCATCAACTTTCTCTTCTTCTTTATCATCACCCACAATTTTTTCGGCAGCCTCAATGAGCCGTTCTGTCGCATCCGGCCTTCGGTTTAGGAGTACATCTTCGACGCGCTCAAGTAACTCTTTATCAATTTGCTCATAAACATCAAGTTGGCCGGAATTGACAATGCCCATATCCAAACCTGCTTCTATTGCATGATACAAAAATGCGGAGTGCATTGCTTTCCGGATCGGTTCATTACCACGAAATGAAAATGATATATTACTGATCCCGCCACTGATTTTTGCATACGGCAGATTTTCCTTGATCCAGTGGACTGCCTCTATGAAGCTAACAGTATAATTGTTGTGTTCTTCGATACCGGTGGCTACAGTTAATATGTTTGTGTCGAAGATGATATCCTGCGGTGGAAATCCGATTTCCTTCGTGAGTATTTCGTATTCTCTCTTACAAATTTCAATTCGTCTTTCAAGGTTGTCTGCCTGCCCTTGCTCATCAAACGCCATCACTATGACTGCGGCACCATAACGTCGAATTGTCTCAGCGTACTTTTTAAATGTCGTTTCTCCCTCTTTGAGGCTTATAGAATTCACAACTCCTTTGCCCTGCAGACATTTTAAACCAGCTTCGATCACCGACCACTTCGATGAATCTATCATAATGGGAATCCGGGCGATTTCAGGTTCTGAGGCAACAAAGTTTACAAATTTTGTCATCACTTCTTCCGATTCAAGAAGCGCTTCATCCATATTAATATCAATTATTTGTGCACCCTTTTCAACCTGCTGGCATGCAACCGATAGCGCCTCTTCGTAGTTGCCTTCAATGATTAGACGTTTAAACTTCAATGAGCCAGCAACGTTTGTCCGTTCACCAATATTAACAAAGTTAGAATCTGGCCTTACTGTAAGCGGTTCCATACCGCTTAGCTGAAGAAAAGTTACCGGTTTTGCAGACTGACGCGGTTGATACTGCGAGGCTGTTTCTGCCATTGCCTGAATATGATCAGGTGTCGTTCCACAACACCCGCCGACAATATTAAGAAACCCATTCTTTGCATAATCTTCAACTTGCTCTGCCATAAATTCTGGTGTTTCATCATAACCGCCAAATTCATTTGGCAGTCCTGCATTTGGATGCAAGCTTGTTGCACAGGTTGCAATATTGGACAATTCCTGAATATATGGCCTCATTTGCTGTGAGCCGAGTGCACAGTTCAGCCCGACACTTACCAGACCAGGCATATGATTAACTGAAATCCAAAATGCTTCTGTTGTCTGTCCGGAAAGGGTTCTACCGCTCGCATCGACAATAGTCCCGGAAATCATAACAGGAAGTGAATTGCCTGAATCCAGACTGTATTCCTGAATTGCGTACAGTGCTGCTTTACAGTTTAGTGTGTCAAAAATTGTTTCGACCAATAATATATCAACACCACCATCGACAAGTCCGTGAATTTGTTCTTTATATGATGTGACAGCTTCGTCAAAGGTAATCGCTCTGTATTCCGGTTTGTTTACATCGGGAGAGAGCAAGAGCGACTTGTTTGTCGGTCCGACGGATCCTGCGACAAATCTCGGTTTATCCGGTGTCTTCTTTGTATACGTATCTGCAGCTTTGCGCGCAATCAATCCTGATGTTTTGTTCAGTTCATATACTATTGATTCAAGATTATAGTCTGCTTGAGAAAACGAGTTTGAGGTAAATGTGTTGGTCTCAATAATATCTGCACCGACTTCAAGAAAGCTGTTGTGGATTTCTTCAATGATTTGAGGCTGGGTAATACTGAGAAGGTCGTTGTTTCCCTTTACTTCGTTTCAAAATCTGCAAACCGAATTCCCCGGTACGCTCCTTCATCGAGATTGTAACTTTGTATCATCGTACCCATTGCGCCGTCAATTATTAATATTTACTTATTCAGGGCATTGTAAAAATGTTCTTTATTTTTTGACATAATTCAGAGGTGTCTCTATGTTTAAACTGTGATTTTATTTAAAGAATCGGAAATATACATATATTAAAACTGTTTTAAAAGTAATTATCTTTGTAGATTTAAATTCGTTTATTGCAAATTTACGGTTAATTGGCAAAAATCGTATATATTTCAATTGATATATTCAAATATAGGGGATTACATACATGACTAGACATGAAGATGAAATGGACAGTAACCCGAGGAATACAGCCCTGCATCGGCGCATTCTGGACACGCTCATGAGCCGGTACGATACGCGCGTCATGAACAACGTTTATCGCTCCGATTATGTTGAGTGTTTGGTCACGTTTACGCTCGGGACCGAATGGTGGCTTACCTGGATGCGCGGGTGGGACTGGGCCCCATGGGATTGTCAGCACACGTCCGGGGCCCGGCTCGAGGTCAAGCAGGTCGCGGCGAGGCAATCATGGGACCGTGAGAGACTCGCACCGCGTCGCTCTCCCCGCTTCGACATTGCGACCCGCACCGTCCTACTGGACACATGATGGGAGCCAATGGGTGAACTCTCCGGCTCCGGGGCGTCTGGCGGATATTTATGTTTTCGCGTGGCATGACGAGAGCCGGGACAGATACGCCGATCACCGCGATGCCGACCAATGGCTTTTCTTCGTCGTGGCAGAGCAAGATCTACCCAAGAATCAAAAGTCCATTGGGTTGACAAGACTCAAAGCAATCGTCTCTCCGTGTCACATTGCGGATCTTAAGCGCGCAGTCGAGAACGCATGCCCCGCTCAAGGAGCACTCAAGGCAGCTCTCGAACACGTCTAATCATGTATGTAATCCCCTATATTTGAATATATCAATATATTGTGTGAAGGGTGTCGGAAGTAGTGATTGCAAATATTCACGTACAGCATTCTCATCAAAAGCAGTACCCCTTTCCATTTCAATAAATGCTACCGGACGCTGACCGAATTCATCACTCTCAACAGGTACAACAACAACGTTTATTACACCTCCACATGAAAGAATGTGCTCCTCGACCTCTTCCGGATTGATATTCTCACCACCGGATATAAACATTGTATCTCTCCTACCGATTACGGTCAAATAGCCGTCTTTTGTCAATCCCATATCTCCTGTTTGAAACCACCCATTTTTAGATTTATGTTCAATAATATTCTCTCCATCAACATATCCTCTACTCAGTGTTTGACCTCGAACAAGAATCTCACCATCCTTATCGATACTAAGCTCTCTATATGGTAGACTTTTTCCAGATGTAAAGAGTCGGTCTAATTGATCACTCATGCTTGTTGTTGTGATCTGAGAGGCTAATTCAGTTGATCCGTAACTGGTGAAGAGAGGCAATCCGAATTCAGCACTCTGCTGAATCAGCGATTTTGGTATAGCACTACCGCCAAGGAGAATTGCCTTTATTTCTCTCAGTTTCTCTAATGCGTGCTTATCTGATATCAACCGATACAGCTTGGTTACAACAAGTTATAGATGGGTACATTCAGTCTTTTTAATTGTTTCGTCAAGTGGTTCAGTTTTATCAGGAAAGACGGCAGCACCACCTCCAATGAGAGCGCGGAATAGAATTGCCAATCCTCCAATATGGTACATTGGTAATGAGATGAGCCAGCGGTCTCCGGGACTAAACGGTATGTTCTCATTCGATCCGAGCGCACTGTAATAATGGTTTTCAAGTGAATGAATAACCGCCTTCTGCTTGCCACTGCTTCCTGACGTAAAAATAATTGTTGCATCCTGATCCGGCGATCCCATACTATTTACATTGTAATCTTTTTTTTCACTATTTTTTAAATGGGATAAACTTTTCAATTCAAAGGTCTGATTATTTTCAGAAAGAATCCTTCGGTAATCTTCTGAGTGAATCAAATAGTGAGAAGCAATACTTTTCAGGTACTTATCAATCTGATCCTTTGGCAGACGGGTACTGAGTGGTACGGCTATACTTTTATTGCCTATGAGCGCCATTATAAGGAGAGCATAATCAATGTTATTCTCACTAAGAATGGCTACTTTTACCCGTTCTTGAATACCACTCAGAACCAGCTTTTCAGATCATTTTTCTATCAGACCATAGTAGTCATTGTAAGACAGCACATCTGTTCCGGAAATAAGAGCAGGGCTTTCTCCAAATTTTTCCGTTCTCCCATGGACTGCCTGGTTCACTATACAATGTTTTTACTCCCAGGCGCATGAGCCATGTCCGGACCGCTTGAGCAGTGCACTCTGTGCCATTATCACTTCTCAGGTGAACCGGAACTCCTCGCTGCACGAACAGTGTTGCAAGATGTTCTATGACGTCATTGTGAGTCAGCCTCCTGCCTGCCACAATTGCCGGACACTCCCGACTGTATTCATCTAATATTGTTAACAAACAATAGCTCCTTCCCTCTCGGGTTCGTGCTTGCATGCAGTCATAACTCCAGACATGATCCCGGTACGCAGGTCGCAGCCGAATACACGAACCGTCATTGAGCCATAACCGTTTGCGCTTCGGCTGCCTCCGGGGAACTTTTAATCCTTCTCGACGCCACAAACGCTCCACTCTCTTATGATTGACCTTGCAGCCTTCTTGCTGTAACAGTGCGGTAATTCGTCGATAACCATACCGACCATACTGCGTGGCCAACTCAGACCATACGTTGCACTAACACCGGCTTCATCAGAAGGAGAAATCGGGCGATATTGATGAGTGCTGCGCGGTACTCCCAACACGGTACAGGCCCGGCGCTGCGAGATCTCGAGAGTCGTGCAAAGATGCTGCTCCACTTCCCGTCGCTTCGCCGGGCTCAGAAGTTTTTTGCATCAACCGCCAGAGTCTCATTGAGGATTTGAATATCCAACTCTTTCTCGGCAACCAGGCGTTTCAGGCGGATAGTCTCTCTCTCTAACGCTTTAAATCGTTTCGCCTGATGCACCCGAAGACCACCATACTCCTTTCGCCAACGATAATAGGTCTGCTCTGTAACCTCAATCTGGCGAGCAGCTTGTTGAACCGACTGACCTTGAGCGAGCAGTACTTCTGCCTCTCGAAGCTTGTGGATAATTTGTGCTGATGTGTGAATTCTACGTGCCATTGATCTTGCTCCTTTCTTTTCAATCTAATCCCTGTACTCATATACTATCTGGATCAACTTTTGGGGGCAAGGTCAAACCAAATAAAATTTTAATTAGAAACTATAATGCCAAAACGCCATCAAAAAGTAAACGTAACATTATAAAATCTTATCTAAAATTCCTCCATACCTTCCAACCGTTTCATAAAATCATCGAACACTGTCCTTGATGCCGAAATTGCTCTCTCCGTTCATTTTAGCTTAATTCCCTATCAGTATGCATCCCTGTGTAATGGCGCTCATAATTGCCCCAAGGATCTAATATGATCGATCTGCTTTCAATATCACAATATATAGTTGAAACGCTTCTCCATAAATTGAAGAAATAGAACCTTTTGCTTTAGTTATAGAAAATTTTATAAAATTTTTTTTACGCTGTAATCATATTACTCGGCCGCCCCCGTAGCGATGCACGACCTACGTCGGTCTTTTACCATTATTTTTACTTGCTGGAGGCCTGATTTCTGCGGATTCTTTATACCATCTTTATACCATAACAAACAAAGAACGTACGTCTTTGACACTACGGTGACCGCTTGATCGGTATTTGTTCCCGTTCCGAAGTTAAAGAACGTCATCATGGTCTTGCCGAAGTCACGTTCACTGATAAAAAAGCTCGACACCGTTTTTATCTTTTTGGCACTCCTGACGCCTATCACCGCTAAACTGCTTAGATATACAATAATGACGAGCCAGTCAATAATCATAATTAGATGTCTCCCATATCAATCTTCATAAATTGATAGAGTTTTCAAGCAATGAACTAACTTTATGAAAGTATTATCAGATAATCTTTGCTTTCAACCAGCCGGCAGTGTTATGAAAGTTCGCCACTGTGCTCCCGGGAGGAACCAGCGCATCACATGCTGTCCGTGTTTCATCGTTCAGTTCCATCTCGAGAACGGGAAGGAAATGTTCCAGCTGTTCAAGGGTTCGAGGCCCCATGAGAGGCGCTGTGATCCCCGGCTGGTCTTTGCACCAGAGCAGTGCCAGCTGTGCAGGTGAAATGTTGGCTTCTTTTGCTATTTTTGCAAACTCGACTCCCACTTGAATACCCCGATCAGTCACGCGATCCAAGTAATAACCGCCGATGAGATCTGCCCTTGATCCTTTGGGATATTTTGCAGTATCAGTGTACCGGCCTGCAAGTACACCCATTGCAATCGGCCCCCATGCAAGGATGCCAAGACCATACTTCTGGCACATCGGTATAAGTTCATTTTCAATGCGCCGGTCGAGTAAATTATACGGCGATTCTTCCACAGCATACTGGGCATATCCTTTCATCTTACTTATCATAACAGATTCCATCACTGCCCAGGCAGGATGTGTCGAACAGCCGATATACCGGACTTTGCCGGCGCGGATAAGGTCATCGAAAGCCCCAAGCGTCTCATCAAACGGAATTAAAGGATCATGGCGGTGAGTAAGATAAAGATCGATATAATCGGTTTGAAGGCGTTTTAAACAAGATTCACATTCTTTTATAATACTCAATCTTGAATGACCCTGCCCATTTCGATCTTGACCGGGTTTATATGGAATGACTCCAAGTGACACATCAAACAGTCCCGGATATATCATTGTACAGATAAGTGTTTGCTGACGCCGGCCATTCTCTTTCAGAGCTCGTCCGATTATCAGTTCCCCCTCACCATTTGCGTAAATGTTGCCAGTACCAAGAAGATTCACACCGGCATCTAATGCCCGATCAATCATTTTTTTCGCTTCATCTTCCGGTGTCGGTTCGGCAAAAGTACCCGTACCAAAACCTATTGGCGAAATTTTCACCCCTGTGCGACCCAATTCTCTGTATTCCATTTCATATCTTCCTTTTGATATTCCCCATGTCAATATTATGAAGAGATTAATATAGAATGTTTCGAAATATGAAGCTTTCTTAAGATTTGATGTACTTCGTCAGAATGTTCAGAGTATACCGGAAAATATAATATATATGAGGCTTTTACAAGTATTTTCCGCTCGTCGGGATGTACTGAGAATGTTTTGCAATTAAGAAAATTTTTTGAAATATTTCTTTGATGTAAGGATATTACTCAATACTCCCCGGCCGGATTCGATACCCACGTCGGTCTTTAGTCTTTTCCCTTGCATCCCCCTGCTGTCATTTTCGCGGTTTCTTTATACCATCTTTATACCCCAGCAACTGAAATGACCTGCAAATGTGCTTAAATTCCCTGTCTGACCACATGCTTATAAAGCAAGCTGCCTATTATGATATTAAGTGGGATTCTGTGAAATCCTTATATTATTTCGTATTAATGATGTCTAATTGTCAATATGAAATAAATAAAATTGAACCTCAATCTTAGGCAAGTTGTAGAATGTTATATATGTCAATAGCACTTATTGTAACAAAATTTGACTTAAAGATCGTGAAGCAGACATTAGGGTATTATAATAATCTTTTCATTAGGAGGATATAGCCATTCGACACCATTTTCCGTAACGATGTGGTTATCTTCAAAATTTATGCTTATTCTCTTATTCCCTTCGGGAATCCATGTATGGACATTGTATTCAAATGAAAAGAGATGGTTCGGTTGGATTTTAAAAAGCAGACGGGCGGGACTGAATGGCGCAAACCTTGCACCTGGTTCGGTATCACCGTTGCCGGTGTTTCCCAGTGGATGGCAATCAAGCGAGAATCCTGACTGTTCATTATCACCGAGTACATCAATGATTTGTTTATCTATGGAACCGATATCGGAATATGGAGTATAGATATACCCTTCGGCTTCCAATGCGCGGACAACCGCATCCAGCACTTCACCCGCAGTAATACCCGCCTTGATATTTTTTCGGATGATCTTTCTTGCCCGTAAACCGCGATCGAAAGCATGCTGGATACCTTCAGGCACCCTGGTTTCTCCTTCCCGAAGAATATATGCGTTTCTTTTATAGTCCGTGCCGAAGTTCAGGTAACTGACACCCCAATCCCACGTTAGGAAATCGCCCCGCTTGTAAATATAGTCCCGTCTCCCGGTTTCTGCACTATAACCCACAGTAGTTTCGCCAAAGGTACCCACCGATTCTGAAGGTTTTGTAACAGCTGAATACAGCACACTGGGACCGCTGCCGTACTCAGCAAATCTGGGAGTCATCCCCCGGGAAATAAGCTGGTCCTCAGCCCACCAGCCGATATCTTCGCGTGTCGTTATCCCCGGCCGGATCCTTCGGATAGCTTCTTCCTGGATCTGTCTATGAATTTCACATGCATTTGCGAATGCGATGATCTCCCGTTGAACCCTTCTCACACGGAAATCGGTTACGACATTTTCAGAAGATATAAGCCTGCTGGAATATTTCTCACCCAATACTTTGGTCAGTCTCAAATATGCGGTATATGAAAGGCCGTCAGCTGCATGAAGCCATGTCGACATATTGACGGCGATCACCCTAGGATCCCGCTCCTCTACGAACGCCCGCAGGTTTTTTTCGGTGTCGAATATATCGTAAAGACCCCGTTCTGCGGATCCGCCGAAAAGCGCTCTCTCGATCCTGTCGCCACCGCGGTCCGTAAAGATATAGTAACCGAGTGTATCGGTCACGGTAAAGTCAATATCTCCTCCTAAATCCAGGTCGAGGGGGTCGGGATCACCATCCTTCGCGACATGGATCCACATATCGACATTATTGTCCCGCATCGCACCGGGTAGAATGAGATCAAATTTTTCATGTCGTATGAGTCTCAGAATTTCATACCTTTGCTTTGCTGTCTGGGCAAAAGCATCAATTCCGGTCACAAGGATAATAAGGGTAAAAAATACGAATAACACCCGTTCTTTACTCATAAAGCATCCTCCTTTAGTAAGGAGTATTCTTTTTCAGAAATTATATTTTAATTACTATTCATTTATTGAAAAAAGCAGGATCAAAAGATGTAATTCTCTTTCAAGATAACAATTGGTAAATCCTTGCATTACTGTACGTGACCCGTTACTACAGAAACCGGAAAAAAACTCCTGGAATAAACGGACAGTATAAGTTAATAATACAATCTAATAACATAAGAAAATTATACGGAATCAGGTGAGTTTTCAACAATCAAGCAAATATTGATATTCAGTAATATAAAAGTAGCTCCGTTATAAAAACGGAGCTACTTTTATATTACGATATTTTCCAAACCGGTTCCAGATATTAGAAATCTCTTGCCCTGTCTTTAAGTAGTGGATTCACTTTCGATTCGGTTGTCGGGATTGGATAATAAATCCACGTAAATGATTCCAGATACCAGAGGTCGAATCTATTCTGGTCAACGTGCCTCGTCCCTTTCATCCACAGGGTTTTGTCGCGCTCCTCAATCAGATACCCCATCGCTCCCGTCACCGAATTTCCGACCGCACGGGGATATAACGCCGCATCCAATGTACTTGCGCCGCCTTTTGTTTCACTGAAGTTGTTGAGGTCGGCTTCCGTGGCAAGAGTAAGACCATGAAAACCCCTGACGTTGTTGATATGCGTAACCGCGGTTGCAATGTCGACGTCCCTGATTGCAACTTCGGCAAGGATCAATTGATTTTCACGCCAGTCGATTATTTCTAATTTATCATCCCTTGCGGTGTACTTGTCCTGACCATACCCCAGTACAAAATCACCATCAAAATTCGGGATTCTACGCCGTTCCCAGAGAGGAAGCCGCTCGTTCTGATTCGCAACATTCGTCCGGGGACTTGGGGTCTCCGCGTGGCCACGCTGACCCACACCTCCTTCGTATCCGAGACTGTTTTTTATGATATCCGCAAGGGAGAGATTCCTACGAGTTGGCTCCGCATCTATATCCGCCTGGGCTAATTCAGACATGACTACTCCTTCATCAGGGTCGCGTCTTACATATTCTGCGAATCGAGGATGCATCGAATATCCGGTCCTGTTTCTTCCTGAATCTCTCCAGAATCTGTTTTCAAACAGTACAGAATTAAGTATTGAGAACGGTGCATCACTCTCCACCAGTCCTAGTCCGGCTTGGGTTTTTGCATTACTGTACTGAGCATCAAAGAGATAGGCCCGAGCCATCATGGAATGAATAACCCTGTCGTGGCTCCCTTCGTCGATTCCCTCGGTTGCGCCTGGATCAAGGTTTAGCGCTGCTTGGAACTTTGTAATCGCCTGATCGATAATTTCTGACGGCGCCAGGAGGTCGCCCGGCTCATCCGCGGTTGAAATGACTGCACCGGGGGTGCTTCCATTCTGGTCCCATCCCCAATGGTACGCCAGATACAACCGCATTAAACCACCAACCATATTTCCCCACCAGAGCGCTTCCTGCCGGAGAGCATCGTTCTCAAAAGTGCCTACTCTCCCGACCCTTTCAACAAGATCATCGGCAACAAACCGAGTCTGGTGATACCGATTCCAGGTGCCCCGGTAAAAGTCCAGGTTTACCGGCTGATCCTGAGTAAACTGTACAAATTCGGGAGAAAGACCGCCGGTTTTGATCTGGAAATCATGGACAGATTCATCGCTAAACCCCGAATCATCGACCAGAAGATGAGCCAGACCTCCACCTGGTGCTCCGGATGCGGCGGTCGTGGAGTTTCCGACGGCGGCTTTAACACCGCGCAAAACAAACAGAATGCTTTCCTCATTATCGAGCCTATTATCGTCAACCTGGGAAATGAGCGGGTCGACTTGTTCAACCCAGTCAGTGCATGATACGGCGAAGAAGCTCATAATAAGAAAAGCCAACACTATGTGTAGTGTTTTTTGATTTTTCATATGGTTTTTATCCTTAACTAAGATACACTGCTTTTTTTAGCTGTAACAACCGTTCTCACTGCCTACTCATTCCCGTTACAAAGGGAGAGGGAGAACAGTCGGAACAGAATTGACTTTCTATCCCAGGTTAAATGCCGAGCCGCACATACGTATACCATGTTCTGCCCTGGGGAAATGCGGCGTTTTGCATATAGGTCTGAACAGAATTTCCGCGGTGACCTCTGACCGCAAACGACTGAGATTCAGGGTCAATGCCAATGAACTCGTCCTTTGTTGCCAGCCAGAGATTCGTTCCGCCAAAACCAAAAGACAGGCTCTGGATATAATTTTCCCATCCGAATCTCGGAATCAGCTTGCTGGCATTATATGTCAGGCTCAACTCTTTCAGCCTGATAAAATCACCGGGTTGAATGCCGTTCGCATCCTCATACCAGGAAGTTTGTGCATATGCGTTCGCTACCTCGATATATTCGGGTGTACCGGGTTCCAGTGTCGGAAAGTCAGTTTTCGAGACATTGCAGTCGCAGTATCCGAGCTGCTGCATAAATTGATCAAACCGCAGCACCTGCGTACCGATACCATTTTCCCAGCCCGGGTTTCTGCTCGCTTTTATCGATTGCCACATCTGGTCGATATAGGTTTCGTTATACAGGACGAATCCTGTCTTCCATTCAAAAAGACCATAGAGACTGAAATCGAATGCACTGAGCGTACCGCTGAAACTTCCGATCCAGTCGGGTACACCTTTTCCGAGGAACTTGTCTTCTTCGGAAGTCCTGCCGCCGGTGATGACACCTACTGGCGCTACCTGACCGAAAAGAGGACTCGATTTGTCAACTACGACATCAGTTCCGTCAGAGAAATTTGCCCCTTCGGTCCTCACATTGAAAAATGAGTTCTTCGGGAGACCTTCCTGAATCGACTGCGTACCGCCGCCGGGTCCTTCGCGGATTTCTTCACCTCCGCCGAGATCCGTTACTTCGTTCTCCTGCCAGCTGTTGGTCAGGGTAAAATTGACCGACCAGCCGCCAAGACGCGGACCGGAGAAAAATCCCTGGAACAGCGATTCAAAACCGCGTCCTTCGATTTTGCCGACGTTGAACTTACGCGGACTTGCCGTTTTGCCGGTCGAGGGAAGGAGGCTCTTGTTCACGATCGAATCTGTTGCACGGGTTTCATACCATGAAACTTCCCATGCGTAATTCATAAATTCCGTATCCAGACCGATCTCAAATTCCGCGATACGTTCCGGTTTCAGATCCGGATTCCCCACTGCCGAGAGCGCTGCACCTGCACCGTACGCGGAATTAATGGCTGACCAGAGCAAAGGAATACCATCTATTCTTCCGGGAAGGATGCCGGTCTCTCCGTATGCCGCGCGGAGCTTTAACAGATTAAAGAATGAAGGAGCAGAATCAAACCTGTCGAGACGGATGGCGCCCCTGAAGTTCGGATAGATAATGTCGGAAGACTGTACTCCGAGCACACTCGCATAATCCCTGCGGACCATAGCGGTCGCAAAATAGGTGCTATTATAATCCAGGGTAGTCTCGGCAAAAATGCCGGCTGACCTGAAGTTACTTTCAATATCTGTTGCAGAGGCTACAATATCTCCCGCTTCAAGCGCAGGGATGAGCGAGGTCACAAACTGTTGCGATTTTACGTTGACTGACTGGCCTGACTCTTCAAAGAGCTGCGCACCGACGGTAGAGGTAAAATTGATGCCCGCCAGGTTGTAATTAGACCGGATATCTCCGTTGTAGGTGAAGTTACGGAGGTTGCGCTGGTTGACTGCCCTCTCTCCTTCCTCTTTTCTTCCGTCAAGATCAAAGGTAGTCGGAGCAAGAGTATATACATTCCGTTGATCTTTGTCGTCGATACCAATAGTAAATCGTCCCGACAATCCTTCGAGCCACCGATTGCCTGTGCCGACGAACGGCGTAAGCTCAGTAACCACGGACGCGGTAAAACTGTTCATAAAATTCATCCTTGTACGAGACCGGTAGTAATTTTTCGACCGGTTGGTCTTGGCGAGATCATATGGCCAACGCCTCATCAATACTTCTTTCCACTCATGGCCGCCGCGGCTATCTCCCGGGAGCTGGATTGTGCCGAGCTGATATCCCGAGCTGACCTGGACAGTGAATTTATCGTTCGGTAAATAGTCGAAATTCGCGCGAAGATTCGTCAGGTCCTGATTGCTCTGCGGAAACTCACCTTTTTCAAAAGAACGATCAACACCGGCATACAGACGCATCTGTTCAGTCCCGCCGGAGACATTGAGATTATTCTTCTGGATCAGACCATCGACAAAGTAATCGTTAACGGCCTGGAATTGGCGCATATCATTCTCATCATACTGGCGCTGCTGCTGATGCTGCCCAACGGTTCCTTTGTAATTAACAGCCCAGTTCTTAGTTCCTCCGGTCCCCAGACGGCCGCGCTTTGTGGTTATAAGGATAACACCGTTCGAACCGCCGGTACCGTATGACGACGCTCCGGCCGATCCCTTGATGACTTCGATATTTTCGATTTCTTCGGGATTCAGAGAATTGAGCGTCGAAATTCCGGTGTTTCCTCCGTCACGACCAAAAGAATCGTTGGCAATTTTTATACCGTCAACGTAGATAACAGGTTGGGCATTTCCGTTGATACCACCCCCGGAGCGCATGTTGAAACGCATTGGAGCGCCGAACGTGCCGAAGGTTTTATGGACTTCGACACCGGAGAGTTTGCCTGCTATCATTTCGTCCATGGAAGCGTAATCGGCTTTCTCAGTAAGTGATGCAATGTTGATCCTCGATACTGATACCTCTGAAACGGCCCGTGACGTCCGGGAGACGAGGCCGGTAACGACGATCTCATCCATTCCGAATGGGTCCACTTCCATCTGGATGTTCAAATCCGTAACATTACCGTCCTGGGAACTCTGTTCGACCGTCCGGTAACCCACAAAACTGATGGCAAGGGTGTAATCACCGCTCGACGTGTATGCGAACGAATATTCTCCATCAACGTTTGTCGCAGCGCCGATGGTGAGACCCTTGACAAGTACGTTAACTCCTATTAATGGATCTCCTGTCTCCGCATCGGTAACAGTACCACTATGCTGCACCTGTGCAATGACCGGCAGAGCCATAAAGAGCACTACCAAGATAATAATAAAACGGTAGGATAAATTCATGAAATCCTCCTCAATTAGTTGTATGGATTCGAGATTATATTACCCTCTCTCACCTAAGTTACATTTATCTTCCTATCACCTATAGCACCTAAACACCGTAATCAACAACTACACCAGTAACTAAAATCCTTAATTATATTTCATTGTACACATAGTCGCACCTATTGTACATTTGTATAATATTTCGCACATTTCATGCAAAATATTGAAACACTCTTCAATTTTTTTTCGTTGTGCATCCCTCCTTTCCATTCGATTTTATTGCACATCCATGGGGCATAAAAGGCTGAATGATAATAATAAGGATAAGCTCCTATCAACCGCCTCTTTTCATCCTTACCCATGAATCATTGCTGTAATTAGTAGATACATCGATACCTCATTTGAGTGATCGATGTATGGTTAGTAGAGAATAAATCTTCCGTTAAAACAGAAAATGTATTTTCTGCGGAATAACTTAGTCGTAAAAATAAAAAACAGTAAATCATACCATTAAAACCGGTATGATTTACTGTTTTTTTAAAGCACTAACAAATATATCAAAAATTGCAATTGTTCCACGGTACAAATACATAGTTTTCAACTTACCAAATAGTAAATGAACGCTTGTATTTTCTGAAAGTCACTATTCCGGTCCAGTACTTAATTACACTATCATCAATCAATTTGAACTGTACAACTACATCATGAGAGTATGTTAATGATCACGATGAGTGAAATAATCTACATTATTAGAGAACTAGCAGGTACTTCTTGATATTACTAAGAATTATTTTTATTAATGTCAATATAAAAATGTACTATAGTATGTTTATAAATGCAATTGATTATTATCTCAAAGGAAGATTTCCCGTTTTTTGTAGAAATATACTTAACATTTTATTATATAATTTGCAAAATCCATCAGTGCCAATCCTCTGTTTAGCACATTTCTATTGACAATATAATGTCGATTAACGAATCATGAGGCAAAGTTTATAATGTGTAACAGCTAACGTCCGTATGTTAATATATGCAGCACATTTGCTGGTTGAGAACTGTCTTGATAAGTGTTTATGCTTGGTATAAAAACTATTTAGAAATGGTAATAACACTTGTTATTGCATAAGGTTTTTTAGATATTAAATCCAATATTATTGAAGGTCCTGATGATGTACACATGTTAACTTGCTATCTTAATTCAAGAAAATCCATGTCAAACTCTTTCAGAGGTTTGACATGGGAAATATCATATTATATTATTGTTTTGAACATTTAAATGTAGAATAATTATTCCCTGATCTTGGGGATGTTTTCAAACCGACCAAGACATGTTTGATGGTAAATCTGCGATTGAGCAGTATTCATAATTGTATAGTGTGAGATTTGTGAAATGAGATATCACCGTATCCTCTTAGTTGGAATTGTGCTTCTTTCACTGAATTTTTGCTGCGGTACTAACGAAGGGGATGACCTGCTGAGTATATTCAACCCCGGCAGCGATGACGATACGTTACTTTCGAATATCGAGGTTTCGGGCAGTATCTTTTCTCCTGAATTTTCTTCAACGGTTTTTTCGTATGTAGTGAATGTTGATTCATTAACTACTGCGGTGTCTATCACGGCTACAGAACGTGCGGAAAATCAGAATTTACATCTTTTTTCAGTTACGGTGATTGAAGCGGGTTTACCCATGACCTCCGGCGTTCCTTTGCCGGATGTTCCTTTGGAAGTGGATGACAATGTAACGATGTTCCTTGTTCAAGTGATATCCCGCAATGAACAAAACTCGACTGTCTATACATTGAATATTACAAAATAATATTCAGTGCATGCTGTTATGATTTTCAGATTTCTGAGACTACTTACTATGTATGTATGATGAAAAGCCCTGATCTTTGAACGGGGCTTTTTAACCGCTGCTTATTGAGAAACGGGATCAATTTTTGGTCCAATCTATTATTCTCTATAAAATCCTTCAGTCCCGTCCTCTTTCCGGTAAAGGTCCGGCAGCTTTTCCCGCTATATAATTTTGAAACTTATTGCATGTCGTCAGAACATTATGGACACATAGAGTTCAATAGTAAGATATGTAACTTGCTATTACAAGTACTATCTACTCCTCAAACTGTACGATTTGCGAAGCTTTATGCTTGCTTTAAATCTCTTCAATAGCTTATTCACCTCATTACCAGGGTAAAGGAGCAATACGGGGGAGTTTATCATCACGCATCGCAGCATGATACACAAAAGTCGCAAGGATGACCACATTCGTCATCAGGTTTTCAGGAACAAGGCGGTCATAGACGTCCATATTGGAATGAACGTTCGTTTCCATATCCATTCTATCCTGAACAAAATAAAATCCTGGCAGTCCGACTTCACGGTATGCTTCATGAGCCATACCAGTCGTGAAAAGATGTGTCATACCCAGGTTTTTGAGCGGTTTCATCCATTCGGTAAATATTGACCGGATCACCTCATTTCCCATGATGGAAACACCCTGTATCTTACCGCTGCCGTGATCGACATTAAAATACTGACCTTGCCCCCAACAGTTGATCCAGATAGTATATGAGTACAGGGATTAGATTGCAAAGAAAGGAGCAAGATCAATGGCACGTAGAATTCACACATCAGAACAAATTATCCACAAGCTTCGAGAGGCAGAAGTACTGCTCGCTCAAGGTCAGTCGGTTCAACAAGCTGCTCGCCAGATTGAGGTTACAGAGCAGACCTATTATCGTTGGCGAAAGGAGTATGGTGGTCTTCGGGTGCATCAGGCGAAACGATTTAAAGCGTTAGAGAGAGAGACTATCCGCCTGAAACGCCTGACCTGCCCCTAATGTTTGGGCAATTATTTAAGTTAGTCAATTCATCGATATATTCATTGTTGTATTATCCATTGGCCTTGAGACCGCATCCGGTGGTATAACTGCCTCGGGGGCGGGTGGCCGGTATCCAAGGGCACTATGCAGTCTCTTATGATTATACTCATTTCGCCAGCGTTCCACAAGCACTTTTGCTTCGTGTAAGGTATCGAAGATTTCCCGGTTGAGCACTTCATCACGCAGTTTGCCATTGAACGACTCACTATACCCGTTCTCCCATGGACTGCCTGGTTCAATATACAATGTTTTTACTCCCAGGCGCATGAGCCATGTCCGGACCGCTTGAGCAGTGAACTCTGTGCCATTATCACTTCTCAGGTGAACCGGAACTCCTCGCTGCACGAACAGTGTTGCAAGATGTTCTATGACGTCATTGTGAGTCAGCCTCCTGCCTACCACAATTGCCTGACACTCCCGACTGTATTCATCTAATATTGTTAACAAACGATAGCTCCTTCCCTCTCGGGTTCGTGCTTGCATGAAGTCATAACTCCAGACATGATCCCGGTACGCAGGTCGCAGCCGAATACACGAACCGTCATTGAGCCATAACCGTTTGCGCTTCGGTTGCCTCCGGGGAACTTTTAATCCTTCTCGACGCCACAAACGCTCCACTCTCTTATGATTGACCTTGCAGCCTTCTTGCTGTAACAGTGCGGTAATTCGTCGATAACCATACCGACCATACTGCGTGGCCAACTCAGACCATACGTCGCACTAACACCGGTTCATCCGCAGGAGAAATCGGGCGATATTGATGAGTGCTGCGCGGTACTCCCAACACGGTACAGGCCCGGCGCTGCGAGATCTCGAGAGTCGTGCAAAGATGCTGCACCACCTCCCGTCGCTTCGCCGGGCTCAGAAGTTTTTTGCATCAACCGCCAGAGTCTCATTGAGGATTTGAATATCCAACTCTTTCTCGGCAACCAGGCGTTTCAGGCGGATAGTCTCTCTCTCTAACGCTTTAAATCGTTTCGCCTGATGCACCCGAAGACCACCATACTCCTTTCGCCAACGATAATAGGTCTGCTCTGTAACCTCAATCTGGCGAGCAGCTTGTTGAACCGACTGACCTTGAGCGAGCAGTACTTCTGCCTCTCGAAGCTTGTGGATAATTTGTGCTGATGTGTGAATTCTACGTGCCATTGATCTTGCTCCTTTCTTTTCAATCTAATCCCTGTACTCATATACTATCTGGATCAACTTGTGGGGGCAAGGTCAAAGAGAGGTAATGTTCACCTGTTCGCCCGGCCAATCCAGACATATTGCATAAAGAACATTATTTTTGACCGTGAACCGTATATCCTCTCCTGTATACTCGAGTTGTCCACCTTCTTCACTAAAATGTCCTCCTTCTGACATCCTTGTGGGGCCCTCTCCGTAAATTGACCAGGGTGTTGTTCCGTAAATTGCTTCGCCGTTGACCTTCAACCACTCTCCAATACCCAGCAGGCGGTCTTTGGCTTCTTCCGGAATTGTCCCGTCCGATTTGGGTCCCACGTTGAGTAATAGATATTTGTTCTTGCTGACTCTGTCGATCAAATTATCCACAAGCTGGTTCACCGATTTAAAACCAACATTCTGAACATACGCCCACGAACCTTGTTCATCTACGGATGTATCAGTCAGCCACTCATGATAGGTAAGTTCATCCATTGTCCCCATTTCGAGATCCGTAACACCGACTACCGGAGGAATAGCATAGTTTTTATACGTTACTTCTACTTCTTTATCTCATTCCGCTGCCTTATTAAAATAGTATGCAAGGAATTCAAGACGATAAATCTCTTTGATCCCCTCTAATGCGAAATCAAACCATATTAAGTCCGGCTGGTACTTATCCACAACCTCTGTTAGTTTACCTTTCCATTGCTCGAGGAATTCTATGTTCGGTTCGTCTTGTTCTTCCCATTGTACAGTCATATTTACGCCTGGTTTTTCTTCCTGATTATGCAATGAACCATATAAGCTCGAGTATTGTGGATCTGATGTATCATATTCTTTCTTCCAATGAGGATAAAACCACCAGTTCATAGAATGGTGAAATGCCGTTACAAACTTCATTCCCCGTTTTTTGATAGCCCCCTCCAGTTCTCCGACAATGTCCCTTTTCGGACCCATCTCTGCAGCATCCCATTTCGTCAGGTCGCTGTCCCACATTGAAAAACCATCATGGTGTTCGGCAACGGGACCGGCAAATTGAGCGCCTGCCTCCTTGAAAAGTTCAGCCCACTCATCGGCATCGAATTTTTCCGCCGTGAACAATGGAATAAAATCCTTGTAACCAAATTCCTCGGGAGGACCATAGGTTTTTACGTGATAATTGTACTGGTCAGTACCCTCCCGATACATATTAAAAGGATACCATGTGCCATCCCGACCGGTACGTAACGCGATGAGGCTTTCTATAACTTCCAGTCTCTCTTCGGCTGTGTCAAACATCGTTTTCGAGCTCTTCACCTGCTTTAGAGAAATCCCCTTATATGGATGCGGCGGATCATCTCTACTGACGATACGGGCAAATGCGGGTACAGACCAAACTCCCCAGTGCGTATAAATTCCAAACTTGGCATCCTTGAGCCATTCCGGTGTGGAATGGTTCCTGAGAGAATTCCAGGTAGGTTTATAAGGTTTCTCAATACTAAAGTCTTTTGTGCATGTAGTAAAGTTGAGCAATGACAGCATTGCTATAATTAATAATCCCATAAGTGAATATTTAGACTTGTTATTCATGATTCTCCTGTTGAGTTTGTGTTGCTATCTGATATTTCCCATATCAATCCTCAAGAAAAATATAAATTGGGACTTTGTCGAGTTATGGTCCCAAGTTAACAAATGAACCTTCCAATTACAAACAAGTAATGTCTTTTGGGGAATCAACATATCGTCATTTGCTTTATTCGTTCGGTTATCTGTTTAAAAACAGAACTTTCAAATATGTGTTTAAATTCTTATAACAATAAATCCTACACCGATTACTATGATTAATAGAAATTGAGTATGACATACCTTTAGAAACAAAAAGAGCAGAACCTAAAACTAAAAATGTTCTGCTTATTGAACAGTTGAGTGGACCCTGCAGGACTCGAACCTGCGACCCACTGATTATGAGTCAGTAATGGATATTTAATATTAATTTTTTTTAAGATTAATATAAACAAATATTTAAGTGCATGGCTGCTGTATATATTTTTTACAAATCACATGCCACAAAACACACCGATTCACACCATTATTGGCAAGAATTGGCAAGAATTTCAAATACAATATTTTTCTGAGATAAAACAAATATTATTTGACTCCTCGGGCTGTACGATTTACGAACCTTTAATACATGTTTTATATTTTAACTTTCCAGTTACTGAACAGCAGGAATTTATTGCCTGAGAGCTACCCAGAGCTTTGCCGTATCATCCCTACTTCCCGATACGAGGTAGTTTTTCCGTCTGGGCTGAACGCAACACCAGTAACCCATTCAGAATGACCTTCCAGTGTCTGTACTTCACTGAATTTACTGCCGGAAAGCTGCCAGAGCTTTACCGTAGTATCATCACTCCCCGATGCGAGGTAGTTCCCGTCTGGGCTAAATGCGACAGTAACAACATAATGAGAATGCCCTTCTAGTGTTTGTACCTCACTGAATTTACCGTCCGAGAGCTGCCAGATTTTTATTGTTTCATCTGCACTTCCCGATGCGAGGTAGTTCCCGTCCGGGCTGAGTGAAATACTTCCTATTTCTCCAGAATGACCTTCTAGCGTCTGTAATTCGACGGTCCTGATACTCCTGGGCAATCTGAGTGTTCGTGAAACTGCATGATACTAGGAACACTGGTAAAAAAACTATGAACGTACAAATCCGCATTGAATTCATTATAGATCTCCTTAATCTAGATAATTCATTATAAAGTATGCATTTTGCTATTACAAGTGTTTTCTACTCCTCGGGACGTACGATTTGCGAACCTTTAAATTAGAATTGATTTACAGAATTTAAGGGAAAATGTGTGGAGAGAATTGGCTAATAGGTAGAATTTTTAATAGAGTGTTTACCTTTGATAGATAAAGGTAACTTAATAACGAGTTCGATTCCTGTAGGGCGGACCCTATTGGTTCAAAGGTAGAACTTTTAAGTATATATTTAACTTTTTATCCGAAGTACGTAAAACGTTGCCTCTAAGAGATTAAAATGAAAAAACTGTAACGAAAAGTAACAATAATGAACAATAGGTAACAAATAGGTAAATATAGTATGCAAACTTAAAATTAATCTCATTTTCTCAGATAGTTCACTATGTTTACCTATAGATACTTTTTTTACTTGATTTTTGGTCCTGAAGTATTAATGTGAATTTTGAATGTTCCCATAACATTCATATAATAACAGCAAAGAACTCATTTTCAGGTCTTATTACTTACTCAAAACAATCGTTTTTTTATCTCTTCCTGCTTTTTGAGCCCAGGCTTCGACTGTCACGCTGCTCGGATCGTCACCCGAAGTTTCAATAGTCCATTCCACAGTTTTGGTGGATTCATCAGCGCCATCACCCCACCGCCTGATATAAGAAAACTTCCCTAAGATATGCCCGATATTCTTCATAAGTTCGCTGTTAACAACCCTGCCGCCGGTTACATTGATCTTAGCAATGATGGGTTGGTCTCGCCGTATCTTTTGTGCATTTCGAGTCACATAAGTCGCCAGCCATCCTTGATTTTGTACTTCGGCGACAATCCGATATTTGCCACCGGCAACAGATTCTGCTTTCAGGCTTTTTATTCGTAATGACGGTGCTAATCCTGCGACATGGAGTAGTAATTTATAATGCACATTGCATTGTTCTTTTAACCGGTCACCGAAAGAGGGATTGCTGCGCCAACCTCCTATTTCAACATTGCCGAGGGTCGGATGTTCATAAGGTTTCCACGGCGCAAAATACTTCCCTTCAAGTTCTTCATCGTTCCAACGCAATTTTTCAAATGCTGTTATATATCCATCGCCATCATAATCTTTACCGTACGTATCGATTTCGGGAGAGATCGCATGGATCCCCTGTTGCATATAAACCCAATCAGGAAAAAATCCCTTATGATTCCAATGGTAGTATCCGGCAAGCAGTTCCTGACTGTACCTAGTGTTTACCATGATGTCTCCACCAGTCAATGCAGCCCATTTACCTCCCAGACGGAAATAAAAATCATTGTCCTCCGGCAGCATGAATTCATATGGATGGTCCATTTGAGGTCGGACAAGAATGTTTCTAGAGGAATCGTTAGAGTGAAAACTGTAACAGAAAAAAATATTTTTATGTGAAGATATGAATTGAGCGACGGCTTTGACTTCGGGTAAGGAGAAAGGATGAGGGCCGGCTCCAGGTTGCTCTGCTCTCCATTCTGCAGACCAGTTTCGATTAAAATTTGCCGGCTCGCGTTCATCGATTGCTTGGTTAGGTTCTGACACAGCATCTCCCTCCGTGTAGAGACGATACCGTTGATCACGGGGCGCGAGTTCGTCTTCAAAGTATTCGGGATTTTCTTCTTTAAAAAATTGACCATTCCAAATCGTTGGAACATAATTCCATCTTTCACCATTTCGCGAGCGGATTCTCAGCATAATACGGGAATCAAGAGCGCTTGGGTATCGGGTTCCAGTGGGATCCTTTACACGCATGGTGGTGATATAACCATCTCCATCCAGATCTCTTCCTTCATGATCCTCTTGCTTATAGCCCGGCCATGCAGGGTGTCGTGTAAATGTCTTTTCACCGACGTCAACGTCAAAAATAGGCATAACGTAAAATGTTCGAGTATCCAGCAGTTGGGTTTCCTCAGAGTTGTGGACAGAACTTTCCAGCAGTCTCTGGATAAAATACAGGACAATCTGTCGGCCGCTTGCTTCACGAGCATGAATGCCGGCCTGAATCCACAAGGCTGGCTTGGATTCACCCGGACCTGTATCCTCATTGGTGATCTCTATCACTATAAGATCTCGACCCTCACCGCTTTTACCAATACTATAAGTACGGGCAAATTTTGGATACTTACTTGCCAACTCCTTCAGACGGGATGAAACTTCTTCATAGAAAGGATATGGCCAGTGCTCGTAATCAAAATCCTTTGGAATCTCTGTTCTGACTTGTCCTATAGCGTCCAGAAGTAAAATATGAATAAGTATAAAAGCAGGCAGCAATATACGCGTCATTGTTTTGGTCCTCCTTAATGATCAAGCCAATTCCGAACTACATAGATATCATTGGAAGGGGGTTCGAATTCGACTGTTGAAAAGATAAATTTATTATTTAAGGATGTATATTGTAATCAGAATAATTGCTGACATAGAAATTAATACTATGGAAAAGATCGTGAGCTTTTCCAATTGAAAAATACAGTTTCAAATCAATCCCAACAGAGAATACTTTTGCTCCTTTACGATAAAACAATTCATTACCCTTTGGCGACCATAGTGGTTGGAATCCTCCTCCATTCATGAAACGTTCATCCGTATAATTTAAAAATATACTGTGTTATGCAAATTTAATGTTTATTCCGGTTATAACCGTTCTTTACACTATAGCTCTCGATTAGCAGTCCAGAAAAGAGCATTCGTAACCAATTGTCTGAACGCCGGATTGTCCCAATCGCTCAGTCCGCCTAATGAAATATAACACACCCGGGCACCCTTGAATGTCCGTGTCCATGCCACCGGTTCAGCTTTAAAGCGTTCAGGGCCCTCAAAGGGAATGGTGCCTGATATCAACACCTCAGCATCTGAAGCCACTGGCGAGGTCTTATATAAGCTATACTCAGAGCTGAAATCATCTATGCCCTTTAATACCGGATGATTCTTAGCCTCAGAATTAATCTTTATCTGTACCGGAGGACCATCACCGTAATGGTCATCATAGTTACCACCGAGTACGAGCGTATCGAACTCTAACCAGTTCTGAAATCCATGGCTTGCGGTCCGTATCCCTACAATCGGCCTGCCGGAAGTAGCATATCTTTTTACCGCCTCTAATTGCTCACCGTCGATCGTAAGACGGCGGGTAAAAAATAGCGCAACATCACAATTATCCAGAGCCTCAAGTCCCTGAAGGTCGGAATACTCTCCTCTGAATTTCAATTCACCACCTGCCTTGAGAAGAGCAATCTGCACGTTCTCATAATTATTCTCAAGGTAATTCTTGTACTTTTCAAGTGAAATATTAGAAGAATACTCGTTAGAACCAGATACAAAGACCATCTTGAGAGGTTCATTTTTGCCACATGCACCCAGGGAAATGCAGCAAATTAAAGAAGTTGCCATTACTAAAGATATATTGCTCATAATATGATCCTCCTGAGTTTAAAAAAAAAAGTATTACAACTCGTTCACGAGTTGTTTGCAATTGTGATAGGTCAAATTTTAATTTAGGGATTTTCTTCTCTGAATCAGATATCTTGTCTTTAAGATCATATATATGCTTTTCTATTATCTCAATCTCATCCCGAATAGTATCTTCGTTCATCGTATCGGAATTTTGACCTGAATTTTGCTTAGCATTAGATGCACAATTATTAAAAAAAGATCGGTGCAAAAGTAGTCAGGCACAGCAGATATGTCACGTGCTAAATTGCTGAGGCGACGATGAAGAAGAATATATATCAGAAATCTTGTTTTGAATAAATCAATTACACTATCGCACAATTTGATTTGAAATAATTAAAAAAATAAAGTATGAGTGTCTCTGTATTGTATGTCTTTTATCAAATAACCTGAATACCGAAGCAAATTTATCGTATGCTGATTCATTTAAGCCAATATCCTTTTGCAAATGACAGGATTAAATGCAAGAATGTTATCATAATCTAAAATATTCCATGTTAAACTCATTCAGTGAATTGATATGGGGAATATCAAATCTTATGTTTTCCCTTTTTTGTTACTGTTTTTTCACTGAATCAGTTTTCCGGGATATTGTGATCAGTGTTCTGCCGTAGAGAAGCTCTTTCGTTAGAATTTGTTTTGCAATATCCCGATTCACTTTTTTCATCCGGGGATCAGTATTTCCTCTCATAGTCCAGAATGTAAATAGATAAAGAATCGGATACCAGAAAAATAACCAAAGCGCACTGTTCCGGTACCGGTCAGTCTGGACGGAATGAATGGTAAAACCATTTGTATGCAAAATATAACGAAGGTTATAAAAGTTGATTGGATTAATATGCTGATAGATAGGCACCCGCTCAAATTCACTGTTCGGCCTTGTGTTATAGGTGAAGAATCCGGTTAAGAAGAATCGGATACGAGAAGCCATATTGAGAATATTTGGAGTTGTCACAATCATCAATCCACCGGGTTTGAGAATCCTATTGCACTCTCGAATGAATGAAAAATGGTCTTCAAGATGCTCAATAGCCTCGACAGATATAACGCAGTCATAACTGTTATTGGGAACATCAAATTTCTTTTCCAGATCGATTTTAAGGCATTCGACCCCATCAACACGAAAATTATTGGGATCAAGATCAGAAGCGGTCACATCATAACCTTCCTGATTCAAATGATAGGTTAAACCGCCTTCACCTGAACCCAGTTCGAGAATCTTACCTCCAGGAAAAACTTTTTTCACCAGCTTAAAAACTGTTTTGTTTATTCTGGAGAATGAAAAATGCTGCTGATTTGAATCGCTGTCTTTCATCGTTTCACATATTTGACGTTCAAAAATTACTGAATAAAAATAGGAATAACAGGTTAATATTGGTTGAATCAGGTTTTACGAAAAAGCTGTTAAAAGAGCGGTATAAACCTCTCAACAATCTGACAATAAAAGAACAAGCCGTTCATCGGCAGTAAAGTCGGCATCGGCGTCGATAAGGACACCACCGTCACGGCGACGCCCGGCAACGAGCACGACAGCACACACTTTCCGGATGTCGCCGACCCGCATGCAAAGACGGTAACCGCCGGTAAAGGCTATGACAGCCCTGACAACTGTAACCTCATCAAAGAACGTAAACAAAAAGCCGCAATCATGGTCAAACGCAGACGGGGTAAACAACGAGGTCATATCAAGGCACGCTACCCCAACAAGAAAGAATATCACCATTACTACCGTCTGAAACAATTCCGTTCATATATCGGAAAAATCTTTGCCACTGCCACACAGTGGTACCAACTTGGTAGAGCACGTTACCTGGGTCTGGCAAAAATGAAAATACAGGCAGCCATGACGCTATCAACTTAAAAGGTATGGTGTTATTCGATAAATCCGTCCAAACATGAAAACAGAGGGAAAATATCCCCAAAAATAAGTCAACCAACGTGAAACATACCAAAATAATGAAAAATATGAAACCAAAAAACTCATGATATAAACCTCTAAGCAAAAAATCAGACAAACCAAAAAATCTCGCTAATTATAGATTGTTATGCAACGCTCTCAGTAATAAGTATATGAAATTGGCTAATGATTAACGAGAGTAATCATATTGGAAAATACTTTTTAAATGACTTAACTTTTGATTTTTCAATCAACATAATATTTTTTGATGATTAATTAAAGAAGTTGTAAAAAAATTGCGAAACTATAAGTAGTGCTTCTATAGTTTTTAAGCGGCAAAATAAATAATTAAGTATTATGTACATCTTACGAGGTGAGAAATGAGAAAAATCAAGTCCCCATTCAAGTATTTGTTTGTGATGAGTATTGCTTTTGGAATATTTGGCTGCCAGGAACAATTTAGTCCTCTGGAATTGGATATAACTGATGAAACATCGACAGATACCGATCAAACTCTAATAGCGGGCAAAGCATCCGCTGCTGCGGAGCGGTTTATAGTTATTTTTGATGAAACGGTGAATAATGCTGCGGGAGAGCGTCTTATTGCTGCTACAGGTGGAACACTGTTAAAGCCATTGTCGGTTATCCACGGTAATGCGGTATTATTGCCTGCTCAAGCGGTAACCGCTTTAAGAGGAACGGAAGGTGTTGCACTCATAGAAAAAGACCGTATTGTATCCTTGCCTGATCCGGGTATTCATGGTAATGGTAAAGGTTGGGGAAAACCAGACAAACCGCCGAAAGGTGATAAGGAACCTCCTCCTCCGCCGCCAGCAGAAGCACTTCAATGGGGAGTTGACCGGATAGATGCTGATTTAGCTTGGAGTATCAGTATCGGAGCTTCTGTAAAGGTTGGTATCTTAGATTCGGGTATCGATCCGGATCATCCGGATTTGACTGTTGTAGGTGGAATTAACACTATCAATCCTCGTAAATCCTATAAAGATGATAATGGTCACGGTACGCATGTTTCCGGTACGGTTGCGGCGCTGGATAATGAAATTGGTGTTATCGGCGTCGGTCATGCAGCTGAGTTGTATGCTGTGAAGGCTTTTAATAGGAACGGTACGGCGTTTACCTCAGATATAATTGAAGGTATTCAATGGTGTATTAACAATAGTATACAGGTCATTAATATGAGTTTCGGATCATCTGTTCCGAGCACAAGTGAAGAACTGGCGATTCAAGCAGCTTATACCGCCGGTATTACTATGGTGGCTGCGGCAGGTAATAGTGGAAGTACTGTTTCTTATCCTGCAAAATATGCGGAAACAATCGCCGTAGCTGCAAGTGATGCTAATGACGATATTGCCGGTTTTTCGAATTGGGGACCGGAAATCGATCTCATAGCTCCGGAAGTAGACATCCTTTCGACATATCGTGGATCAGGTTATGCAATTGGAAGCGGGACCAGCATGGCAACGCCACATGTGACAGGAACCGCAGCATTGGTATTGTTTAACCAGCAGGGTTTAAGTCCTGCCGGTGTAAAAGATCTATTACAAGAATCCGCCGAAGATATCGGGCTTTCAATATATGAACAAGGAGCAGGACTGGTAAATGCAGAAGAGGCAGTGAGACCTTTAGTCGTATTAAATTAAAAATAATGGGTCATTTGGTTTCTAAAATTAACTTATTAGTATCAATCTTTCTGATTAGACCGGTAACAATTGTTGCCGGTTTTTTTATATCCTTGCAAAAGATGACTATCAATCTTCCATACCCAACCCAAGCAGGAGTATTTTTTATTGCTCCCGATGGTGTTGATACATGCAAATAACCCCCTAAAAAGCATATCTTCTCACATATGCTGTATATACGTAATTGTATAACAAAAGTAGGTTGCTTTCTAATAACAATGCCTACGGATTGACACATATTGACAATCCGGACAATGCAATTATTTGCATAAATGAGATCATACTATATATTTATATATATGCTCGTATATAAGTTAAGATCTTTGAAATGAGAAGATAATACTTGTAAAAGTTAAATTCTTAATGTTACATTTATCACTAAAAATCATTAGAGGAGAAAGTCATGAGAGCACGAGTATATGTATTTTTAATTGCTGTGATGTTTACAGCGCCTGATGCAATTGCACAGCGAGGAGGAGATACCTTCAACCCGCTTCCGCAGCGTACGGTAGAGACCGACAGGGAAGCGCTCCGTCTTATGAGGAACGACAAACTTGACCTTGTACTGCCTGGAGCCATGCGTGATAATAATGTAGACATGTGGATCCATGTTACCCGCGGTCAAGACCGCATTGCTCCGTATTTTGGGTCATTCTCAGGATATTTGATCTTTGCTGACTTGGGGAATAGGATCGAGCGGGCAATTTTTGGTGGCAGTCCGGGAGCTGTTGAAAAAATTGACATACAAGGCTCCTGGCATTTAAGACGAGCTTTTGGCAATTATAATTATAATAATACCGATTCCAATCAAGGTTTTTCGGTTCCCGAAATCTACGAAGAAATAACGGACTTTGTTGCCGAACGTGACCCGCATACGATTGCAGTAAATTTTTCTGATTGGCTCCCTGCGGCAGATGGGATTTCATATTCCTCATATTTAAAACTGGAAAGGATCTTAGGACCTAAATACTCTCAGAGAATTGTGTCTGCAGAGAATGTCATTACAGATTTCGTGGTAAGAAGGACGAGCAGGGAAGTGGCAACACAAACCGAAGAATTGGCACTGGCCCGTCAGCGTGGTTTACAAAATATATCCCAGATCGTGCCGGGAGTGACGACTATTGGGGATATAGGCGGTCGGCTTTACTATTCAGCAGGAACCAAACCTGAAGAAACAGTAAAAGATTTTCCACCTGACGTCAGATGGTTTATGGATAACCCTGATTATGTTCTTCAGCGTGGTGATTTTTTTGTTGGTAGTGATATCTATCCTGATGAATTGGGTAGTTATATGGATTTTGATATAGATACTAAAATTCACACATATATTTTGCGACAAGGAGAAACAAAGGCTCCCGATTTTATACAGAAGGTCTTTGATAAAGCGATAGCTGGTCAATGGCTTATGAAAGAGGGAATGAAAGTGGGTATGACCGCCAAGGAATCGTTGGATGCAATGGTTAAACTTATGGAAGAGGCAGGCTATCATTATACACCTTTTATCGATTCACATGGATATCTTTTAGACGGCACGCAAGCAGGAGACGAAGACTATAGAATTGTACAGAGGGCGCTTGCTGGTAAAGGAACTGATTATGCAGGATTTTCCATTGATAATCATGCTTTTGGCAATTTCGAAATGGGTGAGATCGGACCCTCAATGAGACCCTTTCGAACAGACACACATCATTTGAAAATTCAAGACAATAATCTATTTGCTTTTGAATATATGGTTCATATGAACATTGCTGAAAGACCCGGTTGGCCACTTTGTATTAATATTTCAAATCCTCAAATCATAACAAACAAGGGAGTTGAATTTATTCAGCCGCTCAATGAGAAAATTATTCTGATCCATTGAGCGTAAAGGTTCGCAAATCGCACAGCCCGAGGAGCAGAATATACTTGTACAAGTTAAATATTTATCTTAATGTTTATCGCCTATTAATCAAAAGAGGAACACGGTATGATATCTCGAATAATGGCACTTATTATTTCTGTGATTTTCATCGTACCTTTTGCCAACGCTCAGCCGGGCATATATACGTCAAAAACCGGTTCAGAAGTTCTGCGTCTCATTAGAAACGAAAAACTTGATCTTATACTGCCGGGAGCAATGCGCGACAATAACGTGGATATGTGGATCCATGTTACCCGACAGGGAATTCAGGATCCAATGTTTCAGGAATTCGGATCAACCTCAGGTTATTTGATTTTTACCGATCTGGGGGACAGGATTGAGCGGGCTGTGTTCGGTGGAGCAGGCGCTGTTGAAAATATTGACGTGCGCGGCTCCCGCGAAGTCTGGAGAGCTTTTAATGGTTATAGTAATAAACAGGATCCTGGAGTCTGGGATGAAATAACAGAATTTGTAGCTGAACGCGATCCGAAAACAATTGCTGTAAACACATCCGACTGGCTCGCTGTTGCAGACGGGATCTCATATTCGCAATACTTGAGATTGGAAAAGATATTAGGATCGAAATATTCTCAGAGAATAGTCTCTGCAGAGAACGTGATCACTGATTTCAGAGTAAGAAGAATTCTTAGAGAAGTAACACTCATGACCAATGCAGTTGAAGTACATCGTCAGATCCTTGAACGTTCTCTATCTAATGAAATTATCACCCCGGGTGTAACAACAATGGAAGATGTCGGCTGGTGGGTCCGGGAACAGTTTTTTAAGCGTGGTGTGTTGGATAGAGAATATGAAATGGGGTTGAGTATCCCCCGGGTTCTCTATTCAGCGAAGTCTGAACGGATTGAACCTCCTAATGCCAGGTGGTGGATCCATCATAATGACTATGTTTTACAGCGTGGTGATTTTTTAGCAAACGATGTTTCGGTTCGGTATCTCGACTACTTTCCGACAGATTTCAAACGTAATGCGTATATAATGAGGGAAGGGGAAACTAAGGTCCCCGATAGTATTCAGTATGCTTATGATAAAGCATTGGAAGCTCAAAAGATCATTCGACAAAATGTAAAGGTCGGAAGGACAGCAGAAGAAACAATGGAAGTCATCGTCTCTGCATTGGAAGATGCAGACTATATACGTGTTCCTTTTCAAGATATAGGAACAGATGATTATGTACTAATTCAGAAGGCGATAGCTCATACTGATAAGTCAGGGTTTTCCCTTGATGTTCACGTTCAAGGTATTAGTGGTGGTGGTCTTGTGACAGTCGGACCCCAGGTTTCCCCATTCCGGTCAGACCGGTACCATCTGACGATCCAGGAAAATCATCTGTTTGCTCTCGAATTTCAGGTCCATACGAATCTCCCTGAAAGACCCGGTTTTCCGACTTCCATTAATATAGAAGGTAATCACGTTGTATCCAGCCGGGGAGTTGAATTTCTCCATCCGCCGAACGAAAAAATCCTGCTGATCCATTGAGAATAAAGGTTCGCGAACCGTACAGCCCGAGGAGCAAAAATACTTGTAAAAACCTCATGTATAGCTTAATATTAAACTTAATGCGTCCGATTTGTTCTGCGACGTACAGAGTTGTCATTATATTGAAATATGGAAAATTGTCAATTCATTTTTCTCATTTCATGATTGTAAATTGAGTTCATTAGTTTTTTTTAAACATTAAAACAAGTAGGAAAAAAAATGTTTAAACAAATCAATATTTGGATAGTATTGTTACTTTTTTCAGTTCCAGCATGTTCGGATATTAATAATGATGTATCAATTATTTCCAATGACATTGACCAGATCCTTCAGAATTTAAAACCTGGTGAATATATTAAAAATATTATCCCCATGCGAGAACGTGTCCAGATAATGGAGCGATGGATAAAATGGAAAAAAGAGAACGTGCTGCCAGTGGTGATGAGAGAACAGAATATTGAGTTGTGGGTCGTGCGGAATAATGAAGCGGATTTGTATTACAACAATGAAGGTCCGGTTTATACTTCGCTGCTGCCGTCAAATCTTCAAGGACTGGCTTTACCGAGTACTTATGCATCGGGAGTTTCTCAGACGCTACCGGATTTTATGATGTACTACGACACGGGTGAGGAAATCGAATATGTCGAACCACGTAATTATGAACATATTACTGAACTGGTCATGGAACGCGATCCTGCGACGATTGCGATCGGACAGCATAATAACAAGGAGATGCTCGAAGCTTTGGGGAGTAAATATTCTGCGCGATCGATCGATTCTTGGCTCCTGGGTGTGCGTTGGCTGGAAACGATGAGCCCTCAGCAGATCGAAGTTTTCCGGTATGTGATGGGTCTTCATAACGACATACTGGCTGAAGGATTTTCAAACGTTGCCATCACTCCGGATGTCACGACATCCGATGACCTAAACTGGTGGTTTCGGCATCGCATGCAAGAGCTTGGTATTGAAAATGAGAATCACCCTACCATTGAGATCCAGAGAAGCCCGGCAAATATGGAAAAGTATCCGGAAGAGGCCGAGGCTTTTTTGGGCGACTAGTTCAAATACAATATCGCCAGCGTGGTGATACGAAGAGGCGATATCGTGAATTGTGACTCAGACATTATGATGCTTGGACTCGTGACCGATTCGCACCAATATGCTTATGTGCTCAAGAAAAATGAAACCGAGGTCCCGAAGGTCTTGAACGAAGCGCTGAAAAAAGCAAACCGGCTCCAGGACCTGATCGCAAAGGAATATAAGATCGGAAGAACCGGCAAAGAGATTGAAGATGCCTCGCATGCCATCCCATCGGAAGGCGGCGTCCACAATTTTTCTGGCGCTTCTTTGTCCTTTCACCCGCCTGCAATGTTCATCCGGCGTTTTATGCTGGGCGGACTGATGTTCTGGAAAGGGACGTACGTGGCGGGGATCTCTTCGCAGCCGCAGTATTATCCAACGTCGATCGTATCGGACCAGCACAAACTTTCCTACAACACGGTTCACGTTTTCCATCCACATATCAGTGTCGAGGTTCCCGGCTGGGGTGCGAACGGAGTTCGGCTTGGTGTCGGTCAAATTGTCGCATTTACCGAAGATGGATTTCGGTATCTTAACCGGGCCCAGGAGCACAGTTTGCATGAAATTCGATAATTGGTGCAAGAACATGTTGCATACCCCTGCACTCTCTCATGGCAGATAGTAATTCTGAACCATTACAGTATTGAGAATTATTTTTATATATAGTATATCACTTTTAAACCGCCATTCACAATTCGAGTGCATTGTGTAGTTTCGCAGTAAAAAAAGGGTATTTACCACGTGATCCGATGAGTCTTGTTCCAATGTTCAAGGTAAATAAAACATCTGCAGGGATACGGCGCTTGTCAGAAGAAGAATGCGTAAGATTGATAAATTCCAGTCCGGAGACAAAACCTATATGGGGGACATATATTTACACCGGCATGAGGCAGGGTGAATTGATCGGTCTTATATGGGATGATGTAGATTTTAACAATAAGATAATAAGGATCAGGAGAAATAGAGACGTATCAACAAAGAGTATTAAAGAACGTGTAGTCGGGATAAACGAGCAGCTTGAACCTATACTTCTTAGAATGCAAAAGTAAATCAAGAGGTAAATACGTTTTCCCAACACCAGATGGCACGATGCGGAAGTCTGATTTTAATATAGTATTAAAACAGCTCTTGATAATGCCGGGATTACCGGCACAGTAACAGAGCATAATTTAAGACATACTTGCGCGAGATTGCTCTCTAAGTCAGGAGTAAATGCCGTAAAAATACAGCGAATCTTAGGTCACCCGGACATAAAAACAACATTACAATATATACAGTATACAGACGAAGTTTTACTGAATGCAGTGAATAAGGTGAGATTAGCGTTAAATGAGTAGTTGTAAAATTGGTGTTAGAGGCTATTGGCAAGGTTCCGTGGCATATTGAGCGTGCCCGTATTGGGGCAACACGTAAAGTTCCGGTGGAGCTTATCGTCAACGGAATCTCTGTGGAAACACGGGAAATACTTGCCGACGGTGGTTGGAACGAGTTATCTTTCACCCATCCTGTTCAGCAATCGAGCTGGGTTGCAGTGAGGATCTATCCCAGTGCACATACAAATCCTATCTTCGTGCTTGTAGATGGTAAGCCGATACGTGCCTCGAAGCGTAGTGCCGAGTGGTGCCGGCGCGCAGTTGATCAATGCTGGACCATGAAGTATCCCCTGATTCGTGAGGAAGAACGAGCCATCGCTGAAGCTTCCTATAACAAGGCGCGCGAAGTGTACGACCGGATCATCCAGGAGACCTCGAACAACTAATGTGGATACGGTTTAGAGGTTTGATATATCTACCGCGATACCCATGTAACCAAAGGAGTCTTCAAAATGGAACTCATACGCCAACATCCTCTCTGTTCATGAGATAAACCGGAAAACAAATCAGAGATAAACACTTCGCCTCCCGAAAGACAGTGGGATCGCGTCTGACCCACTCCCCAAAATAGAGTCCGTTGAAAAAGTGAAGATTTTTTTAAAAGTTATCTATGTCTGCTAAATGCTACAGAAAAGGTTCGCAAATCGTACAGCCCGAGGAGCAGATTATAGGCGTAAAAATAATATGCTCATAGTAACATGTATCACCATGAGTCAATAGAGGAGAAAGTCATGATATCTCGAGTTATGATTTTTTTGTTTGCCGTGCTGTTCACTGTGCCTTTTTCCAGTACACAGGCTCAGGTAGTGGACGATTTAGTGGAATTGAAGAATCAGATTCGTCGTGATAAGTTCGACCAGATTCTGCCACAAGCCATGCGGGAGAACAATATCGATATGTGGATTCATGTGGTGAGAGAATCAATTCCTGATGAATTTGCTGGAAAAGATTTGGGCAGTAACTCCGGTGTTTTCATCTTCACCGACCGTGGCGGTGACAGGATCGAACGAGCGGTTCTCGGTCGTAGATTTATAGATTTAGGTTCGAGCAATGAGGAGACGAGACGTCTGAGTAAAACTACGGTGATGAGCGGAGGACTCGCGGAAATCTCGACACTCTTTTCGGCGGATTTGGTTGAAGAAAGTGGAGCCTACGACATAATCGGCGAAGCAATTGAACGGAAGGAATTACCGGGAGGCCCGGAAACAGAACTTGATTACCGATTTAAAGACATCGGAGAATTTGTTGCCGAACGTGACCCCAAACGCATTGGTGTAAATTACCTGGAAAAGCATGGATCGCACGTGGGTGATATCTCAGAAGACGGCATTTCGCATACAGACTACATCCTATTAGTAAAAACTCTTGGTGATAAATATGCAAAGAGGCTGGTCTCGTCTGAATATCTGTTACATGATTACATATCGAGACCGGTGAAGAGCGAATTCGCATTATATAAGAGAATGCGTACATATATCGCTGAAACTCATGAGAGAGATTGGGCTAAAATCGTGCCGGGTGTGACCAAATTCTCCGATCTTGAAGGTGGTCATTATGTCGTGGATAAGAACGGAAATAGAATTGGTTGGGCTGCACCTTTGGATCCGGGACGATCCACCGCAGCTGAAAGAAGCGATGACTATGTGATCCAGAGAGGCGACCTGATTCATCTAAGGCTTGGATATCATAGTAGTTATCATGGCGCCTCGGGTTTGAAATTGAAATTCGGGAACTTCTATGAGCACATAGATGAAATCGGCTATGTGCTTCGTGAAGGAGAGACGGAACCGCCTCCAAAGATCAATAAAGCCTGGGCAGATGTAATGAAAATCCATAAGATTTTAGAAGATAACATCAAGGTGGGTCGTACCGGTACTGAAATATATGAAATCTCCAGTCGAGAACTTGATGAAGCCGGGATTATTGTTAACGACAGCCAGGAATATTCCAAAGATTTGGATCCGGATAAAACCCAGGTTAATATCGACTCACATGCCGTAGCACAAGAAATGTCAACTTTTCCTGCCCCCAGGATTGGTTCTTATGGTCCGGATTGGCACCATGATATGAAAATTCCACTCAATCACCACTTCTTTTTTGAATACTTTGTCTATATTCCGATGCCTAAATGGGGTGCAGGGAAACATTTAATGATACAAATGCATGATGGTGCAGTTGTCACCGAACGTGGAGTCGAGTATTTAACTCCTTTGCCCAGTGAAATTCGTCTTATTCGCTAACGTCAGACTCTGTAGAAGTTTGCTTTTACGATAATAATAATATCGGTAAATTTTCCGGAGCTATCTTCTGCTCCCAGTATGATACATAAGCACAAAGGTTCGCAAATCGTACAGTCCGAGGAGTTGATAGTACTTGTTAAAGTTAAATGCAAACCGTATTATCTCTTTAAGAATACCCCATATGTTCTTGCAACGCACGTCAGAAAATCAACAAATAACCACTAATAATCAAAAGAGGAGAAAGTCATGAAAACTCGAGTTATGATTTTTTTATTTGCTGTGATGTTCACAGTACCTTTTGCCGATGCACAGGCTCAGGATTTGGGAGGCCCGGTTCCTGTGGAATTGAGGAATCAGATTCGCCGGGAAAAATTTGACCTTATTCTGCCCCAAGCCATGAGAAAGAACAATGTGGACATGTGGATTCATGTGATGAGAGATGCAATTCCTGACCGCTTTGGTGCAGAAGAGCTGGGCAGTAACTCCGGCCTTTTCGTCTTCACGGACCGCGGCGGTGACAGAATCGAACGCGCGGTTCTCGGGCGCCGCTGGGGAGCTACACAGCGTCAAAGGGAAGAGGTAGAAACTGATTTACTCGAAAAAAGTGGAGCCTACGACATAATCCACGACCCGGTTTTTGTGGTGGAACCGGTGTCAAATCCTATGACAGAATATGATTACCGGTTTAAGGGCTTCAGAGAATTTGTTGAAGCACGTGACCCCAAACGCATTGCTGTAAATTACGGGGAAGAGCTGGGACCGTGGCCGACTACCAGAAATGTACTGGACGGTATTTCGTATACAGACTACCTCTTATTGGTCAAAGAGCTCGGTGATAAATATGCCGACAGGCTGGTCTCGTCTGAATATGTGTTGCTGGATTACATTTCAAGTCCGGTGCCGGTCGAAGTTGAAAAATGGAAGGGAGAGCGTATTGATCAAAATGAACGGGTCAAGGAAGCTATTGCCGAAGTCGTACCGGGTGTAACGAAAAGAACCGATATTAGGCATGGAACTTTCTTTACCCGGAGAAGTACAGGAGTTTCACAAAGGGGAAGGACTAAAGGCTATGAAAACAGTGTGGTTCAGAGAGGCGACATCGTTGCATTTCCAAGCCAGGGAATGTTTGCCTATGTGCTCCGTGAAGGAGAGACCGAACCGCCGCCGGAAATCAAAAAGCTCTATGCAGAATATCTGAAAATCGATACGATTCTGACAGAAACCATCAAGGCGGGACTTACCGCTCGTGAAATAATTCAAAACTACAAGCTGAAATTTGAAGATGCAGGGATTATTATTGTGGATCCCCAAATGCATATGGTTCAGCCTAAGAACAATTTCCCCGCTTATTCCCAAGGTTATGATCCTGAAAAAACACTGCTGAGTATCGACTGCCATCCCCTCTATACTGATTTTAGCCCCAGGATTGGTTCGTATGGCCCGGATTGGACGTATGATATACCGCTCGCACCCAATCACCACTTTGTGTTAGAATATTTTTTCTATATGCCGTCACTGACATCCAACAAAGATGAAGACCAATATTTATTCTTTTGGGATCATGAGCAGGCGATTGCCACTGAAAGTGGCGTTGAGTATTTAACTCCACTGAAAAAGGAGCTTTATCTCATTAAATGATGTCGACTGAACAGAAGTCTGCTTTTACGATAGTCACAATGTGTCTGTACATATCCGCACATTTGAATTGTTCCCGGTAAGATGGTGGAGCGGCATTGTTCGCACAAAATACAGCACTGTCTGTCAGGAGATAAATCTTGTGCACGTTAATTGCATACGATACTTGTCTCCTGTACGTATGCACCATTTGTTCCTGCAGCGCACATAAGAAAATTAACACAGAAACCCTATTAATAACAGGAGGGGAAGATTATGTTGTTTCGATTTTTGATTGTAGTATGTGCTGTGATTCTCACGGTATCTGATGCCGTTGCGCAGCGCCCGCCCGACAATTTTGAATCATCATGGATGTCCGAGTGGGAAATTTCCTGCACGATCCGCAAAGACAAGTTCGATTACGTGCTTCCCGATGCGATGCGTCGTTATAACATCGATATGTGGATCGTCATTGATCACGGCCGCGGCACCGAGCCTCTGATACTCGATTTCGGCATCGAAACTGCCTACGGACATGGTACGTATGTCTTCTATGACGGGGGCGGCGACCGCATTGAGAGGTATTCACTTGGAGGACCGGGCAGTTCCGAACTGGCTGATATATGTGGTACCTATGACGAGATCGAGGAAGGAGCTGATCTCCGGTCGATCGTCGAAGACCGTGATCCGAAACGAATTGCCTTGAATTTCCTCGATCCTCCAATCAGAGGGGAAGGAGTTCATAACGCGGACGGCCTTTCCCACAAAGATTACACGTTCCTCGCGGAGGAATTAGGCGAGAAATATGCCGAACGATTCGTATCCGCACAGCGTCTTATTGCAGATTTTCACGGCGAGCATGTTGCCAGTGAAATCATCGAGTTTTCCAAGGTTGGTGACATCACACGAAGGGGAATTGAACGTGCCTTGTCCAACGAAGTTATCACACCCGGTAAAACGACCTATTTCGAGGTCATGCAGTGGTTGGAAGAGCACCGTAAAGCGATGGGATTGCGTAGAACCTGGTTTCCGGGGGCAGTATTCCCGGAACCTGAATTGCAGGGGTATGGAGCCATGAGCAGTGAGGAAAGAATGGGACGTGTCATCCAGGGAGGGGATATATTGTGGATCGATTGGGGACTCAACCGCAACAATTTCTCGACTGACATCAAACGGTTTGCGTATGTCCTCAAAGAGGGGGAACTCACGGCACCTCCGGGTGTGGTCGGAGCATTTGAAGAGACAAAGAAAGTACGTGAGATCATTCGAAAAAACGTCCGTTCGGGCAGAACAGGCAGGGAGCAATTAGATGAGCTCAAACAGCACCTTCGGGATGCCGGCTACGTTTACACAGATATAGAACGCCCCAGTAATGTACCCGGTATCGAGGTAAATGTGGGATTGCATGGAATGAGCAGTGTCGCCCACGATGTGACGGCCGGGCTTGCCGAGTGGTCACCTGAACTGACCGAATACGAAGTCAGACCCAACGCCATCATTTCTCTGGAATTCAGAGTTTACCGGCCGGCGGACGAATGGAATGGAAAAAAGATCCCGGTTGCCATCGAAGAAAATGTATTAGTCACGGAGCACGGTCTTGAATGGTTGTACCCGCCGCAAGACCGGGTGCTCCTCATTCGATAATAAACCGAGGAGTCATACTATTTGTTTTGTCACGATTCAATGTCAAAAAATTCCTGCCAAAATGTACCCTAACCGGTTATTTGAAAAGTGCCGGTTAGGGCTTTTTTATTTTAGTGGAGACCTTTGACTCATTTATACTGCAAATAAATAATTATTTTAAAGTTAGAGGACACGACAAAGGTAACATTTTATTTCCCTTGTTCTGTTTGTAAAAGAATGTTATCGGTGGAGTATTTAGAAAACGATAAACCTTATATGACGTGTAATGATTGTGGTGTACGGATGGATAAAAAAGGTATAAAATGGTTTAAAAGATTAATTGGTGAAAATAAAACTGATATTGAATCAAAAGAAATTATAAATAAACAGTTGAATAAATTGAGAATTAAATTCAAAAATTTTTATTCACACTTTATTTGTTATTAAAAATTTACTTATTTAATAGTTTAGGATAATATTTTATTTTTAGTAATAGGAATGACTGCACTTTGACTGCAATTTATTAATCTTTTCATCAATTATGTTGTACTCCTTCTCATCAGGAAGTCTAAAATGCTTATTCATTTTTAACAGCATGGCATTTGTAAATGCTAATGCAACTGGTAAAGTTCTTATATTGCACCCCATACCGAGTAGACAGTTATTTAAGTTAGTGTTTGGCAGTTATTGATAGCCCTAATCCACAGTGGATTAGGGACTTAAATCGAATAAAGCTGTTGCGGTCATTGCGTTGCCTGTTTACCTTACATTACATATGGAGGAAACCCATGAGCCGACGCAGATGGACCGCTGAGCAAAAGTTCGCAATCGTTCTTCAGGGCATCAAGGGCGAAACGACCGTTACTCAGCTCTGTAGCGATCACGGTATCAGCCAAGTTCAATATTACAAGTGGCGCGATCAGTTTTTTGCCGGCGCGAAGCAGAATCTCAACGGCAAGCGAGCACAAAACGGCACGCTAGAGAAGGTGAAGATCAAAGAACTTGAGCACATCATCGGCAAGCAGACGGTTACCATTGAGATACTAAAAAAAATTCAACAGATGGAGAACGAGTAGCGGATCGTGTACATGCGCTTACACAGTCCGGGTATACAGTAACTTCAGCTTGTGAGGCACTGAGTGTCAGCCGGAGTTCATATTATTGCACGGCTCCTGCCTCGACTTCGGTCAAAGCCGACAGAGACCGTGAGTTGCTCGAACGAATCAAAAAGATACGATGTGACCATCCGTTCTGGGGCTACCGGCGGATCACCGCATGGCTGAGACGGCGTTGTGATATCCATGTGAACCGGAAACGGGTCTACCGTATCATGCGGGAGCATAACCTGACGGTCAAGCAGAAACTGTACAAAGCAAAACGAACACCGCAGCGATCAAAACCAAAGCCAACCCGCATGAACCAGTGGTGGGGCATTGATATGACAAAGTTCCTCGTCAACAAGCTGGGTTGGGTCTATATGATCGTTGTGCTCGACTGGTACACACGCAAGATCGTCGGCTTTCATATCGGCCTGCGGAGTAAATCGGCTGACTGGCTCACTACCCTGGATATGGCTGTCAAAGAACAATGTCCCGATGGTGTCCGGGAACATGATTTACATCTCATGAACGATAATGGCTCACAACCAACAAGCGTTGCGTTTATTAACGCATGCGGCGTATTGAATATAGATCAAGCATTTACATCGTATAATAATCCAAAGGGTAACGCAAATACCGAACGAGTTATTCGAACTATCAAAGAGGACTGCATCTGGATCAACGAATGGGGTTCACTCGATGAAGCACAACAGACAATCGAACAATGGATTCATGATTACAACCATCTGTATCCCCATTCAGCATTAGATTACCTCAGTCCCGTTGAGTTCGAACTGAAAAACACTAAACAAAAAGCAGCCTAAAAATGTCTTGCTTTTTGGGGGTCAGTACACTGCTCAATATATTCAGCCATCATCAAAGTTTTACCGCTGCCGGTTGGGGATTGAAATACTATAGTTTTCTTGTCTAAACTTTTATCTAAAAGTAACTTTGTTTTTAATAACAATTCACCAACAACTATTTCCTGATATCTTTTTAGTATTTTTGTGCTCATATTATTAAATTATATGTTATAACAGTTAAGCAATGATTGAATATGCTTGTAAAATTTCTCGACTTGCTTTAAATCGTAATCATTATAATCCCCGTGAGCGGCATAGTTGCCAATAGTCAAACAGACTTTATTTTCAATATACTCAATTTCAGTAATAATTTTCTGATAGGAAAGTGTACTGACCCCCAAAAAGCAAGACATTTTTAGGCTGCTTTTTGTTTAGTGTTTTTCAGTTCGAACTCAACGGGACTGAGGTAATCTAATGCTGAATGGGGATACAGATGGTTGTAATCATGAATCCATTGTTCGATTGTCTGTTGTGCTTCATCGAGTGAACCCCATTCGTTGATCCAGATGCAGTCCTCTTTGATAGTTCGAATAACTCGTTCGGTATTTGCGTTACCCTTTGGATTATTATACGATGTAAATGCTTGATCTATATTCAATACGCCGCATGCGTTAATAAACGCAACGCTTGTTGGTTGTGAGCCATTATCGTTCATGAGATGTAAATCATGTTCCCGGACACCATCGGGACATTGTTCTTTGACAGCCATATCCAGGGTAGTGAGCCAGTCAGCCGATTTACTCCGCAGGCCGATATGAAAGCCGACGATCTTGCGTGTGTACCAGTCGAGCACAACGATCATATAGACCCAACCCAGCTTGTTGACGAGGAACTTTGTCATATCAATGCCCCACCACTGGTTCATGCGGGTTGGCTTTGGTTTTGATCGCTGCGGTGTTCGTTTTGCTTTGTACAGTTTCTGCTTGACCGTCAGGTTATGCTCCCGCATGATACGGTAGACCCGTTTCCGGTTCACATGGATATCACAACGCCGTCTCAGCCATGCGGTGATCCGCCGGTAGCCCCAGAACGGATGGTCACATCGTATCTTTTTGATTCGTTCGAGCAACTCACGGTCTCTGTCGGCTTTGACCGAAGTCGAGGCAGGAGCCGTGCAATAATATGAACTCCGGCTGACACTCAGTGCCTCACAAGCTGAAGTTACTGTATACCCGGACTGTGTAAGCGCATGTACACGATCCGCTACTCGTTCTCCATCTGTTGAATTTTTTTTAGTATCTCAATGGTAACCGTCTGCTTGCCGATGATGTGCTCAAGTTCTTTGATCTTCACCTTCTCTAGCGTGCCGTTTTGTGCTCGCTTGCCGTTGAGATTCTGCTTCGCGCCGGCAAAAAACTGATCGCGCCACTTGTAATATTGAACTTGGCTGATACCGTGATCGCTACAGAGCTGAGTAACGGTCGTTTCGCCCTTGATGCCCTGAAGAACGATTGCGAACTTTTGCTCAGCGGTCCATCTGCGTCGGCTCATGGGTTTCCTCCATATGTAATGTAAGGTAAACAGGCAACGCAATGACCGCAACAGCTTTATTCGATTTAAGTCCCTAATCCACTGTGGATTAGGGCTATCAATAACTGCCAAACACTAACTTAAATAACTGTCTACTCGGTATGGGGTGCAATATAAAAGATTGTCATTTAGTTTTGAGATTTTCTCTTCTTTTGCTTTAGCCGTTAAGATATTGATACTGTTATCCTGACAAAGTTTTTGTATAACCTTTTCCAAAACAATTCTCAGAACTCTTGCTCCTTCATCTTTGTTTTTATCATTAAATATTTTTATTTTTGCCTTGTTTAATTCGGTTAAGATAATATTAGTTTTAACCGGGATATTCATCTTTACAAGCTGCTTATATACATCGAGAATATTTTGAGGAATAGCTTCTATTTTCATATTTGTTATACCTGAAAATAGATTTTTATCAATATTATTATCCATTGAAAACATATAGATATGTTTTTTACCTTTTTGCTTTTTGATTTCAATTAGAAAATCCTCGAAGGTATCGTCTATTAAATTAAAGTAAATACATAGTAATTTATTTTTCTTGTTGGATGAGAATATATTGTAATCATACTCTTCGATTTCCAAATTAAAGACATTTTCCTTAACACAAAGCATCTCAGTACATTTTTTTGTAAGATTGATTTTTATTTGATCTCTATTTTTAGTTTTCTTTAAAAGGGCGGTTTTGAAGTACTGAAGGTTGCCTCCTAAGCCATCTTTTTTGGCATCAATATTTTTTCATACCAATAATTTTTATTGTGTTATCTATAAACTCTTTTTCAATCTTATCATAATAATCTTCGTTCTTTGCAATTAATTCATTTATTTGTTTAAGGATTTGTACTATATTTTTACTTATATCAGTCCATGATAATTTTTTGTCAAAAAGTGTAGATTTATCATTACCCTTAAATTTATAACCTTTTATAACATTATGTAATCTTGGATAGGTAACATCTGTACAAATATTGTTTTCATTGTTTGTACACAGAATAAATTTACGGTTTCCTCCATCTTGTTTGTTTAATTTTAAAACAGCTTGACCTGTTGTTCCTGATCCTGCGAAAAAATCTAATATTGTATCATTTTTATTTGCTGTAATCTTTAATATATCTAGCATTAAATATATTGATTTAGGAAAATCGAACTGCTTAGAACCTAGAATTTGTTCTAATAGCTTTGTGCCAAAATGATAGGCATGATATTCCTTTTCAATCCAATGTGTTTTGATAACTTGATTTTCACGCAGTTTTTCATAAAGAGAAACTAAATTGTCATTATTTCTTATTGCAACAATTTCTCCTGCCTTTGCACGCTTAATAAAGGTTTCCTTTGTAGTTTTCCATGTTCTTTCTACACCTTTATTTGTAATTGGAAAAACTTCTATATATCCATCTATTTTAGCGATACTAAACTTAGTTAATTCTTCATTGACATATATTGGATAATAAAAATGTGGTTTATTTTCCCTTAAGCTGTATTTTCCATCTGTAAGTCGGATAAAATTTTTTGATCTAAAAAATCCTTTTTTATCCTCTTCATCATACTTTGTTTGAATTTTTTTATCCAATACAATATTTCTGAATTTACATTTGTTTTTGTTTCGAGCATAGAAAAACAAGTACTCATGGCTTGTACCAAAGAACTTTTCCTGATTTCTCCCTTCAGGTTAATGTACCACAGCAACTATTCCCAATCTATTATTTTCTTCAAACACTTTATCACAAAGTAATCCAAGATAAAATAGTTCATGATGATCTATTGAAACCACAAATACACCTTTTTCGGTCAATAGCTTCTTAGCTAAATTCAACCTCTTCTCCATCATATTTAGCCATTTACTATGTCTGTAAGGGTATTTATCTACTAATAAAAAACAACCATTATTATTCACCTCAACTTATTTTAAGAAGTTTATTTGAGTATTTTTGTACATTAGCATATTTAGAGCAAAATCCAGAAGGAAATGTTGCTCAATATATCGCATATCGCATATAGTATGAAGCTTCAAAAGAAATTATTTAATGCTGCAAAAAGTAATAAAGACCTTATTAATGATCCGTGTTTTGAAAAAGCCTATAAAGACATAAGGAAAATGAAAGGAAATGAATATTGCAATGAATTAATCAGCAATTGGCCACGTCAAATTGAAGTCCGGGCCAAGAAAGCTGGTATTGGGGATATGTATTTACCTTTATATAGAACTTTAAGTATTCTAGTACATCCTGACGCATGGAATTTTCAAGACTTTTTTGATGAAAGTAAGGAAGGAAAATTCAGTCTGAAAAATCAGAAAGAATCAATCAATAGAATGTACTGACCCCCAAAAAGCAAGACATTTTTAGGCTGCTTTTTGTTTAGTGTTTTTCAGTTCGAACTCAACGGGACTGAGGTAATCTAATGCTGAATGGGGATACAGATGGTTGTAATCATGAATCCATTGTTCGATTGTCTGTTGTGCTTCATCGAGTGAACCCCATTCGTTGATCCAGATGCAGTCCTCTTTGATAGTTCGAATAACTCGTTCGGTATTTGCGTTACCCTTTGGATTATTATACGATGTAAATGCTTGATCTATATTCAATACGCCGCATGCGTTAATAAACGCAACGCTTGTTGGTTGTGAGCCATTATCGTTCATGAGATGTAAATCATGTTCCCGGACACCATCGGGACATTGTTCTTTGACAGCCATATCCAGGGTAGTGAGCCAGTCAGCCGATTTACTCCGCAGGCCGATATGAAAGCCGACGATCTTGCGTGTGTACCAGTCGAGCACAACGATCATATAGACCCAACCCAGCTTGTTGACGAGGAACTTTGTCATATCAATGCCCCACCACTGGTTCATGCGGGTTGGCTTTGGTTTTGATCGCTGCGGTGTTCGTTTTGCTTTGTACAGTTTCTGCTTGACCGTCAGGTTATGCTCCCGCATGATACGGTAGACCCGTTTCCGGTTCACATGGATATCACAACGCCGTCTCAGCCATGCGGTGATCCGCCGGTAGCCCCAGAACGGATGGTCACATCGTATCTTTTTGATTCGTTCGAGCAACTCACGGTCTCTGTCGGCTTTGACCGAAGTCGAGGCAGGAGCCGTGCAATAATATGAACTCCGGCTGACACTCAGTGCCTCACAAGCTGAAGTTACTGTATACCCGGACTGTGTAAGCGCATGTACACGATCCGCTACTCGTTCTCCATCTGTTGAATTTTTTTTAGTATCTCAATGGTAACCGTCTGCTTGCCGATGATGTGCTCAAGTTCTTTGATCTTCACCTTCTCTAGCGTGCCGTTTTGTGCTCGCTTGCCGTTGAGATTCTGCTTCGCGCCGGCAAAAAACTGATCGCGCCACTTGTAATATTGAACTTGGCTGATACCGTGATCGCTACAGAGCTGAGTAACGGTCGTTTCGCCCTTGATGCCCTGAAGAACGATTGCGAACTTTTGCTCAGCGGTCCATCTGCGTCGGCTCATGGGTTTCCTCCATATGTAATGTAAGGTAAACAGGCAACGCAATGACCGCAACAGCTTTATTCGATTTAAGTCCCTAATCCACTGTGGATTAGGGCTATCAATAACTGCCAAACACTAACTTAAATAACTGTCTACTCGGTATGGGGTGCAATATAGTAAATATGCTTATAATTCGTCTCTATATGACCCATGCTATTTAAAGTTAGATAGTAATATTGAAAAAGAATTTATAGAATACTTAGAAGGTAAAAAAGATGCTGTTAAGTGGTGGTGGCAAAATGGTGACGAACATATGTCTTTAAACTTTGGAATAAAATATAATAGAAAATCTACATTTCAGCCTGACTTTATTGTTATGTTCGATAACGCGAGACTTGGAATTTTTGATACGAAAACAAGCGGATTTAATGAAGACGATAATAAGCTAAAAGGTGAAGCTTTGCAAAGATATTTTAATGGGTGGAAGAAAAATATTTTTGGTGGTTTAGTTGTTAAAGAGGGGCAACATTTTAGAATTAACACTAAAGAAAAATATGTTGGATTTAAGAAAAATCCTGATGATTGGGAATATTTTGACGAGGTAATAAAATAGCCTACCAAACCTTGGTTATTGTTATAAAAAGTCGGATTATTTGATACTGAAATGGATTTAACTGCTGAGACTGTAATAGAAAAAGCAAAAAAACTAATTTAAAGTATCCGGGTCACGGTTCTACAATCATTTGTTATTTATAAAACTCCGCAGCAGTGTTTAAATTTTTTCCCGCTGCGGCATGGGCAGAGATCATTTCTTTTAATTTTCCCCACTGCTGCCGCAAAGGATTTAATCGTCTCTTTGCGCTGTGTGATTACATCTTCCTTACGTTTGTTATTCCAATTTTCCGCAATTTATTTCAGTTTAGAGTCCGCGTGATCAAAAATTTGTTTTATCTCGATTCTTGTTAAAAAAATATTGCGAATTTTTGCCATACTGTACCCTAAACGGTTTATCTGATAAAAGGATGAAGAACAGACCAGTTTCTGGGAGTTCTACTTTATAAAATGGTAGGATATTACAACTGGATTTCATTATACATGAGGGGCAGTAAGACGTTTGTCGAAAGAAGAGATAGCATGAAGATTGTTTAATGCTGTCAAGATGTGTAAAAACTTTATAAAATCATCTCAGTGAGCATTGTTACTGGGGTTATTGTTTTCAACAGAATTCATGCATGATGTTGTAATAAGGTATTAAGACAGTCCTAGATCTCTCCGTGCAAATTTCTAGGTCTTCTTGCTTAAGGGTAATAGAAATTCCGGGAACAATTTTACCCCCATGATTGTATGAATGCATTATATTTATAAAGTTATATTAATGTTTTATTAAATTTAGAAAGTCGTCAATCACTATCTAAATAAAGGTAGAGGCGCAATGATACAATTAATTGAGGTATCTGAATATGAATGAAAAGAAATCATCTAAAGAAAAGAAAAAGTGGAAAGACGCTTTATTAAGTTCTGGATTGCCGTTAGAATACGAAATTGCAGAAGTTCTCAAAGGTCTGTTGACATTTATGCAGTGAAAAAACTCTATCATAATAAAAATAAAAATCGTTTATGGGGACGCATACATTTGCTCATAGAATGTAAATATTCACACGAAAATAAATATTGGGTGTTTTCTTTATTACCAGAGCAACAATCAGGTTATCAAAGTTTCATTAATATATTTGATTCGTTTGCTCGAAATATTCCTAAAAATGGCTTGATCTGTAATATTAATACCAAGAGATGCTTCAAAGGTGTAGAAATTAAAAATAATGATTATGAAAAAGGAAATGAAACCTCTATAAAAAGTGGAATACATCAGCTAAAATTTGCTATACCAAAACTTGTTAGTACGGTAATTGAAAATCAATTCAACATTTATAAAAAGAATGAATCATTAATTGATTTTTGTGGTCTAATTCTCGCAACAACTGCAGATTTATGGGTTCTTAATAAAGATACCACAATTAACAAAATAAAAAAATCTAATAGCCTAAAAGAAGTTATGACAAATACGAAAGAGGTGATTATTTCACAAAAAAATGGACCTGAATTGGATTCTTACATTATGGAGGTTATTTCTGATCTTGGGGATAAAATTCCAGATATTGTAAAAATGGTTAAACAAGTTGCAAATTTAAGATCTAATGAAACATCTATTAAAAAGGCCCTATCTTATGATTTGATGAAATTTGATATTTTAAATTTACCTAATAATGTATTATTAACAAATCTTGAAAATATAGAAACAGAGTTGTTTATCTTGACACAAACAATAGAAAATTTAAAAGAAACGGTAAGTGAAGAAGTGCCTTTTTTTAACGATAAATTTATAAAAGAATATATTGCACCCCATACCGAGTAGACAGTTATTTAAGTTAGTGTTTGGCAGTTATTGATAGCCCTAATCCACAGTGGATTAGGGACTTAAATCGAATAAAGCTGTTGCGGTCATTGCGTTGCCTGTTTACCTTACATTACATATGGAGGAAACCCATGAGCCGACGCAGATGGACCGCTGAGCAAAAGTTCGCAATCGTTCTTCAGGGCATCAAGGGCGAAACGACCGTTACTCAGCTCTGTAGCGATCACGGTATCAGCCAAGTTCAATATTACAAGTGGCGCGATCAGTTTTTTGCCGGCGCGAAGCAGAATCTCAACGGCAAGCGAGCACAAAACGGCACGCTAGAGAAGGTGAAGATCAAAGAACTTGAGCACATCATCGGCAAGCAGACGGTTACCATTGAGATACTAAAAAAAATTCAACAGATGGAGAACGAGTAGCGGATCGTGTACATGCGCTTACACAGTCCGGGTATACAGTAACTTCAGCTTGTGAGGCACTGAGTGTCAGCCGGAGTTCATATTATTGCACGGCTCCTGCCTCGACTTCGGTCAAAGCCGACAGAGACCGTGAGTTGCTCGAACGAATCAAAAAGATACGATGTGACCATCCGTTCTGGGGCTACCGGCGGATCACCGCATGGCTGAGACGGCGTTGTGATATCCATGTGAACCGGAAACGGGTCTACCGTATCATGCGGGAGCATAACCTGACGGTCAAGCAGAAACTGTACAAAGCAAAACGAACACCGCAGCGATCAAAACCAAAGCCAACCCGCATGAACCAGTGGTGGGGCATTGATATGACAAAGTTCCTCGTCAACAAGCTGGGTTGGGTCTATATGATCGTTGTGCTCGACTGGTACACACGCAAGATCGTCGGCTTTCATATCGGCCTGCGGAGTAAATCGGCTGACTGGCTCACTACCCTGGATATGGCTGTCAAAGAACAATGTCCCGATGGTGTCCGGGAACATGATTTACATCTCATGAACGATAATGGCTCACAACCAACAAGCGTTGCGTTTATTAACGCATGCGGCGTATTGAATATAGATCAAGCATTTACATCGTATAATAATCCAAAGGGTAACGCAAATACCGAACGAGTTATTCGAACTATCAAAGAGGACTGCATCTGGATCAACGAATGGGGTTCACTCGATGAAGCACAACAGACAATCGAACAATGGATTCATGATTACAACCATCTGTATCCCCATTCAGCATTAGATTACCTCAGTCCCGTTGAGTTCGAACTGAAAAACACTAAACAAAAAGCAGCCTAAAAATGTCTTGCTTTTTGGGGGTCAGTACAAGAACTTATTGACGATTTTATAAAAGAAGATGATATAAAAAACTAATCTGTTTGGATATATTTATCTATATGAATTTAAAAAAAGCTGAATAATTATATTCAATACTATGGGAGTAAGAATGCCGGAAGAATATCTTGAAGCAGGTCGCAATATGCGACAATTTGGTAATAGTATGTTTTGCTATTCTAACCTTTTATGTCGCAATTACAGCAGGATTAATGTCGGCGGTTTTTAATGAAAATATCTGTCGAGAAGAGTTGATTTGTTGTTTGATAACTATTTAAAACGAGCAAAAGAACTTGAAAAAAGCTTAATTATAAACTATATACTAATAGACCAAATGGGGACATAACAAAAAGTCGCTATCAAATTTATTTAATATTTGCACTTGCATTTATTTTTTGGGGATATATTCTCTGTTTGTAAAGTAATGCGGAATAGTATCATTACAATTTCTCATTCTGCAAAATCTTTATTCAAAAGATTCACAAACTGTTTAATCCGAGGAGTCCGAGGAGTTAAATAATTATATTATCTCGAATCAATGTTGAATATAACAATCTTGCCAATTCTTGCCCATATTGGTGTGGCATAGTGTTATTTGTGGCATCTGTGATATAAAATTTGTTAAAGTTATTTATAGCGGCCATAAACTTATACTTTTGTTTTTATTGAGTTTGAATAGCAGAAATAATTTAACACTCTTCCCGACTTCGGTTCAGAAGGTTGGAAATTCGACTCCTCATGGGCGTACTAAAGAAAGTGATGTAAATAAATAATTTATAAGGCTTACTCATAAAATATGAGTAAGTTTTTTTCATAAAATTCCGCAGCAGTGTTTAAATTTTTTCCCGCTGCGGCATGGGCAGGGATCATTTCTTTTAATTTTCCCCACTGTTGCCGCAAAGGATTTAATCGTCTCTTTTCGCTGTGTGATTACACCTTCTTTACGTTTGTTATTCCAATTTTCTGCAATTATTTTCAGTTCACTGTCGGCATGATCAAAAAATTGTTTATACGACGAGCAAAAGTAGAGAAGATCTTCCGTGTCAGTCGGGACCGTCCTGTATTTAGGACATCCTCCTCTGCAGTGTTTCAGCCATTCACAGGTTTTACATTCGGTCGAGAGAACGGCTTTCGCGCTACCGAACGCATTCTGTTGTCGGGAATTTGCCATTTCAACAATATCGTGCTCCCTGACATTCCCGAGCAGCTGTTGAGGTTCTACATAAAAATCGCATGAATACACGTCACCGTTATGTTCAACAACGACATAGTTACCACACTCTTTGAGTAATGTACAATCCGGCGGGATAAGGTCAACATACGAGTAAAAAATCGAGTCAAAGAATCGTACAAAAGTTGTCGGCTCATCATTTACAAAATCCGCTCTCCACAGGTCAAACAACGTACAAAGTGCCGAACCAAATCGTTCAGGGTTAATAGAAAAGGATTTCACCTGTTTCGCCGTATCGTTTTCTGTTTCCATACAAGGTATAAACTGCATGTGATTCAAGCCTAAAGACTTATGAAAATTATAAATTTCTTCGACATGGTGCGTATTTTGATCGTTCAGAACTATCATTGCGTTTACATTTACATCATTGTCGAGGAGGAGCTTTGCACGATCAACCACTTTCGACCAGGTACCTTGACCACTATTCAGTACCCGGTAATGGTCATGAATGTATTCCGGTCCGTCAAGTGAGAGACCAATGAGAAAATTATATTTTTTGAAATAGTGAGCCCAGCTATTATCGAGAAGAATACCGTTGGTCTGAAATCCGTTTGAGACCGTTTTTCCATTACCGAATTGCATTTGATATTCGATCGCTTTTTCAAAGAACGGCAGCCCCATTAAGGTAGGTTCCCCACCCTGCCACCCAATAGAGAGTAACGGGATATTTTGGGATAACAACTGTTTCGTCATTTCCCTGAGCACTTCTTTGTTCATCCTGTGTTTTTTTGCTTGAGGATATAATTCAGACTTCTCTAAATAGAAGCAATACACGCAGTCCATATTACAATCAGGCCCGGATGGCTTTATCAAGACCGAATTGAGAGGTTTTTGAGGATATGATGTTATATTGTTCATGATGATATTGAATTATCTAATCCGTTTCTGATACCCATTGACCAGCCGGTCTGGCATTTGCTTTCAAATCACGGTCAAATTGTTCCATAATCCCACTGAGTTGCTCAACAATTCCGGGATTTTCTTCCGCGAGATTCTTTGTCTCAGCAATATCATTGTCGAGGTCATACAATTCCGTAACTCCATCCACACGCCGGAGTTTCCATTTATCGGTTCTGACTGCTTCAAGTGTGTTGTCACTATAATAGAAATAGGCCTCGTGAGGAGATCGTGCTCCGGGAGCAGAACTCATTATCGGCCATATATTCCTGCCGTCAATGACCCTGTCACCCGGAATAGCCGATCCTGCAAGCATTGCCAATGTTGGTAAAAAATCGATGGTGCCTGCAACTTCGGAACATTCGGTTCCACTTGGAATTTTTCCAGGCCAGCGCATTACACACGGTACGCGCATACCGCCTTCATACGTCTCGAATTTACCACCGTGAAGCGGCAGGGCGCTCCCCCCATTTTCCTTTTCACTTAACCACGGGCCATTGTCGGTAGTAAAAATTACCAGAGTATTTTCATCAAGATTCAATTCTTTCAGCTTATTCAGAATCTCGCCAACACTCCAATCGATTTCTTCAATAACATCGCCATAGAGTCCACGCTCGCTTTTGCCTTCGAATGCCTTTGAAGCATACAGCGGAATATGGGGCATTGTATGCGGGATATAGAGAAAGAACGGCTCTTTTTGGTGTGCCGAAATGAATTCCATTGCCTCTTTCGTATAGCGTTCTGTCAAGGTAGATTGTTCGCAGGGATATTCAATGACCTGTTCATCACGCATCAGAGGCACCCAGTTGCCTCGTGGTTCTTCTGTTCGCAAACGTTCAATTGTCATACCTTCGTTTAATGTAATGTCATTTGCAAGTTGCATAGTAGGATCAATTTCCATGTCGTTACTGTAGGGAATTCCAAAATAGGTATCAAATCCATGTTGTGTAGGAAGAAATTTTTGTTTATGTCCCAGGTGCCACTTACCAATGCAGGCAGTCGCGTATCCACGATCTTTGAGTAATTCGGCAATCGTTATTTCATCAGAGTTAAGACCTGTCGTATCGTAAGGGAAGAGAACATCAGGAATACCGACTCGAGTTGGATAACAGCCAGTGAGAAGTGACGCACGAGAGGGAGAGCACACTGAGTTGGCGGAGTAAAAATCTGTGAACCGCACTCCTTCCTCAGCCATTTGATCGATATTCGGGGTCTTGATCAGCGGCGACCCGTATGATCCAAGATCCTCGTAACCCTGGTCATCGGTAAATATAACTATAATATTCGGATTGCTCTCTCCGGATTGTCCGCAGTAGGGAAGGTACGGCGCAGCAAGTAATCCGCCGGCACCGACTGCGACTTTCTTAAGAAATTCTCGTCGAGGTACTTGCATTTTTGTTTTCCTTTTTTTTACAATATCGTTATCGTTCAATTTTATTTTATCAAATAATATTCGGTCTGTCTGCCGTCAGGATACACCATCCCATGAGGTGTAAACGCCATGGTCGTTTCGGAAAATATAATGACATTTTGATAGTCCCATTCCGGCACTTCGTACTGTATATCCATTTCAAAAGCATATACGGTATTATATTGGAGCGGATATTCCGGACTGGCTACTTCAAATGTAGTCGGTACCCGCAAGTCAAACCGAGGGCGTTCTCTCCGCCTGTTCTCCTCGCTTCTCCTTTCAGAATGTATATAGGTACCCGCATAAAATGGTTCTCCCGAAAAAAATCCCCCAATAGGGCCGTAACGACGGAAAAAATAGCTGAGGGGGTGACAGTAAACTTTTGGCCGGATTCCTTCTTTTTTTGCGTTTTCCACAGCAGTCCATCCTATATCGCTTCCGGTACGCCCTTGTTTCATTTCTACGCTGATAAGGTCCTGCAATCTGTTGACGTGCCGCAGCGCTTCCTTGAGACCTTCGGGTGCATCCGTTTCACCATCCTTTAAGACATATGCCATCTGCTGGATATCCGTGTTGAGGCCGAGATACATGATTCCTGTATCGCAGAAAATCAGATCGCCGCGTCTTATAACCGTATTCAATCCCTCTATTGGAGCGGGGTCAGTCTTATAACGTTCATCCAGAAAGCTGAAATAATAATCGTCGTCATCATATTTTTCTCTCTCTATGGGGCTTCTCTGGAGTGTTATTGTGGTATGCGATCGTATGTCTATCCCAAGATCGATATATTTTTGTCTCATCCACCAGTTCAGATCAAACGTTGTTGTAACATCGGGAATAACTACTGTATTTGAAAAGGATTCGGCTATAACATCGTGGGCAACACCGACAACATGTCTGAAAACGCTCAGTTCTTCAGGAGTTCTTGCTTCATGCCACCAGATACTCACCATTTTTGCAGAGACTATCCGCGAAGCGTAATTTTTACCGATCCGGCGTTCCAGTTCAGCTTTGTCGAACTCGGAAAATCCGTAGTTATACGGTTCCCATTCACTTTCCTCATTTATTCCAATCTTTTTTGGGTTTCGCTCTTTAATTATATCAGCAAGATCGTCAAATCTGCCAGAGAGCCATTCTATTCCGGCTTCTTCCCCTCTGTCAAAAAAAATCAGAAAAGGAGGACTTCTTTTGACAAGACCGTCTTCTTCGGATTGTAAAAGTGAAAGATAGAAAGCTGTTTCGTTATTACGGATTATCCACATGTCTATTTCGCCACGCCTCATGACTTCTGGAAGGACGGTTTTCTGCTTCAGTAGCAAAAGGCGATTCATAATTTTTACCCGTTCCCGGATAGAAAAAATGTTTTTACTGTCCTCAACAGATTCAATACCGAAATCCTGAGCATACGAGTTGGTGAACGTCAGCAGAAATAACAGCCCTGACAACACGAGTAGTGAACTCTTTGTATTCATTATTATATTCCCTGTTAACATATTATTTACGTGATTTTGAATTCAGCCTGAATTTCCGGACTCTCTTCATATCCGATCCGTATAGCGCGAGCTCTGATTTTGGCAGTCCTGGTTACTCTTATTTCGCCAGAGTAGAGAAACCAGTGAGGGTCGTTTCCCTCTTCGGTTGTATAGGCGATCGAAGCGCCTTCTGTTGGACAGGAGAGTCGTACGGTAACAGAACCGGCATGTGTGCCACCTTTTGGAAATATTACCGGTTCTGAGGTCTTTGGCTGTATTCCTCCCGGTTCCATTCTTTCTATAAGTTCCGGTTCCGGGATATGTCCAAGATCATTAACGTCGCTCATCCATGTATCAAGTGCACTTCGCATTCGCTCAATAATAACACTATATTCTGAGTTTTCAGCAAGGTTGTTTATTTCATGGGGATCTTTTTCTATAGCGTACAATTCTTCCAAGGGTTTTGTGTCCTGAAAAAACAATTTTTGCGCTCCTACGAGCTTACCTTCCGCGGCAAGCCTTCTCCATTCCTGCATGGTTGGTGTTTTATCCATGTATTCTATGTGCTGTGCATACGGTTTCTCGGGCTGAAAATTCCGGATGTATTTATACTGCTTATTCCGTACACAGCGAATCATGTCATACGCTTCATCCATTCGGTCGCGGTGCGCATAAATGTATTCACGAGGTCCTGCTTTTTGCTCTCCGAGGAACGGCTGTCCCTGCATATAGCGGGGGACCTCGACGTCTGCAACGGAGAGAACGGTCGGACCAAAATCTACTGAGCTGACAAGGTCGGTATTAACCGTTCCCGGTTCTATAACCCCCGGCCATCGCACGATGAGAGGGACATGAATTCCTGAGTCGTATATCCACCGCTTTCCACGGGGCAAACCCCTCCCATGATCGCTCCAGAGAAATACAATGGTGTTTTCAGCAAGCCCGTCTCGTTCCAATCGCTTGAGAACATCGTCGACCTGTATGTCCATTTTTTCAATACCGTCCAGGTATCTGACCCAATCTCTGCGCACAAGAGGTGTATCAGGATAGTAAGGGGGGAGCGTCACGCTGTTCGGGTCTTTCTCCGGTTCTTTGTCACGGACCCGCCGGATTTCACCTTCGTGCGTACCATGCAGGTTTATTACGGTGAAAAACGGCTGTCCTTGAGCTCTGCCCTTCCAATCAAGAGGAATTGAATCATGCATATACCACGTTCGGTCTTCATCCGTATTTGCATCCCATGCAGTCAACGGCGCTTTAAACTGATGATCAGTCTTGTCCCGGTTCGTACAATAATATCCTTCAGCGCGCAAGTATTCAGTAAAACACTTAACGTACGGCGGCGGGACAGTTTCATAGTCTATGTGCTGAAATGATTTAGGATAGACATGCCTTGTTGGCATATGCATTGAGCCTATTGACGTGGGGTACATCCCGGTAATGATAGAAGACCTGTTCGGTGAACAAACGGGTGAGCAGGTGAAAGCATTGGCAAACCTGACACCTTCTTGTGCAAACCTGTCTATATTCGGTGTGAAGACTTCATTGTTGCCATAACATCCAAGGTCGGGACTTATGTCTTCAATACTGATCCAGAGAATATTGGGTCTTGTTTGTCCGGCTCTTTCGGGAACGCATTGCGGCAGTGTCAATGAAATTAATCCCGCACCCATTAATTCCATAAATTCCCGACGTCGAATCGTAGATGACATTGTAATTCCTTTTATTAGTGATTCAAATTTTCTTGATTAAACACGTTCTATTACAATGATATTAACCGGTACGTAGATATGAAGCAATGTAATTTTTTTAGGACAGGATTATTTTAATTATAAGAGACATATTGGAAATAAACAAGAATTTTAATCCCTTTATGTATAAAATGGAAAAATTATATACGGATTTTTTATTTATAGATAATACTATTTGCTTTATCTAATTTTATTTAGTTTAATTATTTAATCTATTTTAATTTAATCATAGTGTACTCTTTTTAGTATGTCGTTAGAACAAGTTGGACAGATTTAAACCTGAATTTATTCAATTTTAAAACAACCTAAACAACACTATGCCGTTCTATGTATACGTAATTGAGCTTGAGAACAGAGTGAGAAACATAAGAAAATTTCGTAAAGCAAATCCCTCTATGGATTCAACAAAACCATGTGTTTATGTCGGTCAATCTATTCGACCTCCAGAAGTGAGAGAAATGCAGCATTACGAAGATCATAAATCTTCCTGGTGGGTAAGAGAATTTGGAATTCAATTACTTCCGGAATTGTTTGCACTCTATAATCCTTTCAAGAAGCGCGAAATGTCGGAAACTGCCGAAAGAATGCTTACAAAGAAATTAAGAAAAGAAGGTTATGGCGTATGGTCAAACTAAATCTTAAAAAAGATGCAAGAAAAAAGACGTGAAAAAATAAAAGTTTTTCTTAGTTATTAATTTAGAGTGTATTATTTATTCAGATGATTATCAAATAACATCCAAAGAAATTTCTCAGAGTATTCTCAATTTTTTGACGCTGCTGCACGAACATGGTTTTGCAGAATCCCTATACTTTCGATTTCTACTTCAACAACATCACCCGGTTTCATCGCCAGTGTACTCCCGGGCGTTCCCGTAAAAATAATATCACCGGGCATCAGTGTGAAATACGTGGTTACATAACTCATAATAGTATCAACATTAAAAAGTAGATCTCGTGTTCTTTCTGATTGCACAGTTTTTCCATTTAATCTTGTCTCGAGTAAAAGGTTGTTATAGTTAAGACCTTGCACAACAACCGGACCAACAGGAGCAAACGTATCGGAGGCTTTAGCCCGTAACCATTGAAGATCGCTCAGCTGCCAGTCTCGCTCACTTATATCATTTCCGACTGTTACTCCGAATATGTAATCACGAGCATCAGTAGCTGAAATATTTTTTGCCTTTTTCCCAATTACGATTACAAGTTCACCTTCGTAATGTAAATTTTTTGAATCGGCTGGTATTACAATAGCTTCATTCTGGGCGATGAGAGACGAAGGATATTTTGCAAACAGTCCGGGATATTCCGATGCGGGTCTTTCTCCCAGATGACTCTTGTAATTCAAACCGACAGCAATAACTTTCGAAGGTGTTACGGGTGCGAGAAGTCGAACATTTGCTAATGGTATGGTTACCCCTGTTTCCCTGGATGAATGTATAAAATCGCCATCAAGCGTGTGTATTACGTCGCCCCTTAAAATGCCGTAGGAATCAGCTCCCATATAACTGTACCTGACATATTTCGTCATGGAGTTTTGAGCGGTCGTTGTTTCGACTGTGGTTGAAAAAACACAGGCCACAACAATAATGCAGTACGTATATAACTTAAATGGGGCATGCGTTATCATAAATAATACGTATAATGCAGGATTGAAAAATTGATGTTATCATGATGGTATTGGATAAATATTACAGAATACTTTTAATAAAACAAACAATTATTTTAATGAATATTAAATATTTTTGTACTACAATATTGCTTACATATAATATCATTTGACTTTCAGATTATAATATAATAGGTTTGTTTTTAATTCAGTCCTCAGGTAAGTAATTAATAACTATCAAATCTAATCGTCATTCCAAATAGACTTAATTCGGCAGCTTATGAAAATGAGGAGCCTTATGATATAGGGTAATCGTATTATCGTTGCTGTAGTGGCTGGTTTAGCAGGTCTTATTATTGGAATGTATGCAACTAATGTATCTAGTAACATGGAACCTGTATTGCAGTCAGAAAATGTACGCACAGTGATTAGTCCTGAGAATTATCCATATTTTGGATTCCCCTAAGGTCCAGGCATCTTGGTCGGCAACACACTTTATATCGCTGACCACCTTGGACGAGATCCAATTACTACGGAACTTGTTGAAGGAGGTATTGAGCCCGAAACACGGCAGGTGAACATTAACGAGGTCTTGAAAATAGCAGACATGGATTTCAAAGATGTCGTGTCAGTGACAGCCTACATCGCAAACATAAACGACTTGCCGAAATTCAATGCGGTATACCGCGAGTATTTTCCGGATGATCCTCAATGGATGAGGCAGAAGAGTATATTGCACCCCATACCGAGTAGACAGTTATTTAAGTTAGTGTTTGGCAGTTATTGATAGCCCTAATCCACAGTGGATTAGGGACTTAAATCGAATAAAGCTGTTGCGGTCATTGCGTTGCCTGTTTACCTTACATTACATATGGAGGAAACCCATGAGCCGACGCAGATGGACCGCTGAGCAAAAGTTCGCAATCGTTCTTCAGGGCATCAAGGGCGAAACGACCGTTACTCAGCTCTGTAGCGATCACGGTATCAGCCAAGTTCAATATTACAAGTGGCGCGATCAGTTTTTTGCCGGCGCGAAGCAGAATCTCAACGGCAAGCGAGCACAAAACGGCACGCTAGAGAAGGTGAAGATCAAAGAACTTGAGCACATCATCGGCAAGCAGACGGTTACCATTGAGATACTAAAAAAAATTCAACAGATGGAGAACGAGTAGCGGATCGTGTACATGCGCTTACACAGTCCGGGTATACAGTAACTTCAGCTTGTGAGGCACTGAGTGTCAGCCGGAGTTCATATTATTGCACGGCTCCTGCCTCGACTTCGGTCAAAGCCGACAGAGACCGTGAGTTGCTCGAACGAATCAAAAAGATACGATGTGACCATCCGTTCTGGGGCTACCGGCGGATCACCGCATGGCTGAGACGGCGTTGTGATATCCATGTGAACCGGAAACGGGTCTACCGTATCATGCGGGAGCATAACCTGACGGTCAAGCAGAAACTGTACAAAGCAAAACGAACACCGCAGCGATCAAAACCAAAGCCAACCCGCATGAACCAGTGGTGGGGCATTGATATGACAAAGTTCCTCGTCAACAAGCTGGGTTGGGTCTATATGATCGTTGTGCTCGACTGGTACACACGCAAGATCGTCGGCTTTCATATCGGCCTGCGGAGTAAATCGGCTGACTGGCTCACTACCCTGGATATGGCTGTCAAAGAACAATGTCCCGATGGTGTCCGGGAACATGATTTACATCTCATGAACGATAATGGCTCACAACCAACAAGCGTTGCGTTTATTAACGCATGCGGCGTATTGAATATAGATCAAGCATTTACATCGTATAATAATCCAAAGGGTAACGCAAATACCGAACGAGTTATTCGAACTATCAAAGAGGACTGCATCTGGATCAACGAATGGGGTTCACTCGATGAAGCACAACAGACAATCGAACAATGGATTCATGATTACAACCATCTGTATCCCCATTCAGCATTAGATTACCTCAGTCCCGTTGAGTTCGAACTGAAAAACACTAAACAAAAAGCAGCCTAAAAATGTCTTGCTTTTTGGGGGTCAGTACAGTTTATAAATCTTTATACTAATGAGATTTCTAATTTAAAAAAGCGTTTAAAATCATTTACAGGCCAATTAGAAAGTGACAAAAAGGATCTCGATGATAGTAGAAAGCGAGACTATAATATCTTTAGAGAATGTGTAAGAACCTCATATGAAAATGATGAAATGACCAACAGAGAAAAAAGAATTTCTAAAGAAGAAAAAACGATTCTTAACACTTTAGCTCAAAGTCTCAATTTGTCAATTGAAGAGAAACGATTGATCTATTTTGGTATTGTACCATTAGTAAAAATGGATATTGATGACATTATTAGAACTTTGAAAGAGATTGGCATCCTGTTTTACAAAGCCAAAGAATATTCTATCTATATTCCTGATGAAATAGTCTGGTTATTGCGGGATATAAAAAATATTGAGCTGCCTAATAAATATTTCAGACGTATTTTAAGACAACTGAAAGATAGCGAAATTAATCGCATTGCAAGAAATCACCAAATAAATCTGCATTTAAACAGGAATGAAAAGATCAATCAAATATTGCTTCAAGGTATTAATGTAAAAAATGCACTCTTACTTGATATTCACAAAGAAGGCACTTCTAAAACCGCAATTAAATCATACTTGCAGAATTTAATAAATAAAAGATTAGAAAGTATTGTTCCCAAATTGGGTACTACAGCTGAAGAAAGAGTATCAATATTGATAGACTATTTTAAGAATTTGGAACAAGATGAAAATATAGGAATGTCTGTCAATGGATTTGAGAAGTTGTTGTTAGATTTAAGTAAAAGTTTTCCAAAGCTCAATCGATTATCAAAAGATGAATTTGAGCTTCAACAAGAAAATGTTTTGAATGTGGATCTTTTGATAGATTATAACCTCAAACCTCACGCAATACTTGATCTGCTTTCAAATGATGAATTGGTAGAATATTGCAAACCCAAGGGAATAAAAACAAGAGGTAACATCAGAAACAATATTAGAGAAAGTTATAAAGATGTTGAGAATTTATATATTGAAAATTTCGAATTAATTGGTAAAAGAGATTTAGCATCATTGAAAGAAAAAGATATATATATCAAAGAGAGTGAATTAGGTATAAAATTTGAAGAAATTACCAAGAAGATACTTGGGGAACTTGGTTTTCAGGTCAATGAAGAACTGCGGAAAAAAATTAATACCAAGCGACATCAAATGGACATTCTTTTGGATTTAGGTAAAAATGAAATAATCATTGTTGAATGTAAATCTGTAAAAGAAGGAGATTTCAGCAATTACTCTTCCGTTTCACGTCAATTAAAATCTTATGATAATTTATGTGAGGCACATGGTTTTCGTGTAATGCAAATTATATTAGTATCTCCAGACTATAGTCAAGATTTTATTGATGAATGTGAATATGATTCCGAATTAAACCTCTCGCTTATAAGCTCATCGGGGTTATTAAAAATCATGAATGCTTTTAAGAACTCATCTCAATCAAAATTTCCAATAAAACTTTTCTTTAAATGTGGAAAATTGAACGAAGACAGAATAGTTAATTCAATAAGTCATTGACTGTTGGTATGGTTGATGTAATTATAAAAAAAGAGCAGGAAAACAGAGATATGTGTCAATACGCTTTAAATGTTTTTTCATTAACAGCATGGATTATACTGTAACAATCGATGTAGTATTCCTTTTCTGCTCACATAATTTTCTTAAATAAGCCCATAAGTATTTTTTTGAAATTTTTCTACTTTTACATATTAAATTACAGTAGATTAAATAAAAGTTTATTGTGTTAAAAGATGTGGAATGTAAAAGGGAATGATTAGCAGAGCTTGAAGGACTCGAACCTGCGACCCACTGATTATACGTTAAATAGTAACCAGATAAATCGAAAAGAACCACTTGCGTAACGAAATCTTTGAATCATGAAAAATCGTACTCGTCTTAATACTGAAATCCTTTTTGCAACCCGCACACCGAAACCGCCTGCCCCCTTTTAAGTGATAAATTTTTACATTTCCACAATGCGGGCAATACTCAGAATCTTTCCAGAGTACCGACTGAAGATGCTTTTCACACGATGCCTCATCACCAAAATGATCCATCATACCAACTATACTTTCCATGATTCCCTCTCTGTTTATCTGCTTACTTATTACGCGCTTTTACAAGAGAGAAAGTTCCCGCTTATACGACTATAACACTTAAAAAATCAAGAAGTTACCCGAAAAAAAGTCACCCAAATTAATGGTGTAAATAAGTACATTAATCCCATTATTTAACGGGCTTGATTTTTTCCTTTTCCAACAAAGGATTTATCGAATATGCTACGATAATGACAAATATGCAGCCGATCACGTTGAACCAGAGGTAAGGAATATTGGTGAAGAGGAAACAGACAATAACAAACAGTTCGGCACCGATCGCAGCGAAAAAAGTTGCCGTTCCGCTTATCTTTTTGAAGTAAAATGCCACCAGGAAAATGCCGAGTATCGTCCCGTAAAAGAGCGATCCGAGGATGTTGACGGCTTCGATCAACGAGCCGAGCCGGTTTGCGAACAGGGCAAAAAAAATGGCGTAAATTCCCCAGAATACCGTCGCCATTTTAGACGCGACGAGGTAGTGCCGTTGGGATGCTTCCTTTTTGAATATCCGCTTATAAATATCGATGACGGTCGTTGATGCCAAAGCGTTCAGCTCTGCGGATGTGGAAGACATCGATGCAGAGAGGATGGCGGCAAGTATCAGGCCGATGAGCCCGACCGGCAAAAATCCTATGACAAAGCTCAGAAATATATAATTGGTGTCGTTCGTGTCGGCGCCGGGATCCGATTCTGCAATGAGCCGTGTTGCGTTCTCCCTGATACCGGACAACAGATCCTGAGATGCACGCATCTTTGCAACGGCCGCATCCGTTTCCCGCTCATTGCCGGAGTTCACAGCCGACAACATATCCCGGATATAGACCTGCTTTTCCTTATGGACAAGACCGTATTCATGTTCCAGGCTCCGGTATTCAGCGGAATATGAACTTGATTTAACGTTGGATGTGTCGACCGAATTGAAAAACAGGGGAGGCATAACGAACTGGTAAAACACAAATACCATTGCACCGATAAACAGTATTGCGAACTGCATCGGTATCTTGACGATCCCGTTCATGAGAAGCCCCATTCGGCTGTGAGCGATCGAGCTTCCGGCAAGATACCGCTGTACCTGCGATTGATCGGTCCCGAAATATGAGAGCGCAAGGAACGTGCCGCCTATCAGGCCCGACCAGAAGCTGTACCGGTCTCTCCAGTCGAATGAGAACGTTATTGCATTCAGTTTTCCCGATTTGCCGGCAACATAGGCGGCGTCTATCAAAGAAATGTCGGACGGGAGCAGGCGGAATAACATGAATACCGCAGACAGCATTCCTATGAATATAATGAGCATCTGCAGAAGGTGCGTTTTGTTGACGGCGTCAGTGCCGCCGACCGTAGTATATATAATGACAAGAATGCCGATGGCAAAAATAGTGAGGTTGATATCCCAGCCGAGCAGAACGGACAGGATCAATGCCGGGGCGAATATTGTGAATCCGGCCGCCAGTCCGCGCTGTATTAAAAAAAGAACACTTCCCAGAATGCGGTTTTTCAGATCGAAGCGCTGCTCCAGATACTCATACGCCGTGAAAACTTTCAATTTATGATAAAGAGGAACAGCAGTAATGGAGAGAAGTACCATTGCCACCGGAAGACCAAAATAGAACTGCACGAACCGCATGCCGTCGACAAAAGCCTGTCCGGGTGTCGAAAGGAAGGTTATGGCGCTTGCCTGTGTCGCCATGATTGAAAGTGTAACGGTGTACCACGGTGTGGACCTGTTCGCCAGGAGGAATTCTTTGATATTTTTTTTACCACGGGTTTTCCAGACCCCGTATACAACGACAAATATCAGGAATGAGATCAGTACGATCCAGTCAATAGCGCTCATGTATCAAACCGTATATTCGATCTCCCTCCCGGAATTCCATTGCTCTTTCTATTGAAATGCCCGTGTGAAGATATAAAAAATTGCGATTAACACTATGAGATTCAACAGGACCAGAGTATACAACCTTCCCCAGGAAGACAGAATGGGGGGGGGATTTTCCTCTTTGTCATTGTAGAGGATTTGATCATTTTCCATCATAGTGTCCTGCAGAAATCAGGTTGACAAAAAGCCGGTATGCACCGGGAACACCTGCCGGAAGTTCTCTGAACCATGATATCCCGGTGTATATGAAAACACCTTTTCCATAACGGGCGAATAGTATACTGCCGGGTTTATCCGATTCGTCCGGGTCGTGGCTTGCTATAATGGTTTCATAGTTGTCGTCCCACCGGGATGCAAAATACAACCCCCGTTCCTGGACCCAATCTTCAAAATCCGCCTGGGTGATTTGATTTGGAAAATTCAATAATTGATGGTCCGGATCGAGAAATGTAACGTGTGCATCCTCGACACTCACACGGTCCCTCCCGATCGAGAAGGGATACGGTCCGATTTCATCGGTAACTAAACCGTTCGCCACATTATACTGAACAAGCAACGTCCCGCCGTTTTTGACATATTCCAGGAGTCTCGGTTGTGTTTGCCTGAGGCGTTCCCGGATATTGTAAGCACGCACCCCGGTGACAATAGCATCGAAAGGAGATAGAGCGCCGTTTTCCAGCATATCGTCGGACAAAATCGTCACATCGTAACCGAGACTGCGAAGACCGTCGGGAACCTCATCGCCCGCTCCCGGGATATACCCGACCCGGCTGCCGGCTTTCTTGATATCTAATTTGACAGCTTTAATGCGGCTCTCCGGGAACACTACCTGGCGTTCAATGTGCGGATACGATATTTCGGCCAGAGACCTGGTATAGAGTTTCCCATTGACCTCTGCCTCAACCACAAATTCCGCCTCGTCGGGTCCTTCGGGCGGTGTCACCGTAAAGGTGACAAATTTTTCTTCATATTTGTTCCGTGTTGAAAAGGGCATTACCGGTGGGTGTACCTTCCAGCGCATGGGACCCTTGAGCCGGACCCTGCCTGAAACATCCGGGGAATGGCTCTTCACCCTTATGGCGATCTCTTTAGAATTATTACCGGTAAAAATGCTCACCTTATCTTCGACGTTGACCGTAACCACCGGCCTGACTTCAAACGGCCGGTACAGTTCACCGTCGACTCTGTCCTCCCACCGGAATAAGAGCGGTATGGAGTATTCCAGGAGTTCCCCACCGCTGCTCAGGGTGATATCTGCCTGAATCGAAGGAGGATTTTCCGCTAATCCGACAAGGTTTTTATCACGTATTGAAAATATCCCTTTCGCAGAAGCATCCTTGAGCCAATACGGATGTGAGACCGGAAAATCATCAGGGAGACGAAAACTATTGTCGATCCTGACGGGTTCGTTATTTTTTAGTATTCTATTTTCATTCGAATCAGGAGTTATACCCGGAAATCGAATGGTTTTAATTGTAAAAGGGAGGTCAGACCTGTTGACAAGTGTAGTCCGCACGCGGACTTCTCCCCCGGGTGATGCGGCAAAATCGTCCGCGATCGCCTCCATCCAGAGACCGGCGGATGACTGGATAACACGCAGCAATTCTTTCCGTTTCAGATCAACCCAATTACTGTTGCCAAGTTTTTTAAGCTCCTTATGTGCTTCCAGCAGACGGGGGATTGACCGTCCGGGGTTTTCAGGGTTGAACGCTGCAATAACACTGCTTAATATAGTTCCAACGGTATTACCCCCGGGGACTCTTTTCCATGATGTATCGATCCCATCGAGGATATCATCCGTCATGGATTCGCCATTCACAAGCAGAAAATGATCGTACCGGTTACCTCTTTCTCCTTCAGAGCCGAATCCCTGGCTTTTGTGCATAGTCCTGCTTTCCGCAGAAATTTCCGAATACGATTTTCCTAAGAGCGGTTCATAGTTCCCGATATTTATCCTGACTGAACTCCCGATCTCATCTCTGCCCATCCGCCAGCTGTTCCACACTATTCGCTTCGCCTGCCATGGCTGCACGTATTCTAATTGCTCGGGAAATGTATTTGGGTCCGCTGCAGCATCAAACGCATCTACTATGAGAATACCGGCGGCCGTATGGTGACCATGCCCTGCGGAGCGGCCCGGAGGGAACCGCGATATAATGACGTCTGGCCGGAATTTCCTGATGACCCACACGACATCTGCAAGGATTTGTTCTTTGCCCCAGAATTCGAAGGTCTCTTTTGGTGTTTTTGTATAACCGAAATCAATAGCACGGGTGAAGAATTGCTCAGCTCCGTCGATCTTGCGCGCTTCCAAAAGTTCCTGTGTGCGGATTATACCGACCTCGGGGCCCTTTTCGGGGCCGATCAGGTTCTGGCCGCCGTCACCGCGCGTCATTGCGAGGTATGCCGACCTGTACTTTTTTGCTTTTGAGAAATAGGCAAGCGCCGCAGTGTTCTCATCATCAGGATGGGCGGCAACAAGAAGAATACTTCCAAGGGTATTGAGCTTTTGTATGGCGATATGTAATTCCCCGGAACCCCGGATCATATCGGGCTGCGAATATGCCTGAGTATAAGCAAGCAGTGCGGTAGTAAAGACAATAGTAAAATACTTGTTCAGATGTTTTCCCATATACTTTCTCACCCGGCATGAGGAATTCAATTATCAAGAACGGTGATGAACGCAAAAATGAAATTATTGATCCAGTTCAATGTTGAAAGGTATTTTCAGACCTGCCCAGTGCAGATAAGCTGTGGCCGAGTTCCCTGCAAGGTTTTCAAAACCGAATTGTAACCATTCCTGACCGGAGATTTTTTCCGGTTCGACCGTAATACGGAGCACATCGCTCTTTTCGTCGTATTCGTAACTTCCCCATCCGTCAGTCTTGGAATTGAAAATAACGATCCATTCGCTCTTATCGGGTATCATGTGGATACTGTATTTCCCGGAAGCAAGACGTTTCCCGTTTAAGAGAAGGTCACTGTTGAATTCAATGGTAGTGTTCTCGTTTGCTCCCGCACGCCAGGGGTAGGGCCTCCCATTAGAATAATTATTGCCTGGATTCATTCCGTACGGTACGAGACCATCCCATATTTTTCTTCCCTTGACACCCGGCCTGCTGAAATTAATGGTGATATCCGTATCGACGCCCAGTCTCTGACTCACGCTTGCCGCCAGACTGGGGCGTATCTCATCTCCCTGAGCGATTGCTGATGAGTGGGCGTTCAACAGGTAAGAAAAGACAACGATAAGACTCAAAAATATATTTAGACGTTTCATGATTATTCCTTTTGTCCAATACAGTTATGATACTGTGTTTAAAAAAGTGCCTGTTTCATGATAATTGTTATGTAATACAATTCATAAAGCGAAAAATTCAATAATTTAACGTGTTGATTTAGTTATTCCCGGTTGGCGGAAGTCGGTCTAATAAATAAAAGAATCTTTTAACAATAACAAGTGTTTTTTCCCGACACTCACGTAAAGCATATTTCACTTGATTTTAAGTGCGCTTATATTTATTGTTTGAGGTGCCTTAAATGTTAAAATTACATTCCGGAGAAAAGGTTGGGGCTCTGTTGCAACCGTATGCAAGAATCCACAATTATTGAACGTTGCCCGGGATAAGGGGCCGGCCACGGAAAAAGAGGCAGGCTGTCTTCCCGGCATATAGAAATTCCTCGCCATATTATAGTCCCATCAGGGGCAATGAGAGAAATAAACTTGCTTGTATCACCGGCAAACATGTCTTTTCAATCGAACCCCCCATGAGGAAAATCTCTGGTCTGTCAAAGATCATGAATCCGTAAATACGGCTACAAAAAATATACATAATCTAACATATGAGGATTGACTTATGAAGCTGCCGCGAAATTTATTTGGTATTATTTTAATCATATCTTCACTGTGTGTAGTTGTAACCGATGCGTACGGACAGCCTGTCCCTGAAAATATCATTGAAAGATTTCACTACCGGTCGATCGGGCCGACCAGGCAGAGCGGGAGGTTTGTCGACATTGAAGTGCCTGAGCTTCAGCCGTATACGTTTTATGCAGCGGCAGGTTCGGGAGGGCTCTGGAAAACGGTCAATAACGGAATAACGTTTACACCGGTTTTCGATCATGAAAATTCCATAGCTATCGGCGATATTGCAACGGCTCCCTCCGATCCCGATATTGTGTGGGTCGGTACCGGTGAAGCGAACGGCGACTACTGGGGCGATGGCATGTATAAGTCGACCGACGGCGGCACGACATGGACGAATATGGGATTACGAGGATCGAGCCGGATCGGCCGGATCAGGATCCATCCGGGTAATCCTGATATTGTATACGTGGCGGCAACGGGACGGTTTAACTCACAAAATCCTGAACGTGGCGTGTTTAAAACGACGGATGGTGGAGAGACGTGGTCAAAGTCGCTGGAAGTAATTGAAAATAATAGATATATTGGGGTGATCGATCTGGTCATGGACCCCCGTGATCCCGGTGTTCTCTATGCCGCGAGTTATGACCGTCCTGGCGGCGGGAGGCATAACGATGCTATGAGTGGAAATGGCAGTGGTATTTATAAAACTATTGATGGTGGAACGTCGTGGGAAAAGCTCACCGCCGGTCTTCCCGGAAGTGGAATGGGCAGGATCGGCCTCGATATTTATTTGAAAAACCCGGACATCCTCTATGCAGTTATTCATGTGCCCGATTCATCCGGTGGAAACTCACAGAACAGAATATACCGTACCGACAATGCCGGGAGATCGTGGCGCAGACTCGGGCAGCCGAGTGGGGCGGGGTTGCGGGGCGGTTCTTACTTCGGTCAGATCAGGGTCGATCCAAACGATGAAAACCACGTCTATGTTTTGAGTGTCAATATGTATGAAACGAAAGATGCGGGCACAACGTGGGATATTCCGTACCGTGAGCGAGACGAAAAGAGACTGGCACGGGTTGATTTTTACGATGACCACCATGCGATGTGGATCGATCCTGAGAATTCAGACCACATGCTGCTCGGTAACGATCACGGCATGGGGATTACGTATGATGCCGGAAAGAACTGGTACCACCCTGATGAGCTGCCTCTTGCCCAGTTCTATGCGATCGCCGTCGACATGGACTATCCTTATAATGTGTACGGAGGTACGCAGGACAACGGTAATTTCAGGGGGCCGGGCACGAAGAAAGGGAAGTACCCGATCCGTCTGGAAGACTGGGAGTACTGGGGGACCGGTGATGGGTCCCACGTGCAGGTGGATCCCTCAAACACCCGCTGGGTATATAACGAATCACAGAACGGCGATATCGAGCGTATCGATCAGAGGACCGGAAGACGAAAAAGGATCATGTATAGAGAAAATCCGGATATCCGGTTCAATTTTAACACTCCGATCCTGATCTCTCCGCACAACACTGATGTTGTCTTGCAGGGAGCGAATGTTCTCCTCAGGTCTCCCAACCGCGGTGAGTCCTGGGAAGAGATAAGCCAAGATCTATCAAACTATGATGAAAATATAACAAGCGCTATCCGGCGCGTGAAAAATACAATTACCACGATTGCCGAATCACCTGTTACCGAAGGGGTGATATGGGCTGGCACCGATGACGGCAATGTGCAGTTGACACGGGACGGTGGTAAGACGTGGAAAAAACTCAATGACCGTATTCCCGGCTACCCCGGATACTGGGTCAGCAGGGTTGCTGCGTCACATCATTATGCAGGTACGGCATACGTGTCGTTCCGGGGCAGGGACAGGGATGACTTCCGGCCATTTGTTTACAAGACGGCCGATTATGGAGAGACCTGGGTATCGATTGCTGCAAATCTGCCGGATGAGTCCGTCAACGTGATCCGGGAAGACCACAAGAATCCCAATCTGCTGTTTGCCGGAAATGATAAAGCGGTGTATGTGACGATAGACGGCGGCAGAAACTGGACACGGATGCAAAACAACATGCCGACCCAGCCGGTACACGATCTCGTCATCCATCCCCGTGAGAACGATCTCGTCGTTGGAACGTACGGACGGGGGATATTCATAACCGATATATCCCCGCTGCAGGAGTTGACACCGGACGTTTTAAGGCAAGACGTTCATTTTTTTAACATTGAGCCAAAAGTTCAGTGGGTCATTCCCCGGGAAAACGTTGTGAGTTCCCAGAACTTCGCCGGTGAGAACGAGCCCTATGGACTTATTATCAATTATTATCTGCGAAACAGTACTGATTCGGAAGTGATGGTCCGTGTTTACCGGGGAGAACAATTGCTGCGGGAACTACGCGGTTCCGGTTCTGCAGGGCTGAACAGCGTCGAGTGGCGGATGGATACCCGGCAGGAGCGAACCGAAGAAGAAAAAGAACGGTGGAAAATTCGATATATAGATTTCCTGGACCAGCCCTATACGAAATTTCAGCAGGTCTCGTATCACAATAATGGATTTGATCCGGACAGCCCGGACCATATTGGTACACAGCAGCCGCCGGGAGAGTATACCGTTAAACTTTCGGTCAACGGAAGGGAGTTGACCCGCAAAGCGGAAATCCTGAAAGATCACTGGTTTATTAAATATCATTAACCGAAAGATGAAAGGTAATTGCAAGAACAATCATTTACAGGAGGAAGAGCATAATGAACAGAAATTATCTGATTTTTTGTCTTGGCATATTTATTTTCATAATACCCTTTGTTTCGTGCGTACCGGAGAACAATGGGACCGGTGCGGCGGCGTTGAGTACCTACGATGATCTCGTTTCGCTCTTCGGGGAGTTCCGCGAGTTTCAGAGACCTAAGGAGATAGACGGTGTGCCTGACTATACCCAATCAGCTATGAGCGAACAGTACAGCAGGGTGCGGGAGTATCAGCAGCGGTTGGCAGCAATAGATATCGGGGATTGGCCTGTTGCACAGCAGGTGGACTACCACGTGGTACGCGCTGAGATGAACGGCCTTGAGTTCGATCACCGAATCCGAAGACCGTGGGCACGCGATCCAGTCTTTTACCTGTTTTCACAAGCAGGCGCAGGCCCGGCAGCCTACGGAAGACCGCGCATATCCGGGCTTCCGATGCCGCCTGATCAGGCGGCTGCCTTTAAGGCAAAGCTTCAAGCTGTGCCCGGTCTGCTCGAGCAGGCGCGGGGAAATCTTTCAGAAGCAGCCGGCGATCTTGCACGTTTCGCTCTTCATAATCTTGAAGATGAGATAACGTTATACAAAAATCTCGGTGAACGGCTGACCGGACACCATCCCGATATGATCCCCGATGTCGATAAAGCAGTTGCAGCAGTTGAAGACTATGGTACATGGATTGATGCAAATATGAGCTCAATGACCGCTCCGGCGGGCATCGGCAAGGAGAATTATAACTGGTGGCTCAAAAATGTACATCTAGTGCCCTATACCTGGGACGAATTATACGCCAGTCTGACACGGGAGTACGAGCATTCATTCGGCGCCCTCAAAATTGTAGAGCATAAGAACCGTGACCTGCCGCAGCTCACATTGATCGCATCGGCAGATGAGTATCTGAGCAGATGGAGAAATGATGAACGGTATATGCTGGATTTCATACGGGACGAAAAACTGTTTACGATTCCTGATTATCTCACTTCATACGATCCCGGAGAATGGTGGAATGCCCGCGATAGGAACGGCATTCAGGATTTCTTTGAACAGTGCAGGGACCGCGATATGATCGCCGAAATTGCACATAATGCCTTCGGGCATCATGTAGACGGATTGATGCATCAGCGGGACGACCGCCCCATCCGGGGTCGCAACCGGTTATATGATATCGATATGATACGCAACGAGGGAATGGCATTCGGGCTCGAGGAAATTTTTCTCCATGCCGGAATTTATGAAAAACGGCCCAGAGGCGAAGAGATCAACCTGATAGCAAAAGCGTTTCGTGCAGTGCGCGGCCTGGCCGACTTGAATTTGCATAGCAACGAATTCGACCTTTCCGATGCGCTCAAATTCTGCTATGAAGAAACACCGTATAACTGGATGATCGACGGGGGATATGAAGTCTGGCATGAGATGCAGACAACGCTCCGCGCTCCAGGTTGGCACATGGGTATGGTTCTCGGAAAAATCCAGATGATGAGTTTATTGGAAGATGCTGCTAAAGCACGCGGTGATGATTTTGTGCTTGGAGAGTTCGTCGACGAATTCAGGTCGAAAGGGATGATCCCTATGTCGCTGGTACGGTGGGAACTGACGGGTCTCACCGATGAAATGGAAATCCTGTGGTAACATACGGACCGGTCGATAATACACGGAAATATGCAGAATCGTTAAATTCAGGAGAAAATGATGAGATGTAAATTTCTGCCTGCGGTTATATTGATCGTAATGTTTGTACAGAAAATTGGTCTCAATGTGTACGGACAGGAGGTCCCGAAAAATATCATTGAAACCTTCCGCTACCGTTCGATCGGGCCGACCCGGCAGGGCGGCAGAACGGTCGATCTCGCAGTCCCCCGTCAACAGCCGTATACGTTCTATGCCGCAACTGCTACCGGCGGAATGTGGAAAACAGTGAATAACGGACAGTCGTTCGAGCCTGTATTTGACTATGAAAATGTCATTGCACTAGGTTCCGTTGCGGTCGCCCCGTCCGATCCGGACATAATCTATGTTGCCGCGCTCGGGCATTTTTTCTCCGAAAATTCCGAACGGGGACTGTATAAGACCGTCGACGGCGGGAGATCATGGACAAAATCGCTCTCTGTTTCTGAAGACGGCAGGGACATTGGGGTGATAGATGTTGTTATGAATACGGAAGATCCGAATACGCTCTATGCCGCTACATGGGATAAGCAGCGTCGGCCGTGGCAGTACATTCAGAGCGGTACCGGCAGCAGGATATACAAGACGACCGACGCGGGCAAAACGTGGAAAAAACTGAACGACGGACTCCCCGAAGGGAAGCTTGGCAGGATAGGTCTCGACCTCTGCCTGAGCAATCCGAAAATTCTTTATGCAGCCATTCTCGAATGGGAAATTTCCCGCGGACGGTACGATAACACGAGTATATGCACGGTCTACCGCACCGATGACGGCGGCGGTTCATGGAGACAGGTCAGCTTGGATGACGCGCCGCCTCAGGGGGGTTCCTATTACGGCCAGATACGAGTGGACCCCAATGATGAAAACCATGTGTATCTGTTGAGCACGATTGTCCAGGAATCCCGCGATGGCGGAAAAACCTGGGAAAGGGCATGGACGTGGGGCGGCGATAACCACGCGCTCTGGATCGATCCCGGTGACTCCCGGCACATGCTGCTCGGGTATGATTTCGGTTTTTCCATTACCTACGACAGCGGAAAGAACTGGTATCATCCGGATAATCTCCCTCTGGCGTACCTGTAGGCGGTCGGTGTCGACATGTCGTATCCCTACAATGTATATGGCGGTACGCAGGATAACGGCGGCTGGAAGGGACCAAGCACAAAAAAAGGACGGTTACCGATTCGGCTGGAGGACTGGGAGCATGTCGTGGGCGGTGATGGCTTTTATCATCAGATAGATCCCGTATCCAATCAGTATCTTTATAACGAATCTCAATGGGGTGAGATTCAGCGTGTAGACCTGAATACTGGAAAAAGAAAATGGCTCCCATACAGGGGTGAAATGGGGGAAGATGAAATCCGGCTTAACTGGAATACGCCGATAGTGATATCCCCGCATAACAGCGACGTGATCTACCACGGATCGAATTTCCTGATGCGCTCCGATTTCCGGGGTGAAGACTGGTATAAAATAAGTCCCGACCTGACAACGAACGATCCCGAAAAGATTGGCATACCCGGCGGTCCTGATGTATTGTACGATAACGACGATCGATGAATCTCCGGTGAAAAATGGGGTACTATGGGTCGGTACGGACGACGGGAACGTGCAGCTCACCACCGACGGCGGCGAGAATTGGACACGGTTAAATGACCGGATTCCCGGCAATCCCGGTTATTACGTCAGCAGAGTGACCGCTTCAAACCATGAAGCAGGAACAGCCTATGTAACCTTCACCGGCCGCCGCCGGGATGATTTCCGGGCATTTGTGTACAAAACAACCGGCTTCGGGACCACCTGGAATTCGATCACGAACAATCTGCCTGAAGAATCGGTCAATGTCATCAGGGAAGACCGTAAAAATCCGGATCTTCTGTTCATCGGAACTGATAAAGCGGTCTATGTAACCATGGACGGCGGGAAAGTCTGGACAAAAATGCAAAACAATATGCCGGTTAATCCCGTACACGACCTTGTCATACATCCCCGGGAAAACGATCTCGTTGTGGGGACACATGGCCGCGGATTTTTCATCACCGATATTTCGCCGCTCCAGGAACTGACCAGGGAAGTCCTTGCGAGTGACGCATACCTCTTCGGGATCGAACCGAAAGTACAGTGGGTCATACCGGCAGTAACCGTGCAGGCAAGTCAGAATTACTATGGAGAAAATGAAAAGCACGGCGTTGTCGTCAATTATTACCTGAGAGAAGCGGCTGAAGCCGGCGTGTTGATAGAAATTTACAAGAGAAGCCGCCGGATATACCACATATCAGGTCCTGAGAACGCAGGGCGTAATAGTGTGGAATGGGCCATGATTACAGGACGGGAACGTTCGCAACGTGAAAAAGAACAATGGATATCGGAAAACGCGGAAAGGGGACGGTAGCAAACATTTCTTCCGCTGTATGACTCGACTGACAGTGCCGATCCGGTACGGTACAACGATCCAAATTATGTTATTTCCGGACCCGTGATGCCGGGGGAATACACCGTGGTCCTTACGGTTAACGGTATCCGGTTATCGAACAAAGCGCTTATCATCCCCGACCACTGGTACGACAAATAAAACCGGGATTGAAAGGAAATAAAAATGCAAAAGAAACAGGTCGTCCGCTTTACAGCGGCTGCTCTTATTATAGGTATTACAACTTCCGCGTGCGGTCCGGCACGTGACGAAATTGCGCCTGCCAGTATGGGCGGTTATGAGGAGCTGGTATCAGTATTCAATGAGTTCCGTGAATTTCAAACACCTGCGGCAATCGATGGTATTCCGGACTATTCGCTTCCGAACAATGCAGGAAAAACACCGTGAACTCAATGAATTCAAGGATCGTCTCGAGATGATCGACAGCAGTATGTGGCCCGTATCTCAGCAGGTGGACTACCACATTGTTCGCGCTGAGATGAACGCGCTCGATTTTTATCACCGGGTGCTCAAACCGTGGTCGCGATTTCCAACGTTCTATCTGAGGACGCGCATGGGGACCGGATCGACGATCTATGATGCGCTGCCGGTCGGGAATGTGCCCGCTCCGGAAAATGAAATAGACGAGATCCGGTCAATGCTGACCTCTGCTCCGAAAATTTACGAACAAGCACGGCACAATCTCGTGGAACCTGTCGGGGACAATGCCGTACTCGCGATCCGGTGGTCGGAAAGCGAAATTGAATACTACGATGGCATAATGACCCGGGTAAATGAAAACCATCAGGACCTGGTTCCGGCCGCAGAGCAAGCCCGGAACGCGGCGGTCGCCTACCGGGACTGGCTCACCGAAAACAGGGATACTATGACCGCTCCCGCCGGGGTAGAGGTCGAAAATTATAACTGGTGGATGAAAAACGTCCTGCTCTTTCCCTATACCTAGGACGAATTGCTGGTCCTCGCGGAACGTGAATACGACCGGCGGGATCGGTCAACAGGAATTCTTCCTGAAGTGCGCAGACCTGAATCCCTTGTCGGAAATAAGCCACGGCCTGACCGGCCACACGTTTTTCTGGCGCCGGCATGAAAGAGATGACCGCCCGATCCGGGGAGCATATCCCCAACTCCGGTTTGAAATGATCATTTATGAGGGACTGGCTTTTGAGCTCGAGGAATTGCTCCTGAATGCCGGATTATATGATGAATATCCTCAGGGAAAAGAAATTACCTACATCGCGCAGGTATTCAGGGCGGTCAGGATGATAACCGACCTGAAAATACACAGCAATGAATTTACCCTGGAAGATGCCGCCCGTTTTTATGCCGAGAAGTCTCCCTACAGTTGGGCGCGCGGAGACAGTTATAACACCCTCCATGACATCGATATGGGTATAATAAATCCGGGGTATGCAATGGCATACGTGGGCGGAAAATTCCAGATCGACCGGTTACTTGCCGACCGGGCCCACTCGCTTGGAAAAGAATTCAACCTGAAAGAGTTCATGGACGAAATGTTTGCGGCGGGCGCCGTCCCGTTCTCGCTCCTCAGGTGGGAAATGACCGGAAATGACGATGAGATCAGCAAATTGTGGTGAATGGATATGTCTGTTAAAATCGTGTTAGATTTGAATCCTGCAGTATGAATAATCTCTACGGTTTTAAAAGCATGCTCAGCGCACATGCTCCGGCATACCGGGGAGATCGAGCATGACGAACGATGCACGTTCCGGGGCCGTGATTACAAGTTCTTCCCTGCCGGATATGCGGGACTGGTCTTTTGCGGCATACGTCTCGCCGTTAATAGCCAGTTTGCCGTCGTTCACATACACCATTCCATGTCTCTCCTTTTCAATAGCGTAGTCAGTGGTATTCCCTTCTTAAAGTTCGGATACATAGATGGTGCTGTCGGAATGGATGGCCAGTGCACCGTCAATAGTGTGCCCCGATACGACCGGGAGCAGCCTGTTCTTCTTCGATACATCCGAAAAATCCTTCTGCTCGTACGACGGTTCCAGTCCCGGTTCACCGGGATTGATCCATATCTGGTAGAGATTGGTCACTGAATCGCCGGAATTATTTTCGGAGTGGACTACCCCTGTCCCGGCGGACATTCGCTGGACCTCTCCTTTCTTTATGACCGATTTGTTTCCCATGCTGTCCTCGTGGGTCAGTTCCCCGTCGAATATGATCGAGACGATCTCCATCTCTTTGTGCGGATGCTTGCCGAATCCCGTAGCCGGCTGGATGAGGTCGTCGTTGAATACACGTAAGGCGCCGAGATTGACATTATCCGGATCGTGGTAATCGGCGAAAGAAAATAACCAGCGGACCTCGAGCCACCCGAAATTCTTGTGATACCGCTGCTGTGCGTCAATTTTTTGGATCATTGTTACTCCCGTTGGAAGTTCTGCCGTATTATTTCATGGATGCCATGGACAAAAGTTATATATATATGTCTAAGATGATGACACACCGGTCAGATACCAAATACTTTTTTCGGCATGTGCATGGCAACCCACACATGAGGCATATCCACGACCTCAGTTATGTTCAAATTGCCCGCTATGGAACAGAGCATATAGGCGTCTTCCCGGCTGAGGTCATGTTCCGCCATAAGATACTCTATCATATAGCCGGAAACTTTTTTTACCGCTTCGCCAAGTGTCGTCGCATGTGCGCCGACCGCATAAAACTCATCGGTCTCGTAGTGCGGTTCGGAAATAGGGTTTTTCCCCTTGATAACATGTACCTCGTAAACGACACGCACGGCGGTTTCGAGAGCGGTCCCGCAGATCTCTCCCATTCCCTGAGCCGCATGCGCATCGCCTAACGAAAAGAGCGCCCCCTCGACATAAACAGGCAGATATACCGTTGTTCCAACGGTGTAGTAGGGATTGTCCATGTTCCCGCCGAATTCACGGGGTTCAATGGCAGATTGCAGGTCATCTCTATCGGGCGCAACACCCATGACACCGAGAAACGGCCGGAGGGGAATTGAAATCTTTTCATTGAATTGCGCCGTTTTGGAATTTTTATCGATATCGAATGTCTTCAAATAAGGCTCCGGGAATTCATCGGCAAGAAGTCCGAATCCGGGAATGAGAGCCGTCCACCCGAAATCGTTTATCTCAATATCGTGGATTGTGATCGCTAAGATATCACCCGGTTCCGCGCCTTCAACATAGACCGGTCCGGTAAAAATGAACGGGAAATTTTCTAACTCATCCGCGGATTCCGGGTCTGATTTAATTGCATCAAGCTCCACCAAGTGCTCTTTCGTGTACGCTTCGATGACGGCACCCGGCTGAACGGTTAAAACCGGTGGATTTTTCCTGCTGAAAAACTCATGTGACTGATCGCCGGTGAGCACATGATCGGGTTCCGGAACTGCTCTGCTTTCCGATTCCGCAATCTTCCGGATAGTGCAAAATACCGATACGGCCAGTATCCCTAATGCTACAAACAGTGCAGAATAGTGTATAACTATGCGTTGGTTCATGATAGAATTCCTTCCCTTTTAGAACCGGTCCTCGCTGACCGGTCAATGCCTTTTGTATTCGTTGCCATGGTATCCTATTTTATTTATCGTTGTACTTCAAGGAAGGATACATCTTCCATCGAGTAATGTATGAATGTGTATTCTTCATTCAAATATTGGAAGAAATATGTAACTACAATTTTAATCAAAAGCAACAAAAATGTGAGACCATTTTGCGGGCGTGTGCTCAACTGTAAAAATCACAGGATTTGATTGTTTTTTGGTGGGATCGACGGATTCCAAAAGGGGATAGCCGGTGCTTAGCGTCGCTGCTCTATCAAAAAATGGATGTCGCACCGGCCAAGAAAACGCATTGAAATCCCGGTGGTGAATTATTTTCCGGCAAAGGTGTGTTGAGGCAAGCGGTTGTAACTATCTCAGATCAGCCTCATATTCACAACAAGGTGACCTTGCCCCCAAAAGTTGATCCAGATAGTATATGAGTACAGGGATTAGATTGAAAAGAAAGGAGCAAGATCAATGGCACGTAGAATTCACACATCAGCACAAATTATCCACAAGCTTCGAGAGGCAGAAGTACTGCTCGCTCAAGGTCAGTCGGTTCAACAAGCTGCTCGCCAGATTGAGGTTACAGAGCAGACCTATTATCGTTGGCGAAAGGAGTATGGTGGTCTTCGGGTGCATCAGGCGAAACGATTTAAAGCGTTAGAGAGAGAGACTATCCGCCTGAAACGCCTGGTTGCCGAGAAAGAGTTGGATATTCAAATCCTCAATGAGACTCTGGCGGTTGATGCAAAAAGCTTCTGAGCCCGGCGAAGCGACGGGAGGTGGTGCAGCATCTTTGCACGACTCTCGAGATCTCGCAGCGCCGGGCCTGTACCGTGTTGGGAGTACCGCGCAGCACTCATCAATATCGCCCGATTTCTCCTTCTGATGAAGCCGGTGTTAGTGCAACGTATGGTCTGAGTTGGCCACGCAGTATGGTCGGTATGGTTATCGACGAATTACCGCACTGTTACAGCAAGAAGGCTGCAAGGTCAATCATAAGAGAGTGGAGCGTTTTGTGGCGTCGAGAAGGATTAAAAGTTCCCCGGAGGCAGCCGAAGCGCAAACGGTTATGGCTCAATGACGGTTCGTGTATTCGGCTGCGACCTGCGTACCGGGATCATGTCTGGAGTTATGACTGCATGCAAGCACGAACCCGAGAGGGAAGGAGCTAGCGTTTGTTAACAATATTAGATGAATACAGTCGGGAGTGTCAGGCAATTGTGGCAGGCAGGAGGCTGACTCACAATGACGTCATAGAACATCTTGCAACACTGTTCGTGCAGCGAGGAGTTCCGGTTCACCTGAGAAGTGATAATGGCACAGAGTGCACTGCTCAAGCGGTCCGGACATGGCTCATGCGCCTGGGAGTAAAAACATTGTATATTGAACCAGGCAGTCCATGGGAGAACGGGTATAGTGAGTCGTTCAATGGCAAACTGCGTGATGAAGTGCTCAACCGGGAAATCTTCGATACCTTACACGAAGCAAAAGTGCTTGTGGAACGCTGGCGAAATGAGTATAATCATAAGAGACCGCATAGTGCCCTTGGATACCGGCCACCCGCCCCCGAGGCAGTTATACCACCGGATGCGGTCTCAAGGCCAATGGATAATACAACAATGAATATATCGATGAATTGACTAACTTAAAAAATGACCCAAACATTAGGGGCAGGTCACCCGAACAATTCACTTTCTATCAGATTAAAACTAATAGCGCCTAAATCTATGGGAAGAAACATCTTATGTGCCCGGTTGCTGTTATAATGTATTGCTTTGGCAATCTCCTCTTTTCCCGTACCACTCTCTCCTTGAATCAAAATTGTTGTATCAAAATCAACAACTTTTTGCAGTAATTTAAATATTTCCTGTATGATTTTAGAATTTCCAATAAAATTATCATATCTAAAATTAAATTGTGTTTGATTACTGGATGAAAGTCTTTTTCTTTTCGCCGGAGCACTCTTCAAAATATTCTCGATTTTATGCAAAAATAATCGGGCGTCGATAGGTTTTGCAATATAATCTGACGCACCTTTTTTTACAGCTCTTACAACGGTATCTATCGATGACGAATATTCGGAAATAATTATCACTTTGGTTGCAGGAAATCTTTTCATGATCATATCTAAAATTTCAAAATCCTTCACTCCCGGTATATGGTAATCTAAAATAACCAGGTCAATATCGTTTTCAACCAATTGTTGCAAGGACTCATCGTAGTTTTCAGCCAAAAACACATTTTGATACTTCGTGGTCAATATGTTTTTTAGGAGCTCTAATATAAATTTTTCATCATCTATACATAATATGGAAAATTTTTTTTTCACACCATTTCCTTCCGGATCTTCAAATCGTTACTACTATCGATCCAGACCAGTGAATTGCTTTGATTGAGCCCGTTTCACCGCAGTGTACGTGCTGCTCTGTGTTACCGTATTTCTTACTATTATACGCTTCAAATACAATGGAATAATTCCGGCGGAGGTATTGATTTCACCAGAGGTATAGTGTAAGCAGCTCTCCTGTGACGACTACTTTTCTTTTACCAGCGATGATTATTCCGAACTTCCTTATTGGAAATTTGCGGAAATCTGTATTAGCAGTCTTCTAAATATTAAAAACAGTTAGAAAACCTAAAAGTTTTACATCTTGGTTAATTTTACATATACCATTAAAATACTATGTGTTCAGACGGGATAAACAGCAACTAATCGCAAATCTTATGCCACAAATAATTCGACGAGCTTATTTAAACTCTAAGCTACTGTAATTAAAATTGTTAAATTAATGGGTAATTCTTGTGGAGATTACATCAGGAGGGTTGAAATTCATTAAATATCAGGATTTACTGATATATAAGGATAATTTATCTATGGCGCAGTTTCTTTAGATCATTTCGCGGAAAGGGTTCAATGTGAATTATTTTAAAATATGATAGCATACTAACACATAATCCTGTCATTTGCAAAAAGAAAATGGCTTAAAGAAATCAGCATACGATACGTTGCCTCAGTGTTCACATAATCTGATGAATAACATGCAGTTCAGAGACACCTCTTCTTTGTTTCTTCTTAAAATAATTTCCAATCAAAAAGTGCTTAAAGATAAGAATATATCACGCATCGTGGGTAGTATGGCTTGCTATAAGCGATCAGAGGACAATAGAAATGGACAGTACAGTTATATTGAGGTGGATTGAAAGGTAATGATTATAAATTCTCCTAATAAATTGTCCCGGTCAACAGCAGCATTGTGAGTAAACAGGTAGAGATTCGAACCATAGTAACAAAGAATATCCTGCGCTATGGTTCAAAATCAGGAATAGGATTGTGAGGGTCATTTTTTTTGAACCGGAATATCGTAATCTGAATTGGATTAAAAACAACCAGCACTGTTAAGTGCGGATTTCAAATTTCTGTGACTGTGCAAATGTATCCGATATAACATTCATCATTAAACGTGACCGCTACCTGGTCCACTCCACTATTGTTGTGGCAGCCACTTTGATCGCATTAATGTAGTCCTGTATATCGACCCATTCGTCTTTGACCCCGTAGCCCGAGACCGGTCCGAAGCCGACGGTGGGGATCCCGCTGTAAAGCAGAGGATTGCGGATGTCGTTCAGAGAGTGCAGAGGATTGACAAAAGGTTCAATCCCTGTAACTTCCTGAATGGCAGCGCTCACTGTCCGGTAGAGGGGATGCTGATCCGATACTTCGGTCGCATCGGCGCCAACCAGCCAGTCGATCAAAGGCGGATGTTCCTTCAGCCAGGGGTCGGTTTTGGAAATTCGGGAAACAGCTTCTTCAACTTCCTTCCTGACTTTTTCAAGACTTTCATTTGGTGGAAATACGAGGTTCGCACCTAAAGTGAATTCTGTCGGTACCTGCGAAAAACTTTTTCCACTCCCGGTTCCGGCCTTGCCTATAAGCAAATTAGTTGAACGCCCGGCTTTGTCATCGATAGCTTTATGATAAACTCTTCTGCCTCTTTGTTCATCCAATCTTTTTAGCGCCTGAATTACTATAACTCCTTTGTCAATCGCATTGATACCGTTATGAGCGAAAGGAGCATCACCCGGCTCCGTGGTGACCGGCTTCTGCCCTGTAACGGTGATTTGAAATCTCAGAACACCCGATGAGACAGATTGTATTTCTCTCAATCCGACACCTGACTCGGCAGGGTGGAGATATATCGATGCATCAGCATGGTAGCCCCGTTCTAAAACGGCAACCACGCCGCGGGAATTACTCTTGGATATCGTACTGCAAAGGTACACGTCTCCTCCGGGCCGCAGTCCGGCAAGACGTACTGCGTTCATGGCTTCTGCCATGACTGCAATGCCCCCAAGGTCGTCTGCAGCTCCCCAGCCGATAATTTTATTCCCTACAATGTCACCGGCGACAGGGTCATGGGTCCAATCCGGAACAGCCAGCATCGGAAAGACGTCATGATGTGCAAATAGTAACAGACTGCTGCCTTCACCGGCGCCCGGAAACGTTCCCACGATATTCGTGCCTTCCTCCGGTCTCAGCGTTTCCTCGGCCGCAAACTCCTCCTTCAGACTGATGTCTTTCGGAAGAAACTTCACCGCTTCCACCGTGCCGCCCATTTTCTCAAACCGTTCTGCTACGAGATCCTGAATGGATCTTTCACCGCCTTTTTGCGCTCTGATCAGTTCCTGAAAAAAAGCGACATGCTTTTCTTTATTCCTGTCAATCGTATCGTATAAGTTTTGGATTACCGGGGTGTAGGTCTTCTTTTTCGTTTGGCTGTCCTGCATCCAGGCTGAGGAGATAGCAGGGTAAAGAGTAACCGAAGAAACGGTGATCAGAAGTTTTACGATAGATGTCACTATAATTCTTTTATTCATTTTTCTGTCTCCAGATAAGATGACTCCTCTTTTTTACCGTAATGTAAAACAAAACTATGCCATAACTTTTATGACATGTAAGATTATATCATTTATTGTATACATTATCAATAATAAAAATCTCACTTCGGTACAGGCCAACACAATCCCCCGAATGAACCGATACCCTTTTACATTATTACGACACTTTATACATCATAATATTGTCAATTTTCCCCTTGCTGTTGCGATATATGAACTGTATTTTATTTTTGGTTGAAACCCCTGAAACATTAAAAAATCCTTTCTATTGAACTGAGATATTCATCTATTAAACTGTAAAGAGGATACGATTAACGGGAGAACATATGAGGAAGCATTGCAGGTTATTCTTGATGCTTATTGTACCTATCTTTGTGTTTGAGGATGCCGTTATTGCACAAGAAAAAAGTATAGCCGAAAAGGTGGACAACCTTATGGTACGTATGACCCTCGAAGAAAAGGTGGGTCAGCTGGAGCAGGTGTCGATCGGTTTTTCCGATTTTACAGACGAGGTATCCGATAAAGTCAGAAGAGGCGAGGTCGGCCTGTTTTTGCGGTTGTTCGGTGTGAATGAGGCAAACACGATCCAGCGAATTGCCGTTGAGGAATCCCGTCTCGGTATACCGGTTCTCTTCAGCGAGGATATCATACACGGTTACCGCACAACGTTTCCCATACCGTTAGGGGAGGCCTGCACGTGGGACCCGGAGCTCGTCCGGCGCAATGCGGAAATTGCCGCAAAAGAATCACGCTCCGAAGGCATACGGTGGACATACTCGCCGATGGTCGACGTTGCGCGTGATGCGCGGTGGGGTCGAATAGCGGAAGGCACCGGGGAGGACCCTTATCTCGGTTCTGTTTTGGCTGTAGCAAAAGTCAAGGGATTCCAGGGGACGGACCTCACTTCACCACATTCTGTTGCCGTATGCCTGAAACATTATGTCGGCGGCGGCGGCGCTATCGCCGGAAAAGAATATAACTCTCTTGATATGTCCGATCGGACGCTTCGTGAGATATACATGCCCCCATTCAAGGCGGGTGTTGAAGCGGGTGCGCTGACCCTGATGAGCGGTTTTAACAGTCTTAACGGACTCCCCCCGGCGGCAAACTCATATTTGCTGAATGATATCCTTCGCAAGGAATGGGGCTTCAATGGCTTTATCGTAACCGACTGGGAAACCATACCGGAACTCCTTGTTCACGGTATAGTAGCCGACAGTGCGGATGCGGCGAAGATCTCGCTTATGTCCGGTGTGGATGCCGAAATGACAAGTGATCTGTTTGGCACGTTTCTGCCGAAACTTGTGCGGGACGGAGGCATCCCCGAATCGGCAGTTGATCAGGCGTGCAGGAGAATTCTTACGGTCAAATTTATGATCGGGTTATTTGAAAATCCCTATACCGATCCGGATCTTGGGGAAAAAGTTCTTTTACAGCCGGAGCATATTGCTGCGGCCCGCGATGCGGCGCGCAAATCGATTGTGCTGCTGAAAAATGAAGACAATCTCCTGCCGCTCAGGAAAAATATCGGATCGATCGCCGTTATCGGGCCGCTGGCAGATAATAAGAGAGAACCCCTCGGTACGTGGGCGCTCGGCAGACCGAACAATGTCGTGACAGTGCTCGAGGGAATACGGAATATGGTGCCGAATACCCGGGTCCGATATGCAAAAGGAAGTGAAATTCTCGGCGATGATGAAAGTGGTTTTGATGAAGCGGTTGAAATTGCCCGGGAATCAGATGTTGCTTTAGTCGTTGTCGGTGAAGCCGCTGAAATGAGCGGAGAAGCGTCTTCAAGGTCATCTCTTGATATTCCCGGAGTGCAAAAAAAACTTCTTCAGGCCGTCTATGAGACGGGCACGCCGGTTGTTTGCCTTGCTCATGAACGGCAGACCGCTCACTATTTCCTGGACGGCTGAGAACGTCCCTGCGATCCTTGAGACGTGGCATCTGGGGATTCAGGCGGGAAACGGCATCGCCGATGTTGTGTTCGGCAACTACAATCCTTCCGGAAAACTGACGGTGACATTCCCGCGGAACGTCGGCCAGGTCCCTATCTATTACAACTATGACATGACGGGAAGACCGCCGAAATTGGAGAATTTTCAGTCTTCCCTGCCGAATGCGGGTAATGTAGCAGGGTATAACGATATTGCGGCTACTCCTCTGTATCCGTTCGGCTATGGACTGAGTTATACGACATTTCAATACAGCGGTCTGTCGATCGACAAAGATACCATAGGTCCTTTCGGAAAGGTCACGGTGAAAGCGAACATCGAAAATACCGGAAAATCAGCAGGAGAGGAAATTGTGCAACTCTACATCCGTGACAGAGTTGCGAGTCTTGCCCGTCCGGTAAAGGAGCTGAAGGGATTCGATAAAGTCAATCTCGAACCCGGCCAACAGAGAACAGTGTCCCTGACTCTGGGACCAGAAGAACTCGGTATGTATGACCGGGACATGCAATTCGTTGTCGAACCCGGGATATTCGATGTATGGGTCGGCTGGAATTCGAATGAAGGACTTCACGGCACCTTCGAAGTGGTTGATAAGTGATAGCGCCGGCGCCGTTCCGGACAAGAGAACGGATTTCACCCTGCACAGTGCCTGCCGGTACAAATTAAATAATTTTCGGATCATATGGCTGTAAGATTAGCGGATATTACCGGAGTAATTCTTGCTGGTGGGAAGAGTTCCCGTTTCGGATCGAATAAGGCGCTGGTCCGGGTACATGGAATACCGTTGATCCGGCATATCCGGGACCAGCTTTCAGGGATTTTAAAAAGAATTGTCGTTGTGACGCATTCACCTGAAGCGTATTCTTTCCTCGATCTTCCCGTTGTAACCGATATCATTCCTCATAAAGGTCCTCTGGGGGGGATCCATACGGCTTTGGAGACGGCCGGGTCGCCTTGGGTCTTCGTAACGCCGTGTGATCTTCCATTCTTTTCATATAAACTCCTCACGACACTTGCCCGGAATACCGGTAAGTTCGATGCCGTTTATTATAGTCAGGGGAAAAATGTTGAACCACTGCCGTTACTGCTGAATAAAAAAATACTGGGGAGCGTGTGCCGGCTATTAGAACTCGGAAATTATGCCGTGCATTCGCTGCTCGATTCGGGAGACACTCAAAAACTGCCTCTCGAACATGTTCTGAATGACGTCGATCCGGGGATGCTACTCAACTGTAATACCGTTGAAGAATATGAGAAAGCTGTCAGGAATGACTGACCCCCATATATTACCTTCCGAACGTCGCCATCAAGTTTTGTAATTGTCCTGGATCGCTGGTTGGTGGTGCGCAGGCGGTTCCGATGCATACGAACGCGACAGGCGGGCCGTCGGCATAACCGCCGGTCATTTTCAATCTGACCGTTTCGGGTATCCGGTCGGCTGATATGACGCCGGGATCGTAAATATATATTTCCTTTCCGGGTCGGTAGTGGTTTGCTGCGGTCTTGAATAGCTTTTCGGTATCGGAATTCGATCGATCGCCAATGATTACCACCTGTGCCGGCGGATACAGATGGTATAACAGGGCAAGACCGTAGGATGATGCGTAAAGACCGGCTTCCTCGATATTTCCGGCAAATGCGGTTAATGCTTTTACCGATGCTTCCCGGAATCCCGGATCATCGGTAAGTATATATAACCGGTCGAGAGCTCGGATCGCAGCTGAATTTGGCGAAGCTACCGGGACATCGTTCACGGGTTTCTGAGTGATCGCAAATATACTGTTACTCGTGTTGTCGTTCGGTATATCCCAAAAACCGCCCGCCGGGTCCTGAAAATTTTCGATAACATAGATCATGGCATCCCGTGCACGATCGAGATAACGAATGTCTCCCGATAGTTCAAAACCGTCAAGCAGCGCATGCGTCATCCATACCTGGTCTTCGAGAAGCTTAAGCTCTGTTGTGCCGAATTCATTGAAGGAGTGCGCAAATCCTCCCCCATCCGTATACAGCTCTTCGATAATGAGGTCGAGAGTTTTCAATGCAAATTCTTTTAATTCAGACCTGCCGAGTGTCTTGTACGCTTCTGCATATGCCGAGATCATGACGCTGTTATGGGCGGTGAAGAGTGTCGTATCGATGAACGGCGCCGGGCGTGCTTTTCGTCTTGTTTTAAGCTTTTTTTTCGCTACGCCTATTATCTGTTCAACATCAACCACAGGTTTATTGAACTTGTTTGCAATTGACCGGATGCTTTCGACGGCAGAAATGACATTGCGGTCAGGCGATTCGCGTATCTCTCCGGGTGCATCCGACAGCGCATAATGCATGGCAATAACCGAAAACTCTTCCACTGAAAGAGTTTCCCGTATCTCTTCCATCGTCCAGGTAAAATAACTGCCGTCGTCCTCCAGCGATATATCTGCATCCTGATGGGCATAAAAACCCCCGTTATCCCTGTCGGTCATATCCCGGTCATAATATTCTAAAATGCCGTCAATAACCTCGCGGTATATGGCATCGCCGGTGAGTTGATAGATATGAAGATAATTCATAAGCAATTCAGCGTTTACCATTGTCATCTTTTCGAAATGGGGAACCTGCCACATGTTATCGATCGCATACCGGTGGAACCCTCCGCCGATATGGTCGCGAATTCCACCGTTCGCCATGGCCTGCAATGTGTTTTCAGCTATCTCGAGCAGAAACGTATTTCCGGTCCTGTCGTACATTGCCAGTGCCAGTTCGATCGCACTCCCGTTCGGGAACTTCGGAGCAGATCCGAAACCGCCGTTCTCTGCATCGAATCTGTTCTCGATGTCACGTACAATCGATTGAACGATCGACTCATCGTACGCTCCGGGCAGCGTATTTTCATTCTCGCTCTTTTTTACATAGCTGACAATTTCCAGGGCATTTTTTTTTACATTCTCCGGATCTTCCGAATATAACTCCAAAGCAAGCGACAGGACCGTTTTCAGTCCCGGCCTGCCATTCCTGTCTTCGGGCGGAAAATATGTCCCGCCGTAAATCACGTTGCCGTCGGGCGTCAGTATGCAGGTCAATGGCCAGCCACCCCGCCCCGAGAGCAGCTGTATGAATTTCTGAAACCTGCTGTCCACATCGGGGTGTTCGTCACGGTCGACCTTGACGGCGATAAAATTTTCATTGATATATGCCGCGAGTTCTTCATTTTCATACGACTCTCTATCCATAACGTGGCACCAGTGACACCATACGGCGCCGATATCGAGCAATATCAGCCGGTCCATCTTCTGAGCGGTCTCGAACGCATCTTCATTCCATTCCTGCCAGAAGACCGGTTGCCGGGCGGCGCTCCGCAGGTACGCGCTTGGTGAACCTTCGAGCCGGTTCCGGAGGTCCCGGTCGGTAAAGAATGAACAGGAGACAGAGACGACAACACCGGTAAGAAAAAGTGTTCTGAGGATTGTTTTCATGAATATGTTATGTCTATAGTGCAGTAAAAGACTGAGTGACTGGGTCGAAATATACGTACTATACTGATTAATACAAAGGAACGGAAGATAATGTTCCTGTGATTAGTGAACGGGAATCGCCGCCGGTAGTAACCCGTTGACTGCTCAGGCGCCTTGCATTATTTTACTGATCTGAATATCGATGCATAGGCCCGTCGGGGAACTTCACATACATTCATCCGGGATTGCCGAGCGGGGTATGCCCATAAGGCATCGTGTTATGCCGAACGGTCTCAATGGGACTGAAAAGGTAGTTCGCACCACTGCAGACTGGCTCAGCAAAAATTCCGACAGTTACATAATGAGTCAATACCGTCCCTGCTTTCGGGCGGATTCGTATTCGGAGCATTCGCGCCGGGAAGGCAAAGACGAAATAGACCGGTCATGTCGAGCGGTGAATGCAACTTGTCTCCACCGTGATTTTAATCCGTGAAAAAAATATCAGATCATTCATTTTTTTCTTAACATTTTGAAATTTAGTATGTATTTAAGGATAAAAGGGTCTTTAATTATATTTACGGGTGGAAACATGTCTCTTCTTTTTAGCAGATCGTGTGAATATGGTATTCAAGCCACCGTTTTTATCGCGCTGCAGCCCAAAGACAACCTGGTTTCCATAAAAGATATTTCTAAGAAGCTCAACATTCCTTCTCCATATCTTGCCAAGATACTCCAAAGTTTGTCCAGGCGGGGAGTCCTCCATTCTATCAAAGGGCCGAACGGTGGTTTTAAATTAAGCCGCTCCAAGGAACTGATTACGCTTAAAGATGTCGTTGAAAGCATAGATGGACTGCACAGGTTCGATAAGTGTATTTTAGGATTTGAAAAATGCGGTGCGGAAGAAAATCTTTGTCCTGTTCATGAGGCATGGGCTGAGATCAAGACAAAGATCATAGATTCCATGTTGACGAAATCTATCGCCGAACTCAATGACAATTTACAACAGCGGGTCCCGGACCTCATTAATTCTCTATTCTATTAATTGGGAATTACATCGAAAGGTAAACAAACAGATAAGGGTTGTTACACCTTCAGTAACCCTTTGTTTCCTACTTTCTATCCTTCTTAGGATGGTCCTTTCAGATATTCCCATTCCTTTGGCGGAGGGGTTTTGGCAACCACCCTTGCCAGTTCCTCCGGTGTGGCAGGGATCGGCGGGGCATATGGTATTCTACTGGGCGACCGCGTGGCCGTTTGGTTTTGTCCTTCTTTGACATGACTATCTCCTATTGTTGGCCGTACATATGCTCAAACTTCTTATTCTGTCTTCGCAAACCAGAAAGTGTGTACTGATTACTCTTTAACTTGTTACATGGGCCACATAACAAAACACGGTTTGATATGTGATTCAGCCCGCCGTCCGAGCGCGGTGTATTGTGATCCAGTTCCAGATAACGCGGGTCGTCGAAGGCGCGGTCGCAGCCTTGGCACTTGAACCCGTATTGCGTCATCAGGAATTCGTACATCTCGGCCCGACTCATCTTGTGGCCTTCAGGCTCCTTAATTCGTTCCTTGACGCGGAGGAACGGAGCAGCCTCCTCGCCATCGTCTGTGCGTTCCGGCGGTTGGGCCGTGAAATGCACGTCTTCGTCGAACAAGCCGGTCCGTTCGCCGTCCTTCTCGGTCAACCCCTCGCGGGCCAGCCGTTGCAGAACCACCATCTTGGCGTTGTCCCATATATCAATTCCGACCCACTGGCGGCTGAGGCGTTCCGCGGCAATCAACGTGGTCGCGCACCCTGCGAAAGGGTCGCACACAATGTCACCCTCGTTCGAGCTTGCGCGGATCATGCGCTCATAGAGGGCAAGAGGCTTCTGTGTAGGGTAGCCGGTGCGGGCTTTTGACGCCGGATTCTCTGCCTGTATATCGGCCCACCAATCGTCCGGCAGCACTCCCTTGTCCAAATAATACCGATACTCTTTCCCATTCTTGAAATTGCGTTGGTATGGCCTGCCCTTTTCATCCGTCAAAACAGGTTCATGCATTGTGCTGGTGTCGCGAGGCAAACTTACGGCGTCATAGTTGAAGACGAATCCTCCCCCACTATGATTCTTGGAATACCAAAAAATCAGGTCGTGTTTTTTCGGGAAATGGACTTTTGCCCGCCCGCCTGACTTGTAACACCAGACGATTTCATTCCTGAAGTTCCGCCGACCGAAGATCGCGTCCATGACGGCCTTCAGGTAGTGACTGGCCATCGGGTCGCAGTGGAGATAGATACTACCAGTTGATTTCAGGACGCGACACATTTCCAATAACCGTACCGCCATGAAGCACATATATGCACCCATGCCGTCGCTGTGTGCGTGTCTAGCACTCTCAATGGCTTCCATGAGACGCGGATAGTCATCCGTTATCTGATCTATCCACTCCTGATGTACGTCTTGTTCCCACGACCAACGATCTTGGAACGACGCACCAGATGCAAGACTTTCCGGTGTCGCGTGAAAATCCCGCCCCTTGTTAAACGGCGGATCGGTTGCTATCAAATCTACACTTTCGGTATTCATTTCCCGGAGGAATTTACGGTCAAATGATTCCTGGATTCTCTCTCATGTTGAAAATATTCTGTCGACCACATTTTTACGAAAGGATTATCGAGATTATTTCCTGGTCCGGGGTGTCGAAGGAAACTATACAAACAAGCTGAATGAATATTATCGGATTTCTGCAAATGTCGGATACAGAAAATATAATTCGATGCACAACACCGAACCCTGGAGCCTGTTTTTTCAGGACGAGAAATATTGGGATAATCCTCTGGTTACCGAACAGGATGAATTGCTCATTGCCGCATCGATTCATTACAGTACGCTCGGGGAAATTTTTATCGAATCGAATTATTGGCAATTTGAGACAACTCTTGAGCGGGAATTGAACGATTTCACTTTTACCGGTGTCTATTTTTCCGTACGCCGAATGCAGCTCAGTTTCAGCGACCAGACACTGATTACGGGGCTGCGTGGCGGATTCCGGGATGGAACGCTTGCCGAGCAGTATCTGTTCGATATCGGTGGATTTGGAACAATGCGTGCATACGAATTTAAGGAATTCACCGGTACCCGGGAGATAGTCTTTGAAGGCAATTACTTTTTCAACGGTGATCTGCTCCAACGAATCCCACTGCAGTTCCTGCCGTTTTATTCAAACCTGACAACAGGTGTCTATTTCGATGCTGGTCTTGCCTGGTTCTCTGACAACGAGAAAAAAATATTGGAAACCGATAAGCCTGAGTACATACAACATGAAACAGGAAGTTCATTCGGCGATATCCGTTCGGGTGTCGGCGTATCACTCTATATAATGGACAATGTATTCGCAATAAATGTAGGAAGGCGTCTCGATACTGGAACGGAACCATGGAACATAACATTTCGATTCAGGTTGTTTCAAAATCTTTAAGAATAACAAAGAGTTTATGAATTACAATAACCTTCAATATTTTATTGTTGAACAGGAGAATGTCAGCAGTGATTCGTTTTCACTGACCGGTGAAGAATATCATCATGCAGCACATGTGCTGCGGATGTCTGTTGGGACAATTATAGCCGCGGTTGACGGTCAGGGTAATGAATATCTTGGAACAATTCATGATATTGTCAGAGACAGGGAAATCAATTGTAACATTATCAAAACCCGCAGGAAGCCGAATGAACCGCTCAACTCGATTGTCCTTATACAGGCTTTAATCAAAGGCGACCGGTTCGATTATATAATTGAAAAATGTGTCGAACTCGGTGCGTCACAGATCATTCCGGTCGTGACAAAACGGTGTGTTGTGACCGGAAGCAGTAATAAAATCAAACGATGGCAAACCATTGCAAGATCAGCAATGAAACAATCCGGCCGGTCTTTATTGCCGGCAATTTCCGAAATCATGGAGGTAAACGATGCGTTTGAGCATGCTGCTCAGGAAACGAGAATGAAGCATGCTAAAAGATTGCTGCTCCACAAAAATGGTAAACGAACACTGGCTGATTATTGCCAAGGTGAATCAGATTATTCTGGAGCAAAAACGTATGTGCTCGCTGTGGGTCCTGAGGGAGATTTTACAACTGACGAGCTTTTAAAAGCACAGAATACCTCTTTTCAATCGGTCTCACTGGGACCAAGACGGCTCCGTTCAGACACTGCAGGCATCGCCGCCCTATCCTTTCTCATGCTCAATGAACAATAAGCGGGATACATCGAGAAAAATCTCTTTGAATTTCAGAGAGCATATTCCTACATTATACCCCATTAAAACCTTACTATTCAAATCCCGCACCACATTATTTGAATCGCGGAGAATACAAATATGAGTGACTGCCTCTTTTGTAAGATCGTATCCGGTGATATTCCGGGTGATATTGTGTACCAGGATGACGAGATTGTAGCCTTTAACGATATCAATCCGCAGGCACCTGTTCATGTTCTTGTTATCCCCCGAAAACATATTGCCACCCACAATGACCTGACTGAAAATGATACACAGCTTATCGGTTCTCTCCTTGTCAGGATAAAATCAATGGCTCAAAACATCCAGGTGTTGAATAAAGGATACCGAATTGTCACCAATTGCGGCAGTGAAAGCGGTCAATCTGTTTTTCATGTCCATTTTCACCTGCTTGGCGGGCGCCCAATGCAATGGCCTCCTGGTTAACGTATCGCATATTTTCAAATCGAAACATGTATGGATTTATTTGAAACACAACATGACAACAAACAATCAGTGAATCTATCGGCTCCCTTAGCCGAGCGGATGAGACCGGCTGTTATAGAGGATTTTTTCGGACAGGAACATCTTGTCGGACCAGATAGTGTTCTCGCTCGACAAATTGAAAAACGATCAATCGGTTCAATGATTTTCTGGGGACCTCCCGGCTGTGGGAAGACGACACTTGCCAGAATTGTTGCCGCAGAATCGGATGCGGACTTCTACCAGATAAGCGCTGTGACAGCCGGCGTCAAAGATGTCAAAGGGATTATTGAAAAAGCCGGGTACAATCTGAAAATTCAGAAGAATACAATTCTCTTTATCGACGAAATCCACCGATTCAACAAAGCGCAGCAAGATGTGCTGCTGCAAAGTGTGGAAGAAGGCAAGCTGCTCCTCATTGGCGCAACAACAGAGAATCCTTCTTTCGAGGTCATTTCACCATTGCTGTCTCGATGCAGAGTATTGACCTTGAAACCCCTGAACGATGACAATTTACTCTCGCTGCTTAAGAGAGCATTGACCTGTGATGAAACCATCAAAAATCTCAATCCGGATATTTCGAATGAAGTGCGAATCTCCCTTGTTTCTCTTTCGAGCTCTGACGCAAGAATTATGCTGAATGCATTAGAAGCAGCTATTCAGCTCGTTTCTCCCAATACAGACGGTATTAGAACGGTGCAGAAACGAGACATCGAGCATGTTCTCCAGAGAAAGACGCTTCTATATGACAAACAGGGAGAATACCACTACGACATTATTTCAGCATTTATAAAATCGATCCGGGGGAGCGATCCGGATGCTTCCGCATACTGGCTCGTCCGGATGCTTGACGGCGGTGAAGATCCGAAATTTATCGCACGACGAATGGTTATTCTTGCTTCCGAAGATGTTGGGAATGCCGACCCTGCAGCCCTGCCGCTCGCGACCGCTGCATTTTCAGCAATTGATTATATCGGCATGCCGGAAGCGCAGATAATCTTAATGCAAACAGCAACCTATCTGGCTGCAACAGATAAAAGTAATACGGTAATCCGTACGCTCTCGGCAGCAAAAAAAGCGCTCAAAGAACATCCAAGTGCGTCGGTCCCACTCCATCTGAGAAATGCTCCAACTGCGTTCATGTCATCGGAAGGCTATGGAAAGGGGTATAAGTATCCGCACGACTATTCTGGAAACTTTGTTGAGCAGCACTACCTGCCGGAAGAACTGAGAGGATCACGCTATTTTAAACCGGGGGAAAGTGGCTATGAAAAGCAAATAAAAAACAGGCTGTCTCAGATTGATAAAAAAAGAGGCATCTATCCTGAAGATAAAGCTAAAGATTTATAACAGTGCAATACGGTATAAATCGAATTAAGATTTTTTCGGAGAATCAGGTTCTGACTTTGAGGAATCCGATTTTTTATCTTTTGACGAGTCGTTTTTGTTGGTATCGGTATTTTTGGGAGTAGGCTCTATCGGCTTTTTCCCGTTATCATTCGAGCCGTTTTTATAATCGGTTATATAAAATCCGGAGCCTTTAAAAATCAATCCGGCACCACCGTTTATAATTCGTTTGACACGGGCATTACATACCGGGCAATCCTTGACCGGAACGTCCTTAATGCTCTGGAACTCTTCAAATTCGTGTCCACAGCTCGTGCATCTGTAATCGTATGTCGGCATATCGCTTGTATAGTTTTATTGGCAAAAAGTGATGGAATTGTGAATATAACTATTTTTCTCTCAATCTTCAACTACAATATAATTTCATTAGTTCCTTAAAAGCTCAAAATCGCAAACCATGTATAAAATCCGGCTGCTCCCTTCCCCCAATTCCCTCACGATTGAGCAAAAAATCGGACAAGTATGTTTGTTCGGATTTCACGATAAACAGGTGACTCAGGAACTGAGAATTTTTTTTCGCAATCACCACATTGGAAATGTAATCCTGTTTTCCAGAAATTTTAATGATGCGCATGGTCTTCGCGACCTGTGCCGATCTTTCTATGAAATTATTGATGTGCCGCCTTTTATTGCCATCGACCAGGAAGGCGGAGTCGTAACACGTATCAACAAAGGCGCAACAGTTCTTCCCGGGAATATGGCTGTTGCCGCCACAGGCAAACCGAAAAACGGAAGAATGTACGGTTCGATTATCGGACGAGAACTGCGTGCACTTGGAGTAAACCTCAATCTCGCTCCGGTCCTTGATATTGCGGTCCCCGATAATCCCGGTATTGGTGTTAGATCGTTCGGTGATTCGGCTGAAATTGTTTCTCAATTCGGATCTGAACTTATCCACGGATTGCAGTCTGAATCGGTTTTTGCCTGCGCAAAACATTTCCCCGGTATCGGCTCGGCTCTCTTTGATACCCACATCGAAATGCCGACAATTGACAAATCCCTGCATGAACTTGAATCTAGCGATCTTATACCATTCAAAACCGCAATCGCAAGCGGAGTTGACTGTGTCATGACCTCTCATGCGGGATTTACCGCATTCGACTCGAATACTCCCCCGCTTCCGGCAACTTTCAATCCTGCGGTTTATTCCGGTTATCTGCGGGAACAACTCGGTTTTAAGGGCGTTATCATAACCGACGATCTCGAAATGGGCGGTGCGACAAACAGTATGGAATTTGAAGATTCCATTATTGCCGCGATACAGGCAGGTGCTGACCTTCTCGCAGTGTGCAGCGATCAGGATCGACAGGAAAAAACAATTTCGGTTCTTCTGGACGCAGTAAGAAACGGTTCACTTTCCGAAGCAAGAATCGATGAAAGTATTGCGAGGATATTTTCACTCAAACAAAGGTTTTTAGAAAAATATCACCTCTTTTTCAAGGAAGATATTGACGATGTTATTGAAGAAAACAAACATATCGCTCACGATATTGTAACACAATCGATTACCATATTTGACGAGTTGAATAATATTCCACTCCGGCAGGATGAAGATGCCGTCATTTCTGCAGTTATTCCCCGCCTAACGGAAATAACCCAGATCGAAGAACTTAAATCGTCTGCGAAAGAATCGGAAGAAGCGATAATGAAAGTGCTCGGGAAATACCGTAAAAAAGTTCAAATCCACCGGTATTCCCTTCCGCCGGGCAATGATGAAGTTCTTGATATCGCAAATCAAACTGCCGATACAGATTGTACACTCATGTTCAGTTATAATGCGCATCTGGATGAACAGCAATCCGCATTTGTCACACAGCTTGCACAAAGTCCGAAACTGTTAATTCTCATTATGCTCAGGAATCCGCATGACCGATTTATTGTCTCCGGCACATCGGCAATTGCAGTGTATGCGCCGACGGTTCCCGGCATAACTGCAGCACTACGCCGTCTTTTTCGTAATACCTAAAGACACGTTTTTACCTGGATAATAAATGCGGAGAACTCGAGTATGAAGTGCGCACACGTGCCCAATAATCCGCTTGACTTTATTACATATTTTCTCTAACTTTTTTTCTCTAACTTTGTGATTTGTGTGTTGGCAGGCGCAGGAGAGGTGGCCGAGCTGGCTGAAGGCGCTCGCCTGCTAAGCGAGTGAGGGGTTTATAGCCTCTCCGAGGGTTCGAATCCCTCCTTCTCCGCCATATAATCAACGACTTATTTACCTGTCATGTCTAATCTCAGGGGTGTTGTGGGGCTGCTTGGGCTTGAAGTGGACATGATGGAAATCTTGGTTCAAAAAATTGAGGAGGGATGGAAATATGGAAATGCTTAAACGAGCTCAGTCCCGCATTCACCGCAGCAGGAGGGGATACAACCGCTCTCGTGTGGATACTCATCGATACTGCGCTGCCGCTGCTTTCGGGCACAATGGGAATATTCCTGCTGCGGGGCTGCTGCAGCAAATAGATGAGCGGACACTCAGAACAAGACGAGAAAGACGCCACCGTGGAGATCACAAACCCACGTCATTCCGGCAGTTGACCGATTCGTTCCTGAAATATAAAGCGGACGACGAACACCGACTTCTTTCTCTACGCCACAGCCATTAATTCTGTAAGGCAGCAAGCTCTTGATTTCGCCTTACAAGAGTTCTCGGCGACGACGGCCATCGGCTGAGGATGCCTCTGAGAACGGCTTACACGAAGCAGCGGCACGGCAGGACGCTCAGCGCGAGAGATGATCGTTCTCGCGGATGGAAATGGTTCTACAATGACAACAGCGATTGCATACGGTTCCACGTTCCCGAACCCTCAAGCTCATTAGTCGTGAGCCTGCGAACGGGTTTCGAGAACTCAAGGGGATTTATAGAAGTTGCGTGACCGCTATCGCTCGAACAGGACGCCATCGAGTTCCGAATCAAACGCCTGCTGGAGCGCGCGCAGGCGCCGGGATGAAGAAAGGCACGCAAACGTTATGCGAGCCGAAAGTCCCTGCCCACTTGATAGTTGCCTTTGTTCGACGAACTTGATGGGTGGATCGGTTCGCCGGAGCGGGAGATTTAAAGATATGAACGATTTAACCACACAAGACACTCTTGAACTAGAAGTGGCGGATTTTGGGCCAATCGTCGAAGCAAAGGTCGATCTGCGCCCGCTGACGGTGTTCGTAGGGCCCAGCAACACCGGCAAGTCTTACATGGCGATCCTTCATCTATGCGCTGCATCGGTATTTCAGTAATGGAGACGGCCTAGGCCGTCTCCACAGATACCCGTTTCACCGACTGCTTGAAAGCACAGAACAAACGTTGCCCAAAAACGTAATTGACGATCTTTTCGAATGGGCGGAACAGGAATTCGTGGTTAAGCAAAAAACACGTTTCAGTCTGCCCGACTCCGTAACCAAATTGATTCAGTCCATGTTCGATACACAGGGCGGTCCGCTCAGTCTTGAGCTTCGCAGATGTTTCGGATCCAACATAGGTCAACTGATCCGGAAAGAGAGCAGGTCGGAGGGCCGGATCGTTGTTCGACGGCAGCTTTCGAACGATTTGGTTCGATTCGAAATTGGATTGACGCCCAAACCCCGAGAACAACAATTGAGATCAGCGATTCCCGACAATCTCGAAATAAAAATTGACAGTCGCGAGTCTCGCTACGATCACCGCTTTGTACTTAAGCGCTTATTACTGCGCAAAAAATCTCAATATGATGAAACTGAGGCAAAGGTTTTGTCTTGGACGCTGCTTGAAATCCTGGCCGATCTTACCCTGCCTCACCTTGTCGGTGCGTTGCATCTTCCTGCCTTCTATCTTCCCGCTGACCGAACCGGAGTGATGCATGCGCACAGTGTGGTCGTAAGTGCCTTGATTGAAAGCGTGGCAATGACCGGTCTGCGTCCGGCCGCACGCACGCCCATGCTCTCAGGTGTGCTGGCGGATTTTCTTGAACAATTGATCGAACTTGATACTCCCTCGTACCGTCGTGGAAAATCCCGCGATGATTATGGCGCGCGAATCGAAGACGCCATTCTTCATGGATCCGTGCTGGTGGAAAAGGCGAAGACCAGCGGACATCCGCACTTCACCTATCGGCCGAAGGGATGGAAAGACAGTCTGCCATTGATGAACGCCTCGTCGATGGTTTCGGAACTCGCACCGGTCGTTCTTTATCTGCGCCACAGGATTGAACCCGGCAATGTGCTGATCGTTGAGGAACCGGAATCGCATTTGCACCCGGCAATGCAGGTCGAATTCACTCGTCAACTCGCGGCGCTCGTCCGGTCAGGCATACGGGTGATCGTCACCACGCACAGCGAATGGGTGCTTGAGGAACTTGCCAATATCGTGCAGCGACCCGAGCCTTCCGAGAAGGGGCGGAAGGAAGTCTCCGTCAGCGATGTCGCACTTCGCCCGGAACAGGTGGGGGCGTGGCTGTTCAAACCAAAAACTCGCCCCAAAGGATCGGTGGTGGAGGAAATTTGTCTCGACAATTCCGGTCTTTACCCGTCCGGCTTCGATGAGGTAGCGATAGCGCTCCACAACGACTGGGCCAAGATTTCGAGCAAGCCAGGTCAGAGAGGCCGAATGATGGGGTTGGTTGAGGCCGTTAACGCTGCGCTTGATAAGAATTGCACGGTATCCGGCAAATTGAAAAAAAAGGGTTGTGCAGTTTCGCTCGAGGGTGCACCCGAGCCGCGCCTGATCGTGGATTTCGACAAACCGGGATCACCGCTGGGGAAAAGTGAGACGCGCTGCGATTATCTCTTTGTCGCAAATGGTGAAAGATGCGCCGGTTGGATAGCGCCACTGGAACTGAAAAAGGCAGCTTGGATGCTAACGAAGTAGCCAAACAGCTTCAGGCGGGGGCAAAGTTCGCGGAAAAGTGTGTTTCCCGGAAACAAAACGTGACGTTTCGCCCCATCGTCGCTCTTGCTGGCAGCACACGTAAGAGTCAAAGAGAAAGGCTAAAAAAAAAATAAAGTAGAATTTTATGGCCATGTTGAGGCCATTCGGCGCATGAAGTGCAGCGCTCCGCTGAAAAATGTGCTCCGCTCATGACTGCGGCGGCAAAGAAAAAACTCATCGAGGTTGCCCTCCCGCTCGACGCGACCAACGCGGCGTCAGCTCGAGAGAAGTCGATCCGCCATAAATCAATGACTTAGTTACCTATCTAATCTTAAATTAAGGAGGGATGGAAATATGAAAATGCTTAAACGAATTAGCGGCTTATTCTTATTTGTAATAGCGGCTGTGGTTGCAGTCCACACAATAGTTGAACCGCTCTATCACACCTCCAGAGAAGCACAGATGACAGCCCCGCTTTGGGTCGTCTTAGATCCGTTGATGGTGCTGGCGGTCGTGTTAGGCGTAGTATTCGGGTGCATCCGTAAGAAAGCGGTTGACAGCGAAGAAGGCAGCGGGGCGGTTACGCGCGAGTTCCTTGCCGCCAATACGCTGTTCTACGGATTCCTGTCCGTGGGCATCCTGTTACTCTGGAACTGGTTCAACGAGCTCAGTCCCGCATTCACCGCAGCAGGAGGGGATACAACCGCTCTCGTGTGGATACTCATCGATACTGCGCTGCCGCTGCTTTCGGGCACAATGGGGATATTCCTGCTGCGGGGCTGCTACAGTAAATAGATGAGCGATACCTGTACAGGTAGAACGGGACGCACCGCTTCCCCATGAAGTCAGGGCTGCTCAACATTGACATTGTGATAGTTGAGGTCTTCCTTGAAACATGGCGAAAAGTCTTGAAAAGGACGAAGAAATTGTCTTTAATGCAGGAACGCATACGGATGCAATTAAAATGAAAATGGAAGATTTCAGAAAGCTTGCTCACCCGACGGTTGCAAAAATATCCGAGCATGTTTGACTTGAGTTTTAAATAGTAATCGCTCACTGTATTGAACAAAATCACAAAATTGACCGGGCCCGTTCATACGGAAATTCTGCAGAGAACATTCGAGTATTCCGACACAGTCCACATAAACTATTATGAGACCGGCGGCGGCAGTGAGACTGTTGTTTTGCTGCATGGTTTTGCTTCATCGGCGGTGACATGGGACAAAATATGGAATGATTTTCCCGGACGATACCGGGTTTATGCGCTTGACTTGAAGGGATTTGGATATTCATCGAAACCGGATGATCTCAGCTATTCGCCTGTTGATCAGGCGGACATTGTTATTAAATTTTTGGAAGTTCACAGCATTCCGGACGTTGTCCTGATAGGACATTCCTATGGAGGGGGAATTGCCCTCATTGCTTCAGTTTCATTACAACGGTTTTACCAGCGCGTACGCATCAATAGAATTATTCTCATCGGAAGCGCCGGATACGACCGGAGTCTCCCTTTTTTTATCGGATTTGCACGAAAAAAACCGGCAATAAGCAGACTGGTCCTGAGCTTGACCACGCCAAGAGTCATGATGGCGGTATCCTTGAAAAGGGCATATTTCGATGCTGCCAAAGTTACAGACGAACAGATCGCAAAATATGCCCGCTATTACGACCTGCCGGGCAGTAAACGTGCAATGGTCAGTGCCGCTCAACAGATCGTACCTGAAAATTTTGAAAAAATTCATGCCGCGATCGCGAGCATACATGTGCCGGTCCTGATACTATGGGGGGAACAGGATAGCATCATACCTGTTACAAACGGATATGCCCTGAAGAAACTCATTCCGAATTCCCGGCTTGAAATACTATCGGAATGCGGCCATATGGTGCAGGAAGAGAAACCGGGTGAAACGATGACTGCTATTAACAAGTTTCTTGATAATCAATTAACTATTGAATGATCGGACTCAACAACGGTATTCACCGGTGAATACATTCTTAGTTATATAACCGTATATGATTTTCCCCGAACCCTGTTCCGGCAATTCATGTTAGTACACTGCAACAAAGACTGGAGCGGTTGTGTGCCGAAAGTGAATGAGAGCATGTACAAACTTTAAATCTTCTTACCAGAGGACGTATTGTGTCGGAATACGAAGTACTCGAGGTCTTTTCTGATTATATCTGACCATGGTGTTACCTCTGTACCGGGCGTATAGAAAAGCTTGAACTGCATTACAATATTGAAATAAATATAACTCATTTTCCTCTTCATCCTGAAATTCCCGAAGATGGGATTACGCTTGAAGAGTTATTTCGGGGCAGGTCGTATGATTATAAATCATCGGCAAAGCATCTAGAAAAACTCATGAAACTGGAGGGGCTGCCCTATAAACGGACCGAATATACGTATAATTCCAGATTGGCACAGGCACTTGCGCTATGGGCCGACGAACAAGATAACGAAGCATCTATTCATGATGCGCTCTTCAGGGCTTATTTTGTTGACAATGTCAATCTCGGAAAAGTAATAAATCTCGTGAATATCGCCCGATCTATCGGACTGCCGGAAAAGGATGCTGAGAATATATTGAGTTCAAGACAGTATGAAAAAAATGTAGACGGGGACTGGAAACGCTCCAGGACCATGGGAATCAAGGGCGTGCCGACATTTGTGATGGAGGGTTCGGGTATCGTAGGTGCGCAGGCATACGAAATGCTTGAACGGCTGGTCGTAAAGGCAGGTGTAGTCCAAAAAGAGAAATAGCACAATATACCATGTTATATTCCGCACTCAAATTAATTCTATTTTGTTACATTCTTATCGTTTATTTCACAGGATGCAGTTCTCCGGACACAGAGAATATATCGCCGGCCGTAAAGGAAAACAGGCAGGGAATTCGTGTCGGTGTTATAGATATTGAAGAGACGGCGGATGCTTCCGTGGTCCCCGGGATGCTGGACGATCACGGTTTCAGGTTTATCAGGGTGGTCTACCGGGATTGGAATAACAGGTGGGTGTTGGCAACGGACTACCCGACTGCGGACGATAACCTGCAAGAAGCCATTGAAAAAACGACCAAGATTGACATTGCCGGTCAATATCTTGCCCTGTCGCTTACCGATGAGAAGATATTCGAACACCCGATCATGTATTTGACCGAACCCGGGTACTGGATGATAAATGAGACCGAAGTGCGGATGCTTCGTGAGTATTTTGATAGAGGCGGATTTGTGATCTTTGATGATTTTCATTATGAACAATGGTACAATTTCTATAATAATATTAAGCTGGTGTTTCCCGACAGAGAACCCGTTGAATTAAAACCGGACCATCCGATTTGGTCGGTGTACTACAACATCGATCCGGTGGAGGCGCCGTCGACAAAACAGCGGGTCGGAAGATACGAGGACCGCTATTTTGGGATCTATGACGACCTCGGACGAATGATGTGTGTTATCAGCTATAACCAGAATATAGGCGACGGATGGGAATGGCCGAACCGCAATATTGCTAAAGCATCCACGATCAGTTTCCAAATGGCAATAAATTTTATTATGTATGCCTACACGCATTGATCCGGCAGGAAAATCCACACCCTTATAAAAGAATGTTTAATTCTGAACGGTAAAAACGCCGTAGGCGATTTATTGTCATTATTAAAATGGGAATTATATACATTAATAAAATATAGCTTGCTTTTCATAATATTCTTCATTTTTTTTGAAGTTGTAATAAAATTTCATATAAAAGATTATTACGTTCGTGTGTAATTTTTAAGTGCCAATATAAGCTATAAATTCCGAGTGTAATTATATGCATCAATATAAATTTTATCCAGCTTATTTCTTTCATTTTTACTATCATAATAAGCCTCCTGCTCAGTTATTAATCTTTTTTTCAAGACTGCCCATGCGAGTTTCAAGACCACCCATGCGAGTTTCAAGACCACCCATGCGAGTTTCAAGACCACCTGTAATCTTAGTAATTCTTTTATCAAATGAAACTTCTGATTGTTTAATGGTTTCAGATATAATAGCATTAAAAGACTCCGAAAGTATCATACTGAATGCTTCTGCTATATCTGTTAACTTTTCACTTAATCTTTCATTATTCATTGTGGCCATCCTTTTAGTGGTTTATTTGTAGGACTTAGATGATAAGTATTTATTATATAGTAAACAATAATAATTTTATTTTTTGTTAATTATGTTTTTAATATATATATGATTACCGTTTTATTTATATATATAATTCCCATTAAAATGTACGTCTGTATATGTACCTATGAACCTCTACACAGGATGATACTATGACTTCGGGAAAAACTGATTTTGTTATACTGATTCTGCTGTTTTTCTCAGTGGTCTCATCTGGAATTCCGGCGCAGCAAAGCACTGCGTACGATGTTCTTATAACAGGCGGAAAAGTACTGGACGGAACCGGGAATCCATGGTTTTACGCGGACGTCGCAATCAAGGACGGCGTGATTGCCGCTGTTGGCGCTGTCCCGGACCGTGTTTCTGCAAACAGGGTCATCGATGCTAAAGGATTGACGGTAACTCCCGGTTTTATCGATATGCATTCCCATGCCTTCGACAGGCTCAGACCGGACAGTGCGCCGCTATTAGATGAAAAGAAGCGGCGCGCCGCCCCAAATCTGGTCAGCCAGGGAGTTACAACGCTCGCTACGAATCAGGATGGGAGAGGGGGGTGGACTATTGCGGCACAAATAAGAAAGCTGGAGCAAGGCGGCGTCGGTCCGAATGTCCTGCTGCTCGTGGGACACGGAGTGGTGAGAACGCTTGCTATGGGAGACGACTATCAGCGGGCGGCAACGCAGAAAGAGATAGAAACGATGCGTTCACTCGTCCGTCAGGGTATGAACGAAGGAGCATACGGTTTTTCCGCCGGTCTTGAATATGTTCCCGGCCGCTGGAGCGTTACCGATGAGGTTGTCGCTCTCGTCGGGGAGATCGTCCCGTACGGCGGAGTGTTCATTGAACACGAACGGTCTTCCGGAGAGGACCCGATGTGGTATTTTCCCAGCCGGGGTCAGCCCGGACCGCCGAATATGTTCGAATCAGTGACGGAAACGATCGAAATTGCGGAACGCACCGGGGCAACTTCGGTTGTCAGCCATATACAAGCGCGGGGTGCACGGGTCTGGGGTGCCGGGCATGCTACGGTAAATCTCATAAAGAGCGCCAGAGAACGGGGTGTTACCGTGTGGGCGGACAGTTATCCCTATAATTCGACCGGGAGCGATGGGAACACTTCCCTCATTCCTCCGTGGATAGAGGGAGAAAACTATAAAAAATCTCTGCAAATGGCGCTTGAAGATCCCGATAAAACTGCCGGCCTGAGACAGGATATAGCCCATGAGATCAATAGAAGGGGCGGTGCGAAAAATCTGATCGTTATGGACCATCCTGTTGAAAGTAATATTATAAAATCACTTGCCCGGCTGTCGGACGAACGGGGACTATCCGAAGTCGATATGGCCATCGCTCTTGCGATTGAAGGATTCCCCGACCAAAGAGGGGGTGCGAGAATTCGCGGGTTTTCATTGTCTGAGACAGACGTCGAACACTTTGCCTCCCAACAATGGACCGCGACAATTTCAGATGCAGGGATAGCACTGCCCGGCGACGGGCCGGTACACGCGAGATTTTACGGGACTTTTCCCCGGAAAATCCGGGAATATGCCATGACCCGAAAGGGTCTTTCGGTTGAAGACGCCGTCCGTTCGATGACGTCGCTCCCCGCTCAGATCCTCGGCTTTAAGGACAGAGGGACTATCAGGGAAGGAATGGTAGCGGATATTGCCGTACTGGACATGAAATCCCTGCGCGACACTGCAACGTTTTTTGAACCGCATCACTATGCGGAGGGTGTTGAATTCGTACTTGTGAACGGGGAATTTGTTGTTGACTCAGGCGAGCTTACCTGGAACCTACCGGGCAGGATACTGTCTCCGGCGTATAAATAAATTACGGCAGATTTTTTAATTCTTATCAGTGAGATGGGGATAGTCTTCCAATATCGCACGGGGGACGGTTTTGCCGTTATCGATCGCCCATTTGATTATCTCTTCGTGGAGGTTGACGGGATATTTGATCTTTTTTCTCGTTTCTTTTTCTTTAGTATCAAGGTATTCTTTCATGAAATCATTCCATTTGTACACCAGATCGAGGAATTTCTGATCGGTGCATATCTCCCGTCCGCTCAGGTGCTTGAAGAACCGGATGCTGAACTCGTCTTCCGTCATCTCCCACGGCTCTTTCATGATCGCATTTCTTGCCATTACACCCGTAGCTCTACTTGATGATGCCGTATTTTTTGATCCGGTAACGGAGATGATTTCGCGTGATCCCGAGTTGACGTGCAGTTTTGGATTGGTTCCATTCGTTTTCTTGTAATGCCCGTTCAATTATCCCTTTTTCGACATCCCAGAGCGATTTTTGTCCCTCTCTCATGGCAAATGATTCTTTTTTCGAACGGATCGAGTCTATGGATTCTGTAATCTCCTTCGGAAGATCGGAGGGCTCTATGGTGGGCCCTTTTCCGATGACCATCGCCCGCTCGATTACATTTTCAAGTTCACGAATGTTTCCGGGCCATTCGTACTGCTTCAGCAGAATGAGCGCTCCGTCGGATAATCCGGTATACCGCAAATTCAATTTATGATTCAATACAGGCACAAAATGGTCTGCAAGAGAATCGAAATCTTCGATCCTGTCCCGCAGAGGCGGTACGGTAATGGGAAGAACATTCAAACGGTAAAAGAGGTCTTGTCTGAATTCACGGTTTTCTATAGCAGTTTCAAGGTCTTTATTCGTTGCCGAGATAATGCGGACGTTAACCTTGATTGTTTGTGTGCCGCCAAGCCGCTCAAATTCCCGGTCCTGGAGAACATTCAGGAGTTTTACCTGTAAATTCTGCGTTATTTCTCCGATCTCATCCAGAAAAATAGTTCCGAGATGTGCCAGTTCAAATCTGCCGATTCGCTGTTGTATAGCTCCCGTGAATGATCCCTTTTCATGGCCGAACAGTTCGCTCTCCAGCAGGTTTTCCGGAATAGCGGCGCAATTCACTTTAATAAACGGCATGCCCTTTCTGCCGCTGAGGTCGTGAATGCTGTGCGCAATAATATTTTTTCCGGTCCCGGTCTCTCCCTTGATGAGAACGGTACTGTCCGTAGCGGCGACCTTGGTAATGACCGATTTCATTTCCTTCATCGTGGGAGAAGAACCGATAATATTTCCAGATCAGACGTTCCGGTTTTTGTAACCCGCGGCATCTCTTCAGATGAGCGGTAACGGAGACGGCTCATAAAAAGATCCTGTGCGAGATTCTGCAGGGCTTTTAACGGTTTTTTCTGCGGCAGTATTTCTCTGTTATGAGGGTTGACGATTTCCAGAAATGCTATCAATCTGCCGTTCTGAGTAAAAGGCAGGTACAGTAACTGAAAAGCATCACCGGGCGACTTCGGTAGATTTTTGCTGTGATGAACATATAACGGAGGCCTGTTGCTGACAACTTCAGGTTTGAAATTCGTACTGAAATTTTCCCGGATATCTTCGTGACGGAGCAAGATATTTGTTGTTGTTTCAGAGGTAGCGTTATCAGCATTCAATACTTTGAACAGACCCGGAGAGGTTTCAATATAGCAAAGCCCATAATCAGCTTTCAGCAGAGTATTGACCAGTCCGGTCAGATCATTTAATACTTTTTCAAAATCTGTAAACTGTATGCTCATTACATTTGAAAGATTTACAGGGTGCAAAAACATTTTCAGGTCAACGTGTTTATGATCCTGAATGCTCCATATACCAGCATTCCGGAAAGGATGAGCTGGTATACTGCCGACACCGTGTTCGACACCCGTATTCCCGACACGATACAATGAATTCCGTTATGGAAATCGAAAAACCGTCTGAGGAAAGTGTTGTCGAAAAAGAATGTAAGCAGAATAACGGCATCGGGAAGTATGCCGCCTGTAATGCCTGCTGCTATGCTGGGAATGGTTCTCAAAAAATCCTCTCCGGAGGGCGCCAGCTCAAGAGCGAAATACACAACAACCGCCATGCCTGCAAGATCGAATAAACTGACAATCGTCTTTTTTCGAACCGTCTGTTTATCATGTGCATTATCCCGCGGATAGGTCAAAATTAGATCTTCCGGCGGTTCATGCGGCACCATATCCAGAAGGAAATGCGAAACGAAACCTCCCGCGAAAGCTGCCGCAGGCTGCTGCACAATCGCTCCCACAAGTAATCCCGCTGCAGCGTGTGTTGTCAGATACATAACGGACGGTACGTGCCTGATATATGGTTAATATTCACCTGAATATACTAATTTTATATGATAATTCTACATTTATTTTAATGTGTATCAATGTTCTGTCACATCGTATGATACCGGTATTATCTCTTGCATTTCCAAGAAATCACCAGTACATTTTATAAAAAAATACTTTAATCAATGTTCAAAACCGCGATAGTGACCATTAGTGACCGCTGTTTTTCGGGAGAACGAAAAGATAAAAGCGGACCGCTTATCGAAGAATCGCTTCCTCCCGATTCATACATGGTAACGGAGTACAAAATAATTCCAGACGACCTCGATGTTATCAAAGGCGCCTTGATCCAAATGGTGAGCGGTGACGTCGATCTGATAATCACGACAGGAGGTACCGGTTTCGGGCCGCGGGACGTGACACCCGAAGCAACACAAATGGTCATCCAGAGAAAGACTCCCGGTCTCGATTTCATCCTCTATTCACAAGGAATTAAGTCCACACCCTATGCTGTCCTGTCACGGGCGGTCTCCGGGATCAGGAACAGGACGCTTATCATAAATCTGCCCGGCAATCCGAGGGCTATAGAGGACAGTATAGAAGTCCTGATTCCCGTCCTGCCTCATGCGTTAAAAATTCTCCTGAATAGTGCCTCGGAAAGCGAAAACCATTAAAGTTTTTGGTTGAATAAGCAAGGATTAAGCGTGCCTTATTGTACACACTGCGGGTATGAATACCTGGATACCGTTGCGGTATGTTCTGATTGTGATAGAGAATTAAAAGAACATGGAAATTCCGCAGAATCAGGTTCTCCCTGTAATTCCTGCTGGTCACCGTGTGGCAGCGATGATGAATTTTGCTGGAAGTGCGGCGGGAGTCTGATGCAATTCGATTGTGACGGTAATACGCCGGTTAAATCACGCCTCGTTCACACATGTGAGAATTGCGGCGCTTATACTGCGCATGAGAAGGATTTCTGTATCGAATGCGGTTATTTACGGGCGGGTTCCCGGTCCTGTATCAATCATCCGGATACGATGACGCACTTTGCCTGCCTTGTTTGTCAAAAACCGCTCTGTAAAAAGTGCTGTATTTCAAAAAACGGACAATACTTTTGCAAAGAGGACGCCAATTATCCCTTTGTGGGTAACTGGGTCATCGTCAAGTCGGATCCTCACATCGAAGCGTTAGAACCGGCAGTGCAGGTTCTTGACACTCAAGAAATTTTCGCAGTGATAAAAGACCAGATGGATACCGTTCAGCCGTATCTTGCAGGACAGTTTGTCCTCCTTGTTCCGATCATTCAGTTGAAAACAGCAGAGAAAATTTTGATTGAAAAAAGCTTTTTATACGAAAATGTCTGTATGCACTGCAATCATGAATTTAACGGCAATCCGAACAGATGTCCGCATTGCGGCGAAGAATTCGTTTATTGAATCTTACTATGAAAACGGTTATGTCTTGAAATTATTATAACAATTAACCGGTCCCTCCGGGTATTGAATATGTCTAAGATATTTTGGATTGCGGCAATTTGTTGTGCTGTCATCGGTCTTGCCACCGGAAATCGAAACTTTTTTTTGTATTCTCTATCGGATTCATTTGGTGGTTTGTATGGTCAACACTTGGACAATCATATAAAAGTCGTTTTGACAATGCGTTCAATTCGTCGTCCTCATGGGAATACAGGAATATCAAAGCGAGGTATCCGAAAGAATCACCCCGTATCAGGGAATATATATTTGTAACCTTGCCCCCAAAAGTTGATCCAGATAGTATATGAGTACAGGGATTAGATTGAAAAGAAAGGAGCAAGATCAATGGCACGTAGAATTCACACATCAGCACAAATTATCCACAAGCTTCGAGAGGCAGAAGTACTGCTCGCTCAAGGTCAGTCGGTTCAACAAGCTGCTCGCCAGATTGAGGTTACAGAGCAGACCTATTATCGTTGGCGAAAGGAGTATGGTGGTCTTCGGGTGCATCAGGCGAAACGATTTAAAGCGTTAGAGAGAGAGACTATCCGCCTGAAACGCCTGGTTGCCGAGAAAGAGTTGGATATTCAAATCCTCAATGAGACTCTGGCGGTTGATGCAAAAAACTTCTGAGCCCGGCGAAGCGACGGGAAGTGGAGCAGCATCTTTGCACGACTCTCGAGATCTCGCAGCGCCGGGCCTGTACCGTGTTGGGAGTACCGCGCAGCACTCATCAATATCGCCCGATTTCTCCTTCTGATGAAGCCGGTGTTAGTGCAACGTATGGTCTGAGTTGGCCACGCAGTATGGTCGGTATGGTTATCGACGAATTACCGCACTGTTACAGCAAGAAGGCTGCAAGGTCAATCATAAGAGAGTGGAGCGTTTGTGGCGTCGAGAAGGATTAAAAGTTCCCCGGAGGCAACCGAAGCGCAAACGGTTATGGCTCAATGACGGTTCGTGTATTCGGCTGCGACCTGCGTACCGGGATCATGTCTGGAGTTATGACTGCATGCAAGCACGAACCCGAGAGGGAAGGAGCTATCGTTTGTTAACAATATTAGATGAATACAGTCGGGAGTGTCAGGCAATTGTGGCAGGCAGGAGGCTGACTCACAATGACGTCATAGAACATCTTGCAACACTGTTCGTGCAGCGAGGAGTTCCGGTTCACCTGAGAAGTGATAATGGCACAGAGTGCACTGCTCAAGCGGTCCGGACATGGCTCATGCGCCTGGGAGTAAAAACATTGTATATTGAACCAGGCAGTCCATGGGAGAACGGGTATAGTGAGTCGTTCCAATGGCAAACTGCGTGATGAAGTGCTCAACCGGGAAATCTTCGATACCTTACACGAAGCAAAAGTGCTTGTGGAACGCTGGCGAAATGAGTATAATCATAAGAGACCGCATAGTGCCCTTGGATACCGGCCACCCGCCCCCGAGGCAGTTATACCACCGGATGCGGTCTCAAGGCCAATGGATAATACAACAATGAATATATCGATGAATTGACTAACTTAAAAAGTGGCCCAAACAATTGGGGCAGGTCAAGACTGTATTAAGAATCCACAAAAATCAGAATACCAGTACGTAAAAAATACTGGTTGTGTGTGGGGAATAGTGTGGGGCATACTATTTTCACACAAAGCAAAAGGACTTAGAAATCAATCTAAGTCATTGTTTTTATTGGGCGGGTCCGACCGGACTTGAACCCTCAATCTCCGGCTGAACAGACCGGAAAATGTGATGCGCGTTGTTTTTTTCGATGTCGGGCAGGGAGATGCAGCCCTTCTGTCGTTTCCCGACGGCTCGAATTGGCTGGTCGACGGAGGTAACAGCCTGAACGGGTATGATGCCGGGGACAGGCATATTCTTCCGTATTTGCGGTGGGCCTGGATCGGGTATCTGAACGGGATTATCCTCACCCATCCAAACAGCGACCATTACGGCGGGCTTGCATCGGTCTTGCAGAATGTCGGCGCCGGGACGTTGTATGAACCGGTCGATTCGAAACTGTTCATCCCTCCCGGTATGTTTGTCCGCGCATTGGATGACCGTGCCGTAGTCCGCACGATTAAAAGACAGGGAGACAGGATCGGCGGCGGGCTTGTGGCTGAAAATTCGGAAGAGGGGGATTTTCAGGATATAACGTGGAAAATATATGTCATTTCTCCCCGGATAGGATTAGAGAGCGGCGAAGGATCCCTTGATACGAATGAAGTTTCTCTGGTTCTCCTTGTTCAGTATGGGAAGACGAAAGTTCTGATGACAGGAGATATCGGCGCGGAAAGGGAGCGGCGACTGGTAGACCGGTATGGGGATTTTTTGGACAGCGACATACTGAAAGTTTCTCACCACGGATCCAGATTTTCCTCCGGGGATGATTTTCTCAAGGCGGTTTCACCTGACTACGCAGTTATCTCTGCGGGTAAATTCAACAATTACGGCCATCCTGCGCCGGAAACGGTCGAACGGCTGCAGTCGGCATCGGCAATCGTCCTCAGGACTGACGAAGTGGGCGCGGTTGAATTTGTCTCGGACGGGTGGAAATGGTCGCGGGTCCCGAACGAGTGATTTTTCAATTATTACTCATTGACATTCATAACTATATTTAATAATTTTCCAGCAAATACGGGTGGCTTATTTCATTGTGTATGGATACAATTGAACGGGGCTATTGGGGTCGGAATATTCGGTTTGTAGCGGGCGTCGATGAAGCAGGGAGGGGGCCGTTAGCGGGGCCGGTCGTTGCTGCTGCGGTACTATTTGCCACGGGATCGGCGGTGCCCGAAGGTGTGAACGACTCGAAAAAGATACCGGAGCCGGTCAGGGAAACCGTTTTCGATAGAATATATGAAACTGCGCTCTCGATCGGTATCGGCATCGTAGACCATCACGAGATCGATACATGTAATATACTGCAGGCGACGTTCAAAGCCATGAAATCCGCAGTCGGCACATTAGAATATACACCGCACCACGTTATCGTCGATGGAAATATGACGCCGGACTTTACCTGCCCCAGCACCGCCGTTGTAAAAGGAGATTCCAGCTCATTCTCGATAGCGGCGGCATCGGTAATTGCAAAAGTCACGCGGGACAGGATCATGCGGGAGCTTGACTCACACTATCCGCAGTACGGTTTTCGATCGAATAAAGGATATGCTACCAGGCATCACAGAAACGCCATCAAAGAATATGGACTCTCACCCGAGCACCGCGCAACGTTCTGCAGGAATATTCTGAACGAACAGCTCTCCATGCGGAATACGTAACTCGATTTTATTTGAGATCTAAATAGTCCGGTATTTTACGAGCGGTCGTCAAGGGATAAGAATATTAACCTAAAATTGACTATTCTAACTTTAGAGTAATGAGCAAAAACCTTGGCAGAAATGGAGAAAAAATTGCCCGGAAGTATGCTAAAAAAGCGGGAATGAAGATACTTGAAACCAACTGCCGGGCAGTACGGGGAGAGATCGATCTTATCGCCCGGGATAAAGAACAAATAGTTTTTATAGAAGTAAAAACAAACAGCGCCGCAAATCCTGTCCCACCAGAAAGCCGTGTTAACAGCGCCAAACAGCGTCAGATCGGTAAGATCGCCAGGGCGTACCTACAGTATACAGGAAAAACAGAATGTGATACCCGGTTCGATGTCATGGGAATAACCTTTCTCGATAACGGGGACTATGAAGTCTCTCATATCCGTGACGCATTCTGGATCCCGGGAGACGTTTGAAATAAATGATTGTAAGCGTTATGAAACTATGAAAACTATGATCACACAGTCCTCACTATTGGAATTACCTGCGGAGCAGCTGACCGTTCCGGAAACAGTGTCCGGATTTTCGTATCCGTCTTCAGGTCAAAAGCTTCTTGATTCGGTATCCTCGAAGGGCATTTTAAATCCGATCACCGTTGGTCCCGGCCCCGATGAGAATTATATCATAATTTGCGGTGTGAAGCGTTACCGGGCGGCATGTGAGCTGGGACTCGGATCAATACCGGTCAGAGTGATTTCCGGCCGGCCTTTAACCGGGCATGATGTATTCGACATAGCTTTTCACGATAACAGTACTGTACGTTCGTTCAATACTATAGAGTTGGCAGGTATTGTCACTATTCTGGATTTCCTGCATAAAAAGAATGAAAATGTGAAAATCGACACGTATCTTTCATATCTGGGTGCCGATGGCGGAACAGGTACCATCGAACTCTTGAAAGAGATATTCAATTTCGACGATAGTATCAAGACCTATATTGTGCAATGGAACATCTCTGTTCAACACGCTTCACATTTGGCGCTGCTGCAAGGTAAAGACAGGACCGGCCTTTTTGAGGTTATCAAATCGCTTCAGATCCACGGTGGCAAGTTTAAACAGTGCGTCGAGATGGTGCACGATATTTGTCGGCGGGACGCCGTTCTGGTCTCCGATATTTTAAATCAAACTGCACTTCGTGATATAGTGAACGATACTAAAACCACGCAATCGCAGAAACAGGCAAAACTCCTGCACTCTCTTCATGAACGGCGTTATCCCAAACTCGTCGAATACATGAGCACATTTTCAAAATTGGCGTCATCTCTCAGGAATATACATTCCGGTGTATTTTCACCACCGCAGAACTTTGAAGGGGACAGCATCAGGGCGTCTATTGCATTTAAATCTCTCGGAGACCTCGATGTATTCTGCGAAGGGCTGCAGGATGAATCGAACAGGGAAAAAATCCTATCGTTATTAAAATTATTGTAACGTATGTGTTGAAACATTGGAAAATCGTATCCTGATTAATATGAAAAAGGAGTCTTTCATGGGAGTATCAGCTTCTGAAATTATGACACGAAAAGTCATCTGTGTGCAGACATCGGCGACGATCCAGGAATTGGTTGAACTGATCTTTTCTAAACGGGTCAGCGGTGTCCCGGTCCTTGACGAGGATTCAAAATTAGCAGGAATCGTTTCAAAGACCGATCTGGTAACACATGGACTCGAACAGGAATTAAGCTCGATTTTAGGGCAGAAATCAGAAAATACGACGCATGTCGAAATACCCGATTTCGATAATCTTCTCGGGTTCGCACCATCTGTCGAGACGGTCGACCAGATTATGACCACGGAAGTCGTCACGGCGCCGCCCTCGTCTGAAATTAAAGAAATTGTTCGAATGATGCTGGAAAAAAAATTCACAGAGTGGTTATAACTGAAGATAACAGCGTTGTCGGGATCGTCACCTCGATGGATTTGCTGCGTTTACTCGATACATAGCTTGTAACAGTACTATGCGCAAAGAGAAGAAAAACACCGTTCCGGATAAGCTTATGCCGGGTGGTGGTACTAACGGGGGATGAAAATATCAATAAAACCCCCGGAGAGATTGAAGTATTACTATCTGACGATAGTTATAAGTGCTGGTTGAGACTGACGAAAACCGAGATGGGATCGCTTCCCGAAAAATCGGCAGTCCTGAAGATTATAGAGGAAAAGAAGTTATCAACGAACTTAATAAACGAAGAGGAACTTAACCGCATCTTCGAAGAGTTTGTTTCAGATGAGAAAGTGCTCATTGCTGAAGGCACTCCCGGAAAAGACGGAAAAGATGGTTTTTTCAAGTATCTTTTTCAAACAAAGATGTCGGAATTTCTACAGGAAAATGAACAAGGTCAGATCGATTATAAGCAGATAAGTTTTGTTCAGCACAAAGAAGCCGGAGATGTTGTAGCCGAACTGACCCCTCCTGGAAAGGGTGTCGATGGACTGACCGTGACCGGTGAGGTTGTGAAAGCAATAGATGGGAAACCGGCACAACTGCCCTCCGGCATTAATGTCCAGGTCTCGGAATCAAACCCGCTGCAGCTTATTGCCACCATCGATGGATCGGTATCGCTTAAGGGAAATAAAATTATTGTCGATCCGGTTGTTGTGGTCGAGGGGGATGTCGATTATTCTTCCGGGAATATCGATTACAAAGGTTCTGTAATAGTCAAAAAAGGCATTAAATCCGGATTTTCCGTTAAATCGGGCGGTGATCTTTTTGTCAATGAAATAGTAGATGATGTCGTTGTCACTGCCGGGGGAAATATTGTATTGCAGGGCGGTTTCAAAGGCAAAGGGACCGGCAGAATAACAGCCAAAGAAGACGTTGTTCTGACGTTTGCGGAAAATCAGGTTATCATTGCCGGGGGGGATATTACCGTATCGGATGCTTTACTGCACTGCAATGTCGAATCCGACAAGAGTATCTCCGTCCCGGGTGAGCAGGGTATTATCGGGGGGACGACTGTTGCCGTAAAATCGATAGAAGTTCAGAGCGCCGGAAGCCAGGCGGCAACAGAAACAGTGCTCAGTGTCGGGTCAAATCGAGAAATTCGTAAAAAGATGGAGCGTTACGGAAAAGACATCGAAAATCACGAGAAGAATTCATTTAAGGTCCAGAAAGCGTTAATTGTATTGAACAAAATAAATCTTGTGAAGCGAGGGCTGCCCGAAAAACAGAAAGCATTGTACACAAGTTTAATGAAGACACAAAAACAATTGAATAAAGAATATGAAATTTTAGTCAAACTAAAAAAGGAACTTGATGAAGCGGCTGATACGATCGAACATGCCACCATCACTGTTCATCAGCGTGTTTATCCGAATGTCAAGATACTATTCGGGAACAAGATGAAGGTAGTGCATGAACACGGCATTGGAGTTGTCTTTACATTAAAAGATGATGAGATAACCGTACATAAAATTACGCAATAATCCGATAGCATGAAACCTTTCATTCCGGAACACATCTATATTGACGAATTGTCTTTAAATGATCCTCTCACGGAAAAAGTATTACATCGATTTCCCGCCATTGAGTATGAGATCATTAAGAGCGCTCACGGGGTTTCTGCACAAAAACCGGACCTGGAAACGATCACAAAAGGAAAACGCGCTCTCTATCTGCAAAGGAACCGGGGACCGTTCATCGAACGATGTCCCGGAACAAAAGATGCGGTGTGCTGCGATTATTTTGTTGCAAATCTTGCAGTGAATTGCCATTTCGACTGTACCTATTGTTATCTTCAAAGCTATCTGAACACACAAAATGTTACAATAAATACCAATTTGAATGACTTTATCAGCGAGGTCGAAGCGCTCGTCAATGCGAATCCGGGACAGACCATCCGAATCGGTACGGGAGAATTAGCGGATTCTCTTGCACTTGACGAGATAACAGGATTCAGCAAAGAGATCGTACCCTGTTTCAGTAAATTTGAATCTGCGCTGCTGGAATTAAAAACGAAGGGAAATTATATAGATAACCTGCTCACAGTCGATCCGAAAGGAAAAACGGTGATCGCATGGTCTCTCAATCCGCAGAATATAATTGATTCGGATGAACACAAAACCGCTTCACTGAAGGAAAGGATCTATGCGGCAAAAAAATGCAGTGAAGCCGGCTATAAACTGGCATTCCATTTCGATCCGGTCATCCTGCATGATGGTTGGGAAGAAAATTACAGATCGGTTATCGGGACACTTTTTGATACTATCCGGCCGGAAACCATTCTCTGGATAAGTCTTGGGGTCTTGCGGTTTACACCTGCCGGGAAAGCGGCGATACAAAAACGCTTTCCAAAAACTGATATTGTGTATGGTGAAATGGTCCGTTGCGCGGATGGGAAACTGCGATATCTTCAACCTCTACGGAATGAAATATTCAGAAAAATGCGGTCATGGATTCTTGAAAAATATCCCCGGGCTTATGTGTATCTCTGTATGGAAAGTCCTGCCGTCTGGAACAGGGTTTTCGGTGAAGGTCATTCAATGATACGTGAAATGGCCAATTTCTGATACGGCTTTCATGGAAAATCCCCTCTTCAGACCCTCATAAAAGAAAAAATCGGCAAAAATTTATTATAAACTGCTGCTGAATGTCGGCTGCGGTTCCTGTATATCGTTGATCTTTGCCGCAAGAATAAAATCGTTGTCAAAAAGCCCGTCGATTTTGTGTGTCCAGAGTGTAACGTTTACTTCTTTATAGTTTTGCACACAAATATCAGGATGATGTTCTTCACGCTCGGACAGTCTTCCAACCTCATTTGCGAAATCGAATGCTTCTCTAAAATTTTTAAATATAAATCTGCGCATTATTTTATTGCCACTCAATTCCCAGTCGGGGACTTGTTTCATATATTCATCCAGGAGTTCTCCTTCGATTGGAGGAACGCCTCCTTTACAGGGTACGCACGATTTTTGACTCAATGACATATAAGTCCTTTCACTAATTTTTTAGCAGTTACATTGACGGTTCTCATTATCTGTAGTTACCTCTTCCCAAACATAACAAAATAATGATTAAATTCAAAGAGCGGCTTAATTCATAACCGGTTTTATTCTGCTCAATATAGAGAGGGCAGAATTAGTACGGTATGGATCCTGAAAACTTTTTTTCTATTACAGTATACGGAAGTTGCAATATTATAGTGAAATTTAGTGTAAAAATCATTACTTTAAAGGAGCGCCCTGGAGAACGGGAAACGAAATGATCGATGTTAAACGTGAGGTAGAGGCCGCCGGGAAGCGGATCCGCGGCCATATTCTGGAAACGCCCGTGGAATATTCACCCGTGTTGAGCCGGATGGGGAACTGCAGAGTATTTCTGAAACTTGAAAACGCGCAATTGTCCGGTTCTTTTAAACTGAGGGGCGCAATGAATAAATATCTTTCGTTGAGTCCTGAAGAACAACAGGGATATTTGGTATCCGCTTCATCCGGAAACCATGGGGCGGCATTTGCCTACACGCTCGACAAATTCGGGGGCAAGGGGGTCATTTATCTTCTGGAAACTGTTTCACCGGCCAAACTTGAAGCGCTGAAAATGTACGGGATTGCTATTGAACTGTATGGCAACGACGGTATACAAAGTGAGACATTGGCGAAAAACACTGCCCGGGAGCAAAAACGGATTTTCGTTTCGCCTTACAACGATCCTCAGATCATTGGCGGACAGGGAACGATCGGTATAGAGCTTTTTCGGCAGATCGATACTATCGATGCGGTGTTCGTGCCCGTAGGAGGCGGAGGGCTGATGTCGGGAATTGCCGGGTATATGAAACAGATCGACGATTCGATCTCGATAATCGGATGCCAGCCGGAAAATTCTAAAGTAATGTACGAATCACTGCAGGCGGGGAAAATTCTGGAACTGGAATCAAAGCCGACAATTTCAGACGGAACAGCCGGAGGAATAGAGCCCGGAGCAATTACCTTTAACCTGTGCAAAAAATATGTTGATGATTTTGTTCTCGTGACGGAGGATGAAATAATAAATGCTCTCCGGTTAATTCTTGAAAAACATTATCTGCTTGTCGAAGGCGCAGCGGCGCTTCAGGTAGCGGCATTTTTAAAAACAAAAGAGCAGTATGCAGGAAAAGACGTTGCTCTTATTTTGAGTGGAAAAAGAATAGGACTGGATGCAGTCAAATCTGTGCTGGATAAAGGAGATTGATCCATGCCCGAACTCTATCCCTTGGACCGGATAAAAAATGTCTTGAGTTCGATCGATCCGGTGGTCGCAATTGAAGAAGGATTCGTAAAATATTCGGAAGGACGTGTTATGGTTCCTCCCGTCGGCGAGCTGCTGTTCGACGATCCTCCCGGTGATATGCATATAAAATATGGACGTATCATCGACGATGAGTTGTATGTTGTGAAGATAGCCTCAGGCTTTTATGACAATATCAAGCTCGATCTGCCGACTTTTGACGGGTTGATGCTGCTGTTTTATCAAAAAACAGGCCAACTGGCAGGAATCCTGCTTGACGAAGGGTACCTTACCAATATCAGGACAGCCGCCGCCGGAGCCGTTGCCGCAAAGTATTTTGCGCAGTCGGAGGTCAGTTGCATCGGTGTTTTCGGTGCAGGCGCTCAGGGCCGGCTCCAGGTCCGGTATCTTCGGAACATAGTGGATTGTACAGAGATTTTAGTCTGGGGAGTTCATGACGAAGAGCTTGAACGGTACAAAAATGATATGGAAACGGAAGGATATACGGTCCGGACAACCACTGAGCCGGGCGAAATTGCCGAACATTGTAATTTTATTGTTACCGCTACTCCGGCGAAAAAGCCGCTGTTGAAGGCAGACGGCATAAAAAAGGGAACGCATATAACCGCTCTGGGATCGGATACACATGAGAAACAGGAATTAGAGGCCGAAATTCTGAAAAACGCCGATATTGTCGTTGCGGACAGCTTGGTCCAGAGCGAATCCCGCGGGGAAGTCTTTCAGGCGGTTAAATGCGGTGTTTTGGACCGGAACAACGTTGTCGAGTTCGGCAATGTCATTCGCAATACAGCCCCCCGGAGGACGTCGGACGATCAGACAACCATCGTCGATCTGACCGGTGTCGCGGTTCAGGATATTCAGATTGCCAAAGCGGTTTTTTCAGCGCTTCGCAGTCAAGAGCGCTTCCATGGTCAGGCCTGAATCCCGGCTTGTTTCTGGACAATAAGGGATGTTTTTCCAACCCTTTAAGGCAAAATTCTATGAAACTGAAAACAATAATCTGTGCGGTATTGAGTGTATTGCTGTTCGACAGCTTCCTGCTCAATGCTCAAACCATTCCCAAACCGGAGGACATTCTCGGATTCAGGGTCGGTGATGATTATAAACTTGCGGATTACCGGCAGGCGCTCGAGTATTTTGCGGAACTTGACAGGTCTTCGCCATTGATACAGGTACGGGAGGCGGGTAAAACAGCGCTGGGAAAATCCATGATCTATGCGATCATTACGTCGGAAGAGAATATGGGAATGCTGGACAGGTATAAAGATATAGCGAAGCGGCTGGCGCGTGTCGAAGGTCTTGACGATGAAAGTGCGGAGCGGTTAGCCGGTGAAGGTAAAGCAATCGTGTATATCGACGGCAGTCTCCATTCTACCGAGGTCGCTCACGGCCAGATGCTGTTTCAACTCGCATACGACCTCGTGTCGGCGGACGATCCCGCGACCCGTGAGATCAGGGATAGGACAATACTGATACTGGTCTTTGCGAATCCCGATGGGATGGACATGGTTGCTGACTGGTACCGGTCTAATCTCGGGACCGAATATGAGGTCAGCCCGATGCCGTGGTTATATCATCATTACGTCGGACACGATAATAACCGGGACTCGTATATGAATAACATGCCGGAAACGCAAAATATCACGAAATTAGTTAATCATGAATGGTATCCGGTCATACAATACAACCACCATCAGTCGTCTCCGTTCCCGACAAGAATTTTTATTCCACCGAGCGCAGAACCGACAAATCCGAATATGCATCCTCTTGTTATACGGGGTAAAAACCTGTTGGGGACCTCGATCGGATATGCCCTGGAGCAGGAAGGCAAGGTCGGCGCCGTTTCACGAATAAATTTTGACCTCTGGTATCCGGGTTATGTCGACGAGATCGGACTCCATTTTAATATCATTGCAATCATGACGGAAACAGGACTCTACCGGTATGCAACGCCTCACTGCTATACGTTGGATGATTTTCCGGAAGAATACCGGAATTTTACCATTGATCTGCACGAATATATCCTCGTTTGGCTGCGAGCATAGGAGTAGTCGTGCATGCAATACGATGAAAAGGAGCTGATTCCGTGAAAAAAATTAAATATTTGGCGAAAATCTGCAGATTTTGTGAGCATAAAGAGACCTATATCGACTATAAAGATGAAAAAAGACTCTCACGGTTTGCATCAGAGCAGGGAAAAATCATTCCGCGGCGTATTTCGGGCACCTGTGCGAAACATCAGCGCATGCTGGTTCGGTCTATTAAACGCGCCAGACAATTAGCAATAATTCCCTATATTTCAGATATTGCACGATAGTTGTCTCACAATGCAGTTTTCTTGTAGCCTTTAGAGTACTATGTACTCCCTGTGTACTGATGAAATCATGGTAAATAAAGGATAATATTGTATGAAAGTATTATTACGTCAGGATTATGAAACACTCAGATCCCGGGGTGATGTTGTTGATGTTAAGCCCGGCTTTGCCCGGAATTTTCTGATGCCGAAAAGCATTGCTCTTCCGTTGACAAAGGGCAATAAGAAAATCCTTGAAGAAGAGCATAAACAGGTAGCAATGAAGGAAAAACGTGCAGAGGTCGAGGCTGATAAAATCAAAGTAAATCTTGAGAAAGTATCTATTACAGCAACAGTAACTGTTGGCGAAGATGACCGAATTTTCGGTACGGTAACAAGCCAGAATGGTGCTGACCTTTTGAAAGAAAAAAGCTTCACCATCGATAAAAAATTCATATCGATCGATGAACCCGTTAAAGCACTCGGGATTTACCCTGTAACGATTCAACTCCATCCGGAAGTCGCTGCAAAAATAAAGCTCTGGGTTGTCAAGAGTTAAACCATAACCTAACTATTTTCAAAAAAAGAGACTCATCGAAATGAGCCTCTTTTTTTATTGACAATTTTATATATGATACTGCAAGACGGTATCATTCATGAAAATTATTTCGTCACCATTATAAAGACACCGTCCCAATCTTTTCGAGATGGATTTTCCTTATACGCCTGACACCGCTCAATATAAACGGATGACGGTCCGTCATCCGGCAGTATCGACAGTGCCTGTTTGAACAATTCTATCCCGCTATCACAATCTTGAGAAAGATATTTTTCGATGCCACGTTCATACAGGTCTTTCACTTTAATCATATCATCCGGAAGACCGTTGTCTTTCCGACCGAGGAGTTCATAAACTTTGACTGGCTGCTGCTTCCCTTTTACCTTGAGTGAATCGAGAAACCGGACTTCAATTGCATCTTTTGCTGCTTTCAGAGTAAACTCACTTATCATTATGCAGGTGTTATACTGTTTATTTGCCATTTCGAGCCGTGACCCAAAGTTTACACTATCCCCCATTTCCGTATAATCGAGCCTGTCCATTGCACCCATATTTCTGGCAACCATCGGTCCGGTGTTCAGACCAATCCGTACATATAATTAGGGTACTTACCCACTGTCCCTGCCGTTTCGATTTTCTTGTTCATAGCTCTACGTACCACATATATCTTCACTTACGGAGATTGACTCTGTTTTCTGAAAAACCTCTTTCTTCTCAATGGCATCGTCTCGCTCGTAAAGACCGGAGTCTTCTACGATCTCTTCCTCGTTCGGCAACAAGAGTCCTTGGTTGACCGAAGTGAACATTGAGGTGACTCGCTTGGAACTAGTTACTATTGATTCGTTTTTCGTTCCTAGCGCATGAAACAATATAGCTTGGCGGACCAGCGGGTCGACGCCGTGTGTTCCAGCAATCCTAGCGTACTGTCTCCCTCGCGTCTTCTCGCCACCGATACAGGAGGCAAGATAGCCTAGCAATTCGTTTTCCTGATTCGAAGACATGCGGTTCCGAAGCGTTTCATACTCATCCCGCACTGCACGCCCGGTACCTTTCTCGTAGTGTTTTCGATGAAAAATGAACCCGTGTGGAAGACTCAGCAGGTGTTTGAATTCCTCTTTACCGCTGCCGTAGGCGTGATTGAAGAAAGCTTCACCGCCGCTTACTATGCCCCGCGTTGCCTGCAGCATAACCTGAAAGGAACGCAGGTAGTATCGATTCCAGTGTTTTCCTATGGGGTAGTACCAGGCACGAGATGGGAGGGCAGAGATCAGACGCCCACAGAAATGATGAGACAAGCTTATGCATGGGGACTTCATGTAGCAAACAACCGGGCTCAGTTATTGGAGGCCGAACCGGCCAGATATGAACTGCTGACTTATTTCTTTCATCCATACCTGACGTATACGCCGCTGCTGCCATTAGATTTTGAGGGAACATTCTCAATTGAGCTTGATCCGCGTCTGGTTTATACGTATAAATCACAGCACCTCAAAAATGTGACACTGAGGGGCAGCAACGATGCGAGCCTCACAGGAAATGCCTATGACAATGTCTTAACAGGCAATGCCGGTAAAAATATGCTGAAGGGTGGTAAAGGGGATGACCAACTCTTCGGTGGTGATGGGGACGATACCGCACTATACTGGGGCGTCCAAGAGGATTATACTGTTACCAAAAACGAGGGGTATACAACCGTCAAGGATAAGCGTGTGAACCAGGATCAGGACGGATGGACGCTTCCGTATCAGATGGGGGTAAAGGTTGTAGCCGTGAATACTCCGTTGGATATTGAAATGATGCACATTGAGACCGCTGCTCCCGACAAAGGCGCTGTTTCAGGTCGCGCCGCTTCAGCTTATTTACTCCCGCCTGCTACAAATAACAGCTTTATTGCAGTGAACCGGATACTAAAAAACGGCGGAGAGGTGACCCGGATCCAGGAACAGTTTGATAGCAACGGCACAACATTTTTGCCTGGGACCTGGGCGGTGCGGTCGGGGAGTGTATCCGCCTCATCCATGAATGCTCTCGCTGATGAACTCAACATCACTGTTATGAGAAGCAGCAGAAATGTTTCAGGTAATGCCGTAATCATCCGGCAGCCGAGAATAGCGCTGTACAAGTCGTGGAGGGCAAATATTGACGAAGGATGGACACGGTGGATACTGGAACAGTTCGAATTCCCGTATACGAATATATTTGATGCCGATATCCGTGCCGGCGGCTTGAACGGCAGGTTTGACGTCATCATCATTCCCTCGATGTCGACGAATGAACTGATAAATGGCCACAAAAAGGGGACCGTTCCGCCGCAGTATTCCGGCGGCATTTCAGATGCAGGAACGAATAATATAATCGATTTCATTGAACAAGGCGGAACGCTTGTCGCTTTGAACGGGAGCACGTTGTTTGCGTTAGACAAAATGGAACTTCCTGTTACAAATGCAATACAGGATCTCTCGAACAGTATCGACGGAGAAGCGCCTCAGTTCGCCATTCCCGGTTCTATCGTGAGAATGAAATATCATAATGAACACCCTGTTGCTTACGGCATGCCTGAAGAGGCGCCGGCATTTTTTAAAAACAGTCCCGCATTTCAAGTCATGGAACGGGGGGATAACGAAGCAGTCCCACGGATAATTGCAGAGTACCCGGATAATGATCTTCTGATGAGCGGATACCAGGTTGGAGAATCATATCTTTATAACATGGCATCCGCGGTTGAGGTCCCCTATGGTTCCGGCACGTTGATATTGCTTGGTTTCGGAGTACAGAGCAGGGCACAGCCTCATGGGACGTTCAAATTACTTTTCAACGCACTTTTTTTTACCGGGGATAATTAATTGTCGTGATTATATTTTTACCAAAGGTAGAATTTATTTCAACATTTTCCTTTTGCATTTAACATAGTGCCCACCAATGAAATTTGTCAAGTTTTAAGTGAATTGACCGATAAATTCTATGGTGGTGCTCTAATTTTATAAAGAAATAGCTTTGAAAAATAATTTTGTTGATGTAAATTACAATACATTTTGTACCCCTTAAAATGGTGGAGGCGACGGGTTTCGAACCCGCTTGCATCGGGCGCTAACCCCGATGACCTTCCGAAAAGGCGCCCCCCTATTTTAATGGACTTTAGAAGAGCGGATTAGATGCGTCTCCAAACCTATCGTGATCCGCTCTTTTTTTGTTATTTATTATTTTGTCTTATCCCAACAGCATCTATCACTTTTTTAATCATCTCAATATCTTCAATTGTTATATTTTTTGGAATTGATATTTTTGCAGTAGAGCCAGTGCTCATAGGTAATTGTAAAACAAATTGTTCTTGATTAGCATCTGGTGTTATTTCAGCATTTTTATCTTTAATGTCATTTTGTGGGAATGGCCACCTCAAAATATTATCTTCAGTTAAAGAACGAAAAGATGAACGAATATATTCTAACCAGCCCTTTACATGTTTGGGTTGAATATTATAGTGTCGTTCCAATATATTTGAAAGGAGTTCGTTCTCTGGTAAAATTCCACCGGGATACCTTCTTAACAGTTCACCCATAAATTCAATCTTTGATATTGATTGTTTTATAGCGGTTTCAACGTCTGTCGGTCTGATAATTTGTTTCCCAAGAGAAGATATTTTTATCTTTTTGTCACCAACATCTTCAATGAGCCCATAATTTTTCAATGTGTTTAATTTTCTGGAAAAAAGGCTTGAGGTTTGTGTGGATTTTAGTATCGTAGGAAAAACCCCTTGATATAATGGTCCGTCTCCATATTTTTCATAAATTTCAAGAATAATGTTTCGTGATTCTTCAAATGTTAAAGTTGGGGCGATTTTGATTTTTGGTATAGCCATGATACATCTCCTGATTTAGCTATGGATGGTGACTTCAGATACAGGGTATACATTATATTCATAAAAAGCAAGTAAAAAGTGAAATATGTGTATATTGTGCTTTAGAAAGTTTATAGGTGTTCTTATGTGAGATTGAATTTGGCTGTAAAATTCAAATTGAACTTAAGATATAATGTTATTATCTTTGGTAAGTATACAATCACGTTAATCATTCATCTTATAATCTTTATCAGGACAGATGCGAATGAAGATAGAAACTTTTGATCTCGAACGGATCCAGTCGTTGTGGGAGAACAGGGTCAGGTATAACCTCACGGAAAGCGGTATACACCCCTATACCCTCGATGAACTTCTTACAAAAGAGGAAATTGAAAAGCTGCACTCTGTCCGTCTCGGATACGGACAGACGAACGGTTCGATCGAGCTCCGCGAAGCGGTCGGCAGGCTCTACCGGGGCACGGACCGGGACAACGTGCTCGTTACGGCGGGATCGGCGGAATCGAATTTTTTGACCTGCTGGAGTCTCTTGGAGCCCGGTGATGAAATGGTCTACATGCTGCCGAATTACCAGCAGCTCTGGGGTCTTGCCCGTTCATTCGGGAACACGGTCAGACCCTTCCATCTTCGGCAGGAACTCAACTGGGAACCCGATTTCGATGAACTCCGTAATGCGGTCTCCGGCAGAACGAAATTGATAGCCGTGTGTAACCCGAACAATCCGACCGGTCATACGCTGAGTGAGAATTCGATGAATACGATCGTCACGATAGCATCGGATGCGGGTGCCTGGCTCTATGCCGATGAGATTTACCGTGGAGCTGAGCTTGAAGGCGAAGAAACACCCTCGTTTATGGGCGCCTGCGAAAAAGTAATCGTCAACGGAGGACTTTCCAAAGCATACGCCCTGCCGGGATTACGGGTAGGGTGGCTTGCGGGTCCTAAGGATTTTATAGAAGATGCCTGGGCGTATCATGATTATACGTCAATATCCTCACCGATATTGAGCAATAAAATTGCGGCGCTCGTACTGCAGCCGGAAATGCGCAAAAAAATATTGAACCGGAGTCATACAATACTGACCGACAATCTGGCGATCCTCACCGGTTGGGTGAAGGAGCGGAAGGACCTTTTTTCGTTTATTCCGCCGAAAGCCGGCGGTATGGCATTCCTGAAGTATTCGATGGATATAAATTCAACCGAATTTGTTACGAAGCTCAGAGAACGGAAAAATGTACTTGCCATTGCCGGTGACAATTTTGGTATGGACGGATATATCAGGATAGGGATCGGCGCCGAGCAGAGTTATTTTCTAACCGGTTTACATCTCATCGAGGAATTGGTGAGGGAATTGCACTGACGGAACTGTGTGAATCAATCCGTATCGAAACCGTATAAGCGTGCGGCATTTTTGAAGAGGATACCGTCGGTCTCTTCTTCCGTGAAGGTGGGCCATCCGCTTTTGACGGCGATCTCGTTGACCCCCGTTCTTATGAGTGCGATCCACCGTTTCATATCTTCACCGGGGTTGTCGGAAAAAACACCGGACCCGGCGACCCAGTAATCCGACCCGTACATGATCCTGTCAATGACGCCGAACTCTTTTGCCTTGACAAGATTCCAGGTAAGCTGCTGCGGCCGGTTGTACGTCATGGCAAGGTCGGCATAGACGTTCACGTCTGGATTCATCATCAAAAAAAACAACTCTTCGCTCCACGGATAATTGATGTGCTCAACAACCGTTTTCATACCGGGAAAATCGATGAGTACATTGTTCAATGATTGGGGAGACGTGTACCGGTACGGTGCAAGAAAAATACCGCCGGGATTTGCGCAGTGATGAAATTGAACGACAACATCATGGCCGACGGCAATTTCATAAAAGGGGTACACCTGGGGAGCATCCGAGGCGTAATGGCCGTACGGCGGTGTCAGCAGCATTCCCCGGTAACCGTATTTGGTTACTGCTCTTTCGAAATATTGCAGCGCAGTCCTGTTATACCTGCCCCATTTATCAACCGCTTCGATAGCGGCAAGCCCGACAAACAGGTCAGGATATTTCCCGATACATTTGAGCACATGGTCCTCGCCGCACGTTGAATTCCACATCCGGGTCATATCCTGTCCCATCAGTACCGCTTTTTCCACGCTGGCATCTCTGAGCCACTTGACAATCGTTTCTATCGGAGTGTCTTTGGGGTGTTTGTGTCCTATCTGTGCTTCGGTTACCTCATCAAAATTATCCGCTTTCAGAACGTGAATATGAGAATCAATTACCATTTTCTGGTCCTCTTACTCTGCAAAGAGGTGTCTACTTGGATGAAGAATAATCGAAATTGAGGATCTCATTGATCCTGTCCCAACCACCGATTGTGGTTGCCCATTTATCGTAAACGGGACGTGCCGCTTCAAGAAATCCAGCCCGGTCGGGATAGGTTATTGTGACTCCCGCCGCTTTTAGATCATCGAGCCGCTGCTCGCTGACGGCAGTGTACAGGTCCCGTTCGTAGTCTTCCAGCTCTTTGAGTGAATCATCGACAATCTTTTTAAGGTCCGGGGGTAAAGAGTCATAGAATTTTTTGCTCATAATGACCGGTGCGACGAGTCTGAGCCAGCCGATCTGTGCCCAGTTCGGAGCGACTTCGAAAAACCGTTTCGAATAGTAATTTGAATTTGCCGCTTCCGCACCGTCGATCATTCCTGTCTGCAGTGCAAGAAACAGCTCATTATACGCCATTGGCAGGGGGCTTGCGCCGAACGATTTAAAAGCGTCGAGGTGTGGTGTGCTCTCCATCGTTCTTATTTTTAAACCAGCCATGTCTTCAACTGAATTGACGAGTCTTTCGGTGGTCATGATGTGACGCACGCCGAACGTGAAATATCCTAAAAGATGAAATCCCTGTGCCTCAAGGTCCGGTACGAAACTTTTTCCTATCTCCGAATCGAGCACGGCAAACATATGTTCGTTATTCTCGAACAGGAAAGGCAGTTCAAAAATGTTCAGTGAAGAAACAAATGCCGCAAGCGGGGAACTCGAAGCCATCTGGACCTCTATCGTCCCGAGCTGCACCCCTTCGCTGACATCCCTGTTCATCCCGAGGACGCCGGCGGCATAAACTTTAGCTCTGATCCTGCCTTGTGACCGTTCATTGACGAGATCGGCATACTTAAAAAGCGCCTGAGAACCCGGTTCTTCTATAGGAGCAGCGGACGCTATTTTCATCACGTACGGCGGACCGCTGTTCCCGCATCCGGCAATTATCGATACGGCAATTATGCACATGGTTGATATCACATAGTTCTTCATTCAGTATATCTCCATTTCAGAAATTGTCATGAGTAAACCGCTACTGAAACAGTTCCGGGATCCAGAGGACGGTTTCAGGAAAGAATGTAATGATCACGAGCACAATGAGCATCGAGAAGGTAATGGGAAGAATATTTGGCGTCACTTCCCTGATACTTTTATTTGTCAGGCTGCACGATACGAACAACGTCACTCCGAACGGAGGAGTTATATATCCGATCGCCCAGCCGACAGTTGTTATAATACCGAAATGGACCGGGTCCACGCCGAAACTCAGGGCAAGAGGATAAATCAACGGTATCATGACGATCGAGGCCGAAAAACTTTCCATTACCATACCGACAGCGATAAGCAAAATTATATACAGGATATAAAACATGTATTTACTGGCTACGTTTGCGAGCATGAATCCTGCAAGCGCTTCGGGCACTTCATTGACAGTGATTAGCCAGCCAAATATAGCTGTCGTGGCCTGTATGAATAAAATTATCGTTGCGATCTCTGCCGATTTCAAGAAAATTCCGGGGATGTCTTTCAATGAAATTTCTTTGTATACGAACATCCCGACAATAAACCCGTATACCACTGCAACTACAGCCGCTTCCGTTGTTGTAAAAATGCCGGCAAGTATCCCAAAAATGATAATAAATGGCAGGCCGAGACCAGGAAGCGCAATGAATCCGGTTTTTAGTACACGTTTGATACTGAAAGACGTCCCCGTTGAGATATATGCGTCCCCACCTTTTCGGGCGTGGAAATATACGACGACCATGAGACCGATACCGATCAAAACGCCGGGCACAATCCCGGCAAGAAAAAGTGCAATGGTCGAAGTATTGGTCAAAAATCCGATGAGTATCAACATCAGGCTCGGGGGAATTACCGGACCGATCGCACCAGCGGCAGCTTGGAGCGCCGTCGCAAAATTCATATTATACCCTTTTTCCTTCATACTCGGGAGCATTATGGATCCGATAGCGGCCGTACTTGCGACGGATGATCCGGAAACACCTGCGAATATCATCGATGCAGCGACACTGATCATACCGAGACTCCCCCGTACAAAGGAAAATAATTCAGCGGAAAAATCAATGAGCCGCTTCGACATCCCGCCCGAGGTCATCAATTGTCCTGCAAGCATGAATAAAGGGATAGCCATGAGGAGCCAGGAATCCAGACCGACAAACATTTTCTGCGTTATTACAGTTAACGGGATGGTTCCACCCCATAAGAGCGCAGCCAATGAACCGGTGCCAATTGCGAATGCGATCGGTGTACCTATAAGGAGCAGGAGTATGATTGCAGCGAATAATATCGTTACCATGCTGTGTTACCTCAATTGTTGTTCGGTATCATCATGCTGCAGGAGGTCACTTTCATGTGCTGCACCGATTGTCCTGAAAAGCAGAATGAACGACTCGATGAACATCAGCGTTCCGGCAAGAGGGAACGCCGCATACACAATAGCGATTGATATTCGCAGTGCAGGTGTAATCTCGTTGACCGTGATCGTCATCATCCGAATGCCGAATATCACTACAATAAAAGTAAAAACCATGGCGATTATTGTTGTAATTATTTTCAACATTTTGGCATAGTGAAACGGAAGGGCATGCGTGGCATAATCGACAGCAAGGTGTTTACCTTTCCTGATACAGATAGATGCCGTCAGCAGTACCATCCAGACCTGGATGAACCGGGCAAGCTCCTCCGACCAGCTGAACGGGTCGTTTAAAACGAATCTCCAAACCACCTGGCTGAAAACAACGATCACCTGAATTACGAAAATTCCGACTATAAATCCGCTTACGGCTCTGCGCACCGGCTCCATCCGCGCATCGAGATAGTTACAAAATGCCTTCATATAAGGGACCTGTATTTCAAAAAATTTAAAATGGGATCAACAATTGCGGATTGTGTTTCAAATAGAGTACAGTATACAAGAATGAACGATAAGAAAAAAGAAAAATTTTAACAAAATGCGCAAAGTTATTATGAGAGTGTAAGTTGTATTGTGCATCACTTATGGTCCGGTGCACGATCATGTGTTCTTAGTTGTTTGTTATCCGGCGTATGGGCCGCTCCATTTTTTAGTAGGGGGAACTTTTCAGGCAGATGTTCCGGCAGATCGTACTTTATCTTTAAATTTGTCGTACTAATTCAAAACTATTAAAAAATGTTTTCCATTCAACTGCCGTTCAAATCAGCGGCATGAATTGCGCGGCATGAAATGCAAGGTGTCTGAAAGGGGAGAAGGTTGGAAAGATCGAGTAACCATGCTGCCGGATAATGATAAACTCCTAACAAACAGTTTTGTTAGCCGTTTTTGTTGACTCTTCCGGAAGCTTCAAGAAACGCGGGTCCCATATCAGATATTTTTTCCAGGCAGATTCTGAATATATCCTGGGAAGCGGCCGAATCAAGATTGTTCGCAAGGAACGTATCGCCCGAACGGAGCGAAAGTTCAACGTGCGGATCATTTCTGATCGCGCCGAGATAATCGACGTCGATCTGCAGGCTATTTCTGGCGGTCTGCATTATGGAGTTGAAACTCTCCTCGACACTTCCGTTCGTCAGATCATGCTCTTCAATTTTGTTGAACAGGACTTTGGGCCGGTAACTGAAAAGTAGTTCGCGTAAGACCTGCACCAACTGCTCACTGTTCTCAATGATCCATTGCAGCACAAAGTCGATATTAAATGCGCCCCGTTTCTCTTCTTTAAGGTATACTTCTATCTTTTTCCAGACACGCTTGTTTTTTCTGATCGTTTGGATGAGTTTCCGGTAGAGTGATGTCTGTAAGAACACAAGCGCATTCTGCCTGCTGACAGGATTAAAATTCAATACTAGGATTCCCTGGTCTGAAAGATTGAAAAAATCGATGGTATTGAAGCTCGTGCCAGCTCCAATATCCAGAATAATGTAATCTGCTTCTAATTTTTTTATCCGGTTCATTAAATCAAACTTTTTAAAAAAATGCATGTTAGCCGTTCCGTAGACGAGAGCTCCGCATGCGATCATCTTCAGGTTGTCGGTCCCTGTGTCTATCAGAATTTCCTCGAGTTCCTTATTCTCGTTCAATAAGATGTTCGATAACGAATGTTTGGGCCGTTTAATGGACATGAACTGATTCAGGTCGGAACCGCCGAAATCAGCGTCAACAATAATGACTTTATGTCCTATCTGAGCTAACGCGGTCCCGAGATTTGCCGTGACGAATGTTTTCCCGGTGCCGCCTTTTCCACCGGCAACCGTTATGATCCCTTTGTGCACAACAGCCATATCCTGCCACGTAAATAGGTGAAATTACAAGAGTTCTAACACGTACGAATGGAATTGTAACAATATTGTCATAGTGAATCAAGGAAATAGTTGATAATATCCATTCACGGCAGGTAATAGAAAAGCCCATTGTATCGTGAAATGGGCGTATATATTTGTATTCCGAGGAAGATTTAAAAATAAAGCTATGAACGGGCGGTGACGAGTACATACGACCGTGCGCCTTCGTGGAAAAATGATTGCAGTATCCGGTCGGTCTTTAGTATGCATGCAAGTGCGTATATTTTTTGAGAGAACAGGTCAAGAATCCTGCCGTTCCAATCATCGAACTTCGAATTTTTGAAGACAACACGGTTGATAAAGTCCGTTACAAAGTAAAAAATAACCGGGACTTTTGTCGCATAACGGACCTCTCGTTCCAAACTTCCCTGCTCCACTACCTGCAGACCTCCCTTTTCAGCCATCGCCGCAAGTTCAGACGGTTTGAACGCCGTGTGGTAATAGCTGTTCTCCCTGACGCCATCGATTCCATACTGCCGCAATATCCCAACAGGTATCCATGCTTGCTTTTTTTTTGTGTAATTCGGCGCCGTCAAGAGCGCCGTTCCTCCCGGTTTGAGCACCCGCGCTATGCCGGCAATTACTTCTTCGTGATGATATACGTGCTCAAGAAGCTCCGAACAGAGAACGTGATCGAACGAGGTTGATTTTATAAAGGATAAATTCTCTGCATCCCCGAGTATGCATTGAAGAGGATAGGGGTTGTTTTTTCCCCGGTTCAAGGTGTGTTTCAGGAGGTGAAGTGACAGGTCGACGCCGGTTGCCCGTCCGCCGGTGTACCGCGCCATGTACATCCCACGGTTACAGCCGATATCGAGCAGAGCGCCGTTCCATCTGCCAATCCTTTCCAGTATGAATTTTCGCCGGAGCTTACCCCGCAGGGTGCCGTAAACGGTCTCTTCCTCGGGATAGTAACGACCGACATCCCTGTAGAACCTGTAATATGAAGTATCCATCATGCAAATATACCATGTACCCGGTAGAAAATCCGGATCCGAATTATAGAACGCATGTCATGATCGCTGCTCGAGACCACAACATCTCTGCCATTCCCCGCTGAGCAATACAATACTGAAAGACTGGCTAAAAAGATAAAAGCGACAATACAATGATTGAATTTGAATATGGTTCATGCCTCCTTCATTCCATATATAAACATTTATATTTAGTCATTCCAGGTTATTGTAAAGTGTCCGGGTGGAATATAATGTGTGAGGAACTCTGATGGGTTTTTATACGTTCATTTCGCTACTGAATTAAACTTCGGTAAGTCATCGATGCATACAATGCGAGCAGTCTTCAGTGCCATGAGACTCTGCGCCATCGCCTACTGCGTCTCGGTATGGCTTCAGGTTTGAGATCCTCAATACAAACTTACGGTATAAGAATCTGAAAAACAAGTAAATCCGGCCTGATCAGCGTCGTGGGAGACCGGTTGATAGCCGGATCTGCTGGTCATACGATTTGTGAATCCGTGAATTCGATTACGAATACAGAATATCAGACCCGCTTCATGTAAAATGTCAGAGGAAAACACTGTATTAAATGAGATGCTCATTTTATTACACAATTTTTACATTTACTGACAGGCAAACCATCAGGTTATTGAGTGGTTTTACAGGGATTTGAGTCTTTCAGGATTCAAAAATCAATTCGGGATGAAACTTGTATTCTTTGTATTTGTTACAGCTGTTTTTGCTCTATAACAGTGCTAAATTATTGATTTATGACTTTCCAAAATAGTAATTGCGTTCAGAACATGTCTGAAAATATTATTGACAGACTCGCTAATTGACCTGCCCCTAATGTTTGGGCCATTATTTAAGTTAGTCAATTCATCGATATATTCATTGTTGTATTTTCCATTGGCCTTGAGACCGCATCCGGTGGTATAACTGCCTCGGGAACGGGTGGCCGGTATCCGAGGGCACTATGCGGTCTCTTATGATTATACTCATTTCGCCAGCGTTCCACAAGCACTTTTGCTTCGTGTAAGGTATCGAAGATTTCCCGGTTGAGCACTTCATCACGCAGTTTGCCATTGAACGACTCACTATACCCGTTCTCCCATGGACTGCCTGGTTCAATATACAATGTTTTTACTCCCAGGCGCATGAGCCATGTCCGGACCGCTTGAGCAGTGCACTCTGTGCCATTATCACTTCTCAGGTGAACCGGAACTCCTCGCTGCACGAACAGTGTTGCAAGATGTTCTATGACGTCATTGTGAGTCAGCCTCCTGCCTGCCACAATTGCCTGACACTCCCGACTGTATTCATCTAATATTGTTAACAAACGATAGCTCCTTCCCTCTCGGGTTCGTGCTTGCATGAAGTCATAACTCCAGACATGATCCCGGTACGCAGGTCGCAGCCGAATACACGAACCGTCATTGAGCCATAACCGTTTGCGCTTCGGTTGCCTCCGGGGAACTTTTAATCCTTCTCGACGCCACAAACGCTCCACTCTCTTATGATTGACCTTGCAGCCTTCTTGCTGTAACAGTGCGGTAATTCGTCGATAACCATACCGACCATACTGCGTGGCCAACTCAGACCATACGTTGCACTAACACCGGCTTCATCCGCAGGAGAAATCGGGCGATATTGATGAGTGCTGCGCGGTACTCCCAACACGGTACAGGCCCGGCGCTGCGAGATCTCGAGAGTCGTGCAAAGATGCTGCACCACCTCCCGTCGCTTCGCCGGGCTCAGAAGTTTTTTGCATCAACCGCCAGAGTCTCATTGAGGATTTGAATATCCAACTCTTTCTCGGCAACCAGGCGTTTCAGGCGGATAGTCTCTCTCTCTAACGCTTTAAATCGTTTCGCCTGATGCACCCGAAGACCACCATACTCCTTTCGCCAACGATAATAGGTCTGCTCTGTAACCTCAATCTGGCGAGCAGCTTGTTGAACCGACTGACCTTGAGCGAGCAGTACTTCTGCCTCTCGAAGCTTGTGGATAATTTGTGCTGATGTGTGAATTCTACGTGCCATTGATCTTGCTCCTTGCTTTTCAATCTAATCCCTGTACTCATATACTATCTGGATCAACTTTTGGGGCAAGGTCAGTTACGGTATCGGTCGGTATCACCGTATGGATCTTAACGGCAAGTTTCGTAGGTGGTGGCTGGATTAAATTTGTTTTTATGCCCGAGGTTGAAGCTGATAATGTCGTCGCGTTATTAACCATGCCGCAGGGAACGTCGAAAGAGCAAACTGAAAAAATTATTAAAAAAATTGAAGAGAGCGCCGTTTTCCTGAATGATGAGTTAAATAATGAGGGCAAAGGCCCTATACAGCATATTCTTGCTTCTGTTGGCGATCAGCCATTCCTGTCAAGGCAATTTGGCGCTGCCGGATACGGCGGAGTAGCAAGCAGTTCTCATCTTGGCGAAGTTAACTTACAACTGGTATCGGCAGAAATCAGAGAAATAACGAGTATAGCCATAGCCCAAAGATGGCGGGAATTAACGGGAACGATACCGGAGGCCGAAGAGCTGGTGTTTTCTGCATCATTGTTTTCAGCAGGCGACCCGGTCAATATTCAATTATCCGGTGCAAACTATGAAGAATTATTAATGGCATCAAATGAACTTCAGCAAGAGATATCAACATATTCAGGTGTTTTTGATATTGCAGATTCATATAGAGAAGGAAAAAGTGAAATTAAACTGAAAGTAAAACCGGAAGTAGAAGCATTGGGTTTATCTTTATCGCTGTTAGCCCGGCAGGTGTGCCAGGCCTTTTATGGAGAAGAAGTCCAGAGAATCCAGCGTGGAAGGGATGATATTCGGGTAATGGTCCGGTATCCACAGGAACAGAGAAGGTCTATGGCTGATCTGGAAAACATGAGGATCAGGATACCCGGTGTCGGGGAAGTCCCTTTCAATGTGGCTGCAGAAGTAGTGCAGGGGACAGGTTTTGCTTCTATTAACAGGACAAACCGGAACCGTACTGTCAATATAACTGCCGACGTAGATCTGAGTACGGAAAATCAAAATGAGATAGTATCGGATATTGTTCGTAACGTTTTACCGGAATTATTAATCGCAATAAGTAGTTATGGGCATGAATCTGACAATTATTTCAGGATTCGGAATAGTGGCATTAACCAGAGTGGTAGTGAACGACAGCCTGGTATTAGTAGATTTCATTAACCGCTCAGTGCAAAAAGATATGGCGATTCACGAAGCAATTGTCAAAGCGGGGGTATCGAGATTCCGTCCCATCATGCTCACTTCTTTAACAACATTTGCAGGCCTGACTCCTGTAATGCTTGAAAAAAGTATGCAGGCGCAGTTCCTGATCCCAATGGCTATATCTTTAGCGTTCGGTGTGGTCTTCGCAACAGTAATAACTTTAATTCTGGTACCGATATTTTATAATATATTAGATGATATACAATCAGCATTCAAAAAAAGATTCCGTACGGAAATCAGGGAAGATTTAAGCCGGGTTACCGCGCAATAATATATTTGACTTAAATTCACAATCACACCAACTTTCCGACCGTTCCTGACATACCGGCCTGTTCTTCCGTCAATAAGCGCTCCCTACTCTATTATTTGTTCTTTATTTGCTACCGCCCGTCAATGTATCCCTGTCAGAGTTAAACGTAGTCCGCAGTAATTAAAATGACCCGCATATCGACCGTGCCGGAGAAGCATAAAGATTCCGTATTCAATTCGGAGACTATTCCGGCGCACTCACCGTTCCATTTCCAGGTACTTATTAAACCAGGCAAGCGCATGGGCAGCTTTCGTGATGAGCTGACTGGGCCGCGCTGAGATATTGTGCGATGCGCCTGGAATTTTGACCAGCGCCGTCTCTATTTTTCTGAGCTTGAGTGCGTGATAGAGTTGTTTTGCCTCGGACAAAGGTGTTCTGAGATCGGCAGTGCCAACCATGACCAGCGTGGGCGTACTGACGGATCCGACAAGCGAAATGGGTGAATATTTCATGTATATCTCCGGGTTTTCCCAGGGCGAGCCGGGATAACGGTAGTTGTGATAGGCGTAATAGTTATCGGCCACCAACGTCTTGCTGTACCAGTTCATTACCGGTTTGGCAACCACCGCCGCTCTGAAACGTGAGGTCTTCCCAACGATCCAGGCAGCCATGATGCCGCCTGCGCTTCCACCGGTAACGAAAAGATTGTTCTCATCGATATATCCTCTGGCGGTCACCGCATCCATACCCGACATGAGATCTTCATAGTCCCCTCCGGGATAATCGTGGTAAAGAAGGTTTCCAAACGTTTCTCCATAACCGGTACTCCCCCGCGGATTGGCATAGAAAACCACGTAGCCGGCAGCAGCGTACAATTGAAACTCGGCGGAGAAACGGTCGCCATAATTGGAAATCGGTCCGCCGTGTATCTCCAGTATCAACGGATACTTCCGATTTGGATCGAACCCGGGTGGTGTAAGGATCCAGCCCTGGATCCGGCGCTGGTCGCCGGATGATTCGTACCAGACCTCCTCGACACGCCCCAGGTCACGGTATCCGAGCACGTCCCGGTTGAGTTCTGTTACAAGCGCCACCTCTTTTTCCCGGGACCACACGGCGACGTCCGCGGGATTTTCCGGCCTCGTATACGTGAATGCGATCACTCCCCCCGATGAAACGGAGAATGATCCGCCACCGTAAGGTCTGCCTAACGATGTTCCGCCCAGGTTGCCGGTTAAGGTAGTCACCGTGCCGTTGAGTGTTGTGTAACCGATGTGCGTATTGCCCCGGTCATCATACTTGAAATAGATGCCTTCGCCCGATGAATCCCAAACCGGCTGTGAAATACTCCTGTCAAGACTTGCAATAATACGGCGCTTATTACTCCCATTCAGGTTCATCACATAAAGATTGGTAACTTGATAAGTCTGGATTTTATCATCGTAGCCCAGATAAGCGATCTTTTTACCATTCGGGGAGATAGTTGGGTTGTTATCCGGACCGAATCGGTCGGTTAATGCATGAATGGCGCCGTCTTCGAGCGATACCGAATAGATCTCAGAGTTGACGAATGCATATTCCCAGTCCGGATTACGGTTGGAAGAAAAAATCAGTGATGTGCCGTCCCGCGTCCACACCGGGGCATTCCGGTGATGAAATGAACCGGATGTTATTTGCCTGGGAGTGCCACCTTCTGCCGGGAGCACGAATATGTGGTGGTAACCGGGTTCGAGATAACCCGAACCATCGGCTTCATGGCGGAGTCTTGTAATGACGAGCGGCGGTTCGGCCCATTGCGCATTTTCCGGTTTTGATGGAGGTTTGACGAGTTCGGGAGGGGCTTCGGAAACAAGCATTGAAAAGGCGATCCGGTTGCCGTCAGGTGACCATGTTATGCCGCGGGGCGTTTGCGGCAGCTGTGTAAGACGGGCAGTTTGTCCGGTATGAATCCAGCGCACAACAATTTCGGAGCCATCATCACCATCCGCTACATACAGTACCTGGTTTCCGTCCGGGGACCAGCGTGGTGAAGATTCTCCGTATCCACCGGAAGTAAACTTCCGGTGTTCCGTTCCGTCCACGTTAACGGTCCATAATTCGGACTGACTGCGGTCTTTCATTATGTTCATGGAATTACGCACGTATACAATCCGGCTTCCATCGGGAGATATCTGAGGATCTGATACGTATTCAAGCCGAAAAACGTCGAGTTCGGCAAAACGGCGGTCATCTGCCGCCGAAAATTGTGAACTCGAGACTGACATTACGAAGCATGATAGAGTATAGCTCAGGCATATAAGAATTGTTTTTAGTCTCATGGAATATCCTCCTATTTACACCTGTTGTTTGGTTGTCCCCTGTGTTTACCTGCCGCCGCTTTGAACAGAGCGGGCGAGGAGTCGACCGGCGCTTCTATTCCGGTGCCAGTTGAATGATACTTGTATGTATTAAAATACAAAAACAATCCACGTAATAAAATTGATTGTTTGGATAATGTAAGGATAAAGTGTACTATTATACCGATTTTTTACAGATTATTAACTCAAAGAACCTGAATGATTTCTCCCCGAAGAATAGAAAATACTTGTAAAAGCTCAAAACATACCGTACTATTTATGCTTGTATTACCTCAATAGATTAGACAGTGTACGGCTTGTCGTTGAGTTTTAAATAGATTGACTTGAATAACAGGATTTCTTGATTTTATTTATTCGCTATAGTATACATACAGGTCAAGATTTTTATTTCAATTCCTTACAGGAAATTCCTTGGTATTTGGAACGGGTTCTCAGACCGCAATACTTTCAGAAACGACTGTTCAAAGAATTTGTGAAGAGGCTTTCTCGAATTACCTTCTCAATAATAAACGTGTTCTCGCCATACTACCCGACAACACACGGACGGCTCCCATAAACATGATGTTCAAGACCGTGAAGATGAAGAAATCTTGAGTATCCCTGAAGCCGGTAAAACGTTATATCGGTTAAAAGATGACCCGGTTCACTAATTGAATACCGCAGCATGGTATCCGGGTGGAGAGTATTCACTATGAATTCGAATAAAAATGTTATTATCGCCCAGTCGGGCGGCCCTACACATGTCATAAACAATTCGCTCCGGGGAATAATCGAAGCCTGCAGAATGTTTCCCGATAAATTCAGCAGAATTTATGGCGGTTATCACGGTATAGAAGGGATTCTCAAAGAGGAACTGCTCGATATATCTTCCCAGAATGACGATGAAATCCAATTGCTTCGGACAACGCCTGCTGCCGGGCCTATCGGCACGTGCCGCTATAAATTAAAGAATGATCAGCAGGAAGACTTTGACAGGATCATCGATGTATTTAAGACGCATAACGTCGGCTATTTTTTCTATATCGGCGGGAACGATTCTATGGATACCGCTCACAAGGTTGCTAATCTTGCACATGAACACGGCCTCGATTTAGCGGCGGTGGGTATTGCAAAAACGATTGACAATGACCTTGGTGATTCTCAATTCAAATTGATAGACCATACTCCGGGCTACGGAAGTATTGCCCGCTATTGGGCATATTATATGCAAAATGCGAACGAAGAAAATCTCGGCTCATATCCCACCGATCCCGTTTTGGTGATCCAGGTTATGGGAAGAAAAATAGGGTTTATACCGGCGGCAGCCCGCTTGGCGGACATTAAACGTGAGTTCCCAATGCAAATATACATGCCTGAGTCAGGAGTCGGTTTAGAGGAACTCACTGATAATGTCAATGATGAGCTTAAACGGTCCGGTCGGGTAATTGCGGTTGTAAGCGAGGGGTTTGGCGTAGGTGAAATCGGTGAAAAAAAAGATTCATTCGGGCATGTCAAATTTAGTTCCAGCGAGTTCACTGCCCAGCAATTAATAGTTAATCATTTAAACAAAATTGGAATAAAAGCAAACGGCTCTGCCAGGGGCCAGGTGTCCGGAACAGATCAGCGGAATTCTATGATTTATGCATCGACAGTCGACCTTGCCGAAGCCTATAAGATCGGACAGAATGCAGTTGTCATCGCCGTCGAGCATGGGAACGGTTATATGTCGACCATTCTTCGCAGGAAGGGACATATCTACGCTGTTGAATATGACAAGGTAAAATTAGAAGCTGTGGCAAATTCCGAACGGCAATTTCCCGAACATTGGATCTCGTCAAATAGAATCGATGTAACGGATGATTTCGTGAGCTATGCCCAACCTTTGATCGGCGAAGAGTGGGTGAGCGTGCCTTTAATGAATGGAGTACAACGATTTACCGTGTTCGAGAAGAAATTTGCCGACCGGAAACTGCCCCAATACATACCGCAAGCGTATCGGGATTGATGTGTATTGAATAGCATCTTGGAGAAAAAGCGGATGGTTGATCCCCGGGCTGAATTGAAGGATTTAGTACCTGAACACGATTTTTTAATTGCGATCGATTCGGATGGATGTGCTTTTGATTCTATGGAGATAAAGCATAAAGAATGTTTTATTCCGAACATAATAAAACACTGGAATCTTCAACCGGTATCGAAATACGCCCGTGCTGCCGCAGAATTTGTGAACCTGTACTCGAAATGGCGGGGAATGAACCGTTTCCCTGCGTTGATAATGGTCTTTGACCTGCTTCATGACTGGCAGGACGTAAAAAATAGAAATGTTGACATTCCCTATTCCCGGCCATTACGCGATTGGATTAAAAATGAAACGAAGCTGAGTAATAATTCTTTGAAATCTGAAGTAGAGAAAACACGTGAACCGGTCCTGGAGAAAGCTTTAAAGTGGAGCGAATCTGTGAATTCATCAGTGGTAGATATTGTTCATGGAGTTCCCCCGTTCCCCAATGTCCGTGAAAGCCTGGATAAAATCAATCGATGGGCGGATATTATAGTATGCTCGGCAACTCCGTATGAAGCTTTGAAGCGTGAGTGGGAAGAGCACAAAATTTCTGATTATGTAAAAGTTATTGCCGGTCAGGAAATGGGAAATAAGGGAGAACATATACATGCGGCATCGAATGGCAAATATGCCCGGGATCACGTAGTGATGATCGGAGATGCACCCGGCGATTTGCAGGCGGCAAAAGTAAATAGCGCACTATTTTATCCGATCAATCCGGGAATGGAAGAGGTGTCATGGAAGACGTTTCTTGATGAAGCAAGCGATAAAGTCTTCGAGGGAACCTATACAAGAGAATATGAATCGGAGATAATCGCTGATTTTGAAAAGCTTCTCCCCGATACTCCGCCGTGGAAAAAGTAAATTGATTTTAAGCAGGGTAGTCTCTGACCCGGGCAACAAAAGATATAAAGAGAAAACTGAAAGCACTGAAGCATGCAGAGGAGGAAAGAAATGAAAAACAAGGTTATTTTGCTTATTATTTTGTCACTGGCAGCGTTGGATGGCTTTGCACAGGAAAAAATCGATTTCAATGTGGTTGCACGCATTAAAGAAGAAGCGTACCAGCATTCGAAAGTAATGGAGACGTTGAGTTACCTGACAGATGTATATGGCCCGCGCTTGTCCGGAAGTCCCGCCTATTACGAAGCGGCGATGTGGGCCAAGCAGCGCTTGGAAAGCTGGAGAATTGAGAATGTACATCTCGACTCGTACGGTGATGATCTGCGCGGATGGGAAATTGAGTCATATTCCCTCGAGATGATTGCGCCTCGGTATATGAATATAACGGCGCTGCCGGACGCCTGGACGATCGGTACGAATGGCGTAGTAACCGGTTCACCTGTCATTGTCGATCACAGCTCTTTGGTAGCCCTGAAAGAACTGAGCGGTCAGTTGCACGGGAAGATACTGATGTCGCCTGAGTTGCGTTCGCAGTCGGACGTTCTCGAAGGAATATTCACGGACGAGGAATTGGCGAAAGCTGAACGCCAGTTAAATCCCAATCCTGCGCGCGGTCTGAGCGCTAACAACGTTAAGCCATCAAGAGAAATGTTACGGGACAGATTGAATCGGGGAGAGTCTGAAACCGACAGGATCAATCGATTGTTACTGGATGAGGGGGTCGCTGCGGTTATACGGGGAAGCAGCAAAGCTCCAGGGACGCTTGATGCCAGGCAGCAGCGATACAGCAAAAAGGGTGAGATGAAGCCTGTACCCCATTTTGTGGTTAGTAAGGAGCAGCATGCCAGAATGGTGCGAATGCTTGACAAAGGTGTGGAGATAACATTGAAGCTTCACTTAAACGTCAAGTTCAATGAAAACCCCGATTACCACACCAATGTCATCGCAGAAATACCCGGTACCGATAGTAAATTGAAGAACCAGTTGGTGTTTGTTGGTGGTCATCTGGATTCGCAGCACGGCGGGACGGGCGCTGCGGACAATGGGGCTGGTTCTGCTACAAATATGGAAGCCGTTCGCATTTTGAAAACGCTCGGTATTAAACCCCGGCGCACAATACGCCTTGTGCTTTGGGGTGGTGAAGAACAGGGGATGAGGGGCTCGTTAGCGTATATCGGGAAAAATGTCGGCGATATATTTACCGGCGAAGACCGGGGAGAATTGTCACTCATATCCGTCTATTTCAATCACGACAATAACGGACATAAAATCCGGGGGATATTTACCCAGGGCAATGAAGCCATTCGACCGATTTTTGAACGCTATTTCGAGCCGTTTCATGCCGTAGGGGTGGAAACGGTATCCGTTGAATTCGGGTGTTGCACCGACAATATTGGTTTTGATGCGTTAAATATCCCTGCGTACTCCTGGATCCAGGATCCGGAGCAGTATAATACTACACAGATACATACCAATATGGATGTCGTCGATTATGTGCCAGAGAACACCCTGAAACATAACGCCGCGATAATTGCCGCTTTTGTGTATCGATCGGCCATGCGTGATGAAATGATGCCAAGAAGGAAAGCGTTAGAACGATAATTTATTTGTAATCGGTTGCTTTGACGTTGATCGAAGGGCCGGCTGTTTCCAACGTGCCTGTTCAATTTACAGTACTGAATGCTTCGGTCACCTCTGCAATCAGTGCGGAAGCAGCAGGCGGCAAGATCACCGGAAGCGGCAGCGGACCATATAGTCCGGCGGCCCGCACCCTGGTTGTATAAGGTTTTTTGACAGTTTATTCCGAAAATCATGACGTCAAAAATCTGGCCGGGCTGGAATCATGTAACAAATTCATGGCAACAAAAAGCCACATGTATAAATGAAAGGAAATGGTATGATAATCCGGGTAATGATACTATTATTTTCAGTACTGTTCACCGTACCCTTTGCCAATGCGCAGCCGGGGGTACATACGTCAAAGACCGGCGGGGAAATTCTCCGTTTGATAAGAACCGAAAAACTCGACCTTATATTGCCGGGCGCCATGCGCGACAACAATGTGGACATGTGGATCCATGTCACCCGTCCCGGAGTCCCTGATCCACTGGCTCCGCAATTTGGAAGAACCTCCGGTTATTTGATCTTTACCGACCTGGGGGACAGGATCGAGCGTGCTGTTTTTGGTTCGGCAGGAGCCGTTGAGAATATCGATGTACGCGGTTCAACGAATATTGGTCAAGCTATCAGCGGTCTTAATTATAACAATTTAGACCCGAGGCAGGGTTTTACGATACCCGAAGTTTACAATGAATTAAAGGAATTTGTTGCCGAACGTGATCCAAAAACGATTGCGGTGAATTTTTCCGACTGGCTCACGACAGCCGATGGGATATCGCATACCCAATATCTGAAATTGGAAATGATTTTAGGGCCTGAATATTCTGAGAGATTTGTCTCTGCGGAGAATGTCATTACAGATTTCCTGGTAAGAAGGACCCTCAGGGAAATAACGGCACAGGCCAATACATTTGAATTGAGTCGTCAGATTGCCGCACAGGCTTTATCCCGTATCAGGCCCGGTATAACAACGATACGGGAAATAACATGGTGGGCACGGGAGGAGGCCTTCAAGCGGGGTTTAACAGGTTACAGTACATGGTCACCGGGTGGTATCAGGGTGTACTACTCGGCAAAATCCGAACGAATTGAACCGCCTGATGCGCGACATTGGATCCGTCACGGTGACTATGTGCTTCAGCGGGGTGATTTTTTTGCTTTTCATGGCGGGGTTAGCTATTTGGGTTTTGGGACAGACGTAAAAACTCATGCATACATTATAAGAGATGGGGAAACAAGGGTTCCCGAAAACATACAGTACGCCTATGATCAGGCGATAAAAGCTATAGGAATTTTGCGGCCGCATGTACGAGTCGGTATGACAGCGAGGGAATCTTTGGATGCCATGGTTAAAGCAGTGGAAGATGCAGGCTATATTTATACGGAGTTAACAGATTCCCGGGGGCCAAATCCTGACGGCGAAGGCACAAGAGACTATATGATTATCCAGGAGGCGCTTGCCAATACCGACAAGTCGGGAATTTACATTGATTTTCACTCTATGGGAAATAATGGCAGCGGTTTGAATCAACCAGGAGCGTCTATGGCGGCATTTCGGCCGGACATGGCTCATCTGAAGATCCAGGAGAATCATCTTTTTGCTTTTGAATATGCAGTCCATACGAACCTTCCCGAACGGCCCGGTTATCCGATTTCCATTAATATTTCAAATCCTCAAGTCGTATCGAGCCGGGGAGTTGAGTGGATTCAGCCGCCAAATGAGAAAATTATTCTGATACATTGAGTCTGATAATTCGCAAATCGTACTGCCGGAAAATTGAAAAGGAGATTCACTTTTTAGAAGTTACGTTTAATGATGCTTTAAAAAGTTCTGTTTTTAACCGGTAAGGTCCGCTGTAAAAATTTCTTCAAATGATAGTATCATGTACGAATGCTAAATCACTATCTTTTGCATCCCGGGATTATGACTTGATTCCGTACCCGGCCAAATGTATCTTCAGTATATATTAGAATGTAAAAGAAACGCCGCATTGTAATCAAGAGAGGAGAAGGTTATGATAATTAGAATAATGGTAATTTTGCTATCGGTGATGTTCGCAGTGCCTGACGCAATTGCACAGCGGGGAGGAGTCCCGCTGCCGCAGCGTACGCCGGGGACCGACAGGGAAGCGGTCCGTCTGATGAGAAACGAAAAACTTAACCTTATTCTGCCGGGAGCCATGCGTGACAATAATGTAGACATGTGGATCCATGTTACCCGTGCCGGAGACCCTGATGCGATGGTCCCGCAATTTGGACCGACCTCCGGTTATTTGATCTTTTCCGACCTGGGTGACAGGATCGAGCGGGCTGTGTTTGGCGGAGCAGGGGCCGTTGAAAATATTGACGTCTACGGTTCTGTCGAGATTGCACGGGCTATTGCCGGATATGATTACGGCAATCTTGACTTCTCGGTCTACGACGAATTAACGGAATTTGTTTCCGGACGCGATCCGAAATCGATAGCAGTCAACACTTCATCCTGGATCTCCACGGCAGATGGGATCTCACATTCCGAATTTGTAAAACTGGAAAAGATCTTGGGGCCAAAATATTCCGAAAGAATTGTTTCTGCAGAGAATGTCGTAATAGATTTCGTAACAAGAAGGACAAGCAGGGAAGTAGCTGCGCAGACCGAAATTCTGGCGCTGGCCCGCCAGAAGAATTTAGAAAGATTATCAAAAGTTGTGCCGGGTGTGACGACAGTAGGGGATATAGGTGGCCGGACATACTATACAGCGGTATCCGAACGTACTGCTCCTCCCGATGCGCGGTTTTGGATCAATGACCAAAATTTAGTTTTACAGCCGGGTGATTTTTTTACCGGTGGCGCCGGTGCAACAGGCAGCTACATGGGCTTTGGGGTAGATACTAAAATTCATGCATATATTTTGAGAGAAGGTGAAACAAAAGTTCCCGAGAGTTTACAGTATGCCTTGGACCAGGGGAAAAAAGCGCAGAGAATTATGAGGGAAAATGTAAAAGTCGGTATTACCGCCGGGGAATCACTGAAAGCTATCGTATCAGCCATGGAAAAGGCCGGCTACATCTATACACCGTCGCCAATACCGATAAGTCGGGATTTTACGTTGATCTTCACGCTATGGGTAACAACCGCAATGGAGGAAATACCGACATCATCAACCAAATCGGACCCTCCATATCGGATTTTCGACAGGCCACTCATCATTTAAAAATTCCGGAGAATCATCTCTTCGCTTTTGAATATGCGGTCCATACGAACCTTCCCGACTGACCTGCCCCAATTGTTTGGGTCATTTTTTAAGTTAGTCAATTCATCGATATATTCATTGTTGTATTATCCATTGGCCTTGAGACCGCATCCGGTGGTATAACTGCCTCGGGGGCGGGTGGCCGGTATCCAAGGGCACTATGCGGTCTCTTATGATTTTACTCATTTCGCCAGCGTTCCACAAGCACTTTTGCTTCGTGTAAGGTATCGAAGATTTCCCGGTTGAGCACTTCATCACGCAGTTTGCCATTGGAACGACTCACTATACCCGTTCTCCCATGGACTGCCTGGTTCAATATACAATGTTTTTACTCCCAGGCGCATGAGCCATGTCCGGACCGCTTGAGCAGTGCACTCTGTGCCATTATCACTTCTCAGGTGAACCGGAACTCCTCGCTGCACGAACAGTGTTGCAAGATGTTCTATGACGTCATTGTGAGTCAGCCTCCTGCCTACCACAATTGCCTGACACTCCCGACTGTATTCATCTAATATTGTTAACAAACGATAGTTCCTTCCCTCTCGGGTTCGTGCTTGCATGAAGTCATAACTCCAGACATGATCCCGGTACGCAGGTCGCAGCCGAATACACGAACCGTCATTGAGCCATAACCGTTTGCGCTTCGGCTGCCTCCGGGGAACTTTTAATCCTTCTCGACGCCACAAACGCTCCACTCTCTTATGATTGACCTTGCAGCCTTCTTGCTGTAACAGTGCGGTAATTCGTCGATAACCATACCGACCATACTGCGTGGCCAACTCAGACCATACGTTGCACTAACACCGGCTTCATCAGAAGGAGAAATCGGGCGATATTGATGAGTGCTGCGCGGTACTCCCAACACGGTACAGGCCCGGCGCTGCGAGATCTCGAGAGTCGTGCAAAGATGCTGCACCACCTCCCGTCGCTTCGCCGGGCTCAGAAGTTTTTTGCATCAACCGCCAGAGTCTCATTGAGGATTTGAATATCCAACTCTTTCTCGGCAACCAGGCGTTTCAGGCGGATAGTCTCTCTCTCTAACGCTTTAAATCGTTTCGCCTGATGCACCCGAAGACCACCATACTCCTTTCGCCAACGATAATAGGTCTGCTCTGTAACCTCAATCTGGCGAGCAGCTTGTTGAACCGACTGACCTTGAGCGAGCAGTACTTCTGCCTCTCGAAGCTTGTGGATAATTTGTGCTGATGTGTGAATTCTACGTGCCATTGATCTTGCTCCTTGCTTTTCAATCTAATCCCTGTACTCATATACTATCTGGATCAACTTTTGGGGGCAAGGTCACAAAAGGAAAATAGTTTAAGCGGTAAATGATGAGATTGTTGTAGAAAATCCGGTAGTTATTGCTCCTGAATGTAGAGGTTCAGAACAATTTGGATAGATTTACACTTACCCCAACGCTACTTCTATAAATTGGCATAACCGAAAAAAACGGAAATAATCACCCCGCTATACATCCGGTATTTCCTTTGGATTGATTAAAGGTTTCCAGTGGTGTATCAGGCAATATTTAACTCTGTACATACAAATTACCATTACTTTCAAAAAATGATGTCTATATGCTCTATGCAAATGCCTCAGGAGTACATTTAACTATACAGCTTCTGATACTTTTTGCTCATTCTGTAAAGTAATCCTACAACCCGGGGAGCAAAATTCACTTGTAAAAGTAAGTTACATACCTTACTATTTAACGCAATGAATCCGAATTATTCTAACGACGTAAACTTAATCAGGAGTGATACAATGAAAGCTCACTATGCACTTATAGTAAATCTATTATTGACGTTTATAGCAATATCTTCCGTATTAGCACAGGAAAAAGCCAACAAACCGGGCTTCGAACCGGTTTACTACGATGTTGTGCAGAAGCTCATGGAATTTGAATTTGAAAATTCTGATGTTATGGAAAATGCCAACATGCTGACCAATATTTTTGGTGGACGGAATTGGAAAACGCCTTCGTATCGTGCAGCGGCAGAATGGGCTCGGGACCGGCTCAAAGAGTATGGTCTCACGAATGCCCACCTTGAGCCGTATGAGTTCGGTAACGGCTGGGATTTTGATTACGTCTCAGTGCACATGATGGCCCCTGATTATATGCCGATCATTGCCTTCCCCACACTGTGGTCGTCAGGTACCAATGGGAAGGTCCGCGCGAATGCCATCCACATCAATTTTGATGAAATTACGTCGGTAGCGGATCTGGAACAATACCGTGGAAAATTAAAAGGTCGTATCATATTCAGAATGCCGATACAGGAGATCTCGCCCTATTTTGGTGTCCAAATGTGGAACCGGGCAAGCACCTTTCGCCATGAAAACGGCTATCCCGTGGAGTGGAGTGACGAACGGCTCGATGAGATGGCGAAAGTCCCCATTATTCCCCCGGAACCCAGAGAGCGCCGCAGCCGCGGCTCTAATGAATTGAGACAGCAAATTGTTGATTTTGTATTTGCAGAGGGCGCCGTTGCTATTGCAAAAACGGATGCAGTCCATTATTTCGGATCCGTTGCCGGAACGGGCAGATACAATAGTGTTGCGAACCCATGGGACGTGGATGCGCCTCCCCAGCCCTTGGAGCTGGTTTTTGCAGTAGAGCATTATAACCGGATATTGCATATTCTTGAAGAAGACATCCCTGTCGAAATGGAGATCGAGGTCAGGACAACTGTTTACAGAGGCGATCCGAATGATTTTAACGTCATTGCCGAGATTCCCGGTACAGACCTGGCACATGAAATAGTTATAGTAGGCGGTCATCTTCAGTCTTTACCTCACGGAACCGGCGCCATTGATAACGCTGCCGGATCAACTACTTCCATAGAGGCGGTACGCATTCTCAAGGCGATCGGCGCCAGGCCACGACGTACTATTCGCGTTGGTCTCTGGGGCGGACATGATGGAGGTGGATTAGCAGGTAGCCGGGCTCATGTTCGAAAACACTTTGCCGACCCGGTAACAAAGGAATACAAAAAGGATTATAATAATCTTGTCGCGTATTTTAATCAGGATATCGGTCCCAGCAAAATAAGGAGTGTTGCCATCATGGGGAACGAAGAACTCCGGGCGATACTTACAGAATGGATAAAGCCGTTGCAAAGCATTGGGATGTCACATCTTATCACCAATGGAACGACACATTCAGCATACACTGAAGTCGGTTTGATTGGCTTTTATTTTAATCATGATGCATATGATATGCTTGACTATATCGCCCACATCAATATGGACGTGTATGAACGCCTCTTTCCGGAAGGCATGATGCAGGCATCGGTGGTCGTTGCGACTTTAGCGTATCATGCCGCCATGCGTGATGAAAAACTCCCCCGTGTTTGGCCTTTACCCTGGTAATGTGGAGATTAAGCTGTTGAAGGGTAGCAGATCACCATTGAAAAGGTTCGCAAATAGTACAGCACGAAGAGTAGAAAATACTTGTAAAAGCCATATGTATATCTTAGATTTTATCTCAAGGTGTCCGACTTGTTCTGGTGATGTGCACCAAATATTAACGTGATATCATAATTCAAAAAATCCATGTTAATCTACTTCAAAAGATCGATATGGGGAATTTCAGTATAACCAAGATAGGAGAATGTTATGAATTTTCGAGAAATTCTAATTTTAATTGCCGCGCTGTTCACAGTACCTGTTGCCAATGCACAGGTTCCGGGAGAGGACGGTTTATTGGAATTGAATGATCAGATTCGCCGGGAAAAGTTTGACCTCGTTCTGCCCCAAGCCATGAAAAAGAACAATATCGACATGTGGATCCATGTGATGAGAGTAGCAACGCCTGATCCCTTTGGTGCGGAAGACCTGGGCAGTGCCTCCGGCTTAATCATCTTCACGGACCGTGGCGGTGACAGGATCGAACGCGCGGTTCTCGGACGTCGCTGGGGAGCTACACAGCGTCAAAGAGGAGAGAGTGCGAGAAAGTTAGTTGAAGATTATGGCGCCTACGACATAATCGGCGACCCGGTTTTTGTGGCGGAACCGGTGTCAAGCCCGATGACAGAATATGATTACCGGTTTAAGGGCCTCAGAGAATTTGTTGAAGCGCGTGACCCCAAACGCATTGCTGTAAATTACAGGGAAAACTTGGGAACGTGGGCGACTTCCGCCAGGACAAATGACGGCATTTCGCATACAGACTATCTTCTCTTAACTAAAGAACTCGGTGATAATTATGCCAACAGGCTGGTCTCGTCTGAATATGTGATGATGGATTACCAAATAAGTCCGGTACCGAGCGAAATTCAACTACTTAAGAGAATGCGTCAGGGCGAAGTTGAACGTGTAAAGAAAGCTTTTGCAGAGATCGTGCCGGGTGTAACAAAAAATAGCGATGCAGGAGTAACTGTCTTTCGTCGAATGAGCACAGGATTATCACAAAGAGGAAGAAGTGCAGGCTGGGAAAACAGTGTGATCAAGGGAGGCGACATCCTTGCAGCACCAAGCCAGGGAATGTACGCCTATGTGCTCCGTGATAGAGAGACTGAACCGCCTGCGGAAATCAAAAAACTCTGGGCAGAATATCTGAAAATCGATAAGATTTTTGTAGAAACCATCAAGGCGGGACTTACCCCTCGTGAAATAATGCAAAACTACAAGCAGAGATTTGATGATGAAGGCGTTATAGTTGTGGATCCCCAATTGCATATGGTTCAACCAAAGAACGATTTCCCCGTTTATTCCACAGGTTATGATCCTGAAAAAACCCTGCTTTCTATCGACTTACATGGCAAAGGCAAAGGAGCGCGTGAGAGGAAGCACGATATTTATCTTGGCCCCAGGATTGGTTCTTATGGTCCGGATTGGACTTATGATATACCACTCTCACCCAATCACCACTTTGTTTTAGAATATTTTTTCTATATGCCGTCGCCTACATCCAACGAACACGAAGACCAATATTTACTCTGGTGGGATCATGAGCAGGCGATTACCACCGAAAGTGGTGTCGAGTATTTATATCCACTGCAAAAGGAGCTTTATCTCATTAAATAAGATTCGCACTTCGTACAGACTTGGGAGATGATAAGGCAGAATTTTCTGGAAATTGGTTCTATCTCGATTCCCTTCAGGTGAATTGATGAGAGCAATCGCATACAAGAGTGAAGGAGACTCTGTAATGTCTACACGACAAGTTTTGCGTGCAACCCTTTCTTTGTTCGTGTTTTTCGGCCTGAACGTTACTGTATCAGCCCAATCGACATTGGTAATACCTAGTGAGCAGGAGTTGAAAAAGCTCAGCATCGAGGAACTTACGAATCAAATCCGCCGGGACAAGTTCGATCTCATCCTGCCTAAGGTGATGCGGGCACAAGGAATCGACATGTGGATCCACGTGATGCGGGAAGGCAATGTTCATTCCTTCGGTAACTACGTGAATTCTGGTTTTTATGCAGACCTCGGCAGTAATTCCGGTGTTTTCATTTTTACAGACCGGGGTGATGACAGGATCGAGCGGGCAGCTCTCGGGCGTCGATGGAGCGCTAATGATGGTTCGTATCCTATTCCGAATCCGGATCCGAATACTGTTGAAGAAAGCGGAGCCTATGACATCATCAGCGAACCCATTCCTCGGAGAGAAATGCCGGGCGGTCCGAAAACAGAATATGATTATCGATTCCAGGGTATCGGAGAATTTGTGGCCGAACGTGACCCAAAACGCATCGCGTTGAATTTCAAGCATAAGCTCGGACCGATCATAAGTACACCCACAAACGATGGCATTTCGCATACAGACTACCTTCTATTGACTGAAGCGCTTGGCGACAAATATACTGAGAGACTGGTCTCGTCGGAATTGCTGATATTCGATTACTTATCGAGACCCGTCGAGAGCGAACTTGTCATGTATAAGAAAATACGCGAGGAGTTCGAAGAGGCGTTCAAGAATGATTTCGCGAAAATCGTCCCAGGTGTGACCAAACCGAGCGATCTTAGTACCGGTTACGAGGGAGGTCTTTCTATCCGGAAAAGGTATGGAAAGGGAACACGTGGTGACAATGTCGTCCGGAGAGGCGACTTTTTTATCATCGACCATGGGGCGGAGGGAGACTACGATCTAGAAGGCGTCAGGGACCTTTGGAAATTCGGGAACTTCTTCGAGATGAAAGTCGAATACGGCTATGTGCTCCGTGAAGGAGAGACGGAACCGCCTCCGGAAATCAAAAAACTCTGGGCAGAGGGGATGAGAATCCGCAAGGTCTTAGACGAGAACATCAAGGTCGGCCGTACCGCGGCGGAAACATTCGAAATTATCATACGGAAACTTGACGAAGTAGGGATTATTGTCAATCTTGCACAAAGATTTGACAAAGACCTCGATCCTGAAAAAACCCAGGTTTCTATCGATTTGCATGGCCTGGGAAAAGGATCATATCCCCCCAGGATTGGTTCTTTAGGCCCGGATTACCAGCATGAGATGACACTTCAAATGTATCACCACTTTGTTATAGAATTCTTCATGTATATGCCGTTGCCTGCCACAGAAGACAAAGAAGACAATCTAAATCTATGGTTTCACGACGGCGCGCATGCCACCGAGAATGGAGTCGCGTATTTGACTCCACCGCCTTCGGAGATTCATCTCATTCGATAGTGAAAAGGTCTGCGGAAGTTTGTTTTTACGATAGTAATAATTTGTCTGTATATTTTCCGGAGCTATTTTCTGCTCCCAGTATGATATATAAGGGCTGTTTTCCACCAGATTGAAACGAATCATGAATTTACATCTCGTGTATTTTTAAAATTCCGCCGGGTGATTAGGATTAGAATCAAATCTCGTTTCTAACCTGAATTCTATAAACTCAAATAATTCTCATTAAGATGGTGGATAGAGCTACTATTAGTTATCTTGAGATAGATAACAGTATTATTGGATGCAGGAGAAACGTGTGAAAAATAAAAAATTATTTCAATTTTTTCCATGTGCATTGATCTCTATTATCATTGGGTGTTCCTAATAATGAACCGGTGACATTAGATCAACAATCACATCAAGAAATCAAAACTCCCGCAGGGAAGGGTAGCAAAGGGCCAAATCTTGTAACCGGGGATGATGGAAATGTTTATTTAAGCTGGATTGAACCTGATGAAGAAAAGGGTAATATATTCAAGTTTGCGACCTATAATGAGGATACGTGGTCTCAGCCCGGTATAATTACTCAAGGAGATGATTGGTTTGTGAGTGAGTCCGATTATTTATTTCTTGCTGTTGCGAGGTGATGGCTCAATGGCGGCGCATTGGTTACCAAAAACCGGTGAAGATTACTATGCATATGACATTAACATTACACAATCATCAAATGGCGGAAAGACATGGGAAGCTCCATTTAGTCCTCATGACGACGGTGTAAAGTCGGATCATGGATTTGTATCTATGTTGCCGTGGGATGATAACCGTTTTTTTGTTACATGGTTAGACGGACGTAATAATTTCACAACAAAGGAGATGATGTTGCGTTTTGCATTATTTGATAATGATGGTCTATTGTATAATGAACAAGCTTTTGACAACCGGGTTTGCGATTGCTGTCAGACTTCGGCGGTCCGAACGAAAAATGGAGCCGTAGTTGTCTATCGCGATCGCTCAGAGGAAGAAGTTCGCGACATCTCATACATTACGATATTATGCGGGTGCTTGGACGGAACCTCAGACTTTATACAAAGACGACTGGGTGATTAAGGGCTGTCCTGTGAACGGACCGTCCGTTGCCGCATTAAACGAAATTGTGGCTGTGGCTTGGTATACCAGAGCAAACTTAAATCCCGAGGTCAAAGTCATTTTTTCCAAAGATGAAGGCAAGAATTTCGGCCGGCCTATCGTTGTAGATGACGGAAAACCAATCGGACGTGTAGATGTCGTTATGATCCCGGATGGCACAGCATTAGTCAGCTGGTTGGAATATGTCGGAAGAAATGTTGAAATTCGTGTTTGTCGCGTTTATCCCAATGGTATGAAAGATACCTCATTGACTTTAGACAAAGTTGGTGGTGGAAGTGCAAGCGGTTGGCCACAAATTGAAATTAAAAATGATGAAATTATATTTGCCTGGGCTGATGCCGAAAGCCCTTCTACTATCAGATCCGCCACAGCGAAACTGATAAGATTTTAGACTATTCAGAAAGATTACAAGACCTTTGAAAAGGAACGTGCCGGATTAAGCCCTGTGGTCAGGGAAATGCTCTATGCTTTCAGTCAAAGACTTCGTGGGGCGGACGAAAGGATATCTTCTCAACTCAAATGACAGAAAAATCTCACTATGTTAAACGGTACGTTGTAGCAGGGAAGCGTTAATTACCGTATGTTTTCCTCTGAACTCTCCATGATATTTTGCAACCCACATAAATATTTCAAGCTGATAATTTGGTTGATCCTGCTGCAAGGCGTATCAATTAGATTCAAATATGGATCCTGTACCAAAATGAATATTCTGATAGTTGTTGATGATACCTGGTTGAGAAATTCGTTCCGGATTGTAGTTCAGTGAATTCAGATTCGATAATAGAAATAGCGACATCTTTAAATTACTGCTCAAAAACAGTACATCTAATCCGCGAGAACAATCAGGTGCATTACTTTATTTCCGTAAAAAGTAGGTGAGTTTTGCGAGGAGCGTGCGGTTGCTTAACTCGCCATTATTCTTACCAACTAATTTTTCCTGATTGTAAACCAAAAAGAAATCGCTTCCCGGTCTATACGTATATTGGACAAGAATATTTTGTCCAATTCTGTCTCTGTTTTCCAAAAGCAGATCATCGTTGACCCATTGGAAAAATCCCTTTATATAGAGATCGGTAGTGAAAGTAAAATATATCCGGGAAGTAAGTTTGTTTGTGTGGAATTTCCCGTCCGTCAGCTTTATTTCGTTATAATTATAGCTCGCCTGCGCAACGATCCTGCCCATGGCATATATATTTGTGGAGATCCCACCGCCGAGTGAAGTACCGTTATAAAATTCTCCGCCGTTTATTGAGAATGATCCGGATATTTTTCTGACGTTTCCGGTACTATAGGTCATTCCTGCCGTCGTCCAGGTATATTCACGCTGCGGGAGGATAATTTCTGGCCTTAATTCAAAATCTTCGTCAAGATATTCAAATTGCCGGTCTACCTTGAATTGCAATCTCGTAGCATTCTGAAAATGTATTGAAAACGAACCACCGACCTTTTTGTCCAATGTTCTGTACCCGCCGTCTGTCTGATACATACCGTTGGCGGTAAAGAGCAATTGTCTTATCGATGGCCATCTTTTGGGGCGGGGCGAGAAAGTAATACTCCCTTCAGTGTTTTTTATACCGGTTCTTCGTACAAATCCCATTTCAGGATTAAAAAACTTCTCTATATTCAAAAACCCGGCATTAACACTAAACAAGTCAGCCTGAAACCGGAATCCTGTATGCCCCGCAAAGTTGTTACGGTTGAGATCATTGTCTGGTGAATAAGTGCCGGCGCCAACGAAATAGAATGACAACTTTTCATTGATGTTGAGGTTGGAGTCAAACCCGACGGAGCGGTTGTACCCGCCATCTATCTCCTCTTTATTCAAAAGCATAACACCAACCGTTGAACGTGAAAATATGTTTCGCTTTAATCTGAAAGCGCTGAAATTCGTTTCCGGCACATCTTCTGCGTCGACGATCGCGGTATTTTCGGTTTGAATAGAGACCAATCCAAGAGTGTAGTCACCTACTTTTCCATTGAGCCGCGCTCCGCCGATAACGGGAATGGCAGTACCGTCTGAAATCCCGATAGTACGACTGTGAAAAAGCTGTATCGGGCTTGCTAAAGGACGGAGGACACGCCCCCTGCTTTGACCGAATGCAAAGGTCTCTGCTCCCTCCAGAAAAAAATCACGTTTTTCAGGAAAAAATAGACTGAACCGTGTTAAATTGATCTGTTCCTGGTCAGCCTCAACCTGGGCAAAATCGGTATTGTAGGTAAAATCAGCCGTTAAAGTCGATGTGATGTTCGCTTTTATATCCAATCCAGCTTCACCAAGCTCATCTTCGGCGAGATCATCACGTTGTACTCCGCCGGTCATAAACGGTTTGATATTAAAATTGCCTCCCCTTTTCAGACCGTTAAAACCGGTAATGTCCCCCGCTTCGGATGTCCGGAAATGCCCATCCACTCCGGCATAAAGAGGTACAAACCGCCAGTAATCAGTTTCATTTTTCCTCTGGATATCCCTCATGAAATTAACGCCCATTACAAGGTTGTCTCCTTCCGGGAAACGGAGCATCTGCCAGGGAATCGCTATCTCAATGTACCACCCCGTCTCATCGATCGAAGTTTTTGCATTCCACACTCCGTTCCAAACTCGATTTCTGATCTTGCCGTCTTCGCCAAGGGTCGCGTCAATCCGCGCACCTGCCGGATTAGTAGCAAAATTGAAGGCATTCCGGTGATCATGATAGGTGTCCAGTACTATTTCGAAAATGTCTTCATAACGCAGAGGACCATCCCGGCGCATTTCAGAATGTACGATCTTATCGGGTTCCGAATCATAGAGCCGGGCGCCAAAAATTAAATTGTCATCGTCGTAAATAATTGCAATTTCAGTTGTTTCGGTCGCAGGAGCGCCCGTATCGGGCAGTCTTTGAATAAAATCCCCTGTAAACTCCGCCTGTTCCCACTCAGGATCATCGAGCACACCATCGATCTTCGGACCGTGCGACACTCGTACTGCCTTCATTGTCCTATGGTACGGGCTTGATTCAAATGAATCGGCTGTGGGAGCATCGACCTCTGAAGGTAAACGAGAGTCGTTCCCGTTCGAAGCGTAGTATTCCGAAAGATTCCAGTCAGAGCGGTCAGAGAATTGTACGGTATAGGGAGCAAAAGTTCCGGATACAGGAAATCCATACCCGCCTGGAGGTTCATCCCAGGTGAACGTTCGAGAGGTTCCCGGAGGTATCGCTGCGGCAAGTCTCCGCTCGTAATGAACGGGGTCCGATCTGTTGGGGAAATAAATCAGTAGCCAGAGATGCAGGCCGGATATTTCATGGTCGCCGGTGTTTTCAATTTCGTAATTAACTCTGAAACCCTCTCCGGTGACAAGAAGGTTGACCGGGCCGCCGATCTTAAAGGGGACATCGGTATAATCAAACGTGGTTATGGGAATATGGATTAGACCTTCCGAAGAAGAAATAGTTCCGTTATCCTGCGCAAATGATCTTCCGGAGCCGAAAACGGTGATGAGCAGAACTATTCTTGTAACCGCCCGGCAATATCTATGAAAAACAAGATTATTCATGATGAATGTTATGAGCTGTCTTTATCGAACTTTGGATAGCGGATAACTCACGTTTTTCCTCACTAATGACAAAGTAACGAATGATTCAATATTCATTGTGCATTTTTTTTTACAGGTAATGTAAAGAAGCCAAGTCCGCCATTATCGCCGGGAAATGAAATCACTGTACTATGTAGAAATACCGGTAATTTAACGGTTTAAAGCGGAAAGATAGTATTAATTATGGAAATAATCAAGCTATAGCAGGATAAAAAATATATGGAGTTACATTCATGTAAGAGTTAAAATAGTTGCATGAGAATTCTACCGGTTCCCAATTAATGATTCGAAAGTTTCATAATAGCAGCTTGTAATAGTAGTGATACTATTCTTGAGATATTGATATTTCGAGCGAATGAATCTCAGTAACACTTGTCAGAAAGATCCGCAGCACGTTTTTTTTACAAGCGGCCATGCTGGAATCTTAGAATATTTTACTTTGGAACAATTCTTGCCCGCTATAAGACTGTTCTTGACTGATAAGTCTCGCGAAGAAGGTCCGAATGCATAAATATTAGGTAATAGTAACCAAAATTTTTACATAATGTGGAAAAACCACCAAACCGGGGACCGTGTGCGCTTTATAATAATGATAGTAGAATAGGCAGTAACAAAAACTTCTGCTTAAAATCTAAATGATTAAAACTTAAAATATACCGGATGATCAATAACTCATCTTTGAAGTTAAAGTGATCCACTAATCGGTCACGAATGACTCCGGTCGATTACTTTTAATACCTTATAGTCAGCAATGTCAGAGAATCTTCGGGAATCAGGTTGGATATATGACAAATAAATTCTAACAAATTGAAAGGAGCGTTATGGAAAAGGATTTTGAAAATCAGGATTTAGAAAATGCTGCTTCTACTAAGGTCCAATTAATAGTAGAGCAGGTAAATAATTCGGAAATATCTTCTATCAAGCAGACCGTAACGCAAATCTTAGTGACAATTAACGATCCAAATTCGAGTGCGAAAAATTTAAAGGATATCATTGAAGTCGACCCGCCTTTGACTGCAAAATTGATCAAATTAGCAAATTCGGCTCTCTATGGATTTCCTAAGACAATGAGTGAGATGCAGGAAGCAATTGTTTGTAGAGGATTTGATACCGTTCGGGAATTGGCGTTGAGCCAGAAAGTGTGCGTGCTTTTTCAAAATGACGAATATATTCATGTGTATACGAGACGCTCTCTTTGGAAGCACAGTGTTGCTGTTGCATTTCATCATGATCCTTTTGCAAACGGCAGTGATAACGCACGAATGCCCGCGGTAATGTTCATAGCGAATTTCGCAGTTCAAAATAAGCTGGCGGGATTTTGTGATGCCCCTTATCAGAATAGAACACTGTATCAGAAGTGTTTATTAAAGTATTCCTTGAAAGAAAAGGCGATTGACCTAATATTGAAAGATGTCGTTGAAGAAATAATTAAAATGGAAAAGGCCGGGTGGTTTTAAGATGAAGAAAAAAGAATTGGAAGACCGGTTTGAATCATTGCAGATCAAGATAAAACATCTGGAAAATGATTACGAATTGACACGGGAAGAGTATGATAAAAAATCAGGACAGTATCTTGAGATATTGGCAGAATTTAATCGGAAAAATACAGAACTGGAAAGTTTGAAGAGCAACCTCGAGAATATAGTAAAAGAGAGGACAAAAGAATTAAAAGAATCTCAAAAAGTGGTGCATTTAAAAAATCTTGAACTTCAGGTCATTCTGGATTCAGCGACGACAATGATCTTCTACAAGAACAAACAGAATAAATATATCCGGGTCAACAAAACATTTGCAAAATTTGTCGGTCCACCAATTAAAGAAATTATCGGTAAATCCGAAAGTGAATTTGTTACGAGAAAGTCGAAAAAGATATTGATAGATGAATCCGAGATAATACGCTCCGATAAATCCAACTTGAACAGTGTTGAATATCTGAAAACAACGAATGGAAAAAGATGGGTAAAAATTGATAAGATACCGTACAAAGATTCTGAAGAAAACATAATTGGGATAATAGGATTTGCACAGGATATTACTGAATTCAAGAGAATTGAAAAAGGGCGAAAAACTTTTCAGGATAATCTCATACATTCGCAGAAAATGGAATCAATTGGTAAATTAGCGGGCGGGATAGCCCACGATTTTAATAATATTCTGACCGGGATCAAAGGATATGCAGAATTGCTGAAAATGAAATTCGGTGACTCGGATACGAATGTCGGACGAGCGACGGATGTTATTATAAAAGGGGCGGAAAGGGCGTCTGATTTAACAAGGCAGCTCCTGGGATTTGCAAGAGAAGGAAAATTCAATCCTGTTCCACTCAATGTGAATGAAGTCATAAAAGAAGTCATGGACGTTTCGGATAAGATATTAGAAAAAAAGTGACCGTTGATTATAGATTTACTGATACTATCAATGTTATTGAAGTTGATAAGAATCAACTCGATCAAGTGTTGACAAATCTTATAATCAATGCCAAGGATGCGATGCCGAATGGCGGAAAACTAGAGTTTAAAACTGAAAATAGTGAAATTGATAAAAAAAATGTAAAAAAATTCTTTACTCTCGATTCCGGTTCTTATGTGAAAATCTCGGTTAGTGACTCAGGTATAGGAATGCCAAAAAAAATCAGCAAAAGGGTGTTTGAACCGTTTTTTACCACGAAAGACGTGAGTAAAGGGACAGGACTCGGACTGGCAACGGTATACGGAATCATACAGAATCATGGCGGTCATATTAGTGTTAAAAGTGAGCTTGGAAAAGGAGCAACATTTTCTATCTATTTTCCGGTTACTTCCAAAAAAGCAGTTGAGAAGCATGTCGAAGAGGGTCTGATCAAAGGGGATGAGACTATACTTATAGTCGATGACGAAGACTATATCAGGGACCTGTTAAAAACTCAATTGGAATTTCTCGGCTATAAAATAATATTAGCCAGGGATGGAATTGAGGCAGTCACAATATATAAAGAGAATAACAAAACGATAAACCTGATTTTACTGGATATGATAATGCCGAAAATGCCCGGGAAAGAAACATTCTATAAACTCAAAAAGATTAATTCTAAGGTCAAGGTGTTGATAATCAGCGGATTTAGCAAGGAAGAAAAAGCTGAAGAAATATTGAATAATGGCGCTATGGGATTTATCAATAAGCCGTTCATTTTTTCGCAATTATCACAAGTAATAAATGACGCTTTACAGAATTAATGGTCCTTCCCGAATGCATCACCAATCTTTCAGTCAGCATTAAAGCCAGAGTTTCATGTATTCTGTCCGGAGAACAGCTTATCAGTGATTTCCGGTCACCACCACGGGTCATGAGTGAGATCGTTACTTTCGTACGGACAGGAAGAACCTGAAAATTAATACGAATACACTTTTCTCACTGGAATACAATATTCACCGGATAGTTCCCGATTGGAAAGACAAGAAATATGTCTATATAGCAATTGAAGATACTATGTGATACTGACCGGGGATGGAGCGTAGATTTTTTATCCTGATACTAAAAAGCTTTTGATCATCCGGTAATTTCACTATAATTAACTCACCTCGGAACCGATGTTATCCGGACATCCCGGTGAAATATTGCTCCATCGGTTCAAGTTCTCGGGGAATCTCTTCGAATATAAAACCATCCCGGTCCGAAACCTGGTCACGATGCACCTGAAGGATATGGTTGAATATCTGACTTGGTTTTGGAAAGGTAAGAGATTCTCTAATCCATTGATTCCGTCTGTTTTTTGAGCCGATTTTTTCCGAGAAGATCTTGTGCTGCGCAAGATCACCTATAAGAACGTCCCCAAAACCGAAATCGCCCTCCTGTGAAACGACGGTAAATTCAGGCCTGATGGACGAACCCCGGTATTCGTTGAGAAGGTCGTCGATCACATTCTTGTTTCTGGGCGCCACATAATTATAATCGACGACAATAACTTTAATCCCTTTCCCGAGCAGTTGTTCCGCTACCATATGGCAGATCGGTACGTATTCACCAAAGGTCAATATAATATGATGATGGGCCCCGATAGGATCCCCGGAAGCCGAATGCGTGTAATAAGTCCCGACCGGATCGAGAGGAGTATCGAGAGAAAGGTAGGTGCCTGAATAGTTGAACGACCCGATAGCCATATTTCTCATGACCGGATTGCTCAGGAAAATATATGTGGGAGTGCATCCCGAGGCTGCATTGCGGTAAGCCGTTTGAATAGCTTGCGCTGTGTTTGGAACGACAATGATTACTCCTTTTAACCGGTTTGCAATAGAGCCGACCGAACATGACGAATGGTAGCACCCTCCTGCTCCTCCGAGAGTCATGATGCTGTCTATTGTACGTCCGCGCACAAATCCGAACGATTGCCTGATTACTACAGGTAAAATGACGTTTCCGTTGCTTCGTTGATAAATGGTACTGAACTCATCCGGGGCGAATACTCCAAAATCATAATCATTGAATTGAATCTCTGCGAGCACAAAACCTTTGCCGTCAAGAGCATGTGAGGTTCCCGCCGCCATTGCATATAATCCGGGCTCATCTATCCCGATATCGAGAATGTGATAACGGCCGGTCTTCGGATTTTTTAAATGCGATAACACTTGAAGACCTGCAGTGGCTTTGTTGATTCCTCCGGTACCGGATCCGGGATTCTCTAACGCTGCATCAATATGTCCCGGACGAATATCCGGTATGTCCTGGCCTATTGCCCGGAATGTTTTGCTCATTAATAAAATATCCGAGAGAGAAAAATTTTCTGCCTGGATCGGTGTTATGATATCAAGGTCCTCGGGAAGTTCCATACCGTTTTTCATAGGAAATCTGAGACCGGGAGTTTTCGACAACCGCAATAAGTGCCCGTTTTTCCAGTAACGATCGCGTTCCTTCTTTTTAAGAACCATAGCTTCCCAATTATATTGAGCCATTTCCGGGTAGTATGGCATTACATTGACCAATTCTCTTTTAGATTGCCTTGTTTTGACTTCGGGCAAGAGAGCAATGTACCGCTCAATAACAGATCTCTGTGAATCAACGATACTGTTTACTACAGTATCAGAAGTGATAAAGCCCAGGTCTATCATAACTTTAAAGGCATTCAGCATAGAATCGTTGTTATTATGATAGATGGCCTCTTCGAGCGTTAAACTTGGGATCGGCGAGGATTTCGATTTCTCCGGGATCATAGACAATCCATAAAAGTTACTTATAGAGTGGCCTGCCGGTCGAGGTACATTTACATGAGAGAACACCGGACCCTTTCGGGCAGCATCGAAAAGCTGTACCGATTTTTGTATCATATCGAGAAAATCAAGCGAATTAAAGCGTACTATGGAACTCATGCCCAGTTTTTCTGTCCAGATAAAATCATGAAGGGGATCGCTCCAGGATTGCGAATCTTCCGATGCACATGATATGCCGATCCTATTGTCAAAAACGTGCATAGCGAAGCGGAGCAATACACCTTTGTCCTTCAGTTTTTCAAAAAGCTTCTTCATTACCGTTTCATCGGTATGTGCGCGCTCAAATTCATCCTTTCCGGCAAAATGTTTTGCAATGAGATACATGTGCCTTCGAATCATTTTCTGTCCATTGATAACGGAAGGTTCATTCGTGGCTGAATCACCGGTCATAAAATTAACGATACTGTCCTCAGCATACGGCATTTCATCGGACCTGAAAAGCGGACTTAACGCAAGAGCGGCACATGCTGCGATATTTCCTTGTGATGCGACGGGAGAATTTTCGGTCTTTAAACCAAGCTTGGGAAAGCTAAGGTGCTGCGGCATTGTGGTATTGCATGCGTCGGGAAATGCAAGGGCTACTTTGAAAATCTCCGTTATTCCGTCTATGTCGCTGAGCGCCGAAAATTCGGATATACCAAGTCCAAGTCCGGTGGAAGCCCTGTAAAATGAAAAAAACATGTCACGGTCACGTTCAGAAGTTCTGGCTTTTTTTTTAAAATAGCTTGCGGAGAGGTATGCATAGATAACACTTGGCAAATGTGGACCTAGAGATGGGATGAAGAACGGTAAATGAGAGTTGTGATTTTCTAATGCCGCGATTTGACTATCAGAAAAGTCCAGTTCTATGGCATTTTCGATCAAGTCCCTGTAAGATGAATCTTTGAATCCCTGATTGGAAAGACAAACGTGCGTTTCCTCTATTGCCTGGACCTTCGCAGTGACTTTCAATATATTGAGCACTTCGGAGGCTTTTAAACCGCCGAATTCCTTTCGCTTCAAATTCAGATTCAATCGAGCTTTTGACCGGGGTTTGTACTTTTCCAGGATATGTTTGATTTCTTTTAATATCAATTCTGTTCCTCCCACAGCGCAGATTTATAATCCGGAGTAGAAACGCAAGATTGTAGGTATGGTCTTATAGACCAGAAGAAATAGTGCTCTGATGCTAACCCGAATATTGTCCAATAATATTAAAAATTATATGAAAAATCAAGTAATTCGAAATAAAAATGGCAAAATAATAGTGCATATACACATATAACGTTACTATCGTGCAGTTAAAATCACAATCAGGACAACAATATATGTATATACAAATATATTGGTTACACCATGTAATGATCTGTGACCCGGGAAAAGTGGGAAATCGAAATAGTATACAAGGTGAGTTTGAAATGGTGTTATTGAAGAGGGAGATACACGTACGTGCTCATCTCTTTAGGGAGCTGGCCTATCTTTTTGTGTATCCGACAATTTACATTGTCTCCGCGAGAAGTTTTTCAAATGTATCTTTCGACAGGCCGATTGACTGGTCTACGAGAGGTCCTCTTTTGAGAACGGGATCGGATTCTTCATACGTTGACCGGCTTACCCGATAGAATATCCCAATAGGTATCCGCTCTTCGGAAGATCTCACGATATCCATTGAGGCATCTATATCGGTAAGGTCGCGATCGGGTTTCTCGTCATCGATCTTGTAGATTGTTTCTTTGAACGTTTCATAGGTGTTGTAGTACGTAACGCATGGACTGTAAATGTCGACGATCGAAAAACCGCGGTGCTTGATAGCCTGATTAATTATCGAAGTCATATGCTTCACCTGCCCGGAAAAAGCACGGGCAACGAACGTGGCTCCCGATATCAGTGCAAGTCCTAAAGGATTGAGTTCTCTTTCCTGGTTTCCTTTGGGAGTCGATTTCGTTTTAAGGCCTTCCGGTGTTGTTGCAGAGGCCTGTCCCGTTGTCAATCCGTAAATCTGATTGTTCATAACGATATAGGTTAGGTCGAGGTTTCTCCTCATAGAATGCACAAAATGCCCGACACCGATACCGTAACCGTCACCGTCTCCACCGGTTATCACGACATTCATTTTCTCATTAGCAAGTTTTACACCTGTTGCGAGCGGAAGGGCTCTTCCGTGCAGTCCGTGGACACCGTATGCATTAATGAACCCGGGCAGATTCGATGAACACCCGATTCCGGAAGCAATGAATAAATTATGCGGTTCAATTTCCTGCGATTCGTGCTCTATCGTGCCTTTCTTCAAGCCCTTTAAGACACCAAAATCACCGCAGCCGGGGCACCAATCCGGATCAACAACAATATTTCTGGATTTGACCTCTTTTTTTGCTACTGTTTCCATAACCAAAACCTTTCTGTATTAATCTTAGGCAGGATAAATAAATCTTTGACTATCATGCTAGACTTGTAATGCACATGGTCACGATACCGGTTCCCATTTGTGAGTAGAACCTGTCTCAACGCCGATTGCCAGTTTTCCGTAAATATCACCTGTTTTTCTGTCCACAAGTTCAAGGTCCCAGACGGGTTCACCATAACCGTTATGATTGACTTGAACGATATTTTTCGGACGGGCCTTGTTACTGAGATGGACTCGAATATAATGGTAGGCGATCTCACGAGCTTCTTCTTCGGTAACCCGTGTATCAAGGGAATTCCCTTTTAAGATATCAACAACCCTCTCTGTAATCGTATTCGGTTCGATCGGCTCTCCATCGTAAACTAACATTTTTTCGTCGACCGAAAAGCCCGTTTCGGCACGGAGATGACGTGCGAATTGACCTGTGTAATTGACTTCGACATCAATTGTCTTTTTACATTTTTCCAGGAGCTTCAAAGTTTCTTTTTCATGAAACGGATATATGTATTGAAAATGAATGTGATTTGCCGTTATACCTGCATTATTGAGCTGCTGTACGGACTCGTGAATCACTCCCCATGTCGATCCCCATCCTATAAGTGTAACATCAGCCTCTTCAGGGCCCTCAATAGTTGGAACGGGAACATCTTTTAGAAGCGTTTCCATTTTTCGCATGCGTTTTTCCATGATTTTTCGACGAATTGGGGGACAGGTAAAAACGTCGCTTATCAGAATGCCGTCTTCATCATGGTCGTCCGTTGCGGCAACGTGAACCATTCCCGGAGATCCGACAACCGGTCGTGGAGAAACACCGGACGGTGTAAAAGCGTACCGCTTGAATCCGTCTTTCTCAGCATAATGTTCCGGGACCTCCTTGATCAACTCTCCGCGGTCGATTGGCACATCGTGAGACCACGCATCCGGTTCAATAGTCTCAAAGTTCTCACCGAGCAAAAGATCGGAGAGGATAATTACCTGAATTTGATATTTCTCTGCAAGATTGAGTGCTTCGACAGCAGTGTAGAAGCAATCTGTCGAGCTCTTCGGAGCGATAATAACCCGGGGATAATCCCCTTGAGATGCCCCGAAGGCCTGATTTAAGTCTCCCTGTTCGGTTTTAGTCGGAAGTCCCGTCGAAGGTCCTCCCCGCATAACATTGACGACGACTACCGGTGTTTCAAGCATTGCAGCTTGGCCGATTGCTTCACTCATCAAGGCAAAACCACCGCCGGAAGTTGCACACATTGATCGTACTCCCGCATGTCCCGCACCGACAGCCATGTTTATGACTGCGATTTCATCTTCACACTGTTTTACCGCTATTCCACATTCCTCATTATGCGCGACGAGCCAGTGCAGAATAGTACTTGCCGGACTCATCGGATATGCTGCATAAAACTTCAGCCCGCCTGCTGCTGCGCCAAGTGCTAATGCATGGTTTCCGGTAAAGAACGGTTTCGGCTGATGAGACAAATTCCAATTTTCAGAGTCCCGGGCAATTTCGAAATTGTTTTTAGCATATTCATAACCACCCAGGGCTACTTTTAGGTTCAACTCAATGATTTCAGTCCCTTTGTGCTTAAAAATATTCTTTACAACGTCTTCAAGTGCTTGAATTTCTAAATTTGCCAGGCAAAGAAATGCGCCCACCGCGACAGTATTTTGCATTATCGGCAGAAGTTTTCCCATGTTCTTTGTGATTTCTTTGACGGGAAGAGGAGCGAGATGTACTTTGCTGCCAACCTGAGATTCGTCGCATGACACTTTATCGGAATTATAAATTACGGCTCCGCCCTCTCCGACATGTTTCGCATGTCGCTCTATACTGTCCTGGTTCAATGCGATGAGAAAGTTTTGCTGGTCACCGATACAATGAGGCTTTTTTTCACCGATACGGATTCTGAGAAACGTGTGGCCGCCGCGGATAAGAGACTGATAACTGTTATACGATATGGCATATAAGCCGAGTCGGTTAACACTCCTTGCAACCAGATTGCCAGCCCGGTCCAGACCGTCTCCGGCTGCCCCTCCAAAACAAAGAGTGACTTCTTTACCGATAAATCCGTGGTTGCCCGCCGTATCGTTATTGGTATTTTTTGCCATTGGTACTACTCCTGAAAATAATATACGGCATATATAATGGTTTTAAAGAAGAAGTACATGCCGGAAGAGACAAAGCTTACGTTAAGCTTCCAAGACCACAGTTATCTTTGCGGAAAAAATCTTCATATGTAGAAAATGATACATGCAAGAGTCATACATAAACAAAATACTGTGAATCGGGACCGTTGTTTCTAAACAAGATCAGAGAGCGCAGGCTCTTTTGAGCGGCGCCGTAATTCAAATAACATCGGATATCTTGAGCTGTATCAGGTACTCAAAAAGTTACGGGGCAAACAATTATAAATACAAGACTCTATGGTATCGACCGAAAGGAGAATACTAAGATTTTGCTTAAAAATCAAGGATTTTTAACTGGAGTTTACCCACATTTATTTTTCTGCCTTTCAAACATACCTAATTTCCATTTCCAAATTATTTTTATAATTCGTTTTTAAACACTTTGTCTACATTGTATACAACTATGAGGACAGTATAGTAGACTAAGAGAAAAAACTTGACAATGATTGTTTCATTTACTATCTTCGTCCTTGTAAACAACACAAGGATAATAAATCATGAATGTTAATGAAATAATCGAAGCTTTGAAACAGCAAAAGAAAAAAGTTCAATAAAAACGCTGAGGAAATTCAAAAAGCAATAGACATTTTAGAAGAAAATATGGAAAGAACCTCAACATATGTTAATGGAGAACCCAGAGTGCATTTAGGCATTTGTGAAGTCATAAAGAAAATGTTTGATGAGGACCCGCAAAAAGATTGGACTCCTCCTGCTCTTAGAGATGAACTACAAAAAATGAGAACTAAAGGTTTATTAAAATCTAAAGCAAAAAAATTACTTTCTTCAGTTCATTTACCTTTACAGAGGCTTGTTCGGAATGAGTATGTTAAAAAAATAGGTTCTGGCTTAAATGCTAAATATAGAAAATCAATTCATTAGAAAAAAAAGAGTGGTACTGTCCGCCAAAGACTCGCACCACTCCTATAGTCAACAACATAAGAACACCTTAAGAAAGAACGCCTTAAAAAAGGTATACCCATGTGCTATTTTAATTTAAGAATTTTAGATTATTTTGTCAAGGAAATTATTTCTTCGTGCAGAGACTCACCAGTCATCTACATTTTAATCTGCTTTAAAATCAAACATTTACAATAGAGAAATAACTTTATAACAAAGGGGTTCCCGCAACCACCAAGTCACAAGGAACCCCACCGAGAGGTCATGATTCTTGACAGAACCATCACTCTCAAGGCATATTTTATTGTAACAAATTGATTGGTGCTTGTCAACATAATTTTCATGGCCTCCTAAGGGAGGTTGAGATGAAAATCAGTAATTCTAATAATTTTAAAGGGACTATAAAAGCTATTCAAACAAATCTGAACCCGATTTTGAAACGGTTGTCAGAAGGTGTTGATACTCGAACAATTCGAAATATAGGAATGGCAACAATTGGTATCATCAATTCTCGTTCTACCAGAATAAGTGAAATTACGTCAAAAAGCAGACGAAATTGTAAACGGCTCATCACGGACGCAAAAAGGAATTACAGGATGCTGAGAAGCAGAACATGGGAAAAGCATCATCTTGAGAAAGAGCGACTCAAATCAATTAAGTCAAAAATAAAAAATAATACGCCTATTGGAATAGACCTTTCTCATATAGAGCATCCTGATTCGGTTAAAATCGAAGGTGTAACCAAGATTCATGGAAAAAACAAATTGATTTCAGGACATTGGTGGTTACAAGCTGCTGCGAGGATAGACAAAAGAAGGATTTTGCCCTTAACGACGAACATATTCTCCCATGCGACAAAAGATTTCGTAAGTATGAATTCTACTGTATTTGACTTTCTCGATAATTTATACAAATATATTGGGAACAAAGGAATATGGTTATTTGACCGTGGCTTCAGTAGTAAACTGCTATTCCAGAGATTGTTAAGTCTTAATGTTAAATTTATTGTACGTTTGCAGAAGAAAAGAACCTTATTAATTGATGGAGAAATAAAGCAACTACAATCCATTCTTAATGAAGATAAGTATCCTTACAAATCAACATTTAGGATGAAGCGAAAACCGGTTTTGATAAAATTCAATTTTAAAGAATTAAAATTACCCGGTATCAAAGAAAGACTATGGATAGTTTTTACTAAAAGTCGTTATGGAGAATCGTATATCCTGTTGACTAATATCGAAGTTACACGATTTGATGAAGCGTTAAGAATAATTAAGATATATCGTTACCGATGGTCTGTAGAGGATTTCTTCCGTGTTATGAAACAAGACCTCGGCATTGAAAAAGTAATGTTAAGAACTCTGAGACGAATCAATAAACTAATTGAAATAGCCATGCTTTCCTATCTGATAGCTTTCATGGTTCTTATCAAGGACTCTAAGCTGCTAAAATACATTATAGATGCTGGAGGCAGGCTTGGGATTAAATCGAAAAGAGAGGACACTATAGGACGTGTTTTGAAAGGTCTGAGTATGGTGTTTATGGACAATATTTGTCTTGATTTTTGGGGGTCAGTTCAAATATGACAATAAAATACTTGAAACTAAACCACACATATTTAAGTTCAATATATTACTACCAGTAATATAATTTCTGGAGTTTACTCACATTTGTTCCATCCAGTTAAAGATAAAGGGAACGTTTGTACACTAAAACAAGTACTATAAAATAAAAATATTCACTTGATAAAAAATTTTGGTCATTAGGTCAAAAGCGGACTAACGTGAATTTTGATTAAAGGATGGTATAGATTTTAGTTTCTGTAATTGTATCTCCATTCCATTTTCTTGCCGGTATACCAGGCAATGACTTTTGCTGACACCATGGTACTGTAAGCGTCTTTCTTGTGCAAATGACCAGAACCCCTCAAGGCCGTTACTATGACGACGTTCCGTGATGCACTATATGTTATGATTGACCGTACGCTGTTTACCAAAAAACTGCAGCGATGTATACGAACGGAACGCAGCAGTGTAGAAGACGCTCCCTCGCTCAGTGGTGTCCCAGATCTCGTTCATCAAGCGGCAAGTCACATCGTAGTAAATAGCTTCCCGTGACGTTCCACCATGCCGAAAACCTTTATTGTACCGGCACTCACGCGACCGCTGGTTCCCGTACGTTTCCCACCAAAGCAGCTTGCATAACATTCTCTCTCGCCGGAAAGTCTTCTCACTTCCTGACATAAAAAATTATACATCTCCTGTCGATAAAGCATCTATGTGCCTCGCACCCCGTCGTGGAGCCAAAACCAAGATCCCTGGCAGCTTTATTGGCAGGTATCTCCAAAGAAACATAATGCAGTAGAGCAGGTTCGTCCTTGAACCGCTTCGGGCTCTCCTTACAAGAACATCCATTACCTGTAAAACGATTATCACGCAAACGGTACAGACGATCCTCAGAACAAAAGGGACATGATGTACCAACAATCAATCCAGTGACTTTTTCTCCCATTCCAAGTATACTGTAACACGTGACCCGAAAACAACCTAAGTACCTAAATTTATTATATTGCTTAGAATTTTCTTTGATTAAATTTAAAAAACTTTGAGAATAAGAAAATGTCAACATATGATGCTTTGGCGGTAGCTAATAGCATAATTGCAATTTCCCAGAAAAACAAATCGGAAATTACACATTTGAAATTACAAAAGTTGACGTATTTCTCACATGGATGGTATTTAGTACTTACTGAAGGAATACCACTTATATATGAACCAATACTTGCATGGAAATATGGACCAGTGATTAAAAGTATTTACGATGAATTTAAATTATTTGGAGACCGACCAATTGACAAGTTAGCAAAGAAAATCTCGGGTCCATTTAATTTATTAGAGAAAGATATCTGCCCTAAGGTTGAAAATGATTATCCTTTGGGTTTGTTAAATAAAGTTTGGGATGTATATGGCAACAGTCATGCATTGTATTTATCGGAAGTAACTCATTTACCAAGTTCCCCCATGGGATAAGAAATATAATGAATTTCAAGCTATGAAAACATACGATGATGTTATAAGTAATGAAGAAATTGAAAGCTATTTTATTACTCAATCGGAGAAAGAAGATTGATATCAGCCAAGAAGAAAAAGACAAAGGTTGATTTTGCAGAAATACGTGATTTACACAAATTGGCTGATCCGACAACACTAAAGGAGGCATATAGTTTTGCAAAAGTACAAAGTCAAATACAAGATACCTCAGAAAGAAAAAAATATGTAAAAAACATCTTTTATCTGACTGTTGGCTGGTTATGTATAGTCCTAATTATTTTAGTTTTTTCTTGATTAGGATGCTTGCAATTTTCTGACAGTGTTTTAATAACTTTAATATCTACTACGACAGCAAGTATAATTTCTGTTCTTTTAATTATTGTTAATTATTTATTTAACAAAACAACATAATTATTATTTATGTAATTCTGCTAAACTTTAATGAGAAGTATTCTTAATTAGTTAACATAACGACACTATGCTTAACCTCGGAAATATAATTCGGGATTTGGCGACCTGGCTCTGGGGCCAGCCAATGTTACTATTTTTAACATTGGTCGGTACTTATTTTACCATTCGCTTAAAAGGTCTCCAGTTTAAGCAATTTTTCTCCTCAGGAAAGCTGACATACACGTATAGAACAGCATCGGGAGAAGGTAATATCACCCCCTTGCAATCGCTTTTTTCCGCTCTTGGTGGAATTATAGGGAATGGAAATATTGCAGGTCCGCCAACTGCAATTGCAGTTGGCGGACCCGGTGCACTTTTCTGGTTATGGATTGCAACATTCATCGCCATGGTCATAGCCTATGCAGAAACAATGCTTGCACTCCTCTACCGGGAAAAAAGCGGTGATGGCACCTTTTCCGGTGGACCAATGTATTATAAATCGACAAAGTGCTTAAAATTCGGTGGCTGGCTATTACATTTGCGTTGGCAATGGGATTTAAAACGATCATGGCAACCGCTACCATTCAATCAAATTCTATATCACTTGCAATTAATTCGATATTTAATATTCCAATGCCCTATCTCTGTGCTGCATTAGCACTATTAACATGGATTGTTACAGTAGGCGGACTTTCATCAATTGCCCGAACACTCGAAAAACTTACCCCGTTCATGGTGATACTCTATTTTGTGACTGGCATATCAACCATCATTGCACACAGCAATGAAGTAATTGACATGTTACAAATGGTTATTACAATGGCGTTTACCCCAGCCGGGGCGACCGGTGGATTTGCCGGAGCATCGGTATTAATGGCAATACGATATGGCGTTGGCAGAGGATTTTATTCAAACGAAGCAGGTACGGGGAGTTCTTCGATTATGTTTAGCACGGCACAAAAAGAAGACCCATACAAGCAAAGTCTTATCGGTATGTTTGGAATCACAATTGATACCCTCGTGATGACATTGACTGCGTTTATTATTCTCATTACCGGGGTTTGGTCGTCCGGAGAAACAAGCAGTGCACTTACCATTGCGGCATTTTCAACAGTTTTCGGGACCTATGGCAGTATAGTTATTTTATTTTCTGCGTTTCTCTTTGGATTTACCAGTCTCATTACCTGGTGTTTTTACGGAGAACAATGCTTCGCTTTTATATGGGGAGCACATGCCAGAAAAGCATTTCGTTGGGTATTCTGCGGAGCGATTATATTTGGGTTCATTGATGCCGAAACATTATGGAGCGTCGGAGATTTGCTTAATGCTTTCACGGTAATCGTTAACGTCATTGCTGTTGTGTTACTTATCCGATTGGTAGTCAAAAAAACCTTTCAGATAACATAATACCCGTCCCAAATGGTAACTCGATTTCAATTCTACTGAAATTTGATAAGATCGGTTCTTAATTGTTGGGATCTGGACAAAGGAAAGGTTTTAAATATTGGGAACTATATTCTTGATTATCAAACGATTATATGATATATTTGGTAGTAATAATAATCTTATCTGGTTCAGGAGTATCATATCGAGAATGTATTGCACTCGAAGGGCTTTTTGAGCTTTTTGCTGCCGAAGAAAAGGCTGCGGAATGGTTTGAAGATACCCGCTGCTGGGGCGATCTGCGCTGTGGATACGTTTGTTCGTGAAAACAAGAAGCCCATGTCATAATCGGTGCCGGGATTGCCACAAGTATTGCAGCGTCCGTACCAAAACTATGGCACGGTCGACAATCACACAGCGGGAATGGACAATCGCCATCTACCTGCACTCAACACAGTCTTAAAGACGTATCCAGCATGAGATTGTATGGGGATTCGAACATCACAGAAAAGAGCGCATGGTTTCTCGTCCATCGGGCCCGGAAAGCATTTGAAAGTGAAGGTGGTCTGTTTCAGTTTAAGTAAGGACGTAGAAGCTGACGAGTCCTCTTTCGGTGGTCTTGAAAAAAATAAGCATAAATATAAGAATCGGGGAACTGATCATATTCGTGCCAAAGTAGTAAAGGATACGAAGTAACGATACCTTGCAGTCGTTCATTGCTGAAACCGTCGAAGAAGATGCAATCAAGTACACGGAAAAGCATAGGTCGTATGTGGGCATCAGCAATCACAAAACGGTACAGCACAGAAAGGAAGGAATCCCCATACGAACGGCATTGAATCGTTCTTGGCAATCGTTAAACGGGCACATAAAGGAACTTTCCACAACAAGATGAACCCCAAGCATCTACAACGCTATATCGACGGGTTTGCAGAAAGGAATAATGTCCGAGACCTTGCTATTATGGCGCAGATGAGGGAAATCGTTGCAAGGATTTGATTGGATTACCGATAGTGAATAAGGCAACGGAGATGACGATGAACAAGCTGACCATGGGTGATCCCGAGACTAAAAGCGCCGACCTGGTGGCGGAGAATCTCGGTGCGCTGAAAGCCCTGTTTCCCGAGACGTTCACTGAGCAGACAGGAGAGACCCTATGAAAAAGCTCACTGCCAACGACTCGGAGATGAGCTCACCGTGGCAACTCGACGATGCGGCCTTCGAGATCCTGCTAGTCGGCCGGAAGGTTAAGGACGATTGTGTCAACGCAAAAGTGGCCGAGGCGAGACAGATTCGGCTCACGTGGAAAAGCAATCTGGTGTTGTGTCGTGCTGCCGTCATGTGCCAATCTTTTCTGAGGTCAACCCTATGCCAAGCTATGAACATAACAAACTGATTGAGCGCATCGCTAATCTCGACAAGTTGCCAGATGATGCTGCCGAATACGCTTCCTGGATCAAGGCTGGCGGACATTTGGACTTGTTACAAGATAACTCTAAAGAAGATGAACTGATAATTTATGGGTCGGGTGACTATACCTTCATCAACGCCGTTGTTGCCAGTGAGAATAGTCTCTCTTCCTTAGACCAGGGCGATTTGCTATGTTGGAATGGTAATGCATTCTTCTCTTGCGCGAGCTATGTTTGGGGAGAGAAGAGAAAAGATGTTTGGATTGAAAGAGAAGGTTGCAATTGGCGCTCTAAGACACTCAAAGATGCACGTCAACTCGTGTTTGCACGCAGCTTCGAGGGCTGGGAGGGGGGCAGATCATATTGCGAAATTCTACAGGAATACTTGCACCTCACAGAAATCCACTGGCGTCCAGAGGAGCACGCGTATTGCCGCTTTGATAAGCACGGTGATTTAGAACACGTTGTCTCGGTCACGTTTAAAGAGAACAGAAGAGACTTGACACTCGTTTCATTCAAACGAGATCCTCTTGAGCAGTACCTTGCCGCTTCGAACTCTGTATTGGTTCGCTTGTTCGAGTTCGTATTGTTGAGAAGAGAGAATTTTACTCGCTGGCCTGACGAGCCCGAAAACGTATTGAATAAGAGCGACGTCTTCTTCTACCGTCAGAAGGTCGACCCCGGGAAGGCGGCATATACCCGGGGTGTGCAAATCATCCGCCCGAGTCGCCCAAAGTCCGAAGTATTCTCATCAATGAAAGCAGTGTCTGGACACGACGAAGGACAGTATTGTGAATTCGTAGCGTCCGATTGGCGTAACAACCGCATCACGAAAATATCGACCGACCCGGCCGCTACGACCAACTATTCTCAAGCTTGTGAGAACTCTCTTCCATTCGAGCTCTCGCCCGCTTTTTTTAAGCCAGAAGTGCTGTCGCAATACGAGGCGGATCGGGACAAGTACACGATTGACGAACGAGGTAGAACCATTCGGTGCCGAAACGTATGGAGTCTAGAAAGTTTTGATGTTAATGAAGCTGGCCAGATACATGCCTATATATGTGACCTTCGAAATCTTCCGTATCAAGAGCAACTACATTGGTTGAGCTTTAATGAGGAACTCAAGGCGGATATTTCCCAACGCGCTTTTACACATGATTTCGAAGGCAAATGGAACGAAATGACTGATCCTCTTCAGGAGGTTTTATCCATCATAAAAAGATGGGCTGAATCCGACTTGCCGTGGTGGAAGCTTCGCGAGGAAGCGATGCTTGAACGCGTGAGCACACCGCGCACGGCTAACCGCGATCAGTGGGCGAGAGCGTTCATGGACCTCTCAAAGCTGATTATCGAAGGCTTTATAGTCAAAGCTATCCGCACAAGACTTAAGGAAAGAGACATTCCCTTTGACGAAAAAGCGAAGAGCATAGCACTGATCGAAAAATTTCTTAATAGACAGAGTCTTAACGGGCTGAGAACAGTTCAACTCATCCGGTCCAAGATGAGCGCACATTCTGGTGGTAGTAAGGCCGTCGATTTAGCGAATAATGCTTTACAAAAACATGGGACGTATCCCGCTCATTTCAAAAGCGTTTGTAAAACCGTCACGAATGAACTCAAGCTGATTGAGCAAGTCTTTTCGTGAAGATTGGCGTTTGCGTTGTCCTCTCAGACAAATGAGTCGTTTTACAACGCCACCAGTCACCTTCTTGTGCAGCTTTGCGACTGCTTCGTCGTTGAGGTAAAGACGTTGGTGTTTGGTAGTTTTTCCGACACTGTTCCGTTCTCACGAATAACAATATGAACATGAAGATGAAAAAGATCACCATCAACAACCCGGAGACGCGCTCGGCGGACGTTGTCGCCGAGAATCTGGAACGTCTGAAAGCCCTGTTTCCTGAAGCGTTCACCGAGGGGCCGGCCGGACAAGCGGGGAAGATCGACTTCGAGGTGCTCAAGCAGCTTCTTGGCGGCGTAGTGAACGAGCGCGAGGAGAAGTACGGGCTCAACTGGCACGGAAAACGCCAAGCCCGGCAGCTCGCACTGATGCCTTCAACCGGCACGCTGCGTCCCTGCCCGGAGGAAAGCACCGATTGGGAGACGACGAAAAATCTGATGATCGAGGGCGACAACCTGGAGGTGCTCAAGCTGCTGCAGAAGAGCTACGCCGGGAAGGTGAAACTCATCTACATCGATCCGCCCTACAACACGGGCAAGGATTTTGTCTATCCTGACAACTACCGCGATAATATCCAGAACTACCTGGAGTTGACGGGCCAGACCGACGGCGAGAACCGGAAGCTGTCGTCGAACACGGAGGCTTCCGGTCGTTTTCACACCGATTGGCTGAACATGATGTATCCGCGTCTGAAACTTGCGCGCAATCTGCTTTCCGACGATGGGACAATTGTTGTTCATATTGATGAGAACGAGTATCCAAATCTTGAAAAGATACTCTCCGAAATCTTCGGCAAAGAGAATAACCTAGGAACAATAGTATGGGACAAGCGCAATCCTAAAGGCGATGCTACCGGCGTGGCGCAGCAACATGAACTCATCTCGGTTTACTGCAAAAATAGAAACACTTTCAAAGAAAATGTTGATTTTCGCAGGACAAAAGAAAACGCTGAGCGAATGATGCACAAGGCGTCAGCGTTAATTCGGCAGGCAGGGGGCGTAACACATGAAGTACGTAAAGAGTATAAGACCTGGCTCGCAAAACAAGATTTTTCGGGTGGGGAAAAAGCATATACTCTGATTGATGATAAGGGTGAAGTTTCCAGGACAGTGTCAATGGCTTGGCCGAACAAGAAGAAAGCACCCGACGACTACTTTATTCCGCTCATTCATCCGGAGACACTGAAGGAGTGCCCGGTCCCCAAACGCGGCTGGCGCAACACAGGGTCGACGATGAAAAAACTCCTAGAAAAGGGGTTGATTGTGTTTGGTAAAGACGAGAGCACCCAACCAACGAGAAAGTATCTGCTCTACCAAAACACCAAAGAGAATGTGTCCTCTCTGCTTTATTATGGGGGCAGTGATGATGCTCTTTTTTCTGAATTGGGGTTGCCGTGGGACAACGCTAAGCCTCTATATGTTGCTCGGCGCCTGATACAGCCACTTTGTGGTGATGGAGAAATACTTATGGATTTCTTTGCAGGTTCAGGCACCGCGGCACACGCGACGCTCTCTCTAAATAGTGAAGATAGCACTACGCGACGTTTTATTATGGTTCAACTTCCCGAATTGATTCTAGATGATACTGATGCATTTGAGACCCAGTTCAAGGATATTGCTCAAATTTCAAAGGAACGCCTCCGCCGCGCCGCAAAGAAGATCAAGAATGAGAACCCGATGTTTACTGGCGACCTCGGCTTCCGCGTCTTCAAGCTCGACACTTCCAACATCCGCACGTGGGAACCAGATCGCGATGACCTGAACCAAACGCTGCTCGACAGCATCGACCACATCAAACCGGACCGAAGTGAAGAAGATATCCTCTACGAGCTTCTGCTCAAGCTCGGGCTCGATCTCTGCGTGCCTATCGAAACCCGAACGGTCTCGGGCAAGGCCGTGTGTGCAATCGGCGGCGGCGCGTTGATCACCTGCCTTGACGAGAACATCGCGCAGGAGGAAGTCGAGCCGTTGGGCCTGGGGATTGCCGACTGGCATGCCGAACTCGAGCCCGCCGGCGACAGTACCGTGGTCTTCCGCGACAGCGCTTTCGCGGACGATGTCGCCAAGACGAACCTTACGGCCATCCTGGAGCAGCGCGGGCTGAAAAACGTGCGAAGCCTGTGAGACGGAAGCTCCAATGTTGAAACATGTAAGTATTACCGGACCCCATCGCGGAAATCTTGGCAACGGACACCAAACTATCGGCTGCGAACAGTTCGTACATCAATCGGAGGCAAAGTAGTATGAGTTCCCAACCAAAATTTACCTTAAAATTGTTTTACAGCTACAGTCACAAGGACCATCAACACCGGAAGAAAATGGAAGAATCATTAACGTTGCTGCGCGATCAGGACGGTATTCTCGACTGGTCTGATCAACGGATTCTTCCCGGACAAGATATTTCTAAAAAGATTCAAGAGAAAATGAGAGATTCGGACATCTTCGTGTTTTTGCTGAGTCCGCACTTTATCGCATCTGAACCATGCCGGAAGGAGTGGTTAAGAGCGAGCGGAATTGCGAGTGAAAAACCCTCCATCGTCCGCGTTCCCATAATTATATCAGACTGCTCGTGGAAAGACATGGAAGGCATGTCGCAACTGAAAGCGCTTCCAGAAGATGGTAAACCAATCAAAAGTTTTCAGCACAAAGAAGAGGCGTGGCAACAGGTTTACGAAGGATTGAAGGATTTAATCGAGAAATTAAGAGAAACTTTTACGATCAGGAATGATTTTAGAGAGAAAATGGAGAAAACGCCATTCCTGTCTCAAAAGCATATCAGCCTTCAAAGTATATTTGTGTTTCCCAGATTGTCCTCATATACCGCAACGGATGGTGAAGAAATCGTACAAAAGACGATTGAGGATAAACAACAACTGCTGCGAAGCAAGTACACGTTAATCCATGGTGAAGAATTGAGTGGCAAGACAGCTTTGTGTCAATATCTATTCCTTTCATTAGTCGACGACGCTAAGCACGTAATATATGTGGACCTCAACACTGTAAATCTAACGGCGACATCAAACGTGTTTCGTGACGAGTACCAGCATCAATTTCATGGTGAGCATTCGCTGTGGGAAAAACAAGACGGTAAGGTAATAATCCTGGACAACCTATCCAGATCTCCTTGTGCCATTGATATTGTGTTGCTGGCGAAAGAACATTTCGACAAGGTTATTGTGACGCTGCCTACAGACACGTTCCAGGCATACTACAAGGACGATGACAGGCTTGCGGAATTTAAAGAGATCGAAATTTTACCGCTCACACACAGTAAGCAAGAGCAGCTAGTCCGAAAGAGAACCAAATTATCGGGTCAGGATACGCCGGCTTTGGACGGCAAAATTGACAGAGTAGAGAATCGAGTCAACGAGATTATCATCAACAATAGAATCATTCCAAGATACCCATTTTATGTTCTATCGATATTGCAGACTTACGAAGGATTTATGCCCGGCGATTTATCTGTCACTTCATATGGCCACTGCCACTATGTCCTGATCTTTGCCTATCTGTTGAAGTCCGGCATTTCAAATTCTGACGATGAGATAAACGCTTGTCTTAATTTTTCGGAAAACTTAGCGTTCAAAATATACAGTAGCGGCGCTGACCAGCATCGCATAGGCTCGGATTCGCTTAACAAGTTTGTTGAAGAATACAAGAACCGCTACATTATTAATGTAGCAACACTGAGCAGGATGTGTAGCCATGATTACGGTATCGTTACACCCAGCGGTCAGTTCAGAAGTCCTTACATGTACTATTATTTCCTAGGGAAGTACTTGGCGAAGAATAGCGAGAGGCATAAAGACATTATAGAACGTATGTGCGACAGAAGTTACATTACGTCTAACTGTCGAGCGCTGACATTCACAATTCATCACACGAGCGATAATCGGATCATCGATGATATTTTGCTTCGTACTATGTGTGCGTTAGATGGCATTAAACCATCAGCACTGGACTGCAAGGAGACCAAGATATTCGCGGGTATTGTACGTCAAATACCGTCACGAATACTCTCCAGCAACACCGTCGAGGCTGAAAGGGAGAAAGAGAGAAATGAAAGGGATAGCCGCGACGAGCTTGAGGATCGGAGTGAATTGGGTGACAAGGACGATGAGGAGCCGGTTGATGCCGTGAATGACGTCTATAGAATTATGAAGAACAATGAGATCTTAGGAAAAATTTTGAGAAATAAATATGGCAGTTTGAAACGCGGCAAGGTTGTCGAAATTGTTGAGACTATCGCAGACGGAGGGTTGCGATTAGTTCAGTTGATTTTGGGAAGTCAGAAGGAAATGAACGATTTTGCGATCTTCATCCATAAAAAGAATCCGGAATTTGATCTCGATAAGATAAAACTGGTTGTTCAACTCTTATCTTTTTTATGGACGATGATTAATGTCGAGAAAATCGTGAGTGCATTGAATAAGCCTGAGATTCGGCCGCTTGTTGAGGAAGTTGTTGCTAAAAAAAATACACCAGCCTATGAGCTTATCGAATACTTCTTGCGGTTGGATACTATTGACAAATTCACAAAAAAGGACCGAGTCAAACTTAAGTCGCTGTTGCATAAGCACCGGTATCTGTTTTTTGAGAGAGTAGTATCAATCAGGACACAACGCTACCTCAATACTCATCGAATTCACACGCCGATGGAACAAGCAGTTTGTTCATTATTGAACATTAAGTATCAACCAAAACGGAAAAAGCTGGGCTAGGTTGTCATTAGGCAAAGGGCTTGCGGAATTACAGTTGTTCACGACTAACCACAACAATATCACTGCTTGCAGCATCAAGTGCGGCCACAATCATCTTGATTTCGAAATCGGTCACCGAGAATGAAACTCCACTTCGAGCCTAACCTCGACTTTCAGCGACAGGCGGTTGAAGCAGTGTGCGACCTGTTCGGCGGCCAGGAGGTCTGTCGGACCGAGTTCACCGTCACGCGGGACCCTGCGAAGACTCAAGCGCGGCTCACCTTCGCCGAAACTGACCTCGGCATCGGCAACCGGCTGGTCCTGCCCGATGATGAAATTCTCGAAAACCTGAAAGCTGTCCAACTCCGCAGCGGCCTGCTGCTCAGCGATTCCCTGGACTCCGGCGATTTTACCGTGGAGATGGAAACAGGCACGGGCAAGACCTATGTCTACCTGCGCACGATCTTCGAGCTGAACAAACGCTACGGCTTCAGCAAGTTCGTCATCGTCGTGCCGTCGGTCGCGATCAAGGAAGGCGTCTACAAATCGCTCCGGATCACGGACGACCACTTTCGGTCACTCTATTCGGGAACACCGTTTGAGTATTTCCTCTATGACTCGACGAAGCTCGGGCAGGTGCGGAATTTCGCCACCAGTCCAACGATCCAGATCATGGTGGTGACGGTCGGCGCCATCAACAAGAAGGACATCAATAACCTCTACAAGGACAGCGAGAAGACCGGCGGCGAAAAGCCGATCGACCTGATCCGGGCCACGCGGCCCATCCTGATCGTGGACGAGCCGCAGAGCGTGGACGGCGGTCTGCAGGGGCGCGGCAAAGAAGCCCTGGTGGCGATGAATCCCCTATGCACCCTGCGCTACTCCGCGACCCATGCGGCCAAACATCACATGGTCTATCGGCTCGACGCGGTGGATGCCTATGAGCGCAAGCTGGTGAAGCAAATCGAGGTGGCGTCGGCTACCGTCAAGGACGCCCACAACAAGCCCTATGTCCGCTTCCTTTCGGCGAGCAACCGGCGAGGGACAATCAGCGCCACGGTCGAACTTGATGTCGAGAAGGCTGGAAGCGTCCGGCGCCAGGTAAAGGTTATCCAGGATGGCGACGACCTCGAACAGACAACTGGCCGCGCCGTCTACCATGATTGCCGCATTGGCGAGATCCGCGTCGAACAAGGCAGCGAGTTCGTCGAACTCCGCGTGCCCGGCGTCGAGCAATACCTCCAGCAGGGAGAAGCCTGGGGCGATGTGGATGCTCTCGCCGTTCAGCGGGAAATGATCCGCCGGACTATCCGGGAGCATCTCGACAAGGAGAAGCGCCTGTGCCCGCAGGGGATCAAGGTGCTCAGTCTCTTCTTCATCGATGCCGTGCATCGTTACCGTGGCTATGACGAAGAAGGAAATCCCGTCAAGGGAGATTATGCCCTGATGTTCGAGGAGGAGTATCGGCGTCTCACCAATCATCCGGACTATCGGACACTTTTTCGGGGAGTGGATATCGACACAATCGCCGAAGAGGTCCACGACGGCTACTTCTCCATCGACCGGAAGGGCGGCTGGACGGACACCGCCGAGAACAACCAGACTAACCGCGACAACGCCGAACGCGCCTACAACCTGATCATGAAGGAGAAGGAGAAACTCCTGAGTCTCGAGACGCCGCTCAAGTTCATCTTCTCCCACTCGGCACTGCGCGAGGGCTGGGACAACCCCAATATCTTTCAAATCTGCACGCTCCGTGACATTCGGACCGAGCGGGAGCGGCGGCAGACCATTGGGCGCGGCCTGCGCCTCTGTGTCAACCAGGAAGGTGAACGCCTGCGCGGCTTCGACGTCAACACGCTCACGGTCATTGCGACGGAGAGCTACGAAGAGTTCGCCGAGAACCTGCAGCGGGAGATCGAGAAAGACACGGGAATTCGCTTTGGCGTCGTGGAGGCGCATCAGTTTGCGGCCATTCCGGTCGCCGGCGAAGACGGACGGAAGACGGCTTTCGGCCTCAAGGCGTCGAAGGCTCTATGGGAACACCTGAACGCAAAAGGCTACATCGACGCGAAGGGGCGGATACAAGACACACTCCGAACGGCGCTCAAGGAGAAGACTCTCAGCGTGCCCGAGCAATTCACAACGCAGCGCAAGGAGATCGCTGGTGTTCTGCGCAAGCTCGCGGGTCGCCTTGAGATCAAAAACGCCGACGAGCGCCGCTCGATACGTCCGCGTCAGGCCGTGCTCCACAGCCAGGAGTTCAAGTCGCTCTGGGACCGCATCAAGCACAAGACCACCTACCGCGTGGCGTTCGATAACGAGGATCTGCTTGCGAAATGCACTTATGCGGTGCAGGACGCGCCAGAGATCCCCAAAACCCGGCTCCAGTGGCACAAGGCCGATATCTCCATCGGTCAGGGTGGCGTCGAAGCAACCGAGACAGCCGGAGCGGCAACCGTGGTATTGAACGAGGCTGGCATCGAGCTGCCCGACGTGCTGACAGCGCTGCAGGACCGGACGCAGCTCACGCGACGAAGCATCCAGCAGATTCTCTGTAGGAGCAGCCGCCTTGACGATTTCAAGCGCAATCCGCAGCAGTTCATTGAGCTTGTCGCGAAGCTTATTGATCAGACCAAGCGGCTAGTATTGGTGGACGGCATCAAGTACCAGCGCCTGGGAGACGAATTTTATCACGCACAGGACCTCTTCAAGGAGAAAGAGCTGACCGGCTATCTGAAGAACATGCTCGACACGACAAAGTCGGTCTACGAGCAAGTCGTTTATGAGTCCGGCACCGAGTCCCGTTTTGCGGAGGATCTTGAGAAAAACACCGCCGTCAAGGTATACGCCAAGCTCCCCGGATGGTTCACGGTGCCGACGCCCCTTGGAAGCTACAACCCGGACTGGGCCGTCTTGGTCGATTCTGATGAGGGCGAGCGGCTTTACTTCGTGGTCGAAACGAAAGGAAGCCAGTTCACGGAAGATCTTCGCGGAACCGAAAAAGACAAGATCATCTGCGGCGGTAAACACTTCAAGGCTTTGGCGGTCGGTGAGAATCCGGCACACTACGAGAAGGCCACCAAGCTGGACGACCTCATGGCACACATCCAAACATCCGCTGGAATGCGCGAAACGCGCGGCGGAAACAGCCATTTATGACCGAAATTGATAAAGGACAGAAACCTGCTAAAAAGATGGGCAAAGATGAAATACACGATGAAGTCCATGAACGAGCCAGAGAGGCAGCTAAGTCTCTGTTTAAGGCAGATGGACGATTCGCAGATTGCTAAAATCGTTTAATCGTTTGGTAGTCAGGGATATAATTCCCCAAATTATAGAGGCAGATCATTGTATTGTTTGTGAATAAGAAGATACGAATTGATGAATACATACAGTTTTTGAAATTTCCCGATAATATACCTTAAATAATTAAAATGTACTGCATTATCAAGGCGTTTACAGTTTAAGTTTACTATTTTCCTTACATAAATCCATGAAATCTTACATGATTCATAAATGAGATTGTAATGTATTTTCCTTTAATAAAGAAAGGTATAACCTATGTCATTTAATTTTAGAGACCTCGATAATAAAACGCGAAGGTTTATGGTTAAGGAAGTTGAACTCGCAAGAAAAACCGGCAATCTCTATTATAGTAAAAGGTTTAATGAGAATAGACCTTCTCGTTGGCCTGAATTACTGCAAGAGGCAGTTGCAAATCATACAGAACACTGGCTTGCTTATATGATAGATGAAGAAGGATTGATGAAGGAATCTGAACATGCCCATACTCCGTCTGGAAAATATACTACTAAACACGTTCCCCATACAGCTTCCGAGACATTAGCTGAGGGACAATTCAATCGATTTTACATTTTAGGTGTTTGCCGGAGGGCAGCTGAAACTGAAAAGAATCAAGTTATTGTTTACCGGGCAAAAGAACGAGCGGGCCATCGACCTGAGTCGGACCTACTAATTGGCACGAAATTTTACCCAGAAAAACTTATAACTGAGATTCGTCCTGTTCAATCAAGTCTTGGTCACAAACTTCTTCAACCAAACTCAGGTCTCAGCATCCATTTATAACTGTTGATGCAATCTTGTTTGGAAAATCCTAGATCGGTTTAATAACAATTAATTTGTAAAATTATATGAAATAACTTAAAGTTAAGACTACCTAATTTTTCCAATCGTATGTTAAATTTCCACATCTACATCTAATCTTCTTGGTTACAGAATCATAATACTCCATGGAAATATATTTTTGGCAGTTACTGCATTCGCATATTTTATCTAATTCCTTTACATCCTCCCAAAACGCACAGAAATCTTCAAAAGAAGAAGTAAAGGAACTATCATGAGAATCTTTATTTCCTAAAAATAATGAACGCAGTAATCTGTCACTAACTATAGAATCTTTAAGAGTGGAACTAGGTTGCTTTTTCAGTTTATGAAGTAGTTCCGTTAGAAGTTCAAAGCTCATCCTATTTTCATTTCTATCATTGAAAAGAAAATTAACTTTTACTTCTAATTTATGAGCAATATTTTTTAATATATGTTCAAGATATTTTCTGATATCATTACCTAAAGATTCCTCCTTTTTTTGAGATATTTTATTTTCTATTCTATTTACCAAGTCATCACAAGATTCTTCTATGTATGTCCCCTTTTCATCATTCCATTGTATTCTTTCAATTATCCAATTTTTCCCTTTAACTGCATTTGAGACATAATCAAACCAATCTTTCTCATGAGTAAGTAATATTATCTGATAATCATTAAATTTTTCTATTAAAAGTTGGGCAAAGCGTATTCTATGTGCTGTATCAAAACTTGATATAATATCATCCAGTATTATAAATTTATTTGACTTATTAAATGCTTTTACTGAGGTAAGAAAAAATGAAATCCCTAAGCAGTTTAGCTGAGATTCGCTTAGATATTTTAGGGGAGAAGAAACATCACTATCGAAAAATTTTAATTGAATGGTTAATCCTTTTAACTCTTCTTCGCTTTCCATTTTTGTAAGCTTGATATTCTTAACTTTTTGGTTCGGATTCATAAATCTATAAAGGTCGTCTATTTCACTTGAAAAGGAGTCAAGAAATGATTCCAATCCTTTCTTTTGCCTCAAGACAAGATCATTAAATATTAATTCCATTGATTTATGTTGGTTTTCTAATATCTTCTTTTCCTTTTCAAGTCTTTTAATTTCTTGATAAGCTTTGCGAACTAATACTACTTTACTATAGATTTCAATACTTTGAGTTCGAGTAGAAGTTCTTTCTTCCTTTAAATCTTTAAGTTTATTTTTACATATTTCTAATGAATGAGAAAATAATTTTTCGTCGACTTTGAGCCGTGCTGATTCAATAATCTTTTTGGGAGTAATGAGGTCAATTTTCAATTGACTACGGTATTCGTTAAAGCTATTAATAATATTTTCGATATAGCTTTTTATACTTTTGTTTTCCTCAAGTTCGTAATGTTCTTTTGAGCGAATAGTTGATAATCCTTGAAGGCATTCATTTAGTAGTTTCTCTAATAAATCCCTTGCATCAATTAAATTAGTCTCTTCCGATTTACATTTTTCTAATTCGCTGATTCGTTTCTCTAATTCACTAATTAAATCATGCCTGCCCATTGGAGTCAAACATAATGGACAAGTGTCATTTACATATATATCACCCCTCAAAATTTTAACGCCTTCTGATAATAGATTTTCTAAAATGATGTTTTTTATCTTATCTAAATCTTTAATTAGATTATTATATCTAATAAAATAATCCTTATAGTAATCGTCAATATCTTCGGATAGCTTTAATAAATGTGAAATGCTATCCTGTGTATCTGAATAAAACGATTGCAAATCTACATGCTGAGTTTCTTCTGGTTTTCCAATTAATTCAAGAGCCTCGTTAATATCAGAAGCATTATTAATGCTCTTGCTTATCTTAAGAGGTACAAATAATTCCTTTATAGTATTTATATACTGCTCATCAGATGTAATATTTTGCTCGATTTGCTCAATAAGATGTGATTGTTGGGTGTTAATTCGAGAGTCATAGTTCTTCATCTTTAGTTCATTTTTTAGTTCATTAACAGTCTTTTTAAGAAGGTTTCTTGTATTAGTTACTTCTCCAAATCCAATAATCTTTGATAACTCTTTAAGTTTATCGGTTTTAGAAGCATTAATAAAAGAAATTAAATCTCCATATCTTAATATTAAATTTTCTTTATTACTATCATCCAAATAAATATTAAATCCTTCTGAGGTATTTGATGAGTTAACATTTAGTTTTCCATTATTATCAGAAATAGTTTTTGTATTGTCTAAATTATTTTTTGTAAAGGAGACTTTAAAATGTGCCCCATCCTCACCTGTTAGGAATATATTACGTAGTGCAGTAATGCCACCTTTACGGTCAATTTCTTCATTAGAAAGGTGGGCTATGGAACCATTGTAAAACCATTCAAAAGCATCCGTAATACTGCTTTTTCCTGTACCATTATCTCCATAGAGCAGAGCAGACTGTTTATCTAAGTTTAGTGATAAACAGTCTTTTATCCCCCTTAAACCGACAATATTAAAATTTTTAATCTTTGTCATTAAATGCCTCTTCTCTCAATCTTTCTAATGCATTAGAAAGATTAGGGTGTGTAAATTTGTTATGTTGATATAACTCTTTTAGTGTATCAGCAACTTGTGTATCAATTTCCGGTAGTTTGTCTAAATCAATAAAGAAATTTTCTAATATTTCTTTTCCGCTTATTGTCTTTATATTCGTAATACCTTCCTTATTATTCATAATACTTCCAATCTATATCAAGTTTAATATCCTTCACGTTATTCATTATATCGGTACTTGTTCTGTTGTTGCAAATAGGATATACTCCATATTGATTCACAAAATCAAAAATAAAATAGCTTTCGAGGTCTTCAATGCTATACTTCCAAAATCTTTTAAGCATTTCAAAGTTTATGTATGTAAAAGATATTCTATCAACTTTTCGGTAATTAACAAGACCAAGATTTCCCGACTGGCCATCATAATGATCGGATAAGCGATTTCCAATACTATTTGTTTTCTTTTCACTCATTCCAACGTAGATCAAGTGAGATTCTTTAAATGGATATAGAATTTTTTTGTTGCCTAAAAAGATAAAATATAATCCAGTTATTCCCGTTAAAGACTTTATTAGTTTAATTTCAAATTCTTGGGGTTCATTGAAAAATATCTTGATTGATTTCATAAGTATTAGCTATATATAGATTGGTGAGGATCTGCACTTTATTTGATATAATATAACTGTATAATATCCTTCTCACAAATAAAATTATGCAACTCTATATAAGAAACATGTAATCATTGATTTAAGCATAAAAAAGGGGTTGGAAATTAATCAAATGCTAATTGAAGGCTTGAAACACCTTTACGAGCTACGCCAACCTTCTACAGAGCATAGAGCCGCACCTTTAACTAACACTATGTTCCAAGAATAGTTAGGTAACTATATACTTGAGTGGCCCAACTATCTTCTTCCTTACCCGCTTGAATATCCCAAGTCATAAACAGCTTGTGGATCTATATGTCTCCCTGTTCCCGATTGGCTTTCGTCTAAAGTTGCCATAAATATACTGATTATAACTCAACCGAATTTTCGTGATATTAATCTTTTACGATCTCTTAGTCGTGTATCCTCGGTATATATGGAAGGAGAACGGACTGTAGAACCGTGCCATCTTCAAGAATTCGCTCTTCTCATGGGGCTGCTAAGGTCGTATTCGCAGCTTTGGCGATCTTGAAACGTCGCGTTTACCAAGAACTTAAGGATGTGTGGCTTGCTGATCTTGGACCAACTGGTGACCGATACCTTAGCCCCAACTTTCAGAAGATTGTCGATAATTCTGTCTAGCAGGCAGGGATAACGACGTTCGTACTCGGCCCTGCTGCTAATGGTTTCCCATCCGTTAATCTCAATCTCAGGGTAGACCTTCTCTTTCTCACCATCATGGGTCGCGAAATAATCAGTACGGTCAGTCGACGGTAGGTTCACGACAAGAATTCCAGACTTTTTGTTGACTTTTCCGTCAATCATACTGGAATATATTTCCCAATCCACGTGCTTTCGTCCCTTCGTCTCTGTGCCCACGAGCACGATAGTGACCGTTGAATCACGCAAATATTCGTCCCGGATCTTCTCCCTTATCTCTTCGTGGCTGAGACGGTCGGATATATCACCGGTATCGACTGATCCGTCTATGAATATTTCGTATCGCTCGTCCATACTAACAAGGCTGTCCTTATAGTCTTGGTCTTTTTCGTGATGATAGCTAATGAAGACTTTATGCATTGGTCCCTCATCCATTTGATATTGTTAGCGAAAGATAGCCATCAGGATGCACAGCAACCCGAGACCAATCAACGTCAAAGAAATCCAGAAGGAAACGCTCTTCCACCACGTCGAAACCGGCGGAATGTCAACGTCACCAACCTCGGCTGCGGCTTTGCTCAGGACTTGGCCGTTCATTTTGATTCCATGTCCTATCCGCAGCATTACCACTCCAAACATCATGAGCATTAGACCAACCACGGCGAATACCCACCATTCAGGTTTACTGTGCCCCCCCCTTGCGAACGCCAGAATCAACGAGCCTGCCCCCCGACCGCGGTCTGCACCATTTGCCAACGAAGACGATCAAGATGCCGATATGTCTCGTATCGTTGTTTATAGATTTCTAGTTCATCAGGTGCTGCCATAGCTTATTTGGTTTCCATTTCTGAAGTGTGTAAGATACGAAATTAAAAGATTAATATCACGAAAATTCGGTTGAGTTATAATCAGTATATTTATGGCAACTTTAGACGAAAGCCAATCGGGAACAGGGAGACATATAGATCCACAAGCTGTTTATGACTTGGGATATTCAAGCGGATAAGGAAGAAGATAGTTGGGCCACTCAAGTATATAATTACCTAAATTTATTGTACGTTTGCAGAAGAAAAGAACCTTATTAATTGATGGAGAAATAAAGCAACTACAATCCATTCTTAATGAAGATAAGTATCCTTACAAATCAACAATTAGGATGAAGCGAAAACCGATTTTGATAAAATTCAATTTTAAAGAATTAAAATTACCCGGTATCAAAGAAAGACTATGGATAGTTTTTACTAAAAGTCGTTATGGAGAATCGTATATCCTGTTGACTAATATCGAAGTTACACGATTTGATGAAGCGTTAAGAATAATTAAGATATATCGTTACCGATGGTCTGTAGAGGATTTCTTCCGTGTTATGAAACAAGACCTCGGCATTGAAAAAGTAATGTTAAGAACTCTGAGACGAATCAATAAACTAATTGAAATAGCTATGCTCGCATATGTAATTGCATTCATGTTACTTATTAAGGATAATAAATTAATAAAATCTATTATTGAAGCTGGAGGAAGATTGGGGATTAAGAATAAAAACGAAGATACTATCGGACGGATTTTAAAAGGGCTTGCGACGAACTTTAGAGAAAATCGACTGGTAATTAGTGTAATTATATCTGGAATTCAATTTATACATTCTCTTTATATTGAGAATATTGTTTTATTAATATTGGCTCTAAATATATTTCTAATGGCAAAGATAAAACAAATTTAATTTTATCAGTACACTTTGATAATATCTTAGAAAATCCTTTTTTTACCAAAATTGCCAGAAATAACATTATAATAATCGGCAACATGTAAAATAGCAGCATTGCATTATTGACACAAAAAGCCAATCCAGTTGTTTTTGTAGTTTCAATTAGTATTCTATTGAATTCAATTAATTTACATTTATCCAATTCTACAATATCTTGGTCTATTTTTCGAATAATATCAGGATCGTTATTTACCATTTTAATTACTCGAATGAAATTTCCCAATCTGAAATTTGAAATATATTTTATTGAGTTATTAATCATATCTTCAAGCAATTTATATTGTTTATTGCCTAATTTCCCCCTTGGCTCTTGTCTTAACTGCCTGAGCTGGTCACGTAATCCATAAAAATCATATTTTAATTTCAATCGCAAAGTATGCAAGAATACTTCCTGATATAACAAGTGAATTATTATTAATAAAAACAATATAAACAGAGCAGCATTCATTTTTTTCTCCGTTTATTCATTACTTGAACCTATCTTATCATCCCCGTGTACTATTTTTTGTAATCTATTTCTTTCTTCAGTAACTCTTTCCAGTTCTTCAGTTTTAAATCGACGGTAATAGCGAAAATGTATAATCCACCCACTTGAAAATACAATTGAAAGCACCCAGCCGTAATGCGATTTAACTTTTAAAAAGGTTAAAAGTTCATTAGATAAATTAGGGAGGTCAGTTTCGGGATATCTCCAAACAAATAAACCTATAATTGCCAAAACAAACAATAGCGGCAATTGACCCAGCTCTAATGCATAAAGTGCAATATCGCGTGCAGTGCCAGCCCACCCATTATAACTTTTGGAAACTTTATTACTCTTGCTATTGGAAGGCATTTTACGTATAAATAATGTAAAAAGCTAAGTGATAATATTAACTTTTTTCTTAAAACACAATACTTTTGTTTAAAAATTATTCTATCAATATTAAAAAAATGTGGGTAAACTCCAGTTTTTAATTATAGGTTCTTTGTTATCATAGTCCTGATATAGTAACGAAATCGGGATAATACATTGCTCAAAAACAAAATATTTTCGAATTTTGTTGATGATTATTATTTAAATCTATACATTGAACACCTTTGTTTTTACCATCCACTCCAGCGAAGCATCGTATCCTCATTACTGGTAGCCGGCTAATTTATTTTCATGAGTATTCAGCGCTTGAATTCAGATAATCAAAATATAACGGAAACGTTAAAAAGAGAGAAAGATACGCCGACGCGAGTCGAAGTATGGCGTATGTTCGATAGGATTTCAAAACGATATGATCTGTTGAACAGAGTCCTCTCTTTCGGACAGGATGCTGTGTGGAGAAATAAGGTTGTAAAGCATTTGACAGACCGGAATGCACAATATGTCCTGGATGTAGCAACAGGCACAGGCGACCAACTCATTTCGCTCATTATGAAAAGCGCTAAGATAGCAGGGGCGGTTGGGGTTGACATGGCCGGAAAGATGCTCGGTGTCGGAAGGTCTAAAATGATAAAATATAAAATGAGTGAAACCGTTACCCTTGTCAGGGGGGATGCCGTTCGGCTTCCCTGTTTCCGCAACACCTTCGATGCTGTAACTATAGCCTTCGGAATCCGCAACGTTACAGATGTATCTCAGGCATTACGCGAAATGTTCCGTGTTCTCAATAGTAAGGGAAGAGTGATTATTTTGGAATTTTCGCTGCCGGCGAATCCCGTTTGTAAAACTGTCTATTTATTCTATTTTCGTTTTATACTTCCCCCGATAGGCTCTCTGATTTCAGGCGACCGGTATGCATACCGGTATTTGAACCGGACGGTAGAGTCGTTTCCGTATGGTCGTTCATTCTGCGCTCTTATGGAAAAATCCGGCTTTCAGGATGTCTATGAGCGACCACTGACTTTCGGCATTGCGACAATTTACTGCGGAGAAAAACCGTAAATTATCTGAAATATTACTGGGAAAAATAGATTTTTATTTATAACATCTTTTCTTATATTACAGCTTGCCTTAGTGCCTGTTTTATGAGAAATATTTTGATACGGTGAATATAAAAAGGGAATAGAAAGAAATCGTCATTGCTCAACTATGAATATTGCTGAATTAGCGAAAGAACATCGTGCAGTCGATTGCATCCGGGGTTTCGAACTTTTAAGAGAGAAGGTCGATAATTTCTTTCGATCGTATTACTCTCGCGGCCCGGGAAAAAAAGAAAGCGGTCTGGTTCGGATTGAGGTTGAAATATGTCCGGTAAATTTACTTTCCTGGCTTCAGAGTCAGCGAAATCCTTATAAGGTTTACTGGTCCGGGCGTGACCATTCTCTGGAAATTGCGGGTATTGGTGCAGCGGATATTGCTACCGGCAGTACGAAATTACAGTACTTTGAAATTATTGAGCAACTTCAAAAACACCTGCCGCAGGATAACAATACGATAAAATATTACGGTGGGACCCGTTTTAGTGAAAATTATGTGCACGACGATATCTGGAGCCCTTTTGGTTCCTACTGGTTTTGCGTTCCCCGTTTTGAAATAGCGACACGGAATAATGCGACATACTGCGCCTGTAATATCCTGATGAATGATGCGCAGAAAGACCGAAACCTGCCGGACACCATAGCAAATGAACTTGACACTATTAATTTTGATATTCCTGAGCAAAGTAACAACGGTTACAAGGCACTATCCCGTGTAGATTTTCCTGAAAAGTCAGCATGGAGTGAAAATGTCTCAAGCGCTCTTGATTCTATTGCCGGCAATGTGATGGGCAAAGTTGTATTGGCACGAAAATCCACGATAGAATTTGCTCATCCGGTAGAATCAATGCCTTTACTTCATAAATTGAGGTTGATTAATCCGGATTCATTTCATTTTTATATTCAGCCTGCAAACGACCACGCTTTTCTCGGCGGGTCGCCTGAACGGTTATACCGAAGAGATAACAGGCAAATTTACAGTGAAGCCGTTGCCGGTACACGAATCCGTGGCAATTCCGATTCGGAAGATAAACTGCTCGAACAAGAACTTCTTACAAGCGAAAAAGACCTTCGTGAACATAATTTTGTTCACCAAAGCGTCAAACAGGCGCTTGAAAAACTCTGTACCACTATTCATTCCCCCGGTGATATAAAAGTGATCAAACTTGCAAAAATCCAACATCTTTACAGTAATTTTACCGGTACTCTGTCAAACGGGATTGCAGAAGCAGATATCATATCCGCTCTCCATCCTACACCGGCTGTCGGGGGAGTTCCAACCAAAATAGCGCTCAGAAAACTTTGGGAACTTGAATCGTTTGACAGAGGATGGTATGCCGGTCCCGTGGGATGGATAGGTTCCAATCATTCCGAATTTGCCGTTGCGATCCGATCAGGATTGGTACACAGCAACAAATTGACCCTTTATTCCGGCGCCGGAATTGTAACCGGTTCCGAACCTTTGGGAGAATGGGAAGAAATCGAGAATAAAATAAATAATTTTCTGACAATCCTCAACGGCGCATGATTCCGGATGCCCCCAACATCAACATTCTCTGGACCGACCTGATAATCAACGAACTTATCCGAAACGGTAGTACCTATTTTTGTATTTCACCCGGATCTCGTTCAACACCGCTTGTTATTTCAACGGCACAAAATAGCGCGGCACAAAAAATAGTGTGTTATGACGAGCGGGGGGCAGCGTTCCATGCTCTCGGTTATGCACGGGCAACCGGGGTTCCCGCTGTAGTGATCTCTACTTCAGGGACAGCAGCCGCGAATTTTTATCCCGCCGTGGTCGAAGCCTCGCAAGACTGTGTGCCACTGCTGATTCTTACTGCCGACAGGCCGCCCGAACTCCGCTTCACTGGAGCAAACCAGACAATAGACCAGGTACATCTCTACGGAAATTACCTCCGTTGGCAGTATGACATGCCTTGTCCCGATGAAAAAATTCCCCCTGAGATGGTTTTGACAACCATTGACCAGGCGATATATCATGCGGTCAGATCCCCGAAAGGCCCGGTCCATATTAATTGTAAGTTTCGCGAGCCCTTGGCGCCAGACCGTAAAGATTTTGCAAAATCGTATGTTGATACGGTCACGACTTTGATCAAAGGAAAAAAGCCATATACGGAATATGGCAGTGATATACTATCGGCTGATACTGCGGCAATTACCGCTGTTTCGGATATCATAAAGCGCACAAAAAAGGGGTTATTCGTCGTTGGAAAGTTGGATTCCGATGGCGATGGAGTTGCCGTTACCATGCTTGTTGATAAACTGCAATGGCCCGTCTTTGCCGATATAACGTCTGGCATGAGACTGTCTTCATCCTTAAGCCGGGTTCTTTGCAATTATGATCGGATGTTATTGTCCGATAAATATTCTGTCGATCGTATTCCTGAAACAATACTGCATATCGGGGGGCAACCAACTTCAAAACATTTTTTGCAAATGTTGGAATCGAACAAAATTCAGAATTATATTATCGTTAAGAATCATCCCTTCCGGCACGATCCTGCGCATAAAGCAACGGTAAGAATAACTTCAAGTATAGGAACATTTTGTGAACAACTCAGCGCACGCTCCCTGAAAAAAGACAGTCAGGAATGGCTAAGCGAAATGCGTAATGGATCTCAAAAGACAGGAAATGCAATAGAACAGTTATTGTCAGGTTACAAGCAGGTAACGGAGCCATCGATAGCCCGGTATATATCGAGAAATATCACCGAAAACAGCGGATTGTTTCTGGGGAGCAGCATGCCTGTCCGGGATATGGATATGTTTGCGGCATCCTGCAGGTCCTCAGTATCGGTTGCTGCGAACAGGGGGGCAAGCGGAATTGACGGCACGATCGCTGCCGCCGCAGGATATGCGTCGGGTCTGGATAAACCGGTCACGCTGATAATCGGTGATATCGCATTTATACACGACATAAATTCTCTCACACATTTAAAGAATATTTCAAAGCAGATCGTTATTGTTCTTCTCAATAATAAAGGCGGCGGTATATTTTCCTTTCTTCCGATTGCCGGTTTTCCGGAAGTATTTGAAGAGTATTTCGGTACACCGCATGAGTACACGTTTCGGAAGGCTGCCGAACAGTTTGATTGTGACTATTACAATCCGAATACAATGAAAGAATTCGATTCAATCTACAAAGCTGTGCTCAAATCGGGATCTTCGGCAATCATTGAAGTTGAAACTGACAGAAAGAAAAATCGTGATATTCACCGGGAAATTGACAGTGGGATCGTTAAAGAATTGGAACGATAATGTATGACCGCCCGTACTGCATGTCCACTTAGTTTTGAGCTGCATGGTGATGAGGACAATCCGGTTTTACTCTTGTTGCACGGGTTTTTGGGTTCGGGTAAAGATTGGTCTAATGTTGTTGAACGGTTAGTCGATAGTTACTGCTGCCTGACGCCCGATCTGCCCGGACATGGAAAATCAACCGGATTACCGGACTCTTCGGATTACACGTTCGATGCCGCTTCGAAATTAATTTCTGATCTTCTCGAAGAATTAACCATAGAAAATTGCTCACTGCTCGGGTATTCTATGGGCGGCCGGATAGCCCTCAACCTCTGCTTGAATAATTCTCAAAAATGTAATAAGGTTATCATTGAGTCTGCCACTCCCGGTCTGAGAACCCGCCGTGAGCGGGAAGACCGTTACAAATTAGATTTGGAACGGGCGCGGGATTTAGAATCAAAAAATTTCCGGACGTTCCTGACGGATTGGTACGGCCAACCGTTGTTTCGGTCATTAAAAAAGCATCCTGAATTTCCAAAGCTCATAGAGCGACGGTTCCACAATGATACCGCTGAGCTGGCACGGTCACTTCGGGGTTCAAGCGCCGGCGCCCAGCCCTCCTTGTGGGAGAAACTGAAACATACTACTATTCCCCTTCTCGTGCTTGCAGGAGAGAATGACGATAAATATGTTGCAATTGCCCGTGAAATGGAAGAAATTAATGAGCATATCCATGCCAAAACCGTCAAGCACTGTGGTCATTGCATACACGTCGAAAATGAAAAATATTTTGTAAATGAAGTAAGAAAATTTTTAGATGATTCAGAGGAGGGAGTTCATGAGTTCAATTGAATGGCAAGAGTCGGGTCAATACGAGGATATTATGTACCATAAAGCAGGCAGTATTGCGAAAATCACCATAAACCGTCCCGATGTGCGAAATGCCTTTCGGCCTAAAACGGTGTTCGAAATGTCCGAAGCGCTCCTTGATGCCAGGATCGATAGTTCAATAGGTGTAATTATACTGACAGGAAAAGGTGAAAAAGCATTTTGCGCAGGAGGTGACCAAAAAATTCGAGGTGAAGCCGGATATAAAGACGAAAAAGGAGTCCATCATCTGAATGTGCTCGATTTCCAAAGACAAATAAGGACGTGTCCGAAACCGGTTATCGCAATGGTTGCCGGCTATGCTATTGGCGGAGGTCATGTGCTCCATCTGCTGTGCGACCTGACAATAGCGGCCGAAAATGCGATATTCGGGCAAACCGGACCGAAAGTCGGATCGTTCGACGGAGGGTACGGGGCGAGTTACATGGCGCGAATCGTCGGACAGAAAAAAGCGCGTGAGATCTGGTTTTTATGCAGACAGTACTCTGCCCGCGAAGCATTGGAAATGGGACTGGTCAACACCGTTGTTCCGCTCGACCGACTCGAAGAAGAAACAGTGCGGTGGTGCGAAGAGATCCTGCGAAATTCTCCGATGGCTGTCCGGTGTCTGAAAGCAGCTCTCAATGCCGATTGTGACGGACAGGCGGGGTTGCAGGAACTCGCCGGTAATGCCACTATGTTGTTCTATATGTCGCAAGAAGGGCAGGAAGGGCGTAATGCCTTTAATGAAAAAAGAGATCCCGATTTTTCCAAATTTCCCCGTTATCCGTAGTATTCGGGAGAAACGGTTACAGCAATATTTAAACTTGTTTAACGGGCTCCTATGGTTTCCTCTACAGTAAAGATTTGGATTGCAGCAAGCAGACCGAAAACCCTTTGGGCCGCTGTAGCTCCGGTAACTATGGGTACCGCTCTGGCCCTGAGTGACGGCAGGGTGTATTGGCCGGCGGCGTTTTTTGCACTACTCGGTGCGGTACTGATTCAGATCGGCACAAATTATGCGAACGATTACTACGATTATTTGAAGGGCGCCGATAAAGGCGGTCGTCTCGGACCCCAACGTGTGACCCAGGCAGGGTTGATCAGTCCCGGGGTCATGAAGCGCGCCTTCATCACTGCATTTGCGCTTGCATTTGCCGCAGGGATATTTTTAATACTTCGAGGAGGACTGCCGATATTTGCGGTCGGTGTCCTCTCGATAGTGTTCGGAATTCTGTATACAGGAGGTCCTTACCCCCTCGGATATCATGGATTGGGCGATATTTTTGTACTGATATTTTTCGGTCCAGTCGCAGTTGGCGGCACGTACTATGTGCAGGCTTTGGAATGGAACGAATTTGTTATCTTAGCGGGGATATCTCCGGGGCTTTTGTCTGTCGCAATTCTCACAGTGAACAATTTACGTGACGTCGATACGGACAGGGATTCGGGGAAGAAGACTCTCGCGGTACGGTTCGGCGAATCGTTTACACGGGTCCAGTATATCGGTACGGTGCTTATCGCATGCTCGATGCCTGTACTCCTTGTTCGGATGACAGGAGGACATTACTATTCATTGGCAGCTCTCGGCACACCATTCATTTTCTTCCGGTCGATAATGACGGTATTGAGAAAAAATGCTGGTGCGGCGCTGAACAAAGCCCTTGCCGACACCGCAAAGATCCTCATCATTTTCACCATGCTTTTCTCTGCGGGATGGCTGTTCGGCTAAGACAACTCTCTACATAATGACTGCTACAATAGAAACAGGAAAATTTCTGCTGGATTCAGCCGCAGAATGTTTTAAAGACTGTCCTGCTCTGCTATCCGGCGCAGTGGAATTGAATTATTACGAATACAGGGCGAAAGTTGAAGAGATCGCGGAGAGCTTGTCCGACAGCGGAATAAAAGGGCATGTAAAAATAGCGGTCCTCAGCGAGAATACGGTAGAGTATGTACTGCTCATCATGGCAGTGATACGGAATGGTGCTATTGTCGTTCCGCTCAACACCCACCTGACCAAAAACCAGATACGGGAATACCTCAAAAACATAGATTGCAGCGCATTGCTCTATTCTTCTAATTTTGCACACGGCTCTTTCGGAGAGTTTCATACTTACGAGATGGAGCCGATCATAAAAAATTCCCACAGCCCGGCACGACGGTCTTCACCGTTCTCAGGATCGTTTGAACATGAAGCGACAATCCTTTTCACATCGGGAAGCGCCGGGGAACCGAAAGCCGTTGTTCATTCACTTGGAAATCATTATTACAGCGCAGCAGGGGCGAATGAGAATATTCCGTTTAAGCCAGGCGACCGCTGGCTTCTTTCGTTGCCGTTGTATCATGTCGGAGGATTGGCGGTCCTGTTCAGAGCGGTAATCGGCGGGGGTGCGGTGGTTATTCCGGAAGCCGGCGAGACTATAGCCAAAACGGTGAAACGGACGAATTGCTCGCATCTTTCACTCGTTGCAACACAGCTATACAGGCTCCTGAACGATGACCGGCCGGTAAAAGAACTCCGCAAAGCAAAAGCGATCGTGCTTAGCGGTAGTGCGATACCGGAATTGCTTATACAAAAAGGACTCGAACTCGGACTGCCGCTCTATGTGAGCTATGGTTCGACAGAAATGTCTTCGCAGATCACCACAACCGGGAAAGATGATCTGCCCGGCAGATTGTTTACATCGGGGAAACCGCTAAAATACAGACAATTGAAAATTTCTGACGACGGCGAGATCATGGTCAGAGGTGAAACATTGAGTAAGGGTTACGTGCTTGACGGTTATGTTCAAAGTCATGTATCCGGGAAAGGATGGTTCAAAACCGGCGATACCGGGATAGTCCGGGACGGTTATGTAACGGTCACCGGAAGAAAGGATACCATGTTTATATCAGGCGGCGAAAATATTCATCCGGAAGAGGTTGAGCGACGGCTGTTATCCATAGACGGTGTCACACACGCAATGGTCGTTCCCGTGCATCATGAGGAATTTGGGAACCGTCCCGTTGCTTTTCTTAAAATGGAACCGGGACGATCGCTTGATGATCGTACGATAAAGAATAAACTAACACCGGTATTGCAGAAATTCAAAATACCTGATACGTTCTATCATTGGCCAGGCACCGGCGCTGAAAAAAGCATGAAGTTTGACCGGAGGGAACTGCAAAAGATCGGTGAAAGTTATAGAAAAGAAAGGACGGTATAGTAAAAGATTATTGAGAAGATCGAAGGATGTGTAGAAGATTGGGAGGGATTTCTGTTTTTTTCCAGGTTTTCTTGTTGACTGCAACGTGGACTGTTTTTGCGGTGCCGGCGGTTTCTCCTTCTCCATTCAGAATAGTATATAGCAGCGTAAAAGAATGGTCACCGATAGTTTCACACCCAACGTTGATCACGACTTTTTCTCCAACGCTTTGCCGCCTTTTATAATCGGCCTCCGCATGGACTATAGGAAGATAATATTTCTTCTCCTTGAAAATACGCGCTATCTCCAGACCGTTTGCAGCGAGAAATCCTTCGTATGCGTCATGTATCATGGTAAATATGCTGCCGTAAAATACCAATCCTGCTGCATCAGTGTAATGAAGTTTAACTGAAGTTTCATAACTGAACACGGACCTTCCCTCCGTTATCTTTCCGGTGATTTTAGGTCTGCAATGTTGCAAAAGTTGTGAATAAATGCAATCAAAAAGAAATAGTGATACGTTAACATTTTAGCCAAAAAATCCTTGTGCACCCGGTATGTGGGTCGTATATTGTAACTGGAGGTGTAGTATAACCTTTTACCGGTGAATGGTATGGTACAAATATCATCTCTTTCCCAGATTCCCAGTGTCGAACAGCTCGTCAGTACATTTTCCGCCAGAGAACGAAAACCCGTAGAAGCGCTTGAACAGAAGAAAAATGTACTGAGCAATACAAGTTCCGTCCTTTCAAAGATCAAAACGCACCTCAATACGCTCAGGACAAGAGTCAAAGGATTTTCCGATATCGGGACAGCGGCAAAACTAAAAGCAAAAAAAGCCGTGTCAAGTGATGAATCGTTTTTCAAGGTCACTGCCGACTCGACCGGTGTAAACACGCTTTTAGTATCGCGCATCGCAAAAAACGATCTTGCAGTAACAGGTACCTTTGACAAAACGTCGACGGATATTGCCTCTGAATTTAACGGCACGACTCAATCTTTTACGATCCAGGTCGGTTCCGCCTCTGCAATAACAGTATCCGTGAGTTTCAGCAGTGCGTCCGAATCGAATGAAGATGCGCTCGGCCGTATAGCAGACGCAATCAATGATGCGGTGGAAGATGTGAATGCAACGGTAATATCAAGTACAAAAGATGATAAACGCCTCTCGATTGTATCGGATGAATCCGGATCGGAGAATGCGATTTCTCTCGCCGATGATCCGGGGTCGAGCTTACTCGAGGAACTTGATTTTATCTCAAATGCAAACGTGACGCGGCAAAATGCCAGTAAAACACAAGGCGGCTTTATAGAGACCGACACTGACGATCTTGATGCTGTTTTCGAAGTAAACGGGATTGAGATCACATCATCGAGCAATTCCGTAACCGACGTGATAAAAGGAGTGACGATTGAACTCAGGAAAGCGCAAAGTCCCAGCGATGACCCCGAAACGTTTACAATTTCCAATGATTCCGCTGAAATCAGAGAACAGATCGATGAATTTATAAAAGAATATAATGCCGCCCTGGAATTTTTATCCGACAAGGTGAGTGTCAATATAGACACAAATGTACGCGGCGAACTTGCTGGTAATTTTACGTTTTTGAAATTAAAGATAAATTTGCGTTCGATCATCAGCGGTTCTGTCGATAGCGTTACCTCTGGTAATCCCGAACTCCTGTCGCAAATCGGTATTACAATAAATTCTGACGGGTCGCTTAATATCGATGATGAAGATACATTGGAAAGCGCTATTACCGATAGCGCTCAGGCTGTTATTGACCTGTTTGCCAGCTCTGACGGGGTGGCGACGCGATTGATTGATTTGATCGAAGGATTTACACTGACCGGGACGACGATCGACAAAAATATTTCCATAATAAATGAACAAAAGCGAACAATAGACCAGCAAATAGACCAATTTGACACCACGTTCAAATTCCGCGAAGCAAGTCTTCGAAAGTAGTGAAATTCTTGCCGTCTTCGGTGTGCACAGTTTCGGGTATACTGCCGGTCTGCCGCTACTGATCGCCGTGATTTATGTCCTATACCGAACAGGTGTAAACCCAATTAAAAAATCATAAGTTGCGGCTATTTTGCATCAATCCGCAACCTATACGCAACCATTTGCAGTTAATTGCAGAATGGTTTTTAATTGGACAACTTTTATCGCCCTTAAAATCATTTTTTCATTGACATTTTCATAAATGTATATTAAATTAAAGCTATTGTTGTAGTCTAGTTATATATATTAAGGCTAATATGGGTATTGATAAAAGAGTTAAAAAGGAAGGTTTTACAAGAAAGCAGGTAGAAAATATACTGGATATTAACTTCAATACTATTGCAAAATATGCAAATATGAAATTAGTTGTTCCAGACATTGAGAACAGTCAGGGTACAGGTAATTTCAGACGATATTCAGTAATTAACCTTGTTGAATTCGCACTAATATATGAGCTTTCAAAAAGTGGGATTCCCTTAGAATATATTAAAGTGGTTATAATGAAGATCAAGGCATTCGATTTTGTAGAGGAATTAAAAAATGAGAAAAACAAGGGTAATAAAATTGATTCCAAAATCAATATTGGTAACGTGTTAAACTTTTTGACTCAAACAAGGAACTGGAGTACGTCTTGGATGAGTACTGAGCATCTTAAAAGGAATCGATTGTTTCTTAAAATTTATGATCATCGTACTAAAGAATTATTACCATTTCTTGAGTCTGTTGATATTGAAAAAAAAACATTAGATTTGAAAATGCATGAGAACACATTAAGTGTTTTAATAATTGATGTTACTGCGTTATTTGAAAAAATATGTAAAGCAACAAAGTAATACATTTTTTTACATACACTAAGCTACGGTTATAGTCAAAATATGCGAGGATTTAAAATGAATTCAAACATAAATTTAAAACTACGGATAGCTGAACAGTTTGGTAGTCAGACGATATTTGCTTCGAAAATAAGAACGCATCAATCTTTTGTCAGTGATGTTGTAAGAGGTAGGGTGAATTTAACTATCATAGAGCAACGCAATTGGGCTAAGTTTTTGGACTGTCACATTGACGAAATATTTTCACCTAATATCTCCATATGCTCAAATCGGAGTGAGCAAGTATCATAGGTGATTATTAATGTCCTGGATGAAGATAAAAAATGCAGCTCGATATGCAGATGTAAGTGTTAGAACCTTACACACATGGCTAAAACATGATAATCTGAAATATTCTAAAGTGCGAGGTATGATTTTAATTAAAATGACGGATATGGACTCCTTTATAGAGTCACATATTGAATGTAATATTGGTGATATTGAAAAAATAGTTGATGAATCTGTGAAAGGTATTATAAATGAGTAATAATGGATATAGAATATATAGTCCAGAAATTAAAAGCTAAACGTATCGGTATTGGTTCTTACCAGGCACATTGCCCCAATCACGACGATTCTAAGGCATCTTTATCGGTGTCAGAGAAGAATGGCAAGGTGCTTATGTATTGCCACGCAGGGTGCGACATTAAAGACGTCGTACATGCTAGTGGATTAGAAATGAAGGACTTGTTCACTCCGGATGGTAATGGAAAGATGGAAATTGTTGCGACATATGACTATGCAGATGAGAATGGGGTTCTTATATATCAGGTTGTTCGGTACAGCAACAAAACATTCAGGCAGAGAAAAGCACTCGACAATGGCGAATGGGAATGGAATTTGAAAGGCGTTAAGCGAGTTCCCTACCGTCTACCTTCTATTATCAAGAACGCTAATAAACGAATAATCATAATAGTTGAAGGTGAAAAGGACGTGCATACTCTCCTTGAAGCCGGCGCAAGATGCGTTACAACCAATTCCGGCGGTGCAGGAAAATGGATAGCTGATTATAATCAATTCTTCAAAGGCGCCAAGGTTGTCGCTATACCTGATAACGACTCTCCGGGACTCGATCATATGTACAATGTTTGTAATAATTTGTTTGATCATGCTAAGTCGGTCCGTCTTGTAAAGCTGACAGGGCTGAAAGATAAACAAGATGTATCAGATTGGCTTAAAGACCACAGTCTCGAAGAACTACTTGATATAACTAAAAAAACACCTGTGCGGACATTTACACCCATGCCAAACCCGAAACAAAAATTTGAAATAGAAGAAAATTCTATAAAATATTTTCACTTAACTGATACTGGTAATGCAAACAGATTGGTTAAACTTTTTGGTCAAAAAATTAGATATTGCAAGACACCAATGAAAAAATGGTTTATATGGAGTGATTCATGCTGGAAAATAGACACAACCGATATGATTTACGAGTTTGCAGATTTGACCGTGAGATCATTATATAAAGAAGCGGCTAATATTGAGGATAAAGAAGAACGCAAAAAATTAATTAAATTTGCTAGAAAATGTGAAAGAGCCCGAGCTAAAAAAGATATGATTTTTCTTGCTTCGAAAGAACAATGTATCGCAATTGAAGGAGATGATCTTGACAAAGAAATTTGGAAGTTCAATGTGCAAAACGGTACGCTGAATTTCAAAAAAGACGGCAAAAATCTTGATGAACCAGAATTTTTACAACACAATCCTGAGGATTACATTACTAAAATTGCTCCGGCAAAATATGATCCAAATGCAGAATGTCCGGAATGGGATAAATTCTTATTAAAAATATTTAATAATGATACAGAACTTATCAAGTATGTTAAACGCATATTAGGATATTCATTGACCGGAGACACTTCTGAACAATGCCTTTTCTTTGCAATAGGAAGTGGGGCAAATGGAAAATCCGTATTTTTCAAAGCAATGCAAGAGACTGTTTTTGGTGCTTATGCAGGAAAAGCTCCTTCAGAAATGATAATGCAGCAAAGGTTTTCTCAAATACCTACTGATGTTGCTGATTTGAAAGGCAAACGTTTTGTTATTTGTTCTGAAATTGAAGAAAATAAACGTCTCAATGAAAGCAGGGTAAAAGATATAACGGGAGGTGACAGTATAACTGCTCGCCATTTACATCAGGACTACTTTGAGTTTGATGCCACTTTCAAACTCTTTATATATGGTAATCATAAGCCTGTTATTCATGGAAATGATCATGGTATGTGGCGAAGAATAATACTGATACTCTTTAATACAACAATCGCAAAAGAAGATCAAATACCCATGCACAAACTTTTAGAAAAATTTTCTCGAGAGAAAAGCGGGATATTGAATTGGGCTATAAAGGGATATTGTGATTACATATTAAACGGACTTTCAGAACCTAAAAGCGTGCAAAATGAAATATTTGACTATAAATCTGAAATGGACATTGTTGGCCGATTTATTGAAGAATGTTGTGAAAAAGTACAGGGTGAGCGTACTTTAGCAAAGCACGTATATGAAGCATTTACTTCATGGACAGAAGAAAATGGAGAAGTGGAATTAAAAAATAGAACTTTTTATAACAAGATAAAAAAAATTGAAGGTTTTGATATAATCATTGGAAATGCAAACAAACGAGAAATTAAAGGACTAAAATTGAACTTAATTAACAGTTGTGGTTAACATTGATAGTTCGATAACCCGTTGTAGGCATAATACTTAGAAGATTTTAGTTAACATGGTTAATAAATATTGTAATAAAAGCAATTGTTTTTCGCATTCACGAGAACTAACATAATTTCCATTAATTTCATTAACCTAATTAACTATTTTTTTTAAGCAACCTTGTTAGCAAGTATAAGCAAAACCACTCTGTTTTGAGAAGAAATAACAGGTATAAAACAGGCAGCTTAAGGATATAGTTGTTAACTTAATAATCCGTAATCAAAATTTTTTAAGATATACATTAAAAAGGAACATTCATGCCTAAATCAATGACATCTTGGAAACCAGGACAATCTGGAAATCCACTCGGCAGGCCAAAAAATTCCGCAAAAGACGAGCTGGACAGGTCTATCAGACGCGTACAAGATAAAAAAAATAAGAAATTATTAGATCATTTTGTGGAAAGAGCATATGAGGATAATACTGTTCTTATTGCAGTCATTAAAAAACTAGTGCCAGACATTAAATTTATTGAATCTGAACATAAAACAGACAATACAATAAGGGTGATTGTAAAAGAAATGGATATGGACAAATTTAATAATAGCAAAGTTAATTTTGACAAGGCTGGAAAATTGACTTGATATTGTCAGATAATATTTGTTAAATTTTTCACAAAATAATGTTTCTAAGATGTGAGCAATCATAACAAACGGAATTTGTCTATTTATGGATATGTTTTTATAAAGAATAATTATGGGTGTAAAAGTTCGGGAGAGACCAAAAGGTTCTGGCGTATGGTGGGTATTTATTGATTACCAGAACAAGAGAAAAGCAAAAAAAATTGGCAGAGATAAAAGAGTTGCCCGTGATGTAGCTAAAAAGATAGAAGCGCGGCTTACACTTGGCGATTTTTTCGAAGACAATTCTGAATCTAATGTTCCTCTCTTGAAAGATTATGCTATTCTCTGGTTAGATTCATATATAAAAGGACTGAGACGAGATAGTACTTATGATAGATATGCTGGTATGTTAAAGAAATATATTTTACCAAGGATTGGTAATGTGACTTTAGATTCATTAAAGAGAAAGCACATAAAAAAATTACTAATGGATCTTTTTAATGAGGGTTTTTCGAGAAGCAGTGTAAGTCTTGTAAATAATATTATTGGTGGCATAATGAATCATGCCATAGATGAAGAATTAATTGAAGTAAATCCGACCTCGGGTATCATAAAGCTACTAAATCTTAACAAAACCAAAAGAATATCAATTGAACCGTTAACATCAGACGAGGTTTCTTTAATTCTCAAGACTTGTTTGGAGAATTTCCCTAAAGATTATCATTTTTTTCTTACTGCGTTTAGAACTGGTATGCGTTTAGGTGAGCTTCTTGCGCTTGAATGGAGCGACGTTGATTGGAATGGAATGTTTATTAAAGTAAGAAAGTCGTACAAAATAGGGAAAATAGGCCCAACAAAATCAGGCAAAGAGCGCCGTGTAGATATGTCAGATCAGCTGTATGGAGAATTGAAAATGTTACATAGAATACAGCTCAGGGATGCATTTAAAAAAGGTAAGAAAAAAATCAAAATAATATTTCATCATAACGGAAACTACATAGAACAGCATACAATGCGAAAAATCTTCAAAAGCATACATCAAAAAGCCGGAATTAGGGTTATCAGGTTGCATGATATAAGACACACATTTGCAAGTTTGTTATTAAGTGCAGGTTACAGTCCGGTCTACGTAAAAGAACAGCTAGGACATCATTCAATTCAGATAACAGTAGATACTTATGGCCACCTAATTCCTGGGAGTAATAGAGAGGCGGTAAACAGCCTTGATGATAGGAAAATCCGCAACCTATACGCAACCAACTGAAAAACAATTTTCTTATGTCTTTACGTTGCAATAAGTTAAGAGTTTTGGGTACCGAAGACGATAATTCTCTTACACCTCTGAATGACCTTGCCCCACAAAGTTGAGCCAGAAGTTATATTAGTACAGGGATTAGATTGAAAAGAGAGGAGCAAGATCAATGGCACGTAGAATTCACACATCAGAACAAATTATCCACAAGCTTCGAGAGGCAGAAGTACTGCTCGCTCAAGGTCAGTCGGTTCAACAAGCTGCTCGCCAGATTGAGGTTACAGAGCAGACCTATTATCGTTGGCGAAAGGAGTATGGTGGTCTTCGGGTGAATCAGGCGAAACGATTTAAAGCGTTAGAGAGAGAGAATATCGGCCTGAAACGCCTGGTTGCCGAGAAAGAGTTGGATATTCAAATCCTCAATGAGACTCTGGCGGTTGATGCAAAAAACTTCTGAGCCCGGCGAAGCGACGGGAGGTGGTGCAGCATCTTTGCACGACTCTCGAGATCTCGCAGCGCCGGGCCTGTACCGTGTTGGGAGTACCGCGCAGCACTCATCAATATCGCCCGATTTCTCCTTCTGATGAACCGGTGTTAGTGCAACGTATGGTCGAGTTGGCCACGCAGTATGGTCGGTATGGTTATCGACGAATTACCGCACTGTTACAGCAAGAAGGCTTCAAGGTCAATCATAAGAGAGTGGAGCGTTTGTGGCGTCGAGAAGGATTAAAAGTTCCCCGGAGGCAACCGAAGCGCAAACGGTTATGGCTCAATGACGGTTCGTGTATTCGGCTGCGACCTGCGTACCGGGATCATGTCTGGAGTTATGACTGCATGCAAGCACGAACCCGAGAGGGAAGGAGCTATCGTTTGTTAACAATATTAGATGAATACAGTCGGGAGTGTCAGGCAATTGTGGTAGGCAGGAGGCTGACTCACAATGACGTCATAGAACATCTTGCAACACTGTTCGTGCAGCGAGGAGTTCCGGTTCACCTGAGAAGTGATAATGGCACAGAGTTCACTGCTTTAAGCGGTCCGGACATGGCTCATGCGCCTGGGAGTAAAAACATTGTATATTGAACCAGGCAGTCCATGGGAGAACGGGTATAGTGAGTCGTTCAATGGCAAACTGCGTGATGAAGTGCTCAACCGGGAAATCTTCGATACCTTACACGAAGCAAAAGTGCTTGTGGAACGCTGGCGAAATGAGTATAATCATAAGAGACCGCATAGTGCCCTTGGATACCGGCCACCCGCCCCCGAGGCAGGTATACCACCGGATTCGGTCTCAAGGCCAATGGATAATACAACAATGAATATATCGATGAATTGACTAACTTAAAAAGTGGCCCAAACAATTGCGGCAGGTCAGTGGGCAAACATCTTCCTTACAAGGAACTGGTGAACTAACATGGCTGAATGTAGTTATACGAGGACCGAACAAAAAGAACTTTCTTTTCAAGGGGAACAACTTCTAAGAGGAAGGCATAGGATACATCCCTATCCTGCTATGTTGCACCCTCTGCTAGTAGACTTTCTCGTTGATAAATACGCAAAAAAAGGAGACGTAATTTTTGACCCGTTCTGTGGAAGCGGAGTAACTTTGCTTCAATCTAAAATCAATGGATATGAATCAGTTGGTTTTGATATAAACCCACTGGCACTTCTAATTGCCCGAGCAAAAACTCAAACCTACCAGAAGAGGAAATTGCTCAAAGAGTTTAAAGACTTAAAGAAATCTCTTTGCAGAAATACAAGCCTTCTCTTCGATGAGAGGCAAATAGATATTCCTCAAATAAAAAATATGGATTATTGGTATTCCAAGGAAGTCGCCAATGATCTTGGGAAGATAAGATGGGTTTTGAAAAACAGGTCTTATGAGTACAGGGATTTTTTTATGGCGAATTTTGCTTTTATCTGTCGCAACCAGTCTTTAACGAGAAACGGCGAGTTTAAGAGATATAGAATCAAGGAAGAGAAAATAGCCAAAACGAAAAATGAGGTATTCCCGAGGTTCTTTTCGCACGTTGGAGATATGATAGAAATGTTTCTGAAAGATGATATGCCTAAAAGAAAAAGCAGACCAATACTCGCCAACTCAGAAAACACGATTCCCTCGAAAATAAAATACGACATGGTTGTCACTTCCCCTCCCTATGGCGATAGCAGAACAACTGTTGCCTATGGACAGTACACAAGTTTCGGGAGCGAGTGGGTAAATGGCTTAAATGCTCACAACGGTAACGGCTACAAGATTGACAGAGAAAGTCTAGGTGTAGAGAGACCATTAAACAAGGAACTAAGCGAGCACGAAATCTTGATGGATACAGTTGGGAGAATTAAGGGGGTAGATTCTAAACGGGCGGATGAAGTGCTGCATTTTTTTAATGGCTACTATAACGTCGTAAAAAACGTGGTAGAAAACATAAACAAGAAGGGAAGGGTTTGTTTTGTAGTTGGGAACAGAACGGTAAAAGGCTTTCAAATACCCATGGATCAAATCACTGCGTCTTTCTTCGATAGCATGGGATTAAACTTTGAAGGAATATTTGTTAGGGACATCCATAACAAAGTCATGCCCTCAAAGAATTCTCCCACAAATAAAACTGGGGTGAAGTCAAAAACTATGACCAACGAATATGTAGTAGTTTTCAGCAAGGGATGAAGAATAAATGACACTGGAAGAAGTCAGGAAAAAGCTGTCTGAAATCAAAGAAATGGGATATGTCCGGACACTTAGAAAAGGTCCAACGGGAATTGGGCATACCTTAGAAAAGTTGCTTGGAATTAAAGAGAACAATATAAGCACTCCCGACTTGGGAAAAATTGAACTGAAAGCCCAAAGAGAAAACCATACTGGAATGACAACTCTGATTACCTTTAACCGAAAGGCATGGAAGATGAAGCCTCTGGAAGCTATTAGAAAATACGGGAGTAAAGAGCAAGAATGGCAGGCTTGGTTTATATTACACAATGGGACTTGCCCCGAATAGTGCCGGGCTCTTTTTATCAGTCGAAGATGCTTTGATTGCGGTTAGAAGCAAAGATGGCTCCCTAATAGCCGAATGGAAACTAGAGGAAATTGAAAGACGATTTAACAAAAAAATACAAAGCGTATTGCTGGTTAAGGCAAAATCGGAAGAAAGGGATGGTGTGGAACACTTTTTGTACAATAGAGCCAGACTGCTATCTGGAGGGGTGACTAAATCTATTCTCAGGAATCAATTTGAGAATGGGCAACTATTACTGGATTTAAGGCTACATGACCAAGTAACTAGGGCGAGAAATCACGGAACGGGCTTTCGTATGTACGAAAAAGATTTAGAGAACTTCTATCAAAACATAGAAGAAGTGGAGTTCTAATCTCAAAATGAAAAAAGACAAGACAAAGCGACCTCGGGGGAGACCACCGGGGTCAGAGAAGATTCCGAATATCCCAGACACGCTGGAGAACGTAGCAAAAAAAAGACTGGGACTATATAAAGCGGAGAGACGGACGGAAGAAGAAGTGAACTGCCTAAGAACAAGCTTGGGTAAATAGGTATATAATTCCCTATTTTCAGGTAGTGGTGGATTTCGACTGGGACGTGAAGCTCCCGGAATGAAGTGTGTCTTCAACTCTGGAATCGATAAACATCGCGAAGAAATATAGAAAGAAAATTTCAACGATGAAGTCACAGGAGATATTCGCTGAATTCATGCAAAAGACATACTGAAGTATGATATTGTATGTGCAGGGTTTCCTTGTCAGTCTTTCTCATCGTGTGGAGGGAAAGGAAGGTTTTCAGATGAAAAAGGGAATCTTTTTTTTGATAGTATCCGCATTGCTGACTGCCATAAGCCGTCTATTGTACTGCTTGAAAATGTCCCGGGTATCCTGACCATTGACAATGGTGACAGTATACAAACTATAAGCGATCAGGATCATATGAATACAGTAATTCCAAATAAAATTATCTTTATCCTAGTATTGTATGTGATATGCTCTGCAGAAGGATTTTCGCAGGAGAGAATGCAGTTAAATGAGACTACATTGAACAATTTTGCTGACGGGTACACGGTAAATATAATAAAAGCGAATTACTGCGCGGCGCCGTTAATACCATATATGGCTGCAAAAATGACAATCGAAGATATGGGATATGACTACGACAGAACATTTAGATATTTTGTATTGTTCCAGGATTCCTTATATGAATCAGAAGAAGTCTATGACATTGTGGATATGATTTTAACATATTATGAATTCTCTGCATGGAATTTAAAAAAAGCGTTTGGTGAAAATCTCATATCTGATGAGACGTTTAAAATAACGAACTATGACCTTACAGTAAGGAAATATAATCTTGAAAAAGTAGAAGCGCTTCTCTATCTGTCAAATAAGTACAATACCACCTCACTCAGTGACAGACAGGTCATTGAGGGATTAGCGTATGTAAATGATGGCAGTTCCAATCGTTACGATACAAAAACGTACCCTGAAGAACCAGCCGGGACCGGTTGGAATGCACTGTTTTCCGAAGAGTTTCAAGCGCTGCTTGCGGATGATTTTCTATCAGTGAGCAAAAACCGGGTGGAAATCCTGAAACCGGAAGGTTTGAATGAGATTGCTGCCATGGCAGAGTATCTCCGGAAAGCAAGATCGACTTTTTTAAATAATTGAAAGAAAACGGGAAACTAGCTGCTGTAACAATGGTTTCTGAAAGTGTACAAGGCATAACCAGCGCTTGCACGTGATTGCGGCAGCGAACTCCGTTTATGTACCGGTAAAAGCAGGCGCCGAAGAATGAAAAAGACACGCACCAACACACCACAGCAGAGTACCGACGAGGCCGACCTGTGGCGCATGGCCGACACCTTACGCGGCAGTATGGACGCCGCCGAATACAAGCATGTCGTCCTCGGTCTCATCTTTCTGAAATATATCTCCGATGCTTTCGAGGAGAAGCACGCCCGCCTCGAAGATGAGCGGGCCGAGGGCGCTGATCCGGAAGACCCGGACGAGTACCGCGCCGACAATATCTTCTGGGTGCCGCCCGAGGCGCGCTGGGCGCAGCTCAAGGCGCACGCAAAGCAGCCGACCATCGGCCAGTTCGTCGATGACGCCATGATTGGCATCGAACGCGACAACCAGGTGCTCAAGGGCGTACTGCCCCAAAACTACGCCCGCCCCGCGCTCGACAAGCAGCGGCTCGGGCGGATCATCGACCTCATCAGCAACATCAAAGTGGGCGATGAGGCTGCCCGGTCCAAGGATGTGCTTGGCCGCGTCTACGAGTACTTCCTGTCGCGGTTCGCCAGTGCCGAGGGCAAGAAAGGCGGTGAGTTCTACACGCCGCGCTCGGTCGTCACGCTCCTGGTCGAAATGCTGGAGCCCTACCGGGGCCGGGTCTACGACCCATGCTGCGGTTCTTCCGGCATGTTCGTGCAGTCGGTCGAGTTCATCGATGCGCACACTACCGGCAATGGCAGCGGCGGGAGAGTCCCGCGGGGCGCCAAAACCAATATCTCGATCTACGGTCAGGAATCGAACTACACAACCTGGCGGCTTGCGAAGATGAACCTCGCCATCCGCGGCATCGAGGGACAGATCGCCCAGGGCGACAGCTTTCACAACGACCGCCATCCCGACCTGAAAGCCGACTTTATCCTCGCCAATCCCCCCTTCAACGTCTCCGACTGGGGCGGCGAGCAGCTCACCGACGACAAGCGATGGCAGTACGGAACCCCGCCGAAAGGCAACGCCAACTTTGCCTGGGTGCAGCATATCGTCCATCATCTGTCGCCGGGCGGCGTGGCCGGTTTTGTGCTCTCCAACGGCTCGATGTCGTCGAGCCAGTCCGGTGAAGGCCGGATCAGGACGAGTCTGATCGAGGCCGACCTGGTGGACTGCATGGTGGCGCTGCCGGGCCAGCTCTTCTACTCGACCCAGATACCGGCGTGCCTGTGGTTTCTTTCTCGCGACCGGAAAGGCGGCACGCTGCGCGACCGGCGCGGCGAAGTGCTCTTCATTGACGCCCGCAAGCTGGGCAGCATGGTCGACCGCACCCACCGTGAGTTGACCGATGAAGACATCGCCCGCATCGCCGATACGTACCATGCCTGGCGCAGCGGAAAGCAGGTAAACGATTACGCCGACGTCCCCGGCTTCTGCAAGAGCGCAACGCTTGAGGAGGTACGCAAGCACGGCCATGTACTCACCCCCGGCCGCTATGTCGGCATTGAGCCAGAGGAGGACGATGGCGAACCGTTTGAGGACAAAATGACACGGCTCACGGCACAGCTAAGGGAGCAGCAGGCCGAGGCCGCGAAGCTGGACGCCGCCATCGCCGGGAACCTGAAAGCGTTGGGGTTTGGAGAGCGGGGATCATGAGCAGCAACAGACAAAGAATGCCATCAACAGCAGCCCGACTGCAGTCAGACGTATACTCCATAACCGAAAGGTTGGCAGACCTGATTCGGGAACTGCCGGTCAAACGCTTTGAGACGGGTGGAATGGTTGTCATCCTCGCTCCAGATTATTACTGGGGTGAGGTCACAGCCGAACAGCGTCACACGCAACTCGCAATCAAACGCGACTATGTAGAATGGTTCGAGATTCTTCGTTCAGTCTTTCGCACACCTACCGACCATCTAAACCAGGAAATCCAAGAGGCTGACGTAGAGTTCCGTAAATGGATCGAGTTGGGTCAAAACCGGTCAATCGACAGCGACCGCGAAGTAACTGAGAAGCGACTGCGGAACGATGCAGAGCGATTTGTAAAGCTGCTCAAAAGCTTGACAGCCGGTCCAGTCAGCGAGATAATTCTGATTCCCGATACCAACTCGATCGTTGGCAAGCCTGATCCAACGCAATATGAAACTATAGCCAAGTCCGAAAGCTTCGTATTTCTGTTACTGCCTGCCGTCCTTGCTGAACTAGACAAGCTGAAAAATCACTACCGGAATCCTGACTTCAGAGAAAAGGTCAATAAGGTCATCACTAGGATCAAGGGCTGGCGTAATCAGGGGGAACTCCATCGCGGCATAACGGTGAATAAAACGATTACTGTCCGGGCGGTCGCCAGCGAACCGGATATGCAACATGCCCCAACATGGCTCAAAGAGAATAATCGGGATGACCAGATCATTGCTGCCGTCCTTGGAGTCCAATCCTCCAATCCCGCCGCCCGAATAGTTCTCATAACAGGAGACACTAACTTATTGAATAAAGCTGATGCAGCTCGGATAGTATGGGCGGACAATGGCTAAAAGGCTGCATCTTTCGCCGAGGCACCGCGAGAAGATCGAGGCGCTGCTCGAAAAGTATCTGCCCGATGTGGAGGTTTGGGCCTATGGTAGCCGTGTGAATGGCCGAAGCCATGACGGCAGCGATCTTGACCTCGTGCTGCGGGCGCCGGACCTGCAAGAGATTCCAGCCGTCCGCCTCGTCGGTTTCACAGAAGCAGTGCGCGACTCCACGATCCCTTTCCTGTGTAGAAACACGCGACTAGGCGCGTCTGCCGGAGCGATTTCATCGCGAGATTGAGCGCGAGCGTGTGGTGTTGATGGCGGCCAGGACGCCGAACGAACAGAGGCAGGGAAGCAGCGGCCTTGAGCAACCCTGACGACATGGCGGCTGGCAAAGATGAACCTCGCAATACGGAGTATCGACAGTTCACAAGTTACGTGGAACAACGAAGGTTCTTTCTTGAACGATAGCCACAAAGATTTAAAAGCCGATTACGTCATTGCCAATCCCCCGTTTAACGACAGTGACTGGAGCGGCGACGTACTGAGAAAAGATGGTCGATGGAAATACGGAATATCGCAGGACACGGGAATTTTCACCAGAGGATATTGCTGCAATCGCTGACACTGATCACAACTGGCGTGGTCGTGAGGGCACGTATGAAGATGTCAAGGGGTTCTGTAATGCCGCATCGATCGAGCGGGTGAGGGAACTTGATTATGTGCTTACGCCGGGAAGGTATGTGGATTTGCCGGACGATGACGATGAAGATGATTTTGATTTCAACGAACGGTTCACGAAGCTGAAAGCGGAATTTGGAGAACAGTTGCAAGAAGAAGAAAAACTGAATGTTTTGATATTAGAGAACTTGAAGAAAGTGAAAGTCAATGAGTGAGTGGAAAGAAATCGAACTTGGGAAATTAGCTGATGTTAAAGGAGGAAAACGTTTACCTAAAGGTAGTATGCTGTCTAAAACACCAAATTCACACCCTTATATACGTACAAGAGATATTAATAATAATTGCATTACTGTGGATGAACTTTTATTTGTTCCTGATGAAGTATTCCCTTCTATTTCAAGATATATAGTTAAAAAGGACGACGTCATAATATCAATAGTTGGGACAATTGGTTTATGCGCAATTATACCAAAAGAGTTGCATCAAGCAAATTTGACGGAAAACTGTGCGAATATAGTCAATACTAATGAAGAAGTTTTAGATAGAAAGTATTTGTTTTACTATTTAATTAGTGAGGATGGACAAGCTGAAATTGAAAGTAGAAATGTGGGATCAACTCAACCTAAATTACCACTATATAACATTCAGAGAATACCTATTTCTCTCCCTCCACTTCCCGAACAAAAAGCCATTGCTTCTGTCCTTTCCAGTCTCGACGACAAGATCGAGCTGCTCCATCGGCAGAACAAAACGTTGGAGGAGATGGCGCGGGCGCTGTTCAAGTCCTGGTTCGTAGACTTCGACCCCGTCCGCGCCAAGATGGAAGGCCGCGACACCGGCCTGCCTAAGCACCTCACCGACCTCTTCCCCAACCGACTCGTAGACTCCGAACTGGGAGAGATCCCGGAAGGGTGGAAGGTAAAGGCACTGGGGGACTTGCTCGAACTGGCCTATGGAAAGGCGTTGAAAGCAGACATTCGACACGATGGCGACGTTCCCGTTTATGGCTCAAACGGGGAAGTTGGTTGGCACGATAAGAGGTTGGTGCAGGGACCCGGTATAGTCGTTGGCCGAAAGGGGAATCCCGGAGTCGTTACCTGGGCGACCACCGATTTCTTTCCCATCGATACAACTTTCTACGTGGTGCCCAAGGACAGTAACCAGAATCTGTACTTTCTGTTCTACGCCTTGAAAGGTCAGGATCTTCCCTCTATCGCTGCTGATTCAGCAGTACCCGGATTGAACCGCAGCCTCGCGTACATGAACAAGCAGGTTATGCCTGTTGACCAGATCGTTGAGCATTTCAACGGATACGTCGGCCCTATCTTTGTCCGTAGCCATTGCTTGGAGGCAGAGGCGTGCACTCTTGCCTTCCTGCGAGATGTACTTCTACCCAAGCTAATTTCCGGAGAAATCCGCCTCCGCGACGTCGACAAACGGGTGGAGGCTGTCATATGAGCAACCTCACGGACGTCGAGAAGCGCTATATAGAGAAGATCCTGTACATGAGTGGTGGCTATGTTTTAGATTACACCGATGCGACATTCGAAGAGTTTTTTTACCGCTATAAGGTGAACATCCATAGCAATCGATATCAGACTTATGGGACGTCCAAGGCAAAAAAGATGCGTGCTTTCTGGGAGCAGGAGCCCGACGCTCTTGTCGCGCGCGTCCTGTCCGGGATGCTCGATTCCTACGAGGTGGATTGCGATCTAAACAAGCAAGAACGCGATGTCGTTTTGCTTGAAAAGAGCCGCGCGATTGTTGCTAAGCTTTCTGGTAAACCGCCGACTGCGAAGGCCGCCTCCGTCAAAAGCTTCCTGCACAAGGAATTCGAGATACCGAGCATCCAGAAATTGCCCGTCGAACTCCCCGTAGCCGAGATCATTGAGAGTCGGCTAAACGAGGCGCGCACGGCTCTATCTGCTGGCGCGTATCTATCCGTCATTTTTCTATGCGGCAGTGTTTTGGAAGCAGTTCTCCTCGGCGCGGCTCGGAAGGAGCCAACAAAATTCAATCGGTCGCCGGCTAGCCCCAAAAGCCCTAATGGAAGAGTGAAATCTTTTCAAGATTGGTCACTGGTGCAGTTCATCAACGTTGCATGCGAAATTAATTTATTGAAACCGGATGTTAAAAAGTTCAGCCACGGGCTTCGTGATTTCAGAAATTACATCCATCCATACGAGCAAATGGTCTCGAATTTCACGCCCGATGAACACACGGCCAAGGTTTGCTTCCAAGTGCTCAAGGCCGCTCTTGCAAGCGTAGCAGGAGAGCGCCAATGAGTGAGCTATTGGGATTCTCGGTGAAAATATTCGTTCCCGCTGGCGATCCGGAAGGACTCCGTGTGGTCGAGAAATCGAACTGGACTGGACAGGGTATTGTTTTCCCCCGTTCGCTCTTTGCCGAGGTTTGCCACCGGGAGGAACTTAAACGCATTGGCGTGTATGTCCTTTGGGGACCCGACAGATCAGGGCAACTGCCACGCGCCTACATGGGTGAGGGCGAATTGCGTCCACGGCTGGCCAGCCATGCGAAGAACAAGGACTTCTGGACCCATGGGGTTGCCTTCACCAGCAAAGACCAGAGTCTGAACAAAGCACACGTCCAGCATCTCGAAGCGCGGCTGGTGCAACTTGCGGCCGAGGCGAAGCGCTGCGAGTTGGACAACGACAATGTGCCGCAGATGCCATCGCTATCGGATGCGGACAAGGCAGATGCGGAGCTGTATCTGGCCGACATGTTGCTATGCCTGCCAGTCGTCGGGATGAGTTTCTTCGAAAAGCCGCGGGGGCCAGCGGGAAAGAACCGGGAGCTGTATCTGAGTGCCAAAGAGATACAGGCGCGCGGTTATGAAGGGCAGGGTGGTTTCGTCGTACGGTCCGGTTCTCAAGCGGTCAAGAACGAGGTTGCTTCGATCAGCACCTCTTCCTCCGAACTGCGGAAAACACTGCTGAGCCAGAGCATTTTTGAAGATACAGGGACCGCGTACCGATTCGTCCAAGACTATTTCTTCACCTCACCCTCCGCCGCATCCGACGTCCTATTGGGGAGATCCAGTAATGGGCGCATCGAATGGAAAGATGATGAGAAGCGACCATTGAAGGAAATCCAGGACGCGGAAGTGAAAACACTGTGACTACCATCACCGAATCAACCGTCGAGCAGGCCGCCCTCAACTTGCTCAAAAGCCTCGGTTGGAGCGTGGCTCACGGGCCGGACATCGCACCATATACGCTTGGTGCGGAGCGCACCGACTATGGTGAGGTCATCCTCGAACAGCGTCTGCGCGATGCCCTCGCGCTGCTGAATCCCCATCTCCCCACCTCAGCCCTGGACAACACCTTTCGCAAGCTGACTCGCCCCGAAGGGCCGACACTGGAAGCCCGCAACCGCGCTTTCCACCGAATGGTCGTGGACGGCGTGACGGTGGAGTACCGTACCGACGACGGCAGGGTTCGGGGCGCGCAGACCCGAGTGATCGACTTCGACAAGCCAGCCAACAACGACTTGCTGGCGGTCAACCAGTTCACTGTGGTTGAGAATAAGCGTGAGCGCCGCCCCGATGTGGTGCTATTCGTCAACGGCCTGCCGCTCGGGGTGATCGAACTCAAGAATCCCGCTAACGAGGAGGCCACCATCCGGACCGCGTGGCAGCAGCTCCAGACCTACAAGGCCGAGCTGGCATCGCTGTTTGCCATGAACGAGATGCTCATCGTCTCCGATGGCACCCAAGCCCGCATCGGCACACTCACTGCTGGATGGGAGTGGTTCAAGCCCTGGCGCACGATCTCCGGCGAGACGCTGGCTGATCAACAGATGCTCGAACTGCAAGTGATGCTCGAAGGCATCTGTGCACCCCACCGGTTTTTGACGATGGTCCGCGATTTTATCGTGTTCGAGGATGATGGCAGCGAGGCGCTCGTCAAGAAGATGGCCGGGTATCACCAGTTCCATGCGGTCGAGGTGGCAATCACCGAGACCCTGCGCGCGGCCGAACTGCAGTCGCAGGACGCGGCTGAAAAGGTAGCCGAGGAAGCTGGCCGCTACGAGTCCGGCCGGAAACCCGGAGGTGCGCCGGGCGACCGGCGCATCGGTGTCGTGTGGCATACCCAGGGCTCGGGTAAGAGCCTGAGTATGGCCTTCTATGCCGGGCGCATCATCCGCGAACCGGCCATGGCCAACCCGACCATCGTGGTTCTCACCGACAGAAATGACCTCGACGACCAGCTCTTCAGCACCTTCTCTCGCTGCCAGGACCTGCTGCACCAGCCTCCGGTACAGGCGGAGAGTCGGGCGGACTTGAGAAACAAACTCTCCGTAGAATCTGGAGGCGTGGTATTCACCACCATTCAGAAGTTTTTCCCCGAGGAGAAGGGCGACACCAACTCGGCGCTTTCCCAGTGCCGCAACATCGTGGTCATCGCCGACGAAGCGCACCGCAGCCAGTACGACTTCATCGACGGGTTCGCCCGCCACATGCGCGATGCGCTGCCTAAGGCGTCCTTCGTCGGCTTCACCGGGACACCCATCGAACTGCAGGACGCCAACACCCGCGCCGTGTTCGGGGACTATATCAGCATCTACGATATCCAGCGCGCGGTCGAGGATAAGGCGACAGTGCCGATCTACTACGAGAACCGCCAGGCAGAACTGGCCATTGATGAACACGAGCGGGCGAAGATTGACCCCAGTTTCGAGGAAGCTACCGAGGGAGAAGAAATCGAACGGAAGGAGAAACTCAAGACGAAGTGGGCCCAACTGGAAGCCCTCGTCGGGACAGAAAAACGCCTCAATCTCGTCGCTTGCGACATCGTGACCCACTTCGAGCAGCGTCTGGAAGCCTTGGACGGCAAGGCAATGATCGTGTGCATGAGTCGTCGGATCTGCATCGACCTGTATCGCGAGCTGGTGCGGCTGCGGCCTGACTGGCATCACGAGGACGACGACACGGGACGCCTCAAGGTCGTAATGACCGGCGCCGCCGCCGACCCGCCTGACTGGCAGCCGCATATCCGCAGCAAGGCCCGGCGCGAAGCATTGGCAAGCCGGTTCCGCGACACCGGCGACCCGTTCAGCATCGTACTGGTGCGCGACATGTGGCTCACGGGCTTCGATGCACCGAGCCTGCATACCATGTACGTGGACAAACCGATGCGCGGCCACGGGCTGATGCAGACGATTGCCCGGGTCAACCGGGTGTTCCTGGACAAGCCGGGCGGTCTCGTCGTCGATTACTTGGGCTTGGCCCCCGAGCTGAAACAAGCTTTGGCGACGTACACTGAAAGCGGTGGTACGGGGAAGACGGTAATCAATCAAACTGAAGCGGTGGCGGTGATGCTGGAGAAATATGATATCTGCTGCGGCCTGTTCCACGGCTTTGACCGGTCGAAGTGGATTACCGGAACGCCTCAGGAACGCTTGGGTCTGCTGCCGGCCGCGCAGGAGCACATTCTCGCTCAGGAGAACGGCAAGGACCGATGTATGCAGACGGGGCGCGAACTCTCTCAAGCCTTCGCCTTGGCCGTGCCCCATGAGGACGCAATCCGCATTCGCGACGACGTGGCGTTCTTCCAGGCCGTGCAGTCGACGCTGGCCAAGCGCGCTCCGGCCGATGCACGTCCCGAAGAGGAACTGAATCATGCCGTTCGCCAGATCATCTCCAGTGCTGTGGCCTCCGAAGGCGTAATCAACATCTTCGCCGCCGCCGGCCTGGAGAAACCCGATATTTCGATCCTGTCGGATGAATTCCTCGCCGAAGTGCGGGAGATGCCGCAGCGCAACCTCGCCGTCGAATTGCTGCAGAAACTCTTGAAAGGCGAACTCGCCGCCCGCCGACGGAAGAATGTCGTTCAGGCACGATCATTCGCCGGGATGCTGGAGCAAACACTCCGCCGCTATCAGAACCGGGCCGTCGAAACCGCTCAAGTGATCGAGGAACTGATCCAACTCGCCCGGAAAATGCGCGAAGCCAGCGCCCGCGGCGAAGAACTCGGACTCACGGAAGACGAGCTGGCCTTCTACGATGCCCTGGAGACCAACGACAGCGCAGTCAAGGTACTCGGCGACGAGACCCTGCGCACCATTGCCCGGGAACTGGCCCGGACTGTGCGGAGCAGCGTCACCATCGACTGGACGCTGCGCGAGAACGTGCGGGCACGGCTGCGCGTGCTGGTGAAACGGATCTTACGCAAATCAGGCTACCCGCCGGACAAACAAGAGAAAGCGGCGCGGACGGTGCTCGAACAGGCAGAGGCGGTGTCCGCCGACTTGGCTGCCCTGTGAAAGCGCTCAACGGGTTTTACAAGGGGGTGTTTATCCACAGACCACGGTGTGAGGATTATTTTTTCTCTTGACTTCCTTACTGTTTACTGCATATTTTTCAATACATTTTCTACGTAGTAGTACATAAACACGAGGAAAATTACGAATGAAAAAGAGCCGGTCACTGTCAACGAAACCCGCCGTGCGCTTGCATTCCTTCATCGTCTCGAACACTCCTTCCGCGACGATGCGTCTGCTGTGGAGGATGGAAAAGAGCGAGATGCAGAAGCGGCACGTCCTTCTTCAGGAAGAGGACAAGGACAGTTACGTTGGGACCATTCTGACGGGGTAGCGACGACCTGCACGCCGATTGAGGTTACCTACGACCAGATTCTCGTCGATGATCCTGCCTGACCGCCTTGGCCCGACGACTGGAAACCAGATACGGAGGATTCCTCCATGGTCACGATACAGCAGCCGGAAGGCCGCAATCGGCTTGCGAACTTGCTGCTCGATCCGCGAGAAGCACTCGACATTGAGATCAAAAACTGGCTGGATCTCGCTGGTAACAACGAACACAAGGCGACACTCGCAAAGGCCTTACTTGCATTAGCGAACCATGGCGGGGGATTTGTGATCATCGGACTCACAGAAACGGATACTGGTTTCGAGACGGCCACAGAACAGCCAGCCACTCTCAAAGCCTACTCTCAGGATGTCGTAAACGGGATCGTTCAAAACTACGCCGAGCCTCCGTTTCATTGCTCGGTGCAGCTCGTTCCGCACCCCACCTCAGACGTTATTTATCCTATCATCGACGTTCCAGGAGGTCACCGAGTTCCCATACGCGCGAAGCGTGACGGTCCGAATAGTCAGATCGTTCAACAGCATGACGTCTACATCCGACGCCCGGGGCCGCAAAGCGAAACACCTCGTACTGCACGCGAGTGGGATGAGCTATTCACAAAGTGCTTGGATGGGCGGCGTGATGAGCTACTCGATCGCATCCGGGACCTGCTGATTGGCAGGCCTCCATCGGAAAAAAATCAAACCGAGACATCTCGACTGGATCGTTGGGTGAAGGGTTGTGAAGATGTCTGGCGAAACAAAATCGCCAGTCTCCCGCACGACAGCCCGGCACGCTGCCCTCACGGATTCTATACGTTTGCCTACCATGTTGACGGCGGAGCACAACTCGAATTACCTGAGTTGCTGAATATTCTGCGCGATGCGCCGAGTCTCATAGGCTGGAACACGTGGTGGGTTCCAACGCGAAACGAGATTGAACCGTACTTCAGCGATGATGCCATCGAGTGCTGGATCGGTGGCGATACAAGCGAGCACCATCACGATGCCGACCACTCCGACTTCTGGCGCATAAAACCCGATGGACTCGCCTTCTTGCTGCGAGGCTACCAAGAGGACGGCGGCGATGCGGCAGAGGCTGGCATTCAGCCAGGCACCTGTTTGGATCCGACGTTGCCGATTTGGAGAATCGGAGAAGGACTCCTGCACGCTGCGTATCTTGCCGGTCGCCTGGGCGGTAATTCGGTTTCCTTTTTTGCACGATATACTGGACTTCATAAGAGGCAACTGACTCAGTGGGTAAATCCAATGGATTGGAGATTCTTGGTCGAGGGCGTTAGCAGGGATGACGAGGTTCCGCTATCGACAATTGTTGCCGTAGAGATACCCTGAGCGCCAATCTAGTAGAGGTTGTCCATTCGCTTCTGTCGCCCCTTTATGAGCGGTTCGATTTTACGCGCCTTCCGCTCAACATCGTGCAGCATGAATTGAATCGGCTACGCAAGCGCGGTTAACACAACCTGGTCTTGCCGCTCACGCATTGGGCGCGTAGTTTAGGGCTCGCTCGCGGTATTTTTTAGCCCGGTGCCCCCCCCCCATGTTACCTGCCACTGTTTACCCCCGCGGGGTTCATGGTTTATTCTCCTTTAGGTAATTCGGGCAGGCGGGGCGCGTGTCCGGCGAACTTTCCGGGTACGCCGCTAAGGATTGCGTCGAGCGCGTCAGCCTCACGGCGGTCAATGGTGAGGCCATAGGCCCGCCGAATGTCGATAACCCGCCACGCGAACCAGCACCCGTCGCCGGCTTGGAGAAACTTGATCTCTCGATCCTGTCGGATAAATTCCTCGCAGAAGCGCGGGACGCCAACACCCGCGCCGTGTTCGGGGATTATATCAGCATCTACGATATCTAGTGCGCGGCTGCGCAGTCGAGGATAAGGCGACGGCGTACCGGCTGAGTGGCTGAACGATGTACGCAGCACCAACGAAGATAGTCTTCTGGAGTTAGCCGATCATCTGCAAAGCGAAACAGCGGAGGCACTGCTTGAGCTAACCGTTGGTGGAACACCGTCACCAGGCAATGCGAATTATGTCTGGATACAGCACCTTCTTTATCACCTCAGCCCGATCGGGCAAACCGGATTTGCAGTGGCGAAGGGTTCATTAAAAACAGGTATCAATACAATATTCAATACAGGTACTGTCGTCGGTGTCTGTTCGAATATTTTCGGTTGCGGATTTCAGCAAAACATATACCCTCATCTTCCTGATCTTCCTGCGGGTGTACGGCACGGGTTTGCAGAATACAGGTTAGATAATGCCTTGGAAACAGCACAATATATTGTGGCACGAAAAAAATAAAACTAATTATTGAGTTTCAGTGCTTTCTTTAATATATTGTGAATGCAGTTGCAAGAAGAAGCAAAAATGAAGTTACAAAGTCTGGTATTGGCTCATATTCGCGATACGCTGCTTCCCAGGTTGATTTCCGGAGAGCTGCGTGTCAAGGATGCTGAGAATATTGCACGAAGGGCCGTCTAATGAGTTCGGTATTTGATCATTACAATTAGCAGGCACGGGTCTTTCCCGTTTACATAACGATCTCGCCGATCATTTGTGCTCTCGAGGCTCTTCTGCCGCATGGTCTTGATCTGCCGTTGGGTGCCGCTGGTGCCGCTGCAGCCATCGTGTTTATTCCCCTGGCTTTCTTGGCCGGTCAAGTCGGCGCGGATTTCGGTAAACGTCTTGAAAAACGTCTCTGGTTGCAGTGGGGTGGCCAACCCACAACCCGTTTTCTTAGGCACTTGAACCCTGAATTCAACGAGGTTACCCGAAACCGGTTGCATACGAAGCTTCGCAGTCTTGGCCTCAACATTCCATCGGCAGACGACCAGAAGCGTGACCCGCAAGCAGCGGATGCCCATTGGGAAGCCTGCGCAGAAGAACTCATTCGCAGAACCAGAGACCGCAAGCAATTTCCCCTCGTTTTCAAGGGACTCACAGAGTACGGTTTTCGACGAAACCTGCTCGGTTTAAAGCCTCTCGGCTGGTCACTCTCCATTGTGACTTTGATTGCATGTCTGTGGGAAGTTTGTGATTCTTGGAGTAGTCAGGAGGCGGTGGCCGTCGCCGCTGTGCTTCTTTCCCTTTCGTTGCTTGTTATCTGGACCTTGGGTCAGTTGGAGAGGACAATCGCTATCGCCGCCAACCGATACGCTCGCTTCCTGCTTGAAGCCGCGCAAGAAATGGAGTAGTCAATGGCCACAATTCACTTCCTGAACGTCAACGATGGCGACTGCACCGTGATCAAGCACAATTCTGGGCATGTAACCGTGATCGATGTCTGCAATGCGAAGACCCAAGAATCGCTAGAATCGCTGAGAGAAGCAGTATCAGCCATGATTGCAAAGGCAGAGCGTGGTATCACCGGAAACTTTCAGCAGAAGAAGTGCCCCGTAAACCCAATTTCCTACATGCACGATCACGGTATCAGCAGCATCTTCCGCTATATCCAGACCCATCCTGACATGGATCACATGGACGGGATCACGGCCCTGTTCGAAGCTTTCAGCCCATTGAACTTCTGGGATACTGACAACAAGAAGGAGATGCTAAATTCATCATGGGGCAGCTCGTCCTACTCAAAGAAAGACTGGGAATTCTACAAACGCCTCAGGGATGCAAAGCCGCAACACGACCCTAAACCTAAACGGCTTGCCTTGCTCTCTGGAACCAAAAGGAAGTTCTACAACGTCGGGAAGGATGGTTCCCGTGGAGGAGACGGTTTGTATATCCTGGCGCCAACGCAGGACCTTGTGGACGCGGCAAATAAGGCGGACGATGAGTACAATGATTGCTCTTACGTGCTCTTGTACCGCACGGGAAAGAACCGCATCGTGTTCGGAGGCGACTCTCACGATGACACATGGGAGCATATTCTCGCGAAGCATGGCAGCGACGTTACCGACATTGACTTACTGATCGCTCCGCACCATGGGCGCAAGTCAGAACGTTCCTATGAATTTCTCGACACGCTGAAGCCAACCCTGACCTTCTTCGGAAATGCGCGTTCGGAGCACTTGGCATACGCCGCCTGGCGCGGCCGAGGGCTCTCCATCGTCACCAACAATCAGGCCAATTGTATGGTGGTGGACGCCGGAACGTCGCCCATGACTCTCTATGTGACCAATGAGAACTTCGCCAGGCACGTCAACCCAAGAACGTCCTACGAGAGCGCAGTCAGGGCTTGGTGCGTTGGACCCGTCACGGAGGATCTCATCCCGTGAGATTCGAGATTCTTAACGTTGAGCACGGGTTCGCGGCCTACGCCGTAGCCAGCGACGGCAGCGTTCTTCTCTTTGATTGCGGGCATTCCCCAACCTGTCGACCGTCGGAATACCTGAGCGCACGAGGCATCCAAACAATCCGGTGCTTATTCATTACAAACTACGATGAGGACCACATTGCTGACTTACCGAGCGTAAGACAATGCCTGCCAATCGAGACACTCACCCGAAACCCGGGCCTTACGCCCACGCAACTTCGCAGCCTGAAGCCACCTCCGATCAGCGCGGCGATGAAGGTTCTTCTTGAGATGATCGACAACTATACGAGAGAAGTTTCGAACGAGCAACTTGAGCCGCCGGGTGTCCAAGTCTGGACCTTCTGGAACAGCTATCCAACGTTTACGGATACCAACAACCTGAGTCTGCTCACGTTTCTTGAAGTTGGATCTGTCTTTTTCGTGCTTCCTGGCGATCTCGAGCGTGCCGGCTGGCTTGCGCTACTCACGAATTCAGAAGTCTGCCAGTTATTGGCACGCGTCAATGTGTTCGTTGCGTCGCATCACGGCCGTGAGAGCGGCTACTGCCAAGATGTCTTCGACTACTGTTCGCCATCGCTGATAGTCATGTCCGATGGCCCGGTGAAGTACGACACACAAAAAATGGCGAGCACGTATGCACAGCACGCTACAGGCGGGTGGTGGTTCAACGAAGGCCGCGGCACAAAGTTGAGGAAAGTTGTCACGACTCGAAACGATGGGCCCATTCTGTGGGAGTTATGATCTCGACCATCACCGAATCCGACGTGGAACAGGCCGCCCTCGCCACCCTCCGCGACACATTGCTGCCCAAGCTCATTTCCGGTGAGTTGCGGGTGAAGGATGCCGAACATATTGTGGAGATCACCTGATGGATAACGTTCAACGACTCGGCAACAGTATCTCGATCTCGATCCCGGCAGACGAGAACGGCTTCACGGGACGCAAGTGCCCGCAGCCGGATTGCGAGGAGTACTTCAAGATCGAATTTGGCACTGGCCGCAAGGACGAGGGATTCCCGTGCCACTGCCCGTATTGCGGTCACACCGCTGAGCATGATCAGTTCTATACCAAGGAGCAGATCCAGTACGCTCAGTCAGTCGCCATGCGTCAGTTCACCGACGCGCTGCACAAAGACCTTAAGAAGATGGAGTTCGACTACAAACCGAAAGGTGCATTCGACATAGGCATGTCGATGAAGGTGAAACCAAGTCGTCCAACGCCTATCGACTACTACAGGGAAAAACCGCTCGAAACCGAAGTCGTCTGTGCCAAATGCACACTCCGATACTTGGTATACGGCGTCTTCGCCTTCTGCCCGGACTGTGGCCAACACAACTCGCTCCAGATTCTCGACAAAAGCCTCGAAGTGGTCGGAAAGATGTTGGAGATGGCAACAAGGGAAGAGAAAGTCCTTGCTGAAAAACTCATTGAGAACGCCTTGGAAGACTGTGTTTCCGCCTTTGACGGGTTTGGGCGCGAGCTATGCCTGGTACACGCGCACAAAGCAAGGAACCCCACCAAGGCGGAAAAGATGAGCTTCCAGAATCTGAAAAACGCACAAGCAAGTGTACTGGACCTGTTCGAAATTGACATGTCCGCAGTCGTGACAGCAGAAGAATGGCAAGCGGCTGTCACGGCCTTTCAGAAGCGCCACCTCGTCGCGCACAACCTGGGTGTTGTGGATCAGAAATACCTCGACAAGACCGGCGACACCAGCGCTGTTGAAGGGAGAAAGATCGGCATCGATATTGACGAGGTGAAAGGACTTGCGAGAATTATCAGCACATTGGCTCCACGTATATCGGCAAACTTCCAAAAGTTGAAGGAGATAACATGAAGATGCCAAATAGCGTAGCGAAACAGGTCCTTGACGGAACGCAAAGCCTGCATCCCAGTTGCACCCCGCGTGACACGCTGCTCCCCAAGCTCATTTCCGGCGAGCTGCGGGTAGACGTGGGGGAAGAGCGGTGATGGCTCTTTTCAACAACATAGAGCGAACGTACATGGGGGGACGCATTGATCCCAGGGAATTGTTTTTTGATTACCTCGACCGGTCGGCTCGGCCCGACGATTCTCAAGTCCGTGACTTGCTCGAATCGTGGTTCGAACAGTATCCGCATAAAGCACGGAATCCTCTTCAAGGAAGGTTGCAAGGAGATGACATCGCCTACAGTGGAGCTTCGTTCGAATTAACGGTGCACGAATTGCTTATCCGACTTGGCTGCGAGGTTACAGTGAATGATATTGACGGAACTAAGAAGCAGCCGGACTTCCGTGTCCGCCATGGAGATTGTCTCTTCTATGTCGAAGCCACGGTCATTAACCCCCAAAGTCAGCCTGTCCTCAATCCGGCGGAAGAAGACGTCTTGGCCAAGATAAAAACACTCCGCTCTCCCTACTTTTTTTTCTCGTTTGATGAGATGAAGGGTGAACTATCGAAATACTTGGGAAAGACGAAGGTGGTCGAGCCGTTCCAAAAATTGCTCAATCATACACCCGAAGAAGTACAAAAAATGATTGACGAGGGAGGGCCAGAAGCAGCACCGTCTGCAACAATCACCGATAATGATTGGAACTTACAGGGGAGGCTCGTACCGTGCAATCCCCCTTATGTGGAGAGACCAACAGTAATGCTTGGTCCCGGCCGCAGTGGAATGCTTAGTTCAACTCCCGTTCGGCGTGAGATACGGAAGAGGGCCAAAAAATACGACCTCGATGCACCACTTGTGGTGGCGGTCAACGTGTGTATGCTCGGCTTTAGTGAGCATGAAGAGTTAGAAGTGTTGTTTGAAAAGGAGCAGTACACCATTGATGCGGGTCGCCCTGACATTCCAGGGAGGTGCACTCGAAATCACGACGGAATCTTTGTCCGCCCTAGACCGCCTCATACGCGCTATACTCGGCTTAAAGGAGTCATTATGTTTCGCAACATATCCAACATATCTCCCTCATATCTCCCTCCGTGGAACTTGCGTGCTCCCTGCTGCCTTTATCTCAACCCGTTCGCAGGCGACACGAAACTACCGGATGTCTTGTATCGACTGCCGCACGTGAGAGAGCATGAGGGTAAAATCCAGCCGTTTGAAGGTGAAAACATCGGTCGGCTGCTCGGCATCGACTCGCAGACAAAAGCATAGAAAGGCTAAAACCAGCTTATGATCAAACTGTCCAGTACCAGCGACCTGCTGCTGCCGAAGCTCATTTCTGGCAAGTTGCAAGCGAAACAAATGGAGATGAAACACCGTGATTGACCCGATCCACTCACTGGCATTCTCGATACAGGCAACTCCTGGTGTTTACGCTGTCCTTGTGGGCTCGGGCGTGTCTAGGGCAGCAGGGATTCCAACCGGTTGGGAGGTAACGTTCGATTTGATTCGCAAGTTGGCAGAACTCCGCGGCGAAACGTGCGACCCAGACCCTGAACATTGGTATAAGAAGAAGTTTGAAAAAGATGCAGATTACTCCGACCTTCTCGACCAACTTGACAAGACGCCAGCCGAGCGACAACAGCTGCTCCGTGGGTATTGGGAACCGAACGACCTGGAGCGCGAGGAGGGCAAGAAAAAGCCTACGGCGGCACACCGCGCCATCGCGGCACTGGCTGCACAAGGATTCATAAAAGTCATCATCACAACGAATTTTGACCATCTCGTGGAAACCGCCCTCCGCGATGAAGAGGTTGAACCGGCGATCCTGAGTTCCCCCGATCAGATTCAGGGCGCACTTCCGTTGATTCACACACAATGCTGCGTCTTCAAGGTGCATGGCGATTACCTTGACTCCCGCATTCGGAATACCACTGCTGAACTCAATCAGTATCCGCCCGAGTTCGATCAGCTCTTGGACCGCATCTTCGATGAGTTCGGTCTGATCGTATGCGGCTGGTCAGCAGAGTGGGACGGCGCGTTGCGCAAGGCGATTTCCCGTGCGCAATCGCACCGGTTCACGACATACTGGGCGGTACAGGGCGAGCTTGGAGATGAGGCCCAACGACTCATTAGCCATCGCAAAGCCCAGGTGATTCGTATCAAAGATGCCGATGCATTCTTCCATGCTATTCAGCAATACGTCGAATCCATTGAGCAGTTTCCAAAGCCTCGCCCGCTCCACACAGAAGCCGCCGTTGCGAGTTTGAAACATTACTTGTCTTCTCCAGAGCACAAGATACAGCTTGTAGACCATATTGGTGCAACTGTAGAGCAAGTGCTAAGTACCACTTCCGAAGAAGCCTTTAAAGTGCAAGAAACACAACAGCAAAATAGTACAGCGCGTTTGCGTGACTATGAGTCCGCCTGCTCGACCCTTCTGGCGATGGCATCCATTGGCGGGTTTTGGGCTGAGGATTACCATTACGATGGATGGAAACGGGCAATGGAGCGTTTGTCAACAATGTTTGATAGCCCAGGGTCCTCCACCTTGCTTGCCATTAGAAAATATCCCGCAAGATTGCTCCTGTATGCGCTGGGTCTAGGTGCGGTCGAGTCAGGCAAATTGCAATTTCTCAATCACATCTTCAAGACAGCGGTCAATTGCCACCTCTATAAAGGAGATGGAAAGTGGCAGCGCCACCAACATGTCTTAATAGCAGCACTATTTAACAAAGATGTAATGAAGTCCCCGTTGGAAAACCTATGGGAAGGTATGGAGCAGCATGATGAACCCTTAATCAATTGGCTGCATGATGCACTCAGACAGCCTTTACAGCAACTCATTCCGGGCGATGAGAAATACTCATTCGTTTTTGATAAGCTCGAAATTCTGATAGCTCTTGGGGTTGGTTATTGTAATAAACGCCAAGAGTATTGGGTTCCACTGGGAGCATTTTTCCATCGGCAAGAAAATGAGAAGCGTATATTGGCAGAAATCAAGAAATCTATATCCCAGTCACACGATAGATCCCCGTTCGTACAATGCGGCATCTTTGGCGAGACTTCCGAGGAGTGTCGGCAATCCCTTCAAAACTTCGAATCTTTCGTTTCGGACTGGATCACTGAGAGAATAAGAATATCCCGATGACACCCACCATCACCGAACCAGACGTTGAACAGGCCGCCTTGGCTTGGCTCGAAAGTCTCGGCTGGGCGATCGCCTACGGCCCCGACATCGCACCGACTACGGGCAGGTGATACTGGAACAGCGGCTGCGCGATGCCCTCGCGCTGCTGAATCCCAGTCTCCCCGTTTCAGCCCTGGATGAAGCCCTTCGCAAGCTGACCCGCCCGGAAGGGCCGACACCGGAAGCACGCAACCGCGCTTTCCACCGAATGGTCGTTGACGGCATGACGGTGGAGTACCGTACCGATAACGGGGCGGTTCGGGGCGCGCAGGCCCGAGTGATCGAGGAACTGATCCAGCTCGCCCGGGAAATGCGCAAAGCCAGCGCCCGCGGCGAAGAACTCGGACTCACGGAAGACGAACTGGCCTTCTACGATGCCCTGGAGACCAACGACAGCGCAGTCCAGGTGCTCGGCGACGAGACCCTGCGCACCATTGCCCGGGAACTGGTCCGGACTGTGCGGGGCAGCGTCACCATCGACTGGACGCTGCGCGAAAACGTGCGTTCACGGCTGCGCATGCTGGTGAAACGGATCTTACGCAAATCAGACTATCCACCGGATAAACAAGAGAAGGCGGCGCGGACGGTGCTCGAACAGGCAGATCCGCCGACTGGGCTGCCCTGTGAAAACGCTCCACGGGTTCTGCAAGGAAGCGTTTATCCACAGACCACAGTGTGAGGATTATTTTTTCTCTTGACTTCCTTACTGTTTACTGCGTATTTTTAAATAAATTTTCTACGTAGTAGTACATAAACGCCAGGAGAATTACGAATGAAGAAGAACCGACCACTCTCAACAAAACCCGCCGCGGCGCGGCCTCCATACTCCTTCATGCGGGATGCTGACGGACGTCTGAAAGTGAAGGCGGCGACCTCAATGCGCCAGGAGGTTCACAATGCCGGTGACTGACATGTCGGAGTTGCGCGTTTTGTATCCGCCGCCGAAGGCACAGGCCGGGCTCAAGGTCCTGGATCACCTCGACGTCCACTGCCGGGACTTCATCGCACTTTCCCCGTTTTACGTCATCAGTTCCGCCCGATCAGACGGACGGGCCGACGCCTCGCCCCGGAGAGACCCTCCGGGATCACTGGCGGTTGTGTTGGACCCGAAGACCCTGCTCTTACCGAACCGGCCGGGGAACCGTCAGATCGACACCATGCAGAACCTGGTGGAGCGCCCCTGTGTCGGGCTGCTGTTTTTCGTTCCCGGGATGACCGAGACCTTGCAGATTAACGGCAAGGCGGACATAGTAACCGATCCGGAATTGTTGGCGCCGTTGGCGGTGAAGGGTAAAGCGCCGGTTTCCGGCCTAAGAATCACCGTGGAAGAAGCCTTCATCCACTGCTGGCGCGCGGTCTGCGGCGATGCGAAACTCGGCAGGCTGCGGCTCCATGACCTCCGTCACACGATGGCCAGTCATGCCGTCATGTCGGGCGAGAATCTACCGCTGGTCGGCAAATTGCTCGACCACCGACGGCAGCGGAGGCGATGGCTAATGGTGACGCCACCTTCATCTGTCTGAAACATTGTTGAAATTTTAGTGTGTGGCCTACGCCACGAACCATTTCGGCCTCACGCTTGAGGAAAGGAACAAGAAGATGACACAAACGAACTTCAGACGTGGTCTCGATCAGCAGTTCGTCGAAAAACTCAATGAGTTATACGATCAGTCAGATAGCTGGTGGCGCGCCTTGGTGAATGACGATGACCTGTTTCTTGCCGTTCGCGACAACTACGTGAACATCTACTATCGCGGCTGCAGCCTCCTAAAGCTTATGTGGAAGGAGCCGACTAAGACAATTGTCGGAGAAACTCACTACAAGTACCTGCTGAAACCGAGTCTGACCGGATCGGATTACATCAAAATCGTCGATGGTCAACCCGAATCGCAGCAACTAGAGGACATGTTCACAAAGAACCTGGCCGATACCGACGATCTCAAGAAGGCGGCAAAGCCTTATGCAGTGCCTGAAAAAACCGGCGTTCATAACATCGTTCTCGCAAACCCGAACATTGTGGACCTTGAGATTGCGTTCGCGGCAAGCTCAAGCGATGAGGCAGACAAGTCTGCCCCTCGCATGGACTTAGCGGCCTTGAAAAAGACGGGTCGAGGTTTTGAAATCGTGTTTTTCGAGGCGAAGCACTTCAAGAATAATAAGGAACTCCGCGCAAGGGGCGATGCGGACCCCAAGGTCATCGGCCAGATCGAAAGGTATAAGAATCTGCTGAAGGAGAAGGACAATCGCGACGCGATATCCGACAGCTACCGTCTTGTCTGTTGCAACCTTCGGAATTTACAGGGACTTGCCGAACGGCACCACGAGCGTCACGAGATGCTCAAGGGTATCACGGAGGATCTGGTTGTTAATGTCGACCCCTGGTTGATCGTTTTCGGCTTCGATAACGATCACCTCCACGGAAAGCACTGGAAGCATCATCGCGACAAGCTCAAGGATAAGCTTGGGGGTCGGGTGCTTTTCAAGGGAGCTAGCGACAACTTCAGGCAAGGCATATCCACGTGACCACAAAACGGATTGGATCGCACGACCCTCATAGGCGCTGGCACCCATTCGCGGGCTCGCCGGTATTAGACTTCCCACCAAGCGCCGTCATCTTGCTGGACGACGTTATCGAAAAACTCCGCGAACCTTCCCGTCTCGAAAGAGTGGATGGGTACAAGTTTGCGCGGGGCGAGCGCGCCAGCAAAGCGTTTTAAATCCGCCACTGAGGCATGCCCGGACGTGTGAATAACCTGCCAGGGAATGCCGTTGTCGTCGAGCCATTTCAGGACCCTGCGCGAACTATCCTGCTTCCAGATAGCCCTCCCACATTGAATAGGTGAGCGCGGCCCCTTCCAGCGCCGCCTTGATACCATCATCGCTCATCGCCATCGGGCGAAACAGCATCCCGGCATGGCCTCATGACCTTGCCCCCAAGAGTTGATCCAGATAGTATATGAGTACAGGGATTAGATTGAACGAAAGGAGCAAGATCAATGGCACGTAGAATTCACACATCAGAACAAATTATCCACAAGCTTCGAGAGGCAGAAGTACTGCTCGCTCAAGGTCAGTCGGTTCAACAAGCTGCTCGCCAGATTGAGGTTACAGAGCAGACCTAGTATCGTTGGCGAAAGGAGTATGGTGGTCTTCGGGTGCATCAGGCGAAACGATTTAAAGCGTTAGAGAGAGAGACTATCCGCCTGAAACGCCTGGTTGCCGAGAAAGAGTTGGATATTCAAATCCTCAATGAGACTCTGGCGGTTGATGCAAAAAACTTCTGAGCCCGGCGAAGCGACGGGAGGTGGTGCAGCATCTTTGCACGACTCTCGAGATCTCGCAGCGCCGGGCCTGTACCGTGTTGGGAGTACCGCGCAGCACTCATCACTATCGCCCGATTTCTCCTTCTGATGAAGCCGGTGTTAGTGCAACGTATGGTCTGAGTTGGCCACGCAGTATGGTCGGTATGGTTATCGACGAATTACCGCACTGTTACAGCAAGAAGGCTTCAAGGTCAATCATAAGAGAGTGGAGCGTTTGTGGCGTCGAGAAGGATTAAAAGTTCCCCGGAGGCAACCGAAGCGCAAACGGTTATGGCTCAATGACGGTTCGTGTATTCGGCTGCGACCTGCGTACCGAGATCATGTCTGGAGTTATGACTTCATGCAAGCACGAACCCGAGAGGGAAGGAGCTATCGTTTGTTAACAATATTAGATGAATACAGTCGGGAGTGTCAGGCAATTGTGGTAGGCAGGAGGCTGACTCACAATGACGTCATAGAACATCTTGCAACACTGTTCGTGCAGCGAGGAGTTCCGGTTCACCTGAGAAGTGATAATGGCACAGAGTTCACTGCTCAAGCGGTCCGGACATGGCTCATGCGCCTGGGAGTAAAAACATTGTATATTGAACCAGGCAGTCCATGGGAGAACGGGTATAGTGAGTCGTTCAATGGCAAACTGCGTGATGAAGTGCTCAACCGGGAAATCTTCGATACCTTACACGAAGCAAAAGTGCTTGTGGAACGCTGGCGAAATGAGTATAATCATAAGAGACCGCATAGTGCCCTTGGATACCGGCCACCCGCCCCCGAGGCAGTTATACCACCGGATTCGGTCTCAAGGCCAATGGATAATACAACAATGAATATATCGATGAATTGACTAACTTAAATAATGGCCCAAACATTAGGGGCAGGTCATTAAGATTCCAATAATTTCCTTAGGTGAACCAGTTCTGAAATTATTAGTAAAGGCAAATCAACAATATAAAATGACTTACTAATGGGATTATTATAAGAAAACGAAAAAAACGAATGGTAATTTCAAATATAGCTCAGCAGATGAAAATTCTTTAGGATGAAATTTCTTTCCAGTCATCCATCAGCCAAGTAGTAATAAAGAATTTCATTCAAATACTTTTGAAGAGTATTTTTCGTTTATAAAAAAAGAAATTTAATAGTTATTGATATAAACCACATAAAAAACGATTTAAGTCCAATGTGAGAATGAGGTCAGTTTTTATGCATTTTGAAATATTGCTAACTTGCTCATAAGGCTTAATCGCGGGCCGTTAGACCAATTATCTTGTAAAACTTATGATTAATACGAATTACTCCCCTTTTCAACTTAAGGAGAGAAATACACTTGCAAAATCCTAGTAAACATATTACTGTATAAGCAAACATTCTCAAGTTATAAAATTTCTCCGAAATCAATTCATTCCGATTTTTCTTATCATTGTGAAACTAACATCTAAAGAGTAAAATGATTAAAATGCAGGCAAAGAAAGGAATAATTTCCAAGCTTTACTTTGACCCAAGCAATGGATTATTTTATTTATATGAATGTAAAGGTGAAAATCAAAATATAACCAGTGTCTTCACATTTAAACCAGGCACTTCCACATTTTATGACCGTAAAGGAGTAAATTTTGTTCGTCATGATATTTTTTCGTTTTATAATAAAATCGAAGAGATTTACCAAGACAGAACTGATAAAAGTTATTTAATTGAAGAATCTCCCGGCATCGAATTTTATACAAGAACTTATCAATTTATAGAGTATTTTAAAATATTCAAAAAATAAATATCAAAAGATGATTTGGAAAAGTTTGGAGATGCTCCTGAAGAAGTACATGACTTATAGTCTGTTTCACATATTGATAAAGAGCCCTGACAATACAAGGAGTTATTGTGGTTTGTAAAAAATACTGACTAAAATTATTAGAAAGAAATTTCCTCTATGACTTATTCTGCGATTTTAGTAATCATTTTTATTATCTTACCACTGTAATCCCTATTTTGAAAATTTCTGAAAAATTTCTGAGCCGAGGGTTGTAAGAATGAGGTCTGTCGAATTAAATGGGAGGTACGTCACCAAATAGATAAATCAGAAAGTTTCACAATGTTATTCAAAAATAAATATTAGTTGAATTGGGGGTATTAATTTTTTTAATTAGTTAAAGTTAAATTGTTATTTTTGGAGAAATCAATGCATTATGATTTTGATGAGCCCAAAGTAAAAATCCCTATCAAAGTAAAGAGGCAACATATTACCTTTCCTGACGGAAGTACAATACCACAGTTTTATAGTGAATCTTTAGGTGATTTAAGTTTACCTATAAGTTCAATAAAAGAGGTTAATATTGTCCCCTTACTAACATCGACTAAAGACATATCAATTCTCAATGCTTACTGTCAATTATTTGCTGTACTTAATACGGTTACTGATGTATTATCGTCACAAAATAGTGAGTACCAAGCTGTGTTATCGCGCGGTTATGGAAAAATAATAATTCTTGAATCACTTAAAATAAGATTCAAAGGTTTCAATGTAGGAAAATTACTTGATTGTAAATGTACTATTCCAGCTTTGGATAGGGAAGCCAAGAGTATTAACCATGCATTCACATTATTATCTGAGGAATTTGAGAAAAATCGATTATCTCACACTGGTAACGTTTTTAAAAATGTTTTTTACAGTAGTTCAGAAGACAATCAACTCAAACCTTTAGGGAAACTCCGTCATCAAAACATATTGATAATTCAAGAAGAGTTAATTAGTCAGATTCGTATTGAAATGGAAAAAAGAAATCCACTGATTAATTGAATTTTGAAAAATCAATTCTGGAAAAGGGATTTGGGATTACTGATAATTAATAAAGTCATCCTTAATATTACTTTTTGCGAGAAAAATTAATGGAAAAAGACGCAATTATTCTGCCCAAAAAAGCAGAATTTCAATGATTATTCAATAACGTAATTCGCAAAGGTCTTCTACGAGATATATGGCAATTTATCAGAAATATTGAAAATTATATATTGCATATTGAAGTCGAAGAAAGATTTTATTATGATGATGAAAAAAATGATGAAATGGTAGATAATGTTATTAATAAACCGGTGTACTAACTAATGAAGGTAATATTTGCAGAAAAGAGGAAATAATTAAATGGGAACCTGAAAAATTTATTCCGGAATATGTTAATTGGGAACTGGAATTTGATCATATTTAATTTTTGGACTAATATATTTAATTACACTAAATTACACGGATAAAAAAGTTGTCAAGTTGTTGTAAATAAAGGAACTTATCGTGCTTGTCGGGCGTTTAATATGTAACTGCAAAGAGAGAGGGAAAATCGTGAAAAGTGTTGTTGGTATGATTGATCGTTTTGGTGATGAGCGTTCGTGTGAAAAGCATTTACAGTCGGTTTTATGGCGTGATTCTGAGTACTGTCCACATTGTGGTAATGTTAAAATTTATCATTGTGCGGGTGGCCGGCGGTTTCGTTGTGCGGGTTGCAAAAAAGATTTCAGTATTAAGACGGGTACGATTTTTCATGATTCAAAGATTCCTTTGCGTAAGTGGTTTTTTGCTATTTACATGGTAACCACGCATAAAAAGAGCATGAGTTCTTATCAGTTGGCGAGAGATTTGCGGGTTACTCAAAAGACTGCTTATTACATGCTTCATAGGATACGGGAGGCGGTGAGGAATGAGGATTTTGTTGTTCCTTTTGTGGGTACGGTTGAAATTGACGATACGTATATTGGAGGGAAGGAAAAGAATAAGCATAGTTCTAAGCGAGTAGGTAAAACGCAGGGCAGGAGCGTAAAAACAAAAGAGCCGGTATTCGGCATGGTTGAAAGGTTTTCTGGCAAGGTTAAGGCGGAGCGGGTTTCTCGTGTGGATCGGGAAACTATTGAAAAGCGGTTGCTTGAGTATGTTCATATTGGTTCACGGGTTATTTCTGATGAGTGGAAGGCATATAATAGGCTGGGTGATTTGTATGTTCATGAGCGTGTTAATCACAGTCGGCATGAGTATGTAAGGGGTGAAATTCATACTAATACTATTGAGGGATTCTGGGCTATTTTGAAGCGGTCGATTTATGGGATACATCATTTTGTGAGTGCGAAGCATCTCCAGCGGTATATTAATGAGCAGATTTTCAGGTATAATAATCGTGGTGATCACGTTTCCATGTTTAATATGATTCTTGAGCGTGTTGGAGGAAAAAAATATCGTATAAATCCTTGACAAAGTGATTATGATTGTTTACAATCTAAACAGTGGGAGGCAAGAAATTATCATAAAAAGACTTGACAAAGGGATTATAATTGTTTATGGGCCGGAGGCATAAATGGCTGAATGGTTGAGCACCCCATTGATCGGTATTTTATCACTGGCAATTCTTGGGGTAGTATACAAAGTTATTCGTTGGATGGTAAGTGTTGATAAGGATCGAGAATTCTCAAAGGACGAGGCTAAAAAGGATCGAGCCACCCTTCGGGAGTTTATGAAAGAAATCAGGGATGATATTAAGCGGATTTTTGAGAGACTCCCACCCGCTCCTGTTGCCGGGAGTAGCCCATTCCAACTGACTGATTTTGGGGAGCAGATCGCAAAAAAGTTGAATGCCCATGAATGGGCAGCTAAATTGGCTCCCGAGCTGATTGATGATATTCAGGGCAAGCAGCCTTTTGAGATTGACGAGTTCTGTGGTATCTATATTCAGAAAGAACTTGGTAAAAATATGGAAAAAGAGGTTTCTAAGGGTGCGTATAAATTCGGAATCGAAAAAGAAGGAGTTCTTTCGGTATTGAGAGTTGTGTTGCGGGACGAATTGCTAAAACTTGGCGCAAAATGAGCTGTCTTATGACCAAACGAATATTCCCTGAGGGGATGGTGTTTCTTGAAGCTTTAAACAGGATTATCAGGGTTAAGCATAAGAACTTTACGAAACCAGTTGTAAAAAACCCCAAGAAAAAATGACCCGTAACTGACCATCCATCGTATCATTACAGTATCCTCCTCAATGTGAACAAACCTAACTGGAAAAACCGTACCATATGGACGGGTGACAACCTGCCTATTATGCGGGGCATGAATAGTTGGTCTGTAGATTTGATATATTTAGACCCGCCGTTTAATTCTAACAAGAATTATTCTGCTCCAATTGGTTCAAAGGCTGCGGGTGCTGCTTTCAAAGATATGTGGACGCTGGATGACCTTGATGATTCGTGGCACGGGGAGATCGCTGAACGTGAGCCTGGGTTATATCGTGTTATATATAGTGCGGAGTTGAGTCATGGTAAAGGTATGAAGTCGTATCTTGTTTTCATGGCAGTTCGGTTGTTGGAGATGAAACGTATTTTAAAAGGTACAGGTTCAATATATCTTCATTGTGATCCTGTGTCTTCTCATTATCTCAAGACGTTGATGGATTCTGTTTTTGGAAAAGATAATTTCAGAAATGAGGTTGTGTGGCAAAGAACTACGAATACAGGTAGTAGCAAATCGAGGGCACAGAAATATAGTAATGACACAGATTCGATATTATATTATGGAAAATCAAAGACGAATATATTTCATAAACAATATAAGTCTTATTCGGACGATTATCTTAAACGGTTCAAATATGAGGACGTAAGAGGAAAATATAGATGGCAATATATGGCAACTTATTCGGAGAAAAAGTTAAAAGAATTAAAAAAGAAAAATATGATTAGATGGGGAGGAAAAAATCCTGAGTACAAACAGTATTTACATGAATTGAAAGGAATACCGTTAAACAATTTATGGGCAGATATTTTTCATATCAATCCTATGGCAAAGGAGCGTACGGGATATCCTACTCAGAAGCCGTTGGCTTTGTTAGATCGTATAATCAAGGTATCTTCCAATGAAGGTGACATGGTTTTGGACCCGTTTTGTGGATGTGCAACAACGTGTGTGGCTTCAGAGACCTTAGGACGTGAGTGGGTGGGAATAGATTTGAGTAAGTTGGCAGTAAAGTTGGTGAATCAGCGATTGTTGGATCATCATGGATTATTTGGTCAGGCAATACATCGTTCTGATATTCCTATGAGAACGGATATTGGTAAATTACCGAATTATCGTACTCATAAACATACGTTATTTGGTAAGCAGGAGGGGGTTTGCGGAGGGTGTAAGATACCATTTGGGTATCCGAATCTTACTGTTGACCATAAAATACCTAAGAGTAAGGGGGGTACTGGTCATAGGGAAAACATTCAATTGCTTTGTGGGGCGTGTAATAGTATTAAGGGTAATCGTTCGCAGGAGTATTTGTTGGCGAGGTTGAAGGAGCGGGCTTTTTAAACTGAGGTTTGTACAAATAAGCTGGGATTTGTTTCCGGCTTATTTTATTTATTTTAAGTGTTAATAAATATATTAGTCCCTTAATTTTAAAACCGCAACCATCCGCAACCTATACGCAACCAATCAGAAATGGAATACCAGTAATTCATTTAACCACAATATGTTACGGACATTTGGTGCCGATGCAAGTCTTCGGCAGCAATTTACTCAGCTGGAAAGGACTCTGGCACTCTTGAATTCACAGCAATCAGCTCTTCAGCGTTTAGGTTTTTCTCCAAATTCCCTCTTCCAGTTTAATTCATTGAACACTTCAAATCAGATTCAGGGTCGCTTTTTCTGATACAACACTGACCGTCACTCGCTTCAGATGCGATAACACGTTCATAATTTATATACGCAAATACATAGTCATTCTTATCGAATGTGGCAGGACCGTAAGGAACGCCAGTGCCGGGTATGATTTACCGTCAATGTGAATGCAATAAGAATACAGTACCCGATGTACTCGTTACACTTTTATGCCGGTACATTTACTCTACTGATAAATAGTTGCGTTAAACGTATTGTCGTATAGGGTCCCGGGAAATCGAAAAGACTACCAAGAATCCGGGATTGCTCCACTTTGCCGCGAATCGCGAATATAGTGAAATAATCGGAGCTTCGCCGTCGCGGAAGCGGTTCATATTGGGAAAATGACAGTCAATATAATGATCAGATACCCCATAGTTTATTAAAACAACGAGCGCTTCGGATATTGTAGCAGAAGTATCTTTAAGAGGATTAATGAATGATATGCTGGAATTGCGCAAAGTCTGAAAATCTGCCGGACAAGCCGAACAGGCTTGATACCTGCCCTCATTGCAACAGCTTTTTGCACTGCTGCTACAATTGCAAATTTTATGACAAAAATTCTCACAATGAGTGCAAAGAAACCCAGGCGGAATTTGTAAAAGATAAAGCCAACGCAAATTTCTGTGGATATTTCTCTGCAGGAACGGTTGTACCGGACACAAGTGAAGCTTCGAAAAAGCTGTTGACTAAAGAGGAAGCGGAAAAAAAATGGGACAAACTGTTTAAAAAAAAATAATGTGACTATTTACCATTGAACTTTTTGTATCGCTTGTAATTTAAAATAGTACGGACAACAGGCACATTCGCATACTCTCCATCAGTATTACCTTCCGGATCTATTAACAATTCTTCGCTCTTTAATACCGGAGAAACATAGGGCACGGTAATTATATTTGTTTTTACAAAACCTTTAAATGACGTCTTATTTTTTCTCTCAGATTCATCGGGTTCCATGTGGTCAGTATCTGAAAATTCCGATTCGTCTTCTTCTTCAATCGAAGTACCAAGTAATGCGTCAATTTCTTTCTGGCTCAAAGAGTCAGCAACACTATCACCCCTTTATATTCCATGTATCTTTATAATTAGCACAATATATTGTATAAAAATGAATTTATCAACTAAAATCACTGAATCGTTCGTTTTGTGCAAGAGTCTGCTGTTCAAGGTAATTTGAAAAGCCTTCAGGTATTTACTTTCAAAAATTTATAATTATCATTATATTTATTACCTTTAGGTGAAATTCAAATAATTTACGGGAAGGCAGTAGTGCGTTATGGCTGACAATACGGACCTGTTCAAAAAAGCTCTTTATGAACGAATCCTGGTGATAGACGGCGCTATGGGTACTATGATTCAAAGGTATGATCTCGATGAGAATGCTTTCCGGGGAGACCGGTTTTCAGACTCTGAAAACGACCTGAAAGGGAACAATGATATTCTCAATATCACCCAGCCGGAAATCATTGAGGAAATCCATCGCGGCTTTCTGGAAGCGGGAGCTGATATTATTGAGACGAACACGTTTAATTCTAATTCTGTATCACAAGCAGATTATCACCTTGAATCAATGGTGTACGAACTCAATACGGCTTCGGTAAAGAGCGCACGCAGAGCGGCTGACGAATGTACCCGGAGAGATCCCGGTAAACCGAGATTTGTTGCCGGGTCTATCAGTCCGACAAATAAAACCTTATCTATATCTCCCGATGTCAATAGGCCGGAATACAGGGCCATAACATTCGACGAATTGGTTGCTGCCTATGCGGAACAGGTCCGCGGTCTTGTGGATAGCGGTGTCGATTTGCTGCTTATCGAAACAGTAATTGATACACTGAATTGTAAGGCAGCCCTCTTTGCAATTCAGGAACATTTTCTTAAGACAGGCAGTGTGCTTCCGGTCATGGTCTCAGGAACGATTGTCGATGCAAGCGGTAGAATACTCTCCGGACAAACACCGGAAGCATTCTGGATATCGGTTGAACATATGCCGCACTTAGTGAGTGTCGGATTCAACTGCGCCCTCGGCTCGGCGCAAATGCGCCCCTACATTCAGGAATTGTCCGGGATCGCCTCATGTTCCGTAAGTTTACACCCGAATGCGGGCCTTCCGAATGAATTCGGGGGATATGATGAAACGCCTGAATTTATGGCGGCACAATTTGAGGATTACGCAGAAAACGGATTTCTGAATTTAGCAGGTGGATGCTGTGGTACGACCCCGGAGCATATTAAAGCCATTGCGGAGACCGTTTCCCGTTTTCAACCGAGAAAAGCCCCAAAACCTGAACCATACCTTCGATTGAGCGGCCTTGAGTCGCTTGTGGTGAGGCCCGACTCAAATTTTATTAATATCGGAGAGCGGGCGAACGTAGCCGGATCACTGAAATTTAAGCGGTGTATTATCGAAGATGATTTCGAAAGCGCATTGTCGATTGCCCGTCAGCAGGTAGAGAACGGCGCTCAGATCATAGATATTAATATGGATGAAGCGCTCCTCGATTCCGAGGAGGCAATGACAAAGTTCGTGAATCTTATTACCTCCGAACCCGATATTTCGCGGGTGCCGGTCATGATAGATTCTTCGAAGTGGTCAGTGATCGAAGCGGGACTAAAATGTCTTCAGGGAAAAGGAGTTGTGAATTCGATCAGTTTGAAGGAGGGTGAATCAGAATTCAAAAAATACGCAAAAAAAATTCGCCGGTACGGTGCAGCGGTCGTTATTATGGCTTTTGATGAAAAGGGTCAGGCAGACACGCTTGAGAGGCGGAAGGAAATTTGTAAAAGAGCATTTGATATATTGACGGAAGAGATCGGATTCCCGCCGCAGGACATAATTTTTGATTCCAATATTTTAACGGTCGCAACGGGGATCGAAGAGCACAATAATTATGCTGTCGAATTCATTGAGGCGGCCCGGTGGATAAAGGAGAATTATCCGCTCTCGAATATCAGCGGAGGCATAAGCAATATATCCTTCTCATTTCGAGGTAATGAACCGATACGTAAAGCTATGCATTCTGCATTTTTATATCATGCTGTCAAAGCCGGGATGAATATGGGTATCGTAAATCCCGGGCAGCTTTATGTCTATGAAGAAATTGATAAAGAATTACTCGAACATGTGGAAGACGTTCTCCTGAACAAGCATCCGGAAGCGACAGAGCAACTGTTAAAAGATGCAGAAAATATCAGGGATGAAGGTAAAAAAGAAAAAAAAATAGATGTATGGCGTAAAAAATCTGTAGAAGACCGGTTGAAACACGCACTCGTTTACGGTATAGTCGAATTTGTAGAAGAAGATACGGAAGAAGCCCGGAAAAAATATCCGAGACCGATTTTGGTTATTGAAGGTCCTTTAATGGATGGTATGAATATTGTCGGCGACCTGTTCGGAGCAGGGAAGATGTTTTTGCCCCAGGTTGTGAAAAGCGCTCGTGTCATGAAAAAATCTGTGGCGTATCTTATACCGTACATAGAAGAAGCAAAAGAGGATTCAGAGGAGAGTGCCTCGGTTCCCAGAGTCCTGATGGCGACTGTCAAAGGCGACGTTCACGACATCGGAAAGAATATTGTCTCAGTAGTCCTTGCGTGCAATAATTATGAGATAATAGATCTCGGCGTAATGGTGCCGTCGAGCACAATTCTGGAAACTGCGAAAGAAAAAAATGTCGACATTATTGGTCTAAGCGGGTTAATTACGCCATCACTCGATGAGATGGTCCATGTGGCGGACGAAATGGAGCGGCTCGGGTTCTCCAAACCTCTGCTTATAGGTGGCGCTACAACCTCGAAAATCCATACGGCGGTTAAAATCGCACCAAAATATTCGCATGGGGTTATTCATGTACTTGATGCTTCACGGTCCGTGGCCGTTGCCAATCAATTGATAACCGGAGAACAACGGACCGGGTTTATCGACAATGTCAATAAAGAGTATGAAAGTCTAAGAATCGGACATGAGCAAAGGACATCGAAAAAAAAGTACGTACCGTTAGTAAAGGCACGAGAGAACAAAGTGAAAATAGATTGGGGAACGTCTGCAATTACAATACCGCAAAAACCGGGGTTGACAGTCCTTCGGGACTATTCGGTTGAAGAAGTAAGGAGTTATATCGATTGGAAACCTTTTTTTATTACCTGGGAAATGAAAGGAAACTATCCGCAGATCTTCGACAGTCCGGAAGGAGGGAAGGAAGCACGGACTTTGTTTAACGATGCCAACGCGCTCCTTGATAACATTGCTGCGAAAGATCTGATAAAAATTCATGGTGTTATAGGATTGTTTCCCGCAAATGCTGAGGGAGACGATATAGCAGTGTATGCGGATGAAAACAGAGAAACGACCCTGGCTTCAATCCATACACTCAGGCAGCAAGTGCAAAAACTGCCGGGTAAGCCGAACCGTGCTCTGGCTGATTACATTGCTCCGAAAAAGACCGGGATCAAAGATTACATAGGCGCATTTGCAGTCACTGCCGGTGTGGGTGTGGCGGAAATGGTAAAAGAATTCGAAGCAAACCACGACGATTACAACGCCATAATGGTGAAAGCGCTGGCAGACAGGCTTGCCGAAGCGTTTGCGGAACTCGTGCATGAAAAGGTGCGGAAAGAATACTGGGGTTATGCTGACGGTGAAAACCACTCAAATGAGGAATTGATAAAGGAACGGTACAGGGGTATCCGCCCTGCTCCCGGGTATCCTGCCTGTCCCGATCACACTGAAAAAGGAACTTTGTTTTCATTGTTACATGTCGGGAATAATGTCGGCATAACGCTCACGGAAAACTTTGCCATGAATCCGCCCGCCTCAGTGTGCGGGTTTTATTTCGCTCATCCCGAATCCGAATATTTCGCCCTCGGCAAGGTTGGAAAAGACCAGATCGCAGATTATCGGAAACGAAAGAAAATGTCAGAAGAAACAGTTGAAAAGTGGCTGGCACAAAATCTTAATTATTAAAGAAAATTATCACGTGGTTGTACTGATTTGTCAAGATTTTTATAGTTTTTTTACTCAGAAAACTTTAGAGATTTATTCCCGAAGAACCGGGACCCGAAATGACATATATGCCGGTGAATGGCAATAAGTTGCCGCCATAGTAAAGAGTTCCGGCAAGCCGGAACGACGTGGCACTCTCTGCTTTCTAAATATTCAATATGTCAACGTAGAGTGAAAAAAGTATAAGTACTGAACGAGTGAGGGATTAATGGGTAAATTTTGAATAGTGTGATGACGATTCAGGATTTACGGTTTCACCGTTGAAAAGCGTCAATTATCCTTTCACTTTCCAGCAGGTACTCATCGACTAAAACAGGTGGGATTTTGTAGCCGAAAGCAAGCATTTCAACCCACTCCCGCTGAAGTGACTTCAGTTCCTTAAGATAGACATCGCTGAAAACTGTCAGGCGTTCGGCAGGAGTACGTATACCGGTCATTCCTGTGTACAATTTCTTGAATTTCTCTTTGCTGTACGAAGTGAAAAGGAATTTCAGAAATGAACCCGTTACAAGAGCAAGAGCGTCATTATCACTATCAGAAACTCCGTTGTCTTCGATTATCCGAGATAGAAGGGCAGTCTGAGAGGACATAAAACGCTCTGCCGTCAGTGCATCTATGTCAGTACCCGGACCGTCCGTGGCAAAGTGTCCTACCATAATTCCTGTCCCGGCAATGAGATTCGGCAGCGCTGGCCCCCACGCAGACCCGATGATGTTGTGCGTCATAGCATTTACTATATGGAAAAATTCATTTTGTATGGGATGGTTGTAATGGGATTGAAGAGAAAATACGTTATAGATATTCTTGAAGTTATCGTATTCGTCCCGTGATATTCCGGTAAAGAACCGCAGTGACGTGAAATCGGGAAAGTAGAGGACCTCTTGTTCGGGCGGCTCAATTTCGGGTATTTGTAAAAAATCCTGTACAAACTTCAGCGCCTGTTCTTCCTGCTCTGTGAAATATACCATTTGTTCTTTGGTGAGTACACCCGGAAGATAGAGTTTTTTAAAATGTTCACTTTGAATAGGTTGAAAACTGCTTTTGATCCGCAGTCTCGCCGTCAATGGAAGTTCAACCGGGGATACAGTGAGCAATCGCTCTATGCCTATTCCACCGGCGTCGATCGCGTAACCGCTTTCACGGAGCAGGGTCTGTGCCTCGGGAAACGAGATCGAAAATACGGGGATAGAAATTTTCGGAATTGTCTGTGGGAGGGCAATGAATGGCTCGTACCAGCCCGGATTATTGGGCATCCCGAATAGTATAACAGCCGATGCCCCCCGGAGCGCGGCTTCGTACAAACGAATATGCAGATCGCTCGCTTCACCAAATTGCAGTTTGTAATCATACGGGTAATTATACACTATAAGCGCTATCCGTCCCTGAAAGTTGACGTCGCCATATGCATTATAAACCCTGCCCGGGGTGATTATTCCATTTCCCGCAAAAATCATTCGGCCTCGTATATCCAGGTCGTTCGAGAAATCAGCTAGTCCCGCCGGGAAATGATCTACTATGACCGGTGTAAAAGGGATAGCATTTTGACTGCCGTCCGGGTAAAGGACCGAAAGCGTTGCATACGGTAAGACAGTCTCCCTGCTATGATAAAATGAATTGGATGGAATTTGCGCTGAACCGGAAAAAACAATGAATAGATTGATAAAAGCGGCAAATGAATACTTTAAGAATGTCACTTTCTGATCCATACCATGTATTTCTTTTGTGTTACCGATTCAATATACAATATTATTTTATGAATCGTATGGAAATTTCACTTATGCCGCCTGAATCGTACATGCGGCTCCGTTACTGCTTTTCCACACGGGCTTTTTTAATGTACACACTTTCGACAGGCCTGTCTCCCCGGTCCCGGGAAACACTCGCAATAGCATCGACGACCTCAATTCCCTCTATCACTTCTCCGAACACGGTATACTGGCCGTCGAGATGAGGACTGTCTTCATGGATGATAAAAAACTGGCTTCCCGCGCTATTTATATCGTTACCTTTTCTTGCTGTTGAAATAATACCACGCTTGTGGGTCATATCGCTGAATTCAGCATTGACGGTGTAACCGGGCGAACCGGTCCCGTCATCCGAAGGATTGTCATTTTTTGAATTGATATCGCCTCCCTGGAGCATAAATCCCGGTATTACGCGATGAAATGTTGTCCAGTCATAAAATCCGCTGTTTGCCAGTTTTTTGAAATTGGCGCAGTGATTCGGCGCAACGTCGGTAAAGAACCGGAACGTGATTGTGCCGAGGGATGTTTCCAGTACCGCAATCTCGCCGTCTTCTACCCGAACAGCTTCGATCCCCTGGAGTTTTTCCTGCCATTCACGTATTTCGTCGTTTGTCAAAATCTCCGGCTGGAGGTCTTCATCCGATGAATCAATGGATTCGCTGCTGCAAGATATCATGAAAAAACAGGTGAGCATAATTGTTTGAGCAAAAATTAAAAATTTGATTTCCACGAATGAATTCTCCAAAGTTAAATCGATTTTTAAAGAATAGGAAGATACTTCTCGATTTCATGCGGAGTTACTTGCGAACGGTGTTCTTCCCAGATCGTTTTCTTGTTAAATATGAAGTTATCGAATATATGCGGTCCAAGGGTGTTTCTCATTAGATCGCTTTTCTCTGTGAGATGTATGGCCTCCCAGAGAGATTCCGGCAGCGAAAGTATACCCGCTTTTTCGCGATCATCTTGAGACATTTCAAATATATTGTTATCCGATAGAGGAGGGCATTTCATTTTATTCTCAATACCGTCCAGACCGGCACGGAGCATAACTGAAAATGCCAAATACGGATTGCATGCCGGGTCCGGGGATCGCAATTCTATCCGCGTCGCACTTTCTTTACCGGGCTTATATTTGGGAATTCGGATCATTGCCGATCGATTTTGCTGGGCCCATGACAAATAAACAGGCGCTTCAAAACCAGGAACAAGCCTTGTGTAGGAATTTACCCACTGGTTGGTTATCGAAGTGAAAGACATACAGTGTTTTAATAATCCCGCAACAAACTGTTTGCACGCTTCTGAAAGATTATGTTCGCTATTTTTATCATAAAAAGAATTGACTTCTTTATTGAACAGCGATTGATGCGTGTGCATACCGGAACCGTTCACGCCAAATACCGGTTTCGGCATGAATGACGCATAAAAACCCTTCATATATGCGATCCGTTTAACGACGGTTTTATATGTCATGACCTGGTCAGCCATTTGCAGGGCATTCCGGTATCTCAGATCGATCTCATGCTGGCCCGGCGCTACTTCATGATGGCTGTATTCCACCCTTATACCCAACTCTTCAAGGTATTTAATAGTTTCTTTTCTGAGATCGGTGCCGAGGTCGAGAGGAAGTTGGTCAAAGTAGCCCCCGGAATCGAGCGGTGTCGGGTCTTTTTCATTTGGGAAATAGAAATATTCGAGTTCAGGCCCGATATTGTAACTGTCGAAACCCATTTGTTTCATTTTTTCAATGTTCCTTTTCAAACAATACCGGGGATCGCCTTCATATGGTTTGCCCTCCGGCGTAAAAATGTCACAGAACATTCTGGCTATGGACATACTATCGGATTTCCATGGAAGAATACTGAATGTGGCCGGATCGGGAATCGCGATCATGTCACTTTCCTGAATTTTGGTGAATCCTTCGATCGACGACCCGTCGAAACCCATCCCTTCACTCATGGCTCCTTCAAGCTCAGGGACGGTTATAGAAAAACTTTTAAGAAGCCCCAGCATATCGGTGAACCAGAGATTTATGAACCGGATTTTCTTCTCCTTGACAATCTTTAGCACGTCATGTGCGGTATAGCTCATTGATTACCTCCTCAATTGTGGAATATGGTAAAGGTTTAATTGATACTATCAGAGAGGATCGCTCCCGGAGTCAAAATTATGACTTCTAATAATAGGTGAAATAGTGTTCGATTTCCCACGGGTGAATCTGCGATATATAGGCGTTCCATTCAGCCTGTTTTGCAGTCAGGAAATGTTTGTAGATATAATCTCCAAGTGCCGATTGGATCGTTTTGTCCTTTTTAAGACCGTTCACTGCGTCATTCAAATCCTTTGGAAGAGAATGGAGTTTGAGCCGCCCCCGTTCCCGCTGACTGATAGAATAAATATCTTTGTGGACCGGTTTTCCGGGATCGACTTTTCTTTTTATACCGTCAAGTCCCGCCTGTAGTGCGGCAGTGAGAGCAAGATACGGATTACAGGTAGGATCGGGTAATCGAAGCTCTATCCGGGTATTTTCCCCCCGCTGGTCCGGAACTCGAATGAGAGGAGAAAGGTTTTGTTCCGCCCATGAAGCAAAAGTCGGGGCTTCCGTACCGTGCACCAGCCGTTTATAAGAATTGATCAAGGGATTTGTGATCGCACAATATCCGCGGCTGTGTTCCAGCTGGCCGCCGATAAATCGGTATGCCGTATCACTCAATTTATATTCATCGTTATCATTAAAAAACGAATTTGTGCCGTTTTTTGTAAATATTTGGTGAATATGCAGACCCGATCCGTATTGGTCGAAAACAGGTTTCGGCATGAACGTAGCATGAAGACCGAACTCTCCTGCAATCTTGCGGACAACATGCTTGCAACTTGCTATATTGTCGGCAGCAGTCACCGCATCGGCTTTAACAAAATCTATTTCATGCTGCCCCTGTGCAATTGCATGATGCGATGACTCAACGGTATAATACATCGTTTCAAGCGCCTTGACAATATTTCTACGGGCAGCTTCACCATCATCATCAGGGGTGAGATCAAAATACCCTGCCGGGTCGTTCGTGGACAGTGTTGCGGACCCATCGGCTTTTTTTCTGAAAAGGAAAAACTCGAGCTCGCTGGAAACGAAATATTCAAATCCGGTTTTAATACAGTCATTGACAAGGCGCTTCAGCGTCAACCGGGGGCACCCTTCGAATTCATTACCGTCCGGATAATGGATGTCGCAGAGTATACTGGCAATTTTGTATTTGCCCTGGTCCTCGATCCAGGGAAATACCCGAAACGTGTCATAGTCCGGCACCAGAACCATATCGAGTTCTTTTGTACGTGAAAAACCCTGTAAGGAAGAGCCGTCAAAGAGCGTCTGATGGTCGAGAGCATGTGAAAATTGCGGCTGCGGTACTTCAACATTTTTAATTTGCCCGAGAATATTGGTAAATTGGAGCCTGAGAAACTGGACCTGTTCTTCATTGGTAATGTTGATTATATCTGATTTGGTCATGTCCGCCTGCCGGATATACTGCCATCAAAATAATGATAGAGAATTATAATGTCAACTAAAATATGCAATAAATGTAATTAAATTATTGCAATTAATATTAATTATGTAATAATAGTTGTATGTGTGTATTTTATGTTGCATATATAGCATTTATATTAAATCATAACGGCATGTAATGACCGGTGCGGGTCAAGGATATTGAGTTTTTGCAGGGTATTGTGCTCCGGGGGATTTGCTTGACATTATTTCTTTAAATAGGTATATTTACTTCTTGAAAAATATGACAGAAACAATTGTTTTCTATAAAGTTATGGGCGGTAAAAGTTTGTAATTGCTATTGGAGGAAGTATGATAGATGATGTTGGTGGAATGTTGACGGATCTCGTGCGGAGAATCGATAAAATCCGGGAGTACCTTTGACATAGATGAGAAAAATAAAGAGATAGGTATTCTTGAAAAAAAGAGTGTTGAGGATGATTTCTGGTCAAATCGGGAACAAGCCCAAACTATGCTGAAAGCACTGAGTTTCCTGAAAGAAACTGTATCGAGACATTTAAATATCCACACGGAAATTAGAGATTTACAGGAATTACTTGCGATCGCAAGTAAAGAAAATGACGAGAGTGCCCTAGAAGAGATCGGCGGGGAGATCCCCGGCATTTTGGAAGATGTTTCAAAGATAGAACTTGAAATAATGCTCGATGGCGAGGATGACGAAAAAAACGCCATTATGACCATCCATCCGGGAGCGGGCGGCACAGAGTCGCAGGATTGGGCCGAAATGCTTCTGAGGATGTACCTGCGGTGGCTTGAGTCGAGGAAATATACCGTATCGGTCCTTGATAGGCAAAATGCTGAAGAAGCGGGTATCAAGAGTGCAACGATTGAGGTAAAAGGTAGATTCGCTTACGGATATGCGAAAGCGGAGATCGGTGTGCACAGGCTGGTGCGATTGTCACCGTTTGATGCTAATCACCGGAGGCACACTTCGTTTGCATCGGTGTTTGTGTACCCCGAGATCGAGGACAACATTACCATAGAGATCGATCAGGGTGATCTTCGCATCGATACATTCAGGGCGAGCGGGGCCGGTGGACAGCATGTCAATAAGACCGATTCGGCAATAAGGATCACCCACATTCCGACCGGGATTGTCGTTAATTGTCAGAACGAGCGTTCCCAGCGCACAAACAAAGAGAATGCGCTGAAAATTCTTAATGCGAGATTGTATGACCTGAAAAAGAAAGAAGAGATGGAGAAAATGGACATATTGGAAAAGAGTAAATCGGATATTGCCTGGGGTAACCAGATCAGATCCTATACAATGCATCCGTACAGTCTTGTCAAGGACCACCGGACGAATGTCGAGGTGGGCGATGTGCAATCGGTTTTGGGGGGAGCGCTGGATAAATTTGTCAATGCCTATCTTCTTCAAAACAAGAGCTAATAAACACTGACCGGTATAAAGACGTATCTTCATGAAAAATTGTGCTGTCATAGATCTCGATATGCTGCATGAGAATGCTGTCAAATTACGGGATCATGTCAGAGGCGTTCCTGTTTGTGCAGTCGTAAAGGCGGACGCCTATGGGCATGGGGCGGTCAGAATAGCACATGAGCTCGTTAATGCAGGGATTGAATATTTTAGTGTGGCTTTTACTCAGGAGGGAGCAGAGCTCAGGGCAAACGGTCTGACAGCGCCTGTCCTTGTGCTGTTGCACGGCACAGAAGAAGACCTGAAATCGGCCGTTGAACGCGACCTTGAAATAACGGTCTGCTCACTCAGGCAGGCAGATGCGGTAGCAGAGATATCCAAAACGTTCGGTAAAAAAGCAAAAGTCCATATATTTATAGATACGGGAATGCAGCGCGGAGGATTGTACTGGAAAGATGCCGGTTCCGAAATAGAGAAAATTTTAAACGTGGGATCGATAGAGGTCAAAGGCATCTATACGCACTGTGCTGCCGCAGACTTTAAAGACCTGACATTCACCTACACGCAGCTTGAGCGGTTTGATAGTGTAGCCGATACATTTTCGCAGGCGATTCCCTTTAAACATGCTGCGGGCAGCAACGCTTTATTACAGGTCCCCGAATCATACTACAACCTGGTCCGGCCGGGTATTTCACTGTATGGATACTGGAACACGCCTGAGTTCGACAAAAAATTTCCTTTAAAGCCGGTCATGTCGGTAAAATCCTACATCGCGGACGTAAGGATGTATTATGCTCCCGAAGGAATAGGGTATTCTCTCACGTATAAAGTAGATACCCCGACGCGGATCGCTTCAATTCCAATTGGATACGGTGACGGTGTGAACAGGATGTTATCGAACAGGGGGTCTGTGCTTATTCAGGGGAAGAGATTTCCGATCGCCGGAATTGTTGCGATGGATTGGATTATGGTTGATGTCGGCGATAACGAACCGGTCCGTGCAGGAGATGAGGTGATGCTTATTGGAAAGCAGGATGGCCGGGAAATATCCATTTATGAATGGTGCGATATACTGCAGACGATCCCCTATGAGGTCATGTGTAATTTTCGCGGGCGGCTGCAGAGGTGTTATGTTCAACATGAACGTTAACCTGTTGCGCTCATTAACTCTATTATTCTATACATTATATATTGTTCCCGCTCTGTCATTTTGACCGTAAATCCGGTCTTTTGATAGTAAAATCGGGGTAACGTTGAGAAATTCCGGCGGCTGTGCTCACTATGTCAATAAAGATTGACGCACCTGATTATTAGATACCATGTATGTAATTACAAAAATAAAATTGGCAAAGAATTCTTTAAGAACACAACAAATAAAAGTTAAATTTTATCGATAAATACCGGCTATATTTGACGAATTCGGATCAAAGTAGGAGAGGTAGTGTGGTGTCAGATGCAACGTATGGCGGCGAACTTAGAAATATAAAGTTACAAAAACTTGAAAAAATACGGCAGCTCGGAATCGATCCGTATCCGGCAAAGTATGACCGGACACATTTTTCCGCAGAAGTGATTGACGACTTCGACCATCTTGAAAAAGACGGGGCTCAGATTGCCGTCGCCGGCAGGGTGATTGCCCTCCGGAGTATGGGTAAAGCGCTGTTCGGTCATATCCGGGACAGCAGAGGGAAAATTCAAATATATGTCAGAAAAGATAAGATCTCTGATGTACATTTCTCGCTTATCGGACTCGTGGATATCGGAGATTTTATCGGTCTGAAAGGCACCGTATTTCGGACAAGAACAGGAGAAATTACGATTCTTACCCGGGAGGTCCGGCTGCTGACGAAATCCCTGCTCCCGCTGCCAATCGTAAAGGAAGAAGAGGTTGATGGCAAGACTGTCACTCATGACGAGTTTGCAGATAAAGAGTTGCGGTACAGGCGCCGGTATCTCGATCTCGCCGTCAATCCGGAAGTGAAGGAAGTATTTGTGGCACGAGCAAAAATATTATCCTCGATGCGCCATTTCATGGAAGAAAAGGGATATATTGAGGTCGAGACACCCGTCCTCCAGCCGATATACGGCGGCGCTAACGCGCGGCCCTTTATAACGCATCATCACACCCTCAACATGAAACTTTATATGCGAATAGCCGACGAACTCTACCTGAAGAGATTGATCGTCGGAGGATTCGAAGGCGTATTCGAGATAGCGAAAGTCTTTCGAAATGAAGGGATAGACAGGTTTCACAATCCTGAATTCACGATGATGGAGCTTTATGTGGCATATAGGAATTATGAATTTATGATGGAACTCATGGAGAACATGATCGCAAAAATAGCACACGACGTGAACGGTGCAGCAGAAATTACCGTGAACGGACAGAAGGTCGATCTGTCGCCTCCCTGGGAACGTGTGACGATGTATGATGCAGTGAAGCGGTATACCGGGTACGATGTAAACGGCGCTGATATAAAGAAGCTCAAAAAAATTGCGAAGGAACTTGACATTGAATCGGAATCATTCTGGGGACCGGGCAAATACATCGAAGAAATTTTCAACACGTATGTCGAAGATAAAATTACCCGGCCGACATACATCATAAATTATCCGGGCGAAACGTCCCCGCTCGCTAAAAAAAGTCCTGCAGACGGAAACGTCGTAGAACGGTTTGAGGCGATCATAGGGGGATTCGAATTGATAAACGGTTATTCGGAGTTGAATGATCCGCAAGATCAGAAACAGCGGTTCCTCGAACAAATGGAGCGCCGGAAAAAGGGTGATGATGAAGCGCACGTCATAGACGAAGACTATATCATGGCGCTCGAATACGGCATGCCCCCGGCAGGAGGCGTCGGTATCGGTATCGACCGTCTGACAATGCTGTTGACAGAAACCGCCTCGATCAAAGACGTCATATTGTTTCCCCAGATGAAACTCAGAGAAGAATAAGGCTTGTTTTCACCATGTCCTTTGAATATCTCATCGCGAAGCGCTACCTTATCCAGAAAAAAGAAACGGGATTTATTACCCTTATTACTTATATATCGATCGCCGGCCTGTCGATCGGAATTTCGGCGCTTGTACTTACGCTCGCTATCCTGAACGGATTTGAACAAACCATCAAAGACAAAGTTCTCAGCTTTCAACCCCATCTGCGTGTCGACACGTTTCATTTGCGGCCTATCGGTAATTACGAAGAAATTCAAGACCGGCTTATGACATATCCTGAAGTCTCGGCTGTCTCTCAGTTCATTGAACAGGTATGTATTCTCCGGTTCGGTTCGCTTGAAGACGGCATCATGGTGCGCGGAATAATTCCCGAAATGATGCAGGATGTTATAGACATACGGCAGTTCGTCCGGGGGGGGCTGCCGGATCTTGAGCCGGGAAATAGCGGCATCCCCGGCTTGATTCTCGGTTCCGATATTGCCGAAAGGTTTGCGATAAAAACCGGAGATGAAATAATTCTTGCAAGCCCCGCAGGATTACGAGCAGACGTTGCGGGGAGACCGCGCAGGAATTTGTTCGAAGTCCGCGGGTTGATCGACACCGGGATGTCCGAGTTCGATAATTCATTTGCCTTTATACTGTTGAGTGAAGCGCAATCCCTTTTCAGTATGAAGGACCAGATTACCGGATTTGGATTACGTTTGTCCGATGTTTCCGATGTGCAAATGATACGCCGGACGATAAACGATGATATAGGTTATCCCTTTTTTGCCCGGTCATGGCTCGACACGAACAACATTCTGTTTGACTGGATACGAGTACAACGGCTGCCTATTCTTATTGCCTTTGGCATGATAATTCTGGTTGGAACTCTGAATCTCGTCAGCACACTCATACTCATTGTGCTTGAAAAGCAAAAAGATATCGGTATTCTGAAATCAATGGGCGCCTCTTCCGGGTCAATAATAAAAATATTCTTTATAGATGGGATCATTATCGGTCTATTCGCTATCGGTTCCGGTTCCGGGCTCGCATTGCTGCTGGGTTATCTTCAAAATAAATATGAGTTGATATCATTGAGCAAAGATGTTTATTATATCAGCACTTTCACGGTAGACCTGAACTTGACGGTTTTCATTCAGATCGGTATGGTGGCAATGCTGCTTTGTCTCGGTGCAACAGTATACCCCGCCTGGAAAGCGGCCGGTTCCCGGCCTTATGAATCCATCAGGCTGGATTGGTAAAGAACGCGTAATTACAGATTGCCGGATCATGATACTCAAGAGATGACCGGCAGGTAGTGGCAAATGTCATACGAAGTATATATAGCGAAACGGTACCTGCGTGCAAAAAAACGCACCGGTTTGATATCGTTCACTACATTCTTTTCGTTTTCGGTTATTGTGATAGGAGTAGCGTGCATCACGATAATCATGTCGATAATGAACGGATTTGAATCTGTTGTTCTCGACAGGTATCTGGCCTTCGACAGCCATTTAACCGCTACCAAAACAGGTGAAGATGCATTTCCGGACAGAGGTGAATTTACCGGCATTTTGAATTTAATCCCAAGTATTAACGGCTATTCGCCGTTTGTTGCAGTGAAAGCTATACTCATGTCCGAAGAGGACCAGCATATCACAACACTGAAAGGTATAGACCTGGAATCGATCGATGATGTGTCCCGGTTCAGAGACAAGGTTTTTTACGGAACTAATGATTTTATGCTTGAAAATGAACCGGCAGAGTACGGAATTATCCTGGGAATGGAGGCGGCTGACAATCTCTCTGTATCGGTTGGAGACATTATCTGGGTTATGAGCCTCAGCGGATTGGGGAGAGTGTTTCAGGAACCTCCGGCGCGGCGATTTACGGTAACCGGCATATTTGACGCAGGACTAAGCGAATACAATTTACTTTACTCGTATGTTCAGTTACGGTCTGCCCAGAAGTTCCTTCGATTGGGATCCGATATCACTGGTTATGACATAAATACCGACCGGATCGAATTGTCTCCGGATGTGGCCGCATCGATCAGAAGTAATGTGCCTGGCAACGTGCTGGTTAAAACATGGTATGACCGGCATGAGAATCTTTTTGCGGCAATGAAACTTGAAAAATGGGGAGCGCTCACTGTGCTGAGTTTGATGATCCTTGTCGCAAGTTTCAGTATCGCCAGTTCACTTATCATGCTGGTTCTGGAAAAAAGGAACGAGATTGGCATTTTGAAATCTATGGGGAGCACACTCAAAGGAATACGAAAAATTTTTATTGTCAACGGGATGATTATCGGAACAGCAGGCACGATTTTAGGGATTTCTATCGGACTCCTTTTCAGCATTTTGCAAAAAGTCTACGGATTTATTCAATTGCCGACCGACATATATATCATTCCTGCTTTGCCGATCGAGATAAACCCGGTTGATTTTATACTTGTTGGTATCATTTCTCTGGGATTGACCTATACCGCAACGCTCTATCCTGCCCGGACTGCGGCGAATATGCTTCCGGCGCGGGCGCTCAAATTTGAATAAGGCGACGACATGACCTCTGATTCAAGATCTCCCGAAAAAATTCTCGAAGTACAGGATGTTCACAAACATTTTCATATGGGAAATAAAACTCTTGAAGTGTTGAAGGGTGTAAACTTTTACTTGAATAAAGGAGAGATCGTCTCGGTTCTGGGAGTGTCGGGCTCCGGTAAAAGCACACTTCTCAGCATTATAGGGACGCTTGACCGGCCGGATCAAGGATCGATTTTCCTTGAGAACGTGAATATTACCACCTTAAATGAATCATTACTCGCATCAGTCAGGAATGAAAAGATCGGTTTTGTTTTTCAATTCCATTATTTGCTTCCGGAATTCACGGCATTAGAAAATGTTGCAATGCCGGGATTCATCCGGAACAGACCGCGAATCGAGGTCATTGATCGAGCGCGAAAGCTACTGGATGATGTCGGATTATCGGAAAGACTCGATCATAAACCAAATGAATTATCGGGCGGTGAACTCCAGCGGACTGCGGTAGCACGAGCGCTTATTAATGATCCGGTCCTCGTGCTTGCGGATGAACCGACGGGCAACTTAGACCGCGAAAACGGGGATTCGGTCTACAATCTCATGCTAGAGCTCAGCCGGAATTCTCAGAAAACGTTTCTTGTGGTAACGCATAATGAATCGATAGCGGCGAGAACCGACAGAACGTTGACATTGTCAGATGGAATACTGTGAAAAAAATCAAAATTTTTTACGATGCGGGCTTGTGTACATATTCTCTATTATTAGTTATGGAACCTTTGTGCGGATTCGAAACGTTCTACTATTGACGGCATTGATGAAAAGCAGATTTGAATTATTTTCTTCCTATGACTTGAGAGTATTGAAAAATTGGCCGATACTTTAAGTAAGGGGACAGATGAAGATAATACACTGCAACTTTTGTCTTGTTTTTGAAGTGAAAGCGGCAATTCTTCGGCAATTAAGTGTTGATTACGGGATAAAAAATTCGTACTTTAACGATAAATAAGGAATAAAATGTCTCCTCGCTTTGTTTCAATTAATGGGTGAGCGCTCGATTGCAGATGGCGTTGAATGAAGTGATACTGCAACTGTTCTATTCTAAAAAAATGGCTAAATGACCATGGAGTTCCCAATGAAAAATAATTTTTCTCACCGTGTACAAATGGTGATTCAATTTTCCCGGGAAGAAGCTGTCCGGCTTGGGCACGATTATATTGGTTCTGAACATCTGTTGCTTGGTCTTTTAAGAGAAGGAGATGGGATCGCTATTGAAATTCTCAAAAATCACAGTGTTGAACTCGACGAACTGAAACGCAGCATTGAAGAGACAATAAAAAGTACCGGCGGGACAATGACCATAGGGAATCTCCCTTTGACGAAGCGTGCCGAGAGGATTCTGAAGGGCACATACATAGAAGCAAAAAATTTCAAATCGGACATTATAGGAACGGAACATCTTCTCTTGTCTTTGACAAAGGAAAAAGACGGGATGGCCGCACAGATTCTCATGAATTTTGATGTGGAATATGATACCGTGAAACGTGAGTTGGAAAGTATAATGCAGGGCGGAGAACACGAGAAAGCGGAAAAACCCAAGAAAACGAAAACACCCGCTCTTGACCATTTCGGAAGAGACCTGACAGAACTCGCCCGTCAGGACAAGCTCGATCCGATTATCGGACGGGATGAGGAAATTGAACGGGTTGCACAAATTTTAAGCCGGCGTAAAAAGAACAATCCTGTTTTGATCGGCGAACCGGGAGTTGGAAAAACCGCGATCGCAGAAGGCATTGCAATCCGCATAATTGATCAAAGAGTTCCTCGTACATTGCATAATAAACGGGTTGTCACCTTAGACCTCGGAGCTTTGGTTGCCGGAACGAAATACCGCGGACAATTCGAAGAACGTATGAAAGCGGTAATGAATGAAATAGAAAAAAACCGGAATATTATTCTGTTTATAGATGAACTTCACACAATCGTTGGTGCGGGAGGGGCCTCAGGTTCCCTTGACGCTTCCAATATGGTCAAACCGTCCCTGGCGAGAGGCGAACTGCAGTGTATCGGTGCGACAACATATGATGAATACCGGCAGTATATCGAAAAAGACGGAGCGCTCGAGCGCCGGTTTCAGAAGATAATGGTAGACCCGCCGACAATTGAACAAACGAGGCAGATTCTGAATGGTTTGAAGAGTCGTTATGAAGACCATCACCGTGTGACCTACACAGATGAGGCTTTGGATGCGACCTTGAAACTCAGCGACAGATATATAACCGACAAGTTTCTTCCCGACAAGGCAATTGATGTCCTCGATGAGACCGGTTCCCGCGTGCGGATAACAAATCTGGTCGTGCCTGATGAATTATTGGAAGCCGAAAAACAGGTTGATGATATACGTATGAAAAAAGAGTCTGCCGTCCAGAATCAAGCCTTTGAAGAGGCTGCCCGGCTCCGGGATGAAGAACGCCGCGCAAAAGAAAATCTTAAAACTGTCAGAAATAATTGGGAAGAAAACGAAGAATTTAACAGGGTAGTTGTGACGGAAGACGATATTGCCGAAGTCGTTTCGATGATGACGGGAATACCCGTCAGTCGCGTTGCTCAGACCGAATCGGAAAAGCTGCTGAAAATTGAAGATGAATTGAAAAAATTTATAATCGGACAGGATCAGGCAATAGATTCCCTCGCAAAAGCCATTCAAAGAACGCGTGCCGGATTGAAAGATCCTAACAAACCGATCGGATCATTTATATTTCTCGGCCCCTCCGGGGTTGGCAAAACACTTCTTACAAAAGTCCTGGCAAAGTATCTCTTTGAGGACGAAAGTGCGCTCATCCGGATCGATATGTCGGAATATATGGAAAAATTCACCAGTTCACGCTTGACCGGCGCCCCTCCGGGATATGTCGGCTATGAAGAAGGCGGTCAGCTTACCGAACGGGTACGGAGAAAACCATATTCGGTCGTGCTTCTTGATGAAATAGAAAAAGCCCATCCAGACGTATTTAATGTTTTGCTGCAGGTCCTGGACGAAGGACGTTTAACCGACAGCCTCGGTAGAAAGGTCGATTTCAAAAATACCATTCTCATCATGACCTCCAATGTCGGTGCGCGGGAAATAAAGCAGAATTCTTCTTATGGGTTTAGCTCAGGAACAAAAGAAGCTGATTATAATACCATGAAGAATAAGATCATGGATAACGTCAAAAGAATATTTAATCCGGAATTTTTAAACCGTATTGATGAATCAATAGTATTCAAGTCGTTAGACATAGACGATATGCTCAAAATTACCGACCTGGAATTCAAGCAAATTATCGGAAAGCTCGAAGACCGGAATATTTCGGTCCAGCTTTCTGCCGGGGCCAGGAAGTTCTTGGCTGAAAAAGGTAATGATGCGGTTCTGGGAGCACGACCACTTAAAAGAGCGATTCAAAAATATGTGGAAGATCCTCTTGCCGCAGAGATTCTGAAAGGAACATTTGGTGAAGGAGGTAAGGTTAAAATAGTTGTCCGCGGAGACAAACTTGCCTTTTCGGAATCTGCAAAGACCTCTTTGAAAATAGACGATAACTAATCGAAATTGAATTCCATATGTACGGCACGTTTTTGAAAGCCCCGACTGATTATGCCGGGGCTTCGTTGTTTCTAAACCTGATTGGTAAAAATAATACTTGTATTTGAGTGTTTTAGGTTCGATTATTGTAGTAATAAATAGTTCTTCCATATAGTATTAAGATATCATGGAATCAATAGGTCAGAATGTACATGCCGGGTTTTTTGAAATCATTCCTGAGCGCAGGAATTTCATATTTGCTCTCGGGATGTCCCTGCTTCTACATATTTTAATTTTGTTACTCGCAAAGGCAGGAGTGCTGCCGGTGGGAACAGAGAACATTGCTGTACCCTTGGAGGAAGAGAAAAGACTGGTGTTTGAAATTGTGGAGTCCAATTCCGAGAACATCTCAGCTGTTCCCCCCGATGATGCAGTGCTGGCGTCCGATAAAAATACAAGAGCATCGGATTTGAATCCCGAATCGGCAACAGAAGACAATTCTCCCTCTATCGACGGATACGCCGAAACAAAAGAACTGCCTGTACCAGTTGCGAATCCGGTGAGAAATTCTCAAGCACAAGATTTCGTACCTCAAAAAGATTTTGATCTCTCGGAATTGAAGGCGCTCGCTGATGGTGAGGAGAAAGTTGAAGAAGAAGCGGTGGAAGAACAGTACGATATTTTTCAGCCAGTTTTTCCGAATAACGAAAAATTGAGTGCGCGTGATATCGGCAACCTTTCCTTAAGTACGTATGCATGGAATTTTGCGCCGTATATGCTGGAGCTGAAAAGAAGGATCGACAGGAATCTTAATCCTCCTCCGGCATTTACTCAGCTGGGCATTATAGACGGCAAATATAAAGTTCAGTTTGTTATTACCAGAAAAGGAGAGTTGAAAAGTCTCCGGCTGCTTGACTCGGTTGGCGCCGAATCTTTGGCTCGAACGAGCACCGATGCAATAAATTTTTCAAGACCTTTCGACCCTTTGCCGGATGATTTTCCGGATGAAGTGCTTGTGGTAACCGGCACTTTCATTTATTATGTCCGTTAATAAAATTCTTTAAGGATTGGTACAGCATTATGATGGATATGATATATCAGGGAGGGATCATGATGATTCCTCTTTTGTTCTGTTCCATACTCGCAGTTGCAATAGTTATAGAACGTTGGATCTCCCTGAAAAGAAAAAATGTTCTTAATACGGAAACAGTGTGGGTGATCGAAAATGTACATGGATTGGATGATATCAATAAAGCGCTTTCTCAATCCAAAAACCGCAATGATGCATTTTCGAATATAATCAGCACCACCCTGGAATCATATTCTACAACTCCGGAAACTACCAAAGAAAATGTCGAAGAACAGGGAAAAATTGAGGTGCGAAAACTGGAGAAAGGGCTCGTTATCCTTGAAACTATTGCAGGTATAGCGCCGCTTCTCGGCTTACTTGGAACTGTCCTCGGTATGATAGAAGTCTTTGATGTCATATCCATAGAAGGCGTAACAAGGACCGCATCCCTGTCAAGCGGAATTTCAGAAGCATTGATAACAACGGTTGCAGGACTGTCTATCGGGATATTTGCTCTCGTATTTTACAACTATTTAACAAACAAGGCTGAAAACCTTGTAGCAGAGATAGAACATTATTCAACCAAACTTCTCCAAAAACTGAACTTTATATAATGATCTTGATCAGATAGTAAACTATTGGAATTCTGACCCAATGAAACTTACACTGAGAAAACCGCGGAAGATTCTTATTAACATTACCTCGCTCATCGACGTTCTTTTTCTGCTGCTTATATTCTTTATGGTATCTTCTACCTTTATTGAAAATCCCGGTATGGACCTGGAACTGCCTGAATCCGAATCAAGTTCCATCCAGCAAACAAAAGACCTTGTGCTGCAGATGCAGGCCGACGATGTAATGTTTCTCAATAATGTGCCCGTAGATTGGACCTCCCTGAGACCAGCGCTTGAAACAGAACACTTAGTCAACCCTGATGGCGCCTTGATTTTGAAAGCAGACAAAAATGTTCGGCATGGAAGCGTTGTTCGCATAATGGATTATGCGAAACAGATAGGTATTACAAAACTCATCATCGCTACCAGCGATAAAAATATAGTCGAGTAATTGACCGGCTGTATTCTTCCTTTTTTCAATTCTCAATCATATATTCGATCGTTATATAAATAGTTCTTGACAAATACGGGTTTTTAATATATATTAAATAGTATAAGTATATAAAATATATAAAGTATAATAAATAATTAAAGTATGGTAAATATATGACGATAGAATAGTATGAGAGGCAGGGCATGAAAAAAGAGAAGAATAAATTTTCAACACAGGGCGTTTGCACTTTGTTCGATGTAACGAAAACAACACTGTTCAAATGGGAAAAAGAAGGCAAATTGAATCAGGTTGAAAAAGACTGGCGGGGTTGGCGGGTGTTTTCTGATGACAACATTAAGAATGTTCGAAAAATAATTTTAGAAAAAAAACGGAAGAACACATAGGGAAATCATGAACATATCGCAATTACTATTCAGGATAAAAATCGCATGCAGCCGAATGTGCTCCGCAGTGGAGACCCGTCGGCAGGACAATCCCATTCAAAGGATACCGTTCGGATTCATAGCAGACAAACTGTACCAGGCTGCCTTTGCAAGCCGCGATAGCATCGGAAGAAAAATTATTGCGCCGGACAATTTCGTAATAAGATTCTCAGCCGGAGACCGGGCAGTTCGAAAGCATGCCGAGGATGTTCTTGCCGAAGAGTTGACGTATGATTTGCAGAAAAGGATGCAAAAAATACGCGGAGAACTCTGCAGTAATAAGTTTCTTGTACAAATTGAAACCGATGAAGAATTAGTGCAGGGCGAGTTTTATATAGATTGTAAATTTTCATCCGTTATGCATAAAAAAGAGCAACAAAAAAAAGTAAAGGCATACAGAATAAAACGGCGGGACCTTTCAGCGACAAAGATTCCGCCGCCGGGTTCCCGGGAAATTCAAGACGGGTCACTCCTGCGGACACTTTTAAACAACGGCCGTTCTATTCAGGAAACATCGCCGGAACAGAAAGTGGTGTGTTCAATACGGGTCAATGACAAAATGGGCGAACGTATTTTTGTTATGCCGGAGGGCATCTACTGTATTGGAAGGAGCAAGGCGTCGGACATTCAGCTTGACGAAAAAGATTTTTCCGTCTCAAGGAAACATGTGGAACTGAAGATAGAAAAATCAGGAATTCTGCTTAAAATTACCGGCAATAACGGCGGCAAAGTAAATGATGAAACGCTCATGTCCGGCGCCGAATGCTTTGCCGGCGCCGGAGATATGTTACGTATAGGTAAAAGTGCGATTTCCTTTGAAATGAAATTTGAAAACCATTCAAATTATGATAACGACAAAAATTGAAAAGTCACTTCGGAACCGCCTGTTCGGCCTGTTTGAAAATCTCTATAGCAAAGATGATCCGGCTGCCTGGCAGGCGCTGCTCGTTCAATGCATAGAGAATAAATATGCAGATTATAGGGTCACGGTGTATCATGCCGGACCGGTATCTTGTTTCGGTCCCATGCAATTCAACACCTTCTCCGGCGGAAAGATCGGTCCTCTCAGAAGAAATGAAGATTTTTATTAAGAACTTTGCCCGGAAATCCGGGTATCTGTTGCTCACCGGGACCCGCATTGACTGGATTGCCAAAAGTACTGATAGCTCATTCGGTATGAGTATTCACTGCTGGGTATCCCGGGACTGGAATGTCCATGCCTATATATTGAATAAGGTTGAAGACGGTAATCTTGTTTCAACGCATTCGATCACTCCCGGTAAAAAGTTAATTGCAGGAAGAGGCGATAACTGTGTGCTTCTGCTGAAACACTTGTATATATCCGTCAATCATGCTATAATTTCTGTGGATTTGAGCGGATATATCCGTATTGTTGATTTGAACAGTGCGAACGGTACGTATGTGTCGGGGAAACGGCTGAGTCCCTTCAACGAATGTGATTTTACACCGCCATTCTCCGCAGTCCTGGGGGGAATATATGAAATATTTTTCCGGAGCGCCGCAGGAGATTATTCCTCAAAGTCATTTCACAAGGAGGAAAGAAGTGTATAGTTTTCTGAAAATAGGGCATATTGTATCCCTTGCCATTTTTATTTTCGTTGGATTTGTGCTTGTCTGGGCAAGTATCGTTTCAGGTTCCCGTGTCCCGGTACGTTTCAAGAAACGTTTATATTATGGGATTATGGCAGGAACGATAGCATTTATAACACTGCTGGCATATTCTCAAGGACAAAAACAGTTAGGTTTTCATAGCAGGCTTTCCGAAGTTGCCGCACAGTATGATTCACGCATGTGGTTGAAAGAGCGCTCTATTCGTAAAGGGACTATATTTGATAGAACCGGCGATCCCGGCAGGGCGCTTGCAGTATCCGTTCGTAATGATGCGCATGAGATGATCAGGTCGTACCCGTTCGGCAGATACAGCGGGCATATCGTAGGATATTCCGACCGTGAGCGGGGACGGACAGGCATTGAAGCGGCATTTCATGCTACGCTTTTAGGCATGCAATTCGGGTATCTTGAAAATACCAAACGATTTGTTGCGGACAGAATTGCAACGGACGTTACCCGTGGATCCGATGTGTATCTGACGATCGACAGCAAACTGCAGGCCGCTACATACGAATCACTTGAAAATCGAAGAGGCGCGGTTGTTGTGCTTGATCCACCGGTCCGGTGAAATTTTTGTTCTTGTTAGTTCGCCGGGATTTTCGCCCAATGACGTCCGGTCCGGTGAACGGTGGAGAGTCTTGATTGACCAGGAAGATGATGCTCCCTTGTTCAACAGGGCGCTGAATGGACTGTATCCTCCGGGTTCGGTAATGAAGATTGTTGTTGCCGCAGCCGCTTTGGAATCAGGGATAGATCCGGTATATTTTTCCGGTCCCGGCGGTTTCAGGCCGGAAAATGGGGCGAAGACCATTCATGAGCATGAATACGGCAATTATGTGAAAAGAGGGAAAAACTGGACCGGGCACGGCAATCTCACCATGGATAAAGCGCTCCGGAAATCAAGCAACGTCTACTTTGCACGGCTAAGTCTGGCATTGAAGCGGGATAAATTTGATGAAATTTTAAGAGGATTCGGCTTTGATCGTAATGTGCGTTGGAATACCTCAAGCATTGGTTTTGATGAGCAATTTGCTGTGACGCAATCACATTTTCCCGACTTAGAAAAACTGTCTGTCCCGGAAAAAATGTGCTGGTCTGCACTGGGGGGGACGTTCTGATATCTCCAATGCATGCTGCATTGATAACGGCTGCCATCGCGAGCGATGGTTATATGCCGGCGCCCTCTCTCGAATTAGGCAGGTTTCCACGATTTTCATCGAAAGCGATATCGTCCGCCGCAGCAAAAAAGTTGCGAAAAATGCTCCGAAATACGGTCAGCCGGGGTACAGGGTTCCGGGCGCAGGTGCCCGGTCTGAATATTGCCGGGAAGACAGGAACGGCCGAAACGGGTTCTCTGGATCCTCACAGCTGGTTTGTCTCCTTCGCTCCGGTGGATGATGCACGGCTTGTTGTCGTAGTCATTGTGGAGAATGGAGGATTTGGTGGAAAAGCAGCAGCCGTTGCGGCACGCAAGATCTATACCGAAGCAAAGAATCTCGGCTATTTTAATAAGCCATCGATCTTATGAAAAATTTAGTTGTGCGGTTCATCTACACAGAGAGTTGTCGCCGGAAGAACAAAACATTTCTGCTTGTTTTGTTTCTCGTCGGGATCAACGCTATTCCTTTGCTGTGGCTGATTTTGTTATTTGGCGGAGTGGAGTTTAAAGGCGGTTCTCCAGCCATTGGCACATTCGTCGTAACATGCGTACTCCAGGTTTTCTGTATCTGTGCCACAATACTATTATTTCGCTTTGGCTACAAGGGAAGTTATGTACCGTTTGCGGCAGTTATTCTGCTGATGGGAATAGGCCTTGTATTGCAAACACGTTTAGAAATATATTTGCCCACATCCGGCATAAGTAGTCCGGACACGGTATCCGGAAGGATAAAAATTGACCGGTTGCAGGGTGAGCATGCCGGTCAACCTGTGCCGGGAGAATTGATTTCGCTATTTACCGCTTATTGTTTGTCGGTTCTTGCATTAGTGGGCGCTGTCGTGATATTTTCAGGGAGTCGGTTTGAGATTTTTGGGCAAAAATATATGGTTTTATACAGCGGGACAATTCTTATGCTCGGAATCTTTACCGGTATGTCGCTGATTTTCGACGGAGGGCGGTTCCTGTTTTCCCGGGTTCCTTGGGAAATTGTGAAAATAGCGTTGCCTTTAGCTTTTGCCGGTTATTTTGCCCATAACGGCCGCCTGATGTCATTGACGAATAATGGCAGGTTTTCATTCAATGTATTCGGTTAGGGCCCGTTTCTCGTCATGCTGTGTCTGCCGATGGCGCTTTTCGTAATTTTAGGGGATTATGGCCAAATTATGATATATGGAGCCGTGGTGATTCTCATGATGTTTGTGGCTACCGACAGTTTTCTCTATCCGGTCATGGGTGCCCTTGCGTTCGTGTTTGTTCAGGTAACGGCCGGATTCTACTATCATTATTTCCCCGGGCATATTGCGGGGAGATTCACCTTGTGGTTGGATTTCTGGGCAGGGTTTCCCTCCGTGGAATGGTGGGACAGGAGCTACCAGACCGCAAATGCATTTTTTGCACTCCGGTCCGGTGGTCTCGGGGGGACAGGATTGGGATTGGGGTATCCGGATTTAGTGCCGCTGGTCAGGTCGGATTTCATATTTGCGGAAGCAGCTGAAGAATTAGGTTTTATTGGCACATTGGGTATTTTATTACTATATTTAAGTATTGTTATTACAGGCATTCGCACCGCGTTCTCATGCTCGAGTCGGTTCGGCTTTCTCGCAGTATCCGCTCTTACGTTTGTGCTCACTTTTCAAATTATTATCAATGTTGGCGGCGTTCTGAACATTATGCCTTTAACGGGGATTGTGCTTCCCTTTTTAAGTAAGGGAGGTTCTGCGCTCGTTACCTTTGCTTTTTTAGTGGGTTTAATAATGGCTGCATCACATAGAAATGCCCTTGTAAGCACGTAAAAATGATGTTCGATTCATGAATAAAAATGAAATAATTACAATTCTTGAAGGGTCGCCCGATGAGAGGGAATTGGCCGCTCTTCGAATTTGCCAGACCAGGAGAAGCGATGCTCTTATCGATCTCTGGCAATATATGGAAAGCGCCGATTCCGGGGTTCGGGAATTAATTGTGAAAATTGCCGGAGTATTAGGTGGTGCGGAGTATGGCAAAAAGCTTGAACTGTTGAGCAAAAAAGACCCTGAAGTGAATGTCCGGATTGCCGCTATTATTGCACAGTAGCATCTCGGTAGAATAACCTATGACCGGTTGAGTGACGAGATAAAAAAATTTCATCATGAAAGCGCAGTTGAAGAAGAGCCGGAGTCTCCGGAGAGAAAGCAAGAACAGACTGTGCAAAAGGAAAAGGAAAGAACGTCTCCGGTGGTGAAACATGCCGGTGCAGAGATCGTATCGAAAAGCGAAAATGATAGACCGGAAGGCCCAGGAATTAAAAATTTATTTACCTTAAGGATACTATTCGTTGCTTGTATAGTGGTAGTTGCCGGGATCGGTATATACACTCTTTTTAATACTGATAATGATGAGGGCCCGGGAGGCAGGCGGTTAGCGGGCAGTGCAGCAATTGCAATGATGATCAAAGAACGGATTGAGGCGGTCAATAAATTTAAATCAATGTACCTGGATCCTGAAAATCCGGCGAGCCGTTTTCCGATGACGCTTGAGCTGAGGTCATTCCCGGGGGAGACCTACGGGGACCTGTTTGAACGCGTCTATGGGAATACGACCGGGACCGAAACGGGTATGAATACCCTGGGTGCTTTCTGGCGTCATATGAACTTTGGAAATTCCGGAACCCAGAACATCGTTGAGCTCATGGAGAAGGAAACGGAAGATGAATTGCTCCTTTTCCCCAATCCGACTGCAATGGATATTCAGCTCGATCTTGAGGAAGGAAGTGTGACGTTTCAAAGTATAAATTGCTTCGATCCGGACCTCGAGGTTTCGGTCCGTGTCAACAATGTGACAGTAAGATAGGATTACTACAGTGCTGAATGCAGCAAAATATATACTGCTGTTTTTATGTTTCATGACAGGTCTGTCAGGTATGGTCCCGCTGTATTGGACGGATTTTTCGATGACTGTAGTTATAACGAATAAATCCAATGAATGGAAACGTCTTAATCTTGAAAAAGGGCGGATACTCGAGATCGCGAATGTAAATTCCTCCCATTTCCAGAGTGTAATTATTACCTCCGGAGATGGATTGATAGAAGTCCCTCCGGGAAGGACAATTGAAAAAGTTGTGCGGGGAGTGTGTCTGAATAAGGAATTGCGTTTTCCCCCTGCCGGTGAAGAAATAGTTTTAACACCGTTTACCGGAAGTCAGGCTCTGCTTGATGTCGGGGCTGACCAGGGAGCTGTTCACCGGATAACAGAATTTCCTAAGGATAACTTTGTTCTGATTACGGCTCGGGGTTTTTCCAATAACAGGAAGGGTGGGCGCGAGAGAGATTATGATGAGGCATTCAAATCGGCCGTAGAAAATGCGGCACGAGAAAGCGGATTTACGTTTACATCGGAAACTATTTTGAATAATTTGAATTTAATTAAAACGATGCAGAGAATAAACGTGGAAGAGAAATCGATTAAATTAGCACGGGTAATACATGAAGATTACGATGAGAATACTGGACAGTATCTCTTTATAGGTGAATTTGAAGTCCGTTCAAAACCATCTTTACCACAGATAAACGATTAAAATGTGATAAATCCTATGGTAGAACTTAAAGAACTTGATGAAATCCATGCCCAATCAAAATGCAGGTATAAAAGACGGGACAGCACCATGTGTCCTGAAGTGCGTATGGACAATTCATTGTTTTGTTTCTGGCACAATTCCGGTGCGCCGAGAGACGGTCAGGATATTAAAGAACGCCTTGAGGTCAAAGTAAAAGAAGACCCGAACTGCGAAGGGTACAAATTTGCTAAAACCGATCTGCATGATGTGTGGCTTACTGAAACCAATTTTAACGATGCAGACTTCCACCGGGAAAAATTGACAAAAGGCCACCTATTCGGCATTTCCTTAAAAGGCGCCGACCTTTTCAAATCGAATTTTTCCGGAGCAAATCTGCGACATGCGGACTTGCAGGAATCAAACCTCCTTGGGATTAATATTGAAGGCGCACGTATCGACAACATTAATTGGGGTGACGATTATGTTGTACTTCAGGAAATTCAAGCGAATATCGCACGAAAGCAGGGGCTGAGAGATATCGCAAGGAATAATTTCAAAGATGCGGAAGAAGTGTATCTCACATTGAAAAATCATTTCAATTCGATAGGAAATTCTGAGCTTGTAGGCAAGTTTTTCTATCGGCAGATGATCACGAAAAGAAAACAGGACAAGCTCTATTCTATGCGCCGGTTTTTTATGAAAATGGCAGACGTTTCCTGCGGTTACGGCGAAAAGATCCCGAACATATTATTTTTTTCGATACTGGTCATTATTCTCAACGCGTTTCTGTACGGTATTTTTTCGATGACAGATGGAGAGGTCATTTACCGGTTTTCTCTCGATGCGGGAATATGGGCTAATGTAGAAACTTATTTTCTTATGCTGTATTATAGCGCAGTGACATTCACGACGCTCGGATATGGTGATTTCTCGCCCGCTTCCCCGGTAAGCATGGCTTTGGCGGGTATAGAAGCATTTACCGGGGCTTTCCTTGTAGCGCTTTTTGTAATAACCGTATCAAAGAATCTCATGAACCGGTAATTCGATGGGTCGTGTAAAAAAAATCATGGATTTTCAGGCCTCTCTTCTTGTAAAACTGATGTTTTGTCTATTGGCGGCGGCTGTTTTTTCCTGTTCTGAACCGGCGGGAAAGACTTTCTCGCTGCAATCACGTATATAGGAAACAGATTCCTATTATGAAGTCACCGGAATTGGAGCTGCCGCAGTAGAAAATGATATATCGGAAGCCGAAGCGAGAAGGAACGCTGAGACAGTAGCCTATGTTCAAGCAGTTGAGATACTTGCGGAAGTAATTCAGGGAATAGCTGTCGAAGGAGATATACGGCTACGCAACCTTGCTATACATGAAGGTGAATTATCACAGCTTATAAAAGTACGGCTCGAAAACATTCGTCAAGCCGGTCCGACGAGATTTGAACAAGAGGCGGATGCTTCACTAACAGCCGCTTATACTATCCGGTATGAAAAAACATATGCCGCAATGATTGCCGAAAGTATCAGAGAAAAACGGTATTCCGGCCCGAATTCGGAATCAAATTTGCTCAACCAGGAATATTCCGGGATCGTTCTTGATCTGAGGTATGTTACCGGATTTGATTCGTTTTTAGCCCCAAAGATCTGCGGAGATGACGGCGTTGTTTTTTTCTCCGTGCGGGATATTGACCCGGAAGTGCTTGTAGCGACATACGGTATTCCTGTTTTTTCAACTATTTATGAAGCGGTATATGTTGGTGCGGTCGGGCCGACGCCCTTGAAACTTGTTCCCGATTCGTTCAATACGGAGAATGGTGCTCTTATTCTTTCGGAGAAAGATACCAGAAAGGTCGAAAGCATCAGCGATATACGTTCTTTGGTCTACCGGGGGAAATTGGCGCTTATTATTTAATGTGTGCTGCACGGGAGGCACATGGCAAAGTTCATTTTAAAATTTTTGTCTCTTGTTATTTTGAGCGCCCCTGTATATTCTCAGGATCTTGTAAAATCGCAAAAAGACGCCACAGGCGGTTCGATAACCGATTATGTGAAGAGAACAATTGTTGTAACAGGTAGAGGTTCGTCGAAATCCTCTCTTACTTCGATAGCACAAAAGAAGGTATGGGCAATAACGGAAGCACGGAAAAATTGTATAACCCAGGCCGCAGTAGCTGTTGGTGGCCTGAATGTCGAAAGTTTGACATTTTTAAATACCGGAGAATTGGTGAGTTCGGAGATTTCGCTGCAGATCAGTGAATATGTGCGCGGTATAAGAAATCTCAATGAGACATCAGAATTGCTTGATGACGGTTCTGTGACTGCCGTGGTAACCGCCGTCCTGCATTTCGACGGGAATAAGGGACTGAACGCTTTGCTGTTCAATGCCGCCTATCCCCCGGATGATTATCCTGAAGGTTCACTCGCTGAAAATAAGGCAATCCGGTTTTCCGCCCGCTCCGTCACGGGTATTGTGTTTGATGTCCGTGACTTGCCGATAAAAGCGTCGATGACGCCGCACATTTATACTGAAGATGGCGAACTGATCCATGGGCCGAAAAGCGTTACGAGAGAATACGCTTTGCGGTATGGAATTGTAGGGTATACACGAGATGCCAAGGACGTATTCGAAAGGATAGGAGAAAATCCGTTCCTCGTAAAGGCGCATGAGCTGAAAAACGATGACCCCACAAGCATAATCATCAAAAACGAAGATATTCGGCGGCTCAAAAAACTGAACGGCAGCGACCGTTTGTTTCATGAGTGCCGGATAGCGTTTCTTATCAAGTAAGGGATCAACGGAATCATTATGGCTGAATTGAATTTTCCTCCCGGATATCTGATCGGTGATCACGATGAATACCAGATCATTCGGCGTCAACCCATCAGTGACGGGGTAAATAATACGTTCTCCGAAGTATATTTAGTAAAAAAAGTGAAAGTCAGGAAAAAATTCGCTCTCAAGGTCCTCAGACCGGACATAATTGCCAAATATAAGCGGACTGTCGGGGATTTTCAGGATGAAATTCGCGTCCTCATGGAATTAAGACATAAGAATATCATTTCCATTGACGACTATGGTTCGCTCGAGGACAAGAACGGAATGCCGAGTTTCTACCTTGTGATGGAATATATCGAAGACGGTGCATTGCTTAAAGATAAATATACATTCGCAAAACGTTTTTCACTCTTCATGCAAATACTTGACGGACTTCAATATCTGCATTCAAAGAATATCATACATCGCGATATTAAGCCGGACAATGTTCTCATTCAGCATGATTCTGTTGTAAAGATAACAGATTTCGGCGTTGCAAAATTCCTCGAAGATAAAGAAACAGTTTCGTCGGTGATCGGAGCGCCTGCATATGCCCCGCCTGAACAATTCAACAGGACCGGCCCGTTGTCGTATGCTTCGGATTTGTATTCCGCCGGAAAAACGTTTTACACCATGTTGACGGGAAAGCTCCCCGGTATAAACAAACCGGTCAAGGCGCTGCCGGACAATTTAAAACAGAAAAACTGGCATGACGATCTGTTGCGAATACTTGAAAAAGCTACGGCAGACGACCCGCAGGTCCGCTTCTCGACGGCATTAGAAATGAAACACGATATAAAAACAGTGTTTCAGAAGAGATTGCGAAAAAACAATGTAAAAATCTATACTAAATCTCACAATAAATATGTAACTTTCGTTCAGGTAGCCGTGGTTCTTCTGATTGTATCCGGCATCGCTCTTCTGCGGGAAAACTTTACCGGGAACGGCATACAACCGGACGATGCTCCTGAATTTCTTGCCGCACGTGACAGAGGTGTGGAGATGTTCGCCTCATCTGAAATTGCCGAACATGACGTAGAGTCATATTTTGACACTGTATTGGAGATTCACCCTCAAGGCGATGCGCGGTCTCATTTTTTTGCTGCGGCGACTGCTGAACTGACACGAGATAAAGAAAAGTCGATTCGGCTGTTACACAAAGCAGTCACGATGTACCCGGATGATGCAGGCCTGAATATTGCTCTTGGCAAGGCCTATTTTAGCGCCGGTAGAATATTTGAAGCACGGAAATTCTGGAAATACGCCCGGTCGCTACAGGACAAAAATTATTATATCGATCCTCTGCTCAAGCTTACTGTTCAGGTAAAATAAAAGGCAACACACTAAGATTAGAGGTGTAAGTATGTTTACCGTTTCTATTGAAGAAAAATTTGCAGCAGCACATCTTTTGCGTGATTACCAGGGTAAATGTTCCCAGCTGCATGGTCACAATTGGAAAGTTACGGTGAAAGTTCAAGCCGAAAAATTGGATGATGTGGGCATAGCTATAGATTTTTACGAATTAAAATCTATCACAAAAGAAGTGATAATATTGCTTGACCACACAAACCTGAACGATCTGGACTACTTTTCATACCAGAATCCCTCATCGGAAAATATTGCGCGCTTCATTTTTCAGAAAGTTCAGGAACAGCTTCCCGCGTATGCCAAATTAGATGAAGTAGTAATAGTTGAATCGGATGGATGTGCTGTAATATATTCGGAAAAAATACATGAAAATCAATGAAATATTTGTCAGTATTCAGGGTGAGTCAACCTATATGGGGCGGCCCTGTCTTTTTATCAGAACAACCGGATGTAATCTCCGGTGCAATTACTGCGATACCGAATATGCCTTTTATGACGGACGGGACATATCGGTAGAAGAGTTATTTGAAATTGTCAGGGAAAGCGGTGTGAAACTGGTGGAGATTACAGGAGGAGAGCCTTTATTAAAAAAAGATTTACCAGAATTACTTAATAAGTTACTTGAATCAAAATATGAGGTCCTGGTAGAAACATCCGGCAGCATGAACATCGACAAAGTAGACCCGCGGACCGTACGTGTCATGGACCTTAAATGTCCCTCCAGCGGTATGGCATCCAAAAATGACTACTCGAACATTCAGCGGTTGACAAAGATAGATGAAGTGAAATTTGTCATCGCTGACAGAGAAGATTATGATTGGGCGCTGGAAAAAATTAAGTGCTATGATCTTGACAGGAAAGTTACGGTGTTATTATCCCCGGTTTTTGATGCGCTGGAACCTGTTACTCTTGCGGAATGGATTCTTCACGATAAAATGAATGTGCGATTGCAGCTCCAGATGCATAAATATATTTGGGGGCCGGAAGTAATCGGTGTATAACCTTATAATAGTTTTCATCTCTTAATTTCCTTTCGATAAAATTACTTCACTTCACTTTACTTTACTTTCACTGAATTCCTTTCGATGATAACGTATGTCACACCTTACGGCTGGGCTGGTATCCTGATAATGATCGCAGGAGAACTGCTGCTTTTTACGGGGAATGAGTTTATCGGTATCTGGATGACGCCCGTAATGTGGACAGGGTATATACTCTTCGTGGATAACGTGATCTACGGCAGGACCGGCTCTTCACTCCTCATGGTAAGCGGGAAACATCTTCCGGTAATTCTCGTCATTTCGATAGTGTCATGGCTCATTTTCGAAGGCTATAACTATCTTTTAAAAAATTGGTACTATATTGATCTCCCTGATAATACTCCGGTTCGTTATTGTGGATATGCGTGGTCATTCGCAACGATCATACCGGGAGTATTGCTTACAAAAGACTTCTTGAGTAGTTTGCACCTGTTTGACAAAACACGCAGTACCGTTTTTCACATACCGGCCAGGATACAGTACGGTGTCATTACTGTTAGTATGCTTGCGTGTATTTATCCTCTATTGTATCCAAATGAATATCTCTTTCCGTTGGTTTGGGTAGGGTTTATATTTTTGATCGACCCGCTTGTCAATCTTATGGGGGGAAATTCGGTGATCGGTGAAATTATGAAAGGCAGGCCTGCCCTGATATATCGGCTTCTCGCGGCAGGTTTGATCTGTGGGTTACTCTGGGAATTCTGGAATTACTGGGCGGTGGCAAAATGGATCTATACGGTCCCGTATTTTCCGAAGGTCAAATTGTTCGAAATGCCGGTAGCTGGCTATCTCGGTTTTCCCCCGTTTGCCGTTGAATGCTACGTACTGTATCAATTCTTTAAAGTATTGCTTGAAAAAGCGGGTTTGCGGCTGAAATATTGCTGACAATCAGGAGAATTAACAATAAAAAGGGGTGAAACGCGACGCTTTACCCTTCATTATTGTGAAATCTCAATAAAAACGGTTGTAACACAGCAATTTCAGAGATTACTGCCTCAAAAAAAGAGTCGGGCTGTATTACACCGGGTCTAAAGGGACCGTCCCGCACTATGAGTGGTCCCTTTCCGGACAAAGACGCGCCGCAACTCTCTAGTCATTACGAACGTACCACGGAGGGGCGCAGGTGCGGCAGTCTCTAATTTGAAGACCTTATACTTATTTGGATTTAAGAATGACACTCTACTTATGTTCCCATATCCCATGAGTTTAAATACTTTTCCTGTTCATCCGTCAACGTATCCAGAGCAATATCCATGGACTTGAGTTTCAGCCTGGAGATCTGATCATCGATCTCGGAAGGAACGTCAAAAACTTTGGCGGACAGACTGGATTTGTTTTTGACCGACCACTCTGTGGCTAACGCCTGAGCGGAAAAACTCATGTCCATAACGGATGCGGGATGACCTTCTGCCGCAGCGAGGTTTACAAGGCGTCCCTCCGCTAACAGATAAATTCGGCGACCGTCCTGAAGAACATATCTTTCAACTTCATTCCTGACGACTTTGACCTCTTTTGCAAGACTTTTTAAACCCTCTATATCGAGTTCCACATTGAAATGACCTGAATTGGCTACAATTGCACCGTCTTTCATTACGGCAAAGTGTTCTTTGCGTATGACATGAATATCACCTGTCAGGGTGCAAAAGATATTGCCTTCTTTTGCAGCGTCCATGATGGGCATTACCCGGTATCCGTCCATTACAGCTTCAAGGGCACGGACAGGGTCGACTTCGGTGACGATTACGTTCGCACCCATACCTCTGACTCTCTGGGAGAATCCTCTTCCGCACCATCCATAACCGCAAACAACCACGGTTTTCCCTGCGATAAGCACGTCGGTAGCCCTGATGATTCCATCCACGGTCGACTGGCCGGTGCCATATCTATTGTCAAAGAAATGTTTTGTCTGAGCGTCGTTTACCGCTATGACCGGGAGCTTCAATGCCTTATCGGCAGCCATTGCGCGGAGCCGGATAACGCCGGTCGTCGTTTCTTCCATACTTGCAATGATCGAGGGGGCCATATCGGGATAATCCGAATGAATAGTGGAAACAAGATCGGCGCCGTCGTCCATTGTTACGTTCGGCTTATGTTTAATAGCCGCATGTATATTTTCGTAATATGATTCATTGTTCTCGCCCCGGACTGCCCAAACAGGAATTTCATAATCTCTTACGAGGGAAGCGGCTACGTCGTCCTGGGTGCTCAGGGGATTGGAAGCGCACAACAAAATGTCAGCGCCGCCGTCTTTCAGTGTTCGTACCATGTTTGCCGTTTCTGCGGTAACGTGGAGACAGGCGGACATTTTTAAATCCCGAAGCGGTTTTTCCTTCGTAAATCTTTCCCGTATCAGCTGCAGGACCGGCATGTCGTTGTCAGCCCATTCTATTCTTTGTTTTCCCTTATCAGCAAGAGCCGGGTCTTTGACCTTATGGTTCATGAATTTTTCTCCTTTAGCACATTATGAGTGAAGATCGTCGACTTTGTTCGTGCGTTCCCAGTTAAAACCTTCTTTTTCCCGGCCGAAATGACCGTAAGCAGCGGTTGCCTGGTAGATCGGACGCTTAAGGTCCAATGCATCGATGAATCCTTTCGGAGTCAAATCGAAATTTTTTCTTACCAGCTTTTCTAATTCTCCATTATTCATAGAACCTGTGCCTGAAGTTTCGAGCATGATGGAAACGGGTTCTGCCACACCAATGGCATATGCGAACTGGATTTCACATTTTTCCGCTAAGCCGGCAGCAACTATATTTTTTGCAATCCACCGCGCACCGTATGACGCTGAACGGTCGACTTTTGAGGGGTCTTTTCCGGAGAAAGCGCCTCCGCCATGACTGCCGATTCCCCCATAAGTATCCACAATGATCTTTCTTCCGGTCAAACCTGTGTCTCCCATTGGACCGCCGATGACAAAACGTCCCGTCGGATTTATGTGATACTTTGTGTTTTCTGATAATAAAGTATCGGGGATCACGATTTTTATTACATTTTCAAAAGTCTCGGCACGGAGCGATTCCATGCTTATTTCATCGTCATGTTGAGATGATATCACCACCGCTTCTACCGATACCGGTTTTCCATCTTCGTATTTTACGGAAACCTGACTTTTTCCATCGGGCCTCAGAAAGGGCATTGTCCCGTTTTTTCTGTTTTCAGCAAGTTTTCTGACCAGTTTATGAGCCAAAGAGATCGGAAGAGGCATTAATTCCGGTGTTTCATTCGTGGCATAACCGAACATAATTCCCTGATCGCCTGCGCCGCCCGTGTCCACACCCATCGCTATATCGCTCGATTGACGGTCTATGGATGTGATAACGGCACATGTTTCATAATCGAATCCCAGCTTGGAATCATTGTAACCGATTTCTTTTATTACATTTCGAGCTATGGCTGGAATGTCGACATATGCCGATGTCGTTATCTCGCCGCCTATGAGTGTCAAACCGGTCGTTACAAAGGTTTCGCATGCCACCCGGGCGTTGGTATCATGCCTGAAAATTGCATCGAGTACGGCATCAGAGATCTGGTCAGAAATTTTATCCGGATGCCCTTCCGAAACGGATTCTGACGAAAATATATGATTAGCCATTTATTAACCTCACACTATCATTAATAAGAACTCTCAAAGTATCCAGATCCCGTTTGTGGTACCACTACAGTAGCTACGTTACCAGAATAATTAAGCAAGCAAAAAAATTTACAGGGTTAGTTCAGAGAAATCGCTGATATTCAGGGTATTGAACGTGCCGGATATGGTTGCATTGCTCCCAATAATGGAGTCGGTTAAACTTACATTTTTGACGAACGAGCCCTCTCCGATAATGGAATTGACCAGGATCGAATTTTTAATTTGTACGTTATTTGCAATAGTTGTATTCGGTCCCACTATTGAATTTTCAAGCTGCGCACTCTTATCGATGTAAACCGGTGGACATATCAAAGAGCCGTCAATCGAGTAATGCTGTTCTGATCTTGACAAAAGAAATTCATTTGTTAAAAGCATTGTATCGGGTTTGCCGCAATCGTACCATCCGTCAACGGTAAATGTCGTGAATGTATGACCGTCGTTCACCATATTTTGGAGAGCATCAGTGATCTGATATTCCCCATTCAATGTGTGATCTTTCTCTATGAGATCGTCAATAGCGGCCCTGAGTAACGATCCATGCTTCAGGTAATACAAGCCGACAAGTGCAAGATTTGATTTTGGATTCGGGTCTTTTTCAACGAGAGATTTCACGAATCCGTTGCCATCGAGTTCTGCGGTACCGAACCGTCTCGGGTCGTTCACCGATTTGACACCGAGAGATGAATGTTGTTCTTCAAAAACCGGTTTAAGATTGACATCGAATACAGTATCGCCAAGAATAATAAGCACAGGCTCATCGACAAGATACTCTTTTGCAAGACCGACGGCGTATGCAAGCCCAAGCATCTCCTGTTGCTCATAAAAGTCGTGCTTGAAAGTATAATTAGATTCGACAAATTCCTTTATCTGGTTACCGCGATACCCGATAATAAATGCAAATTCGTCAATTCCCGACTCTAAGGCCTTGTCGATAATATGGCCTAAAATTGGTTTTCCTCCGACATTGAGCAGTACTTTCGGCAGTGACAATGTATGAGGACGCAGTCGTGAACCGACACCGGCGACCGGAATGATAGTTTTCATAGATCACTGTAAAAATTGGTTTTTATATAATCGCGTAAGGTACGGATTCTGCGGGAAAAAATCAATTGTTAAATCTACAATTTACTTTTGAGATAATTAATGTTGTCTATGAGGGAAGGGTCTCTTTTCAACAAGAGTGCAAGGTAATAACTCGTATAATCCCCGAAATATACCAGAGAAAATAATCGTGAAAGAACGCTTGAACCGGTCGACCTGACTTCTGAAAAACTGCCGTTATGGGAATCGATAATTTCCTTCGTGGTTTCTATTCTTTTTTTGATCTGTGGATCCTCATCTTTATCGCGAAGAAAAATTACATGAAATGTAAATTGCCCGGTGACTTCGGTGTTCCAACCCACAATTTCATTATGATTCAATTCAGGCAGATTCTGGTTGTACGAAAGGACTTTGGCGTTTTCATTGAACTGACATTTCCATCGGGTACCGAGAACATAAAACGGCGAATATCCGGTATAGATCAAAGGAATTGTCCGGAGAAGCTTCCCGGATAGTTCAAAGGGAGGCGCGGACTTGAAGTTTTCAGGGTGATATGTACTCTTGAGTTCTGTCAAACATTCAATAGTTTCATCGATGTCGCGATCCTTGTTTGCAAGCAAATGAAAATGATTAAATAATATTATCAATGGCATAACGGAATAACCGATCGCGGCTCTCGGCTGGTATCCTGCAGGTACGGAAATCACGGGATCGCCGACATTTTGAGCTGTTTCAGCAAGTTGCCCCCCCGTTGTAATACATATAACAGAAGCTTTGCGTTCACGTGCCTGCGAATAGGATGCAAGTGTCTCTTCGGTGTTACCTGAATAGCTGGAAATACATACCAGGGTTTCTTCATTGACAAAAGCAGGTAAATTATAATCCCGAACGACCTGAAAAGGGACGGTCAACTCCCGGGCATACAAAGATTGAATAAGCTCTCCGCCTATTGCGGAACCTCCCATCCCCGCAATGACAACAGACCGGTATGAACCCTCCACTTTGGACAGGTCGGGAAGCGCAAGAGATCGGGCTTTCCTGATTTGTTCCGGAAACTCTTCAAGAAACCGGAGGTAATTGCTTTTATCGAACTCACGGATGGCTTTTTTGATATTCATATCATGAAATGACAATAGTATCCCCTTATGTAAGTATAAACTTTATTGGCTGCCCCGGATAAAATAATCGTCTTTATCCATTCGGGGAAAAAGGTCTTTCATAACACCCAGCATATACGATTCCACTTCCTGGGCAATAGTGAGCCGGAGACACCGCCTGCTTATTTTTTCAGCTTCCTTAAAATCGATTGAAATGAGAATTTGCTTTAACTTTGCCATCATGATAGGACTGGCGCTGAACTCTGTGATTCCAAGGCCGAAAAGGAGGATCGTAGCGATGGGATCACCCGCCATTTCACCGCATAAACCGACAGGGATGTTGTTTTTTCTGCCGGCCTGTACAATCATTTTAATCATTCGAAGAACTGCAGGGTGAAATGCATTGTACAGATTAGAGACCCGGGCATTATCTCTGTCAACCGCTAAAGCAAACTGGATCAGATCATTTGTTCCTATTGAGAAATAATCAACCTCTTTCGCGAATAGGTCGGCAAGCATTACCGCAGAGGGGACTTCCATCATGATACCAATAGGAACGTCCGGATTAAAATCGATATTTTGATCGGCGAGTTCAGTTATTGCCTCTTCGGTCCGGAATTTAACTTTCTTGATCTCATCAAGTGACGTAATAAGTGGAAATAACAATTTCACCGTACCCAGGGCGCTTGCCCGGTAAATTGCCCGCAATTGTTTCCGCAGAATATCGGGCATGTCAAGACTTATTCGAATTGCTCTCCAACCGAGACACGGATTGTGTTCCAGTTCTGTATCCAGGAAAGTAACCACTTTATCGCCCCCGAGGTCCAGGGTTCTGATAGTCACGGGAAGCGGGCGGATCGTTTTGACGATATTCGAATATCTTTCATATTGTTCTTCTTCGGTCGGAAGCCGGTCATCCGCCATAAAAACATACTCGGTCCTGAATAGACCGATCCCGAAGCCTCCATGCGCAACGACGGAATTGACTTCTTCATCCAATTCAATATTTGCATTGACCGTGAACGGGATATTATCTCGAGATTTAGACGGAAGTGACGATACGCGGAGATACCGTTGTTCGATTTTCCTGAATGTTTTACAATTTTTAAGATATTGTTTGAACGTTAATGGTTTCGGATGGAGGATAATTTCACCCGTTATTCCATTCGATACGATCGTGTCGTCATTTTTTACCTTTTGCAGAAGGTGAGGTACGCCGATTATTCCCGGGAGTTCCAATGCACGAATCATTATGGTAGTATGTGTAGTCTTGCCGCCGCCTTCCTGTATAATGCCTTCCACCTTTGTATGAGATAACGCAATTGCATCACAAATGTTCAGTTCACGGGTAATAATGACCTTATTACTCATGTCGTCAGTCTGTTCTATTTTTAACCCCTGAATTTTTTTTATGACACGACGTTTTATATCGCGGATATCAAATGACCGCTCTTTAAGATAGAGACTGCTCGAAGAATCGAGAGACCGCTGGTAACTTCGCATTACACTGAAATATGCGTGCTCTGCGTTTATCTTCTTCTCGAGTATTTCATTTGAGGTTTTCTCAATGATGTTTGGATCTTCAAGGATCATCAAAAGCGAATTGAATATTTCCCGTTTATGAGCGCTTATTCGTGTACCGACCTGGTCAATAATTAATTGAAAGTCCTGGACCGTTTCCCCGACTGCCTTTTTGAATTTTACTATCTCCTTTTGAAGATCATGCTCAGGAATTCGTCGCCGTTTTGTTTCTATGAAATCACTGTCGAGCACATAAACTTTGCCCATGGCGATTCCAGGAGAGATCGGATGCCCTTTTAGGATTTGTTCTTTCGATGGTGTTGCCATATCGGAATTCACTCTTCTTCTGAAAATATCTTATTCAGGAGGTCGACAAGCTGAGAAACGGCTTTGTCTTCATCTTCGCCGGAAGTACGAATAGTAATTACACTGCCTTTTTCAGCTGCCAATGACATGACGCCCAGAATACTTTTCCCGTTCACAGTCATATGGTCCTTGACAATTTCAACAGTACATTGAAATTTAGACGCTAACTTTACGAAACTCGCCGCCGGCCGGGCATGGATGCCGAGAATATTTTGTATCATTATATCCTGCTGCTTCATAAATTTTGTGTATTGATTTTATTTCAATAGTACGAACAGAGCAATTGAAATACATAATCCCACAATTATTCCTACCGCCGGAGAGATCTTTTTATAATTCAAAACAAACGCCGCCAATCCTGCCGCTGAAAATATTATTACTCCGGTCATGCCGCCTTTTGATGCAAGATTGGATTCCAAAGCAACGAGCAGTCCCAGAAGCACTAACGTACTCATTGAAAGAACGGCATTAATCCGTTCAATAGTAAGGATGCTTTTCACTTTCATTACCTCCTGACCGAATGAATATCCCTTATACAGGCCGGACAAGCGGTAGAAAAAATGAAATATATTAAAAATAACGAGAAAACCAACAATACTTGAAATAATATTTTCGGGAAACTCATTCATGTTCAAAAATAGTATGATAAGCGCAACGGACGAAGCGAATGGCTTTAAATATTTCCAGAATAGCCTGTCGCCAAGAGAACCGAGAACACCGGCAAAACGGTTCTTTAAATTCTCTATGTTTTTTATGGAATTTTCAGAATTTTTTATTGCAAGCTCTTCGAGTCTTAATACTGAACCGAGAATAAATGATGTCAGGTACGGATGCGTATTGAAATACCGGGAATGACGCGTCAATAGCTGCTGAAATTCGGATTTATCCCTTGCAAGCTTCTTCAAACCGGGATAGAGGGATACTGCAAAACCCACACCGGTTTTTTCCGTCAGTGTGAACGAAGCTTGAATAAATAAACTGCGAAAGTATATCGATAACAGCGTTAGAACGCTGATGCCGGGTTTTTCAGCATTATTATTCATGAGAGGAGCGTTTGCAATTGATTTATAATATCACTAACAATAGCCCTGCACAAAGGCCTGCCAATGGGTAATACCATGATTCCCTGCTCCAGACCATAGAGAACACTGTTCCCATGCCAATACCCAGGAACGCGTACAAGCCGTAACTGAAGTATGATTCTAAAGACGAATAATAAGTATGCGGAAGATGTGAAACGATCCATGTACCCAGAAGCGTAAAAATGAGCGTAATTACTATCCCCGCAATTCCGGTTATAAATATTCCACCGAAATGCCACAGTTGAAACTTAAAAAATTTGCCGTTCCTGAGCGAATCATGTGCCCGGGAAACAAGGAGTTGATTGAATATTCGTTTTCTATAGGAGATAATTCCGTAAATATAGCTTGAAATAATACCGTATATAATGACAGTGAACCGAAGAGCTTCCACAGGATATGGAAATGTGCCCGTACTCAAGGCCAGAACTGATACTGCGGTTAATGTTCCGAGATTACCATTAAGAAATATCGTACCGCCGGCAGGAATTAATTTAAGCCACAAGACTTGCATGATCGCGCCTACAAAAATTGCAGATTCCAGCTCCCCGAGGAAAAGACCGGCGAGTACAGCCGATACAAGAGGTTGAGATACCATAAACTGCCCGGCAACCGTCGTATCGAGAACGACAAGCGCTCCTAACAGTACAATGACAACGTATTCTGACATTAATGACGTTCCTGCTGTTTTAATGGACCTGTTCGGGAATAGTAGTTTCACTTCCCGGTGATGTAATGAGCTGTCCACAGGCTCCCTGAATATCCTTACCGAGACTTTTTCTGATGTTGACCTGAATACCTGCGCTCCGTATTGTATCATAGATTTCCCGTATCTTTTCCCGGTCGGGTGGTATGAATTGTGCATCAATAGGATTGTAGGGGATAAGATTTATTTTAACGGGAAGCGACCGTGCATGTGAAATCAGCCCGTCGATCTCCCGTTCAGAGTCGTTGATTCCCTTAAGAAGTACGTATTCGAAAGTAACGAGCCTGCTGTTCGGTCTTGCATACTTTTTCAAGGTGTCCACCAGCCGGTTAAGAGGATATTTTTTTGAAACGGGCATTAACGATCGCCGGACCTCTTCGCTTCCCGCGTTGATCGAGATTGCTAGTTTGAAATTGTGGCCTTCTTCGAAATATAAAGCGATCTTATCGGCAAGACCGACTGTTGAGATCGTTATGTGACGTGCTCCAATGTTTTTACCCAATTTGTTATTGAAGATCGAAGCGGCTTTTATGACATTATCATAATTATGAAGCGGTTCACCCATACCCATAAATACGATATTCGTTACTGAGTTGCCCGTTATCCTTTCGACTGCGGCATACTGATCGGCAATTTCGCCGGCAGTAAGGTTTCGTGTAAGATTCATACGGCCTGTTGCGCAAAACGAACATCCGAACGCACATCCTACCTGTGATGAGAGGCAGATGGTCCTGCGTGAGTTCTCGGGTAGAAATACTGTTTCAACCCGATTGCCATCATGCAGTTTAAATAAAAACTTTATCGCCCCGTCATCGGAATGAATTTTTCTTTCGAGTATTATTCTGGAAACATCGGCAGCCGATGATAATCGTTCCTGAAGGTCATGTGAGAGTGAAGTCATGTCTGAGAAATGCTCGGCATTATGCTTGTGGATCCATTCGAAAATTTGTCCGGCCCGGAAGGGACGCTCTCCCAGTTTATTCGTAAACGTTGTCAACTCTTCCAGGGTAAGACCGGATAAATGTATCATATCTGCTTATGGTCTCGAATGTGCAGTTTTGTGTGAACGTATAGTATCATAACAGAAGTATTTACAAATTGCTGTAACGGGCACAACACGTAAAATATTTTAATACCTTAATCAAAATATGATTTTTGATTGGAATTTTCAATAGAAAATATAGGTAAATGTTTGTATATTAAAAACTTATATTTAAAAAATTAAGACCGCAAAGCCCCGAGAACGGCGGAGGAGTCATGAAAAATCAAAAAGAAAATGAGGATGATATTAAGAAAGTTCAACAATTACAGTCTGCCTGCGGTAAGATCAAATCGGAAATTGGTAAAAGGATAATCGGTCAGCAGGATATTGTGGAGCATCTATTGATCTGTCTGCTGTCAAGGGGGCATGGACTCATTGTCGGAGTCCCGGGCCTTGCGAAAACGATGCTCATTCAAACGCTTGCCAATGTTCTCGACCTGAAATTCAGCCGTATTCAGTTCACTCCGGACCTCATGCCTTCGGATATTACGGGTACGGAAATTCTTGAAGAAGATAGATCGAGCGGTCATAAAACGTTCAAATTCATCAAAGGTCCTGTATTTGCCAATATTGTATTGGCCGATGAAATTAACCGGACTCCTCCGAAAACACAGGCCGCGCTCCTTGAAGCAATGCAGGAACATACCGTTACCATTGCAGGTGAGACCAATATATTGTCAGAACCGTTCTTTGTCCTTGCTACACAAAATCCGATAGAGCAGGAAGGTACGTATCCGCTTCCGGAAGCCCAATTGGACAGATTTATGTTCAACATGTGGATGGACTATCCCTCCGGTAGCGAAGAAAAGGAAATTGTGAAGACAACGACAAGCTCCTACGAACCGGATTTGCAATCTGTCCTGAACGCAAAAGATATCATTGAATTTCAGGATCTTGTCAGACTTGTTCCGGTTGCCGACAATGTCGTGGATTATGCCGTCAACCTAGTCGGCAAGACACGCCCGAATTTTAACAATGCACCGCAATTTATAAAAGATTGGATAAGTTGGGGCGCCGGTCCCCGTGCATCGCAATACCTTATTCTTGGTGCAAAAACACGGGCAGTCATCGATGGGAGACCGACACCCGACATCGATGATGTCAAAGCTGTTGCGAAACCTGTGTTGCGCCACCGGCTTGTCACCAGTTTTTCAGCAGAAGCCGAAGGTATTGATACCGTTAAAATAATTGATATGCTGTTCGGGGAATTAGACCGTCAATAAACCGGATGGCGAAATAATATCAGGATAATTCATGGATCGATCCGACTTTAAACTCAGTCCCGAAACGCTTTCGCGTCTGGCAAACCTTGAAATACGGGCACGCTTGGTAGTTGAAGGTTTTGTCACCGGGTTGCACAAAAGTCCCTATCACGGTTTCAGCGTTGAATTTGCGGAGCACCGGCAGTATATGCCCGGTGATGAACTGAAAAATATCGACTGGAAAGTGCTTGCAAAAACAGACCGTTATTATGTAAAGCAATATGAAGAAGAAACAAATCTGAAAAGCTACATACTGCTCGATGCCAGTAATTCTATGAAATACGGCTCCCGGAATGTAACGAAAATCCAATATGCAACCTACCTGGCAGCATCGCTTGCATTTCTTATGCTGAAACAGCGTGATGCGGTTGGTCTCGCCGTCTTTGCCGATGTAATTCTCGATTATGTTCCCCCCCGGTCAGTCCAGTCTTACCTGATCCATATTCTCAAAGTCCTGGAAAATCTGAAACCGCAGGGAACAACGAACATTAGCCCGGTATTCCACGAACTGGCGGAGCGGTTAAAGAGACGAGGACTTGTTATTATTATCTCAGACCTTTTTGATGATCCCGAAAAAGTAGTTTCCGGATTGAAGCACTTCCGCTACAAGAACCATGAAGTTCTCGTGTTCCATGTGCTCGATCCGATGGAATATTCCTTCGCATTTGAAAAGGAAGCCGTATTTTATGATATGGAAACAGATGAAGAGGTCTTTACCCTGCCGTGGCATATCAGGGGAGATTACAGAATCCAGTTACAGGATCTCTTAAAGTATTACAAAAGAATATGCAGTGAGAACAGCATAGATTATATCCTCTTGAACACGGAGACCGAGCTGGACAAAGCATTGTCAGATTACCTCCTGAAACGCAAACGCCTGTATTGAGGCGGTTCAATTATATTTCTGAAAATTAAAGACGAAATGATCAAATCCCGATAACTATAACGAGTGTAGTATTGGTTATTGGTGTTTCCTTTCAAAAAGTGGTTTCTTCAATGCAAAAGGCGGTTCACACCGCCTTTTATATTTTTGTGACTTTCCGATGATAATTCTTCAATATTAGCAGTGACTTTACCCTTGTTTTTCGGTATGATTCATTGTACATTCCGACCGCGTATTTCACCTTCTGCTTGTATAAACTTGCATGATTAATTTCACACATTGCTATGGATCCCGGGCTGTTAATTACCTCAAAAAATAAGCCGGCTCATGTCCATTTCGTCGGAATCGCCGGAATAGCAATGGGATCGGTCGCCGCGGCGCTCAAGCGAAACGGATTCACGGTAACGGGGTCCGATACCAACGTGTATCCGCCGATGAGCGCAGTCCTCAAACGGGCACACATTCCATTCAGTTCCAATTTTTCGGCGAAAAATCTTGAACCGAGACCTGACGTAGCAGTCATCGGAAATGCGCTTTCGAGAGGGAATATCGAATTGGAGGAGATCCTCTACATTGGTATTCCCTATTGTTCGCTTGCCGAACTGGTGTCCATTGCAGCGATAAAAGATAAAAGATCATTTGTCGTAACGGGGACTCATGGAAAATCGTCGGCAACAACAATTCTTGCCTGGATATTTAAGGAAGCCGGAAAAGATCCGGGGTACATGATCGGCGGCCTGCCAAACGATTTGTCCCATGCCTGTGAACTGAGCGGTGGAGACCTTTTCGTGATTGAAGGGGACGAATACGACACCGCATTTTTTGACAAACGTTCGAAATTTCTACATTATAAACCCGACGTCTTAATTATAAATAATTTAGAGTACGATCATGCCGATATATTCCCCGATTTTTCTACAATGAAGCAGGCGTTCAGTGACGTAATCTCCATTGTATCTCCTCACGGTATACTCGTGATGAACAATGATGATACAAATGTCCGGGATCTCGTTGTCAATCACCCCTCCGTTCAACAGGGTCACGTTCGAGTCGCGTCTTACGGAAAGAACGATCGTGCAGATTGGCGGATATCGAATGTGGAGCATATAAATAGAAAATTGAGATTCGATCTTTCCGGATACCAATCAAAAATAATCTCGATCCAATCGCAAATGTGCGGTGAATATCAAACATATAATATAGCTGCAGCCGTTATAGCGGCATTGGACGAAGGTGTCGATGTTTCATCGGTTGTCAATGCAGTCGGGTCCTGCACCGGATTGAAGCGCAGAATGGAAATACATGAAACGAATTCAGGAGTAGTTGTCATTGATGATTTTGCTCATCATCCCACCGCTATTCGGGAAACAATTCGTGCGGCGGGTTCTTGCTTCCCGGAAGGTAAAATCTGGGCGGTCGTCGAACCGCGGTCCAATTCTATGAGACGGAATATTTTTAAAGAACAATTGACAAATGCTCTTATGGTTGCAGACATAGCAATTATCGCAAAGATCAACGATCCGCACAAAGTCCCTGAAAATGAGCGGCTTGTTCCGGAACAAATTGTTGACGTGCTCAAAAAATCCGGAAAACAGGCAGAATATATCCCGGAAGTGGATGATATTGTGGCATTTATAGGACGCCGGGCAAACAAAGGAGATACGGTTATTGGAATGAGCAACGGAAGTTTCGATAATTTTTACGAAAAATTAATGAAAGCTCATTCGGAAAAACGGTAAACAAATTCAATTCTGAAGAGATGGACAAAAGTTGATCTCGCCCATCCGGGGCGCAGGTTGGAATTTTAGAAAATATTTAGAAATTTTAACTTTAAATTGTTATATTTATTCGCCAGGAGCGGCTTTGGTGCGCTTTTTTTTGACAGTTTGAGAATATACTATTGCGGGATATCGTGAACATATTGAAGACCGTGAAACGCCCATGAGAATGAGAAATTACCGTCATCAGCGGGAAAAGATGGTAGAAGTTCAACTCCGCAAACGGGGAATAAAAGATGAGCGCGTTCTGAAGGTGTTTGAGGAAGTCGAGCGGCACCGGTTTGTCGAAGAAAGTCTGATAGACAGGGCATACGACGATTCTCCACTTCCGATCGGCAAGAAACAGACTATTTCCCAGCCATATATTGTCGCTTTGATGTCACAGGCCCTTGAGCTAAAAGGCGATGAACGGGTGCTCGAGATCGGAACGGGATCGGGCTATCAGGCATACATACTTTCCAACCTGGCGCGCCAGGTCTTCTCTATAGAGCGGCATGCCGAATTAGCACAGCGTGCCCGTTCGATTTTTGAATCAATCGACGTACACAATATTGCAATCCGGATCGGTGACGGCACCATCGGGTGGAAGGATTATGCGCCGTTTGACGGGATAATCGTTACCGCTGCGGCTCCGAAGCTTCCGAAGCCTTTATTCGATCAATTGTGCGAGGGTGGAAAAATTGCCGTTCCGATTGGAAATGAAAAAAGACAGACGTTGTATCTTTTTACGAAAAAGGGGGAAGATCATAGTAAAGAACAGCTTTGTCCGTGTACATTTGTCCCGCTGATCGGAAAAGAAGGATGGAATAGTAATTCTGACTGAATTATGGACATGCGGTCTGAAGAAGGAGCTTAGTATTTCTGAGAATTTGGATGAAACCGGAATCGTTGGTAATCAACGTAAAACTATTATCCGCAGACTGTACGATTGGGTCTTGGGCTGGGCCGAAACTCCATACGGCTCTCCGGCGCTTGCCATATTGGCTTTTGCAGAGTCGTCGTTTTTTCTCGTTCCGCCAGACATCCTGTTAATTGCCCTTTCACTTGGAAAACCGAAGCGGACGTTTTATTATGCCACTCTTTGTACTGCCGGGTCTGTCATCGGCGGGCTTGCAGGGTACTATATCGGCTTACAATTCATGGACCTTATCGGCAACAAAATTCTTGCGTTCTATGGTTTGATGAGTGAATTTGAACAGATCGGCGAACTGTACAACCGATATGATACAATTGCCGTGTTCGTTGCCGGATTTACTCCCATACCGTATAAAGTTGCGACCATATCCGCAGGAGTTTTTAATATCAATATCGGCGCGTTCGTAGCGGCATCGATCGTAAGCAGGGGGGCGAGATTTTCTGCGGTATCACTTTTGATCTATCTGTTCGGGCCAAAGATCAAAAAATTTATCGATCAATATTTCAATTTTCTGGCGATTCTATTTACAATATTGTTGATTGGCGGTTTATTAATCAGTAAATTATTATTTACCTGAAAATCGGGGCGTAGCGCAGCCCGGTTAGCGCGCGTGCTTCGGGAGCACGAGGTCGGAGGTTCAAATCCTCTCGCCCCGACAAGACTTAACCTCTTTAATAACATATCATTATCCTTATATCCCAATTTTAACTTCAAGTTTAAAAATTCTTAATTTGTGCTGATTTTGTGCATTGATCCTGCATAATATCTTTATTGCTTATATACTGGCATTTTATTTATCTCATTCTTTTTATAGTTAAATTCTTTAAAGAAATGAATCTATCTTTCGGTTGTTTTTATATCTGAATGCCACATGAATTCTTTTAAGGTATAAATACTACCGGTTTTTGCATATTGAGTGGCAAATGTATGTCTCAGATCATGTACAACTAAGTGCTTATTTATACCGGCTCGTTTTAATGTTGAGCGGAATCGTTTTGTAAAATTTCTGCCTCTCATATTACCATTATTTTTGGGAAAAACATATTTGCTTCCGTTTGAAATACTACGTTGTTTTTGGAGTATTTCAAATAAATGTTCATTCATATGAATTATTCTTGATTCTAAATCTTTTGTTGGACCACTCAAACTGTTAGAAATAGTAAGAAATCCTTTATTAAAGTTAACATTTTCCCATAATAATCCACACAATTCACTCATTCTGGCTTGGGAAGTCAAGCCTAAATATTCTAATTGCGTAACTTTATACTCTGTTGGGAAATCCGTCCATGTCATAGGTTTAATTATTGCTTCCATAAAAGCAATACCCTTGATATTATTCTGATGTTCATTCGCATAATGAAAACCAAGACCTGATCCCCAGTCATGGATTACGAAGGTTATATTTTCTAAGTTTAATTTTTCTATGAATTTTTTCAAGTAATCATAGTGGTCCTCAAATGTATAGGATATATCTGGTGTGTCAGATTTTCCCATCCCTATTAAATCTGGAGCAATGCATCGCGCATTTGTTTGTAGATGGGGGATGATATTTCTCCAAAGGTAAGATGACGTTGGCTGGCCATGAAGAAATAATATCGTGTCCCCTTTACCAACGTCTATGTAATGCATTTTAGAATCATTTATTCAATAAATATTGAATCAAATGGGAATTTTGGTGATATATTTGTTTCCATATTAACTTACTATTTATCTATTATTTTTTGTAGGTCGTCAGAATATGTGGTGGTGTTAGGTTAAAAGTTAAAAGATACATTTTGCTATTACAAGTCATTTTTTCTCCTCGGGCTGTATAATTTGCGAACCTTTTCAATGATGATCTCTACCCTTACAGAGCTTGATCGACACATCACCATGGCAAAGGCGCAATACGGGGGAGTTTTTCATCACGCATAGCGGCATGGTACGCCATTGTTGCCAGGACGATGGAGGCTTGCATTAGGCCATCGGGAAAGAGGCGTTCATACACATCCATATTGGTGTGGGCGTTCCAATTATCACTCCCTTCTCTGTCATGGGTAAAATAAAAGCCCGGCAGGCCGACTTCGGCGTAGGCTTCATGGTACCTTCCGGAAGTGAAAAGATGTGACATCCCAAGGCTGTGCAGTGGTTTTATCCACTCGGAAAATATTCCCCGGATAGATTCATTTCCCATGATATTAAGGCCCCGTATCCTGCCGGGGCCGATATCAACATCAAAATAGGCAGAGAGATTATCGTAATCTTTTTTGTATTCTTTCTTTTCACGGTCGGCAAAGTTTTTGCGCACATGACTCCGGTTTCCTGCTAATCCTGCTCCATCGTGTCCACCCCAGAGACCAACACGAATAGTCCTCCTGGGTTTAATCCCGATCGTCTTAAGAATCCGCACCGCCTCCATGGCGGTGACCGATCCGGCAGCGTTATCTATGGCGCCGGTCCCGACAGGCACAGACTGAAAGTGGCCGCCTACTATAACTATTTCATGCGCCAGATCGGTACCCGGAATCTCAGCAATGACGTTATGATCGACGGATTCGCCTCTGTATACGGTTGTCCTGATCTCGATTTCCATCTCGACAGGAATATCCTTTTCGAGTATCCTCATTATCCGGTTATACTGTTCAACTGCCAAAACCAGTTCAGTGGGCTGGAGAGGCTTATCTTCCCACGGCTTTTCTACTCTGTTGTAATTGCCGGGAGCAACGGTCCCGTAGTAATGCTGTGCATCCGGGTGTACAATAGCTACGGCACCCTCAGCGAATACAAAATCTAATATTTGCTGACGAGTAATTTTATCATCATCGGGTCTGTTCCTACTCCTCCCCTGGTTTCTCAATTCTATAGCCATAACAGATTCTTGTGGAGTAAGGGCGGTTTTCGCCATCTCATCGAGCAGTTCGTCCGTCATTGTCAGCGGAGTGGCTTCAAAATGGGGCGAGATTTCCTGTTCCGGTCTTATGAATATGATACGATCCCTTAATTTCCCCCGGTATTGTTCCAGATCGGCTTCCGAGGTGATTTCGTCAAAATTCATAGGGAAAACATTCGCCCGGACCTTTCCATCTGTACCGGCCGTCCACGGTGCGAGGTACCCGATGACCCGCATGTATTGGGGTGCCATCATATGGATTAATGTGAAGGCATGCCCCCAGCCGTTACCGAACTCATACGGTTCAAGCCTGGCATTTGTGAGACCATAACTCATGAGACGGTCCCTTGCCCATTCTGCTGCTGCAAGAAAGGATGGCGTTTTCACATTCCGGGGCCCAAAAACATCGGTCAGCCAACTTGCATTTTCCATGACATCGGAATTCTCAAAGGCTTCTTCCATGATCTTATCAACAACATCCCAATAGACCGGTTCCTGTGCGGATACGGAAGATGTTATTATAATCATCATTAATATATTTACTGTAAAATTATATAGAAATTTCATTGTATAACTCCTAATGGTGTTTCTGTCGTCAGAATATTTCGGATTCATATTGGTAAATAGTAAGGTATGTAATTCGATTTTACAAGTATTATCAACTCCCCAATCAATTAATCCATCACCCCAACAAACCAGTAAAACACAAATCCCGGGTTTAGACTTCTTTACTCATATCCGACCATACATACGAATATATAGCATGGTCTCAATCAAACAATATATTGCACTGTCCGGATTCTCAATATGTATCAAACCGTAGGTGATTGTATTAGAAAGGAATCTATCTTTGTTATGCAATCCTGTATATACAGCACATATTAGAAGATATAGTATTTTAGGGGGTTTTTTACATGAAATAACGCATAAGAGAGTACTGATATTTGGATATTTTACTGCTCCCTGGGCTGTACGATTTGCGAACCTTTTTGCTCAATAAATCAGTAAAATTTCCTCATTTGGCGGCTGAATAAATTCAACTCCCTTGCTGGTTATAACTTGAGGATTTGAAATATTAAAGGCCAGCGGATAACCGGGCCTTTCATCAATATTCTTATGAACCATATACTCATAAGCAAAAAGATTATTCTCCTGAATCACCAAATGATCCTTGTCTTTCCGAAATGGCGCCATGGGGGCTCCGATGTCGCCTTGACCAACTATGCCAAAACCGTGATTATCAATAGAAAATCCCGGTTTATCAGTATTAGCGAGCGCTTTTTGTATAATCTTGTAATCTTCTATACCATCGTCGATAAAAGGTGTATATATGTATCCTGCTTCTTCCATGAGTTCGACCATGGCAGCTAAAGATTCTCCGGAAGTCATGCCGACTTTCATACCGTCCCGCATAATCCATTGACCTGCTATCGCCAGATCATAGACCTCCTGTAAAAAATCGGGGACTTTTGTTTCCCCTTCTCGTAATATATAGGCATGAATCTTCGTGTCAACGTCAAAACCCATGTAGTTTCCTCCCGGACCGCCCTCGCCGCCAACAAATAAATCACCACGCTGTAAAACATAGTCAGGATTATGAATGAACCACCGCACATCAGGCGTCGAGATTGAAACAGTTTTGTCAGGTGTGTGTACTGCTGAATAGTACACCCGGGCATTTATATCCGCTATTGTGGTTACACCCGGTATGACCTCAGACAATTTTTGTTTAGAACGCTGACGGGCGAGTGCCAACACTTCGGTCTGCGCCGCCACTTCCCGGCTCGTCCTTCTTACCACGAAATCTATAATAAGATTCTCCGCAGACACAATTCTCCGGGAATATTGAGGTCCCAGAATTTCTTCCAATTGCAAGTATTGGGTATACGATATTCCATCAGCTTCAGGCAGCAACTTCGAAAAATTGACCGCTATCGTTTGAGGATCACGTTCAGCGACAAAATCTGTTATTTCTTCGTAGACCTCGGGAATCGAAAAACCCTGACTGGGATCAGTGTTGTTATAATTATAACCGGAAAAAGCCCGAGCGACGTTCAAAGAACCCTGTATGTCAATATTTTCAACAGCTCCAGCGGCACCTCAAAAACAAAATCCCGAATACCCCGATATACCGGGCCCGCCGAAAACAGCCCGTTCGATCCTGTCTCCCAAGTCAGTAAAAATTAAATAACTGGTCCTTCCAAAAGTTGATCCAAAATATGGAGCCAATGGATCCCCCTGACGAGTGACATGGATCCACATGTCCACATTGTTGTCGCGCATGGCATCCGGCAGAACAAGATCAAGTTTGTCGTTTCTCATCAGACGAAGCGCTTCCCTGTCGGTCTCTACGGTACGCTGCGGAAGTGGGTTAAAGGTATCTCCTCCTCGCTGTGCAATTGCATCAGACACTGTGAACGTAATAGCAACTAAAACTATCATAATTCGAGATATCATAACGTAATCCTCTTTTGATTTATTGGTGATAAACATTACGTTAAGCATATTACTTTTACAAGTATTTACTACTCCTCGGGTAGGACTTTGAGGTAATATTGATTTCGAACCTCTTATAATACTAATATCCGTGCGGGTAGGACTCAAACCTCTTATAATACTAATATCCGTGCAATATATTACGTAAATAGGAGTCAAGTCCGGTTACTTTTTGTACTGTCTGGTTTATTTCTTTCAGGTGTGAATTTACCTATAAAACATAGCTATATACTCCCCAACCAACCTGTAAACATAAATACCCTATTTAGATTCATCAAGCACAAATTCTGCCCTCTATTTAGGTCAGATTTCTGATAACCTACGCATGAAAATATAAACTTAGCTCTATGGTGGGCATTTTTTTGACAATTGTATCATATGACCTTGCCCCCAAAAGTTGATCCAGATAGTATATGAGTACAGGGATTAGATTGAAAAGCAAGGAGCAAGATCAATGGCACGTAGAATTCACACATCAGCACAAATTATCCACAAGCTTCGAGAGGCAGAAGTACTGCTCGCTCAAGGTCAGTCGGTTCAACAAGCTGCTCGCCAGATTGAGGTTACAGAGCAGACCTATTATCGTTGGCGAAAGGAGTATGGTGGTCTTCGGGTGAATCAGGCGAAACGATTTAAAGCGTTAGAGAGAGAGACTATCCGCCTGAAACGCCTGGTTGCCGAGAAAGAGTTGGATATTCAAATCCTCAATGAGACTCTGGCGGTTGATGCAAAAAACTTCTGAGCCCGGCGAAGCGACGGGAAGTGGAGCAGCATCTTTGCACGACTCTCGAGATCTCGCAGCGCCGGGCCTGTACCGTGTTGGGAGTACCGCGCAGCACTCATCAATATCGCCCGATTTCTCCTTCTGATGAAGCCGGTGTTAGTGCAACGTATGGTCTGAGTTGGCCACGCAGTATGGTCGGTATGGTTATCGACGAATTACCGCACTGTTACAGCAAGAAGGCTGCAAGGTCAATCATAAGAGAGTGGAGCGTTTGTGGCGTCGAGAAGGATTAAAAGTTCCCCGGAGGCAGCCGAAGCGCAAACGGTTATGGCTCAATGACGGTTCGTGTATTCGGCTGCGACCTGCGTACCGGGATCATGTCTGGAGTTATGACTGCATGCAAGCACGAACCCGAGAGGGAAGGAGCTATCGTTTGTTAACAATATTAGATGAATACAGTCGGGAGTGTCAGGCAATTGTGGCAGGCAGGAGGCTGACTCACAATGACGTCATAGAACATCTTGCAACACTGTTCGTGCAGCGAGGAGTTCCGGTTCACCTGAGAAGTGATAATGGCACAGAGTGCACTGCTCAAGCGGTCCGGACATGGCTCATGCGCCTGGGAGTAAAAACATTGTATATTGAACCAGGCAGTCCATGGGAGAACGGGTATAGTGAGTCGTTCAATGGCAAACTGCGTGATGAAGTGCTCAACCGGGAAATCTTCGATACCTTACACGAAGCAAAAGTGCTTGTGGAACGCTGGCGAAATGAGTATAATCATAAGAGACCGCATAGTGCCCTTGGATACCGGCCACCCGCCCCCGAGGCAGTTATACCACCGGATTCGGTCTCAAGGCCAATGGATAATACAACAATGAATATATCGATGCATTGACTAACTTAAAAAGTGGCCCAAACATTAGGGGCAGGTCACATAGAAATTTTGTAGACATCTGCCCCCATTTTAGGTCATAAACACCCCAATTTCCACCTGTGTTTATCCAGGGGATTGTGCGTATTTATGGGGGAAGTGTATCAAAATGTTACATTAAGTGTATTGTGTTAAGTAGTTTACTTATAAATTGTTAGTGGTATATTGAGAATGGGGTTGAGATTGGAATGCGGTTTATTTGATCTGTCCAAAATGTTTTTAACCAATACATATTGCAAATTATGAAATAGTTTATACTAAAAACCGTCCGATAAACGGATTGTATATCAGTGTATCATTCTTATCAATCACAAATCTGCTGTATTACTTGCCATAATTCCCATTTTAAACCATAAAAAAGCACTCACGGGGAAATAACTGTAAGTACTTATGTTTATTGGTTTTATTTAGAGGCGCCTCCCAGAATCGAACTGGGGACACACGGATTTTCAGTCAGTGCTCACCCAAAGTAAACAAAAGTAACTATAAGTAATTATAGGTAACAATAGGTAAATACATTATGTAAACTTTAAAACGACTTCTTTTTCACGGATAGTTCACTTTGTTTACCGTTGTTTACTCGAATTTTGGTCATTTAAAGTTGATATATACAGATATTTTTTTAAATAACTTGGAAAAATTAAAACCATCTCTTAGTATTCAACCTAATGTAGCCAACTGAGCAGGATGACGAAAACCCAATAAGTTAATCTCCGCTGCGGCGCCGCATTTAATCGATCACAAAATAAAACTGATAATCAAGGCTACACCGATCAATGCTCCCTGTGCAACGGCTATTGCGGCGATATTTTTGTCCCTCTGGATTTCGTCCGCCAGCTTTGTTTTTGGGAGAAACAGAAAGTCGATTATCCAGCGGAATATAATAAGAAGAATAATGCCGAATAACGTATAGATTCCGAATTCCGATATGGTTGCTCCCCATGTAGTGAACACTCCCGTAACCGTTGCCCCAAGAATGATCCCGAGTGCAGTGAGCATTCCTCCGACTGCAAGACCAGCGGCGGCGTTACCTTTGTTTATTTCCTCATATACATCGAACGGCGTGATTGCCTGGTAGACTTTTATTAATATAAACAAAGCCACCTGCCCGAGAGCAAAGAAACCGACCGCAACGTCAAATCCTCCTCCTTCACCCGAAAACACACCGAAAAGAATAAATCCGGTTGCAAGGTAGGAACCGATTTCAACAAAACCGACCGCAGTATTCCCATTCTTGATCGCCTCGTTGTTTTTTATTGTGCGCAGAATAAACGTATCGTTGAAAAACCGAGCCACCAGAAGTAGAACAATTACAACAACGGCATCAAGCGCAAACAGACCGACTTGAGTCAGCAACGGATCGGTATTTGTTTCGGTTACAATCGCACCTGACATTCCAAGAGCAGAACCGAGAAACAGACCTGCTCTCCGAAGACCTACGGCAACGTTGGAATTTTCCACAACCTCATTATTGTCGTCAAAGGGGGTGCGCCAATCGCGGTATAATTTGGTGAACCACATAAAGATGACGGCAACAAGAGCAAATAATAAACTTTCTCCCATTACTACAATTTGATCACTCATCGGTCTTATTCCTTATATAGTGAGGGTTTTGTGATTGTCCTTATATAATCATTTTATGATATCTTTTGCAATATATTTTTCAGTAGACTTTCTTCACTTCTTTCGTATTTTGCGATCGCCTGAACGAGGTCTTGTTCGGATACTGGCGGCAAAATTTTGTCTACCCCGACTTTTGCCTGTTCAAAGGCTTTGTTATTCACTATATTTTGAAGAATATATTCGACGTCTGCGGGAACAAGTTCCTTTTCCGCGAGTTTTTCACCGATAGTATCCTTATTTATTTTTGGATCAAAAATGGTGCGTTCTCCGTCTGATGCCTTTATTATCAATTTTTCCTGAATAGAAAAAACCTGCGCCAGACCACCGCCTCCATACGGTTCCATGAGGAGAGGTTTTAACCGTCCCGGTCTGATCAAAGCCGGTTCCATTATCTCGATATTATTCGTAGCGCCGATATAGAACGTGACCGGGTCGTCATAATTCCTGACTTTACTCTCCAGACCGTCCATAACCTGCTTCATTGTATTGACAATTTGCTCAGTTCCCTCATGTGTTTTTTCATCGCCGACTTTTCTGCCGAGTGTTTCAATTTCATCTACGAAAATGACACCGGGCTTTGCAAACAACTCCTGAACAAGCTGGCTGCTTCTGCCATACATCTCATTGAGAATGTCGGATAATTTTATCTCGGTGAACGGCATGTCGCATTCGTCGGCAAAAACCCGCGCCAGATAGGTTTTTCCGGTGCCGGGAGAACCGTAGAGAACAAATCCCCTTGCAGTTTTTGCGCCCCACATCATAAACGGTCTCGGATTTTTGACAAATTCAGAGACTTTTTTCAGTTCTTTTACCGCTTCTTCTTGACCAGCATAATCCTCGAAAGTAAGCTTTTTTTCACGTTTTTCAATCACGCTTGAACTGAATCTCTCGAAATCAACGGAAAGTACCCTCGCATATTCAAGCTCTGGATAATCTGCAAAAAATTTCTCATACTGCGAGGCGCCGGTCAGGGCAGTATTTTTCAGGCTGTTGAGATAAGTATCGGCGAGATCAAAAAGTCGGCTGTCTACCGGGTCGCTTTTTGTCCCGGATTGAAAAAACCTGATCAGGTGATCAATAATATTCTTTGTGTTTGTGGGTGCATCATCGCTAAAATTCAGACCCTTTGTCTGCACCCCAGGTTTATGTTTCTGCTTTTCACCGGAATGGAGAAGCCTGAGCCCGGTTTCACTGCCGATATACAGCGAAAGCCTGTTTGCAAACACCCGTTTTTCCCGGAATTTTTCCGAGTCATGGTTATGACTTTCCGTATCAAGATATCTTTCGCACACTTCGAATAGATGATTGTAAGTGGCTAACGCCGCTTCAATAGCGCTTGAGATGTTGAGTTGGGATATTGTCAGCCTCGATGTGACTTTGCTGTTAATAGCGGCGCGAAGGAAATTATAGTATCCTGATTTTCCCAGCAGTTTTATCGTGTCTGTTATTCTTGGTTCTAGATCTTCTGACGGCAGTTCTAACATGTGGACTCCCATCGAGTAGTGATAACAGCATTATACTTGGCTGCCAAAAACTTCACATCGTTGCTAATATGGTGTAATGGTAAAGTCGATATACTTGTTATGTTTGTAATATTCAATAAGCTCCGATTTAGTATCTTCCGAGCAAATTACATGAAGCGATGCATCTGAGTCTTTCTCCAGATCAATTTTTGTTTGTCTCGTTTTTCCTTCACCTGTTTCCCGTTCACCGGTAAGTGTAATGACCGTTGCTACTAAAATTCCGGCATTATTATGTCTGTTTATAATCTCTTTGAAATTCTTGGAAGCAAACCGGGACTCAAATCCTTCGATACCGAGATAACTTATCTGTTTTGGATGAATTCCCTCTAGGTTATTTAATGCCCCGAAGTGATTCTGCGGATGCAGTCCAAATGAAGAGACCAAAATAGATCTGACCTCATCGCTCAAATTCCACGTGGAGTCGTCGTCGGATTTGTATATGTGACCGGGTTTTTCCGGACCGAGTCTCAAGTATTTTTCCTTATCGTCATCAAGAATAATTAAATACGCGCTGAAAAATCCTTTGGCAATATCCCATCCGGCATAAAACAGAGCGAAACGCTCGATCTGCTCTGATTCTTCAGCAAGCGTGATCTGGGTAGTTTTACTTGAAACACCTTCCGGAAGATCGGCATAATCTCTCCTCATCAACCTTTCAAAAAAGTTTATCTCCCTGATGGAATCATGAAGCCGGGTAATTTCTTCGAGTCCTTTTTCGGAGGGATCCCAATTTAAAAGTACATCGGCGGTTTGCTGTGCTGCCTTATCCTTTTTGCCAAGTCTTTGAAGCTCTTTTTCTGCAGACGTAGCCTTTGAGGAGAACAGGACTATTTCTTCTAAAGTGGGAAATCCGTACCTCGGATCTATTTTTAATGCTCTGTATATTCCGGTATTATCTGATGGATTCTCCTGGTCCAGGGTATACCTGAAGAGATTCATTGTGTGGGATATTTGTTTTACATACCCGGTTAGAGAGGGCCCATTCCCGCCATTTTGCGAAAGTAGTCCCGAGAGAGTCAGTAAAGATCTTTCGAGATTTTCTACATAAATCTCCTTGTCGCTGTTCTCAAGATTTACCGGTTCTAATAATTCCGGATCTCTCATAATCATGACCTGCGGTGCGGATTTTATAGGGTCGGTTCTTTACTTGCCTTGATTTTTGCGCTTAATTCCTCTGCTTTCTGTGTATACTGTTGTCCGAATTTATCCCAGTATTCCTTCCCTTCTTTTGCCCTTTCGGTAGCTTCCTTGAGAGATTCCTCGTCAAACATATCTTTATTGAGAACTTCAGCCGTCTGTCGCGCCATAACCTGTACACCTATTGAGTTCAGAACCATCGTATCGTTAATTGCTTCCTGGTACTCAGAAAACGCTTGAATCGCTTTTATGGAAGTTTCCTGAGCCTGGGCAAGAATCGCAATGTTTTCTACATGTGTTTTTGAGTATTTCAGGTGCGTTTCTAATCCATAAAGGAGTACTTTTACCGAGCGGACGTATTCGTTAAATTGTAATTTTTGCACACGATAACCCTTGATCGCAGAATTTGCCGCATTTAATTCGATTTCAAATTTCTTTTTTGTTTCTTCTGCTTCCGTTACGAGTTTTTCAAGTTTATCAACAAGAATATTTATCTTTGCAAGACTTATTTTTGTCGGAATCGCACCCTTTGCTACTTCCAATTCTCCAAAATATTCTGCCAGTGATTCTATATCGATATCTGCCACAGTACCGTCATTTTCAAGGACCACAGTCGCGGTCTTCAAGTTTTTTGCAAGGACTTCATATTGGTCTTTTGTTTCATTGAAGTTTGCGTCGGCTTTATCGAGATCGTTTACAGCTTCGGAACTCTGTAAGAACAAATCCTCTCTTCTACTTTCGACGATGCTCAGCTGTTTTGCTACAGCGTCCTTCTGCAATATCATGTTTGTGTACATGTCCATTATAACTTCAGATACCTTATCCGGTGTAAAGGCTGTTTTTGACTTGAATGTTGCCCTGAACAATCTGCCGAAGGTACTTTTACTCGGCTGTTGCATCATCGCTTTAAACTTGTCGGAGTAATTCTGGCTCTTGTCAAGAAAGGTATTTATTTTTCCGGCAAGTTCCTGGTTAACCTGCATATATTCTTTGACAAAGGAGCTTCTTTGAGAAGCTTCTGCAAGTTCTTCGTGCGTTTGCGCTTCAGACTTTCGTAATAGGTCGTTTAAATTTTGATCTTCGCTCTTTAATTGCTGAATTTGCTCCATTTCTTCTTGAATGGACTGCTTTTCCCCTTTTGGCATTGTGATCCTCCAAATTCACATTTTATCAATTACTTTTCGTATTTAGAATCTGATCGTTGTTACAAGAACAGTTGTTTCGACAGGAAATCTTCAACAGGGTTTTTTCGCCAAACTGTTCAAAAAAACTGTTTTATGTTATATGTTTTTAATATATCTTTAATTAATGTTCGTAGTCTATAAGGTACAAAATTAATAAACGTTTTCACAGATATTTTTGGAAATCCAAATCGTGAGTGAAGTGGAAAACCTGGACAGAAAGAATCCGCAAATAATTTATTGGGGAGATGTTTCGAAAAAATACAGAAATGAAATTATTTCTCCGTTTCACGATCCGGAGACAGAACAGATTTTTTATACTGCCGTTGAGTCGATCAAAAGGAAAAATCAGAAGGATCAAATTAACAGGACGAACAACCTGAAAACCGCTTGGATACTTGATAACGGCTGCGGCAACGGCTATTTTCTTCAATATCTTACATCAAATCACAATTGCCTATCTAAGCGTACAAAGAGAGTGGTCGGGATCGATTTTTCGTCTGCAATGATTGAGAAAGCGAAACTCAATAGCAATAAAAGTAAAACCCCCGTCTTTACGGTAACGGCTGACAGCGCGCAACTTCCATTCCGAAACAATTTTTTTGAAGAGATAGTTGCGATCAATTCGATTTTGGCTGTTGAAAATATTGACATGCTTATGATGTTTTCTGAAGTACACCGGACTCTTAGCAGTGGAGGCATTCTACTTGGCCTTTTTCCCAGCAATGAAAACCATTTAGAGCAGGCATACAGAATCAAAGAGAACTTTAGGAACGGCAGGCATGATGAGAACGACGCGCTAAAACATGTTTACGAAGAATTAGAAAAGAGAAGGTTTGACCCGGTGGGTGGATATATAGATATGAAGTACGGTGACCTGCGAATCAAACTCTACTCTCAATTTGAGTTGGAAGATATTTTGTCAAATCATGGTTTTCGCAATATTTCTATTGAAAGATTCCACTATCCCGAATCGGTAATCAGGCATTTCGGACTTGCCGCAAGTAATAGCAATGTATACGATTGGCTTGTGCTTGCGGAAAAAAATACGGTTGATTGACGAAGTATTCTTGTTATAAAACTGCCGGAAATCTCGGATAACCCCGTATACATAATGTCGCTGATTGAATCAAAAATAGAAGAGTATACCTATAAAAACAGGAACATGGATTTTGACCTGGAAGAACAGGTCAAAAAAATACTGGTATTTGCCCGCGAAATAGACTCCGAATTCAAGGATTTTACTTCCCTGAGAAAATTTTTTCACAGTTTGGAACCGAGATTTCAGGAAGATTCTCATCTTCTCGTAAACAAAGCAATTGCCACTGTATTTGTTGCCTGCAAGAGGTCGGTTGGAGATTCCTGGCGGGTTTTTGGTAAACAATACACCTGGAATCTGATCCCATGGAACGTTCAGATCAAGGCGGGAATAATGTTATGTGATGAGATCGATGAAAACCGATTCATCAGAGTGAGAACGGGTGAAGGAAAAACTTTAATAAGTCTTTTCCCGATCGCATACCATGCCTTATTTGGTAATGTCCACGTCATGACCTCAAACAATTATCTTGCGGAAAGAGACAGGTCGTGGATAGGTTCTGTACTTGAGAAGCTTGGAATTACAACTGCCTTTTTGCCTGCGGATGACAAAGACAAAAGAGATGCTTATAAAGCACGCGTCGTATTCGGGTCCGATAAAGAATTCGCTTTTGATTTTCTTCGTGATTCGGTTAGATCCGCTAATTTAGAGGCAATGTGCAGTGACAGAGATTATGTGATAGTAGACGAAGCCGACCATATCATGCTTGATGAACTGCAGACCCCGGTAATTTTATCTTCATCGGTTCAGAGATTTGATACAGACATAAAAATTGCCGGAAATATTGTTTGGCATTTGGTTAAAAAGCAAGAAAAATATGTTGACAGTTTAAAGATAAAACTTGGAAAAGGGCCTCACGGACAAAAGGACTATCGTGACTATCTGAATCTCTTAGTTCAGGTAAAATACAGTGGATTCGCCGAGGGTTGGCTGCAGGAGTTTTATGCGTTGCATCCCGCTCTCGAAAACAAAGTGGATAAATTTGAACACACTTTCTTGTCCGAAAACGGATTTCAGAACCATGTAGAGCGATATTTGCTTTTTATTGTGAATGCGGATAAGAAAGAGTGCGCTCTAACAGAAAAAGGTATGGTGTTGATCGAAAGTATGTATCCTGAAGTTGATGAATTATTTTTTATCTCCGATTACAGTAAACAGGCGGATTCTATATTAAAAAGCGATCTAAACCGGTATCATAAAAAATACAGGTTAAAGAAACTACAGGACAGGGAACACCATCAGCTCAATATGCTGTCGTCAATTCAAAACGCACTCTATGCCCAGACATTACTGCAACGGGACAAGGATTATATTCTTTCAGAAAACAACAAAATTGAACTGATTACTGCTTCAACCGGTAGACCCGACCCACAGAAAAAGTATCAAATGGGACTCACACAGGCAGTTGAATACAAAGAAAACGTGAGACAAACGCAGTCAGATGTGGTTGTCACTTCCACGATGATACCTGCCCTGCTTTCGAATTATACGAGAATTTGTGCGATGTCGGGCACCATCTCTCCGAACAAAAAAGAGTTTAAAAAAATATATTCAATCAAATCGTTTGATATTCCAACGTTCAAAGCGCCGGCAGTCAAGCACTTTCAGACGATGCTGTATGCACGAAAGAGTGACAAGGATAAAGCGCTTGTATCAGATATACTGTTTAATCATTCGATCGGAAGACCCGTATTGATCGGTACTTCCTCTGTCAAAGAATCGGAGGAATTATACAAAACACTTGCATCTGGAGATTTTTCCAGAAATGGTGAAAAAAATTTTGACATCGAGTGTAAAATCTTGAATGCAAAGAACGAATGTGAAGAAGCAGAGATTATAGCCGGTGCTGGAAAACTGAATGCAGTGACGATTTCGACCAATATGGCAGGCAGGGGTGTCGATATCAAGGTTCCCGAGGAGAGTGACATCATTATTGTAAAGAATTTTGTCGACTATGTAGTATCATTACTGCCCCAAACCCAAGAAATTCAAATTTCGGTCTATTCGAAATATGATTTCGAAATCCTCAACAATGCATTGATTGAATCGGGTTACAAAGACAATGTTATTACATCGGGAAAAGTCTCATTCAGAAATCTATACATGATATCCTTGACGATCATGGATGATAGTTATAAGAACAGGAACAGCAAACAACAACGTCAACAAAAAGTGAAAGCATACCAGAACAGGAATGAGGACGGTTTTGTACGTCTAAGCTTTGGCACAGGACTGCACGTAATTGGCAGTGAACCTGGACAGTCCGGAAGGATAAACGCACAGCTGAGAGGGAGGACCGGCAGACAGGGGAGGACTGGGTCATCAATACACTATGCATCGCTTGAAGACGAAATAATGAAAAATTCTGACTCCGGCACTCTGATGGGAAAAATAGCGGTTGTTATTCCAGCAATGCGATATGGAGAGTATATATCTAGGAATATTTTACAAACATATTTTGTAAAGAATCTAATTCAAAATATTGCCACCTATGCGGCGCAGGTCAAGAGTGACAAGGATTCAGAAAATGCGCGTGAGGAGAAATTGTTTTTTGGCTCGATTGTTGAAAGTCAGAGAAAATGCATTTTTGATTTCAGAGAGATCGTTATCGGCGAGACGCTGGACTGCGAAACATGGATAAACGAATCGATTTCGATAATAACAGAAAAATTGATCAATGATTCCTTTAAAGAAAAATTTGTGACCCCGGCTGAATTTGAACAATTCAAATTTTCGATCGATTCGGTATTTAATACGAGTCTCGATTTTTTGAATGACAGGTTACCCACTTTAATGATTGATTTGGGGCACAAAGAACAGGTTTCAATAATCGTTGAGAATCACCTGTTTGTCTTGTATAAAAAACGAAAACATTTTTTTAAAGAAAATGTCTTCCGAGAACTAGCAAAAGCTCGGTTGGTAACAGCAGTTGACAGCAATTGGATAATTCAGATAAACGATCTGGAGTTTTTGAAATATTCAGCCGAGCTTTATTCGTATGCCGGAACGGGCGTGCGTGAAAAATACATAAAGCTTGCTTATGAATCGTTTTGGGAAACTATTACCAACTTGCGATTGGATTTTTTGAAGTCGCTGTTCCATATTCCACTTCCATATGAAATGAGAACAAATCAGCAAAAAGCAAAGATATCCGGTGAGGTTTTGGAATTGATAGGGTAACCTGGCTCAGAACAAAACAGAATATCTCAGGCAATAATAGCAGTATCGATCACGGTTATTTTGGATAAGATCTTTAATCATCATTAATATGAGGAATAAAAATGAGAACGTATGAAAGATTGGGGACCGGGAAAAAAGTTGCAACAGTTATGTCGATAGGAGCGCTTGTAAACGCGGGTCTTATTGGTTGTGGCAGTACAAGACAGGATGACTGGCTTGCGACGGACGGGGCAGCCGGCAAGATCAACATGGGGGCTGTGCAGCAAGCCCTTGAGGAGTCTGCCGATCCAAGTGAATTTGAGCGCCGCGTCAACGAAATTTATGAAGGTGATTATCCGGTATTGATCAAGGTCGAAGACCGTGGCTCCCAAAAAGTAATATCAGGTTTCGAGGACCTTGATAATTCGGGGAGCATTAACGAAACTACTGATGACATGCTTTTCTCCGCGACTCTTGGAGGAGAGGAATATGATCTTCGGGGCGCCGGTGTAAACAGTTACTATTCTCATCACGGCGGCATGTCGTTTGGCAACATGCTGTTTTTTTCCTGGATGATGAGCCCTGGACGGTTTGGCGGTGGACCATATTATACATCTCCACAGCGGGCACAAACAGTTAGACAGGACAGGAACAGGTACCGGGGTTCGTCGGCATATTCATCTCAAAGATCTGCGAACAGGAGCTATCAAAACACTGCCCGCGCAGCAAACCCCCAGGCGTTTAGTTCGAACACCCAAAACGTTTCTCGCCAACGCGGGGTGTTTCAGCAAAGACAGATGTCGCAGATACGGGCGTCCAGGGCACGGGCAAGCAGCAGATCATCATCCCGAAGCGGAATGCGGAGCGGTTCCTGATATGGATAAATACGAGATTTCTCTTAATGGAATTACCGATGAATTCCAGGCGGATGCTCTTCAAAACTTCAGCGGGTCGAGTTTTTATCTCCGGTTGACACATTTTGATATGCATCCTGATGATTCATTCTATATTGAAATTCCCTCAGATTTTGCAGATAAAACGGTTGAGGATGTGTTAAAATTTGTGTTTCCCGATGAAAAAGAAGACCAGAACGCACGAATAAAAGACCTTGACGTTGAGGAGTACGGAGAACTTCCCGGTCTTTATGATTTTTTCTTGGAGCTGATTCAGGAAGAACATTCCGGGGATCTTATGCTCGACTGGAGCGTAAATTTCGGTCCGAGAAATATCAATTTGACCTCTGCGATTGAAAGTTTCTGTTGTCTTACAACAGAAACGGATACAGGTGAACAATACAAAACGCTTCACCTGATAGTGGATGAATACGAAACGCCTTTTAGGGATTATGATGATGAACAGGCGCTTGCAGAGGATAAGAAAGAATTCCGGGGTCTCTATTTACATTATATAGTAGCGAATCACGGGCTGAAAACGATCGATGAGTCAAAAAACCACGGTGCCGTCAAAGATGCGTTGGAATACTGCCGGAATCAAAACTTGATCACGATCGGTCAGGGTTACCCGCTTGAAATAACCCTGACAAACCAGGGGGAGAAAAAAGCAAAAGAATTAGGCGACGAGTGCGATTATTACAAAGACCATTATGACATTTTTTCCAGCGTAATGGTAGAGGATGAATTTGTCGATTTTGAAGCTAATGAAGGACTAGACCTGAGGATGGCTGCGATGAGATACGATGGGTTAAACCCGTACAGGGCAAATATGATCATCAATCAGTTCACAGGAGTATTCGACGACAACACAGAAAACTGGGAAGAGGATATACGGTCGGAGAAATTTTTTGCCCGGTATCTTGGGGGAGCGGCGCAGTCAGAAATCGATCTGACTGATGAAGAATTTGAAAGAGTCATGATCGAGGGGAAAAAGGCTGCCGGGATTCTTGAATAATATTACGGGATTAGTATGGTTTTTGATCCTTCTACACTTAAAAAGCACGGTCAAAAGGGCAAATTTGGAATTAAGACGCAAATAAATGAAGTTGATACGTCTGCGTCGGTCGCTCTTCGGGAGCAGCAGGATCTCCTTGCCACCAGACTAAAGAATACACTTCGGGCCGCTAAAGGGCGTTTTTTGTTACCACAGGTCTATACCATTAGGGGTAAACAGGTGATTCTATACGAAAGTGCTTTAAAACATCTTGGTATCGCTCAAAAACTCGATCACACCGGGGAATATGCCGTAGACAAGACAGGCTTTTGTCCTGATTTAACATTTGATAACGTGAACGGAGATTCCCCTTCACTCCCATTGGATTATCTGGGTAATAATTTCATACTTGTTTCAAGCGAACAAAGCAATACTTCTATCATAAACCCGAGATATTCGTTTTTGGAAAGACTGTTAAGAGAGGTTGACACATACTTTTCAAAGACGATTTCCTCATTTAGCCGAAGCGAAGCCGTTGTTGGCTCGATTGAAAATGTCGTTGTTGAGCAAGGCGTTGAAAGGTTTCTCAAGGAGGGGTCGTACAAAGAAAAAGATGCTGTTTCCGTCACTGTTACTCTTTCCACTCCATCCAACGCGATATCGGCGTTAGAAACCTTAATGGAAGGTATTAAGAAAATCGAAGAACAGCCGGATACCGTCACCGACCTTGCGAAGATGAAACACCTCAATGAAACTGCCGACAGCATTAAACGAATTCACAAGAAGCTTGGCGATCTGCATTTACCGGAGGACGACTCAATGAATCATGACGTGTCGAGTTTCCGGTACGGTGATTCCGATCTTGAGTTGTACTATTTTAAATCAGATAAACCGGTTTTTATATTTTTTGCGTCGGGTGGTGGAAATGATAGTGATGGATTGCCCGAAGATTTCTATGATGAGGAGTTTATTGTCCTGAACGGGAATGACCGCTCAGAGTTAATAAACAATATGCTTGATTTGAATATGGTCGATTTCCTTGTAGAGTACGTTGAGTCGATCCGCGATTCATATAGCAAGAAATCCGGAGGACTGCTTTCAGGTTTGAAGGCGGTTGCCGGGGCATCGGACAGTGCGCTTCCACAGATTTGGCACGATCTCAATGACGTTGCTTCTGTTCTGAGAATGTCCAAACCATCCGAGATAACAAAGCATATAACTGATATCAAAGGTGCATCCTCAGGAGGGGAAAATCTTGAAACTGCAATCGGAAATTATGTCCAGTCTTTGGACGCGGGGATAAAGTCGTACATTGTTTTTCCGAAATCCGTGAAAGAAGACAGGCTGATATGTGATCTGATATCAAAATGCAGTGAGTCAGCATCGATGAAATTGTATAGTAGTGCTTCCGATTTTATGGCTGAGTTATCTTCTGTTTCCGATGAGGAGAAAATAGCGATCCTGAAAGACATCGACAAGAATATGAGATTCGAAAATCAAAATAACCTCCTGTTGAATTATTGGCTGCAATCGTGCCACAACCAGGTCTGCCAAAAAGCCGGGATAACATTTTCTCATTAGACCAAAAAAACCAATGTCATCCGAACTACAACACTTTTTGCAATTTACAGATAAATGGTCAAAGAGGAGATTTGCACTTAAACTGCACGATTCGGAAGAATTTGCAAATGTGAAAAGTGCATTGGACTACTTGAAGAGCCTGTCAGAAACCGATATTACTGCACTTATCACCAAGGAGCGGCTGAGTGACCGGGGATCACAAGGTCTAGAAGACATGCTGTGTTTTATTTTTTACATCGACGTTAACGGCAGTCTTGGGGATATCATCAAGAACGTAAAAATAAAACAGCACGGCAGGACACTTGATAAGGGAGAGGCGTTGAAATTTGAACACAAGATCAGCGACAAAGAAGGATATGCGGATGTATATGTTGCCGAACTGATTCTTGACCGGGACAGCGTCCGGTTTGAAAAGAACTGGAACGGTTTCTACAAACGGAAATGGGACCGGAATCCGGACTATAAAGAATTCGTGGAATCGGTCATTCGGGCAAAGTTTCCGGAACAATCTGAGAAAATACTGGCGCGGGAATCGGCACAAGACATGGTGGATTTTTTGAAAGCAGTATCCGGGAAGATTTACAACGCACCGTACGAGTTATACTCACGCTTTACCGGGAGAAATCTACGGTATAAGACTGGTCCGGAGACGCTCGACTGCATCATGTCGGGTAGCGGAGGGAATTGTTCTGAGAAGGCGGCGGCTTTTGAGTTTATCGCAGTCAATTACGACATTCCCTGTAGAATCGTTCTTGGCGGGCACGAAGCAAAAGGCGAATTTCCCCACAACACGCTTCGGAGGGCGCTCGATGAATTTGATTTTCGTTTTAAAGACGATGCCCAGCGATATTGGGATCACTTTGCAAATCTGTTTGAAGTTGGCGGGACAAAGATTTTAGTGGACGCCACCGGGGGACCGGTGCCGTTTCTTTTTTGTGAGGGTGATGAAGCGGACGATTATCTCAGCCAAAAAAAGTATTCACGGTTGTGGTTCCTGGCGGAACAGGAAAATTACTATTATCATGACGCATCAGACAAATTAGCCCATGACACCCTGTTTTCACTCGAAGCGCTTGTTCCGGACGTCGACCTGTACCACGTTTTAGGTCCCGAAGATGACGATTCACCGTTTGGATTTATTGTCACCGATGATGTGTGGATTTGCCCGACAGTGTACAAGACCGAAAGCGAATATTCTAAATATAAACAGGAATGGGAAGAATGGGGAAGGGAAACCGAAAGAGTTTCTCGGTTGGAGGTATATCCAAATTTTGATGCATCTGTCGGCAAAGCCCTTTTGGAGAAATTGGAGGAAAGCAATCCGGTGCTTGTAGCAGATTTGAGGACGGCGGAAGACAATTTTGTTGAACGGTGCAGGCAGTCGTGGCGTGAAAAGGAGTGGAATTCGGGATTTGTTATTGCAGAGTTTAAAAAAATGAATTGATCTAACAAAGCAACCGGTAAATCACAGATTTGCTATTCGACTTTCTTAAAATACACATTTCAGCTGAGGATTAATCTTCACCTCGTTTCCTAAAAGTCTAATTAAAGGTTGAAGGCGAGTAACACCTTTAACAGCATAAAAGTGTAATGGTCGCTGTTTGATATGTGATATCTATATTATTTTATCAATATCAGTTTTCTATTATTCGTTTGATAAGCAATATCTATGACAAATCAGGTTCAACTACATAATCTCATCAACGCGGATATAACTACACCCGCTTTTGTTTTTGATGAGATTGTTCTGGTGGAGAATGCCCAATTAATAAATGATGCAGGTAAAAGAGCAGGATGCAGGGTTCTTTATGCGTTAAAACCGCTTACGATTCATGAAATCCTTAGTAGACTATCGGAGTACGTCGATGGATTTGCCGTTAGTTCTGAATTTGAAATGAAGTTGGCACAGAAGGTTCTGAATGAGGAACAGTCGATCCATCTGACGACACCTGGCATAAAGGCCGATACGATAGAAAAATTCGCAGAGCATTGCAGCTACATTCCTTTTAATTCTTTTGAGCAGTGGAGGCGGTTCAGGGATATTGTTGTTGACCGTGTGGAGTGTGGTATTCGTGTGAATCCGGAAATTTCATTTATCGGGGACAAACGGTATGACCCATGCCGAAGATATTCGAAACTTGGTGTTCCGCTCCGGGAACTTATACCATTTTTCAAAAAAGATAAGAATGTAATGGACAGAATCGACGGGATTCTCGTGCACACAAACTGTGATTCATCCGATTTCAGCCAACTGCTAAAAACCGTAAAAGAACTCGATAAAAAGATACCGTTTGTCCTTGAACGCATACACTGGATCAACCTGGGCGGCGGATATTTGTTTAAAAATCCCAACAATATCAAAGATTTTTATGATGCGGTAGACTTTCTCGGGAGTACCTTTAACCTGCAAGTTTTTATAGAACCCGGCGCGTCGTTTGTGCGTGAAGCCGGTGTGCTTGTTTCCTCGGTCATAGACATGTTTGAGCGGGATGGAGAGACAATCGCAATATTGGATACGACGGTCAATCACATGACGGAGGTGTTCGAATACCAGTTTGAACCGAACGTTTACGGGCATACAGACCGTGGTCCATATCGTTATGTGTTGGTGGGATGTTCGTGTTTATCGGGCGATGTATTTGGGCAATACTCGTTTGACAGACCGCTTAAGACCGGTTCGAAAGTGGTGTTTACGGACATGGGCGCTTATACGATCGTCAAAGCGAATACGTTCAACGGGATAAATCTGCCCGACATTTATTTTCGTACGGCGGAGGGGGAAATGCAATTGATAAAGAAATTCACCTTTGAAGAATATTCACAAAAAAACGGAGTCGAGAAAAATGTATATTTTTGAAAACGAATTCGAATTGCCGACAGTTGCACAACACAAAAACCTGATAGAATATTTCAGAGATGAGATCAACAAAACGATCGACAGCAACCAGACGCCGGTCCGGTTTGTCGTATCTAAATCCGGTAAGAACGGATACCGGTGCGAAACGGGAATTTTTACCGGAGCAGGCGAAACCGGATGGGAAAACACCCGGTCTATTTTTGATTTTGTTAAAAGAGAATACGAAAATACAGATTCATTTAGTGCTGTGTTACTCGTGCCAACGGGTATCGGTGCGGAAATAGGAGGGCATGCAGGCGATGCAACGCCGGTGGTGCGGCTGTTTGCTTCTGTGTGCGACACGCTGATAACACATCCGAATGCGGTAAATGCGTCCGATATAAACGAGATGCCCGAGAACGGACTGTACGCAGAAGGCAGTATTATCTGCCGGCTGATTATGGGAACGATCGGCCTGCAGCCGGTACGAATAAACCGTGTCCTGGTTGTGATAGACAAACATGAAAACGAAAAATATGTGCATGCCGCGGTCAATTCTGTCAACGGTGCCAGGGCTTCGTGCGGGTTCTCCTGCCCCCGCATTGTCCAGCTTGACCCCCCGTTCGTCATGAAATCTGTTTACACCAAGTCCGGAAGGGCTTCGGGAAGAGTGGACGGTATGAAAAACCTTTTTGATGTTTTGGATACATACAGGGATGAATATGACGCAGTGGCGCTTTCTTCAGTAATAAGAGTACCGCTTGATTTCCACATGGACTATTTTACCAGTAAAGGTGACATGGTCAATCCGTGGGGCGGGGTAGAGGCATTGTTAACCCACACCGTTTCTCATGTGTACAGTCTTCCGTCGGCCCACTCGCCAATGTTTGAATCTGATATAACGGCAAACATCGAACCGGGGATAGTGGATTCTCGAATGGCTCCGGAGGCAGTTTCAACAACTTTCATACAGTGTATTTTAAAAGGGCTCCACAAGTCTCCTCAGATCGTGAACAATCCCGAAGCTGGCAGGAGTAAAGGCGTTTTCACTGTCGAGGATATATCCTGTATGGTAATACCGAACGGATGTCTTGGTCTGCCGACGCTTGCCGCACTGGAACAGGGAATAACTGTCGTCGCTGTGCGAGAAAACCGGAATAAGATGGACAACGATTTGTCCGCACTTCCATGGAAACCGGGGCAGTTTTACCTCGTTGATAACTACTGGGAAGCTGCCGGCATTTTGAGCGCGATCAAGTCGGGTGTTACACCTGAATCGGTAAGAAGACCCTTTGGTGAGACGGTTATAACAGTTCATGGCACAAAGGATGAGGATAAGGAAATCAAAAGAAGAAATTGTTACCAATGAGGTCACAAGAGAAGATTCGAATTAATAGATGGATGGCTTTAAGTTGCTGGTGAGGGAGCAAATTTGAAATTTGCTCCGGACTTTCAGTTCAGGTTTCAATCCTGAATCAACGAGATAGAAAAAATTTTTACATGAAACGCTTAGTAATGATCAACGATACATGTGATATAATTGTATACAAGCTATTTTCCACTGTTTTCTGTCATTGCCTCCTCGAATTTTTTCCAGTCAAATCCCTTGTTGGCGATAATTGAGATACGGTCATTATCAGTTATTACGGTGTCCAAGGCAGGGCACGTTGCAGGTTCACCGTTCTGTACCAGTGCCAATACGTTCACATATTCTCCATGTTTTTCGGAGGCATTGAGCGCGTTTTGTTGAAACTCTTTCCAGGTCAACCCCTTCGTGGATGTCGGAATAACGGTATTCGGGTTTGCACCTTCAGTATTTGAAAGGAGTTTCTGTACGATTGGCGCCGAATACTGGTCCTGTGATTCTTGTACCAATGCGAGAACCGAGATCGATTCAAGTACCAGGGTGGAAGGGAGACCTTTAAACATCCAATCGTTGCTCTGTTTTACGAGTACGTGCACAATCCGCGTGGAAGAACTTTTGACGAACTGCGAGACTAGGTCCACAATGGTTTTAGTTCCCGCATCAGAATCGGGATTATACGGTTCACCCGGAAAAACAATGACCACTTTATTATTTTCAACGTTTGCCTTCTCATAGGTATTCTTTTCTACAAGTGAACCCTTGACAAAATGGACTTTATCAAGTTCGCGTATAACCGCAGGCAGTTCATCAATCTTATTGTCGACAATACATATTCCCACATCACCCTCTGTAAAACGTACTTCCTCAATAAATCTATCAATAAGATGAGCTTCGGGAAAGTTGAATATAACGTAACCGTTCTTTATAGGATTATCCATAAACCCAAGTCTCCTCCTTTCTTTTACGTGAATTAGATACTCGATAAGGGCGCCTCCCATTGCTGCATAAAGAGCTATAGCCATAAAACTGAAAATCATCGTAACAGTTTGTGATACCGGATTTAGAACAGCCGTGTCACCATATCCCACGGTCGTATAGGTTTGCCACACCTGCCAAAGGGAAGTAAGCCATGAATACCCCTCAAAATATTTTAGTAAAACAGTTAACGCAGCAAAGCATAATACGTAAATTTCAATAACGGAAATGAGCAATATTAATGCTCTGTCCCGCTGAATCAACTTTTTTAGTTTATTAGGATATATGGGGAGAATCATTACTGCGGCTCTGGTATGTTGGAAAGCGAAATCCTGGATTTAGTTGAAGCAGAAATTTATGTCAGGAAGAAAATTTTTTTCTAAAAAATTGCCACACAAGGTAGATAACAAAAACGACCACTCCCATTCTAATAACCCACCAGGTTATGCTCCAGATAATACCCCCGAAAAACCACAGCACAAAAAACATGATTATCAAAATTCCGGCAATTTTTGCAATATCAAATCTATCCATTGTCACTCCAGAAAATGATGTGTACAGGTAAAAGAGAGCACCGGTGAATATTACGCTCTGCACTTAATTATTGCAAGTTATTTTTAAGTTAACTTATGACATTTAGATGAATAATTTCCTTTAATAACTCGTTGTGCAAGTTATAACTAATATATAAAAAAATAGTGTATCACCTAATACTTCCTTCATTCACCATATAATAAAATCTTTAAAGCTATTGACCTTGCCCCCACAAGTTGATCCAGATAGTATATGAGTACAGGGATTAGATTGAAAAGCAAGGAGCAAGATCAATGGCACGTAGAATTCACACATCAGAACAAATTATCCACAAGCTTCGAGAGGCAGAAGTACTGCTCGCTCAAGGTCAGTCGGTTCAACAAGCTGCTCGCCAGATTGAGGTTACAGAGCAGACCTATTATCGTTGGCGAAAGGAGTATGGTGGTCTTCGGGTGCATCAGGCGAAACGATTTAAAGCGTTAGAGAGAGAGACTATCCGCCTGAAACGCCTGGTTGCCGAGAAAGAGTTGGATATTCAAATCCTCAATGAGACTCTGGCGGTTGATGCAAAAAACTTCTGAGCCCGGCGAAGCGACGGGAAGTGGAGCAGCATCTTTGCACGACTCTCGAGATCTCGCAGCGCCGGGCCTGTACCGTGTTGGGAGTACCGCGCAGCACTCATCAATATCGCCCGATTTCTCCTTCTGATGAAGCCGGTGTTAGTGCAACGTATGGTCTGAGTTGGCCACGCAGTATGGTCGGTATGGTTATCGACGAATTACCGCACTGTTACAGCAAGAAGGCTTCAAGGTCAATCATAAGAGAGTGGAGCGTTTGTGGCGTCGAGAAGGATTAAAAGTTCCCCGGAGGCAGCCGAAGCGCAAACGGTTATGGCTCAATGACGGTTCGTGTATTCGGCTGCGACCTGCGTACCGGGATCATGTCTGGAGTTATGACTGCATGCAAGCACGAACCCGAGAGGGAAGGAGCTATCGTTTGTTAACAATATTAGATGAATACAGTCGGGAGTGTCAGGCAATTGTGGCAGGCAGGAGGCTGACTCACAATGACGTCATAGAACATCTTGCAACACTGTTCGTGCAGCGAGGAGTTCCGGTTCACCTGAGAAGTGATAATGGCACAGAGTGCACTGCTCAAGCGGTCCGGACATGGCTCATGCGCCTGGGAGTAAAAACATTGTATATTGAACCAGGCAGTCCATGGGAGAACGGGTATAGTGAGTCGTTCCAATGGCAAACTGCGTGATGAAGTGCTCAACCGGGAAATCTTCGATACCTTACACGAAGCAAAAGTGCTTGTGGAACGCTGGCGAAATGAGTATAATCATAAGAGACCGCATAGTGCCCTTGGATACCGGCCACCCGCCCCCGAGGCAGTTATACCACCGGATGCGGTCTCAAGGCCAATGGATAATACAACAATGAATATATCGATGCATTGACTAACTTAAATAATGGCCCAAACATTAGGGGCAGGTCACTTTCCTGACACTATCTCAACTTTAGACCGACTGAGCGCGATCATATCTGTTGAACCGACGGTTTTCAGGAAAGCCATCTCAGGCGAACTGGATGTGATTTCCATGTTGAACAGGTCCCTATAAAATTGTACCGATTGCTCCGGATCCTTTACGGGTAAAGCAATGTGATTAAGGCCGTTGGTAGATATCATAGTCAAGTATTCCCCTTAGAATAAGACCCCAAAAATGTAGAAGACATTGGCGTCTACAATGTACGTCGTCAGAGCAAGTTGTAGTGGTTAGGTTAAAAGTTAAAAGATATATTTTGCTTTATACGTATTTTCTATCCCTCGGGATATGCAATTTGCGTACCTTTAAGCTCACTTGATCAGTACAATTTCCTCATTGAGCGGCTGAATAAATTCAACTCCCTTGCTGGTTATAACTTGAGGATTCGAAATATTGAAGGCCAATGGATAACCGGGCCGTTCATCAATACTCTTATGGACCATGTATTCGAATGCAAAGAGATTATTTTCCTGGATCACCAAATGGTCCTTGTCTTTCCGAAATGGCGCCATGGAGGCTCCGACGTCGCCACCTATGCCAAAACCGTGATTATCAATAGAAAATCCCGGCATATCAGTGTTGGCGAGCGCTTTTTGTATAATCTTGTAATCTTCAATTCCATCATCGATAAAAGGCGTATATACGTAGCCTGCTTCTTCCATGAGTTTGACCATAGCTTCTAAAGATTCTCCGGAAGTCATGCCGACTTTCATACCTTCCCGCATAATCCATTGACCTGCTATCGCCAGATCATAGACCTCCTGTAAAAAATCGGGGACTTTTGTTTCCCCTTCCCTTAATATATAGGCGTGAATCTTCGTGTCTACTCCAAAACCCATATAGTTACCTCCCGGACCACCGCCACCGCCAACAAATAAATCCCCACGCTGTAATACATAGTCAGGATTATGAATAAACCATCTGACATCAGGCGTAGAGACCGGCACAGTTTTATCAGGTTGGTTTACTGCTGAATAGTACACCCGGGCATTGATATCCGCTATTGTGGTTACACCCGGTATGACCTGAGATAATCTTTTTTTAGAACGCTGGCGGGCCAGCGCCAATACTTCGGTCTGTGCCGCCACTTCCCGGCTCGTCCTTCTTACCACGAAATCTATAATTACATTCTCCGCAGACACAATTCTCCGGGAATATTCAGGTCCTAATATTTCTTCCAATTGCAGATATTGGGTATGCGAAATTCCATCTGCTGCAGACAGCCATTTTGAATAATTTACCGCTATCGTTTGCGGATCACGTTCAGCAACAAAATCCTCTATTTCGTTGTAGACTTCGGGAATCGAAAAACCCTGACTGGGATCTGTGTTGTTATAATTATAACCGGAAAAAGCCCGTGCAACGTTCAAGGAACCCTGTATGTCAATATTTTCAACAGCTCCAGCGGCACCTGAACGACCATACCCGGAAATTCCCGGCCCGCCAAAGACAGCCCGCTCAATCCTATCTCCCAGATCGGTAAAAATCAAATAACTGGTCCTTCCGGATGCTGACCCAAAAAATGGAGCCAATGGATCTCCGGGACGAGTGACGTGAATCCACATGTCTACATTGTTGTCGCGCATGGCGCCCGGCAGTACAAGGTCAAGTTTGTCGTTTCTCATCAGACGGAGCGCTTCCCTGTCTGTCTCTGCCGTACGCTGCGGTAGCGGGTTGAAAGTATCTCCTCCCCGCTGTGCATAGGCATTCGGTACGATTAACATCACAGCTATAAAAAATAACAATATTCGAGATGTCATGACTTTCTCCTTTAAGGATTTTTAGTGATAAATGGTACGTTAAGAATTTAAATTTTACAAGTATACTCTTCTCGTCGGGCTATTATCGAATCAGGATCACCCGGTCTTGCGGCGGGTACAACCATTCGATGCCGTGTTCCGTGACCAGCACATTTTCTTCGATGGCGACAAGGATCTTCCCTCCGTCCCATTCGTCCGCCGGTGTGAAAACTCTGAATTCCATGGAAAGGATGGAGTTGGGCCTGACTTCGTATTTGGTCCTTTCGGGGTAAATCTCGAAGAGCCCGGCTGCCACATCATGGCTGATATTGCCTGCGGCATGCATCCCGACATTCACCTCGATACCCGGGACGTCACTGGCGCGTTCCACTTCGGTATAGACGTAACCGGCGTCTCGAATGTGTTGTTTGAGCTCATCTAATTGCTCCCGGCCGGTTCGTCCCGAGCGGACGTTTTTTCGAATGATCTCGCGTACTTTCTTAGTCTCTTCAAAAGCCTTGAGGACACCGGGCGGCACCTCCAGTTCCCCTTCTCTGAGGACGTAGGCGAAACGCTTGATGTCGGTGGCGAAATTATTTCGATTGAGTCCCCAATCGATATACAGCATATCGCCTCGCTGGATGACGCGTTCTGTTCCCTTCCCTTTGATAAGGGTTTGATACCCCTGGAAACCAGGTTCTAGAAATGCTATCGATGGATACCAGGTTCTGCGCAAACCCATTGCTTCCCGCCACTCCTCCAACCACCGGGCGACATCATTGTAGGTCGTCTTGCCGGGCGTGATAACCTCGTTGGACAAGGCACGTTCAATTCCGGTTCGTGTGATGTCGTCGACCTTGGAGAACTCGATTATTTCGCTGGCGACGCGCTCGCCGTGAAAATCGGCGATGAGATGTTGTGCGGACACGAAACGTTCAGCATACTTTTCGCCCAATTCCTTCACGAGGAAATCGTAGTCCGTGTAGGAAAGTCCATCTGCGGTGTACATTCCTCCCCGGTTGTTTGGAATAGCGAGGTAATTCAAACCGATTCGTTGCGGGTCACGCTCCTCGACAATCGACCGGATATCGCGCTTTCCCTCGAGTTCGTCGTAGGCACCGCACATTTTAGCGAGGTCGGAACCGCCACCAAGAGAATACCTCTCGATGCGGTCGCCACCCCCGTCGAAGAAGACATAAATCCCCTGACCGTAAGCGGTCTCAATGTCAAAATCAAGCATCATCGGCTCGGTGCCGCGACCATGATCAATGACGATCCACATATCGATGTTGTTGCGACGCATGGCATTGGGGAGCACATAGTCGAATTTGTCATGGCGGATTATACACGAGATTTCCCAGAGAGACTGAAAATCCTTGGCTGTTGCCGAACTACGGAAACCCAGGAATAAGGATAATAAAAGGATCGCACACACTACGTGTCGAATGTACATAATTTACTTCCCTTCATATTGTAAGAACATTTTGAATACTATGATGTAAATAGTAAGGTATGTAACGTGCTTTTACATGAATTTTCTACTTCACAGGCGGAACGATATGCGAACTTTTATGCTCAATGGATCAGGAAAATTTCCTCATTTGGTGGCTCCATCCATTCAACGCCCCGGCTGGTTACAACCTGAATATTTGAAAAATTAATGGACATCGGATAACCTGGTCTTTCAGGAAGGTTTGTATGAACCGCATATTCAAAAGCAAAAATATGGTTCTCCGGAATCACCAGATGCCACCGGTTGCGCCGAAAATCCGATATAGAGGGACCAATCCGATTCAATATGTCGTGACTACCATGATTATAGTTATTACCAATTGCGTGCAGATCAAGATAATATCCTGACTTATCGGTATTCGCGAGCGCCTTCTGCAGTGTCTTATAGTCTTCCGTGCCGATATCCTGAAATGGCGTATATATGTAGCCCGTCTTCTCCATGGCCGAAACAATAGCTTCCAAAGATTCCCCGGCGGTCATGCCGACTTTTATATTTCTCCGCATAATTGCCTGCGCTTTTTTCCCCTGATACCAGGCATATTGAATACTCTCAGGAACTCTTTTTTCCCCTTCTCTCAAGATATATGCATGAATTTTCGTATCTGTCTCAAAGTCCATATAACTGCCCCACTCATTAGTGCCGCCAGTACCGCCGGTAAAAAAATCACCGCGCTGAAAAACATATTCGGGATCATTAATCCAGAATCGCGCATCGGGCGGAGCAGTACGTTTTGATTGTGCCGAATAGTAAATCCGGCCGCCTACATCCTTTATCCTTGTTACACCCGGAACGATCTCAGACAAATTTTGTAACGTACGCTGGCGCCACAGCGCCAGTACTTCGGTATGTGCGGCCACTTCCCTATTCGTCCTTCTTGTCAGAAAATCCGAGATGACATTCTCAGCGGATACGATTCTCCGAGAATATTTCGGCCCTATAATCTCCTCTAATTTCAAATATTCAGTATGTGAGATCCCATCTGCCGTAGAGATCCATGAGGAATAATTTACTGCAATAGTTTTCGGATCACGTTCGGCAATAAACTCTGTTATTTCGTCAAAAACCCCGGGTTCATAGTCATACCCGGCAATAGCCCGCGTAATTTCGAGAGAACCCCATACATCAATATTTTCAATAGCTCCTGCTCCGCCAAAAACAGCCCGCTCAATTCTGTCCCCAAGGTCGGTAAAGATCAGATAACCGGAGGTATAGCCAAACTGCTGCCACATCGGATCGGGATCTCCGGAACGAGTGACGTGGATCCACATGTCCACAGCATTGTCACGCATGACCCCCGGCAGAATTAGATCAATTTTGTCAATTCTCATCAGGCGCATAGCTTCCCTGTCGGTCTCCGGTGTGCGCCGCGGTAGTGGAACCTGTGCATAAGAATAAGGTATTGCGAACATAACAGAAATCAAAAGTAGTATTACTCGAGTTTTCATGACTTACTCCTTTTTTGATTATGGTGTCTTTTTGTTAATAATTATTTGTTGAAAGCTTTGAGTGCAGTCAGATTTGTGACATCATGATACTTGCAACGGTTTGTTCATAAGCATAATTCAACTTGGGTGTGGATTGGTAGAACGATGAGAGCACTATTATGTTGATAGTAAGATATACATGTGGCTTTTACAAGTATTTTCTACTCCTCGGGCTGTACGATTACTTATCAGATAAAACAGTCTAATATTCAGAAATTTTCAGAAATTTTCACGACAGGCACATCGAACCGCTGCGCAGATTTGACCAGATTGATCACATTCACAGCGACCTGCCCGCGCTCTTCGATCAGACGAACCACTATGGCCCAATCCTCTACCATCGCCGAGCGGTTGGTCCAAGGGCAAAGCGATCAGGCGTCCGTGCCCTTGTCGGTTCGCGCCCTGAGACAGTGGCGATGTACGTCATTGGTATCGAGAAAGAGTTGCTCGATGCGGTCAGCATGCCCAATTTCATGCAGACGCTCAGCCAAGGCCTGGTCGCTGGAAAAACCGACAATCCTCATTTTGTAACTCTTCTAATCAATTCTAACGTATTTTTTACAGTTTGATGTTTGAATCTTTTTAAAAAGACTTAGTTCGAAATTTTCTATACCAGTTGGTGTGAAGTGAGAAAGTTCCATGTTCCCCAAAAAACACATAAATTCTGAATATCCAAGGGAATAGTATAATAGGAGCTTCAAGAACTACAGGTAAATCCGAAAGAATTTAATATATAAATTGCCGGAAAATTTAAACAATTCAAATAAGAAATATCAGAACCGGTGCGTAAAGTTAATTTTTGACGCCGCTCCCTGTGATAGTGTTTTCGTATCAAACTTCCAGATAGAATCGCTCAAATTTCTCCAATTATGCGTATAGACCAGGAATAAATCGTTACCCGGTTTGACTATCCATCTGAGTTTTGCGAACAGCCCGACAACTTCGCTCACATCGTCATATTGCAGACTGCTGATGAGTGATGTCCAGGGGGTTGGAAAAAAACCGCTCTCAAACCGGTACAGATTTGTTTTGAAATTTCCCTGGGGAAGCGTTACATCATTTGCTGAGAACATTGATTCAAGGTTCAAACCGGGAAACGGTCTCAAAGAGAGATTAACGCTGTATTGCAACTTTTCGCCGGACAAAAAATCACCAAAGGATAAGTTGAAAAAACCAGAAATTTGTCGTTTTCCTGCTGAAAATGCCGTAATTTTCCATTCGTTATAACTGTATTCTCCAACCGGGACAAAAATACCGTCGCTGATCTCGAATTCTTCATCAAGCAGTTCAAGGTTCTGGTTATATTGAACCGAAAAACTATCACCGCTTTCAAACCTGGGATTAAATACCGTATATTGAATATTCCTCGTCACAAGCCGGTTCGACATATCCCAGAGGTGCCGCCACTGACCCCGAAATCTTATTTGTCGTAACCAGGGAATAAAATCAGGCCTTGGATTGATACCTATACTCGGCTCGACACGGCGGAAGCCGTTCCTCCTGACGAAACCAAGAGACGGATCATAATCCTCACCTAACTCGCGGTATGAAACACGAGAGTTCAAGAGATCGTTCGGATAATTGATGCTGAATCCGCGGGCACTCAGGTCGTTCAGTGTTGGAGTCCCTTCCCGTTCAGGATCTTCGGGATCCGTGTGCCAGACATAAAATCCTTCAAACTGGAGGTTTTTATCACCGAGAAACTTTGATGTAAAAAGATTGACATCCGCTCCCACAGTATGCCGGTCCACGAGAGCATTCTCTCCGCTAAAAGCTTCACTGGCCCTGCGGGTATAGATGGCGCCAATTGACGATTGTTCAAACAACGAACGCTTGATACGCGCTACCGTAAAATCTTCGACCGGCGCTTCGGCATGAATGTTCTCATCTGTTCTTACCTGAATAAGTCCTATCTCATTACGTCCGACTGTTCCGGCAAGACGGCCACCAAAAATGACGGGGATCTGCTCTCCTTCGGTCAGACCGATCCGTCTGCTGAAATAGGGAGTTACACCGCTGCGGGGGGAAAAACCGAACACACTCGATCCTTCGAGAAAGAAATCTCGTTTTTCCTGGAAAAAGAGAGGGAATCTCGTAAGATTCACCCTTCTCTGGTCTACTTCAACCTCGGCAAAGTCAGTGTTGACCGAAATTGCACTTCGAAGGCTCGACGTGATATTATAGGAGATATCTAATCCAATTTCTCTCTGATCATCCGTTGGGTCTTCGGGATTCGGTAGAAAAATTTCATCTTCGATAATATTCGGAGTATTACTCCTTCCCAACGTGGCATACGGTTTGATCTCTAAACCGAGACCCTGCGAAATGCCCCGAATCCCGTTCAGTCTTCCTGCGTGAACAGGACGGGTAAGTGATTGATTTCGTTTGTGGCCGCTCCACCTCAACTCTTCATTTTTCCGCCGGATCGTCCTCTGGAAATTTATTCCCCAAACATCATTTGCAGGATCGAAATTCAGTGTCTGGAACGGTATGCTTATCTCTGCTGTCCAGCCCTTTTCATGTATTGAGGTTTCAATATTCCATATCCCATCCCATGACTTATTGACACCTCCGCCGCCGCCACCTCCGCCAAAGAATCCACCTCCTCCTCCACCTCTGCCACCGCCGCTTGAACCGATCAGTCCATCGCCTAACAATCCGGCAGGGTTCGTTTCAAAAAAATATCCGGTCCGTCCATCCATGAATGTATCGATAATCCACATAAATCTGTCATCCGACCACAATCCTTCGTCACGCTGCTTCTGATAGCCGAGAATGCCACCCGGATCACTATCGTACAGATTTGCTCCGATATAGAGAGTATTCTCGTCATACAGCACGAATACTTCCGTATTTTCTGACGCCCTTATACCCTCTATCGGTTCCGATTGCAAAAATCCGGTGGCAGGTTCAGCCCTTTTCCAGGCTTCTTCGTCAAGAACACCGTCAAGTCTTATTTGTTCTGACATTTGCACTGCGTCCAATACTCTGCCGGCAATAGCAGGCTCAGTACCCGGCCTGTTTCGTCCGTTCAAATACGGCTTACTTCCGGTTGTCCTCATCGGATTGCCGCTCTCATTACTATTACTTCTGCTTGTGCCATGACTGTTCCTGCCGTTTTTCGCCAGGTAATTCTCGGTTAAATTCCAGAAAGTGTTATCGGCAAATGTGACCTTGAACGGAACTATCACGCCATCCAGCGGCTCACCGTTCCCTTCCAACGGTTCATCCAGAAAAAAGCTGTTCGATGAGCCCGGCAGGATCGATGTGGAGAACGACTTCTCGTATAATGCAGGACCAGAACGATCCCGATAATATATCAATAGCCAGACCTGAAGTTCGGTTATTTCGGAAATTCCCGAATTTTCTAAATCAAAATATGCCCGGAATCCGTTAGCTCCTACAGTAAGAACATTTACCGGACCCGATATTGAGAACAAAGCGGTGTCATAATCGAATGTTGTCAAAGGAATATAGGTAGCGGGATTTGACCCGTTTTGATTGTTCTGAGCATTCAGAACCGGAACTATACCTGCAATCTGAAAGAATAATGTTGCAAAAACAACTCTGGAAATCTGAAGAAGTTCGCTACGCAACATACAATAAATACCTCTGGAAAGACTTAAAAGTTACACGGTACTACTCATACTGTTCCGTTAATAATCAAAACGGACATACTTAACTACAACCCAATCATGAATATCTTCAACTTTATTATTTATTATCCGTTCCGTTTTTTATGGGCCCGGGAAAAATCATCATTATTATCGGCACGTCAACCCGCTGCAATTAAAAAACCGGCATCTCCAGGGGAGGCGCAGGTGCTTTTGCCGGACGAAAAACATACTAAAGCTTTTTTGTTTTAGCAAACTTCTTAACTTATAGTATATTCCCCGCCAATAAATCTTTCAACATCCATAAAACTTCCTCTTGCGGAAACAGAACACTGTTTCAAGAATAGGAAATTCAACCGGTAATTATCTCATTACCATCATAGTTTTTTTGATTTCATGATATTTTATTGCACGGCAACAATAAAATTCTATATTTTAATTTTCCACCAGGTATTTTACTTTTGAAAGAACACGATCTCATTAAAACACAACGGCTGGATAAATGGCTCTCTATTGCCCGCCTTTTTAAAACACGCAAATCTTCCGCGAGCGCCTGTGATAACCGTCATGTTAAAGTAAATGAGGTAACTTCAAAACCGTCAAAAAGCATTAAGACCGGTGATGAAATCACAATACGGCTGCGGGGTACATACCGTTCATATCGCATATTAGGGATGGTGAAGAGAAATGTCAGTGCGAAGGTTGCGAGAGATCTCTATGAAGAAACTACTCACTCTAACCTCGATCCTGAGCAACAGGAATTGATAGAGCTGACCCGCCGGACGGAAAAAGTCAATAAATCAAAATACAGAGGCCGCCCAACGAAGAAAGAACGGCGTGATATGATTAAGTGGAAACAACCTCCCGGATCACATTAAAAGGGGCTATTGTGCGCCTGTTATGGAGGTCCGTACTGATTCAATTTCTATAAGTTCTTTTTCATTGAGTCATTGAATCACCTATGAAACACTCGTACATGTCATACATCAAATCCGTTTATGTTCACCGTCACAGAAAGGATTGTTCTTCGTGTGTTTACACCCGCATAAAGCGTATTTCTTTTTTTCGTCAATGGTAAACTGCACGGGTCTAATATCGGTCCCTTTATGTGTGCCGTCACAGAACGGTTGGTTTTTTGATCTTCCGCATTGACACCACCAGTAATTACCGGTTTCGAGTTCCATGACAAACGGTGATTTCTGGGCAATTTCAGGTCCAGCCATAGTGTGTTCCTCCTTGATAATTACTATTTGATCATTAATCCATCGACAAAAATATCAATCATGACCCTGTCTTCTTTTTTCAACCGCGCATGGTCGCTCCGCTTTAACAGCAGTATATGAAAAATGTTCCTGAATGCATCCGCAAGTACGATAGGATCTCCGGAGCGGATTGTCCCTGCTTTTTGACATTGTACCAGAAACCGTTCGAGAATTGAGGCGTGTCCCGTTAATGGATCAAGGTTATGATCATGTGCTTCCCGCAGACAATAGTGCACCGGAAAATCCCCGAACATATACATCATTCTCAGAAAACTGCTTTTCTCGATCTGCAGGAATAGCGAGTGCAGTGTACCGCTTACACTCGACCTGTCAGAGCAATCTGTCGTATTAATGCGTTGCGTTAGTCTTTTGCGGACTTTGTTTTTCTCATCCTCAAAGAGGCTTCTGAAGATTTCTTTTTGTGTCGGACAATACCTCCGTAGCATATAACCACTGACATTCGCCTCGCCCGCAATTAATTTATAGGTTGTGCTGCAGAAACCGTAATTACGAAACAGCATACGGCCAGTGGTAAGTATATCCTGTATATTATTCTTCTGTGAATTATACATCATACATTACGGCCGGTTTCATGGTAAGTCCTGACAAAAAGTCGCCGCTCATACTACAATTCGATGCCGGCATATCTATAGAACTCATTTACGGAACTGGTCCAGAAAATCCCGGATACTCGTCATAACCGGAATTATTCCGGGAGTCTTTTCACAATAATTCAGATAAATTTTATCATACCTGGGCACAAGATCCATTTTTTCTTCGAGAGCCGCATACGAAACAAATCCTATTATCCAGAGAGGCGCGGTAAGTAAGAGGGTCAACGACCAGTAATGCAGTATCAATCCGCAAAGAAATGTTATTGAAAATAATACCTGAGGGTGCCGAACCAGTTTTTGTACACCCTGAGTAACTAACGGTTCACTCATTGAACTGCGGTTCACTATCATTTCGTATAAGCAGAGAAACCATCCCGCAGCCGATATAAGCAGCAGCAGTATACTCAAAAAAGATGCTATGCCGGGAGGGGTATTTTGAGAATTATAAATGATAACTCTCCATCCATAGCCAATACACCATACCGAGACAAAGATGATTGCGGTTTTCAACAGACCCGGAAATCGAAACTTTTTATGAAACGGATATACATTCAAGAGTGTCATCCCTGCATACGTAACAAGAATTCCGGCAAAAAGATTGTCTGCTGCCGGAACAGAAAGCAAGAGCGCAATGAGGACAAAAATAATTTCCAGCATGAATTTAATAATCAATTGTGTAAAACGAAAACATTGAATCGCAAGAGAAAAAATGTGCCGATTAGTACTCAATATTTTCAACAGAATAGGTATTTTTCAATTTATAATCAATACATATTTGGGGTTCACTTTACCTGCGTGAGAGGACGTATAGTGCAAATTGCTTTGTATAGCGTCATGCCTGACAACAGTTATGTGCTTTCTTATTCGTTAAAGATCATCTCTTGCAGACGACACACTGTTTTAACAGGAAATTCTCATAGAAAAACACTTGACATTTTTTTAATATTTAAGTACAATTAACCCATAGCGCTTACTAAAAAACCTTCCGGGAATTACAACCAGGTAATTATGGCAAGCATTAACAAAGCTCTTTTAATCGGCAATTTAGGCCAGGACCCTGAATTAAAGTATATGCCTACCGGTGATGCAGTTTGTAATTTTACCGTTGCTACCACCGAATCGTGGAAAGACCGTGAAGGGAATCAACAGGAACGTACGGAATGGCATAGAATTGTTGCCTTCAGGCGGCTCGCGGAAATTTGCGGGGAATACTTAAAGAAGGGCAAACAGGTCTATATCGAGGGCAAAATTCAAACCCGCTCGTGGGAAGATAAAGACGGCGTCAAGAAATATACGACCGAAATTGTAGCTGACCAGATGAAAATGCTCGGAAGACGGAGTGAAGAAGGCGGCGAGTCTTATGTTCCTCCGGGGAAAGATGAACCGGAGTCACCCGCGTCATCGAGCGATGAGGACGACCTGCCATTCTAATCAGCGGGAGAGCAAACTCTGCGCTATTTTTTTTCTTCTCAATTCTAACATCTGCACACCAACCAGCCGGCAAGACCGAAGATTTTGCGCACAGAGTATACAATCATAATGCTGTATACCCGTTGACAGCGTCGTAGCATTTTCTCACTTAAACCAATACCGAAACCAAGCAAACTTTTTATAATATTGTTTCAAAATTGAATTTGAGATTAAGGTTTTTTTATTTCCGAAAATATTAATTCAAAATTTTTTGTTTAAAGTATAAATATTAGTATATTTCGTTTTTTCAACCCCCTTACGTGCAGCAACGAAACAATGCTAATTCGTAGTAACGGTGGAGAATGCGAATGTCCCGAAGCGTTGTAACAATTGAGCAATTTATTGGTAAACAGCAGCAAAAATATCCTGATGCTTCGGGCGAGTTTTCGGGACTTCTCAGTTCCATAGGACTTGTCGGAAAGATCATATCCCGGGAAGTCAATAAAGCCGGGCTTGTTGAGATGCTCGGAATAACGGGTCAGGAAAATGTACATGGAGAATCTGTACAAAAACTTGATGAATATGCACAAAATGTCTTTGTCCAAACACTGCGACGATCGGGTAAAATGTGTGTTATGGTATCGGAGGAAAGCGAAAGCCTGATTCCTGTTCCAAAAGGTTATCATACGGGTAATTACGTTGTCTGTTTTGATCCGTTGGACGGTTCATCAAATATCGATGCTAATGTCAGTGTCGGTTCGATATTTGGAATTTACAAAAAAGTATCGGGGGGAGATCATGGTACCGAAGAAGATATACTTCAACCCGGTAATAAATTGTACAGCGCAGGATATATCATATACGGTTCCAGTACAATGCTTGTTTTTTCAACGGGGCAGGGTGTCCACGGTTTCACACTCGATCCGAGCATAGGTGAATTTTTGTTGTCTCATGAAAATATTCGAATCCCGAAAAAAGGGAAAATATACAGCGTTAATGAAGGGAATATCGCTTCATGGGATGAAGGTGTTAAAAATTTTATTCGATCTCTGAAAAAACCAAAGGCGGCAGGAAACAAACCGTACTCTGCACGATATATCGGTTCACTTGTTGCCGATTTTCACAGGAATCTGCTCTACGGCGGTGTATTCCTGTATCCGGGTGACCAGCGGAACCCGCAAGGGAAACTGAGGCTTCTGTACGAAGCGGTCCCTCTGGCATATATCGTTGAACAGGCAGGGGGATCCGCATCGGACGGCCGTCAACCAATTCTCGATATCCCTCCACAGTCCCTCCATCAACGCACAGCGCTCTATATCGGCAGTAAAGATGATGTGCAATTATGTATACGCCATATCAAGAATAATTAACAGCTTTTTTAACGGATCATTCCGGAGAAAAATTAATCTCCTTCGCTTTCTCAATCGGCAAAAAATATACTGGTATATAAAAGATTGAATCCCGCCCCTTCAAAACATTCTGGTACGTCAGTCTAAACTATGAATATTCCGTAGAAAAAACAGGTAACACTTCGGTATGTAATGATCCTGACTCACGAATACTGAAATTTATAACATACTGTTATTTTTTATGTTATACATCTAAACTGCAAGTCAAATTTCACAGGAAGACACAATGAAAGAGAAAATAAATTTTTCATCAATCATCATCTTCGGGGAACTTATTTTTTTTAAAATAAGTTTAATAAAGTTGAAAGAGGGAAGGGGGTTTTTATGGTGTTGACAAATTTGAGAAAACTGCGCAAAGAGAATGATATAACACTTGATGATGTGGCTCTTGAAACCGGTTTGTCTATCGGATACATAAACCGGATAGAACGCGGATACATCACCGGTATAAAGAACGAAGATAAACGTAAAAGTCTTGAGACTTATATAAAGAATCTCGAACGGAAATCGAGTCGAGAAATGTCTTTGTTATAAATTGCTTATTCGACATCGCAGTTTTATTATTTGATAAAGGACGGTTCCGGGTCAAGGACCGTCTTTTTTTATATTTAAGATTATATTGACAATATTTCATTAAATTAGTATATTTTTTATACGAATCCAAAAATTTACCTTTCGCATTCCGACTATGTTTTCACTTGTTCTCAGTGCCGCCGTTCAAGGGATAGAGGCTTACCTCGTAAAAGTAGAATCACATTTAGAAAGCGGACTATTAGCGTTTACGACAGTTGGACTGCCCGAAGGCGCTGTCCGGGAGAGTAAAGAGCGCGTAACCGCTGCGATTAAAAATTCCGGATATCCGTTTCCTCAGAAGCGTATTACGATCAACCTTGCGCCGGCAGACGTACGCAACGAAGGTTCAGCTTTTGATTTGCCTATAGCTATAGGAATTCTTGCTTCCACGGGACTCATCCGAACAAGCGGAATAAAGAAATTTATCATTCTTGGTGAGCTTGCGCTTGACGGGAAACTCCGGCCTGTCAAAGGCGCCTTACCGATATCGACCATAGGAACAATCGCACGGGCTGAAAGGAATTATTCTCCCCAAAGAGAATGCCCGGGAGGCTTCAATGGCACGATGCCTTCCCGTTTATCCGATGGACAGTCTCAGGGAAACGGTCGAATTTTTTAGTGAAAATGGTGCCCGTGAACCTTTTGCAACCGATATTGATACGGAGAAAGTATTACAGAAGAATTATGATGTTGATTTTTCCGATGTTAAGGGACAGGAAAACGCCAAACGCGCATTAGAGGTAGCTTCGGCCGGCGGCCATAATATAATCATGGTAGGTCCTCCCGGTTCGGGAAAGACTATGCTTGCACGGCGAATATCGACTATTCTGCCGGATCTTAACTTTGAAGAATCTATTTCAAAGACAAAGATCCATTCTGTCGCGGGTAAGCTCCGTCCTGGACAGGCGCTTGTCTCGCAGCGTCCGTTCCGTTCTGCGCATCACTCAATATCTGATGCCGGCCTCATTGGCGGAGGTCATACGCCGCGTCCGGGAGAAGTAAGTCTTGCACATAATGGAGTTCTCTTTCTCGATGAGATAGCAGAATTCAAAAAGAATATCCTGGAACTGCTCCGTCAGCCTCTGGAAGACGGATTCATTACTATTGCCAGGGCAAAAATGTCATTAACGTATCCTTCCAGGTTTATGCTCGCTGCGGCTATGAATCCCTGTCCGTGCGGATATGCGACCGATCCTTCAAATTCTTGCAGTTGTTCTTCCGGTCTGATCCAGAAGTACATGGCCAGGATCTCAGGACCGTTATTGGATAGAATTGACATTCACATCGAAGTCCCGAGGGTCAATATTAAAGACCTGTCCTCATCCGGCTAACGGAGAGTGTTCACAGGACATTCGATACAGAGTAGTACAAGCACGAAAGCATCAACGAGCACGGTTTATGAACAACGATAAAATTTTTACGAATTCGGCAATGGGTTCTCGTGATATACGAAAGTACTGCCGTCTCAGTAATGAGTGTCAGGAACTTCTGAATACGGCTATAACCCGCCTTGGATTATCCGCTCGTGCCTATGACCGTATTTTGAAAGTTTCCCGTACTATTGCGGATATTGACTCATCTGAAGAAATTCGACCTGAATATGTAAGTGAAGCAATTTAATACCGCAGTCTTGACAGAAAATTGTGGAACTAACCATTTAACGGGTTTGAGAATATGTCGGAATCTCTGATAAAAACGAACGCACTGTCTTTTAAAAAGGGTGAAACAATTTTTAAAGAAGGCGATATTGGGGAAGAGATGTTTATAATCAAATCCGGCAAGGTCGAAGTCGTCAAAAATGTTCAGGGAGAAGAAATGGTGCTGGCAACGCTCGAGGCAAATTCCTTTTTTGGTGAAATGGTGCTTTTCGGTGATAAACACCGAAGTGCAACCATACGGGCTGTCGATGATACGTCTACAATACAGATAAACAAAAGAATTCTCGAAATTCAGTTGTCGAAAGCGCCCGACTGGTTCGTTGCCATTATGAGAACCCTTGAATTAAGATTGAAAGAAACGAATAAACGTATTCAATCACGATATTATATAAATCTGGACTACAGCCTTATAAAAATGATCCTGCTGGTAATGAATGCAACCGGCACCCGTAAGGAATCTGAATTATCGGCTGAATTCGGGCGGGTCATCAAAGATCTGCGATTGATCCTTGGTGTTTCTCAAGATGCGGTAATGAATAAGCTGAAAGATTTTACTTTTATACACTTGATCAAATATTCAAAAGATGAGAACACTATAACAATTCCCGACATCGAGAAAACAAAAGAATTTGTATTATTCCTGCAAGGGAAAAAGGACAAAAAGACCCGCCTCACATCGATGTTTGAAGACCTTCAGAAGGACACGAAAAAAATGCAGTATTATGAGCGGCTTCATCAATTGCTTTCACGGGGGCAAGAAGAATCCGGCGAAAAAAACAACTAAAGGGAAGGATAAATCTTGAGTAGTGCATTTCATATCCCGCAACATAATTGAATGTCTCCAAATACATAATGAATAAACACTGAATTCAGCTTCAAAGCTTTCGTAAGCCTCCGGGGATTTTCTGATTGTGTCCCCGATTATTTACCAGCCGGTCACTTTATTTTTAAGTATGGATTCCGTAACCATTAGACCATGCCGTCGTATCATCCTAATTTGTATGCATAATGAAACCCGTTCCATTCAATCCTGACGAAATACATGATAAAATCCGGTCTTTTGAGTTCGGACGGTCTTTTGTATTCAAGGAAAAAACAGCATCTACGAATGAACTGGCGAAGAAATTGGCCCGCGACGGAACATTGCTGCCTTGTTTGATCCTTGCGGAAGAGCAAACCGGAGGAAAAGGGAGGATGCAACGATCCTGGTATTCTCCGCCTTATACAGGAATCTGGATGTCTGTCATAGTGCAGCCAAAAAATACTCCGGTCATATTCGGCCATTATAATTTCTTCATGTCAATTGCGATAGCATCCGCAATAGAAACGTGTGCCGGTTGCACTGTTGAACTCAAATGGCCCAACGACATCCTCATTCACGATAAAAAGGTGTGTGGTATTTTATCTGAAATAACTGCAGGAAGCGATGATCCGGATATAGTGATCGCCGGTTCCGGGATCAATGTGAATTTTGAAAAGACCGATTTTCCGGAAGAAATTCGTGAATCGGCTACATCCCTCAGTATCGAGTCAGGAACGACAATAGACCGGACGGAATTGTTCATTGAAATCGTATCGTCGCTGAATGCGATACATACTCTCTGGGAAATGAGAGGAATCGAACCGATATACCATTCCTGGCTTCAAAAATGTTCCACCATAGGAAAATTCATCAAAATCAAATCAGGCGCTACTTATTGCAGCGGTATAGCACAAAGAATTAACATCGACGGATCTCTGGTACTACTGGATAATAGCGGCAGGGAGCATTCTATCTATGCGGGGGATTTTGAATACAGCGCCCGGGAACATTATTCCTAATCCGGACATTGTCAGGATTCGGCTCTCTCTTTGAATACAGGCAGACAGTTATCTATGCGGAATCAAAAAATAGCAGCAAATGATCGTAAAATTGCTGCGGACATATTGAAAACACTCCCCTCTGTTGAATCCATTTTAATAGATCCTTCTTTTCCGCATCCGCAGAATGAATTCTCTCGCGAATTCATTGCATATAGTATCCGCAAACAGATCGGCGGTATTCGTGAAGACATGCAAAAAGGGGTATATTCAGAAAAAATTACCAAAGAGGCCCTGAAAGAGGCTGTTATAAAGCGGGTAAGAGATTACCTGGTTGAAACCGGAACAGGCCCTCTCGTATCCGCTGTAAACGCAACCGGTGTGATTCTGCATACCGGGCTTGGCCGCGCCCCATTGTCACGCAACTCGATACTGTCTTTAAAAAACATAAGCTCGGGGTATTCCACACTGGAAATCGACCGAGAGACCGGACGCCGCGGCAGCCGCACGAAGACGTTAGAAGATATTCTCTGTTATTTATGCAGGGCCGAAGCGGCAGCGGTGGTCAATAACAATGCCGCCGCAGTCATGATCGTTCTGAATACCCTTGCAAAAGACAGAGAAGTCATCGTTTCACGCGGAGAGCTTGTCGAGATCGGCGGTTCGTTCAGAATGCCCGATATTATGGCATCCAGCGGGGCACGCATGGTCGAGGTTGGAACGACCAACAAAACAAAGTTGTCAGATTACACACAAGCGGTTCGAAAGAACACCGGAGCAGTTTTGAAAGTACACTCCAGTAATTTTAAGGTGCTCGGTTTTTCCGAATCTGTGTCCATCAGTGATTTGAGCGGCTGTTTCAAAAAGAAAAGCATACCTGTTATTTACGATCTTGGCGGTGGAATTGTATTCGACATACGGAGTTTCGGTTTACCGCATGAACCGGTCGTTGCTTACTCGATACGTGACGGCGCGGACGTTGTTACCTTCAGCGGCGATAAAGTTCTCGGTGGGCCGCAGGCCGGTATCATTGCCGGAAAAAGAAAATATATCAATAAGATCAAAAAAAATCCGTTTGCGAGGGCGGTCAGGTGCGACAAACTCGTACTGGCAGCACTTCACGGAACGCTGATGACCTACTTGAAGGGAATTGACGGATTTAAATCGCTCCCGTCGACAAAAATGCTCCTGGAAAAACCGGCCACTATCAGAAAGCGTGCACAGCAAGTAATAGACCGGTTACCGCCGGGAAAAAGAAAGACCTCTATCGATATTGCGCCGTGCGAATCCGAAGTCGGCAGCGGCGCACTGCCGCTTGAACAGCTCCCGAGCTATGCCGTGACGCTTTATTCCACGGAACTATCACCGGAAAAAATTGCAGGACTGCTGCGGATGAACACACCTCCTGTTTTCGGGTACATTAAGCACAACAAGGTCTATCTCGATATGAGGACTGTTTTCACGAGTCAACTTAACCATGTTGCAGACTGCGTTGCATCAGTCTAAAAATAACGTGCACAATAAATAGTATAGTCTTGATTATCCATGGTACGTAGAATCATCGGTACGGCAGGCCATATTGACCACGGTAAAACCGCCCTTGTAAAAGCCCTGACCGGCATCGATACGGACAGGCTCAAGGAGGAAAAGGAACGCGAAATCACCATTGATCTCGGATTTGCGTATCTGAATGACACGACGGCTGTTATAGACGTGCCCGGGCACGATCGGTTTGTAAAAAACATGGTTGCCGGCGTGACAGGAATCGACCTTGCTCTCCTTGTGATTGCCGCCGACGACGGTATCATGCCGCAAACACGAGAACACCTCGATATTATCCGTTTACTCTCTATAAAAAAGCTCGTTGTGGCGATAACGAAGTCGGACCTCGTCGACAGCGATTGGCTCCAGCTGCTGAATGAAGAAATCCTTCCCTTTCTTGCAGAAAACGGTTTCCAGGATACAAACATACTGACTGTATCTTCCATTACCGGCGAGGGTATTGAAAAATTAAAGAAGGTACTTCTTGATGAAATTGCCTCCCTATCGAGAAAAAGACTGGATAATCCGTTCAGGATGCCGGTTGACCGCTCCTTCACTATGAAAGGATTTGGAACGGTCGTTACCGGGTCGGTAATGTCCGGTTCTTTGAAACTGACCGACCGGGTGGAGCTGCTTCCTGCCGGGAAGGTCCTGAGACTGAGGGGATTTCAGCGGCATAATGAAAAAGTTGACCGCATCCAATGCGGGGACCGTGCAGCCCTGAATTTCAGCGGAATTCAGAAAGAATCGATCATTCGGGGAGATGTGGTTTCGCAAACCGCCTCTTATAAAACATCTTCGGTCTTAAACTGCTTTATCCACTTCCTTTCCGGCACAAAAAATCCCTTAAAACACCGGGACAGGATCAGATTTCACTGCGGCACTATTGAAGTCCTCGGCAGAATTATACTTCTAAGAAAAAGCAGTGTAGGGCTTGGAGAGTCCGTGCCGGTGCAATTCAAACTTGAAAAACCGGTAGCTGCTGCATCCGGTGACCGGTATATAATTCGACGTTATTCCCCGGCAATAACAATAGGCGGGGGCGAAGTCATAGAGATCGGTGGAGAATATGCAAGAAAGAACCGGACAGACATTGCCGGTTTCATAGAAAAAATGTATCACAACTCCCCTGAAGACAGAATCAATACGTTTCTTGAAATGAAAAACGGTCAACGGGTCTCATCAGGGGAACTTGGACGTCAATTCGGACTTTTCCCGTACCAGATTGACGATATATTGTCAAAATTCGAAGATACCGTCATGCGGTTGCAAGAGGACAGGGAAACGTTTTGGGTTACTAAAGCTTCATTTGAAGGATTCTGTAATTCCGTGCTCATAAAGATAACTGAGTTCCATCAACAGAACCCTGAAAAACCGTATATGACTTTGGAATCTTTGAAAAAGGCGGCGGCAAAAGATACGGCGCGTAGTATGATTATGAACGCAATACATGCACTCGATCAGCAGAATAAAATCGTTGTCGACGGCATTAGAATTCGATTATGTGATTTTGAGCCGCGGCTCACGGATGACCAGCAGATCCTGCAGGACAGCTTTCTCGCATTTCTGGGTACTAAAGGCGCGGAAGGCCCGACGATTGACGAAACATGTTCACAATTAAAAACTGATAATGAAATTCTCCAAAAGACGATCGTACCGCTTTTAGCGCGGGGCTCCGTTGTGTTTGTAGGCGGTACTTTTTATTACACACGTGTACAATTGGATACGATAGAAATTACGGTCAGGGACATAATCAATACAAAGGGTTTTATAACTCTTGCCGAATTCAGAAATGCCCTCGGCACCAGCCGAAAATATGCTTTGCCGCTGTTAAACTATTTTGATGATACAGGGGTGACCCTCAGGACAGGAGATGAACGAATACTGAAACCAAAGTAAGCATACTATGCCGCTTCATCTATCAGGATTTCGTCAGGCATGGAAGACTACAATAAATTCATAAATGGCGGACTTTATCGCCCGCCGCCAAAGATTCAATAGTTTTTATAATCAACCTGCTGGTTATGTCATACAAAAGCTTTTAAAATTTCCTTCTGCATACCGTGCAGATCGTCATAATGACTAACAAGAGATTATCGTTATCCCAAGGTTTTTCAATATACTGGAATAAACCGATCTCATTGATCGCTTTAATGGCATTTTCTTTATCCGCGTATCCTGTCAATATTATTCTCGGTACCTCCGGCTTGATCTTGCGGGCCTTTGCAAGAAACTGTATCCCATCCATCTCCGGCATCAAATAATCGGAAATGTTGAGGGACGTGCCGTTTTTATCAATAAAATCGAGGGCTTCTTTTGCCGATGTAAACGTCTTGATAGTATAATCCGATTCTAACTGTAGAAACGAATCGATACTTGTCAACACCAAAAATCCGTGGAAAACTCCCAATAAAACTTATAGCCTACTTATTCGCAAAACGGGGAATGTTTCATACTAATAATGAGCCGCTCAGTTGGAAAGCACTGGCACAAAATGGAAAACATGATCAAAGATTTTCACGAAGATTTTTCCGGTTCAATATAACGCGATTGCATCATCTTCATAATCCTATTTGCCACACTTCTTCTATTTTACAGCCACAGTACATAGTTATTGGTCCACGACAACTTCATTGTTGTTCAACTGTAATAGATCAATAAACTACGGAGATTTTGCGGGGATTATTTTTTTGAGAATCATTGCACAGAACAGCACAATACCGAGTGCTAAGATTACCACAGGCCCGGTCGGAAGATCTAACCGCCAGGAACAATAGAGCCCCACAACAGAGACAATAGTACCGACTGTCCACGCGATAACAATCCTAGCAAACCAGCTCCGGGTAAAAAGTGTGGAAATTGATGCGGGAATAACTAGAAATGCAAATACGACCAAAATGCCACCGATACGTACTGAGTGCATAACAACTATTCCCAGTGTCGCATAAAACAGGAAATCCCACATCTTGACATTTATTCCACTGGTTTTAGCAATTTTGGAGTTTTCCGATATTGCAATAAATTTTTCTCTGAAAATATAGTGGACTACTCCAATGATCGCATAAGCCAAAAACGATTTTAAAATCTCAGGCCTCGTTACCCACAGAATTGAACCAATGAGCATTTCCTGAATATGTTCAGCTGCACCAGCAACTCTGTCAATAATCAATATGGTAGCAGTAGTTGATATCGCATAGGATAATCCTATTATTGCTTCAAGAGGAATAACAAGTTTCTCATCTTTGATATACGCAAATAGCGCTGCCGTCAATGTAGTAAAACCGACTGAAAAGAGATATGCCCAATTGCTCTCTGATTCGATATTAAACAGAATCGCAACGGTTATACCCAGAACCGCAATTTGCGCCATTGCAATATCAATAAAGATAATTTCACGTTTGAGTACATGTATCCCGAAATAACCGTGAATCCCGATCAGAATGACACAGGCCAGAAATGGATCTAACATGAATTGAATAATATTCACAGAAATATTTCCTTACCAAACCGTTTTATATACAAATTTTTTAATAAGTCCTGCAACAATCAGACAGAAACCGAGAACACAAACGATTGTCGGGCCATTCGGTAAATTAAACTGATATGATAAGACAATACCACATACCGAGCCTATGAAACCTGTTACCCACGATAGCAATAGCCTCCATTGCAAGTCTGTGCTGAAAAGTGAAGCAATTGATGCTGGTGCAATCAGAAACGTGAAAACCACAAAAATTCCGCCGATTGAAACAGCCTTGACGACAACTACGCCAAACGTCACAAAAAAAAGAAGATCAAACAACAGGAGTTTTGATCGTGTAAAATTCTCTGTTTGTTTCCGGGAAATTGCTATAAAATTATTATGACATGCATAATGGATATAACCAATACCGAGAAAAAAAAATAGGTTAACGGCCACTTCTGACCAGGTTATCCAGAGGATGTTTCCGGTAAATGTTTCCTTGATAAAATTCGATCCTCCGGGTATCCGTTCGGCGAGAACGATCGAAACGGCTAACGAAAGACCGTACATTATTCCGATCACTGCTTCTTCCGGTATTCCATCTTTTTCAAACTTAAAGAAATGGAATAGTGCAACTATCATCATGATAAATGCAAGTGAGAATAGTGTAGCGGTTATCGACTCGGGATTAAGCCCGATTAATATCCCAATTATTGTCCCGAGTGCCGCAATCTGTGCAAGCGCTATATCGATAAAAATAATTCCTCTCTCCAGGATATGGATACCAAAGTAACTCAATATTCCGACGAGAAGCAGACATATGGCAAATGGCGGAGATAAATAAGCTATAGTTTCCAACATTCGAAATTAATCCATAATATTTGTATTAATAGTATCAATCCAATAGTCGATCATTTCAAAAGTATCCGTTATTTCCGGTACACCATGAACAGCAAATGGGAAAAATATCGCCTTTACACCGGTCCGTTCTTCAATTTTTCTCGGGGAGTTACGTTCAAAGTGATTGGCAACAATCATCAATCCGATTTTTTGATCATTGATGAGCCGGATAATTTCCTGAACATGTTTTGCGGATGGTGGAATTCCCGGTTTTGGTTCGACATAACCAAGAATCTCGAGTCCGAATGTATCGGCAAAGTAAATCCAGTTTTTATGATAGGCAACAATCTTTTTACCGCGGAATGGCATCGCTTTTGCCAGCCAGCCGCCGAGGAGACCATGGAGTGTCTCACCCTGGTAATGACGTGCAAGAAAATCAATCAACGTATGATTTTCCAGCAGTTTGCTCAATGTTTCTCCACCAAACAGATCGACAAGATCATTGCCAAACAGAGTCCTGTCAACTTTGTCAATAAATTCATCCCGACGTTGATCATAAAAATCAGTGTGTGCCGGATCAACCTTTTTTAATCCGATGGTAATATTGCGTGCTATCACTTTCCAGTTGAGCGGACCCGTATGGATGTGGGGATTCCCCATCGGATGAATATCTCCTTCGGTTCGGCTCACAACCGGCAGGACTTGAAGCATCCGTATGCCATCAGACGCAGATACAAATCCGATTTCACCGTCCATGATATTGGGATTTCGGGCTTTGTCCAAGAGTGTTGCCGACCAGAGTTCGAGATCAAGACCGGTTGTAATCCACACATCTGCATCGCTGAGCATCAGAGCAAAACTCGGTTTCGGCGGAACAAAATGGGGATCCTGGTCTCCCTGTGAAATATAGAATACCTCACCATAATCCTGCACAATGAACTCAGCAATTGAGGCGAAATGAGAAAATGAGCTGACTATTTTTAACTTTTCGCTGCTCTGGCTTAAAACCGTTTGCGGAATATTGAAAAATGGAAAACCGAATATCATAATCCACAAAATTGAGGCCGCAATCTTTTTAATTCTCGCTATCATCTTATTTTTTCTCCGTAAAACAATTTATTAATACAGTTTAATATGCTTCATGCTTATGGGGGCCCATTGCCCATACGAATTGGAATGTAAAAGAATTATCATCCGGTACTGGCTCACCATCTACAAAAATATCCCTTTCAGTATACCCGTACTGAAACCGGACAAAAACAAATTCGCTCTGCCAGAAATCGAGATTGATTCTGAAATCCCATTCACTCTGTTCGCTGTCGTTGGGCAGTTCCGAATAACCAATGCGCCCCCCAAGAACGAAACGCCTGTTTAATCTGTTCTGTAATGAGGTGTAGAAACCGAATGTATCGATATCCGGTCCAAGTGTTTCACGTTTACTTAATATAAATTCAGTCTTCCAGTCAACCGACCGATATAGTGTCCGGAGGGCGGGTGTCCATTTCACAACCATTCCAAGTCCACCTACATAGGACACAAAGTTTTCATCATTGTCATTATGACCGGCGGCACCGCTCAGAATCCATTCGAAATAGGTATCATTGGTTATGTCATAGTAGTTTTTCAAATACCCGGTATAGACAAGCCGGTACTTTCCTTCTTCTGCAAAACTGAAACCGCTTCCGCCTTTTATGACGGATAAATCGAGTGTCTGCACATCGGCAAACATACTCGGCAGTACAAAATTCGTCTCAATACCAAAACCTCTAAGTCCTTCTACACTAAAATAATTTGCCAGTACACGTGGTTTGTCAAATTGCGGCAGCGCATGCGGGTGCCATTTATTCAATATTCCGAATTCGGGACGGAATAACCCAACTTTGACATTTGATTTTAACGGTAAATTCAACCAGTCCAGATAAGCTTCCTCCACTCCTATCTCTTCCTCGCTGAATACAAAGTAAGATTTTCCGCGTGTAAATGGATCGAGGGCAGCCTGAAGTGAGACTTCTACTTCACGGAGAATGAAGTTATTATTCGGATAGGCCGATTCATTGGTTTCCTCGGTGATCAGTTCACTTTTTGAGCTGCTGACGCCACCGTAAAAATCACCTGTCATAGTAATGTTAGGATTAAATGCCTGTAATTGACGAATACCGGTTGAAAACCGCTTGCCGACACTCTCGGTCTCTTCTGGCTCCTGCGTGGAAAGCTGTGAAGCTTCTTCAAGAAGCAGCTGCAGTTCGTCCTCCATTTCCTGTTCGGAAAGTTTAATCTTTAATTCGGTAATAAGTTTTTCAAGTTCTTGTATTTTTATATCCTGCTGAGAAATTAGTAACTGCAATTCTTGTTTGAGTTTTTCAAGCTCTTCAGACACATTCTGATTTTTATTTTGCGGGTCCTGCCCAAAAACAGGGCAATTTACACAAAAAATCGTTATATTTGCAAATAAGAGAATTGTAAGTAATTTTTTCATCTCTGTGCCCCAAACTCGGTACCTTGTTAACGCATGAGTTACGTCGGAATTCGGAATAACGTATAATGTTATTACACCGTACCTTACTTTCGCTGGAAATATTGTACCAGATGATCAATGAGTCATTCAACAGCAAAAGCTGTGTATAACTGTGTGCGCTGATTGTTTAATTGGAATTCTTCAACGAAAGCAGTTAATCATACAATAGTGGGTGGAGCTCTACGGGATGGAAGACAAGAAACATGTAGTGATACTAATCTAAAGTTTGATAAATTCTGAATATTCTTACTAAGAGGTATGAATTCGCTTCCAACTGTCTTGATACTATTTGAATTAAGTGAGAAACCGAAAGCACACAAAAAACAGATCTTATTCACTGTCAGAGATTTAGTATGAAAATGACTGACACGCGAAGTATCACCGGCATTGACGTTATGATTTTCGGTTTCAAGCACTGAATTGTCTTCAGCACTCGACAATTTGTTCGTGATTTTGGGAGTTTTTGCAGTTACGGCTCCGGAATGAAAAAAAGAAATATCAAACGTGAGGACAAATAGTGAAAAATAGAGAATGTATGCAATTGAGAGTGATTTAATATGTCTGTTTTTAAGTTGCATAATTTTAAAATTGCAATCAACAGTGGAATTGGCTACAAAATACACATTCAAGCTTCAGAAAGCAAGAAATAATCAATTATTTAAACTGTACAACCTGCCATCTAAAGATAGATGGCATTTTATATACAAATAAACCGTATTAATATTCCATACTATTCACAAAGGCTGTATACCTCTACAGATTACGATATAATGAAGTACCTGATCTATTTTTCTCTCATTGCCGGTGTCATATGTGGCTTCACTTTTCCGCAGTTACGCATTCTGATGCCGTATCTTCCCTGCTTCGTAGCATTTATGCTACTATTCAACTTCATCGACACCACAATGCAATACAAAAATTTACTGTGGCCGGAACTGATCGTTACTTTTCTGCTGACTGTTGTCATTATTCCGCTGCTCAGTTATTACCTTTTATCATTACCGTTTCATGAGCATTATTAGGATCGGAATTCTTCTTGTGGCACTTTTGCCGAGCGGTATTATTTTACTCGTCCTTATCGGTTATGTACCTGACAAAAATTATGATCTCATTTTCAGCAATTTTCTATTTACCACTTTTGGTTCCATTCTATATATACCTTTTATGGTAAAGGTTATTATAAGGCAGAATATTCAAATTGACAGTATACACCTTCTCTATCAAACTGCACTGCTGGTATTGTGACCTTTTTTTGCCAGCAGAATTATATTGAGACTACCATAGTCCGGTGTTATCGGATTGACTCGCAGAATTTCTGGTAAAGCAATACTGGCGCCCGTATTCTGCATTGTATCAGGATCATTTAGTGGTCTATCCGGATCAATATCATGGGACACCTCCCTGATCGGTGTTTCGGTAATTGTCTTATCGATATACATAATACAGGGTGGTCTCGGGTATTTTGTCGGTTCTTTAATAGATGACAAGAGCACAAAACAGACCATTGCTATGATCAGTTCTTCCCGGGACACACAACTTGTGATAACGCTTGCACTTCTCCATTTCCCGCCACTCGTAATCGCACCGGCAATAATCTCGATATTTCTCCGCCACAGCACAAATGCTTTCTATCTCTGGTTGTTCCGTGATTAAGCTGAAATGATTAAATTATAGACACGTGGTAATGGTATTCATATTATTGTCATCCGGATGAAGCCGAAAAATCGCTTATTTCTTAAATCAGGGTAGAATTTTTTACTAATAAATCATCGAGATTACACTTGACAAAATGAACGCAAATGAGTAAATTTTTTTTGAGCTTTTTGATAAATGAAGGGCGATTAGCTCAGTTGGTTTAGAGTGCCTGCCTTACAAGCAGGAAGTCACTGGTTCGAATCCAGTATCGCCCACTGTTCCAAAGCGCAAAGAAAGATATGGGCTCGTGGTGTAGTTTGGTTAACACGCCGGCCTGTCAAGCCGGAGATCGAGGGTTCAAGTCCCTTCGAGCCCGCTCAATAAAAACAAGGACTTAGATTGATTTCTGAGTCCTTTTTATTTATGTATAAATATTATCCCCAACACTATCCCCAACACACATCAACATATTTGCTACAATAACATATGTCTGATAAGTTTATTTTCCATGGTAAGTCTCCTTTTTTGTTAGTATAACCGAATATTCTGAACTTCCGAACAAAGTAGATGAGCGATTCTAAGGGCATTTAAAGCAATGCCGCGCGCGGGGCAGGGTGGATGTACTCTTGACGGCACCAATCTATAATATTAAATAATCGGGGTTCAATATATTCAACGTATTTCTTCAACTTGCGACCCATAACGCCCCTTTTTATAGGTTCTTTTTATTCATTTTATATCTTTTTATTAAAGCGACGGGAATTATATACATAAATAAAAAATTATACATTTGCTTGTAATATAAAAATAGTTTTAATATATTAATTAATCTGTCTCATTTATTAATATAGGGATTAACATACTTATTTACACTTATCAGGTAGGTGGGAAATGGAACTTTTAAAGAGTTTGAAGTGACCACGACAATTAAACTACAAGGTGAATATATTATGAGAACAATTACATCTGGGTTTTTAATGCTTGTTTTTCTTATTTCATCTGCTTTCGCACAAGAAAGGAATTTTTCCGCTGTTGGAGGAGTGGGAGTGAGCTTTCCGACAAGCCCTGATGATTTTAAAGATTATCAGGATAAAGGTATCAGTATATCCGGTGGTTTGTACTATTCACTGAACAATCACATTAAGATAGGTATACAAAGCGGTAGGTATAATTTTAATTTAGATAGCTCTGATCTTCCAACGGGTTTTTCGATTTCGGGGGGTGATGGCTCGGTTTTCATATTAATGCCAAGTATCCGTCTTACAGCCTCTTCATCAGGGCGGTTTGTTCCATTTGTTCAAGCTGGATTAGGATATTTTCGCTCGGATATTTCGGATGTAACGCTTGAGATTCATATTGATGATGAAGATATTTCTACTGTGGGGTTTACGGTTGAGGCGGATGATGGAATGAATTCCTTTGGTTATATGGCAGGTGGCGGTGTGGAAGTAGCTCTAAATAATAGATCGAGTTTAGTCTTGGAATCGGGATTGATTGTCGGTCAAACAGAACATGAAGTTACAATGCTGATCCCAGTTGAGTTCAAATATCTCTTTCGATGGTAGCATCATCTGTTGTTTATTTATATTTTGGTATAGGTGCGGAAATTGGCTGGAATTTTATTCCGGCTGATTTGGTTTTAGTGTAAATAAGTATGTTAATCCCTTAATTTATCACAAAAGTTATATATTAAAGTACATTTGAATAAATGTACGGTAGCGTTAGATTGAAGTTCCTTAATATTTTTCCGTGTTGTTAGAAACAATCCCCGGTTCAGAGCATACTAAAATATTCGAGGTAACTTTTCCATAAATATTAATTGCAGGCTTCCATAATACGAAAACAGAGTATCACCTCCGTATCAAGACTTATCATGTAAAGAGGTTTTCTTTTGAGCAGTGTAAATATCTGGGAACTCTTTATTATTAATCCCGGGACTTTGAACATTGAGGATCTGAGCGCGTTTCTCAAAATTATGCAGTTCAATCCCGAGGTTAAAAAACTATTCCCTACAGGGTTCCAGCTTGCAGAACCAATTAACAATAATACGGGTGGAATCCTCTATCCTAAAGATACTGAACTCAATAGCGACCGTGTCGTACGACTCCAGCAATTAAAAGAAAATAATCCCGATTACCAATTTATCATCTCTATAAAGAAGGCCAAAAAAGTTGCACAATATTTCCGCGAAACTATCAAAAAGGATTATACAAAGATCCTGGATGCCAAGAAAAATAAGTCGGAATTCAGAAAATCCATAGGCAGGCTGGAGAAAACATTCGAACTTTATCTTGATGATATCCTTAAAAATGACGAACTGATATATTTGCTGTTTCGCGGGAGATCGATCGATGAAGTTTTGAGTGAATCCGGTATTCCGAGATACTTTTATCACTGTATAAACGTTTCAATTTTTGCGCTCGAGATCGTTCAGAATTCGCTTATGTCGACCGGGATCCGGTTTGACAAACCCGACCTGATCAATATCGCACAGCTTGGTTTGGTACACGACATGGGCGGTATTGATAACATCGGCCAGAATAAAGATATGTCACTGGAAAAGAAAAAAGAGTATTTTCTGAAAGACTCCTCCCAGAGTTATATGGCTGCGAAATCCGTTAACTTGGAAAACGACGTCGTTCAGGCGCTTAAAAAATTCGGCGCTTACCACCAGGGGGATACAGACATTGTGAATCAGAACGAGGACATGGACGCCAATTATGCAAATGTTCTTATCACCGCAGATGTTATGGACCTGATGGTCTCGGGACTGTTTGGCGATCCCATGTCAATCCGTGGAGCTACAGACCAGTTATATGTTAAAGCGAACAATAAAGAACTCAAGAGAGGGTATGTCGATGCTCTTGCCAAGGGTTTGAAGCTTAATGACCTTTTTGATTTTTATCGTGAACTCGAACGGTTGAAGAAGGCGTGCCTTCTTCAAAAATATGCCCGGCCTTACCCGATTAAAGGGTTCAAAAGCCCGGTTCCTGATACTCTGTGGCGGTAAGCGTAAGGACTGTGTGGAGTATGAAAAAGATTCAAAGGCTGTGAACCTTATCAAGGCAAGCAGCGGCCTGGAACCGGGTGCATACGGACGGTGCAAACTACTTTCCAAACAACTGGTCAAATTTTACGAGAAGCACTACGATGATATAAAGGAAAATGTCTCCTTGAAAGAGGGCGAAAGTAAAGATAAGGAGCCTTCAGAACCATTACGATTTTTATTGATTCTCTCCAGCCACTGTTTATCTTAGAGAGCGCTGAATAAAACAAAATAATTAAAATTTTTCAGCTTGCAGAGTTCCCTACATTGTTACATCGCAGCAAAGTTTGAAATTAAATATGCAACAATCACTAAAATGAAAACTACCAGCCACTTCATTGAATATTGTCTGTTGATTTGAGTATGGAACTGCCGGATTACCGCAAAGAATTTCCAATATTAGAACACAAAATATACCTGAATTCATGTTCGCTCGGTGCACTCTCCATTCGCTCCCGTGATTATATACTGTCGTTCTTGAAAAACTGGGATGATTTCGGCGCATCTGCGTGGTACACGCTATGGATGAAAGAACTTGAAATCGTGCGTCACATGGTTGCGCGGCTCATTAATGCAGACAGCGGTGAGATAGCTCTCGGACACAGCATTTCGTCACTATTCGGGACTATTGCCTCTTGTTTTGAGTTTCATGATCGTAACCGGGTTCTGGTCAGCGAATTGGATTTTCCTTCTGCTAATTATCAGTGGCTCGCACGAAAAAAACGTGGTGTGGAAACAGTCGTTCTCTCTTCAGACGACGGAATTCATATTCCGATTGAACGGTACCGCGGCGCACTCAATGATCGGACAGCTCTCATTTCAACGTCGCACGTGTTTTACGGAACGGGGCATATCCAGGATGTACCGTCGGTGCAAAAAGCCGCCAGGGAACATGGAGCGCTCTGTTTGTTTGATGCATATCAATCGACCGGGCAAATTCCCCTCGATGTCAAGGCAATGAATATCGATATGCTTGCTTCTGGAGGGTTAAAATGGCTTCTGGGCGGGCCCGGAATCACGTTCCTCTATATTCGAAACGATCTCATCCGAACATTTGAACCGGCCGCCGCAGGCTGGTTCGGCACAAAGAATCAGTTCGATTTCAAACCGGTCACTATTGAATTTCAGGATAACGCGCAGAGATTTGAAACAGGAACTCCGTCCATTGCTTCTGTCTTTGCCTTAAAGGGGGGACTCGAAATTATTCTGGAAATCGGCGTGGAAACGGTACATAGGATAACAAAACAGTTAACGGAAGAACTGATCGACATGCTTGAAAAAGGCGGTTTTTCACTTCGCATTTCTTCAGACCCCGACAACCGTTCGGCGATCGTCGTGATACAACACGAAAATGCCAAAAAAGCTGCCGGCGCATTGAAAGAGCAGAATATTATTGTTGACTACCGGAATGAATTTATCCGCGTATCCCCGTTCTTCTACAATACTCCGGGCGATCTTGAAACATTTTTGAATGTTTTGAGAAAAGTGTCGTGATCACAATAATCCAAACTGCCGCGAGTATCCCGTATGCTCTCAGTTCGTATCATTCGCAGCAGATTCATACTTTCTGAGCAGGCCCTTTTCCACCATCCAGCCTGCAAGGACATTTGTTATCTCGTTGATGATATCGGCGCGGTCCGGTAAAGGGTGAGAAGATTTGAACCAGACCAGATCTTTCGGATCTTTAGCTTTATTGTATAAGGCATGAGCACACGCTTTCGGGAACTGTTTGTCTTCCGACCCCCCCATTACCAGTAAGGGTCGCGGCGATATATACTGAACATAATGGAGCGGTTCGAGCGGATACACAATAAATTTTGCAAGCATTCCGATACATTGATTGATCATCGGGATTTGAAACGGAAGATTTGTCGCAATAAGTTTTTCTATTTTTCCGCCGCCATAGAGTGAGGCGACTGATTGTATGCGATTGTCGCATGCCGCCGCCGCCATGCCGAAGAACGAACCGAAACTCACACCAGCCAAATGGATACGTTTGCTGTCGGCTTCGTCCCGGTCGCTCAGCATCTCGACCAGATCGAACAGACCGAAAACGCTGTTGAACGCCGCTTTCCTTATCTTCGGAAGCGCCTGAAGGATCTGCCACCACTTGAGTCTTTTATTCCCTTCATACGGATAGTCAACCGTTACAACAATATGGGGTTCTATTTCCGGTGTTTCTCTCAAAAGCTCTATCGTGTCCTTTCCGGTGAACAACCCGCTCAAAATCAAAACGACCGGCATCTGCCTGTTTCGCCGTTCAGGTATCTTGAGATAGCCGTTCAGGGTGAAACCTCTCGGTGAATGGATCTCAAAGTGTTCAATACAAAATTTGTCGTTCTTCGAAACGATATTCGTATTCACTTCACACGGCACGTCAGTTCTGCGCATGAATATTTTCCGGTTATCTCTGAAAATATACCAGAGCAGCCAGATAACAAAAGTTACTGCAATAAATATAGAGACCATAAACATAGTATAATTATTTTGCCGTGCGGAACATTACTATTTCGTGCTAGTTCGGACGCAGACCCGTTATAAGGTCTTCTTTCTGATATGGACTTCCATTTCCCCGTGAAAACCTTTACTCAGTTGAAACGTAATGACCTCAAAACCAATTTTTTCCAGCATCAGTTTCAGTGTATTCCTGTCATATAAATAGAGGTGTTCTTCCGGTTTATCGAATTTCCATTCATCCCCGTTGATACGGAGCCATGCGGAATTGTAATCGGGTGTATTGATGAGCAAAAAACCGTCGTCTTTCAGAATTCGGTGGACCTCTTTGAGGTCTTCGACAGGATCATGAAAGTGTTCGATAATATCTATCATCGTAATTGCATCGAAAAATTTATCTGCAAACGGTTGGTCGATGTTGCGCAACCGGTCATTAAATATCGTGACATTGAATTCCCGTTCGACGAGTTTTGTTTTCCACGATACAATCTCAATCCCATACGCATCCCATCCCCAGGCTGCGGCATTGGCGAGAAGGAACCCCCGGTTACAGCCGATATCAAGTATCCTGCCGCCCTGTTTATATTTGGCAACTTCATACATCAACGTTTCGCCCCGCTTGAGTCTGCCACCAATATTTTTCAGATTGGCAAGATTCCGACGGCTGTAGGTCTTATGCTTGAACCATGACATAAACCCGCCCTTTTCGTATGCCTTTTTGACCGCATGTTCTTTGGAACGCGGATTTACGTAGACCAGTGCGCAGTTCTTGCACTGCACATAATTCCAGGGAGGCAGAGAGCACAGCACGTCGGTATCGTTGTTACCGCATAGTGCACAGTGTACCTTCTCAATAGTTTCCATTAGGTCTTCCGGTCAGAATAGCCGGAATATAAAAATAAAGTGTGTAATATACTATCGTGTTTCTGCAAAAGTCAATGATTTTCTCCACAGAAGAACTGATAATCCGGAAGTTGGTACAGAAAATGCGGCACTTCGGAAATATGTATTGACACATCCTGTAAATATCAATACATTGAGTCCGTTTATAGAAACTCCTGTTGCCTGTATTAAATTTTCCCGAGTACCATTAAAGCAATTTTAAAAATCCCATAAAGATTTGAGGTTTTGTTATGAATTACCGTAATGCAATGTATTCTGCTCTGATCATTTTAACGGTGTTATGCTTATCTTGTGGAGGTGAAACGGAAATGGACGAAACGAGAACCTACGCGCTCGAGCAGGTAGGATCAACATTGATAGTACAGGTCTATACGGACGGTTTTGATGAATTGACGCTTCCTGAAAAACTGACCGCATATTATTTGTACCGTGCGGCGGTAGCAGGCAGGGATATTACCTTCGACCAGCACCATAAAGATGCGCTTGAGATACGCACTCTGCTTGAGGAGATCATCACACATCCCGAAAAGATCGAACCCGGTGTGCTCAACAAGATTCTGGAATATACAAAATATTTCTGGATACATAACGGGATGTATAACGACCGGACACGTGAGAAATTCGTTCTCGAAACTGATTTCGATGCGTTTTTGAAAGCGGCGGATACTGCATTGCAGAATGGGGCGGACTTTGCAATAAACGCAGGTGAGTCTCTTGAAGATAAGCTGGACCGGCTCAGAAAAACACTGTTCGATGCGGAATATGAACCGCTGCTGGCTAATAAAAGTCCCAAGGCGGGAGAGGATATACTTGAAACAAGCGCAAATAATCTTTACGACGGTGTTACCGCCCGCGAAGCGAAAGATTTTCAGGATTCTGCGCAAAACCCGCTGAATTCCAGACTTGTCAAGACGGACGGCCGTATTGTCGAACAGGTGTACCGCGCCGGTACGGAGGACACCCCGCCCGGGCTGTATTCGAATGAATTAAAAAACGTCATCAACGAGTTCGAGGCCGCACGTAAATACACCACCGAAGCGCAGCAAAAAACCATTTCTGAACTGGTCACATTCTTTCGTACAGGAGACCTTAACGATTTCAGAAATTATAATATCGCATGGCTCCAGGACGATCCCTCCGTCGATTTCATCAACGGTTTCATCGAAGTGTACCTCGACGCACTCGGTCAGAAAGCCGAGTACGAGGGCGGGGTGTTTTACGTCGATAAAAAGACCACAAAACTCATGAAAGACATTGCGGAAAGCGCGCAGTATTTTGAGGAACGGATGCCGTGGGACGACCGGTATAAACAGGAAAAACAAAACATTCCGGTCGCTAATTCGATCAATCTCATCGCCGGAACGGGCGGGCTTGGGCCGATGTCTCCGATCGGCATTAACCTGCCGAATGCTCAGGACCTGCGGGAACAGTACGGCAGTAAGAGCGTTCTTTTGAGCAATCTGACGAGCGCCGCTCGGGAAGCAGCCGGCCCGACCGGTATCAATGAATTCGCCCTGCCGGAAGAGCGGGAAGCGGCAATCAATTACAGTCCGGCTTACGGCGAAACTGAAGTCGCCATACACGAGGTTATCGGGCACGGTTCGGGAAAAGTGAACCCGGACCTGCCGGACGATCCGGCAACACTGCTCGGCGATTATTACTCTGCCATGGAAGAAGCGCGCGCCGAACTGATAGCGCTCTACCACTTGTTCGATCCGAAACTCATTGAAATGGGTATCCTTCCCGACCGGGAGGCTGCGGAAGCGGCATATCGCGGATATGCACGCGGCGACCTTCTTCAACTTCGGCGCGTGACGACGGGCGACGTCATCACCGACGACCACATGAAGGCAACGCATCTTATCATTCAGTACTTGATGCAGAAGACCGGCGTAATCGACAAGGTGTCGGTCGACAGCAAATCGTATTACAAGGTGACCGATATCGACGGAATGCGCAACGGCATTGCCGATCTGCTTTCACAGATCATGCGGATCAAAGGCGAAGGTGATTACGATTCGCTCAAAGAACTCATTGACAACTACGGGACAAGGATCAACACCGCTCTGCGGGATGAGATCATCAAACGGTGCGATGCGATAAACTATCCGTCATTCTATGCGTTCAACTTCCCGATCCTCGAACCGGTTATATACAATAACGACATTGTCGACGTCAAAGTCGTCATCCCGGAGAGTTTTACCGAAATGCAGCTTCGGTTTTCGGAGATGTTCGAGAATTGAAATACGCAATAAATTTAATTGTGTATTTTTCAGGAGTTTCACTTATAAGATTCGCCTTTAATCCGTTCAGGGTAGGGATTTGCAGCGTCATAATAAAAAATTGATTTCCGAAAAGTGAAATATTTTCGTATTTTTGTCGTATAAGTAAGTAGATATGGGGACGAATTTGGCTTCGACGGGATTGGGGAGTTATCGGCAGCATACCGAGTTTCCGGCAGACTCGTTAAACGGCTGGAACCAAATGTAAGTGCAGACAATGGTTACGCACTGGCAGCTTAAGTAGCTGTCCGTCGTCGCAGTCTCTCCCCTGACGGGGACTGCGAACGACGTCGATCAAGACAGGGGTGACCCGCTGCATTCCCGGCGCAGCCGGGCTCACTATCTTTCCGGGATACCTGGTACGTTCCCGGTCCGCAGGGTGCGCACCTGGGAATTGAAGAGCGGACTGTGTATGGAGAAGCTGGTAGTTACTCTTTTTCGGACGCGGGTTCGACTCCCGCCGTCTCCACTCTTTAAGTTAATAGGCAGAACTTCTTTAATTAGTGGTTCTGCTTTATTGTTTTTCAAGCGGAAATACGGGGCTGCTTTTTGTTATGTCAAAATCTCATAATTTTGTATAACAATTAAAATAAATAATCGTATATTGCATTTTTATAGTGTTTTCTAAATGTAAAAGAACGTAAGAATATCAAATAAAGCAAAGGTTTAGAATATGTCAGTGGTAATATTGATAAATACGTATGCTTTGTTACTGGATAAAATAGATTCAATAAAGGAGGAACTTAAAACAAACAGCATTGAATTACAAAAGGCTGCGGAATTTGGCGATCTTAAAGAAAATGCGGAATATAAGACAGCCAAAGAGAAACAGGAGTTTCTTTTTAATAAATTGAGAAGATTTGAAAAGTACTTGAATTGTCAGGTTGTTAATGGAAAAGACATAGATTCGGATGTTGTAACTTTTGGAACTTCAATCAAAATTGTTGATAATAAGTCTGGCGATATTAGAAAGTATAATATTTTAGGTCCGGTAGAATATGAATTAGAAAGTATGCCTGATGTCGTGACATACACTTCTCCGTTAGCAAAGCAGATAATAGGTAAGAAAAAAGGAGACGAGGTTGAAGTACAACTGCCTAATAGAGTGGATACTATAAAGATATTAGAGATAGAACCGATTGTATAAAATATTTGATAACTAACAAAAATTAACCGGCCCTTAAAGCACACAGACTTGGGTGTGCCTCTAAGTTATTTTAGAATAACAAGTTAAAATAAATATCCCCTCTATCTCCGAATCAGATGGTTTCAGGTTCGACTCCTGAGAAGCCCGAGACTTTGAGCCGTCTTCAAGGTCTGGTAAAAGAGCTTCTCCATGCCCTCTGAACCTATCCGGTTGCGCCACTTCACTAAACTCGTCGGATCTAAAGGAAACTCGTGCTGAAAATACTCGAACCCGCAGAAGTACTGCCAGTAAGGGTTCTCCAAAAACCGCTCAACAACCGACTCGTCGCTCTGGTTATAAGTGTGCTTTAAATAGTGAAGCGCAACCAAAAGCCGTACCGGTTTGCCGGGTCTGCCTTTATTCTCAACATACAACGGACAAAATTCACCAACAAAATAGTCCCAGTCCATGGACTCCGACAACCGGAACAATGGATGTTTATCGTTGAGAAGTAGATCCAAACGGTTCCTAAAGAGGTCCTCAGGACTTAACGTGGGGTTTTTTGCCTGCATAAATCACCAGATTTTAAGGTCAATAAGAACTTCTTCGGCAATTGAAGCATTATATATACAAAATGTAACTACTTATATTAACAATGTGTTAGAACATATTTCAGGGACGACTAACTAGCACAACGGGTATATATAATAAAATTGCAAATCCACTCCATAAAACACAGGACGTTTCGTGACCTGATTTTACCCCGTTAATCTGGTATTTATTCTTGATTTTGAACAAAGAATTGTGAAAGTTCTTAATCAGAAATATACGAAGGAGATACCACAATGAACACTCACGGTACAACGGTGTTATTTCTTGTTATTGCCTCACTCATGCTGGAATGTGGGAACCGTCAAACAGACAATTCCGGAGAACGGGATATCTCCCCATTTCCTATCGTTGAGACGGGTACTATTGTTATCGAAGCTCCCGAAGGAGTTCACCCATTCTATAAAAAATATATCAACGCAGACGGAGTTGTCATAGTAGGATCGGAAAACGTTTCGGATGCGGCATTGATCGCCGCCCGGAAAACTGTTTTACATATTTTGAGCAAACGTCCCGATGTCCACGAGGCAATAGTACAGCACAACCCGAGAATTTCGATCATGGCGCATTCGGAAACCGCATCCGATCTCCCCGAGTACGGTCCGAACAGCGACGGTCAGTGGGGTCTCGGTCAGATGCCCGGATCCCCGACGACGCTTGTCTGGGAAAAAGGGATCTGCTATGAGGGAAATCCCGAATATATCTCAAATTTTCTCCTTCATGAGTTCGTGCATGACGTTCACAATCTCGGTATGCCGACGGCCGACCCTGATGTTCCCGATGAAATTTATGCAGCTTATCTTGCACAGATCGAAAAGGGGAATTTCACTCCTCCGGTTGACGAACCGAGAGAAGGGATTACTCCGTACCAGGCATACGGAGATGACGAATATTTTACATTCAGGGTTAACGCCTATTACGACCTCAACGAAACCTATCCCGGTCCATGGATGGATTACACCATCGGTGAAAAGGGGCCCCGGTCGGGGACACGAGAGGAACTGAGTCAGAACGATCCGGCGATTTTTGAAATTATAGAAAGATTTTTTCCCGAATCTCTCGGCGACCTGATGGATGGATGCCGGTGAGTATTTGCCTGCCGGGACAATAGATTGGTGACAATAATTCCGGATTAATACCGCACATAGTAATTATCATTTTTCAATGATCTCAGAGAAACTCGTCCCCGGCGGGATGAAGGGGAGGCAGGGTTCCCACGGAGTTTTCATTTCCAGAATGAATGGGCCTTCATACGCCATTGCCCTCTCGATGCCGCTTGTCAGATCGGCTTTCTTTTCAATGGCTGCACCTTGAACTCCGAAAGAACCGGCGACGGCGACAAAATCAAAACCGTGATGCTGAACACCGACAAGCCTCTTTTCAAAGAAGGTCTCGTTCCATTGCCGGACAATTCCGTAGCCTCCATTGTTAAAAATAAATATTTTCACCGGTAGGTTATACTTGACCATCGTCTCCAACTCAGGACTGTTCAACCGGAAGCTTCCGTCACCGGCAAGACAAATCACCTGTCTGTCCGGACAGGCGATCTGTGCCCCGAGAGCCTGTGGAAAACCGGACCCCATCGCGCCCTGTCCGGTCGAACTGAAAAATAAATTATCCTCTTGAACGTCGAGCCTTTGAGAAGCCCACATTTGGTGCTGGCCAATCTCAGTTATAAATATATTATCATTTTTAATCTTTTGTAACACAGTGTTCAGCGATGAAAAAACGAACCCTATATCCAGCTGTTCAGAATCTGCATATTGACTCGCCGGGAGGGGATGTTCGCTTTTGGTCGAGTTAAGATGTCTCGACCATTCCGAAAACCGGTCTGTATTCTTTATGTAAGGAATACTTTCATTAAGAGCCTTTAATCCGTCGCGAAGATCACCGAGTACCCCAAGTTTACGGTCATGCAACACTTTCTCAATTTGCCCCCGATCTATATCGAAGTGAACTAAATATGATGCATTCGGAGCAAACATACACGGATTTCCGGTTATTCTGTCGTCAAACCGGGACCCAAGTGAGATGACCAAATCACAATATTCAACTGCTGCACCTGCTGTGTAGACGCCGTGCATTCCAAGCATACCGAAATTACATGCATGGCCGGACGGCAGAACTCCCTTTGCCGGAAGTGTGTGAACAACGGGAATACCTGTTTTATCAATAAACGAGCGAAATGATTGTGAGACCCGCGCCAGATTCAAACCGTTACCTGCAATGATCACCGGTTTTTCAGAAACATTCAATGCATCGATGACCTTGTCAAAGTTGTTGTCAGGGTCAAAGGGGATGTCTGTGACCAATTCGGCGCTCGGTCCGAAAGGCAATGATACAGTGGTTGAGTCGTTTTGCACATCTTTGGGAAGATCAACCAAAACCGGTCCCGGTTTGCCGCTTACCGCAACAGAAAATGCTTCATCGAAAATCGATTCCAGATTATTCGTGAATTCAACGTAAAACGTTTTCTTCGTTATCGGACGAACGATACTGGTTATATCTGTTTCCTGAAATGCATCGGTGTCTTTTGCAAATGTCGGCACCTGACCGGTAATGACAATGAGGGGAACGCAATCTCTCATCGCATCGGAAATCGGCGTTACCGCATTGGTTGCACCGGGACCTGAGCTCACCATCAGGATACCCGGTCTATTCGTTGCTTTTGCATACCCGACCGCGGCGAACCCGGCGCCATCCTCCCTGATAAAAAAATACTGTGGCGCCCGTGACCGGTAAACAGCATCCATGGCAGGCATAATTGTGCCGCCCTGAAGGCTGAATACCGCTTCGGTATTGCGTGATTTCAGCCATTCGGCAATAAGATCGGCGCCTGTCATTTTCTTTACAGTGTTTACCGTTTTTTCTTTCACTAATTCCATTTCACAAACACGCTTCGGTTAACAACGATTTAAGATATGTTTCCAAAACCCAACGTGTGAGAATACCGATTTTTTCTCAAAAACTCAACTATATAAATGCATCGCACTCATAATTAATTCTTTTTAACCATATTTTTGTATACCTGACGAATCTTTTTTCGACGTATTTATTCATATGGCAATGTCACGATTCAGAAATATATTTAAAACGTAAAATAATATTGAATGAGACCGGCGACCGTCTTATATCCCGATAATTACTTGAAATCACGGTGAGAAAATAGTATATTTATATTCCATGACCGGCATAGACGACCTTTCGCCGGAAACACTTACTAAGATGACTAAATGCCTTGTACCTTTACAAAGTTAGCGCACCCCGAAGTCATTTTGATCGAACCTGGTTCTTTAGAAGACAGACGGGGATCGTTTGCCGAACTCTTTAAGCAATCGGAGTTCAAGCACATCGGCATAAAATCACTGTTTAAGCAAGTGAACCTTTCGATATCCGGTAAAAACGTAGTGCGGGGGCTGCATTATCAGATCAATCCGAAAGCACAGGCAAAACTGATACAAGTGATTTCAGGAGAAATATTGGATGTCGCAGTAGACATACGAAAAAATTCTCCAAGATACGGAATGTGGTGCGGAAAGAAACTTTCTGCAAATACTATTCAATTGCTCTCAATACCCGAAGGATTCGCACACGGTTTCAGCGTTCTGTCCGACACTGCGGAAATTATTTATTACTGCACACGGGAATATGCTCCCGAACATGAAGAAGGCATCGTCTGGAACGATAAGCGGCTAAACATTGACTGGCAGGTAGTTGATCCTATCCTATCCCGTAAAGATTTACAACTGCCCTTGCTGAAAGACGCAAAAAACAACTTTGTCTTCCATGAAAAATAGTGTTATCATCGTTTTACCTGCGAGGCATTTTCACGGTACTTTTATCTGCTGGTAATGAATGCGATCATAAGCAGTAACCTCTGCTTAACAAGTGCAGACTAACTCAAATGAGAACCTAAGCGCTGTCAGGTAATTGGAGAAAGTACGCCATACCGGTGCAATACCTGCAAAAATCAGAGGAAATCCGTATGTATAAAATTTTTATTAATCTTGCAGCGGTCCTGTTCGTATTGCTCACCGCAGTCCGGGGATATTCACAGGATCGTCTTCCTGTAGCGTGGTGGAGTTTTGATGCGGACGCGGGTGAGACGGTCACCGACCATATCGGGGGGATCGACGATATGGTGCGTGGTAATTTCAAATATGTCGGGGGAGTCACCGGTAGTTCCCTGCGGTTTGACGGATACACGACGCATATTGTCCGTGCGGTCGATCTTGTCCCTTTGTTCGAGGGATCGTTCACAATAGAAGCGTGGGTGGCGCCTCAGACCTATCCCTGGAACTGGACGGCCGTTGTCGACCATGAGGTTGACCGGAGAGGGGGTTACTTCTTCGGGATCAACGCGTTGGGTCAGGTCGGCCTGCACATGGCGATAAACGACGACTGGCGCACGTGCGTCAGCGACGCACGCATCCCGTTATTGGAGTGGACCCATATAGCGGGCACGTTTGAAAAAGGGAGGGGGATGACCGTCTACATCAACGGGGAACCGGCCGGCACACTCCCGGTCGGAGGACCGATGACCCCTGTCGGCGAGGCTGTTTATACGCCCGGGGGTAAACTGCTCCCGAAACCGAAGAACACGCTGGAGCTGTTTATCGGCAGGAGCCACCGGAAGATGTACCCGTTGTTCACCAACAGGGAGCCCTCCCGCAAATCGTCATCGAACATGGTTTTCGACGGCCGCATCGACGAGGTGAAACTCTACGATACGGCATTGCAGCCTGATGAACTGGCCGGATCGTATTCCCGGATCAGTCCCGTTCGGAAGCAGCCGTTATCCTACCGGACGTTCCCGCCGGTTCCGGACCGCGATGAATTCGGAGCGTATTATACGAAGCTGGAGTACAGCGAACCGTGGGATATGTTGTGGAGAGTGGGGGAGTATGCCGACGTTGTGGTTACCTTTGACGGGTCCCCTGCATCAGTGGTCTTCTGGCGCGGGGTCAACTACGGCGCGAGCTATGTGACCGAAAACGGTCTCTGGATGGGAGACCAGAGCGTTGAATTATGGAGCGGCCGGTCTGGCTGGGGCAGTTCGGAGCATATGGCGGATAAACAGAACCGGTATTCCCATGTACGGATCATCGAGAACCACGACGCACGTGTCGTGGTTCACTGGCGGTATGCGATAACGAACATATTATACCAGATCACCGGAGAGAACCCGGAGACCGGCTGGGGTTCGTGGGTTGACGAATATTTTACGATCTATCCCGACCTGGTAGCCGCCCGGAAGCAGGTATTGCATGCCGATGAGAACATTCACCAGTGGCAGGAGACAATATTCTTCAACCAGCCCGGCACGAGACCGGAGGACAACGTCGACATAGAGGCATTGACCCTTGCGAACATGGACGGCGAGACCCATACCTATTCCTGGATGGACGGACCGCCCGCACCCTATGACAAACCTGTCGATACGAACATTCAGATGACCAACCTGAAATCCGGGATCAGACCGTTTATCATCTTCGAACCCGGCGGGGAAATGGTAGCTTTCCCCTGGGGAATTCGCAAAGGATGGTCGCGATTTCCCTGGTGGAACCACTGGCCAACCGGCCGGTTGCCGAACGACGGACGAGATGCAACGGACATCGACCGTCCCTCCCATTCAGCTCTTTCCGAAGGCAATCCGCTTGTCGTAGAAGGCGAAGGCGGTTCGTACCTGTCCGTCTCGCTCTACGGTCTTACCGAAAACAATGCGGGAGACCTTGCACCTCTGGCGAAATCGTGGGCGGAACCGGCGGAACTGACGCTGGACAGTGACGGATTCGAAAGCAAAGGCTATGATAAATACCAGCGCGCCTACGTCCTGTCGTGTCATGAATACGGATCTCCTTCGGACCTGAGCTTCGGGCTTAGCGGGGGACAGGTCGTTAATCCGGCATTCGTCATCACGGGATGGGGAGGTTCGGATGCCGCATTGACAATGAATGGGAAAACGGTACGAAAAGGAAAGAACTTCCGGTCCGGTCACAGGATGACACCGCAGGGGAAAGACCTTGTCGTCTGGATTAAAGAACGAAACAGACAAGGCAGTGAACATAACTCTCATACCCGTGAACCGGTAATTCCATTTGTATCAATATGCTAAGATTATAATGAAAGGAACGCCTATATGCCAGGATCAGGAGTAACTATACCATTAATCGATTTAATAATCATCGTTGTCTATCTGACCGGGATACTAGCTATTGGCATCATTTCAAGCCGGAAACAGAGGGGAACAAGCAGCGATTATTTTCTGGCAGGAAGGTCGCTTAAATGGGTGATGGTCGGCTCCGCATTATTTGCCACGAACATTTCGACCATCCACCTGGTAGGACTGGCTTCCGACGGATACAGGATCGGACTTGTTATAGGGAATTTTGAATGGATGGCCTCCTTTTGTCTGATTATCCTGGGATTAATTTTTGCACCGTTTTATTTCAAGAGCAAGATTACGACTTTACCCGAGTACCTTGAAAAACGGTACAGCTCCGGTTCCCGGACTGCCCTGGCATTCATATCAGTACTGTCGGCCCTGTTAATTCATATAGGGATCAGTCTCTATGCGGGGGCAAAAGTTTTTGAGCTTTTTTTCAACATCGATGTTATTTATTCGATTATAATTATTGCGGTAATAACTGCGGTCTACACTGTTCTCGGAGGACTCAAGGCCGTGGTGGTTACAGAAACGGTCCAGACTTTCGTGCTTCTACTTGGAGCGGTTTCGATTACCCTTGCCGCCATTTTTGCTCTGCCGGATATTGGCATCGATTCCTTGCAGGAATTCCGGAGCGCAGTCAAACCCGATCAATTGAGCTTGATCCATCCTATTCATAATGACCGTGGTCTTATGAATGAATTTTCCTGGCTTTCGGTACTGCTTGGATATCCAATATTAGGAATCTGGTACTGGTGTGCAGACCAGACGATTGTACAGAGAGTATTAGGCGCGAAGAATCAATTTCATGCTCAGCACGGTCCAATTTTTGCAGGTTTTTTGAAGATCCTTCCCGTTTTCATAATGGTTTTCCCGGGAGTGGTCGGGTATGTACTTTTCGAGGATATCATTGGTACTGATTATAACAGCACATTGCCGGTAATGATCGAACAGCTTCTCCCGTCCGGATTGAAGGGTATTGTTGCGGCCGGCCTGCTGGCAGCTCTGATGAGTACCATCGCTGGAGCGCTCAACAGCTCGGCAACTCTGGTTGCCGTGGATATTGTAAAACGTATCAAACCTGCAACAAAAGACAAGACCCAGATCTTTATCGGACGTATGAGTGCGGTGGTCGTTATGATCCTGGCGATGCTCTGGTCGACTCAGGGGGGAAAATTTGAGAGTATATTTGTCGCCATAAACAAGATCCCGATGATCTTTGCTCCGGCAATCACGTGTGTGTTTATCTGGGGAGTTTTTTGGCGCAGGGGTACAAAGGAAGCTTCATTGACAACGTTGATCGCCGGTTTTATTGCAGGAAGTATATATTTCGTGATAGACCTGCCTTTTAGACCATTGGTAGGTAACGAGAGAATAGTAACCGATCTGTGGGGCATTCCTTTCATGCAGGTAGGATGGTGGTTATTCTGTTTTTGCAGCGTTGTGTATGCAGCAGTCAGCTTTACGACGCCGAGACCGGCGCAGGATAAAATAGAAAATCTATGTTGGGGAAATCCCTTTAAAGTTCTGATTTCCGAAAAATTTTCGGGGATAAAAGATCCCCGGTCATTTGCAAGTCTCTTATTTATCATCATGATTCTATTTTATTATTTCCTCCGATAATAAAATCAGGTTAAAGGTACGGCTTGGAATCTTCTCTTTGGGGATCGGGTTTTACTAAGGTGTATGTCCCCGGTGGGATTCTAATGTTATCTCTTTCGCCAATCGCTTCTTCGAGTCTTCTAATTGCTCTATCCGATTTTGTTCTTGAGTAAACCGAATCAGCTTTTCTTTTAACTCCTTCGGAGCTGACTGAAGATAATGTAGACAAACCCGTCTTTGCTTTTTCATCTGCTTCGTTGTTTTTTCTCCGGTAATAGAGGGAAACAATGCTTATTATTTATTAATTGCAACCATATTCGACCGCACAAAGCCCCGGAGACTGTAGTGCAGGTTCTTTACCCCGCGCAGTATACTATTGCAAATCTTTTCAATGATGATCTGTTACCCTTCAATTGGCTTAATCGCACTACCAGGGTAAAGGCCAGACACGGGGAAGTTTTTCATCCCGCATGGCGGCATGATACGCAAACGTTGCTAGGACGACGGTAGCCTGCATTAGGCCCTCCGGAAAGAGGCGCTCATACACGTCCTATATTGGTGTGGGCGTTCCAGTCATCTATCTCTTTTCTGTCATGGTTAAAATAAAAGCCAATCAAACCAACTTCTTTGTATGCTTCATGTGCAAATCCTGTGGTGAAGAGATGCGACATTCCCAGGTTATGCAGCGGTTTTATCCACTCTGAAAGTATTCCACGGAGAGCTTCGTTTTCCATGATGGAAACTCCCCGTATACTGCCGGGGCCGATATCGACATTAAAATACGCAGAAAGATTATCATAATCCTTTTTGTATTCCTTTGCTTCCGGGTCGGCAAAGTTTTTGCGGACATGGCTCCGGTTACCTACTAATCCTATTTCGTGACCGCCCCAGAGACCAACACGAATAGTTCTCCGGGGTTTGACCCCGATCGCCTTGAGAATACGTACCGCTTCCATGGCAGTAACGGATCCGGCAGCATTATCGATGGCGCCGGTCCCAACATAATCAGACTGAAGATGACCACCTATAATAACTATTTCGTGTGCCAGGTCTGAACCCGGAATCTCTGCAATGACGTTATGATCGACGGACTCGCCTCTGTAGACAGTTGTCCTGATATCTATTTCCATCTCGACAGGAATATCCTTTTCGAGAATCCGCAAGATCCGGTTATACTGTTCCACTGCCAGGACCAGCTCAGTGGGCTGGAGAGGCTTATCTTCCCACGGTTTCTCTACTCCATTGTAATTGCCGGGAGCAACCGTTCCGTAATAATGCCGTTCATCCGGGTGAACAATAGCTGCGGCGCCTTCGGCAAACACAAAATCAATCATTTGTTTTTTCAATTCATTGGGACCACGTCTGCGACGCTCCTCTGAGATCCGGGGGCAAATGGGGATTTTCTCCATCTCATCGAGCCGTTCTTCCGTCCATGTCACCGGATTAGCTTCAAAATGAGGCGAGATTTCCTGTGCCGGTCTTATGAATACGATACGATCCCTTAATTTTCCCCGGTAGTGCTCCAGATCCGCTTCCGACGTAATTTCATCAAAATTCATGTAAAATACATCCGCCCGGACCTTTCCATTTGTACCGGCCGTCCACGGTGCGGGATAGCCGATGACTCGCATATATTGGGGCGCCGTCATGTGGATAGACGTGTACGAATGTCCCCAGCCGTTACCGAATTCGTACGGCTCCAGCCGGGCATTGGTGAGACCGTATTCCTTTAACTTGTCTCGTGCCCATTCTGCCGCTGCGCGGTATTGAGGCGTTTTCTCATTCCGGGGACCAAAAACATCGGTCAGCCAGCTCGCATTCTCCATCACATCAGAATTTTCAAATTCTTCTTCCATGAGCTCCTGTACAACACACCCCAGTAGACCGGTTCCTGTGCAGGTAGGGGAGATACTGCAAAAAGCAGTAAAAATAAACCGACTATTAAAATGCCCCGGGCTTTCATACTACACCTCCTGATAAAAGTTTAATTTGATTAACTCCATTCAATTCTCAAAAATAGCATAAACATAGGATTGTATTTTAAGAAGACGCATATTTAAATGCGATGTACTTCGTCAGAGCATACCGGATATTTTGGTATATTTGATATAAATGGTAAGGTATCCATTTTGCTTTTACAAGTGTTTTCTCCTCCCCGGATTGTACGATTTGCGAACCTTTGAAGTAGAAGTAAAATGTGGAATTCTTGAATAGTGAAGTGGAGAGAACAGGTTAAAGATTAGAATTTTTAAAAGAATGTTTGCTTTTGATAGACAAAGGTGACTTAATGAGGAGTTCGGGTTCAGAAGGGCGGACCCTGCAGGTTAAAAGGAACAAACCATATATTTTTCAAATAAGACCATATAATTCTTCTTTACTTTCCGGGCAGATACTATACGCAATAATGCAAAAGGGCAGCAAAAAAAAGCTGCCCTCTCAACATATTTGGTTTTAATGCTAAAAATCACAATCTAATGCAATTGCTTGCCTGTGCTCCTTTTGGGCCTTCTGTGATTTCAAATTCAACTTCATCACCTTCGCTGAGACTTTTAAATCCATCGCCAGCTATTTCAGAATGATGAATAAAGACATCCGGATCACCACTATCTTGTGTGATGAAACCGTATCCTTTACTGTCATTAAACCATTTTACTTTACCTTTTGCCACGGTACAACTCCTTACAACTAATTGTTCATGTAACTAATAAATTATATGCTAAACAGTTTAGCTATCCAATATAAGCATACTATAGCAATTTGTCAAGATATTAATACAAGTTACAAACAATAATTAGTACGTCCATGAAAAAAGCGAAGATACAAATTACCGTAACTTCTTTTTGTATATTAAGTTAAGTATGGTACGCCCAGGAGGAGTCTGACCTTGCCCCCAACAGTTGATCCAGATAGTATATGAGTACAGGGATTAGATTGAAAAGAAAGGAGCAAGATCAATGGCACGTAGAATTCACACATCAGCACAAATTATCCACAAGCTTCGAGAGGCAGAAGTACTGCTCGCTCAGGGTCAGTCGGTTCAACAAGCTGCTCGCCAGATTGAGGTTACAGAGCAGACCTATTATCGTTGGCGAAAGGAGTATGGTGGTCTTCGGGTGCATCAGGCGAAACGATTTAAAGCGTTAGAGAGAGAGACTATCCGCCTGAAACGCCTGGTTGCCGAGAAAGAGTTGGATATTCAAATCCTCAATGAGACTCTGGCGGTTGATGCAAAAAACTTCTGAGCCCGGCGAAGCGACGGGAGGTGGTGCAGCATCTTTGCACGACTCTCGAGATCTCGCAGCGCCGGGCCTGTACCGTGTTGGGAGTACCGCGCAGCACTCATCAATATCGCCCGATTTCTCCTTCTGATGAAACCGGTGTTAGTGCAACGTATGGTCTGAGTTGGCCACGCAGTATGGTCGGTATGGTTATCGACGAATTACCGCACTGTTACAGCAAGAAGGCTGCAAGGTCAATCATAAGAGAGTGGAGCGTTTGTGGCGTCGAGAAGGATTAAAAGTTCCCCGGAGGCAGCCGAAGCGCAAACGGTTATGGCTCAATGACGGTTCGTGTATTCGGCTGCGACCTGCGTACCGGGATCATGTCTGGAGTTATGACTGCATGCAAGCACGAACCCGAGAGGGAAGGAGCTAGCGTTTGTTAACAATATTAGATGAATACAGTCGGGAGTGTCAGGCAATTGTGGCAGGCAGGAGGCTGACTCACAATGACGTCATAGAACATCTTGCAACACTGTTCGTGCAGCGAGGAGTTCCGGTTCACCTGAGAAGTGATAATGGCACAGAGTGCACTGCTCAAGCGGTCCGGACATGGCTCATGCGCCTGGGAGTAAAAACATTGTATATTGAACCAGGCAGTCCATGGGAGAACGGGTATAGTGAGTCGTTCAATGGCAAACTGCGTGATGAAGTGCTCAACCGGGAAATCTTCGATACCTTACACGAAGCAAAAGTGCTTGTGGAACGCTGGCGAAATGAGTATAATCATAAGAGACCGCATAGTGCCCTTGGATACCGGCCACCCGCCCCCGAGGCAGTTATACCACCGGATTCGGTCTCAAGGCCAATGGATAATACAACAATGAATATATCGATGAATTGACTAACTTAAATAATTGCCCAAACATTAGGGGCAGGTCAAGCAAGTGAATCAATTGTATGGATCCAATTTTGATAGTCTGATTGATTTCTTGGTAGCAAAGAAAATACCCAACGTTTACCTTCGTGTGAATATTTACATTCAATTAGCAAATGAATACGTCCCCATACACGTTTTTCATCATGATAAAGTTTTTTTACTGCATAAATGTTAACAGATCTTTCGGAGTTCATTCCTTTATTATTTTCTCTCAGGTAAGCATACTCTCCTTCAATTTCGTACTCGTATTTTTCTAGAACTTTAGCAATTTCGTATTCTAACGGCAATCCAGAACTTAATAAAGCGTCTTTCCAATTTTTCTTTTCTTTCTGCGATTTCTTTTCATTCATTAAATAATGCGTGGTTAGTTTTACAAAGATAAATATTAGTAACTAATTATAAAAAAATCCTAAAGTCAATAATAATCAAACTTTAGGGCACAATAGTGGCGTGAACAAGTTAATAGATAAATACACTAGTGTCCGTTAAAAGCATAATGAAAAAGAGCTAAAACCTTTGTATTATTAAAATTAGAGAGTATTTCAATTTTTGTAATACAAAAACAAGGATTTAGCTCTATGGTAAAACATACGGTATTTGCTCAAGTTTTGCAATTGATTTATCGTTATAATTTCAAAACGTGCGTTAACCGTTATGATGGCGACCGTTACACCAAGCGGTTAAACTGCTGGCAGCAGTTTATCGTATTATTGTTCGCGCAGGCTCGAGGTCTTACGAGCTTACGTGACATACAGATCAGTTGTGCTGAGCCAGTACAGAAAGTGGTATCATCTCGGTCTTGTGAGTGTGGCAAGGAGCACGCTTTCTGATGCGAACAACAACCGCAGTAGTGAAATTTTCAAAGACATCTTCTACGATCTTTTAACTAGGTGCCGAACTCTTGCGCCGAAGCACAAATTTAAATTCAAGAACCCGCTTTATACGATGGACTCAACACTCATAAATTTGTGTCTTTCGATTTTCCCCTGGACGAAGTACCGGAAAATGAAAGGTGCAATGAAACTGCACATGCTCTTAGATCATTCAGGCTGTCTTCCTGCGTTTATTACGGTAACCGGCGGCAGGTGCCACGACAGTCGCGTTGCAAGAGACAGCGAATTCGGCTTTCCATCACTCTTACCGGACAGCAGCATTACCGTCGACCGCGCATACATTGATAATAGCTGGTTCCATGCTCTCACGCAAAAGAAGGTTTACTTCGTCACACGCACCAAAAAGAACATCGATTATAAGATTCTCGGACAGCATATACACTCAAAAAGAAAAAGCGTACTCAGCCGATCAAAAAATCCGGCTCTCCGGGTTCTATACACAGCAAAAATACCCTGACACATTACGGCTCAACACCTATCACGACAAAGAAACGAATAAGGAACTTACCTTCCTGACAAATAATCTTACCCTTGCTGCTCAGACCATCGCAGACCTCTATAGAGCACGCTGGCAGATCGAACTCTTCTTCAAATGGATCAAACAAAACCTAAAAATCAAAACGTTCCTCGGAACCTCACACAATGCCGTTATGTGTAGGGGTTCAGAACAAGTTGGACTGATTTAGGCTTAAAGTTAAGAGACAGTTTATTACTGTTTTGGGTGATCTGGTTAACGGAGATAAGTCTTGGACTTATTGGAGTTAAACAGATATCACCTTGAAAAGTTGATCAGTAATTTATACTATTCATGAGTTGTTGAAGCTGTCTATGGTATTATCTCTCATCAGTAATGGATGATTACTCACGGTATATTTTGTCCTGGAAGCTGTTCAGTACTATGTCGGCGGATGATGTGAAAGAAACGCTGGATATGGCCGTTACCAAGACCGGTGTTACGAAAGTGCATGTCAGGCACAGGCAACGGCTGCTCTGGAGATAATGGACCATGTTATCTCTCACACGAACTGAAAGATTATCTCGATAACCGTGGTATCACACATACCCGTGGAGCACCCTATCACCCACAGACGCAGGGAAAGATAGAACGATACCACCGGACAATCAAGAACATCATCAATTTACAGAATTACTATACACCCGCAGAATTGGAAAAAGAGATTGCGGCCTTCGTGGAATATTACAACAATCATCGGTATCAAGAGTCTATAAATAATCTCACTCCAGCTGATGTCTATTGCGGAAGAGATGAAAAAATCATCTCAATGAGGGAGAAAATCAAACAACAAACAATGCAATCCAGGCGGGTGTACAACTTGAAAAAGGAGGGTAATAAAAAACATTTGGAAATGCCAAAACTATCTCTTAGTTTTTAACCTAATGTGTCCAATATGTTCTGACGACGTACAAAGAAGATAACCGGATGAACATAAATTATCTTAAAGGGACAAACGGGGACCGGGTCAATGCGCTCTTAGCCGGCTACGGAGCCAATTTAAGAAAGCTCATGGCAGCTTTCTTTTTGCCCTTTTTGGAAATCCGCAGATTCCTGGAAAAAATCACCAACAATTTTCAAAGAACAATCAAAACTGAAACACCAGTTTTAATGAATGCAGTCTGAAACCGCTTTTTTCATGAACGACTAACTATGCATATGTGGTTACTTTATTCTCCGGAGGATCAGGAATGATTCGCACAATGAAGTTTGTAATAACAACTGTCCTGTTGCTTATTTCGCTTCCGAATGGCGTAAAATCACAGGATGCGGCGCTAACCCCCGGGTCGTTGATCGATCTCAATGCTGTAACGGAAGTTTCGCTCAGTCCAAGGGGTGAAGAATATGCATATGTCCTCAGGGCGCCGCGTTCAAACTCAGGTGAACCGGGTCCGGTATATTCCACCGAATTATGGGTCGGTTCACTCGATGGCGATGAACCGCGTCAGTTTACGTTTGACCCTTTCAGCGTATGGTCGCCGCAGTGGTCTCCCGACGGCGATTTTATCGGATTTCTTTCAACACGACGGCATCAGGACAGGCGTACACAGGTTTATAGTATTCCCGTATTCGGGGGCGAAGCGCGAAAACTAACCGAACATGAGACCCCCGTCCGCAGTTTTCGCTGGTCGCCGGATGGGGAAAAGATCGCTTTTACGGCTCCGGAACCGCAAACTGAGCAGGAAAGATCGGATATCCGGAGCGGCAGGGACTGGACGGTTGTTGACGAGGACTATAAACTGACCGAATTATGGGTCATGGATCCGGCCACTGGGATAAGCGCCCGGGTGACCGATGCTATGAATGTTACGAATTTCGAATGGTCGCTGGACGGTGGCTCGATCATTTTCCAGGCATCGGAAAGACCGGGGTTCGATAATGTATACATGTTCCAGAAAATTTTTCGGGTCGCCGTCGCAAACGGTATACCGGAAGTCATGACGCCAACCTTCGGAAAACTCGGAGCAATGGCAGTTTCGCCTGACGGAGAACAGTTCGCATATCTCGGGGCGGTCAGCATGAACGATCCTATTGCGCAGAGTGTGTTTGTTGCACAGGTCTCCGGAGGGCAATCTCGAAATCTTACTGAAGATTATAAGGGAACGGTGCTTCAGGTACACTGGCTCGATAATCAGCTGTTACTCATGCTTGCCGCAGAAGGTGTACGGACGATTGTCTATGAAACTGATGTTCATTCCGGTTCACGCCGCCAGATCATCGGACCGGGACCGGTTTTAAGTTCCATGGATATTCACACCGAAAGCGGCCGGTTCATGGCTACAGGTTCTACGGCAGAACATCCGTCGGAGGTATTTACGGGAACAATGCGGGAAGGAACGGTGCACAGGTTCACCGATCACAATCCGAACCTGAAAGCAATCAAATTGGCGCGTCAGGAAACAGTCACCTGGAAAGCCGAAGACGGCTGGGAAATTCAGGGAATTCTTACCTACCCGCTTGACTACGAACAGGGACAACGGTATCCTCTTGTACTTCAGATTCATGGCGGTCCCGAGGGGTATGATACCGACGGCTGGACATCGCGGGCATTGTACCCTGTTCAGCTTCTTGCAGCCCGGGGATATATGGTCCTGCAGCCCAATTACCGGGGAAGCGGAGGACGGGGAGTCGAATTCAGCAAGGCAGACCATAACGACCTCGGCGGAAAAGAGTTCAGGGACGTTCTGGCGGGTATAGATGCCCTAGCCGCCAGGAGGCTTGTCGACCCGGAACGTGTCGGGACTGCGGGATGGTCTTACGGCGGATACTTTTCAGGCCTGGCGGCAACCCGGTACAGTGAACGGTTCAAGGCGGCAGTTTTCTGCGCAGGGTTGAGCAACTGGATTTCATTTGCCGGGACGACCGATATACCCTATGAGATGTCTGTCGCTCACTGGAACTCGTGGTGGTATGATGAACCGGATCTTCACTGGGAACGGTCGCCGGTCGCCCATATCGACAATGCCGGGACACCGACACTTGTGATCCATGGAACGGAAGATGCGCGGGTCCATCCCGGCCAGGGCCGTGAAATTTATACCGCATTAAAACTCAAAGGGATCCCGACACAACTTGTTCTCTATCCGCGTGAAGGACATGGATTATCTGAACGGGCACATCAACTCGATTACATGGACCGTATATTCGAATGGTTCGACCGTTATTTAAAATAGCGGATAAGGATTGTATAGTTATTCTAAAAATAAAAGGGCGGACAGCTGATACGATGCCCGCCCTTCGTGTTCTATAAAAGAATAGTCAGGTAAAGATACTACGGTGAATTGCTATTTGAGAAGGACCTTCATCTCGTCGTCGAGACCGGTCATCTGCCACCGAATGAGTGAGATCGGAATAATACCCGCTGAGAAAAATTCTTCAAAGAAGTCTTTATTACTGAAATCGCTGCCCAGCTGACGCACCCGTTCGGCGATCAACTTGTTTATAGAAAGTTTTCCGAGGACCATTCCCATATGCCATCCGACGAACCGGAGGTTGGTCTGCATTTCATACCAGACATGAGGCCCGTCGGGAATGAGCCAGCCGTTGGGGGCACAGGCAACACAGTAATCGATGGCGTTCGTGAGTGTAAACTCATTACTGTGCATTTTCAGGTCCGCGACGGCGCGGCAGGTGCGGAACGCAGCCTGCCAGTAGGCGATCTCACGTCCCCTCCTTGCACGTGTATCGAGATATCCGGCATGCATCATCATCTCTTCAAGCCAGAACGCCCATCCTTCCATTCTGATCATATCGATAGCATAAAAACGGTCGGACCCGCGGATCGGGCTTGTATCGCGAGTATGACGTTTGCGGTCAAAATAGTGGCCGATAAATTCGTGCGTCTGTTCTGGCAGCGGTTCGCGGTCTGCAGTCTGGTGGAAATAGTCCCGTATTCCGGGCCATTCACCTGTATCCCCAGAACCTGAAAATCCTGAAAAGGGACTTCTGAATAGATACCCTTCGATGTCGAGCCATTCGGGAATATCAAAAAGCTCCTGTTCCTGTATAAATTCCATGGCAAACGTGAGAGCCTGATCGCGGCGGCGGCGGTGTTCGGCCTGGGTTGGTACCGGCTGCAGTTCAGGAAGATGTTTGTTCCTGCTCCGTTCAAGCGCGACGGTTGTCAGAATCCTGTCGTCTTCCCGCATGATAATATCATACAATTCATCCCATGTATACGGAACAAGCTGAACATTTTTCATCCACCAGTTGTAATTTTCTTTCCCGACTCCTGCCTGTGCGGTCATGCCGCTTTCGTTATCTTTGAGCCATTCGCCATATTCAATGACAGCAGCAAGCGCTTGCTGGGAGTCCTGCAGAAGATCGGGATGATTTTCGGCTATAGCGTCTCTCAATCTCCGGTAATAGGTGATCTCCATATCCATATAGTGGAGCGCAAGGAGGGCAAGGTCTGCGGCTCCCTCAATCAGATTCGTTTTTGCCTGTTCGAGAATAACCGGTAATGCCCGTAATTTCGCTTGCGCTTCTTCGAGGTCTTCATCGGGAAAAGGAATTTGATTGACCCTGAGAGCACCGAACCTGACCGGACCGCCACCGGACTGCGTCTGGAGGTAAAAACCGGGGTCCCTCGACCAGGGTTTGAGAACTCTCTGGTAAAAATCAAGCCCGTTCATCTCTGCACGAACGAGATGATACTCGACCTTCTGGTCAACGGGCCAATCGCTGATGTCCATGGCTTGCAGACGCTTCTGAAAATCCAGCAGGCCCCGCCTCTGTTCTTCCATCGCCGCAGGCGTATAGTTCGGGACCCAATCGGTCATTTTCTGTTTCTGCAGTTCCCGGAAGTCCTGGAAAAGCTGCACGAGATCATCATAATCCCCCCTGCCTGAAATTCCGGTCGTGTTATCCGCAGGAGCGCAAAAAGCGAATGTGGGAATAAAGCACATGCCAAAGAGCATTAGTAAGCGGTTCTGTCTCTGCATGATATGACCTCCTCTTAATGTGTGATAAATACTGTTTTCAAAAAATCAGGAAATATATTGAAAAATCAGATATGTTTATACGATGTTGTATTCCGATTTTTCTGGCACGTTAACGCTGGAACATACAATGTCAGATTCCGTCACACATACGGTTCAAGACAGATTTTATTGGATCAGTGTTCTGATTTCGTCGTCGAGACCGGTTATCTCCCAGCGTATTAAAGAAAACGGTATGGAACCCGCTTCAAAAAACGTATCCATAAAATCCCGCATGACGAAATCATCGCCAAGCTGGTCAGACCTGTCTGCCAGGAGTGTGAAATATTGGTGTTTCCCGATGTGCATGCCGGTATGCCATCCCGGATGACGGAGAGTGGTCTCGCTTTCATACCAAACTTCTTGACCGTCCGGCAGCGTCCATCCGAAGGGCGTATTGTCGACAAAAAAGGTGCTGCCTTCCTCAAGGGTAAATTCGTTACTGTGCATTTTCAAATCGGTTATCGACCGTACGGCGCGAAATGCCATAGCAATATAATTCAATTCACGGCCGCGGGGATAGTTCTTGTATGCTCCCGAATGCATGAGGAAACCCTCGAGAGCATATGCCATTCCCTCATGACGGACCATGTCCATTGCATAGAGGCGGTTCTCGCCCCTGATAGGACGGTCGTCGCGCGCATCCCGCATGCCGTCGATAGCATGTCCGATAAAATTGTGACTTCGCATATGCAGCGGTAAACGGTCCTTGCTCTGTTCGAAAAAATCACGTGCAGTACCGTACTGACGGTCCCTGTTGAGCGACCAGGGAGTGTCTGTTACGGGTTCGACGTAACCGGGTATGGAAAACAGATCGTTTTCCTCGATGAACCGCATGAGAAATTGCTGATAGAGATTGTCTAACCGGTGATATTCTGCTTCGCTTTTGACTAACTCAAGTTCAGGAAGGTCCCGGTTCCGGTGCCGTTCAATTTTCAACAATGCCATAGAACGGTCATATTCGTGTTCAGCGATTATCAGGAGTTCATCCCACGTGTACGGTAAAAGCTGGACATTTTTCATCCACCAATTGTAATTTTCCTTCCCGATCCCTGCAGGTGCGGTCATTGTTTGAAGGTTTTCTTCAAGCCAATCGCCGTAATCTTCAACCGCGGTTACTGCTTCGTTGACAATTTCCAGCAGTTCAGGGTGGAAGTCCTTGAATCGTTCCGCAAGACGGTTATACAATCGAATTTCTTCACCGAGAAAGTGCAGTGCAATTTTCGCAAGGTCACCCGATGCTTCGGTGAGATTGCTTTTTGCCTGATCGTACAGAGCGGGAACGGCACGCAGCCGGGTACTTACATCGTTGAGTTCGGCAGGAGAAAGCGGGACTTCATTTATCCGGACACCTCCATAGTAACCGGGTCCGGCTCCCCGCTGAGACTGAAGATAAAAAACCGGGTCCCGCGACCACGGTTTCAGGACACGGTGATAAAAATCGAGTCCGTTCATCTCTGCCCTGACTATATAATAGTCGACTTTGTGGGATACGGGCAAGTTGCTGATATCGATCGCGGCGAGCCGGTTCTGAAATGTGCGCAGCCCTTTGTGCTGGCCCTGCATTGCCGCCGGCGAATAGTCGGGAAGACCGTTCGTAACCGCCGGTCTTTCAAACTCTCTGAATTCGTGAAATAGACTGACAAGATCGTCATTGCTGCTGCTCACAAAAGTTTCTGCGCTATTGTCTTGCCGTGTACAGGAAATAAACAGAGCGGCAGCAATGATCACTAAACCGCTTATTGGCTGAAAGTGCATGAACATTGTTACAATCTCCCGGGCTTTTTGTATGTTCGTATCTGATATTTTCCATATCAATTCTCTGAAAGAGTTTGACATGGTTTATTTAAATTGTGATAGCATACTAACATATAATCCTGTCACTTGCAAAGGGAAAATAGCTTAAAGGCATCAACATGTCATCAATTACCTGTACTGACCCCCAAAAAGCAAGACATTTTTAGGCTGCTTTTTGTTTAGTGTTTTTCAGTTCGAACTCAACGGGACTGAGGTAATCTAATGCTGAATGGGGATACAGATGGTTGTAATCATGAATCCATTGTTCGATTGTCTGTTGTGCTTCATCGAGTGAACCCCATTCGTTGATCCAGATGCAGTCCTCTTTGATAGTTCGAATAACTCGTTCGGTATTTGCGTTACCCTTTGGATTATTATACGATGTAAATGCTTGATCTATATTCAATACGCCGCATGCGTTAATAAACGCAACGCTTGTTGGTTGTGAGCCATTATCGTTCATGAGATGTAAATCATGTTCCCGGACACCATCGGGACATTGTTCTTTGACAGCCGTATCCAGGGTAGTGAGCCAGTCAGCCGATTTACTCCGCAGGCCGATATGAAAGCCGACGATCTTGCGTGTGTACCAGTCGAGCACAACGATCATATAGACCCAACCCAGCTTGTTGACGAGGAACTTTGTCATATCAATGCCCCACCACTGGTTCATGCGGGTTGGCTTTGGTTTTGATCGCTGCGGTGTTCGTTTTGCTTTGTACAGTTTCTGCTTGACCGTCAGGTTATGCTCCCGCATGATACGGTAGACCCGTTTCCGGTTCACATGGATATCACAACGCCGTCTCAGCCATGCGGTGATCCGCCGGTAGCCCCAGAACGGATGGTCACATCGTATCTTTTTGATTCGTTCGAGCAACTCACGGTCTCTGTCGGCTTTGACCGAAGTCGAGGCAGGAGCCGTGCAATAATATGAACTCCGGCTGACACTCAGTGCCTCACAAGCTGAAGTTACTGTATACCCGGACTGTGTAAGCGCATGTACACGATCCGCTACTCGTTCTCCATCTGTTGAATTTTTTTTAGTATCTCAATGGTAACCGTCTGCTTGCCGATGATGTGCTCAAGTTCTTTGATCTTCACCTTCTCTAGCGTGCCGTTTTGTGCTCGCTTGCCGTTGAGATTCTGCTTCGCGCCGGCAAAAAACTGATCGCGCCACTTGTAATATTGAACTTGGCTGATACCGTGATCGCTACAGAGCTGAGTAACGGTCGTTTCGCCCTTGATGCCCTGAAGAACGATTGCGAACTTTTGCTCAGCGGTCCATCTGCGTCGGCTCATGGGTTTCCTCCATATGTAATGTAAGGTAAACAGGCAACGCAATGACCGCAACAGCTTTATTCGATTTAAGTCCCTAATCCACTGTGGATTAGGGCTATCAATAACTGCCAAACACTAACTTAAATAACTGTCTACTCGGTATGGGGTGCAATATATACCTTTATCAGTGGCGTTATCTGTTCAAAAACATACATTTCAGAGGCACCTCTCCCGACATTTCTGCCTCCCTCAATACTAAAGATACTGAATGATATGGAATGAGGTTAGAGGCGAGATTTTAATTAAGTGAAAACTCCCCGGGCTGTAAAACGTATTGGGAAGAATTTGTCTCGGACTCCTCTGAAACAGCCGAATAGAGAACACCACCGCCATTTGCCAGAGTACTATATCCTGTTAACCCCCGCTTGTGTGCCTCATCGCGAGCCATCCAGCCAACATCTTCGATCGTTGTTACACCCGGTTTAATACGGGATATCACACTTACCATGATTTGACGATTCATTTCCAAAGCATTCGTCTGTGCTGTGACTTCTCTGAGAATTCTCCTCGACCGAAAATCTGTAATGAGGTTCTCTGCCGATACGATTCTTCGAGAATATTTCGCTCCTAAAATTTTTTCCAATTTTAGATATTGCGTATACGATATCCCGTTTGCTACAGCAAGCCAATCGGAAAAATTGACGGCGATCCTCTGAGGATCACGCTCTGTAACAAAATCTGTTATTTCATTGTAGACGGAGAAGTCAACTTTGCCATAATCATAACCGGAAATAGCTCGTGCAACTTCAATCGAACCTCGAACGTCAATATTTTCAACAGCACCGCTGCCACCGAAAACTCCTCCAAACATTGCACGTTCAACTCTGTCTCCCAGACCGGTAAAAATCAAATAACCGTCAGTTGATCCAAATTCATACTCCAGAGGATCAGGATCTCCACCACGAGTGACATGGATCCACATGTCTACATTATTGTCCCGCATCGCACCCGGCAGAATAAGGTCAAGTTTTTCGTTGCGTATCAGACGGAGCACTTCTCTGCCGGTTCTTGACGTATGAACACCCGGTTGTGCCTTGGCGGTAGGTACTGAACACACCACTGCAATTAGAAATACCATAATTCGAGTTATCATAACATTCTCCTCATTTGGTCAAATGGTGATAAATATTACGTTAACCGTATAACTTTTAAAGCATTATCTACTCTCCAATCATTTATCTCAATCACCCCAACCAACCAGTAAACATAAATACCTATTTAGATTTCACAAGCACAAATCCTGCCCTCTATTTAGGTCCTATTTCTGATAACCTACGCATAAATATATACACTTAGCTCTATAGAGGATATAAATTTACAGATATATCATAGAAATTTTGTAGACATTTGCCCCACTAATAGGTTACATACACCCTCATTTCCACCAGTGTCTATCCCGGAGAATATGGGTGTTTAGTGAGAAGTGTATCAAAGTGATACATTAGTGGTGTTGTGTTAAGCGGCTTATTGATAAACTGTCAGTGGTATATGGAGAATGAGGTTGAGATTGGATTGCGGTTTGTTGGATACTGGTCTGTCCAATATGCTATTAATCGGTATACAATAAAAAGATACCGAATGGAATAGGAATGAGGCTATAGGCGAGATATTAGTTTAGTATTCATTTACTATTTCATTTGATATTTTCATTCAAACACTATAAAAAATAGTCTCATTGTGAGATTATGCTTATTTTCGTAAAAGATAAGTGAATTTTGCAAGGAGTGTTCTGTTACTGAGTTCTTCATTTGCAGTACCGACCAAATTTTCCTGATTATAAATCATATAGAAATCGCTGCCGGGTTTATATGTGTACCGCATAACAATATTCTGTGATATTCTATCTCTGTCTTCGAACAGAAGGGCATCATCAGTCCACTGAAAAAATCCTTTGATAAAAAGTTCCGTGCTGAACGCGTAACTTAAACGGGTTGAAAGTTTATTTGTATGGAATTGCCCATTTGGGAGTTTTATTTCGTTGTAATTATAATTCATACTGGCTAATACTCGGGCATGAGCCCGAATAACCGCATTCAGTCCCGCGCCACGTGTTGAACCGGTAAAGAAATCTCCCCAATTCGCATTAAAAGAACCGCTTATCGCTTTTGTTCTGTCGAACTGGATCCTGCCGTTGTATTTGGTACTTGTATATCCAGTTTGAGGGATGATCAGAGCGGGACGAATTTCAAAGTCATTTTCGAGATATTCGTACTCCCGATCTATGAAAAAACTGATGCTTGAGGTGTTTTCGAAATTTATTAAAATCGTGCTTCTTACCTGTTTGTTGAGTATACGATTGTTGTGGTTTGTTTGGTAATTGCCGTTAACCGTGAAGAATAATTGCCTGACAGATGGCAAAATATCAAGACGTGGAGAAAATATTATTTCTCCATCAGTACGCTTGATGCCAGCCCTTTTTAAAAACCCCATTTCAGGATTAAAGGAATTTTCAATATCCAGATAAAAAATATTATATTTCCAGAGATCCGATTGAAAAAGCAAACCAGCGTTCCCGGCAAAATTATTGCGTTTTCCGGATTCACCTGGTGAATACGTTCCGGCACCTACCAAAAAAAATGAAAACTTTTCATTCACGTTGAAATTTGAATCAAATCCAATTGAACGGTTATACCCGCCGTCGATTTCTTCTTTATTTAAGAACATAACACCAACATTTGATCGCGAAAAGACATTCCGTTTTAACCTGAAAGAGCTGAAGTTTGTTTCCGGAATTCCCTGTTCATCATCTATTATCGACGTTTTTTTAGATTGTATGGAGAACATCCCCAGTAAATTGTTGCCGACTTTGCCGTTTAACCGGACTCCGCCTATAATTGGGATGGGATTTCCGTCAGCAATACCTATGTTTCGACTGTGAAATAGTTGGATATTCGTTGCCCCGCGTACGAAGCCGCTGGCGCCTCCTCTGCCCTGACCGAACGAGAATATTTCTGAGCCTTCCAAAAAAAAATCCCGCTTTTCCGGAAAAAACAGGTCGAATCGCGTAAGATTTATCTGCTCCTGATCGGCTTCAATCTGTGCAAAATCCGTATTGTAGGTGAAATCTGCTGTTAATGTCGAGGTAATATTTGCTTTGAGGTCGACACCGACATCGCTCAGATCTTCGCTCACAAAGTCGTCCTGCTGCAAGCCGCCGGTCAGGAATGGTTTGAAGTCAAAGTTTCCTCTCATCTTCAAACCGTTAAAGCCTGATATATCCCCCGCTTCAGAGATGCGCGTCTGTCCTTCTCTTCCTGCATAGAGCGGCACCAACCTCCAATAATCAAATTCATTCTTTCGAATTATCCTTCGCACAAAATTACCACCCATAATAATGTCATCCCCTTCACGAAAACGGAGCGTTTGCCAGGGAATTGCAATTTCAAGAGACCATCCACTATCATCGATCGAAGTCTTTGCAGTCCAGATGCCATCCCAATTACGGTTCCAAATTTTTCCGTCTTCTCCGACCATCGCATCAATTACCGATCCAGCTGCATTGATTATAAAATTGTATGCATTCCGATGGTTATGGAAAGTATCCAGCACCATTTCAAAGGAATCATCATTGAACAGACTGCCGTCACGCCGCATCTCCGATATGCGAATTTTATCGGGCTCGGATTCATACATATGGACACCAAAGTATACATTTTCATCATCATAGATAATTGCGAATACGGTCTTTTCAGTTGGGGGTGCGCCGGTCACCGGAACCCGCTGGATAAAATCCCCCTGAAATTCTACTTGTTCCCATACAGGATCATCAAGTACACCGTCAATCCTCGGTCTATTTAAGACCTTTATCGCTTTCATGCTGCGTTGATTGTAACTCGGCTCTCCATCAATGGACACGTTATTGCCCTGGGTTGCCTGAGAGACATATTCTCCTGCCTCTGCATAATGTTCCGACAGATACCAGCCGGAACTGTTTGCGAGGTCTACTCTATAAGGCACTATCATCCCTGAAATGGGGTCACCGAAGTCACCGGGAGGTTCATCCCAAATAAAATTTCGTGAACTATCTGGGAGGACTGATGTTGTGATCGTCCGCTCATACAGAACGGGTTTCTTCTTATTTTGAAAGTATACCAGAAGCCATAATTGAAGCCCTGTTATTTCGGTTTCACTTGTGTTGTCAATCTCATAATACGCTCTGAATCCGTTCCCCGTAACGAGAAAACTTACAGGACCGTTAATCTTAAAAGGAGCGCCAGCATACTCATATGTTGTCAATGGGATATAGGTATAGTTTCCTGAGGGAGATATAGGGGAGCTATTTTGAGCGAATAATTCCAATGAACCGGTAATTAACAGAAGCAAGAATATTCCAATAGCCTGTTTGAAATTCCTGTGTGGAAGGTTAATATTCATGTGTATGTGGTCAAAACAAGTCGGACTTTTCAGGTCGAATGTGTACGTCGTCAGAACATATCCGGACACTTTGAGTTAAAAATTAAGAGAAACAATTTGCATTTACAAGTACTATCTACTCCTCTGGCTGTTCGATTTTCGAATCTTTAGTAGTAAGTCTAAATCTGTTCAAAATGTTCTGAACCCTTACAGTTATCGGCATTTATTCGATTTCAGATCTGTTAACATCATTGCAGCCCGAGAAACCTCGCTGGATTGATTTTACACATTTCATCAATATCTGCCTTTGTAAAGCCCTGCTGACCGAGTTATCATAATAAATGAGATCATACCATCGGTATAAAGCGGATTCAAAATCTGACCAAGATCGCTGGAGATGATCGCATTGGCTGTCCCGACGGCACGGATGAACGAAACCATTGTCGCGATCGGAAAGCCGCCATCCGGCTTGGCTCTTCCCACGTCGGCAGGCATCAGCGGATTGTAAATGTACTCCAGATATGCACCTAAATGTGCGGCTTCAACCTGCTGCTCCTTTGTCATTCCCACATCCGGTTCTAACGGATGTGTTACAATAATGCGGTCAATTCCTATCGACTTTGCCTCACGAATCAGTAACAGCGATTCTTCAGGACTGGAGTGCCCCGTCGCAAGTGCCAGGTTCTCACGTGCTATAATCGCCAACACTTCCATTACTTCAGGCAAAAGCTCGCCATTGCTGCTGATGGGCACAACATTGGGGTTCGGCCTCAGTGTCCTTGAATAGTGCTCCGAATCCCTCGTCGGCATCCAGACAACGCGGCCAAGACGACCCGTCATACGGGCCATATGCTCCACAGAATTGGGATTGATCCAGCTGGCAGTGTTATTCAGTACTATACCGCCATAAGCCTCGATACCTGGGATGGTCCGGCTTACAAGATCAAGCAAGTGAGGCAGTTTGGGTATAGTGGTTTGTAAACAGCAGCGCACGCATGTCTAACCGCTGTGCAATTCGTGCCAGTTCGAAAGCATCCAACAACCGAGGACGGCTGTCCGGCATAGTATGGACATGAACATCAATAGCGCCATTAAGCCTTGCGCTGGCATCCTCCCAGTTGTTGGTTTGTGCAGATACTGTTCCGGCGCTGATCAAAATGGGAAAAATAAAGTATAGGAATTCTAACAAAAATCGCTTTTTCATTATTGTTTCCTTTAGGTTTAAACCGATATTTCCACACCAATTCTCTGAAAGAGATTAATTGGGTTGTATATGAAATATGACGCTTTTTGAAGATGTCATATTCTTCGCCAGAGCGCACTGGTACTTTGATATATTTTACTCGTTGTGCTATTAGAATTGCATAAAAAAATAGTCGTGCATGACCTGATTATTCCTTATATTATAGGTTTTAAGACAAATAATAACAAGGAGATAGGCGATGCACAACATTAAAAGAAATTTCGACAAATTTTTACCCGTTGTCGACTCATTTTTTGAAAAAATGACACTAAAACGCCACGGAAGAGCCCCAAAGTTAACAGATGCCTAAGTAATGACACTTTCTTTGGTATCTGGGAGTCTTGGAATTGACAGTGAAAACCACTTTTTTATGAAGCTTAAATCAGAATATATGGACGATTTTCCTAATCTGATTGAGCGGTCGCGATTCAACGGACACAGACGACTCGATACTCCGATGCGGGCTAATCAACACATTTTCAAAAAGCAGCCGTTCCTTTTTCGGAAAACAAGAAAACGGATCGAAACGATGTTCTCACATTTATGCGATCAATTCATGATCAGAAGAAATTATGCCAAGTCTTTTGATCAAATTGTCACAAGAATAATCTCAAAAATCTCGGCTTTTACTTTATTACAATACATCAATAAATTTATAAACAATAAACCGATTGGACAAATTAAACGTGCACTCGCTTAATAGCACAACCGGTTAACATACTAACATATACTCCTATCACCTGAAAATGGGAAATTGCTTTTTAGGTATTATATGGTGAATGGAGGTGCAATCTTAATTTCAAAAAAATCAAGAATAATCGTCTATTTTTGTAAAAGTTCTACGATCTTCGCCTCAAGTTCATCTGTAAAAAACTGTCCTTCGATGAAATACCGCCGTTCTCCGTTTCTATCAAAGAGCCAGGTGGCTGGAAGAGCTCCATACCAGTCATTGTCAATTCCGATAATAAAGTCATTACCGTCTTGTGCTATTTCCTTTATATAATTTGTAAAATCTGCCTTCTGGGTAATCAGGAATGAATCTGCAAAAGACTCGACAAAATCATGCGATACTGTTACTACGTCCAGGCCCTGGTCCTTGTATTTATTGTAAAGCATAACTATATCGGGAAACTCATCGACACATGGTTCACACCATGTAGCCCACATATTTAACAGAACAACCTTACCCTTTTTTTCGGAGATAGCTTTGAGAATCGTTTTATCATCAGCCTGACCTATCAATTTCTGCAGTGAAGCTGTGCCGGAAGAATCCATGGCTATATTAGCTTCCCCATTTCCACTACATGTAATTAGATACAATCCAGCAGTGAAAAATACGAGTAACTTTCTTGTAATTAGAATCATTCTCATTCAGTTCTTATCGGATAACCAATAGAAGTCGTTTCGCCTAATTGCCACCCTTACTATGCCATTTTTTGTACTCGTCATGGTTTTGGTCATACTGTGAAAGACGCTTAATAGTACATCCGATCGACCTCATATCAGTACTGGTGAGTTCTTCACCGGCAAGGAATTCGTTCAATGCAATCATGAGAGTATGTTCAGTTGGCTCTGTATTTGGACGTCGTGATGGAAATCGTTCGGTCGCAAGCCAGCCATGAGCGTTATCAATCCTGCCGCGATATCCGAGCACTTTTTCGGTGTCAATCAACATTGCAGTAGGGGTCGCTCTTGACCTGAACTTGTCCGTATATACAGCGTTCCAATCCCGCAAAACCGGGAATTCAAACCCGGCTTCAACCGCCGCCGCATGGACCACTTCATTTGGTCCGTCGTAAAAGATTGAATTGGGATTGATTCCAAGGAATTTTATGTTATTTTCCTCACAGAATCGTGCAACTGCTATCATCCGGTCATTACAATTGTTGCTTATCGGGCAGTTCCAGGATACCCACATCAGAAGAACACCTTCACTTCCTTCTTTCTCGATTTCAGTATACAGGGTGTACGGTTTACCGTCAACACTCATCATTGTGAAATTTTCTACCTTATCACCGATTTCATACCCTGGATCCCTGAAAGTTTGGTCCTGGGCATAAATTACAATCGGAAATAACAGAAGAATAATCGTAAATAATGCAATTGATTTTTTCATCTCATCCCTCCCCCGTTAAAATTTATATGATTGTTCAAAAATAGGTTTGAAGTACATACAACAACGAATACATCAGAAGTCTTAATAAATTCAAAATCACTGCAAAAACAAACTCGCCAGAATTAACATTTACAATTCTAACTACCGAGCTGTAAAATCTCTATACGGACACCGTCAGGTCCTTCAAGATAGGATATTTTCAGTGTTTCTCGGAGTGTACGTGGTTCCTCGGTGAATATTACGCCTTTTTCTTTGATTTTTTCTGCGGCTGTATCAAGATTGGCAACACTGAATCCGATGTGATCGAGCGATCTGCCTTCGGAAGGAGCTATTTGGGTAATGCGAGCCTGGCCGTGAAAAAACAACTTTGCCGCTCCATAATCCAGGGCAGTAATACTGCCAAGGTAGCTTATCGTCCTGCCACCAAATACATCTTTATACCAGTCTCGTGTTGTCTCAGGATCTGTCGTATAGATGTGCACGTGGTGAATAACCAAGGTGCCCCGCATCCTGCAAAACTTCGATTTTTGTGCCCCATTGGTCCTCGATGTAGGCGTATTTTATCGACCCTATCGACCGTGGTTGAGAGAGTATTCTTATGCCTGCTTCCCCGAACTCTTTCATCTTTGCATCCAGATCTCTACAAGACCAGCCGATATGGTCGACCGAGCTTCCTGAGCTCCCTTTAAATTCTCCTTCCGCACGAAAAAAATTAATCGTGGTTTCACCAAATCCTGCAGACGTCCTTCTCGCCTCACCTTCCATGTATTTTGAGTACCACTGGGCGCCTTCTCCAGGATCTGGAACGCGGAGGTGGACGTGATGCCAGACGGGATCGTCAAACGGTAATGATGAAGCTATGAATAGCGTGAGGAATCCTGAAATAAACAGGAGTAATTGTCTTGTTTTCATTGTATGCTTCCCCGCTTAAATCTGAACAAAATCTTGAAGTTAATACGGAATTATCAAATATAGTTACTACAACAGGCAAAAATTGTACGTCGTCAGAACCTTTCGGATACTTTGAGTTGTATAGTATGACATGCATTTAAGTTTTCCAAGCATTATCAGCTCCCCGGGCTGTACGATTTGCGAACCTTTAAGCTTAATGGAGCAAGATTATTTTCTCATTTGGCGGCTGAATCCATTCAACTCCCCGGTTGGATACAATTTGAACATTTGAAATATTAATGGAAAGTGGAAATCCGGGTCTTTCAGGAAGGTTCGTATGGACCATATATTCAAAAGCAAAAATATTATTCTCCTTAATCACCAGATGGTCCCGATCGCGACGAAATGGCGCCATAGAGGGTCCGACAGTCACCATGCCGCCACCATTATTACCCATAGCGTGATTATCAATGGAAAATCCCGACTTATCTGTATTAGCGAGTGCCTTCTGGACCATTTTATAGTCTTCAGTGCCAATATCTGTAAACGGTGTATAGATATAGCCAGCATCTTCCATGGCTTTGCTCATAGCAGCCAAAGATTCTCCGGCGGTCATGCCGATTCTCATATGATCCCGCATAATCCATTGACCTTTTATCGCCTGATCAAACGCATATTGTATACTCTCGGGAACACTTGTTTCCCCTTCTCTCAGGATATATGCATGAGTTTTCGTATCTACCGAAAACGATGAAAACCCAAAGTCCATCCAGTCAACCCCACCAGCACCACAATGAAATAAATCACCACGCTGTAATACGTAGTCACGAGAGCGTATTTCGGATCGATCTGAAACAGCCGAATAGGAAACATTGGCACCTACATCCCCTACCGACGTTACACCCGGAGTTATACTCGAAAATTTTTCCATAACTTTCTGTCGAGCTATTTCCAACGTATTGGTCTGTACTGCCACTTCCCTGAGAGTCCTTCTTGAGCGGAAATCCGTAATGACATTCTCTGCAGACACCATTCTTGCGGCATATTTCGGTCCTAAAATATTTTCCAGTTTCAGATATTGGGTATGCGAAATCCCATCTGCGACAGCAAGCCAATCAGAATAATTTACTGCAATCGTTTTCGGATCGTTTTCGGCAACATATTCTGTTATTTCGTTGTAGACTGAGAAATCTTGAGTTCTATAGTCATAACCAGCAATGGCTCGTCCGATGTCGCGAGAGCCTCGTATGTCAATATTTTCAACAACCCCGCTTCTGCCAAACACGGCCCGCTCGATCCTGTTCCCCAGGTCGGTAAATATCAAATATCCGTCGGTTGATCCAAACTCATACTGCAATGGATCGGGATCTCCGGCGCGAGTGACGTGAATCCACATGTCCACATTATTGTCGCGCATGGCTCCCGGCAGAATAAGATCAAGTTTATCTTTTCTTATCAGACGAAGAACTTCATTGGCGTCTGGCGTATAGCCCCCTGTCTGCGCATTGACATTAGGTACTGTGAACATCACAGATAATAAAAGTAACATTACTCGAGCTATCATAACGTCCTCCTATTTTTATTAACGGTGGTTTTTTGTTAATTTTTATTTGTGAATTGCTTCAAGTGTGGTCAGACTTTATGACAACATGATTCTTGCAACGGTTTATTCATGAACACAATTCAATTTGTGTATGTATTGTCAGAATAATGAGGGCACTATTATGTAGATAGTAAGGAGTGTATTTTTATTTTACAAGTCTTTTCTACTCCCCGGACTGTGCGATTTGTGAACCATTGTTAGTAAGACTAAATCTGTCCGACTTGTACTGAACCCTACATTCCAGAAAGGTTATGATGCTTTGTATTATATTTCGCCCATCAGGTTGCATTACTAAAAAGGTGACCAGGATGCTTCAGTGTCAACAGAATTATTATTGGTCAACCTGGTTTGATTGGAACCGTCCACTTCCATCATATAGATTTCGGTTTTACCATCCCTGGCGGAATCAAAAACGATCTGGGAGCCATCAGGGGACCATCGTGGGTGTCTGTTGTCACGTAATGTGCTATTGGTTAAGTTGACCAGGTTTGAACCGTCTGGATTCATTATGTGGATATCATAACTACCGCCGCCTCTGTCAGATGCAAAAACGATCTTAGAACCATCGGGAGAATATAATCCATACACATCGCCGGTCTCATTATTCGTTAAGTTGGTTAAATTGGAACCGTCCGTTGCATTTATTTCGTAGATTTCCATATTACCCTCTCCACCTGGACCAAAATTTGAATCAAAGACAATTTTAGTGCCGTCGGGAGACCATGATGGATAGCCGTCATCCCCGGAGAGATTGTAGGTTAACCTGGTTTGATTGGAGCCGTCTGCATTCATTATGTAAATTTGTCCGGTACCATCTTCCCGATTAGAGTCGAAAGCGATTTTAGAACCATCAGGAGACCATGCCGGGAATCCATCCATGGCGGGATTAGTGGTCAAATTAGTAGGATTTGAGCCGCCCGCATTCATAACATAAACCTCCCTGTTACCATCCCGGTGTGATACAAAAACGATTTTGGTACCGTCGGGTGACCAGCGCGGCGCTCCATCTTGAGTGGAACTATCGGTCAACATGGTTTTATTGGACCCATCAGGATTCATAATATAGATATCACTATTACTCCCGGCATCAGCATTAGCTACATAAAGTATTTTCAAAACAGTCCGGTTATCAGCTTCCGGCTGCAACTCCCCCCGGCAGGAAATAATCCCGCTGATAGAGACGAAAATGATACTGCAAACAAGTAAAATTCCGCTGAGCGGGGCAATTATATGCTTGGTCATATGCTCTCCAAAACAAAATTGATATGAAAAGAAGCAGGGTTTTGTGTATTAAATGTGCTGAACCTTAATATAAGGTAATACATAGTAAGAAGTGCATTGTGCTTTTACAAGTCTATTCTGCTACTCAGGCTGTACGATTTGCGAACCATTGAGCTAGTATTAATTAGCAGTATTTAAGGAATCTGCAATAGTTTACCTAAATGCATCGTAAGCTATAACATGAATCCACCAGAAGCTTGCACGATTTGGCCTGTAATCCATTTTGCATCATCGCTGGCTAGCAACAAAACTGCTTTCGCGATCACGTCCCATAGGAGTCTGCACCAAAATCGTCGTTAGCATTTGCTCATCTGATAGGTATTCAGCGGACATATCAGTCGTAGTAAATCCTGGTACGACCGTGTTAACTCGAACACCACTGGGTCCACATTCAGCAGCAAGGATTTTAGTCAAGTGGTTTACTGCTGCCTTGGATGATGCATAGACGGAGAGGCCTGGCATGACACTATTAGATACCGTACTCGAAATATTGATAATGGAACCTTTGGTTTTTATGAGATGGGGCAACGCTTCTCGTGAAAACGCCAGCACGGCGAAAACATTAACCCGGTAAATAAGTTCAATTTCCTCATCGCTGGTTTCCAGAAGGGGACTCATCGTGGCCGCCCCGGCATTGTTCACCAGGACATCCAATTGACCATATTTCGCGATGACTTCATCGACAATAGCTTTAGACTCCCCACTTTTGCTGACATCTCCTACAATAAAATGTGCGGAGGCTCCCAGTTCATTTACCGTCCCTACTAGCACAGATTGCCGCCGTCCAACAATTACCACTTTTGCTCCATCTGCTATAAAGGCAACAGCCGCTGCTTTACCCATTCCTGTCCCACCACCAGTAATTAGAACTACTTTGTTTTCAAACCTTTTCATTATTTCTTTGACCTTGCCCCCAAAAGTTGATCCAGATAGTATATGAGTACAGGGATTAGATTGAAAAGCAAGGAGCAAGATCAATGGCACGTAGAATTCACACATCAGCACAAATTATCCACAAGCTTCGAGAGGCAGAAGTACTGCTCGCTCAAGGTCAGTCGGTTCAACAAGCTGCTCGCCAGATTGAGGTTACAGAGCAGACCTATTATCGTTGGCGAAAGGAGTATGGTGGTCTTCGGGTGCATCAGGCGAAACGATTTAAAGCGTTAGAGAGAGAGACTATCCGCCTGAAACGCCTGGTTGCCGAGAAAGAGTTGGATATTCAAATCCTCAATGAGACTCTGGCGGTTGATGCAAAAAACTTCTGAGCCCGGCGAAGCGACGGGAGGTGGTGCAGCATCTTTGCACGACTCTCGAGATCTCGCAGCGCCGGGCCTGTACCGTGTTGGGAGTACCGCGCAGCACTCATCAATATCGCCCGATTTCTCCTTCTGATGAACCGGTGTTAGTGCAACGTATGGTCTGAGTTGGCCACGCAGTATGGTCGGTATGGTTATCGACGAATTACCGCACTGTTACAGCAAGAAGGCTGCAAGGTTAATCATAAGAGAGTGGAGCGTTTGTGGCGTCGAGAAGGATTAAAAGTTCCCCGGAGGCAGCCGAAGCGCAAACGGTTATGGCTCAATGACGGTTCGTGTATTCGGCTGCGACCTGCGTACCGGGATCATGTCTGGAGTTATGACTGCATGCAAGCACGAACCCGAGAGGGAAGGAGCTATCGTTTGTTAACAATATTAGATGAATACAGTCGGGAGTGTCAGGCAATTGTGGCAGGCAGGAGGCTGACTCACAATGACGTCATAGAACATCTTGCAACACTAGTTCGTGCAGCGAGGAGTTCCGGTTCACCTGAGAAGTGATAATGGCACAGAGTGCACTGCTCAAGCGGTCCGGACATGGCTCATGCGCCTGGGAGTAAAAACATTGTATATTGAACCAGGCAGTCCATGGGAGAACGGGTATAGTGAGTCGTTCAATGGCAAACTGCGTGATGAAGTGCTCAACCGGGAAATCTTCGATACCTTACACGAAGCAAAAGTGCTTGTGGAACGCTGGCGAAATGAGTATAATCATAAGAGACTGCATAGTGCCCTTGGATACCGGCCACCCGCCCCCGAGGCAGTTATACCACCGGATGCGGTCTCAAGGCCAATGGATAATACAACAATGAATATATCGATGAATTGACTAACTTAAAAAATGGCCCAAACAATTGGGGCAGGTCAGCTAGATTTTAATTAAGTGATAACTCTCCCTAGCCGTACGATTATTCACCCAGATAGACTGTGTTTATCTGGTGAGTAATCGTAAAGCCCCAAGAGCAGAAAACACTTGGAATCAACATATTATCACGTTAATTTTCCTCGCCTTTAATAAACTCACTACAGTTACATGTCCCTCAAAACAAGATATAAATACTGCCATAAGTGCCATTCTACATAAAACATTTCTACTCCACCGAAGAAGAAGAATGGAAATGTATCAGGTGTGACCGCTTAATGCTCGAAATGGAATACGACAATACAGATTTTCTAAAAGAAGAAATATGTGAGTACGATCTTTTTCATATACTAAAAAGAAACCAAATAAAATTACCAAATCAGGAAATATGATCATGTCTGATAATAGAGAACAAGTGTCAGTGCAAGAGTTGTTAATTACGGTCAATGCAACACAGGACGCTATTGTCGAGTTACTTGAAGAGAAAGGATTGATTACTAAGGTGGAGATAATCGGAAAGGTCAAAGAAATGCATGCGGAAATACAGGCAAAGAAAAATTAGGTAAAATCCATTGAAATATAATTAATTTTCAATATCCGGAGGTATTTTTATGATATATAAAGTCGTCGCAAAATTTGATAAAAACAAAACCAAAGAATTTTATGAAAAGCTTACAGACGGTACTATTCAGAAGCAGAAACCCGATGGTTAATCAATAGTTGATGGTATGAATCGAGCTGTTATTGATGAATCTGGATTAATTTACTGGTCAGAGCTATGTTATTGTAATCCTCCTTTGGCTCATGAAAGAGCAACTGTTCTCGATCATTATTTCTCTGATATAGTAACTGAGCAAATAGGCGAATCTCAGGATTACGAGGAATCCCAGGACTACGAGGGAGAATCATTTATGAAGTATCTCACAACCAACAAGCGTGCTGAGCAAAGTAAACTGGAATCAAATAAAAATAATGAGTCAACCACTATATGAATATTTGATCTAAACACTAATCTAATTTACTCCAATCCTGTTTCTTTCACCCAATCCTCAAGTTTTTGCCATTTCACTTAATTAAAATCTCGACTCTTCAACACTTCTAACCATTCGTTAAGAATCGTCCTTACAGGCAGGTAAAGTTTGAATCGTTGTCTGTGTATAGGGAGGTGGAGAGTTATCTGGAAAGACGACTAATAGAAGGGCGTGAGTAAAAATCACTTGATACTGACACTAAAAACATATTCGAAAAATTTTTATTGTTGCATATATTGCAAAATACAATATGTTACATCAATAAAAGTAATAATTCGCAAGGAGGTTGTATGAATTTATTAACAACAAAAGTCGCTAAATTAATGTACGCTGTACCATTTGTAATTTTTGGTGGAATGCATATGATGATGGGACCTAATTTTACCGGCATGGTTCCTTCATGGATGCCAATGAAAATAATTCTGGTTTATTTAACCGGTCTTGGTTTAATAGCTGCAGGCATAAGTATTGTAACGGGTAAACAGAAACGTTTAGCTGGTCTGGGACTTGGCGCAATGCTATTGGTTTTTGTATTTACAATTCATATACCTAATTTAATGGGTGGTCAGGACATGACGGCGATGCCAAATTTGCTTAAGGATCTTGCACTTGCAGGAGCTGCGTTTTATTTTGCGGGTTCTGATTGAAATTGATAATAATTAAAATCCTTATACTACAATAGCATTAAGTGAGAATTTAAACTGACCTGCCCATATATTTTGGGCCATTCTTTAAGTTAGTCAATTCATCGATATTTCAGTCATTAGTGACGTACCATTTCAATTTTAAGATCCTGGTATAGAGTTATAACCCCTCGTTAAAATTTCTGAAAAATTTTAGGAATAGGTAGACTGTGTTTATTTGGTGAGAGATCGTATAGTCTAGGGAGTAGAAAACACTTGCATAAACTAAATGCATCTTTTATCTTTTAACCCAAAGTATCCGAAATGTTCTGACGACATTCATAATTGCTCTTGATAATCGGTCGTTAATTTGGTTAATTAACAGTAATATAATTGGTAGACAGAAGATAATATGGAAAAAAATAAGTAAGATACATTGTTAATAAAAAATGATCTATTAGGAGATGCAGATATGGGCGACAAAGGGAAAAAAGATAAAGGTAAACGAGAAAATCAAAAAAAATCAAAACATTCACTAAAGGAAAAACGGAAACAGAAAAAAGAAAAAAAGAAATGATAATGTAGGTCAAAGACAGACTAAAATAAATTTTAATTAAAAAAATGGTATTGATTCTCTTTTCTGCAATTGTATCTAAATTCCTAATCCATTCGATTCAGAACAATTTGGATAAAATTGCATCCAACAATCCGCAATCAAATCTCAACCCCATATTTCATATACCACTAACCATATATAAACAAACAACTTAACACAACACAATTAATGTATCACTTTGATACAATTCTCCCCTAATACTCATATTCCCCGGGATAAACACAGGTGGAAATAGGGGTGTTTGTAACCTAAAATGGGGGCAGATGTCTACAAAATTACCAAAATATATTTGTAAATTTATGTCCTCTAAAGAACTAAGTGTATATTTTCATGCGTAGGTTATTAGGTTTCACACATAATACGAGGGCAGGATTTGTGCTTGTAAAATCTAAATAGGGTGTTTGTGTATTTTGGTTGGTTGGGGAGTAAATAGCTTTGTTTTATAGGTAAATTCACACCTGAAAAAAATAAATAAGACAGTACAAAAAATAATCAGATCGAATCCCAGTATATATGTAGTATTTCTGCTCGGATATATGTATTATAAGAGGTTCGAGCCCTACCCGAGGAGCTGTAAAAAAGGCCGCTATTCATTAACGGTCTTTATAATTTTTTATCCAATTTCTAATATACCAGCATTTTACTTCAGATCACTCTTTCCACTTTTTTTGTTCATCAATTTAAGAACATTTTTCAATATGCAATTCACTGTTCTAAGGTTGGATATTCAATGCCAAGCTGCTCAAGATAGGTACCATACCGTGACGGATCAAAATAGTACTCTTCCAGAATTGGGCGAAACAGCCTCATTTTGTCTTCATTGAGATCAATTGCCGGCATATCGGTTTCGTTTATAAGTGGAATATATGTCCCGGCTTCAGTTTGGACCGTATTGAAGTAGTCTCACGCTTTTTCTACAAGCTCTTCTCTTATGAGAAAATCAAGCAGTGTCATCGCTAACACTTTTGCACCGGCTGTTGCGCCCTTATGGGCAATCGGTGTTGCCATTGTGACTGCATTCGACCAGTGATGTCCCGGTAAACCTGAAAAATTGGAGGGATACCTGAGTATAACGGTCGGAACATTCCACGACACATCACCGATATCATTCGACCCTCCGCTTCTGGGTTCTTCTATCGGTTCAGGAAGTGGTTCAATCTCAGTTTTCAATCCTTCAGGTTCTTCTGCTCCCATGACTTTTTGGACTGTTTTTGCGAGCTCTTGATCGTCTTCACTCCATTTCGGCAAGCCGACTTCACTAATGTTTTCATACATTATTTCAGCAATCGTCTTGTTAAAGTGGCGCGGCCATGCAGTACCGAGAATTCGCGAAATGACTTCTGTGTCAGTCATCATTGCAGCAGCCTGCGCTATTGTATTTCCGGTTTCAAAATTTTTCTTAATGTTCTCATATTTGATTTCACGAAAATAGTACCAGACCGATGCCTCCGAAGGTACGACATTCGGCTGTGATCCACCATTAGTGATAACGTAATGAGACCGTTGCAATGGTCTTAAATGTTCACGACGAAAATTCAAGCCACTGTTCATAAGCTCCACGGCATCGAGTGCACTTCTTCCTCTCCAGGGCGCACCCGCACCATGGGCTGTCTGACCGCTAAAAGTATACTCAACCGACACAAGACCGGTCCCAGTTCCGGGACCGTATATCACACTCATGTTATCGCTAACATGAGTAAAAATTGTGAGATCGACATTTTCGAAATACCCTGCTCTGACAAAATATGCTTTTGTTGCAACAAGCTCTTCGGCTATTCCCGGCCATAGGATGAGTGTGCCGGACAGATTTTCCCGTTCCATAATTTCTTTCACAACCAGAGCAGCCGTCACGTTAACAGCCTGTCCTGCATTATGTCCTTCACCGTGTCCTGGTGCACCTTCAATCAGTGGAGATTGATATGCCACACCCGGTCTTTGCGAAGTTTCCGGCAGTCCGTCGATGTCACTGCCGATTGTTATAACCGGTTTGCCTGAACCCCAACGCGCGAACCACGCTGTCGGAATTCCTGCAGCATTTGTCTCGATTTCAAACCCGTTATCGCTGAGAATTTCTGTGATATAGCGTAAAGTTTCAAATTCTTGAAATCCCAGCTCACTGAAGCTGAATATCATATCAACTATTTGTTGTGTGAATACTCTTTTATCTTCGATAGCGTCAGTTGCCTCTTTTTTCAACCTGTTTAAGTTTTGAGCAAACACTACAGTACTCAAAGTAATCAAGCACAGAGCAATGAATAGCAATCGTATAATTCTGCTCATAACAGCTACTCCCGAATTGAATTATGTATAATGACCTGCCCCAATTGTTTGGGCCATTTTTTAAGTTAGTCAATTCATCGATATATTCATTGTTGTATTATCCATTGGCCTTGAGACCGCATCCGGTGGTATAACTGCCTCGGGGGCGGGTGGCCGGTATCCAAGGGCACTATGCAGTCTCTTATGATTATACTCATTTCTCCAACGTTCTACAAGCACTTTTGCTTCGTGTAATGTATCGAAGATTTCCCGGTTGAGCACTTCATCACGCAGTTTGCCATTGAACGACTCACTATACCCGTTCTCCCATGGACTGCCCGGTTCAATATACAAGGTTTTTACTCCCAAGCGCATGAGCCATGTCCGGACCGCGTGAGCAGTGAACTCTGTACCATTATCACTCCTCATGTGGACCGGAACTCCCCGGCGGACAAACAGACCAGATATGCACTCCAGAACATCTGCGTGTGTCAACCCGCGTCCCAGCACGATCGCCAGACACTCCCGACTATATTCATCCAGAATTGTTAACAAACGATAACTCCTTCCTTCTCGGGTTCGTGCTTGCATGAAGTCGTAACTCCAGACATGATTCCGGCAGGAAGGCCGGAGCCGAATACACGAACCGTCATTAAGTCATAACCGTTTGCGCTTCGGTTGCCTCTGGGGGACTTTCAACCTTTCTCGACGCCCCCACAAACGCTCTACTCTCTTATGATTAACCTTGAAGCCTTCCTGCTGCAACAGTGCGGCAATTCGTCGGTAACCATATCGACCATACTGCGTGGCCAACTCTACCATACGTCGCACGAACACCGGCTCATCAGAAGGAGAGCTCGGACGATACTGATGGGTAACTGCGCGGTACTCCCAACACACTACAGGCCCGGCGCTGCGAGATCTCAAGAGTCGTGCAGAGATGCTGCACCACCTCCCGTCGCTTCATCGGGCTCAGAAGTTTTTTGAATCAACTGCCAGCGTCTCTTTTAAAATCTGGATATCAAGCTCTTTCTCGGCAACCAGGCGCTTCAGGCGGATATTCTCTCGCTCTAAAACTTTTAATCGTTTCGCCTGATCCAGACGAAGACCACCATATTCCTTTCTCCAGCGATAGTAGGTTTGCTCCGTAACTCCAATCTGGCGAGAAGCCTGTTGAACCGACTGTCCTTGAGCAAGCAGTACTTCTACCTCTCGAAGCTTGTGGATAATCTGTTCTGCAGTGTGAATTCTACGTGCCATTGACCTTGCTCCTTTCGTTCAATCTTATCCCTATACTAATATAACATCTGGCTCAACTTTTGGGGGCAAGGTCATGCACGCTCTGAGGAGCAGATAATACTTGTAAAAACTAAATAGTTACCTTACTATTGAACACAGAGTGTTTGACTTGTTATGAGGGTGTAGAACTTTAATAAAAAATAATGTCCCATTGTAATTTGAAAGGTTAAAATATGAAGTGTCCAAATTGTGATACTATATTAAAGTATAACAATCCAAAAACGCGTCTATCAGATAAAATTATACTTTTCTTTGGATTTCTAATTCCTATAATTGCATTACTAATTATATTGACACCATTAATAAATCTTTTACCATTTTCTTTTATCGCTTTCGTCAGTACTGATTTCATATCCATTGTTACCTTTACCCTACTCATTGGTTCTATCTTCTTATCCACTGCTGCCATTAGAGCTTCGTATTATGCAAGGACAAATATCACATTAGAAGAGCAGAGTGCGGAGGACGCTTTGCAATCATAAGGTCTGCAAAACGTACAGCCTGAGAAGCAAAATAGACTTGTAAAAGCCGCATGTATATCTTACCATTTACATCAAACATATCAAAGTACCAATACAATCTGACCAAGCATATCACATCTTAAAAAAGCCTCATATTTATTTACGATCCCAATTAATCTTTTTTATCGGAATTTGAGCAGACCGCTAGCGCTCCTTGCCAATGGACGCCGCCCAGGTTTCGTATTCCTTGAGGCAATCCTCCGGACTGACGAACTTCTTCCAGACCAAGCGTGCTTGGAATCCATACTGTTTGCCTTCTTCGATCTTGTGAATGACGTACTGGAAGTCCCAGGCAGGCCGGGGAACTTTGGGCACTTTGAACTTGAAGAGGCTGAAGCGAATCTCATCCTCCGTGCTGTACATTTTGTTGAACATCAGGATTAAGACCATGCCATTGGCCGCTCGACCGTAGTAGAAGGGCTTGGTGAACCGGGGATAATCGTAGCTCCACGAGTTCAGCTTCCAGTTGTGGTCGGGGTCGTACTCTTGGTCGACCGCAGGGAGACTTCGGTAGGTGCCGCCTTGGTTCCAGTCAGCATGGCCTTTTGGTGCATCCGCTTTGATCCACTTCACTTTCTGCTTTGGTCCCTCGACACCGCGGAAGTTGAGCGCCACGTCCTCGACATCGTTCATGTAGTTGGCAAAGAAGAGGATGGAGTAGCCCCGCTTGCCGAATAGTGCCTTGTCATGAGGGGTGGTGCGGAAGTCCACGTCGATGTAATGCGGCTTGGTGACGGTGTACTTGAACGTGCTGGACATGGCCCACGGGGAGTCCTCCTTGTTCCGCACAAGCTGGGCCGATTTCCCATCCGGCAACGGGACCAGGGCGAATTTGCCCTGCCGGGGCGTGAAGGAGTTGTTCGGGTTCTTGTGGCCGGAGGTGATGTGTTCAAAGTTCAGCCCAGTGCCTCCCTCGGTGTCGGTCGAGTCGAAGGCATGGAACTCTGGGGCATCCTTCTGGTGGAATAATGAGGCCAGTCCACTAAGAACCGCCGGGGATTGGGAATTGTCTCGAATGGCAACCTTCAAATCGCCCTCCGTGATCGTCAGAGTTTTGCTGACGGGCTTGCCATCAGCCGGCTGCCCATTACTCCTACATGCCAACACAAAAACAAATAGACACAAACAAATGAAGAGTCTCATGGATTTCTCCTTAGGCATAACAAGTTATTCTATAGTTTTCCATATGCTATACCAAATTATAATTATTTACTTTGAGTTGCAAGAGTAATACTCAAACTAAAGCTTCGCAAATCGTACAGCCCGAGGACTTAGATCTTCAAGAAAGAATAATAAAAAAACAATTAAAAGAATTAAGAGAAAAATTAACATGAGTCCGAAAAGTTCTGTCTTTTAACCAGTTCTCTCCCGCTATTTTATATTATTTCTTGTAATTTAAAATAGACCATCCTACATTTACAAATATATTTATACCGTAGGGGTGGTTTTGTAATCTAAAGAACTCTAAAATGTATGGAGGAAAAGTGTATCTAACGGAGGAGAAAAAACAATGAAGAAGCTGTTTCTTTGGATCATACTAATAAGCTTTTTAGTACCGAGCACGGTCTATACACAATCCATGCTCAATGTGTCCGGGGTCGAACCACAGCCCCTGCTGGCACAGGCCATCAGACTCGACGAAGCGCTTTCCTTTTTAGGTAGTGCGTTATCCGCCGAAGATGCAGCTCGTCTCAGGGCGCTGCGGGACAACGCCCTGAGCGAAGAGACAACGAGACGTATCCAGCAGATTCTGGATCCGTACTGCCTGGCCCTGGTGGATATCAGTCCCGAAGGGCGTGTCATGGTAGTACGTGGACCTGGTATAGCAGAGTTGGTTCAAGGGGGATGGAAGAGTTTTCTGATAAAAGTCCATAACCAGGCCGGCGTCACGGCGAGGTTGCAAGTAGAGAGCACTAACGCACTTCCGCTCCTCCATCGCTCGACGAACTCGCCGCGTGTGAAAACCGAAAACATCCTCATGCCCGGACAAGTTGCCAACCGCTTTTTGGAACTCTCGATGTATCGAAACCGGCCGCTTCAGCCAAACCTCTCCGGACTCAAACTTGAGTATGCTATTGTACAAATCTATAGCAAAGACGTAGGGCAGCGAGAGGCAAATATAGGGTTTCATATTGGCCAGGGTTCCCAGGATATCGGATTTCGTAATGCCATCGATATCCTGTTTAACTGCCGTCCTTCAGTGAGTGTAATCTTCAACGTTAAAGACGATGACGGCGCGCCTGTAATGGCTTCGTTTGTGATTACGGATGGGTTAGAACGGATAACAAACGGCGAGGAGTTACCATCCGATTACCGGTTAAGGCTGGCGCGTAGTGAATTTAACGCCCCTGCGCTCGCAGGATTTCAAGAAAAGTTTTCTATTCCTGCACCTGTTAAACGCCTAACAGGCATCTATCCTCTGCCTTCACGTCGGGTCGCAACGAGTGATACCTATCCCGATTTCTTTTTTCATCCTCAAGTTTACCGGACCGATGGCGAGCATGTATTGCTGCCGCCGGGTACCTATGATATAACCTTTACCCGAGGTCCGGAATACATTCCTCAGACGAAGCAAATCGTTGTTCCGCCTGAAGTGGAAACGTTTGAAGTCTCGTTTCAACTGAAACGATGGATTCATATGGCCAGTCTCGGATGGTATAGCGCGGACCATCATGTACACGCAGCCGGATGCAGCCATTACGAAAGCCCCGAAGAAGGCGTGCGGCCAGAACGCATGTGGCGCCAGGTTCTGGGTGAAGATTTAAATGTGGCCAGTGTCTTAACCTGGGGGCCCTGCTGGTATCATCAGAAAACGTTCTTTACGGGCAAGGTGCATCCTCTTTCTACCGGACAGAACATCCTGCGCTACGATGTGGAGGTCTCAGGATTTCCCTCCTCTCACGCCGGTCATGTCTGTCTTCTCCGATTACAGGAAGACGACTATCCGGGCACGTCCACTATCGAAGAATGGCCCAGCTGGACCCTCCCTGTCTTGCAATGGGCAAAGGGGCAAGGCGGTGTCGTGGGATATGCCCACTCCGGATGGGGATTAGAGCCGGTGACCCCCACCGAGGATCTTCCCAACTATGTGATGCCTAAAATGGACGGTATCGGCGCGAATGAATATATCGTTACGGTCACTCAGGATGCAGTAGACTTTTACTCTGCCGGCGATACGCCCGCGCCGTGGGAGCTGAATATGTGGTACCACACCCTCAATACCGGATTCAGGACTCGTTTGAGCGGAGAAACCGATTTCCCCTGCATTTTCGACGAGCGTGTGGGGCTGACACGCAGTTATGCCTGGCAGGAGAGGAATCTTGAATACGACAGTTACGTGGAAGCGGTCCGTGCAGGACGTAGCTACGTCTCCGAAGGACGATCCCATATCATCGACTTCTTCATCAACAATCAAGAGCTGGGCACAAACGGCAGCGAGGTGTCCCTTGAGAGCGTGCAGCCGGTACGGATTACAGCCAGAGCTGCTGCCTATCTCCCATTGGAGCAAAACGAAACCGGGGCACGTATCGCATCGAAGAAAATGTATGAACAGCCTTACTGGCATCTTGAGCGTGCCCGTATTGAGGCAACACGTAAGGTTCCGGTAGAGCTTATCGTCAACGGAATCTCTGTGGAAACACGAGCAATAGTCGCCGACGGTGGGTGGAACGAGCTATCTTTCACCCATCCAATTCAGCAATCAAGCTGGGTTGCAGTGAGGATCTATCCCAGTGCACATACAAATCCTATCTTCGTGCTTGTAGATGGTAAGCCGATACGTGCCTCGAAGCGTAGTGCCGAGTGGTGCCGGCGCGCAGTGGATCAATGCTGGACCATGAAGTATCCCCTGATTCGTGAAGAGGAACGAGCCACCGCTGAAGCTACCTATAACAAGGCGCGCGAAGTGTACGACCGGATCATCCGGGAGACTTCGAACAACTAATGTGGACACGGTATAGAGGTTTGATATACCTATCGCGATACCCATGCGGCCCAAGGAGCCTTCAAAATGGAACTCATGCCTCAATGCTCTCTGTTTATGGGATAAACCGGAAAATAAAACTGGGATAAACACTCCGCCTCCCGAAAGATAATGGGGCCGCGTCTGACCTTCTCCACGAATATAGTCCGTTGAAAAAGTGAGGATTTTTTCAAACGTTATCTATTTCTGCTAAATGCTACAGAAAAGGTTCGCAAATCGTACAGCCCGGATGTAAAAAGCCCTAAAAAATATTTTTCAGGGCTTAGTGGTTGTGACGTTGATTACAGTATTATTAAGAAGCTATTCTTCTTAGCTTCCTTCTCTTTCGCTTTTCTTCAGACTTTTTAACAATCGCTAATTTTTTTCCTTTCTGAAATATTCCTTTCTCTATACCAATCTTTTTCAAATTGCTTACCTTGGAACGTTAGGTTACTCCCCGCGGTGAGAGACGAGCGAGGAGTATCGGTCACAGTGGCTCAATGTCAACACGGCCTAATTTCCGGAGGAAATCGGCTGGTCGCCCCAGTGGCGTTGTGCATCCTGGATGACCTGTTCGTATCTGGTGCGCGCTTCTTCGTAGTCTGCCAGTACCCCCTGTCGAGCGGCGGTGGATGGAAAGCGATCAGGTTGAGAACGGGCAATATCGTCCAGTATTTGAATCCATCGTAGCATATAGGTTGCATCTTCGGCAAACGCCGTCGGTTTTTCATCAACCGATAGATAAACCGGGCTCGTGTGTGCCTGGCGGAGCAGGCCGTCCGGGGCCCGATAGAGCGCGCGGGCGGCAATCCAGCCGCTTCTTTTCGGATACAGTTCGTAAGTTAACGTCTGTCGCAGGATCGGTGCGGGCTTTTGATCGAGCAGGCTCATCGTGGCCACAACGAGGCCGTTGTGAACGAGTTGGAGCGATTCCAGCGTTTCAATCGAACGCAGGGTTGCTGTGAGTTGAATGGGGCTGGTGTCCGATGACGTTCTGGAGATCGTTGCTCCCGGGCCCCTGCCGTCGGCATCCAGGGTCAGCATGGGCCCCGTGGTAACGAAGGAACGTCCGGCCTTGATCGAGGCCCACATTTTCTCTGCCGTCAACGGTCCGTTAATTCTGGCATAGACGCGGTGAAAGCCGGACGGTACCTCCATCACGCCGATGGCCGAGCCGCCAGAGACGCCCAGGCGAAAGCCGCAATTCAAAAAGCGGTAATACAGATTGTTCGTGCGATGGAACAAACCGTCACCGACGGCGGCATTGGACTCACCCGCCGACAGCGGTCCGATCATGCCCCAGCCGCCAGCCACAGTTGACCAGCGGTGGTAGTGGTTATGGCAGACTTGAATGGTGTCGAGCACCTCCAGCGCCGCGCCGATGACGGTCTCCGCCCATAAAGGTTTGTCGCTGTCGAATACAACGCCCGGTGACTGGGTTCGCGCGATTCGGCAAAGTGCGGCGTCGGTGGGAAAATGCTCTCCGTATTGCCTGGCAGTGACGGGGTGGTCCAGGTTGAACAGAAACGTTGCACCGATGGCGGCGTTGCCACCGATGCGTTCGATTTCGATGTTGTTGCGCGTTATGAGGTGGCGGTCGTCGATGACGATCGGCGCGGTGTAGGTTTCATCCGGCCAGGTTGCGTGCCACGATTCATCCTGTCCTCCCAGCCAGTAGGTGAATGCCGGCATGAGATGCACATCGTCGGCCAGCGCCAGTTGTTGAAGGATGCGCGGGTTGTCCTGTCCCAGATGCACGTGCAGATCGGCTGAATACCAACCTTCGGACGGCAGATCGATCCAGCGCTTCAACTCAATTGTATTCTCGATCGTCTCGCCGGATTTCAGGGTAATTGCAAGATCCACCGGAGTGTATTCTTTCCCTTTTTCAACATGTACCACCGCATTTCCGGCCGGTACCTCCATTGTGAAAACACCATCGCAGCTAAAGCTTTGATCGTTGGCGTAAACCGTCACCGTCTCAGGCGCTATTGGTTGGAAAAAACGCTGGTTATCTACATCGATCCAAACGCGCGCCGGGGTCGTATTACCGCTTTCGTCAACGATCCGGATTGAGATGCGGGCCTGTATCTTGGATGGATCGGATTGACCACATGTAACCAGGATAGAGCAGCAAAATAAAATCGTAAAGGGTAATGAGGACAATTTATTCATCAAAAATTCCTGACTTTATTTGATATCAGTGACCTTTCCTGACTGTTTGAGCCATTGTTTAAGTTAGTCAATTCATCGACATATTCATTGTTTTATTTTCTAATGGTCTTGTAACTGTATCCGGAATTATAACGCCCTTGATGCTGGTAATACTAACGGTTATAATCGCGCTTCTTAACCGTCTTTGACATTCTTTAACACGATGGAGGATTCGCCTTCCGGTGCGCGTTCTGCTTTGAAATTATCAAGCACCAAATCCTCTACATCGTCGCAAACCAGTGCTGGCCGCAGGTCTTCCTTTTCAAAGCCGACTGAAACATTGCGAAACTCTATACCGTTGACATGACGACAATAAAAGCCGTATGAAGGCAAGGTACCGAACATGTCACTTGTAGGATAAGCCTCCTCTATTTCAGGGGGTGTTATTTTGGCATCTTCTTTTGTGCCTCCACCATCATACGTTATTTTTATGTTATTCAGCCTGATATCTTCGACTGGATGACCCGGTATTCCAGTAATGTGGGCACCACTCCTCCAATAAGAACCTGTCACAAAAACATTACTTATATTCATATTCCGTATATTCCCGACAGGTGGATTATCAGGTCCCCGTGCCCTGTTTCCCAGCCTTATAAATATCGGAACACCCGCCATGTTTTGCATTGTAATATTGGAGATAGTTACATTCTCCATTACTCCGCCGTCCATCATTTCCAGAGAAAATCCGTCACAATTATCAAAAACGCAGTTGTTAATAACAATGTTCTTAAAACCGCCGTTTGATTCGGTGCCGAATTTTATCCCCCCCAAACCTTCGCGCTGAATATTAGTGGAATCCAGAGTACCGTCGAGCAGGGTCCCTTCGGTAAAACCACTGAGCATACAATTCGTAATAGTCACATTTTCAGTGACTCGTTTATATCCTACTGCGTAACTGCTCTTAAGACACAGTCCATCATCTATAGGTGAATTTATAGTACAGTTGGCAACCCTTACGTTCCTGCAGCAATCAAGATTTATACCGTCACGATTGGTATCAACCTTGACGCCGTCAATAATCAAGTTGTCACAGCCTGTAGGCAGAACCGCGAAATGACCTGCATGCCTGATGGTAATGTCTTTAATCACTATGTTTTTACATAACTTGAGTGCGATTGTTTTATCACCACCACCTGGCGCAGGATCTTCGATGGTCATACCGCCTCCATCTATGGTGCCCGGACCCATTATTGTTATGTTCTCAAGCTTCTCTCCCCAAATCAGGCTGTTGTGCCAGTGGCTGTGTCCAAAATCCTGGTACATGTCGAAAGGATTGTCTTCAGGTGGATCATATGCATTAATAGTGTTTGGTGCACCCAGAAGAGTTGCGCCTGCATCGAGGTACAGGGTAATATTGCTTTTCAATCTGATAGAACCCGACTGGTACGTGCCGGCTGGAAAATACACTGTTCCCCCTCCAGCAGCACTGCATACTTCTATCGCTTTATTAATTGCACCTGTGTCCAGTGTTGTTCCGTTTCCTGCGGCTCCATAATCTTTTACATTGAATGCGGATTCCGCCGGCCATTTGAAAACAGATAAGCCGAGGTCCATTGCCGGTAAAACAGCTATTCCGGCAAGTGAACTTTTCATAAAAGTACGCCGGGTTAGGATGTGATTAGAATTCAAACTCATGGCACCTCCTCTTATAATGTAAAAATACTTTTGGCGGTGGCTTTTTGTAAAAGCTGAACTTTTATATTTATTGTGGAAGTATTAACCGACATTGCCCATTGCAATTTTATATAAGGCATGTTTTATTGTTGGATATCTTTTTATTCCTGTAACAAAATTCCAATTTTTTGACATCTTTCTTACAGAAAAATTGTATCTTAAATAGGTAAAACTTGACTTGTCTCCGTAACCAATTGTGAAAAAATGCAGATTATTACAGGAGCTCTTATTTAACAAAAAGTCTTATCATTTATTACGATGATTCCTTGATCCATTTATGATCCGGATCATCATTTGGGATTAGTTTTCTTTCCTCTCCGGCAAGAATCCATAAATAATAGAGACTGTAACCAGGTGCTGCCGCAACAGGGTGATATCCTTTTGGGATTACTACCGTGTCATTTTCTTCAATGCTAAAAGCTTCATCTACGCTTCTGTCATCAGTATAAATTCGCTGAAACCAAAATCCGGAAGGGTTACTCATTTTAAAAAAATATATTTCTTCTAGTTTACATTCATAAGGAGGATTATGTATTTCATGTTTATGTGGTGGATATGACGACCAGTTTCCCGGAAGGTTAATAGTTTCTCCAATAACAAGATGCTCTGCTTCGATTCTACTGTCAATAATATCCCAGACTTCTCGTGATGAGTTTTCCCTGCCACGGGAATGACAAATAGTATCATTCGGTTGAACAAGCGTAACTTTTCCTTTGTTTTTCCATGGCGCATAACAGAGTGCTATTTCACAGTCTGACTCCGCTTCGACTCGGTATTCATTCTCACCGGGAATATACAGGGCATACGCATTGCCGTTAAAGACATTCGTTCTTTCGCCTATTGAATCGAACATCTCTGAACCAACGTTTACCGTACACTTTCCTCCGAGAATTATTAAACCAAGTTCTTTCTTTTCAAGAGATTCTTTAAAGAATTCTCCAGGCTTCAATTTCAAGATATCAAGGCTTATTAAATCTATACCTTCAACAATATTAGAGTCAATAATCGTATTCAATCCACAATCCAGCTTTTTCTTAAAATGGTATTGCATACTTCTTCCTTTTTTTTATTCTAAAGTTTTTAAAAATTCAGGTTAAATGGTTTCAGCATTTAAGCACCAATCCGTGAAAGAAATAATGTTATAAGTATTATAAACATCACAATCGTAAAAGCGCCAAAAAAGCCGAAAAGGTCAACTTTATACCTTCTCAGTTTGAATTTTGATTTTAGATTGAGCATATCAACGATTAAAAGGGCATGTCCATTATCTTCCAAAGAACCCATTCTGTCTTTTACGGGTTCAGCTTCTCCTTCCAGCATCATTTCAATCCCTTGCTCTTTCAATTTGTATTCTTCTCCAACCGGTGTATGAAGCAATGTAAAGAACATTTTCAATTGACTTTCAGATTCCGGGTTTCGTGAGGTAACTAACAATAATAAGAGAAATAAATCCGGCAGGGAGATAGAAGGCTATTTGGTATTCAAGGGGAAAATTCAGACACCAAGAGAAGGTGTCACCCGTATAAAAAGCAATTGCTGATGTAACAACTATGCTCGCCCATGCTCCATAGCGGTTTGCTCTTTTCCATATAATACCCATCCAGAATGCAATGCCTAAAAATGCACAGAGTTTCCAGAGAAGTGTCAATCCTTCAACAATACTCGGGATGTATATGGCAAAAGAAACTCCCCCAATTACAATAATAACAGAGGAAATTCTCGCAATAAGAAGCTCCCTTTTTTCGGATGTTCTCTTTGCATACTTTCTATAAAAGTTTTTTGTGAACAGGGCAGCACCATCAACCATAAATGCATCACAGGTCGACATAACGGCAGCCATCATTGATGCAATCATTAGTCCTAATAATCCTGACGGTAAAAGATGTTTAATCATGAGACCAAAAGCAAGTTCTCTATTTTCATGGGTGAGCTCGGATGCAAAGAGATATGCTGCAAACACACCAGTAAAAGCCCAACCAAGCGTCACAATTCGTTTCATGAAATTTCCATATGTCCAACCAACTCTATTGGCAATTTCTGTCTTACCCGAACCACAGACTGCCATATGGTGTGGATTTACTACCACGGCAACAAGTCCGTTTATAACAACCATGAAGATAAAAAATGCAGTAACCTCAGTAGGGGCAACAAGACTGAACATATGCTCTGGCAACTCCCTGTGATAAACAGAAATACCACCTGCAACATTTATTGCGAATGGTATAAGCAAAAAGGATAATACAAATATAAAAAGCCCCTGAACAAAATCTGTAATAACTGCGGCAACCAAGCCCCCGGCAATCCCATAGACAACAAAAAGAGCTGTCATGATCAGGATAATAACATTGGTAGAGATATTCCCATAAGTAATTGCCTCTATTGTCATACCGGTTCCCTTTAATATCAAACCGGTATTGAACATGAAGTAAATGAGTCCTACAACAGCATAAATAAGTCCCAGACTTGTTCCATATCTTTCTTCGAAAAAATCACCGAGAGTAACATACCTCAATCTTCTATAGATGGGAGCCAGGAGCCAGTAAAATGGCGTAGCGAATAGGTAAAGCCATTGGTACCATATTCCTGCCAGACCGATCTCTGATGAAGCACCGGCAACAGTAACAGGTTGGTCAGTATGAGTTCCAACACCAAAAGCATGGAAAATCATCAAAACTTTACCAAACGACCTTCCTCCCATAAAAAAATCGCCTGTATTCTTTATCTTTTTATATGCCCAGATACCAATTCCCGTAACACCAACAAAGTATCCGAACAGTACAATCCAATCTAATGTCGCAAGTCCCAGCATAACTTTGTTCCATCTTGTTTAATCAATATTCTACTTCTTCTTAAGGAAAAAAGCAGTGCTTTTCGGTTTCTCTTTTAAATTATATTATCCCCCATTACTTTACCCGATAAAGAACCTCTCCGGCATCTTTAACAACGAGAATTCCTTCATCTTCTCTATTTTCAAAATCTGCAATAGTTATAGAATCAGGGTCGAGATATCCAAGATTTAATTTTTCACACCTTTCTTTACTTATTTTTGTTGCTAACGTAACTTCAATTCTAGGCATTTCATTTCCATTTTCAACCATTCCTGTACCTTTAATATGGCTGCTGTGAGCAAGTACCATTTCCGGAATATCCTTAAATTTTTCATACTTCTTAAGGATATATTGAATAGTGTGATACCCTACTTTCTCAATCATTTCGCCATGGTTATCTGAAATCTTCGACAGACCCGGTGCATATACAATGAGTTCACCGCCATCTTCAATAACAGGTTCTAGTTTATACATCACTTTTCCCGCAGTCCACAGGTCATCATACAAGGGAGATGCTATCCCGATTACCTTTCCGAACAGTTTTTTCTTATACACTATATTTACTTTTGCTGTTAGGCTTACTGCTTTAGACCATGACTCGTTAATCGTACCTACAAAAAAGTCTGCCAATTCTTTCTTGTTCACAACGACGCTGATACAGATAATGGGAATTTTCACGAACTCGGCTGCTCTATTAATGAGTCTGCGGACAGGAGTGTCTTTGTTTCCAATAATCTTATAATTTGTGATAAGAGCGCCAAGCCAGTGGGACTGATTTATTATCTCTTCACCAGCTATTCCGGGAAAAAGGTACTTAGTCCCTCCAGAAAAACCAACAACTTCATGGGGGAAAACAGGACCTATTATCAGCAAATAGTCATAGTCAAATATCCTTTTATTGATAACAATTTTAATTGGATTTTTAAGTTGCCCTTCAGAAATTTCGAAAACTTCCTCTTCCGGTATTTCCCCGATTTTCTTCAATTCTTTTTCTGAATTGAAACTATGATTAAATGCTTCTATATCTTTGTAGTGGGTATCCCATTCATCCAAGGTAATTCCCAAATGAGAACAGATTCTTTCAGTACTCATGAGTGAATGCGTACCCGATGCGATTAAAAAGTCAAGTTTCCCAAAGTTTTCCTTAGAATAATCGAATAAAATTTTAAAAAATTTGTCCATGGGAAAAGTTCGCGTGTAATCAGGGATAATAGCTAAAACCTTTTTACCGGAAAGCTCAAAACCGGATAAACCTTCACCTATCTTATTTTGTATTTTATTTTCATTCATGTGACTATTTCTTTTTATTTCCTCTGATTTATTCACAAATTAGTTCTTTTTAAATAGTGGAACAGTCCCGCCACGAAGTAGTCACACTCCTTGGCAGGAAAAAGGATGGCTTAAACCAGCATTTCTGCTTGTCTCTTGGGTCTGTACCACTAAAATCAATGTAGTTTAATCAAGACAATCGGCATAAGCTATTATAATAACAAGAAATAGAATGTATACAGTTATATTTGTTAATTATGCGGGTTCTATAATTTTTCGGGAATGATTCTCAAATTATATTCTTATACGTCTTCGAATCGTTTTACAGTGTTTCCACCATACCTTCTACAGTTTGAACAGTTGTTTATTATATTGTCATGGCAGTAAAACCACCATCTATTCTTATTGTTGCACCAGTGACAAATGATGAAACCTTTTCCGATGCAAGCCATATCGCTGCACCTATAAGCTCTTCCGGTTCTCCAAATCTCTTCATGGGGGTATGATTGAAAATCGCTTTTATTCTTTCTTTTGTTAATATCTTTCTATTCTGTTCTGCCGGAAAGAAACCCGGCGCTATGGTATTTACCCGAACATTATGTACGGCAAATTCCCTAGCAAGAAATTTCGTAAGGTTCTCTATGCCTGCTTTTGAAATGGAATAAGTAAATACCTTTGACAGCGGTACCGCAGATGAAGCGGATGAAATATTTATAATACTTCCCCTTTTTTGCCGAATCATCGACTCTGAAAAAACTTGACAGGAAAGATAAACACTCTTTAAATTTACATCTAAAATTTCATGCCAATCAGGTTCTTTAATATCAAAAAATGGAGTGCTGGAATTAATACCGGGTGCATTTACAAGCACATCGATTTTTCCAAATTCTTTGAGTATCTGAGTATGCGCCTTTTCAATATCCTTTTTATTGGAAGCATCCATCTTGACAGTCAAACACTTTCTTCCAATTTTTCTTATTTTTTCAGCTTTTACCTCAGCTTTTTCTTTGTTTCTTCCCAGAATTACAATATCGGCGCCCGCATGGGCAAATCCCTCACATATTGCTCCTCCAAGTACGCCCCTTCCACCTATGACAACCGAGACTTTTCCATTAAGGCTGAATAAATCGTCAATATACATTGCTATCCCTCTTTCTCTTATCCAGAGTAAATTAAATAATAAATGGCTCAATATGTTTACGGAAATGGGTGAACAGATTCTCATAATGAGAATTTTCATACTTGTGTAAACAGTTTAAAATGCGATCTTTGAAAATATATTTTCCCTGTCTATTTTTGCAGGTGAGGACTTTTCCAAAAGTTACATGCAAAACCTGGCGGGTATTATTCTGTTCGAAAAGTCTCATCAATTTTTTCTTAGTACAATCAGCAGATTTCGGCACATTTTCGATGTGTGCTGAAATGTGATAAGATTTTTTCTCAATTTCAAATTGTTCTCGCGAAAAATCCAAAATTTCACAAAAAAGTTTCGGGTCATATTGGGCAACGGTTTTTAACGCTTCGAGATAGCTGGTTCCAGCGGTTTTAACATGAACATGTCCATAGTCTATAGATCCTATCTCTCTATAAACACTGAATTTGTCGCTTCCCGAATGAAAGCTTATTTTATAAGGCCCAAGTAATTCACCAATCTCAAGGTGTTTAATGTATTCTGTTTTAAAATAATGGAGATCGCCTTTATAGTCTATACCTTTTTCAAAATCTCCAACAAATCTTGGAGCCAGACTTACTAATTGTATTCCTAATCTTTTGAGCTCTTGAGATATGAGAAAATGTTCAAATGGTGACGTAATAGAGTCCGTTTCATCGATTGAAAGTTCAATTTCAAAAGGATACTCCGGGTAATGTTCTGTTAAATGCCGATACATCTTTACCGTATGGGCAATAACCCTGCCATACTTGACTGTTGCACGTAACACTCGTTCCCGAGATGGTTGAATCTTAAAATCTTTAGAAATTGGAAAAATAGTATTTTCATATTTAGCAATAAAATTATCGGGGGTATCCTGCAAAAGAGGCCATTCAATTGACTTGATTTTTTCCAATATTATACCGATTGGAAGTGAATCCGCTTCATTAACGACATATAAACCCGGGTCAATTGTAAACATGGTATAGCCAGCATTGACCATTATGTCTATATCTTCAGGGGTTTTTATATGGTCTGCATCCGCACCAAACCCATCTCTAAAATCCTCCTGTAAAACTGCCCAGGTGGCAGCGTCAATCACTTCTTTCGGTTGACGATTGGTACGTTTCAATTCACGTATCGATTGTTGTGCAAGAACAGGTCTGATATTTGTTCCCATTATAGAACGTAAATGCCCCGGATTTGCAATACCCAGTCGGTCACCAAAACCAAATGAATTTTGGATTCCAATTAAAACCGGTTTCGTGAAATCAAACAATTCACGGATTCGAACAGCGTTAGTATGATTTAACCGACATTGCTTAACAAGTATACCAGATTCAAATATATTCTTCGTAACAAGCTCGCCGTCAAACTTTTCAATAAATGCCTGATCGCCTTTTATTGAAACGATAAAAAGATATTTCTCACTTTCTTCTCTGCCGATAAAAAGAAAATCGTCATTTAACCTGTTAATTGATTTAGGGTACACAGAGACAGCCTCATCTTCCGAATATCTTAAAGTGAATTTCCGGTTATCACTATATTCAGATGTCAGTTTCTGGATTAATTGTTGTGTCGTCATTTCTTACCAATATTACTTTTTTTAACTTAAAATAGGAAGAATATGAATACTAAGTTAAATATTTAAATAGACATTAAGAGGTCTGTTTTTTAAAAGTAGGGTCCACTCCATTTTATTAAAATACTTTATAAATTTCTACTTCAAAGGTTCGCAAATCGTGTAGCTCGAGGAGCAAAATAGACTTGTAAAAGCCACATATACGCTTTATTTATTCAGCACATCGTGTCCAACCTGATTTGAAGAATTATGATGGTGAAAATCCTATGGGGAAAAAGGAAAAGCGATCTGGAAAAGGACGAAGTTCGAATAAAGAGCGCAGGAAGTTAAATGACCAAAATTATAAAGGGCCTGAACGTAAAAGTGATCCAGTGAGGAGATCAGGATTAGATTCGTGAAACTACTCTGTAAAAAGCAGCCGAGATTATTAGACGACATATATCAGAGTTTAAAAAATAACGCCGGAGACACATCAAGCAACTGCATCAAAAAACCGGTCTTGCGGATTTTTGAATTGATTATCACGAACGCTGATCCTGCGAGCCGAATTTCCAATATCCTGTGGTGTTAAAGCGTTTTTTTGACTTATTGTCTGCCGAAATTCTGCACGTGATTTTACCCCTGTTATGCGGACTGCATTATTTTGGGTGTCTATACCAATTCTTAGGTTTCGAAGAATATTGACTTTTACTGAATTAATCTGTCCAGCAGGCATAGTTTCCTCCCTTGATGGAAATGTAAGTTAATGTATTCTTACATAAAAAGAAAATCTTGACCGCCGCTTTCACTATAGTTATCGGTAAGTGATTCCGTATCTTCAATGATAAATTGGATGAACGTAATAAGCAAGTGTTATTTTGTTTGGTCGGTAGTCTCTAACGGACTACTCTTATTATTGTCAGCGATGTGAACGGTTCGAAATTATGCTCAGTGCAATTATACCTGCTGCCGGTAAAGGCACCAAGATGAACTTGGATAACAAGCGGAGGTCCAAAAGAACTGCTTTATGTTAGCGGCAAACCGCTTATTGACCATACAATTCAAGAAGCGATCGATGCGGGCGCACACGCTGTATTTATAATTATTAGCAGAGATAAACAGCAGATTGCAGAACATATCGAGACAAAAGCTGTATTTACCGTGAATAACCGGCCTTTCGGATTCAAGAATCTACTGGATACTGGAATTCGGTGCACTTTTTTAGAACAAAAAAAGCCGCTCGGTGTTGCTCATGCACTTTCTCTGGCCAAGCCAGATATCAAGAAGAAGGATTTTTTCGTACTGATGCCCGACAATTACTACCCAGACCGGCCGTTTCCTTCCGTGCAACTCGTCGAAAATTATAATCGGGGGCGCTGCTGCATCGGGATCATGGAACTGAGCGGTCATGAGACGGAATCATCGAATCGTATCAATCTTGTAACAATTGAACCGACGGAGAGCCGAACTGTAAAAATTGTGACCCATTCCGGAAAACAGGAGCGCAAAATTGAGCCCGGATCACAAAAGGGTTTGTTACGGTCTGTCGGCAGAGCTCTGTATTCGCAGGATTTTTTTGATACATACCGCGAACTGTCATATGCTTCGAAATCCGAAAAAGATGATGTTCCCGTTTTACAGAAACTTATCCAGGACGGAAAATTGGAGGGATTCATAGTAAGAGGACGCAGGTTCGATGCGGGAAGTCCATCGGGATATAAGATGGCCCGCGATTTAGAATAATGGAAGCTGAATCATTACATGCTTTGATTTATCAGCAATAAAACCCCCTATTTAAAAATGGACAGAAGTGTCTTAATATTGAACTTTGCAATCGGAGAGTGGGTAAAATCTCAATTTTCAACCACGACAGGTGATACGATTAATTATTAAAAAGGTTTCGCAAATCGTACAGCCCGAGGAGCAGAAAAACCTTGTAAAAGCCACATTTATATTATAATTTTCAATACAATCTAACCAAGTACATCGCTTCTAATTAAGCGTCATATTTCAATACAAACCAAAATTTAATCTCTTTCAGAGAATTGATATGGGGAATATCGGATAATATTGATCAAATGTAGGCCAAAGGAGGAGAAATGATTCGACAATCCTTGACGCTTATCATAGTCCTTCTAAACCTATTTATATTTTAATTTTTGTGACCTTAATGTCAATAGCAAAAAATATTTACCGCGAAACAATAATCATTATTACCTGATGATGATTGTTTATGCAATGATAAATAAAATGTACAACATTATTAAGTAGGAGGTATCTTTTTGAATGAAAATAGCAAATGCCCAGTAACTGGTGGTGCTAGCAATCCCATTGCCGGTGGAGGCACATCGAACCGGGACTGGTGGCCGAACCAGTTGAAACTCAAGGTTCTTCATCAAAACTCTCACATGAGCAATCCGATGACCAAGGAGTTCAACTACGCTGAGGAATTCAAGAAATTAGACTTGGAGGCCCTGAAGAAGGACCTTTATGTCTTGATGACCGATTCTCAGGATTGGTGGCCAGCCGATTACGGTCACTACGGGCCGCTCTTTATCCGGATGGCGTGGCACAGTGCTGGTACATACCGTATTGGCGACGGGCGCGGAGGTGCGGGGTCTGGCAATCAACGTTTTGCACCCCTCAACAGCTGGCCGGACAATGCGAACCTCGACAAGGCACGTCGGCTGCTCTGGCCAATCAAGCAGAAATATTGTAACAGTATCTCCTGGGCCGACCTCATAATACTAGCCGGTAACTGTGCGCTTGAATCTATGGGATTAAAGACCTTCGGATTCGCCGGTGGGCGCGAGGACATTTGGGAGCCGGAAGAAGACATTTACTGGGGAAAAGAAACCGAGTGGCTTGGTGACGAGCGTTACTCCGGTGACCGGGAACTTGAGAATCCTCTCGGCGCGGTGCAAATGGGCCTTATCTACGTGAATCCGGAAGGGCCTAATGGCGAACCGGATCCGGTCACTTCTGGCCGTGACATTCGAGAAACCTTCGCTCGTATGGCCATGAACGACGAGGAGACTGTCGCACTAGTCGCCGGAGGACACACATTCGGTAAATGTCACGGTGCTGGAGATGCGGAGCTTGTGGGTCCTGAACCAGAGGGAGCAGGCATCGAAGAACAAGGTCTCGGTTGGAAGAGCAGTTTCGGAAATGGCAAGGGCGGTGATTCGATCACCAGCGGCATCGAAGGGGCCTGGACCCCAACGCCGACTCAGTGGGACCACAGTTATTTCGACACCCTGTTCGGTTACGAGTGGGAAAAGGTGAAAAGCCCTGCCGGAGCCTGGCAGTGGATTCCAAATGATCCCGATGCGGCGAACGCTGTGCCGGATGCCCACGATCCATCTAAACGTCACGCGCCCATAATGACCACAGCGGACATGGCTCTGAAGATGGATCCGATCTATGAACCGATTTCGAGGCGATTTCACGAGAACCCTGAGGAGTTAGCGGACGCATTTGCCAGAGCGTGGTTCAAGCTGACACACCGCGACATGGGTCCCCGCTCACGCTATCTTGGTGCGGAGGTCCCGACTGAAGAACTGATCTGGCAAGATCCCGTGCCCGCAGTCGATCATGAGCTGATCGATGAGAAAGACATCGCAGACCTCAAAGGCAAGATCCTTGCCTCCGGACTGTCTGTCTCCCAACTGGTTTCGGCAGCTTGGGCGTCGACCTCCACGTTCCGCGGCTCCGATAAGCGGGGCGGGGCGAATGGGGCACGCATCCGGCTTGCGCCTCAGAAGGATTGGGAAATCAACCAGCCAGACCAACTGAAGACTGTGCTGCAGACCCTTGAGAGAATTCAAGAGGAGTTCAATCAGGCAGGCGGAAAGATGGTTTCGCTCGCCGACTTGATCGTCCTTGGTGGATGTGCAGGTGTCGAGCATGCTGCTAAGAATGCCGGTCACGACGTGACTGTTTCTTTCACGCCAGGACGCACGGATGCGTCTCATGAGCAAACCGACGTGGAGTCATTCGAAGTACTAGAACCAGCTGCAGACGGGTTCCGTAACTACCTTAAAACCAAATACGCCGTATCGGCAGAGGAAATGCTGGTTGATCGGGCGCAATTGTTAACACTGACCGCTCCTGAGATGACCGTTCTCGTTGGCGGTATGCGCGTCTTGAATGCCAACTTCGGACAGTCCCCGCACGGCCTCTTCACCAAGCGGCCAGAAACACTCACCAATGACTTCTTCGTGAATCTACTCGACAAAAGCACAACGTGGGAGTCAACTTCGAAAGACGAAGACGAATTCGAGGGTCGTGATCGCACAACGGGCGAACTCAAGTGGACCGGCACCCGTGTCGACCTCATCTTCAGTTCAAACTCCCAACTCCGGGCGTTGGCGGAAGTTTACGGATGTGAGGACTCTCAAGAGAAGTTTCTAAACGACTTTGTTGCTGTGTGGAACAAGATAATGAATCTTGACCGCTTCGACCTCGCCTGATCGAAGCATAAACGTCTTTGAAGGCTTCAGAATTGAAATGCAACAACTCGAGGGTTCGTTGACGGGAAACCCTAAGGATATCCAGGTCAACAAGCAAGTTTCATCCTGTTGTGTACGGCAAAGCCTCAGGGTGCTCTCCGAATTCTAACCCATCAAAAGGAAGCCTGTCGGATTCACCATCGTCGGCTGAACCTGTCTACTCCCTTAGAGTAGCTTCTGGTTGTATCAAATATTATAAAGATAAAGTTATATCCTCTGCGGCATATAGGATATGATGCTAAATTGTCGTGCTATTTTCTTAATACACACGTACAAAAACTCTGGGTAACTCTGCAAAACAAAGTTACATTAACCTTAGCAGCTCGCTGACTTACTTTACCAACTGCTTTATGAGAACTTCAATTTCAAGGAGCTTTTCCCATAATAATTTCTGTCCATCAGCTATCAAAAAATGCGGAGGCAACTTTCCTCTTTGGGGTAAATCTGCTTCAGACATTTTCTCCCACGGATTTTTATCTGACATTTTTTAATACCTCCTCTATAGGATTTGTCTTTACGTTATTATCCAAACAATATTCATAAGGGTATTACAACGAAATGGTTTTTTCGAGGACGTCCTTCGCGTAATCAATACCGCCCTGAGATTTATATTTCTGCGCCATTATCATCTGATAAAATTATTCGATCACAGCTTTCATGATCGATGACGGTATGTCTTTTATATTCGCAATCTCGACTGCAAGCCGTTCCACATCTTTTTCTTTAAGATGCTTAAAGATTTGTGACGCCGCTTCGGTACCTATTGCAATAACCAATATCGACGCCTTCTTGCGGCCATCTAAATTTTCTATGGTTAAAGTCTGTTCTTCCAAAACTTATTTCCTTTATGCATAAGTTGAACTCAGCTTGTCACTTAATGATCGACAGAATTACAGATTAATTTAAAAATTATTATGCAAACAAGTCACGGAATTAACAATCATAAAAAGTACATTCTGTCCGGATAAGATCGTATAAATTGTTCTCGTACGATTATTAGATAAATATTATGTTAAAGTCAATAATAATAATCTATATAAGCCGTTTTATGTTTGCAACTGACAGGGTCGTATGTTAACTTACTATCACAATTCTAAAAAAATCCATATTAATTTCTGTCAGAAGATTGATACCGGAATATCAGACAAAAACCTTAAAGTTAAGCATAATTCAACTTTAGATTTCATTTCAAATAGGAGAACTAATTGAAAATCTACGTAGGCAATTTAAATCATCAGATCACTGAAGAAGAATTGCGGAAGGCTTTTGAATCATTCGGACAGGTCGAATCGGCCACTATTATAAAAGATAAGTATAGTGGCGAACCAAGAGGATTTGGATTCGTGGAGATGCCCGCCAAGGCTGAAGCTCGCGCTGCAATTGATGGACTAAATAGCAAAGAGTTAAAGGAAAAAGTTCTTAATGTTAATGAGGCACGTCCCCGTAACGAAAGCAGTCGAAGTAGAGGAGGAAGAGGGGGTGGCCGTCGTTTTTAAGAATCGATACGCTGAAGGTGTAAGCGAATCATAGGAGAATTTCGCCAAACAAGTTTTGCTGCAACCGACCCCCTGTGTGGGATACTGTGGTTAGGATTATTGATAATTAAACGTATCAATGGGGAGTGAACCGTCCATGACAAAGTTTAGTCAGAAACAAGATAATCGTGAAAATCAATCATTAAATAACTATTTACTGGACATAGGAAAAGTACCATTACTTACTCCGCAGGAAGAAATACATTTATCGCACTGTATTAAGAAAAACGATCAGGAGGCATTGGAGAAATTAACCAAGGCAAATCTTCGTTTTGTTGTAAGTGTTGCAAAACAGGGGAATTATATACTTGTTTCCCCTAACTTCTCAAAAAACGCTTGAAAAAGTTTTTTCAAGGTGGGATAATAATGGTAAGAACCGGAAGGAATCAAAAACAATTAATTAAAGATAATTCCCTCAAATCTCTTGACTTTTTATACAGATTGGGCAAACTACTTCCTATAAATCATGGAGGTAGAAACGATGGGAAGAAAAACGAAAGCCCCCGGCAAATCATTCAGAAAAGGAGTTTCTCTGGTTGAGATAATGAGAATGTTCCCCGATGACGCTACGGCTGAGAAATGGTTTACAGAGACCCGCTGGACAGACAGCGTTTACTGTGCCAGTTGCGGTTCTGTAAACATTGCGGAAAGAAAAAGGAAAGAGGGAAAGCCCAGAGCGTATCGTTGCCGTGATTGCCGTAATGATTTTTCCGTTAAGACTGGAACCTTGATGCACAATTCCCCGCTTGGTTTTCAGACATGGGCGGTTGCAATTTACCTGCTAGTTACCAATCTCAAGGGAGTATCAAGTATGAAGCTTCATAGGGACTTGGGAATTTCCCAAAAATCCGCTTGGCATTTAGCTCACCGAATCAGGGAGACGTGGAAAGATAATCAAGGGGATTTTATCGGGCCAGTAGAGGTTGACGAGACCTTTGTTGGGGGTCGGGAAAGAAACAAGCATGAAGACAAGCGAAGCCATACCAGATGCCCTTCGGGGAAAACTGTGGTAGTAGGAATAAAAGACCGAGAGACAAATAAAGTCGTTGCTAAACCCGTTCTTGAAAGGACTAAAGAGGAATTACACGGCTTTATCGGTAGCAATGTATCTCCGGAGGCGAAGGTCTATACTGACGACCACAGAAGCTATATCGGGCTTCCTTATGACCACGAAAGCGTGAATCACAGCGTAGGTGAATATGTCAAAGAACAGGCTCATACAAACGGCGTGGAATCGTTCTGGGCAATGTTGAAGCGTGGATACTACGGCACTTACCACAGAATGAATGAGAAACATTTGGATCGATACGTAAATGAGTTTGCGGGTCGCCATAACGTCAGGGAGATGGATACCATAGATCAGATGGTGTTCCTTGCAAAAGGCATGGTAGGCAAGAAGCTTTCTTACAAGGAACTGGTGAACTAATATGGCCAATAAGAAAATCACAGCGGAAGGTCAGGAAAAGAAATCGGAGGTCACATGTTTTATTTAGATACACCACCTACTCTCTTTCAAGAAGAAGGCCATGACCTGATTACTATACGCCAAGCGAGCGTTTGGGCATCAAAGCACCTAAACAAAAAAGTTGCTTCTTCCAATATCTCGTATCTAATTCAATATGGAAGGATTAACAAGTATTCTGAAAATGGTGCAACTGCTGTCAGTAAAAATGAGCTTGTTAATTACTATAAGGGCTTTCTTCAGAACCGAGAAAATGATTGGAAAGACAAGCTTGGACATGATCTAAACTGGAATCTTTCATTTGACTTTCTCAGAGAGAAAGACACGACGAAGCATGTACATCGATTTCATCCTTACAAAGGAAAATTTATACCTCAATTAGTTAAGTATTTCCTAGACAGTCATACGGATGAGTTTAAAAAAGAGGCTTTTTTCCAACCTAGGGATATCGTTTTAGATCCGTTCTGTGGGAGTGGAACAACGCTTGTGCAGGCAAACGAACTTGGAATGCACGCTGTTGGTATTGATATTTCGGCTTTCAACGCTTTGATTGCCAACGTAAAAATAGCAAAATATGACCTCAGCGAACTACGAAACGAGCTTACCAAAATAGGGCTTTCGCTTCGCCAGAGAACATGCACTTCCCCATATGCTGAGTTTGAAAGAGAACTATTGGGAGAATTAAGCATCTATAATAAAGCCAACTTCCCATCACCAGATTTCAAAAGAAAGCTTAGGGCAAGAGAGATAGATGAAAAAACTTATTCTTGTGAAAAAGAAAAGGAATTTATGCCTACCTATGACAAATTGGTTAAGAAACACTGTATTCAAGTCGAACAGACGAAAACCAACCGTTATATGGACAAGTGGTTTTTAAAGATTGTAAGAGATGAGATAGAGTTTTTACTTGAACAAATTAAGGAAGTTAAAAATGAGCAAATCAAGAAAGTCTTGGAGATTGTTTTAAGCAGAACTGTTAGGTCATGCAGGGCTACAACTCATGCTGATCTAGCTACATTAAAAGAACCTGTAACAAAGCCGTATTACTGCAAAAAACATGGCAAGATTTGTAAACCTTTGTTCTCTGTTCAGTCGTGGTGGAAGAGATACAGTGAGGATACCTTAGTTAGGATTCAGGAATTTGATGCTCTACGCACCGAAACCAAACAAATCTGCTTGCAGGGAGACTCAAGAAAAATAAACTTAGTTGACTGCTTGCTGGAGAGAGAAAAGCGACTTTCGGAACTTGTAAGGAGTTAAGGGATAAAAGGCATATTCACTAGTCCGCCCTATGTAGGATTGATAGACTACCACGAACAACATGCTTATGCGTATGATCTTCTTGGTTACGAAAGAAACGACCAGCTTGAAATAGGACCGTTGTCCAAAGGACAAGGAGCCATAGCAAGACAAACTTACTCAGAGTCGATTGCTGAAGTTCTGCGAAATTGTAGAAAATACCTTACTAAAGACTTTAATGTCTTTCTTGTTGCAAATGATAAATACAGCCTATATCCCTTAATCGCTAAACTTGCAGATATGGAAATAGTGAATACATATAAGCGACCAGTTCTTAATAGAACAGAAAGGAATAAAGGGGCTTATTCAGAGATTATATTTCACTTAAAATAAAAAACAGAATGGCACTCAACAAAAAGCAAACAGCAGAAATCGAGAATACGATAAGGGAAAGTTTAAGAAATAAACTCAGTAAGTATAAACCTGAGACAAAACACATGCCCTTTCACTACAGATTGCTGGGCAAGGACAGAATGGCATTGTTTTCTTTTATTCACTCCCTTAATACAACCTTTGGAACTTCTATCTTTGAACCCGTAGCCGAAGCTTTAGCGAGACCTAACTTTCGATTTGTAAGGAAAAAATACGAAGTTGGCGACAGAATCAGCGAACGATCTCAGTCTGAAATCCAAGATATTATGAATAGTCTTACAACTGGAGAAGACCCTAACAAGAGGGAAGAGATTGAGAGAATAAGAAAAGTATGTCAGAAAGGTCGCATGAAAAGACTAATAAACTGTAAAAGTAGATTTATATGCTCAAAGTTCTGATGGGTCAGTACATTTGTTTGACCTGAAAACAGCTAAACCAAACATTAGTGGTTTCAAAGACTTTAAGAGAACTTTGTTAGAGTGGGCTGCGATCTTTCTAACTAACAATCCAGAAGCAAATGTAAATTCATATATAGCCATCCCTTACAATCCTTATGAACCGAAGCCTTACGAAAGATGGACATTAAAAGGAATGCTGGATTTGGAAAAAGAACTGAAAGTTGCGGAAAGGTTTTGGGATTTTCTAGGTGGCGAGGGGGCTTATGAAGATTTGCTTGGTTGCTTTGAAAGAGTAGGGATTGGGATGAAGGAAGAAATAGACTATTATTTCCAGAAATTTAATCAGGCTTTAATATGAAAAAAGGTCAAACTAAGAGACCACGGGGACGACCAGCGGGTACAGAGAAAATCCCACACATACCAGACACGCCGGAGAATGTTGCTCGGTCTATTATGCTAAGTGAACCCAAGAAAGAATGGGATTACCTGAAGAAAAAAGAATCCAAGAAAAAGTGAGTCAGTGAGAAATCAGTTTTGGGGAAACAAGTATATAATTCCCCAAAACAGTATCAAAATCAAGGACTTACCCTTGGTGATCTGATTAATGAAGGAAATGTGGACCTCATTAAAGCTGCAAAACGATTTGACGTAACACGCGGATTTAAATTTATCTCATATGCTGTATGGTGAATCCGCCAATCTATTCTTCAGGCGCTTGCAGATCAAGTCCGTGTTGTGCGCCTACCCTTAAACCGTGTCTGTGCACTGAATAAGATTGGAAAGGCATTTAGTAATCTTGAACAGGAATTCGAACGGGAACCAAGTGCCTCTGAGATAGCAGAAGAATTAGATATTACCACAAACGAAGTTTCCGGAAATTTGAAGCTATCAGGGCGCCATCTTTCTATGGATGCACCGTTCAACCAGGGTGAAAACAACCGTCTCCTCGATGTAATACAAAATGTCCAGCAGCCTTCTCCCGATAACGACCTCATACAGGAATCGTTGAAAAACGAAGTTGAAAGAGCGCTATCGACCTTGACACACAGAGAATCTATGGTTGTAAAATTGTATTTTTGACTTGAACAAAAACGTCCTCTAACGCTTGAAGAAATTGGAGAGCAATTAAGTCTCACCCGTGAACGTATACTCCAAATTAAAGAAAAAGCCATTAAACGTTTGCGGCATGTATCCAGAAGCCGTGCTTTGCGTATATTCCTCGATTGATAAAATAATCAGGAACTGTCTTTTTTGGGCTTATCAAACAATAATATTCAGAATAAAAATATTTATACTCATGTGTTTTTCATCCTGAAAAGCACAGTACCTTCAATTGTCCTCTTTACATGAGAAAAACCGGAAAACAAAACGGAAATAAACACTCCGCAATGAATCCGGCTCTTCCTTTGTGTGCATGTTGGCACCGTAGGTGACAACAATTGTACTGCAGTTATTTATATCGTTATAGAGATCAATATCACCTTAGAACGCGGAGGTAGACACTTTATCGCTTTGCAGTACACTTACACTCAAATAACAAGAAATGCCCTATCACCCCTATACAATCGCCTCCAGAACACATTTAACTATACGGTTTCTGTTCTCTATTGCTCATTACGTTCTTTCCACAGTCATATAGTCAAATTGTACCTCCAAAAATACATTTTCTTTACATTATAGAGAGCAAAATTAAGTTCTTCATGGTAGGAATAATCTCTTTGATTTTTTAAGTTCAATTAATTTTTATAATATGCTGATAATTTGTGGAACTTTAATAATATTACTATCGTTCATATTATTGTAGTGCAGAGATTAAACCTTAACTCTTATAGTCTATATGGAAAAAGTATTCACAAAAAGCAAACTTGCTGAATTAGCAAGTACCAATAAACAGAATATTGCTTATTGGACAAATAAGAATTTGATTTTACCAAGTATTGCCGCTACCAAAGGTACGGGTAACAAACGGTTATACTCAATATACGATTTAATCGATACTCTAGTTTTAATTGATCTTGCAAAACTTGGTATATCCCAGAAAAGAATTTATTATACATTTGACGGCATAAAGGATATGGTTTTTTTAGAAAAGAATCGTGATGTTGATTTAGATAATCTTTCTAAAGATAAAAATAGTAAGGAATATAAGATAACAAGTGAAAGATTAGATGAGTTTTTATACGACGAAGGTGCTAAATACAGCTCTTGGAGCAAATTATTACTGGAAAGTAAGGAATTTAAAAAAAGGAGTGGAAACCTGGATAAGGTTTTGGTGTATCTGATTGTATTTAATATTAAAGATGAAATAGATGCCACTGGTATTGAATTTATGAACATTGATAAGATGGAGATTAACTTTTCTGTTGAAAAAAGATGCGATAATATGATAGTATTAGACATCACAAACCATCTAAAGAAATCTAGAGAGCTTTAATTTTTTTAATAATTAAGATTCACGGTGTAAACTATAAATCTAATATTTGAGGTGTATAAAATGATAAACGTTGCGTTAAAATCGAGAATTATTGAGCTCTACGAATCTCAAGTGAAATTCTCATTTAAAATTGGTACTTCTGAGCTGAATGTTTCAAGAGTGATTTGCGGACGATTGGATTTACCTGAAGCAGAGAAAAAACGATGGGCCCGTATGCTGAAAAGTAAAGTGGAGGATATTTTTCCCGATGCTCAATGTCCCGTTGTGATGTGATCTTAATAACATAATGGTTAAAGCATAAGATGAGTAATAGTAATCTAGATAAGGAAATAGAGCCAGGAGTGCAGATACCAATCGATTTCAATAAATATTATTCAGATAATGGTAAAAAATCTCCTGATACAATAATGGTATCGAGTGAAGATATCACTAATGCTGCGAAAAATGGAGAATTGGGTGACGAAAAACTCTTCTGCAAATTGAATAAGGGTAAATTCTGTTATGATCACGCAAGCGGGATTTGGTATGAGTGGTCAGGACATTATTGGAAAGCAGACACACTGGGTCAAGTTACTGCAGCATTTGACGAAGTGATGAATTTATACCAAAGAGAGGCAGCTGTACAGGAGAATTCAATTGCCGAATGTGAGTGGAATAAGGATGAAAGCGGTAAAAAATCACATAAGGAAAAATTAAATTATCTTCTAGCAAGTATTAAGGCTCTTCGTAACGCAAATCGTCGGAAGAATGTACTCTATTTTGCTCATCAGGGCAAAAAATCGCTTGGAATAGACGGAACCGAGTGGGATAAAAATCCAAATATATTAGGCTGTTTAAACGGAGTTGTTGATTTAAAAACAGGAATGTTGCGAGACGGCAAACCAGAAGAATATATTAAGAGAATCGCCAAAACAGAATATAAAGACCTTAAAGTTCCTGCCCCTCAATGGAATCAGTTTATAAATGAAGTATTTAATGACGAAATAGAACCGATATCATATATACACCGACTTTTTGGTTATTCTATAACAGGACATACTATAGAGCATATCCTACCCATTTTCTACGGTTCGGGTCGTAATGGCAAGGGTGTCATGCTTGAAACACTTCACACAGTATTAGGAAAAGTGGCTGGGCAAATCCAGAGTGAGATGCTATTGAAAGGACCACAGAAGTCATCGGGAGCACCTACATCCGACATCATGTCTCTCCAGGGGAAAAGACTTATTTGGGCAAGCGAAACCAATGAAGGTGTGAATTTCAACCTTGGCAGAGTTAAATGGCTTTGTGGAGGTGATACATTAACCGGGAGAGAAGTTTATGGTAAATCCCAGACCGAGTTCACACCTACTCACACCCTGTATTTGCTTACAAACAGCAAGCCCAATGTCCCGAACAATGACCCTGCCTTCTGGGACCGAATACATCTTATACCGTTTAAAGTTAAATTTGTGGACTATCCTCAAAAGTCACTTGAGAAAAAGAAAGATCCCTATCTATACAATAAACTTAAAGCAGAAAGGCCGGGTATCCTTGCGTGGTTAGTTCAGGGTTGCCTGATGTGGCAGAAAGATGGTCTGAATCCACCGGATATAGTAAAAGATGCCACCGACCAGTACCGTGATGAAGAAGACATTATCAGCAGGTTCCTAAACGAATGCTGTGAAACTGCAGATGGAAAGAGAATTCAAGCCAGTGTATTGTACAACATATACAGTCGTTGGAGCGAAGAACAAGGCATTGATCCGGATTCCCAAGTGATTTTTGGGAAAGCACTTAAGGAACGGGTAAAACATGAGGCTAAGGGAGGCAATCATTGGTATTTAAACTTAAGCATATCAGACAAATGGCAAGACCACCAATAATAAGATTCCGGTATGACTATTATTATAAAATCATGACTATTTCATGAGTATCTGTTGAGCACAAACATGAGTATTATGAGTATTTTTTACTAAACTTTTAAAGGAAGAGAAAAATTGAAGATATATTATAATACATATTATATAGAATAGTTCTGCTACTAATACTCATATACTCATGGCCAGTTAAAAACATAGCATATGAATCAAAGTAATAATGAACCAAAACGTGCGTTGTCCATTCAAGAAGCGGCAGAATACGCATGTGTAAGTCGGGGAACTATAGAGAACTGGATGGCACAAGGATTTCTACCTTACGAAGAACTCCCTGGACGTGGAAAAGGGATTCAAAGGTTCAGGATGATTAGGTCCGAAGATCTGAAAGCTTTTCTCGAAAAACATTACTGTGCAAATACGCGGGTTGAACGGCACCTTGAAAGTAAAGAATTGATACTATTACCAAGGAAAAGCAAATAATCATTCATCCATTTGACAATATGGTAAGATCGATGTATATTGATTACACGGCAGCCATGTTTATAGAAAGGATAAAAGCATGGCTAAAATAAAAACAGTACGTATCGTAAAGACTAAGTATGGTACTTATGCCCTTCACTATACAAATCCCGATGGTCGCAGGAGGAGGCTGTCGGTAGGATCTGATCAAAATTTAGCCCAACGTATTGCAGTAAAGTTTAATGACTGGCTACTTGAAGGTAAAAACCCGGAAAGTGAAATTAAATGTGCACAGCAAAACGAAAAAGCTAAATCAATTTCGATCAGAGACTTTTTTCCTATATTTATGTCGCGCTATGGTGTGCTAAGGCGACCTACAATGCAGAGGTCGTATCGTAATAGTTTTAAGAACATCTGTCGATGTCATGAGTTGGCAGACTTAGAACTCGGTTCAACTACAAAGAGGATAGTTTTAGATTATATGAATGCCCGATGTAAGCAAGACAAATTGCACCCATCTACTGTAAACAATGAAGTATCTATGTTGAAGAAAATGTTTTCCTGCGCAGTAGAATGGGATCTCTTGAATGATAATCCGTTAAGAAATCTAAAGCTATTACAAGTGACTGATAAACGTGAGGTTGATATTACATTAGAACAAGCTGCTACACTTATTAAGGAATTACCCGAATATTTAGCCAACAATGTTGAATTTGCTATTTATTCAAGATTCCGGAAAGAAAATGTTCTTGGATTGCGAATTGAAGACTTGCTCTTTCATGACCTTACTCACACTGCACAAGCAACAGTAATTGTCAAAGGTGGACGGAAAGAAAAGCTTTCTCTCGGTTCCCTTGCGGTTGAGGTATTGAAAAGAGTAATTGGCATTAGAAAAGAAGGATTTGTATTTATTAATCCCAAAACCGGTACACGCTATTACTCAATTCATAAAACGTTTGACAAAGTTGTTCGGAAAGTTGGTATAACGGTTGATGGAACAAAGCTTCGATTTCACGATCTAAGGCATATTTTTGCTACATGGCTTCACAATGCTGGTGTTAGCCTTGATTTGTTAAGACCTCTAATGGGACACAGGGACAGGAAAACTACAGATCGCTATGCAACGATAGATAAAATTGTTGCAAGTGAAGCACTAAATGCAATGCCAAGGATCAGGACAAACACTCAGGTAGACTCATTCAAAAGTGAAAAATGGCAAGAATTGGCAAGCTCAGTTTAAAGAGCAGCTGACAATCTTGCCAGTATTCCTTGTAAGTCTAATAAAAACAATGTGCGCCATCAGGGGATCGAACCCCGAACCTTCGGATTAAGAGTCCGCTGCTCTACCAGTTGAGCTAATGGCGCGGACACATTTTTTGAAAGTCAAAAATACGGAAATGCTATGCGTAAATCAAGATGTTTATATTGATGAAATGGTACTGATCAGCCGTCTTGAAATGTCGACTTTTGGCATGAAATTTGATAATTTTTACACCCGTTCATCATAGCCCGCGATTGGGTTCGGGGGCGCTTCAGAATATAATGTTTTTGTGGGCAGGCGCACAGCGGAATTAAATAAGGTTGAAGCGCTCATTGATGAAGAATTAATTTTTTGTAGGCTGATAATTGGTGATATGTATACAGCGCTCTGCTTTATTGTTTAGGGGTCTTCGTTCCGGTTAAAGATATTTGCTTAATTCGAAATATCCTTTATTTAAAAAGTCCAAATACGCTTCCGAACATATTGTGCAGTACGGATTAGATTTCTTGAAATACTCTTCCAAATTTACTTCCATTAAAATGGCGGGCTGATTAATACTTTTGTATATTTGTTCCCCTGTATCCTGAATAATCGAAAATCCGATATTCTCATATATTTTTTTCGTTTTAGGATGTGTCGCGATAATGAAATGATTTCTCCTCGGATTCATTTCCCAGGAATTGAGTACTAATGTCACATGCAAACAAAATGCTACTTTCTCTTTTGATTTCCAGAATTCCGGCAGAACGGCGAGCCGGGATATTTCATAGAGATTAGTGTCTGAGGAATGATTACCCGATTCGAAAGCATTAATAGTTTCAGAATTTAGCGTACGAAAATGTAAGGGAGTCTTAAAAGATTCCAAATAGGGGAATAACGTCGATCGCTCTAATGATCCGTTCGTTTCATTTCCCGGTAAGGTTTTGTATAGAGACCGTATAAACGGAGTAAACTCTGAAACAGTGTCGTGACTAATGATTCGAACGGTACCTATGAGTCTTTTCGTAGATTGTGTTATTTGGAAAGCGCCAAGAAATGTAGAATAGAGATCGAAACAGTCAATATCTAAATAGTTTCCGCCGTGATAGTGATCATGAGCAATCGGAAAATAACCGACATATTGATATACGAGAGACCTCAATGCAAACATTTCTATTATTTCATCTTCTTCATTGAGTTCTTTAAATAGTATTCTCGGTTCGGCAAGAATCTCTGTCTGCTTAAGCGAGAGAGCGGGTAAGGTATGGTCTATTTGTTGAATTTCTGAAGTATCGATGAAAGATGTTTGCGCCATTTTTGTCTCCTGTTGGATTGCCATAAGCACGTTACAAGCAATGCCGGTACTCTATCTCAGCGGATATTCGGCTCATTTCTTACTCTTCAACTTCAAGATTATGAAGAATAATTATTGCACCGAAACAATGCCCTTATAGTAAATAGTATCGGAGGTTTTGATTTTTTTGTTTAAAATGGAGGTGTTTATTACACGGGACATTCAAAGCAGATAATGCATTTTAAAAATGCGAGAAGAGAAAGACTTGGCGCCGGAGAGAATTGACCACCGCAAAATTGATGATCTTCATGAGTCCAAGATTCTATTGAAAAAACGTAGTCGAAGCTCAGTAGTGTGAATGAAAATTAGATGAGAGTGACTAAAACACAAAAATAATGAACATTGATTGAATAAAGGAGGGGATTTTCTTAAGTAGGTACTACCGATTTTCAAATATGTTATTTTTAATGAGAAGGATTGTCTGATTAAAAATTATAAAGGTTATTTATATTCGAATAATCCCATTTTTAAATAATGATCATACATGTTTTTGCAGTAATCGTTATAGGGATTCGGGTTGGAAAGATAATTTTCAAGATCCAACGTCATGGCGATTGCTAATTGTTTTATACTTTTATAAAGACGTTCATTTGACCTTGCCCCCACAAGTTGATCCAGATAGTATATTAGTACAGGGATTAGATTGAAAAGAAAGGAGCAAGATCAATGGCACGTAGAATTCACACATCAGCACAAATTATCCACAAGCTTCGAGAGGCAGAAGTACTGCTCGCTCAAGGTCAGTCGGTTCAACAAGCTGCTCGCCAGATTGAGGTTACAGAGCAGACCTATTATCGTTGGCGAAAGGAGTATGGTGGTCTTCGGGTGCATCAGGCGAAACGATTTAAAGCGTTAGAGAGAGAGACTATCCGCCTGAAACGCCTGGTTGCCGAGAAAGAGTTGGATATTCAAATCCTCAATGAGACTCTGGCGGTTGATGCAAAAAACTTCTGAGCCCGGCGAAGCGACGGGAAGTGGAGCAGCATCTTTGCACGACTCTCGAGATCTCGCAGCGCCGGGCCTGTACCGTGTTGGGAGTACCGCGCAGCACTCATCAATATCGCCCGATTTCTCCTTCTGATGAAGCCGGTGTTAGTGCAACGTATGGTCTGAGTTGGCCACGCAGTATGGTCGGTATGGTTATCGACGAATTACCGCACTGTTACAGCAAGAAGGCTGCAAGGTCAATCATAAGAGAGTGGAGCGTTTGTGGCGTCGAGAAGGATTAAAAGTTCCCCGGAGGCAGCCGAAGCGCAAACGGTTATGGCTCAATGACGGTTCGTGTATTCGGCTGCGACCTGCGTACCGGGATCATGTCTGGAGTTATGACTTCATGCAAGCACGAACCCGAGAGGGAAGGAGCTATTGTTTGTTAACAATATTAGATGAATACAGTCGGGAGTGTCAGGCAATTGTGGCAGGCAGGAGGCTGACTCACAATGACGTCATAGAACATCTTGCAACACTGTTCGTGCAGCGAGGAGTTCCGGTTCACCTGAGAAGTGATAATGGCACAGAGTGCACTGCTCAAGCGGTCCGGACATGGCTCATGCGCCTGGGAGTAAAAACATTGTATATTGAACCAGGCAGTCCATGGGAGAACGGGTATAGTGAGTCGTTCAATGGCAAACTGCGTGATGAAGTGCTCAACCGGGAAATCTTCGATACCTTACACGAAGCAAAAGTGCTTGTGGAACGCTGGCGAAATGAGTATAACCATAAGAGACCGCATAGTGCCCTCGGATACCGGCCACCCGCCCCCGAGGCAGTTATACCACCGGATTCGGTCTCAAGGCCAATGGATAATACAACAATGAAAATATCAATGAATTGACTAACTTAAAAAGTGGCCCAAACATTAGGGGCAGGTCACCGACGTACCATTTGAATTTGGGAATCCTGGTATAGAGTTATAACCCCTCGTGAAAATATCTGAAAAATTTCTGGGATATGTGGGCCGTGTTTATCTGGTGAGTAATCGTATAGTCTGGGGAGCAGATTCCATTTGTGATTTTCTTATAAATATATTACTATTAGCATCAAATGCTATTATTGATCAGTGGATACAAGTTTCACACTAACTATCCTTGGGTAAGCAAATAAAAAGCATGTTTAGCAAATATTTGATGGCACTATTAATGGTTAGCATACTTATCCCGCTGTTTATCTTTATAAGCTGCGGAGGTCAGGAACGTGAGATACCTGGAGCAGGACACGATACCTGGAGCGTCTACGGCGGGGATGCCGGTTTCACCCACTATTCCCGGCTCGACCAGATAAACCGCAGTAACGTCCATCAACTTGAAGTTACCTGGACTTATGATTCCGGTGATGCCTTTCAAAATTCCGAATTGCAAACCAACCCAATTATTATCGGGAACATTCTCTATGCGGCCACTCCCCAACGCAAAACATTCGCATTGAACGCGGCCACCGGGGAATTGCTATGGAGATTCGATCCTTCGAATGGGGAAGAGGTTCGCGGAATTAATGCGTTCAGGGGTGTCAGCTACTGGACTGACGGTATGGACGAACGAATTTTCACCAATTATATGTATTATCTTTACGCGCTCGATGCCATGTCGGGTGAACCGGCTGCCGGCTTCGGGAACGGCGGACGCTTGGATTTGCGTGAAAACCTGGGACGCCCCGTAGAAGAAGTCTCCATTACCACAACCAGCCCGGGTGTCATCTATAAAGATTTGATCATTATGGGAAGCAGGGTGAGCGAAAGCCTTCCAGCATCGCCGGGTGATATACGTGCATACGACGTTCGCACCGGGGAACTCCGCTGGACGTTCCATACTATTCCTCATCCCGGCGAACCAGGGTATGAAACCTGGCCCGAAGATGCCTGGCTCTACATTGGCGGTGCCAACAGTTGGGCAGGGATGAGCCTGGATGAAGAGCGCGGCCTTATATTTGTACCCACGGGATCAGCAGCATCTGATTTTTACGGTGCGAACCGAGTCGGTGATAACCTTTATGCCGATTGTCTTCTCGCACTCAAAGCCGATACGGGAGAACTCGTTTGGTATTTCCAACTGGTGAAACACGATGTCTGGGACCGTGATCTGCCGACACCACCCGCTCTTGTCACCGTGGAACGTGACGGTCAACTGATAGACGCAGTCGCACAACCGTCTAAATACGGAAATGTCCTTGTTTTCGACCGCGAGACAGGTGAGTCGCTTTTTCCTCTGGAAGAAATAACCGTACCTCCTTCGAATGTGGAAGGTGAAGTCCTCTCGGAGACGCAAATCATGCCGCTGGAACCTCAACCTCTCGCAAGGCAGGTCTTTACAGAAGATATGATCACCGACCGTACCCCTGCCGCTCATGATGACGTATTAAAACGGTTCCGGTCAGTGGAGAGCGGCCCTCAATTCACGCCGCCTTCAACAAAGGGCGCCATAATTTTTCCAGGATATGATGGCGGTCCCGAATGGGGCGGCCCGGCATTCGATCCTGAAACAGGATTGCTTTACGTCAATTCCAATGAAATGGCCTGGATACTCAAGCTTGTGGAAAACAGTGTATGGAATAAAATGACGAATAGCCGGGAATTGTACGAATCTAATTGCGCGAGCTGCCATAAAACCGATATGAGCGGATCACCGCCAAATTTCCCGACGCTTCTCGATATATCCGAAATTTATGACCAGGAGGATTTCATCGAGTTCACTGTTAATGGTGCAGGGCGAATGCCTGCTTTTTCCTACCTGTCGGAAACGGAACTTGAAGCGATCACCCGTTTTGTTCTCTATGGTGAGGAAAGGGAAGTAGATCGTGGTAGGAATATTCGTTCTCCGTACGAGTTGAAATACCTCTTTGCTGGTTATGAAAAGTTCCTCGATCCCGACGGATACCCCGCTATAAAACCTCCGTGGGGAACGCTCAACGCCCTTGACCTCGACACGGGTGAATACAGGTGGCAGATTCCCTTAGGAGAGTATCCGGAGTTGGTGGCACAGGGGGTGACAAATACCGGCTCGGAAAATTACGGCGGCCCTGTTGTCACCGCAGGGGGATTACTCTTTATTGGTGCTACCGTATATGATAGTAAGTTTCGAGCCTTTGACAAATTGACCGGAGAATTACTGTGGGAAACCACGCTACCCAACTCCGTAAACGCCACACCGGCAACGTACGAGGTGGATGGCCGGCAATTCATCGTGGTTGCCGCAGGTGGCGGCAAAGGGCCTCAACCTTCGGGCGCGTTATACGTCGCTTTTGCGCTTCCTGAATGAAAAGAGAATCGGTGATCCATACATACGTAAAATATTCCTTATCAGTGCGTTGTTCGTATCTTATCCGGGGATTAGAAATTAGAGGTTGTATAAGTCAAGATAGAAATTTTAACATGAAGTGACGTGCGGTTATAAATATATTAGCGAGGATTGTAGTTCTATTCATGTTGTTGATATTCTGTATATTCCATAAAAAAATTACTCTTGTCAATGAAATAAATGTTAATTAGTTTTAACTTAATTAGTCCAAAATGTTCCGGCGATACAAAATGCATAGTAGTCTAAATCGTTAATCTTTTTAACAAATTAAGAGTAGTGTTATAGTATGAATATCAGGTACAATTACTCTATTCTCTATATTGTCTCCGTATGCGGATTCTTAGTCGGTTGTGGTTTGGATAAACCGCAAATAGAAGCAGGAATTAATTGGATAACACTGCTTGACAAGGATTTAAGCAAATGGAATATTTTTCTGGGTGTTCCTCACACAAGTGTTGATCTTCCAGGGTATCCTAAAGGAGATGGTATTAATGGAACACCGATCGGCTTGAATAATGACCCTTTAAATGTCTTTACGGTTGAGGAATTGGATGGAACACCCGTACTTCGTATTTCAGGCGAGATTTATGGTGGGTTAAGCACAAAAGAGGAATTTGAAAATTACCATTTGAAAATGGAACATAAATGGGGTGAAAAAAGGTATGAACCACGATTAGACAGCCCAAGGAATGGTGGTATACTTTATCACGCTCAGGAACCATACGGCCAATTTTGGAATGCTTGGATGAAAGTACTAGAAATGCAGGTTCAGGAAGGTGATATTGGGGATTCTGATCCTCTGGGTGGAACTAGTATTGATATCAGGGCTTCGGAAACCAAAGAAGATCGTCCAGGTAATTATAATTTTGGGGATATCCAGTGGATCTATGATCCCATTTCAGAACCAAGGGAGTTTCGAAGCGAATTTGAGCCGGCCAGAGTCCGCAAAATCCGCGACTATGAAAAACCTACTGGAGAATGGAATACCTTAGAGTTGATTTGTCTGGGAGACAAGAGTCTTCATATCGTCAATGGTCATGTGGTTATGGTTTTGGAGAATGCAAAAAACTGGCTGGATGATGAAAATTATCTGCCTCTAACGCGTGGGAAGATTGAATTACAAGCGGAAGGCGCCGAACTCTTCTACCGCAACATTAAAATACGTGAGATAGAATCAATACCGGATATGTATTTGAAACAAACTGTATTGCCTCAGACAAAGTGATTTGGTGATAAATTGCCATTCAAGGTTTACCGGGGAGATCTCTCAATCCACAGTTAAATATAAAGCAATAAGGAATTAAAATGACTTATTGTAAATTTTAATGAAATCGATAAAATCCCAGATTAAAGTTAATCCAACATCTACATTTGAGGGAAAGGATGTTAAAGGTGAAAATTAATGGAAAAAATGTCAGGCAGGGGCGAAAAATAACCCGTCGTAAGTTTATGGCCAGCTCAGCAGCGGCAGCAGGGGCGTTCACAATCGTACCTCGTTCTGTTCTGGGAACGCCCGGTCATCCAGCACCGAGTGATAAGATCAATGTAGCCTTTATCGGCACCGGAGGACAAGGCATAAGTAATATTAGAAGGTTACTCGGGCTTCCGGATGCACAGGTGGTAGCCCTTTGTGATGTCAATCAGGAAAGTGACTACACCCCATTTTACTGGGGCTACCCTACAGCTGGACTGAAACCTGCACTTGAGAGAGTAAATCAGCACTACGCCGAACTAAGCAAATCGGGGACCTACAAAGGCTGCCCCAGCTATGTGGATTTCCGTGAGATGCTGGAAAAAGAGAAAAACATTGATGCCGTTGTGATATCCACTCCCGATCACATACACGCGGTGGCCTGCATGGCAGCCATCGAACGTGGCAAGCATGTGTTCTGTGAAAAGCCTCTAACCCATTCGGTATATGAGACGCGAGAGGTAACGGAGGCCGCCCGCAAAGCAGGAGTGGCAACGCAGATGGGTAATCATGGCAATTCCGGCGAAGGGATGCGTTTGACGGTAGAGTGGATACGAGACGGAGCGATCGGACCGGTGCGTGAGGTCCACGCATGGAGCGGCTCATCAGGATCAGAATGGACAGAATTGACAGACAGACCTGAGGAGACGCCCCCGGTACCGAATACTCTTAACTGGGATCTCTTTCTCGGTCCGGCGCCTTACCGGCCCTATCATCCCGCTTATGTGCCGTACAATTGGCGGGGTTATTGGGATTTCTGTAACGCATGCATCGGCGAAATGGCCTGTCACAACATGGATCCTGCCTTCTGGGCCCTTGAGCTGGGCTCTCCCACCAGCGTGGAAGCCAGCGCCACCAGGTTGAATGACGAAACGGTACCTACGGGGGCACTGTATCATTATGAATTTCCGGCCCGTGGAGATATGCCTGCGGTCACCATGAAATGGTATGACGGCGGTTTGATGCCACCACGGCCACAAGAGCTGGAAGAGGGCCGTAGAATGGGTTTCGACGGTATTTACTTTGTGGGTGACGAGGGCGTAATAAAATGTGGCGGCTGGTCCGAAAACCCGCGAATTATCCCAGAGTCAAAAATGCAGGCATATGAGCTACCGCCGAAGACAATCCCCCGGGTTGAAGGACACCATCAAGACTGGATAGAAGCCTGCAAAGGCGGCGATCCCACCAGCGCCAATTTCGACTATTCCGGGCCATTAACTGAAATGATACTGCTGGGCACTGTGGCGCTGCGTACGGGCAAGAAAATATATTGGGATGGTCCGAACATGAAGGCTATCAATGCACAGGAAGCGGACAAATATATCAAGCCGGCGTTTCGAGAAGGCTGGGGCTTATAGGCTAATTAAGTTAAATATTAATTGCTGTCATTATTCAACAAAATCCTTGTTAATCTCTTTTATAGGATTGATATGAGGAATGTCAGATAGATTTATATACAGGTTAAGGAGAGCATTTTTTACTTCGAGGCACATCACGAAACAAAAAATGAGGGAGGAAATAATCCATGTACAACAAAAAACACCGCAATGATGCACGTGGAATTCATGATAGTCAGAATACCATTAGCCGGCGCAAACTGCTGAAAACAGCTGGAGGGGCGGCACTTGCTGCAACGATGGGCCTGAATGAAGGAACAGTAGTGGCAATAGGCGAAACTCGGACATCAATGCCGCTTAAAGGCAACATTAAACATTCTGTTAGCCAGTGGTGCTATAAAAATATTTCAATTGAAGAGCTTGCTGAGAATTCTGCCCGGATAGGTATTAAGTCAATAGAGCTTGATGTTAATCCACGAGACTGGCCGGTTCTAAAGAAAAATGGACTCATTTGCGCGATGATTGAAACTCATAGTATCGAGAAGGGTCTCAACCACATAGAGAATCATGATTATTGTCTAAACGGGATCAGAGAAGGTATCGAAGCAGCATCTGAGGCCGGTTTCCCGAATGTTCTCTGTTTCTCGGGCAACCGTGAGGGTATGCCGGATGATGAAGGACTGGAAAACTGCGCCAAGGGTCTTGAGCAAATTATCGGCTTGGCAGAAGAGAAGGGCGTGACAATCTGCATAGAACTGCTCAATAGTAAACTGGAACACAAAGACTACATGTGCGATCACACCGACTGGGGTGTCCAATTATGCAAACGTGTCGCTTCACCCCGTCTCAAGCTCCTTTACGACATCTATCACATGCAGATTATGGAAGGCGATATTATCAGAACCATCAGGGACAATATCGAGTATATTGGTCACTTCCACACGGGAGGTGTACCAGGTCGCAATGAGATCGACGAGACCCAGGAGCTCAATTATGCTGCGATCATGCGTGCAATTGCCGAAACGAATTTTGACGGCTATGTCGCTCAGGAGTTCATTCCCAAGAGAGACCCGATAAAGTCTCTGGAACAAGCGATTAAAATCTGTGATGTGTAGCTTACACGCTGTGTAAGGAATGTAAATTTAGAGCAAACTTAAAGGTTCGCAAATCGTACTGCCCGAGGAGCAGAAGTGACTTGTAAAAGAAATATGCTTAACGTAACATTTATCACCATGAGTCAATAGAGGAGAAAGTCATGATATCTCAAGGTATGATTTTTTTATTTGCTGTACTGTTCACAGCATCTTTTGCCGATGCACAGGCTCAGGATTTGGGAGACCCGGTTCAAGGGGTAATTGCTACCATAACATCTTCAGCAATGTTTGAAGAATTATCACGTACCTCTCATCCTGCTACAGATGTGTATGATGGATGGCAACTCGGAATTCAAGCATGGACTTTTAACCGTTTTACTTTTTTCGAAGCAGTAGATAAAACAGCATCACTTGGTTTGGATTGGATAGAAGCATATCCCGGTCAAAAGTTGAGCGCTGAATATCCGGATGTTCAATTTAACCATACATTGCCAATTGAATTGCGTAAAGAAGTAAAAAACAAATTATCAGAAGCCGGGGTTACTTTGGTTAATTATGGAGTTGTTGAATGGCCGGATGATGAAGCAGAGTGGAGAAAAGTTTTTGAATTTGCGAAAGATATGGGGATTGCAACTATTACGGCGGAGCCTCCTGAAGAAACACTAGCAATGATTGATGGACTCTGCCAAGAATTTAAAATAAAAATAGCAATCCATAACCACGCAAAACCTTCATATTACTGGAATCCGGATACAGTTTTAAAAGCACTTGAAGGGCGTAGTAAATGGATGGGTGCATGCGGCGATACAGGTCATTGGCAGCGTTCGGGGATCAATCCGGTTGAAGCGGTAAAAAAGCTGGAAGACAGATTAATAAGTTTGCACTTCAAAGATCTGAATGAATTTGGTGTGCGTCAAGCTCATGACGTCGTCTGGGGAACTGGAGTTATGGATATTGGGGCAGTACTTGCCGAGTTGGACCAACAGGATTTCAAAGGAGTTTTTTCGGTCGAATATGAGCATAACTGGGAAAATTCTCTTCCTGATATACGCCCGTCTGTGGCGTACTTTAATAAAATTGCCGGATCATTGAATCCATCAGGATGGAAACAATGAAGCAGGGCAGATGGTTAGTACAGGAATGTATATGTATCGTATGCAAGCAGGAGACTTTTCAGTAGTCAGGAAAATGTTATTTATAAAGTAAGCAGCATTTAAAAATTCTGCATTTTTGAACAGTAGGTCCACTAAACATAACGATATTCTTACTAATTTTCAAATCTAAATATAATTCTAAAAGTTCTGTTTTTAGAACAGTAGAGTCAACAGTTGTTTTTACTGAAGTTACGAGGTTTTAGAAGGAATATTGACACAAAAGTCAGTAGGCCAAAAGTCGGTTTGTGTCAATTTGTATCAGCAGTCAATTTCAGGATCCTTGGTGTGTCAGACGCCAGGGATTTTTTGTTGCCGGTACCCCGAATTGTAGGCATTAAGGACAGAGCACTGCCGACATAATCCATGTTAATCGTTGTGTAGCGGTCCGTAGTTGACCTTGCCCCTAATGTTTGGGCCACTTTTTAAGTTAGTCAATTCATCGATATATTCATTGTTGTATTACCCATTGGCCTTGAGACCGAATCCGGTGGTATAACTGCCTCGGGGGCGGGTGGCCGGTATCCAAGGGCACTATGCGGTCTTCTTATGATTATACTCATTTCGCCAGCGTTCCACAAGCACTTTTGCTTCGTGTAAGGTATCGAAGATTTCCCGGTTGAGCACTTCATCACGCAGTTTGCCATTGAACGACTCACTATACCCGTTCTCCCATGGACTGCCTGGTTCAATATACAATGTTTTTACTCCCAGGCGCATGAGCCATGTCCGGACCGCTTGAGCAGTGCACTCTGTGCCATTATCACTTCTCAGGTGAACCGGAACTCCTCGCTGCACGAACAGTGTTGCAAGATGTTCTATGACGTCATTGTGAGTCAGCCTCCTGCCTGCCACAATTGCCTGACACTCCCGACTGTATTCATCTAATATTGTTAACAAACGCTAGCTCCTTCCCTCTCGGGTTCGTGCTTGCATGCAGTCATAACTCCAGACATGATCCCGGTACGCAGGTCGCAGCCGAATACACGAACCGTCATTGAGCCATAACCGTTTGCGCTTCGGCTGCCTCCGGGGAACTTTTAATCCTTCTCGACGCCACAAACGCTCCACTCTCTTATGATTGACCTTGCAGCCTTCTTGCTGTAACAGTGCGGTAATTCGTCGATAACCATACCGACCATACTGCGTGGCCAACTCAGACCATACGTTGCACTAACACCGGTTCATCAGAAGGAGAAATCGGGCGATATTGATGAGTGCTGCGCGGTACTCCCAACACGGTACAGGCCCGGCGCTGCGAGATCTCGAGAGTCGTGCAAAGATGCTGCACCACCTCCCGTCGCTTCGCCGGGCTCAGAAGTTTTTTGCATCAACCGCCAGAGTCTCATTGAGGATTTGAATATCCAACTCTTTCTCGGCAACCAGGCGTTTCAGGCGGATAGTCTCTCTCTCTAACGCTTTAAATCGTTTCGCCTGATGCACCCGAAGACCACCATACTCCTTTCGCCAACGATAATAGGTCTGCTCTGTAACCTCAATCTGGCGAGCAGCTTGTTGAACCGACTGACCTTGAGCGAGCAGTACTTCTGCCTCTCGAAGCTTGTGGATAATTTGTTCTGATGTGTGAATTCTACGTGCCATTGATCTTGCTCCTTTCTTTTCAATCTAATCCCTGTACTCATATACTATCTGGATCAACTTTTGGGGGCAAGGTCAGCCCCAACACCAAAAGCTTTTAAATGCACTCTACCTTTTATATCATCCGGGATAATATGTGTCGCTTGAATAACATTCTCCCATCTTCCCAATGTACGGTCAAGGTGTGTTGATGGTGATGCAAAAAAGTTATCTATCCATGTCAGTAAACTACCCCTGTGAATAAGATCCCAGACATTATTCTCACTGCTTTCACTTATAGGGTGTAAACTCAAATTGTAAAATTTTGCTGAATCATTGTCAACCAAATATGGTATAACAGAATGTTGAAAGTCTTGAATAGAACATGCAGCTGCCATATATACAATGTTACTAATAGGTAATTCAGGATATAAACGAATCATTTCATTGATTAAAATTGCACCCATACTATGACCTATCAATGTTATTTCGTACTTCGTAATGGAATCTTGTTTTATCATTCGGGTAAGCTCTTTCATAAATTCTGAAAGAGCTCCTTTGGCAGGAGAGACTAATGTTGTTATAACATTCCTATCATTTTCAATATCAAATTCTTCAGGTTTCCAATATGCAGTATTAGTATGTCTCAGCATATTTTCCCACAAATCTTTACCCGCACTATCAATGAGCCAGCCACTGGAATATTTCCATGGTATAGTATAGAAATATCTTAAACCATCAGCAGTTCTATTCCATATGTTTCGTTTGTCATCTCTTGCCCAAAAAATTTTCATCTCATTATCTTGATTTATTGAAAGCGCTTTTTTTTGAATACCACGAAAAGGGAATCTACATTTTCAGCATCTGAACGATAGTATCCAGGAATGGTACTCAGGTCATTTTCCACTTGATAAAATGATGATAAAAGCGAATTACCAATCCCTTTTCCAAGCGTTGAGGCGAATACAAATGGAAAACTTATTATCCTATAAAACCTTCCGCGAACTTTTCCGCGTCTCACTGTGAAGAGACGTTCCCCCAGACTAGAATACCAGGATGATTGCCAATTGAAGAAAATAGGATAATATTCATCAGCATCTTTTATTTTAATATAATCTTTTTTCGCACGGTCTAGAGAAGAATTAAATGAATTGAGTCCTCCATGAGCAAAAATCAGTATTTTCTTCTTTTGCCCCTCATTTTCGTGTTTGTTATAATGACGTTCGATACCTCGGATAATACCGTTTACGTGATCCGTAAATTCAGACTCAGTAAAGATCTTCTTCGTGTTTTCAATATCAAGAGGATTCCCGTCCTTATCTACCATTACAATGTGTTTAGCAGCATCTAGAGGTACTGTTGAACTACAAGAAAACAAGCTAAAACAAATTATGATAATGAATACTATCACACTACTGCAATTTATTAATGGGGGTTTTTTCATTGACCGTAAGACAATTTTCATAATAATTACCTCCCCGGATTTATTTTTACATATCACTACATTTACCCCTTAATCCTATTAATGCCCGGGTTTCTCCACCAATTTCCCATCCTTCCAAAAACACGCAATACAATCTATGAACTCCACCACAAGCGGGTCACTGAATATCTTATGAATATTATCAAATACATGCACCATCTGGCAGGTACAGAATTGCTTTATCCCGCACTTTGAACCGATCACCTGCCAGCACACCCCATATATTATTGGATAGCTGGATGAGAAAATTCAACGTAAGTACCGCATTAAAGAACGCTGAATACCATGCAAAAAATTTATACAAAAATTACACTGCCGAAAATATCTATTTGTTAGTAAAGGATTGATAATACTGCCGGTTGTAAATATTGTTTCAAAGGCTTTCCCCTCCGTCAACGGTAATAATTTGACCCGTAACAAAATCGTTCCGCAACAGATACATCAAAGCGTTTATTATACTGTCGAGGCTCCCTTTCCGTTTAAGCGGAATGTTTTTCGATTTTCTGTCGAGATAGTCAACCGATTGACCACCGGGAGGTAATATGATACCCGGAGCGATCGCATTGACACGAATATCCGGTGCGAATTCGCAGGCGGCCATCCCTGTCAGATCCGCAAGAGCCTTTTTTGTAAGCATATAGGCGGCATAGTGGTAGTCGTTTTTAGAAATACGGGAATCGACGATATTGATCACATGACCATGACCGTATAATGCAGCGAAATCTCTTGTAAGAATAAAGGGAGCTTTGACGTGCAGGGCAAGGTAGTTATTGAAATCCCCGATCGATGTTTCAGCAATAGACAGTTTGTCGAAGATAGAAGCGTTGTTGACGAGAAGGGAAAGATTCGGGAATGCGGTATGAACATTTTTCATCAATTTTTGCAGTTCCTGCTCATTCGACAGATCGCATCGAAATAACGCACATTGTACACCTGCGGATCTTATATCCTCAGCGGTACTGCGGGCATCTTCATCGGACGAGTTATAATGAAGCGCGATATCATGACCCTTTTCAGCAAGGGCAACCGCAAGGGATTTTCCAATCCGTTTCGCGCCGCCGGTAATCAATGCCGCATGATTGACAGTATTCATATAATCGATATCGGCAAACTTTTAATTTGTTATTTGACAGGACGCTGTTGAAGACACGATTTTTTACCGTATATGCTTCCGGCGATAACGGTAGAAAATATAAATATATATACCAGAAAACAATAGAGAAAAGCAATTGTACTGTTTTAAAAATTTGTATGCAACGTAAATTTTCCTGTGCACATGAAATAGTCAAGCCGTACCATTTGAGAATTCAATCAGGTCTGTCCTTATAAGCGATGACTGCAAAAAACAAAAATATCTTGCGGAATGTAAATAATAGGTGTATATTCACATAAATTCGGCGCAATAATTAGGTAATTACATCAATGGATGCAAATATAAATCATCAAACGATAATCGAATCGCCGTGTACATGGTTCAATGTTCGCAGGGCGTCCAGAGCCATCACACAGTTCTTTGACCATGCATTACAGCCGTCAGGCCTTAAAGTATCACAGGGAAATATACTCGGCCGTCTTTCGGTAAAGGGAGATGTCTCTATCGGAGAGCTCGCAGATGAATTGATCATGGACAGAACGACGTTGACCCGGAATGTCCAGGTCCTTGCTAAGCACGGTCACGTAACGATCACTCCGGGAAATGACCGCCGCACACGGATGCTTTCAATCACGAAAAAGGGAAAAGAAGCCGTCCGAAATGGTCTGCCGCTCTGGCAAGAAGCGAACCAGCATTTTATAAAAGGAGTCGGTCACAACAAGTGGAACGAACTTGTTGAGTATCTCGCTGAACTATCGACGCTGGCACGCAAGAGTTAATTTATTGCCATAGTATGTGTATATACAAATAAGTTGTCTTGGAAATTGGATGGGAATGGCATTATCCGTTGTACACCTGGTCCTGCCGTTACGGCAGGATTTTTGATTTTGAATTGATGGGACAAAAAAAGAGTCATGACTTTTCATGACTCTTCAAGTTTACACAAAACCGGCATTTGGAACTGTCGGATGATATGCATTACTATCACTTCTTGTCTGCCTGTTCGTCCTTTTCCCTGAACTGAAGAGCGGCGGAGTTGATGCAGTACCTGAGCCCGGTCGGATCGGGACCGTCATCGAACACATGCCCGAGATGCCCCCCGCATCTGCTACATACTACTTCAGTTCTTTTCATGAACAGGCTATAATCGCTCTTTTTTTCGACATTCTTATCCACCACAGGTTCCCAGAAGCTCGGCCAACCCGTCCCCGATTCAAATTTTGTATCGGAACTGAACAGCTCGTTGCCACAGGCGGCACATAAGTAGACCCCATCTTTTTTGTAGTTATTGTATTCTCCCGTAAAAGCCCGCTCGGTCCCCTTTTTCCTGAGAATATAAAATTGCTCGTCCGACAAGATTTCGCGCCATTCTTCATCTGTTTTTTCAACCTTACCGTTCACCATAGCGTCCTCTGTAGTGGATATATCTGTAATCGATTCCTGTGCGAAGGAATCGCCGTTATTTGCAAAAATGCTCGCGCTAGTCATCAGTGCACCGAGCGTAAATAAACGTATACCGTTCTTTATTATCTGCATGATTATCTTCCTTGTAACATCACCATTTAAACGGATAACAGTAAAAAGAAGTTCCCGTCTTTCTTCTTGAACTGGGGCAATTTTGTATAGGGACGGATAAAGATGATGTACTGACCCCCAAAAAGCAAGACATTTTTAGGCTGCTTTTTGTTTAGTGTTTTTCAGTTCGAACTCAACGGGACTGAGGTAATCTAATGCTGAATGGGGATACAGATGGTTGTAATCATGAATCCATTGTTCGATTGTCTGTTGTGCTTCATCGAGTGAACCCCATTCGTTGATCCAGATGCAGTCCTCTTTGATAGTTCGAATAACTCGTTCGGTATTTGCGTTACCCTTTGGATTATTATACGATGTAAATGCTTGATCTATATTCAATACGCCGCATGCGTTAATAAACGCAACGCTTGTTGGTTGTGAGCCATTATCGTTCATGAGATGTAAATCATGTTCCCGGACACCATCGGGACATTGTTCTTTGACAGCCATATCCAGGGTAGTGAGCCAGTCAGCCGATTTACTCCGCAGGCCGATATGAAAGCCGACGATCTTGCGTGTGTACCAGTCGAGCACAACGATCATATAGACCCAACCCAGCTTGTTGACGAGGAACTTTGTCATATCAATGCCCCACCACTGGTTCATGCGGGTTGGCTTTGGTTTTGATCGCTGCGGTGTTCGTTTTGCTTTGTACAGTTTCTGCTTGACCGTCAGGTTATGCTCCCGCATGATACGGTAGACCCGTTTCCGGTTCACATGGATATCACAACGCCGTCTCAGCCATGCGGTGATCCGCCGGTAGCCCCAGAACGGATGGTCACATCGTATCTTTTTGATTCGTTCGAGCAACTCACGGTCTCTGTCGGCTTTGACCGAAGTCGAGGCAGGAGCCGTGCAATAATATGAACTCCGGCTGACACTCAGTGCCTCACAAGCTGAAGTTACTGTATACCCGGACTGTGTAAGCGCATGTACACGATCCGCTACTCGTTCTCCATCTGTTGAATTTTTTTTAGTATCTCAATGGTAACCGTCTGCTTGCCGATGATGTGCTCAAGTTCTTTGATCTTCACCTTCTCTAGCGTGCCGTTTTGTGCTCGCTTGCCGTTGAGATTCTGCTTCGCGCCGGCAAAAAACTGATCGCGCCACTTGTAATATTGAACTTGGCTGATACCGTGATCGCTACAGAGCTGAGTAACGGTCGTTTCGCCCTTGATGCCCTGAAGAACGATTGCGAACTTTTGCTCAGCGGTCCATCTGCGTCGGCTCATGGGTTTCCTCCATATGTAATGTAAGGTAAACAGGCAACGCAATGACCGCAACAGCTTTATTCGATTTAAGTCCCTAATCCACTGTGGATTAGGGCTATCAATAACTGCCAAACACTAACTTAAATAACTGTCTACTCGGTATGGGGTGCAATATAATGATATTAAAATAAAGACTTGTAAAAACTCAATGAATACGGTATTATAGACCGCCGAGTCTTAAAAAGAAAATTTTTTTCATAATTCTACAGTTGAACAAGGACGCATAATTGTAACAATGAATCGTGTTCTTGACATATTCAACAGGCTTTTTGTGGTATGGGTGGCGCTTGCCGGTTTAGCGGCATTTTTCTATCCTGCAGTTTTTACGCTCCTTCAGCACAAAATGAATTGGTTTTTCGGATTGGTCATGTTCGGTGTCGGTCTGGTACTGGACCCGCATAAATTTGTGAACGTCTTTCAGGATATCAGGTCTGTCCTTATCGGGCTTGTATCGCAATTTACCATCATGCCTTTCCTCGCTTTCATAGTGGCATACCTGTTTGAGTTTTCCGATGATTTCACATTGGGACTCATACTGACCGGTTCCGCCCCGGGCGCAATGTCGAGCAATATTCTCTGCTACCTTGCAGGTGCAGACGTCGCTTATTCGGTGTCCCTGACCGCAGCTTCGACACTCCTTGCTCCCGTAATGACTCCTCTGCTAACGCTTTTATTAGCGCAAACGGTTCTCGAAATACCCTTCCTGAGTATGATGCTGAGTGTCTGTTTTATGGTCCTGATTCCACTGCTGCTCGGAATTACCGTCATGCGATTTTTCCCCAAACGTGTCCGGCCCCTCGCCAGAGCGGCGCCGGCAGTGTCGACGCTCTTTATTGTTTTGATATGTGCCGTGGTTATCGCTCTCAACAAAGACTATATCCTACAGATAAATAAATGGATATTTCTTGCGGTCATAATCCTTAATATTCTCGGAATGGTTTTGGGATATCTTGTTGGAAATCTATCCAGGTTCGGCCTCCTGAAAAAACGCGCTCTCACAATAGAGATCGGCATGCAGAATGCCGGTCTTGGCAGTGTGCTTGCGCTGACCCATTTTAACGAACGCGTCGCTCTCCCTGCTGTCATATTTGTGTTTATGTGTATATTCAGTGCATCGATTCTCGTTACTCTCTGGTCACGAGACAAGAATTCAAGTTCGGCAGGAGAGGATCCATGAGGTATGAATCGGACATACCAGTGTACCGGGATAAGATCCATATATGAGAATCCATACGGAACAATCCATAACTGAGTATAGACGGAAGTGTTTATCCGGTAGAGTACCTGCGGTTTCCGGTCTTTGATTTCGCCGGGTTTTTCCCACAGCAAATTACCGGAATAAAAATATGTTGAAAACATGTTGATAAAGTGTAAAATTATTTGTATATTCATGGCGATGAATTTACATGCAAATCTACCTATCGATGTTCACGTGAAGTGATTATAATAAATACAAAAGTTCTATCATGCCTTGAACAAAATTCTTTGAATAATTGGCAGTTATCGTAAAAACTGAACAAGTAATTCAATGATTCTCTTAGCAGCCTAACATACTAATCTAAATATTCTTCAAATACCAGAAACGTTCTCCGTTCAAGAGAATTATTCAGTTCGCTTTTAAAAGACTCTATTCACTTGTGAAAAACAGTGAACATGCCGTTCAGTCATTCTAAAAAACTAATCAATGTGTAGTATGGGCTTATCCGCCAAAAAATTTTCATCGGAAAAATATGTCCATTCGAATATTACGGGTTTGTTTGTGTCTGCCGTGGTCGCTGTCCTCATGATCAGCGGTTATGTATATGTGTCCGGATAAAAATATAGAGATTACCTTAAAACGTATTATGCGTTTGAGGGATTTAAATCATACTATTATCATAAGGGATAAAGAAGCCACCGAAATAACATGGCAGAACATATTAGCAGGAGAGTGGAGCTATAGTGATACGGTTGGTCACAATACGGATCAAGCGCTTTCCGAACTTTTTGAGATCGTTTCCGATTCTCTCCTGATTCATTTTATAGCTCAGTTGGACGGTGCGCACAAAAAATTGGCGGTTATAGAAAATGAAGCAAAAAGATTAGTCGAAAAAAATAAAAGAGAAGAGGCGCTTTCTCTGATTGCGGGACATGAATACACAGGACTTAAATTACTCTATGCAAACAGTATTGAACGTATTGTTTCACTGTCGGAAGAGGAACTGCGGGCGACACTTGCAGGACAGAGGTTAAGATCTAATTTTGCCTTTTGGTCGCTTCTTTTCATGACGCCGGTCCTTATCATTGCTGTGGATGCAACTGGCAGATATTATAAAAAAATATAAAAGTTACTTCTGACTTACGGAAGGCGAATTCTTTCACGGGATCTATATTAACGAATATTTCCGATGCTGTTTATTCAAAGATTGGAACGAAAAAATTCACCTTTATGAGCCCAAGATGTGAAGAGATTTTCGGATATTCTTCAAAAGAGTTTCATTCGGACACTGAATTGTGGGAACGTATGATTCTCCCGGAAGACCGGGAAATATGGTCTGATTTAATTTCCGGTCTGAGGAAAACAAGGCATAGTTCCGCGGAATACCGGATCGTGCGTAAAGACGGAACAATTCGGTGGGTACGTGATTCCCTCACGGCCGTCGTGAACGATGACGGAAGTATCCAATGTGTGAACGGCATAGTTGCGGATATAACTGAACAGAAGATGGCAAAAGCCGAAGTGGACAAAGTGCAGACCATGCTTGACCAGGGGTTGGATGCTATATATGTTATTGATGCGGAAAGCTACAAAGTTATTGAATGCAACCAAACTGCATGTGAAATGCTTCAATACTCGCGGGAAGAGATAGTGAATATGCAGGTCTTTGATATTGAAAAGGGGATCAAGCCTGACTGGAAGGAAATTAATGAGATAGTCTTCGGACCCGAATATCAGGATACGATTCCCGGCATCCATAGAAGAAAAGACGGAACAAAATTTCCGGTAGAGGTTAAGGCAAAAGTTAAGAAAATAGATGACAAAGAATATATTGTGGCAGTTGTCAGCGATATTACCGAACGTAAAAAAACGGAAAACGCTTTTCGGGAAAGTGAGGAACGGTACCGTTTTATTTTCGATCACACCTTTTTCGGTATAGCTCAATTCAGACGAAAAGGCAACTTTGTCAAGACCAATCAAGCATTCCAAAAAATGCTGGGATATTCCGAAAAAGAGTTGAGGTATTTGACTATTTTTGATGTTATCCACCCGGAACGCAATGATCAGACCAAACGGCAAATAGAAGACTTGTTCACCGGTAAACAGGAAAAACTCTCCGGAGAATTACGGTTTATTCACAAAAACAGCTCAATAGCATGGCTTTATTTTAATGTGTTCCTTGTGCGAAATTCCGTGGGTAAACCGAAGCACTTTGTCGCTATCATTGAAGATATTTCCGAACGAAAAAAAATGGAACTTGACCTGATAAAAAAACAAAAATTCGAATCACTCAGTGTGCTTGCCGGGGGTATAGCACACGATTTTAATAATATGCTGTCTTCGATCGGTTTGAACGTAGCGTTGGCTAAAAATTTGTTGCACTCAAAGGAAAAAGCCGATAAACTATTGAGCAACACCGAAAATGCAGTGCGAAATGCTGCGGCATTGACGATGCAGTTACAGACATTTGCAAAAGGCGGGTCTCTTTTTAGAAAACCGACCTCGATTGATACACTGCTGGCAGAAACTGTTGAATTCACATTGCGGGGTTCCAATGTGAAAAGCGAAATTATTATGCCGGAAGACCTATGGAACGCAGACATTGACGAAGTCCAGATCAGTCAGGTCATTCAAAATCTTGTAATTAATGCCAAACAAGCCATGCCGGACGGCGGAAATGTTGAAATTACAGCAGAAAACAAAGAGATATCTCACGATAATTCATTATCGTTATTAGCCGGAAAATTTGTGAAGATTACAGTCAAGGATTTTGGAACGGGGATTGATCAAAATGATTTAAACAAAATTTTCGATCCTTATTTTACAACAAAGAAAAAAGGAACTGGTCTTGGCCTCTCAATGTCACATACGCTTATCAAGAGTCATGATGGTCATATATCCGCCAGTCCATTGGCCGGCAAAGGAACTACGTTTTATATCTATCTGCCCGCCACTGTTACAGAGCTGGAGCACCATGACCAAATCGATGAATTATTTCCGATTACAACCTGCAAGATCCTGATAATGGAAGACGAAGCAGACCTGAGCGCTGTTTTAAAAGAAGCTCTGGAAATAAAAGGTTTTACCGTTGAAATTTCGGCCGACGGTCGTGAAGCGATCAACAAATATTCGGACGTCCTTTATAGCGATGACCCTTTCCGATATGTTGCTATGGATCTGAAGGTTCCCGGTGGTATGGGCGGAAGTGAAACGATTCAAAGACTGGCTGAAATAGACAGGAATGTCAATGCTATTGTGATGAGTGGAAGCATCGATGATCCCGCAATCAAGAATTACAAAGATTACGGATTTAAAGGAGTCATTACAAAACCGTTTCAGATTGAAGACCTGGCAAATCTCCTAAACAAGATGATGATAGAGGAGATAACGGATAACAATTAATTGATACTACTGTATTTCAGGATCTGATAGAGCTTTCCTCCTTACGAGGATGCAAAACTGTTATAAGCGTATTGTAAGCGCTTTCGGGTATATACGAGATCGTTTTTTTTAATGCTTCGTATATAGGCTTGATTTTTCAATGTTTAAAGAGTATTTTTTGTGCAATACGGTGACTAATTACTTATGAATAGCGGATCCTGCTCTATCCGCAAACACTTCAATATTTTCCTGCGATTATACGGTGTAACCGGCGTGAGGAGAAAATGCTATGTTTTTAACAAAGTCTCTCTATTATTGCAGCATTTTTGCAGTAGTTTTTTATTGTTCTGTTTTTGAGCAATCTGAAGCCTCGGGACAAAAACGTAATTCCCCGACGAAACCTGATCTCCGGCTTGAATGGTACGAAGAACATGTTCGGATGCAAGAGCGCTCATTGTTCAAGGATCTTCCGTGGCAATTTATAGGACCGGCTAATATCAGCGGAAGAGTTACCGATGTAGCGCCGGCCGGTTCCCGCGGCAGGACCTACGAAATATTTGCCGCAACAGCCTCGGGGGGACTTTGGAAAACGGTCAATGAAGGAACCACTTGGAAATCCATATTCGAACATGGACCGTCAGTGTCGGTCGGCGATGTTGCAATTGCTCCATTCGACAATAACACTATCTGGTTAGGTCTCGGTGAAGCAAATATATTCAGAAGTTCAATGGCAGGAGCCGGAGTATATAAATCGACCGACGGAGGTGAGACATGGAACTCGATGGGACTGACGGGTACTCATACCATAGCGCGTATAGTAATTCATCCGGACGATCCCGCTATTGTCTATGTTGCTGCATCCGGCCATGAATGGACGGATAACGAGGAACGGGGTGTGTACAAAACGTCAGACGGCGGTAAATCGTGGAGAAAGATACTGTATGTCGATGAAAAGACCGGCGCCATCGATATTGTTATGGATCCATCCGACAGTAGTACCCTGTATGCTGCAATGTGGCAGAGAATTCGGAAAAAGTGGGGCGACCCCAGAAACGAATCAGGGTACTCAGGGAGCGGGATATATAAAACAACCGATGGCGGCGAGCAATGGGAAGCAATAAATTCGGGTCTCCCCGCTGCAGAATTCAGAGGAAGGATAGGAATTGATGTTTCACGGTCGAATCCGAATATTGTTTATGCGTTCATCGATAATTATGGACCCGCTGTTCATGTACTATTGGAGGAACGTGACGATGGGTACGGCATTCCGGAGCGAATCATAGCAGGAGCGGCAGTGTTCCGGTCGGATAATAAAGGAGGTTCCTGGAGCCGGGTGAGTGAATCGAGTGAATATATGGAAAAATTATCATCGACCTATGGATGGGTATTCGGCCAGATTCGGGTCGATCCGAATGATCCCGATACAGTATATGTCATGGGAATACGTTTAAATGTTTCCTACGACGGCGGCAGGACGTTTCAGGAACTTGATGGTATGCACGGCGATCATCATGCACTCTGGATAGATCCTGATAATTCAAACTACATGGTCAATGGGAACGACGGCGGTGTCGCAATATCCTATGACGGCGGATCATCGTGGAAAACTTTTGTCAACAATCTTCCGGTTGCACAATTTTTTAATATCACCTATGATATGGAAGAACCGTTTCACGTGTACGGGTCCATCCAGGACCATGGAAGTTACAGGGGGACTGTTGATCTCGGCGAAGGACGGGACAGTATTGCGGCAGTGCCGTTTGAGCGCGCTCCCGGGGGAGAAGGGAGCAGTCATGCTGTCGATCCTGTGGAACCCGGTATCGTTTACTCGGCGGGATTTTACGGAAGGATCCAGCGGTCGGATTACGCAAATCTTGATGAAAACGGCTGGTCTGAAACACAATTTATATACCCCCGGTCTGCCGAAGACGAACCCCCTCTCCGCGGTCAATGGGTAGCGCCTTTTATCGTTTCTCCCCATCATCCCGCTATAATTTATCACGGTATGCAATATCTCTACCGCTCAATGTTCCGGGGGCTCACGTTTGAACGTATCAGCCCCGATTTAACGTATAATGACCCGGAAGAAAGGGGGGACATTCACTATCAGACAATTTTCTCCATTTCAGAATCTCCGATGAAATTCGGCCTGATCTACGTCGGGACGGACGATGGAAAAGTCCACGTAACGCATGACGGCGGAACGTCATGGTCGGAGATCATGAGAGGACTGCCGTATAAAAAATTTGTTTCGAGGATAACTGCATCCGCATTCAAAGAAAGGAGGGTCTATATGGCCCAGAACGGAAAGCGGGATGACGATTTTACGCCATATCTCTGGAAATCGGATGACTACGGAAAGAGATGGGTAGATATTTCGGATGGGATACCGGGCGGACCGGTCAATGTCATCAGGGAAGACCCGAAAAATGAAAATATTGTCTATGTCGGCACGGATCTTGGAGTTTATGTGTCGGTCGACCGTGGAAATACCTGGAATGTTCTTGCGAAAAATCTTCCGACTACCTATGTTCACGACCTGATCATCCATCCGCGTGACAACATCATGGTCATTGCCACTCACGGCAGGGGCATGTTTGCCCTGGACGTGAAATCTATTCAGGACTACGGCCGTGAATGAAAATAATTGAGTATGCTCCATAGTAATTCAAACCGGTAGAATAAAAATAGGGAACGCTATGCGAACGGGTAAATTATACTTCATTTCAGCAACTTTTTTTCTGATAGCGCTTTTTCCCCATACTGCATTCGGCCAGAATCCTGCCCCGGAAAGGGGCCCGGATGAGGGCATCGGTCCATTTGAAACGCTCGTTGTCCGCGGAGCTATACTTATAGACGGAACCGGCGCGCCGCCGCAGGGTCCGGTTGATATTGTGATCAGACACAACCGGATAGAAAAGATCCTCAGCGCCGGAACGCCCGGTATCCCTTTGGAAGATGAACGTGAACCCCGCAATGCCGATTATGAACTCGATGCGGAAGGCATGTATGTCATGCCGGGTTTTGTAAATCTGCATAATCATGCGGGAGGGCTGAAAGCGCCTGAGACCGGGTATGTCTATAAACTCTGGCTTGCACACGGTATCACAACAGTGAGGGGAGTGGCGCTCGGAGGTATGGAATGGACATTGAACGAGCGGGAACGGAGCGCCCGGAACGAGATTACAGCACCGAGAATCGTTGCGTACCAGCGTCCTGGATCGGGCAATGAGTGGAAAGAACGATCGATCCTGACTGCGGAAGAGGCGCGTGAATGGGTCCGTTACGCTGCCCGGAAAGGCATCGACGGCCTGAAACTTGTCGCCCTCCGGCCGGAAATCATGGCCGCGCTCCTCGATGAAGCAAAAAAATTAAAGCTCGGCTCCACGGCTCATCTTGCCCAGACCGGTGTGGCACGGATGGACGCTCTCGATGCGGCACGGCTCGGTCTCGGCTCGTTAACGCATTTCTACGGACTCTTCGAGGCGTTATACAAAGACCATGACATACAGCCCTGGCCGGCGGATATGAATTATAGTGACGAACAACTCCGTTTCGCGCAGGTCGCACGGCAGTGGGACCTTATTCATCCGCAGGGTAGCGAAGAGTGGAACGCTTTACTGCAGGAATTTCTCGACCTTGATTTTATTCTCGATCCGACAATGACCGCTTACCTGGCAAACAGAGATCTCATGCGCGCCCGAAATGCCGACTGGCACAAGAACTATACCCTGCCGTCTCTCTGGGATTTCTACGAACCGGACCGTACCGACCACGGGTCGTACTGGTACTACTGGACAACTTCGGATGAGATTGCATGGAAGAACTTCTTTCGTGTATGGATGGCATTTCTGGACGATTACAAGGACATGGGCGGCCGTGTAACGGTCAGCGAGGATGCAGCATATCTCTACAGCCAATGGGGATTTGCAACGATAGAAGAAATGGAACTCCTGCAGGAAGCGGGTTTTCATCCTCTGGAAGTGATCCGGAGTGCGACACTATACGGGGCGGAAGCGATATTTGAGCCGAAAGGCAGGCCGATCGAATACGGGGTGGTCCGGGAAGGCCTGCTGGCTGACCTGGTCATAATCGATGAAAATCCTCTCGCAAATTTGAAAGTCCTGTACGGTACGGGTTGGATGAGGTTAAACGATGATACGCGAAAAGTCGAAAGGGTCGGGGGAATTGATTACACGATAAAAGACGGTATCCTCTATGACGCAAAACAACTGCTTTCAGATGTCGAAGAAATGGTCAAAAAAGCGAAAGAAGAATTGATCAACGGTCAGGTTCCATAACATACAATACCGTGGGTTTGCACATTGACTGTCGGTTTCAGCCGTTCTATAATGTAATACCAATGAGGTTGGACAGGATCAGATGATTTCATATCGGGATATTGAATTTCACAAATGTGTTCAAAAAGCCGCCGGATAATTATGCACAAATCAATTAATTGAACAGTGCGGAGCAGGTTCTTTATTCGTGCACAAAGTTCTTATGGATTTAGATTGAGAATACGGAACTCACACTATTCTACAGGCGTTACTACTGCAGATGGACAGGTGCTCGGAGGTTCCGGGATAGTGCAAAGATCGTTTCGTGTGCCGGATTCTATCGACGTGGCTGCCTGGCGTCTTGTTAAACGATACGTGAAAGAATAGTTTCCTGACAGTTTAAATATTTCGGTCTCCCTGTTGGTGTTGTCACTAACAGAGAAATAGTGTTTTGGCGGCAACATCAACACACAGCAAGGAAAACTTAGTTTTTTAACGCAGCACTACTATCCGGGGTCAAGTAAGAATATGAAAATAAAAGCAAGTTTCGGTATGTATGTTTTAAGCGGTGCGTTTATTCTCGGCGCTACAAGCGGTGGTCAGGGCGGCGCCGAACAAAACGGACTTCATGCGCGTAAAATAGCAACGTTCGCAGGGGGCTGTTTCTGGTGTATGGAAGGTCCGTTCGATGAACTCGACGGGGTTTTTTCGACCACTTCCGGTTATGCCGGGGGGCATAAAAAAGACCCGACCTATAAGGAAGTTTCCGCGGGGATTACCGGACATACTGAGACTGTTGAGATCGAGTACGATCCTGAAAAAATAAGTTATCCCGAACTGCTGGATGTGTTCTGGAAAAATGTCGACCCGACCGTCAAGGACCGGCAGTTCTGCGATATAGGAAGCCAGTACAGGACTGCGATCTTTTACCACGATGAAGATCAGAAAAAATACGCGGAGCAGACCCGGGATGACCTGCTTAAATCGAACCGTATCGACAAATTATACACTGAGATTTTACCTGCATCTGTGTTTTATCCCGCCGAAGAGTACCACCAGGATTACTACAAGAAAAACCCGGTACGCTACAAACTATACCGGTACGGCTGCGGCCGTGATAAGCGACTCAAAGAACTCTGGGGCGACGGCAAGAAATGAGTGTATGCTGTAAGCCGGTATGAAGTGAGTAATTTACACCTGGGCGATCGCTTTTTTCACACGGTCGGGTGTGAAGGGATGCCTGAATAACCGTGCCCCGGTCGCATCGAACAGGGCATTTCCTATTATGGCGCTCATGAGAACGATAGCAGGTTCTCCGCCGCCGTGAGGGATTTCATCCTCGGAATCGACTAAAATAGTCTCGATTTCCGGTAGCCATGAGAATCGGGGAAGTTCGTAGCTGTCGAAATTAGTGTCAATTTGTTCTCCGTTATTAAAATGCATTTCTTCGGCAAGGGCATATCCCAATCCCATGGTAATACATCCTTCCATCTGAAGGATCGCTCCACGCGGATTGATAATAAGCCCCATATCCTGAGCACACACGACCCGGTCTACCTTGATCGTGCCACTCCGCTCATCCACACTGATCCCTGCAATAGCCGCAACATACGTCCCCGCATCAATCCCGCAGGCCATACCGTATCCCCTGCCGCTTGGGCCAGGCGAAGGCGTCCAGCCGAACTTGTCTGCCGCTGCTTTCAGAACTCCTACCGCCTTTTTGTCGGTTGTGTTCATTAAGCGGAAACCGAGCGGGTCTTTTCCGGCTTTTGCCGCCATGATATCGATCTGCGACTCCTTGGCGAAGGTATTCGTGTTCCCTCCGGGCGCTCTCCATGCGCCCGTTCTGAAAATATGTGCACCCTCGGGAGCATCCCCCCATCGTGCGTGAATTGAGATTAGATTATGGGGAACATCATAAAATTGGTCCGTTCCTCTCCCGCCGGCGTAATAAACGTTGTAGTCCCACAGGCTTATTTTCCCCTTTTTATCGATACCGGACTTGATCTTTACGATACTGGCAGGCCGGAAATTATCATAAAAGAATTCTTCTTCCCGGGACCAGAAGACCTGCACGGGTTTGCCGGTTATTTTGGCAAGTTTGGCGGCTTCTCCACCCTGCAATCCTCTGGATTTTCCTCCGAAACCTCCGCCGACATACGGTGCTCTGACCCTAACGTCCTCCGGCTGCATAGAAAGCTCACGGGCTATCTGTTCCCGGTCACTGAACGGTGTTTGTGTGGAAATCCATATCTCAAGCTTACCGTTTTCAATATTTGCCGTGGCGGTATGGGTTTCCATACAGGCGTGGGCAACATACCCTCCGGTGAATGTGCTCTCGAAAGTTTCGGCGGATTTTTTTTCTCCGGTTTTCAGGGATCCTCTCTTATCGACCGCTTCCGATTTCAGGTCATAGTTCAGTAAATGATCGAAAATCGACTCGTCGTCAACAGGTTCATCTGGGATATCGAATTCAGCTTTGACCAACTCGAGTGCACTTTCGGCAGCTTCAGGATCGGTATGCAGTACGGCAACAATATCATCTTGGTTGACCACAACCGCACCGTCGATCTTTTCGGCTTCCGATGTGTCGACACTCTTTAAACGAGCGCGTTGTGCCGGGGGACGCAGTATCTTTGCGTACAGCATACCGGGATACTGAATATCTCCGGCATATATTGCTTTTCCGGTAGACTTTTCATATGCATCGGTCCGGGATGTCGGTTGACCGATCACAGTGAACTCCGAAATTGCCTTCTCGACCGCTTTATCACTCAGTTTTTTTACTATTTTTTTGCCGTGTGCCAGCTTGGCATACGAAACGTTGTTGGCTTTGTTACCCCGTTCGAATACGACACCGTCTTCGATTGAAAGTTTGTTTTTCGAAACATTGAGGTGCTCAGACGCCAGTTCAACCAGCACCGTGCGGGCTTCGGCGGCGGCGGCTTTAAAAACAGGACCGAAAAATCTCGTGGTCATCGATCCGAACGTCCCCATATCCCAAGGACACAATTCGGTGTCGCCTAGGACCATGGTTATTGTATCAAAAGAAACATTCAACTCTTCAGCGGCAGTCTGTGCAAGCGACGTTTTGATACCCTGACCCATCTCGATCTTGCCGACAAAACAGGTCACGTTGCCGTCCTCACCGATACGGAGGTAAGCGTTAAAATCGGTAGGATAATTTCTCCTCTGACGCTGGCTCATCAGGATCGATGAATCTCCGAGAACGCAAAAAACAACGATCCCGCCGCCGATGACTCTGAGAAAGTCTCTTCGCTTCAGCGCCGGTAATGCGGTCCAGTAGCTTAATTGAATATCATTGATTGCATCACTATTCATGACAAATCCCCGTTTATTCTGCTGCCGTTTCTATCGCTTTTACTATGCGGACGTGCGCCCCGCACCGGCACAGGTTATTCTCCATGGCATCAAGAATTTCTTCCCGTGTCGGTTTGGGATTCTCCTGCAGGAAACTGTACCCCTGCATGATCATCCCGGAGGTGCAGAAACCGCACTGCATCGCTTCGTGGTCGATAAACGCCTGCTGTAGAGGATGCAATTTCCCGTTCTTTTCCAGACCCTCGATCGTAAGGACATCTTTCCCCTGAACGGCTTTAACGGGATATTGACACGACCGTACCGGTGCGTTATCGACAAGAACGGTACAGGCGCCGCAATAATTGATTCCGCAGCCGAATTTCGTACCGGTCAGGTTTAATTCGGTGCGTAATACCCATAAAAGCTGCCTGCTGCTGTCGATAGTCAGGCTTACGGGTTTACCGTTGATCTTAAATGCAATGGTTTCATCCATATTTTTCACTCTTGATGATTGAATTTGTGAAATATATCTATAGTTTTGTATATACTTATATACAATCAAATATAATCAACATTCAAAGAATTGCAAATATTATTTAACCCAATCCGAAAAAAGTTCTTGTAAATTATGAAAGTATTTAATAGCATAAGGACATTCAGTTTCTTTTGAATGGCAAACACCCGACGGATGTATTGTAAGAAATTCACACAAATCACCAATCTGAATAGCCGGGAGGTTTCATTATGCACTCACCCAAAACCTTCGGAATCCTGCTTGTAGCCGCAGTGAGTATTTTTGCCGTGGTGAAAGACGATGCGGTCGAAATAACGGAATGGCAAGTGCCTTGGGAAAACACCCGTCCCCGAGATCCTTTTGTCGACGGTCAGGGACGTGTCTGGTTTGTCGGTCAGCAGGGAAATTATATCGCCTATCTCGATCCCGAAAAAGGTACATTCAAGAGGTATGAGATCGAAGAGGGGACCCATCCGCACAATCTGATCGTCGATGCAAACGGTTTTGTCTGGTATGCGGGGAACCGTAATGCCCGTATCGGCAAGCTGGATCCGAAGAACGGCGCTATCACGACATTTCCGATGCCCGACCCTGCTGCCCGCGACCCGCACACGCTGGTGTTCGACCTGAACGGCGATATCTGGTTTACCAACCAAGGCGGAAATATTATCGGAAAACTTATGACGAAATCAGGAAAGGTCCACCTCGTCAAGGTGAAAGCTTCGCGGGCGCGTCCCTACGGGATCAAGATTGACTCGAACGGCCGTCCGTGGATCGTCCTGTTCGGAACGAATAAAATAGCGACGATCGATCCGAAGACTATGGAACTTGAAGAGATAGAATTACCGAGGCCGGAAACCCGTCCGCGGCGTATCGAGATCGATTCAAACGATATTCTCTGGTACGTAGACTATTCCAAAGGTTTTTTAGGGCGTTACGATCCGAAAACGCGGAAAGTCCGGGAATGGGCTGTCCCCGGCGGCGAATCATCACGGCCCTACGGTACAGCGCTGGATGATAAAGACCGTATCTGGTTCGTCGAATCGGGACTCGATCCGAACCGGTTTGTCGGATTCGATCAGAAGACGGAAAAATTCTTCAGCATGACCGGGATCGAGAGCGGAGGAGGCACGGTCAGGCACATGTATTTTTATCCGCCGAAGCGCGAAATATGGTTTGGGACAGACACCAATTACATCGGCCGTGCCCGGATTCCCTGATTGTCAATCTGAAAAACAAACCGGTAATAATGTCCGGAAATTTTCGAGACGGCAGAACGTATTTCATACTGTGCGTCGGGATTGCACTCCTGTTGACCGGGGCGATGAATCGCGACAGCCCTCTCCCGGGCTATACGGGCGGTTTCGAAGAACCGACCTGTGTCTACTGCCATTTTGAGGCGCCGGTCAATGCTCCCGAAGGATCGCTCACGATTTTGGGAGTCCCGTCCGTCTACATGCCCGGCGGCAGTTATGGTATAACCGCTACGCTGACACATCCCGAACTGGAACGGGGCGGATTTCAGCTTGCCGTGCGGTTTGCGGAGGGGAAGCGGATCGGCCTTCAGGCAGGAGATCTGACAGCGGTTGACGGCATGGTTGCGGTGGATACGGAGGAAGACGTTCAGTATGCGCGGCACACCGTCGAAGGAACGGTTCCTGCCGTGTCCGATACTTCACGGTGGAACATCGAATGGAAAGCCCCTCCCGGGGGAGACGCACCGGTCATCTTTCACCTCGTCGGCAACGCTGCCAACGACGACAACTCCGAATTCGGCGACTTCCTCTACCAGACCGAAGCGGTCAGCAAATCAAAAAATTAAAATTTCTATAATTATTTAGGGATTAATATACGTATTTACACTTATGGTGTGTCATTTTTGGGGGTTTTGTTTCTTTTTAGGAACTTCTTGAGGTGAATTTTTAGGTAAGTCTTTATTATTAGCCTTGACAATTCTATTTAGGGCTTCATCAAACTCCATTTCTTTAGGGAATATTCGTTTGGTCATTGCTGGGTATCCTTTGTTTTAAAGAGATAATTAACAACAATTATAAGAATAGAAAGTATACTTGTTGTCGTAGCAGATATTAAAGTTATTAAAACACTGTTAGAAAATTGCAAGTATCCTACTCCAGACAAAAATAAATATGTCAAGACTACAGATAACCATCCAACACACATCCAAAATATTTTTGATGTATATTTTTTTCTTTCTTCTATATCTTGTCTTTGACTGTCAATTATCCCAAGACTATATTGCTCAAGCATTTCTTTCTCACGTATGTCTTCAGATAATTTGTTTTTAGTATATACTTCTTCAAGACGCTTTTTCTTCTTTGCTGATGTCTAACCCTTTTGCTCCATTTGATCAATAAAATAGTTTTTAATTTCTTCATTACTTATAACATCGTCGTATGTTTTCCCGTTTTGAAAGTCATTATATTTCTTATCCCATGGGGAACCTGGTGAATGAGTTATTTTTGACAAATACAATCCAGAACTGACCCCGTATACCTCCCAAATTTTATCTAACAAAGCTAAATCATAATCATCTTCAACCTTAGGACAGATCTCTTTATCAACTAAACTAAATGGCCCAGATGTTTTAGTTCCAAACCTATTAATTGGTCGGTCTCTAAAGAATTTAAACTCATCGTAAATACTTTGAATAACCGGCCCGTATTTCCATGCCAGTATTGGTTCATATATAAGTGGTTCCCCTTCAGTAAGAGCTAAATTCCATCCATGAGAGAAATACACCAACTTCTGTAATTTTAAATGTGTTATTTCAGATTTTTTTTCTTGGAAATTTCAATAATACTATTAGCTACAGCCAAAGCATAAGTTGTCATTTTCCTGCCCTCTGTAAATTATTCATACTTTTTATTTGTATATATATGAACAAGCATAAACAATTATATGTTCCTTGTCAAGTCCTTATAAGACAATTTCTTCCCGCCTGTCCGTGACAGAATCATATTAAACATATCAGCATGATTGCTTCTGTTATTATATCTGAATGTCTGCTCGTTGATATACCACTGAAGGTGCTTTGGAATTACAAAGTGATGTATTCCATAAATCGACCGCTTCATTATAGCCCAAAATCCCTCAATGGTGTTTGTATGAACATCTCCCCGGGCATACTCATTCTGACTATGATTAATGCTTTCATGGTCATAGAGCCTATTCAATTTCTTATAAGCGTGCCACTCATCAGAAATCACCCGTGAGCCAATATTAACGTGTTCGAGTAACTTCTGTTCAACGGTACTTCGGTCAACGTGAGCGACCTGACCAGCTGTGACCTTGCCAGTCTCTCTTTCTACCATGCCGACTACTGGCTCCTTTGTCTTGAGGCTTCTGCCCTGCGTTTTCTCTGTTCTCTTAGTACTGTGCTTATTTTTTTCCTTCCCACCGATATAAGTATCATCAATTTCAACAATTCCTTTCATAGACGCACTGAAATTCTCTTTTTTTACCGCTTCTCGTATCCGCTGAAGCATATAATACGCAGTCTTTTGTGTTACTTTCACATCTCTTGCCAGCTGATAGGAGCTCATACTCTTTTTATGTGTCGTTAATAGGTAGATTGAAAGGAACCATTTACGCAAAGGTATCTTTGAATCATGAAAAATAGTTCCTGTTTTAATGCTAAAGTCCTTCTTGCAGTCTGAACAGCGGTATTGTTTACCACCTTTTAAATGGTAAATCTTGGTAGTCCCGCAATGCGGACAATATTCGGAATCTTTCCAAAGGATAGATTGAAGGTGTTTCTCACAAGATTCCTCATCATTGAAAAATTAGATTTTAGTTTATCACCGGTGACCAGTCAAGTGATCTAATCCTAAAAGAATTATTCGTTATATTGAATCGACCTTCAACGCCGCCACCATGCAGTTCGAGATCGTCCTGTATTACAGTGTCGCCATCGTTTCCGTTCCTCGCTTGCCGACCGGTTTCACGCCGCCTCGGCGTCTCCCGGCATGAGGCGAGCGCCAATGCTGTCGCCGGTCCGGGCGACCGCCGCCTTCTCGACATCCCGCACGAGATGCGCATAGCGGGCAGTGGTTCCAATCTTCGCATGACCGAGAAGCCTGTCGATCATCGTCAGGCTTTCACCGAGCGCCAGCGTCCAGGAGGCATAGGAATGCCTTTCGTGTTCATGAATGTCCACAGGCCCTAATAGTTTCCGGACAAGAACTATATATCTTGTTCGAGCACCTGGCCGTGATCTCTAAGCCAGCTTCTTGCCTTTTCCATCGTTGGCGCGTGCGTTCTAACGACATTCCAGAATCGGGGGGTATGATTTGCCTCGATCAGGTGAGCGAGTTCATGCACAATGACATAATCGATTACAAGCATGGGCGCTTTAATCAGCCGCCAATTTATGGTCACGTTGTCTTTGACAGTGCATGAACCCCAGCGGAAGCGACTGTCCACGATCTTTGCGCTGGCAAAATCCACCCCGAGAGTAGCCGCAATGGATTTTACCTTTGGAAGAATTATCTCTTTCGCTCGGTTGATGTACCAGTTACGAAGGACATTTCTTCGTTTGCCCGTCAGGGAAGTCGGGATCAAGAAACGCTGTTCGAAACGTATCTCTGTCGATTCGGTCGAGATGACTTCGACCTGGTACTCGCGGCCAAGGTAAAGTGCGGATTCACCGTTCACCAATTCCTTGCCGGGCGGATGGGGCCGCTTTTCGTACTTCCGGGTATGCTTCTTCTTCTCATAAATCCACTGACGTTTCGACTCGACGACCTCCCGAATCGTCTCTTCGGGGGTGGACTCGGGGGCGTGGACGACCACGCTGCGGTCCCGTTCGACGGTGATCGTCAGCTTCTTACGTTTCGGTGATCGTTTGATTATGTAGGCCGTGTCCATGGTTATTCCGCGTAGAGAATGATGTCGTTGTTCTTTTCCGCGATCTCCATCACACGGCAGATTATTTGCGCACGCTTGTCCACCAGGTTCGGGAGCGCTACGAACGGCTGCTGGAGAATCGTATCCTGAATCTCGGCTTTTAGTTTGTTGCGCGCTGGAATGCTTTCCCAAAATCCCGTCAACTCCAACTCTCGCTCGACCACCAGCGAGACCTCCTTCGTCAACGCGACCAAGTGGCTGATTTTGTCGTCCTCGCTCAATCCGTAACACGGAATCGGTTCTGCCACCTTTAATTCGTCGGCGTCCTTGACCATGTCCACACCAAACAGCTCGCGTCGATACATACGGAAGAACGGCATCTGCCTCTTCCTATGGAGTCCATAGGTTGGTTCCTTGCTGTAATTGATGATCCTTGTTCGTAGCTTCTCCAGCTCTTCGTAAATCTTTGTCCAGTTGTCCTGGAAGTCCTGCAATATCTGCGCGAGCGCTGCCGCGAAGGATGCTTGCAAATCCGGGTCGTCATCCAACTCAACGTCGAGGTGGTGGCGAATAGCGTGTTCCACCTCCGCCGCTTTTGTCTTTGTGCGGCTGCGTTTGCCAACGTCCTTCTGAAAGTCTTCGTCCAAAATCGAAATCGGTCGGACCTTGTGGTCAATGTTCTTTGACTCCAGGTATTTGTCTGTGATTGCGCGCAGCTTCGGCGGGATGCCTTTCATGCTCAGGCGTTCATCCCGGAAGTGCTTGCCGGCAAGCATGTTGATTTCAGAGAAGGCATTGTAATCGTTCATAAACTCCAACGCCTGTCGCGCGGGGAAAACAAGGTTCAGGCATTTCGTAAACTTTTTAAATGCCTGCATGTAGTCAAAGCGCAGGTCCTCGTCGTAAAACACGTCAAAGAAGGCATCGTGGTCGGTCAGATCCGTCAGGCCATGCTGTTCAAGCAACGTTGAAATCGCGGCATGGCTGTCCTTGAGGTTGCGCAACTCCTCTTCGGGAAAGCTGAGGGCGTCGATAATTTCCTTCCGCTCCCGCTCGTCGTAAACATCGATTGCCTTCTTGAGGTGATGCCCAATGCCGACGTAATCAACCACAAAGCCTTTGTCCTTTGTGTCGCCGCCGACCCGGTTCACCCGAGCAATGGCCTGCAATAAGTTGTGGCCGATAGTGACCCTATCCAAATACATGACCTACTCCACGGGAGCGTCGAAACCCGTGATGAGCATGTTGTTGACAATGAGGATGCCCATGTCCCCGGTGACGCCTTCATCTTCACCACCGAACGCCATCTTGAAGCTCTTGATGCTGCGTTCATGCCTGGTCTTGTCGGCGTACTCCTTCAAGTGCGGCAGGTCGTTGTGGCCACCGGAGATTACGACATCGGTTTGCAGCTTCTTGAGCTGTTCCAGGTCAAGACCGATCGGGTTTGATGTTTCCAGCCCGGTAACGGCTGCAACCAGGGCGGTGTCAATGTGCTTTTTGTAGCGGACCGCTGCCTCGCGCGATGCGGCCACCACCTGGGCCTTGTAGCCGTTCGGGAAGACATGGGTCAGGTAGTGATCGACCATATCTTTGGCCTTGGCTTCAATCGTGGGCTCTGCTTCCAGGTAGGCGTCTCGGGAACCGTAGCCAAGGATTGCAAGTCTTTGCTGAAGGTTGTAATCGCTGAACACATCCGCGAACGCCGCATCCATGCCTTCCCGGTCGGACACTTCTGCGTTGTGGGTGCGACCTTCGTAGACGATCTCCAGGGTGACACCATCGTCGATGGACTGCCGCATGGTGTACGTGTCGATGTAGTCGCCAAAGACGCGCTCGGTCTTGTCAATCGGCGTACCTGTGTAGCCGATCTTTGCCGCGTTCGGGATGCCCTTGTCGAGATTTGCCCCGAGCAGCTTGTATTGGGAGCGGTGGGCTTCGTCAGTCATGACCAGGATGTACGGACTGTCGTTAAGCTGCGGGAAGGTTTCGGTCAGGTCCGCTTCGCGGAACTTGTGGATCATGGCCATGACCAGGTCCGAGGTGGTGGCACGGAGCAGTTCCTTCAGTTCGCGGATGCTGTTAGCCGTCTTCACGGTAAACCCGACGCTTTGGCTGGTCTCACTCAACTGGTCTTCGAGCTGCGTCCGATCGGTGACGAATACCACTTTCCAGTGTGCCAAGTGCGCGTGCCGGTACATTTCACGCACCATGAACATCATGGTCAGCGATTTGCCCGAGCCCTGGGTGTGCCAGATGATGCCGCTCCGTTCGCGCGGGCTGGCGCCTTCCATCAGGCGCTTGACCGCGCGTTTGACCGCGCGGAACTGCTGATAGCGCCCCACGATCTTGATGGTCTGACCTTTATCGTTGGTCGAAAACAGGGTGAATGTCCGAATGAGATCGAGCAGGTTGTCCTTGTTCATCATCCCGGCAACCAGCCGCTGCTGGTCGTTCGGGCTGCCTGCACCATGCTCAAGGTCATTGAGTGTTCTCGGGTAAGGGTCGGCCCAGCGGTAAAAATGCTTTTCGCTGTGCGTGGTGACCGTCCCGAACCTGGCTTCCTGGCGGCATGTGGCGACGATAAACTGATTGAAATAAAAGAGCGGCGCGCTTCCTTCGCCTTTGACTCCGCGCTGCTCGCTGTAGCGCAGCATCTGGTCGATGGCCTCGGGGATAGCGTCCTTCACCGTGGGCGACTTGCACTCAATCAGGGCGACGGGCAGGCCATTCACGAACAAAACGACGTCCGGGATGATGTGGTGCTCGGTGCCCAGGATACGGACCTTGAATTGGCAAACAGCAATGAACCGGTTGTTGTCGCGGTTCTTGAAATCAATGAACCGCACGGCCGGGCTTCTCTCGCCCGTTTGCCGGTTTTCGCTGACGCTCGTGTTCTCCAGAAGCAGGTGAAACACGTGCTTGTTGTTCTCGATCAATCCCGTGCCGGGGAAGTTCGCGGTGAGTTGCTTGACGACTTCCTCGACCTGATCGTCTTCCAGCCACGGATTGATAACCTTGAGCTGTTCTCGCAATACCGGCAGCATGACGACTTCGGTAAAGTTTTCCCGGAAGGTCTTGCCGGGCTTCTCCTTCTATATCGGTCAGGTCGATGATCTTCCAGCCCAGGCCGTCAAGCTGCTCAAGGAGCGGCTTCTCGACGTGATTGCGCTCGTCGAGTTTGATGTGCCTGGGAGTCTTCCTGGTGGTCATGCACCGACCTCCGCTTCAGTCAGTAACGGGGTGACAGACAGCTTGCCGATGAGGAGGTCTTGCATCAGGGCAGTTTTTAACGCACGAAGTTTCATCAAGGTGTTTACATATGATGACGTTACCGCGCGATGTGTTTTTAGATTTTCAAAGATTCGTTCTTGCTCCGATCTTCCTGTGGGAAATGGAACGAGCAATGAATTGATACGGAAAAGTGCAAGCTTAGGCACTCCACCACCTGTACCGGCCTCGACCTTATTCTGGTTTTGAACTGAGTCCGAGTTTAGTACTTCACATAGGACTTCGGGATTCACTTCTTTTGAAGGATTAATCCTGGCAGCATTTTCTGTAAGAATAATTCGCATCGATTGTGGGGGCGCAATTACTGAAAAAAAACCAAGTGAACCAGCTATGGAAACACACAGTTCCCTTGCTCCTATTTCATACCTTTGTAGTGCCTTAAAGGTCCGTTCTTCAAGTAGAGCCAAATCGTAGAAATTAATTTCCCGCTTGTAGAAGTCCAACACCCGCAAGTACCTAAATCCGGTATCTACTTCCCCATAGTGATGTCCCGTAGGTAGACGCTTTCCACCACTGACCTCAGCAAACTCCCTTAGCTGTCTTACCTCCCACTCGACTGGAATGCGCCCAAGGGAGGAGTCTTTGAACTCGTGGGTGTCTTCGGAGCGAAGGTTACCATCTTCGTCGATTCCGCGCGTGAGCAGGTCCTGCATCAGTCCGGTCTTGATGCGCTGCTATTTGGCGATCAGCGCTTCGGTCTGGTCAATCGCCTGATCGACCGTCGAGAGTATTTCGGCGATCTTGGTTTGTTCGGGGCTAGAGGGTAATTTGACCTCGATTTCGAGTATGTCCTTGGAGGATAGGTGTTTTACCGTAGTCGCCGCAGTGATTCGATGGATCGCAGCTATCTCTTCGGTGATTCGATAAAAAAGGAAATCCTGAACCAATCTCTCGCTGTCCTTGGTCACCAATTTGCAAACGCGTTGATTCAGAAGAGCGTCGTTACCCTTCCAACGAAGGGTCGAGAAGTCACCATCCATGCCAATCAATAAATCACCTTTTTTAACAACGTACCTTTCGGGATATTTACCATGAAAATTAACCTCGGTATTCCAACGGTTGAGGTCACGAATTCTGATGAGGGGCATACCTTCCTCTTCGGTGAACCCAGTCGATGGAAAAGCGAATCCATTGATCAATTCAACATAGCGACCAATAACAACAGTGTTCCATTCAGACATTACATTTGTTCCAAATACCCTAAGCCCTTTAGGAAGCTATCGAGGCACTCTTCGATTTTCATCCGTGACTGTTCCATCTTCTGGCTGCTCAGCGCGTATTTGTTCCACAGATTCTCGACGCCTGAAACCAGGTGGCGCATCTCTGTATTGAGGTAGCGTTCGAATTCGGTGCGGGCGATGTCGTAGAGCTTCTTGAGGATGAGGTACTTGGCTTCGTCATCGGTAAGCTGACCGTTGATTGTCTCTAGTACCGTGTCAATTTTGGCAATACGCTCCTCAAGTGCAGCTTTGTCTTTGTTTAAGGCATCGATCTTTTTCTTGTCGGTCTTGTTACCGGTATCCAGTTTGGCAAGCTGGCTTTCAACCTGCTGGTTAAGTTCCCGGTTCTCGGCTTTGAATCCTTCGCCGCCAAACCGTTTGAGTTGGATTTTGAGTTTCAATCCGCTGTTCTTATCTTTCAACGCAGATTTGCTGCTCCCGATCTTCTTCTCGATCTTCTTGATGATGGCATCCTGCGCCTTGAGCCTGTCAAGATCCCGTTTGGCCGATGCGCCAGCGCTGTCCCTCAGATCGTCAATGAGGGCTTTCAGGGCTTTCTTGATGACGGCGGCCGTTACCTTTTCATCTTCGTCGGGCTCATGGGCGGGCGGCCTCTTGCGCAGTTTCCACCGCCTCTGCCAGCTCGCTTTGCAGTTCACCGATACGGGCTTCCATTTCCTCAATGGCGTCCTTATCGGTCTGGAAAAACGCGGCGATCAGATATTCGTTCGGGATGAGCGCGTGATGCCAGCCTGTTGAGACGATGGTTTTCAGGTCGTAGCGAATCTGCTGCCACCAGTTGACGAACACGCCTGCGCTCTTGAACTCGTCGAGCACACCCAGGGGAACGAGCTTCTCCTTGAGTGCGGTCAAAAGCTCATGCCGCACATCCGGCATTTTCCGACCACCCTGATTGGCGCACTCAAGCTCGGCGAAGTCATCACGGGCTGCGCTCCACCATTGCTCGAGGGCATTGCGGTGGGTATCCAACGTCTGTACGACCGATTGGTCCGCTTCAATGAGCCCTTTGATATCGGACCTGCTTGCAACGGCCTTCCGGAATGCAAGGTATCCCGGTCGGTCCGGCCGGAATAGCGTTTCGCATTGAAGGCCAAACTTGGCGAAGTCGTCACTTTGGGTCGAAACCTCAGTTTCGGGGATGCCGCCGATGAGATGCGCCTGTACGTCCTCCGGTTCAGGCTCCGGGGTGTTGTCCACATAGCGCCGAATGTTCAGGTTGTAGTCGTGCTTTTCTGCAATCTCTGACTTGTCCACAAGTCGGCTGTATTTTGGAATCTCGCGTTTGCTGGAGAACACGAAGTCGATTTTCTCCATGTCCTCCGGCCGCAGCTTGTTTTGATTCTTGCCTTCGGCAAACTCGCGGTCTGCGTTAATGAAAAAAACTTTACCGCGCAAATTGTCAGGCTTCTTCTTGTTGCAAACGAGCACACAGGCAGGAATACCGGTCCCATAAAAAAGCCCCTGCGGCAAACTGATGATCGCCTCGATAACGTCGTCCTTTATCAACAGTTCCCGGATCAGCCTTTCTTTGCCCCCGCGAAAGAGCACGCCGTGGGGCATGACGGTGGCCATGTGTCCATCGCCCTTGAGGCTCGCCAGCATATGCTGGACAAACATCAGGTCGGCTTTCTTGCCGGTCTCCGGGCACCACTCACGGAAGCGGCTGGTGAATTTCATGCTGGCGCGGCTGTAGTTCTGCGAAAAAGGGGGATTGGCCAGCACCCGGTCGAACCTGCGGATCTGACCGTTTTGCAGGATCTGCGGATCTTCCAAGGTGTCGCCGTTCTCGATGGTGAACTGCGTGATGTTGTGGAGGATCATGTTCATGTTGCAGATCGACCAGGTGGTGCCGTTTGAGTCCTGACCGTAGAGCATCAGATCATTGGCGTCCTCGCCCTGCTCCTCGACGTACTGGTGGGCCTGGATGAGGAAGCCGCCGGAGCCGGCGGTCGGGTCGTAGATCTCGTTGCCGGCGGCGGGCTTGGTAAGCTGTACCAGCAGGCGCACGACCTCCGCAGGGGTATAGAACTCGCCTCCTTTCTTGCCCGCGCTGTCCGCGAAGTATTTGATCAGGTACTCGTAAGCTGCGCCGAGCAGGTCGGGAAACTCGAAATTGTCGTTGACCAAAACGAACCCAGGCTGATTGAAATGATCGAGCAAGTCCTTCCACTTCTGATCCGGTATCTTCGTCCTGCCCTTGACGGCGTTGAAATCGATGTTGTTCTTCAGCACTCCGGCCAGTGAGTCGTTCCCGTCCTCGACTGCGGCAATGGCCTTGTTCAGCATGTTGCCGATATCGTGCTTGAGGTCCTTGAGTGCCGGAACCAAGTCGCCGCTCTTCTCATCCCTCCATTCCTCATGCCAGCGCGCACGAACGGGGACGAAGAAGGTCTCGCCGTAGGAAGTCTTGCCCTCAACGAGTTCCGCCAATAGATCAGGCCGGTCTTGGAGATGGGCATATTTCGCTCGTACCTGCTTACGCTTACGGTCGAACTCATCAGAAAGCCGTTTCAGGAACAGCAGGCCGAAGATGAACTCCTTGAACTCGGAGGCATCCATCTTGCCGCGCAGGATGTCGGCGGCTTTGAACAGGAAGGATTCGAGTTGGGCTAAGGTGATTTTTTCATTCGTCATACCGCTCCACCCAACGTACTGGTCTGATGACTTGTCGAAAGTGTGTTGTTCACCAAATGCGAGCGGCTTCTGCCTCGTCCATTTTTTCCTGAGCTTGCCGTTCCCTTCTTGTTCATGCCACGCTCACCTGTTATACCGCACATAAATTGTGGTTGACTAGATATCCCTTCTGGATTATAACACCACGAATATGAAAGGGGACATCCTTTCAAGAATACCGTTGTCCGTAATCTGGGACAATCATGAAGAGTAAACTCTCTGATATCAAAAACAATACCTTTCATAACTCTTTCGCAAAGCTGTCAATATTTCATTAAAAATCAGCAGGTTCCATGAATTCAGGAAGAACTAAACAGGAGTATGCACGTAACCATAACATTCAAGCGCTACAAAAGTTACTGCCAAAAACAATATATTTCAAAAAAATTTCTGGCATCTCGGATACCGTTTCCAGCGTTGGTTTGTATTAATAATCTATAACTAACGTATCCAAAAGCGACAGCAGTTTGCGTGCAGAAAGAAATCACCATTGAATTTATTGTTAGTATTCTATTTGAAATTAAATATTTAAAACCTAACAAAATAATTATTAAGGAACAAATATAATTTCGCATATAGTAATTATGCCATTGAAGGAGATATCTTTTTTATCCGTTTGACTTCTTCTTTAAGTCTTTCCTTATTAGACTTAATTATTCAAATTTTTAGTAAGAAACTATGAATTTGTTCTCATTGTTCACGAAATCCCTCCTTGACGACCTCTACAATCATCTCAATTTCTACTGCCTGACCCCGCGGCAAAGATGCCATGCCCACCGAAGCGCGTGCATGCCGTCCCCGATCTCCAAACACTGCCACCATCAGATCTGAAAATCCATTGATCACCTTCGAATGTTCTACAAACGATGTATCTGAATTGACCATGCCTCGAACCTTTACAATTCGTTTCACTTTATTCAAATCCCCCAATGTTGCTTTCAAAACTGCAAGCTGGTTGATTGCCGTCAACCGAGCCGCCTCGTAACCTTCCTCTATATTGAGATTTCTACCCAGTTTACCTGTGATTTCGCTGCCGTCTGAGCGTGTAGGTCCTTTACCTGCCAAAAATAAGAGGTTGCCTGTCATGACAGCATTGACATAGTTGGCAACCGGTTCCGGGGACTGCGGCAAGGTAATATCTAATTCCGCAAGTTTTGCTTCAGCATTGAACGTATTGGTTGTGGCATCATCTTGCTGCGTTGATGGTTTTTGGCAACCTATGAAGAAAAAATGTATCAAGACCATACAACTGATTATTGATTTAGTTCGGTTACAGTTTGGTTTTATTCGTGTGTAAAAAGAATTGGATGTCATAGGGTTATCTCCTTATAACTAATTTTAGTAATATCATACATTAACTACATAGACAACAGTGAAATCAATTATTACATGGTATTCAGTTTTTTAACACCTCGCGGAAGTACCGGAGCCAGTTTAATCCTAAAATCTTCTCGATATCTTCGAATCGATAGCCACGTTTGTCCAATATACGGGCAACAATTTTGTAACGGTCAGGCGTATCCAATTCAGGGATCCAGGGCGGCCAACGGACTTCATAGGATGGCTTAAATTGTATCAGACGAGGCTCGTACCAATTTTCACGCGTCGCATAGGATGAAATCCCTTGAATTGCAAAATCTGCTGCCAATCCTACGTGGTCTATTCCACCTCTTTTCACCGCATGGTCGATATGATCAACGTATGTTTCAATAGTTGTCTCCCCACCGGGATCCGGTCCTATCATGTAGCCAAGCCCAATAATTCCCATCACCCCACCTTTATCGGCCATGGCTCTAATCTGCTCGTCGGTCTTCGCCCTAGGATGTTGAGGATACAGGGTCTCACACATTGTATGGGTAAAGCATGCTCCTGGATTACTGAATTGAATTCCATCAAAGGTTGTTTGACGGCCACAGTGGGAGAGATCTACTATGATACCCAATTGGTTCATCCGTTCGACTGCAGCAACACCAAATTCAGACAGCCCGGCGTTCGTCCGCTCAGTGCAGCCATCTCCAAGAAGGTTTCGTGAGTTGTACGTCAACTGAATACATCGAGTACCAGCCTGGTACAAAATATCAAAATTGTCGACGGAATTTTCGATCATCGTTGCATTTTGAAAACCAAACATCACGGCCATCTTACCCTCCTGCTTCGCTCGTTCGAAATCCACGGCAGAGGCAGCCATTATGAGCTTGTCAGTATTATCTTGTATACGCTGATCCCAGTCAGTCAACGCTTTTAGAGCTGCTTCCAGATTTTCCGAAGGCAATGAAGTCTGAATTCCAGTATAACCTGACTGCTCTACAGCCTCGTATGATTTTTCATTCCAATCACTTGTGATAACCAAAGCATCTATCACGATTGCGTTTTTGTAAATCTGATCAATTTGGTTCGAATTCTGAGGATTTCGCACTTTAGGTTGCAAGGGGATAGCTGTAGAATTATTATGAACTGTGTCTAAATTAACATCTGCTGGTAGACCCTGCAATAATACACTAAGGGGGATTATTTTCAGAAAGTCTCTGCGTTTTAAATCCACACCTTTCTCCTTTTATTTTTTGATGTACAGCATGACTTCCTGCTCCAAACAAATTTGCTATATCAGAATAATATAAACAAAATATATGTACATTACAAATTTTGACATTGAAATTTACCGACATGAGTCAGGATGTGTCATAAATTATCTCATTTGTTGTAATTATTCGAGTGTATTAACACATCAATGTGATAACCACGCTAATTTTTACCAGGTCTATCAAGGTAATTGTAACTTAATCAGCAGCGCATAATCATTAGGTCGCAGTTTCGAGATTTCAAGAGTTTAACTTCGACTTACTTTCCACTTTAGTAGAAAGTAGTTGTAAAAGCAAAATATATCTTTTATTTTTTTATCCAAGCTGGAAGTCAGATGCCTTTCGCTAATTTTAGTCAATTGGCTAATTAGATACACAACCTCTCAATATTTATCAAAAATAGAGGCGAGGTAAAATGTTAAAAGTTATTTTAATATCCTTTTATATCGTTATATCGTTGATGATTTTGCCATTATCCGACAGCGAAAATACCCATATAAAAATTGATCAACAGTTGACCGAACTGCAAAAGGTTCCTGACTCAATTGGCGAAAAAACCAATCCTGATGCAAGAGCACGTTATGAGTGGATGCGGCTTCGTAATCCACAAAGTAATATAATCCCTCAAAACATTAGATCAAAAGAAACAGCCTTCGCCTCAAAAATACCAAGTAAAGAGAATTATGCAGCAGTTCTAAGAAAATCTGGTAATTTAAACAATAGCAATGTATTCGATTGGCAACCAAGGGGGCCCTATAATATTGGTGGGCGTACACGTGCTCTCGCTATTGACGTTACAAATGAGAATGTGATTTTAGCTGGTGGCGTTTCGGGTGGGATGTGGCGGTCTACTGACGGTGGTGAGTCCTGGACTAAAACAACAACCCCATCTCAGTTACACAGCGTTACCTGCTTAGCTCAAGATACCCGACCGGGAAAAACAAATATTTGGTATTATGGAACTGGAGAATCTATAGGAAGTACTACCAGGCTCGGGTTTCTGGGAGATGGTATTTTCAAATCTACAGACGGTGGCAGAACATGGTTTAATTTACCTTCAACATCTTCAAATACTCCACATATCTATGATGCGTTCGATCGTGTGTTGAATGTCGTAACAGATCCTACTAATAAGGAAGAAGATGTGGTGTATGCTGCAACGTGGCATGGAATATATCGTAGTAACGACGGTGGAACGACATGGCAAGGAGTATTGGGGAATCCGTTTTCCTCATCTCGCCCATCATTTTCTTCCGATATTGCTCTTGTACCATTACTATCCAACACTTTAAATAAAAACACATCTTCTCATCATACTGAATCAAGAAATAGCAGTATCCCTATTGAAATTAGTCAAAACAAATCTGTGAAAATATCTGTTGATAGTATTAAAAACAGTCAAGCATACCAAGATGCTTTAACTAGTTTAGCTCCTGCACCAAATTTGACATTTTATACCGGAGAAGGATCTGTTAACACATACAGCTACGACGGAACTTCCGATATGCTTACTATTACAAGCAGTATTCAAAATGACGGTTCTTCTTCTGCTCATAATGTTGTAATGGACTGGTATCTTTTTGGCGATACAACTCTTGATATTTATCTTCTTGGAACAGCAATTCAAGACAGTTTAGACACTGGTTTTTTTAGAAATGAAACGTTATCGGTCACGCTAAGTGACATTAATGAATTACCTGAAGGGACATATTATATCGTTGCTGTAATAGATCCGTTTGATTTCGTTGAAGAATTGGATGAAACAGACAACATTATAACATTTGATGAACCAATAACCTATTTAGCTCCAGGAGGCAGCGTCATAATAGCTGCGTTAAGTGATGATGGGGAAAAGAAAGGAATTTGGCGATCTGCAAATGGGATTGATTGGACCAATATAACGCCTTCAAATTGGCCCGATGTATATAATAGAAATGTTATTGGCATTGCTCCCTCAAATGAAAACGTTGTCTATTTCCTTGCTGAGACACCTGGATTCGGATATTATAATGAATATGACGATACATGGCATAGTATTTGGAAATACACATACGTATCAGGCAATGGCAGTGGTAGTTGCGGTATATGGGAGAACAGGTCTGACAATGTACCTCAATTCGGAGGTCAAGCAGGGGATTTTGACTCACAAAGGGGTTATGATTTGCTCATAAAAGTAAAACCCGATGATGAGAATGTTGTTTTTATCGGAGGAACAAATCTGTACAGGTCAACCGATGGATTTGCATCGAATACTAACACAGCCTGGATCGGTGGTTATTCTACGGCGAATGACTTCTCACTGTATGATAACCATTTCCCGGATCAACACGCACTTGCATTTTACCCATCAAATTCTCAGAGTATGGTATCCGGGCATGACGGAGGAATTAGCAAAACTGGAAACAATCTTGCGTCAGACGTATCGTGGACGTTCTTAAACAATGGATATATAACAACCCAGTTCTATACTGTTGCTGTTGACCAAAACAGTCCCGGAGATCCAATTATTATTGGAGGTATGCAGGACAATGGCACAGCAAGAATAAATAAGTTGGGGGACAAATGGGAAAAAGAAATTGATGGTGGTGATGGGAGCTTTGCTGCAGTAGACGGCACAAGAAATTCACTGTATACTTCGCTTCAATACGGAAATATCACCAGACAAGTATATAATGAAGATCATACGACTATTGCATTTGCTCGAGTTGATCCGATTGGAGGGCAACATTATCTTTTTATTAATCCGTTTGTTTTGGATCCAAATAATTTAAACATAATGTATGTTGCAGAAGGAGACCGAATCTGGAGAAACAGCGATCTTACCGGTATACCCCTTATAACCAAGGAAAGGCTCCTCGAATTTCCTCCTCCTCCTTTTGAAAAAACCGATGTCAATTGGGAGGTTCTTACCAATGCAGCGATTTCCGGATCTGTGATTACAGCACTTGGAGTTACTACTCTACCTAGTGACCGAGTGTATTATGGAACACATAGGGGCAAAATATATCGTTTAGATGGCGCTAATCTTGGCAATCCATTGCCTTCAGAAGTAACTTCCGGATCATTCACACCTGGTGCATATGTTAGCTGCTTGGCAGTAGATCCAAATGATGGTGACAGGGTGATGGCCGTGTTCTCAAACTATGGCGTGAAAAGCCTGTTTTATACACAGGATGGGGGTATGTCCTGGACAGATGTAAGTGGAAATCTTGAGGAGCATTCAGACGGTACAGGAAATGGTCCATCAACACGATGGGCAGTGATACACCCAACCAGAGGAGTAACAGATTATTTTGTTGGTACCAGTACTGGCTTATACTCGACACGTCAATTAAATGGTGCGAACACACTGTGGGTACAGGAAGGGATTTCTACCATCGGAAACGTTGTTGTAAGTATGATTGATAATCGACCTGCCGATGGGTTGCTTGTTGTTGCCACGCATGGTAATGGCGTGTACAGTGGATACACAAGCCAGGGTGGACTAATAACAAGTATAGAAGATGAAACGATTCCTGGTAATTTCACGCTGCATCAGAATTATCCAAATCCATTCAATCCTACGACAACAATATCATACACGATTGCGGAACCCAGCAGGGTAGAAATACGAATATATAATATTGTTGGTCAACGTGTAAAAACGTATGATCAACGTATGCAGCCCTCAGGAACGTTTAATGTACGATGGTCTGGTGTCAATGACAATGGGAGTCGGGTTGCAAGCGGTACATATATTATTCGCTTAGAAGCTGTAACTTCAAATGGGGAAAACACCGTGTTGACGAAAAAAATGACCCTGTTGAAATAGGTAATATTTTCAATTTGTGAGACTAATAATACATTGATACTTACTCTTTTAAGATAGGAGGATATTTTATGAGGTTAATGAAAATTCTTGATATTGCAAATCAATTTGAAAAGAGTTCATTTTTGAAGTTAATTGACACTACCTCAAGTGATCTAAGAAAATCAAATACAAGCATTGACAAAATACTCACGGAAAGCGAAGGAGGTATTAAAAGAATTGATAATGCAACAGTTGTAAAATTATTCAATCTAATAAGACTATATTGCACCCCATACCGAGTAGACAGTTATTTAAGTTAGTGTTTGGCAGTTATTGATAGCCCTAATCCACAGTGGATTAGGGACTTAAATCGAATAAAGCTGTTGCGGTCATTGCGTTGCCTGTTTACCTTACATTACATATGGAGGAAACCCATGAGCCGACGCAGATGGACCGCTGAGCAAAAGTTCGCAATCGTTCTTCAGGGCATCAAGGGCGAAACGACCGTTACTCAGCTCTGTAGCGATCACGGTATCAGCCAAGTTCAATATTACAAGTGGCGCGATCAGTTTTTTGCCGGCGCGAAGCAGAATCTCAACGGCAAGCGAGCACAAAACGGCACGCTAGAGAAGGTGAAGATCAAAGAACTTGAGCACATCATCGGCAAGCAGACGGTTACCATTGAGATACTAAAAAAAATTCAACAGATGGAGAACGAGTAGCGGATCGTGTACATGCGCTTACACAGTCCGGGTATACAGTAACTTCAGCTTGTGAGGCACTGAGTGTCAGCCGGAGTTCATATTATTGCACGGCTCCTGCCTCGACTTCGGTCAAAGCCGACAGAGACCGTGAGTTGCTCGAACGAATCAAAAAGATACGATGTGACCATCCGTTCTGGGGCTACCGGCGGATCACCGCATGGCTGAGACGGCGTTGTGATATCCATGTGAACCGGAAACGGGTCTACCGTATCATGCGGGAGCATAACCTGACGGTCAAGCAGAAACTGTACAAAGCAAAACGAACACCGCAGCGATCAAAACCAAAGCCAACCCGCATGAACCAGTGGTGGGGCATTGATATGACAAAGTTCCTCGTCAACAAGCTGGGTTGGGTCTATATGATCGTTGTGCTCGACTGGTACACACGCAAGATCGTCGGCTTTCATATCGGCCTGCGGAGTAAATCGGCTGACTGGCTCACTACCCTGGATATGGCTGTCAAAGAACAATGTCCCGATGGTGTCCGGGAACATGATTTACATCTCATGAACGATAATGGCTCACAACCAACAAGCGTTGCGTTTATTAACGCATGCGGCGTATTGAATATAGATCAAGCATTTACATCGTATAATAATCCAAAGGGTAACGCAAATACCGAACGAGTTATTCGAACTATCAAAGAGGACTGCATCTGGATCAACGAATGGGGTTCACTCGATGAAGCACAACAGACAATCGAACAATGGATTCATGATTACAACCATCTGTATCCCCATTCAGCATTAGATTACCTCAGTCCCGTTGAGTTCGAACTGAAAAACACTAAACAAAAAGCAGCCTAAAAATGTCTTGCTTTTTGGGGGTCAGTACAAGAGAACTCAATCTAAAATAGCAACAGTCGCTCATGTGCACTATATGAATTGTTAAATAGAGAGTTCTGATGTAGATTTGTGTTATTCTTGAATTGACAGACACCGATATACCATTCTTAATTTGTATTATTGCGTGAATAACCAGTACGATAGAAAAAAATGAGGGTATGTATGAAACACCGTGATGAAATTATAATTTGTATTTCCATGGTTTACTGTCTATGTGCTATCAATACTGTTTTTGCCCAAGAGAATAGTATTGCGGAAAAAGTGGAAAACCTATTGGCACGCATGACCCTTGAGGAAAAAGTTGGTCAGCTTGAGCAGATGTCGATCGGTTTTTCCGATTTCACCGACGATGTCGCCGAAAAGGTCAGGAGGGGAGAGGTCGGATTGTTTTTGCGGTTGTTCGGTGTGAATGAGGCAAATACAATTCAAAGAATTGCTGTTGAAGAGTCCCGTCTCGGCATACCGATCCTTTTTAGTGAAGATATTATACACGGATTCCGCACGACGTTTCCCATACCGTTAGGTGAAGCCTGCACATGGGACCCGGAGCTTGTCCGCCGCAACGCGGAAATTGCCGCAAAAGAATCACGCTCCGAAGGGATACGGTGGACATACTCGCCGATGGTCGATGTTGCGCGTGATGCGCGGTGGGGTCGAATTGCCGAAGGAACCGGGGAGGACCCTTATCTGGGTGCGGTTTTGGCTGTGGCGAAAGTCAAGGGATTTCAGGGAACAGATTTGACCTCACCGCATTCTGTTGCTGTATGCCTGAAGCATTATGTCGGCGGCGGAGCCGCAATCGCCGGAAAAGAATACAACTCACTCGATATGTCCGAGCGGATGCTTCGTGAGATATATATGCCCCCGTTCAAGGCGGGCGTAGAAGCGGGTGCGTTAACCCTGATGAGCGGTTTTAACAGTCTTAACGGACTTCCCCCGGCGGCAAACTCATATTTATTGAGTGATATCCTTCGCAAAGAATGGGGTTTCAATGGCTTTATCGTAACCGACTGGGAAACAATACCGGAACTCCTTGTCCACGGTATCGCAGCCGACAGCGCGGATGCGGCGAAGATCTCACTTATGTCCGGTGTGGATGCCGAGATGACCAGTGATCTGTTTGGCAAGTTTCTGCCGGAGCTTGTACGGAACGGTGTCATTCCAGAATCGGCAGTTGACCAGGCGTGCAGGAGAATTCTCACTGTCAAATTTATGATCGGGTTATTTGAAGATCCCTATACGGATCCGGATCTTGGGGAAAAAGTCCTTTTACAGCCGGAGCACATTGCTGCAGCCCGTGATGCGGCGCGTAAATCGATCGTGCTGCTGAAAAATGAAGACAATCTCCTGCCGCTTAGGAAAAATATCGGATCGATCGCCCTTATCGGGCCGCTGGCTGATAACAAGAGAGAACCCTTGGGTACATGGGCTCTTGGCAGACCAGAAAATGTTGTGACAGTGTTGGAGGGAATACAAAAAAAGGCGCCGAATACCCGGATTAGATATGCTAAAGGAAGCGAAATTCTTGGAGATGATGAAAGCGGCATTGCTGAAGCTGTTGAAATTGCCGGAGATGCCGATGTTTCTCTTGTCGTTGTCGGTGAAGCCGCTGGAATGAGCGGAGAAGCTGCTTCAAGGACATCTCTTGATATTCCCGGAGTGCAAAAAAAGCTTCTTCAGGCCGTCTATGAGACGGGTACACCAGTTGTTGTTCTGCTCATGAACGGCAGACCGCTCACTATTCCCTGGATGGCTGAGAACATCCAAGCGATCCTTGAGACATGGCATCTGGGAATTCAGGCGGGAAACGGCATCGCCGATGTTGTGTTCGGCGACTACAATCCTTCCGGAAAATTGTCGGTGACATTCCCGCGGAACGTCGGGCAGGTTCCTATCTATTACAATTATGACATGACGGGAAGGCCGCCGAGAGAGGGAGATTTACGGTCATCCTTACCGAATGCCGGAAACGTCGCAGGATATTTTGATATTGCAGCTACTCCTCTGTTTCCGTTCGGCTATGGACTGAGTTACACAACATTTCAATATAGCGGACTGTCGATCGACAAAGATTCCATAGGTCCGTTCGGAACGGTAACAGTGAAGGCGGACATCGAAAATACCGGAAAAGTGGCAGGAGAAGAGATTGTTCAACTCTATATCCGTGACGGGGTTGCAAGTCTTGCCCGTCCGGTAAAAGAGCTTAAAGGATTCGATAAAGTCTATCTCCAACCTGGACAACAGAAATCAGTGTCCCTGACACTTGGACCTGAAGAGCTCGGTATGTACGACCGGGACATGAATTCCGTTGTCGAACCCGGGATATTCGATGTATGGGTCGGCTGGAATTCAAATGAAGGACTGCACGGTACTTTTGAAGTTGTAGAATAGTTATTAATCAAGTTAACAAAGAATTTTTATGAAGTTAGTACAACTATTGTGTAATTGAAGGTTGTTTATAAGAGATCGATGATACTCTATGCAAATAATAAGGATGAATGAACGGATATGAACGAATCGTTTACTTCTCGGCTTAAAAAAGGTGATGCACTTATCGGAACGCTGGTATCGTTACCTTCTGCTGAAGTGACAGAAATTTTGGCACTATCAGGCTTTGATTGGCTATTTCTCGATCTGGAGCATACACCGATAAATGAGTCAGATGTTCTCAGAATGCTGCAGGCTTCTCAGGATAAATGTCACTGTGCTGTTAGAATCCCATCGCATGATGAAGCATGGATAAAAAAAGTACTCGATATCGGTGCTGACGGAATCATCGTTCCTCATGTAAATTCAGCCGAAGAAGCACAGAACATTGCCAATTTATCCAAATATCCGCCTGATGGAGAGCGGAGTGTCGGCATATCCCGCGGACAGGCATATGGGTACAGATTTCAGGAATATCTGGACACCGCGAATAAGGATATAGGGGAATTATATACATAAATAAAAATAGGTTTCTTAACGCATCCCATTTGTTTTGAGTTTGGCGATCAGAAATGATTGCCCTCTATCGCCCTTAATGCTATTACACGCACCGCACAATAGTTGCAGGTTTTCAAAGTGATCTCCCCCGCCCTTACTCTGCGAAACAACGTGATCAACCGTCATGTTCCTTAATTGGAACAGCATCAGACATCCTGCACATATACCCTCCTGCTTCCCATATAACTGATGTTTGTGTGTGCGATAGTTCGGCAAAACGCCAAGGTCTGTTCGTTTGGGAATATCCGTTCTTTGTATTATTTGCCCAAATATGCCATGAATATCTCGAAGACGATCATTTACCAATTTAATAGCAATCGGACTTAGGTCTATGCCTACCCACTGGCGATTCAATGCCTCTGATGCTACACACGTTGTTGCACACCCACAAAAAGGGTCAAATACTACATCCTCCTCGTTACTACTGGCTTTGATAATACGATCAAGTAACCCAATCGGTTTCTGTGTTGGATAGCCCGTGCGTTCTTTTGCCATAGCATTGATGATTGATATATCCCAAACATCTCGCATGCGTTGTCTTTCCCTTATATATTGTCTGTGAATACTGCCATCGGGATGTCTAATTTCTTTGTATTTGCCTTTTTCGTCAGATTTCGTGAACTTCGACTTTGAAAAATCCTTAATAGGTTCGCTACTACCGCTATCACTGAAAAAACTATTTGATGATTTCGCATAGAACAAAATTACGTCATGCTTTCTCTTGAAATTCCTTTTGGATTCTCCTGTACCCTGATAAGACCAAATTATCTCATTCCTGAAATTATCATTTCCAAATACCGCATCTATTGTCACTTTCAAATAATGACTCGCGATCGGATCACAATGCAAATATATCGAACCGACCGGCTTCAAAATTCTCTTCATCTCCAACAACCGCACGGCAATCATGATAAGGTACGACTTCATACCCTTACCATGAACCATGCCCGCCGAATCGATAATTGAATACAAAGCCGGGTGTTTGTCAGCGATCTCACCATGCCAGACAATATCAAGGTCATCAAGCGCCCACGTATCTTTAAAGGCAACACCGGCCGCCTGTGACCCTATGGGTGCTGAGTAGTTTTTGTTAGAATTGAAAGGCGGATCAAGATAGATTAAATCAACAGATTCACTGTTCATACCACGAATAATGTCGAGGTTGTCACCCGTCCACATGGTACGGTTTTTCCAGTTGGGTTTCATGTTATTATTAATCAGCTTCCTGTCAAAACAGAGTAAGAAAGGGTTTTCCCTGCCATCTTACTGCACAGGTTTGTAATTCTATCCATTAGCATATTACGCACATTCCCTTCATTCAACCGGAACGTTGCTTCATTTAAATATCGCTGGAGATGTTGTGCACTTACATGATGGTACGTTCCCGTAATGCTCCGTTTAAGCACTGCCCATGCGCTTTCCACGCCGTTTGTATGTGCCATCCCGTTCACGAACGATTGTGCTGAATGGTTTACCGTATCATGTTTAAACTCTTTTTTGAGTCCGGCATACCCCGTAAACTCATCAGTATAAACAGTGTGGCCGGAAACAACGTTTTCTCTTATTTTCCTTTGAAGCGTTGCCCCGTCCCGTCCTTCGATCGGTATTGCTTTAGTCTTTCCACCCCGCTCACGCATTCCAAGAACGCAAGCCTTACCGGTTCCCCCACGACCCGAATGGCGCTTTTTATTCTCATGTTTGTTCTTTTCTAAACCGCCAATGTACGTCTCATCTACTTCTACAATACCCGACAACATCTTGCTATCATTCCCACAAGCCTCTTTAATCCTCTGAAGCATAAACCATGCTGATTTCTGTGTTATTCCAAGCTCTTTAGACAACTGAAGACTGGATATGCCCTTACGACCTACACTAACTTTGTACATTGCATAAAGCCACATCTTTACAGGAAGCCTACTGGACTGCATCATAGTATTAGTTTTACAACTGAATTGCTTACGGCACGTTGACTCTTTGCAGTGATAATAAAACTTTCGAGTTGTATGCGGGTATGTCTTAAGACTTCCGCATGAGGGACAATATCGCCCGTTTTTCCAACGGCATTTCTCAAAAAAGGCGACTGCCTTCGTTTCTGTACTGAATTGTTCTAAAAATTTAAACTCACTAATCGTTGTCTTGCCCATTACTTTTCTCCTTTGTTTATACTGTATAATATACTATAATAAATGAGAAAAGCAAGCTATATTTTTTATTTATGTATATAATTCCCTAAATTAAATCCTGTCAAGAATGGGAACAGACCGCTTAAAAAGGGTGTATATAAATGTAAGAGCAAGGATTGTAAGAAGTTGTTTACCGTTACCGTTGGCACAATATTTGAAGGGTCTCTTGTTCCCTTGAATAAATGGTTGATGGCAATTTCAATAATGTGCTCTTCCAAAAAGGGAATTTCCGCTCACCAATTACACCGCATGCTCGGCATCACCTATAAAACTGCGTGGTTTCTTGCTCATAGAATAAGATTTGCCATGAATGATGAAATCGAATTGGTAGAAAAGTTAAATGGCATAGTAGAAGCAGACGAAACCTATGTAGGTGGTAAGGGTAAGCGTGGTCGTGGTTCTGTAAAGAAAACTCCGCTATTTTCACTGATAGAAAGAGATGGTCGTGTTCGGTCTACTGTTGTAAACAAAGTTACTGCAAAGAACCTGAAATCTATTATCCGTGAGAATGTTAGCAAAGACTCCATAATAATGACCGATGAATTCAGGTCTTATTGGGGATTGGGAAAAGAGTTCAAAGAGCATCATATTGTTGAACATGGAAAGAAAGAGTATTCGAGAGGCAACGTACATGTCAATAATGCTGAAGGGTTCTTCAGTATACTTAAACGAGGCATTAATGGTGTTTATCAGCATGTAAGTAAAGAACATCTGAAAAACTACTTGCATGAGTTTGATTTTCGTTATAATTTGAGAGAAATACCTGATTCCCACCGAACAATAAATGCCATTAAAGGTTTCGAAGGCAAAAGGTTGATGTGCCGGGACTCATCCTGTCCAATCAACTAATGAAATCCAACAGAATCGCAGATAACATGAAATCACAAAACAACAAAATTACTCTTGAATTAAAAGGTATGGCAATTCAAGCCAACGCTTTTACCGAAGCGTAAAAGCATTTTTCGGTATGATTGATGATGTTTCTATTAGTGCGATTGGCAAGGAAGACAAAATTCAATGGGTAGTGGATGTTAAACCGGGGAGTGCGAATATTATTGCTACACCAATTTCGAATAATGGCTCATTAGATATAGTAACCATAGCGGTTAATGCGATTGAAAGCGGTATTGTTTCTATTGAAGAATCTTCTCAAAGACCTGAACACTTTTCCGATAGTGCCCTCAGGAAAATTTATGAACTTGCCACAATTGCTGATCCGAAAGATTCTGGATTAACTGATGTCAATATATTATTTAATCAAAATCGACGATTAATTAGCAAGCATACTGCTGCGAATATTGATAAAATTATGGGAGTTAAATATCACGACTACGGTTCTGTTGAAGGGAAATTGAGAGTAATTTCTGAACGCAAAAGTTTGAGGTTTTTTGTTGTTGATGATTTTACGGGTAAATCAATCTTGTGTTATTTTAAAGAAGAAAACGTTGATGATGTGCTCTCCGCATTCAGAAAACGAGTATCAGTATACGGATTAATAATGTACAAATCTCATGGTGAGCCGTATTCGTTGAAAGTTGAACAGTTTAGAGTGTTTAAAGATAAGGAAGATTTACCTACAGCAAATGATGTCTTGGAGATATTGAAGAAAGATGGATAAATTAATCCGATACTGGGATAGTGATTGTTTCCTAGGATGGTTCAATGAAGAATCGAGTAAAATAGATCAATGCAAAGGTGTGCTTACGAAAGCCCGGAATGGAGAATTGTTAATAGTTACATCTGCCCTTACATTGACTGAGGTTATTCGGCTAAAAGGAAAACCTCGAATTTCAAAAGAAAATGAAGATAAGATTGTTGATTTTTTTGAAAATGATTTTATATCTATAAGAAACGTTGGTCGTATTACTGCGGAAAAAGCAAGACATTTACTGTGGACATACAATCGTTTAATGCCAAAAGATTCCATTCATAGGGAATTATATACTTATCACACCTAAAAATGTCATAATGAGGGTGTATACTTATCTTAGATAAGGTGGTAAGTATATGAAGTACAACAGTTTGATTGACGTTTTAGACAAGTTCCCAGACGAGAAATCCTGCATCCAGCATCTTGAGAAATTGCGCTGGCCCTCGGAATCGCCAAATGGCGCGCAGAGCTGGAACCCGTCGGCGACACCACCGTCGTCTTCCGAGACAGCGCTTTCGCCAATGATGTCGCCAAGACCAATCTCGCAGCCATCCTGGATCAACACGGCATCGAAAACGTACGAAGCTTGTAGCACAATCAATTCTGAGGGACGAACCCATGCAACAGCGTCACCGGTATAAGAACCCACCTATAGAAGAGGCGCTTTGTGAATTTCGCTTCAAGCCGGGGCGAGACTGGGACCTCACCATTCCCGGTAAGCTTCAGACCAAATTTGACGACGAGTATACCGGCAAACCGCGAGAGCAAAAGGTCGTTGAGTTTGCGGTGAAAACCCAGGAAGGCAAGTCTCCCAATCTGAGCTACGGAGAGGGGCTGGCAAAAGTTATGCTTGTTACGAAGAGTGGGAAAAGGGTGATCGGGGTTGGGAGTGATGTACTCAGTGTCCACATGCTGCGCCCCTATCAAGATCCCCTTCAACCTAATCGAAGTGGATGGGACGAGTTCGAGCCTCGGATTTCAAAGGCGCTCAAAGCATATTGGGATGTGGCGGAGCCAATTGGTGTGTGCCGGATCGGTATTCGGTACATCAACAAAGTCGTCATCCCTGGGAAGACGGTAAGGGTCGAGGAATATCTCAGGTGCGCCTTGCCGGACATGAGTGAATTGCCAGACCGCCTGAATAGCTTTGTAGGCCGCATTGATTACGCCTACAAAGACAGTGTGCGTCTTATATTGTCTCAGAGTTCGGTCAGTGCGACCCCGGAGCATGTCGGGTTTCTTCTTGATCTTGACGTCATCTGGGAGAACACCGAACCAGTTACGCTGGATGCAACATTGGGGATGGTTGCGGACTTACGAGTCCGCGAAAGAGCGGCATTCGAAACGGTAATCACGGATAAAGCCCGGGAGCTTTTCGATGCGAATTGAAACTCACGCACCCGCCAAATCCACAGCCACCGTCTTTGTTCCGGACGCCAAGCCCACGATAAACCAATCGGGTATATTTTATGACTTCCCGCACCGACTTAGCGACGGGAAGGAGTCACTCGCGACTTCCTCGGACGCCGCGTTGTTGCAAATAGCGTTCATGGAGCTTGTGTACGATCTATATTTCAAAGGGGCGATAGAAGATTGGCCTGACGTGTTGCGAGGCACACAACTTTTTCCTGTATTAGTGGATGTATCTTTCTTAAGGCAAGCGGAAGCGCTGGACTCGTCTGTTGCGACTCAAGAACAGGTGCGACTATTGCAGTTGCTGCGGGCGACCTTCGAGGCCGAACCGCTTAAGGACGGCATGGAACATCCAGCCGAGACGATCATTGGCAACGCATTGCGATCCACGGAAGATCGACGTGTCCTTGATCGGTTCCGGGCGATTTGCTTGGACGACGGGCACCCGAATTTCGCGGCATCGGTTCTGCGTTGCCTCGGGCGTCACATGAATCCTGGAACAAGGTCATGGCGCGCAGACCTCCTACGCCATGCGTTGGCTATGGATGATGTGGAGATCAGAGACGCCGCAGTACAGGCAGCGGAATTTTGGAGTGGCCGGGACATACGGAACGTCCTGGAGGCGCACTCCGAGCCGGTACCGTGGCTCCGAGACTGCATTCGGGACGTCATTGAAGACCTTGGAGAGTAGGCGATGTTCCTTGCTTACAAGATCACGCGCGCCAAGTGGGAGGCCAAGCAAGATTTTCCAGCAGGAGAGATTTCCGTCGATGCCGTGACCGGTGACCTGAAGACACAGGATAACGTGCTGTCCTTCTGGCGATGTGCTTCGGGCACAAAGGAGGATTTCGAAGATGCCGTGCTAGCAATAGCCGCTGGGCGCGAAGATGTCGCCAAGGTGGAAATCGTTTGGCTTAACGATGATGAGTTGGATGCTGACGGCCTCACATTGAAAGACACCGATGGGCGGACACCCGTTGCAGAGTTGATCGAACGACACGTTGATGTGTGCCGACTCGACTACGTACGCCTTGGGAAAGTTGCACGCCGCATTGTTTCTGCAATCAGCGAGGATCGATACCTACGGCTAACGAGGGCGCGTGTAAGGAATCTCCTTGTGTCGGCGGTCAGAGGAGGGCGGATCGAACTTGAAGATCTTAAGGAAAAAGTCCAAACCGAAGTACAAAAATCTCTTTCTACAAGCAAATGACAATCCACTTCGAACCCAACCTCGACTTCCAACTCCAGGCGATTGAGGCCGTCTGCGAACTGTTCCGCGGTCAGGAGATTTGCCGAACCGAATTTACCGTCACGCAAGACCCGGCGAAGGGCATCAATGAAGATGTTCCGTATCAAGGTGATATTTTTGAAGATGAAAAAGCGAAGTAAAAAAGAAACAAAAGACACGCCTATTTCCCTCCATCCATTATCCCCTGAAGAGGTTCTAAGAAAACTTCTCGAAACACCTCCACCTAAAGGCAAAAAGAAGAAAAACGACAAAATACTTGGCTAACTTTGAAGATTCAAATTTGGTAAATGGGGGTAATGGACTTGTCTTTAATGTTTATGAGTAGTGAAAAAGTCAATTGGAAGAACAGAACCATGTGGACCGGGGACAACCTCGATATCATGCGGGGGATGAACAGTGAATCTGTTGATTTAATCTACCTGGACCCGCCTTTCAATTCTAACAAAAACTACTCAGCACCCATAGGCTCCCAGGCGGCCGGTGCTGCCTTCAAAGACACCTGGACCCTAGACGATGTAGACGTCGCTTGGCATGGCGAAATAGCGGATAAACACCCGGCTTTGTACTCGATCATTGATGCTGCCGGCATGTCGCATGGTAAGGGTATGAAATCGTATTTGATCATGATGGCAGTACGGTTACTGGAAATGAAACGGATTTTAAAAGATACGGGTTCAATATATCTGCACTGTGATCCGACGGCTAGTTACTACTTGAAAGTGACAATGGATGCGGTATTCAGAAAAGCCAATTTTCGGAACGAGATAACGTGGAGACGTGTCCATGCAATGAAAGGTACGAGAGGCAGGAAAAAGACATTGGGATCGGTAAGCGATTCCATCCTGCTCTACGCGATGTCAAAGAATACATATATCGAAGTCCCTAAGTATGATGCTTTAAGCGAGGTCAAACATCAGTTCAAGTACACGGATTCAAGGGGTCGGTATAGAACTCACCGTCTCGTTGCTAGTTCTGGTATGCACAAAAGTCCGATCTATGAATGGAATGGACTGAATCCTGAATATGGGTGGCATTACTCCAAAGCGAACATGGATCGGTTAGAAGCAGATGGAAGGATTCACTACAACAGTAAGGGCACCCCGCAAAGAAAAGAGTATCTCGATGAATATAAAGGCCGTGACGTTTCTGACCTCTGGATTGATATTCCAATTGCCCTTGGCAAAGAGCGCACCGGCTATCCGACTCAGAAGCCCCTTACCCTTCTTAGACCGCATCATTCGCGCCAGTAGCAAAGAAGGCGACATGATGCTTGATCCGTTTTGCGGTTGCGCGACGGCTTGCGTTGCTGCCGAACGGCTTAACCGTCAATGGGTGGGTATTGACATCGCTGAAAAGGCGGTTAATCTCGTTCAGGTTCGCATTCGCAAGGAAATTGATCTGTTCCATGACTTCACGCCTATCCAGCGGTCCAACATCCCGAAGCGCACAGACCTTGGCGTTTTGCCGAACTATCGCACTTACAAGCACCAGCTGTTCGGTAAGCAGGAGGGTCTGTGTGCAGGCTGCCGGACGATGTTTCAGTTTAGGAACTTTATGGTTGACCATATTGTACCGAAAAGTAAAGGGGGTTCCGATCATATGGGTAATTTGCAACTATTATGCGGAGCATGCAACAGTACCAAGGGAAACCGAACACAAGAATATTTAATGGCTAAATTGAAAGAAGACAGAATAATATAAGGTCGGCTTTTATTTTTTTTGTCCTATCAAGTATGTAATTACCATAAATGAATTAGATTAAAGATCGATTTGTTTAACAAAGTATACAATCGCGATAAATATATATCGAACTATAGGATCTTATTCAGCGTGCTTATTCCGCTAACCGGCAGAGACTGAATAAATGGCACCGCTCACAGATTCCCCGTCTATATTCATGTTCGCACAGATCGAGTATTCCCAGCCTGCTCAAGGCGAAATCGTATTTAACCGGATCATGGGGAGCAAGTTTTTTCAAACTGTCCGTTACTTCCAGCGCCATGACCCATGTTGCTGTTTTTCTCCGGGTTAAGCCTATGTAATTACAAATGCGGGCCGTATGAGAGTCTAATGGAACGATCAGGTGCGAAGCATCGACACGCTTCCAAAGACCGCAATCGATGCCGTCATCCGGCCTTACCATCCAGCGGAGGAACATGTTCATGCGTTTGCAGGCGCTCCTTCCTTCCGGTGAAGAAACGAGAAATCTGACACTGGCATCTTTCGGAAGGCCGTTTTTGTAAAAAGGAGAGCAATCGAGCATGAAAATCCTTTTCGAAAAGCCTGAAAGTGCGTGCTCGACCGTCCTGTCTTTCCGGTTATAATTTTCTATGAAAAACGATTCCATGGAGGAATAACGTTTGTATATCTGATGCAGATAATAGAGAAGAAGAGCAACGTCTTTTCCGGTATTGAAACGGTGTACAAACGATATATAGGTACGTGCCGTATGCCGTGGGTTGAGATTCATGACATATTCGAAAGGAGACGGGCCGAGCGGCTGAAGTATTCTGTCGAGAGTGGTACATATCTGATTGACATTCCCATACGCAAAAACAGCCGACAGGATTCCGGCAATTTCGCGATTTTGCTTTCCCCGGTACCGGTGGACATACCGCACGGGGTCTGAATTCAAATATCTATTGTCATATGTCCGGTAAAGCAAATCCAGTTTCGGTTTCAGAGAAGAAAAGTGTGCATTCATCCGATTTTTATTGATAAAATGACCGTTCTGTCATGTAGTACTATTTCAATGTGTTTGCGTATTTCCGCTGCAGACCGTATCGACGCAGTCAGGGTCCTGATATGCTTGCCGATACACTCCATCCACTGCATTTTCCAGTCCCAATCCGGGGGATGACCGCATCTGCATATACAGGTTTTCAGCAATGAATCCGAACGTTACATACCGTTACGGATTAACGGGAACGATCTTTTCCGTCAGATGTACGGGCTTTCTCCGATCTTTCAAGTTCCAGAAGGGCATCATATTCTTTTTCAGTCTGTTTTTTCGGGGTGCTTTGCGGTACAATCAGCGGATACCCGACCGGCAGAACAGCTTGAGCGTCATAATGACTCTGCACACCGAGAATCTGATTCATAAAATCTTTGTTACCGGGAGTATACGTGACCGATCCAAGCCCCTGATCAACGGCAGCGAGCATCATATATCCGATGCATATCCATATTGATTCAAGCCAATACGGTGACCTCGTGTCACCGAATACAGCGATAAGAGCGGGTGCGTCCGTTAAGAATCTTTTCTCTGTTGTAATGTGCTTCACGTTCAGCCAATCCAGCAAGCGCTTTTCAGCATTTTTATGCCATTCCTTATCGGCAAGCTCACACTTTTCACGGATCTGCCGCTTAACCGCATAATCGGTCACTAATTTACAAAGCCACGGATGTCTGTGTGCGCCTGAAGGAGCATGCTGACCGGCGGCAATAATTGCGTTTAGTTTTTCCTCCGGGACAGGGTCGGACCGAAATGCGCGTATACTCCGCCGTTTCCGAAGCAGTGAAATCAGATCCAGCCCCGATGACTTAATGTCTTTAGAAAAATGACGAGCCATTTTTCCTCCCTCAGTGCCAATGGCAATACTCGAAAAATTTGCAGACTTTTCATAGCGCCTGGAACGGAGACACTGTCGTCACGAAAAATATCTATGGCCGTTTATCTCTATGAATACTTCTGTCATAAACCGGAAATAGTTCATACAATCGCCTTTATTCAGGATTAAAGTATACATTTATACTTCAATTTAAAAGCTTTGCATGAGTATATATTTTAAGGGGACTCTCTCATTTCTGAAAGAAAACGACCGTATCGGACACCTTTCGCGCTTACCTGTATCGACTGAACTTCAAGAAGTAGCATACTTTCAAATACTATAGCAGTGCCCGGCGTTATTATATCTTCCCTGCCTTTTTCCATTCCGGGTATTTCCAAACGCTCACCTGCGGTAATCCGTGACAACCGGGAGTACAGTTTTTCCACATCGTTCCGGCTCAAAACTGTCCCATCGATACGGTCCCCATTGAAGGAAAGTAATTGTAAATGCATCGCCGCAAGGGTCGTTACCGTTCCTCCGGTCCCGATCAATGATACTGACCGGTCGGGAGTAAGAACAGCGCCCAACTCTGTGCGTATTACTGCCCGCAATGAAACGAGGGTTTCCGGCAGCGGAGGGTCTTCCGTAAAAAATCTTTCCTTCAGCGAGACTGCTCCGAACGGTAAACTCGCCGCTTCAAGAGATGCACCGGCGCTTCTTTTGATGATCTCGGTGCTGCCTCCGCCAACATCGATAACGATATAGTTTCTACCGTCATTTACCGGTAGAGGAAGAGCGGATATAAATGAATATTCGGCCTCTTCTTTGCCTGTCAATACTGTGAGCTTGTGCCCGGTATGTTCCCGTATCGTTTCTATAACCGGTCCTGCATTTGTGGCACGTCTGAACACTGCCGTACCGATAATATCTATGCTCTCAATCTTATCATTCCGGCATATCGTCACAAATTCATCCAATACCGAAAGCGTCCTGTCAAGAGCTGTTGCGCTGATTTCCGATGTTTTGCTTATTCCTTCTCCGAGGCGGGATATTTCGGCGCAGTCCCGGATGACATGCAGGTTTTCCGTTCTTCCTGCCTCGGCAATGAGCATAAGGACGGAATTTGTTCCAATATCAATGACCGCTCGCCGCATTGCATTAAATAAGTGTTGTAGCGATAAGCAGATACGATCCGACACCGAGAATATCAATGGCTGTTGTTACAACGGGTCCGGAAGCAAGCGCGGGGTCGATTTTGAGTTTGGCGAAAACGATCGGGATAAATGTACCGACCGTTGTTGCTATAACCATCGATGTAAAAATACCGAGACCAACGATCATACCGAGAAGTTGGATGCTGATATTCGGGGTGATATTGTAGAAGCCGAATGTGGTAAGCAGGAGTGTTGTGACGCTGAGGATGATGCCGTAACAGAAGCCGAGAGACAGACCGACAGTTATTTCCTTCAATAAAACCTGCCATATATGTTTCACGTTGATTCTTCCTGTCGCCAGCCCCCGAACCATGAGGGTTGTCGACTGAACTCCGACATTGCCTCCCATTCCGATAATGACCGGAAGAAACGCGGACAGTATAATGATATTTCTGAGTGTCGATTCAAAACTGTCTATGACGACCGCTGCGATAAGACCTCCTGCAAGACTGGCAAGAAGCCATGGTGAGCGGACCTTGACGCTCGACAAGACCGATTTTTCTACTATCTCTTCCGTACCGGTACCGGCCATTTTCAGAATATCTTCAGTGGCTTCCTCCCGCAGAACATCGATCGTATCATCGACGGTGACGACTCCAACAAGCTTATTCTCATCATCAACCACCGGAATAGCAAGAATATTGTATCGTGCGACCAGGCGGGCGACCTCTTCCTGGTCGACGCCGGTGTCGACGCTGATGACCTCTTTTTGCATTATGCTGTGTAATTTTGTATTGCCGGGTTTCACAATAAGCTGTCGAAGTGAAATGACACCGACCAGGTGCTTTCTGTCATCAACGACATAGAGGTAAAAAAACGTTTCGACCCCGCTCGATTTTTGAAGCACTTCGATAGCTTCCTTCGACGTAAGCTCATCGTCAAGCGCCAGGAAATCTGTGGTCATGATGCCGCCGGCGGTGTACTTGTCATAACCGATGAGCTGTTCTATTTCTTCCGACTCGGCTTTCTTCATGAGATTCATCACTGCGTCCGAAAATTCTTCCGACAATTTATCGATTATGTCAACTCTATCGTCAGGAAGCATTTTCCTCAGAATATTCGCTATTTCTTCCGGGGAGATCGTTTCAAGCAGTCCGGTCGCGAGCGACAGATCCATTTCTCCGAGAACTTCGGCTGTCTGCTCTACATTTTCCCGAAGGACGCTGAACAGGTCCGTTTGCTCGGATACCGTCAAAAACCGGTAAATATGTGCGATGTCGGCGGGGTGTGTTTTCAGGAGAATATTCTTGAGATGGGCAAAGGCATCCCTTCTAATCAATCTCCGGATTGTATCGGTTATTTGCTGAAGTTGAATTTTCATCACGGTTACTCAGGATGTATCCGGTTGATAAAACAGGAAACCTGCCGCTTTTGAGAAGAAGGTAAATCCCGTCCTGGTAAATTATTACTTTTCCTGCTTAACATAATTTTAACAAATTATGCCCTGTATACTATAGAATCAATGTTTATTTTTATTTTTCTCACGGTATCCGATCCTATGAAATGGATTGACGATACTTGAGGAAATATTCCGCAAATGAGCGCAGACCCTTTTCAAATATCGAATATAAAGTGCGAGACATACGGCATCTGACGGATTGTGCGGGATACTTTCACCCCTGATCAACAAGCATACCCATTCATCGCATTTTTTCGTTATTTCCGAGGATCTTTTCATAATCTCTCGTGCAGTCTGAACATCGGTTTTTTTAAACGCGTTGATCAATTTGTCGAAAATAGAGATGAGCGATTCTTCGACCTGAGCAAGTTCCGGTTCAAAGTCCCCTCCATTGAGCCGTTGAGGATGATTCAATGCGAGTTCTACAATATTTTTTGTATAATCACCAATTCTCTCAATATCAATTATAATGCTTGTGAGCACCAGTCCCGGGCTAATATTCATTTGTCCGGTAATGCTGAGATGCGTAAGGACTTTTTTCCTTACTTCTCTTTCATATTCGTTTATCATCAAATCCTTTTTCCTGAAGTCGATTTTCAGTTCTGAAGTATCTCGATTTCTTAATGAACTCACTGATTCAACAAACATCTCACGGTCAACATCCAGCATTATATAAGATTCCTTGAGAGCTTGATTCAAAAGGATATCTTTTTTAAAATAATCAAGTATTGTTTTGAACATACCTTTATTACTCCTTTATAATAAAGAGATGAATATGATTGGTATAATAAAAAATAACACAATGACGTACAGTATCAATATTATCCTGTATTTACCAATCAGAATTGAAAATTTAGACGCCAGCCAAATAGGGATCTTTCTTAATGCTGTAAATATAGTTATGCCAAAAATATTAAATAAGAGATGGGAAAAAGCGATTTGTACGGCAACGATATTTCCTGTTGAGAACGATGCAAGAAGAGCAGTTACAGTGGTGCCGGTATTTGCTCCGAGAGTATACGGATATATTTGCTGCAATGTCAGAATACCAGCACCCGCAAGAGGGATAATCAGAGATGTACTGATCGAACTACTCTGCACTAACGCAGTTACCACAGTGCCGAGCAATAACGAAAGGAAATATGTTCGAAAAATATAATTATCGAAAAAAACCTCGACTCTGTGGACAGTAAGAGATTTGATGATCTTTGAAATATATCTCAATACAAAAAACATGCATAGAAACGCAATGATCACCATGAGTATTCCCGAACTGCCCGTAGCTGTGATTGTCAGTTTAACGAACGGATCGACCAAGGTCTTAATCGGACTCGAAAATTTAAGCCCGCCCGATCCTTCGAATATTCGCGCTACAAAGATGGACGATTTTCCTAAAAAATCGGTGTAGTACTGGACCGGAAACAACACCAAAACGGAGAGGAAATTGAAAATGTCATGTAACACTGCCGATGAGGCAGCTCGCTGAAATTCTATTCTTTTTGTGATATAGCTTATTGAAATCATCGTATTCGTAACGCTTGTTCCAATATTGGCGCCCATAATAATCGGGATGGCATTATGGAGCGAAAGAATATTGCCTGCCGCAAGAGCGACAACAACAGATGTCGTGGTGGATGAACTTTGAACAACACTGGTGGCTAATATTCCGATAAAAAGCCCGATAACCGGATTTTCGGTCGTTGAAATAATCATTTCGGCAAAATCACTTCCGAAAAATTTCAGAGCGCTGCCGAGCAGAATAATACTATAGAAAAATATAAATAAAAGAAAAAGAAGCAGGAGGATTTTTTGTATGGTAGATCGCATTTTCAGGAATTGAACGTCTGATTAATTTGCCGGGCCGATATTTTTGTAATCGTTAACGGTCCCGACCGGACGCAATCCGCTGCAGAGAAGCACACCGGGAGTTCCAGAGATCAATTGTGTTTGCGATACGTAAAGATCACTTTGGTGATTAATATTGCAAATAAAATGAAAATATACAGTTTAAATTACTAATATTCAAATGATTTATATATCATTGTTCGCAGATTTGAAGGGTATTTTCGTTTATGCGATGCGGGGTAATTATTTTTAAATAAAGGGTTCAAATCGAGTGAAAGTGTGACAATCAGGTTGGTTCTTTCACCATAATCGGCAGGCCGTTATGCAGCGAAGAATACTTTTGGCTGCGGTCTCGGCAGTGTACCGGAGAAAATACTTCACGCCGGCTGGTTCGGTTCGGTAGAAAAGGTTAATTAAGATTAAAAGAATCCGGTTGAGATACCCTGAAAACTGCTTGAGAAGATGCTCTGCAATGCGGCCTGCTGTGAATTCAGGAGGCTCAGCGTCCGCTGCAGTTCTGTAAATTTCCTGCGGAGGCTTTCTTCCCGGATAACCAACCGTGCTTCAAAGTTTTTAATGCGGGCATCGATACTGCTGAGCTGTCTCTTTATACTATCCTGTCCTCTCTTGATAGCGCCACCGGATTTCACAAAGCGATCAAGTATGGTTTCAAGTGTTTTGGCAATTCCGTTCTCAGTAGAGAACAAATTTGAGACCTGGTCTATCTTCGTTGTCAGCGCTTCATCCAGTTTTGCGCTGTCCTTGATAGACAATGTCCCTTCCCGTGAAATATCCAATCCTATCTGCGAAAAACAGTGCAGATCTTCAGGCGGCAGTCCGGTATTAAAGTTCGATATGGCGCTTCGCAGACTGAATTTCAAGCCGGTAAACGTAGCATTACCCGTGAAATCTCCACGAGTGAATTTGACCGTATCGACTTTCGTTTTCTCATTGAAGTAGGTGATCGTTTCGTTATAGTTTTTTATAAATTTCTCTATCTCTGACTTGGCGTTTGAGATATCATCTCCAACGGTAATAGTCAATGGTGCGTCGGCCGGATCCTGAACACCGAGGAGTTTTATGGTTACGCCATCGATGATGTCGCTGATCTCATTCGTTCCTTTGACAATATCGACTCCGTCAACGTTCAACAGAGCATCAAGATCGGCAGCATCCTGCCGGAGAAATCCACCACTTGTGCCAGAATTTAACTGTCTTTTTCCTTTTTTGTCAACGAACTCCAAACTCTCCAAAATGTCTGAACCGTTGATCCCGGTAAGATTCAAAACATTATCCGAGCCGGTTTTTGTGCTTTTTATGACAAGCCGTGCCGTTGTCGAGGTGTCATGTATGACCGAAGCCGTAACATCTTCAATGCCGGATTCATTGATCGCATCCCGGATTTTATTCAGCACATCTTCATCCGTATCGGCCGGATCCACAGTGACACTTATTGTAACAGGATCGCCGCTTCCGACTGAAATGGTAAATTCCTGAAGTCCTGAGGACTTTCCTGCGAGGAAGGTGCCGGCTCGATCCAATTGTAGAGATACACCGGTATCGGACGATGCAAGCCTGTCAGTTTTAATTGCGTAATTTCCGACAATCGCGGATGGATCGGCAGATACTGTCAGAATTTTTGCGTTGCTGGACGCTGCCGTTTTTTTGCTTAAAGCATTCAGCGATCCGACACCAGAAAAGGAACGGGCACTATCGCGAAGAGTGTTCAGCTTCGTCTTAAGATCGCTAAATACGGCCAGCCGCCTGTTCAGATCGGTTTTTGAGTTTTCGAGATCTGTGATTGGCCGTCGTGCAGGAGCGATGAACTGGTCGACCAATGTTTGAATGCTGTTGGCACCGCTCGTAATTGAAGATATTGAAACCACGTGCCTTCTCCTTACGCATTACGTACCATAGTAATCACCGAATTATCAAGCCGCTTACGAATATTCATTCACTATTGTTATCGGTAAATTCTTATCATTTCTTTAATGAATGACTCACAACTCTCATACAATCCGGTAACTCTCTAAAAAGTGACTTGAATTGTGATATATACCAGTTTCATAAATGCAGGTAAACTATAAAAATAACTTTGACATGGGTAATAATTTATCGTACATTGCAGGTGTGTAGACATTGTGCCGATACTGTGTACAGCAGTGCTTGAAGATTTTCCGTACGAAATGCTCTGATTCCGGTGAACTTTTTAGTACCAAATGTCGTTATCATAGTGTGAGGAGGTGATTTTCGTGGGAAGCAATTTTCAGGATTATTCTTTCGGAAGTTCCGACGATCCTCTTGCAGTATTCATGCTTATTATCCTCGGGATCATTGGAGTATATATTTGCTATAAAATATATCTGTATTACCAGGACCGTCGCAAATGGAGTTGGTTTCTGCAGCTTTGCAAAGAGAAAAAAATGAACCAGAAGGAAGTCGCTTATCTGAAGAATATAGTGCTGCGAAAAAAGATTGCAAGTTCTGATGATTTATACGGTTCTATTTTCCAGTGAAATCTTCCGAGTCCTATCAAAAGAAAGCTGTTATGGGAGGATGAACCGGCCAGACCTTCAGCCCGCCGGCCGTCACGGGTATAGAAATTCTACGCGATGTATCTTCCGATTGTCACTGAGCTTTAAAGGACCGCATAACACGTAGCAGGTCTTCCCCGCACAATAGCCATTTTTTCTTTCCGAAACCTTTAACATTCATTAATTGGTTTTCCGTTGTCGGGCATGTTTGTACTAATCGTTTCAATACAGCGTCTGAGAACAGCGAAAACGAAGGAATGTTCAGATATTTCGCCTGCTTACGTCTTAAATTACGTACTTTTTCCATAAGCGCTCTATCGATCGTTTCTCCTGCAAGCAATTCCAGCCGTTTCGGGAGTTTGACCGGATTTACGGGAACAGAACCGAGCATGCGTTTGCCGATCTGACTCAGGTACAGCGTCGGGTAGACACCCGACGTACGCTTTAGATAGCCGTTTTTCAGCAGGCTTTCGAAAAAATCAGTTATGTGTGTTCTCGACTCATATTGTAATGCACCGAAGGACGGTACTGTTGTTAATGCATAGTCCCTGATGCCGGCCGTTTCATTTCCATGAAGAATATCGGTCAGAATATTTTTCCCGAAATTTTCCCGCGTCTCTGCAACACATCGTAATATTGTCCGCACTTTATCGACATTCAATTCCTTTATCGAAATTTCAGCATCGGACCTTCGGCAGTTGTCACAGTTGCCGCACTGTTCAGGAGAATCTTCCATCCCCAAAGCCGTTTTAATATAACGGATCCTGCAGTCACGAGTGACAGCAAAACCATCCATCACATCGAGGTCGTTTAACATCCGGTGTGTCAAATCTCCGGCTGAGGGGCTCGATTCGTTTTTTATGAGTTCTTCATGAAAATAACGGTCGACAGGGCTGTATAGAAGAATTACAAATGCAGAATGTTCCAATGTATTCAGGTATCCAAAGTCTTTGACGAACAGCGACAGGGATCGCGGCAAGCTCCAGAAAACCATATAGCGGAATAGTGACTTCGGTACCTGTGCGCACAGTGCATCTTCGGCGACAAGGATAGTACCGCTACCCGTTTGGAATACCCGGAGCTTCTCCCTGTACTCGCCGGGGTCGTCCTGAGAACTCAGAACAGTGAACGCACTTGAAGCGTTATCGAGATTATCGCTGATCATTTCCGTGTGATCACTGTCGGGCGCAATAATAAGACCCGGACCTGATAATTTTCTGATAATCGCCGTAAGTTTTTCGTTTTTTGATACTCCGGGACTGACGGTACATTTGAGGAACGGGGAAAGATATGAATAAAGAATCTCCTTCTCATGCTCGCTGAGTAGAGAAACATTCTTTGACAACTTTTGACCGGTCATCGTTGAATAGTGTATACAATGTAAATAAACGGGTTTTCAACAAATACGTATTAGTATTTTTACCTTACCTTAGGTTTTTGCAGATTTTTGACTCAAAATACGTGAGAGATTGCTTCCCGAAGTATCGGGATTCGAAATGACAAATCCGTTTGTGAAAGGAACTACGTTACTGTCATGGCCTTGATTGGGAGCACTTTCGCAGTGAGGAGTCACCGAAGCCCCGGGAAAACAACAACCTGCCCGGTATTCCCGGGGCGGCGATCTCTGTCAATGTCTTAGAACGTAGCAAAAGTTGTACAATTTTATCATTAATAACCAATGAAACATCATAATCGTTTCTGAACGAAAAAATCCTGCAACAACCAGTACGCAGCGTGGATATCTGTGCCGGCAGTAAAAAACAAGGATCCTTATGTTCTTTTCGTACGATTTTCCCGGTTACGTTCCGAGAGCATTTTTCAATGCTTCAATAACCGTATCATTCGGAATAATTCCCTGGTTTACAGCAAGCCACATCAGCTTTCCGTCCATTCCAATGAAGAAGTAGGACCGGAGAGCAAAGGGTCCGTTATCGCTCAGAACACCATACGCATCGACAATTTTTTTATCGGGATCGCTGAGAAGCGGATAGGACAGACCCATATCCTCTGCAAACGCTTTGTTGTCTTCAAATGAATCGGCGCTGACCCCGAAGATTTGAATATTAAGTTCCAGAAACTTCTGGATATCTCTCTCAATACCTGAGAGTTCCTCACGTCAACCGCCGGTAAAGGCCTTCGGGAAAAAAGCAAGCAGGACAGGTCTCTCTTTCAGGACATCACCCAGAACGAATTCTTCTCCGTCGGGTGTTCCCGGCAGGGTGAACATCGGGGCGCTTTCGCCGACTGTCAGTGCAACCGTCTCACCAGGCACTGTCATCGCCTCTGATCGTGTATCGGAAGAGTTCCTTCCGCAGAAGACAGCAAGCATCCCGGTGAGCAGTAACAGTTGTGCCGTATATCTATGCATAGTATACCTCTGGTGTTTATTATTATAAAGAAATATAATTGAATCATTGCAGTATTACAAATTGTTTTCGTAAATCGTCTGTATTGCAGACTACAATCATCCGGATGCTGTTACGGTCAATCATACAGATACTTTTTTCTTTGCTGATATTCTTCGGTATTCAGGATACGACTTTTATTAACGTTAAGAACCGCAATAGTTGACCGGGCCCGGTTTATCCTGTCGGTCGGTGTTGGATGCGTCGAGAGCATACTCTCAACAAAAGACGGGGCAGACTCCCTGAGGGCTACCAATTTTTCGAAGAAGGACACGAATCCTGCGGGATCATACCCTAATAAATTTATATAATTAATACCGAAGTCGTCGGATTCGAGTTCATTTTTTCTGCCGTAATTCATCATTCCCAAGCCGGCAAGAATATCGGCGGTAATTCTTTGCATTTGACCGGGGTTATTGCCGAGAACAATTGAGAGAATAATCTGATACCCGTAAGCTGAAGTCAACCGTTTCATACCATGTCTTCCGACAACATGTCCAACTTCGTGCGCCAGGACTCCTGCGACTTCGGCCTCATTGTCTGCCCGGATCAACAATCCGGAATAAATGTAGATAAAACCCCCGGGCAGCGCAAACGCATTGATGGTCGTGGAATCATCGACAATCTTAAATCTATAATCGATGTTGGACCGGTCGCTCACCGATACGATTTTCTGACCTATACCGTCGATATATTCTGTCCATTCACTATTGTCCAGAATGGTAATTTCTTTCTCGATCTCTTGAGAAAATTCCCTTCCCATTTCCACTTCCTGGTTTGTCGAGAATAAATTTGCGCCGCACGAAAAGAGCGTAAAAGAACAAAAGAGCAGCGCTGCGGCGATGGTACTGGTTATCCTGTACAACAGACAGGTTTTTTCCATTAAACATTCCTTCCCATCCGGATGACCCAAGTTGCTAAATAGTATGCCTGCACCATGTATGAATTGAAAACAATGTAGTGTTGTTAATTATATTCTATTTATTTATATAAACCGGTCCCTTTTCCTGCTTTATGATAACTCAGGTCTTGATTTTGCTGTTTTGAGACAAATCAACGTTCCGGCGGATCATGTTTCACCATTCTTTTTCGCCTGCTGTTTCTGCGATACCAAATGGATTATTGCTTCTCTTGATTTGTCATGAACGGCAATATAATCCACAAAAACTTTCAACCTGTCTTCCACTTTGTCGATTCTGACCACTCTTCCGAGGATCCCTTTATACGTTTGATCTTTTGAGACTATTAATTCGATACGAAGATAGCAATCTGTCTTGAGGTCTTCGTTGGTAAAGAACGATACGCCGCCGCCGCTCAAATTAGTGATTTTTCCGAGGAAATTTCCGGAGGCGGTTTCATCTTGAAACGATCCATTCAGTATGAAGTAATCCGCTTCTTCTTCAGATAGAATGTAGAATCTTCCCGTAAAGGTCATTCTCACTCTGAAAAAGTGCCTCCTTTGCTTTCTCGAGAATTCCTCTGAGTGATTAAATTTTACTTCGTTTTTTTCTACTTTTGAGGCGACAATAAGCGGAAATTGGTAGCCGGCATCCCGTTCACGCCAATAATACCCGGTAAATTGAGCTCCGGGAATGAACAGGTGCTTGTGGGCGTGAAGAGAATTGTCATGAAGCGTAATATGCGTCCGCGTATTTTTCGTAACGACCGCATGTAAAAAGCGACGCCCTTTTTCTACCGGGATAGTGACACGGATCTTTTGTTGCGGCGGTATTTGTCTCGTAGATTGCAGGTTATCCTGAGAATGAAACTCGTTCAAAAATAATTTTTCCCGGGCGGAATCAATGATTTCCTCGATGTCACTTAACGTATCACTATTCTGTTCCTGTTTGGATGACAGAAAATATTTTTTTACGGTAGAATCGAATAATCGCATTGACTGGACAATTTTTTGGGGTTCTTGAGGGATATAGTCCCGGGCAAGTTCAATAATGAAATCCGCTTCTTCTTCAGACAGGTCGCGGGCTTCGGCGGTTTTATGAAACCAGTCCCACTCTAAGGCGAGAAGCCGCTTCTTTCGCCGCGCAGTGAGGAGCACCTCCCAAAAAACAAGAGCAAATATTACAAATACTCCGAAAATATAGAAGTAGTAGAGAGTATCTTCGGAAGGAGCAACGATGCGGAATTTATCTAATATATATCGCCAGGAATCGTCCATAATCCACTTAAAAACACCGTGAGACTAATTTTTCAATACCTTTTTGACAAATTCGACTAACATTTCCCATACCGAGAGATTTATGTGGTAAGCTTTTCTAATAATGACCGCCTGTTCGGCCTGTCCCTCGCGTATCAGAGACCCGTAAATCTCTTTTGTAATCGCTTCGGTTCTTGATTTTGGAATTCTGAGTCTTTTCTTTACATCTAAAGCTTCACGGAAACGGCCCGATTCTATGTGCTTCTGCCAGATAATAAACGCTGCGTTTACCACGCGTTTTTCTTTTATTTTAAAGTGAAAAGCAATATTTGTCGCTAATTCCATCTGGCCGTTTTCATATGCATCATGAAATTTTGATGTAGCTTCAGTCTTTATATCCGGAGAGGTGACTTTTACGTCCATTTCGTTGATAATGTCGAATACTTCGAGAAATTTTCTGGATTTTAATTGATTCATTATGGAAGAATTGATTATATCAGTTAATTCCCCCCCCCTTCAATTCGTATTCCTTAATAACGGTTTTCGCATCATCGATTTGACCGTTGATGAGTGTGTTCTTCAAGAACTCGTATGCAACATTTTTTGCAGTTTCAAGACTGTTGCTGATGATATTTTTAGTAAAGAGTAAATAATTTTCTTTTACTGTTTGAGCGGCGCTCAGATTATTATCCTGTATGAGCTTGTGGTGGAGTTTTTCTGCAGATGCAATAAGTTTCACTTTCGTATCGGCGGTAACAACGTTCGTCAACAGGCGAAAATTCTTCACCAGGGTATAGGCGGAATTGTAATTCCCCGTCTCTAATATTCCATTATGTAAACGGGCGACTTCTTCTACAGTTTCCTTTACAAGTGCGCTGATATACGCATTAGCATCGCGGTTCTCCATGAGCTTTAAAGTATCAATGAATGCCGCCAACTGATTTGCCTGATCCTTTGCAATGAACTCTTTGACAATCTTTTCAATAAATATTTTTGAAAATTTTTTAAATTCGAACTCATCAACCTGGGTTAGATCCCTGTCGCCAAGTATAGTAAATTTCTTTTCAAGATTTTCAAACGTGTCTATTTTTCCATTTTCAAGGAGGCCCAAAAACCCTCTAATTCCTGCAGTAAGCGTTCGTTTTCTCGAAATGTCAAACTCAATTCCGAGAAGCAGGGCTTTTACGTTTGTCTGATTTTCAAAATATATGTTGAACCACCGGCGTGCCTCTCCGGCAATAAGCTCAAAGGGGATTTTGAAACTCTCTTTAAACTTGATCGCTTTTTCGACATCACGTGCATCGAGCGCATCTTTAAATGCTTTAATGCCTGCGGTTCTGATCTCATTTTCGGGCATCTTAAATTTCGTGCCCCATTCTATAGCTTTGTTGAACGCTTTATTGACGATCAATGAACGGAACTGTGCGTTGACTGCATCAATCTGTCTATCCGACGAGAGTTCGAAGTGTTCAGCGAGCTGAAAAGCGAGCTGGTACTTTTTTGATTTCATAAGTTCGTCAAAAGCTTTTTCTGCAATCGAAGAGGCATCCATCGCTGTGACGGAATGCTCCTGCTCCAGCATCTCCGCATGGGAGAGATTACCGCTGATCATTTGCTCAAGAATAGAATTTTTAACTTCTGTAGGGTCCATGATTACCCTATTTTAAGGCAACGTATCTTTTACACATTTCATGATATTTCTTCTGCAACCCGGTCAAAAACATTGAGCGCCGCGAAACCTTCTTACCATTCACTGCCAGGGAGTAATATGTACTTCTTCTGCAGTATTTATTGTTATGATATGTTGTTCCGGAACTTCGTGCCAGTGATGGGAATTGGATAGCCTTTCGGAAGCTATGACAATATATTTGTTCGATTGGTCTGAATTGATTATCCGGAAGTTTAACATAGTCGTCGGAGAAAAAAATGAGGTCTCATCAGTGTCATTGTTTTTGCTCATGTAATAATAGAGCGGTGCGCCGCTCCGTGTTGCAATGAGATACGAACTGTTTGATAACAAAAAATTCAATACAGGCCTATCAGAGACTTCGGCTTCCCGGTGAAATCCGTCCAAATACGATCCAAATTGCCGGAGTCCGTTTACGGCGGATTCCAAAGAAATATTTCCACGTTTTATCCATCCTTCTCCGCGAAGCAATGAGAGATAGAAATAGAACAGGTGTTCGCTGTCTGTGTTCCCGCGGATCAATTTCTTATATGCCGGGGGGAGTCTTCTGAGAATTTTTGAACGAATTCTTCGGAACTGATTGATCGTGCCAAGATGTGCAAATAACCATTTTCCCCATCTGAACGGATGCGTATTCGCTTCTTTACGGTCTCCAATAGTGGCTATACGTGCATGACTTATGAAGATTTGCGAAGAGACAACTTCTGTTAAATTGGTTATTCGCTGTTTACCTGAACTGCGGGAAGCCTTCTTAAATAAAAACGACCCTTGTTCTCTATAAAATCCAATACCCCATCCATCGGGAAGAACGGGAGTGTCGTCGGAAATGCCGGTATCCGAAAGTTGCGGCACTTCTGTCATCAAGGTACTCGATAACTTTACAGGTCCTTCACAAAACAACCCGAACAACCGACTCATAGAACAAAATACCTTATAGAATAATCGATCAAAAATACTAATTATTTTACGTCAAGTCAAGGTATTATGGATTTGAAATTTATGTACTCTGCTTTCAGCATAAATAGCTGAAATCAGGCACGTAACCGTCCGAAATCACCTGATCGAGAAAAGCGAATTACCCGGACGGTATACCATGAAATCGGTCAGGTATTTTTTGTCAGGAGAACAGAGCCGAATTATAAATGAGAAATCCTGTAAAAATGTGATGTGTGTCACATAATCAAATTTATACGGTTTTGATAACCTAAAATCATATAAAATTCTTGAATATATCTTCAGTATTACCTATATTCATCAATTAATATAAACATTTTCTCAGGGTAGACTCACGTTAAATGAAGCTTAAACTTGAAATTTCCAGTAATAATCTGAAGGCGTATCTCACCTCGTTAGAGACTGACCAGGAAAGCAAACCGGTACCGGTCACCGCCGAAGAGATAATCGAGCTTCTCAAAGAAAAAAAGTTAACGTTTGGTGTCAATAAAGACATAATAGAAAAGTTCAATAATAATAAGGAGCCGGTGGTCGACGCCGTAATTGCAGAAGGGGTAGCTCCAACTGTCGGAAAGAGCGCCGAGGTAAAGGTCCATAAACGGCCCAAACGGAGTGAGGATGTAATGCCGAAGGCGAACGAGGAAGGTGATGTCGATTATATAACACCGAGAGAAGGGTGGGTCGTCGTCGTCAATAAAGGTGACGATATTGCCATCAAGATACCTCCGACGCAGGGCAAGCCCGGTACAAATATTTTTGGACAGGAGATCCCCGGAATCTGGGGTAAGGACTTTGAGCTTGAAGAGTTCGGCGGTATTAACACTGTAGTCAATGGCGACATGCTGCAAGCAACCAAAGACGGATTTGTAATCCCGCGGGCCATCAAGTTAAACGTTGAGCCGGTCTTTAGAATATATGATGATATCGGCCCTGCCACCGGGTCAATCGAGATTCCGGAAAAGTATAAAGTCGAAATTGCTATTTCAAAGGATATTAAATCCGGTTACTGGGTAAAAGCTCATAAAATCACGGTCGGCGGATGTATCGAGGATTCTGAAGTCGTTGCAGAAGAACTGGACATAGAGCAGGGAATTGTGGGAACGGGTACGGAGCCTATCACCGCGACCAAAATCAATGTCGGTTATATCAACGGATCACGCCGGATTTATTCAAGAGGTATCAGGGTCACCCGCGAGATCAGCAACGGCGCCCAGGTGTATTCGACACAGGTAAAAGCTCATACAATACAGGGCAGTACCGTGATCGCTGGTGAAAGAGTTTGGGCCGATTATGTCAACGGTCAGAACAAAATCATGGTCGGTGTCGATCATAAGGCAAAAACAACGCATGACCGGTGTATTAGAGAACTTAACGATATGGAAGAACCGTTCGAGCAGCTCCAGGTGGCCTAGAGAAATAATGAAAAGCGGATGATATATTTAAAAGAATTAAGCAAAAAGAATCCGAAACATCCTTTGATAGCAAAAGAGCTTCCGCAGATCAAAGAGATAATGGAGAAGTTTGAATATTATAAGAAAAAATTAGAAACGCTCAAGAAAGAGAAAGAAAAATCAGAGAAGGAAATGTATCCTACCGATAAACCATTCCTCCTCATTCGGGCAGGATTTGCAAAAGATAACTCAAGCGGTTCGATCATAGACCCTCAGAGTATACTCAATATTGGCCATGAAACACAACAGATCCTTGAGCCGACAAGAGGAGGCTTGATGACCTTTCATGAAGGAAAATTCGTATTTTCACCAAAGTACAATATAAAAGAAATAAAAGCCCGGCTTTCACTTATTGACTGGTAACCCGGTTTTTATCGACCATCTGGTTTGAATAAAGCATGAGATCTCCGAATTTGTAATGATTCGTCCTGAAAAACTTTCCCTTGCTGCCTTTCCATCCCCTATACATAAACTGCGAACACTGAGCAAAGACCTCAACCGAGAAATTTATATTAAGCGTGACGATTCCACGGGAATGCTTCTTTCCGGGAATAAAATACGGAAATTGGAATTTCTTTTACGGGAAGCGCTCGATAAGAATGCAAACGCCGTTGTGACGTGCGGAGGGCCCGATTCAAACCATGTCAGAACAACAACAATAGCGGCAAAACTCCTCGGACTCAAACCATTTGCCGTCCTGCGCGGCACAGAGTCCGAGATTCTTGACGGGAATTTACTCCTTACTTCTATTGCCGGTGCGGAATTGTCTTATGTCACCGAAAGCGAGTACGATTCCATTGACGTTATTTATTCTGATATGAACGACCGGTTAGCGAAACAGGGTTTGAGACCGTATTTCATTCCCGAAGGCGCTTCGAATGCTCTTGGCTGTTGGGGATATATAACGATGATGGAGGAGCTTGCTCTCCAGCAGAAAGAGATGGACATCCGGTTCGATTCTATATTTACAGCTCTTGGGTCCGGTGGGACTCTCGGAGGATTACTTATCGGAAAATATGTAACGAAAAGTCCGGCCAATATATTCGGAATTAACGTTTTTAGTGCGGACACGAACTTCCGGGAAATCATCACGGCTATAAACAGCGAGGCTATTCAACGCTTTGAACTCCCCTGTGAACTACATGCTTCCGACATTCAATATTTCGATGATTATATCGGACGGGGATATGCAAAAACATCAGATTCGGAAATGCGCTTTATTCTCAAAGTAGCACAAAGCGAGGGTGTGATCCTCGATCATGTGTATACCGGAAAGGCGCTGCTCGGTACCGTCGATCTTCTCAAAAGAAACGCTAGCCGATTCGGAAAAAGGATCTTGTTCATTCATACGGGCGGATGGTTCAATATTTTCAAGGAAAGAGAGCGTATAACAAATCTCACAAATATCGCCGGGGGCAGCGCGCATGCCAGGCTTTGGCCGTCGGGATAACAACGATCATGCTCCGGAGAAACAGGTGAAATATTTATTGACAGGCGGGGGGACGGGAGGGCATGTATATCCGGCGTTAGCGATCAGGCAGATCATTGACCGGGAGGGAAAGAACACCGAATTCCTCTATGTGGGTGTAGCCGGAAAAGCCGAACAATATATTATTGAACAACTCGGCGGTAACGAGCCAATTCCTGTTCAGTACATTCACGCCTGCGGATTTCCCCGTTCATTGAATATTGCCCGGTTGTGGGATTTCTGTCTTCAATTGTGGAAGGGTTACTTTGAATCGCGTACTCTTCTCAAAACATTCAAGCCCGATATAATTATCGCCACCGGCGGATATGTGACTGCGCCTGTTATCCTGGCGGGAACCTTTCTGCGTATAAGACTGGTATTGTTCGAATCAAACAGTTTTCCCGGTCTTGTCAATAAAATATTGGGGCGATTAGCCGACAGAATTCTGGTCGCTTTTTCCGAAACGGAAGCGTTTTTTCCGAAAGGAAAAGCGGTCACCGTAGGATACCCGGTAAGAAAATCGTTTGAACGGATCTCTAAGGAGGATGCCCGGAAAAAGCTCGGCATATCGTCTGAAGCACGTATTGTGTTCGTATTCGGTGGAAGTTCGGGCGCCCGGTCTATCAACGAAGCGGTCGTAAGAAATCTTGAACTTTTTTTATCAATAGAACATCTTGTTCTGATTCACGGAACCGGCAGTGATAAAATAGGGAGCTATCAATCATATTCAAATACAAAAACTCTCCTGAGTGAACTGTATCCCTCACTCCCTCCGGGGACGCAATATATTGTAAAAGAGTACATACATGACATGAATACGGTATATTCCGCGGCAGATATCGTCGTCAGCAGAGCAGGTGCGGGTACGATCATGGAATGTGCGGCTCTCGGTATCCCGATGATCCTGATACCAAAGACCGGGCTGCCGGGAGACCATCAGGTGAAAAACGCTGAGTTAGTCGAACGCTCGGGGGGAGGCATTCTCGTAAAAGAGGAAATTTACACCGGTGATGCCGTTCTCGATGGCGAACTTGTTGCAAATGCCGTTCACGACCTCCTCTCGAATACGTCTCGACTCTTGGAAATGAGCAAAAATATCCGTACTATTTATAAAGCCGGCGTCGATTCCCGTATCGCCGGTGTGATCCAAAAAGTTATATCGTATGATTAGGAAGTAATACAGAGTGCCCTCTTTTTCGCCAACACCCGAAACCATCCTCAAAAAAGCACATACCGGAGATACCGATGCGCTCAAAGCTATAGCCGAATCGTTACCGAAGGAGGTCATATCAGGATGGCTCTCACATTCCGACTGGAAGGTCCGCAATGCTGCGGTAAAGGTCATTGGAATACTGCAGCTTGAAAACCATAAAGAAAAAATCATTGAGTTTATTACCGATAGGACACCGGCACGGTTTGTAGACCGTCTCTTTGGAGGAGATTACCTTCAGGTTGGATTTATCAGGCGAAATGCCGTCAAAACGCTGGGGCTGCTCTCTGTGCCCGGTCGGGATGCCGTGCCGGCGCTGCTTATCGCAATTTCAGACAGGTACTGGGAAGTTCGTGCAGAGGCACTCAGGGTATTCAGGAACAATTATGCGGACTGTGTAAGCTGGGATATCATAGTAAAGGTCGCGCTGACACTACAGGATAAAAAATTCGAGGTTGTGAAGCAAGCGTTGCATACTCTCGGAGATATTTCCGATTCATCCGTCATACTGAACGACATTAGACAATTGTATGGTCATCCTAACAATCTTGTCAAAATCGCAGTCGTAAAAACTCTTAATACTCTTCATAAACGTGGGGTCATCAGTTCGCAAGAGATCCTCCGGAACGAACTCAAAAACATTTTTATTCCGGGTGCGCATAACCTGAATTCGAACCGGATAGATTACTAAGCTCATGGTATATTTTTTATACGAGTATTTCCAATCGCATGATTTCTTAGAAGGACCATTTTCTTTTGTGCGGTTGGTGAGTTATATCAGTTTCCGGTCGGGAATTGCGTTCCTGACATCGTTCCTTATTTCACTCTATTTCGGCAGGAGAGTCATCACAATACTCTACAGGAAAGATTTTCGCGAGACTTCCCGTGAAGTTACCGATGCTGTCATTCAGGACAAGCGGGGAACCCCCACAATGGGCGGTCTTCTCATCATTCTTGCAATCCTGACTTCATCTCTTCTCTGGAGCAATCTGGCAAATCTCTTTGTGGTCCTTTCTTTGGCCGCAATCATCTGGTTCGGTCTCATCGGTTTTATGGACGACAGAGGGAAATTAATGGGGCAGTCGAGTGAAGCGGGGCTCTCCCGTTCCGTAAAACTTCTTGCTCAGGGACTTTTCGGACTGGGACTCGGGTTGATCATTTATTCTAAAGGATTTTCACCTTTTCCTGAGGACATGGTGCATAATCTCTATGTCCCCTTCTATAAACCGCCGGTCATGAATCTTTCTTGGTTTTATGTTCCATTCTGCATTTTCGTAATTCTCTCTATTGCAAATGCCGTGAACTTTACGGACGGTCTGGACGGTCTTGCCGTCGTTCCTTCTTCCACCACAATCGCAGTATACGGTGTTTTCGCCTATATTATAGGAAACAGCCGATTTTCGGACTATCTCCTGTTCCAAACGATACCCGGGACCGGAGAACTCACGGTACTGTGTGCAGCGGGTATTGGCGCCGGACTCGGTTTTTTGTGGTTCAATACCTATCCTGCTCAGATTTTCATGGGAGATACGGGGTCTCAGGCACTTGGAGGTCTCATCGCGACGATCGCGCTTATCGTAAAACAGGAAATGCTTTTTTTAATTGCCGGCGGAATTTTCCTTGCAGAAGCCGTTTCGGTCTTACTTCAGGACAGGGTGGGAATCGCCCGGATAGGTAGACGGTTATTTTACCGTGCCCCTTTACACCATTCGTTCCAATTTCGGGGGATCGCAGAACCAACCGTCGTAGTCCGTTTCTGGATCGTCTCGATCATTCTCGCTCTTATGAGTCTCCTCGCCCTTAAGATCAGATAATGTTGTTAAATATAATCAGGGTACCGGGTTTCTTTCACAGCCCTGTAATGCAGTGGAAGTGTAATCAGAACTCCGATCAACGGGAAATATGCAAGGACCTGCATCGTCGGCTCGAGTCCGAATATATCCGCCGCTCTTCCCGCAACACTGACAAGTAATCCTCCGGCGCCCCAGGAGACCCCCATAACCATGCTTGAAACAGTGCTCATGTGACCCGGCAATGTTGCCTGAGCCTGGGTAATGACCGTCGGAATAGAGCAGAACATCATGCATCCCGCCAACCCGAGCGAAATATATGCAATAGCGCCGGTTGAATTCAGGAAGAGCACTAATGCTGGAACGGCAAGTAAAAATGATCCGGTAATGATTTTTCTCGGATCAATGCGGTCCGCCAAATATCCCCCGGCAAGCGTACCAAGCCCGCCGATAAAATGGAACAGGAAAATAGCTAACCCTCCCGTTTCCAATGATTCCCCGCGCTGAGAGAAAAGTATCGGGATAAACACATTGAAACTCAATACGACAAAGCTGCGCAATAATCCGATAACGACAAAAATACTTATTGCTGTCAACTCTTTCAGGTTACTTCGTGTTATCAATGTTTTTTTCCGTGAAGTTTTTTCAACAACATGCGCAGGTGAGTAGCAGTACATGAAAAATGCCATCACCAGCGCCGGAATTAAGGCTGCCGGAACAATATATATATCGCGAAACGCTATGAGGGAAGTAATGACAAGAGGACCGGTGGAGAAACCGATACTCCCGCCGGAGACAAAGATAGACATGACCAGACTTCGATTTCTTTCACTCAGGCCGTATGTCATTTTGGCGGCAAGCGGGTGGAATTGCGCCTGACCCAGACCACCGAACAGGACCCACAGCATTATAAACCATTTATTCGGCAAATAACCCATTGAGCAATAGAAGAATCCTGAAATTACGGGTCCCATTATAATAAAGAACCGGGTCGACAGCCTGTCGCTGAGAAATCCAAAAATCGGCTGCAAAAGAGAACCCGAGAGAGACGCGATTGCAGCAAGAAGACCGGCAAATGATATTGAAAATCCGTACGTCGTCATTAACAGTGGCAGGACTGCGGCAAGGAAGCCGGGATAAATATCCGAAAAAAAGTGTCCTGATGATAACAGAAACGCTTTCGGGAACCAGTTTGAATGATTATCGCCGTTTTTCATAGTACCGTTATACTATTTTTGATCAAGACCTGTATCTTCATTTAGTACGGAACTGTGTACCATACAGAAAAATCATTCTGCCTCATCTGACGGCAATGACGACCTGTCACAGTAGTGTGCCGCATTCTCTGACCGATTCACTGTATCAGGAGGGGCATTTTTATGAAGCATATTTCAGTTGACAATTACGGAGGTAACCGGCGGCAAATACCGGCGGGTCCATATATTACTGCTCGTAATTAAGGACACGTTCCCTCATGCAAAGCAGGGGTAAATGTACAAAATCATAAGAAAACTTACAATTAATTTTAGCGGCCATCGGGAAAATATTCTACTACTATTTTATTGTATCTTTGTGCACTATTACAAAAAGTAAAGTACCGGACGAGTAACAGGAAATATGAGAAATAATTTGCCGATTTTTCATGAAACCCATGCATTAGTGCCGATAAAAATATCAGGACATAGACCGGAGAAATTCATCTCATTCTATTCTTTCACTCCAATGAAGATGAGTTCCCGGCACGGATTTAATTTTACTTGATTTTATTTTTGAAATATTGTACTCTACTGCCTATACAAAATCCACTAATACGTGGTTTAAAAAAAGTTAATTATGCATGACCGCGAACGACTCCGCCGGATGGTGGAACTGGTAAACGATAATCTTGTTAAGGCACACTATTTCAAGACCATCGGCGATTTGAAATCTGCAGCAGGAATGGGCAACGAAAGAGTTTGAACAAAAAGTTGCCCTGGGTTTGTTCAGAGGCGCTACAAAAATAAAACGTGAATACGAACTCCCCTCCGACAAGACCCGCGGCCCGGCTGGAAAAGCAATCGACAAGCTTATCGAGAGTGACGATTTTGAATATGCTGCCCGGCTGATGAAAGAGTTCGGTTTTCCCGAGAAAACCTTCATTGACATGGCGCTTGAAGCTTTTAACCGCTATTTCAATCAGATGCGGTTCAAGAAGGCACAGAGGATCGAGGCGGAATTCAGCCTTCCGGTCGGCCGGTTGCAACCAGCGGTGCTCAAGGTTTTCCGTCATACTCTTGAAAAGGGGAAATGCGAACTTGCGGCAACGCTTGGAAAACGGTACCAGCTTCCTAAAAAAGAAATCGAAACTGCAGCCGTAAAGGCCCTGGAAAAATATTTGAGCGAATTTCATTTCGATAAGGTTGAATACATAATTGATGAATTCAATATCTCGAAACACATTATCCAAAATATTGCTGCAAATGAGTTTAAATTAAGATTTCATAAGGGTTTATATGATCATGCACGTTTTTTAAAAAACAATTTCAATATACCGAAAGACCTCATAATTGACGAGGTGCTCAGGGTCTTTAATCTTCATATGGACAAGTCGCTTTATGTAGAAGCAAGTGTCATTGAAGCGGAATATAATCTGCCCAAAAATTTGTGCAAACCTGCCGCTTCGAAAGCGTTTCTGTATTATCTCAACAGAGATGATCTTGATAACGCAATGAAGTTTTTAAGGGTTTACAAACTGAAAAGAAAAGACCTTCTAAAACATATTCTATTCATATTGAATGAGAAGATGGACAAAGGCAACTATATAGCTTCAACACTCATTGCGGCAAAATTTCGCCTGCCGCGGGAGAAAATCATGCCTGCCGTGAAACGGGCATACGACATGAATATGCAGCTCGGTTACATTAAACAGGCAGACGATTTAAAGCGGAGATTTATGCTTCGTGAAAAGGGGCTATTAGGGCGGGTCTTGGAAAAGATATCCTGATTCTGTCAGAAAATGTCCTTACTATTTTCTGTAAAAATTTGTATATTGCAATTCAATTTCATTTCAGGTACACTGTAGAGCAACTATGTATTATCGAAACTATGAAATGTCATTCGGCGGCAGTATGACTTCGGGAGTGAAAAAACTCATCATTGCAAACGGTGCGGTTTTCATGCTGCAAATGATCGGGGTTGTTTCAGCCCAATTTTTCGGTCTGGTGCCCGCTCTTGTCGTCCAAAAGTTCTATGTATGGCAGCTCGTAACCTATATGTTTCTGCATGGTGGCATGTTTCACATTATTCTCAATATGTTCGTTCTCTGGATGTTCGGGAGTGAAATTGAACGGCACTGGGGAACGCGGGAATTTTACAAGTATTATTTTATCACCGGCATCGGTGCAGGTATATTCAATGTGATTTTTCAGCATTCTGCGCAAATTTCAATCGTGGGGGCTTCGGGCGCCATATATGGTCTGCTGCTGGCGTATGGTCTCATGTTTCCCAACAGACCGATACTACTGTATTTTTTATTTCCTATCCCCGCCAAATACTTTGTTCTTTTATTCGGGGCCCTTGCATTCATTTCCGCATTTTCTGCCGGAAACGACGGAATTGCGCATTTTGCCCATCTCGGCGGCATGGTTGTCGGATTTCTCTATTTACGGTTCGATTGGCGGATCAGTCAAGCGCTGTCTCAGTTAAAATCCACAGGGAAGTCTAAAGTTATGGGTCTTCACCGGGGCAAAAGAGAGGACTCTGAAGATATCAAGGGCCGTATCGACGAAATCCTCGATAAAATCAACGAGGTGGGGTATGAAAACCTTACCGAAGAAGAAAAAGGTGTTCTTCAACGGGCAAGTAAATATTGTATTAACAGGGATAAGTGACACAGGTCGTAAATAGCGAATATTTGATAAATCATTACGAATAATTTTAGTTCTGCATAAATTATGACGTTCACTACTGTGAGCGTTTAATTTTTTTATCTACTTTCAAAGGAGGCGCGCCTATCATACATTGTGATGAGTTTCTTAGCTACTAATAGATTATATGCACCTTATGAAAGAAAGCACAATGTACGAGAGGAATACGTGCCGGCTTTCCGAATATTCCAGCCCAGCACTTCCATTTAGAATTTTTAAGTTCGGTATCCTGTTATTACTGGCATCGGCAGTTCATACCGGTGGAGTTTTCCTGCCTGGACCGGACGATGTATTCGGCCAATCTCTGAAATTCTCCAGCAACATTGCGCAGCTTCAATCTCTAAGGTTGCAAAGCAACAGCATTACCGATATCCGTTTTCATGACTCTTATATCTGGCTCGGGACGGGCAGCGGTCTCCAGGTCACACCCGATAATGGTCTGATATTCTCAAATTTCAATGACAATCCGGGAATGGCGCCCGGAAGTATCTCCGCAATCGATATTCAGGACGGCGCTATCTGGATTGCAACTGCATTCGATACAGTTGTTAATGAAGAATCATTTTCGGCAGGAGGCGGGCTGAGCTGGTCGACTGATTCCGGACTGACGTGGAATTTTATCGATCAGCCGGTCGATCCGAATGATCCGGCAGGAATTGGATATCAGCCGACGACCACAAATATTCAAAATGTTACGTTCGATCTGGTTCTTGCGGACGATACCATATGGATAACAAGCTGGGGCGGGGGTCTCAGAAAATCTGTTGATAACGGGCAAACCTGGGCGGTCGTCACTCCGGACGGTCTGCCGTTCGACGCTCTTGCCAATCTGAATCACCGGGCTTTTACGGTCATTAACGCTGCGAACGGCCTCTGGGTCGGCACTGCACAGGGAATAAACAAATCTACGGACGGCGGTCAGACGTGGGCACAGTATACCGCACAAAACGGCAGCGGAATATCAGGCAATTTCATTACGCAAATTGCCGAACAGATCACTCCTGACGGAAGCATTATCTGGGCGGCTACCTGGCAGGCAGAAGACCAAAATGAGTTTTTTGCCGTCGGCAGAACAATGAACAACGGTCTAACATGGGATACAATGCTCGAAGGAGAAAAGGCACACAATTTCGGGTTTGACGGTGACGCTGTGTTCGTCGCTTCGGATAACGGCTTGTTCAAATCTCCGGACAGGGGCGACACATGGGGCCTTTTTCCGCCAATCACCGGTGTCAGCGGTGAGAAAATCCTGACTACAGAATATTTCGATGTAAAAGCTGAAAACGGTACGATCTGGGTCGGCACAAAGGACGGTCTGGGAAAATCTTTTTCTAATGGGTTGGAATGGGAAATCTTCAGGGCTTTTCCTGAACCTGGTATCGACGGAGAACGGGAAGTGTACGCTTATCCAAATCCCTTTTCACCGCTGCGACAGAACCGGATCGGCGGCGAAGGTTTCGTACGAATTCAATACCGGACACACAGCGAAACCGAAGTTTCCGTCGATATTTTTGATTTCGGCATGATTACCGTCAAAAACGTGGTATCAAACCAGCCGAGACCCCTGCCCGGGGATTATTCCGAACTCTGGGACGGTACAAATAATTGGGGTGTCATGGTTGCGAACGGGGTCTATTTTTACCGTTTTCAAGCACGCTCTCATACTACTGCCTGGGGTAAGATCATAGTAATGAATTAACAGCGATAAGATTATGAATATTTGTTTTATAAATACCGGACTGATCCTGCTTGTTTTTTTATTCGGCGCATGTGACAAGGATACACTTGTCGCGCCTGAAAGGGAATTCAGGTTTGAAGTGATGTCGGCCGCATTTCCCGATACGGTATGGACAAAATCGGATTATGATATTCTTGCAACAGCGGATATAATTGCGTCAGACGGTGCGCTGCCTCCTCTCAAAGGATTGATCCGGTTTGAAGACCCGCAGGAGACGCCGGTCGATATTATGTTCCGTAATGACGGAACGAAGGGAGATAACATACCGGGCGACGCGGTCTATACGGTATCGATCCCAAGCACAGTTTTCGGCACGGCCACAGGAGACGGCATTTTTGAGATCCTTTCTCCCGAGACGATCGATAATGCGAATCCTGACGATCTTCTTTTCTCGAAAGATGTATTTTTTGCCGATGGATTCTTAAATACGGCGCCCGTATCCGTACTTGAATCCGCGCCTGATTCCCTTTCGATCACAGCCGGTACAGTTGCCATTATTGCTATCGAAGTCAACGATGAACAGGGGTTGGAAGATATTTCGCATGTTACGGGTGATTTGTATGCCCCGTTCTCCCCAGTTCCCAATGAAACGATCATTTTCCGAGACAATGGCGCCGGGAACGATCTTGCCGGCGGGGACGGTATTTTCTCCGGCGAAATAGCATCCGACATTATTGAAACGACAGGCCCGGGAGAATATACGCTTTTGGCAATCGCAGTCGACCGGGCCGGTAACGTGAGCAATGAAATTATACATTCGATCGTATTTAATTCGGACACGAATAATCTTCCGCCGGGATTTATTATCGTCACGGTCCCCGACAGTATTAAGGCGGACAACAGTCTTATCGTTCTGCAGGCAGCGGCTGACGACCCGAACGGGCTGCAGGATATCGATAAGGTCTTTTTCTTTTCCGTGAAACCGGATAAAACACTTGCAAATAACGGAAATCCGTTTTTTCTCTTTGACGACGGAAGTACGATTTTCCGGGGAGGCGTCCTCTCCGGAGACCTGGTAGAAGGAGACGGCATCTACACGCTCACGATCATTATTCCTCCTGAAACGGTCAAAGGAGAATTTGTTTTCAAATTTCGTGTTTCGGATAAGGGCGGACTCGAGAGTCAGATTTCCGAGCATCCTGTTACAGTATATTAGGTCATTTATTTTTTTCAGTCAGCGCTAATGATATGAATTTAAGACCGTTCAGGACATTACTTTTGCGTTTTCTTCCGCTGCTTATTGTATATTCGAGTGGAGTTCTGTATGCCGAGGACCGGGGCGGATATACCGGAAGTTTTATTCGGCTTGGACTCGGCGCACGCGCACGAGCGATGGGCGGGGCTTTTACAGCCATACCCGGCAGCGGATACAACGCATACTATAATCCGGCAGGTCTTCCCGATCTTTCTTCCCGGGAATTTATTTTATCGTACAGAGACCTGTCGCTTGGCCGGGAATTCTATTATACCGGTATTGCCGTAAAAGTCCCGCCGACCGCAGGTATCGCATTAGGTTGGCTTCACGCGGGAATTGACAATATTGACGGCCGCGACAGCGACGGAAATCACACGCAAACTTTCAGCGACAGTCAGAACGGATTTATGTTCGCATTCGGCGTTCAAGTCCTTGACAACCTTAATCTCGGTATCGGCGGAACAATTTTGCGAGAAGAATTGGTGAATATAACGGCCACCGGGTTCGGATTGAACCTTGGTATTATCTATAAACCGCTACCGTTTCTCACAACGGGTGCGTCTGTCCGCGATATAAATGCTCAATATTCATGGAATTCGGATTCCTTATTTGACCTTGGCAGTACAACGATAAATCAATTCCCAACGGTATATACGGCCGGAGCCGGAATCGACGTAAAAAAATATGACACCCTTGTAGTAATTGACGTTTTTAAAAATAGCAAGAGCGATACCGGCGTTCGTTTCGGACTTGAAAACAGAACGCTTGACACGCTTATACTGAGAACAGGAATGAATGACGGCGATTTCACTGCCGGATTCGGACTCAGAATCCCATTCAAGGGAAATGTGGGTTTGTTGAATTATGCTCTTGAAATGAATGAAAGAGACCCGGATACGCCGCAAATAGTTTCATTCAGTATCTTATTTTAGATAATTCAGTTATGCAGGACAAAAATTATTTGTACTAATGATAATAAAGAAGGAAAAGTAGAATGATCCATAAGAATGACTCTTCGACGAAATCGAAAATTGTAAAAGACATGCTCCTCACACTGTACGCTGCCGGAGTCCTGCTCACGGCGCCGATACAGTCATCAGCGGGTGAAGGCCCCCCCGGTCTGCCGTTCTTAAGAATCGCAATGGATGCACGGGGAAGCGCACGTGCAGGCGCAATGACCGCAAGCGGTACGGGATTAGCTTCTCTTCATTGGAATCCTGCAGGATTAGCCGGCGGTTACGACCAGGAGGTTCTGTTCTCTCACCTGAGGGGTATTGAAAACACCGATAGTGAATTTATAGCAATGCTGTTTAAAAAAGGAGAAAAAAATACGTTCGCTATCAGCGTATTTTCCAATACTATTGACGGTATCGAACAACGCTCTCAGCCGAGCCTTACTCCGAACGGGATCATTGGCGCAAACGATTTTTATGCGGGACTTTCCTACGCTTACGCCGTGAATGGTCAACTGCATATCGGCGCATCTGCCAAATATCTTTTCCAAAAGATATTTTTCAGTTCGGCAAATGGGTTTGCAGGAGATCTGGGTATCAGGTATCTTATGCCGGAAAAAAATCTTATCTTCGGCATCGCACTGAAAAATGCCGGCGCCATGGAAGCATTTATCCTGGAAAAGCCGACAATGCCTACGCTGCTCAGCGGCGGCGCTGCTTACACAATTCCACAGTTTTCCCTTTACGGGTCCTCCCTGACGGTATCCGCAGAATATGAATTTCTGTTCGATGGGGACAACATCAGCCGATTTGGTGTAGAATACCTCTATGGAGACCGGTACAGTCTTCGTGCAGGTTATCTATCAGGATTCGAAGAGCGGAACGTGAGTATGGGAGCGGGAATCGTCATCAGGCAGTTCGGTTTTGACTACGCTTATATGCCGGACATAACCTCATTCGGTAACCAGCATATCTTTTCACTGCGGTTGAAGATCTAACGGCAAAGAGGAACGAATTCTAATGAGAAACGGAACCCGGGTGGAGTTCCGTTTTACAAAAATTTGTATAAAGGAACAGTTACTTCGAGGAAAGGATTTTATACATACCTGTACCACATGAAGAACAAACACCTTTCATTGCAGGGCGACCGTTTTTCATGGTAACCTGCTGAGCGTTTTTCATTTCTCTCTTGCTCTTACATTTTACGCAATATCCTGTTTCTGCCAAAACACCCACCTCCTCAATTATAGCCGGATTTTATAGTTCAATTAAGTTCAATTAAGTTCAATTAAGTTCAATTAAGTTCAATTAAGTTCAATTAAGTTCAATTAAGTTCAATTAGTGTACAAATATAATAATTCAATGTCAATAAAAAAAATATATCCTGTACTAATTTATAAAATCAGGTCATGTAGGGCAAAAAATCCCATTTCCGGCAGAAGATTCAATAGAGCTATAAAAATATGCGCGCATGTTGCCGCATCACTGCCCGCACGGTGGGGTGATGCATTGACGATCCCGAAGTACTGCGCCAGGGTATTCAGACTGTGCTTTCTCAATCCGGGCAAAAAACGTTTGCCGAGTTTATAGGTGCACAAAATGGTGTTCTCCAGCTGCGGAAGACCCATTTCCAGCAGGGAAGCATTGATAAAGCGGATATCGAACGAAGCATTATGAGCGATCAGGATATCATTACCGATGAAATCGAGAAACTGCGGAATACACTCCTGTATAACCGGAGCATTTTCAACTGTTTCGTCTTCTAACCCGGTCAATCTGCTCACCTCATAGGGAATGTACCGTCCGGGATTCACGAGTGTTTCCAGCCTGTCTATGATACACCCGTTTTTTATTTTCGACGCTCCCAGTTCAGTTATTTTGTCGTTTTTGGAATGAGTACCGGTCGTTTCTATATCGAGTGATACAAACGTAGTTTGATATAATTCTTTAAATAATTCACCTTCGGGTGACAGGACCAATCTCTTTTCTTGTGTTATAGCAAAGCGTTTATCGGCAATAATGACCGGAAGCAGGATATTTTGAATATAATCCTTTGCACCGGAACGTACTTTGAATATATTCGAGGCAACAGAATCGAAACTGACACCCTCGCTGTGAGCAGAAATTTCCTGAAAAAGACGATTTTCAATCATAACCGTTAGTACCGACACTCCTTTGGCTGAAATTTTTTATGTAGATAATCACCGGCAGGTGCCTCTTGAAAAGCAGAGATCGCCACGTTTGCCCTCTTCCCGGACCTGCTCCTCTCCGGGAAATTCCGGGACGCTTTGCCGTGTAACAGGGGGGGGGGGGTGGGTCTGCCGCTGGTACAAGAAAATGATCTATATCTTTTTCCGGAATGTGCCGGTTTACTGCTGAATTCACATTTCACCGCCAACCCGAAAGAGTTCCCGCTCTATGATCTCGCACATTATGTGGCCGGCCGTTATATGTCCTTCCTGTATCCTCCCTGTGTCGCTGTGGGGTATTGTGATAGTCACCTCTCCCATATCCGCCAGGGTACCGCCGTTCCCACCGAGAAAACAGATGCTGTGCAGGTCAAGATTATTTGCAGTTTCAAGCGCTTGTATTACATTCGCGGAGTTACCGGAGGTGCTCAAACCGACAAGAAGGTCTCCGGACTGTCCAAATGCTTCAACCTGCCGTGAAAAAACTTTTTCAAATCCGTAGTCGTTAGCACACGCCGTCAAAGTTGAGGAGTTGACGGACAGTGCAAGTGCAGGAAGCGCCTTCCTGTTCAACTGTGAAGAAAGTCTTACGACAAGTTCGGTCGCGATATGCTGGGCATCTGCCGCACTCCCCCCATTTCCGCACAATAGCAATTTACCCCCTTTGCCCAACACACCGGCGCACAATAATCCGGCCCGCTCTATGTCACCGCTGCACAGATCCGCCATCGAAGTTTTGACGGCTGCGCTTTCCTTGAGTTGGTTCTGAATCAAGTCAACATATTTAGTCATTGATTTTCTCAGTATTAGTTAGTGATTTCTTTATGATGAATGTTGTCCGCAAATCTCCGGACAAGACTTTCGTCCCAATTATTTTCGAGAACGTTTCCTATAACGATGACCTCTGCCCCGGCACGGACTTTTTCATGTGCAATATCCGGTTCGGTAATTCCCCCGCCGACAATGAGCGGAAGAGCACATTTTTTTCTGACGGCCTCTATCATATCATTCGGCACAGTTTTCGCCGCTCCTGAGCCTGCTTCAAGGTAGACCATTTTCATACCGAGATATTCCGCCGCCAGGGCATGAGCTACGGCAATATCGGGTTTGTTGCGCGGGATCGGCTGCGTGCCGGTAACGTATTCAGTCGTCGAAATGCTGCCCGATTCTACGAGCATGTACCCCGTGCCGATCGGCTCAATACGGCTCTTTTTTATCTCAGGCGCAGCAATGACATGGTCTCCGAACAGGAAATTGGGATTACGCCCGCTGATCAGCGATATAAAAAGGATCGCGTCTGCATGATTAGAGACCTGCTTCGGACTGCCGGGAAACAGGACAACTGGAATTTCAGCATTATCTTTGACCAGTCTGACCGTATCTTCAAATGAATCATTCAGCAGAAGACTCGAGCCGACAAAGAACGCATCGACCTGCAGTTCTTTGCTTGAACGGACAAAAGTGCGCAGCTTATCCGGTTCGGCTTTATCGGGGTCGATAAGGACAGAGAAAAATCCGCCCCGGCGACTGATCGTTTCCGTAATGTATCGATACACATTCACAGATTTTTAGCTCTCCGTTGAACGTGAGATGTCGGTGAACATATCAGGAAAGCAGAAATACGGCGCTCCGGCATAGATTGATTTTTTGTAATTTGGCCAAAAATGAACCAACGTGTATTACATCGGGAATTGAGTTTTCTGCAGTTTCGATTTATTATAAATTGAATTCCGTGAATTGGATTTTAAAAGATACAATTTTAAAACCGGAGATTTCCACGCTTCGCTCGCAATGATAGCACGTTTGATCGTTGCTAACCTGTAGTCTCCGGTACTGTTGATACCAATAATACTGCTGAAGGCAAATGTGCCCGGGTCGTTCGAATCTCTACGCAACCAATGATCAGAATACATTTTCCTACACCATGAATCTGTAAATACGATCTTTCATAATCAAAATTCATGTATCACGTAAACCGGATCTATCCTGCTTTACCTAATTTTTAATTCCGATCCCGCCGTTCAATTTACCGAGCATTTTATGAAATTCTTCAAACACTTTATGATGCTTGTCCCCGCCTTGTATTCCGGCAGTCGCCATATGCGGTCTGCCGCCCCCGCCCCCGCCGACAGACTGTGCCAGATCTTTAATAATCGAACCGGCATTCCATTTATTTTTTTGAACGAGGTTATCGCCGACTGCACACACGAGCAGGGTTTTATCGCCGGACTGTGTACTGATCAACGCTGCACCGTCCGGCATTCTGCCCCGGATCGCATCCCCGAGTTTTTTTAATTCCTCAAGAGAGTCGACAGAGAAATGGTGGGTGATCACCGGCGGATCACCGGACCGGACGGCATCTTCGATGAGCATGTCGAGGACTTTCTGCTCGCGCTCCACGCGAAATCCCCGAATGGTTTTTTCCTGATCCGAGTTTTTATTCAAGACCCGTTTCAGTTTTTCGACAACGTTACCCTCATGCGCATTCAGGAGCTCCTTTACCTGCAGTATCTGCGACCGTTCCCGCTGATTTCTATCATAAGAAAAGGTCCCGGTTTCTGCCACAATTCTTCTCACTCCTGCTGCAGCGGCACTTTCCGACACGATCCGGAACTCTCCGATATTTCCCGTGGAATCAATATGAGTACCCCCGCAGAGTTCAACACTGAAACCGTCGACGGTAACTGTCCTGACCCGGTCGCCATATTTTTCTCCGAAAAGCGCCATTGCTCCGTGTCCGATCGCTTCATCATAGGGAACGTCCTCTTCAATGGTCACCGCTAAATTCATTCGGATAGCTTCATTGACGCGGCGTTCGACTTCGGTAATCTCTTCGCCGGTCATTTTATGAAAATGATTAAAGTCAAATCTGAGATGAGACGGGTCTACAAGCGAACCGGCCTGCTTCACATGCGATCCGAGAACTTCGCGGAGCGCTTTGTGCATCAGGTGCGTGGCAGTATGATTTCTTCGTATGTCGAGTCTTCGGCCGGAGTCGATTACTGCTTCAACCGGGTCGTGGACTTTGAGCGTTCCTTTGACAACGGTCCCGTAATGAAATAGTGCAGTGTCATTTGTTTTCTGGGTGTCCGTAATATTGACAACCGTGGACCCGTCTGTGGTCGTCAGGGTTCCGGTATCACCGACCTGCCCGCCGGATTCGGCATAGAAGGGGGTCTCCCCAGCAAGTTGTATCTCGATGGTTCGTCCGGCGCCGGATTCGGGAATGTCATTTCCATTCTCGTCGTAGATCCCGGCTATCTCAGTCGTCAAAGACTCTCGTGTATAATTAAATTTCGTCCGGATGTTCGTCTTGACAAGCGTATTCAGGTCGACAATTGATTTTTTGCTGAAGGACCGTTTTTTCTGAGCGGTCATTGCACTATCGAATTCGGTAAGATCAACATCTATATTCTGTTCCCGTGCCATAAGCTGTGTCAGATCGAGAGGAAATCCATAGGTATCGTAGAGTTTGAAAACATCCTTCCCTGAAATCTTCCGTGATCCGGCTTCCACAGCTTTATTTGCCAACTTATTGAATATCTCTATGCCCCGGTCGAGCGTTTTTCCAAATCCATCTTCTTCGGATTCGATTACTTTTTCAGTATAGCCGGCATGCTCTTTTAACTCTGGAAAGACCGAACCCATTGTTTCGACAAGCGGATCGATTAGACGGTATATAAACGGTTCATGCACATCAAGTTCTCTACTGTACCGTGCCGCTCTCCGGAGAATCCTTCTGAGCACATACCCGCGCCCTTCGTTTGATGGCAAAGCGCCGTCGGAGATCGCAAATGCCAGAGCGCGGACATGGTCGCAGATCACACGGTAGGCCACGCCGACAATGCTTTCTTCCCGGTATGCGATTCCGGTCATGTTCCGAATGGCGTCTTTTATCGTTTCAAAAAGATCGGTATCATAATTCGAGCGTTTTCCCTGCAGGACGGCGGTAATGCGTTCAAACCCCATACCCGTATCGACATGTTTATCCGGAAGATCGGTAAAACTCCCGTCGGCTTCCCTGTTGAACTGAATAAACACAAGGTTCCACAATTCGACATAGCGGCCGCACTCACAGCCGAAAGCGCAGGCCGGTCCGCATGAATATTCTTTGCCGAGGTCATAATGTATTTCGGAACAGGGACCGCACGGTCCGGTGTCACCCATTTCCCAAAAATTCTCTTTCTTTCCGAGTCTCGCAACCCTTTCGGAAGAAAGGTCGGTTACCTCACCCCAAAGCTGTTCTGATTCGTCGTCTTCTTCAAAAACGGTAGCATACAGTCTGTCTTTATTCAATTTCCAGACAACGGTGAACAACTCCCAAGCCCATTGGATGGCTTCTCGCTTATAGTAATCACCAAATGACCAATTGCCGAGCATTTCAAAAAATGTGTGATGATATGTGTCGACGCCGACTTCTTCAAGATCGTTATGTTTTCCACTCACGCGAATACATTTCTGTGAATTGGCGGCACGTTTGTAATCGCGGGTTCCCATTCCGAGAAAAACATCCTTAAATTGATTCATTCCCGCGTTCGTGAAAAGAATTGTAGGGTCCTGAGCCGGGATAACGGATACACTCGACACAATCCGGTGGTCTTTACTTTTCAAAAAGTCGAGAAAACTTTGCCTGACGTCGTTAGAAAGCACTTTCTTCTCCTACAATTTCTTCGATAACTGACCGTGAAAAGCCTCTCTGAAACAGAAACCGGGCGATTTTAGAGCGCTTTTCTTTATCGGCGGTCCGTGGATGACGCGATAGCCATTGCCGCATACAAGAACGTGCCAGTTTAACGGGATCGTTTTCACTGAAAGTATCAGCCATAACTTTGTCAATAATCTCTTTATTGACTCCTTTTTTAAGGAGTTCGGACCTGAGCAAGAATTCTCCGGCCGGTTTACGACAGATGAGATCATGAACGAATCTCCTGGCAAAATCCTCATCGTCGATTAGTTTCATCCGCTTGAAATCCTGAATGACACTCTCCGATGCCGCACTATTCATACCTTTTTGCCGTATGCGTTGTCTGAGTTCTTTTTCACTGCGCGCACGGTAAGATATAAGCCGTAATCCATGTTCTTTCCCTCTGGCTATTTCCGAACCGGATCTGAGCATTTCAAATAATTCGGCATCAATTGCCGTACCTGCTTTCAACCCGTGCTTGATAATGAGTTCAAATGGTATCTCGAGAGAATGTCCCGAATCGAACAGGCACGTTTTCCAAAGTTTTCGCCGGTTCCTATCTTTAATTTCGACCACGACATATTCTTGCATGATTGCGCCCGTAAAATTACTGAAGCCAAGAAAATATGAAACCGAACGACAAATTGAATTGTTTAAAATTATCAGTGGAATATATCTAAACCAATTCTGCGAATGTTCCTGACCATACCGGGAAGAGACGGCGTATAATGTATTGAAATAATAGGTTGATTTCAATACAATTTTTCCTTCGGCTAATCGAATTCTCTTGAAGAATTTACCCTCCGTGCTCCATGTGCTATTCTATGACTTTTACAAACGTATTAAAACAATTTTATATTGGGAATGACATAATTTTTTAAATATTTTACTACGTAATGCATGTTCTATTAGAAAAACCATTTATTGAGCGACAGTCAATCTTCCCGGTAATCCTGATTTTGATCCTGTCAATTACTGTCTGCGCGTCGGGAGTATTTGCACAGGATAACAATTGGGATGCAATTTTTACGGCGAAAGATTATTTTAGCTCCCTGGAAGACGCTGAGGGTGAGTTTTTCGAGAATGAGTTTGAAACCCCGTTCACTCTCCTGCTCAATTCAACTCAGTTGGAAGAATATAACAAGCAACCGACACTCAGCAGAAAAAAAGAAGTTTTTAAGGACTACTGGAATCGTAATAATCCCAACCCGATAGAAGAAAGCAATCCGTGGCTTATTGATTTTATTGAGCGGAACAGATATGCGAGACAATATTATGGCCGCAATGATCCTCCCTATTATGATGACCGGGGTATGTACTGGATAAAGTACGGTAAACCGGTTCGCTGGTACAAAGATCACAGGACTTCTTTCTATCGCGGGGGTTATTTTTTTACCAAATACCAGGATGAAACATGGTCATACGAGAATTTATATCCCGACCTGGTAGTCCACTTCCAAAAGAGAATTTCATACTTTGAGGCATTAGGTCCGTTCCAAAGCCTTGGAGAAGGACGGTCGCGGGATTTTATGTCCAATTTACTTTTGAATGATCGTCTTCATGTTTCACCGTTGATTCGGGAGATTTTCCAGGATTATCCCGCACAGGTCAGAATGATATTCGGGAACCGACTGCGTAAAGCGAAAATAAATGCCCCGTCTGCAGTAATCGATAAAGAGAAAGAAGAACGCCGGTTGAAATATTTTACAGATATTGCACAATTCAGGGGTCCATCAGGTTCTACCAGGATTGAAATTGCATTTCTTGCCCCACTCGCTAATAATTTAATAAAACATTTTAACGTCGATTCTGAAGACACAATTAAAGTCGAGTATGCCAGCATGCTGCGAAATATTAATTTTGAACCGGTAATCGGGGTTCAAAGTTCAAATATCATACCGGTCGGCGTTATGGCTGAGGAAGGCATGCCGAATGCGGTGGGTAAATTGACGATGCTCTCTCCACCGCATGTTGTGGAGCTCACCACGCAGGTTAAAGATGCGAATACGGACAGCCTGGGGTATCAACAGAACATATTTGAAATAAGGGATTTTACCGGTGATGATCTCATGGTAAGCGACCTTCAAATGTATAAGCAGATCAACGAGAATAATACCCGGCAAAGTTCCCTTCTTCCATATAAAATTATAGAAGGATTTATTGCGGTGCCCTATATCTATACCACTATAAAAAAATCCGAACCGGTGCTCGTTTATTATGAATTGTACAATCTTCTGGAGGGGAGAGAGTCGGCAGATTATGAATTTGAGATAACGGTGCAGTGGGACAATGCACGGCAGCGGCTGGACAAACGGTTTCTCGGTTTTGTCCGAGGAAAGCGGGATGATGCGGTCAGCTTCTCTCAGTCGAGAACATTTACTACCGATTCTGCACGTGAAGTCATGCTGCTTGACCTATCCGATCTTGATAATGGCCCCTATAACCTCAGTATTGCCGTTACCGATTTTGCAAATGACCGGACCGCATCCTCAGCGGTCAAAGAACTTTCTCTTTCCAACAAATAATTATTCGAATTTTTTTACTTCGTACCTCCACTGTTTTAAGCAGACAGGTACTGTCATTATTTTTTATGTGCTAACGGTTATAAACCGATATAATGAATATTCTGGCAGATGAGTTACATTCAAAGACACTAAAATCATTCTACAACTTCGATCGTTCCGGTTTGTCCGTCGGTCACCTCGCCTATCACAACCGCATCCCGAATTCCACTGTCTTGCAGCTTTTGTACGAAAGCATCCGTCATGTTTTCGGCTGCCGAGATGAGGAGCCCGCCGGAGGTCTGCGGATCGCAAAGGATCAACCGGTCCTGCTTGGAAATATGAGAATGAAAAGAGACTTTGTCTTCGAGGAATTCCCTGTTCGTATACGTCCCGCCAGGGATCGTACCTTTTTTGCACATTTCCAGCACACCGGGTATAACAGGTACCGCACCGGCCTGTATCTTAAATCGGACGCCTGAACCGGATGCCATTTCATATGCATGGCCGAGCAGTCCGTATCCGGTTATATCGGTGCAGGCATGAACAAAAAAATCGAGCATGATCTCAGATGCCGTTTTATTCAGTACCGTCATCACACTGCTGAGCATCTTTTCAGTGTCGGTTCCGACTTTACCCATTTTCAATGCAGTTGAGAGTATGCCGGTCCCGACAGGCTTCGTAAGAATTAGCCGGTCTCCCGGTTTTGCCCCTGCATTGGTAACAATTCGGTCGGGATGCACCACTCCCGTTACCGAGAGTCCGTATTTCAACTCCGGGTCCATGACCGAATGGCCTCCAACGATCAGGGCGCCGGCTTCAGCGGCTTTATCGCTCCCGCCTTTCAGAATATTGATAACCGTTTCGATTGCAACCTCTTTTTTCGGATAACCGATAAAATTCAGCGCGGTCAGCGGTTTTCCGCCCATTGCGTAAACATCGCTGAAAGCATTTGCGGCGGCGATCTGACCGAATGTAAATGGGTCGTCGACGACCGGAGTGAATATATCGATCGTCTGGATCAGGGAAAGTTCATCGGTCAATTTGTAGACCGCAGCATCATCTGCTTGAGCAGCACCGACAAGAAGGTTCTTATCAACGGGCTGTGGAAGCTCCGAAAGTATCCGGCTTAACTCCGTTAAGCTGATTTTCGAAGCTCACCCGGCACAGTCGACAAGCTCTGTCAGGCGCTTTCTTTTATCGAATATTCGCACGTATTACTCCGAATAGTGACATGTTAACAGCGATCAATCCACAAGAAATTCAGTGAGTTATTATACTGCCCGGAAATATAGTTATAACGAACTCCGCTCTCAAATCAATCCGGCGCTCAAGAGAACCGCAACGAGTATGAGCAATGTTCCGACGATGTTCCGGACACTGTCAAGCGTAACCTTTTTCATCATTCTTGAACCTGCGTACGAACCGAGGAAAGCGGCACACGTTGCCGCAATAAGAAGCGTCAGTCTGCTGCTTTCCTTCACTAAAGCGAACGAACTTTCGTACAGGGTAAACCCGTAGACCGCTAACCGGGAAATATCAACAACAATAGCGGACAGAACGGAAGTTCCTATAAAACTTTCTTTTGATAATCCGGCATTTATCAGAAATGCCGCTCTGAGTGCTCCCTGATGTCCTGAGAGGCCTCCGAAAAAACCCGATATCGCTCCGCCGAACGGAACATAACGTTTGTTGAATTCGAAATTTTTAAAAGCGGGTACCATTTCGAACAATCCAAAGATGAACATCAAAACACCGATGAGGAGTTTTGCGGGTGTTATCAACAGAGAGGCGCCGAACAGTTCATAACCGTATTCCAAGGAGCTTTTTGCAGAGGCTGTCAGCAAATATGCCCCAAGAAAGGCGGCAGCGGCGGCAGGAACCGCAAACAGCACCACTATGCGCTTATCGGCATACTTTCCAACCAGAAATAGTTTAAAGATGTTGTTGAGAAGATGGACAACCGCGGTAGAGGCAACAGCTATTTCAGCCGGAAAAAAAATGATAAATGCCGGCAGGAGAAGCGTACCGAGTCCAAAACCGGATATCAGCGTTAAACCAGCAAAGATACACGCCGTCGAGCATACTATTAAATATGGCATCGGCACTTTTCGTTGTTCTTGGTGTATCAGCCTGTAAGTACATGTATAAGCGATTCGGCAACGGTATCGAGCTGTTCATATTCTATGGTAAGCGGGGGAAGAAGCCTGATGACGTTCATACCACCCGGAAGAACAAGTACACCCCGTTCCATAAGCGCAGCAATATATTCCTTGTTCGCGGTTTTCAATTCAATACCGATCATAAGGCCGAGACCGCGAATCTCACGCACAACAGGCAGGTCTGTTTTACCGAGAATGCCGGTAACGTAACTGCCTTTTTCCGCCGCCTGTTCATCGAGTTTGTTATCGACCATAAACTTTATCGCGGCATTGGCAGCGGCGCATGCAAGCGGGTTGCCGCCGAAGGTTGACCCGTGTTTTGCACCGACGGGTTCGACAGAATCCGAAACGACCACCGCGCCCATTGGAAATCCACCGGCTATTGCTTTTGCCGTACAGAGGATATCGGGTTCGAGATCGAAATGGTTGCATGCGAACATCCTGCCCGTTCTGCAGAATCCGGATTGTACTTCATCGAGGATGAACAATATCTCTTCTGAAGTGCAGAGTTCGCGGACCTTCGTGAAGAATTCCTTATCTCCGACATGGATACCGCCTTCACCCTGGACAACTTCAAGAAGAATACCCGCGGTTTTACCGGTTACTTTCTCTTTCAGTTTGTCAAAATTATTGAACGGCGCAAAATGAAAACCGGGAACAAACGGTTCCATACCTTCTCTGAACTGTTTCTTGAATACCGCGCTGAGCGATCCCATCGTTCTGCCATGAAATCCACGCATGGCGCAGATGAAATCTGTTCTCTTTGTCGAGAGACGGGCGAGTTTCAACGCCGCTTCTACGCTTTCGGTACCGGAATTACAGAGGAACGCCCGCGAAAGATTTCCCGGTGTGACCGATAATAATCGCTCAAGCAGCAGTGCGCGTGCATCGTTGTGAAATGTTACGGGACAGGTAATAAGCTTCTTTGACTGTTCATGGATCGCCTCGATGACGGAATCGTTGCAGTGTCCTACCGAGGCGACGCCGTTTCCCGCAATACAATCGATATATTCGTTCCCATCCGAATCCCAGAGCGAGGCATTTTTACCTTTGACGACCGTGATACCGCGTTTCGGATAGAATGACAATTCATATCTTTCTTCTAATTCGCTGTAGTGTGTCATGCTATAACCGTGCCTTTCCCTTCGAGGGCGTCTCTGACCGGATGATCCGTTCGTCCGTCGCTGATAATCACTTCATGTGCACCGCCTTCAAGTAGCTTCCTTATCGCACGTATTTTACGTTTCATGCGTCCTTGTACGTGTTCTTCCCGCGCTGTGAGTTCCTGCCGGGATATATTTTTAACAAACGATCCGGGGTCGTTTACATCATCAAGAAATCCCGGCGCCGCTATGAGCTGCAGTACCCTGTCCATGGCAAATGACCGCTGGATCATATTCACGATATCATCATTTTCGGAATTAATGGCACAATTATTTTCGTCGATTATAGGTATTGTCATGACGGGAACATAGCCGTTGTCGAGCAGCAATTTGAGAAATTTGCTGTTAATTTCCTGAGGTTTACCCGAAAAATCCCGTACGATCTTCCGTTTCGAACCTTCCTGAATTCGAATTCCCGGATTCCGTTTTCCGCGTACGACAGCGCCGTCTAACCCTGTAAGTCCGACAGCGTTAATACCATTTTGCTGGCAAAGCTCTACAATTCTTTTGTTCTTGAGACCTGCATACGCCATCATGATAGTGTCGATCATTGTCTCATCTGAATAGACACTCGAATACCCTGAGATCGAGGTCAGCACCTGTTTCGGTGTTCCGAGCTTTTGAGCCAATTGATCCCGGACGGCGTTCGCACCGTGAACGATGATAAACGATTCGTCAATTTCTGTGAGATCGCCGGAGATACCGTTCAAATTTATATCGAGTCCACCACCTATTTTAATCAAGAGCATCTAAAAATCCACTATTGTATTATTTTCAAATTTCTTCCATTCGATTTCGCCGGGAAACGGTTGTGAGCATATCACTTTCGTTCCCCCGGACTTCTTGTTATACAGCGTAAAATAGTCCTGGCTTTCATTGAACCGGGTTGTAACGAACATATTTTCGGTGTCTGAAATAATAAAATTCATAGCTCTGACGAACTGTGTTTTTTTAGTTAAAATATCGACGCCTTTGCGAATAGCTCCGAGCATATCTCCTTTATCGAAGCGCTTAATATAATTGAAAACTTTCTCAGCGCCTATTCTACCGGGCGCTTTTGCTCTCACCCCGTGAAGTTCACCGTTAAAAATAAATACATATTTATCGTCATAAAAAGGCATATTGTTCTCGACCACGATCCCCTCATACCGGAATGCGCTTCTTGCATGGGCAAGCAGGAGTGTGGTCGACCCGAAACCGTTCAGATCGTCTTCCCAAACCGGTCGTATGTTTTTATAATGTTTCCATTCTCTGTCTTTACGATATGAGCATCCCCACCCATGTCCCTGATACTCCTCTTGACAACCTTGCGCAATTCGGGCAAAGGGGCCAAGATAATCCGAGATCGAAAATTCGGTTTCAGACTGGATCGCTAAAAGTCTGCACATAAACAAAATCCAGGTTTTTCACCTACAGCATATCACATGCCTGTCACGGCTATCAATAAGGTGACTATACTTCTGGATTGAGATGAAATCAAATCTGGTGCTGGCCGGTCAATTTTCCCAGATTCTCATTGACCTTATGGTTAGACTTTTCCGCAAACCGTTCGGCATTGACCTGCCGGAGTATTACATTCGGAAAGAAAAACAAAAGCCGAAAGAGTCCGCCACCGGTATATCTGAACCACCAACGCCGTAAAAGGCTCAGTCATCCATCCGCTTTACATTATGCCGCTTTTATAGTATGATCAATGATCAGTTTTGGAATATTCACACCTGTCGTATGGATACTGTTGCGGAATTCCATGGTATAGTTCACTTCGTTGACAAGATACCCGTTATCGGTTTCGAGGAGGTCTATCGCAACGACTCCACCTCCCACCGCTTGAGACGCACGCAGCGACAGGTCCCGAATCTCTTCCGTTACGGGACAGTTCGATGCCTTCGCTCCCCGTGCGGTGTTCGTTATCCAGTGTTCGGAAGACCGGTAAATCGCTGCAATACATTCGTCACCGACGACAAAACTCCTGATGTCCCTGCCGGTGGTTTTATTCACGTATTTCTGAATGTAGAAAATCGAATGGTGGTATGTTCCCAAAACGGTTTTGTGCTCAAGAAGCGATTCTGCTGCATCCCGGTCATTGATCTTTGCCAGCAATCTTCCCCAGGATCCGACGGCCGGCTTCAGAACAACTGGATAACCCATTTCTTCAATAACCTTCAAAGCGGACTCTTCCGTAAAGGCGACCCTGACTTCGGGCTGCGGAACATCGTTCACTGCCATTGCATCCGAGGTCAGCAGTTTATCACCACAGATCAGAGCGACATTGTAGTTATTTATACACATAATGCCTGCGCTTTCGAAAAGCTTGAGCGCATGAAGGGCACGGGAATGATTTATACACCGCTCCAGTACAACATCAAGGTCGAAAGTGTCATTGCCCAGATTGAAGGACAGTTCGCGTACATCTATCATTACGAGTTTGACCCCATCTCTTGAGCGAATCTCTTGTATGAGATACTTTTCTTCGGGCCTCAATATCGTATGTAAAAATCCAATCTTCATCATACCTTCTCTTCCGAACTATCATCCAGGATTTAATTATTTTTTGATTCCTTTACAGCTTTTTCGGGAATATTCTGCCGGGGATCGTTTTCAATAAAGGACTTACTCTCTGGATATTCGCGGCACCACTCGACGATAAACGGCAATTCCGCAAGTCCGACCGTTCTTCCTTTTTGACCGATCGACTTTACGATATCAAGTACGTTCTTCGCAAGATGTTTGTCTAATTCCACTCCGATCTTTTCGAGCGCCCACACGACAGAGGAAAGCCCCGACATATGATCGAGCGCAATATCCATATTCCTTCCGACTATCGTGGGATCGATACTCTGGTAATGCAATGGATCTTTCGTCGCCGCATGTGTATGGACCCCGGCACAATGCGTGAATGCATTTTTACCGACCACCGGGTAGTTTTCCGGAATGGGGATACCGGTATAACTGCTGACAAGTTCATACAGCGCCGGCAGTTTTTCAAGCTTCCACCTGTTTTCTACTTTGAAGTCGGATACCAACACCAAAAGGAGCTGAGCAAGATCGACAAGGCCGGCACGCTCTCCAAGCCCGAGGATAGTTACATCGATGATCTCGGCGCCTGCCCGGTAGCCGTCTATTACATTTGCAAGTGCAAATCCGCGGTCGTTGTGACAATGCAGGGCTATTTTCGGATGCAGGCCTTTGTCAGACAAGTCCGATCTTAACCGGGACACATAATCATACATATTTCTTTCCGTTCCGGGAATCATGTATCCTGTCGTATCGGCAATACTGATAATGTTTGCTCCTGCCTGAACCGCAGCGGCGGCGGCATCAAGAACATTCCGGTATTTCGACCTGACCGTATCTTCGGGAGTATAGCGGACTATTAAATCGGGCTTTTGTTCTTTGGAATACCTGATAACTTTTGCAATCTGGGCCACCGCATCGGCAAGTTTCGTCTTGAAAACATTGTCCAGGCGCTCGTCCTTAACGCAATAAAATATCCCTAAAAATCCGACACCGCAGTCAAGCGCCATATCGACATCTTCTTTCAGTGAGCGTGAATGAGCGCCCACCACAGCATTAAGCTTTTTCCCCGCTATCATTTTTATGGCGGCGAAAATTTCTCTGCTGACAAGCGGATGACCCGCCTCGATGATATCGATCCCGATCTCATCGAGCATATTCGCTATCGCAAGCTTGATGTGCCCGTCAAAATAGACACCGGGAGTCTGTTCGCCTTCCCGCAACGTTGCATCGAGAACTTTCACCATCGTCATTCACCCCAGTCTTCTTCCGTTTGCGGAGCTTCTGTCAGCGAATACGGATCCCTGCCTGCCACTTCGAGATCAGAACCGCATTCGCCGCATTCGATCAATTCACCCTGTTCCGTATCGGACGCAAGCTGTATACCGGCGCCGCAAACCGGACATTCCTCAGCAGCCATACTCTCATTCCTTATTAAAATAATGTAATCAGAAATAAACCTTTAAATATACATAATAATTAATTTTTATACAAATGCTAAATTAGGCCCCGAAGACTGCGAAACTTGTACCGCAGACCATTATGCAGTTATTCGATATTATACTGTTAATTCAGATGATTTGTATCCTGTCTGATGACATATAATCTAATTTTATATTGCATTTTAACGGTTCATTATTCATATTTGTATGTGTCACTCCAGCAAAAAACCGGCCAATGTTAAATATCTAAATATTAAATTGTTTCTTCTTCCAAACTCAAAGATTGAAAGGCGTGAATGTATGGTAGTAATTCGAGGGTTCAAAGGCTACAGATATAATGCCGACAAAGTAAAGTATCAGGATATTATCACTCCTCCGTATGATGTCATCGACGCAGATATGAAGAAGCAGCTTGCCGCTTCTTCACCATATAATTTTGTGCATGTTATTCTCAATGAAGACCATGCAAGGCCGAACGAATTATTGAACAGTATGGTTACTGACGGGATACTTAAACAGGATATTAAGGATTCTCTTTATGTCTATGAACAGCAGTATACCGCTCATAACAGACGGTACATCAGAACGGGGTTCATTTGCCTGGTAAAATTGGAAGACTTCGGCAAAAATATACTGCCGCATGAACGTACTTTCGAGAAGCATATTGCCGACAGGTATGGTCTTATGTGCAAAACAAAATCGGACGTCGGTCAGATATTTCTTGTATACGAGGATGAAAAAAATGCTATTGACAGTATCCTCGAAACGCAGAAATCCCGGCCCGAAGATATGGCATTTGCAGATCAGGATGAAAATACTCACAAGTTATGGTGCGTGAGCGATCCTGAAACAGTTGCAATGATAGTATCAAGTATGGAATCGAAACCTCTTCTCATGGCCGACGGCCACCACCGGTACAAGACCGCGCTTCGGTACTCGAAGGAACACAGCGAAAAAGAGTATGTGATGACAACGCTCGTTAATGCTTACAACGAGGGGCTTGTTATTCTGCCGACCAACCGGATTTTAAATATCCCGGTCGACATCACTGTATTCCAGGAGAAGTTTACCGTTGAAACACTCGACTCTTTTGATTTTGAGCAAACCCCGAGGTCATTCGTTGTCGCCGACACAAAAAACAAGCACCGGGTCACGTTAAAAAGTGGTTATGAAAACGAGCTTGATGTTGTGATTTTGCATGATCTTGTATTTGATACTATCCTGAAACTCACGGAAGAGCAATTGACACAGCCGAATATAGAATTCGTTAAGGGCAACGAACTGACAGTACAAAAAATTACCGAGGGAAAAACCGCTTTTTTTGTAAATCCTCCTACGCTGAAGCAGACATTCGAAATCGCACAATCGGACAGAGTCATGCCGCAGAAATCCACGTTCTTTTATCCGAAAGTATATTCCGGCTTTGTCCTTAATAGATGGGAGTAAAACAATGGCAAACAAACTGTTTATACCCGGTCCGGTCGAGGTCGGTAGGGAGGTCCTTGACGCGATGTCGACCCCGCAGATCGGCCACAGGACCCCTGAGTTCAAGAAATTATTCGGCAGCCTGAGACCCGGACTGCAAAAACTGCTTTACACAGAAAATGACGCTTTGATCTCAACGTCGACAGGCTCAGGATTCTGGGAAGCCGCGATCAGGTGCTGTGTCAGGAATAGCGTTCTTCATGCCGTGAACGGCGCATTCTCGAAAAAGTGGTCATCGATATCCGAAAGCTGCGGAAGAACAGTCGAACGGATCACGTACGATTTCGGCAAAGCGGTGAAAGCCGATGATGTCGAAAGAGCGCTCTCGGAGGGCAGTTTCGAGGCATTTTGCATGGTCCATAATGAAACCTCGACCGGAGTGGCGTCGGACCTCGAATCGATCTCCGGGGTCATGAAAAAGTATCCCGACGTTCTCTTTCTCATAGACGCGGTCTCATCTTTATCCGGTATGAAGATCGAAGTCGATAAACTCGGGATCGACATGTGCTTTGCCTCTTCGCAGAAAGCGCTTGCGCTTCCTCCCGGATTAGCGGTTTGCACCGTCAGTGACCGGGCATATGACCGGGCAAAGACTATCGAGGGGAGAGGATATTATTTGGATATACTTGAATTGAAAAAATCGTACGAGACCGACCAAACCCCCTATACGGCTTCCATACCGCATCTGTACGGACTGAAAAAACGTCTTGAACTGATTGAACGAGAGGGTGTCGAGAACAGGTTCGAACGGCATAAAGAGATGGCGGATTTCGTTCGCCAATGGGCGGCGGGTCACGGATTCGAGCCGTTCCCCGAAGAGGGTTGTCTCTCGGATACCGTCGGCTGTTTCGTGAACACAAAGAGTGTAAGTTTTGCCGATATAAAAAAAGACCTGCGGACAAAAGGGTATTCTGTCGATTCGGGATACGGCAAACTCAATGCAAAGCTTAAAGAAGAAGGAAAACCGCAGACTTTCAGAATACCGACCATGGGTGATATTACGGTTGATGACCTGAAAACATATACGGCAAAACTCGAAGAATATTTTTATTAAAGGGTAGACTCATGAAAGTTACCATTCCTGACAAAGTCAGCAAGACCGCTGCCTCAATGTTTGAGGAAGCGGGTATATCTGTCGATCAAAAGCCCGGTATCGAGATCGATGAATGCAGCGATATGAGCAAGGACGCAGATGCTGTCATTGTCAGAAGCTACAAACTGCACGACCTTGAATTCGGCGATCGGCTCAGGGCAATCGGCCGTGCAGGTGCAGGCGTGAATAACATACCCGTTGACAAATGCACCCGGCACGGCATCGTTGTGTTCAATACTCCGGGGGCAAGTGCAAACGGCGTCAAGGAACTCATCTTCTGCGGTATGTTCCTGTCGGCACGGAAGATCGTCGACGGTATCAACTGGACGAAAACCATAAAAGACACCGGCAGCGAAGCGCCGAAACTTATCGAAAAAAACAAGGCGCAGTTCAAAGGAACGGAAATCAAGGGCAAAAATCTCGGCGTTATCGGGCTTGGCGCTATCGGAATGCTGACCGCGAATGATGCGGCAGCGCTCGGTATGAACGTTTCCGCATTTACGCGGACGTTTACTGAAGAAAAATTGCAGCAGTTATCACCTGCGGTTAAAAGGGTCGAAAATTTCGAAGATTTGCTCCCCGGTTCGGATTATCTCTCTCTTAATATCGCTATAAACGATGAAACAAACGGGTTTATCAATAAAGATGCATTTGCTAAGATGAAACCGGGCGTCAGGATCATGAATTTTGCGCGTAACGAACTCGTAAATACGGATGACCTGCTCGAAGCGATCGGTTCGGGAATCGTTGACAGGTATGTTACTGATTTTCCAAATGCCGAACAGATCAGCGTTGAAAACATTATCGCTATTCCCCATCTCGGCGCATCGACAGCAGAGGCGGAGGAGAATTGCGCCGTAATGGTTTCAAACCAGCTCATCGATTATCTGCAAAACGGAAACATAAAGAATTCCGTGAACTTTCCGAATTGTTCCCTGGAGCGCAGAAGCGATAACAGAATAGCGTTCGTTACGCAAAACGACAGCGTCTCTTCCGGAGACCTTCAGTCGATGCTGGAACGGTCAACCCTGACCATTCGCGGGACCGTTGCCAAAAGCCGGGGTGATATTTCCTATACGATAGCCGAAGCCTCAGGAACTCTTTCCGATAATGACCTGAATACGTTCAGTGAGCATAAAGGCGTCATATCCGTACGCAGGTTATAAGTAACCGTTACAATGAATCATTGCATTATTCCGGTTTTCGAATTCTCACGTTTCGGACACCGATTGTTATTCATCGGGCGTTTTCACGAACCACCCATATATTCAACGAGCGCACATTCAACCCACCTTTGAGAATTTCGTGATACATTGGAGTTTTGCACTCGTTTCTATCATAAAATTTTCGTACATTGTCTCCATAAATTCAATAGTCATTACGATGTCATGTTGCGTGCCGCAAAAACGGTCGCTATCGTGCAAATAGAGACACTGCGTGCAGAGATATCTCCTTTTCTCCCCGTAAAAAAATCGGGGCGGCGATCGAAAATGCACAACGTCACTTTTTCACAAATAAAACAGGCATTGAACGTATAGATTTCAATGAAGGCAGATTCCCGAGTGAAAATTATTATCCCCGATAAGGTAAGCAAAACGTCAGCCGAGTTATTCAAAGAAGCCCGGTTCGACATAAAACACAAACCGGGTATCGACATAAAAGAGTGCAGTAAACTATCTCAAAATGCGGACGGTATCGCTGTCAGGAGTTATGCACTCCACCAACTCATACTACCGGAATCCCTGAAAGCGATCGGCAGGGCCGGTTCGGGCGTGAATAACATTCCTGTTGACGTATGCACCACGAAAGGCATCGTTGTATTCAACACTCCGGGCGCGAATGCTAACGCGGTAAAAGAGCTGGTACTCTGCGGACTTTTAATGTCTTCCAGGAATGTCATTGCGGGTGTGAACTGGCTGGATACGCTCAGGGAAACCGACCAGGACCCCGGTCAGATTGCCGAGAAAAACAAAAGTATGTTCAAGGGCTCGGAGATCCTGGGAAAAAATCTCGGGGTCATCGGTCTCGGTTCTATCGGCATGCTCGTTGCAAATGCCGCAACCGGACTCGGCATGAAGGTCACGGGTTACGACCCGTTCCTATCGGTCGACAACGTATGGAAATTGTCAAGCTCCGTGCGGAAAGCGGATGACCTGAACTCGCTGCTTGCGTCATCCGATTTTATTACATTGCACGTTCCCCTCAACGAAGTGACAAAGGGAATGGTCAACAAAAAGCTGTTCGCAAAAATGAAAAAAGGTATCAGGATCATGAACTTTTCACGGAGCGGACTTGTCGATTCTCACGACCTCTCACGTGCTCTCGAAGAAGGGACCGTCATAAAATATGTGACCGACTTTCCCTCGAAAGAACTCCTCGGCGTCAAGAATGTGGTCTGCATTCCTCATCTCGGAGCATCCACCGCCGAGGCGGAAGAGAATTGCGCGGTCATGGTTGCCAACCAGATGATCGATTTTCTGAAGAACGGCAACATCAGGAATTCCGTGAACTTTCCGGACTGTTCACTCGAACGGAACAGCGGCGCACGGCTGATCATCATCAACCGGAATATTCCCGCGATGATCGAAACGATCACCTCAATTATTGCAAGGGAAAAACTCAATATCAGCGAGATGATAAACAAGAGTAAGGATGATGTTGCGTATACCATTGTCGATATTAACGGCACCATCACCGGAGACGCGTTAAAAAAACTCAGTGACGCCGAGGGTATTATCAGGGTGAGGGTGTTGAAATAAGATTGAGAACCAATTTTGCTTTGACCTTGCCCCCAAAAGTTGATCCAGATAGTATATGAGTACAGGGATTAGATTGAAAAGCAAGGAGCAAGATCAATGGCACGTAGAATTCACACATCAGCACAAATTATCCACAAGCTTCGAGAGGCAGAAGTACTGCTCGCTCAAGGTCAGTCGGTTCAACAAGCTGCTCGCCAGATTGAGGTTACAGAGCAGACCTATTATCGTTGGCGAAAGGAGTATGGTGGTCTTCGGGTGAATCAGGCGAAACGATTTAAAGCGTTAGAGAGAGACTATCCGCCTGAAACGCCTGGTTGCCGAGAAAGAGTTGGATATTCAAATCCTCAATGAGACTCTGGCGGTTGATGCAAAAAACTTCTGAGCCCGGCGAAGCGACGGGAAGTGGAGCAGCATCTTTGCACGACTCTCGAGATCTCGCAGCGCCGGGCCTGTACCGTGTTGGGAGTACCGCGCAGCACTCATCAATATCGCCCGATTTCTCCTTCTGATGAAGCCGGTGTTAGTGCAACGTATGGTCTGAGTTGGCCACGCAGTATGGTCGGTATGGTTATCGACGAATTACCGCACTGTTACAGCAAGAAGGCTGCAAGGTCAATCATAAGAGAGTGGAGCGTTTGTGGCGTCGAGAAGGATTAAAAGTTCCCCGGAGGCAGCCGAAGCGCAAACGGTTATGGCTCAATGACGGTTCGTGTATTCGGCTGCAACCTGCGTACCGGGATCATGTCTGGAGTTATGACTTCATGCAAGCACGAACCCGAGAGGGAAGGAGCTATCGTTTGTTAACAATATTAGATGAATACAGTCGGGAGTGTCAGGCAATTGTGGTAGGCAGGAGGCTGACTCACAATGACGTCATAGAACATCTTGCAACACTGTTCGTGCAGCGAGGAGTTCCGGTTCACCTGAGAAGTGATAATGGCACAGAGTTCACTGCTCAAGCGGTCCGGACATGGCTCATGCGCCTGGGAGTAAAAACATTGTATATTGAACCAGGCAGTCCATGGGAGAACGGGTATAGTGAGTCGTTCAATGGCAAACTGCGTGATGAAGTGCTCAACCGGGAAATCTTCGATACCTTACACGAAGCAAAAGTGCTTGTGGAACGCTGGCGAAATGAGTAAAATCATAAGAGACCGCATAGTGCCCTTGGATACCGGCCACCCGCCCCCGAGGCAGTTATACCACCGGATGCGGTCTCAAGGCCAATGGATAATACAACAATGAATATATCGATGAATTGACTAACTTAAAAAATGACCCAAACATTAGGGGCAGTCACCTGCCTGAAAAAAGTGTTAATTCTATATAATTGTTATTAATTGGTTTACAATCGGTTAATTTATTGTTTTTTCAGTAAGACCATGTGAGTGCCAAACATATGGTCGATCATTTTGAGATAATTTACATTTTAAATGATTTATTTAAAATTCTTTATTAAAGAAATAAACATAAAAACTTCCAATCCTTCCAAACACAATATTCGGTCACATTTTCAAAATTCCACTTCACTTCAAAATCATTAAATCCGACCAATTTTATCGCACTTCTATATAGTCTACATATAACAATCTTTTATATTGCACCCCATACCGAGTAGACAGTTATTTAAGTTAGTGTTTGGCAGTTATTGATAGCCCTAATCCACAGTGGATTAGGGACTTAAATCGAATAAAGCTGTTGCGGTCATTGCGTTGCCTGTTTACCTTACATTACATATGGAGGAAACCCATGAGCCGACGCAGATGGACCGCTGAGCAAAAGTTCGCAATCGTTCTTCAGGGCATCAAGGGCGAAACGACCGTTACTCAGCTCTGTAGCGATCACGGTATCAGCCAAGTTCAATATTACAAGTGGCGCGATCAGTTTTTTGCCGGCGCGAAGCAGAATCTCAACGGCAAGCGAGCACAAAACGGCACGCTAGAGAAGGTGAAGATCAAAGAACTTGAGCACATCATCGGCAAGCAGACGGTTACCATTGAGATACTAAAAAAAATTCAACAGATGGAGAACGAGTAGCGGATCGTGTACATGCGCTTACACAGTCCGGGTATACAGTAACTTCAGCTTGTGAGGCACTGAGTGTCAGCCGGAGTTCATATTATTGCACGGCTCCTGCCTCGACTTCGGTCAAAGCCGACAGAGACCGTGAGTTGCTCGAACGAATCAAAAAGATACGATGTGACCATCCGTTCTGGGGCTACCGGCGGATCACCGCATGGCTGAGACGGCGTTGTGATATCCATGTGAACCGGAAACGGGTCTACCGTATCATGCGGGAGCATAACCTGACGGTCAAGCAGAAACTGTACAAAGCAAAACGAACACCGCAGCGATCAAAACCAAAGCCAACCCGCATGAACCAGTGGTGGGGCATTGATATGACAAAGTTCCTCGTCAACAAGCTGGGTTGGGTCTATATGATCGTTGTGCTCGACTGGTACACACGCAAGATCGTCGGCTTTCATATCGGCCTGCGGAGTAAATCGGCTGACTGGCTCACTACCCTGGATATGGCTGTCAAAGAACAATGTCCCGATGGTGTCCGGGAACATGATTTACATCTCATGAACGATAATGGCTCACAACCAACAAGCGTTGCGTTTATTAACGCATGCGGCGTATTGAATATAGATCAAGCATTTACATCGTATAATAATCCAAAGGGTAACGCAAATACCGAACGAGTTATTCGAACTATCAAAGAGGACTGCATCTGGATCAACGAATGGGGTTCACTCGATGAAGCACAACAGACAATCGAACAATGGATTCATGATTACAACCATCTGTATCCCCATTCAGCATTAGATTACCTCAGTCCCGTTGAGTTCGAACTGAAAAACACTAAACAAAAAGCAGCCTAAAAATGTCTTGCTTTTTGGGGGTCAGTACACTTTTAATAATCTTTATAGTTGCATAGTTGCAATTTTTTATATAATATTAATCTTGAAATCTATTACCTTAGATTAAATTTCAAAATTAATATTCTATATAACAATTATACATCATTAACACAAATATTCCGTAGGGGCTGATGAGTAACAAAAAATTCTTTAAAAGAAATTCGGAATGGAATCGTACCGATTCGGAATGGGCAAAAAAAATCCGTGCAGGGGATTCATTTGCTTTTGACAATCTGTTTAGAAAATATTATAAATTAATGTATGGTTATGTTTGGAGTTATGTAAAAGACGCACAAATTGCAGAAGACATTGTGCAGGATGTCTTTCTTAAGATTTGGCTGAACCGTGAGATATTGCATATTTCTTCAAGCGTGAAATCGTATTTATATATTTCTATGAAAAATCGAGCATTAGACTACCTAAAACGTACAAAGGTCGAAAGATTCATTGATGTGGATATAGCGACGCATGAAAGTTTTATAATAACACCTGGAGGTGAATTGAATGACAAGGAGATCATAACAGCAGTTCACCAGACAATCGAAGAACTCCCTAAACGGTGCCGCCAAATTTTTAAAATGAAGAAAGACGAAGGATTGTCTTATTCTGAAATTGCAGATATTCTGGAGATTTCTACCAACACAGTTCAAACCCAGATGACTCGTGCTTTTAAATATCTTCGTAAACATCTCTCCAATTTCTTTCCCATATTTCCTCTATAATTCCTTTTAACCCTAATATTTTTCTGTATTTTAATTTTTTTGTCACTGAAACTATATTTTCAATCGTCATAATAGTATAAACGTTCTCCTGATGCATTCCAAAGGTGCATCTCACTGGTGCAATCCGCAATTCTCCGCCTGTGCCATAGTGTGCAGGCGGAGAGTGCGGGGGTGATTAAACTAAAAGGAAAGACAGCGAAAGTATGAATAATGGTAATGATTGGAATTTGTTAGTGCATTTTGTAACGGGAGAAGGTTCCATCCATGAAGAAGAAAAAGTTAAAGAATGGATGCAATCAAATCCCGATATTCGCGATTTAGTACTTATTCTGGAAAAAATATGGAAATCCTCAAAATCACTGGCACGAGAGGTTGATACAGAGGAAGCATTGAACGCAGTAAAAGAAAGAGCAAAGTTTGATTCTGAAATCATACAGTTGAATTCTGAGAAGAATCCCCTTTCAGTTGCAAAATCAAATAAAGATTCATATAGTAGGCGATCTTCACCTATCGTGCGATGTTTGAGGGTTGCTGCTGTCCTCATTCTCATCACTTCGGGGTCTTATTTTTTTACAAAAGCTGTAGGAGTAAAATCCTCTTCTCTGGACCTAAAAGTTTACGGGATGGAAGAAATCGTGGTTGATTATGAAAAGCAGGCAAAACTTACCTTAGATGACGGCACTAAAGTCACCCTTGACGCAGGAAGTGTTTTCAGCTATCCTCAAAGATTCAGTGGGGACACCCGGGAGGTTTCTCTTCAGGGTGAAGGGTACTTTGAAGTTGTACCTGACCCTCAAAAGCCATTTATTGTTCGAACGAATGATGCGATTATCTGGGTATTGGGGACAAAGTTTAACATAAGAGCATGGCTCCAGAGTCAGGAGGTTAAGGTAGCAGTATCTGAAGGAAAGGTTACGTTACGCGCTAAGATGGATGTTGATGAAGAGGCGGTTTTAATATCGAAAGAGCAGTTGAGTATTCTGCGTAAAAATGCTAAACCTACTATGCCCCATGAGATTGATATAGCAAGACATCTTGCCTGGCTAAACTATGAGGTGGTTTTTGATGATGAACCCTTGCATGAGGTGTTGTATCAGTTAGAACGATGGTACGGTCTCAGATTTTTTCTCACCGACAATTCGATCGCGTCAGATCTTTTAACGGTTCATATAAAGAATAGGCCTGTTGATGATATTATAGAAACGATAGCATTAATATTGGATTTGCAGTACGAACGGACTGGCAGAACAATCGTTTTTTCCGAAAAACTTAATTATTAATTAAGGAACAAAAAAACAGGAGGTATATATGCAGTCAAAAACTCGAACTGTTTTTTATGTCATTTTCAGTTTGGTCCTTGTTTTTAATGTTTCTCTTTTTGCCCAGATCAATTCCCTTGTACAGGCAATCGGGGAAACAGGGACGATGATACCGGAATCACTGCTTAACCCTGTGTCCGTCAATCTTGTCAATGTTCCGTTGGAAAGGGCACTGACAGACATTGCAGATGAGGGAGATTTCCCTTTGAACTTTAGCAGGAGCCACATTCCAGTTGATAAAAAAGTATCGTTAACGGTGTCTAATGTACCTGCGGTTGAGGCTTTGTTAAGTGTTCTGAAAGATATTGAAGCTGAGATAACTATTTCAAAAGGGGGACAGATTGCTATAACTCCGGTGAATAAGGCTGAAACTGATGAAGAACCGTCGGCTCCCGAGAATCAGGTTGCTGTACAACAGGAGCACAGCGGGGTTGTCACAGAAGCCGAGACCGGAGAGCCGCTGATCGGTGCGAACATTCTTGTCAAGGGTGAAATGACCGGTGCTGCCACGGATGCTGAGGGGAGGTTCACATTTACGTATCATCCCGTCGATGATTATACCCTGTCGGTCACCTTCGTCGGTTACAAGACCGCCGAGCTGGATCTCTCTCCCGGAGACAACGTCTCAAACCTTAGCTTTGAACTCGCTCTGGATCCGTTCGGGACTGATGAGATTGTCGTGACCGGAATTGCTTCCCGGACAGCAAAAGCGATTGCTGAAGTTGCTGTTACTCGTATTAACATAGAAGAAATGGCTGATAAAGTGGCTTTAACGAGTTTATCGTCGATGGTCTTAGGGAAGTCTCCCGGGGTGACTGTGCATGCAGCAGGCGGAGGCATTGGTGCGCCGTTCCGGTTTCAGGTAAGGTCCGGGGGAGGATTGCACGGAGAATCCCAGCCGCTCCTTATAGTAGATGGTGTTCGTTTGGAACAGAGGGTTATCGGACAACGGAGAGGTAGAAGCCGGCGCATTGGAGTGACTTCGCTCAACTTCCTTCAGCCGGAGGAAATAGCATCGATCGAAATCCTCAAGGGTCCGGCCGGGGCGTCAGCGTACGGGACCGATGGTTCCAATGGTGTTGTTCTGATAACGACAAAAAGAGGCAAAATAGGTGCTGAGACCGGCAAAAACTGGTCGCTTAACTACAAAGGAACCTATGGCTGGAATCAACAGGCTTACAAGTTTACTGAATGGCATAGAAGGTCTGCCCCGGAGATAAATAGTTTTTTCAGAAATGGTCCAATCGAGAGAAATAATATGAATATCTCTGGTGGAACGTCAGCTTTCCGGTACTTTGTGTCGTGGGACAAAGCCCTTGAGAATTATCATATCCCTTCCAGCCAGGAGGACAGGACAAATTACCGGGTGAACTTTGATATAAATCCGCATGAGAAGGTTAATTTCAATGTCAACGCGGGGTATTTCAGGAACGAAATTGAGTATAATACCGGCGTATTGTTTCGAACAGCTTCGCGTCGTTTAGATGGTTTTGTAACAACGGAGGAAAGAGCGCGTGCTGATCTGGAACAAATTAATTTCAAGGCTAATCAATTCACCGGCTCGATCACCGCTGAGTTTCGACCGTTCTTGGGTGGTGACAAATGGTTGAGGGGGCTGTCGGGAAGGGTGACTTTTGGTGTTATGGACCGTCATGATTGGGACGAATGGACTAATGCGCCTGATATTAGTCTTAACGAGCCTGGAGATAGAGAGCTAAGACGGACCAGAAACTCGGATCTCACCTATACCGGTGATGTGCGGTATGCGTATAGTTTTCTCGGCATAAACGCATCGGCTAATGCTGGAACGCAGATCTATGAAACCCGGTCCAATTTTCTCCAGGCATATAAGTCGAATTTCGTGACACCACTGATCACAACAATCGGGGCAGGAGATACTTTCGAGCGGATAGATGAAACAAACAACCATGGAAGAAAAGCCGGCATTTTCACCGAACACACCTTTTCATATGATAATACCTATTTTTGGTCCGCGATGTTTCGGAGGGATTATACGAGTGTATTGAAAAAGGGTCATCAATCTATTTATTATCCGCGGTTCAGCGGTGCAGTTCGTCTTGACCGGTATGATTTTATTCCGGAAACTTTTCAGATGTTGAAACTTCGTTCCGCGTACGGCGAAACGGGCATCCTGCCGACAAGAACAGCCGCGATACCTGCGTTGTTTAGTACAACGACCACTGGGTATGGAGTTGGCGCCAGAATAAATGGAGTCGGTAATCCCCTTATTAAGCCCGAACGGGTTAGTGAATGGGAAATCGGCATAGAGGCAGAATACAGGAATTTCCTTTCAGTTGATTTTTCATACTACCGGCAGAATGCAACGGATTCAATTTTTGGCAGGACGAAAGTACCATCAGCGGGCTTTGAAGGTAAGAGGTTCAGTGACAATATTGGCAGGATTAAAGGACAGGGAATTGAATCGATGGTTCAGTTCTTCTTTAGGGGCAGGCACTTTGGCGGTTGGTCGTTCAACGTGACCAATATCACCAACTGGATGGATAATGAAGTGGTGGACCTGGGAGGTGGTGCTCCAACTTACAACCATGGCGCTTTTGCAATTGAGGAAGGCTTCCCAAGGGGTTTTATTCATACCTTCAAGGGTATTGGTGCGATATTTGATGATGATGGAAAGTTCTTAAAGGCTAAAATAAGCGAACAGCGGGTGAGTGTCGGACACGAGTTTCCACCGTGGTATGGTAGTCAGAGCGCCACCTTGAGCGCATTTGGATTCACGACGTACGCAATGTTGGAATGGAAGCACAATTTCTGGTTTATGAATGACACGCTCAATCCGTCATATAGTCCGAATGGGTCGCTCAACCTTCAAGCTGATCTTATAAGAGAAATGTTAGGACTTCAGGATGTCGGTTTAGGACATTTCGAGGAGCTAACACCGGGCACTCCGGAATATATAGAACTTGCAAACTGGTGGGGATCATGGGGATCAAATTTTACTGAAAGTAATAAACTTACACGGGGAGACTATTTAAAACTCCGTGAGCTGAGCGTCAGTTATAATGCGGATAATCTGATTCCGAAGCTTGGATTGGAGGGATATGTCGAGGGCTTGACGATCGGTTATGTCGGAAACAATCTCTGGACTATGAACCACAACATGTTTAATCAAAGGGGCCTTCTCGATGCTGAAGGCTCAATGAGGAATATTTCAGGTAATGTTCCTGAAGCGGCTGCCGGCAGCACATTCATTCCTTTACCCCAAACCCAAATATTTTTTATTCGGCTTTCACTATAATGATTGAACGAAATGAGGAACTATAATTATGAAAAACAGATGTCTTATACCATTAATCATCGTATTTTTGGTAGTAAGCTTCCAATCGTGCGGTGATTTTGTCGCGAATGTGGACCCGCTCCTAGACATAGTAGATGGTGAAAAGCTCAACTCTTCGGACCAGACGTTATTCTTTCTCAATGGAGTAAAGGGCGCATTCTATAGGGTCTGGGAGTATCAGCATCCCGTAACGGAGACACAAAGTGACGCACTCTATGGTGATTCACGAGTCGCGGGAGACATTAAGGAAACTAAGTTTATGGACCAGACCGAAGGTTCTATAGACATAGGTATACATACAAGAATGTTTGGCAGGGTCCAGGAAATGCGTAACATGGCAGACCAGATGATAGAACGGTTGCCGTTGATGAATGCCGACGGCCTCGTTGGTGACGATCTGCGTGATGAAGCTCTCTGGTGGGGTTATGTAATGGGAGGAGTATCGCGACAGTATCTTGCCGAGTGGTGGGGCTTGAAAATAGACGGGTCCCAGCCCGGTGCGGTCATCTCCCCGGACCCCTTTACCGGCGAGGAATTTGGCAGCTTTTTGACGTCGAACCAGTTGCATGAGCTTGCCGAGGAAAAATACGAGCTTGCATTGTCGGTGGACTACCCGCATGCAGGCAAAGATGGAATCGTAGATGGAGATCATGCGAGAAGGATTGTCTGGTCACTTCTCGCCCGGTCACGTCTTCATGATTTTACCGGTGGAATGGGTAGTGCGGCTAATGTCGTTGATCCTGCAGGGGCCCGCGAAGCTGCTGGAAAAGGCTTGATAGATGGCGATCCGCCGTTCGTCTTAAAAATTGGCGGTAATGCTATTAACATTTTCTACTTTGAAACGGGGAGGGGTCGCCAGCGTATGCAAAGCAAAACTCACGTCGCTCCCCGGTTTGCCAAATACGTTGTGGCTGACCGGAAAGAGGGAGAAATCATCAGCGCTATAGACTCGGATGATATAGCACTTTACTCGAATCTTCTCGATTTTAGTTTATCGGAGTTTGGTGCAGAAGGTGAGATTGGGGAGCGTGGGAATCCGATGACTGCAAACCCGCGGGCAACCGTGGCAAACCCTTTAGAACGGATTCAGCTGAGGGAGGTTGTCACAGATCTCGAGTTGTGGGACCCGGCAGAGGATTTTCCTTTTGGTCTGGAGATTCTCCTGCCATTAGCCTACTCTCAGGATAAGTATTTGGACCGGTCAGATGATGTGAAAATTATAGAATGGCAGGAAATGGAACTCATTCTTGCTGAGCTTGACATTTATGATGGTAATAGTCAATCTGCACTGGACCACATCAACGCGGTCCGCGCTTCCCATAATCTGGATCCGAAGACTTTGGTAGAAATGGAGAATTATTCTAATCCTGACGGCGGCGCATATGATATCACAGGACCAATCGGTCTGCTTATCGAAGAGCGGGACAAAGAGTTGTTTTTGAAAAGTGTTCGGCAATATGATCAATTCAGATTTGGTATCTGGCATCTACCGGGTGCGTGGCCTTATTTTCCTGTTTCGGAAGATGAAGTAAATTCCAATCCGAATATAAATTATTAGGGTAGTGCGTATTTGACTGATTTCGAAATACCGCATTGAGCGGCAGCGGATTGATGTAGTTGTTTTTAAGTATTTTGATAGTGAAAACTGACACAACACCATATCGATCTCCTGAAAATATGATAGTTGTAAGTGTGATGCTCCGTCACCGATAGGCAGACGGAGCATCTTTTTATCCAGTGAAACGTATATCACTTGTGTGTTATAAGTGATAGGTCGTTTGGTAATCAGGCATTTTAACAAGTACAAATTTCTTTTTCAGAAGATTGATATGGGCAATATCAGATTAAACTTTTGTCAGGAGGTGTATTATGAAAGCTAAGCGCGTTTTTATGTTCGGTTTATTTATGCTGCTTTTAGGAGTATCTTCTGCACAGGCACAGGAACCGGTATACTGGGATGTTGTGCAGAAGATCATGGAAGAAGAATTTGAACGTTCCCAGGTTATGGAGACTGCCAGCTGGCTGACCGATGTATTCGGACCGCGGAATGTGAATACGCCTTCATATATAGCAGCCGCAGAATGGGCTAAAAAGCGATTAGAGGAGTTTGGTCTCTCGAACGCCGCCCTGGAACCATACGAGTTAGGGTTCGGCTACGTGAATGAATATACGTCTGTTCACATGATGTCTCCTCAGTATATGCCGATCATTGCTTATCCTGCGAATTGGTCAGCCGGTACCGATGGAAAGGTCCGGGGGCAGGTCATATACATCAATTTTGATGAAATTACTTCGGAGGCGGATCTGAGACAGTACCGGGGAAAGTTACGGAATGCTATCATATTCACGAGACCGAAACAGGAAATCACACCCCATTTCGAACCAATGGCAGAGCGATACACGAAGGAGCAGCTCGATGAAATGGCGAAAATCCAAATTGGTTCCCGGGTCTCTGTGGAGAGCAGTAGACCTATACCCGGTGAAGACAGAATATCGCGGCAGGAGATCATCGATTTTGTGTTTGGTGACGGTGCCGCGGCAATTGTACGCACGGACGGGCGGAATGATTTTGGAACCGTTGCTGTCGAGAATACCGCATATGAAACAGAAATGCGACCATGGGAAAAGAATGTTCCTCCTATTCACACAGAGTTGGTTATAGCTGCGGAACAGTATAACCGGATCATGCGAATTCTGGAAAAAGGAATTCCTGTTGAGTTGGAAGTTGAACTCAAGATGACCTTTTTCAGAGACAACCCAAATGATCATAATGTCGTCGCTGAGATTTCCGGTACAGACTTGGCACATGAAATAGTTATGTTAGGCGGTCATCTTCAGGCTAATCCTGCCGGTACCGGTGCGGCTGATGATGCTTTCGGTGCAGTTGTTTCTATGGAAGCGGTTCGCATCCTCAAGGCAATCGGGGTCAAACCCCGGCGGACCATTCGTGTTGCGCTTTGGGGTGGACACGAAATAGGCAATTTTGGTTCCCGGAATTACGTACATGACCACTTTGGTGACGCGATAACACAGAAATATAAACCGGAACATGCGAATTTTAGTGGGTATTTTAATGTGGATTGGCAAGGAAAGATACGGGGTGTTAATAATATGGAAAGTGAAGAGATTCGGTCCATATTTACCGAATGGATGAAGCCGCTGCACAACCTGGGGATGTCACATATCATCCCACAAGTATCAAATGGCGAATCTCGTGCATTCATTGAGCTCGGACTACCGGGTTTTGATTTTATTAAGGACAGAATGGATAGACGGGCCTACCATTCCAATATGGATGTATATGATCGCCTTGTTCCGAAAAACATGATGCAGGCATCGGTGGTCATGGCAACCTTTGTGTATCATGCTGCCATGCGTGATGAAAAACTTCCCCGTATTGCGCCTGTGCCGTGGGACAGGTACCGGCGTGAAGGTTATTTCATTGGGAAAGGGCGATAAACATATTGTACCTTCGACATGGTGATGTGGCTATTAATTATGAATGAGTTGAGTACAAGATTGGCGGTCAGTATAAAATTTTTATAGCCGATATGACTTGTCATAATTAGTTTTATGTTGTATAGTTGTGACGAAGAAAGTGCAATTTGTAATAGTAATGGTAGATTGTTTTGTTGAAATTATAAAAAAATCATAGAATTCCCCGCCAGGCTGAACGTCCTGGCGGGAGGTCTCTTTAAAGAAATTTAAGGAGGATTACAAATGCGTTACCTAATGACTTTTGTTTTATTGTTGCAGTTTGTTTCTGCGGACGTGTTCGGCCAATTACGTTCGGAGCCGATTCTCGGCTTTTCATTTGATTTCGGGCGCTGGCCTTACCCGTTGCATGCTGAGGTAAACGCTCGTCTTCAAGAACTGGCTCGGAAGTACCCGAAGATTGCCCGCACCCACATCATCGGCAAAACCGGTGCGGGGCGCGAGATGATGGTGATAGAGATAACAAACGAAACCACAGGACACGGCGAATCGAAACCGGCAATGTGGATGGACGGAAACATGCACATGGGCGAGGAGACAGGACGCATTTACCTGGCGTATTTTATCGAAAGGCTCCTTTTCGAATATGGTAAAAACCCTGACGCAACTCGCCTTGTTGACACCCGCACCTTTTATGTGCTGCCGGTTTTCGATGCCGACGGTGGTGAGCGGATGCTTACTCGTCACCCGGCGTGGAAAGGCTATAAACCTCTGGAGCACGCTGGAAGGGACATAGACGGAGACGGCTATATCACCAGGATGCGTGTAAAGGACGGTTCGATGGAAAGGGGGTATCGATACTATATCGAGGGGCCGGGTGCCATAAGTCCTGGGGGAAATTTGTTGGTGAGAGAGAGGAGAGAACGCAACGAATTAACTGGTGAACGCGAGGACACAGACTTCAACCGAAACTGGTCTGCAGAATGGGAATCTCAAGAGGGGGGTGCCGGTCCGTATCCATTCTCAAGACCTGAGGTGCGTGCTGTTGCCGATTTCATCACCTCGCACCGGAACATCTTCTTTGCCTACAACATCCACTCAGGCGGGGGCGCCAAGAGCTATATGGTCCGTCCGCCAATGAACCATCCTGACGACTTTATGCCGCTCGAAGACAATGATTTCTATGTGCGCATAGGTGCTATCTGGGCAGCACTGAGCGAGGGCGGTATTATGCAGACCAACTATATGAGCTGGAATTTTAATTCCCGCCGGCCCGCCCCATCAGACCTACACGGGGAGGGTACGATAGTTAATGACAGATGGCGCATAACCGGGTTCTCGAACGATTGGTGCTATATGGACGTTGGAATCCACAGCATTTCGCCAGAGGTTGAGGGATCGGCCCCAGATTACAACAACGATGGCTTTATTCGTCCGGACGAAATTGATCGCTGGCACCAGGAGGAAAAAGGAGGTCAGTTTTTTTCACCGTGGAAGCCTTATAAACATCCGGTACTCGGTGAGGTGGAGATCGGGGGCTCGCGCGGCATTCCTGCGGCTCTTGACAATACAGCCAAGATGCACTCCGAGTGGCAATACGATTTATTGCGCCACATTGCAGATCGTTCGCCATTGCTGCAAATTAAGGATTTGACATCAGAACCGATCTCCGGTGGCAAGTATCGTGTCGTGGCCACTCTTCAAAATACAGGGTTTCTGGCAACTTATGTTACTCAAAATGCAATCAAGATCAGGCGCGATTATCCAGTCAATGCGAGAATCCAAGTAACCGGCGGCGAGGTGGTAGAAGGGGAGCCAACCATAAATGCCGGACATCTCCCTGGTCGGCTTACAGTCATTAGTCAATGGTCCCACGGAGAGGAGGTGCCAATGAAGACCGTGGAGTGGACGATCAAGGCGGCAGGTTCTGAACCTCTCAAAGTGTCGGTCGAGGCATGGGCTCCCAAGGCTGGCCGGGATGAACAGACAATTACAATAAAATAGCACTGCTCAGAAACAAATCCATTTACCAAACAAGTAGAAGTATTCGGACTTCACGTTTTTACACCGGCAAACGTGCCTGATAAAAATGTGCTCCATGTTGCTAGTATTCTGGCTGAGTATCCGGATATCGAAGATGATACTACACTGGACAACCAACTTGTTATGGATGCTCTGGTAAATGAAGATACCGCAGTGCTTATAGCAAAGGACGATTCGGAATTTGAGATAGTTAGAGAAAATCTACTACCCCACGGACCCGGATATTTTCTCTTTGCTCACTAATCCGGAGTATAAATTCCTGACGGTTCAGCCTGATGGGAATTACAGTTCTCAGACATTTACCATTTAGCCATATCCGTAACAATACGATATAAGACAACATTGTCACTATCAGAAAAATAGATTCGAGAAATTTTTAAAAAAATTACGGAAGAGGGATTGTAGCAGGAGTCAAACGAGTCTTGATGAGTATGTCACGTAATTGAATTAATAACTATTATTAGAGGATGTGCAATAAACACTTGTGAAAGATCAAAGAATACCTTTGAATTTAGCCATAAGTGTCCGACTTGATCTCACGACCAACACTATTCCCATCTAAACGTAATCTCCGGAGTATAAATCATGTCACGAAAAAAAATAATCCAAATTTTTTCCATTGCAGTGTTACCATATTACCTCTTAGTCGCTTCCGATATTTTTGGACAGCAGCTTTCTCAAGATTTGTTAAAACACTTTGTTTACCGTTCGATCGGCCCGACTCGTCAAGGCGGCAGAGTAGTCGATTTTGCCGTGCCCCTGCAAGAGCCGTATACCTTTTATGTCGCTACGGCAACGGGCGGATTGTGGAAAACTATTAATAACGGTCACTCTTTTGCGCCGGTATTTGATAATGAAAATGTAATTTCCATAGGTGACATTGCGGTATCCCAATCTGATCCAAACATAGTTTGGGTTGGTACCGGTGAGCCCAATGGCAGTAGTAGTGATCCCGGGATTCCATACCGGGGTGATGGTGTTTACAAGTCAACCGATGGGGGGACGACCTGGGAAAATATGGGATTAAAGGATTCTTTTCATATCGGCCGCATTATAATCCATTCGCAAAATCCCGATATTGTCTACGTCGCCGCTCTTGGCCACTTTTATTCTGAAAACCAGGAACGGGGATTGTATAAAACAATTGACGGCGGCAAAACATGGACCAGGACACTCGAGGTGACAGTTGACGACAGATACGTTGGTGTGGTAGACGTGGTAATGGATCCTCAAGACTCTCAAACACTCTTTGCAGCAAGCTGGGACAGAACACGAAGACCATGGAAATACACTCAAAGTGGAATGGGTAGCGGAATCTACAAGACTACAAACGGCGGCAATTCATGGACTAAACTTAAGAATGGTTTGCCGGCAGATAAAACAGGAAGAATCGGCCTCGCTATTTTCCCCAAAAATCCCAACATCCTCTATACTATCATTTCCGATGGCACACATCGTCGCGGAAGATTTGACAATACAAATATCAGTAAAGTATTCCGCACTGATACTGCAGGAAATACATGGAGGCAGGTCAGTCCGGAAGGGGAGATCATTGGTGGCGGTTCTTACTATGGTCAGATCAGGATCGACCCGAATGATGAGAATCGTATTCTGGTGATCAGCAGAAGCATACAAGAATCAACTGATGGTGGAAAATCGTGGGGATTGGGTTTGATGTATGAGAGTGATTATCATGCGTTATGGATCGATCCGAGAGATTCCGGCCATGTACTTTTGGGCAACGATCATGGATTAGCAATTACATACGATAACGGTGAAAACTGGTATCATCCCGATAATCTTCCGTTAGCCCAGTTATATGCAATTGGTGTTGATATGGACTACCCTTACAATGTTTATGGAGGGACGCAGGATAACGGATCATGGAAGGGGCCGGGCACAAAGAAAGGCGCCACTCCCATTCGATTCGAAGATTGGGAGGAAGTTGGCGGCGGTGATGGATTTTACAATCTGGTAGACCCTGCTGATAGCCGCTGGCTGTATAATGAGTCTCAATGGGGAAGTATTCGGAGAAGAGACCAACAGACCGGGCGCAGTAAGAGCATACGGTATAAAGGAGGAGAATTGGCTGCTTATTTAGCAAAAGACCGCAGCCTTCGATTCAACTGGAACTCTCCTATCCTGATCTCGCCGCATAATAGTAATGTCATCTATCACGGAGCTAACATTCTGCTTCGCTCCGATTTCAGGGGTGAAAAATGGACGGAGGTAAGCCCCGATCTCACGACGAATGATCCGGTAAAAATCGGAGATTTTGACAACGCTCATTATTGTACTATTACAACGATTGACGAGTCTCCGGTAATGAAAGGAGTTCTTTGGGTGGGTACCGATGATGGTAATGTTCAACTCTCCAGAGACAGCGGCAAAACATGGACAAAACTGAATGCTCTAATAACCGGCAATCCCGGATACTGGGTAAGCAGGGTCATCGCTTCGCATCATGAGGCAGGGACCGCCTATGTTACTTATACGGGACGACGAAGAGATGATTTCAGGCCGTTTGTGTATAGAACCACAGATTTTGGAAAAACATGGTCATCGATATCCAATGATCTTCCAAATGAACCGGTTAACGTTATGCGAGAAGACCGCAAAAATCCCAATCTGCTTTTTTTAGGAACGGATAAAGGTGTTTACGTTACTATTGACGGCGGCAGGCACTGGGCAAAAATGAAAAACAACATGCCGACTCAACCGGTACACGACCTTGTCATTCATCCTCGCGAGAACGATCTTGTGGTAGGAACGCACGGAAGAGGGTTTTTTATTACCGATATTTCTCCTTTACAGGAATTAACGAGAAGTGTCCTTGAACAAGATATTTATCTGTTTACTATTGAACCAAAAGTACAATGGGTGATCCCAAGCCAAAAAGTTGTCAGTTCGCAAAACTTTGCCGGACCGAACGAGCCCTATGGCATAGTGGTTAACTATTATTTAAAAAACAAGGCGAACGGCGAAGCAAAAATCAGTATTTACCAGGGTGCAAGAGTGATAAACGAAATAACCGGCACAAACCGCCAGGGTATAAATAGTGTGGAATGGAATATGTCAAAATCGAGAGAACGGTCCGAAGATGAAAAAGTCCAATGGCGGCGCGGCCGGGATGAAAATGAATTTTATAAAGATGAAGAAGAGATTTCACACGATTATGATAGTGTTTCTTACAATCGTACATCCGGCGGAGGTCCAAACATCATTAATATTCCCGTTCAACCCGGGGGGTACACTGTGATCCTAACTGTTGACGGCCGGGAATTTACGCGAAATGCGGTAATTCTTCCGGACCACTGGTATGATAAATAAATTCTATAATCGTTCCGATATGGTACGATCAATAACGGTTCAATACAATTCTAATGGTTCGTATATGTACAGCCCTGGGAGTAAAAACACTTTGACGTTCGATAGGCATACCTTACGATTTATATAAATCGTATCTAAATTGTTCTGACGACGTAAACTTTTATCAGGAGGTGTGTTATGAAAGCTATACGCGTTGTTACGGTTGGAATATTTATGCTGTTATTAGTTGTATTTTCTGCACCGGCACAGGAACCAGTCTACTGGGATGTTGTAGATAAGATCATGGAAGAAGCATTTGAACGTTCCCACGTTATGGAGAATGCCAGCTGGCTGTCCGATGTATTTGGGCCGCGGAATGCGAAGTCACCTTCATATATTGCAGCTGCAGAATGGGCGAAAGAGCGGTTAAAGGAGTATGGTCTTTCAAACGCCGTTTTGGAGCCGTATGAGTTCGGAGTAGGCTATGTGAATGAATATATTTCTGTCCACATGATGACTCCGCAGTATATGCCGATTATTGCGTATCCGGCAACGTGGTCAGCCGGTACCGATGGAAAGGTCCGGGGTCCGGTCATCTACATAAATTTTGATGAGATTACTTCGGAAGAGGATTTGGAGCAGTACCGAGGGAAGTTACGAAATGCCATTATATTCACGAGACCGAAACAGGAAATCACACCCCATTTTGAACCTATAGCGACAAGATTCACGAAGGAGCAGCTCGATGAGATGGCAAAAATCCCCATTGGTCCCCGTGTCATCGGGGAGAGACGTGGACGTAGTCCCGGTAGGGAGAGATTATCGCGGCAGCAGATCATCGATTTTGTGTTTGCTGAGGGCACCGCGGCGATTGTACGCACAGACGGGCAGAGTGATTTTGGAACCGTCGTTATTGCGAATACTGGATATACTTTAGAAACGACACCGTGGGAAGAGAACGCGCCATCCCCACCCACGGAGCTGGTTATGGCTGCGGAACATTATAACCGGATCATGCGAATTCTGGAAAAGGGAATTCCTGTTGAGATGGAAGTTGAGCTCAGGATATCCTATACCAGGGACGACATTTACGATTACAATGTCGTTGCTGAGATTCCCGGTACAGATTTGGCAGAGGAATTTGTTCTATTAGGCGGGCATCTTCAGGCGAATCCTGCCGGTGGCGGAGCAACGGATGATGCTGCCGGTGTCGTTGTTTCTATGGAAGTTGTACGAATTTTTAAAGCATTAGGGATCAAACCCCGTAGGACCATTCGAGTTGGCCTCTGGGGCGGTCACGAAATGGGATTGTTTGGTAACCGGAGCCATGTTCGCAACAACTTTGCCGACCTGAAAAATAAGAAATACAAAAAGGATTATCATAACCTTTCTGCGTATTTTAATGTCGATCACGGTAGCGGTAAGATACGGGGTGTTTCCATCATGGGAAATGAAGTGATCCGGTCAATATTTACCGAATGGATGAAACCGCTCAAAAACCTGGGGATGACGCATCTTTTCACAACTGGAATGGCTCATGAAGCATACCGTGAAGTCGGACTGCCAGGATTTTATTTTGTTCAGGATAGAATGGATATGGAAACGAACGTTCATTCCAATATGGACGTCTATGACCGCCTTGTTCCTGAAAACCTGATGACGAACGTGGTCATCCTTGCTACTTTTGTGTATCATGCTGCGATGCGTGATGAAAAACTCCCCCGTATTGCGCCTTTACCATGGTAAGGTGATTAATTAACTTTTTTTGGAGGAATAAAATGAATATAAAATACAGATTTATGTTCGGAATGTTATTGACAGTTCTCGTAGCTTCTTCTGTCTTCGCACAGGAACCGGTCTACTGGGATGTTGTGGACAAAATCATGGAAGAAGCGTTTGAACATTCTGAAGTTATGGAGAATGTCAGTTGGCTGGCCGATGTATTCGGACCACGGAATGTAAAAACACCTTCGTATCGTGCAGCGGCAGAATGGGCTCGTGACCAGCTCAAAGAATATGGTCTCACGAATGCCAGGCTTGAGCCGTATGAATTCGGTGCCGGCTGGAATATTGGTTATATTTCAGTACACATGATGGTTCCGCAATATATGCCGGTTATAGCCTATCCAGCGCCGTGGTCGTCCGGAACTGATGGGAAAATCCGGGCGCATGCCATTTACATCAATTTTGACGAAATTGTTTCAGAAAAAGACCTGGAACAATACCGGGGAAAATTGAAGGACACTATCATATTCATAAGGCCGGAACAGAAACTCTCGCCCCATTTTGAACCAATAGCGACGAAATTCACGGAAGAGCAGCTTGACGAGATGGCGAAAATCCCTATTGCTCCCAAAGTCTCTGTTCTGGATTTGTATTTGCTCCGACAGGAGCGGACGAGACCCAATCCCAGTGAAGGCAAACTTACGAGTCAACAAATTATCGATTTTGTATTTGCCGAGGGCGCCGTCGCTATCGCACACCCGGACGGCGGGCATGATTTCGGAAACGTTTCTGCCGGTAGATACAATAGAGTTGCGAGGCTCTGGGAAGAGAAAGCGCCACCCCAGCCCACGGAATTGGTATTGGTGGCAGAGCAGTATAACCGGATCATGCGGATTCTGGAAAAGAATATTCCTGTCGAAATGGAGATCGAGATCAGGACAAACTTTTTCAGGGGAGATACGAACGATCATAATGTCATTGCCGAGATTCCCGGAACAGACCTGGCGGATGAAATAGTGGTACTTGGCGGTCATCTCCAGTCAGTACCAATCGGCACCGGCGCAACCGACAACGCTGCCGGTGTCGCCACCGCTATGGAAGTTATGCGCATCTTCAAGAAACTCGGCATCAAGCCCCGGCGGACTGTTCGTGTCGGCTTCTGGGGTGGTCATGATGGTGCGGGATTGGCAGGCAACCGGAGTCATGTCCGTAAAAACTTTGCCGACCGTGAAATAAAGGAATACAAAAAGGATTATCACAATCTTTCTGCCTATTTCAATGTGGATCATGGCACCGGTAAGATACGTGCAGTATCAGTTATGGGGAATGAAGAGATACGGTCAATATTTAACGAATGGATGAAGCCCTTGCATAATTTGGGTATGTCACATCTGATCCCCGGCGGAATGTCAATCGGGGGCAATCGTGGCTACCATGATGCATACGCTGAAGTCGGTTTGCCGGGTTTCTATTTTTATCAGGACAGATTAGATATGGAAACAAATGCTCATACTGCTATGGACATGTTTGACCGTCTTGTTCCGGAAAATACGATGACGAATGTGGTCATCCTTGCGACGTTTGTGTATCATACCGCCATGCGTGATGAAAAGCTTCCCCGTGTTGCGCCTTTGCCATGGTAATAAGGTAATTATTAATCACAAGCATCGTACTACGGATATAGGTATCAATTATCAGAGTGCAATTCAATTTGGACAGATGGTTCGGGTGGTCGATGCGAATCATAAGGTGTTTGAAGATCTGCTTGTGGTGAAGTTTATAGATACTTTTGGCAGAATTTGTGAAGGAATGATTGGAAAAGTCTTGGATTTGAATTCATTATTTTTTTGTAATTCTGGTTACCAAGGATTAGTTCATACTAATCCAACGAAGGGGAGTTCATATTATGTTTAAACTTAAACAAAACCGTTTTGCTATAACATTCGTATTTCTTACGATAGTTGCATTTGCTTTCTGTACTCCGGAGGGCGAAGAAGCCGAGGTGTCGGGCAGCAGCGATTATGACAATCTTGTCAGCCTGTTTAACGAATTTCGTGAATTTCAGCAGGTAAAGATCATTAACGGTGTGCCTGATTACGCGGTTACCGCTATGGAAGAGCAGAAACGTGGTTTGAAGACATTTCAAAGCCGTCTGGCTGAGATTGATATGCAAGAGTGGCCGGTCTCACAGCAGGTCGATTACCATTTGGTCCGTGCTGAGATGAACGGGCTCGATTTCTTTCACCGGGTACTCCGCCCCTGGTCACGTGACCCCCTTTTTTACCTTCCTGGCCAGGGTGGCTCTGTGTTCAGGATGACCGGTTTATCCGGTCTTAGGCGCTCCATACTCCCTTTATCTGAAGACCGCTTACCGGAATTTAAAATGACGCTGCAGGCAGTTCCGGAAATTTATGAGCAGGCCCGAGGAAATCTAAGAGATGTTCCTGGGGATCTGGCGCTCCTTGCCATCCATTATTATGAGAGAGAGGCATCCATCTACCGCAATCTTGCATCACAGCTTGTAGAGCATCATCCTGAACTGGTTCCTGATGCAGAACGAGCCGCCGATGCGGTAGTAAACTATGGAAAATGGCTCGAGGATAACAAGAGCAGGATGAAGGCTCCTGCCGGTATCGGGATAGAAAACTACAACTGGTGGTTGAAGAACGTTCATCTCTTTCCGTACACCTGGGAAGAGTGTATGACCATCGTGGAACACAAATACCATCGTGTGGTAACCTTTCTGAAATTAGAGGAAAACAGGAACCGCAACCTTCCCGAGCTTGAAGTGGCAGATACTGAAGAGGAATATTACCGTCGTTTGGACATAGCCCTTAATTTTGTTCTTGATTTTCTTCGCGATGAGGAAATTTTAACAGTCCCTGACTGGCTACATGCCTCGGACTACAGCGATCCTAGTAAACCGAGAGGGCCGTTGCCATCACCTCCTACCATCGACACAAGAGCACGGGAGCGCGAGGTGCTTCCCGGGGAGACTCATGAGTTTATTGGTCACCTTTTCGACAGGCGAAGGTTAGAACGTGATAACCGTCCGATCCGTGGGGCACGACGCCTTTATAATATGGGTTTTATTCGTGATGAGGGATGGGCATGCAGTCTTGAAGAGTTTTTGATGGTGGCCGGTGTTCTTGATAATCGACCGCAAAGGGGAAGAGAAGTTGTACACCTCATGAATGCTTCGCATATGGCCCTATCACTTCCTGATCTAAAAATGCACAGCAACGAGATAACCTTTACTGAAGCGAGGCGGTTAAATGCCGAATTAATGCCGAATAACTGGACACACGAAGATGATAGAAATGTGTGGTATGAACAGCAAACCAACCTGCGTTCTCCGGGTTGGCATACAGCGGGCTCTGTTGTCGGCACGGCCCAATTCATGAATCTGTTCAGTGATCGAGCAATGCAGCTGGGAGATGATTTCAACCTCAAGGAGTTTATCGATGAGTTTCTGGCAGCTGGTATGATACCCATGTCACTGATACGTTGGGAAATGACCGGTTATGATGACGAGATCAAAAAGTTGTAGTTATGATATGCAACTACAGATTTAAGAGTGTTGTGTATCGTGTCTTTTAATATTTAACCCGAAGTGTTCAAAAAGCTCTGACGACATACATCAAATGTTAAATTCGCATCATAATTCAACAAAATCCCAATTAATCTCTTTCAGAAGATTGATATGGGGAATATCAGTTTATTTACATCTAACCTCAGGAGGTTATGATGAAAAGTAAAGGACTAATGATTTTATTACTTGGCGCACTTTTTCTTATTTTATTTGCCAATTTCAATTCGGGAGATGCGCAGGTTGTTACACTGCCCGATATCGACATCTCTGGCTCTCCCATTGGCATTGTTCCTTTGCCAGAGAACACACCATCTGTATTTACCGATGTGTTTACGAAATATACGAAAATCATCGCACCAAACGGCAAACCGATTCACTTTCTTGCTCGGGAGGACTGGACAGACGACAAGCTGTTAAAAGCAAGGAATATCATGGTGCACTTTCTGACTGATTATCCTGGTTCTCAATATGGCAGTAATAAAGCAGCGGTCGCAAATGCCATGTCAGACAGAAAAGCGACTATGGCACTGTTTAACACCGCCGTTGATCGTCGGGAATTAGGGGAAGGATTAAGAGAAGCAACCGACTTAGCTATCCAATTTTGTTGGGCAAATGAAATTCCATGTGAAGGTGATGACGATTACATGAACCACCTCACGCGGGATGCTACGTACGAAGAAGTTCTGCATTTGGTGCAACGCAGGGGCATCATGAGCGCTCTGCCGGAATTTCAGGCGAAGATCGCAGCAGCACATGCGGCTTATGCTGCTGCAGGGAAATATACTCCTGATGCGTCTCATAACGTTCCGAATGAATATTTTGCCCAACAACTTGACGTCTACCTCGATCTATGGGTAGTACAGCCAAAGATATGGGAAGGCAGGGATCTTCAGCCCGGAGAAATGGTAGAAGGTACCGCTCATTGGGGACAAAATGTAGCAAACAGCCGCGCTCGATTGTTGGAGGCCGACCCGGTAGCTTATGATCTGGTGTCGAATTTCTTTCATCCGTACCTTACGTATACTCCGCTGTTACCATTAGATTTCGAGGGCACGTTCTCAATTGAACTTGATCCGCGTCTGATTTATACGTATAAATCACAGCACCTCAAAAGTGTGACTCTGAGAGGCAGCAATGATGCAAACCTGACGGGAAATGCTTATGACAACGTATTAACAGGTAATACTGGTAATAATATGCTGAAAGGTGGTGCAGGGGATGACCAGCTCTTCGGTGGTAATGGGAATGATACAGCAGTATTCTTTGGTGCTTATGCGGATTATTCAATTATAAATAACGATGGGTATGTAACGGTCAAGGATAACCGAGTGAACCAGGATGGGACTGATAACCTCATCAATATTGAATTTCTTCAATTTAGTGATCGGAAAGTAAAACTTTAAAACATACATTAAAGGTTCGAAAATCGTACAGCCCGAGGTGGAGAAAATATTTGTAAACGAAAAATGCATGCCTTACTATATTTATTCAAGGTTTCCGAATTGTTGCTATAAATTACAATTATTATCTTTTTTGAAGAAGGAGAGTTTTATGAAGAACGAACGATTTTTGTGGTCTTTTTCTGTGTCATTATTTCTTTTAACCGTTAGTATCACTTTTGCTCAATTACCAAAACCGGGTTCAGGCAGGGATGCGGCGAATTTTATACCAATGCGGGAACGTGTCCGGATCATGCAAAAGTTTTGGGACTGGAAAAAGGAGAACGTACTCCCGATGATAATGCGTGAACAAGGGGTGGACATGTGGATTATCCGTAATGATGAAGAACCTCTTTACCGGCAGACGTCTTATAGAGAACATCCGGTTTACACGTCATTACTTCCGGCAAATCATGAGGGACAAGTATTGCCGAGTAAATATCAGGGTAAAGTTTCCGGATTACCTGAATTCTTGCTTTTTTACTTTACGGGTAGCGAAATTGAATATGTTGAGCCGGAGAATTATGATCATATAACACGATTGGTACGAGAACGGGATCCCAAAAAGATCGCAATAAGTATGAAAAACCTTTATATCCGGAGACAAAACTTCGGAGACACAGCACAATTAAGTATAGTAACGAGTGATGAAATGCAACAAGCTCTGGGAAGTAAATATGCTTCCCGCATTGTTGATTCGTGGCACCTTGGCATATTGTGGCTTACGATTATGAGCCCGGAGCAGATAAGTATGTACCGTTATGTCCAGGGAGTGCAAAATGACGTTATTGCTGAAGCCTTTTCAAATAAGGTGATTATACCCAACTATACTACAACCGATGACGTGAATTGGTGGATACGGCACAGGTATCGTGATCTTCATTTAGATATAGATAACAACCCTGGTGTAGACATTTGGAGAAGGCCGTCGAAGATCGCCGAATATAATGACTCTTCTGAATATTTTCGAAATGGGAGGACCCGTGGCGAAAATATTATGATTAGACGCGGTGACATAATCGGTTTGGATTCGGATATAATGCTGCTCGGTCTGGAAACCGATTCTAAACAGTTTGCGTATGTACTCCAAGAGGATGAGACAGATGTTCCAGAAGATTTGAAAGAAGTGCTGCGGCTTATGAACGAGATGCTGGATGCATACAGAAAAGCATATATAGTAGGTCGTACCGCACAAGAGATCCGTGAAGCCGGAAATAAGATTATGCCTCATGATTCGCGTATAATCAGAGCCAGATTCGGTTTTCATCCCCCGCCAAATTTTTTAAGGCGGTTTACTGCGAATGATTTACAGTTTTCCCGGGGAACGTACGTTGTGGGAATAGGTACCGGGTACATGCAGCACCCCCTTCTTTCTCCTGCTCTCAAACTCCATTATAATACGCTCTATTCGCACGAACCGAGCTTCACTTTTGCTGTTCCCGGATGGGGTGAAAACGGTTTGTCATTTGGGATCGAACAACTCGGAATGTTTACAGATAATGGATTTGACTATCTTAGTAGAGCAAATGTCGAGTGGCATGTAGTTAAATAAATACATATCATTAGTGCAGAATAATCTTTTTAAAAAATGGATTTATTAAAAAAATTTCTGACAACGTGAAGGAGACTCAATCATGTCTACTCGACAAGCATTTTGTGCAATCCTTTCTTTGTCCTTTTTTCTGAGCTTTTGTAGTTCGGAAACTTCAGAATCGGTATCGATTGATACGGCAATGACCAATGCGCAGGCTCAGGAAAAAGAGGAGATCTTAGAATTGCAGAATCAGATTCGCCGTGACAAGTTTGACCTCATCCTGCCTCAAGTCATGCGTGAGAACAATATCGACATGTGGATTCATGTGATGAGAGATGGCAGCCCTGATCCCCTTGCATCAAATTTTGGCAGCAACAACAGTGTTTTCATCTTTACGGACCGCGGCGGTGACAGGATTGAACGGGCGGCTCTCGGTCGTAGATGGGAAAGTTCGGAATTGGTTCGAGAAGGTGGAGCCTACGACATAATCGCCGAAGAATTTTCACGGAGAGAAATGCCGGGAGGCCCGGAAACAGAATTGGATCACAGATTTACAGGCGTCGGAGAATTTGTTGCCGAACGTAACCCCAAGCGCATCGGTGTAAATTACCTGGAAAAGCTGGGACTCCCCGTGGAGTATGAGCTTCCAAGGGTACGATCAGATGGGATTTCTTATACAGACTACAACCTATTGGTCAAGGCTCTTGGTGATACATATGAGAAGAGAATTGTCACGGCTGAATATCTGATATATGATTACTTATCGAGACCGGTGCCGAGCGAGATTGTAATGTTTAAGAAAATACGTAAACGGTTCGCAGAATCTATAGAGAGAAATTATGAAAAAATCGTGCCGGGTGTAACAAAATTCGGCGATCTTGAGGGAGGTCGTTCTGTCGTGGATAAGGACGGAAACAGAAGAAATAGAGACTATGTGCTCCAGAGAGGCGATCTGATTTCCATATGGGGTGGTCGACAAAGAGGCGAGTGGGAATTCGGGAGCTCCTATGAGGTAGCGAGTGAATACGGCTATGTGCTCCGTGAAGGAGAGACTGAACCGCCCCCAAAGATCAAAAAAGCCTGGACAGATGTAATGAAAGTCCGTAAGATTTTAGAAGATAACATCAAGGTGGGTCGTACCGCTGGTGAAACATTTGAAATCCTTAAACAAGAAATTAATAAAGCAGGATACGTTTTTGTCAATACGCAGGACTTCTATCCCGACCTGGATCCTGAAAAAACCCAAGTTCCTCTCGACTTACATGGTATGGGAGGAGTGTATGCCCCCAGGATCGGTCCTTTAGGTCCGGATTGGCAACGGGATTTGACTCTCCAACTCAATCACCACTTTGCTTTTGAATACTGGGTCTATGTACCGATGCCTGAATGGGGAGACGGGAAATATATATCTATACAATTACATGACGGTGCGATTGTCACCGAACGTGGAGTCGAATATTTCTATCCACCGCCTACTGAGCTTCATATCATTCGCTAATGGTTTGAAATTCATACAGCAAGGTGTAATAAGCCTTGAATAATACCTCAGGGCAAAGTGATCGTGATTTTGATTTTAGTTTTATTATAATACTATTATTCTTTCAGGCTATTTATATGTTCAATATTCAAAATCGTTCAAATTTTGTACAACTGAACTTCTATTCTTGCAATAGGTAGTTGATAAGTGCTCAATATGTCGTATTGGAAATCTTGAAAAGGAAGGATTTAAGCTTGATCTTGTAAACTCAAAATCCAGTGGGAGCAATCCAGTGAGGGTTCGAGTCTCTCCTCAGGAACTCAAGTAAAAACAAAGACTTAGAAGTATTATTCGAAAGTTTTATGAATGTCTAAATGTTTTACTCCCACCGTTATTCCCACCATAAAGCACATATTTTAAGTGGAACATTGTATCATATTGATCAACCTATTTGAATGACACTAAGGTGAGAATAGCCGACGTACCATTTCAATCCGGGAACCACGCATAACATTTATAACCCCTCGTGAAAATATCTGAAAAATTTATGGAATTTTACTATTTAAATTGAATCATTACTCTATTCCGCTTCCAATCTAAGTATATATGATCCAACCACATAACACTCCACAACTAATGTATCATTTTAATACACTTCTTGCTGAATGCTTACTTTCCCCGGGATAGACACTGGTGGAAATGGGGGTGTTTATAACTTATTTTTAGGGCAAATGTCTACAAAATTTTTATGATACAATTGTAAAAAAATATCCTCCGTAGAGCTAAGTTTATATTTTTATGCGGGAGTTACCAGATATTTGGCATAATCCTCTGATAGGATTTGTGCTTGTGAAATCTAACCGGATTTTTGGATTTAGCCTTGAATAATCTAAACAGGGGTTTGTGCTTACTGGTTGGGGAGATTGATATAATGGATTGGGGAGTAGATTGTACTTGTAAAAGTTATATGGTTAACGTAATATTTATCATTAAAAATCAAGTGAGGAGCAAGTCATGATATTCCGAGTAATGTTATTTTTACTATCTGTGATGTTCTTTGTACCTAATGTCAATGCACAGCCGGGTGTACATACTGCTAAGACCGGCGGAGAAGTAATTGATCTAATCAGAAAAGAAAAGATTGAGCTTATTCTGCCGGAATCTATGCGCGATAATAATGTGGACATGTGGATTCATGTAACCCGAGCCGGTGACCCTGATCCATTGATTCCGGAATTTGGATCAACCTCAGGTTATATGATTTTTACTGACCTGGGAGACAGGATAGAGCGGGCCTCCTTTAGCGGTGGTTTTGGCGGAGATGGTGCTTTAGATTTTGAGATATATGGCTCTCAAGAACTATCGCGAGCAATAACCGGTTTTGATTATAACAATCAGGACTTTTCTGTCTATAACGAAATAACAGAATTTGTTGCCGAACGCGATCCAAAAACAGTTGCAGTAAATTATTCCGACTGGCTCGCTATAGCAGATGGGATATCGTATACGCAATATATAAAACTGGAGAAGATCTTAGGGCCTAAATATTCGAAGAAGATTGTGTCTGCAGAGAAGGTGATCACAGATTTCAGGACAAGAAGGATTCTCAGGGAAGTGACGCTCATGACGAATGCGCTTTGAGATACAGCGTCAGATCCATGAACGTGCTTTATCGAATGAAGTTATCACGCCAGGTTTAACGACATTGGGAGATGTTGGCTGGTGGGTTAAGGAGGAATTCTATAAAAGAAATTTGACAAGTAATTACTGGGTCAGAAGAGAAACACCCATTGTTCTCTATTCGGCCGTTTCTGATCTACCAGAGATACGCGGACTTCCTGCAAATGATGGTAGTTTTTCATCATCAAATTCACCTGACTATATATTGCAGCGTGGAGATTTTCTACAATTTGATAATGGTGTTCAATATTTAAATTACATTGGGACAGATTATAAACGTAACGCCTATATTATGAGGGAAGGGGGAAACACGTGTTCCTGCAAGTTTGCAGCATGCTTTTGATCGTGCGATTGCTGCGCGCACTATCATCCGGAAACAAATAAAAATTGGCAAAACCGGCGGACAAATTTTGCAAGATGTCATCACAGCACTGAAAGCAGCAGACTATATTTATACACCGTATACTGATGAATCTCCAGAAAATTATATGAATGTACAGAATAAGTTAGCTAATACTGATAAGTCAAGTTTTTCCATAGACCTTCACGGTCAGGGTCAATCAAAGACATGGTGGCAGTTTGGTGGCTGTCGTACCCTCTATAGCGGCATTTCGGTCAAACAGAGATCACTTGCCGGTTCAGGATAATCATCTTTTTTCATTTGAATATGTGATCTGCACGAACCTTACTGAAAGACCGGGTTTCCCGATTGTCATAAATATAGAAGGTAACCACATAGTATCCAGCCGGGGAGTTGAATTTCTTCATCCACCGAATGAGAAAATTTTGCTTATTCATTGAGCATAAAAGTTCGCAAATCGTACAGCCCGGGGTGCAGAAAATACTTTACAAGGTAGTATTCATTAGTTATTATGTAGATAATAATAAGACTTTAAAGATCGCTTTGAAGGAGGTATTCCTATGTGTTTAAATAGCAGAATATTTTCAGGAATAATTATTTTTGTCATTTTCTTAGTGCATTGTAACCTTGATAAGAATGTATATGCGCAAAGAACGGCGAAACCCACCCTGCATGGACGGCATTGGATCGTCTTGACCGAAAAACCTCTTGCCGTAAATGCCGGAGCCGCAGTGTACTATAAAGGTGGTAACGCAGTAGATGCCGCTTGTGCAATGCTCGGCGCGGCATCAACGTTGTACGATGCTTTAAGCTGGGGCGGTGAGACGCAGGCATTGATATATAATCCGAACACCGGCAAGGTCATCGGGATCAATGCTCTGGGCGCTGCACCGACGGGGGCAACACCGGAATATTTTAAAGATAAAGGCATGCCCTTCCCACCCGCCTACGGCCCGCTTGCTGCGGTAACACCGGGAACACCAGGCGGGCTTTTGACCATGCTTGCTGAGTTCGGAACATTAAGCCTGAAGGATGTTCTTGAACCCTCAATGCAATTGGCTGACGGCTATTCTATTGATAGAGGAACGGCTAATTCTATTAAGCGGGAAAAAGAGCGTTTAAAGAAGTGGCCATATTCGCGCAATGTTTTCATAACGCATCCGGGAGAAGAAGTTGAGACACCTCAAACCGGCGAAATTTTCAGACAGCCCGAACTGTATGCAACACTGCAAAAACTTGTCGATGCAGAAGCGGATGCATTAGCACAGGGAAAAAGCAGAAAAGAAGCTATCTATGCCGCATATGACCGATTTTACAAGGGTGATATCGCTGAAGAGTATGTCAGGGGTTCTCAGGAACAGGGCGGTCTCCATACTATGGAAGACTTAGCCAACTGGCAGGTCTATCTTGAAGAACCGGTTTCAACGAACTATAAAGGAATAGATGTTTATAAACTTACTTCATGGGTACAGAGCCCGGTGCTTCTGCAAACATTAAATATATTGGAAAATATCGATATTAAATCTATGAGTTATAACAGCTCACGATATATTCACACACTATATCAGGCTATGAACCTGGCATACGCCGACAGAGATTTTTATTACGGAGATCCCTATTACCCACCGGTAGAACCGATGCTGGGACTCCTCTCAAAAGAATACGCAAAAGATAGAAGTAACCTTATTAACCGGGAAAGAAACGATCCTGATGTTATGCCGGGCGATCCCTATCCTTATCAGGGAGGAAAAAATCCTTTTCTCCATTTACTTGAAGATTGGAATGTGAAACCGGGAGAAGCCCCGTCGAGTTCCAGTGCAGATTATGAGCGTTCCTGGGAAGAAGGTTTCCTGGCGGGAACAACCACGATGCAAGCCGCAGATGACAAAGGATGGGTTGTCTCGTTAACGCCAAGCGGTGGCTGGATACCGGTTGTCATGGCAGGACGGACGGGAATCGGGATGAGCCAGCGTATGCAGAGTTTTGTACTGAACGAATCGCAAAATCCCTATAACGTACTTGTGCCGGGCAAACGCCCGCGTGCGACTCTGACGCCGAGCATGGCGCTCAAAGACGGAAAACCGTTTGTGTCCTTTGCAGTTGCGGGAGGAGATACTCAGGACCAGAATTCTCTCCAGTTTTTTCTCAATATTGTGGAGTTTGGTATGAGCGTTCAGGAAGCGGTTGAAGCTGCAAACTTTACAAGCTATCAAATGCGCAGTTCTTTCGATGACCATGCTGCACAGCCCGGAAGGCTAACTTTGAATAATTCTGTTCCACCGTGGGTCCGGAGCAATCTTACGGACATGGGGTATCAGCTCGATTTCAGACGCCTGACTTCCGGCCCGCTGAACGCCATATTTTTCGACTGGGAACACGAAACAATGTGGGGTGGATCAAGTAACGATGGACCGGAATCCGGTATCGTCTGGTAGTATATTGAATATACGGCTGTGTGAAAATCGGGAGTTACATGTGTACGTGCATCTCTCACTTTCCGGACTCCGCTCCATGCAGGGATTCAGAACATTTCGGAAAGATTTACGTAGATAACTCATTGAGATCTAAAACTTAAAGGTTCGCAAATCGTACAGACCGGGAGAGTAGAAAATTCTTTTAAAAACTCAATGTATATCTTAATATTTAACCCAAATAGTCCAACTTGCTCTGAAGACATACAACATATTTCAACACAAACCCAATGTATTCTCTTTTAGAGAATTGATTTAGGGAATATCCAGTATTACAGACAGGAGAGCAAATATGAATACATTGAATTTCGACCGCGTTTCGCTGGCTCTGTTTTTCGTGCGGTGGATACTCGGATTAATGTTCATGATGGAGGGATTTCACAAGGTGTTCGCATTAGGTGCGGTCGATTTTGCCCGGGAGGTTTTTGTTAGGGATTATCAGGATACCTGGATCCCTGTTTGGTTCTTATGGACTCTCGGATTTATTTTCCCTTTTTTAGAATTAATCGCGGGCGGGTTCATGTGTCTCGGGTTCAGAGTGAAGGAAAGCCTTACCGTTCTCGGATCGATCCTCGTTATAGTGACCTACGGCCATCTGCTCAAGGAGCCGTTCTTCGACACGTCGGGCCTCATCTTCTCCCTTCTCGTCCTTGTTGTCTTTATCCTCATGGTCCCGCGTGAGAAGGATGGACTGAGCGTGGATGCGTTGATGAAGAAATTACTATGAACGAATTTCATAGTAAGTGTATGTCGTCAATACCATCCATAAATAATCGTTTAAATTTTTATAAAATAATAAATTCGGAATCAATCTTAAATCAGGAGAAGTATTATGAAAGGTATGCGCTTTTTTATGGCCGGTATATTTTCTCTGATTATAGCAGTATCATCCGTATCAGCACAGGAGAAGGCCTACAAACCGGTCTTCGAACCGGTATACTACGATGTTGTGCAGCAGCTCATGGAATATGAATTTGCAAATTCTGATGTAATGGAGAATGCCAACATGCTGACCAATATTTTTGGAGGCCGGTTCTCGAAAACGCCTTCGTATCGTGCGGCGGCAGAATGGGCCCGGGACCGGCTCAAAGAGTACGGTCTCACAAATGCCCACCTTGAGCCGTATGAGTTCGGTAACGGCTGGGATTTTGATTACGTCTCAGTGCACATGATGGAGCCTGATTATGTGCCGGTCATTGCCTTTCCCACACAGTGGTCATCCGGTACAAATGGGAAGGTCCGGGCGAATGCCATCCACATAAACTTTGATGAAATTACTTCAGTAAGGGATCTGGATCAATACCGGGGAAAATTACGCAATAGTATCATATTCATATTGCCGATACAGGAGATCTCGCCCTATATGGGTGTCCAAATGTGGAACCGGGCAGGCACCTTTCGCCATAAAAACGGCTATCCCATGAAGAGGAGCGACGAATGGCTCGATGATCAGGAGAAAAGGCCCATTATTCCCCCTGCCCCCAGAGAGCGTCGTAGACGCGGCCCCAGTGAATTGAAACAGCAAATTGTTGATTTTGTATTTGCCGAGGGTGCCGTGGCAATTGCAAAAACAGATGCAGTCCATTATTTCGGATCCGTCGCCGGAACTGGTAGATACAACAACATTGAGAAGCCATGGGACGTGAATTCACCTTCCCGGCCCTTGGAGCTGGTTTTGGCAGTGGAGCATTATAACCGGATATTGCATATTCTTGAAGAGGGCATTCCTGTCGCAATGGAATTAGAAGTCAGGACAACCCTTTACCAAGGAGATCCGACTGATTATAACGTCATTGCCGAGATTCCCGGTACAGATAAGGCGGATGAAATAGTTATAAATGCCGCTCATCTTCAGTCTCTTCCTCACGGAACCGGTGCCATAGATAACGCTGCAGGTTCAACTACTGCCATAGAAGCGATGCGTATTTTAAAGGCAATCGGGGTTAAACCCCGGAGGACTATCCGTCTTGGTCTCTGGGGTGGACATGATGGCTCCGGAGATTCAGGTCAAACGGCACATGTCTACCAACACTTTGCCGACCCAACAACAAAGAAATACAAAAAGGATTATGATAATCATGTTATAACTTTTAATCAGGATCTAGGTCCCAGCGCTATGAGGGGTATTCAAGCTGCGGGAAGCGAAGTTCTCCGGTCAATATTCAAGGAATGGATAAAGCCCTTGCATGGCCTTGGGTTTGAACATATCTATACAGGTAGAGATCCAGGTGCAGGATTAAAAGGAGTCGGTTTGCTTGGTTTGACGTTTGATCAAGATGCCTATGATATGCTTGACTATATCGCCCACATCAATATGGACACGTATGAACGCCTCTTTCCTGAAGGCATGATGCAGTCATCGGTGGTAGTGGCGACTTTTTTATATCATGCCGCCATGCGTGATGAAAAACTTCCCCGTCTTTCGCCAAAGCCATGGTAATGTGGTGATTAGCTATTTGAGGGTAGTAGATTCATCATTGAAAAGGATCGAAAATCATACGGCCCGGAGAGGTGAATATCCATGTAAAAGCAAAATACACGCCTTACTGTATTAATTCAAAGTTTCCTATTTGTTGCTTATATATACAAATAGTATCTTTCAATAAGAAGGGGAGTACTTTGAGGACTGAACGATTTATGTGGTCTTTTTCTTTACCATTGTTTCTTTTAACCGTCAACATCACTATTGCCCAAAGTCCGCCGGTACTTCCTGAGATAGACATTTCCAATTCAGAAACCGGAGTAGTTGATATGCCGGGTGATGTTGACGATGTTTTTAAAGTATTCACCAAATATACGAAAATATATGCTCCAAATGGGAATCCGATCCATATTGTAGTGCAACCAGGTATTTCTGATGATAAAATTGTCCATTCACGGAAAGTACTTGTGAATCATCTGACGAACGTTCCGGGCTCTATGTATGGCGCTGATAAAACGACGATTGCAAATGCGCTGGCTGATAACGATGCAATAATGGCATTGTACATAAACCGAACTTCCATGAGAACCGATGCTGGAAGTTTTTTGGAATCCGGTATTAACACACAGGCCCATCATACACCGCCGCCCATTCCCGAAGGTACGGAGCTGTATATGCGTGACAACCCCGTTCGTGATGCCACCTACGAAGATATCATGCATTTTGTCGATAGGTTTGGTCTCAGAACAGCGCATCCCACCTTTATACGTGATTTGAATGACGCGCACGATAACGCGAGGGCGAAAGGATTATATTACCGGAACACAACGGGCGAATACTGGATCTGCGGGTTTGAGGCCTATTTCGACTTTTGGAAACACGACCCGGACGGTCTTGGAACGCGGGGAGATGAGTATATCCCCATTGACAACTTTAAATTGAAAGCTCTCGATCCGGCAATGTACGATCTTGTGGAAGGATTTTTGGGTACGCATTGGTTGTTGACTGCCAATATCGCGGAAGAATTTGTTGGTACGTTTTCGTTGACCCGTGACGAGAATTCTACCTATACTAATAAAACTCGGTATATTAAAAAAGCGATGTTGACCGGCCGCAATGATTCAAATCTTACCGGGCATGATGATGACAATAACCTGTTCGGCAACAGCGGTGATAATATTATTACACCAATGGCAGGTTCAGACGTTGTTGATGGCGAGCCCGGGTTATGATGTTGCCGTATTTCCCAGTGACCGTGAGGATTATATAGTGCATAAACAGGACGGAAGAGTGATAGTTGAAGGCACAAATTGCATGCGGGACGGTTATAATATCCTTATAAATATTGAAAAGCTCCGGTTTAATGACAGGGAAATTAATGTCGGGGATTTATAGTCTTTAAGATGAAAAATTTGGAGATTTAATTATGTCTACCCGACAAGTTTTTTGTGCATTCCATTCTTTGACCTTGCTTTTGAGCTTTTGTAGTTCGGAAACTGCCGAATCAGTATCGACTGATACGGCTATGACCAGGTATCAGGTTCAGGAAGAGGATGATCTAAAGGAATTGAAGAATCAGATTCTCCGGGAAAAGTTTGACCTGATCCTGCCTCAAGTTATGCGCGAGAACACTATCGACATGTGGATTCAAGTAATGAGAGAAGTAAATCACGATCCAATCGGTGCCGATCTGGGCAGTAACTCCGGTGTATTTATCTTTACGGACCGCGGTGGTGGCAGGATCGAACGTGCTTTTTTCGGTCAAAGTTCTGATCTGGTTCGGGAAAGCGGGGCATACGATATAATCACAGGGGAAGTTTCACAAATCGAAATGCCGGGAGGCCCGGAAACAGAATTAGACCACCGGTTTAAGGGTGTCGGAGAATATGTTGCCGAACGTGACCCCGGACGCATAGGTGTGAATTACCTGGAAAAGCTCGGGACTCCCGTTGTTGATAGACCACGATCCGATGGGATTTCATATACGGACTACAACCTTTTGGTCAAAGCTCTCGGAGATAAATATGCTGAGAGAATAACCTCTGCCGAATACATGATAATGGATTTCATTTCGAGAGGAGTGAAGAGCGAAATCGTACTTTTTAAGCAAATACGTTCGTGGATCGCAGAGTTTTTAGAAAGAGATTTTGATAAAATTGTTCCGGGAGTAACCAAATTCGGTGATCTTGAGGGAGGTGATACGTACTGGAGTCAGGACGGTAATAGAAACAATAATAAAGACTATGTGCTCCAGAGAGGCGATCTGATTAAATTAGAGATGGGTCGACAAGGAAATTATACACACTCCGAATGGAAATTCGGGAACTTCTTTGAGGTAGTGTGGATATACGGCTATTTGCTTCGTGAAGGAGAGACTGAACTGCCTCCAAAGATCAAAAAAATCTGGACAGATGCAATGAGAATTCGTAAGGTTTTAGAAGATACCATTAAAGTGGGTCGTACTACCGGCGAAACATTTGAGATCCTTAAGCGAAAAGTTGAAGATGAAGGACTTATTTATGTAAACAGACAACTCTATTACAAAGACCTGGATCCTGAAAAAACCCAGTTTACACTCGACTTACATGCAGCGGGAAAAGGAAGAAATGCCCCAAGGATCGGCCCTTTGGGACCGGATTGGCAACGAGATATGAAAATCCCACTTAATCACCACTTTTTCTTTGAATACTTTGTTTATATACCGATGCCAGAATGGGGTGAAGGGAAATATTTACATTTAGGACTTCATGACGGTGCAATTGTAACTGAAAGAGGAGTCGAGTATTTCTCTCCACCGCCCCGGGAGATTCGTCTTATTCGCTGAAGGTTCGCTAATCGTACAGCCCGGGGAGTAGAAAACGCTTGATACCGGTATACCATTTTGAAAAAGTACGGGTTACGCTGTGCGGTAATATTTACATACCGGTGTCGAATATGCCTGTCATTGTACTATTGATGAATCTCATAATAAGCGACACTCGATTCAGGAATTGATTTCGGAGGTTCTGCCTGACCCCTTCTAAAAACGGCGGCATTTTCTGCTGCACCCAGATACCCTTTTCTATATCCGGGTATGTCATAATAGTCCCAAAACCGAGCTGTTCCGAAGGGATGTTCCCAATCCACTGACACTCCGTCTTTAAATACCATCTTCACTTTCCGGATATTGGAAATATTGTCCAAGGGATTATCTTCAACGACAACGAGGTCTGCAAGTTTGCCCTCTTCGACGGTCCCCAGTCTATTCAAAAGGCCTAACATTTCCGCACCGTTACGCGTCGCTGCGATAAGGGTCTGCATCTCGCTGACTCCGGAGAGGACGAACTGCTCCATTTCCAGGACGCCGACCTCGCCGATCGGCATCGAGTCGGATCCTATGAGGAGTTTTACTCCGGCATCCGCCGCTTTTTTGAGCGCCTGTCTTTGATACCGGGCATGTTCCGTAGATCTTAGATCCGCATAAGCGATAGCGGTACGGATTCTGACAATTTGTTCATCATCGGAATAGCCCAGCCTTGCCAGCCGGTCTTCCCTCTCTTTGATGTACTGCTCATCCAGGTTGCAAATGATAGTCGGGTCGTAAAACGCTCCCTTTTCAACCATGAGGGCTATCGTCTCTTCGGTTATTCCATACCCATGCTCGATGCAATCAATACCGGCGACAATGGCTTTGTAAATCGCTGGCTCGCGTGAGTGTGCGGTAACATGTATTCCGAAACTGTGAGCTGTTTCCACAACAGCGGCGACTTCATCCGGAAGCATTTCTAAATTCGTAATCTTGATCACGTTGACACCGTTCTGGATGCGGGTACGGACCGCTTTTCTGATTTCTCCTATTCCATCAGCCCCGTTGACTATATTCCTGCGGGCCCCGGCTGTAACATTTACTGCCAGCCCGCTGGCAAATATGCGCGGTCCGGTAATGAAACCTTCATCAAATACATATCTCCAGGCAACGTCAACATATTCGGGTTCGCCAACAGAACGCAGACTGGTGAATCCGTGCCGAAGACCATCCATGGCATTCACTCCGGCACGGATCAGTTTTGCATTCATCGATTCGTTGTCTAGGGAATGATTTCTTGGCAGGAGAGCGGTGAGATGCACGTGCATATTCCAGAATCCGGGAAGAACGTATGCACCGTCCAGATCGATAACCTGAACATTGCCATCCTGCCGGGAAGATCGATACGGCCCCTCTCTAACAGATTCTATTTCGTCTCCTGATATGATTACTGTCATATTCTCCTGTACGTGGTTTCCGGTGCAATCGATCACGTTGCAGTTCGTAAGAACGGTCTTAAAATCATCCGTACCCTGAGAATACACCTGCCCCGGAATCAGGAAAACTGCAACAAGGATAGCGAGTGTTAATATTCTTAATGTTTTCATTGCATTCCTCCTCAAAATATTATGTTTAAAAATGTGTCATTAAAGTATTTTTTTATTTTATAATATGCCATGAATTGTCCGGCCGTGCAACATATTCCACGCCATCTTCCGTCATTATCACAGAGGGAGGGGAGTACTGAGGCCTCTCAAGATATTCCAAGCCATTCTCGGTAAAGACCGCCATTTGACCAATACCAAGCTCTACACCCCCCTCTCCCCAACCGGGTACTTTTACACGCGTATCCGGCTCAAATGCATACATAGTATTGTAATACAATGTATGATTGTTGCTAACAATAGGGTGAAGCTTATATCCTGGATTGGAAGAAAGCCCTGCAACGTATGATCCACGAGAGAACATGAGTCCGTTTTCAGTGAATCTCCTTATGAATCGGGGAGGAGGATGAAACCACTGAAATGAGCTGATAATACGTGGAACTCTCGGGATCGAGCGGCTTGCTTCAACGATCTCTATACCGGTACGACCGGCTATGAATTCTTTTCTGAATTCGTCCTGCATATAGTTGACAAGCCGTAATGCTTCTTTGAGTTCATCCGGAACATCGTCTTCGCCTTTTTGCAGTACATAGGCATGCTGGTGTGAATCGGTGACCAATCCCATAAGCATGATATCGGAATCAATATTGACAATATCGCCGCGCCGTATCACGACATTAACACCATTCCGTGTTTTATTATTTTTAAAATATTCAGGAGGATTGCCGTACTTCTTGACATAATCCGGTCTTCTTTAAACTTTTACGGAAGGATGGTTCTCAATCTCTATATCGAGTTCGAGATATTTGTGCCTGAACCACTAATTGAGATCATCCGTTATAGTAATATCCGGTACGACGACGGCGTTTGAATATCCCATGGCAATTATGTCATTGGCCAAACCCTGTACAAACCTGTAAATACTGATCTGGTCGGGCGACATCGATTCCAGCTATCTGACTCCAAGCGTCCATGAATCGACTGTTCGTGAAGCATATTTGTTTCCAAGCGCTTTCTTCATATCATCGCTGCCATTCCGGCTGATGGCAATCTTTTTGGGATCCCGTTCTCTCACGAGATCGGATATCTCATTATAGTTCTGAGGTTCACTATATTCGATATCACCACCGGTATCATAATAAAATAAAAACTCGGGTACGTCCATCGACGACTTCGCAAAACTACTCGGCAAGACCATGCCCTCATGATTCGCAGGCAGCAATGAGGTAAAAACAGGGTGCTCTTTGTATGATGTCATACGGTAAAGCGGCTCTTCATTGTTGCGAATGATCCACAGGGCGACACCCTGTTCACGCATAATTTCAGGGAGTACGTTTTCCCGTTTCCAGTCCCAGAATCCCTGCTCAACCTGTACCCGTTCACGCATGGGGATGATATTTCTGATATCCTGACCTGCATTCAACCGAGCACCCTGTGCAAACACGTTTGAGTGAATACAACTGGCCCAAACAATTGGGGCAGGTCAGTTCACAATTCGTACAGCCCGGAGAGCAGAAAAGATTTGTAAAAGTTAAAAGTATCCCATAATTTTTAACTGTATTACTTTATCTACGTGTTCCGAATATATTCATCATATCTTATATACAATCCCAATTATTCTCTTTTAGAGGACTGGTACGGGGCATATCATAGTATTACATTGAGGATTTTATGATCAAATATAGAAACATCCGGTTTTACGGAATTTCGTTTATGGGCAGTATACTTTTTATCCTGATGTGTGTAGGAGTGTCCTGCTCTGACGTATCTACGCCAAAAGCACAAAATATTTCTCTTGCTAAGATCGCTTTTGAATCGGACAGGGATGGATCAAATATGTCCGGATTGACCGGTGACGGTGCGAATCATGGAGACCCCGCATGGTTTCCCAACGTGCCCCGGATCATATTTTCGTCAAATATAGACGGCCCGCAAGGAGGGGACTACGACAGCGGTAATTATGATATATATAGAATGGATGCGTAATACGGCGCCGTTTCAACCCGGTTGACATTCGGTCCCGGAAATGAGACTCATCCCGTAATATCTCCCGACGGGTCCATGATCGCCTTCACATCCAAAAAAGAAGGCAGCATAGAATTATTTATGATGAATATTGACGGTTCAAATCAGAAGCAGTTAACTTATAATCCTTACGAAGACGGCTTTGCCGCCTGGTCACCACATTGGAAATGAAACAGAGTAGTGCATAAGAGTCTCAATTTGTTACCAAAGTTTTTTGACCTCGTCTGTAAGACCGGTCATCTCCCACTTCGTGAGAGATATGGGTATCATTCCAGCCGCAAAGAACTCATCCATAAATTCTTTCAAGTTGAAATTGTCTCCGAGCTGATCAGCCCGGTCCGCAAAAAGTGAAAAGAACTGGGTTTTACCGGCGTTTATGCCCGTATGGAAGCCCGGAAAGCTCAGGGTTATTTCTGTATCCAACCACACATCTGGATCATCCGGGAGGGTCCATCCGTATGGAACGTTTTCGATAAAATACTGCTGTCCTTCAGTTACGGTAAATTCGTTGCTGTGCATCTTCAAGTCTGTAATAGAACGTATGGCACGGAAGGCTTGATCGATGAAGTTGAGCTCGCTGCCTCTCGGATATTCCTTGTATATTCCAGTATGCATAATGATCAAACCCATGCTGTATGCAAGTCCTCCATAACGGATCATGTCTATCGTATAGAGGCGGTCAACTCCCCTGATCGGGCGGTTATCACGCATGTTTCTCAGGGTATCCAGTCTGTGACCGATAAGGTTGTGGATTCGGACATTCAATGTGAGACGATCATTCATTTGCTCAACGAAATCTCGTGTACCGATATTCTGCTGAGCGGGCGAATCAGCCCTCGGAGGGTTTTCGAAAGGTAACAGGTAGTCGGGGATGGTGAAAATTTCTTTATCTCGTATGAATTGAATAAGATACCGCTGAAAATATTCGTCCCGGTGGTTATATTCCGCTCCGGATGTGACCGGCTCAAGCAGGGCAAGGTTCCGATTTTTGTGTTCCTCTAATTTTAGAAATGTTATCGCTCGTTCGTAATCAATCTGTGCGATGGCCAACAGCTCATCCCAGGTATATGGAAAGAGTTGAACATTCTTCATCCACCAGTTAAAGTTCTCTTTTCCTATGCCGGCAGTTGCAGTCATTCTGCTTTTGTTCTCCTTAAGCCAGTTACCATAGTCTTCCACGGCTGCTATGGCTCGATTCACATAGGGAATCAGATCAGGATAGTGTTCTTCCAGCCGGGTCGCAAGATTATTGTAGTTAACAATCTCATTCTCTATTAAATTGATGGCAAGGGTCGCCAGACCCTCCGCTCCTTCCGTAAGATTTTTTTTAGCTTGTTCGTAAAACCTTGGTAATGATTGCAGTGTATTCCGGAGCTCCTCTGCACTTTTGGCAGATAAGGGTAATGTGGGTTCCGAATACCGGAGAAATAGTAGCTTTGTTGGTCCGGCGAGCTCCTGGGTCATAAGGTAGAAATAGGGATCACGTGACCACGGACGGAGTACCCGGTGAAAGAAATCGAGTCCATTCATCTCAGCACGGACCAGGTGGTAATCGACTTTTTGTGAGACCGGCCAACCAGTACTATCTATTGCTGCAAGACGTTGCCGGAATATTGGCAATCTTCCCCACTGTTCCGTCATCGCTTCTTCTGTATAGTCAGGCACACCGTTGATAACTTCCGGCTTTTGGAATTCACGAAACTCATTAAATAGTTTCACAAGATCTTCATAACTACCTGACCCGATTTCACCTACTTCACTACTCTCCGGGCTGCATAAGACCAATGGGGAGATGCTACCAAGAATAATCGCAATTAAAATATGTGTTTTTCTCAACTGCATATATACCCCTTTATTATTAATTTAGGTGATCAGGTCGTTTTTGTCCTCATCACCGGGGAGATTATCATATTGAAACCATGTCAGGAACTACTATAGGCCCAACCCTAAAATAGTTTCGAGTTTTTTATGGGCGAATCCAATCACCAATTCACCATCAATCAACGTAGCAGGCGTTGCCTGGACACCAAGCTCTTGCAGTTCTTTCAAGGCGGTTTCATCCTCGATGATGTTCCGCTCAGTGAATTCAATACCATGCTCAGAAAGCCACGCTTTCTCTGTGTTGCAAAAATGTCAGCCGGGCTGCGAATATAAAATCACTTTTCGATCACTCATTTGTTTCTCCTCCTATGATTTCTGTGCGTGTCTTAACTATGACCTGTAATCAGTGTATCCTGTTTGTACTTCATTAGTAAACAAAAGAATTATTTTCAGAATATGCAAGGTTGAACATTGTTTACGACCGGGCTCTTTAATGGTTCTCCGGAATTTATGAAACTTTACGCTTTTTGCGATCATAGAAGGCAGCGGCCTTCATCCTGTTTCCGCATACTTGCATGCTGCACCAGCGGCGTTTTTGGTTCTTGCTCGTGTCATAATGATAAAGGATACATCCGGGATTCTCACATTTCCTGATATGAGAATAATCAGCATGAGATAATAAATATGCTGCAGATTTCGCAACCGGCACCAATAAATGTATCGGTTCTTTTATGATGAGTCTGGTTATTAGCTCGGGTTTGCCATTCACTTTTTTCAGATACGTATGTTCATTTTGTTGACTTAGAATTTTATTGATCATTTCTATGGATTGCTCATCAACGGAATGAGTATCAATCAATTTTTCGATCATCGATCGCAGAACATCACGAATTGCTTTACATTTTTCTAAGATGTTTCTTTCCTTTAGATTTGGTTTCCATTGTGTCATCAATAGATTTTTTTCCCGCTTATCTATTATACCGGCATCGGTGAACCATTGCATCAGGTCTCCAAAATCATCAAGCAATTCCAGTACTTCTTTTTTTTCAATGATCATAGTATTGATAAAATCGATACATTTATTGTTTCCGATAAACACAAAGTTTGAAGAATTCATTACTATTACCCTTTATTTTACATAATTCAAGCACAAAAATCAAAAAAATAACCTAACCAACAAAATAATACTTGACTGGTTAGTATGTAGTATGTATATTATAACCGACAAAACAATTTCACTATGGTTATAATATAAGAAGTAAATATGAAAACCGCAATAATAATCCTCTCAGATCCCAAATCGGGGTCAGATGAGTCACTCGGGCGTGTATACAATGCTTTAGCCGTGGCTTATGATTTTAAGAATGACGGACAAGATGTATCTGTCCTTTTTCAGGGAACGGGAACCAGATGGCCTGAAATCCTGCAGAAAGAAGATCACCCTGCTCATGAGTTATATAAAGCAGTTGAAGACAAAATTAAAGGAGTTTCTTGCGCATGCTCCGATGTTTTCAGTGCTGAACCTGTGGGATTTGATCTGATCAACGATAATAAAGTGCCGAATACCAGTGGACTCCCCAGTTTCACTAATTTACAAAAGCAGGGTTATTCCATACTTGTATTCTAATTGTGTTTAAGCAGACGGTTGTCTGCATAACGCTCATTCAATAAATCCAATAGTGCAGGAAAGGACTGGATATCATGAGTAATTCACCGTTTCATTCCGGAGAAATAGTGGTCCAAAAACGGGTAGGCGAAGATATGATCGCTCAAAGTAACGGACAGCTTTTAAGAGATGAAATTCCCGGCGGAGCGTTAAAATTTATTGATAATCAGCCAATGGTCATAGTGAGCAGCATGGATAAAGATGAAAATATCTGGGCATCTATTTTTTTAGGAAAAGCAGGATTTGTAAAAGCCCCGGATGAAAAAAACGTAGTAGTCAGTGTACCGTCGTTAATCAGCGGTAATTCAGATATATTCTGGGAGAATATAATAAGCCATTCAAAAGTCGGCATGCTTTTTATAGAACTGTCAAGAAGACGAAGGTTAAGGGTCAATGGCACGGTACAACGTGATAACGACACGTTGCATTTACATGTTGATCAGGCGTATCCGAATTGCCCGAAATATATTCAACGCCGGGAGATGGACGTTTCATTGAATACGAAAATTGACAATAATCTTAAGAAGACAGGCGCTGCGCTGAACGCCGGGTTAAAGGAATTGATAACAAATTCAGATATGTTCTTTGTAGGCAGTGCGAATGGTGATAATGATATGGACGTTTCCCACCGGGGCGGAAATCCCGGATTTGTACAAATAATAGATGATACAACCCTGAAAATACCGGATTATCAAGGGAACAGTATGTTCAATACGTTAGGAAATTTTACCGTTAATCCGAATGCGGGATTATTATTTCTGGATTTCAGAAGTGGTAAAACGTTACAACTAACCGGAAAGGCGGATATTATTTGGAAAGAGAATAACTCCGAAAATATAACCGGAGGTACGCGGCGTTTCTGGAGTTTTTTTATATCCGAGTGGATTCAGACCGATTCTCTCAAAGATGTAAAGTGGAATTTCATCGATTATTCGCCGTATAACCCTTGAAAATTGTCAATAATAATTTGAAAAATACGGGACCACAATTCGAGTAAACAAAAGCAATTCATGGTCAACTTAGCGAATTATCTGTGAAAATAAGACCGATTTTAAGTTTACATAATGTACATGCCTGTTTGTTACCCGCAGTTCATTATTGTTTTTGGTAATGAGGTTATAGTGGGCATAAAATATGAAACGTCTCCCAGGGCTGTACGGTTTGGGAGGCTTTGAGCTTGAAAACAGGAGACAGATCATTGTTGCAATTCCCAATAAAAAGGCTGACTCATACGAATCAGCCTCTTAAACTTTGGAGAATACCCGTTTGAGCAGCATTCAGTTTGTTTTTAACAAGCCATAAAAACGCCCCCGACACAAACAACTCAATCGACACAAAAAGCAGCTCCTTCCCACTCCTTGCTTTCGGCTCAGTGGATCAGTACAATTCCATCTTCGTGTGGATGAAGCCACTCAACTCCCTTGCTCGTCACGACTTGAGGATTTGAAAGATTTATGGAAATAGGAAAACCCGGTCTTTCGGGAATGTTCGTCGTAACAAAAAAATCACCGGCAAAAACATGGTTTTCCCGAATCACCAAATGATCCCGGTCTGACCGAAATGGCGCAACCGATGGTCCGACAGTCACCAGGCTGCCGGCAGAATTAAACATACTGTGAAGGTCAATTGAAAATCCTGATTTATCAGTATCGACGAGCGCTTTCTGTACAGATTTGTAGTCTTCCGTGCCAATATCCGTAAGATAAGGCGTATAGATATAGCCGGCATCTTTCAGGGCCGAGACGATAGCCTTCAAAGTTTCCCCGGCGGTCCTGCCGGCTGTTATATTTTTCCGATAAATCCTGCGAGCTTCCAACGCACGATTAAAGGCATGCTGTAAACTCTTGGGAACGCTGGTTTCCCCTTCTCTCATAATATATGCATGCATTTTGGTTTCTGTCATAAAGTTCATATATATATGTTCAAGATTACCGCCGAAAGCTATAAAATCACCCCGCTGAATAACATAGTCACTGTTTGTAATCCAGGATCGAACGGACGGTGGAGCAATAGGTTCGGACTTTGCTGAATAGTACACTACGGGGATGCCCGGACCGGTACTATATCCAATCAGACCCTGCTTATAACACTGCTCATTAGCCCACCGGCCTACATCCCCCAGCGTCGTAACACCCGGCGTTATAACTTCACGGGATAAAGCACGTTCATTGATCCGACGATGTATTTCCAATGCATTTGTGTAGGCGACAATTTCACTTTGAACCCTTCTTACCCTGAAATCTGTAATCACGTTCTCTGCAGAAACAATTCTCTTTGAATATTCAGGCCCTAATATTTTTTCCAATTTCAGATATTGTGTATACGAAATCCCATCCGCTACAGAAAGCCAATCGGAAAAATTTACTGCAATCGTTTTCGGATCGTGCCCTGCAACATATCCCGATATTTCGTTATAGACTGAGAAATCCACATTGCCATAATCATAACCTTCAAAAGCGCGTGCCACATCGCGAGAGCCGCGTATATCAATATTTGATACAGCTCCACTACCACCATCCAGTACGGCGCCGCCAAAAACACCGGCAAACATAGCACGCTCGATCCTGTCTCCCAGGTCTGTAAAGATCAAATATCCGGAGGTCGCTCCAAATTCATAAGCCATTGGATCAGGGTCTCCATTACGAGTGACATGAATCCACATATCCACATTATTGTCGCGCATGGCTCCCGGCAGGACAAGGTCAAGTTTTTCGTTTCTTATCTGACGAAGAATTTCCCTGCCTGTCTTAGACGTATGCACCCCTGGCTGCGCAGCAGCAACCGGCACAGTGAACATCACGGCTAATAATAATGCCAATACTCGAGAAAACATGACATTCTCCTTTTTTAATTATATAGTGGCTTTTTTCTTCCGTTTAGACAATCTCCAACATTACTACCGATTTGCAAGGTAATTTTACAGTAATCGTGTTGCACTTCTTCTCTCATCCACTAAAATAAGCCCGGATTTCAGCCAGCCATGCCTATCGAACGTCAAAGTGTTTTTACTCCCAGGGCTGTACATATACGAACCATTAGAATTGTATTGAACCGTTATTGATCGTACCATATCGGAACGATTATAGAATTTATTTATCATACCAGTGGTCCGGAAGAATTACCGCATTTCGCGTAAATTCCCGGCCGTCAACAGTTAGGATCACAGTGTACCCCCCGGGTTGAACGGGAATATTAATGATGTTTGGACCTCCGCCGGATGTACGATTGTAAGAAACACTATCATAATCGTGTGAAATCTCTTCTTCATCTTTATAAAATTCATTTTCATCCCGGCCGCGCCGCCATTGGACTTTTTCATCTTCGGACCGTTCTCTCGATTTTGACATATTCCATTCCACACTATTTATACCCTGGCGGTTTGTGCCGGTTATTTCGTTTATCACTCTTGCACCCTGGTAAATACTGATTTTTGCTTCGCCGTTCGCCTTGTTTTTTAAATAATAGTTAACCACTATGCCATAGGGCTCGTTCGGTCCGGCAAAGTTTTGCGAACTGACAACTTTTTGGCTTGGGATCACCCATTGTACTTTTGGTTCAATAGTAAACAGATAAATATCTTGTTCAAGGACACTTCTCGTTAATTCCTGTAAAGGAGAAATATCGGTAATAAAAAACCCTCTTCCGTGCGTTCCTACCACAAGATCGTTCTCGCGAGGATGAATGACAAGGTCGTGTACCGGTTGAGTCGGCATGTTGTTTTTCATTTTTGCCCAGTTCCTGCCGCCGTCAATAGTAACGTAAACACCTTTATCCGTTCCTAAAAAAAGCAGATTGGGATTTTTGCGGTCTTCTCGCATAACGTTAACCGGTTCATTTGGAAGATCATTGGATATCGATGACCATGTTTTTCCAAAATCTGTGGTTCTATACACAAACGGCCTGAAATCATCTCTTCGTCGTCCCGTATAAGTAACATAGGCGGTCCCTGCCTCATGATGCGAAGCGATGACCCTGCTTACCCAGTATCCGGGATTGCCGGTTATTAGAGCATTCAGTTTTGTCCATGTTTTGCCGCTGTCTCTGGAGAGTTGAACATTACCATCATCGGTACCCACCCAAAGAACTCCTTTCATTACCGGAGACTCGTCAATCGTTGTAATAGTACAATAATGAGCGTTGTCAAAATCTCCGATTTTTACCGGATCATTCGTCGTGAGATCGGGGCTTACCTCCGTCCATTTTTCACCCCTGAAATCGGAGCGAAGCAGAATGTTAGCTCCGTGATAGATGACATTACTATTATGCGGCGAGATCAGGATAGGAGAGTTCCAGTTGAATCGAAGGCTGCGGTCTTTTGCTAAATAAGCAGCCAATTCTCCTCCTTTATACCGTATGCTCTTACTGCGCCCGGTCTGTTGGTCTCTTCTCCGAATACTTCCCCATTGAGACTCATTATACAGCCAGCGGCTATCAGCAGGGTCTACCAGATTGTAAAATCCATCACCGCCGCCAACTTCCTCCCAATCTTCGAATCGAATGGGAGTGGCGCCTTTCTTTGTGCCCGGCCCCTTCCATGATCCGTTATCCTGCGTCCCTCCATAAACATTGTAAGGGTAGTCCATATCAACACCAATTGCATATAACTGGGCTAACGGAAGATTATCGGGATGATACCAGTTTTCACCGTTATCGTATGTAATTGCTAATCCATGATCGTTGCCCAAAAGTACATGGCCGGAATCTCTCGGATCGATCCATAACGCATGATAATCACTCTCATACATCAAACCCAATCCCCACGATTTTCCACCATCAGTTGATTCTTGTATGCTTCTGCTGATCACCAGAATACGATTCTCATCATTCGGGTCGATCCTGATCTGACCATAGTAAGAACCGCCGCCAATGATCTCCCCTTCCGGACTGACCTGCCTCCATGTATTTCCTGCAGTATCAGTGCGGAATACTTTACTGATATTTGTATTGTCAAATCTTCCGCGACGATGTGTGCCATCGGAAATGATAGTATAGAGGATGTTGGGATTTTTGGGGAAAATAGCGAGGCCGATTCTTCCTGTTTTATCTGCCGGCAAACCATTCTTAAGTTTAGTCCATGAATTGCCGCCGTTTGTAGTCTTGTAGATTCCGCTACCCATTCCACTTTGAGTGTATTTCCATGGTCTTCGTGTTCTGTCCCAGCTTGCTGCAAAGAGTGTTTGAGAGTCTTGAGGATCCATTACCACGTCTACCACACCAACGTATCTGTCGTCAACTGTCACCTCGAGTGTCCTGGTCCATGTTTTGCCGCCGTCAATTGTTTTATACAATCCCCGTTCCTGGTTTTCAGAATAAAAGTGGCCAAGAGCGGCGACGTAGACAATATCGGGATTTTGCGGATGGATTATAATGCGGCCGATATGAAAAGAATCCTTTAATCCCATATTTTCCCAGGTCGTCCCCCCATCGGTTGACTTGTAAACACCATCACCCCGGTATGGAATCCCGGGATCACTACTACTGCCATTGGGCTCACCGGTACCAACCAAAACTATGTTTGGATCAGATTGGGATACCGCAATGTCACCTATGGAAATTACATTTTCATTATCAAATACCGGCGCAAAAGAGTGACCGTTATTAATAGTTTTCCACAATCCGCCCGTTGCCGTAGCGACATAAAAGGTATACGGCTCTTGCAGGGGCACGGCAAAATCGACTACTCTGCCGCCTTGACGAGTCGGGCCGATCGAACGGTAAACAAAGTGTTTTAACAAATCTTGAGAAAGCTGCTGTCCAAAAATATCGGAAGCGACTAAGAGGTAATATGGTAACACTGCAATGGAAAAAATTTGGATTATTTTTTTTCGTGACATGATTTATACTCCGGAGATTACGTTTAGATGGGAATAGTGTTGGTCGTGAGATCAACATGGATAGTTTACGTTGAATACGTTAAAAACGTCAGGACTTTAGATATCTATTGAATGAGTGTTCATGATCCTGCATAATTATACTGCAACGGTAAGGATGTCTAAAAAATAGCATTGAACCTGTTTTTTTCTAATTTTTTGAAACAGGTGTCGAATATGGCCGTATATCAGAGATTATATCAAGAAGGGTAATAGAAAATATTATCGAAATTGCCGTCAACGACGCAACACACCACATACATAGAGCTGAGATTACAAAGAGTTCAATGTAGGTCAAATAGCAGGAAAAAAGAAACCCGGTCAGGGAAATACCAAACCGTATAAGACGAATAGTTTTATTAGTATCTTTATTGGCCGAATATTGCATGAGTGTTACAATGAGCAAGCTCAAAAAGCCTGATAATCCAAATAATTCAACGGGAATCACTTTCACTACGGAATACGAGCTGTTCAGAACAAGATCACAATCAAGCCATTGTGCACAGGCGACTTTTTCACCGGCTATGCGTGACCAAAGCAAATAACCGGAAATCCCGGTCCCGGCTATCGAAAGTAATACGACGGTCCAGTTTTTCAAGTCATTCATTGTCAACATTCCATCGAGAGCATTTTATCATTTGTTTTCAAGAAGCGAATCAAGAACTTTTCGCAGGTCCGATTCGGGAGGAGTACCGAATATCTTTCTGCCTTTAATAAACCAGGTGGGGACTCCATTCACACCTTTCTTTTTGCCTTCACTGCTATCCATCGTAACCTTTGCTTCGCTCTTCGTTGAAGTCATGCTTTTTTGAAACCATGCAATATCAAGACCTATTTGTTCCGCATACGAATCAAGCTGTTTCTCACTGAAAGCGTCTCTTCCTGCATCCTGATTGATAAAAAGCAGATCATGATATTGCCAGAATTTTTCCGCTCCCTGTTCGAGGGCGGATACTGCCGCTCTTGCGGCGGAAAATGACCTGCGGGACCGGGGATCAGGGAAAGCGTGGTATATGATCTGCACATTACCCGGTTGAACATATTCAGCTGCCAGCTTTTTAAAAAGAGTCATAAAATTTCTACAATGAGGGCAGGTAAAATCCGAATAAAGGTCTATTGTTACCGGCGCCTCGTTCGATCCCATATACGGGCTCCCATCAACGGTCACCCCTGTCTCATACACCATCGTTGATACAGGATTTTCCGGGTTACCGGGCTTCTGTAAAAAAATTATAACAGCTGTCAGTAAAAACGAGAGACCGGTAACGGTCAATATTTGTTTTCCAGAGATTTTCTTTTCCATACTAGTACACTACTACTTCGTAGCGGCGTAAACGCGTTACTGTGCTCTGCATTTCATTCAAGCTACATGGCTGTATCGCTACTGTAAAAGCGCAATACAGGGAGGTTTTATCATTTCGAAGCGGTATAAAAATCATAAACCCCCGGAACAGCCGATCACTACACCAAGTCTCCGGGTATACAGAGGCTTTATACAACCATTGTTCTCTGCATGTGTTCCGATATCTAATTTGAACCGACCTCGAATAGCGCTCCGTCAGAGCAAGTCCGATACAAAAGTTAAATAGTAACCGGATAGTGAGCCCTTACGCCTGTTTTGTTAATTCTTTATTAAAGATTTATTGGGAATTCGTTAAAGGATGTGTATGACCCCCAAAAAGCAAGCTAGGCTGCTTTTTGTTTAGTGTTTTTCAGTTCGAACTCAACGGGACTGAGGTAATCTAATGCTGAATGGGGATACAGATGGTTGTAAATGAATCCATTGTTCGATTGTCTGTTGTGCTTCATCGAGTGAACCCCATTCGTTGATCCAGATGCAGTCCTCTTTGATAGTTCGAATAACTCGTTCGGTATTTGCGTTACCCTTTGGATTATTATACGATGTAAATGCTTGATCTATATTCAATACGCCGCATGCGTTAATAAACGCAACGCTTGTTGGTTGTGAGCCATTATCGTTCATGAGATGTAAATCATGTTCCCGGACACCATCGGGACATTGTTCTTTGACAGCCATATCCAGGGTAGTGAGCCAGTCAGCCGATTTACTCCGCAGGCCGATATGAAAGCCGACGATCTTGCGTGTGTACCAGTCGAGCACAACGATCATATAGACCCAACCCAGCTTGTTGACGAGGAACTTTGTCATATCAATGCCCCACCACTGGTTCATGCGGGTTGGCTTTGGTTTTGATCGCTGCGGTGTTCGTTTTGCTTTGTACAGTTTCTGCTTGACCGTCAGGTTATGCTCCCGCATGATACGGTAGACCCGTTTCCGGTTCACATGGATATCACAACGCCGTCTCAGCCATGCGGTGATCCGCCGGTAGCCCCAGAACGGATGGTCACATCGTATCTTTTTGATTCGTTCGAGCAACTCACGGTCTCTGTCGGCTTTGACCGAAGTCGAGGCAGGAGCCGTGCAATAATATGAACTCCGGCTGACACTCAGTGCCTCACAAGCTGAAGTTACTGTATACCCGGACTGTGTAAGCGCATGTACACGATCCGCTACTCGTTCTCCATCTGTTGAATTTTTTTTAGTATCTCAATGGTAACCGTCTGCTTGCCGATGATGTGCTCAAGTTCTTTGATCTTCACCTTCTCTAGCGTGCCGTTTTGTGCTCGCTTGCCGTTGAGATTCTGCTTCGCGCCGGCAAAAAACTGATCGCGCCACTTGTAATATTGAACTTGGCTGATACCGTGATCGCTACAGAGCTGAGTAACGGTCGTTTCGCCCTTGATGCCCTGAAGAACGATTGCGAACTTTTGCTCAGCGGTCCATCTGCGTCGGCTCATGGGTTTCCTCCATATGTAATGTAAGGTAAACAGGCAACGCAATGACCGCAACAGCTTTATTCGATTTAAGTCCCTAATCCACTGTGGATTAGGGCTATCAATAACTGCCAAACACTAACTTAAATAACTGTCTACTCGGTATGGGGTGCAATATAGATGCTATCAATTTAGTATATGAATCTAATAACCACAAACAAAATAAGACTTTTACAGGTATCAACATGCAATAAATTTCTATAATTTCCGGATTTATCTCAAAATACGCAAAATTATACCACTTTACAGTATTGGTCAATCACGATATGAGACCGATTGTTCAGAGTGTATTTTTAGTAAAGATCAAAGGAGGGGTGTCACCGAATCGCAGTTATTGGAAATAGGTGAATTTGAATGCTAATGGTGATATGTTGCTCCCCAAGGAACCAGTTTTCATTTGTGATTTTCAGAATTTTAAAACAAATTGCCATTATAATTCACAAAAAAGTCCTTGTCATATTCTTTCAGAGAATTGTTATGGGCAATATGGATTAATAACAGTGAAAAAGGTATATCATGGACAAAAATTCAGATGAACCAAGAACTTTTGAGGCGTTGACCCTGCCGGTCAAAGTTGCTGTCTTTGATGATCTGGAAGAAAAAAAGCCGGCACACGCAAAAGTTGAGAGTACCGATCTCGATCTTATAAAATATGATGGGAAAATTTCTGTTCTGTACGGACGCTGTCATCACCGGGGCGCTCTCCTGTGCGACGGGCATATAAACGGTGAAAACCTGATTTGCGGAGTGCACAATTGGGATTACCGGTATGATTCGGGGGTAAGCGCATACAATCCAAAAGAAGCGCTTAAAAAGTTTCCGGCGGTTATTCGTGACGGCGATGTTTATATCGACAAACAGACCATATTGGATTTTGAGCAAAATCATCCATCTCCCTTCAATCCGGATGAATATCTCGGTGAATACGCAGATACACATCCTGAATCAACCGAGCCGTATACGCTCTACATAAGAAATCTTGCACAAAATGGTCTCTCTAAAACGGGGCATCATGGGCCGATGGCAGCAATGGGAGTTGACCGGAACACACTGCCGAAGTGGGAAGATATTCAGATACTGCCTGCGCAGATCGCGACAAAGCCGCTCCCCGACGATGATGCCGTAAGTACGAAAGTCATTATCGGTGCAAATGCAAATAAGCCGCTTGAATTGGAAATACCCCTGTTCGTCTCAGATATGTCGTTCGGAGCGCTTTCGAAAGGCGCGGAAATGGCGGGAACGGGCATATGTTCCGGCGAAGGAGGAATGCTGCCGGATGAACAGCATAACAACTCCCGCTATTTTTACGAACTTGCCTCTGCTCAGTTCGGTTTTTCCTGGGATAAATTGAAACTTGTCCAGGCGTTTCATTTTAAAGGAGGTCAGGGAGCAAAAGTCGGGACCGGCGGACACCTTCCGGGCCATAAGGTCTCGCGTGAGATTGCAGAGGTCAGAGGACTGAAACAGGGTGAAGCTGCCATTTCCCCGGCGACGTTTCCCAATTTTAAGCATGTAGAGGATTTCAAGGAATTCGCCGATAAAGTAAAGGAAGTGTCAGGAGGAATACCGGTCGGTTTCAAACTTGCAGCAAGTCATATAGAAGAAGATATTGATTATGCGCTTGAAATCGGTGTTGATTATATTATTCTTGATGGCAGGGGCGGCGGAACGGGAGCGGCTCCGACCGTTCTTCGTGATAATATCTGTGTACCGACGATACCCGCATTGGCGCGGGCACGACGGTATCTCGATAAAAGAGGTGCCCGCTCAATCTCGCTCATCATCACCGGGGGTCTCAGAGTTCCGGGAGATTTCGCGAAAGCTCTGGCGCTCGGCGCTGATGCGGTTGCCGTATCGAATGCAGCCATTCAGGCAATCGGATGCCTCGGTATGCGTGCTTGTCATACAAACAATTGCCCTGTCGGTATTGCTACACAGAAAGAACATCTCAGAGCCAGGCTGGAGATTGATACCTCGGCAAAACAATTGTATAATTATTTCAACGCCGCTACGGAACTTATCAAAGTTATAGCACGCGCATGCGGTCATGATGATAGCAAGAAATTCAATGATAATAACCTTTCTACATTCAGCTATGATATGCATCGTCTGACCGGTATTGCCTACGCAGGCGTGCACCATGTTGATTAAATCGAATATTTGGACGAAAGAGTAAACATACGCTCATTTTAGATCAATTTAATTGCGGTTTCCAGCCCGTCCCGGCGGATTAACTTTTAAATCTCTGTATTGAGAAGCTTGATTCCCCGAGCTCACGTACTGTACGTTCAAGAGACTATTTCCTCAATGATGGATCAAATATCTTCAATCAATATTACAATATTTGAATATCATAGTAACGTTTAAGAGAGATAATCTTCCTCATTCGGATTTCGAATTGGTTAACACCTGATATATTTGTTTTTGCCGGGGGTTCTGGTAGGAAATCAGCAGCAATTTCAGCCGTTACTACGGCATGGGTCAGGCCGGCATGACCGGAGCTCGTTCTCACATGTGCAATGCTCAGAGTATTGTTTCCACCATACGGTGACAATCAGAACCGGTGTGTGTAGTTGATCTTCGATGTCGCTCCCCGTGAGAGTAATTTCGTATCGAAATCCCAGACGTTATCGCCTAAATTTTTCCAGTTCTGAGTATAAACAAAAAAGAAATCGTTCCCCGGATTGACGATCCACCTGTATTTTGCAAACAATCCGATCACCTCACTGACATCATCATATTGCAAACTGCTGGCAAATGACGACCATGGTGTGAGATGCAGGCCCCCCTCAATCTGGTAGAGATTTGTTTTGAAATCCCCTTGAGGAAGCGTTACGTCATTGGACTGATATGTTGTGGCGATATTAATACCGGGGAACGGTTTGACATTGACACTAAAGCTGTAATGTTCCCGTTTACCGGACCAAAAATCTCCCCAACGGAAGATATACTGACCTGATACCGGACGTTGACGGGCACCCCAGCCGGAGATCTCCCACTCATCAAAGCTATATTCTCCAACAGGGATTGTAATGCCGTTGTGTATTTCGAATGCTTCATCGAGCAGTTCAAAATTCCGGTTTAATGCAAGCTCGAGATTGTCTCCGTCTGCAAATATGAGTTCAAAAAAAGCAATTTTGATATTTTTCGTAACAAGCCTGTCCGACATATCCCAGAAGTACCTCCATTGATGCCAGAACTTAACCTGGCGTATCGCGGAAATAAATTCCGGCCGGGGATTAATACTTAATCTCGACTCCGCACGGCGAAAACCGTTCCTCGTTACAAATCCTAATGCAGGATCGTAATCTTCTCCCAATTCTCTATACGAAACATTTCCCGCAAAGAAATCATTCGGGTAATTAATTCTGAGTCCGCGGGCGCTGAGATCATTAAAGGTTGCTGTTCCGCCACGTTCGGGATCATTATGCCAGACTAAAAAACCGTCAAATTCAAGGTTTTTATTTCCCAGAAACTTTGACGTAACAAGATTAATATCAGTTCCGACTGTGTGCCGGTCTTTCAGAGCAGGTTCACCATTGATACCATTGCTTGCTCTCCGAGTGTAGATCAGCCCTGCCGATGATTGCTGAAATATTGAACGTTTAATCCTGGCAATAGAAAAATCTTCGACAGGGACGTCCGCACTCAGTTTTTCATCGGTCCTGACCTGAATAATACCGATCTCATTTCGTCCTATTGTTCCTCCGAGGCGCGCACCGAATAGTATAGGGATCTGTCCCTCTTCCGAGAGGCCGATCTTTCTGCTGAAATAGGGAGTAACTCCATTCCTGGGAGAAAAACTGAATGAACTTGATCCTTCAAGAAAAAAATCACGCTTTTCCTGAAAAAACAATGGGAACCGAGTCAGATTTACTCTTCTCTGGTCAACTTCAACTTCGGCGAAATCGGTATTGACCGAAACTGCGCCGCGAAGACTTGACGTAATATTATATGAGATATCGAGGCCGACGTCCGACGGCGTTGCAGTCCGGTCCGCGGGATTCGGTAAAAGGACCCCGTCATCAATAATATTCGGGACGTTTTGTCTCCCGAGAACGGCATAGGGTTTGATCTCGAGACCGATACCCTGAGATATTCCTTGCAGACCATTCAGCCTTCCAGCATGGACAGGACTGGTGAGCCGCTGATTTCGTTTATGACCACTCCATCTAACTTCTTCATTTTTCCGCCGAATCGTTCTCTGAAAATTAATTCCCCAGGCATCTTTCGCCGGATCGAAATTCAAGGTCTGGAATGGTATGCGGATCTCCGCTGTCCATCCCTTATCATGTATTGATGTTGCGACAGTCCAGACCCCATCCCACGACTTGTTGACGGCTCCTCTGCCTCCGCCACCTCCTCCGCCTCCATCGGTACCAAAAAAGATACCTACTCCTCCACCTCCGGCACGGCCGGTAGACCCAATCAATCCGTCGCCCAATAAACCGGCAGGGTTCGTTTCAAAAAAGTATCCTGTCCGTCCATCCAGGAATGTATCGATGATCCACATAAACCGGTCATCAGACGAAAGGCCTTCGTCACGCTTTTTCTGATAACCGAGCACACCCCCCGGATCGCTGTCGTACAGATTTGCACCGATATATAGATTGTTTTCGTCATGGAGAACATAGACTTCGGTAATCTCGGTAGCCGCTAATCCTTCCGTCGGTTCCGATTGCAAAAATCCGGTAGCAGGTTTTGCGCTTTTCCAGACTTCCTCATCCAGAACACCATCAAGACTTATCTGACCTGACAGCTGCACTGCATCCATTGATTTGACGGTAAGAACAGGAATTGGTCCGGGTCTGCCGGGACCGATTGGAGGAAGACCGCTCCCAACAGACGGTTCGTCAAATCTACTCTCATTAGCGAGGTAATATTCATTTATATTCCAATCCGTACCATCGGAAAAATCGATTCTGAATGGGACGATAAGGCCATCCACCGGCATACCGGAATATTCGAGCGGCACATCCCAGTTTAAAGATTGTGAAGAGCCCGGCAGCATTGATGTCGAAAATGTTCTTTCGAACAAAACAGGCCCGGTGCGTTCCTGATAATAGATCATTAACCAGATGTGGAGTCCGGTTATTTCAGAAACGCCTGTATTTTTTATATCAAAAAAAACCCTCGACTCTTCACCAAAAGCAAAAAAATTACCGGGACCTGAAATGGTAAAAGGAACATTTTCAAGTTGCAATGTCGTCAAAGGAATGGGTGAAACAGGTTGCGATCCATTTCGTATGGTCTGAGCATATGAGGATTGTACACAATCGATGAGGTAAAAAACAATCACCGCAAGAGAAACTTGTACAGTCAGTTTAAAAATTCCATACAGCATACAGAAAATCCCCCTGATAGGACGATCGTAAATCTTATAGTGCTTCATATCCTGTAAAAGTTCGAATAGAGTACACCTACCATAGTACAATCCAAATGCAATAATCATCAAAATTTTTCGTATCGACTGTATCCTTTTCTTCTATTTTTCGATTTTTCCTTCAGTCCCGCTCATGGATCACCCCGGAAATCTTATCGTTCCGGTTTGGTTTTTTTCTTGCATCATTGATCGTCATGCAACTCGGCCGGTACATTACCGGTTGTGGTATTCCGTTTGCAATTGGATGGCTTAAACGTTAACTTGCGATCTCATTTTTAAACAAAACCATAGTTATATCTTGTAATGAATCGAATGAGCGGTTATCAGTTACCGTTATCGAATTCTCATAATGGAGGTCCGCACCATGCTCAAACGCACTAATTTTGCTATCGCATTTATCGTTCTTTCAAATCTTACATTATTTTATTGCACAGCGGAAACGGGAGGGTCTTTCGTGACGGGAAACGGCGATTATGCGGAGCTTCTCAGCCTGTTTAATGAATTTCGTGCGTTCCAGGAGCCGAGTGTTGTCGATGGTGTGCCGGATTACAATGCTGCGACAATGGAAAAACAATATAACGAACTGAAGACTTTTCAGGGCCGGTTGGCTACAATCGATCCGGGCAACTGGTCGGTCTCGGAGCAGATCGATTACCATCTGGTACGTGCGGAGATGAACGGACTTGAATTTCAGCACCGGGTGCTGCGCCCGTGGTCAAGCGATCCCGGTTTCTACCGTGAACAAGCGCCCAGACTTCCGCAGAACCTGGAATTTCCGCTCCGGGGAGAGGCACTTTCCGGGTTTCGGGTGAGACTTCTTGCCATACCGGAGTTTTACAACAAGGCCAAATTGAATATGAAGGTTCTGTCCGCGGTAGCCGGTGACCTGGCGGTCTTTGCAATTCACGATATGGAGGAAAGTGGCTCTCCCTTCCCTGATCTTGTGAATCAGTTGACAGAATTCCATCCTGATCTGGTTGCCGATGCACAAAATGCCCGGAGCGCCGTTGACGACTACCTCGGCTGGCTCAAGGAAAACCAAGAAAAGATGACAGCCGCAGCAGGTGTTGGAGTTGAAAACTACAACTGGATGATGAAAAACGTCTATCTCTTTCCGTATACCTGGGATGAAATTCGCAGAATTGTAGAACTGGAAGATAACCGTGTTATAACGTTTCAAAGACTCGAAGAAAACAGAAACCGCAATCTTCCTCCACTGAAGCCCGTGGCATCCCAGGAGGAAAGGCGACGCAGCGTCCTCAATTCCATCGAACGTGTCATGAAATTCATCCGGGAGGAGGAGATTTTTACAGTTCAGGATTATGTTGTTGTGGATAGCTACCTGCAAGGCAGAATGCGGGCAACGAGCAGACCGTGGCCGGAAAAGCATGATTACTTCCGCAATTTTTCACACCGTGAGTCGCTTATGGAAGAAACGCACGAGATGGTGGGCCACCACTTTGATTTACTACGTGCCCGGCAAGACAACCGGCCGATCCGGGGAAACAGAGAGCACGAGGGCCCGTATGATATCGCAGTCGCCCGGTTAGAGGGGTTGGCTTTCGCCTTCGAGGAACTATTGATGCATGCGGGATATCTTGACGAGCGGCCCCGGAGAGCACGAGAGATCGCCTACGAGCAGGCGGCCTTTCGCACGGTCCGCGCACTTTCGGACGTTTATATGCACAACGGAGATTGGAGCCTGAAGGAAGCAATGGAGTTCGCCGTCGAGAATGCGCCGCACGGAGAGTTGCTCGATGACAGCCCTCATTTATGGAATGAAATGAAAACCACCCTGCGCCATGTGGGCTGGCATGCACAAATGGTCGTCGGTAAGGGCCATTTCATGAAACTGTTCAGAGACAGGGCTCAGCAACTGGGAGATGAGTTCAACCTGAAGGAGTTTATGGATGAGTTCTATGCGGGGGGCGTAATCCCCGTGTCCCTAATCCGGTGGGAGATGACCGGTTATGACGATGAAATCAAGAAATTGTGGTAATGTTGCATACCTATAACGTTATTAATAATTTACAAAGGGAGGTACAATGATAGTTCGAGTAATGGTGTTTTTACTATCGGTGACGTTTACCGTACCTGTTGCCAATGCACAGCCGGAAGGATATACACCGGAGACCGAAGCGGAAATACTTCGTCTGATACGGAACGAAAAACTTGACCTTATTCTGCCGGGAGCCATGCGCGACAATAATGTGGACATGTGGATCCACGTCACCCGTGCAGAGGGGGTCTTTGCGAACGAAGAAAGCGGAGACAAGCTGGCCCCGCACTTTGGAGAGACCTCCGGTTATTTGATATTTACCGACTTGGGGGACAGGATCGAGCGGGCTATGTTCGGTAGGAGCGCGGGTGCTGTTGAAAATATTGACGTACGCGGCTCCGGCGGCGTAAACATGGCTTTGGGCGGTTATAATTATAACAATCTGGACAAGGGGCAGAGCTTTACGATTCCCGAAGTCTACGACGAAATAACACGATTTGTTGCCGAGCGTGATCCGAGAACGATAGCGGTAAATTTTTCCGAATGGCTGCCTATAGCAGATGGGATCTCATATACTGCATATTTGAAACTGCAAACGATCTTAGGGCCTGAATATTCTGCAAGAATGGTGTCTGCAGAGAATGTCATATTGGATTTCGTGGTAAGAAGGACGAGCAGGGAAATTGCAGCACAGACCCATTTATTGACAATGGCCCGCCAGCGTAAGTTACAAAGATTATCTACTATCGTGCCGGGTGCAACCCCGGCAAGAGAAGTAGGCGCCCGGGTTGTCTATTCAGCTGTTTCAGACCGATCCGAAACAAGCTCTCCCGGTTACACATTACAGCGTGGTGATTTATTTTATGGTGGCGGTGGCCGCGGTAGCAAGTATAGTCATATTGGTTTTCCTGTGGATTCTAAAATCTATGCCTATATTTTAAGAGAAGGAGAAACAAAAGTCCCGGATTTTTTACAGAGGGTCTATGATAAGGCGATAGCGGGTCAATGGATCATGCGCTCGCATATGAGAGTCGGCATGACCGCCGGTGAATCATTGGATGCCATGGTCAAAGCCATGGAAGATGAGGGCTATATTTATTCACCTTTTAAGGATGATGGCGCAACCGATATAATAATACAGAATGTGCTCAGAAATAAAGGAACCGACGTTGCAGGATTTTCTATCGATAATCACGCTTTAGGCAATACGGGCGAGGTCGGACCCTCTATGGCGGAATTCCGGCCGGACACGCATCGTTTGACAATTCAGGAGAATCATATTTTTGCTTTCGAATATATGGTCCATATGAACATTGCTGAGAGACCCGGTTATCCATTATCCTTAAACATTTCAAATGCTCAGGTTATAACAAGCCGGGGAGTAGAAAATATTCAACCGCCAAATGAAGGAATTATACTGGTCCATTGAGTTTAGAGCAACAAGAGGTTGAGTGTTTCGTGAATTGTTTGTAAATGAAAACCCTGGCTGGCCTCAGACTACACCATTCACGCGGCTGCCGGGCGCCGGGGTGGTCCGCGTGTCAGCCGCAGGAGGATTCGGCTGGGATTATGAGGTGGTCTTTGCTGTTGAGCGCTTCAGAGGTTGCGTTGTCTGCGGCCTGGAAATTACGATTTCCTAACTTAAATGCTTGAAATTATTCCTTACCGGGCGGTACATGACGCGGAACAAATATCCTGCCGTCTTTGACAACGATGTATCCGTCACGGACGACCAGATCCGTATTCGCAAGGTTGCCGAGATCAACGTCCGGCCTGCCATCGATCACAACGACATCAGCAAGTTTACCAGGTTCTATCGTTCCCAGCTTATCATCCATATCAAGGATCTCGGCGCTATTCAATGTGGCGGCAACAAGGGCTTCCGGTATGGTATAGCCCCCTTTAACAAAATATTTCAATTCTTCTATATAGGGTTCAGGCCAGGTGGCATCGACCGACACATCAATACCAATACCCATCTTTATCCCGGCACGTTTCAGTTTTCGAAACATCTCCATAACTGATTCCCTCGTAAAAGTGAACCTGCGCGAAGTCGAACCGTAATATCCGCCATACAATTCAAATATATTCATATATGGATAGATCGTGGGATCCGACTGAGTTCCTTTTTCCGCCATCAACCTTATTGTCTCATCGGTACGGGGTAGCGGATGCTCGATCACGTCTACCCCTGCTTCGACTGCCCACTGAACATAGAACGTTTCGGCATCTGCCGTGATTTTGAGACCAAGGGCATGTGCCTCATCAACAGCTGCTGCAATCTCTTCCCGGCTGAAATGGCTGGCAACCTTAATAACATCTGCGCCCAAATTGAACTGTTCACGAATTGCGTTGCGCCACTCATCGGGTCCATCAGCTGTGCGTTCCGCAGTGACCAGCGGTTTGTTCATATGCATACCTTCGGTACCATGTCCGCCAGTCGAGGTAATAACCTGGCCGGCAGGAAACACTCTGGGACCCGGTATTCGATTTTCTGCAACAAATTCTTTCATCCGGAAGGGTATATCACCGTGTGATGCAAGATCACGAATACTTGTTATACCGCTTTGAATATAATAGCGCATACGTTCCACGGCTTTGAGCGTATTTAACGCCACATTCGAAACAACGGTAGGGCCATCAAGTTCAGTTTCGGTCATATGTGCATGAAGGTCCATCATACCCGGCATTACGGTTTTTCCGTTAACATCGATCACCTGCGCATCCAGGGGCCAATTTGTTGAGCCGGGCGGAAGGATCTCTTTGATCTTGTTCCGTTCTATGACAATTGTTCCGTTGCGGACTGGTGCACCGGTCCCGTCAAATATCCGTCCGCCCGTTATCACTAACGTACCTTCGGGACCCTTCTGACCCGGAGGGACAGGGATACGCCGGGGGTCGTCAGAGGTATTTGTATTTTCGTCGATCCAGGTTCTTCTATCCTGTGCCCTTTCCTGACCCAGCGCTGAACCGTACAATGTAAATACACCAATAAGACAGTGTAACAGCAACTTTACAAATAACTGCTTCATGGTAAACGCCTCCTGTTTTATCTGCGTATTACCTGTTATACGTTATTCGGTAAATAACGCCGGCAAAATCATCTGATACAAGCAGTGAACCGTCGGACATAGTGCAGACATCGACCGGGCGTCCAAACCGTCTTCGCCCGTCATCGAGGAGCCATCCCTCAGCAAAGGGCTCAAAATACTCAACCTCCCTATTATCGATCGATACAAATGAAACTCTATATCCATTAAAAGCCACCCCAGGGCTCCTGTCCCATGAGCCGTGCTCGGCTATAAAAATACCGTTTCTGTATTTTTCCGGAAACATGGAGCCGGTGTAAAACTGCATTCCTATGGCGGCAGCATGGGCGGGCATTTCGACTTTTGTAGGTTGAAATTCACTGATGTTGCGTTGATCGCCGAAGACGGGGTCTTTAACATCTTTTCCGAAATAGTCCGGAAAACCGAAATGCAGACCCTGACGCGGAGCGTGGTTTAATTCTTCAGGAGGAATCTCATCACCGAGTTCATCTCTTCCGTTATCCGTAAACCACAATTCGCCGGTCCGGGGGTCCCAGTCCAATCCCACCGAGTGCCGTATACCGTTTGCATACACTTCGAGATCGCTGCCATCTTTATTCATTCTAAGAATTTTACCGAACAGTTCTTCCGGGTCACACGTATTGCATGGTGCACCGTTATCAAAATAAAGCTTGTCATCAGGACCAAGCCGGAGGTATTTCTTGCCGTGAGCACGTTCACTCGGAAATGAATCATTCAGAATAACCGGCTCCGGAGGATCGTATAAATTGCTTTCAATATCATCATAGCGAATAATTCGGTTTCTTTCAGCGACATAGAGGTCGCCGTCGATGAATTCCACGCCATTCGGCTGGGTGAGCCCTTCCGCCAGCACGATGACTTCATCAGCTTTATAATCCTTGTTTCTGTCAACAAGTGCATATAAATTTTCTCTATTGGAACCGACAAACAGTGTCCCGTCGGGGCTCAAATCCATGGAACGCGCTCCGCGGACTCCCTCGGCGTATAGCTCGATCTTAAATCCGCCGGGCATTTTTATTCTTTCTAACTGCATAAACGGATTTGAGACCTGCGCATTTGCAGTCATTGAAAATGCCGGGATCAATACCGGCAGCAAGAAAGATAGTGCACATTGTATAGATTTTTTCACAAGTCCTCCTTGTATCGACAGTAAAACGGACGTATGACCAACACAGATCCGGTATCTTCCACGTGCCGCTTGGAACTGACTGGGTGTATTTTCCGATTCCACAGGGTGAGATAGATGTCAATCCGAATGTGTCTGATGCACGCTCATGTTGTCGTTACGAAGAATTGCCATGATTCCGAAAGTATGGTCAATCTGGGTCTTATATGTGAGCGGTTGCGAAAAGTGACGCACCATGAAAGTGACAACCGCCGGCAAGGCCATTTTCAACAAGGTAACACTGTTTAATGAAAGATGCTCCGTCGTTTATGGCAGAGCATCTTTTTTCCCTCTAATCGTGATTCATCTCTCAACAATCCATGGTAAAAATTCAGGTTTCAGATTTTCACGAACAACACCGGCTCATAATTCAAAAGTATTTAACATTTCCGAATGCGAAGTTATATGTCAAATACAATTTGACCGGTAAAGAGAGTATATCGTCTGCCGACTTTGCCATAAAGACTCAACGTAATGTACCATTCCGGTCAACATAACCTAATACTCAATATCCGCCAAACCAGTCACGTGATCTGAAGGTGCTATTACGTAGTCAGAATAAAACCAATACTACGTTGATATGACTTTACGAGCGCTCCCGGCACAATTGGCTCACGAAATACGAAGAACTATTCCCTTCCTTGTAGCTTCCGGCTCAATGGATCAGCAGGATTTTCTCATTCGGCGGATGAAGAAATTCAACTCCCCGGCTGGATACTATATGATTACCTTCTATATTAATGACGATCGGCAAACCGGGTCTTTCCGGAAGGTTCGTACAGATCACATATTCTAATGAAAAAAGATGATTTTCCTGAACTGTCAAGTGGTCCCGATCCGACCGAAATGCCGCGACAGAGGGCCCGACAGTCACCAAACTGCCGCCATTATTTCCTTGGCTATGAAGATCTATAGAAAAGCTTGATTTATCGGTATTCGCTAATTTTGCCTGTACATTCATATAGTTTTCCGGGGATTCATCGGTAAACGGTGCATAAATATAGTCTGCCGCTTCCAACGCCACGATGAGATCTTGCAATATCCTTCCGGCGGTTTTGCCAACTTTGACATGTTCCCGAATGATCTTTTGAGCAGCTATCGAACGATCATATGCAAGTTGTAAACTTGCGGGGACACTTGTTTCGCCTTCTCTCATAATATATGCGTTACGTTTATAATCTGTCCCAAAGTAATCCAAATACCGTACTCCATTGTCAAACGACAGAAAATCGCCACGCTGTAATACGTATTGGGGAGAGCGAGTCACTGATTGATCTGAAACGGCTGAATACATAACCCCGGGCATTCCCGGCCGCGATCTATATCCTCGTGCTATATTCCTCTTGTAAAACTGCTCCCGAACCCACCAGCCTACATCCTCCCGTGTCGTTACACCGGGAGTGATAACCTCGTTGGATAAAGAGCGCTCAAGGATCTGGCGGTGTATCTCAAGCGCATTGGTCATAAGCGTCACTTCCCTGAGAATCCTTCTTGACCTGAAATCTGTGATCAGGTTCTCTGCAGATACAATTCTCTGAGAATATTTAGGCCCTAAAATTTTTTCCAACCTCACGTATTGCGAATATGATATCCCGTCAGCAATAGCAAGCCAGTCGGATGTGTTGACGGCAATCGTTCTCGGATCACGCTCGGTAACAAATTCCGTTATTTCATCCCAGACTCCGGAGTCCAGTTTATTACTATAACCATTAAAAGCACGTGCGACTTCGCGAGAACCGCGTACTTCAATACCCGTGACAGCGCCTGATCCACCGAACACCGCCCGCTCGATCCTGTCTCCCAGGTCGGTAAAAATCAAATAACCGGAGGTTGATCCGAATTCCGGAAACATTGGATCCTGATCTCCCTGTCGGGTGACATGGATCCACATATCCACATTATTGTCGCGCATGGCTCCCGGCAGGATCAGGTCAAGCTTTTCTGTTCTTATCAGACGAAGGACTTCTGATCCGGTCTTTGCCGTATGTACGCCCGGCTGCGCCATTAATACGGATACGGTACATGGGACTGCGACAAAGAATAGAACTGCCCAATGCATTACTCTGGTAAAGATATTTTCCTTAAGCATGGCTTTCCTCCAATTGTGAATTTTTTTATTAGGTTAATGGTTGTAAAAGCGGGGTGATATCTATTTCATAGTAAGAGGGCGCTTGCAAAAATATAGTAAGAAATCATTATGATAACAAATAAAATAAAAATTTTCGACACTTTATATATCACTCACAAATCCTGACCCTGCATTTGAATATCATGGAGCGCCACTAAAGTAAAAAGACAGGATTATCGTACAGTCCGGGGAATATATTAAGTGCAATTATGGACTGAAAATCGGAATTGACAATTATAGAAAATTACGCTACATTGATACTATTTGTGATTCTTAATGAGTTTTTTTTCCGAGAGTACTGATACTGGAAAATGACTACAATAAAATTCAAGTTACCCGACCCGGTTATGTGTGAAGTTTTACGGCGTGATGAATGGCAACTCTTTAAATACAATGATCATATTTGAAGGAACGGTACGGTATTGAATCGATATACTGACCGGTTAAAGATTAAATGGGGCATCGATGGAACCCGAGATTTTTTATTGATCCTCATGGTGTTTGCCTTATCCGGATATACCGCGGTTTATTGTTCCTGGTATGTCAACAGTTTTTTAGGATTTGGCGCGGAAACACATACTGCAGTTAAAATAACTGTCAAAATTCTATTGTTTATGCCTTTGTATCAGGTATTAACAGTGATGTATTCGGTACTTCTGGGACAGTTTAAATTCTTCTGGCCGAAACAAAAGCTATTGGGAAGGCTCATGCTGCGAGTTGTCACATTTAACAGAATAAATGCTAAGTTTTAACGCTCATTATCCGATTTGTACAACGGCTCAAATGTTTATTGTACATGAATGAATGCAAAGCGATCAGGATGATATCAAGGAGAAACAGAAGCCATACCACAAGAAGCGGGGCACTATTATTTTCCTGTCCGGGATCAACTATTGACTCTTTTAAGCGCGGTCCGTGTCCCCTTTCCAATTATTTATACTCTTTTTAATGTCCTCTTCGGACAGGTTTTCAGTAACGGCTTTTTTTGCAAGGTCTAAATATTCTTCATCGGGTGCAAAGCGCAACCCTATTATTTGACGAATTGTCAGTTTTGAATCCAGGCATTTTCCCGTCAACACATAATGCCGCAAATTTTCTTCAGCCCGAATGGCTCTATCCTGGGCTCTCAGCGCAAAGGACCGGATGTAAAAGAACAAATTGAATACCACCGTAACTACAACAAAGATCAATACAGCGTTATAGAACCCCTCGGTTCCCATTGAGGTTATTACATTGATTATTGAAAGTATTACCGAAACTAACAACGTAATCGATAAAACGAAATGATACAACGGCACCCATCTTCTGTGGTTTGAGTAGTTCTGTTCCATTTGTAGTTCCTTTGCCAATTATCGATGGAGTAGACGTGTCTTATAGTATAGTATGTAAAATTATTCCTGCAATATCAATTTAAAAAATGGGAAAATCCATATACTTCCCCTTGACCGCATACCACACTCAAGGGAAAATTTCATTACAAGGTGTATCACAAAATGTTTCTGTGCAAACTAACGTCATGGTTATCACAATGACGGTATGCTGTATGTATAAATCTCAATAAACTAGGGAGGTGGATTATGTTATATGACATCTTGATATTTGTGCATATTATCAGTTTTGTTTTTATGTCAATCCCCCTATTTAACCTGATCGCCGTAAACGAGCGGGCTAAATTTGGCCCCGGGCTGAACTAGTATGCAGACAATTATATGGAAAACATCATTCGTGGCGGCGTAAAACGGTGTTATGTCTTCCAATTATCCGTGCTGCTTTCCGGGATTCTTCTCCTCATTTACGGCCCTCTGGGGATTGGAGCTCTTTACACGAACTGGGTGCTCCTGGTTAAAACCATATTGTTATTTGCATTGGTGGGATCGCTTTCGTATGTTCATTTCTATTTGCAGCCGAAAATAGATGTACCGTTAGCTGCTTTAAAACCGGACAGCCAGAATTCCGGCGAAACGGCAAAGCAAATAAAACCATACAGGGTCCGCAGAAAAAAGCTTGCCGCCAACTGTCTGTTTTTCGTCATTACGACAATCATATTTGGTATACAGGTTTACACTACTTTTTCCCTAACAACAAACGTTGTTTTAATACTGCTCGCAGCTTTATTTTCATGGCGTGCTTACAAAACATTAATTCAATATTGCTGGGTTTAATACGGTTTCCGGGATGGATGCTTCTCAGACCACCATGTTATAACAAGGTTCATTTTCTTTACAATTCACTTATGTTAGATTGCGGATCTTTCAGCCCGGGGAGCCGTGCGGATACCCGTCGGGTACAGCCGCAAATCCGGTCTGATTTTCTTGATTTTCGGAATATAGTATAGTAAGTTTGTGTTTATGTTAAACTCAAAAAGGAGAATATCATTATGGGAAGTAATCGCGTATTTATCGCCGTATTGGCAGGCATGGCAGGTCTGGTCATTGGATCCCTGGCAACTATCGCGTCACAAAGCATGGAGGCTGACACACAGTTGAAGGACGTGCGCACAGTTATTAGTCCGGAGGAGTATCCCTACTTCGGTTTTCCATACAGCCCGGGCATCATGGTCGGCAACACTCTGTATGTCGCCGGTCACCTCGGACGCGATCCGGTCACGACCGAGCTGGCAGAGGGCGGCTTGGAAGCAGAGACGCGGCAGGCGATGGCGAACATTCACGAAGTTCTGAAGGAAGCCGGTATGGGATTTGAAAACGTCGTGTCGGTGACGGCTTACATCGCAAACATCAACGACTTCCCGACGTTCAATGCGGTATACCGCGAGTTTTTTCCAGAGGACCCACCGGCGAGAGCGACCGTACAGGTTGCGGCGCTCAATGTCGGAGCACAGGTCGAACTGCAGATGATCGCTGTCAAGCCATAACGGCCTGACACCGGAGAAAGCAAGATCCGATTACGACAGCGCAATAAAAACCAATCTTAAAATTCGACTTGCGGCACGTCTTCCGCTCCGGCGGCGGCTTCAAACCTGGTCTTTGCTTCACAACCGAACGTCCCCGCAAGCAGAACGGTCGGAAAACTTCGCATCCGCTGATTATAAAGACCGACAGATTCATTGTATCGGCGGCGCTCGACGGCGATCCTGTTCTCCGTGCAAGCAAGCTCATCCTGCAGCCGAATGAAATTCTGATTTGATTTCAGATCAGGATACCGTTCAACGACAACCATCAACCTGCCGAGCGCGGAGGTCAGTTGATTGTTCGCCTGCATTTGCTCGGTCGGCGACTGCGCCTGTCCCACCCGCGAGCGCGCTTCGGTCACGCCAATGAGCACTTCCTGTTCCTGCTGAGCAAATCCTTTCACTGTTTCGACAAGATTGGGAACAAGGTCTAAGCGGCGCTGAAGCACAGTCTCGACCTGAGACCATGCAGTCTGCGTTCCTTCATCGAGGACAACCAGCGTATTATAGGTATTTTTAATCGATACCGCCGACCATATCCCAATCAGCACAATAAAAACCAGCACTCCAATTACTATTTTCTTTGCCGACATTCAAAGCTCCTCGTAGTATGTTTATACATTTTAATGTAGCGATCACTCCAGGGAATCGGTCTGCAATGCAAGAGACCAGATCTGAGTGATATACTGCCGAAGCAGTTCATCGGCGTCTGCTTTTTTCGGCTTTTCCACCCCGGTTCTGATACGGTGAAGCCGCTCGAGCACATTGATATCCAGCTTGAAAAGCTGTGCGATCTTTCCGATATTTTCCAGAGGATCGACCGACACCGGCTCATTCTTTATCGACAGGATTAGCCGGGAACAGCGAGAGAAAAGCGCCCAGTGAATCATGGATAAGCTGGACCGCCGATTTCGAATCGCCCGCTCCCTGAAAGTACGCCTGCCTGAGGTTCAGCAGCTTCCCTTTCATCTCCCGCTCGAGCTGCAGCCGGAGGTTCTTTCTATCGATCTTGATATTTTCAAAAACATCTTTCCCGAAAACAACTTTGTAATAACTCGATATATTCAGAAATTCTATCAGAAACGAATCGAGTGAACTCCCGATATAGTCCTCCGTAAAGAAAAGCGGGGTCGACACACGCCGCTTTTTCCACTTCTTGATGAGCGGCAGAGCGGAATAAAAACGTTCAATTCCGTTCTCGGTAAGGACAATAAGGAAATTAATGTCCGACTTTTTCGGAACGTATCTGCCGCGTGCAGCAGATCCGTACAGGATCAATGAAATGAGGCCCTCAGCAAAAATATCTTTGATATCCTTTTCAAATTCCCCGAAAATATCTTCGGGTCTCTCCGGCGCTTTTGCCATCTATGTGTCCCCTTAAAACTATTTGCCTGAATTCTCTAAAAAAACGACTGCTGGCGCTTCATCAATAACCGCCTCCTGCACCGCCGCCGCCGCTGAGTCCTCCGCCGAATCCGCCTCCCCAACTCCTTCCACCACCGCCCATCATACTGCCCATAATCAACAGCGGAAGCAGCCCACTCCGGCGGCGGCCACCCATGAGTATAAAAAGGATGATCAGTATCAGGGGTATAAGGTTTCGGGCTGTATCCCCCCGCAATTTACCGCTCCGGGGAGAGTCGGATAATGATGGCAGACCCGTGAGCGTGACGCCGGCATCGCGCGCTATAATCCCGGCGACAGCAGCAAAACCCTGCCCGAGACCGTTGTCATAAGCGTCATTGCGTAGAAATGGCGTCATATACCGGTCTCGTATATCACCGGCACGACCATCGGGTATGATACCCTCCAACCCATAGCCGATCTCGAGTCTGATACGGCGGATATCAACCACGTCGAGTATCAGAACACCCCGGTCGATCCCTTTTTGACCTATACCCCAAGCCTCATAGAGCCGATTGGCGTAATCGGTATCATCCTCGTCTCCAATTGTTTCCATGGTTACAACTACCACGGCAGCGCCTGTTTTTTGTTCCAGTTCGATGGCGATCCGCTCCATGCTCTGCACTACGCCGGGCGAGAGGACACCCGCAAAATCGTTGATCGCTCCGTGGTGTTCCGGAAATTGCTGAAAACCTGCCGCAAACAGAACTCCCGGCAACACAACGGCACTCAGAAGAGTGATGATAAGGCAGATTTTTTTAAGCATATTCATAATTTCACTGCAATTGAGTGCGCAACAACCCGGCCCGTTTACCGTTATTTGTTATTCAGTTGTAAAATAACAAAATTGAGTGATTTTTCAAAATGCTTTATTAGTACCAAGACGTAACTGCGGGCTGAATTGTGATTTAAACTCTATACGAGGTCGTATAAAAGAGAATTTCATATTTCACTACAAAATACAAGAGTAACCGGTTGTGCTGCTATGAAAATGCAAAAGCCCTGAAAAATTATTTTAGGGCTTTTGCATTCACGACATCCGGTTTTTTCAATATTTATTTCGTTTCAAATTGATTCCACCTTGAAGCAAAGACGATTTAACACCTTAAACATGACCTCGAAATCCGCACTTTTACCACAACCTATTGATCTCGTCATCCAATCCTGTCATTTCCCATCGTATAAGCGACCACGGGATCGATCCCGTGTTTAATACTTCATCCATAAAACCTTTCAAAACGAAATCATCACCGAGTTGGTTCGCGCGGTCTCTGAACAATTTCATGAACTGGACTTTGCCAACGACCATGAGCATGTGATGACCTACGCCGCGCAGGGTGGTATTCAGTTCAAACCACAAATGGTGACTGCCTTCGAGCAACTCGCCATGCGGCGCATTGTCGATACAGAATTTTTCCGCATCCTTATAACTCCAGTCCTGGCTGTGCATGTAGATGTCGGATAGCGCCCGGACCGTTCGGAATGCAGCCTGCTCATAGGTAATCTCTCTACCATGAGCATTCCGGCCGTCAAGATAGCCTGCGTGCATTAACAGCTCTTCTAAAGCAAAGGCGAATCCCTCTCCCCGGGCTGTCCCGATCTTATACGGACGCCTGCCGCCCCGGATCGGGCGGTCGTCGTTACGGGATCTCAAACCATCAAAATGGTGGCCGACCATCTCGTGTGATTCTTCCATAACCGGTTCACGGTGTGAAAAATTGAAGAAATAATCGTGCTTCTCCGGCCACGGATTATCAAATCCATGCCATGATCCAAAATAATCGTCCGGTGTAAGAAAATCATCCAAGGTAAATATTTCTTCATCACGGATAAAACTCATAATGTGGTCAATCGCTCTATTGACGCTTGCTTTATATTCCGCCTGTGACCGGACAGGTTTAATCGCAGGCACAGTACGGTTCCTGTTCTCTTCGAGTCTCTGAAACGTTCTCACGCGGTTATCTTCAAGTTCGACGATGGTACGGATGTCTTCCCAGGTATAAGGAAAGAGATAGACATTCTTGAGCAGCCAGTTGTAGTTTTCTTTTCCGACACCCGCCCGTGCGGTCATCCTGCTCTTGTTGGCTTCGATCCAGTTCGCATATTCGTCGATCGCGGCCAGCGCTCCCTCTACATCGGGAACGAGCCCGGGATGATGTTCGGCGAGCCGGCCGGTAAGAGACTCGAATGAAGCTCTCGTATCTCCGAGGGATAAGACGGCAAGTGTGCCCAGATCACCGGCTATCTCCGAAAAGTTATCGAGATTCACCGTGGCCTGCTCTACGATTGCCGGTACCGATTGAAGTCTCTCTTGCAAACCTGCAAGAGCGTCCTCGTCTAAAGGAAGATTCCGGACCCGGCCGTACCCGCGAATAACGACGTTATAGAAACCGGGATCGATCGACCACGGACGGAGAACACGGTGCTGAAACTCGTACCCGTTCATTTCCGCACGGACCAGATGGTAATCGACCTGGTCAGACACGGACCAGCCGCCCGGATCTATCGATTTCAGGCGGTCCTGGTATGTATTCAATTCACGGTATTTTTCATTCATGGTGGCGGGAGAATAATCCGGCACACCGTCGGAGTTTTCAGGTTGCTGAAATACATCAAAATCATTATTTAAACTGATAAGGTCGTCATACAGAGTGCTCTCTATCGCAACATTCTCTCCGGCACAATAAAATAATGTAAAGATGACAAAAAACATAAACACTGCAACCACAGCTTTGCGCTTGAACATGGTTGAAACCTCCTTCATACAGAAATGAGTTACATGCCCTCATTCGAAAGCAAAATTGATTATTCCAGGTAATATTATAAAATTTGTGTAACCGAGAAAGGGATTTTGTGCATTCGGTATAATAGTAGGTATCAATTTTAATAGAAAAAATCAATTAAAAAGATTATTCTCTTTTCATTATGCAAAAATAATGGTGTCTTCAGAATCAACAAAAGTGTATTGAAGAAACTCTCTGTTAAAACAATATATATCATACATACTGTCATATACGATACATGGTGTCCTATTTACATGCGGGTTGAAAATTAAAAACTTGCATTTTCTTTATTTGGTATTTATTTTAGGAAAAAACAATACTTTGCGGTCAATGAGGATGCACAATTAGGACGGTACACCACTACCGGGGACGAGAATGTACGAGGTGTTTAAAGGCGACAAATTGTTTGTGAAAAGCAGTAATAGTAAAATGGAGGTCGCCAGCGTTTCTCATACAAAAGTGACTTTAAAAATGAAGAACAGCAGAACGAAATTTATGGTCTTGGAGTTTGATGTTGATATAGATAAGATCCTGAGGGAAATTGACTCCGGTAATATTAAAATAGTAGATGCGCCGTAAATTTATAGGCGGGTACATGTATTTCCGCTTGAATTTTTTCATTCTTTGACACAATAGATCATAAATCATACCGTTCATGAGCGCTAAACCCCGAAGAGAAACCTCCGGGGGTTTTTAATTGCAATACTATACTGAGCAAATCCGGATAAAGAAAAAGGCGACAATTTTGCCGTAAATCGGATACTGCGCATATTCCCGCTTTAAAAATCGAACACTATTTTATTTGGGATATAATCAACTCTTGACAATTTCAATCAATTCTCTTATAATGAACAAACCGTCAGTGAGCTTTCCATATCCATCGATTCAATACGTAACATCTGTTTACTGCATGATATAAAACCACACCCACCTATTGAATAATTTATCAAAGTATGACCGGGAATTAATAAATCAACGTATAAGGAGGAAGAAATGAGTACAGCAAAATTCTTGCAGGTATTATTTTCCGTTATTAGCTTTATCCATATTTTCCTGATAAATGATACGCATGCGCAGAGTGAGGCCCGTGCACGGTACGAAATGTTAAAACTCATTCAGGAGGAAAAATTCGATTTTGTCCTGCCCGGAGCAATGCGCGACAACAATATCGGCATGTGGATCCATGTGACAGGTGAAGGCCATGAAGACATTCTTGCGCGTGACCTCGGAACGCGTCCCCGCTGGACGGTGATCGACACAGTTAATTATTATATCTTTACCGACCGCGGCGGTGACCGGATAGAACGTGCCGTTCTCGGCGGCGGAGGCGACCCTCGACTCTACGATATTTTCGGCAGGGAAAAAGATCTATACGATTTCGTTGCCGAGCGTGACCCCCGGCGTATCGCTATCGAGTATTCAGACTGGCTTCCCGCATCAAACTCGATCTCTTACAGTTCATACAACAAACTGGTCAAAGCGCTCGGTGAAAAGTATTCGAGCCGGATCGTGTCGGCCGAGTATTTGATAACCGACTTCCGGGTCCGAAGGGTACAAGCCGAGATTTTAGCATATGCCAAGATGGCAGAACTACAGAGGCAGATCCAGGAAGAAGCCTACAGAAGGATCGTACCGGAAGTCACAACAAGAGAAGACCTCGGCTGGTGGGTGCAGGACCAGTTGATGAAACTGGGACTTTTCATCCCGACGAGAGGCCCGAGTGCGCCGGGCGCGTCACATTCGGAGGTGCCCCGCGAGCAACGGGGAGAAGTTTACCACCGCGGCGACTTCCTGTCATGGGACTGGGGTATCAAGTACCTGAACTTCGGCACCGACTATAAACGGAACGGATACATTCTTAAAGAAGGCGAATATGACGTGCCAGCCGGTCTGAAAAAGGCCTGGGAACGGGGATTGCAGGCACGGGACGTCATCAGGAAGACGGTGAAAGTTGGATACACGGGCCTCGAGATGCGCTCGATGCTTGTCAAAGCCCTGGAAGACCTCGACTTTATTTACACTCCTTTCACCGATATCGGCGCACAGGACAGAGTAATGGTCAATGCTATCGGCGACAGGGATGAATCCGGGTTCTCGCTTGACATGCACCCGTTGGGAAACACCGGGCGGAGCGAGTTTGCCGTCGGGGCTTCGATCGCGCCGTTCCGTCCGTTCCGCGGTCAATTTGAAATTCAGGAGAATCATTTTATCTCTTTTGAGTTCATGGTCCATACATGGGTGCCTGAATGGAACAGAGTAATAAGCATTAATTTCGAAGATAACTCGATCGTTACGAACAAAGGCCTGGAAGCGCTCTATCCCCGTAACGACAGAATTATTCTGATACATTAAAATCAATTCGACGTATTGAAATGAGGACACGTCAAAAAAGCCCTGGAGAGGTTATTCAGGGCTTTTTCGATTCGTGAACAATCTTAATAAAAATTTCAAAATCACAGCAACCGGAACACTGCCATATTCTCTTGAATTCAATGATCCCGGACGTCCGTAGAAAACAATATTGAATTTCAGGGGAAAATTATTTAAATTACAACGTTATAGTATTGACAAATTTATGAAATTTACATTAAAAAACGGATGGATACAGAAAAAATGATAGAATTAACGACTCATGACCTGAGACAGATCGTAGGTTCGCTTATAGAGCATAGTATAGAGCATTATCGGGACTCGATGACGATGAGGGATATGGCTTATGAAAGAAAGACAGGTCCGACGTCTGAAGAGGAAATAGATGATTTTGTATATCATATTCCGATGATCGATGCCGACGTCAGGGAGCAGCTGCTTATCCCCGGCTTCCTGGGATTCATGGCAAAAAAAGCAAAAGTCAGTCAGAAATGGTTAGATAAATTCAAGAACGATATTTCTGTTTGGTCTGAAGACAATTCCTGGATTGGCGCGGACGATTCGACCCAGGTATTCGGTTTTAATATACCATCTTCAGATGACGGCGATATATGGTATCCAAACCAGGAAAAGTTAGACTGGGTCAATTCCTCACGCGCATTCTCACTCGTTTCGGCCGAAGTATCAAATAAAGGGCACCTACTTACCGAGATGCCCCCGGATGATTTTAAAAAAACAGCAGGTCTCGTCTTTAAAGAGGAGGGCTGGAATGTCGATGAATCAAAAGAAACACGTGAGGGAGGCGTTGATATTATTACAAGCAAAGAGGACCCTGTGTCAGGATTGATCCAGTCCTTGTGGCAGGCAAAAAGATTCGATCCCCGGGAGCGTAACGTCCAGTTGAATGAAGTGCTGGAATTAGCAGTGAATTTTGCCGGCAAAGACACTCCGAAAGAGATACTTCTCACGACCGTTCATTTAACGAAAAACGAAATTGCATGGGTGAAAAACGAGAATTTTATTCTCCCAGAACAAGAAACGAATGAAGTCGTTGAATGGATGCACGGCAAAGTACTTGAATAATCGTGCGATCATATAAATATTAACTACTTTTACACTGTATGAAGCGATATTTTTACACGCCAATTAAACAAGGAGACGCTTCATAAATCGTTTTGCAGAATTGATTCTGCATGTATACATGTGTATCGCTCTTTTCGTACCGTTCGGCATTGGCACTGGATGCAGTTGAAGTTTCACCATTTAACGTATTTAAACTGTAAATTTCCATTAATCCCCGGAGTACAACGTTGTATTTACGGCATATCTTCTCTTCTATCCTTGCAACGTTATTGTTTGTCAGCGGTTTCAATGTCAACGCCCAGGTAAAGCGGTCATGGTGGGAGACGCTGAACGTCATCCGTAACGACAAACTTGACATGGTGCTGCCCAAAGCTATGCGGGACAATGCCATCGATATGTGGATACATGTAATGCAGCAGTGGAGACCCGATCCGATGTCGGCTGACTTCGGGATTTTCCCTCCCGGTTTTTACGGAGGTTACCTTGTCTTTACCGACAGGGGCGGTGACAGGATAGAACGCGCTGCGCTTGGCAATGACGAAGGGCTGCTCAGAATGAGCGGTGCATACGACATACACGGCAGTGAAGACGATCTGAGAGACTTCATCGTAGAGCGGGACCCGAAGCGTATCGGTGTCAATATGTCCGACAAGATCAGCGTGGCGAACGGTCTTTCGTACACCGGGTATTTCCGCCTTGCCGAGACCCTGGGAGAGAAATATGCCGGACGAATGGTGTCCGCCGAGAAGCTTATTGCCGATTTCCGTTCGAGAAGAGTTGCAAGCGAAATTGCGTTCTTTGCCGGGGTCGGAGAATTAACGAGAGAACTTCTTGAACGCGCTCTCTCGAACGAAGTAATCATTCCGGGTGAGACGACGCTTGGTGACGTCGGCTGGTGGGTACAGGACCAGATGCTCGCCCGCGGGGTACGCTCCTCATTCGGGTTCAGCAAGCCGGGTGTGATCCATTCATATTCATCCGGAAAAAATGATTTCAGGGATGCTGATTATAGTATTCAGCGGGGCGATCTCCTTTCGTTCGACCTGGGCGTGACGATGATGAACTTCGGTACTGACATAAAACGCCAGGCATACGTACTTCGTGAAGGTGAAACCGGCGTCCCCCGTGAGTTCAGAGAAGCGCATGAGCAGGCATTATATGTGCGTGATATTATACGTGAGAACCTCAAGCCCGGCAGGACCGGGGTCGAAACGCTTGAATTTCTGTACGGAAAAATTGAGGAAGCGGGATTTATCCGTATGGAGATCGAACACAATATGACCGATACGGAAATCATGGAGGTCAACATCGGATTCCATTCTGTCGGCAACCTGGGACACGACGTGGGACCGGCGGTCTGGACAGGTATGCCGTGGCGAAACAGTTTTATCCTTGAACCGACCAATCTTTTTTCATTTGAATTTTTTGCCTATCCGACCATGAAAGAATGGGGCGGCAAAAAAGCAATTATCGCAATTGAAGACAATGCGGTCTTGACAGTACGGGGAATGGAATGGCTCTACCCGCCGAACAGTGGGATACTTTTGATAAAATGAGGTATTTAGAAAGACCAGTTGACAATAGGCAAGAATTTAAACGGGTCGCCGCTTTTATTGATATTGGCAAGTCCTATCTGTAAACCATGAAGTGTTTCCGTAATGTTAATGAGACCGATCTGAATCCCTTCTACGTGGTTCGTTGAATTGACAATCCCGGTTTGAAGTCCACTGAAACTTCCTTTCGAAACATTGACAGTTCCGTCCTGCCAACCTTTAAAATCTCCTTCACTGAAATTCACGAATCCATACTGCAATCCATTCGTTTCCCCTTTTACCCTGTTAACGAGGCCCAGATCAAACCCGAACATATCCTGATTAACACCGTAGATCAGATTCAACCGGACTCCGTGAATAGATGATTCAGAATTAAATAGCTGGACAGGGTCCCATATCGCAATTTGAAACGGATGGATCTCGGATTGCGCTTCTGCCGCCCGGGGTAATGCAACACAAATGACTATAAGAATAAGGACCGCTGAGCTTTTCATCCCATCCTTCTTTAAAGATGAAATATATCGGATTCATACCGCAAACATGGAAGGTATATCTGGTGCGGTGATAATAAAAGTTACCGTAAATGCTCTAAAACTATTTGCTTGATCCATTGGATTCCCACGACACATATTTGTCCGGTCAACAGAAATAAAATACCGAATATCATTCACAAATTTGATACCAATACCCGTGGAATTAGAAAGGATAACAGGAAAAAAGTTATTATCTTTTGATTACGATTGGTTGATGCCCGGAAAAAGATAACGGCCATTATCGCAAAAATCAAGATATAATTTTACCAGGGATCAAATTGAATTGAGGAAATACACCGGGGATCAAAACTAAATGATGAACTGCCGATTAAAATATCAACTCTAAACCACTAATCTAGTCAAGAGCATAGGAATAATTATAAAGGAAAAAGATATGACTGTAATGCAGATCGTTTTCGCAATTTTGATCTTTTTTGCCGCCACCGACGTTACCGACGCACAGGAACTGAACTCACGTTCCCGATGGGAAACCCTGAACCTTATCCGTAACGAAAAATTTGATATACTGTTACCGCAGGTCATGCGAGACAACAACATCAGCATGTGGATACACGTTTTTCAACAGTGGAAGACCGATCCGATGGGTATCGATCTCGGTGTGTCAAATGGATATTTTTCCGGATATATCGTGTTTACCGATACTGGAAATGACAGGATTGAGAGGGCTATACTCGGAAGACACGATGTACTGCTTCAAATGACGGGCGCCTATGATACGTTTATGTCTGCGGATGACCTGAAAGAATTTGTATCGGAGCGTGACCCCCAACGGATCGGGATCAATATGTCTGATAAGATCGCAGTTGCGAACGGCCTGTCACATTCAGGATATCGTGCGCTTCTCAATGCACTGGGGGATACATATTCTCAAAGAATTGTATCTGCGGAAAAGCTTATATCAGATTTCCGCTCAAAGAGGGTTTCGAGTGAGATACGGGTCTTCACGCAGGTAGCCGATTTTGCAAGGAGATTCCTTGAGCGGGCATTGTCAAACGAAGTAATAACGCCGGGTGTCACGACACGTGAAGATGTTGGGTGGTGGGTCCAGGACCAGATGTTGTTTCACGGTATGGTATCATCTTTCGGGCTCAGTATGCCAGGGTTGATCCATTCATATACTTCAAGTGCGGAAGAGTACAGAAAAACAGATTATAGTATTCAGCGCGGTGATCTCATGCAGTTCGATTTAGGTGTGAACCTGATGAATTATGGCACTGATGCTAAGCGGCACGCATACGTTCTGCGTGAAGGCGAAACTGACGTCCCCCGTGAGTTCAAGCAGGCTTTCGAAGAATCTTTACGGATCCGAGACCTTATCAAGGAACACCTCAAACCCGGTAAAACGGGAGTTGAAACGCTCGAATACTTATACAGGAAAGTAGAAGATGCCGGATATGTCCGGCAGGAGGTCGAGGACAGAGTTCAGGATACCGATATCATCGAGGTGAATATTGGAATGCATTCGGTGGGAAATCTGGGACATGACGTCGGTCCGTCTCTTTGGATCGACCAGCCCTGGAGAATTCAATTTATACTTGAACCTTCAAATTTATTCTCATTCGAGATATTTACCTACCCTACCATCAAGGAATGGGGAGGTAAAAAGGCCCGGATAGGTCTTGAAGACGACGCTGTCTTTTCCGTACATGGGGTCGAGTGGCTCTACCCTGTTAATGACGGGGTCCTCCTGATAAAATGATGTAAGTGATGAAGTTACCGTATACATTTTTATATGGCTGCTGTGATTCACTTCCTGCCGGTTGTCTAAGCATTGTGTACCCTGCCAAAAACCTCAAGAATATTTTTTTCGAAGCTTCCATCCTGTGCGAATTTTTTATCAAAGAAAGCAGATCCTATCGTGAAAGCCCACGCTCCTGCATTGCAGACTTCTGAAACTCTTTCGAACGAATCGATACTGCCGGCGGATATTACACGGAGGTTTGTTCCTTTGACGACTTCCGAAAGCAGTTTGACCGCATCTCCGGTATATCTATAGGTGAGCAGGTCTATCCCGTCCACTCCTTTTGATTCCAGCTCCCGAACATGGCTTACGATCTCATCTATATCCCCGTCTAAAATACTGGGATGCCCGGAGATAGTGCCGACAAACGGCACGTATTTAACCGGTTTTTCTTTCAGGTAATCATTGATCGAATCGTAATAGACAGTACCCATAAAAACGTCTATTTCAAATTCCACTGCGCGTTTCGCCGCTTTCAATCCCTCTTCTTCGGTCAAGCTGACCACTTCGAGCTTAATAGTTTTACCTGCATCTTTAAGTTTTCCGACAAGCTTTTCGGCAGCCTCGATAGATAGACCAACGTCTTTAAATCCCCAGTATCTCACCGGAGTTTCTTTTAACGATTCAAAAAGGAATTCGGCATTTTCAACTGTCTTGTCATTATACGTTAACATGACAATAAGGTCTGGATTCGTAGTTCCCGTCCCGTTGTTGTTCATAACCAGATCACTCCGTTACGTTCCACTATTTTCGTGAGTACACTTCGGCGGCAAGGACGCCGGAATGCATTGTCCGGGCATTGCGGGTAGAATTGAGGATCTCCGCATCACTAAAACCCGCATTGTGAAATTCATTTAAAAGGCCCCGCCTTTTTTTACGCCTGCAATTCACTTAAACCTATCGGTCTCACTCGTATTGACAGTCTGAGGAAGTTCTTCGAGTGTAATCATTTCGGCTTACCTTTTTTGCTATTGAGGAACTATATTCGAACATGTGAACTCTCTATCTGCATAAGAACGTATTCAGCTGTTTTCGTCATGTGCATACTGAAAAAAGATCCGCAATCCGATGATTGCAAGCACCGCGATATTCGGAAGAAGACAAGGCGCGAACAACGGTGTGCCGTACACAAAATTTTCCCATATAGTTTCGGGCATCCCTGCAATATTCGCTGCAAGATGCAGGAAGAATCCCGTGATCCCAACGACCACCTGAACGATCATGACAACGACACACAACTTTAAGAACGGCACGTTTTGTCTCGTGAATAGTACTGTCACGAGGCAGCCGATGGCGAATGCGCTCGACCATACGGGGACCCACTCCAGCATCGAAAAGAATCCGTTCTGAGCATGGTCGACAAGCGAAAGAATAAAATTGCCGACAAACCCGCCGAAAGCCAGGAATAGTATCCATTTCCCCCATTCTTCAGTATTCGGTGTGACCATCCTGCTTAACAGGAGGAGAAAACCCAGACCGGTAAAAGCAAGCGGTGCGACAAACGGCGCCGCATACACAAGACTTTTAATAGTAAATAATTGAAAATACTGGCTTTCCAGGTGCAGTACCATACCGGTCAAACCAATTAAGATCGAAATCCAGCCAATTAAAATCCCTGTATAATACGACAGCGGGTCTCGTGTGCTCTTGTTTTTTTTGAAAAGTGATATGCTCATCCCAAGAGTGGCAATGATGGAAAAATAGAACGGGACCCATTCGCTCCAGTGTGCAAACTCATTGATAGAATGGGCAAAATAGACGTCGATGATCAGAAATGCAAAATTGAGAATGACAAAAATCTCAACCTGGAACGCATGGTCTTTAAACCACTCAGTTGTTTTCATCAGCGTTGCGTCGTATTTGTTCAGCAATATCGTTCATTTCTACGAATTTAAGTAGCAGTTCATAGTTACCATGCCACTGCACGAAATCCGCACCTCCCATAAATGCACCATGTTTCGCTGTCCTTCCGAAATAATGCCAGAAATCAAAATAGAGCAATTCGATAGGTTCGTCGAATGGTTCCGGTGTCAGAAGCCCGTCAGCACGAAGCCCTGTAATAAGCTGTTGCACCTCCCGTACACGGTCATTTGTACTTTCAATGACCAGTTCCGCATTATCATAAAATTTGTCCACCTTCTTTTTTGTGTGGCATTTTAGACAGGTCTCTTTCATTTCATTCTGTCCGCGGGCAAAACCGGGCCGCTTCTCCGACACTGCGGCGAATAACCAATACGATAACCTCTCAGTTACGTCATGGGTAAATTTCAACCCTTCAAGTCCGCTCATGTGGCATGTCGAGCAGGTGGGAACAGGCATATCTCTTGTCGTCAGATTGCGCGGTGGAGCGCTGAGGTTCATGAATTTCTTTTGAGCGTTGTATAAAACACCGTGTTTCGATTCGTTATAAATCTCTATCTGAGAATGGTCGGGACCCATATGGCACTGACCGCAGGTTGCCGGTTCCCGTGCAAGGGCGATCGACGTCGAATGCCGTGAATGGCACACCGTACAATCACCGATCGATCCGTCCGTATTCGGTCTGCCTATATCGTGGCAACCGAGACATCCGGATGCTATTGCGGCGGACCCTTCAAGCAGCGCAAGAGCATTTGCGGGCCGGTCGACCGCACCTTCGTGGTACCGCTCCGCAAATTCGATCTGTTCAGGGGTAAAATCCTGACTGCCGCGGACCGCTGCCCACGCAGACGCCGCATGCCTGCTCCTGAGAAACTGGTCGTATTGTGTCGAATGACATTTACTGCAGTTGAGTGACGTTACTGTTTCGGTGATGGTGAATCCACGGTGTTCGACTTCAATCTGGTCGTCCTGAGCAAGGTGGCAGTCAAGGCAGTTTAATCCTTTAAGCGCATGTGAACTCTGTTCGAACTGATGTACAACAGCGGATGTTTCCAGCCGGTGGCACCCGGCACATTTCCCGGATGCAGCGATAAAATCCCGTGACGGCTGGTCTGTATCAACCGCCGGTCTGTTTGCATTGATAATAAGGGCGGCAACGATGAGCGACGTTCCGATAAAAATTGAAATAAATATATTTTTAAAGGTCCTCTCAATCCTTTCAACATATTTCTATACATTCACGATGTTTTTGAAAACACGCTACAAATTGCAAACGACCGGTGTAGCAGACATACCGGATAACATACAAAAATCAATTCATATACTCAAATGGTTTGTTACCATTTAATCATCCGTTCCAGGGTATATCATGTATCTGCAATCTGTTCCAATATTGAAAATCAACTTCGGTATAGGAACCGGAAGGCGGTGCTCTTTTTTCACTCCGGCAGGACACAGTGCAATCACTGTGCGGTTGAAATACATGAAAGGCAACCAAAATACAATGAATGGAGAATATTCATGGGAAGACACAAAACATGGAACGTGCGGCTTCAGTCCAGGAATTTATCCTGCCCTTCCTGACGAGCGCAAGAAGAAGAATTCCTGATAATCTTTCTCAATTTTCTTCATGAGGATATGTCAGGCATGTGGGTTATGAGTTCTCTGCAACAAAGGTTCATATACCGCAAGAGTCTTTACCCTGTTTTTGCAGATATTTCTGGTGATATTCTTCCGCCTTAAAAAATGTTGCCGCGGGAGTTATTTCAGTTACTATGTCATTTCCATAGCGTCCCGAACCCTGTAGATTTTCTTTCGATGTGCGCGCAACAGATTCCTGATCGGGAGTATGATAAAATATCGCCGACCGATATTGTGTACCGACATCGAAACCCTGCTGGTTCAGTGTTGTCGGATTATGGTTTTTCCAAAAGACAGCAAGCAGTTCCTCATAGCTGACAGCAGAAGGGTCAAACTGAATTTCTACCACTTCTGCGTGGCCGGTCTCATCCGTACAGACATCATCGTATGTCGGATTATCGATAAAACCTCCTTCATACCCGACCTGTGTGGAAACTACGCCATCTATTTTCTGGAACAACAGTTCTACTCCCCAGAAACAGCCGGCCCCGAATGTTGCCTTTTCCAATTTTCTATCTTGTGTCATTATTATTCCTTTGTCAATTAAATAGTCACTCTCATCAAACGATTATTCTCAATGAGGGTTTATTTTAAAAATTTATCATGAAATTTGCAAGAGTATTCTTTACAGGCAATCCGCATTTTTCTCACTATTTTTGTCCCAACCGGATACTCCGTAGACATTTGCTGCCAATCTTCCGTCAACGTGGTGTAATAATAATAAAACGTGTTGCTTTTTTTGATTGACTATCTTTACTTTATACACGGCATCATTTCAACCTGTTGCTTCAAGAGTATCTATTGAATTCAGTTAATTCTCTTGAACCGGGTTTAGACCGATAGTTACCTATGGATACACATACATAAATAGGAGATTGACCATGTCATTGTATGTAGACTCTTCCGAACAACTCGTCATTGAGATATTCGTACGAAATATCAATAGATCAAAAGAATTTTATACACGGTTGGGTTTTGATCTTATCAGGGATGACGATACATTTATTGAATTGGAGTGGGAACGGCATAAATTGTTCCTTGTGGGAGGAAAGGAATTGGACCCAGTGGCGGCATTCACACAGGCGAATGTTCGAATTATGGTCAAGAATGTCGATTATTACTGGAAACTGGTACAGGAGATGGGTGCAACGGTCAAAAGCCCGATAAGCGACCGTTCGTATGGTATCCGGGATTTTTCTTTCGTGGACCCAGACGGTTTCGGTCTTCGCTTTGGAACGTGGCTCAAAAACTCTTGACAACATTCGTACCGTGAAAGTATTATTATTTCTTTAAAATACACTCTGCACATAGAGTGGGAGTAAGGCCGATGACACCCAAACAAAAAAATGAAATAAGAGATATTATTCTGGAAGAGATAAAATCTATCGAGAAAACTATCCTGGAACTGGAAGAATTGACCAAGCCGCAGCCGCAGTCGGACGCGAACGACTGGTTCACGTCAAAAGAGAGCAACAGCGGTAAAGAATTCAATGAAAAAGCCCTTGTAAAGAATAGAATAAAACGTTCACAACTGTATCAAACACTGACACGAATTAACGGTCCGAATTTCGGCATATGCGTTCGGTGCAAACAACCGATCCCCTATGCCCGTATCGAAGTAATGCCTGAAACTGAACGGTGTGTTCAATGTGTCGAGCTGTAATGAAAAAATCGAACACATAATCTTGCAATAATTCCGAATATTCTTTATTTTATTCTCGCAGTACACGGACCGAAGAATTCATTGTAATAAACACTTTGAAAAATTCTGGCATGAAGCGGCTCATTATTGCATACTGATCATAGAGGAGGCACCATGTTTTTCAGACCATTGGGATCATCCGGAATTGAAGCATCCGTTGTAGGGCTCGGAGCATGGGCGATCGGGGGATGGCAGTGGGGCGGCACCGACGAAAAGTTATCTATAAAAGCAATTCACGCCACTCTCGATTCCGGTATCAATCTAATCGATACCGCACCGGTATATGGATTCGGCCGTTCTGAAGAAATTGTTGGAAAAGCGATAAAAGACAGGCGGAACAGTATTTTACTTGCCACAAAGTGCGGACTTATATGGAACGATAAGAAGGGGCAGCACCATTTCAACGCCGATTCTAAACAGATCAATCCCGATTCTACTGAAAAACAGGTGTACCGATATTTAGCTGCCGATTCAATTAGAAATGAAGTTGAACAAAGTTTAAGAAGGATGCGTGTTGACCATATCGACCTCTTGCAGACACACTGGCAGGACCCGACGACGCCGATATCCGAAACAATGGAAGAGCTTCTCAAGTTACAGAAAGAAGGCAAGATCAGGGCCATCGGGGTCAGTAATGCGTCTACGAAGGACATGGATGAATACGGAAAGACCGGTCCTGTCGATTCAGATCAGGAATTATACAGTATGCTCGACCGCACTTTGGAACAGACAAATCTTCCCTATTGCGAAAAAAACAACATTGCCTTTCTTGCCTATTCACCTCTTGGAAAAGGAATTCTCTCAGGTAAGATCGGGCAGGAGTATACATTCAAGAACGGCGATCTTCGGAATACTCACCCCCATTTCACACTTGAAAACCGCGCTCTTGTTACAAAAATGCTTGAGCGGTTACAGCCAATTGCAGACGATATGGGCATTACTATGGCACAGCTCTGCACATCATGGACCATAAATCAGTCCGGGTGTTCCCACGCACTTTCCGGCGTGCGAACACCTGAACAGGCTGTCGAGAACGCCGCGATCGGCGAAATCATCTTAAACGATGGAGTCCTCGACATTATAGCCCGGGCCATAAAACAGTACGAGGACAGATCCGCTATGGCGGCAGTGCAGGCGCCATAAATTATACGAAAACGGTATGATTAAGATGTAACCGGGAACTTTAGAACGGTGACAACGCAGGTTCGGTGTCGATAACGCTGTTGCTGGTAAGTCTTGTTTGATTCGATCCGTCAGCGTTCATGATGTATATTTCGGTCGGCCCGTCTCTCTGTGAATCGAATACGATCTTCGTCCCGTCATGCGACAATTTTGGATGTCTGTCCTCACTTTTGATGCTGTTGGTCAGGTTTGTAATATTTGTCCAGTCCGCATTCATTACATAGATGTCAAAAGCCCCCTCTCTGTCCGAAGCGAATACCATCTTTGTACCGTCGGGAGAATATAATCCGTAAACATCATCTGTACCGTTGTGCGTGATATTGGTCAATCCTGAACCGTCGAAGGCGTTAATCATATAAAGTTCCATATTTCCATCGCCATCCGGTCCGGTGTTGGAATCAAATATTATGTTGGCTCCATCAGCCGACCAGGACGGATAGCCGTCATCGCCCGCGGGGTTATGTGTCAGTCTTTTTTGTTCCGAGCCGTCGACGTTCATGACATAAATTTGCCCCGTACCATCCTCTCTGTTGGAATCGAATACTATTTTTGTGCCGTCGGGAGACCATGCCGGGAAACCATCCATAGAGTCATTGTGTGTCAAGCGCACCGGGTCGGAACCGTCTGCCTTCATGACGTATACTTGCCGGTTTCCGTCACGATACGAGACAAATGCGATTTTTGATCCGTCGGGCGACCACCGTGGAGCGCCGTCACGCGCAATGCTGTCGGTTAAGCGGGTCTTGTTCGAGCCGTCGAGGTCCATTATGAATATATCACCGTTCCCCTCAGCATCGGCGTCGGTAACATAGACGATCTTTGATCGGGCCGCGCTCTCCTCCTGCCCGGTTGAACTATACGTACATGAACTTATGATAAGTGCAGCAAAAATAAGTAGTACCCGGCACATTTCCATTTTCTCTCCCGGTTCGGTAGAAACTGTTTATTTACTTTAAATATGGCGACCAGGACGGAAATGCATCTCCGATGGTGACATCACTGGTGACCTGCATCCTGCCCGAACCGTCTGCATTCACGATCCATATGTCCTTATCGCCCTCTACGCCTGAAGCATAGGCAACTTTCGTTCCGTCGCGGGACCATGAAGGCCATTCGTCGAGATTGGGATTATCAGTAAGCCGGACCAACCCGGAACCGTCGCCGTTCATAACGTATATTTCGGAATTTCCGTCCCTTCCCGATTCAAATGCAAGTCTGGATTCGGCAGGAGACCATGTCGAATATGCATCATTGCAGGAACCTGTCGGAAGCAGCGTGCTGCCGGTACCGTCAGTATTCAACGTATATAATCCCCTGCCGCCGGCCTCAAGTTGTCCCGTATAACAAATCATTTGATTATCATTCGTCCATGCGGCGTCATCGATACCTTCGGAATGAGGGATTTTCCGGACATTCGATCCGTCCGGGTCCATACTGTATGCCGCCCAATCGCCGTCTGCATTGGCAGAATACAGAATTTTTGCAATATCAAATCTATCCATTGTCACTCCAGAAAATGATGTGTACAGGTAAAAGAGAGTACCGGTTAATATTACGCTTTGCACTTAATTATTGCAAGTTATTTTTAAGTTAACTTATGACATTTAGATGAATAATTTCCTTTAATAACTCGTTGTGCAAGTTATAACTAATATATAAAAAAATAGTGTATCACCTAATACTTCCTTATATAATGAAATGTAAACAGTAAAAATAACAAGGAAATATGCGATGTACAGTATAATGACCCCCATTCACCATATAATAAAATCTTTAAAGCTATTGACCTTGCCCCCCAAAGTTGAGCCAGATAGTATATGAGTACAGGGATTAGATTGAAAAGCAAGGAGCAAGATCAATGGCACGTAGAATTCACACATCAGAACAAATTATCCACAAGCTTCGAGAGGCAGAAGTACTACTCGCTCAAGGTCAGTCGGTTCAACAAGCTGCTCGCCAGATTGAGGTTACAGAGCAGACCTATTATCGTCGGCGAAAGGAGTATGGTGGTCTTCGGGTGCATCAGGCGAAACGATTTAAAGCGTTAGAGAGAGAGACTATCCGCCTGAAACGCCTGGTTGCCGAGAAAGAGTTGGATATTCAAATCCTCAATGAGACTCTGGCGGTTGATGCAAAAAACTTCTGAGCCCGGCGAAGCGACGGGAGGTGGTGCAGCATCTTTGCACGACTCTCGAGATCTCGCAGCGCCGGGCCTGTACCGTGTTGGGAGTACCGCGCAGCACTCATCAATATCGCCCGATTTCTCCTTCTGATGAAGCCGGTGTTAGTGCAACGTATGGTCTGAGTTGGCCACGCAGTATGGTCGGTATGGTTATCGACGAATTACCGCACTGTTACAGCAAGAAGGCTGCAAGGTCAATCATAAGAGAGTGGAGCGTTTGTGGCGTCGAGAAGGATTAAAAGTTCCCCGGAGGCAGCCGAAGCGCAAACGGTTATGGCTCAATGACGGTTCGTGTATTCGGCTGCGACCTGCGTACCGGGATCATGTCTGGAGTTATGACTGCATGCAAGCACGAACCCGAGAGGGAAGGAGCTAGCGTTTGTTAACAATATTAGATGAATACAGTCGGGAGTGTCAGGCAATTGTGGCAGGCAGGAGGCTGACTCACAATGACGTCATAGAACATCTTGCAACACTGTTCGTGCAGCGAGGAGTTCCGGTTCACCTGAGAAGTGATAATGGCACAGAGTTCACTGCTCAAGCGGTCCGGACATGGCTCATGCGCCTGGGAGTAAAAACATTGTATATTGAACCAGGCAGTCCATGGGAGAACGGGTATAGTGAGTCGTTCAATGGCAAACTGCGTGATGAAGTGCTCAACCGGGAAATCTTCAATACAGTACACGAAGCAAAAGTGCTTGTGGAACGCTGGCGAAATGAGTAAAATCATAAGAGACCGCATAGTGCCCTTGGATACCGGCCACCCGCCCCCGAGGCAGTTATACCACCGGATGCGGTCTCAAGGCCAATGGATAATACAACAATGAATATATCGATGAATTGACTAACTTAAAAAATGACCCAAACATTAGGGGCAGGTCACCGTTTGGAGCGCTTACCATTCAACAAAATTCGGATGAATTCAATTCGAGAATCATAGTGTATCATGTATATGATTCTTATATCATTCCAATAACCAATGTAAGGAGGGAGCATTATGTCAGATTCTCCAGTCAGTACTGTTAATTGGGGGCGTGCCATAATAGCAGGAGTGGCGACAACCGTTATCTTGACAATTTCAATGTGGATTATAACGGGCGCAAATATTATCAGCGTTCTCGGAGGAATGATAGTTGGCGGCGGCGGCGCAGCAGCGATTATTGTCGGCACAATGATGCATTTCGGAATCGGCATCGTCTATGGAATCGTCTTTGCCTCACTTGTTGCTCCCGTCACTAATTGGGGCAAATTCACGCAGGGTGCAATATTTTGCCTGGCAATTACGGCCATAGCACTTGCGCTCATGCCCATCATGGCCTCTGCCATGGCTGGCAGTGGAATGGCTGGCGGCGCTGCAGAAGCAATGAATCCTTGTAATCAGTGCAGCCCAGCCAATATGTGTAATCCATGCAATCCATGCAGTATGGCAGCCGCCAATCCTTGTAATCCGTGCGGAGGGGGCGGTAGTGCGGCGGCAGGACTCCAGAGTCTCATCAACCACGTGATCTTCGGCTTGTCACTTGCATATTTATACAAAGGCCGCGAGTGACCTCAGTTGAAAGAAAACGAGATGTAATGGAAAACAAATTCGCAGATGAGTTCGGATTCGGGTATCCCCTGTAACCAAACATCCGAAATTGAGCAAAAGGAACGCATCGCTCCAACGATTCCTGTTCCCTTTTTCAAGAAAAGATTTAACCCCTGTGACCATTGCAATCACCGGGGTTTTTCATCTTTAAGCAGCAAAGTTCAAAGAAATCAAGCTGAATAATGATGTGCTGTCATCTTTTCTAATCTCACGAAATATTAAATTATTTTGCCAAAATTGTGCCGAAAATACTTTTTCTGTAAATTACATCTTTATTTTGACCCTAATTTTTTTTACATTTTGCAGTATGGAAACGTGCATGTAGATAAATTGGTCATCATGTACGGGTACATTATAGTACTTTAGAAGAGGAACCAATGATCATCGTAATGAAATCAGGAGCGCTTGAAGAAGAGATTGAGCATGTTCGTGAGCGGATACGGGAGATGGGCTATGTCGATCACCCAATTTTCGGAAAAGAGCGGGTCGTAATCGGTGCAATCGGTGACGAGCGAGGTAAATCGAGGCTTCAAGTACTCGAGTCGGCCCCGGGTGTAGAATCTGTCGTGCCAATATTAAAGCAGTACAAGCTTGTCGGCAGGGAACTCAAAAAAGAGCAGAGTATTGTTGATATTAATGGTATCAAAATCGGTTCCGACCAGTTTATAGTAATGGCCGGTCCATGTTCGGTGGAATATCGCGAACAGATTATTGAATGCGCTGAAATAGCTCACAAGGGCGGAGCGCAGCTTCTCCGCGGAGGCGCTTTTAAACCGAGGACATCTCCCTACAATTTCCAGGGGCTTGAAGAAGAGGGATTAAAGCTTCTCGCTGAAGCACGGGAAAAGACCGGTCTCTCAATTATTACCGAAGTCATAACCATCAACGACATAGAACTTATCGGCCGGTACGCCGATATACTGCAGGTCGGCGCCAGGAACATGATGAATTTTGCTCTATTAAAAGAGGTCGGAAAATCAAAAATACCGGTCATGCTCAAGCGCGGGATGATGGCGACTATGGAAGAGCTTCTCCTTTCTGCGGAATATATCATATCTCACGGGAACAGCAATGTCATACTCTGTGAACGGGGAATTCGAACATTCGAAAATGCGACGCGGAACACGCTTGATTTATCATCCGTACCGTGGCTCAAGCAGAATTCGCATCTCCCTGTTATTGTCGATCCGACACACGGAACCGGTGTCCGAAGCCTTATAGAGCCAATGGCGAAAGCTGCAATTGCGGCGGGTGCAGACGGACTGATGGTCGAATTTCATCCGAGACCTGAAGAGGCATATTCCGATGGACCACAGGCTTTACTTCCTGATCAATTCGAGCATCTAATGAATGAAGTGAAGCGGTATATTCCATTGGAAAACAGACATTTATAATGCAAAAGACCGACGCCCAGAGCGGAACCACTCCGCATGGATTGCGCGAGACCATCCGATTTTATCTTATTGACAGCAACTCCGCTCTGGGCAAAACAGTAGACATTATTATTATTTTTCTTAACCTTTTTGTCGTTGCATTATTCATTTTATCGACCTATCCGGTCCCGGAACACGTACTTTCCTTTCTCACGACAATTGAATCGATAGTCGTCGGCTTTTTTATTGCGGAATATATCGCCAGGCTCTACGGAGCAGAAAAACGATTGAAACATCTGTACAACCCCTACAGCATCATAGATTTTTTGCTATCCTCCCTTCTCTTCTCCAGCTGTTTATCGGTCCGGGGCATATAGGAATATTCAAACTGCTCCGCATGTTCAGGGTTTTTCGCGTCCTGCGATTTTTGCGGTTTTTTGAGACAACCGACTTTTTCTTTGGCCGAATATCTCATGACATGCTCAAGGTCTTGCGTCTTGGCATGACAATTTTCATGATATTTTTCGTTTCGTCGGGTCTGTTCTACCTTGCGGAATATCCCCAGAACCAGATGGTACGAAATTTCGGGGACGCTTTCTACTTCACGGAGGTTGCCCTGACAACGGTTGGATTTGGCGATATCATACCAATTTCTGACGCCGGAAAAGCCGTGACGATTTTGTGTATCCTATCAGGTATTGCCCTGATCCCCTGGCAGGCAGGTGAGATTGTGCGCGGCTGGATCCATATAGCACACAAACATCAGGTGACGTGTCAACACTGCGGTCTGATGTATCATGACCAGGATGCCGTTTATTCGAGAAAATTGTTAATTGCCCGAATTGTTTCATCTGGGCTTTCTTCTTGCGGCATATGTCCGCATTCGGGGATGATACTAAGGTATAACTGTGACAGGATTTTGTGAAGCCGATATGCATCGGTAACAGGTATGACTTTATCCTGATCAACCCAGATGATCAGGACTGGAATATAAATTTTTGGAAACTGTGACCGTATTTCATCAAAATTATCGGGGAAAATGTACCGTGCAGCATTGGCAGTCACTTTTCTGCTTTCGGGCAAATCGTAAAATTGTGCATGTTTATTTATACAATTGTCTGTTACCTTCGATTGGTTATAATAAGCTCTTTTTAATGAGACAGACATCATGGTTCGTGATGAAACTGAAGTATCAATCTGCCGAGCCACGGCCTCTTACGGGATAAATCAATAAAAAAAGGAAGCTTCCGATCATATTCGGCGCTTCCATATTTTTTGAATCACTTTTCAGCAGTAAAACTGTAACAATTAAAGCAACACCTCCTCCATATGAGTTTCCGGCTAAAACTACGTTTGAGAGATTTCGCGCTTTGATAAATCTGATAACAATTTCGGCTTGATCAACCGGAGAATAGCATTGATCATCCGATTTCGACGAGTATCCGAATCCTTTTAAATCAAATGCAATAACTGAATACTTTTCTGGAAATGATTTCCAAATAGTATCCCACTTCAATGCAGATGCCGAAAAACCGTGCAGCAAAATTATTGGTTTATCACCACGGCCGATTTCATAATAATTAATCCGAACAGAATCGGAGTAATCAAATGCTTTGCGCTTTATTTCCAGATGTTCAGATTCCGTCGCCAGAGTACTTTCATTCCTAAGCCACATCAACGCTTTTTGCTCATCAGTTGTTTAAATATGCTTCGAGAGCTTTGCGATGGTCGGATGGGTAAGATTCATAAAATCGTCCATCTTCATCTTAATAGAATCGGTATGTGTTCCGGCATTAAACGCAATCTCTTTGTCTGCTTCAAGACTCATTGCCATATACACAGGCATGTGATAAAAATTTCCGAATGGCGACATTGCTCCGACTTCACAATCGGGAAAAAGCAAATGAAATGTGTCTTCAGGAGCAAACTCAATATTCTCTGTATGGAAAAAGGACTTCATGTCCTCGAAGCTAAGCTTATAGCTTGCCGGAAGCACAATCATCACATATTCTATTCCGCACTTGACAACAATGGTCTTTGCCATTTCTTTGCCGGGAACATGCAATGCTGCGGCAATTTCCTGAGCTGTATAGGCTCGTGGATGTGTTAAAACAGTATATTCGATATTATTATCATCAGGATACTGCTTCAATTTTTCTGAGACAGCCATAATTCTCCCCCCTATTTGTGTAATATTGTATATATAAATACGGGAATTATATACATAAATAAAAAATATAGCTTGCTTTTCTCATTTATTATAGTATATTATACAGTATAAACAAAGGAGAAAAGTAATGGGCAAGACAACGATTAGTGAGTTTAAATTTTTAGAACAATTCAGTACAGAAACGAAGGCAGTCGCCTTTTTTGAGAAATGCCGTTGGAAAAACGGGCGATATTGTCCCTCATGCGGAAGTCTTAAGACATACCCGCATACAACTCGAAAGTTTTATTATCACTGCAAAGAGTCAACGTGCCGTAAGCAATTCAGTTGTAAAACTAATACTATGATGCAGTCCAGTAGGCTTCCTGTAAAGATGTGGCTTTATGCAATGTACAAAGTTAGTGTAGGTCGTAAGGGGCATATCCAGTCTTCAGTTGTCTAAAGAGCTTGGAATAACACAGAAATCAGCATGGTTTATGCTTCAGAGGATTAAAGAGGCTTGTGGGAATGATAGCAAGATGTTGTCGGGTATTGTAGAAGTAGATGAGACGTACATTGGCGGTTTAGAAAAGAACAAACATGAGAATAAAAAGCGCCATTCGGGTCGTGGGGGAACCGGTAAGGCTTGCGTTCTTGGAATGCGTGAGCGGGGTGGAAAGACTAAAGCAATACCGAATCGAAGGACGGGACGGGGAAACGCTTCAAAGGAAAATAAGAGACAATGTTGTTTCCGGCAACATTGTCTATACTGATGAGTTTACTGGGTATATTGGACTAAAAAAAGAATTCAAACATGAGACGGTTAACCATTCAGTACAAGAGTTCGTAAATGGGATGGCACATACAAATGGCGTAGAAAGTTCATGGGCAGTGCTTAAACGGAGTATTACAGGAACGTACCATCATGTAAGTGAACAACATCTCCAGCGATATTTGAACGAAGCAACGTTCCTGTTAAATGAAGGGAATGTTCGCAATATGTTAATGGATAGAATTATAAACCTGTGTGGTAAGATGTCAGGGAAAACACTTTCTTATTCTGTTTTGACAGGAAGCTGATTAATAATAACATGAAACCCAACTGGAAAAACCGTACCATGTGGACGGGTGACAACCTCGACATTATTCGTGGTATGAACAGTGAATCTGTTGATTTAATCTATCTTGATCCGCCTTTCAATTCTAACAAAAACTACTCAGCACCCATAGGGTCACAGGCGGCCGGTGTTGCCTTTAAAGATACGTGGGCGCTTGATGACCTTGATATTGTCTGGCATGGTGAGATCGCTGACAAACACCCGGCTTTGTATTCAATTATCGATTCGGCGGGCATGGTTCATGGTAAGGGTATGAAGTCGTACCTTATCATGATTGCCGTGCGGTTGTTGGAGATGAAGAGAATTTTGAAGCCGGTCGGTTCGATATATTTGCATTGTGATCCGATCGCGAGTCATTATTTGAAAGTGACAATAGATGCGGTATTTGGAAATGATAATTTCAGGAATGAGATAATTTGGTCTTATCAGGGTACAGGAGAATCCAAAAGGAATTTCAAGAGAAAGCATGACGTAATTTTGTTCTATGCGAAATCATCAAATAGTTTTTTCAGTGATAGCGGTAGTAGCGAACCTATTAAGGATTTTTCAAAGTCGAAGTTCACGAAATCTGACGAAAAAGGCAAATACAAAGAAATTAGACATCCCGATGGCAGTATTCACAGACAATATATAAGGGAAAGACAACGCATGCGAGATGTTTGGGATATATCAATCATCAATGCTATGGCAAAAGAACGCACGGGCTATCCAACACAGAAACCGATTGGGTTACTTGATCGTATTATCAAAGCCAGTAGTAACGAGGAGGATGTAGTATTTGACCCTTTTTGTGGGTGTGCAACAACGTGTGTAGCATCAGAGGCATTGAATCGCCAGTGGGTAGGCATAGACCTAAGTCCGATTGCTATTAAATTGGTAAATGATCGTCTTCGAGATATTCATGGCATATTTGGGCAAATAATACAAAGAACGGATATTCCCAAACGAACAGACCTTGGCGTTTTGCCGAACTATCGCACACACAAACATCAGTTATATGGGAAGCAGGAGGGTATATGTGCAGGATGTCTGATGCTGTTCCAATTAAGGAACATGACGGTTGATCACGTTGTTTCGCAGAGTAAGGGCGGGGGAGATCACTTTGAAAACCTGCAACTATTGTGCGGTGCGTGTAATAGCATTAAGGGCGATAGAGGGCAATCATTTCTGATCGCCAAACTCAAAACAAATGGGATGCGTTAAGAAACCTATTTTTATTTATGTATATAATTCCCTTAATTTATATGCACCTTCTTTCTTACAGTGAGGACAGATAATACCATTCACCCAACGAATCGATTCGAGATGTTCACGGGCTTGATCTTCTGTTAAATTTGCTAATTGTGGAAAAGATAAAGGTTTCATTTTTTGCCATTTCTAATCATTTTTTTTATATAGTCTACTAATATTTCTGACATATCCCGATTGTTCCTATCTACATAATCCTTAAACGCTTCTTTATCTTCGGGATGTATTCGTATTCTAATATAATCTGTTTTTGACATTGTTATAACATTTGTTATTCTATATGTTATAATATAATATAACAAAAAAAGTTCCATTGTCAAGAAAAATTTTGTATTTTATTGATAAAAATATGGAGGAAAAAAAAGATTGATTTGTTTAACCAAGTATACAATCACGATATTTATTATCAGATTAGTTTTTATATTAAAAACTAATCTTTTTTTATGATGTATAGTATAAGAATAAACTTTATATCATTAATGATTCGTTACAGTATCCCAAATATATAGTGCGTAAAGTATTTATGTTTGCAGTTGTCCTGTTCGTTTCCATTGGAATTTTATTCGGCAAAGCCGGATATAGCGCTGCCCAGGAACCGGAATTGGCCGCACCCGTTTTAGACGCTGCTGCAGATACATCGGGAGTTGAAGCAGGCGCCGATTCGCTGAATAGTGGATTAGGATTTTCACCGATTTTGTATGATGCTGACAGTTCAAGTATGAATGGAAAAGTGGTGACATTTTTCGGTACGGAAGATAATTTGGCAAAAATTAATTATCAAGATGTGAGACTCGAGGCGATGAAAATCACCCTCTATCTCAATGACGATTCCCTGGTTGCCGAGAGTATGACCGTACCTGCAAATCCAGACAGCTTTCCGGGGGGTGAAAAGATCATCGGGCGGCCGGTCCTGTACCAATCCGGACAGGCTCCGATTTCAGGACTGAGAATGGTCTATGATCTGAAAACAAATCGTGCCAGAGTATTTGAAGGGAGGACAGTATTTGACGGAGGGTTCTATTACGGGGAAAATATTGTGCGCCTCGATCGGGATTTTCTCCAGATCGGGAACGGCTATTATACAACATGTGATAAGGAAGGGCCGCACTTTCATTTCAAAGCCTCAGAAATGAAACTGAAGATCAAAGACAAAGTTGTGGCGCGGCCGGTGGTTTTCTACATTCAGGATGTGCCGTTATTTATTATTCCCTTCGGTCTCTTTCCGATAACCGGGGGCCGTGGATCGGGATTCATTATGCCAAGTTACGGCAATAGCGTTCAGGAAGGAAGACATCTCAGGGGAATGGGCTATTATTATGCCCCCAATGATTTTATGGGCGCAACAATGATGATGGATTTCTACGAGAAGACAGGTGTCTTTTTCAGGGGAGACCTGAGATACTCCGTCCGGTACAAAATGTCGGGAAATATCTCCGGATCGATTACGAGAAGGAATTTTCAATCCCGGGATTTTTTAGGCAGGCCAACCGGATCGAATGTGAACCGCCAGTGGGACATGAGGATCCGGCACAGTCAGATCATCAGCCCGACGATGAATCTATCCGTATCGGCACAGTTCGTGAGTGACGCCAGTTTCAATAAGCAGTTCACTCTTGACAGGGATGTGAGGACCCAGAGAAGGATATTTTCGAGTGCAACGCTTACAAAGAGGTGGGTAGATTCCAAGAACTCCGTGACCATATCGGCATCCCGCTCACAGGATCTCTCCTCCGGCGGTGTCGAAGAAACACTTCCGAATGTCAGTTTCAATAGGAGCACTCCAACCTACCTGTTCAGGAAAGACAGCGACAAATTTGGAGCAGGTACGGCGAAAAAGCGGTTCTACACCGATCTGAATTTCAGATATGATTCGAAGCTGCAGAATCGAAGGTCTAAATTTGTTGAAACAACGTTCAATGATACCCTCATTACTCCGGAAACGGACGATTCACCCGCCGATACGACTGAATTTCCAAGGAACACTTTTGGAAAGAGGACCCGGTCCGGAGTGCAGCATAATCTCAGGATCACGATGCCGACGAAAGTACTGCGGCACTTCACCCTCGGTGTAAGCGCTTCTTATAAGGAAGAATGGTTTAACGAGGCGGAAATACGGCGTATTGATGAAGAAAATAATGTAGTCTCCGAGATAGAGAAAGGATTTTTTGCAAGGAGAACGGGCAATATCGGCGTCTCGTTAAACACAAAAATGTTCGGTCTCTTCAACACGAATATCGGCAGATTGAAAACCATCAGACATGTACTGACCCCTTCGGTCAGCTTTTCCTACCGCCCCGATTTTTCCGATAAAATATTCGGCTATTTTGCAACCTATACGGATAGTGTAGAGAATGAGGTCGAATACGACAGATTTTCACGATCGCTCTTTGGGGGAACCCAAAGAGGGGTATCAAAGAATATGAGTATCAGTCTCCAGAATCTCGTCCAGGCGCGGACGGTAAAAGACGACGTTGAATCGAAGATCGACCTTTTGAATGTCAGTATGAACACTTCGTATAATTTTGCATTGCCGGATAATGTCAATAAATTGTCGAACTTGAATTCTTCTTTTCGTATTCTTCCTATCGGAAATTTTGTCTTTAACACGACACACAGTTTTTATGAATATGACAATGAGAGCAACAGGACATCAAACCGGCTGATCATATCTTCCGGACGCGGTCTCGGAAAGCTGGGATTTGCACGGCTTCTCAGATTTTCCACATCCACGAGGTTTGAACTCAGCGGAGGATCGGACGTAACTGAAACCAGGGACAGGGAAGAAATACGGCCGGAAGATTTTGTCGAAGAGGGGGTTGTGAATCAGGCAGCTGCTGTAAATGAGCAAATGCGGTTCGATGCCGCGCCCGATATTTCTCAGCAAACAATACCGTGGAAGTTAACCAGTTCGTTCAGTGTCTCACTCGACAAGTCTAACCCGAATAAAGTTCGAAAAAGCATATCGACGAATACAGGTCTCGAAGTTAAGGTGACCGATAATTGGCGGGTCGGATACCGGGGACAGTTTGATCTGGTTAACAAACGGATAATCTATCAGGATGTTGATGTGTACCGCGATCTTCACTGCTGGGAATTTCAATTCAGCTGGACACCGCCCGGTTCTTCGCGCTCCGGGTTCTGGCTCGAAATACGTATCAAGGACACGAAACTGCGTGACCTCAAAGTGAAAAAAACCGATTACGGAGGGAGTGTGTTGGGAAGATTGCGGTAAATACTACCGGCGGTTAAGCAGTCCTGACACGGTAAAGATCTATCGGTTGTACGACGATACTTCCATTATTGTTTACTTGATGAGGCTCAGGATTATAGAGTACATCTTTTCCCTTAATGACGGGAGATATATAACTCTTATCAAAAGTTTTTACCGTCTCTTCTTTCCTTCTGAATACTTTGCCGTATGAAACGGTCTGTATCAAGTCCATGCCGTTATCGGACACGTCGGAAGGACTTTCGGTCTCGACGTCGACCTCTTCGAACATTTTATTGATTTCTTCGTCTGTCATATCATCAACCGCCTTTCTATATCCCCTGTATTGAGTATCGGCAAATCAGGACCGGGACTTAAAATGAGACGGCAGTAAAATTACGAGTATCGAAATGTATGTTGAGCTTAAGGAAGAAAGTAATATAAGTTGGGCAGTAAGGAACTGCAGAATTGGAAAAATTGAGGAATGTTCTGTATGAATATAGTTCTATTACTGTGTGTCAGGAGATCCACGACTCGAGCCAGTATAGCAGTCCCCCTGCAATGATGAAACCTGCAAACCCGCCCGCAACTTTAAGCTCATAAACAAGAACGCTTACTGCTTCGGAAGGTGGCGTGAGCGCCATTGTCATTGCGAACAGTGTTGTCAGAAGACCGCACATTCCTATAACGGAGGCGAGCGTGCCGTTATTGGGGATCCTGTGTTCTGTTTCTCCGGAATGACCCGGAACTCTCAGCTTGATATACACCGCGAACATATAAAGATACGGTACGAAATAAACGAGAAGCGTTGTGTCAAATAATATTAAATATGCTTCCTCAACGGTCGAGCCGATAAAACTCATGAGGATAAAAAGAGAGGCGATACCGGATTGGACCAATACCGCAATATAGGGAGAACCGTATTGAGGATGAATTTTGCCAAACGACGCGGGAAGAGACTTGTCGATCCCCGCCACGAACGGCATCCGGGCGGCGCCCGTGAACCACGCCATTAAGCCTCCGATACCTCCCAGTGTGATGAGAAGCGCCAGAATATTCGACATCCAGCCGAGTCCGAGACGTTCTCCCACCGCAGAGATACCCTGAAGGAAACCCGAAATAATATTGATATCGCTGACCGGAAGCGCCGCGAGCAGCGCACCCGTTCCCGCAATATATATCCCCGCTATCACCACTCCCGAAACAATAATAGCGCGCGGGATCGTCTTGTTGGGATTTTTTATCTCTCCGGCAAGAACGGGTGCAAGCTCGAGACCGGTAAATGCGAAACAGACAGCAGCCCAGAATGACAGTTTTTCAAACGAAAATATACCGGAAAAAAGACTTTCCGGCGTCAAGGGATTCGCAATTCCGAAACGGACGACGGCAACGATGCCGAACAGGATCAGAACGGTACCCGCCGCCCACGTGCCGATCCCGCCGACATTATGTACCCATCTGCCGAACCGTAACCCGAAGAAATTGAATAAAGCCACTATCCAGAGAAGCGTCAGTGAAAACAGCATAACGTAGGTCTTGCTTTCACCGACCGCCTGATAGCCGCCCCCGGCAATGAATACCGAAATGCCTGCTATATAAACAAGAAGATTCGGAAAATATACGAGATTGTTCGTCCAGTAACACCAGCCAGCCATGAATCCGTGAAAATCGCCGAAAACAGTCTTACTCCAGACATACACCCCGCCCTCCTCGGGCATCCGCTTCGTTAATTCTGTGACAACGATCGCCTGAGGAATAAAGAACAGAAAAAGTGCGGCGGCCCAGAGAACGATCGAGGTACTGCCGCCTGCCGCGGCAAGCGAGATCCACCGCAGACCGACCACCGCGGCAACGTTCATAAGAATGATGTCCCGGGTCCCGAGAGCTTTAACGAGTTTCATGATATATCCGGTATTCTTTTGCTGTTTGGTATGAGTGAGTACGGCGATCCGCCGTTGTATAATAATGAATGTTTAATATAACAAAACATACGATTCTCTCAATGCATTTTTATCACGAAGACCGCGGAATGTAACGGGGCGCTCATTATGAGGAAAGTACATACTGAGTTGCAACTCAGTCGGTTTTCCGCTCTTTTTTCTTTGCTGCCGGGAAAAGGATGTTGTTCAGGATCAGACGGTAGCCGGGAGAGTTTTTATGGAGCGAAAGCTGGGTCGGCGGGTCGCCGATATAATGGGCGTAATCTTCGGGATCGTGACCGCCGTAAAATGTGAAGGTTCCCCTGCCGTAATTACCGTGAATATATTTGACAAGCGGCGATCCTTCGACCTCGCCCATGATAACGGCTGTTTTTTTTATCACGTCACGTTTGAAACCTGTGGTCTGCCCCATAAAACCCTTGATGATACTGACGTGGTTTTGCGTGAGCATGCTCGGCACCGGATCGTATTTCGCTGAAAATTCAAAGAGCGTAAAATAGTCCGATTGTTCATTGCGGGGCGGGGTTACATTGATACTCGGCGGAAAATCTATATCGGAATATTCGTATTCCATAGGATTCATGTTGAGCGTAAAACCGGTGAATGCGAACGATTTTGAGTAGTCCAGCCGCTCTTCACCGTCCCGGTCGGGAGGGTCGCCGTCATATACCGAACTCACGATATCGACCTCTTCGGACGCTAAAGCGATGTCATAACTGTCACACGCCGAACACATTGCGAACATGAAGCCGCCTTCGGCAACATAATCGCGTATCCACCCGGCAACAGCCGTTTTTTCTTCAGACACCTTTTTGTATCCGAGTTTTGCAGCAACGGTTTCCGACAACAGCTGGTTCTCGACATACCACTTTGTGCCGCCGTAACTCGCATAGAACTTGCCAAATTGACCGGTAAAATCTTCGTGATGAAGGTGGAGCCAGTCATAGTCGTTAAGCTCACCGGCAATGACTTCCTCATCCCAGAGAAGGGTATACGGCACTTCCGCATAATTCAGTGCGAGTATGACCGCATCATCCCACGGCAGTTTATTTGGCGGAGCGTATATGGCTATGTTCGGGGCCTTTTCGAGTGTCACGATATCCATATTATTTTCGTCGATCTCGCTTCGGATAGCAAACACAGTTTCGTCCCTGATCACCTGGTGTGTGACTCCCCTGACCCGCAGTTCCCGTTCGAGCTGTTCGAAATGTTTTGCCAGAAAAGATCCTCCCCGGTAATTGAGCAGCCAGTCGACGTTCACGCCCTTCTCGATCACCCAGAAGGCGGCGCCATAGGCTTTTAAATGATCGGTTTGAGCGAAGTCCATGGGTATCAGGATATATTGGGCAAACGATTGTCCGCCGCCGGCAAGACTCAGTATAAAGAATAAAAAAATCGCCGGTTTTTTATACCGTTTTATCATGATTTGTGTCAAAGTAAAGTATCGAATATTACTGTTCTCTCAGCTCCCGGATACGTTCACGTACCATATCAAGATATATCGAATTTGAATGTATCAGAAGGAACCTTTCATATTCCGAAAGAGCGCTGTGAGGGTCGTCCAATTTTTCATCAAAGAGCTGCGCTATCCTGATCGAAGTCTTCTCGAGTAAAGAGCTTTCGGGAAAATTTTCGACCAGCTCCCGAAGTGTTGCAACGGACCTCTCGTAGTGTCCCATTGTTTCCTGAATTTCGGCAATCTTATACCAGGTGTCGTCTGCGACCGCCGCCGGTTGAGATGCGCCGGTGTTTTCACGAAGGAGGTACTCCGCTTCGGACAATTTTCTCTGTTGCATAAGAAATTCAGACCGGATATACCGCCGGAATGCCTGGGTGTCCTGCTCAAGATTTTCTTCGATAAATAAGATGAGATCGAGAATGTCGTTACTGAGATCACTGTTTCGGGGTGTGCGGCTGAACAGGTCTTCAAGACCGTGCTGAACGGTTTCGATGTCGCCTTTATAATACATGATTAGAATAAGTTTGAACTCGGCCAGGAGCTTAAGCTCGGTATGGTTCTCTCCCGCAGTGTTCAGCATGGTATAGAAACGGGCAGCCTGTGCAGTGTCCCCGCTGGCAATATAACAATCTCCGATAGTAATGGTCGCTTTCAGCGCAGTTTCCGATTGCGGTGAAAGAGCCCGGGCAGATTCGTATGCGGCTATAGCTCTGTCAATATCGAAAACGTGGTGATAATTGATGTCTCCCATCCGGTAATAGGCTTCAAGGACATAGTGTGTCCCCGGAAAAGTCTCCGTAACGGTCTGGTATTCGTCAAGGGCCTGTTGCAGTCCCTTTTTATCTTTTTCGCTGTTGAAAAGATAATCCTGTGCCCCCCGGTTCCGAAGAGCGCGTTGTTCTACAGAACGCGCAATTCCGATTTGCGCCCGTCCCGGGTTTTCGCTTTTCGGGATTCGCTCGAGAATGTATGTGTATGCTTTTTCGGAAATAGAGTATGACCCGGCGGCTAATGCCTGATCGGCAAACAGTACAATCTGCTCGCCTTCCGAAGAAAGCAGGGAGTCGAGCGTTATGTAGCTGTCGAACGCTTTTTGGAATTCTCTGTTTTTGATATAAAAGCTTGATAATAATTTTCTAAAAAGAGGGCCGTATAGCGAATCTGAGACAACAGATTCAAGCTCCCCCGTAACGTCTTCCACTACTGCGCTGTCGGTTGGAAATCCGTTGATACGTTGTTCCGCTATTTTTAAATAACCGGGATTTATCGTGACCATTGTAATATATTCCTGAGCGGCATTCTTGTATTCCTGCCGGTAAAAGTAAATGCCCGCAAGATCGCTGGCAAAGGCTTTAGGATTGCCCAGCCGCTTTCTGCCCAGTTGCAGCGTTGCAACAGCTTCGCCGTACAATCTGAGCTGCTGCTGAAGTTGTGAAACAAGCCGGTAATTGGTTTCTTTGGTCGGATCCAGTGCAATGATTGACATCCAGTCTTGTTTTGCTTCATCCTCCAATCCTGAAAGAAAATGAGCGCGCGCCTGTTCACCGATAAGAGTAATATTGTTACTGTCCTGTCTGAGTCCGTACTCCAGATATTGCAGCCATTCATCGTACTTTTTTAATTTTTCCAATAGAGACCGTACCTTGAAAAAGTAGGTTTGATTGGTAAGTTGCGACGAATATATCTGCTTGTAAACGGAAAGCGCCTCCTCGAGGTATCCCTGCTTTTCAAGCTGTTGTCCGAACATGAACTTACGGTTCAAAGCGTCATCGGTCTGCCCTGATGTTGACACGGGAATGGCAAGGAATAAAAGAATGGATAAAAAAATAGGAAGCCGATTTCTGAAAGCAAAACTAAATCTCCGAAATGTTTCGGACGATGATATACTATTGGTCTTACCGCTGAACGTTGATACCATGTACGTAACTCAAGAATTTTGTGTTCGATGTAATATGAAATATGTTAATTTAGCAATTGCGTTGACAGGAATTATCAATTATATTACAACTCTGGATAAATTCTGAAACTACTCCTGGTTCCAGGTTGTTACATACTATAAAGAGGTATTGTTGTAATGGATGTTTTCAGCGTGCAAATGCTACTGTTACTATTCGGCATAGGACTGCTGCTCGGCAGTTTGGTATCCTATTTTATCATGCGTCGTGTTTTGCAAAAAAATATAAAATCTCTTTCCCGGCATCTCAAGATTTTGAATTCCAGGAACGTAATCAAGTCCGGTGAGAATCAGAATAGGAGAGAGGACCTCATTCTCCTTGCGGAAAAATTGAAACAGATTGAAAAGAATCTTCAGAGAATCCGACAAAAAGAATTTAGTACCTACATCGACAACCTCAACCGTCTTCTCGACGAGACCGGTATTACGCAAATAACTTCTAAAAAATAGCATCCTGTTTTTCAGTTGATACCTACTTCCTGTTCAAACTATCAAAATATTTTCTGATCAACTCCTCGAAATCCCTGCTGAAACCTTCACGCAATGCTTGCATAAGATTTTCTTCCAAAGGTCGTATTCCTTCGCCCAGATTTTCGGGAAGTATGCCGGGGTCGGTATTTTCGTAAAATTTGGCCGTTTCCGCCAGTCTTTTCTTGCTGAAATCTCTTCTATGGACCGAACGCTGTGTGTCAAGCATTCTTGAAAGGATCCTCTGCTGCAATCGTACCGTCCTGTCTGTAATATTCATGTCATCCATATCTCGTACTATTTCTTGCATTTCGGAATTCATTTGTCTGAGCTGTTCCTGCAGATTGCCCTGTCCTTGCACTTCCTGCTGCAATTCTTCCAGACTTTTTTGCAGGATATCCTGGTCACGCTTCAGTCGCAGCACAGCGCCCATTTCTTCATCCGTTAATCCCTGACCATGTGAAAAAGGGAGCGTTTGCTCGTTTATCCCACTCTGAGCGCCTGAAAGCTGCTCCATTTTTTCCAGAAATTCACTAAATCCGATCCCGGTTTGAGAATTCTTCGCCTGGCCTATCGTCGTTCGTAATGTGTTGATTGACTCATTAAGCGCCTGGAGTGATTGGTCCTGATTTGAGATAGCCCCGTTTTTATCACGGGCTTCGAGCTTGGAGATCGATTCCTGCATAGAACGTAATGACTGGGTTATGCTTCTGCCCAGTTCGGGCGGGATAAAGAATGTCTTTTCGGATAATTTTACGAGGTCTCTCACTGTTCTGGTCAGGCCGGACAATAGTTCGGATTGCCCGCCGGCAATATCGCGGTAATTATCACTGTTGCTTGTCAGAGAACCGCTCTCCGATTTCAGCGCCTCCTGGTTCTTTGAAAGCTGTAACAGGTTTGAAGCCGATTTACGCATATCACGGACAATTTCTTCTTTCATGCCTTCGGCCATTTGCTGCTGCATATCCTGAAGGAATTTTTCTAAAGTTCTCAGGTCTTGAGCAAGTTCTTTCCCCGATTGCTGCGAAGACTGGAGTTTACCTTCGCGGATTTCGCCGCTCATCCGGTCCATTCTGTTTGAAATGTCCTGTTGCTCCATCGATTCCACGGTTCGGCCCAAATCGTCTGACGGAATATCGGGCTGTTCAAAAGCTTTTTCAAGCAGTTTCTCGAGAGCATTCTGCAGATTATCGGTTTCCCGTGAAAGGTCGCTTTCCTGTTTGGCGAGAATATCCCTTTCCTCCTCCCGGCCGGCGTTTTGACCGCTGAGGTTTTCAGACGATTTGAGCTCATTGTTGATTGCTTCCTGCGTCTTGGCAATATTCTCGATTCTCGCAACTATCTCATCCATCATTTGTTCCGTCTGCAATTTTTGCAGCAATTTTAAAGTACGGTCCATACGTTCAAGATATTTTTCCTGCGCTGCCCTGAAATTATTCAAAACCTCCTGTTTTTGCTCTTTATCTCCCGTTTGCTGCATAGATTCTCTCAATTTTTGCAGCATATTCCGTAATTCCGGGGTGAATCAGTTCGCTCATAAGCTCCTGAAGCTCCTTGTATTTGTCCAGCGTCTGAGCAGATAGAAGGTCGTTTTCCTCGAATTTTTGAGTGAGGTCTTCAATTTTCTTCTTTATTTCTTCAACAGCATTTTGAATTTCTTCCTGTTTTCGGATAGCGTCCCCGGTCTTTTTCTGTTGTTCCCAATCTACGTCTCCCGATTTCAGAAATTCGTGGGGCAAGCTCCGTCAATTCCTGCTGCAGTTCCTTACTCTCTTCAACAAGTCCTGTCAGTTTGTCTTCCTGTTCATCTTGTATTTCTGTGGCTTGAGTGAACAATTCCTGCAGCGACGGCAGTCTCAGTCGGAACTGCATGGTGCGTGTTCGCTTTGGTCCCGAAACAGCGTCGTTATCGAAAACTTCAGCAAAATAGACCACCTCGTCTTCGGGAAACAGCTGCAGCTTTTTCATGTCCCACAGAAAGTGAACGTCCTGTACCGCTCCGCTCCGTGATTCGAACGGTAACTCCGTATAGGTATATGAATCAGCGCCTGAAACAGGACTATGAATATCTGTCTGCAATGAGGCTACGGATTCATCACCCGGTTTGCCGAGCTTAAATCCGAGTCTCAATCCTGAGATTCCAAAATCGTCACTCATCTTCAATTCGACCACTACCTGCCTGTCCTCAGTAAGGTCTGTATCCTCTCCCGGACTGGTAAGCCGTAACAGCGGATAGGCGTCGTCGAGGGCGGTTACTTTGTACTCGATCGGATCGCTGTTGGTAATACCCTTGTTATCCTTGAGAGCAAAGGTGTAACGGACCGACCTGTCAATGCTGAAAGAAGCGACAGCCTTCATATCATTGACAGAGAACGGGATAGTAGTCCCGTCGTTGAACTGAAGCAGAGCTTCGGCGACAGGCTTGTTGAGCGACAGCTCGATCCGTGCACGGGTTCCCTTCACTGCAGAGATATCCCCAATGTTTTCTTCAAGAAAATTACTTCCGATGCCGGAATAAGCGGGATGGTCAAGAAGAACATTCAGCATCCGGACCATTGGTCGGTGAATGACTGTAACGCTGAAAATGTCTGATTCGATAGTGCGCCCGAGAAACGATACATCATTGTCCCTCCCCTGAACGTAATAATCAAAAGGCTCATTGACACCCGCAAGATCAAAGGTAAAACTTCCGTTTTCGCTATTTTCAAGGTCACGTGAATCTAAATTTGCTTTTCCATTTTGTTGGGTATAGAGCTTGATACTGCCGGGAATTTCACCATCGACATTTACTACGATCCTGAGCGGCTCGCCGCGTATAAGCTCTACCGAGCCGGGGGAAACAGTAAAAGTGAACGATGCCGGTATTGGAAATTCTTTTGCAGGATGAGCAAGCCGGTACGCGGACGTATACAGCGATCCCGATGTGAGAACGCTTATGCCGAAAACCGCAGTCAAAAAAAGCGCCGACATTTTACCGAGCCTGCGGACCGGCTTGTAATCGATGCTCTTATTGAAATTGTATGAATTGAATGCATTGCCAATTCGATTCATGGAATCGTTGATAAGAGCGGGAGAGGAATACGGCGAACCGGCTGAAAGTTCGGCATATAGTTGAATGCCGTTCACCAGTTTGTCCCGGATCTTGGGAAAGGCCGCACCTACGTTTCTGGAGAGATTCTCGATAGTAAATCTTTTGTTCCTTCCCGTATACGCCCGGAAAATATGAAACGCCGAAAAACCTCCCGCAGTAACGACGGCGAACGCTATGAGAAGACTCACCGGAATTCGGTATCGCCCCGGAAGCCACAAAAAGTTTTCAATCAGTATTCCTGCGAATATAACGGGGCCGGACAGGAGGATGAATTTAAAAATATGTATGCTGGTCCAGACGGCAAGTTCACGTTGTCTCAGACGTGTCAACCGGTCGGTAAAGGTGTTGTAATATCCGGATGCATTCATAGTTGATACGTTCGTAATAATATGCGGAAAGCTCTCTATGCTCAAAACATATACATGTATACAATGCACGACGGCGGACGAGAGTTCCGCCGGTGCGCCAATTTACCTGCGTCGTGTACGTTCAGGGTGACAATAGAAACCAAGCTGTATGTTTTTGGACGGAACAGTATTTTATTTACGGTATAGTTACAAGAAACACGTGTACAATAATAATAATTCGACGAAAACATTCAAGTGAATTGTACTATCTATGTTGATGTGTACAGACAAAAAATTACGGATAATCGCGTCAAATACCTTAAAATATTAATACGTGTTGAATTAATCCTGTATTTTTTTTAAGAATATTCGTATATTCCATACAACTATTTTGTCAAGGATTGAAACCGCAGCAATTTTTAAATAACGGTCACCCATTTTTTCTAATAAAGATGCCGGCGCTTTATTGCGACTGTCATATCTAAATCTGCTGAGTATAATAACCTCTGCCGAATTGCCGGTTGCAGTTACCAGCGTGCGATTCCACGGTTAAATTAACGAACTTGTTTACAATTTGTAACATTTTTTCGGACTAATCAGAACTTATTTTTTTCGATTTTCGTATCACAATAAAGAGACCCGTCAAAATTTTTGATTCAGAATAATTATTTCATCACACGTTCTATCTTAAAGGAGAAAACCGATGGTTACGCTACAAGACAAGCTTTTATCTCAAGTCAATGCTTTGCGTGAGCAAAGAAAAAAGATCCTTGCTGAATATGGCGATACGGTTATTTCCGAGGTGACCGTAAGTCAGGCATACGGGGGGATGCGGGGAATTAAATGCCTCATTTGCGATACTTCGGTCGTCGATCCGGACCGCGGTCTTATCATCCGGGGAATTCCTGTGTCCGAATTGACTGATAAATATCCTCAGGAGATATTTTATCTGTTGTGTACCGGTGAGCTTCCTGACAAGCGGGCATTGAGCGCATTGTTCAACGAGCTGTCCGGTCATGCTGAAATTCCGGGATACGTTATCGATGTTTTACGTGCAATGCCGAAAGATTCCCACCCGATGGCGATGTTGAACACGGCGATCCTGACAATGGAACGTGAATCGACCTTTCGGAAAATGTATGCTCAAGGCATGAACAAGAAGGATTACTGGAAGCCGATGCTCGAAGATTCCATCAATCTTCTTGCTGTACTTCCGGGAATAGCGGCTGCAGTGTACCGTATTCATTTTAATAAAGGGGATATCGTCCCGTATGAAAAGGAACTCGATTGGGGTGGAAATTTCGCTCACATGCTCGGCATAGAAGACCCGACTGGTGAATTTTCAAATTTAATCAGGTTGTATCTCGTGCTGCACAGCGACCATGAAGGTGGAAATGTAAGCGCTTTTTCATGCCAAACGGTCGGATCAGCCCTCTCGGATGGGTTTTATGCGGTGTCCGCCGGTCTGAACGGACTTGCCGGTCCTCTGCACGGTCTGGCGAATCAGGAGTGTTTGAAATTTGTATTGAGCATCAATGAACATTACGGCGGGACACCTACGAAAGAACAGCTGGAAAAATTCGCCTGGGAAACGCTTAATTCCGGACAGGTTATCCCGGGATACGGACATGCGGTTCTCCGTGTTACCGATCCCCGTTTTACGGCATTTTTCGATTTTGGAAAACGCGTCTGTCCTGATGACCCGGTTTTTAAAACCGTGGAGCTGATGTTCTCAACGATTCCCGAAGTGTTAAAGAAACACGGAAAAGCGCAAAGTATCTGGCCGAATGTCGATGCTGCTTCGGGTACGTTGTTGTACCATTTCGGTCTGAAAGAATATTCTTATTTTACCGTTCTGTTCAGTGTATCACGCGTTATGGGTATGCTCGCACAGCTGATCATAAACCGTCTTATCGGAGCGCCGCTGATCAGGCCGAAATCGGTCAGCACGGACTGGATGACGGAATTTGTCAAGAGTGATGGGCAAAAGCCAGATACGGTCGACAAGGATAAAGCGACGGCCCAATCTGTTGAATAGGGTCATAAAGTTCGATCTATTGAGCTCTTTTAAAGTTTTAATCGTGAAACCCGGATTGCGTGTTGCTAATCCGGGTTTCTTTGTTGTATACTTCTACAGAAATACCAGGCGGAATGACAATATGAATTGCACATTCAAATGTGCCGGCAACGTAAAACTTCTGTTTACAGTCTTATTATTCTTTGCCTTTGGGGTCTATTGCGATGGTGAACAGCCGAGAGGATTTGTACCGGTCATGCCGGACCAGAAGATACGGAGTTTCCACTACCCATTTGAAACCGTGTGGACTTCGTTGGTTCAGGTTCTCGAGTATCAGGATATCGCTATCGAAACCCTTGACAAAAGCCTCGGAACAATAATTGCCGATTTTATTCCTCTTGATCCGAAATCAAAACTCGGTAATGAAACGCTTTTTCCCGAGCCGGGAGAACGGATAATTGAAAAAGCGAAATATGATATGGTCATTGCGGTAAAAAAAGCGAATGAAAATGAGACAACCGTTCTGGTCGAGGTCAATGTGGGCAAATACTCCCGCTCTCTCCTGTCATACTATGCATGGCGCGACCAGCTGTCCAACGGGATCATCGAAAAAAATCTTTTTGAAGATCTTCAGCGCGAGCTTGCCGGGCAGTAACAGACCGGTCAGGCGCCTTTTTCTTATGAGGTGAAACGATATTCTCTTTGTAATGTCGTGTGCCGGCTGTTACCGTTCATCCCGGAATAGTTTGAGTCTGTCGGAGGTTGCAGGATGAGTGGAAAGGTAATCGGGAATGGCTCCGCCGGAATCTGATTTTTGTTCCATACGTGTCAAAATGTCTGCAAAATGGCTTCCCGGAATATCGTGCGAACGGAGGTATTCCAGAGCAAAAAGGTCCGCTTCCGATTCAAATTCCCTCGAGTATTTTGATTCAACCAGCACGACCGGTAAAGCAGCTGCAACGGCAGAAATAGAAGTTATGTCGCCGGTGACGGAGGCAATCATTAACGTAATGACCGAATTCTGTAAAACTTGCCTCAGTGTATGGCGGTTGACAATATGACCGATCTCGTGGACGAATATCGAAAGTAATTCATTGCCGTGTTCCGAAATGTCGACAAGGTCATCAGTGATAATAACCGTTCCTGACGGTAATGCGAAGGCATTTGCGCCGAATTGATCGCTTTTACGGAAAACCAGTTGAAGATCAAAATCGGAAGACAATTCTTCTGAAAGATTTTCAAATACCGAGTTCACCTCTTCTTGCCGCGCACTTTCCAGAAGAGACAGGGACATAAATACCCGGTCCATAATTTTCAGGCTTTCATCGCCGATCGTGATATTCACTGATGGCGGAAGAGAAAAGGCCGCCTGTCTTGCAGCAGCGGGTATGCCGATTTCTATAATACCCCAGAGACCGGTTATTGCCACGATCAGAGCGGTGATCACGTATTTTAGATTGGATTCGAGATTATTGAGGAGTAAATCCCAGGTACTCTGTCCCGATCGACGCAGAAATTCGTCGACCGTATCGTTGTCATCCGTTTCACACTTCGCGCCATCCGGCAGATAAATGGAACGGGGAATGCTGCCCACTCGCTGCGAGATCCGTATTTCTGAAAGTGAATACTCGGAATCGGAATCGAGTCCGGATATCCTAATGTGTCCCGGTGTCCCGAGATAGATGTTCACCTCTTTTTTACGAGAGATCGTACCATCGTAGTAGAAAGCCTTTACCTGCATCATATTCCGATGTCAAAATCAAAAAATTCAATGATCTCCTCGCCTGCGCTGCCGACTCTTTTCAGCTCTCCGGCGACAAATGTGTCCAAATCGTCAATTGCGATCAAGGCAATGTTTCTGAGCCGGTAACGTGCCATCCGGATGCCTGCCCAGGGAGCAAGAAGTCCGAAAGAAAATAGTATTGCAAGAATATTTGAAACATATATCCAAAACATCCGTTTCAGTTCCAATGTGCTTCTGAAACGACTTCTCGCGATTGTAATATTTGACCAAACGAGATTGATAGTAGAAATTCTTATATACACGAAAATGAGCAGGGAAACAATGCCGGAATAAAGCGTATTGAAATAACGTGCAACCGGCGACGAAGCCGTTTCGAATTCTTCGGCGGTTTGATCGCCGGAAAAAATCGTCATGAATGGAAAGAGCAAAGTAAGCGCTATGATGCCGAATAAAAATCCAAATAATGCGGCTTTGATGTAAATCCCATAAAATTTCTTTGCCGGTGCATTGAGCGTGAATCTCGACGTTCCGTAACGGCTGCTGTCAAAAATGAATTCATTCCTGCGGAACACAAAATAAGGATACGCAAGACCAAGCGAAAAAATGTATGAAAGTATGCCGAGACCAAAAAATATACCGAACGCCTGACCGTAAGTACCGCCAAAGTTGAAACGGATATTTCGATACGAGGAATACCGCGTCTTAAAAGCGAATGCTTTCATGACAATCCATGGAAAAAGGAGAATTGACAGAGGCAATACAAAGAACAATAACGGAGGAAAGAACGAGATTCCGAATGTGAACATGAGAAATATCCCGAGAACAAGAAGTCTTCCCTTCAAAATGGCAACAGGTTCTGCAAGATATTCGAAATGGTCGCCCAGAAGTATTGTGTTCCCGTAGAAATACCGCTTTTTTCTGACTTTTGCCCATGCGGAATAAAAACCGAGTGTCAGAATTGTCAATACGATATTGACGATCCATATTCTGAAATAATCCCCGGCCTTTCCGGTAAATTCAAAGGGGATTGCAACGGTATTGTGATTGTTGTTTTCTTCCATTATGGGAAACTTTGCTTAAGTGCCCACCTGCGATAGGGCTGTGAGTGAAAGCGCTGTATAGAAACTTTTCCGTATAAATCAATTAAATTGTACCGGGCAGATCACTATTGAAAAACGTTGATTCAGCAAGGAAAACCCCATTATATCGAAATTATTTCATTCTGAGGCTCGCCTCCGGTACACAGCGCTTCATTCGTCTGTGAGACGATAACATTGATCTCGGTTCGGACCCCGAAAGATTCCGTATAGATCCCCGGCTCGATCGAAAAACATGTCCGGGGAATTATTGACCTTGAGTCATGAGTTTCAAGGTTGTCGAGGTTCGTACCGTTGCTGTGAACCTCTTCACCGATCGAATGACCTGTTCTGTGGATAAAATTTTCCCCGTACCCGGCTTCTTCGATTACATTCCGCGTTACATCATCGACTTCCCAGCCTTTGATGGGTTTTCCCGATGAGAATTTTTCTTTTATAAAGGAAAAAGCTCTGTCTCGCGCCTTTGTCACGATAGAAAAAGTATGCTTATATTCGTCGGGAACACTTTTGCCGGTGTATCCCATCCAGGTTATATCTGCATAGATCGCACCCATTTTGGGCAATTTTGCCCAGAGATCGATAAGGACCAGGCTCTCGGATCCAATGACTGTGCTCTTATTTTCATGGGGAGAATAATGCGGATCGCCGGTGTTTGCGTTGACGGCGACTATTGGCGGATGGTCTGTGACAAGATTATGCTCACCACAGCGACGCATAAGAAACTGCTGCACGGCATGTTCTTTTATTTCACCGAATTTTTTTATTCGTGAATGTATCTCGTCGAACGCATTATATATGAACTGCCTGATCTGTTTTGCCGCAACGATATGACAATCGATCTGGTCATCCGTAAGGCGGATTTCTATTTCCTGAATAAGATCGGCTGAAGAATAGATTTCCTTCCCGAGCGATCTTACAAGCTCAACCGTTCCCGCATCTACCCTCGAAATGTATGGTATAGCGTTTTCGGGAGAATATTCCATGGCGATTTTATGAAAACCACTGAGAATTGTCTCAAGCCCCTCTTTATAGGACTGCCAGCTGAGATAAACGTTCTTGCCTCCCGGATAGGCATCCAGGTTCTGAGATTCGATCCGGTGAACGAGTTTCTTCGGATCGCCGCTGACAGGTATGAAATAGCAGTATCTGCGCGTTGCATGAAGACCATTGGGCAATTTCAGTAAAGTGTTTGCAATGGTATTTATTCCCTTAAAATCGTAGAGCAGCCACCCGTCGAGTTTCAATTCACCGAGAGTTCTCTGTATCTGCTGAATATCCATGCTTGTTTCCTTCTGTCGTATTCATAAATGGGGCGATTTTTTCCTGAGATGACGGTTCTGTAAGATAACTTACGACGATCATCAGTACGAATGCAAGCCCCAGCGCAGGAAAAATGATCATTTCACTTTCAAGACCGAAAAAAAATTTAGGTACAATAGTTCCGAGCATACCGCCGGCCATTGCGGCAACGCCGCCAGCCGGTGTTATCCGCTTCCAGAAGAACGCCGCAAGCAGAACAGGAGTAATGCCTGCACCGATCATCGTATATGCGGTCAGCGCCATTTCGAGAACGGTTTTGAATTGCGTTAAAAGCAGGTACGCAATAACGCCAAGTATAATAATCCACAACCGCTGGACCATTAAAATCTTTGACTGGCTTGCATTCGGGTTGATAAACCGCTGGTAAATGTCCCGCGTTATGTTCGTGCTGGCGGTCAGGAGAAAAGAGTTCGCCGTCGAAAGAATTATCGCTATTCCCGCACATAAAAGCATTGCCCCGCCCCAGGAGGGCAGGCCGACCTCACCCCCGTACCGGGCTATATGCAGTATGATCCGTTCCGTATCTTCAAGATTCTTGAAATGGCTCGCCCCGATTACCGATACAAAACAGAGCACCGTTTCAATAATGACAATTCCGAAGAACATGCCGACAACAGACCTGCGGGCAGTGTTTTCGTCCTTTGCCGAGAAAAACTTTTGATACATTGTAGATTCACCGAGAAGCAGGAATAATGTCGGAAATGAAACTCCTACGGCCCACCAGATATTTTCGGTCCCGAATAGAGTAAAATGGTCGGGGCTCAGGTTCAGCTTCAGTGTTTCCATGCCGCCGACACCGAAGAAAAGTGTCGGAAGAGCAATAAACAGTGCGATAATAATGACGATACCGTTAAAGACATCGAGGGTCACGATTGAGATCATGCCGCCGATCGCGGTATAAAGGATAATGCTGACGGCGGCGATTAGTACGCCGTATTCCGTCGGCAGCCCCGTTACGATGTTTATCACCATGCCGCCGCCCCTGAATTGATAACCGACGATCGTGGTGAACGCAATGATAATACAGATAGATCCAAGGATGCGTGCCCATGCGTTATATCGTTTCTCGAGAATATCCGGCAGTGTGAATTCGGCAATCCGGCGCACTCTTCCGGCAAGGAAATAAACGACGAGAATACCGATCCAGGCGCCAAATGAGAACCAGAGCATCGATATGCCCTGCCGGTAAGCCAATCCGGCTCCTCCGATAAGGCTTCCGGCGCCGATCCAGGTACTGACAAGCGTGAGAACGAGCATCCAGGTCGGAACGCTCCGTCCGGCGACCATGAAATCTGTCTGGTCTGATACGACTCTCGAACGGTAAATACCGATAGATATAAGAATAAACAGGTAAATAACAACTACCCAAAGCAATGTCATTGAAACCTTTATCTCAATAAGAATAACGATGCAGTGTCAACTATATTGCCCACAAAAATAACTGCTTTTCAGTGAAAATACAATAAAAATTATGAAAACCGAGATTGGTTTGAGCCGGCGAACTTAATGACAGTAATGACCTCCAGGGCATAAATACCGTAAAACCATTCCCTTTTTTCTGTCGGAGAGAGTAGTGCAAAATTTCAGTTTAGAAGATATTCTGCCGACTTAATACTACAGGTAATATTGAAGAATTATTATTGCATTTTTTCGATATAATACGTAAAATCTTACAGTAGAATATCTCTAGAATACGAGGAATTTTCAATGACGACAAATGTTTCAGCCGTAGAATTCCAGAACATTGGAGATGTTGAAAATAAAGAGTCTCAAGAAAGTCAACACCTCGATTTTCTTGACGATGTGTTCCTGCCGGTATCGATCGAACTTGGACGTACAAGAATGCAGATTCAGGATATCGTTTCTCTTGAAAAAGGATCACTCATCGAGTTCGACAAACTTGCGGGCGCAACGGTCGATCTCCTGGTAAATGATAAAAAATTTGCCGAGGGTGAGGTCGTTGTCATTGACGAACGTTTCGGGATCCGTATTACCGGTCTGTATAAGACCGCAGATATCCTTAAAAAAGCCAGACGTTAATCCCCAGGCTTGAAGAATTAATTTCCACTTATCATTTATTCTTATTTTTCCAGTAATAATAGACGGGAAGACCGATCACTGTCAGTCCGATCCCGGAAAGGGATTCGAACGGACTTTCAAGTACCGTGTTAATGAGAATGCCGGCCGATGCGATTATGCAAATAAGGGGCACCACCGGATATCCCCACATTTTATACGGCCGGTGAAGTCCGGGCATTTTTTCCTGAGGGTAAAAACGGATGCGGCAGCCGCTATCCAGAATATAATAGCAGTGAAGACCACATAGGTGAAAAGTTGTTCGAATGTTCCGGTAAGCGCGAGAAAGCATGACCAGACCGCCTGGATGATAATGGCAAAACCCGGTGTTTTGTACTTCGGATGCACCTCTGCGACTTTTTTGAAAAACAGGCCGTCATTCGCCATGGCGTAATACACGCGCGGTCCGACTAATATTGTACCGTTCAATGCACCGAATACCAAAACCACTATAGCAGCGGAAATCACTCCGGTTGTAACGGTCCCGAACAAGGAAGAACTTGCACGTTCTGCGATCCTGACAACACCTGCCATCTCCTCTACCGGTAATGCCATGAAATCAACGTAATTGACCAGGAGATAAATAAACGTTATTATAATAGTGCCCCCAAAAAGTGACCGGGGCAGAGTACGCTGCGGGTCTTGCACCTCTCCGGCAACGAAATTCAAATTGTTCCACCCGTCAAAGGCCCATGATACGGCGATGAGCGCCGTTCCGAAACCGGCGACAATTTGACCGAAGCTGAATTGACCGGGATTTATTGAGAGATCTATCCGGTCGCTCTGTCCCGCCGAAAAACCGATACTAATGAATACGACGACCGTACCGATCTTAATGAGTGTAAAGAAATTCTGTATGATCTTACCAAAAAGGACCCCGAAATAGTTCACGGCCGAAAGCACTATAATCAGCATAATTGCAACGAGCTGGCCGGCAGAAATAGAATAATCGAAAGCCGAACCGAATAAGTGGAATGAAGACGAGAAGATGAAATGTTCGGTTCCGAGTTTCGGGTAGAAATATCCGAGATATTCCGAAAATGCAATGCCGAGCGCCGCTATAGATCCGGTGATATAGACAAGAAATAAGATCCATCCGTAAAGAAATGCGGAAAGTGTGCCGTATGCCTCGCGAAGATAGGCATACTGTCCGCCTGCTTCGGGAATCGCCGCGCCAAGTTCCGCATAGATGAGCGCACCCGCGTATGTCAGAAGCCCGCCGACGCCTCATGCGATCAGCAGCAGCGGAACAGACGGGAGCGATTCAGCCATGATACCGGTGGTAATAAAAATGCCGGATCCGATAACGATACCGACAAATATCATCGTAGAGTCAAAAAACCCGAGCTGTCTGACGAGAGCAATCTTTTCTCTCCGTGTTGTTTTCGGTGAGTTCATTTCAGATGAGAGTAATGTCTGAACGGCGTACATCTTCCGGCACGAAAAAAGCAAACATTAAAAAAATTGGAATCAACAGGATTATAAACAGTTTGAAAACGGTAAAATCGTGTTGACTTAAATCGTAAATATGGATATATTTAACACACGGTTTAAAACCGCATGATTGAAAATTCTTATTAAATCGCACAGCCCCTGCAGAAAGTGGCTGTATCGTAGTATCCGCTGCAGGCACTGTTTAAAGCGCAGTGCTTTCCGCTCAATCATCTCTCCAATGATTTCCAGATGAAAACAGGTAGTATTTCAATCAAAATTATAATATACGAATGATTTGAATAACGGACCGCTCAATGAATATACATGAATATCAAAGTAAAGAGATTCTGAGAAAATTCGATGTTGCCGTGCCTAAGGGCAGCGTCGCGTTCTCTGCGGAGGAAGCATTCGCTGTTGCAACCGAACTCGGCACTCAGAAAATTGTTGTAAAAGCCCAGATCCATGCAGGCGGACGGGGTAAAGGCGGTGGTGTTAAAATTGCCGGCAGTCCGGATGAGGCGAAACGGATAGCATCGGAAATGTTGGGAATGAATCTCGTGACCCATCAGACCGGTCCTGAAGGCCGGATCGTGCGGCGTCTTCTTGTTGAAGAGGGTATTGATATTGAGCGCGAACTGTATCTCGGTGTCGTTCTCGACCGGTCACGTTCAAGACTTGTTTTCATGGCAAGCACCGAAGGGGGTGTGGAGATCGAGAAAGTCGCAGCCGAAAATCCGGAAAAGATTCTCAAGGAATTCATCGACCCTGCGGTAGGTTTTACACAGTTTCAAACGCGCAGACTTGCGTTTGGTCTCGGATTGACCGGTGATACCCTGAAAAAAGGGATCGGCTTCATGCAGAATCTCTACAGGGCATGTACAGAATCGGATGCCTCACCCGCGGAGATTAATCCCCTCATTATCACCGGCAGGGGAGACATTCTCGCCCTCGATGCCAAGATCAACATAGATGACAATTCACTGTATCGCCATCCGGAGATCGTAAAACTCAGAGACAAAGATGAGGAAGACCTCCTGGAAGTTGAAGCAAGTAAATTCGGTCTGAATTATATTAAACTTGACGGCACTGTCGGTTGTATGGTGAATGGGGCAGGACTTGCGATGGCTACGATGGATATTATAAAACTTGCAGGAGCGGCTCCGGCAAACTTTCTCGATGTTGGCGGTGTTGCAAATGTGGATACGGTTAAGAACGGATTTATTATTCTCTTGTCGGACCCGAATGTCAAAGCGGTCCTCGTCAATATTTTCGGAGGGATAGTCCGCTGCGACCGAGTTGCCAACGGTATTAAAGAAGCCCTGTCTCACATAGAGGTGAATGTGCCTGTTGTTGTTCGCCTTCAGGGTAACAATGCCGAAGTCGCCGCAAAAATCCTTGAAGAATCGGACCTTCAATTTATTGTTGCAAAAAAATTCCAGGAATGTGCCGAGATGGTTGTTGCTGCGCTTGATGAAAAGTAACGTATACGTGAATAACAAGGATAATAAGCAATGAGTATTCTGATAGATTCGAATACCAGAGTATTAATACAGGGAATTACCGGAAGTGAAGGTTCCTTTCATACAAAGCTGATGCTGGAATACGGTACAGCTGTCGTTGCCGGTGTCACTCCGGGAAAAGGGGGAAGGGAGATTGAAGGTATTCCTGTGTTCAACACGGTAAGTGCTGCAGTGGATTCTACAGGCGCCAACGCATCTGCAATTTTCGTTCCCCCTCAGTTTGCCGCAGACAGTGTGCTCGAAGCGGCGGAAGCGGGTTTCGACGTTGTTGCATGTATCACGGAAGGTATACCGGCAATCGACATGATTTCAGTAAAACGGTATCTGGAGGGAACGACAACCTGCCTGATTGGTCCGAATTGTCCGGGTGTGATTACACCGGGACAGGCGAAGATAGGTATAATGCCGGGTGAGATCCATATACCTGGAAACGTCGGTGTGATTTCAAGAAGCGGCACCCTCACCTATGAAGCGGTAGACCAGCTCACAAAACTCGGATTGGGGCAGAGCACCTGTATCGGTATCGGCGGAGACCCCGTAATCGGTTCAACCTTTCTCGATTTGCTCAAACTGTTTCATGAGGATGCCAATACCGATGCGGTCGTCATGATCGGTGAAATTGGCGGAACGGCCGAAGAAGAAGCCGCTGAGTATGTTAAAATGGAATTCAATAAACCGGTTATAAGTTTTATTGCCGGTGCAACAGCCCCTCCTGGCAGAAGAATGGGGCATGCGGGAGCGATCATATCCGGAGGCAAGGGGACCGCAGCGGAAAAGAAGGCGTCACTCACTGCAGGAGGCATTACGGTTGTAGATAATCCTGCAGAAATCGGTTTAACTGTACAGAAAATACTTTCAAATTAGTACACTGCAACACGGTTAATAATCCTGATGAATTTCGATTTGAGCGTTCGATTTGCTCCGAACTTTTAGTGTGATCCGAGTGCCGCTTCAAATATCTATACAATCCAAAAATAGCTTCCATATTCATTATTTATTCACTATATTATACAGTTTTATTATAATTCGTAATGTATGGGCGATAAAACGGTTATAGTGTCCCCCGGATGAACGACTGACTCTAAATCTCTACCGGAAGTTTGATACCGCGGTATCTGGTGATATGAATGATCATGATGCGAGAAAAAATGATGAACGAAGCACAGCATAGAACATTGGGTATATTGAAGCCTGATTGCGTGAAGCGTAAACTAATGGGAAAAGTAATACAGCGCCTGGAGGAAGAAGGGTTTACGTTTGTTGATGGTATGATTAAGCAGTTATCGCGTGATGAAGCTGAAAGATTTTATGCAGTCCATAAGGAAAGGGCGTTTTTTCCCGATTTAATTGATTTCATGACTTCCGGACCTGTTTTCGTGATGCATCTCGAACGGGAAAATGCAGTCTTAAAACTGAGAGAAGTTATCGGAACTACCGATCCGGTGGAAGCTGCACCCGGAACGATTCGCAGAGAATGGGCAGAGAATAAACAGAATAACCTGATCCATGCCAGCGACTCACAACAAACTGCCGCGATTGAAACGGATTACTTTTTTTGAATTTCATAGGCGCTCATGAAGTTTTGCTCTCGGGCGGTCGCTTCTGATGTCCGGTTATTTTGAAAGATCTGTATATCAGATCGGGTAATTCTGGAGGGAGAGCAGTGAAGCTGAAATTACGGGGACTTAAAGATGGTGAGCACAACTATTCGCTCACCGAACCGGTCGAAACATACGGGTTCGACAAGGAACTCTTTTCAGAGGAATTGCAGCATTCTATCGTTGTCAATGTGCAGGGAAAAAATTATTATATCTCTTTATCGGTTAAGACACGGTTGAAAAGTACCTGTGACCGTTGTTCGAGAGATATTGTAAAACCCTATTCGATAGAGACCACGCTGGTCTATACTGAAGATTCTTCGCTGGACCCGGAACGAATGCAGGATGATCTCCATTATATGCCGGCAGGTCAGGATACAGCGGATTTAACGGAAGATATCAGACAAAACCTGCTCCTGAATTTGCCTATGAAATATATTTGCAGTGAAACCTGCAAGGGACTGTGCAGTGGATGCGGCAAAAATTTAAATGAAAATCAATGCGAATGTGCCGGTAAGGCAATAGACACTCGCTGGGAAGCGCTGAACAATCTGTACAATTAAGCCGTTACTGCAATCAGAGATTGCAGAGACGCCGGTCGAAATTTTATACATACTTTTGAGTTATCAAAAAGATACGTACATTGCAGGGAGTGATACAAGGTGGCATTACCAAAACGTAAAATTTCAAAATCGAGGCGTGATAAGCGAAGAACACACTGGACTCTTACTGCCCCGGTTCTCATGGAGTGTTCACACTGCCATCAGCCGAAGCAGCCCCACCGTGCTTGTCCGAATTGCGGTTATTATAACGACCGGGAAGCATATTTTCCAAAAGAATCGTAGTGAGACATGCTTTTGAAAAATGCCTGTACAATAGCTGTGGATGCTATGGGTGGCGATTGTGCCCCGGACGCCCCCGTAAGGGGAGCATGTTTGGCAGCGCTGGAGGCAAAAGATGAACTCCGTATAGTACTTGTCGGAGATGAAAAAGCTATTCATACCGTAGACGCAGATCTTTCTTCAGTGAATATTTCCGTCGAACATGCCTCAGAAGTAATCAGTATGGACGATATTCCCGTTGATGCACTCCGAGAGAAGAAACACTCATCAATTGCCAAAGTTGCACGTCTCTTGAAAAGCGCGAAAGTCGATGCGGTCTTCAGCGCCGGAAATACCGGTGCGTTCATGGCAGCATCGCTATTGGCTGCGGGGAAAATTCAAGGTATCAACAGGCCGGGTCTCGGCGTCTTTTACCCCACCTTTAAGGGCACATCATTTCTAATGGATATAGGCGCAAACTCCGACTGTAAATCGCATCATCTCTTCCATTTTGGCATTATGGGAGCAACGCTGGTGCAATATTATAAGAATATTGACGATCCGAGCATCGGACTTCTCAGTATCGGTGCGGAAGATTCAAAAGGAGACCTGGCGACGATCGAAGCGAATAAACTGTTTCACCGGAGCGGCCTTAATTTTATAGGGAACATTGAAGGAAACGATGTGCTGCCCGGTTCCGCGGATGTCATTGTGTGTGATGGATTTGTCGGAAACATATTACTGAAACTATTCGAAACGTTAGGCCCTGCATTTGAAAACGTGATTCAAAACAAGATCGGAAGTAATTTCCTCAGTAAAATCGGCAAACAGATATTGAAAAACCCCATAGTGCAATTCAAAGAATCGTACAATTATGAAAATTATGGCGGCGTGCCGCTCCTGGGTATAAACGGTGTTTCGATAATTGGACACGGACATTCATCGCCGGAAGCGATAAAGTCCGCAATTTTAACTGCCAAGGCAATATTTGAACGCAATATTCACGAAAAGATCCAGCAAGAGATCGATCAGTATAAGGAGTTGAATTGACAAACATGCCGGTAGCCCGAATTGCCGGAACAGGATTTGCCGTTCCTGACAGGATAATGACGAATGATGATCTGGAACATTTGGTCGATACTTCGGATGAATGGATAACAGCGAGAACGGGAATCAGTACCCGGCATATTATATCCGACGGAGTAGTGACGTCCGATTTAAGTTCTGAAGCAGCATTGAAAGCGCTGGATGATGCGGGTGTGCAAGCAAAAGATGTGGATATTATTATTCTCGGTACAATAAGCGGGGATGTCGCGTTTCCGGCTACCGCATGTTATGTTCAGGAAAAGATCGGCGCCGTGAATGCCGCCGCATTCGATCTGTCCGCTGCATGTTCCGGATTTGTCTATGGATTAACGGTCTGCAACGGTTTGTTCTCGGCAAATAACATGAAAAATGCTCTCGTTATCGGCGCTGAAACACTGTCACGAATTACAAATTGGCAGGACCGAAATACGTGTGTCCTGTTCGGTGACGGTGCGGGCGCTGCCGTGTTGCAGCCGTCAAATGATGGAAAAGGGATCCTCTCCAGTTATTTGAAAAGCGATGGCCGCCTCTCATCCTTGCTCATGAATCCCGGTAAAGGTGCGCAGAAGGATTTTTATGATGCCGACGGGAAAAAAATGCTTCCGTTTATCAATATGCAGGGCCGCGAAACGTATAAATATGCTGTCAGGTGTATGGAAGAGGCTATGTACAAATCTATTGAACAAGCACAGGTATCCATTGATGATATTACTCTTCTCATTCCTCACCAGGCAAACGTCAGGATAATCGATATGATAATTGAACGGACAGGAATAAATAAAGACCGGGTATATGTAAACTTAGACCGGTATGGAAACACTTCGGCGGCATCGGTCCCGATTGCGCTCGACGAGGCCCGGAAAGAGGGACTCCTGCCCGACGGGTCGTTGTGTCTTATGACAGTTTTCGGGGGAGGTTTTACATGGGGGTCTGTACTCATCCGGTTTTAGACGGTATGGTGAACTTCGAGTGCGATTATGCAACGTTTAGCCTTCATTTATCCCGGACAAGGATCTCAAAAAGTAGGAATGGGATATGACCTCTACTCAACTTTTCCCGAAGCCCGGACGATCTACGAACATGCGGAAAAAATTCTCGGTTTTCCTCTGCTGGACACTTCTTTCAACGGACCGGAAAACTCCCTGAAACAAACCGTCATAACACAGCCCGCACTTTTTATACACAGTGTAATTCTTACCGATCTTTTGAAAGAACAAGGAATTGTGCCGGTAATGACGGCAGGACATAGTCTCGGCGAATACTCCGCGCTGTATGCCGCAGGAGTAGCCGGTTTCGAAGACATTCTGAATATTGTGAAAGTCCGGGGCGAATTGATGCAGACTGCCGGAGAAAAATCACCCGGAACGATGGCTGCCCTGATCGGCGGCGACGAGAAAACTGTTCAAGCTCTCTGCGATGAAGCAAGTAAAACCGGTATTGTATGTCCGGCGAACTTCAATGCACCCGGTCAGATAGTCATATCCGGATCGGTTGAAGGAGTGCATAAAGCGATTGAGGCGGCAAAAAACTTCGGTATTCGAAGAGCGGTAGAGCTCAATGTGAGCGGGGCATTCCATTCACCCCTTATGGCTGATGCAATCAACGGCCTCATCGACCGGATTCATGAGACCGATTTTCAACCTGCAAATATACCGGTCGTTTCTAATGTTACGGCCTTACCGGTTACGGATCCGGATGAAATAAAACAGAATCTTGAAAAACAGCTTATGAATCCTGTTCGCTGGAGCGAGTCGGTTGAACATATGACAAAAATCGGTATCAAAGCATTTCTCGAAGTTGGTTCCGGCACTGTTTTACAGGGTCTTGTAAAGCGTATACAAAAGGATGTACCAGTAATGAGTGTCGGAACTGTTGAAGAATTGCAAAGTATAAAGGAAACAGTCCTGAAAATTCATAAAAATTAGGAACGATTTCCGGTCAGAGAACCGAAGAAAAATTAGTGCGGAGTACATTTATACTCTTCCTGCAGTCTCTTTCAACATAGTAAAAGGTGGCACGTGGAATCATTGTACCGTTTAGACGGAAAAACAGCTCTTGTGACCGGCTCGGCGCAGGGAATCGGAAAAGAAATAGCAGTAACCCTGGCGAAGGCCGGCGCCCATATTGTCATTAATGACGTAAATAAGGAATTGGCGGAAACGACCGCTGAAGAGATCCGTTCAAACGGTGTTCGTGCACGAGCCCTGGTTGCCGATATTACCGATTCCGGAGCTGTAAAAGGTATGGTTAAACAGGTTACCGATGCATTTCGATCCTTCGATATCCTGGTCAATAATGCAGGAATAGCGCGCGATGGTTACATTATGCGTATGACCGATGACCAATGGGATACGGTATTAAATATCAATCTGAAAGGATCGTTTAACTGTATAAGAGAAGTTGCCCGACCGATGATGAAGCAGAAAAGCGGTGCAATCGTGAACATATCCTCCGTGATCGGTGTCATGGGAAATGTAGGCCAGGTAAACTACTCCGCCTCGAAAGCCGGACTCCTCGGTGTCACAAAAACCGCGGCAAAAGAATTTTCCTCACGTAATATACGGGTGAATGCCATCGCACCGGGATTTATTCAAACCGCCATGACGGAGGCATTGCCCGAAGAGGTAAAGGAAAAATATCTTGCGGAAATTCCCCTGAAACGTTACGGTACGACGCAGGAAGTAGCAAACCTCGTGCATTTTCTGGTCTCAGACGCAAGCAGCTATATTACAGGACAGGTGATCCATGTCGACGGTGGATTGATAATGTAACGCCGTTGTGATACTAATAATGTACCATATCGAAATGAATAAGAAAAATCGTGTACAAATACCTGAAATTTATTATATTAACGTGTTTCAAAATTAATGGAAGAAAAGGTGTGCGGTTGCAATGATTTCAACGGTCGGTGAACCGCGAGGTCCTGTGCACCGAAAATGGCGTTCTCAGAGAACGTGCAACATTCAGGAGGAAAAAGTATGCCGTCACATGCGGAAAAAGTCAAAGAAATCATTGTGGATCAGTTGGGAGTGGATGCAAGTCAGGTAACGGGAGAAGCAAAATTTATCGAGGATCTTGGCGCAGATTCACTTGATACCGTTGAGCTTGTTATGGCTCTGGAAGAAGAATTTAATATTGAAATTCCCGACGAAGAAGCTGAAAAATTAACGACAGTCGGCTCTGCAATTTTTTATCTTGACAAAAATATGGAATAATAATTCATGGAACGCAGAGTACTCATTACAGGATTAGGTGTACTTTCGCCATGCGGCAATACCCTTGAGGATTTCTGGGATGCGCTGAAAAGCGGAAAAAGCGGTCTCGGTCATATAACGAGTTTCGACACGACCGATTTTACCGTTAAGATTGCCGGAGAGGTCAAAAATTTTGATCCGACTGATTTCATGGATAAAAAAGCGCAGCGCCGGATGGACAGGTTTACACAATTAGCCGTTGCAGCATCGCATATGGCGGTACGGGATTCGTGTATGGATCTCGAAAAGCTCGACCGGGAAAGGATCGGAGTAATTCTTGGATCCGGTATCGGTGGTATCAGGACACACGAGATCCAGTGCTTTAATCTCAAGGATAAAGGACCTCGAGGAGTGAGTCCGTTTTATATTCCGATGATGATCGTCGATATGGCGCCGGGCTATGTTTCAATGGTACATGGTTTCAAGGGTCCGAATTATGCCACAACCTCGGCATGCGCTTCAGCCTCCCATGCTATAGGAGAGTCGTTTAAAACCATCCAGAGAGGAGATGCCGACATGGTTATAACCGGTGGATCCGAAGCCGCTGTAACTATGATCAGTATCGGCGGGTTTGCAAATATGAAAGCATTATCAACACACAACGACGATCCGGTTGCCGCCAGCCGGCCGTTTGACTTGAATCGTGACGGGTTCGTGCTTGGTGAAGGTTCTGGGATCATTGTGTTGGAATCCGAAGAAAGCGCTGTAAAGCGTGATGCGAAAATTTACGGAGAAATTGTCGGCAAAGGTTTTACTGCTGATGCACATCATATGACCGAGCCTGCACCGCAGGGAGAAGGAGCGGTAAGGTCGATGCTGGCAGCGCTGAAAGACGCAAATATGAGTCCGGATGAGATCGAATATATTAATGCCCACGGTACGTCGACTCCTTATAATGACCGTAATGAGACAATGGCAATTAAAACTGTTTTTAATGACTATGCGTACAAAGTCCCTATCAGTTCAACAAAATCCATGACAGGACATCTGCTTGGTGCGTCGGGCGCAATAGAGTTCATTGCCTCCCTGTTTGCGATGAAACACGGCTGTATCCCTCCGACGATAAATTACGCTACAAAAGACCCTGACTGTGATCTTGATTATGTTCCCAACGTCTGCCGGAATAAACCTGTTCGTTCTGTATTGAGCAACACATTCGGATTTGGCGGACATAATGCGTCGTTGATAGCGCGTGAATATAATTAAGTTCGATTAATTCTGTAACTCCTTGTTGAACTATTTTATTCAGCACTTTTCATGCATGTAAAGCACTGGCATTTAAATCACTGTATGCTGTCTTTATTTAGAAAACACTTTCCGGTGCTCTTTCCAAAAAAATACCTTTCGGAATCTCAGGATACTGTCAATTGGCAAGAGCTCGAGATCAAACTGAATTATAAAATTCAGAATAAAGGAATATTTCGGGAAGCTCTTCGTCACAGGTCGCATTCTTCCTGTTTGCCTCCGGTCAATGCATTATCAAATGAAAGGCTCGAATTTCTCGGGGATGCACTCGTTAATTTTTATGTAGGAGAATTTCTTTACAGAACATTCACCGGCTCACCGGAAGGAGACCTTACAGTTATGAGGTCTGTTCTGGTCAGCAGAGAATTTCTGGCAAAAAAGGGTAAGAGTATACAACTTGGGAAATTTCTTGAACTCGGAGAAGGTGAAATACGGTCGGGAGGCCGCTATAAACATTCAATACTCACTAATGCGATCGAGTCGGTTATCGGAGCGCTCTACCTTGATGGCGGACATGAAGCGGCATGGAATTTTGTCCGGAAAATCATCCTGATAGATTATGAAAATTCCCTCAAGTCGGAGGGGAGTAATTACAAGGGTGATTTGCTGGAATATGTGCAGAAACGTCATCTTCCCATGCCGAAATTTATTACCAGGCGAGAAACAGGACAGGACCATAAAAAAACATATACCGTAGCGGTGAAGATCGGAGAGAAAATTTACGGTACAGCCCAGGGCAAAAGCAAAAAATCTGCGGAACAGAAATCCGCCCAAATGGCTCTCGAAATAATTGCGAATGAAGAAAAATGATGAAAACTCCCCGGCAATTATTGCAGGACGGCGCTTGATTCTGCCGAATGTGCCTGGTGTGATGTATCTCACAATGTGAAATCATATCACAAAAAGACCCTTGACTAAAAATTTTGAGATTTGTATATTTACAAAAATAGAGTATGATTCTGTAATTCATTGATGCATCTGCTACAGTTCAGTTTTTAAGAACAGTGAGTAACTAATCCCCAATTTTATTTCGATTCGCAGGTACGGTACACTCGAAAGTTTATCAGATGTATCTGATAGCGCCGCTCAATAAGCAAGGGTCCTGCTTTTGACTCCCGATTCAAAGAAAAATGCGCAACTGAGAGTTGTTTTCAGAGGTGTTCGGGGAAGTTTTTCTGCCTCCGGGAAAGACTTTTTGAAATATGGCGGTAACACAACATGTTATGAGATATGGGCAGGCGACTGTTTGATAATTATTGACGCAGGGTCGGGCATCATAAACCTGGGTCAAGATCTGGCAAAGCGTTATTCCGCTTCAGGGAAATCCGAAGAAACAAGGACTCCCATAGAATCTATTATTCTCTTTTCACATGTTCATGTCGACCATCTTCAGGGGCTTCCGTTCTTTACGCCAATTTTTATGCCTCAAAGCACCTTTTACATCTATGGTCCTGATACTGCACATTATACGTTCGAAGAAGCTGTAGACCAGTTTATTATGCCTCCTTATTACCCTGTTTCGATGAATGACATGTATTCTTTGAAGTTATTCAGATCGATAAATCAAGTTGAGACAATTTACTGGAGTGAAAAAAAAGGCATACCGGTTATTGTAAATAATTACCGTGAACTCGACCGGAAGAAACAGGCAGAAAATGATCAGGACATTCGAATATCGAGTTTGAAAAGTTATGCACATCCCCATGAAGGAGTCTTGATATTCAAGATAGAATACAATAAAAAATCGGTTGTAATTGCGACCGATACCGAGGGGTATGTTTATGGTGACACCCGATTAAGTCATTTTGCAAAAAATGCAGATCTCCTGATCCATGATGCCGGGTATTCAAAAGATAATTACATATCTCTGGATTCAAATAAGCAGGGTTTCGGTCACAGTACCATGGAAATGGCAGTGGAAGTTGCAAAAAAAGCAAAAGTCGGCAGTCTTGCTTTAGTGCACCATGACCCGGGATACAATGATTCAATGATTGAAGCAATTGGAAACAATGCACAAAAATTATTTCCACGCAGTTTCGCCGCATACGAGAACCAGGAAATAAAAGTGTGACTATTTACTTTGTCAGTCGATTTTTTCAAAATTTCCCCAAAAATCATTAGAAAACTATGCTGCAGCATGATATCGTAATTATCGGCGGCGGGGGTGCCGGACTGAGAGCGGCAATTGAGATCGGTGAAAAAAATCCCGATTTGAACGTCGCGGTGGTCAGTAAGGTATACCCGATGCGCAGTCACACAGTTGCCGCTGAAGGTGGCGCTGCCGCCGTAATTAAAAAAAACGACAGCCTTGACGACCACTGTATTGACACCATTTCCGGGGGAGATTGGTTGTGTGATCAGGATTCCGTAGAATTCTTTGTTAAACAGGCGCCCAAAGAATTGATCCGGCTGGAACATTGGGGCTGTCCCTGGAGCCGTGAGCCAGACGGAAAAGTAGCGGTTCGACCATTCGGTGGAATGAAGATCGAGCGTACCTGGTATGCAGCCGATAAGACAGGGTTTCATCTGCTCCATTCACTTTTTCAGACTTCTCTGAAATTCGGCAACGTTATCAGGTATGACGAATGGTTCGCAACCAGGATACTTGTCGAAAACGGAAGATGTCAGGGCGTCATCGCAATCGAACTGCGTTCCGGAAAGGTACAGGCAATCGCTTCGAAGGCGGTCATAATCTGCACCGGAGGAGCAGGAAGAATTTTTCCGTTCACGACGAACGGATCGATAAAAACGGGTGACGGATTGGCGCTGGCATACCGGGCCGGCGTTGCGCTCAAGGACCTGGAATTCGTGCAGTACCACCCGACCGGACTTCCGGGTACGGGCATTCTCATCACCGAAGCCGCCCGGGGTGAGGGTGGTATTCTTGTCAATAAAGATGGATTCCGCTATTTGCAGGACTACGATCTTGGAAAACCGTTAAAGGTTTCAGATCCCAAACATCCGGTCAAAAAGAGCATGGAACTCGGTCCCAGGGACAAGCTGAGCCAGGCATTCATGAAAGAACAAGAAAAAAAGCGCACAATAAAGGGAAGCTACGGACAGTATGTCCACCTCGATATCAGACACCTTGGCGAAGAAAAAATAGACAAAAAACTGCCGTTCGTGCGGGAGCTTGCTACAAAATATGCCGGGATCGATCCGGTTTATAAAAAGATTCCCGTGCGCCCGGTTGTCCATTACTGCATGGGGGGTATCAACACGGATATCAATTCCGAGACGAGTCTCCCCGGGCTGTTTGCAGCGGGAGAGTGCGCATGTGTATCGATAAACGGTGCAAACAGGCTCGGTTCAAATTCGTTGACTGAACTGCTTGTGTTTGGCGCTCAGGCCGGGACCGGCGCCGCCGATTTTGCACTTGAACATCCCGATCTCGACATCCCCACTCTCGAAAAACAGGAACACGATGAACAGAAAAGAATTGCCCGGGATTTTATCAGAAAATCGGGCGGAAACGAAAGAGTGGCGGCGGTCCGCCTTGAAATGCAGAAAACGATGGATACCGGTGCAGGTATTTACAGGACCGAAAAGAGCATAGTAAATTCCTGTAATAAACTTGCGGAACTTCTTGAGCGGTTCAAGAACATAAGCTTGGATGACAGAACGTTGACGTTTAATACGGAGCTCGTTTCCGTGCTGGAACTTGCAAATATGCTTGATGTTTCGCACGCTCTTGCGCACAGCGCCCTGGAAAGAACAGAAAGCCGCGGTTCTCACCAGCGCACCGATTATCCTGAACGGAATGACGAGAAATTTCTCAAACACTCTCTTGTCTATAGGACCGGCGCTACACCCAGAGTGGATTACCGGGATGTTATTATAACACGGTGGCCTCCCGGTGAACGTGAATACGGAAAATAATGCGGGTACATTTATGATTCGGGAATTTTACCCAATAGATGATTGCTGCAAACATCCAATGCGCTGCATCGGCAATCTCAAAAACTAATACTTCAGGACTATATGTCTAAAAAGATTAAACTTGAAATATTCCGTTACCGGCCCGATATAGAAAATAAACCGACATACCAAACATACGAGATCCCATTCAAAAACGATTGGGTCATTCTCGACGGTATCAATTATATCAAGGATACCATCGACGGATCGCTTTCCTACAGATGGTCGTGTCGAATGGGAGTCTGCGGCAGCTGCGGAATGATGGTGAACGGTATACCGCAGTTGACATGTGCAACGTTTCTTAAAGATTATTATCCGGAAAAGGTCAGGATCGAACCGCTCCTCGGATTTCCCGTTGAACGCGACCTCGTCACTGTCATGGATGACTTCATGAATAAATTGAAAGAGATCAGTCCGTGGATTATTCGGAAAACAGGTGGAATGCCGGTCGAAAATGGCGAATATTTGCAAAAACCCGAACAGCTGGCAAAATTCAACCAGTACACACTGTGCATAAACTGCATGCTCTGTTATTCTGCATGCCCGGTCTATGTGGTTGACGATAATTTTGTCGGACCGGCTGTTATTGCGCTTGCGCAAAGGTATAATCTCGATTCTCGCGATCAGGGAGCACATAAACGGGAAGAGTATATTACCCGGCATGAAGGTATATGGGATTGTACTTTTGTCGGTGAGTGCAGTAAGGTCTGTCCAAAGAATGTGGACCCGGCTGCGGCAATTCAGCAGGCTAAAGTAAATACTACACAAAACTACTTTAAATCACTCTTGTTGCCATTCGGAGGGAAAAAATAATCAGTGAACTTTCCCGGGTCTGAAGGCATTCGAACTATGCATGAATGATAAATACGACTGTCCGTTTGTTACATGGTTTATATCGTCAGTTATTGATTAATCGGGTGACCCTGATCTGACGGCAGGAAGATGTCAATGCCGAACCCGTACCATAGACCACCGCCTCACAGACTCTGGCTCAGCAGAAAGCCCTATTTTATGTTCATTTTACGTGAAATAACGAGTCTTTTCACAGCAGGATTCTGTATATTCCTGCTTGTGTTAATCTATGCTCTCGGTGAAGGTCCTGAAACGTATAATGCACTGCTCAGTGTACTCAGAAGACCGTGGGTTGTCGTCACACACTGGATAGTCTTGCTATTTTCGTTGTACCACACCTTCACATGGTTCAATCTGACGCCAAAAGTCGTGGTGATTTGGAGAGGAGAGCATAAAGTCCCTGAATCGGCGGTCCTCGTCGGGGTATATACAGGATGGTTTGTTGTTTCGGCCGTCATCACGTGGATAATTGTCACTCTCTGATGTGGTAAGAGATTATTAATGGCATGAAAGGAAAGAACAGCATACAAAAATCGCACGAACCGGTATGGTGGGGCTTGTTTTCCGCAGGCGGTGTTATGGCTGCTGTGTTTCTCCCGGTCTTGATCCTGATAATCGGGTTTGCGATCCCCTTTGACCTGATAGACGAAGCAGCCATATCGTATGAACGCATGCAGCAGGCTGCCGACAATTTTTTCATGAAAATGATTTTCTGGGCGGTCATCGCATTGCCGTTCTTTCATTTCGCCCACCGTTTCTATTTTACAATCATTCACACAGGCCTCTGGAAACATAAAGCGGTTCTTGCCGCTTTTTCGTACGGTGGCGCAATACTGGGATCGGTCATAGCCGCAGTCCTTCTCCTGCGCATCTGAAAAACCCGTAATTTTCTCGCAGTGCTCGTATATCATATCCGTTAGAATATAAGATCTGTACGAATAGTGTACTGAAGGGAAATGACCTGTAAAACGGGAAAAAACCTAAAATAAATGCCGGTCGTACCAGCATGGAAGAAACATTGAACTGACGCGGTTTTACATCTGAATTGTATTAAAAATGGGGATCGAGCCAGCCCCGTGAAACGGCCGCTTTTGCATATTCTCGCTTCATGTAGGCAATATTGGCGATCGATATCTCTTTCGGACAGACCGCTTCGCATTCGGCATGGTTCGAGCAGTCCCCGAACCCTTCGCCGTCCATCTGCCTGACCATTCGCCGCACGCGCCGTTTCCGTTCGGGATGTCCCTGCGGCAGAAGCGACATCTGTGTTATTTTTGCCGCCACGAACAGTGTTGCCGATGCGTTGGGGCAGGCGGCAACACAGGCGCCGCAGCCGATACATGCCGCTGCATCCATCGCCTTGTCTGCATGGTCTTTCGGAACAAGAATACTGTTCGCTTCGGGAGCGCTTCCGACATTGATGGAAATAAATCCGCCCGCCGTCATGATCCTGTCGAAAGAAGTCCTGTCGACGACGAGGTCCCTCACAACCGGGAACGGACGTGCACGGAACGGTTCTACGGTGATGGTATCGCCGTCGCTGAACGATCGCATGTGGAGCTGGCATGCCGCCGTTGCACGGAGCGGCCCATGCGCTATACCGTTGATGACCATACTGCACATGCCGCAAATACCCTCCCGGCAGTCGTTATCGAATTCGACGGGGTCTTCCCCCTTTTCGAGAAGTGTCTCATTCAGGATATCGAGCACTTCAAGAAAAGACATTTCCTCCGTAGCATCGGTAACGGTATACGCAACAAGCCTGCCGGGACTCTGAGCGTCCTTTTGCCGCCAGATTCGTAAATGTATGGTCATGAGTTTCATAAATCGGTCCTTATTTGTAACTCCGTGTCGCAAGATTGACGTTTTCGAATTCCAGTTCTTCTTTATGCAGATTAGGCTCTTTCTTTCCGTTGCCATATTCCCATGCAGAAACAAATTTAAAATTATCGTCATCCCGCATTGCTTCGCCTTCCGAGGTTTGACTTTCTTCACGAAAATGACAGCCGCACGATTCGTTCCTGTGCAACGCATCGCGCGCCATTAATTCGCCAAGTTCGAAAAAATCGTCAACCCTTCCCGCGAACTCAAGATTTTTATTCAACGAGGCGGGATCGTCCGGAATAATAACATTCTTCCAGAATTCCTCTCTCAATTGCGGGATCTCTTCGATAGCATGTTTCAGCCCTGCATTATTCCGTGACATACCGACATGGTCCCACATGATTTTTCCGAGTTCTCTATGGTAATGGGTAACGGTCTTCTTTCCTTTAATGGAAATCAGCTTTTTTATATCGCTTGTGATCTGCTCCGTGCTTTCTTTGAATACCGCGTGGTCCCCGGAAACCGGAGAGAAACTATTCTTAGCGATATAATCGCCTATGGAAAAAGGTATGATAAAGTAACCGTCGGCAAGCCCCTGCATCAATGCGCTTGCACCGAGTCTGTTCGAACCGTGGTCGGAAAAATTCGCCTCGCCGAGCACGAATAACCCCGGAATGGTTGACATCAGGTTATAATCTACCCAGAGACCGCCCATAGTATAATGGATAGCCGGAAAGATCCGCATCGGGGTTTCATAGGGGTTTTCACCGGTGATACGTTCATACATTTCAAACAGGTTGCCGTATCTCTCCTCGATGGCCTTACGGCCTTCGTGGCTGACCGCATCGGCAAAATCGAGGAAGACCGCAAGTCCGGAGTGCCCCACGCCGCGCCCGTCGTCGCAGACCTCCTTCGCGTTCCGTGAAGCGACGTCACGGGGAACAAGATTACCGAAACTCGGGTATTTCCTCTCAAGATAATAGTCCCGCTCGTTTTCGGGGATATCTCTCGGCGGGCGTGTATCCTTCTTCTTTTTCGGAACCCAGACCCGTGCGTCGTTCCGGAGACTCTCACTCATCAAAGTCAGCTTTGCCTGATGGTCTCCCGAAACAGGAATACAGGTCGGATGGATCTGTGTGAAGGATGGATTGGCGAAATATGCCCCCCGCTTATGGCAGCGCCACGCTGCGGTAGCGTTCGAGTTTTTTGCATTGGTCGAAAGAAAATAGACATTTCCGTACCCCCCGGTTGCAAGAATAACGGCATCGCCACTGTACGTTTCGATCTCGCCGTTCGTCAGATCTCTGACAATGATTCCACGGGCTCTTCCGTCGACAACTGCAAGGTCGAGCATTTCGCGCCGGGGATATACTGTTACCGACCCCTCGTCTACCTGCCGCATGAGCGAGCCGTATGCGCCCAGAAGCAGTTGCTGACCTGTCTGGCCGCGTGCATAAAATGTCCGTGATACCTGTGTGCCTCCGAATGAGCGTTTTGCAAGAACACCGCCGTATTCCCGGGCAAAAGGAACTCCCTGCGCCACACATTGATCGATGATGCGCGTGCTGATCTCGGCAAGCCGGTAGACGTTGTCCTCCCGCGACCGGAAGTCGCCGCCCTTGATAGTATCGTAGAAAAGCCGCCATACACTGTCGCCGTCTATCTGATTCTGACGGGCCGCATTGATACCTCCCTGAGCGGCAATGCTGTGTGCCCTGCGCGGTGAATCCTGTATGCAGAATATTTTGACATTGTAGCCAAGCTCGCCAAGAGAAGCTGCAGCCGACGCTCCGGCAAGTCCGGTGCCGACAATAATGAGTGTATGTTTATGCCTGTTCGCTGGGTTGACAAGATGAAGCGATGCTTTGTGTTTGTCCCATTTATCGGGAAGAGGTCCCACAGGTGTTTTAGATTCGAGAGTCATTATATTACCCCTTTGAAGTATACCCAGATGGGAATGGCTATATACCCCGCAGCAAGAGCAACGGCAGTTATGTAACCGAGTACGTATATGACCTTTGTGTAACGCGGATGATAAAAAGCCAGGGATTGAAATGCACTCCAGAAACCGTGCCGAAGATGAAAACCGAGGAAGATCATAACGATAACATATCCCGCAACGTATAACGGATTACCGAATGCCTCGAATACAAGCCGGTAAAGGTCACGCATTTCGACGCCGTCTACTTCCGTTGTATAATAATGGCCGTACTTGAACGTAATTATATGGACCACCAAAAAAATACCGAGTATTATTCCCGTATAAATCATTGAAACCGAGGAAAAGTTCTGCTTGCTCGGATTGCCCGCCGACCTGTAGATTTCATACTGCACAGGCCGGGCTTTTCTGGAGGTCAACCAGGTCGAAACGCCAGCAACACTATGAAGTATAAAAAATAAGACCAGACTGAATTCCACGACATAGAAAAGCGTCCCGAGATTGGTCAGAAAATGTGAATAAGCATTAAAAGGATCGGGATCGCTGCTGAAAAGCAGGAAATTACCGACCATGTGCATGCTGACAAAAGTGACAAGCCCAAGTCCCGTGAATCCCATAAGGAACTTTTTCCCGACGGATGACCAGATTGATAACGGAATAGACGGCATTGTGCGGTTCCGCGTTTATTTTGCTCTATGATCGTGTTAAGAACGGCAGAAATAACCTGAGTACATGTACTATCCCCTTTTACAAAAACTAAGTAAATAAGTTCTGTGTCTTATAAAAGGGTAGAGATTTTTGCAGGAAACCAAAAATTCACAACGTGCTTTATTAATGGTGCCATGCAGGTATCCGGTAGCAGCGGACCGTCTTTGATCGGAAAAACCGGTCCCCGAATTTCAGGAATACAATAAGCTTTCTCTCATTGTGCCGTATATAATATAAGGGTTAGAGTGAGCTCTTTCAAAAATGTTTCTGAATTCAATTTGAAAAGATTGACAAAACAACGCCTGTGAAACCAAGGACCGAACCGTCTGTTCAAACAATACCCAATATAAATACCAGGACCGTTACGAGAATAAAAATAGGTATCAATATTCCCCCCGACCAGAGCATATATCCCAGGAATGAGGGCATTTTCGTTCCCGATTCGTCCGCAATTGCCTTGACCATGAAGTTCGGACCATTGCCGATATACGTGTTCGCTCCCATGAACACCGCACCGAGTGAAATAGCCCGCAGCATCGCTTCTGTCACGCCTGTCTGCGCAACGATAGTGCCCGCAAGTTCCATACCTTTTGCAAGTGAAAAGAAGGTAAGATAGGTCGGGGCATTATCAAGAAAAGATGAAAGTATCCCGGTAAACCAGAAGATCATCCACGGTTCGGTCAACCCTTTTTCCGCAATGGCAGGTCCATGTGTTTCCAGGTAGACAAGGGCAGGCATCATGGTAAGAAAAATCCCGATGAACAGATACCCGACCTCGATCACCGGATGATAGGTGAACTTGTTTTCTTCCCGGAGACCTTTTGTGGTCGTTGCCAGAGATATGGCAACCATACAAAGCATGATTATTTCACGATAACCTATAATTGAAAGACCTCCGAAGGGCTGTTGCAAAAATGCCACCGCGAGTACGACACCGGCAAGCCACAGGATATTGATAAGGCCGACCACTCTGAGCGGCTCTTCTTTCTCCGCTTTCTGAGAATCTGCAGGCTGTATTTCCTCTTTAAACTTCTTTTTGTCTATAAAATAAAAAAGACCAAGTATTATACTGTTCGTCAGAAGCCATTGCGGCCAAAGCGAAAATGTCCAGCCAAACGGCACTCCATTCAGATACCCAAGAAAGAGAGGCGGATCACCGAGCGGGGTTAAACAGCCGCCGATATTGCTGACGGTAAAAATGAAAAATATGACAATGTGCCGGATATCTTTTCGTTTCGAATTGATACGGAGCAATGGGCGGATAAGCAGCATGCTTGCTCCGGGCGTTCCGATAAATGAAGCGAGTAAGGTCCCCGTTCCAATTATAATAAGATTGACTTTCGCAGAACACTTCACCTCGCCGCGGAATACGATTCCTCCGGATATGACGAACAGAGATCCGACATATATGATAAACGCGACATATTCTTCGAGAGTATGCTGTAATTTATGGACGTCAAAAAAAAAGAAAAATAATCCAACGGGTATCCCAAGTACAAGAGCGACCATTAATTTATTATTGTTGTTCTCCCACCAGTGTTCCCATTTGAGGGGAATGACCGCGATGCTCCCCAGCATCAATAAGAATGGTATGGAATAGTACAGAGCGATACTCTGCTCACCGTGGTCTTGAGCAAACGCGCCGGTCGGAAATAAAAGGATCATTACTAACACGAAAACACAGGAATATAATTTTTTCATGGTGAATTCCGAAGTTATAAATTTGAATGGAGTGGAAGACAATCATTGATAGTGAACTCTATTCTTGTTTGCCGAAGTCCCCGAAAAAAATAAGTCCGGTATATTTAATCAATAATTATTCAATACGCAAGAAAAAAAATGGTGGGTAAACAGAACGGCACAGATGTCTATTTGTCCTGTTCGGGAGCAGGCAATGAACGAATTTTAAAGATAAGGCCGGCTAAAAACAGGAGAATAAGTGCAAGAAAAACCAGCAAACCTGTTCGTCGGAGATTCAACTCTGCTATCGCACTATTTCCTCCGGAAATTATCGCCTGCGCCAGTTCCTTTCCAGGGTCTGTCTCTTCCCGTATGCGGGTAACCGATAATGTATGAACAAGATTGCTGGTTATTGTAATGATAGATGAAAGATCGATAAGATCGAGCTTATTATCCCTGACTTCCATCCCTTTTATCTCTGCAAGAGCAATAAGAGAATCGGCATGACTGTAAAGGTTCTTCAAAGTTTCAATCTCTAAAGTGATCTCCTTGATCACTTTACCTTCGGGAGATTCGGCATCGTGACAGTCCCAGCACAGACCTTCGACTTCTTCGAGCATGAATTCTCCGGTGTATTGTACATTGTGATTCGAGTGGCAGGTAACACATTCGGGCAGGTCCGAATCCCTGAAAGCCTGGGCATGAGCGCTCTTGTCAAACAGGTTTTTCACGGCTGCATGACAGGAACCGCATACATAATGTATAGTATCAAACCCCGGTGGGACCGCTCCGTGATTACCGTGACAATCGTTGCACGTGGACGCAGACAGGTCACCCCGTTCGGTAAGATATTCATAATGAACGCTCGAAGTATACAGTTCGGTTTGATCCGTGGAAATGCTGTATTGTTCCATATATGCATCGTTCCCGTGGCAGGAATTGCACGTTTCATGTACGTTCAGGGCATACACTTTTGATAACGGGTCGTTTATCTGCCGCATTTGATGCACGTGATGACAATCTGAGCATACTGCAGCATTTTCATCGCCTTCCGCACTGCGCTGCCCGTGAATACTCGTCGTATATCTCCTGTACTGGTCTACGCGTAAGTTCGGGTTGAACCGTCCCATATACTCCGTATCTCCATGACACTGGTCGCAGAAGAGTGGAATCTCCGAACGGGTTACACTACCGGTATATTCCTGAGCAGGGTCCATCGCCGCATAGGGATCTCCTTCGGGATCAATTGCACTGTCTCCGCCATGGCAGTCTACACACATGATGCCCCGATTGAAATGAATATCGTTCTCCACAAGCGTTACCGGATTTTCATAGGCGTCGTCGAGGTCACGGTGGCATTCGATACAATTATTGTTCCCGGTTTGCGCGTAACCTGCGGCCGTTATCATCAAGACCATGGCTATGATGCCTGTCAGAACGCTCTGTCGATACCGTATGATCATGAGCATATAGATATTCCTGATTGACGGGCCGTTTATGCCAACAACGTAAACGATAAGAGTGTAACGACCGCTATATAAATGATTGCAAAGATACCGATTGCCGTGAACAGGGGGCTCAACACGCCCCGCTGAGCTTTTTTATCTAAAAACGGAACGAAAACCCAGAAAAAACCCGCAAGAAAAAAGGCAAAGACAGCAACAACTTCTCCGTCGAAAATCAAGATTTTCGACGGAAATATCTTCAAGGTCTCAAACATGAACATAAAGTACCATTCGGGTTTGATACCGGCAGGGGCAGGTGCGAATGGATCGGCTTTCTGACCGAGTTCCCAAGGAAACACCGCTGCAAGAAATGCAACAATGGCAAGCCCGATCATCCAGGCAACGATATCGCGCAACAGAAAATGCGGGAAAAAAGGCATTGTGCGTTTTGAATGTTCCATAGTCATCGGTTTAGCGTTTCCATGTATCTGGACCATGACAATATGAATAAAAAGAAGAATAGTCGTAATCCCCGGTAATACGGCAATATGAAACCCGTAGAACCGCGTCAATGTTGCCCCGGTCACTTCCTCTCCGCCGCGGAGAAAACGCATGAGCCAATCCCCGATACCGGGTACTACTCCGGCCATTTCGGTTCCGACTTTTGTTGCGAAAAATGCAAGTTCGTTCCAGGGAAGTAAATAACCGGAAAATCCGAATCCGAGTGAGATAAAGAGCAGCAGAAAACCGCTGATCCAGGTGATTTCCCTGGGCGGCCTGTAGGCTTTCATCAGGAACGCACTGAACATGTGGATGAAAAGCATAAGGATCATAATATTTGCCGACCAGCTGTGAATATTCCGAATGAGCAAGCCAAAGTGCACCTGGGTCAGTATAAATTGGACGCTCTCAAACGCTCCTTCTGCAGACGGCCGGTAATACAGCAGCAGCAGGATGCCGGTGCAGACCTGAACGATGAACAGGAAAAGCGTGATACCGCCAAAATAATACCAAAAAGTATGTTTGTGGACCGGAACGGTCTTTTTACTCATATATTCCATGAGGCTGTGGAGTCTTGCCCGATCGCTGATATATGCTATAACTTTTTGTATCATTGTCGATTGTTGAATTTAGACTCTGCGTTCCATCCGGTTAATGATCGTTTCATTATTTCGCAGTAATAATAGAAAATATCACGTTGCTGCTGTCGTTACGTATATCTCGTCGTTTTGAACAATAACTGAGAGAGGGGTCAGCGCTTTCGGGGGTGGTCCCGATACAACGTTTCCGTGCAGATCGAAAAGACCGTCGTGGCACGCACACCATATCCCGTTTTTTTCTTTGCTGTGTTGCACGACACAACCGAGATGGGAGCAAATAGCTATGTAAGCGAAGTATTCTCCGGAATCAGAGCGAATGCGCAATCCCGGTTTTGTTCCGAATCGAAAAGTTTTACTCGATCCGGGACTCAGATCGTTCACAGTTCCAACGAGAACAGATGATGTTTCAGCTTCAGAGGATTCCGGCGGCGTCATAAACCTGAAAACAGGATAGATCACCGAACCCGATACGAGCGTTAAACTTCCCCCCAATACTCTTTGGATGAACTTTCTTCTGCTGTTCTCGTCCATGCGTTTCTCAAATTGTTGGTTACTGAACTGTTAGTATATAATAATAGGTAAAATACTGTTTCATTTCAAGTAGCGTATATAAGAAAAAGGGCTGAATGTCCAGAATTAACCCGACCACAGCCCTTTTCTTATGGCTCACCCGAAAGCTACTTCACAAAAACCATTTTCTTTATGTCAACAAATTTACCGGCAGTCAATTTATAGAAATATATACCGGGTGCAACGCCATAACCGCGGTTATCTCGTCCGTCCCATTTCGTCTTCAGGTAACCGGAAGGCTCGAAGGAATTCACAAGCGTCCTGACTTCCTGACCTATGACGTTATAGATAACGATCTTTACACTTGACGCCGATGGAAGCTGGTAACCGATCACCGGGGACGGGTTGAACGGGTTCGGATAGTTCTGATCGAGTGCAAAACTCGTTGGAACACCGAATCGGTCGTCAACGGCAGTAATTATCACCTCAAGCTCACCGGAGAATTTACTCTCATTACCGGAGAAGTCATAAGCGGAAACAATATAATAATAGGATCCGTCGGCATTGACAGTGACATCCTGAAATGAATTTGTCGTCACGGATGCAACTTGGGTATTCTCGTCGGGAGTAAATCCCGGGACAGCGCTTCTGTAAACCGCAAAGTAACCGAAATCCGCATCTTCCGGTTCCGTCCAGGTCAAAGTGTTGTTATCGAATGCGAGTGATTGCGGTGTTGTCGGTGCAAGATTATCGACAGAAAAACCGCTGTCGGCAACAGACATAACGACCGAATTATTCGTTGAATGACCAGAGACCCGGAAGTGTGACCAGCGCTGACCGCCTGCGATGGTCGAATCCCAGATCGTTTCCGCAATGGTCGCATATGCATCGAGCCCTGCCGCGGGTACATTTTTTATGTAATCCCAGACTTCAGTCTCGCCTACGACGAAGATCTTACCGGCCGCGCTCTCGATCGACGCATACATTGCATCATAATCTGCGACCGGGACTATGTTCTCTGCGGATACCTTCCCTGTCATAGTGTCGACTTTTCTCCAGACACCGTAGTTGATGATCTTCGGATCGGTATCGCCGTCTCCCGGAAATCTGTTCCAGGCAACTCTGACATGTTTGCCCTGGTCATTCGGTACATCGGTAACCGAAGCGATGGTACCTGCTCCTATATCGCCGGCTGCAAGAGCATTGAATGTTGCTTCCAGAATATTGACAGCGTAAGCAGTATTATGAACACCGAAACTGCCGTCTTCGTAGACGAAAAGGAAATTGTAAAGCGCTTTTGCTTCTGCCACGGTATATTTATGGCTGGTCACGGCATGAACTTCCTCCAGTTCTTTCGGACCTGCCGGAGGCAGGAGCGCCGCCAGAGCCTTCAGCATGCCTTTTACCTCATTCTGAACACCTTCTATTGTTCCGTCACCGTCAAAATCCTGCTGCGCTTTAATTTCATCAAACGATTCGATACTGCCGTGGCATTCATTACAGGCCTTCACATTTTCAAATTTTGTTCCGACATCGTCCGTATAAACATTCCAGAAACTGTGACCGAACACATTATCCCTGAGTTCCTCCGCCTTATCGGTACTTACTCCGAATTGAGTTTTGATTTCAGTTACAGCGGGTCCTCGAAACTCCTGCATGTGACAGGTCACACAGGTATTCTCAACAACGTCCCTGTGTGGAGACACCCCGACCGGAACGCAAAATTCGGATGCATTCGTTCCGAAAAGCATATCAGTCTGCGGTCCGCTCTGCGGACCGAAATGCGATGAAATCGACGGGGTTGATATTTGCTCGACAATATATGCTTCGGAATCCCTGCGGGACATGTGACAGTTCATACAGACCTTTCCGTGACCGCCCCCGGAAATAACTTCGCTGTTACTAAGAGTCACATCCGAGACCTTTCTGATCTGATGTGCATTGTCCTTTGAATGCGGATCATGACACGTCTGGCAGTTGATATTCGAATAGGTCGTCGCAACGATACCGTTATAATCTGGGTCATGTGTCGTAATAAATCCGGTACCCGTATGACACTGCACGCACGATCCCCTACTCGGACCTGATGGGTATCGTGTTGCAACAAAATGTTTGGAATTTTTCCACTGACCCGAGTGGAGATTATAAGGTGCCGAATCATGACATTGATTACAAACGCCCGCTTCGAAACTTTTTGCAATCTGGTTTTTTGCGGTCTGCCCTCTGTGCAGGTTCCCGGGGCCGTGACAGCTCTCACATTGAACATTTGAAAGCGCTGCCAGGTCGGGAAAATTTGCAACCATATCATCAAAATTGCCGACTTCAAGCGTTGATGGAAACGTCCATCCGAGTGCTGAAGAAAGTTCGTCAAAACCTCCATTATTGGAATTGACGTTTGAACCGACCGTATGACACTCAAGACAACTTTCGGCGAAAAACCCTTCATCGCCATCGATGAATTTTTGCGTTGCCGTTGCATGCTTCGTCCCGGACCAGGGAGTTACTTTATCGGCAATGGCAAAGGTACCATGACAACCAGCGCACTGACCTTTGGAAATATCCGGGGTGGCGCCTCCGATAACTCCCACTCCCACATATCTGTCTGCAGTGATCCACAATTCTGCAGGTTCACTTGTCCCGTCTCCTGTAGTGACAACAAGAGATACCAGGTAGGAACCGACGACATCCGGAATTAGTGTGGGTCTCTGTGTAGTTGCTCCTGTCAGTGTTACACTGCTGGCATCCGGTTTTTCTACAAGTGTCCATAAGTAACTTATCGCACCGGCATTTCCATTAAGATAAACCGTTTGACCGGGCCCGACATTCGGAATTCCGAGAGCGATTTCTTTTGTCGGGTCACTGGCAACGTCATCAGGTGAAAACGCCAATAAGGTAATTTCAGCTTCAGGAGGATCAACAAGAATGGCCGTCATACCGATAAAAACCGCAAAACTGCAACATGCAAGCACAAACAAAATAAATTTTGTTCTCATAGTTAACTCCTTTCAATTCAAATTTTTTGTCAGTGCTTTATTCCGGACTGCATTGTGTTTCCATGTTTCTACAGGTAACTATATCATATAAGGTTTCATTTTTGAGTACATTGTGTATGAATTTAAATTGTTTTTTTGCGTATTTATTCACAATTATAAATATGTTTATCATTATCTTAGATTATGAAAAGCAAAAACAATGCCATTGAAATATGTGAAAATATGTAAAGCAAATTACATGTTGTTTGAGATTGAAATTGTTGGAACAGGCAGGATCAGGACTCCCGGTACTATTATTTTTGGGAAATATTTTATTAAAAATTGAAAATTTTACACTGTATGGTGGCCGGTACTATAAAATTATTCCCGGCTTCACTGTGAATTTTGATTCTCAAAAATAACGGTTAAAATACTATGTTCTACCCGGGTATATTCTGAGTGGCCGGTTGGGTGCACGTCTGCGTATCGTTCATAGGAGCAAGAATGTATTTCATAGTCATGTGAAGGTCCGGGAATTTCAGCTACTGAATTTATCACTTGCTAAGATTCCATCAAATGACTATTTTGAGGCCCAATCAAAAAATGACATTACCCTGTTCATTTTTCTTGAGCGACCGGATGCAAATTGATTACATACCTGTGGTGCTATTAGCTTTGATCGGGACCGGATTTACTGTTGTAATCTTAGTACTTTCTCATTTTACAGGCCCGCACAAATATGATCCCGTCAAAGAAATTGCCTACGAGTCGGGCATGGATCCTGCCGGTGATGCCCGATTCCGTTTCAACGTAAAATTTTATCTGCTGGCAATGATGTTTATACTATTTGACATTGAAGTTGTTTTTCTGTTCCCGTGGGCGGTTGTCTTTAAAGACCTTCTTGTATTAGGAAATTTTATACTCTATGAAATGGCAGCCTTTATCGGACTTCTGTTGTTCGGATATTTCTACTTATTGAAAAAGGGTGCTTTTGAATGGGATTGATATTCCCCTCCAAATTATCCAATGAGTACTTCATGGTTCGTTTTTAAACAAGATGTCGGAAGAAGAGCAAAAATACATAGAGAAGATAGCCGGCCAATTTCCCGACTCATTTCTGCGCAGTGAAGAGTTTCGGGGCGATCTCACGCTTCATGTCAGAAAGAATGAGATCACTGAGATTTTGAGTTCTCTCAAGGAATCGGAAGATACCGCTTTTGATTTTCTTGTCGATATTACCGCGGTCGACTATCTGAAACTTGGAGGTGAAGAGCGGTTTTCCGTTGTGTATCACCTATATTCACATACCTATTTCCGGCGGTTATGCGTGAAAGCCTGGGTGTCTGAAGACGATCTGAACGTTCAAAGTTTGGTACCGGTATGGAAGACGGCAAATTGGATGGAACGCGAAGCGGCGGAATTGTTCGGGATAACCTTCACCGGTCACCCCGATCCGAGAAAACTGCTCTTGCCGGAAGATTTCCCCGGTTTCCCCCTCAGAAAAGATTATCCGCTTGAGGGTGAGGGGTACAGAAGTGATTTTCCTGATCTGAAAAACATCTGAAATGACAGATTACACTGATGACTATCGTATGACCGGATAAATAAAATCAATAACAAAGTGAGACAGGCAGTAGCCGGCTCCTGAGGCAAATATAATAGAAAATAATAATCTTGATACAGACTGTGTCACGCTCAACATGGGACCGCAGCATCCTGCAACCCATGGTACATTGAGGATCGAAATGGAACTGGATGGTGAAACGGTCGTAAAAGCCACTCCCCATATCGGGTATCTCCATACCGGTTTTGAAAAACTCGCAGAACATCTGAACTACAATCAGTTTATTACCCTGTCCGACAGGATGAATTACCTCTCTCCCCTGAGCAACAATATTGGATTCGCACTTGCGTGTGAAAAATTATTTGACATAGAGATCACCAAACGGTGCGTGTATGTCCGTGTGCTGCTGGCAGAGCTTTCACGGATTGCCGATCACCTCGTCAGTATCGGCACTGCTGCACTCGATCTTGGGGCATTTACCGCGTTCCTCTATTTTTTTGAGCAGCGGGAACGGTTGTACGACCTCTTCAAAATAGCCTGCGGAACTCGGCTTACCACAAGTTATACGAGGATAGGCGGTATGATGAGGGACCTCCCGGATGAATTTTTCCCCGAGGTGCGCTCGTTTATAGACAATTTTCCAAAGGTTTTTAAGGAAGTCGATACATTGCTGACCAGAAACAAAATTTGGATCGGGAGGACACGGGGGATCGGTGTGATCGATGGAGAAGAAGCGATAAATTACGGTCTGACAGGGCCCTGCCTCCGGGGATCGGGAGTCTCATGGGATTTGAGGAAAAGTGGGTCCTACCTCTGTTACGATGATATGGATTTCGATATTCCGGTGGGTGAGAAAGGCGATGCGTATGACCGTTACTGGGTACGTATGGTAGAGATGCAGGAGTCGCTTAAGATCGTGAAACAGGCTCTGGAAAATCTGCCGGAAGGAGAGATCAACATTGACGATCCGAAAACGATCCTGCCCGGAAAAGAGGAAGTGTACCAAAACATAGAAGAACTCATTCACCATTTCATGATTACCATGGAACACAAAGGTATCAATCCTCCCGTCGGAGAAGTGTATATGGCAACGGAATCCCCGAATGGGGAGCTCGGATTTTACATCGTCAGTGACGGAACAAACCGTCCGTACCGGGTTCGGGTCCGGCCGCCCTGCCTCATCAATTATCAGGTATTTTCCATGATGCTGGAAGGCAACATGCTTTCGGATGCTGTCGCAGTTTTAGGAAGTTTGAATATTATTGCAGGCGAACTGGACCGTTGAATAATTGATTACTACTTTGTATGGCAACAGAATTTTCAAAAAAAACACTGGACGAGCTCGATGACATTCTCACCCGTTATCCTACGAAACAGGCGGCTTCGCTGCCTGCACTCTATCTGGCTCAAAGAGATTTCGGTCACATCTCCGATGATATTGTCGACTATATTGCCGGCCTTCTTGAACTGACCCCGGTGGAAATATATGATGTGGTCAGTTTCTATTCGATGTTTTACAGAAAAGAAATGGGCAGGCATGTCATACAGGTATGTCATACACTGTCCTGTTCGCTGCTTGGCGCCTCCTGGGTTGTCGATTATATTGAGCAGAAACTCGGTATACATCCGGGAGAGACGACCCAGGACAGGAAGTTTTCTCTTATCAAAGTGGAATGTCTCGGCTCCTGCGGAACAGCGCCTGCCATCCGAATCAATGATGATTATTATGAAAACATAACCCGGCAAAAGCTCGATACTTTGATTGAAGATCTGTCGAAATAGGCGTACGGTCCTGTCATTTTCAGTTGACGTTAAGAATGAGCAAAAAAGTATATGGCTGAAAAAATAATAATGAAAAATATGGAAATCCCGGGCTACACGGGAAGTCTCGACGACTACCGGGGGACAGGGGGCTACGGAGCATTTTCAAAAGTGCTTAAAGAAATGTCTCCCGAAGATGTCATTGAAGAAGTGAAACAGTCCGGGTTACGCGGCAGAGGCGGAGCCGGTTTTCCCTGCGGAATGAAATGGGGATTTGTCCCGAAAGATATACCGAAACCGAGATATCTTATTAATAATTGCGATGAAAGTGAACCAGGCACCTTTAAGGACAGAGCGATCGTTACCAGCGACCCGCATCTCACCCTCGAAGGGATGATGATAGCCGCGTATGCGATCAACTCAAATATTTCATATATCTATATCCGCGGGGAATTCTACCACGAAGCGTTGATACTTGAACGGGCAATTCACGAAGCTGAAAATGCAGGACTGCTCGGCAATAACATTCTTGGTTCGGGTTTTAATCTCAAAATTTATGTTCACCGTGGTGCGGGCGCGTATATATGCGGCGAGGAGACCGGATTGATAGAATCCCTTGAAGGAAAACGGGGATGGCCGCGGACAAAACCGCCGTTTCCAGCCGTTGTCGGTGCGTTCGGGTGTCCAACGGTGTTGAACAATGTCGAAACACTTGCCAATATTCCGTTCATTATTTCTAACGGAGCTGCGGCATTCTCTTCGATAGGTGTCGAACGTGGCTCCGGAACAAAAGTGTATTGTGTCAGCGGCCACGTAAAAAAACCGGGACTCTACGAATTTCCGATGGGTCTGCCGCTGCGCACGTTGATCTATGAACACGCCGGCGGTATTACCGATGACAGAAAGCTCAAAGCAGTGATCCCCGGTGGTGCATCAATGCCTGTCCTGACAGAGGATGAGATAGACGTGAACATGGATTTTGAATCGCTTGCCAGGATCGGCACACACCTCGGTTCGGCCGGCGTTATAGTCATGGATGAAACGGTCTGCATGGTCGATGCCTGTTTAAACCTGTCGAAATTTTTCGCTCATGAATCATGCGGCCAATGTACCCCGTGCAGAGAAGGGATGCCCTGGATGCAAATGATCCTGGACAGGATTGAACACGGAAAAGGCATGAATGGCGATGTTGATATGCTGCTTGAAATAACGAACAATATTGAAGGACGCACAATTTGTGCCTTTGGTGAGGCAGGCTCATGGCCGGTGCGGGCGTTCGTCACGAAATTCAGGGATGAATTTGAAGCGCATATTAAAGAAAAACGGTGTATGACCGCCGCATGAGCGGTTCTGCAATTCATGAGATAGTGACGGACTGCCCCGCGGAACAACAAGCTCTCGAATATAGAAGGCAGCAATTTCTTACAATGCAAAGCACATATTCACCGGTCATAGTGTTTGAGTCTGGATCCTGTTTCGCACCGATGGATATAGAATGGGAGTAATTTTTACATCATGGTTACTCTGACGATAGATGGTAAAGATATTACGGTCGAACCCGGTACGACCATTATTCAGGCAGCGGAAAACCTGGGTATATCCATTCCGCATTACTGTTATCATCCCGCCTTGACAACTGTCGGCAGCTGCCGTCTTTGTCTCATAGAAGTTGAAGGAGCGCCCCGGTTGATGGTTGCGTGCGGGACGCCGGCGAATGACGGGATGGTTGTGCATACGGCTTCCGATCAGGTCGAAAATGCCCGTAAGATAGTGCTGGAATTCTTGCTCTTGAACCATCCGATCGATTGTCCTGTGTGCGATAAGGCGGGGGAATGCCACCTGCAGGACTATTCGTTTGAATACGGGTCCGGCCACAGCAGATTCAAGGAACCGAAACGTATTCCGCCGTTCAAGGATTTCGGTGATAACATAAAACTTGCAACGACACGCTGCATTCTTTGTTCACGGTGCGTCAGGTTTATGGATGAAATTGCCGGAGAGGCACAGCTACGCGTTATTAACCGGGGTTTTCTCAGCGAAATAGCAACGGCACACGGGAATAATCTCGAACACCCGCTCGCCGGGAACGTCGTCGATATTTGTCCTGTCGGGGCGCTTCTCGACAAAAATTTTATACACAAAACAAGAGTGTGGAATCTCACAAGGACACCGTCGGTCTGCGGAGAGTGCAGTTCGGGTTGTAATATATCGGTCGATGCACACCATAACACCATTTTCAGGATAGTTCCGAGATCGAATCCAGAGGTGAACGACTATTGGATCTGCGACACGGGCCGGTACGCATACAAGAACTATTCGAAATTGGACCGCTTGACAATTCCTCACGTGAGGGAAGGTGATACGTTCGTGGAAACATCGTGGGATGAGGCGTTGCAGGTGGTGGCCGAGGGGATCAGGAATGTTCAAAAGACAAAAAATTCTATCGCAGGATTGGTCTCCCCCGCCTCGCTGAACGAGGACGCTTTCGCCGTTATTGAACTTCTGAAATATGGTGCAAATTCCACGGTTGCAGGAAGTTTCTTTCAGCGACCCTCTGAAGAAGACCGGCAGTTCAACGGCGGATTTGTCATTAAAGGCGATAAATTCCCTAACCAGGAAGGTCTGAAATATATCTTCGGTTTAGACGAATTCGATTATCAGGCGGAATCGGTCCTCAAACTGGTAGAGTCCGGGGATGTCAAAGTTGTATATTGCGTTCATAACGATCGGTATGAAATTCCCGAAAAAGTGATGAACATATTGAGAAAAATTCAATTCCTCATTGTGGAAGACACTGAAATGTCGCCGATAGCGCAAATCGCACACGTTGTTCTGCCCGGGAAAATGTATTACGAAAAATCGGGGACCTTTGTTAATTATAATAAGCAGATCCAGGTCGTACAGAAGGTGGTGAATGCGCCGGAAGGCACGAAATCAACATGTACTATCGTAAAGGAGATAGCTGCATTACAAAAACAACAGCTCCAATGGTTTTCGGAAAGCGACGTTTTCCTGAAAATGGCAAAGCATTATCCGGAGCTTGACGGGCTTTCACACTTTAAAATCGGCGCCTCGGGCGTTCCGCTCTATGAACGCACAAAAGCCGTGGAATCGGTGAGTTAAAAAACATTCCGGGGTAACCGGATTCGATGGCCCGGGTGTTCGGCCGGTCACATCACAAATGCACTGTTTTCCACTATGGATACTCTTGATTTCATAATTATTGCAGTGAAAATAGCCGTGGTCGTTGGTGTTTTGCTTACCGGTGCCGCTTTATCCATTCTGGCTGAAAGAAGGTTTTCGGGATTTATTCAGGACCGTCTCGGCCCGAACCGTGTCGGTCCCCAGGGGTTGCTGCAGCCTCTGGCTGATCTGTTGAAACTTATATTTAAAGAAGATCTGATCATCACCAGGGGAGACAAAGTTGTATTCGTACTTGCGCCGGCCATTATTCTGATCCCGGCATTTCTTCTTATCGGGGTTATTCCTTTTGGCGATCGTATTGTAATAGCCGGAAAAGAAATATCTTTACAGATAGCAAATCTCGATATCGGTATCCTTTATATATTTGCGATCGCTTCGCTCGGTGTTTACGGAATTGTTCTCGGCGCATGGTCATCGAATAATAAGTACTCATTATTCGGCGGCCTCCGTGCATCCGCTCAAATGATCAGTTACGAATTAACGCTCGGATTGTCAGTCATAGGCCTGGTCCTTGTCGCTGGTTCGCTGAAGCTTCCCGATATTGTTGCACAGCAGCACACAATGTTCTTCGGGATCATTCCCGGTTGGAATGTTTTACTGCATCCGCTGGCATTTTTCTTATTCGTGTCGGCCGCATTTGCGGAAACGAACCGCCTGCCGTTCGATCTGGCGGAAGCTGAACAGGAGCTTGTAGCAGGATATCACCTTGAATACAGCAGTATGAAATTTTCTTTATTCCTGCTCGCAGAGTATATGAATCTGGTAACAATGTCGGCTTTGATCTCGACCCTCTTTTTCGGCGGGTGGCATGTACCCTGGATAGAGAATATTCCCATGCCGGACGGACTGCTTCAGATTATTCAGGTACTTTCATTTACCGGTAAGACGGTCTTTTTTATTACGGTCTTTATCTGGGTCCGGTGGACATTACCCAGATTCAGATACGATCAACTGATGGCTATCGGCTGGAAAATTTTTCTGCCGCTTGCTATCGTTAACGCTCTGGTTTCAGGCATTGTCGTTGCGGTCACGGCATAGAGCGAAGCGTATTACTGCCCTTTCGGGAAACAGTGATTATTCCCGAAAAGGAAATCAAATCTACCCGGTGGTTGAATGGAATATACCTTCTTTTTTGCTTTCGGCGCTCTCGCAGTGTTGTCGGGACTCATGGTAATCGTGAGCAAGAATCCCGTTCACAGTGCGCTGTATCTCATTGTAACACTATTCTGTATTGCGGGACTTTTTGTGCTGCTGAACGCACATTTTCTTGCCGCGATACAGATAATGGTATACGCCGGTGCGATAATGGTACTATTCCTGTTTGTCATAATGCTGCTCAATCTCAAAGCGCTGACGGGTGAGTTTGAAAAACTCATCACATTAAAAGTCATGGGAATAGCAGCATCGTCCTTTTTTCTTGCTGAAATATTCTACCTGATATTCAAAGGATCTTCAACAGGTATTTCCGGGAGTTCCACTGCCGATGTGATCGCCCGGGAAGGAAATACCGCGCTGGTTGGAAAATTACTTTTTACTAATTACCTGCTCCCTTTCGAAGTAACATCCATACTTTTGCTCGTTGCCATAGTCGGAGCGGTAATCCTTGCAAAAAGAAAAATCGATTGAATTGAACATGGTTCCTTTATCATATTATTTACTTCTCAGTGGCATTCTGTTTACCATAGGAATGCTCGGTGTCATCATCAAGCGGAACGCTATCGTTGTTTTTATGTCCATAGAACTGATGCTCAATGCCGTTAATATTGCATTTGTCGCTTTTTCCACGCACCTCCAATCATTGGACGGGCAGATTTTCGTGTTCATGGTCATGGTGGTCGCCGCAGCAGAAGTCGTCGTAGGATTGGCGCTCATTATTGCGATATTCCGCTTGAAAAAAACTACCCGGATCGAGGATTTGAACCTCATGAAGTGGTAGGAAAAGAAACCCTCGTTATGGAAGTCACGGAATTTTAAACTATGGAGTATCTCGGCCTCATACTGGTATTCCCGCTCATCGGTGTCATAGTGAACGGCTTGATCGGAAAACGTTTACCCGATACAGCCGTATCTGCCGTCGGCTGCGGTTCCATAGGCCTCTCTTTCATTTGCGTCTGTTACTTTTTTTTCCGGCTTCTTGCTCTCACACCCGAGAACAGATTGCTGCATCATACTATCTTTACCTGGATCGATTCAGGTACCTTTTCCGTCAATTTTTCACTGCTGTTCGACCAGTTATCCGCGGTGATGGCGCTTATCGTTTCCGGTGTCAGTTTCGTGATCCATATCTACTCCATCGGGTACATGCGCGGAGACAAAGGATATGCACGTTACTTTACATATTTGAACCTTTTTGTGTTGATGATGCTCATACTGGTATTGGGCGACAGCTATCCGCTGATGTTCATCGGATGGGAGGGTGTCGGTCTCTGTTCTTATCTTCTGATCGGATTCTGGTATGAAGAAAATGAAAAGGCGAGCGCAGGGAAACAAGCATTTATCGTGAACCGGATCGGTGATTTCGGATTTTTATTGGGTATGTTCCTGATTTTTGGAACGTTCGGCAGCCTGCGGTATGCAGATGTATTCAATGAAGCGGGAGCGTGGACGACGCTGGACGACCCCGCACTGATAGCAATAACACTCCTGCTTTTTCTCGGCGCTGTCGGTAAATCGGCGCAGATCCCGTTATATGTCTGGCTTCCCGACGCAATGGCGGGTCCGACTCCCGTGAGCGCGCTCATACATGCCGCAACTATGGTGACCGCCGGCGTCTATATGGTCGCCCGGTCCAGTATACTCTATGCTTTAGCCCCATCGGGAATGGCGGTTGTTGCCGCTGTCGGCGCAATGACTGCCGTCTTTGCAGCAACGATCGGGATCGCTCAGACCGATATAAAAAAAGTGCTTGCCTACTCGACTGTGAGTCAGCTCGGTTACATGTTCCTTGCTGTTGGTGTCGGAGCGTTTGCCGCGGGGATATTTCATCTGATGACGCATGCATTTTTTAAAGCGCTTCTTTTTCTTGGATCCGGAAGCGTCATACACGCCCTTTCCGGCGAACAGGATATGCGGAACATGGGAGGTTTAAAGACTCATCTGCCGAAGACATTTTTAACCATGCTCATAGCTGCATTTGCGATAAGCGGAGCGCCGCTCCTTTCGGGATTTTTCAGCAAGGACGAGATTCTCTGGTATTCTTTTGCGAGCCCGCGGGGTAGCGCGGCATTCTGGTTTATCGGTGTCATCGCCGCTGGTATTACGGCATTTTACATGTTCCGGCTTATCTTTATGACGTTTTACGGAACATCGAGGGTAAAGAAAGAAGCTGCAGCGCATCTGCATGAGTCACCGAAAGTTATGGTCGTTCCGCTGATGATCCTTGCGGTGTTATCCATTGTTGCCGGCTGGATCGGGATACCGCAGTCACTCGGGGGCAGTAACGTCTTTGAGCATTTCCTCGGTCCTGTTTTTGCAGGAGCGGGCGCCGTGATTGCGAAAGGCGGGGAGGTCTCTCACGGTTCGATCGAATACCTTCTCATGATTTCTGCGGTCATTATTGCCGCAGCTGGCTTTTATGTGGCATTTCGATTTTATATACGGGATCCGGATATGCCCGGAAGAATGGCGCAAAAAGCCGGAGCATTGTACAGAACAGTTCTGAATAAATACTACGTTGATGAAATATATGATGCCGTTATCATCTCGAAGTTCATGAAATTGTCGGAAGTATTCTGGAAGTTGTTCGATGTAAAAATAGTCGATGGTTTCGTCAATGGGACTGCATATATGTTCCGCGGGACAGGCCAGACCGTAAGAAAAATACAATCCGGATTCACCCAGGGATATCTTGTCATATTCATTCTCGGGAGCATTTTCGTATTCGGGTACGTGCTGTTCGGATAGATCAACTGATTGGTAGAAAGCTTAACGGATAGATAAATGGGATTTTACTGGTCGCATATTTTGTCGATAATCACGTTCCTGCCGCTTGCTGCTGCACTCGTGATCCTGTTGATCCCGCCGGAAAAAAAACAGATGATCCGGCAGCTCGCCTTCTGGACCGTATTACTCGATTTTATTCTTTCGATTCCCGCATTTATAAATTTCAACGGAAATATATCCTCTATGCAATATACCGAAAAGGCCGACTGGGTACCGGATCTCGGAATTTCATACAATATCGGTGTTGACGGGATCTCGATCCTGCTTTTTATGCTGGCGACCTTTCTGGCGCCGGTCGTTATTCTCTCCACATGGCAGGCGGTTGAAAAGAATATTAAAGAGTTTATGTTCTTCATATTGCTGCTCCAGACCGGAATGCTTGGTGTGTTCATATCGCTTGATTTTTTTCTTTTTTATGTGTTCTGGGAGCTGATGCTCATTCCCATGTATTTTATTATCGGAGTCTGGGGAGGAGAACGGAGGATATATGCGGCTGTAAAATTTTTCATCTATACGATGTTGGGGTCGGTTCTTATGCTCGTCGCTATATTATATCTGTCGTACCTCAACTATCAGGAAAGCGGCATCTACACCTTCAGCGTTGAGGCGATACTGCAAAACTCCATCGCACCCGGAACGCAGTTCTGGTTATTTGCCGCATTTGCCCTTGCGTTTGCGATAAAGGTACCGTTGTTTCCTTTCCATACCTGGCTGCCGGACGCACATGTCGAAGCCCCGACCGCCGGAAGCGTTATTCTTGCCGGCGTCCTTCTGAAAATGGGGACGTATGGCTATGTCCGGTTCTGTCTGCCGCTGTTCCCGGATGCGACCGTTCAGTTCATTCCACTCATCGCGGTCCTTTCGGTCATCGGTATCATTTACGGCGCAATGGTAGCGCTTGTTCAGCCGGATATGAAGAAACTCGTGGCATATTCGTCGGTGAGTCATCTCGGATTCGTCATGCTGGGACTTTTTGCCCTGAACATGCAGAGCATTCAGGGCGGGATCATACAGATGATAAACCACGGTCTGTCAACCGGCGGACTCTTTTTGCTTGTGGGCATGATCTATGAACGGACACATACCCGGATGATCGCCGACTACGGCGGGATAGCAAAACAGGTCCCCGTTTATGCAACTCTTTTGATGATTGTCGTACTTTCTTCGCTCGGCCTGCCGGGTCTCAACGGTTTTATCGGTGAGTTCCTTATCCTGTTCGGTGCATTCCAGTCCGACTATATTCATTGGATCTATGTGGTATTGGCAACGACCGGCGTTGTGCTTGCTGCAGTGTATCTTCTGCGCTGGTATCAGCGGTTCATATTTGGAAGTATAACAAATAAGAATAATTTATCTTTGAAAGACCTTTCTTTACGGGAAATGTGTGTGATACTTCCGGTCGTTTTCTTTATCATCTGGTTAGGCGTCTATCCGAAAACTTTTCTCGATAAAACAGAGGCGTCGGTTTACCGGCTGGTCAGGCATATTGAATTCGGTGAACCTATCAGGTGGACCGGACCCGAACGGTCAGGCGAAGTAAAATTTGTCATGGAAACGAAAAAACCGGATACCCGGTAATGGAAATCTCCGCTCCCACGTTCGATTGGCCGACGATCGGATCACTGCTCCTGATCGCAGGGACAGGTTTACTCGTCCTGCTTATCGGAATATTTTCAAAGTCTGTCCGCCTCCTCGTATCCTGTGCGGCTGCAGGTATTCTGCTTACTTTCCTCTATTCACTCTCACTCTGGGGAACGAATACCACAGGTTTTTGGGGCATGGTTATCCTGAACAGGTTCAGTCTTGTATTTGATTTTATTCTGCTGTTGAGTGCCCTCTTATCGCTCTTCCTTTCAATAGATTTTCTTAAAGCGCATAAATCGGTCATTGGAGAATATATTGCACTGATCTGTTTCTCGACGTTCGGTATGATGGTTATGGTGTCGGCGGGAGATCTCATGATGATCTTCCTGGGGATTGAAACGCTCTCGATCGCGCTGTACATTCTTGCTGGAACGAGAAGGAGCGACCCGTATTCGCTTGAGGCGGCATTCAAATACTTTCTGATCGGCGCGTTCGCATCGGGATTTTTACTGTACGGAATGGCGTATCTCTACGGGGCAACAGGATCGACAAATCTTGAGCGAATTCAATCCTTTCTCAGTTCCGGGATCGGTGAATCGAATTCCTATATCTCAGTTGCTACTGCGTTTATCCTTATCGGCTTAGGATTTAAGATTGCGCTCGTACCGTTTCACATGTGGACCCCTGATGTATATGAAGGAGCGCCAACGCACATCGCCGCATTTATGGCAACGGGTGTAAAAGCGGCAGGATTTGCGGTCATGATCCGCATCTTTATTTTTGTGGCGGGGAGTTATTTTCTACGATGGCAGGATTTGATCTGGGTGCTTGCGGTCGTTACAATGACGGTCGGCAATATCATCGCCCTCGTCCAGGATAACGTTAAGAGAATGCTCGCATATTCGAGTATAGCCCATGCAGGTTATATTTTGGTCGCGTTCACTGCCGGAACCGGTGAAGCGGTATCGTCAATTATCTATTATCTTGCAACCTATACATTCATGAATATCGGCGCGTTCGGTGTGGTATCGTATTTCGAATCGGAAGAACGACACATCTATTCGATTAGGGGATATTCAGGCCTGGGATACAAACGCCCCCTCATAGCCGCTGCAATGGCGGTATTTATGTTTTCACTTGCGGGTATTCCACCGACGGCGGGTTTCTTCGCCAAATTTTACGTTTTTCGTGCTGCGGTCAATGCAGGTCTGCCGGGACTAGCTGTCTTCGGCGCGCTCAATGCGGTGGTAAGCGTCTATTACTACCTGCGGGTCGTTCTGCACCTGTACATGCACGAACCGGAATCTGATTTTTCCGAGTATTCCTTCAGACTCTCCGACTCGGCAGTCATCACCATTTCCGTCATAGGGATTTTTCTGCTCGGTCTCTTCCCGTCGCTCGTACTGACTCTCGCTTCATTGAACCTGTGATGACAGGATCCTGGAAAGTACAATTAGTCCCGTAATCCCCCTCTAATGTATCGAATCCAAATAGAAAGAGTGGTTCCCGCCCGGTGACACGCTACGAATTGTCATATGTGATTCACAAACTCGATATGTACCGGACACGGCGTAAATAATTCCCTGAATGTTTGATGATTATTATTATGCCAATACCGGTTACTATAAAGTAATTTGGTGAATTTTATGTCGATTCATTATGAAGAAAAAAATAGAGGCGCTATCGTATCTTCAATGGAATGCATTCTGATTCCAGCCAGCGGGCGATAGAGTCCGCTATACCTTCCCAGCCGGGTTCACCCACAACCCAGTGTGCGTGGTCCGGGAATTCTTTATACTCGGCTTGTCCGTACAACCGGGCAACCTTCCGGACAACCTTCGCAGGTGTTATCCGGTCTTTTCCCGCACCGATAACAAGCAGGGGACAGGTGACGTTTCCGACATCAACACGGGCGGCGCCGTTACTGTCAAGAAAGAAAAAGGCGATCTCGGCAGCGGCTCTACCCGATTCATGCACAAGACGGCCGTATAATGCTTTCCGTTCTTCTTCGGGAACGAGGTTGAAGGTCGAATAGACCGCTTCATCGAATGTCGGGAATATAGGTTTTCTCCAGAATCCCCACGTCTTCAGGCCGCTGAAAAAACTTCTGACAACCGAAAGAGTGAACGCCGATATTCCTGCGGGGGGAGCGGTTGTAAGCAGAACTGCTGCACGCGCCAACCCCCGTGATACAAGTATTTGAGCAAGCAGGCCGCCCATCGAATGTCCAATGATTACCGGAGTTGAGAGCAGCTGTTTTATTTCATACTCGAGGTCTCCGGCGTAATCGAGAAGGCTGGTTGTGCCGAGTGATGGATCTGGAATGTGGTCAATCAGGGCATCGTGGTAACGCAGAGTCGGTGCAACGTACCTGTATCCAAGCTCTTGAAAATAGTTTATGTAGTTTTCCCAATACCATCCGCCGCCCCACATTCCGTGGACCATGAAGAGGATATGTTTCATATAAAGTCGAAATTGATTAAGGATAACGATTCAAATAATCGAAACGACGATGTGCCTTGAGATTACTGCCCGGCGGGTTCTATATGGATTATCACCTGGGCTGAGTCGAATTCTTCAATGATTTCGTGTTCGATCAGGTTCGTGATCCCGTGAGCCTCTCCTACCGATATTCCCGGATCGACTATCATGTTAAAATGGGCTTCAACCTGGTTCGGCATGAAATGAAATTCAAGCGAATCGATGGTGTGGTACCGGTTTGAATATTTCTTAAGAGTCGACCGGACATGCTCTTTAAATCTGTTTTCGTGGAACTCTACCCGCTTGGAATCGACATCGCCCTTAATATCGACACCCTGTAGCGCAGGGATCTTCTGAAGAAGCCTTTTTTCAAGAGCCCGCAGATCGGTAACACCGTCGATCGCTTTGATATACGGCTCGATCCTGATCTTTAAATTGACCCGGTACCGGGTGCCCATGCTTCTTCCCATCAATTCGACGATACGGTATTCGGAATTCCAGCGCTCGACCTCTTTCTCGATTTCCGTACTCACTTTTTCAGGGATCGTTACATCGGTCAGGTCCATAAGAGAATCTTTTCAAATATTGAATGACATTCGAATTATAAAAACAGCGACAATTAGCGCTGCAACGGGATCAAGGATAGGGAAACCCAAATATGCACCGAGGATCCCGATGAAGACCCCGACAGACGTCATGGCATCTGACCGGTGATGGAAAGCGTTGGCGGTGATTGAGGGGCTGTTCAGTTCATTCCCTGCCTTGATAGTGTACCGGTACATCCATTCTTTGACGACGATCGTAAAAACTGCGGCGATGAGGGTATACCATTCCGGAATAAGGTAGGCCTTGCTCTGGATCCTGCTGATATTGTCGTAGAAGAGATAAATTCCGGTTACTGCAAGAATAATTCCAAGGAACAGAGCGATGATCGACTCTATTTTCCCATGACCGTACGGATGATTTTCATCTTCAGGAAGAGAAGAATACTTCAATCCGAAGAGAACAGCGACCGTTGCTCCGACATCTGAAAGCGAATGGATGGCATCGGCAACCAATGCCGAACTTCGGCCGAGTATACCAAGAGCTAACTCAATGACAGTAACGATTACATTCCCGATTATACCGATCAGGGTGACTTTTCTGCCACGTTGGTAATCATCGATATGCATTATAACCTTACGCCGGTATTGTTCGCAACCGGCCGTTCCTGATCATACTTCATGTATGTTATCGAAATACCGAATGGATTACTGTTGCGTTCTCGTTCTTTCAAACGTAATTTTTGAATTTCACATTCTTTCAGGATTGACCGATGATACTAAGAAATACATTAAAATATACAATTTTGCCGGTTACAAATCAACATCTGTTTCGCTGAAAATTCATGGTATTCCGCACATCAATATACTTTGCATTCTGATTAATTATTCTGTATATTTTACCGTTTATTTGCACATGTGCTTCTAAAACTCAAAGCCGGGCGCCCCCTTGGGAATCGACTGATTATGTGTGGAATAATAGGATACATAGGATCAAAGAAAGCCTCGACCGTTATTCTTCAGGGTTTAAAGAGAATGGAATACCGCGGCTACGATTCAGCAGGTATTGCTCTCTTTAAGCGTGATAAAAATCTCTTCATACATAAGAGACCGGGGAAGATATCCGAATTAAAGAAATCGCTCGAACCTCAGGAGGAATACAACGGCATTGGGATCGGTCATACCAGGTGGGCAACACACGGTGAACCGTCTGAGAAAAACGCCCATCCATTTGCAGGATGCGGCCGCCGGTTTGCCATCGCGCATAACGGTATTATTGAAAATTTCACGACTTTGAAAAAACGTCTTATCGAAGAAGACCATACCTTTGAATCTGAAACCGATTCGGAAGTGATTATCCATCTTGTCGAATCGTATTATACCGGAAATTTCTTTGAAGCGGTCCGGCTTGCGCTGAATGATATCTGGGGCGCCTACGGTCTCGCAATAGTGTCTCAGGACCATCCCGACACGATAATAACTGCCAGGAAGGGCAGTCCGATGATAATCGGTCTTGGTAATGATGAGAACTTCGTTGCCTCCGACGTGGCTGCATTTCTAAAATATACAAAAGACATTCTCCCGCTCCAGGACGGAGATATAGCCCGGATCACTGCAAATGATGTGCAGGTGAAATCGCTGGAAAATTCTATTATCTTTCGTGAACGGGAAAGGGTCGGCTTCAACCTCACCAATGTTGAAAAAGTGGGATATCCTCATTACATGCTGAAGGAAATACACGAACAGCCCGATACGATCAGGGATGCGTTACGGGGGAGGATACTTCTCGACAGCGGCACAGTTAAGTTAGGGGGACTCGACGATTTAGAAAAACGGTTGAAAAACGCAAGCCGTATTATTCTGACCGGTTGCGGGACATCCTGGCATGCGGCGCTTCTCGGGGAGTATTTAATAGAAGAATTTGCACGCATCCCCGTTGAGGTCGAATACGCATCCGAATTCAGATACAGGCATCCTGTACTCGATAAAGAAGACGTCATTATTGCAATCAGTCAATCCGGAGAAACGGCCGACACGCTTGCGGCAGTCCGGGAAGCAAAAAAACATGGTCCCCTCATTCTGGGTATTTGCAACGTAGTAGGCAGTTCGATTGCCCGCGAAACCAATGGAGGAATTTTTATTCATGCGGGACCTGAAATTGGGGTTGCCTCTACAAAAGCCTTTACTTCTCAGGTCGCCGTATTGACTCTTCTTGCAGTATACCTGGGGACTCTTAGAAATCTTACGCTTGCCGAAAGCAAGAAAATCCTGTCGGAACTCAATAAACTGCCTGAAAAATTGAGTTCGATCCTCGAGGATAACAGCTCTTTGGAAAATCTGGCAGGGGAATACGCGGAGAATCAAAATTTTCTTTATCTCGGGCGGGGATACAATTTTCCCATAGCGCTCGAAGGCGCTTTAAAGCTCAAAGAGATTTCTTATATTCATGCTGAGGGGTACCCCGCCGCAGAAATGAAACACGGCCCCATCGCATTGATCGATGAATCGATGCCGGTCGTTGTCATCGCTCCGAAAGATGATCCGACCTACCCGAAAATCTTAAGCAACATTGAAGAAGTAAAATCAAGAAAGGGAAAAGTCATCGGAATCGGTACCAAGGGAGACTCCGATCTCGCAGCCAAGGTCGATCACATCATCTATATCCCAGAGACATTGAAATTTCTGACTCCGATTCTTGCCGCTGTACCTTTACAATTGCTCGCATATTATATGGCGGTTCAAAGAGGCTGCGATGTCGACCAACCGAGAAATCTTGCAAAAAGTGTTACCGTGGAATGAGCGATTAACCGAAATGTTTGACATTGCCCTGTTTTTTCTTTGACAGTGTGACCTGAAAATACAATGAATTTTTGAAAGTAGAACTGTAAGTATATACAGAAGAACTGTGTCATTCACAGTGTGTTTTTATTGACCTGTTTTTCCCTGCTTATTGGAGTAGAGTACCCGGGCAAAAACGGCCTGTTATACATGCTCACTGTGAAGTTTTTAGCGCCGGCACACTATATCAACAACTGCTCCGGAATCTCCGGAGAGGTATTGCAATGGCCCCTAACGTTTTAGAATGAATTTCAATGGCAACATGAATGTATATATAGAATCGGTGAAACACCCTATGAAACAACAAAAAGTAGTTATATTTCATTATGTTTTAGCTTTGATTGTGTGTTTAACGTTTTCTGCTGCTGCACAGGAAAAAGGCGCTTCCACAATCACGGCTTCGGAATTAAAGATGCATTTATCGTTCATTTCGTCTGACGAACTCAGAGGTAGAAATACCCCGTCGCCGGAACTCAAGATAGCTGCCCGGTACCTTGCAACGCGTGCGGCGGCCTATGGATTACAACCGCTCATGCCAGATAGCACATTCTTTCAGAAGATAAACCTCCCGATAATCTCATATGACGAAAAAAGGACAGCCCTGACTTTGACAAACAGTACTGGTGACCAGGTATTCAGGTTTCCTGAAATGTTCGGTGTCGGACAAAGATCGGACGAAGGTACGTATACGGGCAGTGTTGTGTTTCTGGGATTCGGTGTGTCCGCCCCGGATTCCAGTTGGGACGATTACGATGGTGTGGACCTGACTGGAAAAATAGCGGTTATTCTTGATGCCCGGCTGCCGGCCGGTCATGCGCTCAGCAGTGTTGAAAACAGACAGTTGATCAGGTCCCGTTTCATGGAACCCCGGAAGTGGGGAGCGGCAGGGGTGTTGAGGGTTATACGTGAAGAACGTGAACATGATATGGACCTGAATGCGTACGATTTTGATAATATTGAACGTGGGATCTTTCCGGAATTACACCCCGATAACGAAGAGGTATCTGTTACCGGCCAAAGCGGACCCGATCAGAACATGCGAAGAAACCCGCCCGGTCCCATGGAATCTCCCTATTTTATCGGCGAGATCAGGCATGAAGCCGCGGCAGCGGTTCTCGGCATTACAAGAGATAAGTTGAAGGCGATGTTTTCGAAGATAAACAGGGGAGAGCCTGTCCCTGCAGAGGATTTATCCGACAGATCGATAACTGTCTCCGTCATACCGAAAATCCGGGAAGGTCACACACAAAATGTCGTTGCGGCGCTCGAAGGGTCCGATCCTGCCCTCAAGAATGAATATGTTATTTTCGGCGCCCACTACGATCACGATGGATCACGGAGCGGACAGATATGGAACGGAGCGGACGATGACGGTTCCGGAACTGTGGCATTGCTTGAGATTGCACAAGCTTTTGCGCAGGACCCGCCCCGGCGCTCGGTACTGTTTGTATGGCATGCCGGAGAGGAAAAGGGGCTGCGCGGGTCTGACTATTTTACTTCCTATCCTCCGGTCCCGTTGGAAAACGTGAGTTCACAGATCAATATCGATATGGTCGGAAGAAACGATCCGGAGAGGGTCTTTGTTATCGGGGCAGGAAGGATAAGTACGGAACTCGACTCGATCGTTCAGCATGTGAACAGTTCCCGTATCTCGATGGAACTGGATTATACCTTCGATGCTCCCAACGATCCGAATCAATTCTATTATAGAAGCGATCACTACATGTACGCACAGTACGGCATACCCATCGCGTTTTTCTTTACGGATGTCCATGAAGACTACCACCGGCCGACGGATACCTATGATAAAATTAACTACAGGAAGCTGGAGCGTATAGCACGGCTTGCTTATTATATCGGTTATGAAATTGCCGAAAAAAATGAAATGCTCAAGCTCGACGCCGACCCCGACGTTAAGAAAAGGGGAAAATTTTATCCCGATCCGAGAAAACGGTAACCGCAGTCCTTTCAGGTTGATAAGTAATTTCATACTCCTGTAGTATAGAATTCAAAGAAACGTGACCGGGTGTATTTTTACCCGATGTGCTGTTGCTGTATGTTTATGCCAAAAAAGCTTGCTATAGAAATTTCATTTTATTATATTGAGGCACAATTATTTAAACGATGGGAAGGAGCGTGTTTACTATATGCCTGCGGTTAAAATACGTGACGGTGAGTCATTTGAACGGGCGTACAGAAGATTTGTAAAAGTATGTGAGAAAACCGGTTTGATGTCCGAGATCAAAAGGCATCAGCACTTTGAAAAGCCAAGTGAGCGGCGGAAGCGGAAACTCAATGCTGCAAAGCGAAAAATGAGGAAAATTCATTTGGAATCACTCTATGGGTAAGAAAAACGAACATCGTTATTCCTGAATCGCGTTTGATGTATCACATACGGCGCGATTTTTTTGTTTTCAAAATAGAATATCTATGAATTATCTCGATATTGTTATTGCTGCAGTAGTGGTCTCTTTTCTTGTTCTCGGTGTCCGTAAGGGTATCGTGACGATGTGTATGGGTATTGCGGGATTTGTGCTTGCACTCATTACCGCTACAGGATTGATGGGTATCTTCTCCCGTGTTATCCAGGATTTTACCGGGATGCCGAAAGGCTTTGCGTATGTTTTCAGTTATATTCTCCTCTTTTTTTCTGTTCTGTTAGTCGTCAAGGGGATAACAAATGTGCTCGTGAAGTTGTTTACCGTAACCTCGACACGTTGGGTCGACAGAATAGGCGGCGGTCTTTTCGGATTTTTGATCGGCAACCTCCTGATAAGCGCGGTCCTTATTGCATTATCTGTTTTCTCTTTTACCGACCACATGCTTCCCGAAAAAGAAAATTCACTTTTGTATCTTTACTCCCGCAATTTTTTCCCGACACTGTATAATTATGTTGTGAAGCTAAAACCTTCGGCAAAATCGTTTCAGGAGATAGTTGAGGAGATTTTCTACGGAGACGTTCTGGAAACATTGGAGAAAACAGAAGCCGGCCGGGAGGTTCTAAAAAATCTGAAACGAACGGAACAACGTGATATGAATGTCCCGGTTCAAGGCAGGCGCAATCTCTCATAAACGGTATCATGAACTCCCGGCAGTATACTGGTAGAAAGTAAGTATCGTAGCGCTCCTCACCTTAAATCTCTTTTATCCGGCGCTATTCTAAAGGATACATGAAGCCTCAAGATATTCAATGCTCGTTTGCCGAACTTGAGTGGGACAAGATCCTGTCCGCATTAAAGGACTGCACATTTTCATCAAAGGGAAAACAGGAAATTCAAAACCTGGGACCACTTCAGGATGCCAGGGAGATCGAATATCTGCACCGTATCAATTCGGAGAGTAAAGAAGCCATTGAAACCGGAGTACGGTTTCCGTTGTCCGGTCTGACTGACTGTTCACATGATATAAAAACTCTCTCTGTTGAAGGATTGCCCTTGACTGTCGACGGAGTGAACCGTGTTACCGGCAACCTTGAAATTTGTCAGAAGATTTCCGGTTCGTTCAAGGGGAGAAACGGTACATTTCCTGAATTGTGCGGTCTCGTTGAACAGTTACGGCCCCACCGTACAATAATCAAAACCATACGGTCAGGCATAGATGAAAATGGGGAGATCCTCGATTCTGCATCACATGAATTGAAAAGACTCAGAAGTAAGATCCTACAGCTCAAGAACAGTCTGAAAAAACGGGTGGAGACTCTCGTACGGCAGTCATCCGGAAAGGGGATTCTCCAGGAAGAGCATTTCACAATACGGAACGGCAGGTATGTTCTCCCGGTAAAAGAGTCACATCAGAAGAAAATTGCCGGGATTACGCATGATGTTTCCTCGACAGGCGCGACACTGTTCATCGAACCGGTCGAAATTGTCGAAAGGAACAACGAGATAAGCCGTTACAAGGCGCTCGAAGATGAAGAGATTCGGAAGATACTGCGGAGATGCTCGGACCTCCTCCGGAATATAGGTCCGGACATTGACAAAAATCAAGGTCTTCTGATAAAACTCGAAGTTCATTATGCCTGCGGTATGCTGTCGAAGAGACTGAAAGCTCATTCTCCGGCGCTAACGTCTGAAAAAAAACTTATTCTCATCGATGCGCGGCATCCCGTGCTCGTTCTGAATACCGGATCTTCGGATCAGGTCATACCGATGACTATGTCGCTCGGAGAATCTTTTAATATGCTTATAATATCCGGTCCGAATGCCGGAGGAAAAACTGTATCCCTCAAGACCGTCGGCCTGCTCAGTCTTATGGCTCAAAGCGGCCTGCCTGTCCCTGCTTCACCCGATTCCCGGTTTCCGGTATTCGGAAGAATTATCGCCGATATAGGAGACCGGCAATCTCTCGACGACAATCTCAGTACTTTTTCAGCACGACTGGTCCACGTACGTTCGATTCTTGACACGTTATCGCACAATGATCTGATCTTACTCGACGAGCTTGGCGGCGGTACCGATCCGCAGGAAGGCGTCCATCTGGCAATGGCATTGCTGAACCATATCACCAAAACCGGAGCGCTCACCGTCGCAACAACGCATCACGGCGGTCTGAAACAGTTCGCTCACGAAACGGAAAAAGTTGAAAATGCATCCCTCTCGTTTGACAAGAAATCGCTGCTGCCGACATTTGAACTGACGGTTGGGATTCCCGGTTCGAGCTATGCGCTGGAGCTCGCAAAACAGATCGGATTACCGCAGTCTGTTATCAAGGAAACGGAATCAAGACTTGGGAATAAACAAATTCGTGTTGAAGACTTTATCCAGGAACTTGGAAAGAGTATTGCCGTCTACCGGAAAAAGAATGACGAGAATCTGGAAAGGCAAAGAACACTCGATAAACTTATTGTTGACTATTCCGAAAAGCTGAAAAAGTTCGATAAAGAACAGAGGGCAAATCTTGAAGACACGCTTCGTGATTCTGAAGAACGTCTGGACGATTTTAACAGGCGTTTTGAAAACCTTGTTAGGGAGCTCCGCGAACAAGGCGCTTCATCCGGATCGATAGCACGGATGAAAAGAGAGATCCGTAAAGAAATTGAGAGTGTTAAAGGACGGAAAAAGCGGGTTCTGGAAGCAATACCCGATGAGAAAAAGACCGGTTCCGGTATTGAGTTCGGTTCATCAGTAAAATTGGACGGCCATGACCAGACGGGCGTCGTCATCGCCGAAAACAGCAGAAAAAAGACCGTAACCGTTTTAATGAATTCTGTAAAAATAGAAATCGGGAAAGAGATGCTGAGTCTTACGGCGCCTCGATCAGGGCAAAAATTCAGGGATACCGTTCCATTTATTTCAGCAAAATCCGAGATCGATCTGCGCGGCCTCCAGGCCCGGGAAGCGGTCGATACTGTCGATAATTATCTTGGTGATGCAGTCGCGGCGGGTCTCACGTCGGTCAGAATTATCCATGGAAAAGGGACCGGAAGTCTGCGGAAAGGTATCGGCGAATTTCTGAAGCAGGATGTCCGGGTAGCCGAATTTAGAATAGGTGCGTGGGGCGAAGGAGATACCGGTGTAACCATAGTCAGCATCAAGTGATTCGAAAAAATATTCTCCATCTCAAACATACAATAATTGTGAAACGTGATATAAAAATAATTCAGAAACTTTTTACAGGACTTGCAAAAAGATACGGCAATTCTATTCATTCGCTTGCCTGGGAGAGTGATTACACTCAGCGTTCGAGGTTCAATGTTTTCACGGAAATTTCCCCTCTTGAGGGTATGAGCGTGCTCGATGTAGGCTGCGGCAAAGCAGATTTCTACGACTATTGCCTCCGGGAGAACATTGACGTCGAATACTTCGGGGTGGACTGTTCCTCTGAAATGATGGGACTTGCTAAAAAATTGCATCCGGAAATAAATGTATTTTACCGTGATTTTTTCAATGAAGCCCGTTATCCTGAGATCGACTACGCGTTCGCTTCGGGAGTGGCAAATGTTATAACACCGAATAACCAGAATTATATGGAATCTCTGATCAGGCAAATGTATTCTCTGGCACGGAAAGGAGTCGGCGTGAATATGCTCCGTTCCCGCACTCCTGACTCTTGTAGTGGGTCCGGGATGTATTTTTATGTTCCCGAACATATGCTGAAATTTGCACTATCCATAACTCCGAATGTTATTCTGCGCCACGATTACCTCCCCAATGATTTTACCTTGTACCTCTACAGGGAACGGTAATGTTTATGGTATACGCGCGGGAAGAATGGGAGCGAAACCGCAATCTCTGAATTGAGGTAGGTACCATCATCTTTTTGTGTAAATAATCCTGAAAATACCGTTGATTTAATCTGATGAACCTCATATATTATATACGGTCCTTGTGATCTTCATGTTGATTCACTGGCCGACTTTTTGCCCATTTCTCAGAACAATCCGCTCAGGAATATATTAAAAGTTCATACCATAGTGATAGTCTATGCGCATACCCGACGATAAGATCGAAGAGGTCAGAAACGCCGTTGATATTCTTGAATTGATCGGAAATGTAGTATCTCTCAAAAAAGCGGGAAAAAATTATCTCGGGCTTTGTCCGTTTCACCAGGAGAAAACCCCGTCGTTTACCGTAAATCCCGAAAAACAGATGTATAAATGCTTCGGATGCGGCGAAGGCGGCAATATATTTTCATTTATCATGAAAGAGCAAAACCTCCCGTTTATCGATGCACTTCTCCAGCTTGCCCAAAAAGCCGGGATCTCACTTCCGAGAGATCAAGAAGATTTTGCCGAATCACGTAAAGTTGAAAAACTGTATACCGTCAACGAATTTGCCGCCCGGTGGTACAGTACAAATCTGTATGAAACAAAAAATGGCAAAAAAGCTCTCGATTATCTTCTGGCGAGGGGTTTTAAAGAAGAAACATTGAAAGATTTCCACATCGGTTATGCGCCGGATAATTGGGAAGGACTCGTTAACGAAACAAAAAGATCTTCCTTTGAGCAGGAAAGTCTTGTCGAAGCGGGACTGGCCCTCAGAAAATCGGCCGGTGGTTCCCCGTACGACAGGTTCCGCAACAGGATCATTTTTCCTATTAGCAATGAATACGGCAGGACCGTCGGTTTCGGTGCACGGGAAATTGAAAAATCCGGCGTAAAAAATCCCGCGAAATATATCAATACACCGGAAACGCCTATCTATCATAAGGGAAGGCTTCTTTACGGCCTCTTTCAGAATAAAGACGTGATCAGGAAGAAGGACATGGCAATTCTTGTTGAGGGATATACCGATGTCATGTCTCTGTCCCAACACGGTATCGGATCCGGTATCGCAACTCTCGGCACGGCGGTCACTCCGAGGCAGGCACAGCTGATAAGCAGGTATACCAGGAATATCGTCGTCCTCTACGATGCCGATGCTGCGGGTGTAAAGGCGGCTTTGCGGGGGTCCGAGGTGCTTTTAGGAGCTGACCTTGATGTTAATGTTGTCAATCTTGGAGACAATGCAGACCCCGATTCTTTTCTGAGGAACCGTCCCAGGGAAGACTTTATAAAAGCGGTGGAGAACAGAAAATCCATAATAGATTTTTATGTTTCAAGTTTTGTCAAGTCCGGCCGGGATATAGCATACTCCGAAAAGACAGGCAGAATTCGGAGTATGATTGAGTTGGTCGATTCTGTCAAGGATCCCCTGAAAAGAAATCTGATATTAAAGGAAATAGGAGAGAAGCTGTCCACGGACATACAAGCAATATTTAAAGATTTCTACAATAAGAAGCGCTCCCGGTATAAAATAGGAGTGAAAAGCGGACAAGCCGCGGAGAAAAAACCTCGGCCAATCGCGGACATCGATTGGCTCGAGTGGGAGCTTGGCTCAATCATTGTGAACAGTCCCGAATTGACGTTTGCCTTATCAGAATCGATCGAACCGGACTTTATTCGCAGTCCGCTTATTCTCAGATTGTTTGAAATAGCAAAAATCCTTCAATTGAAAAATCAAAAGTATACCAGCGCGGATCTTGTGACAAAGGCGGTGGACATAAACCTGCAAAATGTCATCACGGAACTTGCATTCAAAGAGTATGAATTTCCAAAGCAGGATGAAACCGAAGCGCACGACCGGTTACAAAAAGTTGCAGAGAACGTCATGGTGCAATTCAAACGGAGAAAGATTATTCACGAAAGCGAACTGCTCCAGCAAAAGATCAAAGAAGTCCAAGCACAGGGAGTGGATGCTCTCGAACTCATCGCGCAATATGAAGATTTGAAGCGGCGTATCGATCACTCCACACAAGAATTCTGACAGCCGCGAAAAGTACTCCCCCCGAAACCGGATAAATTATCAGCAACTCATTGACTAATTATCTTTCAAATATCTGTTCTTTTCGTATTCATTGTACGGTTCGACGAGCACACCTTTCAAATTTGTCTTTTTCATGAGGCGGTAGATCGGAATACGCTGGTTTCGGATATCGTTGCTCTGCATCCCGGACTCAGGGCTGATTTTCTGCTGCCCCTGCGTAGGAGTAACCCGAAGGAAATTGTCGAGATACCCCCACGTAATCAGGTTGTCATTAGTTTCAGGTTCCAAGATATAACTGATTAGGTTCGATTTCGGTTGTCCGGACGGCACAAAAAACGTACCTGCCGGAAAGGCTCTGCGCTCAATTTTCATGTTTGCTTTGACCTGCTTGAGATAATGACCCTGGAAATATTCCTGATGCGTTATCTCCAGGGCGTAGTAAGTCTCCACATCGGCCGCGGCTGATTCTGTAAGCCGCTTTATGGCAATTCCGTGTTCAATCAGTAGCGGAATGACATGGGCAAGCCCCGGTTCGATTAAGTACCCCCACGGGCGTACCGCTGTTTTCATCGGAGTGAATCTGGTGAAAACCGGACCCCGTACATATTCGAAAATTGCCTCATCATCCCGGTCTTCTGACCGGTTTTTCCAATCAATGCGCCGCCAGAAATCTTCTTCAAATTTTGCTTCCTGTTTATAGGAGACCGGTACCCGGTCACCGTCGGAATCGTTATTCCCCAGCATGACCGCTCTGGATTTCGCCTGGTTGATCAGGTCTTTGACCTCATGTGCATTTTCAGATGCCGTCCTGATGACCTCCCGCTGACCGATATACTGCCCCCGTACCTGATGTTCATACCGTTCCGGAGCAGGAATCGGCACGATCTTCGATCCGTTGTCCGTTAGCCTGTGCGTATTTGAAGGTGTCTCAAAGAGAAAACCAACCATGTTCGCAAGAGTGGAATACACGTGCTGTTTCCGGGGCTCGACCGAAGTTGGCACCCACCCGTCAACACCGTCGACGGTGCCCGGCCCGGTATACCAGAATCCGTCATAATCTTCGGCCCGCAGAACCTCCTTGACCCGCGACAGAAAGATTTCGTTACCATATCGTATAAGTTCAGGATCCCCTGCGGGATTCATGCATGTCTGGTATGTAAGCGTATACGGCGCCGACCCGCCGTGATGGGTGTCGATATGAATGTCCGGATGCCATCTATTTATGATCTTTGTCACGAGCCCGTGGATTTCCTGAGATTCCAGCTTTATATAATCCCTGTTCATGTCTAAACGCCGTTCATTCGTACGGCGCCGCAGTTCCGCCCCGTCGGGATTGATCGTCGGAACGTTCAGGACCACCACATCCTTGAGAAGCGGCCGGAGGTCCCCCATGACGAGGTCCCGCATTATCTCCATGCTGGCATCCTTGCCGGCAACCTCCCCTCCATGAACATTATTTACAATCAGCACGACCGGTTTGCCCGGCATCATGACATCTTCGGGCTTGAAAACCGGTGGATCGGAAAGAATGCACAGCACGACGTCACGGCCCATAAGCGTTTCGGTCACATGAACGACGTTCATAAGATCGGTTCGGGATTCGAGTTCATATACGAACTCCATTAACGGGCCATAGAGCGTTCCGCCGTTCTGATATTCGGTTCGTTCCGCAGGCGTCCGGAGCAATTGCCCGTTCGTGCGTGCCGCTCCCGCCAGCACTATGAAAACAATGACAAAGGACCCGATGAATTTTCTGAATTGCATGCTGTGTCCCTGTTAAAATGTAATGATGCAGGCAAAAAGAGTACAATAAAATATACCACATCATAATTCAGCAAGTCAAGCAAATTCTCCCGGAAAGACAACGACATGGATAAGATGTGATAAAAATATTCGTGTAGAATGATTAGTCGAATGTAAAATTCATTTCCCTCATGATTAAGGAAATTCTGAAATAAACAAACCCATGACGTGTAATTTCCACGATAAAGGGTAACTTTTGTGGCGAGTCCCGGGGATTTTGACCTGTCGATCGCTGTGTTACAGCCTGGATGGTATATCAGAAAATGCAAGAAGCGAAACGACGCAGCAATCCCCGCTGAAATATCTCGCCTGATATCAGGCATTATATATCGCTTCAATTAATGACCGGTTTTGAAACTATGGATACGATAGACAACAGCAGGCGATTAACGGCTTGACATTATTGCGTTTGTTGAGTACATTTTTAGTGCGAGAGTCATAGCGACAGGGCCCTTAGCTCAGTTGGTTAGAGCAACTGACTCATAATCAGTGGGTCGCAGGTTCGAGTCCTGCAGGGCCCACATTGTTTTTATTTAACTTACGAGGTTTTCTGGCAAGAATAACAGTTGTTCTGATTAAAAAGCTTGCCAATTCTTGCCATATTTGATCCTAATTCATTGTCTGAACGGCAAAGGTTAGGGCTTTTTTATGTTCTTTCCTGATTATTCGGGGCATTACCGTTAGGGCCTTGAGAGTGGTCCGGGGATCCGATGTTACATAGCGGTCAGTCGTGTTGCGGTCTTTATGGCCCAAGAGATCTCTAATGTCATCCAGACTCACACCAGCACTGTGAAGCCATGTAGCGAATACATGCCTAAGATCGTGAAATCGCATTTTCGTTCCATTTACTTGCAATCCCAATTTCCTCACTGCTCGATCAAACGCCTTGTGTACAGATCCGTATCTGGTTCCGGTTCGTGGACTTAAAAAAACGTATTCCTCTTTTCGGTTTCCTATCGACCTGCGGAGTACGTCTGTTGCATGAGAGCCGAGAAGAAACCGCTTCCTTTTCCCGCCTTTAATAACGATCAGTGCTTCGCTTGACTCTTGAAGGTCGTGAAATACCAGGTCTTCGATCTTAAGGCCAAGGATATTTCCCCTGCGGAATCCCGAATATATAGCAAACTCAACGATATTTGCTATTGGAACGGGTAATTGATCGACTAATTTCCCGGCTTGATCCACTGTGATAGCAACTTCTCTTTTTCCTGACTCGGGAATCTGTTTTAACCATTGCAATGGATTTTTATCAAGAATACCCCCATTCGCAAGCACGTGCATATAAACATCGCAGAAAAGCACCCTCTCTGTTCACTGTAGCTGGTGTCACTTTGTCCTGCTTCATACGGGCATGTAAATAATCCAGTACCATAGCCAGAGTAACTGCCCCTATTGGAGAATCTGCGATCTCAGGACACCTGCAGATATTCTTGAAACTGTTCCTGTATGATATCTGCATGTTTGTACTTTTGTGAGTGCCGTGACGGGACATGAAATCCGGGAAGAGTTCCCTAACTGTTATTGCTTGAGCAGTTTCATTATTTCTGGCTTTCTGGATCTCAATCTCAGGATCTTTTCCCTCTAATAACCAGTCAGTAAATTTTACAGACTGCCTTTGAACAAGCTGATGATCAGGTCCGACTGCAAGCCTCCTCCTCCGGCCATCAGGGTTTGTGTAATGCAGGGAAAACGTTCCGTACTTTGTAGGAACGATCCGTACGTTAGTTATTTTAGCCATAGTGCACTCCTTTTTATGCACATGGCTACTGTAGAGAAAATATACGATAAATTACTAGTGCTTACAAGTCTCATTTGTTTGCAGGTAAAAGAGTGATACTATTACTTTTGCTTGTTTGCTGCGTTCTCTTATAGTGTCCTTTGAGAAAGCTTTCAAGATCTTCCAAACGTATCCGTCTGAAGCGTTGATCTTCGGATCCACGGCCGGGATATTCTTCATAGGGCAATAGTCCCTGAGACATCCAGTTCTCTATAGTCCCTCTACTAACACATAGATAGTCACTCGCTTCTTTAATCGAAAGAGCTCTCTTATATAGATGATTATCTCTATCTTTAAGCTTATTCATGAGTGTTTGTTTTAATTATCCTCATTCATTAAGAAGCGAAGATACTTTGAAAACGTTTCTTTGTTCTTTTCAGAAAGACTGTTATAACCTTTTACAATAAACTCTACGTTTGGGGCAGATAGGTCTGGAAATATCGAAAAATCTGAATCCAGGCTATAGATATAATCTAAAAACTCTTGCAGGTTCACTCCATAAGCATAGGAAAGGTCCATGAGAACTTGATGTCTTGGTGTTCCTCTCTCACCTGTCTCAATTTACGACAGAAACGATGAAGATATTTTAGCCTGCTTTGCCGCTTCTTTTATCGTCAGCTTACACTTTTTCCGCAACTTTCTTAGGTATGTTCCAATGCTGTTAATTTCAGTTTGTTGTTTCAAGGTTTTTTTTCTTTTAGAACTCATCGAATCCCAAGACATTTTATCCTCCAGATTAATAAAAGGGGTTTGACTAGCAATAGTTATTTAATTATCTTATAAGTCAATTCCCAGTAATAAGTTAACAAGATACTTCAAGCGAAAAGTTATTACCTGCTTCACACTTGAGTTAACAGCAGCCCAAACAGCTAAATTACTTAAGCTTAATCGTAATACTGTTAACCGTTATTATCGCATTATTCGCGAGTGTATAACTGAGTACGAAGGCCAATTGATGCACCATTTTACCGGAGAAGTTGAGCTGGATGAAAGCTATTTTGGTGGCCGGCATAAAGGCAACATTGGACGCAGCACTAAAAGCAAGAGGCCAGTCTTCGGAATACTCAAGCGGAATGGGATCGTCTATGCTCAAATTGTTCCAGACGTCTCTGCACGTACCCTCAAAAGCATTATAAAACAACGAGTTAGTAAAAATAGTACGATATACTCAGATTCCTGGAAAAGCTGCGACGGCCTTGTCTTCTACGGTTATGAACATATTCGTCTCAATCATGATAAAAAACTCGTTGACACAAACAGAAACCATATCAACGGTATAGAGAATTTCTGGTCCTATATAAAAAACAAGCTGTCAAAATATTATGGCATAAAACCGGAATATTTTTATCTTTACCTGAAAGAATACGAATTCAGATTTAATCACAGAAAAAATGATATAGAAAAGCTAATAACTACAATCCTATTTCGAAATAAGCGTTTTATCTAGTCAAACACCTAATATTAATATGAAATCCTTCCGGAGTTTTTTCTGGATGTAGTTTGCGGATTTTCATGTAAATTATCTTATGTCTAAATGATCAATAATTTTCTGTAATAATGCTCCAGTATTCAAAGCATCTACAACACCAACTACTCCACCGCAATGTGCACATTGTATAAAGCTATAAGTGTAATTTGATCCTGTTGGATCCTTTTGAACCATTTTAAAGGTAGTATTATTGCAAGATACACATTTTGATTGTGCCATATTATTTCCTTTTTTTTCATTGTATTATTATTTACGCAACACATCATTACGTTCCAAACCTGTTTCTCCATCAACAGCAAGCTTGAATGTTGCAGCATACAAATTACCATCATTATCAGTATTTATAGTAATTCGGCAGAGCCAATGTGGCCAGTCAATTTCTCTTAGTAAACCTGTTCCCCCCCATCCGTCAAGACTGATTTTATTGTCAAAAAAATGTACTAAATAAGCTCCACCAATATCCAAATATTCTTCTGCTGATTTTACTGCAATTTGCCTTATTTCATATTCTGTATAAGTACCTCTTTGAATGACATATATTGCACCCCATACCGAGTAGACAGTTATTTAAGTTAGTGTTTGGCAGTTATTGATAGCCCTAATCCACAGTGGATTAGGGACTTAAATCGAATAAAGCTGTTGCGGTCATTGCGTTGCCTGTTTACCTTACATTACATATGGAGGAAACCCATGAGCCGACGCAGATGGACCGCTGAGCAAAAGTTCGCAATCGTTCTTCAGGGCATCAAGGGCGAAACGACCGTTACTCAGCTCTGTAGCGATCACGGTATCAGCCAAGTTCAATATTACAAGTGGCGCGATCAGTTTTTTGCCGGCGCGAAGCAGAATCTCAACGGCAAGCGAGCACAAAACGGCACGCTAGAGAAGGTGAAGATCAAAGAACTTGAGCACATCATCGGCAAGCAGACGGTTACCATTGAGATACTAAAAAAAATTCAACAGATGGAGAACGAGTAGCGGATCGTGTACATGCGCTTACACAGTCCGGGTATACAGTAACTTCAGCTTGTGAGGCACTGAGTGTCAGCCGGAGTTCATATTATTGCACGGCTCCTGCCTCGACTTCGGTCAAAGCCGACAGAGACCGTGAGTTGCTCGAACGAATCAAAAAGATACGATGTGACCATCCGTTCTGGGGCTACCGGCGGATCACCGCATGGCTGAGACGGCGTTGTGATATCCATGTGAACCGGAAACGGGTCTACCGTATCATGCGGGAGCATAACCTGACGGTCAAGCAGAAACTGTACAAAGCAAAACGAACACCGCAGCGATCAAAACCAAAGCCAACCCGCATGAACCAGTGGTGGGGCATTGATATGACAAAGTTCCTCGTCAACAAGCTGGGTTGGGTCTATATGATCGTTGTGCTCGACTGGTACACACGCAAGATCGTCGGCTTTCATATCGGCCTGCGGAGTAAATCGGCTGACTGGCTCACTACCCTGGATATGGCTGTCAAAGAACAATGTCCCGATGGTGTCCGGGAACATGATTTACATCTCATGAACGATAATGGCTCACAACCAACAAGCGTTGCGTTTATTAACGCATGCGGCGTATTGAATATAGATCAAGCATTTACATCGTATAATAATCCAAAGGGTAACGCAAATACCGAACGAGTTATTCGAACTATCAAAGAGGACTGCATCTGGATCAACGAATGGGGTTCACTCGATGAAGCACAACAGACAATCGAACAATGGATTCATGATTACAACCATCTGTATCCCCATTCAGCATTAGATTACCTCAGTCCCGTTGAGTTCGAACTGAAAAACACTAAACAAAAAGCAGCCTAAAAATGTCTTGCTTTTTGGGGGTCAGTACAGACAGCCCTAATTTGTGATCTTGCTTTTCCAATTCTTGATGTTCGAAAATACTTATATTCAGGTAATATTGTGCTTGGTTTTACTAATTTTTCTTTTTCAATATTCTTTATTGTTTCTGTTATTTCATTCTCAATAACATCCAGCTTATGTGTCTCCTCCTTAATTAAATTACTCTCATTTTCTGTGGCACTCTCATTAATATTTTCTTCAACTGGTGCAAAAATCCCAGCAACTATTAATAATAATACAAATATTCCAATTACCCATAATGATATTTTAAATAGTTTTTTGATCAAAGCCATGATTTCCCCTCCTTCAATTAAAGGTGCTTGACTAGATAAAACGCTTATTTCGAAATAGGATTGTAGTTATTAGCTTTTCTATATCATTTTTTCTGTGATTAAATCTGAATTCGTATTCTTTCAGGTAAAGATAAAAATAGGGAAAAACTCACTTGACTAACCAAAACACGCGAATTTAATATTCTTTTATCTTTTTCAAGAGCACGAGAATATTGGTGGGGTTTTTTGCTTCACATTCCCAAAAGACAAAAATTCTCCATCCCATTCTTTTTAGGACGGCTTGGTTTTTCTTGAACCGTTCGATATTTCCCAGCAATTTCAGACGCCAATAATCTTGATTCGATTTTGGCATTGCGGCCCTCTTGCAACCCTTGTGCTGGTGCCAGAAGCATCCGTGAACAAAAATGAGGGCTTTATGCTTTTTCAAAACAATGTCAGGACAACCGGGCATGTCCCTTTTGTGCAAGCGAAACCTCAAACCGCTCCGATGAAGCGCTGATCTAATTAGGATTTCAGGCTTTGTGTTTTTTGAGCGAATTCCAGACATGACCCGGCTTCGTGCCTGTTTCGATAAAATATCGGCGGTCATGATAGGCTTTGCATATTATTTTTCAGGCCATATTTCGGCATCGTCTCCAGGTTCATAATTCGGCCTGAAGTCTAAGAGGTAGGTTTCGGGGTCGATCTTCGTGAATGTAATATCTGTTCTCCCGTATTCCACCAGATGTTGCCTTGTTACATATTCGCCCGAACCAACCCGCATCCTCGCTCTCAGGTATGCGCCAAGCAAGCTATTGTCCTGGGTCGTGTGAAGGCCCTTGCCGCTGTCTTGTGCACGAACACAGATGAAGCTGTCGCCATCATCGGTAAGAACCGTGAATTGCTCAAACCTGTCAGGGAAAAACCCGCATCGCCCTATATGTGCAGGGATATTGATATAAGCCTGGTTCGGGTCCCTGTTGTATTCCGGTCGCTGTCGGCTGGTGATATGACCTCTACTTGTCCCCTCCCGAAACCTGACATAGTATAGTTGGCAGAGCCGCAAAAAGCCTCCGTAGACCTTCCCCGATTATCCAGCCAGACATAAGACTTCGCGTGAACCGGATTGCCCTTCACTACATATCGACATTGGAAATCAACGCCCCATGAAGCCTGTTCTACCAACTTGCGGAATGCGGAATGTTGCGCTTCCTGTATCCCGTGCTGAATCGTCATGCCGATTATCATGCCGATTGATATGTCGAGATCGAGGTCTTTGAGATGCTCCATGTGCCTGTCCGCCATGTTTGCGGTGGCAAATCCGCTCACGATGCGCAGACAGCCTCCGCTCAAGTTGGACGCGGGAGCGATTAGAACATGGCGAAACAGATCTTCATGAATCATAGCGTAAAAGCAGGCACATTATGTTCGATAAGCGTCTTTAGAACACCCTTGAACACAACCTCTGCTCCTTTAGGTGGAACAGCCATACCTATCTGCTTGCGGACTGATTCCTTGCCCCCACAAAAAACGAAACTATCGGGGAAGGTTTGAAGTCGCGCCCTTTCTCTGTTCGTCAATGCGCGGTTTTCTTCCCAGTGGTAAAGATGCGTTCCGCCACCGCCAGAGCCTGTAACCGTATAGCTTGGAGCATCAGGTTTCAGGTGCCGATATATCTTGCTGATGGTCGCCCCGCTTGTTAATCGGAGCTTTAAGCGTTCCGGCAAATCAGCCGTAAATGCATTCTCCCCCGGCTTAATATGCTCCAATCGCTCGATGACGGTCTCTGATTGCTTCGTTCTCTCGTTGTTGGCCACATCCGCGGGAATCGCCTGCAAAGATTCTTGGGCCGTCATAGGTTTGCTCTTGTGTGTTGGTTTTGGATGCTCAAATGACTGGATTCCCAAGTCCTTTCGAAAGCCGACAATGATGATTCTGTGACGAGCCTGCGGCACTCCATACTCTTCAAATCGATAGATATGTGGGAATATCAAATACCCGGCATTCTTCAGAGAGGACAGAATTATATCAAAATCCCGCTTCCAGCCACTGGATTTGATGCCGCTTACATTCTCGGCAACGAAGAATGAAGGTTGCTTGACTTTCAGGGCTCTCACGCCCCTCCTGTAAAGACCGCCATATTTCCCTGAAATCCACATCCTCAACGTTACCGCATATGACGCTATTCTCTGGCAGGGGGAGATTGTTTTCAAGCGTCCGGCAAGCATCCACATCTCTGTCATTCACCAATACATGGAAAAATCCATGGCCGTTCAACTTCGCCCAGTGTACTCCAAGCGTCATGCCCCCAGCACCGGAGAACAACTCTCCGACGCGATAGGTTCTCCGATTGGGCACTACGGCCATAGCCAGCGCGAGGCTGTTTCTGAGATTCACGCCGTAAGCTCCTGCCATGAAAGCTTTCCGCAACTGATATTTCTGAGAATTGAGTCGCAACGGACGCCGGAACTCTGCTCTTTTCGCATGTTGAAGCGATAGGCGTATTCATCAACATAACGATGAAGATGCTTTGCACTCATCTTGTAGTAGACGCCCACATAGCCCCGCTTCAACAGAGCCCAGAAAGATTCAACCCCGTTGACGTGCGCCATTCCCTTGACGTACTCTCCTACCCCATGATTGACCATGATGTGGTGGTACAGGCTTCCAAGGTGCCTATATGACAGAAACTCGTCAGAAGAAAGAACGGAGCCGGAAGAAACGGGCTTGAGAACTTCTTTTCCAATCGTTCGCTTCTTGGTATCTTCAACCGGGCGGGCCACGATATCTCCGCCTCTTTGAAGCATCGCCAGAACGGGCCGTTTGGTCTTGATGCTTCGCCCTTGCGTCCCGGAAGTTCTGGACTTTTTGTGCTTATTGTCTTCCCTGCCCCCAATATAGGTTTCGTCAATCTCGATGGTACCCGATAGGGTCGAGGGATTATGGGTTACGCCAAAGGCTTTCCTGATACGATGGGCCATGAACCACGCGGTATTGTAGGCTACTCCCAGTTCGCGTTTCAACTGTTTTGCGGGAATCCCTCTACGATGGGTGGAAATCAGCCATATTGCGACAATCCACTTTCTCAGAGAGACTGGAGAATCTTCAAAGATAGTTCCGATCCTGACTGTGAATTGCTTCCGGCAATCCGCACACTTATATCGCTTCCCATCGCTGAAAACGTGAATCTTCCGAGTGCATCCGCACCGGGGGCAATACATGCCATGTTGCCAACGAATCTTTGCGATGTATTGGTGGGCAGCTACTTCGTCGGGGATGGCTTCAAACAACTGAACCAGACTGTCGAACTTGGTTTCCATTAAGCCCCCCTTACTTGACAGTCTATAATATAATCCCTAAAATTTGGTTAGTCAAGTGAGTATTTCCTTAAAAATATTCCGGTTTTATGCCATAATATTTTGACGGCTTGTTTTTTATATAGGGCCAGAAATTCTCTATGCCGTTGATATGGTTTCTGTTTGTGTCAACGAGTTTTTTATCATGATTGAGACGAATATGTTCATAACCGTAGAAGACAAGGCCGTCGCAGCTTTTCCAGGAATCTGAGTATATCGTACTATTTTTACTAACTCGTTGTTTTATAATGCTTTTGAGGGTACGTGCAGAGACGTCTGGAACAATTTGAGCATAGACGATCCCATTCCGCTTGAGTATTCCGAAGACTGGCCTCTTGCTTTTAGTGCTGCGTCCAATGTTGCCTTTATGCCGGCCACCAAAATAGCTTTCATCCAGCTCAACTTCTCCGGTAAAATGGTGCATCAATTGGTCTTCGTACTCAGTTATACACTCGCGAATAATGCGATAATAACGGTTAACAGTATTACGATTAAGCTTAAGTAATTTAGCTGTTTGGGCCGCTGTTAACTCAAGTGTGAAGCAGGTAATAACTTTTCGCTTGAAACATCTTGTTAATTTATTGCTGGGAATTGACTTATAAGATAATTAAATAACTATTGCTCGTCAAACCCCAAATTAAATATACTCATCAACTTCGGTAACTACATATACCCTTACAATACTATTTTGCGGTGCCAGGTAATACCCTGTAATGTCAAGAAGGGGTTCGTTTTGAAAAACGGTGTTCTTGATATTGTATACTTCTCGCATGACTTCATATTCAAATGGATCCGGAAATTTCGGGAAGTTTATACTATCTGATCCAAATCTTGTAGTTAAAACTGTATTGTCAAATACAGTTACTACAACTGGTAAAAATTGACACATTCTTCTGGGAATTACTTCATGGCTCATATCTGGGAATTTTTCTTTAAGCTTGTGTAGATTATGTGTTTTAAGCGCAGAATTTATTTTGTCAGCAGGCAGTAGAAATTCTGAAGCTAATTCATTTGCTAATTTGTCTTTTTCATCAAGAGACAAATCAAGCCTATTATAAAGTTCAATTTCAAAATATTCATGCGCAATAGTAAAGTTTTGTCTCTCAATGGAATCATATTTGTTTACAATTACATTCCATAAACCATTGTGCTTTAATGCATATCCCCTTTCATCGTTCCTTAGGTCTTTGAGTTGAACTTTAATGACTTTTTTAGTCAAAAGTTCATTTAAGTGCATTCATTCTCTCCTTAATCGAAATCGAATCTCATCGCGGATAGTATTCTCAAGTAAGTGTCGGGAGTGGGCATTTTCTCTTTACTAAACCTTATTGATTTCAGTTCTCCTATTTTGACCTTGCCCCCAAAAGTTGATCCAGATAGTATATTAGTACAGGGATTAGATTGCAAAGAAAGGAGCAAGATCAATGGCACGTAGAATTCACACATCAGCACAAATTATCCACAAGCTTCGAGAGGCAGAAGTACTGCTCGCTCAAGGTCAGTCGGTTCAACAAGCTGCTCGCCAGATTGAGGTTACAGAGCAGACCTATTATCGTTGGCGAAAGGAGTATGGTGGTCTTCGGGTGCATCAGGCGAAACGATTTAAAGCGTTAGAGAGAGAGACTATCCGCCTGAAACGCCTGGTTGCCGAGAAAGAGTTGGATATTCAAATCCTCAATGAGACTCTGGCGGTTGATGCAAAAAACTTCTGAGCCCGGCGAAGCGACGGGAGGTGGTGCAGCATCTTTGCACGACTCTCGAGATCTCGCAGCGCCGGGCCTGTACCGTGTTGGGAGTACCGCGCAGCACTCATCAATATCGCCCGATTTCTCCTTCTGATGAAGCCGGTGTTAGTGCAACGTATGGTCTGAGTTGGCCACGCAGTATGGTCGGTATGGTTATCGACGAATTACCGCACTGTTACAGCAAGAAGGCTGCAAGGTCAATCATAAGAGAGTGGAGCGTTTGTGGCGTCGAGAAGGATTAAAAGTTCCCCGGAGGCAGCCGAAGCGCAAACGGTTATGGCTCAATGACGGTTCGTGTATTCGGCTGCGACCTGCGTACCGGGATCATGTCTGGAGTTATGACTTCATGCAAGCACGAACCCGAGAGGGAAGGAGCTATCGTTTGTTAACAATATTAGATGAATACAGTCGGGAGTGTCAGGCAATTGTGGCAGGCAGGAGGCTGACTCACAATGACGTCATAGAACATCTTGCAACACTGTTCGTGCAGCGAGGAGTTCCGGTTCACCTGAGAAGTGATAATGGCACAGAGTTCACTGCTCAAGCGGTCCGGACATGGCTCATGCGCCTGGGAGTAAAAACATTGTATATTGAACCAGGCAGTCCATGGGAGAACGGGTATAGTGAGTCGTTCAATGGCAAACTGCGTGATGAAGTGCTCAACCGGGAAATCTTCAATACAGTACACGAAGCAAAAGTGCTTGTGGAACGCTGGCGAAATGAGTATAATCATAAGAGACCGCATAGTGCCCTTGGATACCGGCCACCCGCCCCCGAGGCAGTTATACCACCGGATTCGGTCTCAAGGCCAATGGGTAATACAACAATGAATATATCGATGAATTGACTAACTTAAAAAATGACCCAAACATTAGGGGCAGGTCACTCCCCACCGGTCTGATTACAAGCTCTTCTATTGCGCGGAGCAATTTAACCTGAATATGAATGGGAATCTCTGCAATTTCATCCAGGAACAATGTCCCGTTCTCAGTTGCTTTGAGTAAGCCGGTATTGTCTCTCATTGCCCCGGTGAATGCTCCTTTTACATGTCCGAAAAGTTCACTTTCAAACAAATTCGGATTGATAGCGGAACAATCAACGACATTAAATAATTTTTTTGCGCGGTTGCCGGAAAAATGAATTGCTTTGGCAAATTCTTCCTTACCTGTCCCTGTTTCACCCAGGATCAATACTGTCGAATCGCTCGCCGCTAACTTGGGGATCATCTCAATGATTTCTACCATCTTTGGAGTTTTGCCGATGATGTTTTTTAGCTGGAATCTCTCCTGGAGCTGCGTTTTAAGCAGTAAGTTTTCAGCGTGAAGCATCTTCGATTCCAAGATTTTGCCGATACGGATCAATATGTCGTCTTTATGAAACGGTTTTAATATATAATCGTCTGCTCCAAGCTTTATGGATTCAACTGCATTCGGAATGGTGCCGTAGCCGGTGAGAAGCAAGACCGCAACATCAATATTGAGAGCATTGATCTTTTTTAATAAGTCTATGCCGTTCATTCCGGGCATCTTATAGTCTATTATTGCTAAATCGAATTGTTTTTCATTCAGCAGTTTTAATGCATCTTCTCCTCTCAACGCAGTAAAAACACTGTACCCCGACTTCGTTAAAATGGTGGAAAGCACATCAACGACAGATTTTTCATCATCCACGCATAAAATCGAGTATTCTTTCATTGTTTTCTCATATAAAGTGTTCACAATACTATAGAGAGCACCTATATAAAATAAGAATTATTTTCAGATAATTTGTATTGTATTGATTCAATATGCGAGCATCAAGAAGTTTTTTTTACTATATAAAGATACAAAGCAAGTTTTTATTTCCTTATGACAGGTAACTTTCAAGTGTGACTTCAGTGATACCGCTTTATTATTGATTGTAATTGTCGGTATGAAAAGCAATTGTCTGGCTTGTTCTATTGAGTTCAATGAAGATGGAAAGGGGTAAATCGAGAGTAAAATTAACGTTTGAAACGGATGTGCTTGTTCCATTTTTGATTCGGGTACCGGGTGCGTTGCATAAGGCGATGAAGCGTCAAGATTTTACCAAGGGAAAGGTTTGCGCAATTATATTTGCATTTGTAACGATTTTATGATAATTTAAAGTATCAACGTAAGTTTTTTTGAATCGTGTACGATAGTCCGGGAGGTGCGTAGTGCTGTACTATATCAGATACCGGCTGAAAGATGATAAAGTGCAGAATCTTGCCGAAGAAGTGAGGTCGGGTGAATTTCCTTTTAAGGCGAAACACGTATATGTATCCATGGAAGACCCGTTTGAAGGGATAACGATATGGGAAATAGATGACGAAAGCTCTGCCGAAACGGTTATTGCAAAGCTCAAAGAATTTGCAGACGTCCGCGAACTCATCCCCGTTGTATCTGCTGAAGATGCACAGCAGAAAATTTTTAAGAAACTTTCCTGAAAGTATTTTTTAGAGTAATACGTGTATCGCCGTGCTGAGTCTGTCCGGTGGAATTGCCCGGAGTTTATCGTTGTATTACTCATTGGACGCGGTCGCTTATGCATAAAAAAATTTGGGGCATGCTTATCAGAAATCATAGTGCACTGATTGGAATATCGCTCATACTGATATGTGCGATGCCTGTAGAGGTAGCCGGACAGGATACAACGGACGGTATAAGGGCGTGCGAACTGAATGTCAGTATCGACCCGAACGATCACCCGCCTCGAAATTTTCAGTGCGATATGTATGAAAAGGCTCTCATGGACAGCATCATGTACAAGGCAAGTAAGGGTGTGATGGACCTGCATAAGATAACCTACCGAAGCAGTGTCGGCGATCTTGATATCCCGGCGTATATTTTTCAACCGCTCACGAACAATGGGCCGCAGAGCAGACCTGCGCTTGTCTGGGTCCATGGAGGTGTCCATGGAAGCTTGAGTCCGGTCTATTTCCCGTTCATAAAAGAGGCCGTGAAACGAGGCTACGTTGTGATTGCCCCGGAATACCGCGGCAGTACCGGGTACGGCAAGAGTTTTTATTATGAGATCGATTACGGTGGTTTTGAGATTGATGATAACATCTCAGCGGTTGATTATTTACTGCAGAACCTGCCGCATGTCGATCCTGAACGGATAGCGATGATCGGATGGAGTCACGGCGGTTTTATTGCATTACATTCGGTTTTCAGGGAGGACCACCCGTTTCAATGCGGTGTGGCTATCGTTCCCGTCTCCAATCTTATCTTCAGGTTATCGTACAAGGGACCACAATATCAGCGCTATTTTTCCACTCAAAAAAGGATCGGGGGACTGCCGTTCGAGAAACCGGATATTTATGTGGATCGGTCACCCGTGTACCAGGTCGAAAAACTCAACGTACCTTTGCTGGTACATGTTGCGACAAATGACACGGATGTTGATTTTGTAGAAGCTGAAATGCTCATCCACGCTCTTAAAGCGGAAAAACCAGGTCTCGCCGAGACAGAAGTTTACATCGATCCGCCCGGCGGGCATAGTTTCAGCATGCAGGTCGATTCAAACACGTTACAGCGCATTGATACTGAAGAGCAGATCGATTCATGGAATAAAACATGGATTTTTCTCGAGAAAAACCTTTCCCGGAAAAAAACCGGCCAAGGCAAATAGCCCGCAGTGCACGAGTATACCTTTTTCCCCCATACAATAATTACCCGCATTCTTTCCCGACTCTTTCAATCATGTATCATTCTTTTTAGGAATACCGGAGGAATAAACAACCTTATTTTTCTGTTAAATAATATTCTTTATCTCCGGATTGCCGTTCAATTTTAGACGTTCCTGCAGCGCCGTTTCTTCACAAAACGGATAGAGCGATACATCAGGATTATCTGACACAAAAATCAGATGATAACAGATAAAAAATTAAGTATATTACACACTTTGATTTTTTGATCGTTAAGGGCCTGTACTCAGTTGCGGATTGAATGCATACAGTATATTCTTCTACTATAATTCGCTCAATGTGCGGGACCGAACGATATTCGGCTCATTTTCTTTAAAGGTAGTAATGTATGAAGCGCAGCCACTCAAGACTGATTCTCTTTTTTATTCATTGTATTGCTGTTCCGGTCATCAGTGTCTCTTCTGTCCTTGCCGATAGTATTGTCAATGGCGTGGTCATAGACTTTGTCACCCGTGAGCCACTGCTCGGTGCGAATGTGTTTGTTCCCGATCTGATTACCGGCACCTCGACCGATGAGACCGGTTCATTCAGGTTGAGGATTCCGGCAAATAAGAGGCTCACAATAGAGATATCTTTTATAGGGTATGAAAAAAAGGAAATTGATTTGGAGCTTGCCGAAAACGAAGAACGTTTTCTGACGGTTTATCTCTCCCCCGGCGCTCTAAGGCTGGGTGATGTAACCGTTGTCGGGAGTAAGATCTCGGAAACGGTATTCAATTCGAGCAACTTTGTTTCGGTTGCCACCAAAGAAGAAATAAACACTGCAAACTATACCACAACTGCCGATATATTACAGAACGAACCGGGAATCCTTATACAAAAGACCACGCATGCCCATGGTGCGCCGGTTATCCGGGGTTTACTGGGGAAGTACGTTCTGCTTCTTTACAACGGCATCAGACTGAACAAACCGACCTTCAGATTCGGCGCTAACCAGTATTTGAACACGGTTGACACCGAATCGCTCCGGACCATTGAGATTACCCGCGGTCCCACGTCGGTATTGTACGGCAGCGATGCGATAGGAGGGACCGTTAATTTGGTGACGGAGTATTTCGAACCGGACGGTGACCGGTTCCGGATCGTTCCCGAAGTCAAATTCGGATACGCCTCCGCCGATAACAGCAAAAACGCTTCTGTTCGTGTCATGGGAAGCAAAAGTGCGTTTTCCTTCTACGGAAATATCTTGTATAAAGAAGTAAATGATCTCGATCCCGGCGGTGATGCCCGCAAACAGGTGCCGACAGGCTGGGATGAACTGGACGGGAGTTTCAATGTCTTTTTTGAACCGGATGAAGTGCATACGTTCAGCCTCGATTATCTGAACGTCAGCCAGAAAGACGTGCCTCGATACGACAAATATGCACCGCAGCCGGATTATCCGGAAGGGGAGTTTCAAAAATGGATATACGATCCGCAGGACCGCCGGCTCTACGGGTTGACCTATACCTTTTCACCGGCCTTGTCGTGGCTCCACCGGTTGAAATGGAATGTCTCCTACCAGAATGAGCAGGAGGGACGAACACAGCAGAAATTCGGCTCGGCACAGACCCGCGTGGATACCGATTTCATAGAAACGTTCGGGTCATTTGTTAATTTTTCTTCGATACTGAAGGATAAACACTGGATGAACTGGGGAGTTGAGTATTATCTCGATCTGGTCGGAAGTACACGTGAAATAGAAGAAAATGGAGCAATATCGTTTGAACGGGGAGCATTCCCCGATGATTCAGAGTACCGGTCTCTGGGTGTGTTTGTTCAGGATAATTACATTATGACTGACAGATTGGAACTCGAAGCTGGACTGCGGTACAGCTTCTACTCGTATGAGTCGCAGCTTGAAGAGCCTTTCGGACTGCTTGATGAAAACCTGAATAATCTGACCGGTTTTGCAAGTATTAAATACCGGCTGGTCCCGAAACTGAACATCGTCGGAACATTTGCCAGGGGTTTCAGAGCCCCGAATTTCAATGATACGGTCGTCCTCCAGTTCTCTAATTCCGGCGTCGATGCGCCGAGCCCGGGACTCGATCCTGAAATAAGTAAAACGTTCGAACTCGGATTGAAAGTCTCCGATACCAACCTCCAGGCAGGGTGGTTCGTTTATTTTAACAGAATGACCGATCTCATAGACCGCCGGTTTGGAACCTATGCCGGACTGACCTTTTTTGATGATAACGGTAATGGGGTCCGGGACTCTAATGAAGGGCCTGTGTTCCAGAAATTCAATATCGGTACGGCAAATATTTTCGGTACGGAAATGTACGCAAACTACACAATGAATGGTCTCGAATGGTCGGGGCAGCTGTTTTTTACCCATGGCGAGAATACGACCGACAATGAACCCTTGAGCAGAATACCCCCCATAACGGGACAGGCGGGTCTCCGGTGGTATCGGTCCGACCAATGGTTGCTGGAAGCGCAATTCAGGTTTGCGGGAAAACAGGACAGATTATCTCAGCGCGACATTCTCGATTCACGTATTCCCGTGGGGGGAACTCCGGGATACAAGAGCGTGGATCTGAAAAGTGTATTCACGATACCCTCAGGCAGGCTGGTTCTCTCATTTGACAATATATTCGATGAACTATACCGTACGCACGGTTCGGGTATCTACTCCCCCGGCAGGAACGTTGCCCTATCCCTACGGTTCAATCCGTTTTTCAGGGAATAACGATACTTGCCGCTTATAGTGATTACGAATTTTAGAACGTAAATCCAGATAATTATTTTTAGATGTAGTATACCTTGTTGCTGCTGTTACAGTAGAATACATTCCTTTGCCTTGTGCTTTCAGCGACTCTCGTCTTCTCTCAGCGGGATGGAATGCGCTTTTCCTCAAACCGAGTTGCAGCCGGATTGAACTCGATTCACGCAGCAAAGGAGGGGGAAGACATTATAAATTTGGATTTGCTTACGGTGATCTGTTTAATGTATTGAGGATCGATTTGATTATGAACGGCGTTGACTCAGGAAGGGTTTTCGGGGTGACATTTAATGTTCTCCTATAAATCATGACACCGGTAGCAGATCGCAGTAATGAAACGGCCCTCTTGTTACGATTTCACCGGACTCCACCGCAAGGGATTTGCGGAATATGGGACCCTCAAAAACAAATGAGTGAAACTCGCCGTTCTCTCCGCAGGGATCGACGTTACCGGGCAGATCACGAAGAAATTCTTCATCGTAATGTCTGCCGGCAAATGATCTGTCGAGAAGTTCACTTTTGACACATGTAATGACCGCTTTAAAGCCGGACTCGATGAATTTCCGGGCGAGAGAAGATGTCGGTCTCTTCCAAATGGGGTAGATCCCCGAAAACCCCGACTTTTCAAGAAGTTTTTCCCTGTAGCGTTTCAGGTCTTCAAGAAAAATATCTCCATAGGCGACGGTTGTTATCCCCATATCCTGAAAATGAAGAAATGTTTTCTCCATTGCTTGTTCATACTCCTCGTTTGAAGACTGCCGGGACGTGTATATTTTATACAGAGATATTCCCAATGCCTCTGCCTGCATTTCCAGCAGTTCCGCCCGGACGCCGTGCATGGTTATCCGGTCATATCCTTCGGTAAGATTCGTTAACAAGGACGTTATAGAATACCTTGACTCCCTGAGCAGAGAGTAGAGAGCCATTGAACTGTCTTTCCCGCCGCTCCAGGAAAATAGTATCTCCTTCATAAGATATTCCTCTGGTATGCCGTCCGCTCGGCTACCCGGATAAATACCGGTAACAGAAATGAGAACAGAACAATATTGGATCCGATATGCCAGATTTTCCATGCAAAACCCGCTATAAATAATAATGTTATCTGCTCTATTGAAAATCCGGACATCAATCCGGAAAAAACCGCAAGGACAAGAGAATAAATAAGCGTCACTATCCCTCCGGACAGTCCGAATAGGACGATCCGGGCCGGAGATGCCCTGAAACCGCCCAGGTACCGGAATGCCGCCGCACCCGCGATCCCCGTGAACCCGTATGAAAGAATTTGCCCGATGAGCATTGGCGGAAAAGCAAGTCCCGAACCCCAGGGATTGAATGCTGAAAAGACAAAACCGGATAAAATGCCGATCAATGATCCTTCATATGTCCCGTATAAGTATCCCCCGAGAAATATGAACAGGGTAAAGAGTTCAATGTTCGGCACGGGAGCGAGAAGCAAACCGGTCACAACGCACATGGAGGAGTATAACCCGATACGCACGACCCTGGATGCTTCGTCATTGATAGTGTATTTCATACGTACCTGTCAAGAGATTACATGACCCGAAAATCGAGAAACCAATAACCTGAACGCAGGACGGTTTCGCCCGCCTGAAGGGAAACGGGATAGTCGAAGAGAGGCCCGTCGACCACAACGGTATGGTATTCTCCTTCTTCACCCGACAGATCGATACGGGCAGCTTTAAATTCTTCGATAAGCTCTTCATCGAATTTTCTGCCGAGAAGCTCTTTCGGGAGTTTTTCGGCGTGAACGACGGCAACATATGCCGTGAATCCGGCCTCAATAAATTCATGTATGAGATCGCCTCTCTGTTTCTTCCACAAGGGCAAACAGGGTTCCACCATAGCCGCGGCGCATACTTTTTCCTCCCATAATCTGTTCGGTTCGATATCGATATCTCCGAATACTCCATGCGTACAATCTGTTTCCCGGCACTCCTGAGCTGCCTCCACAAACTTCTTTTCATAGGTAGACCAGGAGCAGTTTCTTGTTATGAGAGAAATCCCTAAAGAGTCTGCCTGCGCTTCGATAACAGCGCGGTCAAGGCCGTGAGACCGTGTCCGCACACCGTCCTCGATAAACATGGTAATGAGAGATTTCGGTTGTGCCCCCGACCGTACGGCGTTGTAGAGGGCGAGACACGAATCCTTGCCGCCGCTCCAGGAGCAAAAAATGGACGATCCCGAAAGAGAATCTGTAAGCTCTCCGAAATATTTCGATGAAACCATGAGCTAATCCGGCTTAAAATGTCAGTCTTATTCCGCCGTAGGCCCCGATGCCGTAACTACCGAAACCGGTCGCAACGACGTACTCCTCGTCGAATAGATTGTCGACTCTTCCGAATACCTGAGCTTCGTTCGTAACATTGTATGACCCGGCGAGATTAACCAGCATATACCTGTCGAGCTCGAGACGCGTTGTAGAAAAATCGTTACTATCGAAAAAAAAGTCATCCCGTTTTCCGACTTCAATGAGTGATGCCTGTAGTGTAGCCCGCTCCGAAAACCGGTATGAGACGCTCAGATTAAATTTGTTTTTAGCTCTCCGGATCAGCGGTTCGCCGGTACTCTTGTCCTCCTTGTCGGTAAAAGTGTAGCTCAGGTTCAGCCGCAAACCCGAAGGAAGGGAAAAGATCAGATACGACTCGACACCCTTGGTTTCCGCTTCCTTAAAATTATTATATTTAAATGATGTGTTATCAAAGTCTATCAGGTTTTTAAAGTCGTTTGAAAAATACGTTATTCCGGCAGTCAGGCGGTCATTCATTCCATACTGTTCAATCCCGATGTCCCACCCCGTACTTTCTTCAGGATCGAGATTCTCGTTACCAAATGATGAAAACAACTGGAAAAGCGAGGGTGCTTTGAACCCGGTGCCTATGACGGATTTGAGTTTTAAGTTTTTTGTCAGGAACAGTGCGGGAGCGAACCTGAACGTGGCATGGGAGCCGAATTTTTCATGATCGTCGAATCGCATCCCGACGGCGGAATAAAAGCGGTCGGCCGCATTGAACTGGTCTTGAATATAGAGGCCGGTCGTCCTTGCCGTTTTCTCGGTAAACATAGAGGGAAAATCACCTGTTCGTTCAGAAGATCCTTTTTCTTCTTCCGTCTCGATCCCGAAAGTGAGCGTATTGTTCTCGTGGGTGTACAGATTATTCTGCCAGTCGAATTTCAGCACGGTTCCCCGCGAACTGCTTTGAAACATTGATTCGGGATGATCATCGTCGACATCGTTATTATTGCCGCGCTTAAATTCTGTATAGGATACGCCGATTGTCTGTTCCCAGAGGCTTTGAAGCAACAGGGATCGTGCCTGTCCCCGGATAAAAAATTCCTCACGGTCGAGCGTATTATTCGGGTCGTCTCCCCCAAGACCGCCGAAATTGTCAACGGATGATTTTGAATCAAGATAACGGACAAAGAGATCGATACTGCTGTTTTCCCGTGGAGTTATACCGATCTTGGCCGAAACGGCATTACTTTTATAACCGTCTTTTTCAGAATTACCGTCGGCTTCTTTCGCGGCGGAGATCCCAATGTTGTCGAAGCGGGAATATAAAAGAGAGTAATTAAAATGTTGTACACCCCCCTGTATACCAAGCCGATTTTGATATGTCTCAAATGAGCCTGCTTCGCTTGAAAGAGTGAACCTGGGTTTACCGTTTCCCCGTTTTGTGAATATACTTATGACTCCTGCAATGGCATCCGAGCCATACAGCGTACCCTGCGGTCCTCTGAGCACTTCTATCCGCTCGATATTATCCGGAGTCAACCCTGCAAAATCGAACGCGCGTGACGGTGAAATAGGGTCGAGAGCTTCTACACCATCGATAAGTACAAGCGTATGGTTGGAATTCGCTCCTCGCATAAATACCGATGTTTGTCCTCCCGGTCCTCCTACCTGTACGACATCTAAAGTCGGGACAGACCTGAGCAGATCGAGCAAAAGAGGCTGCTGACTGTTTTCGATGTCATCGGCCCCGATTACCGTTACTGAATTTGCAATTTCTCTATATGGTGTTTCGGTTCTGGTCGCTGAAATAACAATTTCTTCAACTGTGAAGGTCTCCAACTCTTTGCTGGATTCCTGTGCATAAGCAAAAAACGGGATACCTGCAATTTGAAAAGCGGAAAGTATAACCGTTAGTCCACGAAAGATCATTGAAACCTCCTTTGGATTGATCAAAAAATAGTATCATGAGTATTTTTGTCAATGCCTTCGGATTGATAAAAACAAATCGGATAAAGAGGCGATTCAGGATTCCACGGATATCCGCAATTGAGGTAAGGATTGCGGGAGATAGTTCCATCGCCGGTCAAACGGTTTGTTTCAGTTCGGAAAGGATGCCCGGGCTCACAATAAAAAACCCCGGCCATCGAACGAAGGATGTGGGGGAATTCAATCATTCTGCACAAACCTTACCCTCGAAGGCACTGCACTGTCCCCGAAAGGACCTATGGTGCAGGCAGCAGGTTTCCTGACTTCGGCATCGAATCTACTCACTCACCTTCCCGCCCCAAAACTCCGGGACAGTGGTATTGTCGAGCTTTCGTAGCCGTTACAGTAACGGGGTTGCAACGGAATTTCACCGTTTTCCCTCAACTGCCGACACTATGTAATGAAAAATACTGATTAATTCATGCGTCGATTAAACGATATATAAAAAATTTTAAAAAATCAAGATATATTTTTCATAAATGATCTCTAAAGTGTACAATATATATCACTATCAAAAAATATATATACAATATCTGGTGTTTACTGCCGCATCGAATGCATGATGCAATAAAAATTTCAAAACCATTAATATGAGATTATCAGGTGAAATTCTGAAACGCCTGTCATAGTAAAATTTGACTATAAAAATCTGTAAATATTGTTTTTTGATTAAAATAGTAGTACATTTTATTTCAATTTTGTACGCGTATTAAAGGACTGCAATAGTGAAGATTGTTGTTATCGGCGTTGGTGAGGTGGGATTTAATTTGGCAAAAATCCTGTCTCAGGAAAATCATGACATAGTTATCATAGAAGCAAATACCGAGAAATGTACCCAGGTCACCGAGCATCTCGATGTCTCGGTCATCGAGGGCAATGGTGCAAGCGCTCAGCTCCTGATCGAGGCAGGAGTAAAGAACGCCGATATTGTTGTTGCTGCCTCTGACATAGACGAAGTTAATATAATTGCATGCATGCTGACCAAAAAACTGTCTGATGCAAGGACTGTAGCCCGTGTCCGCAATCCGGAATACTCGTTTACCGACCCGGTAATAAGTGCAAAGCAGCTTGGTATCGATCTTATTATTCACCCCGAGCAGGAAGTCGCCCGGGAAATCTCCCAGCTGGTCAGACAGGCTGCCGCTACCGAATCCGTATCGATTGCCGACGATAAGCTTCAATTACTGGGGGTTCGAATTACGTCGAGAAATGCTCCGGCAGTCGGTAAGACACTGAAAGAACTTGGCATCGGCTATCCGAATATCCCCTTCAGGATCGCAGCTATCAATAGAAAAAATGTCACGATCATCCCCAAAGGCGATGTTTGGATTCAGTATAATGATCAACTGTATATAATTTCAGATACGAACAGCATCCCCGCTGTTATGAAGCTTTTGGGAAAGGACGATGAAAAGCTTGAGGACGTTATGATTCTGGGTGGTGGTAAGATAGGGAGGTTTGTTGCGCAGGACCTTGAAATGGAGATCGGTGTAAAACTTATTGAGACGAACAGGGAAAAATCGCTTCGGCTCGCGGATCAGCTTAAGAAAACCTTGGTAATAAGCGGCGATGGTACAGATCTTGACTTGCTTGAACGTGAAGATATCATGGAGATGGACTGTTTTATAGTGGTAACTCATGATGATGAAAATAACATTATTTCAGGATTGCTTGCAAAGCATCTTGGTGTCAAGCGTGTCATTGCTCTTGTGAATAAACTGGAATATCTTCCGATAATTCCGACTATCGGTATCGATGCAACGGTGAGCAAAGTCCTGTCGACCGTTGACGGGATAATGAGATTTATCAGGCGGGGTAATGTACTGTCGGTTTCTTCGTTCAAAGGTGTCGGTGCGGAAGTTATCGAATTCTTCGTATCGGAATCATCCAAAATTGCGAATAAAGAACTACGAAATACGAAGTTCCCCGCAGGAGCTATCGTCGGGGGACTAATACGGAACGATAAGGTAATAATTCCTACGGGAAAAACTGTTATCAGTATCGATGACAAAGCGATTGTATTTGCATTGCCGGAAGCAATTGGAAGTGTTGAAAAATTTTTTAAATAACAAACTGCTCAAAGAACGTGCACACTATCCACACATATAATCCATTCCCACGATCATGTTTACGGTAATTTCATTGAAATAGGTATGCCTCGTGTTACGGTTTTCAGCGGTATTCAATATCCTCGGTCTGCTTCAAGTTTTCATCGGTATATTTATGCTGATCCCGGCAGGGATCTCTGTGTACTACGGTGACGGCGACCTGCATTCACTTCTGAGCGCCTCCGGATTATCTGTTGTTGCGGGATTCCTTGCGTTTAAATTTACACAGACCCCTGAAGAAATCCGGCCGAAAGAGGGTTTTGCAATCGTCACGTTCGGGTGGTTGACGGCAGCATTGTTCGGATCGTTCCCGTATTATTTTTCGGGAGCAATACCCTCCTTTGCGGACTGTTTTTTTGAAACGATGTCCGGATTCACCACAACAGGCGCTTCAATCCTTACCGATATCGAGAACCTGCCGAGAGGTCTTTTATTCTGGCGGTCTATGACACACTGGCTGGGCGGCATGGGTATCATTCTTCTGTCCCTCGCTGTACTTCCTCTTTTAGGAGTGGGCGGAATGCAGCTCTACAAGGCAGAGGTCCCCGGCCCGACGAGTGACAAACTCAGTCCGCGCGTCCGGGAAACAGCCAAGCTCCTGTGGTTTGTGTATGTGTTATTTACTGTCGTAGAAGTTATGTTGCTCAAATTCGGGGGTATGTCATGGTATGATTCTCTTTGTCACACCTTCGGCACAATGGCTACGGGCGGATTCACAACAAAAAATGCAAGTATTTCGCATTATGACAGCGCCTATTTCGATAGCGTGATTATTGTTTTTATGATTATTGCAGGTTCGAATTTTGCGCTTCATTACAGGGCGCTTCGGGGAGACTTTAAGGCATATATCCGTGACCAGGAATTCAAATTTTATATCGGCGTCATAGTTGTATTGTCGTCTGTTATATTTTTGAATGTTTACCTGAACAGTCCCGATGAACCGGCAAAAGTAGCGCGTGATTCGGTCTTTCAGGTCGTCTCGATAGGAACCACGACAGGATACGTTACGGCAGATTACGAGGGGTGGAATTCCGTATCGCAGATAGTGCTGTTCATGCTTATGTTCATCGGAGGATGTGCCGGCTCAACAGGTGGAGGAATGAAAATAGTCCGTATTATGCTCATCCTGAAATTCGGCATCGCAGAATTGAAAAAAACCATCCATCCCGATGCCGTGATCCCCGTCAGATTCAACGGGAATCCAGTATCGGAAGAAGTGCTTCGGAAGATAGTCGGATTTTTCCTGCTTTTTGTCGGCCTGTTTATAGTTTCAACGATCATTATGGCAATGCTTGGGCTCGATTTTTTGTCCGCCATGGGTGCGGTCGCCGCCTCTATCGGTAATATCGGTCCGGGGCTTGCGGATGTAGGACCTACGGATAATTATGCCGCTATCCCGGTAACCGGAAAACTGCTGCTGGCACTGCTCATGCTGATCGGAAGACTCGAGATATTTACGGTTCTTGTCATCTTTCACCCTTCGTTCTGGAAAATATGAACGGGGCTTTCTCAACGCTGATTGAAGTGTTCACAAGGAACTATACTGTATGGACGATCATTCATTAATAAAAATCATACGAAAACATCTTGACGTTGAAAAACTAATACGTTCTGAACCCGGTTTGACAAAAAAGGATATTGAAACGTTCTTTCAACGGTTTGAGCGAAACGGCGGTATGGAAAACAAATCTTATCAACCAGGTGTGCATGGTCTCAAACTGTATATCGATGGAGCCGCCCGCGGCAACCCCGGTCCTGCGGCCGTGGGCTGTGTCGTCCTGGATACGAACGATTCAGTCTTGATTGAAAAAGGAAAAACGATCGGGCATGCCACCAATAATGTTGCCGAATATCGTGCGCTGCTCTATGGTCTTGAACTCGTGAAACCATTTGCGCCCGGTTCAATCACGATATTTTCCGACAGCGAACTGCTGGTCAAACAAATGAAGGGCGAATATAAAACGAAGGATTTCACTCTCAAGAAACTCAAAGATGAAGCGGAAGCCCATTTAAAGGATATAAAACACGTCAAATTTAACGTAATCTCCCGTTCACTGAATACAACCGCGGACTCTCTCGCAAATAGATCGCTGGATTTGGCACATGGTTGAAACTGATACGTAACAATTTCGGACTATATCTTCCGAAATATGTACGATGAGCTTTTGCATAAACGCATACCTGGATTGAGAATATCATGAAAAGAAAAATCGCACTTGCACAGATTTCGGCCGGACAGGACCGGGAAAGCAACATAGCAAAGGGACTGTCATTCCTTGAAAAAGCAGCCGTTGAGGGTGCAGACCTGATCTGTTTTCCCGAGATGTCGTTCTGCCCGTTTTTCCCGCAGTATCATGCGGAAAAGAAGTATTTCGACTGGGCTGAGCCCGTTCCCGGACAGCTCACTGCACGGTTTCAGGATCAATGTGATAAGAATTCTATAGCAGCGGTAATCAATATGTATGAACGTGGCGCAAAAGGGCAGTATTTCGATTGTTCGCCGGTCATCGACAACAAGGGGGTCTATCTCGGAAAATCGCAGATGATGCATATTGCGGAACTCCCGAATTATAATGAAAAATATTACTATTGGGAAGGGAAGACCGAGTATCCTGCTTTATGACATCAAGGGAATGAAATTCGGTATCGCTATCTGTTATGACCGGCATTTTCCCGAACAGATGCGGACGCTGACATTAAATGGCGCCGAAATAATTTTTGTTCCGACGGCAACTTCACTGACGGAACTCAGGAACGTCTGGGAGACCGAAATGCAGGCCGCTTCCGTCGCCAATCAGGTGTATATTGCTGTTGTCAATCATGTCGGCGCCGATGATAAAATCGAATTTTTCGGCAAAAGCTTTGTAACAGACCCGTTTGGCGAAATTATAGCCGTTGCGGGTGAAGATAAGGAAGAACTGCTCCCCGTCGAGATCGATCTTGATACCGTGGATGAAGCGCGGAAAAAACTCCCGTTCCTTCGGGACCGGTGGCCATCCACCTATGACAGGCTCATCGTTCTTGACTGAGTGGAATATATAAGAATTGACATTTACAGCTAAAAAAAGGAAATCCCGGTTTCACCGGGATTTGGACATCCTGTTTCGTAATTTTTAGAGGTGCGGTATCGAATTTGAAATGACCTAAATCGTTGCATTGCAAACACAGAGCAACAAATATGCCAGAGCCGATTTTTTTGCCTTGACTATAAGCGGAATTTGGTGTATATTTTTTGAGAATTAAGGTATAAGGCAACATATTTGATGCTATGTCCGACTTGAAGTTCGATATTGATAAAGTAGCCGAATTGGCAATGCTGGAATTGACGCCGGAACAGAAAAAGCGTTTCGGTAAACAGCTGCAGGAGATTCTGGCATATATTGAAAAGCTCGGTGAACTGGATACGGAAAATGTTGAACCGCTCCGGCACGTGCTGGAAATTGCAACTCCGTACCGGGAAGACAAGGCGATCTCCTCTCTTGACAGGGATAAGGTTCTCATGAACGCCCCTGCCCATGAAGATGGATTTTTCAAGACCCCTAAAGTGAAAGACTGACGGGGTCTTTTTCTTTTATCGGTTTTGTCTCATCCCGTCCCATTACAGCAGGATCGGTATGATGTAATGGGGCTATCAATTGTATTGTGATGAAACTGCATCTATACTATTTGTAATGAATGCGACCGGAACTCACGCAGCAGGCATAATACCCGCACGGTACGGTTCATCCCGCTTTCCCGGTAAACCGCTGGCTGATATTGCCGGAAAACCGATGATACAGCGGGTATATGAAAATGCCGAAAAGGCATCTCTCCTTACCCGTGTCCTGGTTGCCACCGACGATGATAGAATAGCAGAATGTGTTCGTGGATTCGGCGGCGAATATGTTATGACCGGCACCACTATCCGGACCGGAACGAGACGGGTTGCCGAGGCGGCAAAAGATGTTGATGCGGACATCATTGTGAATATACAGGGAGATGAACCGCTTGCGCCTCCGGAATTATTCGACGAACTGGTCGGGATCCTGTTGAAAAACGAAGATATTCCCGTTTGTACACCGGTGACAAAAATAACGTCGCATCACGATCTGACCGATCCGAATCAGGCACGAGTACTCTTCGACAATAACGGCAGGGCGCTCTATTTTACAAGAGCTGCGGTTCCCTTGAACAGGGATGCGGATTCGCAGCAGGACTGGCTGTCGGATGAAACCTATTGGAAGCATATCGGAATATACTGTTTCAGGCGCGAGTTCTTGCAGACGTTCATCGGTCTGCCGGAAGGACGCCTGGAAAAGATAGAAAGACTCGAGCAGCTGCGGATCCTCGAACACGGTTATCCGATCATGGTCGTTAAGACCGGCTATTCGCCGGTGTGCGTGGATGTACCGGACGATATAGCAAAAGTTGAAGCGCGGCTCAATAAACAGGATCGGGAGGACGAAGGGGTGTGAATCAACGATATGAAACGTAAATTCTGATACTACAAATCACTGAGAGCAGGAAAAGGTAAGTTCTATGAAAATTCCAAAACGGACGAAATTTATTTTTGTGACCGGCGGCGTGGTTTCGGCGCTCGGGAAAGGTATTGCCGCCGCATCTATAGGGTACCTCTTGAAATCGCGGGGACTTCGTGTGACGATTCAGAAATTCGATCCGTATATCAACGTCGATCCCGGGACCATGAATCCTTATCAACACGGCGAAGTGTATGTGACCGACGACGGCGCCGAAACAGACCTTGATCTGGGTCATTATGAGCGGTTTATCGATGTTTCCCTGACGGGTAAGAGCAGCACGACAACAGGGCAGGTGTACAATGAAGTGATCAGTAAAGAGCGGAGAGGCGAATTTCTCGGAAGCACCGTACAGGTCATTCCCCATATTACAGATGAAATCAAGCAAAGGATATTTGCCCCGGCGGCGACGAAATACGAGTATGATGTCGTCATCACAGAAGTAGGAGGGACCGTCGGAGACATCGAGGGGCTTCCGTTCCTTGAAGCGATCAGACAATTTTATCTTGAAACAGGTCCGACACGTTCAATGATCATCCATGTAACTCTTGTACCCTACATCGAGAGCTCGGGAGAACTAAAAACGAAACCGACACAGCACTCGGTGATGCGGTTACGCGAGATCGGACTGCAGCCCGACCTGCTGTTATGCCGCACCGAAAAAACGCTCGGAAAAGAAATCCGGGACAAGATAGGACTGTTCTGTAATGTGTCGCCGTCAGCAGTGTTCGAAGCACGTAATGTGTCTACGATCTATGCAGTACCGCTTCTTTATGAACAGCAGAACGTTGCCGGTCTCATCATAAAGAGGATGCGGATAAAATGTAAGAGTCCCGACCTCAGCAATTGGAAAGCCTTTGTCTACAATATTAAAAATCCCAACGGGAAAATTACAATCGGTGTTTGCGGTAAATATACGGAACTGCACGATGCATACAAAAGCATTATCGAAAGTTTCATTCATGCAGGAGTGGAAAATAATGTAAAAGTTAATATCAAATGGTTGGGATCAGAAAACATTACAGACGAAAATGTGGACGCTATGCTCGAAGGCCTCAACGGTCTTCTCGTACCGGGCGGTTTCGGGGACAGAGGGATAGAAGGAAAAATCTGCGCCATACACCACGTTCGTGAAAACAACGTGCCGTTTTTTGGAATATGTCTCGGAATGCAGTGTGCTGTCACAGAGTTTGCGAGAAATGTTTGTAAAATGTCGAATGCCAACAGCCGCGAATTTGCCCCAAAGACCAAATATAACGTTATCGACCTCATGCCGGACCAGCGCGGCATCGTTGATAAAGGCGCTACCATGAGGTTGGGAGCATATCCGTGCGTTTTGAAAGAGGAGACCCTTTCCCATGAGGCGTATGGAAAAATTGTCATCAAAGAACGCCACCGGCACAGGTATGAGGTCAACAACGATTTTAAACCGGTCCTGTCAGAACATGGTATGGTATTCTCCGGTATCTCACCCGATGAAGTCCTGGTCGAAATCATAGAAGTGGAGGACCACCCGTGGTTTGTGGGCTGTCAGTTTCATCCCGAATTGAAATCAAGAGCGACAAAAGCCCATCCGCTCTTCCGGGATTTTGTCAGGGCCGCAAAACAGCACAAATTTGGACCGGAAGACAAATCACAGTCCCTGGAAAAGGAGATAGACTCAATTACAGCCGATGCCGATTGAATTTGCAGATATGCGGGATTAAGCAATCACCGCTTAATAAACAGAAATTACAGCCCCACTATGAAAACAGTCCATGTTGATTCTATACCGGTAGGCGGGGGAAATCCCCTTGTATTGATTGCCGGACCGTGCGTGATCGAAGGAGAGAAAACGGTCCTTCGAATCGGTGAGAAGATCAAATCGGTCGCAGACCGTTTGAAGATACCTTTGATCTTCAAATCATCGTATCTCAAGGATAACCGATCGTCGGCTGAAACATTCCAGGGCCCCGGTGTCAAAGAAGGGACGGCGGTGCTTCAAAAAGTAAAAGACGAGTTGGATGTGCCTGTCTTATCGGATGTGCACGGCATTGAAGATATTTCTGCCGCTGCGGAAGTGCTGGATGTGATTCAGATCCCTGCCTATCTTTCTATGCAGACAAGTCTCGTGGTCGCTGCGGGGAAAACGGGAAAAGTAGTGAATGTGAAAAAAGGGCAATTCCTTCACCCACTTGACATGAAAAATGTCATTGGGAAGCTGGAATTTTCAGGAAATACGAACATCCTGCTGACGGACAGGGGGACGTCCTTCGGGTATAGAACGCTCGTGGCGGATATGCGTTCTCTCCCGCTGATGCGATCGCTGGGATATCCGGTCGTATTCGACCCGACCCATTCGCTGAGGAATTACGGTATTCCCTCATCCGACAAACGGGGAGGAAATCCCGAGCTTATTCCCCATATTTCACGAGCTGGCATAGCAGCCGGATGCGACGCGGTTTTTATAGAGACCCATGACAGATTGGATGATGCGGAATGTGATGCATCGAGCATGCTGCCGTTCGCGCAACTGGAACCGTTACTTGAAACATTATTGGAAATAGACACTATTGTCAGACCGATCATATCAGAATGACGCCATCCGGAGGGCAAAAAAGCTCAAAGCGCTTCTTCTGGATGTGGACGGTGTCATGACCGATGGCAGTATAACGTTCGATTTTCAGGGGCGTGAAATAAAACAGTTCAATGTCCAGGACGGCCTTGGAATTTATTTTGCCAGAAAGGTCGGTATCATAATCGGCATTATTACCGGACGTGAGTCCCAGGTAAACTCTGTCAGGGCAGAGGAATTGGAAGTCGATTTTCTTGATCAGGGGCACAAAAATAAATTGAAACCCTATGCGGAATTCAAAAAGTCATTTAATCTGACCGATGATGAGATCGGGTTTATCGGGGACGATCTGCTCGACCTTCCGGTTATGCTGCAATGCGGTTTTGCCGCAGGGGTACGGAACGGCCGGTCCGAGATCAAGGAACATTCGCATTTCGTGACCCGGGTCCCGGGTGGAAAAGGGGCCGTAAGAGAAGTCGTTGAATTCATATTAAAGCAGCAGAATAAGTGGCAGGATATTGTCAACAGGTATAATGGGAAACCCAGCTAAAAAGCGGTCCGGAACAAGTTCGTCAATTGATGCCGGCAAAGAAGTCATCAGGATCGAGTCGAAGGCATTATATGATCTGATCGATAGAATCGGCGAGCAATTTAACGAAGCGGTTGAATTGATATATAATTGTTCCGGAAGGATCATTGTGACGGGAGTCGGAAAATCGGGCGCGATCGGTATAAAATTATCCGCAACCCTGTGCAGTACCGGGACCCCGGCAGTCTTTCTGCACGCCTCGGACGGCCTGCATGGCGACCTTGGGATGGTGACGCACGACGATGTTATGGTCTGGATATCGAAAAGTGGGAATTCCGATGAGTTCAAAAGCGCATACCCCTTGCTGAAACGAATAGGGATTGCCATAATAGCATTGACCGGGAATATTGATTCCCATCTTGTAAAAAACAGTAATGTCGCACTCGACGTTACTGTTGACGAGGAAGCATGTCCCAATAATCTTGCACCGACGGCAAGTACGACAGCGACGATGGCAATGGGTGACGCGCTCGCTATAGCGGTATTGAAAAAGCGAAATTTTACCAGAGAAGATTTTGCCTATCTTCATCCCGGCGGTTCTCTCGGGAAACAGCTCCTGTTAAAGATCGGCGATATTATGCACACGGGAGACCTGATACCGGTCATTAAGAACAATGCATCGTTTCACGACATAATTTTAGAAATGAACGCAAAGCGGTTCGGAAGTACGTGTGTCGTCGATGATAACGGAATCCTTGCCGGAATAATCACCGATGGTGATCTGAAACGGTTCATTCAGGAAAGATCGGACTTTAATTCGGTCACCGCCGAAATGGTAATGAATAGAAATCCGAAATCGGTCACGAACGGAACGCTTGCGGCAAAAGCTATGCACATTATGAAAACCTACGATATAATGCAAATAATCGTTGTCGACGATGCTCATTGTCCGGTCGGTATGGTCCATGTGCACCATTTATTGGAAGAGGGAATATCATAACGGTTATCAGGGAAAAACTTTTATGCGCAAAACTACAGGTTGTGTTGATTTATTGTGTATGTTTTCTCGGATGTTCTCAGGAATCCGCACAAATCAGCGCAGACCGGCAGACTGATATCGAGCAGCCCGACCATGAATCGTGGCCGTTCAATCTGGTTTTGAGTACGGATGGCGTTAAAACAGGCACCGTGAAGTCCAATTACATGGCTCACTACAAATCAAAAGAAGCTTACGAACTGTCCGATTCGGTTGTGATAGATTTCTTTGATGAATTCGGTAATCACACTTCACGATTAACGTCTGCCAATGCTACGGTCAGTCAGCAAAATAATATTATGTATGCCTTTGAAAATGTTGTTGTCGTTTCCGATTCCGGAGTTACCCTCTTCACGGAAGAGTTGTACTGGGATAATGAACAGGAATTGGTGCATACCGATGAATTTGTAACATTTATTATGGAAACCGACTCTTTGTTCGGACACGGCTTCGAGTCCGACCGCTCTTTGAATAATTATACAATTCTTAATCCGACCGGGGTGGCTCACAGACATACCGGTGAAAAATAATGCGGCCCGGAACTGTTTTTATCAACTGTAGTGCCGGCTTGTTCTTTTTAGTCTCGTCTATGCCGGCGGCAGCTCAGGATAGTATACTGTTGCAAAAGGCAGATCAGGTCTTGGGACGTGTTATAGACGGACGGAATGCAACTCTGATAATTGGATCGGTTCATTACTACGTTCCTGAGCGTGAAATGAATATTTTCTGCGACACAACGTTCATTTTCCGCGAAACGGAAACATATGTCTTGTCCGGGAATGTCCTGTTTGAGGAAGAGCAGACTATTCTCCGGTCGGACCGGATTAACTATAATGCAATAACTGAGGAAGCATTCAGTCCGGGGCCGTTTTCCTATAGAGAACCGCAATCGGATAAATTGTTGATCGCCGATACAGGGACCTACAACTACAAAAACCGGGTGTTGACGGCGATAAACAATGTGGTGTACCGCGAGGCTTTTAAAGAATTATATGCCGACACGCTTATATATTATGATAACGACAAGAATGTCGCAGCGGAAGGAGATATAACGTTTTACGATTTTGAACGGAATATCATCACGTCGTCGCAGTCCGGGCGCTACGCACAGAACGATGATAATGGTGTTTTGACCGGTGATCCGCTCATCGTTCAGCCGGACATTATTGGAAATGACACACTTTTTATATCCGGAAAGATTATGGAGTATTTTGGCGGAGAGAAATCACAGTTTGTCGTGACCGACAGCGTTAAGATCAAACGGGGTACGCTGAAAGCAATGTCCCGTCAGGCGACGTATGATTTAAATAACGCAATGATATTTCTCCGTGATAACCCTGAGATATTGTATGAGACAACTGAAATATATGGTGATAAAATTGACCTGAAACTTGAGAATGATAGTATCAGAGAAGTTATCGTCATCGATAACGCCGTTGCATTTACCGTTGCCGACACATCCGGCCGGTACGATTTAAAAAATGAATTGAGAGGGAAAATATTAAATATTTATCTTGATAGCGAGGAAATTAAAAAGATAGTTGCAACACATAATGCGGAAAGCGTCTATTACAACTTTGAAAAAAGTGAATTACTGGGAAAAAATGTCAGCACATCGGGAAGAATAGAAATATTATTGGAAAACGGTCAATTATATGAAATAAAAGGTATCAATGGAATAATGGGGGAATATATACCTGCGGATATGCTGCCGGAAGTAAATAAAAAAATTTTTTATGAGTGAGACAAATTCCCTGCTTCAAGCAGAAAACCTGGTAAAATTTTACGGAAAGCGGAAGGTCGTAGACCATGTGTCTATTGAGATACGGCAAGGTGAAATTGTCGGTTTGCTCGGTCCGAACGGTGCAGGAAAGACTACAACTTTTTATATGATAACCGGAATGACAAAACCGTCTGACGGCAAAGTCTTTCTCAGTGGCAGCGAAGTTACCAAAATGGCAATGTACCGCAGGTCACGGTTGGGTATCGGTTATCTTGCGCAGGAACCGTCTGTATTCAGGACATTGTCTGTTGAAGATAATATAATGGCTATCTTACAAACACAATCTATAGGAAAAAAGGAACAAAAAAAACGATTGGAAATTCTTCTTGACGAGTTGGGAATGAAAAAACTACGAAAGAATAAAGCATATACGCTTTCCGGTGGGGAACGGAGAAAAGTAGAAATAACGCGGGCGCTTGTTACAAATCCCAGATTTATACTGCTCGACGAACCGTTTTCCGGCGTTGACCCTATTGCGGTTGAAGAGATTCAACGTATCGTGCATGATTTGAAAAAAAAGGATATCGGGGTTCTCATCACCGATCATAATGTGCACGAAACACTGGCAATTACCGACCGGGCATACCTGTTGTACGAAGGCAGGGTCTTGAAATCGGGAAATGCAGAATTTCTTGCAAGTGATGAGGAAGCTCGAAAACTCTACCTCGGTGACAAGTTCAGATTGGACAGATGATATGGTACGATTAGAGCAAAGAATATCTTTACAACAGCGATTGTCCCCGCAGCATGTTCTGTTTTCAACGCTGCTCCAAATGCCGGTAATTGCTCTGGAGCAGAAGATCCAGACCGAACTCGAATTGAATCCGCTTCTTGAAGAGATCACCGATATTGAACTCGATCAGGATCAGTCCGAAGAATCGCCCGACCCGGTCAAGGAAGAGATCAAAGAAAACGAAAACAGTGAGGAAGAGACATCGAAAGATTCTGATGATGAAGATGATTTTGATATCAAGGAGTATTTGAATGATGAAGATAATTACGATTATATACCCAAATACAAAAATTCTGATGATGAAGATTTCCGCCCCGATCCGGCGCCGGTAACGCTTGCCGAGCACCTGCTGTCTCAGTTTCACTTTTTGCAGCTCTCTGAAGAAGATTTTGAGACCGGGGAATACATAATTTGGAATATTAACGAGGATGGCTATCTTTCTACCGATATTGAAACGCTTGCGCACAATTTATCATCACCGCCGGATAAAATAGTAACGGCTGAACGGGTGGAATTTATCCTGACCAGGATACAAACACTCGATCCGGTCGGTATAGGTGCGCGGAATCTTCAGGAATGCCTTACGCTCCAGCTCAAGGACCAGAATAAAGATAATTCCATGGCGATAGCGATGCTTGAAATCAATTTCGATGATTTCAAGCACAAGCGGTATGAAAAACTGATGAAACATTTGAATGCGACGGCAGATGAGGTCAAAAATGCGATAAACAGTATCAGCAGATTGAATCCCAAACCGGGTGAAGGGTATTTTTCTACCAATGAAAATTATATAATTCCCGACCTTATAGTGGAAAGTGTCGGGAACGAATTCATAACGAGTATTAATGACACGAACGTTCCCCAGATCCGCATCAGTAGCGCCTACCGCCGTATGATAACGGACGGGTCAAATATCTCGAGTGAAACAAAAAAATATATCCACCAGAAACTCGAATCTGCCAGATGGTTGATAAATTCCATACAACAGCGAAAGATCACCATGATAAAAGTAATGCAGGAAATCATAAAACGTCAGAAGGATTTTTTCGTCAAAGGGCAAAAACATATAAAGCCAATGATCCTGAAAGATATTGCCGATGCGATCGCAATGGATATTTCGACCATAAGCAGAGTGACGAATGGTAAATATGTTCAGACTGATTATGGTGTTTTCGAGCTGAAATTTTTCTTCAGCGACAAGATGACGACAGATGAAGGAGATGAAATATCGACCTTGCGGCTGAAAAACCAGATCAAGGAGATCATTGAGAACGAAAACCCCAAAAAGCCATTGACAGACGGGAATATCGCTGAAATAGTTGCAAAAAGCGGCATTCCTATTGCCCGCAGGACCGTGGCAAAATACCGGGAGCAAATGAGGATTTCCGTTGCCAGACTGCGCAGGAAGATTTGACCGTATATCCGTTTGTGAACGTACAATCAACCAAAGATATTCTCACTCATTTATTATAATACCTTTTTATGAACCAAGGGAGGAATGATGCAGCAAAGACAACGTTACCCGGGGGGTGAAATAAAAATACCCCAGTTTGATTTTAAGAATATTGACACAAAAAAGCTCTATATGGCGGGCGCTGCAGTGGTCGTCTTGTGGATCTTATCGGGTATTTATTTTGTCGGACAACAGGAACAGGGGGTTGTCCGGCGGTTCGGGCAATATCTTGAAACAACCGGTCCCGGAGCTCATTATAAAATTCCATGGCCTGTCGATAGAGTGGATAAACCGAAAGTTGAAGAGATCAGAGGAATTGAGATTGGATTCCGCACGCTTGCTCCTGGGACTGCGACTTCTCCGGCCCGGTACGTACAGGTCGGCGAAGAATCACTCATGTTGACCGGGGATGAAAATATTGTCGATCTCGATGTGATTGTGCAGTACAGGATTAGTGACGCTCAAAATTATCTTTTTAAAGTGAGAAATCCCGACCAAACCGTCAAAAATGCCGCTGAAGCCGCCATACGTTCGGTTATCGGGAAGAATACGATCGATGACGCTCTTACCGATAACAAAACTGTAATACAGGATAATACGCTTGATGAATTGCAGGAGATTGTGAACAGCTATAGTTCGGGTCTGTACATTGTTGCGGTAAATCTGCAGGATGTGCAGCCTCCCGAGGAAGTCGCTGATTCGTTCAGGGATGTTGCACGGGCTATCCAGGACAGGAGCAGGCTTATTAATGAAGCAGAGGGGTACCAGAATGATATTATTCCGAGATCGAGAGGCGAAGCGGAACAATTGATCCGTCAGGCGGAAGGGTACGGGGAAGAGCGCGTCCGCAGGGCTGAAGGAGACGTCGACCGGTTCCTGGCAATTCTTGTGGAATATAATACTTCCAAGGATGTCACGAAAACACGTCTGTACCTCGAGACGATGGAATCGATCCTGCCCGGAATGGAAAAATATATTATTCATTCGGAAAATAATGGCGGAGTATTGAACCTGCTCCAGCTCAATAAAGGAGTACAATAATGGAAAAGAAAATCATGTATATTTTAGTCGGAATTTTCGCGGCGGTCATTTTTCTGAATTCTTTATTTTACACCGTCGATGAAACTGAGCAGGTCGTAGTTGTCCGCTTTGGAGAGATTGTCAACACGGTCACGGAAGCAGGGTTGAAAATTAAACTGCCGTTTATCGAGTCGGTCGAAGTATTTGAAAAGCGTCTTTTAGAATATGACGCTGCGCCAAAGGAAATAATTTCCCAGGACAAAAAGACATTGGTGGTCGACAATTTCGCTCGCTGGCGAATTTCTGATTTGACAACTTTTTATGAACGGGTACGGACAGAGAATCTGGCACAGAACAGGCTTGATGAGATAATATATTCTGATCTGCGGAATGAACTGGGAAAATACACGTTCAATGAAATAATTTCTGAAAATCGCCAGGATATAATGGACCAGGTTGCCGCCTTGTCGAATGTCAAGACTGCAGATCTCGGGATCGAGATCGTCGACGTTAGAATAAAACGTGCGGATCTGCCGCCTGAAAATGAGGCGGCTGTGTTTGAGCGAATGCGGGCAGAACGGAGACGGCAGGCGAACCTGTCCCGCTCCGAAGGAGAGGAAGAATCGCTGAAGATCCGTGCGGAAACCGACAAACAGGCGACAATAATCCAGGCTGAAGCGTATCAGATTTCACAGCAGGTCCGGGGTGCAGGCGATGCAACGGCACTGAAAATCTATGCTGACGCCTACAACCGCGATCCAGATTTCTTTCAGTTTATGAGGACGCTCGAAGCGTACGAAAAAACGTTAAAAGACGAAACCACTGTGGTGCTATCGCCGGATTCCGACTTTTTGAGGTACCTTACGAGAATCCAGTAACGCTGCGAAGAGAACATTGGTATTTTTTAAGAGGAAAATATGAACACTGAAATGCGTATTCGTGCAACAACGATCCTCGGGATCGTTCGCAAGGGTGAAGTCGCCCTCGGCGGAGACGGTCAGGTAACCTTCGGGGAGACGATTGTCAAGCAGAATACCCGGAAAGTCAGAAAGATGTACAACAATACCATTGTCGCCGGATTCGCGGGAACGGCAGCCGACGCATTTACTCTGTTCGATAAATTCGAGGAGAAACTTGAACAATACGGCGGTAACCTGGACCGCGCTGCAGTGGAACTGGCAAAAGACTGGCGGTCGGACAAATATCTGAGACGCCTTGAAGCCCTGCTCGGTGTTATGAATACCAAACGGGCATTCGTTATTTCCGGGTCGGGTGACGTCATTGAACCGGAAGACGGCATTGTTGCGATCGGTTCAGGCGGATCGTATGCGCTTGCCGCCGCACGGGCGCTGTTGAACAACACGAATAAGAATGTCAAGGATATAGTTAAAGAAGCGTTGCTCATCTCTGCAGATATCTGCATCTATACGAATAAAGAGATCGTAATTGAAGAACTGATAACGAAACCGAAGAGGTCCGGTAAAAAGCGATGAAAGTCAAAGAATTTACTCCAAGAGAGATTGTCAAAGAGCTCGATAAATATATAATCGGCCAGAAGAACGCTAAAAAATCTGTGGCAATTGCATTGCGCAACAGGTGGAGACGTCAACAGGTTCCCGAGGAATTACGTGAAGAGATTATGCCCAACAATATTATCCTTATCGGCTCGACGGGCGTGGGTAAAACAGAAATAGCCCGGAGGCTTGCGAAGCTGTCAAATGCACCGTTCATAAAAGTCGAAGCATCCAAGTTTACCGAAGTCGGATATGTCGGCCGGGATGTCGAATCGATTATTCGTGATCTGACCGATATCTCGGTATCGATGATAAAATCCGAAAAGACAAAATCGGTGGAAAATGAAGCGGAACGGCTGGCAGAGGAACGGATACTTGATATGCTGTTCCCCGTGATTTCCAAGCGGAAAGATAACACAAATAGTGTCGATGCCGGTCAGACTGAAAAATTTGAACGGACGCGTGAAAAGCTCCGGTCCCAGCTCAGACAGGGCAAACTTGAAAACAGGGTGATCGAGCTCGATCTTCCATCGGATTCATTTCCCATGATGCAGATATTGTCCCCGGTCGGTATTGAAGAAATGGGATTGAATATTCAGGACCTCTTCGGAGGTCTGATCCCGAAAAAATCAAAAAAGCTGAAAATGCCGATTGCCGAAGCCCGCACTGTACTTGCACAGGAAGAAGCACAGAAACTGATCGATATGGAAAAGGTCATTAAAGAAGCGGTCGTCTGGGTGGAACAATCCGGCATCGTATTTCTCGATGAAATTGATAAGGTTGCCGGTGAAAATCACGGTGAAGGACCCGATGTCTCACGTGAAGGTGTCCAGCGCGACCTGCTACCGGTTGTCGAGGGTTCAAACGTGGTGACAAAATACGGAATGGTCAAAACCGATCACATTTTATTCATTGCATCCGGCGCATTTCATTCATCGAAACCCTCCGATCTTATTCCCGAACTGCAGGGACGCTTCCCAATAAGAGTTGAACTTGACAACCTCACGACCGAGGATTTTGTGCGAATCCTGAAAGAACCTCAAAATGCTCTGACGATCCAGTATGCGGAACTTTTAAGAACGGAAAAAATAGAACTGATTTTTACCGATGAGGGGATACGTGAAATTGCACGGACGGCGCACGAAGTCAATGAACGGACCGAAAACATCGGAGCCCGGCGGCTGCATACGGTCATGACTCTCCTGCTCGATGATATATTATTCATGTCGCCTCAGAATTCAACAAAAAAGATCGAGATAACAGGTAAACATGTGAACAAAGTCCTTCAGGATATTGTTGAAGATGAAGACCTGAGCAGGTATATTTTATAAATCCGGGTAATGAGCCTATCTTCATTATTCTAAAAAATGGATATTGCCGTACTATTTGGATAAAATTGCTGCAATTATATCGTATGTCTCCAAGTTAACGTACCTTTCGGTAGAGTATTGCCGAAATTATTCCGGGTTTCGTCGATAATTCCGATTCAGGTTTACTACCCTTTTTCATTACATTTCTTTGAAGTCAATGCCCACACTCAAAGGCATATCGTTAATATCACACGGAAGCGCTCTTCTTTTCATTACCGCATTGCTCATTGGATTCGGGGCGATCTATTTTATGTATAGGTCGACCACCCCTCCCGTACGTTCCTGGAAGAGATTACTGCTTGCTTTTGTGCGGTTGGGTGCCCTGTGTGCGATTATCGGGATGATTTTTACTCCCATTCTTCACATTTCGTATGAAAACACCAGTAAACCTACTCTTGCTATAGCGATCGATACTTCTTCGAGCATGGATACGATCAATAGCGCGCGCTCTTTTCTCGCAGATGAGCAGGACGGAACGAAGAACAAATTGATTGCAACAGTAAGCTCGGATGATTTTAGTACGGCGTTACAGGACTTTGATTTAAGATATTATACCTTCGACCGCTCCGTTGAGGAGATCTCCGGGCAAAACATCCCCTCACTCACATTCAATGGTGAGGGAACGGACATTGCACATGCGCTGCAGCAGATTACGCGGCAGTCTGAAGCAGACATGCTGAGGGGTATCCTGCTTTTGAGCGACGGACTCTACAACCAGGGCGGAGACCCGGTCACGGTTTCTGAAAGGAGTCCTGTGCCGGTATATCCTATTGGTTTCGGTGATCCGTCGCCGCAAAATGACGTTATGATATCGAACATCCAGGCCAACGAGATCACCTATTCGGGGAAGGAATATCCTGTTACGGTCTCTGTGCAAAGCACAGGGTATGAAAGCAGGACCGCCACCCTGATGCTGAGATCCCAAAATGAACTCATTGATTCCGAGGTTATAAGACTTGGCGGCGATTATCGTGAGCAATCGGTGACATTTAACTACACACCCGGATCTGCCGGAGTTCATGCATTGAATGTTTCAGTTTCTGGTTTTGAAGATGAAATCTCGTCGGATAACAACAACAGGGAACTCTTTGTTAAAGTTCTTGAATCAAGGTTGAATATCTTTATCGCGGCAGGACGTCCCAGTCCGGACTTCACATTTTTAAAACGGAGCCTCGAGTCGGTGGAAGAGTACTCGGTTACTTCAGTTGTTCAAAAACCCGGCGGTATGTATAACGAAAATGAAGAAAATAGTATAAGCGGCTTACCCGGTTATCATGTGATCGTGTTAATAGATTTTCCCGGCAGTCGCGGGACGGGCAGGCTTGTCAGAGCGCTGAGAGAGGAAATTGCAGACCGGAAGAAACCCGTATTGTATATAAGCGGCCGGTCTCTCTCCTCATCACAACTCCAACAGCTTGCCGATATTCTGTCTGTCAGGAACTTTGCCCTTCGGGGCGGCGAAACGGAAGTTTTTGTAAAACCGGTGGACGGGAAATATGAGCATCCCGTTTTCGCACTGTCGGAGGATCGTGAAGCAAACAGAGCAGTCTGGCTTAAACTTCCTCCCGTGTTCACCCCGGGGGTTATTCCTGTCCCGTTCAATGATGCCGAAATAATGGCACGGGTCGATATTTCCCGCTCGTCATCAGCTTCATCGGCAAGTACAACGCCGCTCATTTTTTCACAGAGAACGGAAGAACGAAAAGTCCTTTTCCTGAACATCTATGCCTTGTGGCGCTGGAAGTTCCTGGCGCTTCGAGATCCGGATATGAGAGATTTTTACGACGTGTTTTTGCAAAACTGCATGAAATGGATCGTGAACAGGGAGAACAGTAAGCAATTCACCGTTTCGACCAATAAAGATTTTTACCGGAACGGGGAACGGATAACGGTCAATGCCCAGCTCTATACACCCCGATTCGATCCGGTCGACGATGCGGAAGTGCAGGTCACGATACGGAAAGAAAGTTCGGAAAATTCCCGCATCCTCAACGCTGTGGGCAGAGGCCGCTATTCAGTTTCGTTAGCGATTCTCGAGCCCGGTGAATATTCGCTCACCGGCAGTGCTGCAAAGAGCGAATCGCTTCTTGGCGCCGATACTACGGAAATTATAGTAGGCAGCTTCAGCATTGAGCAATTAAGGACGACCGCAGACAACACACTGCTCGCACAGATAGCCGTGAGCAGCGGGGGAAATCTTGTTTCACCGGAGAATGTATCGATCCTGCCTGAATTACTCGATACAAGCCCTGTCATCTCTCTTCAAACTGTGTCGGTCGACATATGGAACAAGGCCTGGCTCCTGACAGCCGTCATTCTGCTGCTCTGTCTCGAATGGTTTTTCCGAAAAAAACTTGGCATGCTGTAATGGAGGGGTTGTATCCATGAGATAGCGTATCTGTACGGAAATTTTACTGATTTTAATTAAAAGAGGATTGAACTATGATATTCAACGTGGGAAAAACAGACAAATAGATCAAAATTATAATTGGTTTTGTAATCGCAACTCAAGGGAGGATTATTTTCATCAGGGTGGGGGCTGGCAACAGTAGCGCCGTTCGTTACCGCTTTCGCCGGAATATGCCCCGGGTATCTGCCGTTCAGGATAAACACCTCAAAATCCAAAGAATGACCATCCGGTTGTCATAGACCTCGAACGTGCTCATGATAAGAACTGTTTACGGTTACTTTGGATTCCGGCCCCGAAATATTCCTGATAGATCGCAAGACCCTCGAACGTTTTGTATCCCAGCTTGTTGCGGACAGTATTGAGGTCTGTATTGCTCTTGATCAGGTTGACGGCAAAGGCATGGCGAAGCGATGAAGATGTCAGATGGCGTTTGATACTTGTATTATTCAGATAATGTTGAAATGTTTTCTGGATCGTCACCGTAGAGAGCGGTTTCGTTGAACGGTTGAAAAAGAAGTGCACCGGTTGAAATTGAAAGAAATCAATCCACTTTACGTAGCGTCTTAAAAGGGAGGTTGTTTTAGTATTGTTGACTTCATAGGTTCTGCCAGAATGGTTTCGGGATATTAATGAACTTGCATTACGCTTTATCGTGACGTCACGATAAAGAATGTTAACCAGTTCTCCAGTTCGGATGCCGGTATCAAGAATAATCCTGAAAAGAGAGTGGTTTCTGATATTGCAAAATAATTGATATGCAGCCAGCCGTATACGGTCTCCCCGTTCACGGCGGCGGTGGAGTTGTTCCTGTAATTTATCGTGATCATGTTGAATCGCATGAAAGATTTCTGCTATTTCTTCGGAAGTACAGTATATCAGGTCTTTCCTGTGCGGTTTTACCGTGAAGGACAGCCGTTCCATCGGTGACCGTAACAGGTAATCCTCATATTCTAAAAATCGAAAAACACTTCGAACTGAGCAGGTTTTTCGGGACAAGGATGCTGCGCTCAACTTTTTATGCTCAGAATGATAGATAAAATAGCGGTCGAGTAACTGTTCGGAAATTTCATGAACCCCCTTGGATTCACCGATAAACTCCGAAAAGAGTTTAAGAATCGGATTCATATGACTTGACGGTCCTGATCGAATGGCGGTCTTCGCGTTTTAATTTCCGGATATATTTTCCGATGAGATCTTTTAAGCGCATGATTCTATTCCGATTTTGGTACTTATACTTTTTTATTAACAGAATAGAATTGATAAAGTTGTAAAAAATAAACATTTATTGGAAAAAATACAATAGTATATGTTTTTTTATTTTAAATCCGATCCATGAAACGTTTACAATACCCGGTTAGGGCGATAGTATGCCCGGTAATTATTCTTGTTGCCTGCCACACATTCGCCCCCGCACAGGACATTCTCACTGAAAGACTATTGGAACAGAGTATCGAATTCTCCGATCAGTCCACTGCCCTGGATTATATAGAGGAAATTGCTTCGAGACCTGTTGCCGTCAATGCCGCAGACCTTGAAGAATTATTACAGATCCCCGGAATCACTCCTGAACAGGCAGGCAGGATAGTATCATACCGTGACGATGGCGGGACCTTTACTGAAATGCCGGCTGTGCAGCGGGTTGCACAAATACCGCAAAACTGGTTTGTGCTGATACTGCCATTCCTATCCTTAAACCTCAGCGACACGACGCCGTTTCTTGAAGTAAGACAACGGTTTCAGCGTACGATCGATGAATCGAGAGGATTCTCCACCGATGCATTTAAGGGGACTGCTGTCAGAAATTACACCAGGCTCACGGCGAGATTTTCAAATACGCTTTCGTTCGGGGCGCTTCTTGAAAAGGACCCCGGAGAAAAAGACTTTAACGATCATTCTGTGTTATTTGTGCAGTACCGTTCAGAAAATAATCGGGAACACATCATAGCAGGGAATTACAGCCTCGATTTTGCGCAGGGGCTGCTGTTTTCAAGAAAATCTCTTTTTACAAAGAGCCAGGATCCGATACACCCTTTATTACGAAGAGAGCAAAACGGAAGACGATATGTATCTTCAAGTGAAAGTGAAGGATTTCTTGGTCTTTACGGCCGCTATACCGCTCGGTCGATTACCCTCAATGTATTCGGCGCCCGGACGAAGCGTGACGCCACAATCAGCGACGAAGGTTCGGTAACATCCATTCGGGAATCAGGATTGCACAGAACCGGTACGGAGCGGTCTCAGCGGAACAACCTTGACGAGCGGTTGTTCGGATTCCGGACGCTCTACGCACCCGGGACATCCGTGCGATTCGGCTTTACCGGCGCTTCTGTCAGGTATGACCGTCTTTTTCTTCCGAAGAATACGGGCGCTCTTTTATTCAAGTTTTCAGGGAAATCGTTGAGTATTTACGGTGTTGATTTCAATGTCCGCCGCAAAAAGCTCGAGCTTTGCGGTGCACTCGGAATCTCAAAGCCGGGGTCCTACGGACTTGTCAATGGTATTGTGTGGTCTGAGCAAGGAACGAAATTCAGTATGCACGTAAGGAAGTATGGACGGGACTTTTACTCTCCCTTCGGCAACTCATTTGCCGATCGAACGTCTGAAATTCGGAACGAACAGGGGATATATGTCGGCGTATTACAGCGGTTATCCGGAAAATTCGATCTGTCATTCTATCTCGATGTATTTAAACACCCGTGGCGCAGTACGGCGATACCCGTCTCTGAAAGCGGCCGCGAATACTTTGGACAGATACAGTACGGCCTTTCAAAAAAGGAAATACAAGGTGATCACGGCATTACGAGGTCTGTATTCACCCCCCTTACAAACAACAAAGTGAGGTTACAGGGGGTGTTTCAGGTGCATAGAAATGTAAAAATGACATCCCGGATCGAATTACAAACAGATCAGGACGGTACCGGTACCGTCCTGAAAAACATTTTTAAGGAACCGGGATTTTTGTGGTCGCTGCGTTCCTCCGTTACAATGAGTCAAAACACAAGACTTACACTGAATACAATTATTTTTTCAGGAAAATCATTTCGTTTTTATCACTATGAACCCGATGTGCCGGGAGTGCTTACAATTAAACAATTGACCGATGAAGGGGAGCGTTTTTCTGTTCTCCTCGACCGCTCCTGGAAATAATCCAGACTATCTATGAAGTTTGGACTCATACATTTTCCGGGAAAAAACTTCATCGGGTCCGGGAATTCCCGGATCGATAAGAACATATCACGTGAAATCAGTGTACAATGGGATATGAAACTATAAAACATCAGCTCAAAACTCAAATCATATTAACCGCTGCTCCGGTTTTCACCGCTTGTTCTAGACTCTAAATGTATCCTGGCGATAGTTATAAATCCTTATAGTGTTGGCAGCAACGCAAATTCTTCTTATATTGTCGATGAACGGATACATGAGAAAATTAAAACCGTGGGCACATACGAATGCGCCATATCGCACTAACAATTGTATTGAATATCGTCCTTGTCATGTCTGTTTCGAGCTTCGCACGGCAGCACACGGAGGTTCCGTCCTTCTTTGAGAAGCCGGATAGCTTCCCGAGAGAGCAGCTCAAGACAGCCATAGATTATATTACCCGCGGCAAGTATGACCGTGCCGTTCACTATGCGGAATCCAGTCTGTCCGATCCGCTTTCGGTAAAATTCATATCACTGTCAGCCTTATATGCACGTCTCGGAGAACTGGAAACCACCGTAGGTCAGGAAGATTTTTTATATGAGGTTGAGAATATTGTGAAAATTGCCGAAACCAGGCTGGCGCATGATGCGGAAGATATCACAGCGTTGTTTTACCTCGGTTCCGCTTTGTCGTACAGATCGGTGATTCAAAAAAACGGCGGGAGTGTCTGGAAAGCATTTAAAGATGCCCGTTCCGGAAATAAATTACTTAAAGAATGTGCTGCAATCGATCCGGATTTTCCCGAACCACATCTGGTTCTCGGATCGCATACCTATTGGATGAGCAAAATAAACATTTTTCGGTTTGTGCCGTTTATATCAGATAATAGGAAAAAGGGTATCGATGAGATTGTCGCATTTTTGAACCCTGAATCGGTGTCGTATGCAATGAGTCTCAATCAGCTTTTTTGGATTTATATGGACATGAATAATTTTGATGAGGCGGAAAAGATCCTTATAAAAGGTATGGCGATATATCCGGAAAGCAGATTTTTTCTCTATCCCGCTGCCAATCTCGCTCAAAAACAGAGAGAATGGTTTAAAGCTGCGCTCTACTTTGACAGAGTGAAAGAATCCCTTGCAAAGGACGGGTTTACCAACAGGTATATGTGGCTGAAAGTCACGCTCAAGCAGGCAGAATCTTATGTTCAGGCAAAACAATACGAAAATGCACTGCGGCTTTGCTCTGAAATTGAATCTATTTCGGTACTACCATCCGAAATAGAAAAAAGTAAGCGACTGTTTCAAAGAGCAAAGGCGATTAAAAAGCGGTTTTCCCCGCCGGTAAACAATTAATGCTTAAAGTTTTATGTAATGTATATCAGTAATTTTTTCCGCTTATTAAAATAATTGGTTATCTTATAGAATTCCTGAAACTTCTCAAAGATTTGATGGTTAAATGTACGTATTGCGTTATATCCGGTGCTTAAGGAAACTGTTTTGTAATCAAGATTATTCTGCGGTCAGATCGGAAAATACCTGTTCGTAGCATAATGGAGTGATAGAACAATGTCGACATTTGAATATCAAGGCATAAATCAAAGCGGTCAAACGGTGACGGGAACAATGGAAGCTCCTGTTGCAGGTGCGGTGTTTGAGCAGCTTGACAAACAGAATATTACTCCTGTCAAGATAAATGTCAAAAAAGAAGGAATGCAGTTCAATCTTAGTATTGTCAAAAAGAAAACGAAAGTCAAAGATGTTGAACTGGTGCAGTTTACGAAACAGCTTGTAACATTGCTCAAAGCAGGAGTGCCCATTGCTTCATGCCTTGATGCACTCTCAGAACAAAATGACAATACCGAATTTAAGGCTGTATTAAAACAGATACACGATAATGTCGAAGAGGGTCTGAGTTTTTCAGACTCTCTAAAAAAACACCCTTCAGTTTTTAACGAATTATTTGTAAGCGGAGTGAAAGCCGGTGAAGCCGGCGGTGTATTAGACCAGGTTCTGCAGAGGATCGGTATGCTTATGGCATATGAGACGGAGATCAGGCAAAAAGTGAAAAGCGCTACCCGCTATCCGATGATTGTCATTTTTGGCATTATGGTCGCATTTGTAATATTGATGACATTTGTTGTGCCGAATTTTGTCGATATGTTCTCTCAGAGTCAGTCGGAACTGCCGTTACCGACGCAAATAATGATCTTCATCAGCAATATGTTTCAGAATTACTGGTATTATTTGCTCGGTGTGATCGTCATATCCGTTGTCGGGGGATTATTTTACGTCGCAACTCCAAAAGGGCGGTACAATTTCGATCTGATTTAGCTAAAAGTACCGGTGTTCGGCAATCTGTTTCTAAAATCCTCAATGTCCCGTTTTGCTCATATGTTCGAAACGCTGAACAAAAGCGGACTACCGATTTTACAGACTATGGAGATCGTATCGGAGACGATCGGGAACAAAGTGGTCAGTAAAGGCCTGGAAATGGTCGGACAAGGTATCGAAAAAGGGAGAGGGATCTCCGGACCGGTCAAAGAAAGCGGGCTGTTTCCTCCTCTTGTCATCAGGATGATAGCGGTTGGTGAACAGTCAGGGTCTCTTGATGAAATGCTGCATAATGTTTCGGAGCATTATGACAGTGAAGTAAATTATATGATCGAAAACCTAGTATCGATGATAGAGCCGATCTTGACGGTTACTATAGGTGCAATGGTGTTATTTTTGGCGTTAAGTATTTTTCTGCCGATTTGGGATTCTATGGACGTTATGATGGGGGGATAATAATCCTTCTGCGCACTCGCTTCCGATAAAACGTTTGAAGAGATTTTATCAGCCCATTTTCAATACGAAGCTGGCATTACGTTTGGTAAAGAGACAATTCAATGAAAATATTTTTGATTCAGATTCTGGATATGTATATGATTGTTATCCTGGTCCGTGTCATTATGTCATGGTTTCACGTGAGTCATACCAATCCTGTTGTCGGGATCGTCTATTCTTTAACAGAGCCGGTTCTGGATCCGATCCGGCGAATTTTGCCGAATATGGGGGGAGTTGACCTATCGCCGTTAATCGTATTTTTTCTGTACAGATTTTTTGTAAGAGCGATCATTTTAAGTATTTAGATATATCCGCATATAATAGTTTTAAGAAAGGAAGACCGATGACAACATTATGGGACTCCATCAAAAAGGGGCTATTGGATGGAGCAAAAATGGCCAAAGAAGGTGCGCAAATTGCCGCTGAAAAAGCTGAGGAACTCGGTAAAAAAAGCAAAGTGATGCTGGATATCAGTAACATTAAGCGGAAAATCGAGAAAAACTTTACCGAACTGGGCGGAAAGGCATTTCATCTGATTCATGAAGAAAAAGTCAAGGACATTACCGGTGATGCCGACATTAAATCATTGATCAAATCAATTAAAACTCTTGAAGCAGACCTGCAAAAAAAGCACGAAGCGCTTGAGCATATCAGCGAAAACGCACAGAATGAAAAATAATAAAAGACCTTTGCTTTCAAACGTATCCCGAAATAGTATAATCTTGTAACAGAATTGTGCAGTCTTAATTTTGATGGATATTAAAATTAAAATGCTCAATAAGCGGTAGTTATCAAACAGAGGGATTTAACACATATGATTAAATTGAGTCAAAAGCAGAGCAACCGCGAAAATCAATCCCTGGACAAATATTTACAGGAAATCGGAGAAGTCCCTTTGCTGGCTCCTGCGGAAGAGATACAATTGGCAAGACAAATTAAGCAGAATAATCAGGAAGCGCTGGAAAAATTAACAAAAGCAAACCTCCGGTTTGTTGTAAGTGTGGCGAAACAATATCAAAATCAAGGGCTGACCCTTGGTGATCTGATAAATGAAGGTAACCTGGGCCTCATTAAAGCTGCAAAACGATTTGACGAAACACGCGGATTTAAATTTATCTCATACGCTGTGTGGTGGATCCGCCAATCTATTCTTCAGGCGCTCGCGGAGCAGTCCCGTGTTGTGCGCCTCCCCTTAAACCGTGTTGGTGCGCTGAATAAGATTGGAAAGGCATTTAGTAATCTTGAACAGGAATTCGAACGGGAGCCAAGCGCTTCCGAGATAGCAGAAGAATTGGAAATGACTCCGTTCGAAGTTTCCGACACATTGAAAATATCAGGGCGCCATCTTTCCATGGATGCGCCGTTCAACCAGGGTGAAGATAACCGCCTTCTCGATGTGATACAAAATGACCGGCAGCCTTCTCCTGATAATGACCTCATGCAGGAATCGTTGAAAAACGAGGTTGAAAGAGCCCTCTCGACCTTGACACGCAGAGAATCTGAGGTAGTAAAATTGTATTTTGGACTTGATCAGGAACACCCTCTAACGCTTGAAGAAATTGGAGAGCAATTCAACCTGACTCGCGAACGGGTACGTCAAATTAAGGAAAAAGCTATTAAACGACTCAGGCATGCTTCGAGAAGTCGTTCACTCCGTTCTTACCTCGGGTAAGAGAATTACCTTGACAAGAAAAAAATAATTTCTTAATTTTAGCGCCGTTAACGAATACATGAAGGCACTGGTATAACTACTTGGATACTCTATGAACAATAGATTCCGTCTGGTCCTGTTTTCAAACTCCTCGTCTTCTTCAAAAGAATTAAACTTTTCTAAGCTACATGTAATTGTTTTTTCATTTATTTTTTTGCTTGTGTTCGCTGCTGTTACAGGCGTGGGTGTGAGCGTATTGTCAGATTATTTGTATAGTTTTAAGATTGGTTTGCTTCAGCAGGAGAAAAATTTAATACGCAGTTCTCTCCAAAACATGAATCATCAGTACGATAATCTTGAAAACAGATTGGACCAACTTTATTCTATGGATAAAGAGCTCCGCCTGTTAATTGATCTTGACGAATTTGATCCGGCGCTTCGTGAAGTCGGTATCGGCGGGAGTAATGAAATTCCTGCAAGTCAAAGCGAATTTTTCTTTATGGAATCAGAATTGCTGTCCGATTTAGCTACTCAAAAATTATCTAAATTACAGTACCTTGTTGAACTCCAGGAAAAAAGTTACACCTCGATACTGACCGGGCTTGAGGAACATAAAGAATGGCTCCGTTATTTCCCCTCCGGAAATCCAATAGAAGGAGGAAGGATCTCATCATGGTATGGATGGCGGAGCAATCCGTACGGTCCCGGTAGAGAACATCATGACGGAGTGGATATTTCCATGCCGCGGGGAAGCCCCGTTTACGCAACGGCTGACGGATTGATCGATTTAATGTCGAGCGAAGACTTGAGAACAGGACTTGGCCGGTATATAAGAGTTAAACATATGACCGAAAAGTACGGGTGGATCACCCAGTACGGACATCTTTTAAATTTCGAACCCGGTTTAAAAGAAGGAATGTTTATCCGAAGGGGCCGGAAGATTGGAGAAGTTGGTAACAGCGGCAGGTCGACTGCGCCGCATTTGCACTATGCTCTTCAGTTCATTGATCCTAAATCCGGAGCGAAAAGAGACCTTGATCCAAGACTCGAACATTGGAATCCAAAAGCATTTGGATATTAATTACCGTACTTTGAGCCAAACAAAAAAACCACCTGACAATTCAGGTGGTTTTTTTGTTTCTAATAGGTAATAATTAAGCAGAAATTGACGGTTTTTTAATTTTCCCGGACCGTATGCAGCTTGTACATACCCGCCTTCTCTTTATAGATCCGTTTTCAGATTCCACCTTGATTCGCTGCAAATTCGGTAACCATCTGCGTCTCGTCAAATTATGAGCATGACTTACATTATTGCCGACTATAGGACCTTTACCGCATATTTCACAACGTTTCGCCACTGTACTCCTCGATTTTAATTTGAACACATATAATAATAAAATTTCATTCAAAAATCAATTAAAAAAGCAAATATCATGAATATCAAATGACTTGTAATTTTAATCGTGAAGTAGTATATTTTATATAATTTCAATATACAAATTTCAACTCCTGAACTATGAAGAAGAGTACCGTACTCTACAAATAGAACATGAAGATAGGCAAGCTTGAAATAAAAGGAAAAGCAGCCCTGGCTCCGCTTGCGGGAGTAACCGATATCCCGTTTCGACAAATGTGTAAAGAACAGGGAGCCGCCGTTGTCTTTTCTGAAATGGTCAGTTCGGAAGGATTGGTACGAGGTTCGGAAAAGACGAACAGATATTTAAAGTTTTTAGAACGTGAAAGACCCATTGCTTTGCAGTTGTTCGGAAGCAAACCCGAAATAATGAGAGAGGCAACGCGTATAATAGACGAGCACGATCCGGATTTCATAGATATAAACTTCGGATGCCCGGTAAAAAAGATCGTACGGAATGAAGCAGGTTCGGCATTGCTGAAAGATCCTCCCCTCATGGGGAGAATCGTAAACGCAATGGTCAAGTCGGTTTTGAAACCGGTTACGGCAAAAATCCGGTGCGGCTGGGATGAAAACTCCATGCCTGTTTCCGATATTGGCAAAATCCTGGAAGATAACGGAGTTTCGGCGATTTCCATACATGCACGGACCAGGCAAATGCAATTTACCGGTAAGGCAGCCTGGAGCGAAATCAGGAAATTAAAGGAAGCTGTTTCGGTCCCCGTCATAGGAAACGGAGACGTGAATACAGCTGATGACGCTAAGCGAATGATAGAAGAGACAGGCTGTGATATGATTATGATCGGCCGTGGCGCCATGGGCAATCCATGGATATTTAATCAAATAAACAACTATCTCGCTACAGGAGCACTGCTTCCCGGTCCGGGCATTTCCGAAAAAATAGACGTCTGTCTCAGGCAGATGAAATCCTCTATTGAATTTTACGGCCCCGGTTATACAGCCAATACGATGAAAAAACATATTGCATGGTATTTAAAAGGTATTCCAAACGGCACGTTGACAAAATCAAAGATATTCAACGCACCCGATTGTACGGTCATGCTTGATATACTGGAAAAATTGCTTGAAGCCATACCGGAAAACAAACCGTACAATGAATATGAATCCAGGAAAGCGGGCTGAGACGTTTTTAGATATCACCGTGTCATATTGATTGTATAAAATATCTTTTATTTCCTGATTCCTCCCGCGGTCTATTCACACACTTTTATTCATGTTCTCAGGATTGTCTTCTGTAAAACGGATGAATATTTCAAATTTAAAAAAATATCTTAAAAAGTATAAAAGTGGAGACATCTCTGAGAATGAGATTGTGCAGCATTTAAAAGGACTTGCCACTGAAAACCTCGATTTTGCACATGTGGACCATCACAGAAGTCTGCGAAAAGGATTTCCGGAGGTGATTTATAGTGAAGGGAAAACGAATGAACAGATATTGAAAATTACCGAATCAATTCTGAAGCGCAACGATATATTTATGGCAACACGCGCAACTCCCGATAATTATACCTACCTTAAGGCTGTTCACAAAAATATCGTTTATTATCCCAATGCACGGATCATTTCGATACCGGTTCCTCATACTGCGAAGAAAACAAAAGGAAACACGATTCTCGTTGTATCTGCCGGGACGGCAGACATTCCAATCGCCGAGGAAGCTGCGGTGACTGCCCGAATAATCGGTAATGATGTGAAAACAATATTCGATATCGGTGTCGCCGGGATCCATCGACTGCTTGAGTATACCGATGAATTTCAAAAGGCTCAAGTAATTGTAGTAGTGGCAGGCATGGAAGGCGCGCTGGCAAGCGCTGTTGGCGGATTGACCGATAAACCGGTGATCGCCGTCCCGACCTCCATCGGATACGGGACCGGGTTTGGAGGAATTGCCGCACTGATGTCTATGTTGAACAGCTGTGCGTCGGGAGTTACCGTCGTAAATATAGATAACGGTTTTGGGGCCGGATTTGCCGCATCACTTATTGTCCGGTCATCCAAATAATTTAAACTTTTTTTAATGACAATGCGTTTAAACGTAGAAATGAGTTCTTTATGCTTTTGCCATACAAGCCTTTAAGGAAGTGAAGCACGGCATTGCAAAAGATGTCGACCGGAGGAGATATATGCTAAATAAGACCGGACTATTTGAAAAATTGAGTTTCGACCACAATGAAGACTTTGAATCGATGTTCAAGATTTTTTCCAAATTGCACCACCCGCTGCTGATGAACTCGGATAGCAGGTGGCTTCCCGAAGTAGATTTGTTCGAGACGGACGATGAAGTAGTCATTATCCTTGATGTGGCAAATGTTGACCCTAAAAATATGGAGATATTTCTGAAAAAGGGTTCGATCATTATTAAAGGCGTCCGTCACGATATAACAAAATATAAAAAGCGGCATTATCATAAAATGGAAATCGATTACGGTCCGTTCGAAAGAACATTGGATCTTCCTGTCACTGTCGATGAAAATGATATGAAATCCCGTTATTGTGACGGTTTTTTAGAGGTCAGACTGAAAACAATTGAAGACCGCAGACAGGATAAAAGAATTATAAAAATCGATAGCGAAGATTAGGTGAACATCTGTTTTTGCCGGCAAAGCGCAACAAATTAACCGTTAAATAGTATGGGTGAAATAAGAAAAAAAAGCGAATTTTCAATTCCGGATGAATTATCGGTTCTCGTACTGGAAGATTCAATACTGTTTCCGAACATTATTATGCCGTATTCAATATCTGATGAGCGCGACATTGAAATGATAAACGATTCGCTTGTCGACTCAAAGCTCATCGGAGCATTTTCAGGTTCTACAAAAGATATAAAGAATATAACGGAAAATGAGATTTTCGAATTTGGCGTCGGTGCAGTGGTGCTGAAACTATTTAAGATACCCGACGGCAGTATAAGGATAATTTTACAGGGACTGCAAAGGATCCGTTTGGATACTATCCTTCAGAATGATCCTTATTTACGTGCTCGTATCCATACGGTAAACGATATATTCAGGCCCTCAATAAAGACAGATGCGTTGCAACGTACCGTTCTTGACGGTTTCAGGACAATCGTCAATATGTCGAAAAATATACCGGATGAAATCTTAACTGCGGCATTGAATATAAACGAACCTTCTGTATTAACAGATTTCATCACTTCGAACATGGATATGAAACTTGAGGACAGGCAGAATATTCTGCAGGAAGCCAACGTTGAGACCCGTTTAAAAAATTTATCGTCTATTATTGGCAATGAAATTAAAATGCTTGAAATCGGAAGTAAGATCCAGTCGCAGATATCGTCGGAATTTGACAAAAGTCAGCGGAATTATTTTCTGAAAGAACAGTTGAAAGCAATAAAAAGAGAACTGGGAGAAGTCGAAGACCTGCCGACCGAAGTGGCAGATTTTGCAGATAAAATCAAGAAAGCAAAAATGACGAAAGAGGCACGCTCAGTCGCTGAAAATGAACTTGACCGGCTTCGGCGCATCAATCCGGCCTCCGCAGAATACTCCGTAGCCATAACATATCTCGACTGGTTGATTAAGATGCCATGGAAAATTACATCAAAAGAAAGGATGGATATCGACAGGGCAAAGCAAATACTTGACGAAGACCATTATGGCCTTGACGATATAAAAGAGCGCATTCTTGAATTCCTCGCGGTTCGGAAATTGAACAGTAAGAAAAAAAGTCCGATTTTATGTTTTGTCGGGCCTCCGGGAGTAGAGAAGACCTCACTCGGACAGTCCATAGCACGGGCGCTCGGCAGAAAATTTATCCGCATTTCACTCGGCGGCATTCGTGACGAAGCAGAAATTAGAGGCCATCGAAGAACATACGTCGGTGCGCTTCCAGGCAGAATCATGCATGGGATCAAAAAAGCCGGTACGAACAATCCGGTATTTATGCTCGATGAAGTCGACAAACTTGGAAATGATTTCAGGGGGGACCCCTCATCCGCACTCCTTGAAGTGCTCGATCCGCAGCAAAATGATAACTTTTCCGATCATTATATCGAGGTTCCGTTCGATTTGTCAAATGTAATGTTCATTACAACTGCAAACGAACTGTATCCGATCCCACTTCCGCTGAGGGACAGAATGGAGATCATACAATTGCCCGGATATATCAATGAAGATAAACTGATGATTGCTCTACGATATTTGATTCCGAGAGAGATAGATGAAAATGCACTGACCGGCAGCTCCGTCTCTTTCACAAGGCCTGCACTGCAAAGAATAATTTCCGAATATACCCGTGAAGCCGGAGTCCGGAACTTAGAAAGAGAAATCGGAAGAATTTGCAGGAAAATAGCACGGCAATATGCGTCGGGAAACAAGAAAAAGGTAAAAGTCGACAAAGAAAGAGTTGCTAAATATCTTGGTTCGGCTAAATATATTTCGGATATGACCAAGCGGGAAAACGAGATTGGTATTGCAACGGGTCTTGTCTGGACCCCGTTCGGCGGAGAAGTCCTTTATATCGAGTCGGTCCTGATGAAAGGTAATAAAGGATTTATATTGACCGGACAACTCGGTGATGTCATGAAAGAATCCGCGCGAGCCGCCTTGAGCTACATCCGTTCAAAATCAGATGAACTCAATATCGACACAAAGATTATTGATAAGAACGATATTCATATACACATCCCGGCAGGAGCGACCCCAAAAGACGGCCCTTCAGCAGGGATCACCATTGCAACCACACTGGCTTCCCTGTTGACAAAACGGCCGATACGGAACGATATAGCGATGACCGGGGAAATAACGCTCAGAGGTAAGGTGATGCCGGTCGGTGGGATCCGTGAAAAGGTTATTGCCGCCAAACGTGCAGGTATAAAAACCGTAATAATCCCGAAAAAGAATGAAAGCAGTCTCGAAAAAATCCCCGAAAACATTTTGAAGAACTTAAAGCTTCTCACTGTTGAGTCTATCGATGAAGTATGGAAAATGGCGCTTGTCGATGGAAATAAAAACCTCTCAGATAAAAATAAATAACGTTTTTTAAAGATTTCTTTAAAGATTTCCGTTAAATATCTGATAATTTATATAGTGGGTAATTCGACAGACAGCCAATTTCAACAGGCAATAGTATCCCTGTAGTATTTGCCGTATTTACATAATTTTGTTCGTTCAAGTATAATCTAAAGTTTATGGTTATTGCATAATGGAAGATCTTGAAGCTCTGGCAAATGAAACGAAGGAATCCGCACCGCCTCCCCCGGCACCGGTTGAAGCAGAAGAAGAACGCCCGGAAGAACAGTATGAGGTTGAGAGCGGCGTCTCCTTCGACGATATAGTTTCCTTCACAATGCTGCTGGAAACTGCGGTGATGCTCATAGCGATTGCAATTTTTACCGTCTTTTTTGTTTTTTAGAATTCTAATTACCTGTGAAACAACCTGCCCATTAGCGACCTTTTCTATAATCCCGTCTTCTATTGTAGTACCGTTGTTTTCGTTGGTTTTTTCAAATATTTTAAGTACTCTGCATTCTGTGAAATTTTTAAGTATTTGTTAAAAATTATCCTGTTTCGGCGGCCGTAAGTTCATCCGGACCGGGGATAAATTCACGAAATACACAAGAGAGATCCTCTGTAATATGGGATATGAAATTTATAAAATCCATTTCTAAATGAAATGCCGCAAAATCTCGTAGAAAAAATAGTTCAACAGTTTGCTGTCGGATTGGAAATAAAAAATGAAATGCGCAGCAGGGAGTATAGCGTCATAAAACCTGCGTATGTCATGACACACGATAATTCCGCGGCAGTTATCAAAAAATTTCTTTCGCTTTCAATAGAAAAAGTTGCGAACGATCGGCAGATCGTGATTACGCTCGACCATAATATCCAGGACACAAGCAGGAAGAATGTTGAAAAATATCGCCGAATAGAACAATTTGCCCGTGATCACGGGATCGATTTCTATCCTGCCGGAAGAGGGATCGGGCATCAGATCATGTGCGAAGAGGGATATGCATGGCCCGGAACAATGGTCGTTGCATCTGACAGTCATTCAAACATGTACGGAGGTCTCGGCTGTCTTGGAACGCCTGTCGCCAGGACCGACGCCGCTGCTCTATGGGCGACCGGTGAGACATGGTGGCGTGTTCCTCCGGTCGTGCAGTGCGAGTTGACGGGAGTTTTGCAGCCGGGAGTAAGCGGCAAGGATGTTATAGTTACCTTATGTGGTTTATATAACCGGGATGAAGTTTTGAATCACGCTGTGGAATTCACCGGTGAAGGAGCAGGATCGCTGACTATTGACCAGCGGCTGACAATTGCCAACATGACCACAGAATGGGGGGCGGTCGCAGGACTGTTCCCGGTGGATGATAGTACGGTTTCATGGCTGCGAGCACGCTCCCGGTTTGTCGGGCAGCGTGATGTTCACAAAGTACCTGAGGATAGTCGCAGACAGGGTAAAAACCCGAGATTGAACGAAGAACGAATTGCATTGCTTGAAAAAGACCTCCCGCGGGCAGATACCGGTGCGTCGTATGCAAAGAAATTGACCCTTGGTCTTTCGCAAGTCAGGCCGTATGTGTCCGGGCCGGACCATGTAAAAACCATGGTTAATGTCTCCGATATCGCAAAACGGGACATCAAGATCGATAAAGCCTATCTGGTTTCCTGTGTGAACAGCAGGGTAGAAGATCTCGCCGAAGCTGCTGAGGTACTAAGAGGAAAAAAAGTTGCAGACGGCGTTGAAATGTATATTGCTGCTGCTTCCAGTGAAGTAGAGGAGCAAAGTAAAGAACGCGGGGATTGGCAGGCGCTTCTTGAAGCGGGAGCGCTGCCGCTTCCTCCCGGCTGCGGGCCGTGTATCGGGCTTGGAAAGGGATTGCTGCAGGATGGCGAGATTGGAATTTCAGCCACGAACCGTAATTTCAAAGGACGGATGGGATCGCCCACCGCTCAGGCATATTTAGGCTCCCCGGCAGTAGTCGCAGCGTCCGCATTAGCCGGAAAAATTGCTGCTCCCCGGCGCTATGATTATAGAGAACCTGACAGGGAGATGATAGTTTTCCCGGATAGTTCTGCCGGTCAAAAAAGTGTCGGCCTGATCGAAGGAATGCCGGCTCTGTTTGAGGGTGAAATTGTGTATTGTTACAAGGACAACCTCGATACCGATGGTATATTTCCGGGGAAATATACGTATAACGAAGACCTGACCGGCGCTCAAATGGCAGAAGTCGCCATGGAAAACTACGACCCCGGGTTTCATACAAAAGTAAAAAACGGCGATATTCTCGTTGGCGGTGCGAATTTCGGAACGGGAAGTTCCCGCGAACAGGCGGCGACTGCGCTGCAGCAGTGTGGCATACAATTGATCATCGCCGCCTCGTTCAACGAAACGTATAAGCGGAATGCATTGAATAACGGAATGCTTACCATCGAATCACCGGGACTTTCGGAAGAATTGAAAATAAAATTCGGCGAAGAAAAATTAACCGTCCGGACCGGAATTACCGCAAAGATCGATATTCAAAAAAGCCTCATCAGCGCTGTGGGAAAGGAGTTTCAATGCACCCCACTCGGCCCGGTCGTTCAGGAACTTTTTACAGGGGGCGGCATCGTCAATTGGATTAAAAAAAGAGCGCTGGACCGGTAATTGTTTAAAAATTTAGCAACTTATAATTTCAGACATCTCTTTTTTGTTGATAAAAATATCAGGGTTTGCTACCTTATGCAGATTTTTAATGAAACGCAGGATTCCGGGTTCAGTAGTACCGAACCTCACCCTTATTATATGAATCTCGCCCTGAAAGAGGCTGAAAAAGCGTATGATGAAAAAGAGATCCCGGTCGGAGCGGTAATAATTCATGATGGGAGCGTCATCGGTAAGGGGCACAACCAGGTCGAAATGCTCAAAGACCCGACCGCTCATGCTGAGATACTGGCAATCACCGCCGCTGCTTCGCTCCTGAATTCGAAATGGCTGTATAACGCCGATCTCTATGTGACAAAAGAACCGTGTGCAATGTGTGCAGGTGCGATGGTTCATGCACGGATAAAAAATCTGATATTCGGAGCTTCGGACACAAAGGCAGGGGCATGCGGCTCGGTTTTGAATGTCATTCAAGCTCCCTATCTGAATCACAGAGTACAGGTCGTCAGTGGTATTGAAGAATCGAAATGTTCATCCCTTCTGACATCGTTTTTTGACCGGTTACGGAAAAAGAATCCCGGATAAAGTGGGAATAAAAGACCGGTAATGAGATTGTGTGCTCGTTCTTTACTCAGCCGGCCGAAGATGATAAGAGAGAGTAGACGGAGAGGTGTCCGAGTGGCTTAAGGAGCACGCTTGGAAAGCGTGTGTGCGTTTACGCGTACCGAGGGTTCGAATCCCTCCCTCTCCGCAAAATTCATACGCACATCATCAGAACAGAGTGAATACACGGGATTATACGTTCATGGCAACAGGTGATAATTAACCTGAAAGGTCCCAAAAATTCTGACGAGGTTCATCACATAGTAGGTGAGGAGTCAGTGGATGAAATACCGACGAATGCCGATTGAAATTGAGTCTCCTGCCGAATTCGGCTACGATAAAATTCAGTATAATCTTGCCGACAGCACCGTTTTCGATGCGTCGTTCAATGATGTTGCCATTGATCTTACCAATATGAAACTTTGCTATGGGGATCACCGCGGGAATCATGAACTCCGAAAATTGATCGCCCGGGAGGGAAATGGACTTGGCGCCAATGATGTTTTGATCACTGCCGGCGCGGTAATGGCATTATTTATTGTGAACACAGCTTTATTGTCGCAGGGTGATCATATGATCGTAATGCATCCTAATTATATTATGAACCTAGAAACACCCCGGGCGATTGGCGCTGACGTGGAATTTTTAAGTTTGAACTTTGAAGATACATGGCGTCCGGACGTTGACAGAATGGCGGAAATGATTCGTCCCGATACAAAACTTATCAGTATAACATTACCGAATAATCCGACCGGTTCGAATATCTCACATGAAGATTTACAAAAAATTATCGCCCTGGTCGAAGACCACAATTGCTATCTTCTTATGGACGAAACCTACCGGGATATGACTTTTGGCGATCTTCTTCCGATCGGTGCAACGCTCCACAATCGTATCATCAGTGTTGCAAGTATGTCGAAGAGTTTCGGGTTCTCAGGTATCCGCGCAGGCTGGATCATAACAAAAAACAATGATCTTATGGATACATTTTTTGGCGCAAAAGAGCAAATTGCAATCTGCGGCCCGTCCATAGATGAAGAAATTGCCCGCTATGTATTAAACCGGAAAGAGTCATTTTTTGAAAAATACAAAAAAAGAATCCGTGAAAGATTTGAAGTGGTATCTGAATGGATAAATGATCAAAATATCCTGGAATGGGTTCCCCCCTCCGGCGGTGTTGTATGCTTCCCGAGAATAAAAAAGGGATTGGATATTAATATAGATACCTTTCATACTACACTTCGTGACAAATACAAGACATATGTAGGACCAGGCCGCTGGTTTGAAATGGACCGCCGTTACTTCAGGATCGGATTCGGCACCCCGGAAGTCAGCAATCTCCGCGCAGGACTGGAATGTATCACAAAATCATTGGAAGAAGCCGCAATTAAAGCCTGACACAGCGAGAAAACAAACTGAATATAATGTGATGATAGAGAAGATTAAAGCTGACGTTGTCTACCCCATAAGAACAATTCTCGGTGAAGGAAGCCTGTGGGATGAAAAAAAACAGATTCTCATATGGGTAGATATTATGGATTGCAAGGTGTACTGCTATGACCCAAAAAACAGATCGAACCGTGGTTACGACGTCGGCGAGCATGTGGGGACTGTCGTATTGGATGACAGCGACAATTTTCATCTTGCACTTGTCAATGGCATAGCACAATTCGATCCCGAAACGGGAATTCTGACCAGTGGGGCAGCACCCGAAGCCGATAAACCCGGAAACCGGTTCAATGACGGGAAATGTGATCCGGGAGGCAGATTCTGGGCGGGAACTATGGCGTACGATCTAACCGAGGGTGCGGGGGCCCTGTACTGTTTTGACGGCGCTGGTAATTATGAGACAAAGCTTCACACCGTTTCAATATCCAATGGTCTGGTCTGGAGTGGCGACGGAACTAAATTTTATTTCATCGATTCCTTGACGTATGAACTCCATTCCTATGATTACGATCCCGGTACATCGGATATCGGCAATAAAAAAGTAGTGCACAAATTCCCCAAAGACGGGGGGCTGCCGGATGGTATGACCATCGATTCGGAAGATAATGTATGGGTTGCCCTGTACTGGGGTCACAAAGTGATAAGGATCGATCCTGCAGGCGGAGAGGTCGTCTACGAGGTTGAAGTCCCGGCTCCAAACGTTACCTCCTGCGCTTTCGGAGGCGAATCGTTCAATGAATTGTACATAACGACAGCTTCTTCATCAATGAGTGAAGAAGAAATGGAGAACTACCCTCTTGCAGGGTCTCTTTTTAAAGCAGAAGTGCCGTTCACAGGTGTGGCCGCCAATCGGTATAAAACCAAACAATCCGGGTGAATACATGTCTAAGATCTTTGAAAATAAATCGGTAATGGTGACCGGGGCAGGAATCGGCATCGGTTATGCACTGTGTGAAGCATTTGCACGGGAAGGGGCGCATGTCGCCCTGAATGATATCGATGAGGACCTTGCCATAGCTTCGGCTGAAAAAATAAACGCACAATTGGGGACGAAAAATGTCAGTCCTTATGCGTTTGATGTTGCCGATTGCGCTCTGCTTGAAAAAAACATTCATAGTTTTTCCGATCAAAATACAGGAATCGACATCATGATCGCAAATGCGGGAATTACGTATTATACTCCGTTTTTGTCGTCTACAATTGAAGCGTTCGACCGTCTGGTTGCGGTCAATCTGAGAGGATCATACTTTTCCGCGCAATATGCAGCAAAGGAAATGATTAAACATAAAAAAGCCGGGAGAATAATTCTGATGTCTTCCATAAACGGCCACCGTGTCATAATTAATCTTTCAATCTACGGTGCAACAAAAGCCGGGATAAGAATGATTGCCAAAAATCTCGGTTTGGAACTGGGGCCTCACAACATAACGGTCAATGCCATCAGCCCGGGTGCGACCCGGACAGAGCGAACGGTAAAAGACGACCCTGAATTTGACAAGAACTGGTCGGGAGTGACGCCAACAGGAAATAAGATCATGGTAGAGGATGTCGTTGCAGCCGCTTTTTATCTCGCTTCACCGGAAGCAAAACAATTTACCGGACAAACTATGCTGGTCGATGGCGGCTGGACTCTTCAGAGTCCACTGCCTCAAGCCCATCCGAGGGTACCCGATTTTTCCTCAAAACTAAAGTAAAATTTTATTGCACTCCGAATATCATACCGGGAAGGGTCATGGATGTTGATTTAGACACAATTCGGAAAAAATTATATAGTGCGGTTATTTCCGACATTCTTGATGACATGGGATTTACAGAACAGGTCATGGATATCACCATCAGGCCTCTCCGGGAGGATGATGTCCTGGTCGGTCCGGCCCGAACGCTGCTTGCAGTGCCGGATTATTCTATTCCGGCAAAACCATACGATGTGCAGATCGATGCAACAGATCTGCTGGATCCGGGTGATGTTATTGTTGCAAATACATCGGATGTACAAAATGCCGCATTCTGGGGAGAACTTTTCAGCGCTGCCGCTCTGGCAAGGGGCGCTCTCGGAGCGGTCATCGATGGGTATATTCGTGACGTGCGAAAAGTTAAAATGCTTGGATTTTCCGTGTTTTCAAAGGGTATGCATCCGGTTAATTCCAAAGGGAGACTGACAGTAATTCATTATGACGAACCTATTCGGTGCGGCGGCGTTCTTGTCCGCCGCGGTGATTATGTTTTTGCAGAGGTCGATGGTTCTCTTGTCATCCCCCGGGAAATTGCCGAAGAAGTCTTTGATAAAGCGCTGAAGACCGCTTCCATAGAAAATAAAATGCGCGGTGATATCAAGAAAGGGATCTCCCTGCGTGCAGCCTGGGAAAAACATAGAGTATTGTAACTGAAATATCTTACGTAATACAATGGCAGAACAGAAAAAATTCAGGTCAAGCTGCTGGTTTGGCGGTATTGGTAAAAATACTTTTCTCCACCGTGGATGGATGAAAAATCAGGGACGTCCCGAAGACCTCTTCGATGGGAGACCGGTTATTGGCATATGTAACACGTATTCCGAACTGACCCCCTGTAATTCGCACCTCAGGGCCATTGCCGAAAAAGTCAAGTTCGGCGTTTATGAAGCAGGGGGATTCCCTCTGGAATTCCCGGTCATGTCGTTGGGGGAGTCAAATTTGCGTCCGACAGCAATGCTCTACCGGAACCTTGTCAGCATGGATGTGGAAGAATCCATACGGGGCAATCCGATCGATGGTGTGGTCCTGCTTGTGGGTTGTGACAAAACGACGCCTTCGACAATGATGGGAGCTGCAAGCTGCGATCTGCCTACACTGGTGGTTTCGGGCGGACCGATGCTCAGCGGTAATTTTAAGGGAAAACCTATTGGTTCCGCAACCGATCTCTGGAAATTTGACGAAGACATTCGGGCAGGCCAGATGAGCAAAGAAGACTACTATATGGCGGAAACATGTATGAACCGGTCTGCCGGACATTGTATGACAATGGGCACTGCTTCGACAATGGCAAATATGGTTGAGGCCCTCGGAATGGGGTTGCCGAATAATGCTGCGATCCCGGCGACGGATGCCAGGCGGTATGCGCTTGCGCAGGAAGCCGGCAGGCGTATCGTCGATATGGTAAAACAGGATGTCCGGATGTCAGCGATTCTTACCAGAGATGCTTTTGAAAATGCGGTTAAAATAAACGGCGCGGTTGGAGGATCGACAAATGCGGTTATCCATTTGGTCGCATTGGCAAAACGTATCGAGGTTGAGTTCGCACTTGATGACTGGGACCGATGGGGAAAAGATATACCGACAATTGTTGATCTGATGCCGTCAGGCAGATTTCTTATGGAAGATTTTTATTATGCGGGAGGTCTCCCGGCCGTTGTGCGTGCTCTTGGAGAGGCGGATCTTATCAATAAAAATGCCCTGACGGTCAATGGAAAAACTATCTGGGAAAACTGTAACCATGCTCCGAACTATAACCCGGACGTAATTCGCCCTCTCGACAAACCGCTTGTGCGAAACGGCGGTATCGCAGTTCTCCGGGGGAATCTTGCGCCCGATGGAGCGGTGATCAAACCCTCTGCGGCATCCGCCGGGTTGATGAAACATACCGGGAGGGCGGTCGTTTTTGAGAATATCGAAGATTACAATGCAAAAATCGATGATCCAGGACTCGATATTGACGAAAACTGTGTAATGGTCCTGAAAAATTGCGGGCCAAAAGGATATCCCGGCATGGCGGAGGTCGGTAACCTGGGATTGCCGCCAAAGATCCTTAAAAAAGGCATCCGGGATATGGTCAGGATATCTGATGCGCGCATCAGCGGGACGGCATTCGGCACCATCATAGTTCATGTTTCGCCCGAAGCCGCTGCAGGCGGGCCGCTGGCTCTGGTACGGAATGACGATATCATTGAACTCGATGTCAGCGATCGGCTGCTCAATGTAAAAGTCGGCGACGATGAACTTGAAAAAAGACGCAAACTGTGGAAGATGCCTCAAATGGATTTAAATGGGGGCTATCAAAAACTGTATGTTGAGCACGTAAACCAGGCAGACCAGGGTTGTGATTTCGATTTTCTGACCGGAAAACGCGGCGCAGACGTTCCGAGACATTCACATTGATCACCTGCAGTTCGCAGCTCCGCGACCGTTTTTAATTTTACGGCAGGTTTCATAAGTACTATTAAATTGAATTTTTTATCCAATTGTAGCGTAAAACGCAAATCCGGTCACAGTTTGAGGAATGCTTACTATGAGAATTTTGAAACATATATTCTTTGCCGCCCCGTTACTAATACCGGTAACAGAACAGGTGACGAGGTCGTGCAGGTGAACATCCGGGATGAATATTCTTCGGTCGTCCGATAAAGAAGCTCAAGAGTTTTGGCTGGCTAACACTTGTACCGGGTGAAACGAAAACGGTGACCTTTCTGCTCGACAAAGACGCTTTTGCATTTTATGATGAAACGACGGCTGATTGGGTAGTCGAACCCGGTGATTTCAATATCATGGTTGGGAGTTCATCCGAGGATATCAGAGTTTCGGGAATCCTGAAGCTTTAAGGAAAAAACAAGAAGTTTTTCAATATAACCGGGCAGAAGCAAACAATACGGTGAAACAACACTCGGAAAGGTCAGAGAGTTTTCCGGGCTTCACGGTGAGTGGGCGAATTTATTCTGACCATGTACGAACAATTCATATCGATATCGTGGATTTGACCGTACTATAGTTGTGAACTATGTTTTCGGGAGGTTTTTATGAGAATTATATTTACGTCAGCGCTTACGGTGTTGCTCGGTGTATCATTTGTTTTTTATAGCTGTGACCGGAACATAGAAGAAGACACAAGCGGAAAAATGAGTTTGGCTTTTGTAGCGGGTGCGGCAACCGATTTCTGGTCCTTTGCCCAACGGGGCAGCGAAAAAGCAGGTAATGAACTTCCGAATGTGGATGTAGAGTTTCGTTTCACAAGCGACGGGACCGCTTCAGAGCAGAGGAGAATAATAGAGGATTTACTGGTGCGAGGCATCGATGGGTTGGCTGTAACACCGTTAGACCCCATAAACCAGAAACCGATTGTAGATAGATTGTCCCGCCAAATTCCTGTCGTAATCACAGACAGCGATGTACCTGGCAGTGGCAGATTGTGTTATTTGGGAACAGATAATGTGGAAGCCGGACGTGAAGCCGGTAAGCTCATTAAAGAGTTGCTCCCCGACGGGGGGAAGATAATGCTCTTTGTCGGAAAAAGAGACGCTCAGAATGCCGTAGAGCGCATTCAGGGAATTCGGGAAGAACTGGAAGGGACACAGATCACCATCGTTGACATCCGTACCGACGAAATCGACAGAATCAGGGCAAAATCCAATGCAATTGACACCCTGGTCAAATACCCGGACATATCCTGTCTTGTGGGATTATGGAACTATAACGGACCGATGATATTAGCTGCCGTTAAAGATGCGGATAAACTGGGCGAGGTCAAGATCGTCTGCTTTGACGAAGAAGAAGACACCTTGAATGGAGTAAAGGACGGCTATATTTACGGTACAGTGGTGCAGCAGCCATTTGAATTTGGGTATCAGGCGATACACCTGCTTGCCGAGATTGTCCGGGGGGACATGTCTTCGATTCCGGTAAGCAAACAAATTATAATCCCGACACAGGTGATCAACAGAGAAAACGTTGAAGCGTTTATTGACCAGGTGAAAATTCTGAGACAAGATATAAAATAAGAAAAAAATTCATAGGAACAAAGATTTTGAAAACGGTCAATCAGCGGAGGTTGGTCAAATTTTATTTTAGTTGGTAAAATTTATGGCTATCTTGAACATGTGAATACTCAAAGTGTGACAGGTGATTTGAAACTGATAATTGTGGTTGGCACACTCTGCTTAATGGAATAGTAAACTAATTACAATCATCAGTAAATAACGTATCAAAAATAACCCGGAGAGGTGGCGGAGCTGGCTTAACGTGGCGGTCTCGAAAACCGTTGTACCTTATGGGTACCGGGGGTTCGAATCCCTCCCTCTCCGCACAATTTTAGTATGACTTAATTACCGTGTACCATAGTATCTGAAGTTATGTAATATTCACCCCGCCTTTAACCGCTTATAATCGTTCAAATACAGATATGGTCCCGGATTTATTATAATAAGAAACCTTTCTGCCCTCCGGGAGGGTTTTGCTTTTTAACAGACACATGATACCTGCCAAAATGAGCGCAGGAACAAAAATATCTTGACAATAGTTTTATATAATGTTAACTTCATTTTTAGTTGAGACTAAAAATCTAATTAGAGAAAGATAAAAAATGCTCAGTCAAGCCGCGGAAGATTACATCAAAGCGATCTATAAGCTCGAGACAGAAGGTTCTGTTACGACCAACTCGATAGCGAAAGCATTGGAAGTGTCATCGGCTTCGGTTACGAATATGCTTAAGCGGTTAGCGGAAATGAAATTGCTGGAGCACACGTCATACAAAGGTGTGAAATTAACGAAAGCAGGAAGAAAAATCGCACTCGAAGTGCTCAGACATCACCGGCTTATTGAGCTTTATTTAAGCGAGGTCATGGGATATTCATGGGATGAAGTCCATGACGAGGCCGAACGTCTGGAACATCACATTTCCGAAACGTTCGAAGAAAAAATTTTTGAGATGCTCGGTTATCCTGAGATTGATCCTCATGGTGATCCCATACCGAGCAAAGAAGGGAGCGTGATTAACGATAAGTTTGCTCCATTGTCAAACATTGAACCCGGGAATATCGTACGGATCGAACGGGTGTCTGATAATGATCCTGAAATGCTACGGTATTTATCGGAGATCGGTCTTGTTTTGAACATGACCGTTGAAGTGCTCTCGAAAGCTCCTTTTGACGGTCCCCTGACGATAAAAATAGACGATAAAGAACAGATGGTCTGGCGGAAAGTTGCAAAAAATGTTTATGTTGCTCCTGTGGAGCACGAACCAGGTGTGGAAGTATAGAATTTTTCACATTTCGGTACTGACTAACACGCTGTATTATAGAGCGGCAAGGGAAATAAACCTATGACTTTAGGAACTTTAAAAACCGGCGATTCCGGCGTCATCGAATCGCTCCAGTGTTCCGGCCCAACAAGGCGCCGCTTTCTGGATATAGGATTGGTGCCGGGAACTGAAATCACCGCAATTTTGGAGAGTTTCGGTGGTGATCCTGTTGCGTACCTGGTCAAGGAGACTCATATAGCTATCCGGAAAAAAGATGCGGATACTATTATCATCAAACAGTTAAACACAGTAACAGAGAAAAAAAAGAATGAGTGAGATCGGCTGCGCAACAGAGTCGTGTTCGCTGCATGGAATGTTGCAGCGGCAAAATATAAACATGCGGAAGTTCGATTATCTCGTTGCGCTTGCAGGTAATCCGAATACGGGAAAAAGCACGGTATTCAATGCCTTGACGGGCCTGAGGCAGCATACGGGTAATTGGCCCGGAAAAACCGTGGTACGCGCTGAAGGCATGCTCGAATATCAAAATAAAAGGTATAAACTTATCGATCTTCCCGGGACATATTCGTTGCTTTCGATGTCGCAGGAAGAAGAAATAGCCAGTGATTTTCTTCTGCTTGGAAAGCCGGACGTGACCGTCGTCGTTGTTGATGCTACGCATCTTGAACGCAATCTGAACCTCGTGCTGCAAATTCTGGAAATTACCAGCTCTGTTGTCGTCTGTTTAAATTTCATGGATGAAGCGTCGAGAAAGGGCATTACGGTCAATGAATTACAATTACAGGAAGATTTAGGTGTACCGGTCGTCCCGACCTCTGCCCGTTATAAAAAAGGACTTGGAAAATTAATTGAAACGGTCACCGGTGTTGCGAATGGAATTGTCACGACAAAACCCCACCGTATAAAAAACACCCCGCAGGTTGAAAATGTGCTGCACAAGCTTGTACCGCTCATCGAAAAGTCGTTTCCGCTTGTTTCAAATCCACGATGGGTTGCTCTCAGATTGCTTGAAGGTGATAATTCTGTCCTCGAAAAGCTGCGGAACGATTTTTCGGAAGAAGCGGCGACTGTCGCCGGTGCGGAAAAGATTGAATCGTTTATCGAATCCTGAGCGTTATGAAATCTGAAAATACAAGAGATAAGGATATTCAGGGCCTGAAAGATAAGGCGGAATCTCTCAGAAGCGCTGTCGGTGATTCTGTACACGATAGTGTCATTGAAACCGTTTATTCTGATGCCGCTGCTATGGCAGGCAGGGCTGTTCGCTACAAGGACAAAAACACACATGCATTCGATTATGCTGTTGACAGGATTCTGACATCGAAGATTTGGTCGATCCCGATCATGTTCTTACTTCTGGCCTTTGTATTCTGGCTGACGATCCAGGGAGCGAATTATCCTTCCGCAATGATCGCGGAATTTCTGTTTGTTATAGAAGATATGCTGGAGAACGCCTTTACGGCGATGAGCGTGCCATGGTGGTTTACCGGATTTTTTGTGCACGGGGTGTACCGTGCACTGGCATGGGTCGTGTCCGTCATGCTGCCGCCAATGGCGATTTTTTTCCCCTGTTTTACGCTCCTTGAAGATATAGGATATCTGCCGCGTGTCGCATTCAATACGGATAAATTTTTTCAGAAAGTAGGCGCCAGCGGCAAACAGGCGCTCACCATGAGCATGGGATTCGGATGCAATGCCGCCGGGGTCATTGCCGCGCGAATCATCGAATCTCCCCGTGAACGGCTCATAGCGATAATTACCAATAATTTTGTCCCCTGCAACGGCAGATGGCCGACACTTATCATGCTGGCTACTGTTTTCATCGCAGCGGCATTCCCGTCGCAGTTCGCATCGGTCGTAGCAGCATCGTCACTTGTCGCGGTAACGCTGTTCGGTATTGGGATAACGCTCGTGGTTTCCGCAGTGCTTTCGAAAACCGTTCTCAAAGGCGAAGTATCGAGTTATGTGCTTGAGCTTCCACCGTACCGCAGACCCCAGATTCTCCGGGTGTTGTACACTTCCCTCATAGACAGGACGATCTTTGTATTGTGGAGGGCGATCCTCATGGCCGCGCCGTGCGGGGGCCTGGCATGGCTCCTCGGCAACGTCACGGTCGGCGATGAGAGCATCATGAGCCATATGGCAAATGCGTTCTATCCGGCCGGCTATGCGATCGGGCTCGACGGCGTTATCCTGCTTGCCTATATAATCGCCATCCCGGCGAACGAGATCGTGGTGCCGACGATTATCATGGCATATATGAACGTGGACCGCATGACCGATATTCAGAACATGGCACAACTCAGAGACCTGCTCGTCATCGATAACGAATGGACGGTCCTGACGGCGGTGTGCCTCATGCTCTTTTCACTCCTCCATAACCCCTGCTCGACAACGATATTCACCATCTACAAGGAAACGAACAGCAAAAAATGGACCCTGGTCGCCTCGGTCCTACCGCTCATTATCGCATTTGTAGTCTGTTTTGTCGTTGCACAGACGGCACGTATGCTCTTCTTTTGATTATCCGCTTTCTAAATTAAATCTTGATTATTTGCGGGAAATATCCGATATTTGCCGCAGTTGAAACACGCAGTATCGGGGCAGTAGCTCAGATGGGAGAGCGCATCCCTCGCACGGATGAGGTCGTCGGTTCGATCCCGATCTGCTCCACTAAGTTTAACCAGCAAAAATCTCACCTTAACTTATTGTCTCGAAACCACTTATAAGATAGCATTAATGGAAGGAATTTCAAAACCCACAATTCCTTCTATCCCCAACTATCCCGCACAAACACTTTCAGCACTTTATACCAAGTTTATACCGCTTCTTACATGGAGTAAAAATTTATCACAATATTAGATTTTCAAAATGAACTCTAATAAGTCTGCGACTTATCTCCGTTAATCAGATCACTCAAACATGTTCCAAACTGTCTCTTAACTTTAGCCCACTAATTGTCCAACAAATTCTGAACCGACACAGGCAAGACCCTTAAATATTAATATTTGGAATTAACAATGATTTAGCTATGAAAATAGTATTTTTGTATCAAATTGTTCCTCCATTTTAGTGAATTCTACTACTTTTGCTCCGTGCTTAATTTTGTGATTTATCCTTTTTTGTCCTTTTTTATGCTTCATGTATGTAATTTCATTACTTCACGCCAGCTCGGGTTAATGCTTTCGCTGTGTAATTGGGTACGGCGGGACTTGCGATATTGCAGCATTGAGCACGAAAGAACACAAACCAGGCAACGGCCGAAAATACCGGCATACCTGAACAGCTGGCCGGCCGTCTGACTCAGAAGCATGTTGACAGTGGGCACTTTTAAGCACACATATAAGGATTGGCAGCCTGAACTGTATAAAGTTGGTATGAAGAAAGCGCGAAAATAGCAGGGGGGGACGAAAAAATAAGGATAGAGACCGACGTGGGTGCGCGTAGTAGCCAGGGGTAGGGAGTAATATCTTAACTTTGCAGAAATTTTTTTGGAAAATTTTCGTAACTGCGAAACATGCTCAGAATAATTCTAAATAGACTTGTCACGGAAATTTAAATTAAATAAATTGGAGACCTTCTCATTAACTTGCTATCTTTCCATATTTGTAAAATAGACTTGGAACAACAATCATATTGAGTGCGGTTGAACTGAATAATCCTCCAAGAATAACTATTGCCATAGGAGTTTCAATTTCTTTTCCAGGTTCTCCCCCCCTCCCATTGCCAATGGTACAAATGCAAGGATTGCTGTTAGTGCCGTCATGAGTATCGGATTTAACCGCTCTAAGGAACCTTGAAAAATTGCCTCCCTCAATGATTTTCCTTCTGAAAGCAATTTCTGATAATGTGAAATCATAAGTATGCCGTTACGTGTTGCAATCCCAAACAACGTTATAAAACCGACCAGAGAAGCTATACTGATAATTCCGCTTGTAAAATAAACAGACCAAATCCCCCCAATAAGCGCTAATGGAAGATTTACCATGATAAGAAGAGCATAACGAAAAGAAGAAAATTCACCATAAAGTATAAGTAATATTGCGGCTACAGAGATTATACTCAAAATCATAATTAAACGAGTTGCTTCTTGCTCGCTTTCAAACTGCCCGCCATATTCAATGTAATAATCTTGTGGCAGAATGACATTATCACCCAGTTTGGATTGAATGTCATTAATTACACTCCTCAAGTCTCGATTTTCGACATTGGCTTGAACAACAATTTTACGCTGAACATTTTCTCGGCTGATCGTATTTGGTCCTGTATCATAAGAAACAAATGTAAGTTGACTAAGTGGTACTTTGGGACTGACCTTGCCCCCAAAAGTTGATCCAGATAGTATATGAGTACAGGGATTAGATTGAAAAGCAAGGAGCAAGATCAATGGCACGTAGAATTCACACATCAGCACAAATTATCCACAAGCTTCGAGAGGCAGAAGTACTGCTCGCTCAAGGTCAATCATAAGAGAGTGGAGCGTTTGTGGCGTCGAGAAGACTAGGATTAAAAGTTCCCCGGAGGCAACCGAAGCGCAAACGGTTATGGCTCAATGACGGTTCGTGTATTCGGCTGCGACCTGCGTACCGGGATCATGTCTGGAGTTATGACTTCATAGCAAGCACGAACCCGAGAGGGAAGGAGCTAGCGTTTGTTAACAATATTAGATGAATACAGTCGGGAGTGTCCGGCAATTGTGGCAGGCAGGAGGCTGACTCACAATGACGTCATAGAACATCTTGCAACACTGTTCGTGCAGCGAGGAGTTCCGGTTCACCTGAGAAGTGATAATGGCACAGAGTTCACTGCTCAAGCGGTCCGGACATGGCTCATGCGCCTGGGAGTAAAAACATTGTATATTGAACCAGGCAGTCCATGGGAGAACGGGTATAGTGAGTCGTTCAATGGCAAACTGCGTGATGAAGTGCTCAACCGGGAAATCTTCAATACAGTACACGAAGCAAAAGTGCTTGTGGAACGCTGGCGAAATGAGTAAAATCATAAGAGACCGCATAGTGCCCTTGGATACCGGCCACCCGCCCCCGAGGCAGTTATACCACCGGATGCGGTCTCAAGGCCAATGGATAATACAACAATGAATATATCGATGAATTGACTAACTTAAAAAATGGCCCAAACATTAGGGGCAGGTCACCAGTCCAGCTCCGAGAATGCGAGTGCTTGCTGGAAGTTCTCGATGTTGTCCTCGACGTTGAGGATGAGGCATCGGTCATTGCCGCCGTTCTTGACACCCCGCAAGCCCCTGCCGATCCTCTGAAAATAGAGGTTAGGACTGTAGACCGGCCGCGCCACGATGATGGCTCGCGTCTTGGGCGCGTCAAAACCTTCCCGGAATACAGCATAGTTCACGAGCGCCTTGATCTCACCGCGCCGGAACTCCTCTACTATCCTTCGGCGTGTCGAAGTCTCCGTATCTCCGCTCACGGCTCTCGACTTGATGCCTCTCTTATCTAGGAGCGCCGCCACCGTCTGTGCATGCTCGACCGCTGTCGGCGAAGATAAGAGTAGGCCATTCCGGGTTGATATGGGTTTTATACGCTTCGATGATGCGCCTGGTGCGCACGGAGTCTTTAGCGATGCGATTTTCCACGCTTCGGGGAAACCACGGCATGGATTTCATTTGCTCCCGTTCCTCATTGTTCAGCGAAAACACGCCGCCTTCGATAGTTTCGTGGTCGGCTCGCACGAGCACGCGCATACTTTGCAGTTCGCGGATAACTCTCTGCGGATCGTCGCTCTCAAACGCCCCGGCGTCGAGCCGGCTCCTGCCGTAACAGTTGACCAGCCAATCGGTTTCTTCTTTGTTATACCCACGATAGGGCGTCGCAGTAAGGCCGAGTAAAAACGGCTCATCGGCTTCCTGCCGCCGGGTCAAGCCGATTTCCTGCATGACCGAGGTGAACGTCGGAGCGATCGACCGATGCGCTTCGTCGAAAGCGACGAGCTTGAAGTCCGTTAAAAACTCGTACTTGCTGGGTTGGTTCTTGAGTTTGGCGTTGAGCGTCAGAATCGTCGCGACAACGACATGGAAGTCGCTCGTCTGCAGCGGCTCGGGCTGCCCGGCCCACATCCTGGAGACACGCAGTCGCGATCCATGCGCGCCGATGCTTGACCACACCTGCTGCCATGCTTCAACTGCCTGTTCGCACAGTTCATCGCGGTCTGCGACCCAGAGGACACCGCCTTTGAATTCATCGCGACACATCGCTTGGACGATCGCCTGCACGGCGACACGCGTCTTGCCCGAACCCGGTCGGCATGCTGATCATCCCGCGCCGTTTAGCACCGTCCAAGTGTCCGTTGTGGAACATGTCTCGTACCTTGGTGACGATCACCTTCTGATAGTCGTGGAGTTCCGGGAGGGCGTATGGGCCTTCGATTTCCAGAAAGGGCGAACGTCGCCTATTCGGCTCTCCTGCCCATTCGGCTGCAAAACCGAGCGAACGGACAAAGTTGACCGCACGCTTTGAGCCAGCCCATTTCTTAGGCGGATTCAGATGGTCGAGTGCATGTCGATACTGCTTGAGCGCGTCCAAGTGGTATGTAGCGATGGCTCCCTCGGCGACCTGGACACCTGTCAGCGCAACACCTTCGTTCTTAAGTATGGTGAGTAGCGAATAGGGCAACTCCTGACGGAGTGCTTGTTCGCCTACTGCGGTCAGGAGACGCTCGGCATCCGTCGAACATTCCCTTACGGCAGAGCGCCGTTCTTCAATTTCCTGCTGCGTCTCGTAGTGCAGTATTGCCTTAAGTTGGTGTTCATTGAGGTTAAGATCCAGACTGTTGGAGACCAGCCGTAGTTCACGGTTTCCATCATCATCGCCCGTGCGGACGATATAAATGTTGGGATCATAAAAGACGTACTCCAACTCGGTATTGCTATCAAGGATTCGTTCACAGCGTATGAGTTGGCACGTTCTCCGCCTCGCCGGAAGATGCTCTTCCAATCCCGGCCAAACGTCGGTCAAAGGGATCGGATCCTCTTCGCCGATGAATTCCGGCGGCAGTTCCGCTAGATCGAATACTCCTTTGATCTTGTCGGCCTTCGGGTGCTCCAGTAATGCGTGCAAGGCCGCCGGGTTTTTCGGCTGGGGGCCGAGGGCATCAGCGAAAGGCATAATACCGCCAGGGGTTCGAACCCGTCCATCTTTGCTCAGCATGTGAACGGCCAGTGATTTGCACGACAGTTTCGGATAGATATCTTGGGTATCGTGCTGCATCGTCCACTGCTCGTAAAAGATGCCAGCAAAAGCTAGCTGGGTCAACATCCGGTCCACTCGGTAAATATTCTCCTGGGTGTCCTCCAGAAACAAAATCGCATCATTCCAATCAGGCAGGTAAGAAGACCCTACGATGGCTGAGAGAACAGTCAAATTGCCACCCAACAACTTGGGATTCGATAACTCGGCGGCCTGACCCTCAAAAAGAATCCTGGTAAAATGATCCACTGTAAAGCTATTCCACGGGCCGAGCCCGACCGGGCCATGGAAGGTGACCAGCCCCGTCTTGGAATGAATACCCAGTAGAAGTGCCGTCACATCGCTGTAACCCACCAGAATCTTGGGATTCCGACCGATGAGTTGGTAATCCAGCAGGGGCAGGATACGGGCACATCCCCAGCCGCCCCGAACGGCGACTATGCCGGCCACTGAGGAATCCTCGAACTGGCGGTTCACATCGGCGGCTCGATCTTCATCGCTGCCGGCCAGATACCCTCGTCGATCCATGACATGCTCCCCCAGTTTCACCCTGAGGCCGAGAGCTTCCAGGCTTTCCTGGACTATTTCTAGATCCATCCGGTGGGCAGTGGCACCGGCGGGATTGATAAGTGCCACCTTGTCTCCTTGACGAAGCCGACGGGGCTTTACCAGAGCTGGCCTGGTTTGCTGCTGTGGCGGGCGAGCCAGCACTCCTCCGAAACCCAGCCAAATTGAACTGTTTAGAAAACTTCGTCGCTGCATCCTATTCCCTGTGGGCAATATTAGCAGAGACTGCGGCAGTGGTTTGTGTTGACCTGCCCCCTCGAGTGGCACCACCCTCCAAGCTAGACCCCTCTGAGAGAAGAGAGGAGGGTCCGATGGCCCGGGCAACGCCGACTTCTCCAGCCGCTGACGTCCGAGTCCGTCCCGAACGTCGGGTACTACGCCAAACCCTGTTCCTCCAGGAAGTCGATGGTGAGGGCGGCACATGTCCAGGGGCTTCGAGCTGGAGGAAGTGCGTCGTGTCCGGGATGAAGTCGTAGTGCTGCAGTTGAGCCGCCTTCTCACGCCCGCTCATCACCAGGCACCAAGAGTGCCCGACGGGACTTCCCTGACTCCATCCAGTGTGAAGCCCGGTCCCGGCTGGCCGGTTGATCTGTCAGGAAGAACTCTATAACCCTGGACGGGATGTGTTCATCAATCCAAAGGAGAACTCTATTCTGACGCCTCAGCGCCCGGTCCCTGACGTTAGGCTAGGGTATGCCTCAACTGGACGTCGCACTGTGCGTGGGAAAGGGCCGTTGTTAGGCATTGTCACGTTAAGTGCTCTAATCTCGATCTGGTGATTTCGGGGAACCTGTCAGTGCGGCCGCCTGAAAGGGAATCCATGCGGGCCTTTGAGGCCCAACACGATTAACGTGACAATGCCGTCTCAATCCAAGAAGTAGATGTTCAACAGGCTGGCCACCTATTTATTTATATGACTAAAACTATATATAATAGGATCATGTATAACAAGGACTATCTCGAATTTTTCCATCGTTTCGTCAACCTAACACTTCATCACAGGATCAAACACTCCGAGAAGATTGCGCTCTTGGTCATGCTGAATGGCTCGGTTCCTGGTGACCCGCTTGAGGGGGAGGACTTGCCAAAACACTTCAAGGGGTTCAAACCCTTTTGCCGGTTGTCGCAGTGGGACATCTGCTGGGCTTCAGGCCTTAGACAGGAGACCGTGAGCCGGGTTCAGAAGCGGCTCCGCAGCTATGGCGTTATTGAGCCTGTGTCGCATCCGGATGACGGGCGCAAAACTGCTTATGTCCTGAACATTCGCGGTTTCCAGAATAGGCCTGTAGGCGGTTTTGCAAAGGATGAACAGGTCGATGCGTAGTCACCACCTCTCTTTATAGCACCGCCCGTTTTCCTCGAGGGGGCAAGCTACGGGGTTGGGAGTCAACTCCACACACACATGCCTTGACCAGAGGGGGGAGGAATGCGATTGTGGCGCTGCTGGAATCGATGGCTCGGTAGGGGTCCAGCGGCCCTTGACACGAACGCAGGTCTCATCGACACGCCAGGACTTGTGGGTTGGCTTGAGATGACGGTGCAGCCGCTGTTCCAGTTCGGGACCGTAGCGCTGGACCCAGCGCCAGATTGTCGTGTGGTCTGCCTCCAGGCCGCGCTCGCTGATCAATTCTTCGACATCGCGGAACGAGAGCGAGTACCGAAGGTGCCAGCGCACGGCGCGAAGAATCAGTTCGGGCTCCGTTTGCTGCCACTTGAAGATCGCCGGTCGGGTTGCCTTCTTCATGATCTCTTCAGGCTACCCGCCGTCGGCGGTCAAAGTTGCAACACAATCCGATCCTTTGCACGGCAACTTCCCGAAAGAAATTCCCAAGGAGGCCCCCAACCAAGGCCACTCGCACACCCCAAATGGCAATCAGTTCCCCGCTCATGCTTTCCTCGGTCAGTCGTCTATTACCTTTTGCGGACTCCCACCGCGCCTGAGGCGAAACCCATCACGGGTGACGATGCCCCGGCAACCGCACCTGCAATCAGTTTTGGGCCACTGATCGTGGATCTCCCATGCCTCGTCCTCGGTGGCCATCGTGCCGAGCACTGCCCCACCGTGGAATGCCGTCGCTACGGTTTCCCCCGCACACGCGGGGATGTACCTCGTATCTGTCCCCGGGTCCGCGCGGTCTTTGTGGCCCAACACGATTAACGTAACAATGCCATGGTCAACCACTGCAAACCTCCGTGATCAACTTCTTGACTTGGCTCATGTCAAAACCGCTCTCGGTAGAATCGATGGTATGTACGAGAATTGCCTCTCCGTCTTTGCCTTCGTCTACTGGAAGAACGCCATTGGCCCGATACCAAGTGAGCTACTTCTCCCAAGCATCACGATAGCCTACGAGATTGAGCATTCCCAAATGCTCCCAATAAACTGTGCGGCCTGAGATCTCATCTTCAATGGTGAAATCAGGATAACGAGTCTGGCCGCCCAGGGCGAGCGGTTTTTCGTATTCAAAGTCAACGCCTGCCGATCCGAGGGCTTCCGCTATCAACAGCTCCGATTTGGAACGGACTGCCAACCCCTTGCTGGTCCGGTGAATCAGGCAATCCTGGAGGAATTCGCTCCCCTGGGGTTGCGGGAACTCGAGCATCCGGCAATCGGTGAGCAGATTGGTTCGTCGCCGAGCGGTCTCGCTACGATGAGGTGAGCCGAACTCCTTCAAGAGACTGCGCTGTCCTTGGTGCATTACCACCAAGCGATCCTGATGGCGCGTGAGTGCCGTGTAGATTAACTCGCGCGAGAGGATCGGATGGCCTTCGGGTAGCACGAGAATAACGAGTCTAAACTGGCTACCCTGCGCCTTATGCACGGTTAGGGCATAGGCAAGTTCGAGAGTTGGGGCACCCTCCTCACTGAAATCTCTGTCGTAAAAGTCGTAGGTGTAACCGACTTGAGAAGAAAACTCGACTTTGAGGATGCTAGGTGCCTTTTTCATATTCTTGGTCTTCCACTGGCCGACCACTATGCCGATCTCTCCGTTGGCAAGATAGCCCAACGCTCCTGCCTGTGGGTAAACCTGCCTACCCCCGCGGGGGTGATTTCTGAGGTTGATGACTTTGTCCCCATAGACAATCCGCTCCGACCCGCGCGGCTTCGGGATGCGCCGGTACCGCCGCGATGCAAGCTCCATGAAACCAGCGCGGAATCGCTCGTGGATCTTGCGGTTGATACTGCCCACTCCAAAGGGCATGCCCCGTAGCGGACTCAGGATCTGCCAATCCTCGATCTTCTTCACAGCGCCTGGATTGCCGTTTCGCGTGGCATTGAAGTAATCGTAGTCACCGTTCGACGTCGAGCCCATGGCCCGGTTGAAGCCGCGCTGGTCTTCAGCGTCGGCAAGCTTCAACTCCTCGGCCAGTACGTCCACCAGTTTCGACTGGAAGTCCTCCGGTTTTTCCCACTCGACGAAGCGCAGCGTCGAGGCCTCGCGATCATCCGCTGAAAAGATGTCGTCGCTGCCGGGTGCGGGCGGCGCAGTACTGAACCACGTTGCAAGCTACCGGTCCGGACGATCGACGCCAACCTGCCGACGCTTAATAATGAGTTCGGCGTAGCCCTTTGCGAAACGCGGGAAACGCGCTTCAAAGTCGTCTGGGCGAAGTTTGGCAATGATGTCCACGAAAGGACGCCCTGCGCCGATGGGGGGGAGTTGTGCCGGATCGCCGACCAAGATGAGTCGCTTTACGCCCTGCAGTGCATCTAGAAGAGCGCCGAGCATGTCTTCGGTGAGCATCGAAGCTTCATCAACGATCACGGTGCCATAGCCCGTCGCCTTGGGGTGGTCACTTAGATAATATCGCCCTGAGGGGCCGTGGTAGCGACCGTTCTTGATGAGGAACTGGGCGATGGTCATCGCCTGGTTACTGGTCTCGCCAACGAGCTCCTGCAGTCGAACACGCGCCTTGCCGGTGGGTGCGAGAAGCAGGAGGCCATCCTGCCTGACCGCATTTTGACCGCACAAAATCCCGATCACCGTAGTTTTGCCAGTGCCAGCCCGTCCCGCCAGTACCGAGAAGCGTGATTCGGCGAGTTCCGCAAGCGCCTTGGCTTTTTCCTCTTGAGCTTGGCACTCAGCGGCGTCGGTCGGGGGCCCGAACTTCTTGGCTACCTGTTCAGTCCAGTCTTGATCGACGGTATGCCGCTTCCCCTGGTTCCTGCCATATACATTCTTGCGCACGATCTTGCGAATTTCACGGTAACGATAAAGCTGCAGAGCCAACTCTCCTTCAGCCTCGACCTTGACTATCTCCGGTGCCATGTCGTCCACGCTCGCATTGAGGATATCGGATGTTACGGGGCACTCTGGCCGGCCAGCGTAGTTGCGGATCGTCTCTCCGAGGTCACCGGCGAACTGCAACGTGTGTCCGGCTGATGCGTCCTCTTCGAGCACAGAAATGGCGAAGGCTCGGACCCGACGTGGGTCCATGGCGGAAGCGAGACCTGTCGGCTCCTCCAGTGGATGCAGACTACGTACGGTGTCCTCCGGAAACACACCCCGGTCCACCTTCAGGAGATGGATAACTTCAAAAACGTGTCTGCTGATCTCGAAGATTCGATATGGATTCTGCAGGATTTCTGCATCCGTTGCATTCCAATTTTGTTTTCGTCTGGTGTTCTCATCATAGAGATTATGGGCTTGTTCGAGATCAATCTCGAAGCGGCTCAAGAGGCGCAGAAAATTACGGCGCTCGTCCGGTAGGCGATTCCAAGTCTTTGCGAGTTCCTTAATGTCTCGCCGCAATTCAACGGGGAGAGTTGCGGCGGGATCGCGGAACGCGGCATCGACCTCCGGCCATGGATCGGCGTTCTCGCCCGCGCGTTGCTGTAGCGCGTGAGCCACAATAATCCACGTGACAGGCCGAAGGAATGTAAAACGGCACCCAGTCCGGGGAAAGGGCCTCTCACCTTCCACAGACGAATCAGTTCGTCGTGAACCCACTGCCTCTGAGTTTCAGTCACGATGCCAAAGTCCTGCTCAATTCGGCCGAGTGCGTTCTCCATCGATAGGAGAGCGGAGATTGCACCGTCGTGGGTTACGAGTTCACTAGCGTAGGAAAACTGATGCCAGTGATCAGATGGGGCAAGCGCCGTGTACGGCGCCAGGTCGAGGGAAGAGTTCTCGTCGGCGCGGAGGAAAACCTCGTGGTAAGGCATCAAGAATCCATCTTGTCCATTGGGGCGGATCGAATGCTGGATGGGTCGCTCCCAGACCATCCCGCGCGGGCGCTTATCATCAGATCGCTGATACTCAGTCAGCTGTCCAATGTCCTTAACTCTCCCGGCGCCAACGAGGATGCGGTTCGTTTCCTCAATAAAGGGTACGTGTTTCGCATAGAACAGGCAAAGAGAGTCGCCGTGGCGGAGGTGGGCCGCAAAACCCTCAAGAAGACTCGTCTGATTGCGGGCCTCATGCACCCAGTTTGTACGGTAGCCAAAATCGGGTTCACGTGAGGCATCGACATCGAGTTCCAGCATGTCCCCGTATTTTTCAAGATTGTCGATCATCATCCACGAAAAGGGGACGATACCGGCAGAGTAGGCTGGGTAACGCTGGGGTGTTGACCGGAAATGTCCACAATGTTGTGGGTTTTTTGCAACCAATGCGTGACGTTTTTCCTGATCCATCTCAAATGGGGCCATGAACATTGCGCGTTCATCCACACAGCACGGCCATTGCTCAAGCGGGAGATCCTTTAAGCTCTCTCCGGCACGGAGCTGCTCGTCTTCATCTTTTTTATTTTCCGCGATGTGTTTGAGTTTTGCGCATGCGCCGTTGAGGTGCGGAGCGGCGCAGATCTTTCCGGCCCAACCGGCATCATGCCACGGGACACGGATGGAAAGGTGTCGAAGCGGATAGTCGGTCACTTGCTCATTTCCTCCTCGCCGCCGCCGAGCGATCTGCGGTCGGCTTGGGCATTGTCCGATAACCGATGCGTATCGTTGAACAGCTTCCATTCACAGGTCGCATCGCCATCCGCAAGAAGGTACTCGCTGGGATCGATGGGGTCGGGCAGGCGCAGCGCCGGATAACGTTCAGCATCCGGTACGAATTGCCCGATGCGCTCTTTCGAGCGCGTGCGGTCAAAGCGGAACGAGCCGGAGCGGCTGAAGAATTCCGGCGCATCGGTAACACCGAGAACCGATTTGAAGCCGAGGCCGAACCTCCCGATCTCGCTAGTCCCACGCTTGGGCGACATGTGTGAAAACATGAGCGCCGTCACACCCTTGCAGTCGATTGGCTCCTCATCATCGGCGCAGTACAGATAGGCTTCAGTCAGACGGATTTCGATGCGTCCGCCAGCGGCGGGAACGCCAGCCAGTGCATCGGCGCTATTCTGAACGAGTTCGAACAGTTGGCGGTGAGCATAACCGCCGTGCGCCGTGTCTTCTTCGTGGTTGGCATGTTCATCGACCAAATAAGGCTGCTTATCATAGGCTTTCAGGGTTTGCTCCGACTCGTTAACTATATGGGTGCCCAACGCCCCGTTCGGTCCTGCCCAACCATCAGCCGGAGGCGATCCGTTTTTGTTATTGACCATGAGAAGTCCGGTCCTCCTGTTTTTGTCAAGGTATTACTATGTTTTGATTTTAACCTTAATACTGAATGGACTGTTGATAATAAGTCTTTCGATTCAGTATTCACATTTACCTTCAGATTTTCGGCATCAATATTTATAGATAATTGCCCTTTAGCGGAATACTTACTAATCAATCTTTCTATTGTGTTTAAATCATTAGTAGGCTGGCAATTTCCTCTTTAATTTTTTTCTTACATGACCAGAGCTGAGCTTACATCTTCGTTCATATGTTGGTTCCTCCCTTTGTTTTACGAACAAAAATGTATGAAGCTGTGAGTATTAGGTCAAGCAATTTCTTTGTATAGCCCCAAAATACTTTGTGCGGATACCTAAGCTATACTTCTGTACACAAAGTGACCTGCCCCAATTGTTTGGGCCACTTTTTAAGTTAGTCAATTCATCGATATATTCATTGTTGTATTATCCATTGGCCTTGAGACCGCATCCGGTGGTATAACTGCCTCGGGGGCGGGTGGCCGGTATCCAAGGGCACTATGCGGTCTCTTATGATTATACTCATTTCGCCAGCGTTCCACAAGCACTTTTGCTTCGTGTAAGGTATCGAAGATTTCCCGGTTGAGCACTTCATCACGCAGTTTGCCATTGAACGACTCACTATACCCGTTCTCCCATGGACTGCCTGGTTCAATATACAATGTTTTTACTCCCAGGCGCATGAGCCATGTCCGGACCGCTTGAGCAGTGCACTCTGTGCCATTATCACTTCTCAGGTGAACCGGAACTCCTCGCTGCACGAACAGTGTTGCAAGATGTTGCTATGACGTCATTGTGAGTCAGCCTCCTGCCTACCACAATTGCCTGACACTCCCGACTGTATTCATCTAATATTGTTAACAAACGCTAGCTCCTTCCCTCTCGGGTTCGTGCTTGCATGCAGTCATAACTCCAGACATGATCCCGGTACGCAGGTTGCAGCCGAATACACGAACCGTCATTGAGCCATAACCGTTTGCGCTTCGGCTGCCTCCGGGGAACTTTTAATCCTTCTCGACGCCACAAACGCTCCACTCTCTTATGATTGACCTTGCAGCCTTCTTGCTGTAACAGTGCGGTAATTCGTCGATAACCATACCGACCATACTGCGTGGCCAACTCAGACCATACGTTGCACTAACACCGGCTTCATCAGAAGGAGAAATCGGGCGATATTGATGAGTGCTGCGCGGTACTCCCAACACGGTACAGGCCCGGCGCTGCGAGATCTCGAGAGTCGTGCAAAGATGCTGCACCACCTCCCGTCGCTTCGCCGGGCTCAGAAGTTTTTTGCATCAACCGCCAGAGTCTCATTGAGGATTTGAATATCCAACTCTTTCTCGGCAACCAGGCGTTTCAGGCGGATATTCTCTCTCTCTAACGCTTTAAATCGTTTCGCCTGATGCACCCGAAGACCACCATACTCCTTTCGCCAACGATAATAGGTCTGCTCTGTAACCTCAATCTGGCGAGCAGCTTGTTGAACCGACTGACCTTGAGCGAGCAGTACTTCTGCCTCTCGAAGCTTGTGGATAATTTGTGCTGATGTGTGAATTCTACGTGCCATTGATCTTGCTCCTTTCTTTTCAATCTAATCCCTGTACTCATATACTATCTGGATCAACTTGTGGGGGCAAGGTCAGTTTCGTAATTTCCGTATAACGGGGGACCATAGTTCCTGTTAAACCCTGTATTTGTTGACAACACGAGTGTTTCGGGATACATCCTTTTCCAGGTACTCCATTTCGTTTCGACAACTTGAAAAGTTTCAATTTCCCGGGAAATCAAATCACCGTTCACACTCAGGTTAAGCATTTGAGACCAGTTACTGTCGGTCAGCCGGTCGTACGGAACAAGGTTGTTCTTATACAAGAAGCCTGAAACCCCGAATGTCGTTGTGGTCCCGTTCAGAGTTCTGTCCCAGCCGATCGAAGAATACGTAAGGGGACACAATGTCACACTGACGGCTCTTCCGCCGATCTCAACATTTGCAATTTCATGATGTTCCATTATCAAAAGGGGATATGCACGGGCTTCACCGTTTATGAGGACACCGGCAACAGATTTCTCGTCAGCGAGAAATGTCGCAGCTTCTGGATTTACCAATTCCGGATTTTCCAAAGCGGGTATTCCGTCTTTACCCGGCCCCGAGTCAAATACCTTCCGTATGGGGACAAGCCATGCTCCTGAACCATCGGTTCCCGGACTTTTTCCTCCAGAGCCAAGACTACAGGAGATAACAAGACTGAGTAAAACTACAATTATCGATAAAGAGTAAAAACGTTTTATGACCGATCCTTTATAATTATTTAAAACCCTTAGAGTTTCGGTTGTTTTATGATCGAGTAAAAGAGTGAAACCGAAGCGGTGTATGTTGTCGTGAGTTGCGTTCCCGTAACATCACGGTATAATGGAATTGCTCCGGAGGCACGAAGGCCGAATGTATTTGAGAGCTTCAGGTGTATCCCCGGTACAATATCAAACCAAGTTCCGCCGGTATTTGGCTCTATTACGCCATTCAACTCGTATTCGTCGATTGTTCTGAATTAAAGCAGAAGTGAAAAATCAAACGGTGTTACTGTAGTGTAACTTGACCCGACGGTAATGGAAAGTTCATCACCGTACCGGAAGTTTCTCCAGTTTTCGCCGCTGATCTTATAGGAGGTAGTGGCAAAAAGGCTTGCAGCGGTGAACGGGCGCAATCCTTGAGCAAAGAATCCCCATGCGAGCAGGTCCCATGAACCTGTACCCGGTTGAAGACTTTCAGGCAGCAGAATTCCTTCACTGGTTTTTGTTTTTGAATCGCCGACAGGGATTTTCGGTCCGATCCCAATCGCTAAAGAGCGTTGCGTCAGTGCATTCGAAGGAATGACGGCGTATTTTGCAAGGATAGCCATGTCACCCAACCCCTGCGTCCTTACCGTATTTGCAGCGACTCGGTTCTGCCGGACAACTGATAACAGAGATGATACGGATATCCTCGATGTTAAACCGTAACTTACTTCGAGGAGCCCCGAATGGGTTCTCCTTTTTAGTGTACTGCTTCGCTTATCAGTCCCGGAATAAAATTCAGCGATATTGTTGAAATCATACGTTAGCGCAAATTGCCAGTTGCCGGGAGCCGTTGCCGGGAGCCGTTGCCGGAAGATCAAGAGAGCCGAGCAGGGGAGTTCCTCCGCAGCTGAACTGTGCGAAAACACAACGTGGAACAACTATCAGAAACAGGGTTGTGATAACAAGATTCTTTTTCATTGCGTTATCTTTCTTAAAACATTTAAATAACTTTTATTGGTCAATAGTTGGAATAATATTCCAGGTCAGTATCACTTTGGCCAAATGTGCTCAACAGTTTTACCAGTTCTTCAGAATCACCGGTAGGCGGAGCGCAATTCGTGCCTGCACACACATAAGCAACAGAATTTTCACTACCTTTTGTTCCTGATATTTTTGATTTTACCGGAGGAGGCAGTTTTTGATTGGAGCGTTCGCCGGCATCGAAGACGTATACCGATATACCGGGACGATTTACGCTGTAGGCCGCTTTTACGAGCTGATCAAGTTGTTCTGAAGGACCCGATTTTATAATAATTACCTGGGGTGGCGGGAAAAGATGATGAAAAAGTGAGATGCCGAACGAAGCAAGATACATACCTCTCCGCTCAATACTGCCGGAAAATGACTGCAAGGTCTTTTCTGCGGCAAGGCGGTACCGCTCTTTGCCGGTCAGAGTGAAGAGCCGGTCGAGAATTCGCACGGCGACAGAATTTGAGGAGGCAACCGGAACGTCTTCAAACGGTTTATGTTGTATCCCCATGACGGGCGAGGGATCGGTACCGCCGACCCTGTCGAGGAAACCACCCTGTTCCGTATCATAAAATGTGTCGAGTACCATATCCATAACTCTGCAGGCATGATCGAAATATCGTATATCTCCCGATATTTCAAAACCGTCCAAAAGGGCAGTGGTCATCCAGACCTGATCGCTGAGAAGACCGGTATTATTTCGTGATCCGTTCACATACGAGTGACAAAATCCCGTTTTCGGTGAATAAAGATTCTTAATAAGGAAATTCAGTGTTTTGACGACACGTTGTTTTAATTCTTCATTCCGGAAAGTTTTATACGCCTGGACAAATGCGGAGATCATCATGCCGTTGTAGTTTGCAAAGATTGTTTTGTCAATGTACGGGGCCTGCCGTTTATAGCGGACTTTCAAAAGATTTGATTGTGCCTCATCAAGAATTTTTTCAACGTTTTCCTTGGATATTTTCAATTCTTCCGCGGTTCCGTGTAATGATTTAACAGTGTACAGTACGTTCCTTTCGGGAGGCCCGTGTAAATCGCCCGGTTTATCGGAAATGCCGAAAATTGTATTGAACACGCTTGCCTGTGCAGGACTGAGATGTTCGGTTATCTCTTTTTTCGTCCAGGTGAAGTAGTCACCGTCATCTTCGAGCGTTATGTCAGCGTCCTGGTGGGCATAAAATCCCCCTGCTTTTTTGTCGCACATGTCCTCTGTGTAGTATCGAATTATACCTTCAATAATTGTTTTATAACGCTCATCACCGACAATTTTATATATATCAAGGTAATTGATTAAAAATTCTGCATTGTCAGTCGTCATTTTCTCAAAGTGCGGCACGTGCCAGAATTGGTCGACGGAATACCGGTGAAAGCCGCCTCCCAAATGATCGTGAATGCCACCGGCCGCCATATTGTCGAGAGTAGTTTTGGCGACAGTGAGATAATTTTCATCTTGAGTTATGGAATAAGTAAGTAGCGAAAGGTTAATACTGCTGCCGCTGGGAAATTTCGGCCCCGGCCCAAAACCGCCGTAGACGGGATCAAAATTTTGTATAATTTCGCTCAGAATACTCGAGATAACATCTTTACTCAGCTCACCTGATTTTGATTTGATTTTTTCATATGCCGCAATTTGATCAAAAATGTCCGATGCCTTTTTGAGCAGGTCCTGCTTTTTATCTTGGTAGGCTTTCGCAAGGTTTATCAAAACATTTTTGAATGCCGGTTTGCCGTATCTATCCTCGGGAGGAAAATATGTTCCGCCATAGAACGGTTTTCCATCAGGGGTAAGAAAACAGGTCAACGGCCAGCCGCCGCTTTCGCTCATTGCCTGAACAAATGTCTGAAAACGCTGATCGACATCCGGCCGCTCGTCCCTGTCGATCTTGACTGCAATAAAGTTTTTGTTGATAATAGCAGCGGTATCCTCGTTTTCATACGATTCACGGTCCATTACATGACACCAATGGCACCAGACTGCGCCAATGTCGAGGAGGACCGGCTTGTCGAGTTTTCTGGCAAATTCGAATGCTTTCTCACCCCATTCCTGCCAATGCACCGGTTGATGTTGTGCGCTGGTAAGATATGCGCTCGAGGCTTTATCGAGGGTGTTTTTAAGATCTATATTTTTTGAATATTTTTGCATGGCACAAGTTTCCTCATATATAATGAATGAAATATGTCTGAAATATGTCTTTATATAACTGATATACAGGAAGGTATGTTTCTATAATTCAGGAAATAATTAATCGTGATAGTTAAAAATGCAAAAAACAACGGTAATAATTATTTTGAGCGGTTAGGAAGGTAAACACATGTTGGATATATATAAATAATCAGCTCGGAAACGGTTTAAGATTTCGCGGTGTTCAGGCCTGTTCTGATCAGGATATTTTATGCAAATATGTCGATCTTGCCGGACTGGAACTGCCGGGCAATTCTTGTCGCTTTAAATCCGATTTCTAAGGGGGAACCTGCGGAGATATCTTTATTTGCCTGGGTTAAGTCCCGAAACGATTTGACAGAAGCACGTTTCCTTACGTTTTCAATAATGTCTTTCGGAATACGGGGTTTAAAGTCGGGTTTAACCGGTCGTCCGGTTGCAAGGTCGCGAAGTTCGATATTCAGAGCCATTATTCTGTCCTTTTAGTTTATAGACCGTTTTCTGATAGTTCCAATCGAACACGGGAAATTCAATGAATATTTTATCAGGATCAATCAGTCGAAACATTGAATGTACAGCAGAACAGTGATAATTCGCAGGATTCGGGTCGCTTTCGCTTTAGAAAGGAAGTCCTGATTTAAAAACAAGGCAGCCCCGGTGAAAGGGGCTGCCTTTGGAGGTGGTTTTGGCTATTGGTGTTCCCTCCGTATTCGATAAAGGCCTTTTGATTATGAGATTGTGGGCCGCGCGCCCGCAATACTCATAAAAAGCCTGGTATCTTCTTACTTTATTGAGAGGCTGCTATGGTGCACCTCATAATTAAAACCCTTTTGTAAAAACAGGATTAATCCCATTCTCTATATCGGTTACTTTTGAAGATACTTTAGAGTTTGTTTATTATTTATTTTGAAGCGGGCCGTAAAATTGAGAATTTTAACACATTTCTTCTTGAATAGCAGGAAGCAGTGAGAAATCAAAATTCGGTTTAGAACTAAATGCCGGGGAATCAATCCGAACATTCTGATGTGATTGTGAAGATATATTCGCGGATCTTCGGCAGGATATGTATCGTATCGAGATCGAGGACGCTGAGTTCCCTGGCAAGGAGCGAAATCCGTTTTTCTGGGGGTTGTTTTTTATTGATTATTATTATATTTTCATTCTTTAAGCGGCAGAGACCGCCAGTGAAATCTCCATCCTCGTACCGGATGGTAATGGCAAGCCGTGTTGCAACTTTTTCGAGTTCTTCGAGCAGCTGTTTTTCTTCCATGGTATGTTCCCTGTTGTCGTAAAGTATTAAAGTTGAAGGTAAATTTCAATACTTGTTTTCAATAATTATCTTTAGTACACTGTAGTATTTAGAACAAATCGATACAGAGCATAAGCGGTTATTGAATACCGATGATCCCAAGCTTGTGATATTTTGAACAACGAATTATCTGGTCGAGGAATACCGTGAAAATGCGGTGCGCAATTTTATCGCGAAAACGTCACCTGTATTCGACAAAGCGATTAGTGGAAGGATGTAAAAATGCAGGTATTGATCCTGTCGTTATTAATCCCTTGAAATGTGGAATAGTTGTCGGGATCGAGAACAATCAGCTTTTTTATAATAAGAGAAAATTTCCTGCCGTCGATGTTGTAATTCCTCGGATCGGAGGATCGATAACCGGGTATGGACTGACTGTTCTCAGACAGCTTGTCAATCTCGGCATCCCTTCGGTTTCCTCCCCGCTCGGTATCGAACACGCACGGGATAAATTCCGTACGCTTCAGCTTCTTGCTCAATCGGGTATTCCTGTTCCGAAATCGATAATGGTCAGGAATCCAAAGGATATCGATCGGGCGATCCGTAAAGTCGGGGGAGTACCTGTTATCGTTAAATTTATCCGGGGAACTCAGGGAATTGGCGTGATTATTTTAGATTCCGACCAGTCCGCGAAATCTACCGTCGAGGCACTCTGGAAAATGGGAAGAAATATCCTGATCCAGCAGTATATAATTGAATCCAGAGGAGTTGATATCCGGGCAATTGTCGTTAACGGCAGCATTGTTGCCAGTTATAAGCGCATAGCGGCGGCAGGAGAATTCCGCTCCAACATTCACCAAGGAAGTTTAGGAGAGCGTGTGGACTTGTCTCATGAGCATCAAGAATTGACGGTGAATGCTGCGAAAGCTCTTGGTCTCGGCGTTGCAGGTATAGATATGATCGAATCTGTCGATGGTATGAAAATTCTTGAAGTCAATGTGTCTCCCGGATTGGAAGGCGTAGAAAAAGTAACGGGGATTAATGTCGCTCAGGCGGTTATTGAATATGCCGCCGCTTGTGCCCGGAGCAATAATCAGCCGGGGGATTCCGCATGATGTTTTTGTCCGGTGCCATAGAGATCGCAGGGACAAAAATCGCCAGAGGAGAACGAAAACAGCTCAGACTGCAGGTGAGCACTTCCTTCGTATCAAGACCTACCTCTATTCCCATTACCGTCCTGCACGGAAAAAAACGGGAACCTGTCGTTTTAATTACCGCCGCAATACATGGAGATGAGCTTATCGGCATTGAAATCGTACGCCAGCTGATTTACAATTTCGATATGACGCACCTTGCAGGAACGTTGATCTGTGTGCCGGTCGTCAATATATTCGGATTTCAAAATACGAGCCGCTACCTTCCGGAAGAAAAAGATTTGAACCGTTATTTCCCCTGCAATTCATCCAATTGGTCGCAGGGAATATATGCTCATATTATTTACAATGAACTTGTTAGAAAATGCAATTTTATTATCGATCTGCATACCGCTTCCGAAGGGCGGAGCAATTTGCCGCACGTCAGGGCGGATATGACGATTTCCGATGCGGCAAGGATCGCACGCGCATTCGGCACAACGGTGATCTTGAATAATAAAGGATATGAAGGCACACTGCGGCGTTCAGCCACGGAAGACGGTATCCCTGCGATTGTGTTTGAAGCGGGTGAGACGCGCAAGTTGGAAAAAAAAATCTGCGAACGGGGACTCCTCGGTGTTCTCAACGTAATAAGGGAACTTTCCATGATACCCGGGGAAAAATATGAAGCCCCGCTGCAATTTGAGATACAGGATTCAACATGGGTCCGTGTCGATCACGGCGGTATATTATCTATAAATGTCAGGCCGGGGCGTCTCGTGCGGAAAAACGCCGAAATCGCAACGAATACGAACCCGTTTGGTGTCGAGGTGGAATCCATCAAGGCCCCGTTTGGTGGTATTGTCATCGGGATTGCCACATCGCCGACCGTTACACCGGGAGCGGGGATCTGCCACATTTTTAAACTGGATGAACCGGTAAAATTGGTACGGTCCAAGCTCATGTCCCTCTATGGAAAAAAACGGATAGTCTTCTAAATCTCTAATAAGCGATATGAATAGTTCTCTGTCCATTGACGGAAAAACGATACTGCCGGGTACTCAGACAGAAGTGTATCTGAAAATCAGCGAGTTCTACACGCATAATCCGGTGTACATTCCTGTCATAGTGAGTCACGGCAATACTGAAGGTCCGAAACTGTTCGTTACGGCGGCGATACATGGGGATGAGATCAACGGGATAGAAATTGTCCGGAGGCTTGTTTGGAGAATCGATCCGGGCACGCTGAACGGAACGATTCTGTTTGTGCCGATCGTCAATATCTTTGGGTTCTATTCCATGACCCGGAATATGGCCGACCGCCGGGATCTTGACGACTGTTTTCCGGGAATAAAAAAAGGGTCTGCCGCCTCACGGATAGCGCCCATTCTTTTTGAAGAAATAATTTCTTTATGCGATTTCGGAATCGACTTACATACTCCGAAGGCGAACATGCTTGAGATTCTCCATGTTGAGGCCGATCTGAGTAACCGTGAAGCGCACCATTTAGCACGGGCATTTAGCACATCAGTGATAATCGATACACCGGGCAAAGAAAATTCTCTCCAGAATGCCGCATCCGGTTCAGGCATCCCGACCGTTATTTATTCAGGCGGTGAAGTCCTCAGGTTTCACGAACAGGTAACCGATAAAGGAGTACTTGGAATTTTAAACGTTTTATCGTATCTCGAAATGATCGAACATGAGATCAAGAAACCGGAGTATTCAATAATCGTTCAAAAAAGCCGGTCGGTTCAGACAAAATCGGGAGGGATTCTCCATATCGATGCTCAGCCAGGTGATCTATTGTATGCCGGTCAGGAGGTTGCGCAGGTTATGGACCCGTTTGGAAGTGACGTTGAACGTATCATAGCCCCGGAATCAGGGCTGGTTATCAGTGTGTCCACAAATCCTCTTGTCAATCCGGGGTACGGCGTATACGCTTACGTAATGCTGGACCGGTCTCTTGGGATTGTTGAAGAGGCTATACGAAAAAGAAATAGTTGAACTGTTTTTCTCCGGACCGGAGACGTACGTGCAGTATGTCCGGGAGTCCTGTTTGAGGATGGTGGAATTGAAGGTGCATGAGGGATTCAAACACATTCTAAGTAGCATGTGCATTTCGTAAGATCAATGGAAAGAGTATCCTTCCCGATGGTTAGGGCATTTTCCGGGCATCGTGAAGGAAGGTTCGAATCGGGGCTTTTATTAAGCGCATTGTGTACCTGTTTTATGATCAGTTCTTTTACCAGAACATCGCAATTTTTTGCAAATCTCGCATGAAAACTGTTCCTTCCCATAAAGAGCATCAACCTGAAAAAACCTTCTCTCTTGATTTCATAGTAGTTTTGTGCGAGAAGGACCGGATGGCCGAACGGTTTGAGGTATTCGAGCAAATTCTCGTCAACTGGTTTCGGCAGGTCAAAGAACGCCGCTTTTAGATCACCTTTACACGTGTAGCTTATTTTAGTCCTGAATCCTTTATGCCGCTCAAATTGCGCCTCTCTTTTTCTAAACCAGAGCATAGAAATCCTATTCCCTTATCCTTAAATATTGCAGAAAATATTACGATTATTCGTGAAAGAGTCAATAAGAATTAGATTGTAGACAAATTGTAAGGATGAGATAGTTTTATTTTACTGCGTAATGACCGTCCGCAGACCGACGTTGAACGGGCGGGTGGTCGGGAGAGCCTGAAATCTACGGGTGATCAAAATATCGCTTTCATCGTGGTCAAATGATCCGCCTCGGATCACTTTGAGTGAACCGTCTGACGGTCCGGTCAGATTGGCGGCGGGAGATGCAGCATAATAGTCCGGCAGGTACCAGTCTGAGACCCATTCTGCAATGTTACCGAGCATATCGAACACCCCGTAGGGCGAGGAATTATTGATCGTTTGTACATTGTTTATAAATTTGCCGGTGTACGTTCCGGCCGGAGCCAGACCGTCGAACGGGCGCCCGGATATCAGGTAATTTGCGTGGTTCAGACTGATCCCTCCCGCGCCCCATGGCTGCTGCCTGCTTGGCTGCAGGTTCGGATCTGTGTTTCCTTCTCCGAGGAAGATACCCCCTGGCGCAGCTTTTTCCCATTCGGCTTCTGTCGGGAGACGGCCCTGGATCCATGACGAGTACGCTTCAGCGGCCTGCCATTCGACATAGCGGACCGGGAAGTTTTCAAGACCTTCTGATGCAATATAGACCCCTTCTTCCGGTTTGACTATCGACATCTTGCTTGAATAAAACTGCCCGGCGGCTGCTGAATTATCAGTCAAAAATTGTGCGAATTGGGCGTTTGTCACCTCAAACCGGCCTATATAATAATCGTCAATAAAGACGGTATGCTGGGGTTGTTCATCTGCCTGAGTACCCGCGGAATCTCCCATCTTGAAATCAGAAGCGGGGACAAATACATGTTCGGGAACAATGAGCAGCGCCTCATCGGTAGACCCGCCGCTGTCCCGCGCCAACATTCTTATAAAATGCGGTTCATTTTTAAAAGTATATGAATATGTCGTTGTCTTTTCGTTCGAGAATTCTGTGTCGAAAATTCCGTCATTGTCAAAATCCCATTTTATATCGATGCCGGCAGCAGCATCGACGGCGTCATAAACACCACCTGCATCGAGAATCAGAGCAACGGTATTCGGAACCGGAGAAGGAATTGTTTGCGTCATTGAAAAACGTGCAACGGGTGGTGTATTGCCGATCCCGTTCACGAATATCGTTACTTTTGCCGTATCTTTTTTACCGCCGCTGTCCTCTGCAATAAGGGATATGATATGTTTCCCCGGCGGCAGAGACGAAACAAAGACCGATTCTCCCGTCCCGATGATTCCGCTCTTGTCTGATAACCAGTCAAGCCGGAAACTCTGGATCGGCCCGTCTTCCGCGTCTGTTCCCGATCCCAGGAACTGAACGGGTAGTCCTTCGTTGAAAACCTGCTCGTCGATTGGCTACTGAATATCCGCGGTCGGCGGCTGATTGTCTTCTCCAAAAGGCGTCACATTAATGGTGATCTGGTCCGTGCCGGCTGCTCCGGATGGGTCTTCTGCACGGAACGTAATGATATGTGTTCCAATCTGGAGATTTGAAATATTTATCTGGGAACTGGTTCCCAGCTGTCCCTGCCTGTCGGAACTCCATGAAACCGTTGGAATATCACCATCCGGGTCCGATGCGGTACCAAAAAAATTAATGACTTCACTTTCTGCAAAAGAAGAATTGTCCACTGGTGAAATGATTTGCGCTGCCGGCGGTGCGTTTACCAGTTTTTCAACCGAGATCTGTATCTGAACTTCCCGTGACAGCCCTCCGCTGTCAGTTCCTCTGAGCGTTATGGTATGAGTAGTGAGCGTGAGGCCCGAAACCTGCAATTCTGTCCCGCTGCCGAGGATGTTATCGATAGAAGATATCCATGTCAGCGATTCACCGGATAAATCCCCGTCTTCAATGTCTCTGCCGGCGCCCCGAAGTGTGATTGTCTCTTCTTCGCCGAATGTCGCACCGCTTGCAGGCGATTCAATTGTCACGGACGGAGGGATATTGCCGGCGGAAGAGTCGTTTACAGTAATTATTACCGATTCCGATGTGGTTTTATCATCGCTGTCCGTAGCAGAAAGAGTTATGGTATGAATCTCCGCTTCGAGCACGGAAGATACGACAACACTATCGGTACCGAAAGGTCCGTTTATATTCGAGCTCCAGATTAGTGCGCTGCCCGATAAGGTATCATCCTCCGTATCATTGGCAAATCCTCTGAAGGCTATCGTATCACCAATTGTGAATGCCGATTCGTCTGCCGGTGAAAGAATGGTTACGAATGGGGGATTGCCGAGTTCCGATCCCGTCGTGAATGACCAGATATCGCCGAACCGCCAGTTATCGGATGCATCCCGGACGTCCACTTTCCAGAAATATTGGGTATTTGTCCCCAGGTCTTGTGAAAGTTTTAAAGAATTTTCGGATTGACCTTCGGCCTGGATATCGTTGATTGTGAAGATTGAATCCAGTCCGAGAAATTTATCGTAGAACACTTGCTCGCCGTCTGGCTCGATAACCTGCCAGCTGAACGGTATTGACCTTGAGATATCGGTTGCCCCATCCGGGGGAATGGGATTGAACGGCAGGTCTGGAGGAGAACTCTCTGCTAAATTTTTTGCGAGTGCAGGTATCAGAAAGTCTTCCTCGCTTTTGCATGATGTAAGAAAAGCGATGAATCCTAAAATACTACCAAACAGTATGAAAGAAACTATGTTGTATCGCAAATTGCCGGAGCGCATAGACCTGACTCAATTAAATTCATATGAACGGCCTACTTCCATGTACCGGTTTTTTCCTGTAACTTCCTTATTGTTAATCGGCATATATGCAGTATATGCTTAATTTATACGTTAGAAATACAATGCAGGTTCAGGCCTCATCAGCAGAAAAAATTCCATCTCTTCAACGCATTCCGGGCTGCGGCTCATACATTTAAAAGATTACGGGAGGAATGCGTTCTTATTCTCTTCTATATTAATGGTCGACTTTTTTGTGTTTCCAGAGACCTCGCCGGAACCAGTATACTGCAAGAACAGCTTGCAGCATCAAGGAGCCGGATATTGCCAGCCAGATTCCCTCGATGCCCATATCATAGGTCTTAGCAAGGAGAAATGCAACCGGTATGCGGAATCCAAAATGTGCGGCTGCAACCAGTAGCATGGGCACAAAAGTATATCCAGCGCCATTCATCGCCATATTCAGGATCAATGCTGTTGAAAGAAAAACATAACCGATCGCCACAATGTGGATATAATTACTGCCAATAGAGACCACGGCCCACTCAGAATTGAATATGCCTATGACACCTGGTGCATTAAACCAGAGAGAGCCGCATAGAATGAACAACAGAATAAAATACAATCCCGCCCCGTGCCATCCGGTCTTCTCAGCTCTCTCGGGTTGTTGAGCGCCGAGATTCTGGCCGAGTATTGTTGACACTGCAGCCCCGATAGCCCATCCCGGCAGCATGACCATAATATCAAGCCGTATGCCGATTCCGTATGCTGCAACGGCGACAGTTCCAAACGTTGCGACAAGCCGCATGATAATGAGACCGCTTATCGTATAGGTTAGGTTTTGCAGCGATCCCGGTAGAGCTATGCTCACGAATGTTTTCAACACTGTCTTGTCTATGGTGAAAAACAGACTGCCTATCTTGATCCTCGAATACCCCTTGAAAAGTATGAAAAAGTTGAAGAGAGCCCCCATTCCCTGACCGATTACGGTAGCGATTGCTGCGCCTTTGACACCAAGTTCCGGAAACGGACCCAAGCCGAATATCAAAAGTGGATCGAGCACAACATTGATAATAGATGATATTCCAAGCGTATACATTGGTATTGTAGCATCACCCCCGCCTCTGAATAACGAGTTAATTATGAACACGAATATGAGTCCGCCCGCGCCCATGAAAACAATTCTCGTATACGTTGTTCCGAGTAAAACTACCTCTTCAGATCCACCAAGCATCCGGAGAAGGAAGGGAGTCCCGAAATAACCGAATACGGCTAAAAAGAGTGAAACGACAAACGAACATAAAAGGGAATGGAGGGCTATTTTTTGTACCATTTCAACATTTTGAGATCCATAGAACCGGGCGGTTAGCGAGGAGGTCCCGATCGAAAGGCCGATAAGAAGTGTCCAGGTCAATGACATCAATGTACTGCCCATGCTGACCGCAGCCAACGCATCAGGACCCAGTCTTCCGACAAACATCATGTCTATTATGTAGTATGCATTCGCAAAAAAGTGGGCAGTGATGATAGGAAGGCCGAGAACAATAATGTTCTTTGTTATATTACCGCGAAGGAGGGTGTTTTTGAATTGCACATGTGGAGCGCTCATTGTATAGTGGTCCGACCTGCAGAAGATTTACTGGTTGTCACTGGCTGTTCGACGGAAATCATGACAGGGGTCGATTTGCTTTATCATTGAATTCGAAACTGTTGGGTCACGGATAATGAGTTCAGTCTCACGGGATCTTTCGTTATGGTTGCAATTTTCCAGAAGTAAAGGTTTCCCGGTTCAAGGACCGTGCTGCCCGCGTATAGAACTGAGATTTGCGTGTTGCCAACGGTTTCATTCCATATTGCAACGGTATCCGGAGCGGTCTGAACGAAAATCTTGTATTGAACGGTATTCTCAACGGGAAGCCAGGAGAAAATCGGCGGCGGCACAATGAGCAACTCATTTATCGGAGCCAGGAGCTCAGTCTTGAACAGAGCTATGTCAGTATCGGTATTTGACTGCGCGCTTTGTAAACCGCCTCTGTCGACCGCTTGGATCTTATAATAATAGTGTACGTTCACAAGTATTTCCGTATCAAAATATAATGGAATGCCGCTTGAATCGAGAAGTGTCGATTCGTCCGCAGTAAAATTGCTTTCCGTGGACCTGAATATCCAATAGGTCGCCACATCGGATTCCGGGCTTTCGTTCCATGAGAGTTCAATGAGCGGCGAACTGATATTCTGGCCTATAACCGAAAAATTCTCCGGGACGGATGGCGGCAGCGTATTTTGCGGAATACCTGATGCCGATTCGCTGAAAACGCTTTCATTATTAGAAGAATCGTATGCGGCAACACGGTAAAAATAGAGCGTCGAATAATTAAGGTTTCTATCTTGAAAGGTGGTGTCGGGTGAATCGAAAATGAGAATGAAATTCGAAAGAAGCCCTTCATCCTCTGAACGGTACAGTCTGTATCCGGCTAAGTCGGGATCGGTGTTTTGAAGCCATGATATACTTATTTCTCCGTTTCCCACGTTTGATAATGTCGGTGGATCGGGTTGTCCGGGAGGTTGAACATCCTCCCTGTCGATTGGTCCGATTAGCGGATTATTATCATTATTGGAACATGATATAACAATAAAGATAAAAAAAATGAGTATGGGTCGAAGATATAAGCGGACTGTAAGCATAACCGGCGCAGTTTATTTAAAATAAGGAAACAATATACAAAGATTTAACTGTAATATGAAGTCAATTTTAACAGGAAGTTATCACCGGAATCGTGCATGCGTCAACCATGCCATGAAGGGGTTTCCTGCTCTTTTATTCCTTGCATTTTCTGCGGGCAATATGTATACTTGTGTACCCGTTCAAGGACGGATCGGTCTGGAAAATATCATGATTGTGTTTAAGGTTCGATTTATACGTGCAGAGAAGTGAAATTCCTTATAGAATATGTTATAGCCCGTACAATATACTTCATTTTACAGCATCTTCCTTTATCATTTGTCAATATAATCGGTTCCGGTGTCGGATTATTCGTTTATTACGTAATTCCGATTCGCAGGTCGGTGGCAATGACAAACCTGAGATCAGCTTTCCCTGAAAAATCCGTTAAAGAATTAAAAAAGATTTGTTTAAGTTCATACCGGAATTTTGGCGTGACATTTTGTGAGTTTCTTTGTTTGTCCGCTTTACCGTCCGAAAAGATAAACAGGATGGTGAATATTCATCCCCGGGATAGTATTCGGCAAGCGTTGGATCAAGAGAGAGGATGTATTGCTGTTACCGCACATTTTTCATCGTTTGAAATAGGTGGCGTGGCAATAGCCTCTAACGGGTACCCGATAGATATTGTCGTTAAGGAAATGAGAAATCCCCGGGTGGAACATTTGCTTGATACGCTGCGATCGGATACCAATCTCGGAGTCATTAAGGTCAAGAACGGTTTTAAAAAGATCTGTGAATCGGTTTCACAGAAGCGGATTGTGGTGCTTGTTGCCGACCAGGATGCGGGGGCGAATGGTGTAAAAGTTACATTTTTCGGTATGGAATCGTCATTCCCGGTCGGACCCGCGATCCTTGCGCTGCGGTCACATGCGCCGATCGTGTTTGGAGTAAGCGTACGGACCGGTAGATCGCAGTATCATACAGAATTGCATACTATTTCGTATGATGACCTGTCCGGAGATGATAATTCAAAAATCAGGGAAATAACGCAGCGTTATGCGAACCTCCTGGAGTCCTATATTCGGAAATATCCCGAGCAGTATTTCTGGATGCATAAACGGTGGAAGTCGGCCGGCATTTACAATTAACACTCATGTCAGCCGGTACATGTTATGAAGGTTCTCATACTACAGACCGCTTTTTTAGGAGATGTAATACTCTGCTCGTCCCTCGTTGAATCTCTGAGACTTGCAGGTCATGAAGTAGGGATAGTGGTCAAAAAAGAGGCCGCGGACCTTTATGAAAAGGACAAGCGTATTGTAAGCCTCCACGTATTCGACAAAAGGGAAAAAGACAGAGGAGTAAGGGGATTGCTCAAACTGGTTGCGCTGTTAAAACAAAAGCGTTATGATGCGGCGGTTATTCCGCACAGGTCACTCCGGTCGGCGCTCTTGGTGCGGTTGGCGGGCATACCGATAAGGATCGGTTTTGCAACAAGTGCCGGATCCCGGTTTTTCACCCACAAAATTGCATATAAAGACCGATGCCATGAAATAGAACGAAATCACGGGTTGTTGCTGCCTTTGGGGATCGCCGGAAAACCGCCCGCTCCGAATATCGCACTGTCGGCTGATGATACCCGCAGTGCAGAAAAATTTTTTAAGAAATTCAAGATACATGAAAACGCTTCTGTTATTGGGATAGGTCCCGGATCGAAATGGTTTACCAAACAATGGGGCGAGAACAGGTTTAAAAATCTTGTCGGTTTGATTGCAGGCAAACAGGATGTTCAGAGCATCTGTTTCGGAGGAATTGATGAGAGACCGCTTTGTGAAAGAATATGTTCCGCGGATGCAGATAAAACCTGTAATGCCGCCGGAGTACTAAATCTGCGGGAATCTGCCGCTGCTCTTAAAAAAGTACACGTTGTCGTGACGAATGACAATGGTTTAATGCATCTCGCAGCGGCATCCGGAGCCCGGGTTGTGGCGCTGTTTGGTCCGACAGTACCGGAGTTCGGTTTTTCGCCATGGGGGGATGGACACGAGATTTTGTCAAAAGATCTGTATTGCCGCCCATGCAGTATCCACGGGTCGAATTCCTGCCCGGAAAAACATTTTCGGTGTATGACCGAAATTGAACCCGAAGAGGTTTTTGAAACTGTGCTCAAATATATCCGGTCTTCGCAAATCAATGATTCACCTTCGGTAAAAGACGTGTAGTATCGATCAATGCGAAACAGTGTACAAATTGACCCGGAGAACCCTCGCGATCAGGATATAGACCGTGCGGCAAAACTACTGAAATGCGGCGGTCTCATCATTTATCCGACAGATACCGTTTACGGTCTGGGGGTCGATGCAGAAAACCCTCAAGCGTTGGACCGGTTATTCAGTATCAAACAGCGGGACAGGTATAAACCGGTATCGCTCATTGCATCGGACGTTGGCATGGTTAAAAAACTTACTGCCGAACTGCCCGAATACGGAGAAAAACTCATGGATTCTTTCTGGCCCGGCCCGCTAACGATCGTACTCAAAACCCTGCCGGGGAATCCCGGATCAACAGGTGGTGACCGCGGGACAATCGGTATTCGTATCCCTGCCAATGAGCTGTGTATACGGCTGGTGAGAGCTTTTGGCAGGCCGATAACATCAACGAGTGCAAATCTTTCCGGTGGTGCTGATTGTTCGGCAGTGGATCAAATTCACAGATCACTCCGGTCTGCCGCAGACCTGATAATCGATGCCGGACGAACGGAAGGTGCAGTCCCCTCCACGGTGATTTCAATCGCAGAGGACAGACCGAGGATTATCCGCGAAGGAGCCGTGCCGAAAGGTGCTCTCGAAACAATAGCCGGGTCGATGTTCGCGACGGAAGCGGACCCGGTATAAATGATCCGAAATTATCGTTCGATCGTTTTGCAGGATGATGACAATGGTCATTCGAAAAGAGCGCAAAGTGAATACTGCTGACCGGTCCGATTTGTCGGGGTTGCAAAAATTCTTACTGGTACGGACAGACCGTTTGGGTGACGTAATCCTTTCCATGCCGGTTGCAACGGCAATAAAACGGGCTGTTCCCGACGCTCATATTTCGCTGTTGTGCAGAAGTTCTACCGCAATTATCGGTGAACGTAATCCCGATGTAGATGCTATCATACTGAACGATATTGCATCGGGGGAAAAGCGCTCGTTTTTTGCTGTCGGACGTGAACTTCGTTCGGGAAAGTTTGATTGTGCCGTTCTGCTGCATCCGACGTTCAAACTCGCTCTCTTGATTAAAAGTATAGGGATTCCCGTCCGTGTCGGGACCGGATACAGGTTCTATTCAACGCTATTCAATAAACCTCATTACGAACACAGAAAAGTATCGGAAAATCATGAATCGGAATACAACATACACCTGCTTCGTCCGCTTGGTATTTCCGGTGCAAAACCAGTTTTTCAATTTAACGTGAACGAACAGGACGAACATGAAGCCCAGGTATTACTGAAGGAGACCGGGCTGGGTCTGGAAGACAGGTTTGTGGTTATTCACCCGGGAAGCGGCGGGTCGGCTATGGATTGGCCGCTTCAAAATTATACAGAGGTCGGTAGTTTGATTGCCCGGAATCTGGGTCTTCCGGTCGTTATTTCATGGGGCCAGAATGAGCGACATCTCGCAGTTCATATACGCCGGCACGGAGACGCACGGATTTCGGTGCTGCCGCGTGTGAATCCACTTTCGGTGCTTGCAGCGTTCGTTCGCTCCGCATCACTGCTCCTGTCGCCGAGCACGGGAATATTACATCTTGCCCACACGGTCGGGACACCCGTTCTCGGGCTGTATCCGCCGGTGAAGCACGAAGCTCCCAGGCGGTGGGGACCATATGGAAAAGAAGACACGATGCTCGTTCCGGACGAGAAATCATGTCCTTACTGTTCGGGAGGTCCGTGCAGGAAATTACGCTGTATGGAATTGATAACTCCGGAGACAGTCTTTCACGCCGCAGAAAAAATTATCAGCGAAAACCCGGAGAAAAAGAAACAATCCGCATCATGAGAAAGTATATACTCCTGAACGATCACAAATTAAAAAACTATTTTGCCATGTGTAACAAAATTTCAATAGTCGTTGTAAGTTTCTTGCTGTTTGCAGGGTTTTTGTTTATAAATTATACCTATTTACCCGGTCAGGTCACCGATACCGAATCGGATATAATTCAGAAAACAAATGACGATGATGACCTCCGGGTTATTTCGAATAATGCATTCTCTGTCGGCGAGAAACTTTCGTACGATCTGGATTGGGGTCCCAGTACCGTCGGAACGGCAACGATTTCCATACCACGAATCGTAAATTGGAATGGGAGGGATGCATATGAAGTCCGTTCCCGTGCGCTCTCCAATAAACTTATATCGACATTCTATAAGGTCGACGATCAGATCGTAACCTATATAGATACGACAGGAATCTTTTCACTGGGACTTGAAAAGATTTTGAATGAGGGGAATTACCATCGTCAGCTCTCGTTTGTTCTCGATCAGGAAAACAACACTGCTTATAGTAAACGGGATACTGTAACAATACCGGAGTATTGCCAGGACATGTTGTCTGCTTTCTATTATGTCCGGACTCAGGATTTAATAGTGGGACGGAATATCGAGGTCCCAAATTATGATAATGACAAGGTCTATGATTTAGTTGTCGAAGTACAGAAAAAACAGCAGGTGAGAGTACCTGCCGGCAAATTTAATTGTATCGTCGTAGAGCCGAAATTGAAAACACAGGGCTTATTCAAACATCAGGGAAAGATCCATATATATTTGACTGACGATGAAAGAAAAATACCGGTTTTAATGGTGAGCAAAGTTATCTTTGGTCAAGTGGCGGCGAAATTGACAAGCATTGAAACCGAAATTCTTCCTTAATTCCATTCCCGAATACCATGAAACATCGTGAGATCGATCTTAGCCGGATAAAGACCATATCCATTCATGACCGGACCAGCAAAATACGTAGAGAGGACCTGGCCGCTGTCTACAATGCCGGCGGATCGTTCCGGGATTTTCTCAGCGCCTTGCCGCCGATCTTAAAATCGAACGATTTTAAAGCTGTCGTCGATGCAATGGTTTCGGCACGAAAGCAAGGCAAAGAAGTCGTATGGATGATGGGGGCACATGTTATAAAATGCGGTCTGGCGCCAATCATAATTGACTTGATGGACCGGAAAATTCTGACCATGATCTGTATGAACGGAGCAGGAGCTATCCATGACCTGGAACTGGCCTTCTTCGGGCACACTTCTGAGGATGTCGCGGAAAATCTTGTGGATGGTACATTTGGAATGTCCCGCGAAACTGCGGAATTGGTGAACGGGGCCCTCTTTTCGGGACAGAAGGAAGGCATTGGTTACGGCGAATCGATAGGGAAACGGCTTTCTGATGACGATGTGCCGAATAAGGACATTAGTATTTTTGCGGCAGGTTACAGACTGGGGATACCGATAACGGTCTTTGTTGGGATAGGGACAGAAATAACCCATCAACATCCTTCAGCCGACGGAAGGGTCATCGGTGAACTTTCAATGCGTGACTTTAGAATAGTAACGGATCAATTGTGTAAACTGGATAAAGGCGGGATTGTCATTAACGTGGGGTCTTCGGTAATCCTGCCGGAGGTTTTTCTAAAAGCACTGACCATTGTCCGCAATCTCGGATACCCGGCAGAGGGTTTTACAGCAGTGAATTTTGATATGATCCAGCAGTACCGGCCTTATGAAAACGTTGTCTCAAGACCAACGTTGACCGGTGGGTCGGGCTTTACTATAACAGGTCATCACGAAATTATGATCCCGCTTCTCGTTGCGGCAGTACACGAGGGGCTTTCCGGTTAGGTTATGGTGTGATAATTCAGTGCATCGGCCATTCCAATAAAGTATTACCTGTTCCGGTATTTATTGATATGACCTTTTTCTATCCAATCCGCTATCGTCTGCCTGATCGTAATGTTCCGTTTCATCATATACGATAGCACAGCTTGATATTCCAATATCTCATCCATGTGCTTTGAAGCTATTTCAATATCTTTCGCATTCATAACATATCCATCGTAGTGCTCCCTCTATACATATCGACTGAATTTGATACCACTTTAAAAGATCACGCTGTAAAAACAGAGGTTCTTTCCAAATATCGACAGTTAGACCGAATGCTATCTGTCCGATAGCCAGACGATCTTGTGAAAATATGATCGTGTCGGGGTCATGAGCCGGATAATGTAAATTCCAGGATTGACATAGGTACTCCTGTCGTTTAAACCGTTCCACATCAACCGGTATTCGTTGGGTTCAAAATTCCCTGAAAGCAGCGTTGTTATCCGGTTAAGGTCTTGGTCATACAGTACCAGGGCGACCTGAGTTTGATCGACAAGTTCGAATCTGATACTGATCGAAGACATATATGGATTTGCCCCGTCATCGGTCCAAATGACCGGACTAATGAAGTGTAATTTTGTAATTCCTGCTTAATTGTTTTTCCCTAACAGCTCCCTAACACTACTCTATAGGTATCACAAAAAATAACTTGGCAACATTCTGGCATACCTATGAGCGTTATAAGGCCGTAGAAATTATAGTGGTAAAGATTTTATAAAGCATATTTATTGGGGGAACACATTTTAACACTTAAAAGGGCGAGGAAGAATGACCGCGCGATTAGACTATGTTCTATCTAAGTTTAAAAAAGTAAAGCAGCTATCAAACGGATCTTATCAAGCACTTTGTCCCTGCCATGACGATAAGACCGCTTCACTGTCAATTGACGAAAAAGACGAAACTATCCTCATGTTTTGTCATGCCGGATGCGAGATAGAGAATATTGCAACGCATACCGATCTTGACATGAAAAATCTATTCCCTCCCAAAGAGAACAATAACGGACGTCAGCCAAAGATCATAGATAAATACGATTATTTAGGCTATGATGGAAAATTATTGTATCAAGTATTACGATACGATGATAAGTCTTTTAAGCAGCGGCGGCCCGGTTCCGATGGTGAATGGATCTGGAATTTAAAGGGTGTTACGCCTGTTCCTTACAGATTGCCAGATATAATAAAGGCTAAAAAGTCTGGCAGAGTTGTTTTCATTGTAGAGGGAGAGAAAGACGTACATACTCTTGAAAAACATGGATCCTGCGCGACTTGTAATTCAGGCGGCGCAGGAAAGTTTAAAAAATTGTTAGTACCTTATTTTAAGGACTTAAATGTCGTACCCATTCCCGATAATGACGATCCGGGCCGGAAGCACACAGAGGGTGTTGCTACATTATTAGACGGCACTGCAAAGAAAATAAAGGTACTTAATCTACCTAATTTAAAAGAAAAGCAGGATGTTTCAGATTGGCTCAAACACAACAGCGCCGAAGATTTAAAGAAATTAGTCAAGGAAACGCCTGATTGGAAAAAGGAAAAGCCCTTAGAATCGCTTAAAACGCGTCAGAAACCGGAAGTATCGATCAATGCTTTGGATAATGCACCGTTCATATGCTTGGGCGTAGATCATGAATATTACTATTATCTTTCAAACGAAACGCATCAGATCAAGAGTCTTACAACTAATAATCATACTCAGTTAAATCTCATATCATTGGCAAAACTGCAATATTGGGAAAGGTCAGATTTCAAAACCGAAAACGGTATAGCATGGAAAGCGGCAGCAAATGCAATGTTCCGCAAATGCAGTATCGCCGGTATATATGATCCGGGAAAAGTACGCGGATGCGGCGCATGGTTTGATGAAGACCGGACCGTACTACATCTTGGGAACCGGTTAAGAGTCGATGGTAAGACTATCGAGATCCCGGATTGTAAGACTAATTATATCTATGAAGCGCAAAAGTCTATTGAATTGACCGATGAAAACCCTCTATCTCAAGCAGAGGCTGGAAAGTTCTCGCAGATCTGCGAAAAGTTTTCATGGGAGAAACCTATCTCTGCCAGGTTATTTGCCGGATGGTGTGTGATTGCGCCTATATCCGGCGCATTGTTCTGGCGGCCGCATATATGGATCACAGGGTCTAAAGGATCCGGGAAATCATGGATCCAGAATAATGTCGTTCGTAAGGTTCTTGGAAGTGTCAGTTTATTCGTTCAGAGTAATACCACAGAGGCCGGGATCCGTCAAACATTGCGTAACAATTCATTCCCTGTTGTATTTGATGAAGCTGACTCTGATCAGACATCTCAGTCACGTCTTCAGAAGATCATAGAACTTATGCGCCAAGCGAGTTCTGAGGGATCTGCCGGTATTATCAAGGGAACACAAGGCGGTGAGGCCATGTTATTCATGATCCGGTCATGTTTTCTATTGGCAGCTATCAATCCTAAACTACAACATGGTGCTGATATTTCCCGGATCACAGTCATGGGTCTCAATAAAATTTCTCACACTGATCAAAAAGAACAATTCAAGAAAGTATCGGCTGATATAGTAAGCACATTGACAAGTAGCTATTGCACCAGTTTTCGCGCCAGATCGTTTTCTATGATCCCGGTTATACGCAAGAACGCGGAAATCTTTGCCGGAGCAGTAGCAACAATCATGGATGAACAGCGCGCAGGAGATCAGCTTGGCGCACTTTTTGCCGGTTGTTACAGTTTGTACAGCGATAGTGTCATAACACCTGAGAATGCCTTAAAATGGGTTGAAAAACAGGATTGGGAGAGTGAGATCGTAACTGAGGAATCTAAAGATGAAATGTGCTGCCTAAATCATATCAAGCAGAGTATGATACCCGTTGAAGTAGACGGCCGAACAGTTTCGAGACCTGTAGGAGAACTCATTGGGAAAGTTTCGGGTCGATTAGAGCCAAAGTATTATGATAAAAGCCTTCCAGATCCGTCTGATGATATTGTTCGCCGAGAGCAAGCCTCCATAAGCTTAGAGAGGCATGGTATCCGAATCATTAACGATATTGTATATATTTCTGACAGTCATCTTGAAATTAAAAAGATACTTAAAGATAGCGATTGGTACATCGGTTGGAAGAATTCACTGTTGCGTATTGATGGCGCTGTAAGTAAGTCAAAAATGAGTTTCAGGGGGTCACCAACACGCGCCGTTGGCATACCTATAAATATAGTTATTGAGGAGGAAGAATAAGATGAAATTAATTAAATTGACACGACATAGTCTACGAAATAGTTTTCCAGTATACATAAACCCACAAAACTTTGTAAGCATTCAAGCAGAAAATGGATTTACAGGCGAACCGACTGGATTACGCACAGTTCACAATGATAAAATTCTGGTCAAAGAAGATCTGGAAACAGTTTCGAAACTTCTAGGGGGCGAGGAAGATGCCTAAAATAAAGAAATCAATTCGTATTGAAGAAAGAGTAATAAATGAAGTTGAATCACTTCGCCGGCCGGAACGAGATAACCGGACGTTTTCAAATATTGTTGAAATGTTGATCATTGAAGCGCTCAGAGTGAGGCGCCAGCAGAGACATAAAGTTCTGAATAATTAAGATGGATTAAATATTAGACTCTAAAACTATATCCAATATTTTACAATTAATAGGTACTTCCCCGTCAAACATTTTCTCCGGGCTTGCTGAAATATCATTGCGGCTCATGGGGCCTTTTACCATATACTGATACGGCGGTTTAAACGTTGCAAGATCACCCTTCTTGAAATTCTGTTTCGAATCAATAAATACAGTTTCTCCATTCTGAGCGATTGCTCTCTCCAGATCGACTTTATACCTTATCATATTTTTCCCTGGTTCTCCGTGTTTCGGTCCTATTCGGCGTATGGCAACGTACAGTCAACATTTCTTATTTTGAACCTCAATCTGCGGAACCTGATCGCCGGAGAAGTAACAAGAAAATCAGATAATGAGTAACCAGTAATGCAGGGACAATGACGACAGGGATGAAATAAGTAGCACCGAACTCCCCGCTTGTGTTGTAACGCCCACCTTGAATTAGTGCATTCAGTAAGTCCAGAGACCCTTTAATGTTGAAAATCCACACCAAAGGTATCGCTATAGCCCATTTGCGACGTAAAGCAATTATTGATATTATAGCGAGAGCGGCGGCGAGCAAATCACCATATGCGGCGGGATTCACGAAGCAGGGGTCCAAGGCTACCGGAAGTAACACCCGTGATAAGGAATGCCATACCAATATAACAGAAACAGTGTAAAAACAAAAGTCCGGTAAGTGAATCTGTGCGAGGCAGGACTGCTATCCGCGGCACAATATAAAACCGAGCGATCATTCCCCACCTTAGTAATCCAATTGTAAAGCTGACCGGCAGAATTAGGTCATTATTCATAATAATTGATTCCTTACATACGTGTTGATCTATTTACTATACAACCTGTTTTAATATATTGATTAAAAAAATGAATTATATTCAGAATATGCAATAGTAATTTTAGTCAACTATCGGACTCTAAATTCGTTCAACTAATATCATGAGATCTTGGACATCGAGCTTTACAGGTTTAATATGGTAAATGGGAGTATGCCTCTTTAGATATCCTGAATTTATATACCCTCCCAATAGGATAATACCATTACCTAACCCCGCCGATTTTACAATCCCCCTGGAGCCGTTTGTCCGACATTGTCCGACAATAGCGGACATTTCCCAAACTTTTTTTTGAACAAAAAACCTCAAAAAACCTTAAAATATTTTTATATGCTACCGTTTATTAGTGATAATCGACCCGTTTTTAAAGCGATCTGACACCGTTGCTACCAATTTATTTTAACGAAAAAACGCCATTTTTTTGCTACCAACAAATTTTTACGTTCTCTGTTCCAAGCACAAATGGTAGCAGGAGGTAGCGGCTATTTCGATGTTTGCTACCACGTAAATTCTAATGATAACAAATACTTAGGGGAAATGGTAGCAAGGTAGCAACTTTTGATAGACATATATAATAATATATCCATCTCTTTATTTATAAATATCTCATTAAATATTTAATACATTTCATGGGGATATATATATCATATTATTTGCTACCATACTATAATATATATATTTAAATGTATATAAATATTAATAGTTAGAATGGTAGCAAACTTGGTAGCAAGCGGTAGCAATTGGTAGCAGAAAAACACTAACTTATTACTACACAACAACTTAACTCTGCTACCAATATTATTGCTGTTGACTTTCTATCCATTTTACTAGTTATTTTCCATAGAACATTTGAGCAAGAATTATCCCTGTTCTGAAAAGAATAAACAGACATAAAACAGGCAACTTAGAGGATATAGTATTAAATTAATAATCCGTAATCAAAATTTTTTAAGATATACATTAAAAAGGAACATTCATGCCTAAATCAATGACATCTTGGAAACCAGGACAATCCGGCAATCCACTTGGTAGGCCAAAAAATTCCGCAAAAGACGAGCTGGACAGATCTATCAGACGCGTACAAGATAAAAAAAATAAGAAATTATTAGATCATTTTGTGGAAAGAGCATATGAGGATAATACTGTTCTTATTGCAGTCATTAAAAAACTAGTGCCAGACATTAAATTTATTGAATCTGAACATAAAACAGACAATACAATAAGGGTGATTGTAAAAGAAATGGATATGGACAAATTTAATAATAGCAAAGTTAATGTTGACAAGGCTGGAAAATTGACTTGACATTGTCAGATAATATTTGCTAAAATTTTCACAAAATAATGTTTCTAAGATGTGAGCAATCATAACAAACGGAATTTGTCTATTTATGGATATGTTTTTATAAAGAATAATTATGGGTGTAAAAGTTCGGGAGAGACCAAAAGGTTCTGGCGTATGGTGGGTATTTATTGATTACCAGAACAAGAGAAAAGCAAAAAAAATTGGCAGAGATAAAAGAGTTGCCCGTGATGTAGCTAAAAAGATAGAAGCGCGGCTTACACTTGGCGATTTTTTCGAAGACAATTCTGAATCTAATGTTCCTCTCTTGAAAGATTATGCTATTCTCTGGTTAGATTCATATATAAAAGGACTGAGACGAGATAGTACTTATGATAGATATGCTGGTATGTTAAAGAAATATATTTTACCAAGGATTGGTAATGTGACTTTAGATTCATTAAAGAGAAAGCACATAACAAAATTACTAATGGATCTTTTTAATGAGGGTTTTTCGAGAAGCAGTGTAAGTCTTGTAAATAATATTATTGGTGGCATAATGAATCATGCCATAGATGAAGAATTAATTGAAGTAAATCCGACCTCGGGTATCATAAAGCTACTAAATCTTAACAAAACCAAAAGAATATCAATTGAACCGTTAACATCAGACGAGGTTTCTTTAATTCTCAAGACTTGTTTGGAGAATTTCCCTAAAGATTATCATTTTTTTCTTACTGCGTTTAGAACTGGTATGCGTTTAGGTGAGCTTCTTGCGCTTGAATGGAGCGACGTTGATTGGAATGGAATGTTTATTAAAGTAAGAAAGTCGTACAAAATAGGGAAAATAGGCCCAACAAAATCAGGCAAAGAGCGCCGTGTAGATATGTCAGATCAGCTGTATGGGGAATTGAAAATGTTATATAGAATACAGCTCAAGGATGCATTTAAACAAGGTAAGAAAAAAATTGAAATAATATTTCATCATAACGGAAACTACATAGAACAGCATACAATGCGAAAAATCTTCAAAAGCATACTTCAAAAAGCTGGAATTAGGGTTATCAGGTTGCATGATATAAGACACACATTTGCAAGTTTGTTATTAAGTGCAGGTTACAGTCCGGTCTACGTAAAAGAACAACTAGGACATCATTCAATTCAGATAACAGTAGATACTTATGGCCACCTAATTCCTGGGAGTAATAGAGAGGCGGTAAACAGCCTTGATGATAGGAAAATCCGCAACCTATACGCAACCAACTGAAAAACAATTTTCTTATGTCTTTACGTTGCAATAAGTTAAGGGTTTTGAGTGCCGAAGACAATATTCGTTCATTGACAGGATTCATGCTTAAATCACCATTAACAATGCCAGTCATTGCCGACAGAGTGCCAGAACATAGCCGGGGAGATGTACTAGCAGCATGAAACACACGGAAAACAACAGACATATAAAAAGGAACCTAACATCCGAGGCATGGAAAGCCGATGCCCCAAAAAAAATCTAAAGGCTGATATATATTTGAGGTGTCGTGCTCTCATTTGCGCATTCAACTAAAAAAAATTATTGTTAAGTCTTAACGTTTCATTATTTTAAGGTTTTGAGTATCGGAGACAATAATCTAACAAATATTTCAAGATAATAGGATAAAATGCAAATGAACCAAAATCAAAAGACTAATAATCAAATCTCATCTGATGAGATGAGGTTAATTCGCTTATTCCGGTGTATGGATGAAAGAGACAAAGAAGACGCGCTTGTCACAGCTGCTAAAACAGTGATGAAAAAATTCAGCGTAAATCCATCTACTATGACATCCAGAAATAGAGAGGAAGAAATTAAAGAAGAATTGTCTTCTGAAAATGTAGAAGAATTTGATGAAAGATTGCTTGCTGCGTGGCCAGTTGATTGGGGAAACCAAAAGATGGTAGATCTTGATCATTTTGGAGATCCTGGAGCTGTTCTCTGGAATGCTTGTGACGAAGGAGTTTGTAATGCCATTATGGGGACTTCTGAATATGATGACCATCTTGCAGAAATTCTTGCCGAAGAATATATCCAAGCAGAACGCGACGACTACTGGAATTCGGTTATTTTTACAGAGTGGGAATATGCTATTGAAGAAAATGAAGATGTTTATGATTCTTTTAAATCTAGACTTCAGGATGACTTTGTGAATTTTATAAGGGCGTGGAGAGAACGGGTACTTGATACAATTGAGAAACAAAAATAATGAGATTTGCTGTAATTTACTCTGTGGTTAAAGATGCGGCAACTAACTATAAAAAAATATACTTAAGTTTTTCGATACAATATTTTAAAGATTTTAAGTATCGAAGACAAGGTTTTAATACACCTCTGGAAATTTTCTAGTATTTGACACATAACGGGTAAATAAAGATTTGTTTTCATATTAAATATAATCAATCTATGGTGTAGAGTATATTGCACCCCATACCAATGACCTTGCCCCCAACAGTTGATCCAGATAGTATATGAGTACAGGGATTAGATTGAAAAGAAAGGAGCAAGATCAATGGCACGTAGAATTCACACATCAGCACAAATTATCCACAAGCTTCGAGAGGCAGAAGTACTGCTCGCTCAAGGTCAGTCGGTTCAACAAGCTGCTCGCCAGATTGAGGTTACAGAGCAGACCTATTATCGTTGGCGAAAGGAGTATGGTGGTCTTCGGGTGAATCAGGCGAAACGATTTAAAGCGTTAGAGAGAGAGAATATCCGCCTGAAACGCCTGGTTGCCGAGAAAGAGTTGGATATTCAAATCCTCAATGAGACTCTGGCGGTCGATGCAAAAAACTTCTGAGCCCGGCGAAGCGACGGGAGGTGGTGCAGCATCTTTGCACGACTCTCGAGATCTCGCAGCGCCGGGCCTGTACCGTGTTGGGAGTACCGCGCAGCACTCATCAATATCGCCCGATTTCTCCTGCGGATGAACCGGTGTTAGTGCAACGTATGGTCTGAGTTGGCCACGCAGTATGGTCGGTATGGTTATCGACGAATTACCGCACTGTTACAGCAAGAAGGCTGCAAGGTCAATCAATAAGAGAGTGGAGCGTTTGTGGCGTCGAGAAGGATTAAAAGTTCCCCGGAGGCAACCGAAGCGCAAACGGTTATGGCTCAATGACGGTTCGTGTATTCGGCTGCGACCTGCGTACCGGGATCATGTCTGGAGTTATGACTTCATGCAAGCACGAACCAGAGAGGGAAGGAGCTATCGTTTGTTAACAATATTAGATGAATACAGTCGGGAGTGTCAGGCAATTGTGGTAGGCAGGAGGCTGACTCACAATGACGTCATAGAACATCTTGCAACACTGTTCGTGCAGCGAGGAGTTCCGGTTCACCTGAGAAGTGATAATGGCACAGAGTTCACTGCTCAAGCGGTCCGGACATGGCTCATGCGCCTGGGAGTAAAAACATTGTATAGTGAACCAGGCAGTCCATGGGAGAACGGGTATAGTGAGTCGTTCAATGGCAAACTGCGTGATGAAGTGCTCAACCGGGAAATCTTCGATACCTTACACGAAGCAAAAGTGCTTGTGGAACGCTGGCGAAATGAGTATAATCATAAGAGACCGCATAGTGCCCTTGGATACCGGACACCCGCCCCCGAGGCCGTTATACCACCGGATTCGGTCTCAAGGCCAATGGATAATACAACAATGAATATATCGATGAATTGACTAACTTAAAAAGTGGCCCAAACATTAGGGGCAGGTCATCGGGATATTTCCTTGAGCAAAACTTGTCGTAGATAAACAAAATACAAGGAACAGTGCTATCATTAATGACGCATTAAAAGTTTTGAATGTTGCAGTATGGAAAGAATTCATGCTTATCCTTTGAGTTTTTATACTAACCTGTTTTGAACGTACATTTACAAATGCAAGTTCCTTACCCTCAAATTCAAAAATACTTTGCTTTTTGCATGAACAGAAAATACTTTCGTCTCATTGAATGTAACACAATCATCATGATGATGAAACGTTTTTTTCAATGTAATGTCTTCAAAGACGTTATACAGTATCAGAATAAGATATAAGGTAAATATAGTAGAAGTGATAAGTGCTCCGCGGATGAGTTTTTAAACTCAATTCAGGGTGAAGTAGTATAATGGAGTGGTGCAATCTAGACATAATAGGGCATAATAGATTTACCACTTAAGGGATTTGGAAAAGAGCTTTATTACATGCAGGGACACCGTTATTGAGGACACTGGTCAAATAGTGACGAAAATACGCTTCCCTCAGAGTGCAGGGACCCATTTAATTGCGTCCTAACCTTGATACCACCGGATTGGCTGCGGGGAAAACTAACGCAGATAAAAAAGAAAAGAAAGAGGGATTTGTCCAGCCGCCGAGCAGAAGAAAATCCCCTACTCACAAGAGATGAATTTGCACGATTGATTCACAATATGAGACTCTCTCAAAAGGCAATTTGCCAACCAATTGGGTAGTCGTGCCCAAATGGTAAACTATATCCGAAGAGAACAAAAAAATGACCTCCAGAATATCAGAGAAAGTAAAAGAAAAATTTGGGAATTTCTTACCTGTATCCCGTATAGTGTTAAATAAATCGATACCCCCTCTGTTCAATATTGAATCTCAATACACTTAAGCACACTAGTATTAAGGCATGTCAACTTAGTCCCATTTCACTTTAAGTTCCATGGGACTTTTTAAGGAAAAAAAGATAGACAAACTAATCTTTATGTGTTACATTTATATCTATAAAAGGAGAAAACAAGTTTTTTGAGTGGTCAGAGGGTATGAGATACTACCCCAATATGATGAAGGGGATAAAAGACAGACAACCGGCAGAGCTATGGAGAAGCCCCATTCAATGTTACTCGGTCAATCGGCATCCTATCGAGACCCTGCACTGAAGTTCGGAGATATGCATGGCGGCAATTAATGTCCTTAACAAGATCCTTAAATGGTCATTAAACCGTCCGCCCTGGCAGCGTGATGCATTGCGGTGCTTGGTCACGGAAGGTGAACTCGACGAGTCAGACATCAGACGGCTGTCACAACTCTGCAAATCCCAGCACGGACTGGGTGACGGAGCGAAACCCGTGCCGCTCGACGTAAACCACCTCCCTCAGCCAGATGCTTGGAAGAAACCCGTATCGCTGCAATCGCTTACACACCATGCTGGAGTCAACGCACTTGCCACAGATCAGACGGTCGAATTCGGACCTCAATTGACAATCGTTTATGGCGTAAATGCTGCTGGCAAGTCCGGTTACATACGCATTTTAAAACGTGCGTGCCGAGCGCGCGGTGCCGAAGAGATTCTAGGGAACGTCATGTCTGGGGCTACTCCGGCGCGGCCATCTGCGACCATTAAGTTCACGGCGGATGAAGAGTCATGTGAGCATCTGTGGAATGATGATCAACCCCCTAACGCGAACGCGTTCCTTTCGAGAGTTAGCATATTCGACCACCATTGCGCGAGCGTGTATGTCGCAAAACAGACCGATGTCGCGTTTCGTCCCATGGGTCTTGACCTGTTCGACAAGCTCTCTGACGGCTGCGAAGCTGTCAGGAAAACCTTAAAGAAGGAACAAAGTGCGCTTAAGTCACAGGAACTCCAGTTCCCCGATGTTACTGAGGGAACGGCTGTCCACAAGTTGATCACAAATCTGACCTTATCCACCGAATCCACCGACCCCGAGTCAGTCAAGGAACTTGCTTCCTTGACCGAAGCTGATAAGGAGCGCAGCAAGGAGGTGCGGGAAAGGATTCGCGGTCTACAGTCGGATGATCCCGAAAAGACCGCTCAGGCAATCGAACTCCGCGCCAAACACGCGGAGGTATTAGTTGCAAGAGTCAAGACTGCCGATGAGGCGCTGTCTGATACCTCAATCGCGGGACTGTTCGCGGCGCGTGACCGAAAGAACGAGACTCGGTGTGCAGCGGAGGAATCGCATAGGGCGACCTTCAAGGAGCAACCGCTGCCAAACACCGGGTCAGACGTGTGGCGAACTCTCTGGGATGCCGCAGAGCGGTTCTCAACGGCCGATGCATATCCGGGTCACGCCTTCCCTTTCACCGAAGAGGATTCACGCTGTGTTCTATGTCAGCAAGAACTTACCGACGAGGGTGGGCGGCGATTACGGCAGTTCCAGGAATTCCTCAGCTCAGCTGTTCAGAGCGAACACGATAGGACGAAGGCCGAATACAGCGAGAAGCATTCGCAGCTCAACGAAACGCTCGTTCTGGACAAGCTAGCAGAGGAAGCGCTCGACGAGCTCCAGATTGACAACCCTGATTTGGCTGAAGCGGTCCGCGCGTGTCTTGACGCAACGGAGACTCGAAGAGAAAAAGTGAACAAAGCGCTAACCGAGGATTTACCGTGCCCTCAGAATCTGCCTGCTTGGTCGCTCAACGTGCACATCCTGACGAGTTATATCGAGAACTTGGGAAATCGGGCGAAAGAACTTCGAGAAGCGAATCAACGAGAGGTGATCGACAGGCTAAAAAGAGAGTTGAACGAACTTGAGGCGCGGCAGCTGCTAGCAGACCACCTGCCTAACGTCTTGAAAGAAATCGAACGGAAGGAAAAGATCGCTGCCTACGAACGATGCGTTGGCGAAACACAGACAAATATGATCACGCGCGAGAGCAGCAAGGTTACGAAAAGCGCAGTCACCGAGCAACTCACCAAGAGCTTTTTGAAAGAACTGAATGAGCTCGAGTTCGATCATATTGAGGTCCAAATGGTGGATGCTGGGGGGGTTCGGGGCGCGCTGTACCATAAGCTGCAGTTCGGGCAAGTGTCGGAGAAGACAGAAGTGTCCAAGGTCGTGAGCGAGGGCGAAGCTCGGTGTCTTTCGATTGCGTCTTTCTTCGCAGAACTCAGTACTGCCGCAGATCAGTCGGCTATTATCTTTGATGACCCTGTCTCGTCGCTGGACCACAATTGGCGCGGGAAGGTTGCGGAGCGTCTAGTCGTCGAGTCGAAGTCTCGGCAGGTAATTGTCTTCACGCACGACATCGTTTTTCTTCATATGCTGGAAGAGAAGGCTGAAGATGACGTCAAGCACCAGTACCTGCGCAGAGACCAGACCGCCGTGGGATTATCATTCCAGCAGCTGCCATGGGCTGCGATGAAGGCCAAGAAACGCATCGGTCATTTGAATGTTCTCTGGCAGGCCGCAGACACAACTTATCGGAACGGAGACCAGCAGAAGTACGAGCAAGACGCATCGCACATATATGGACTCCTTCGAGAAACGTGGGAGCAGGGAGTCGAAGAAGTGCTCTTGAATGGGATCGTTGAACGGTTCCGGGAGAGCATTCAGACACAGCGCGTAAGCCAACTCGTTGACATTTGCCCTGATGACTGCGAAGCACTCGACGCCGGGATGAAAAAATGTTCGAAGTTTCTTACCGGTCACGATCAATCCCCCGCAGAGAACGCACCTTTTCCCAAACCGGAGGAGCTCAGAAAGGACATCAACGAACTTGATGAATGGATTAAAAAAATTCTGAGTCGCCGGAAGAAGTGAAGTCTTCCCGTAAAAAGTCCCATGAAACTTAAAGTGAAATGGGACTAAGTTGACACTATGCCAATGTTCCCAGCTGGATCGGGTCTTTCCCAAAGCCAGCGTGCTGGTCCAGAAGACGTAAGTTGGATGTTTGTTATTAAGGACATGACCTTCGAGACGTAGAATGAGGAAAAATACGGTAGTATCTCAGTTTGAAATGCGTTTCTTGTAGGCCTGCGGGCTGCCACACGGTAATCACAAATATATGGCACGGCGCAGTGCTGCCTCAAGATGAGTAACAGCGACTCGCTGGCCGCCGCCCGTTTTGTCTTATTACTTGTAAGGATATGCGTTTTGTGCGAGGAAAACTCCCTCGAATCACCACTGCCTGTGGATAAAAACATCCCCTTAGAAGCCGCTGACACGATCTGACGGTACACCTGCTTCCAGGTGTGAGCCGGCGGTAGAGATCGAGACCCAAAGCACAGCGTTCGAGGGCCTTCACAGGATGTTCATGTCGAGTAGCACCGGATGTTGGATGCTCCCATCCAGCCGCGACTCACGACTGCTGGTCAGAATCAGTCCGGCCAAGGCCATTCCCACGGCTGCAATGCTGATGATCTCGACACTCATGCTGTCATCCAAGCCGTCTGCCCATTCTCCCACACCCGCCAGACAAGAACCACAGAGGAAACAAGCGCGCGGAGGGGCTTGTTCTGAGAGCTGGTCCGGAAGTCGGGAAATTCTGCAGCGATCTGATCCACGGAGAAATTTACTTGTCTGTCAGTTGTTCCCAGGTCTTTGGCTGCCATTCCCGCGCCAGGCGCTGGGCTTCGGCGACTTGTGAAGCAGTCATCCGCTCGGCCAGCTTGTCTCTCACTGATCGGTAGTCCCCCGCTTCCCCTGTAGTCGTTCGTGAAGCGGCCAGGTTAATCCACTTGTGGGCTTGGACGTAGTCCTGTGACACGCCTTTGCCGTTGTCGTACATGAGCCCAAGGTTGTATTGGGCCTTGGCGTCCCCCTGCTCTGCTGCGAGGCGATACCACCGCACGACCTCCTGGTAGTCCTGGGGCACTCCTTCGCCGATGTAGTACAGGAGTCCAAGTTCGTATTGGGCACGGGCTTTCCCCTGTTCTGCTGCGCGGCGGAACCACCGCACGGCCTCCTGGGAGTTCTGGGGCACGCCTTCGCCGATGTAGTACAGGAGCCCGAGGGCGGCTTGGGCACCGGCGTTCCCCTGCTCCGCTGCGCGGCGGAACCACCGCACGGCCTCTTGATAGTCCTGGGGCACTCCTTCGCCGTTGACGTACATGCGCCCGAGTTGGGCTTGGGCACTGGCATCACTCTGCTCCGCTGCGAGGCGGAACCACCGCACGGCTTCTTGGGAGTCCTGGGGCACCCCTTCGCCTTTGGCGTACATGAGCCCGAGTTGGGCTTGGGCATGGGCGTCCCCCTGCTCCGCATCCAGACGCAGTTGTACGCTCTTTGTTGACTGAGCCGCCGCGGCAGCGGCTAATACCAACACCAGGATTGCAGTGTTGAGAACGTGTGCTTTATGTTTCATCCCGAATTTCCATTTTCTCTTTTTCTCGGCTGTTCTCCAATTCGTGACCAATCTGCCGCTGCAAACGGAGATTCTGGCAGCGTGAGCTGACCGGCGACAATCCGCTTCAGTGCTTGATCCTCATCACAATCAAAACTGATAGAATGTCCTTGTCATGACCATTACTCTTCACGATATATGCTTAAAATTTGAATAAGACAAGGTAGTATCCAACACAAAGCAATACAATCTTTCCTGCTTCATAATGCAAATCTCTGTGGGTAAAACAATCTTTGTCAAGGTTCTTTTTACCCTTTATCGTAAAAAACTTCTTGCCTTCCCCTTGGTCGTGCTCAAGCTCTTCTCTTGTTGGGATATAAAAATATTCCGACAGGTCTTTTGGCGGATTTTTAAACGCTTCAAACAGTTGATTTTTGACCGGCCCCCGTTCATGATTTTCGCAAGGACTGCCATTCAGGGCTCAATCAAGATCCAGGCCCGGCACCGCGTCACCCACCTCGATCAGAAGGATCAGTTCAGTTGCTGAACAGGCGTTTGGCTGTAAGCGTCAGCGTCCAGTAACGCGGGCCCGTGAACGTATTGTGGTTTGTCAAGTCGGGGTCCTGCTCGTGAAACGGATGAATTGAGTATCCGCCGCTGGCTTTGACGTCACCTGTCATCGAGTAGGTCAGTTTCAGTCCTAACAATGTTGTATCGTTCAGGTCGTAGTCTGCCCCGGCATGCAGGTGCCCGGCCAGGACTGTGTCGGACAGGTCAGCCTCCTGGCTGCTGTTGTAGAATGACAGGGGAGGATCGTAAGTTTGAGCATTGTCCGACGTGTCCTCGTAATTGGTGGAGAAATGCACCTTGGACACCACGACGAACGCGGGACCAAACCCACCGCCCAGGTAGAAAGAAATCCCGCGGTACGTATACGGAAAATCGTAGTACGCATTGAACGAAAGGGTACGCACGATGAGCTTGTCGATCGAGGCTCGGGAGTTGGATACGACCGTGCCGCCGCTCCGTTCCTCCATAGACATCCCCTCGTAATCGGTGATACTGCGGAACCTCTGGTCGAGGCCGTTTGTCCGCTGCGCAAACGATAGCTCCAGGCGTGTACGATCGAAAATGAGGCCAGTCGAGATGTCAAACACGGCTCCGGCGGCTGAGGCAATATCGTAACGCCACCGGTATCCGGAGACTGCGGGAATGGGGTCCACATCAAAACAGGCGTCATTCGGATAGCAGGTCGTCTCACGATTCCAGCCTTCCTGATCAATATCGGACGCCCAATTCGATCCAACACTCCCGCCGACGTACCACCCGGAGCGCGACCCGCTCTGGGCCGCCGCGTCGGGGATGGAACAGAACACCAGAATTCCAACGACAGCGGATGCGATCAACGATGCAAGAAGCACAGACCGCCCCAGTATTCTGGCGCTACGCATAATAATCATATTATGACCTCGTTCTGAAAATAACACACGTGATTATCTGTAATGTGCCTGGAAAACAGGCCGTTGACTTCATCACGAAGGGCGAGATCGAGCTATAGATGTCGCTGCCCCTCAGCAAGGATAGGCCCATCGCGCCCGAAAGCAGCAGCGCGGCGTTCATGAACACCCACACCAGAAGCTGACCGTATCCACACCCACTGCGGTAAAAGCGGGACTCCGGAAGTTGAACCAGTTTCTATGACGATGAGAACTAAGCCGCTGATGCACCTGAGCATAGCTTTGTACATTGATTGTGTTCTATGACTCTCCCAACCCGACTGCCGACATCTTCCATAACCTCTTGCTGCGCCTCCTTGTCATTACCCTTACTCCTCACGATATATGATTAAAATTTGAATAAGATAAAGCAGTATCCAGCAAAAAGCAATACAATCTTTCTTGCTTCATAATGCAAATCTCTGTGGGTAAAACAATCTGTGTCAAAGTTCTTTTTACCCTTTATCGTAAAAGATTTCTTACCTTCCCCCTCGTCTTGTTCAAGCTCTTCCTTTATCCCATGCACAGTATTCTAAGCAGGAATCGACCGAGATGCCGGAGCCCCGTGCGCTCGCGACACCCAAGGCCGTCCTTTTCGCAGCGCGCACCCACCATACCGACCTAAAGGAAATACTTTATGCTGAAGCTGAGACCAAAGAGCCCTGTGTCTTTCGTCCGCATTTGATAGGTCACCGGTTCGCTGCCGTCCGTACGCAGGTTGGACGCATGACTCCGCAGCCGGTCCCACGTATCGCCATCGGAGAAGCTTCCGAACGTGACCCAGCGGCCCTGGGTGCCCACCGATACCCGCTCGGTGAGTGCGAACTCCCCTCCGAAGAGCACCTGATACCCGAAAAGCGTGTCGCTGAGTTTTTGTTGCTCACTCGTCGTTGTGGCAGCAAGATTTTGTCGGATTTCGTTCTCATTGGGGAGCCCAGGCGCCGTCGTTATCTTACTCGGGTCGGCGTTCCGCGCAAAGAGTCCTCCGTAATCCAGGTTAGTGAGTCCGATGCCGACACCAGCCCCAATGTACGGCGTAAACCGGCCCGCATCATTGGTGAAGTCAAAGTACACGTTGCTGAAAAACGCGTGCGATGTAACGCTGCCGATGCGTTGGCTGGCCACCTCGATTTCGCCCCCCAACTTTGCTAACGTCGCCCCACTCGCATCAGTGAGCGGTATGGTCTTATTGTAGGCCGATGCCCGGTAAGAGTACTGCTCTTCAACGCGGATGCGGTCTGTAAATCGATAGCCGACAGCTGCCCCACTGAGAATGCCCAGGGCGCCCTTGTGCGTAGTGCTCCAGCCGTCGCCTGTCCCTCTGATCGGCGCTCGTGCATCCATCGATAGCCGCGTACAGCGGGTTGATGAACTCATCGCAGCGACTGGCACGGTCGGTATCGCTTCCGTTGAGAACCACTTTCGGCGCTAAATTGAAGCCCATATTGTGGCTCAGATAGAACCCTGTACCTTCCTGTGACCAGGACCGGCCAACAATGACGAAGAGCAAAAACAAAAGCCCGAAGAAACGAAGAAAAAGTGCTTTGAAAAACCCCATAAGGGAGTGTCTTCCCGGAATACGTGCTCCTCTGGGAATGCCACAGGCCCTTATTCGCAGATCCGAAGCGCTGGCCGACAACGCTTTTTCACTCCTGAACATACTGCCGCAACTCTTTGAAGCTGTCACCAATGCAGTGGAAACTTCGATCCTCTTTGACATAAATACCTCTCTTTCTTATATATCTGGTTAACCTCTTTTTTCCCTGTTAATGCGCCAATTGCTTCCAAACCACAAATATTTCGTTCAAGAGCCTTGAGTGGAAACTTCAATTTCGACTTGGCGCTTACCAATTACTCGCTTATGAGAAGTTTCTAGTTTTTCAAATAAATCATTCATCGTGTCTCGAAACAAAGATTTAGAAACGTGATGCTTTATTTCTTTTAATAATCTTTTGCTCTGCAAAGCAGTCCCTCGTAAGCAAAACTTCAAAAATGGTGATAAGTCGTATCCCTGCTCTCTAACTGCATTCAGTGAATCTCAGTGAATCAAGGTATGCGTCTTTTTCTTCATAATAATAATTTGACACAGAAATGGCTTGTATAAAATTATTGAATGCCAATTCGCATACTTTACCCCCCTCAGCACCTCTGTGTTGTGGTCTGCCAAAGGTTACATTGTTATCTTGAGGTCTAATTTTTCCAGGAGCACAATGGTCATCGCCCGCTTTTGCAATCATCTTGCTATAAATTTCACATATCAAGTTTTTATTTATTTGAACATTACGAGCTAGTGTCTCTATCCAACCCTTCAATATTCAATTTTTGAAGTGCCCGCTGTTTCTCTTTCCAACTCAAGTTTTTGCAAATCTTCAATCCATGACCGTTGATATGGAGCAGTGGTTAATGATAAAACACTTGATTTTGCTTCAATGAATTCATCGACTAATTGGTTGCGATTATACTTTATCCAATTTTTAGGTAATCTATACTTTATCATAGTACTTTCTCAGAATTATTTTAAATATATAATTATATTTTAGTTATAACTTATAGTAAGAAAATATATTTTTAATTAATTTGCAAATTATTTTTTTGAAACATTACATTCGAGGAGGTATTGCAAGGAAAACGATTTGGTACCCCTCGTCCTGCAGGCCGCCAGGAGAATAACCAACAGAAGCTAAGACTGAGACAATAAACATATTATTGTTATTGGTAGTCAAGTATAGAATTCTCATTAATTTCACTATTCGAGATAACCGGAATGTATGCCTTCCGTAAAAAAATCTATCATCTACGGGATTCTTTTTCGTGCTTTTAAGTTCAAAAACCGGTACAGTATCACACTATTACCCGGCAGGTTATCTTACCAGGGTCAATTTCCCCGATACAACGCGGTTTTCCGATTGCAGCAGTGAAATATATGTGCCGGATGCAACGGGAATACCGGCATTGTTCCTTCCGTCCCACACGACAGTGTGGCTGCCTGAAGTCTGCTGTGTGTTCACCAGCGTCCTGACCTCCCTGCCAAGCACATCGTATATCGTCAAAACAACAATCCCCGTCCTGTCGAGGTTGTAGGTAATGGTCGTCACCGGGTTGAACGGATTCGGGTAGTTCGGATTAAGACCAAACTGGCGCGGGACAGACTCTGCATCGTCAACCTCGGTTATAAGCGCCTCAGATGAACTTGCAACCACCCAAAGAGAAAAATGATCAGTCGTCACCGTTATTGTGTTATTATCCGTATCGACGGTGCTTGGAAGCACATACCAGATAAATCCACGTGCATCGAGTGAATCGTATACGCTCACGACAAGGCTGTCTTCATTGAGACCGAACCCGGTCACTAATGTTTCATCATACCCAAACGTTAACGTTGCTTCACTATTGTGCACGTCGAGGTTTATGTCAATATAATACACGGCATTTGTGAACGCAGGCACCGTTGGAAATTCCTCCGCAATATTTGAAGTCGAGATCTGCTTGACCGAAATGATCTGATTTGCAACCTCGCCGCCTGTAAAGGCGATCAACAGTGAAACACTATTCGAAAAATCCAGTGATATGCTCGATCTATCCGCCGGGATAGGTATATCGTTCTGTATATCGGGATCGGCCATGACAACCACATCTTTTGCGATGACTGCGGCTTTAATAATGCTGTACTCAATTGATAGCGAATCCAGCTTCGTTTCGGCGTAAAACGCCGTCTTAACGCTGAAAACATGCCCCTCGATAACGCCATCGGCAGTCCCGATAAACGTTCTCGACTCTCCCGTCCCCTCATACAGACGGAGGGCGACGAAACCGGAAGCGCAGGTGGCGCTTCCTTCGATTATCAACTTCCTGAGAGAGGCGTCGGTACTGCTATACGATCGCCATTCTTCAATCTCGCACTCGACGTTTACGGTGCTCGCCTCTTCGGCTTCAATGCTGTACTCAATTGATAGCGACTGCGGCTTCGTTTCGGTGCGAAACGCCGTAGTAGCGCTGAAAGCGTACCCCCTGATAATGCCATTAACAGTCCCGATAAACTTCTTAAACTCTCCCGTCCCTTTATACAGACTGATGGTGACGGGTATATTGAGTCGTTCAATGGCAAACTGCGTGATGAAGTGCTCAACCGGGAAATCTTCGATACCTTACACGAAGCAAAAGTGCTTGTGGAACGCTGGCGAAATGAGTATAATCATAAGAGACCGCATAGTGCCCTTGGATACCGGCCACCCGCCCCCGAGGCAGGTATACCACCGGATTCGGTCTCAAGGCCAATGGATAATACAACAATGAATATATCGATGAATTGACTAACTTAAAAAGTGGCCCAAACAATTGGGGCAGGTCAAGGTCTATCAGACGCGTACAAGAGAAAAAAAATAAGAAATTGTTAGATCATTTTGTTGAAAGAGCATATGAGGATAATACGGTACTTATTGCAGTCATAAAAAAACTTGTCCCAGACATTAAATTAATTGAATCTGACTTTAAAACAGGCAATACAATTAGGTTAATTGTAAAAAGAATGGATATGGACAAATTTAATAATAGCAAAGTTAATTTTGACAAGGCTGGAAAATTGACTTGACATTGTCAGATAATATTTGTTAAATTTTCACAAAATAATGTTTCTAAGATGTGAGCAATCATAACAAACGGAATTTGTCTATTTATGGATATGTTTTTATAAAGAAAAAAGTATATCCTGTTCCTTTTCCATACATGAGAAAAAATGAAGAAAATTACAAGAAAGAATTAAGCTTTGCTCTTATTGAGATACAAGAAGCTTGAAACAATAACTAATGAATTGTTGAAATAAGTTAATCCTTAAAGAAGAGAATAACGAATGCCGGAAAAAACACATTGAAGAGAATTTACAGCAATCGAAATCGAAAGATTAAGAGAATTGATCAGGCAAAAGAACCGCGTTTTAGGCAAAAGCCAACAAAAGACAATTCGAGATAATATGAGGAAAATAGGATTCTACATTACCGATTATGACCAATCCGGCAGTGGATTCGACATCATGGCATTTGAGAGTTTGATAAAAACCGGATTAATACAAGTAACAGATTAATGGACACAATTGAAGAAGTATCCATGGATTGAGCACGGGAGGATGGAATGAGTATTATTCCAAAACAACAGACCATCAATGAGCTTTTTTCTGTTAACAAATCGTATTACATCGACTTTTACCAGAGAGATTATCAGTGGCGTAAAGAGCATGTTGAAAAGCTACTTGAAGATCTATTTTACCGATTTAATTTGGAGTATAAACCAAACGTAGACATCACCGATGAAGTAATTAGCAATTATGATTGGTACTATCTTAACTCTTATGTGACCAACGAATATAATGGAAATACCTATATAGTTGATGGTCAACAAAGACTTACTACAATTACCCTGATTCTGATAAAATTGCGTCATCTTGCCTTTAAGTTTGAAATGAAATACACTCCCGGGTATATTGAAGAACATATCACCGGTAAAACTAAACATGGTTTAAGGTTTTGGATGGGAGATGGTGACCGAGAAAAGGCCCTTGAGGATTTGTTTAATAACGCTTCAAAGACTATTGATGATTTAGCAGACAACGATATAAGTATAAAAAATATGTATCAAAACTACCAGTACATAAGTGATCTTGTGGACGATCATTTAAACAAAAAACACAAATTAGACGCGTTTATCAGTTTTTTTCTTTCAAAAGTATTGCTTATAAAAACTGAGATTAGTGAGACAAAAGATGTTCCTATGGTATTTGAGGTTATTAATGACCGTGGAGAACGTCTGAAGCCATATGAGGTTTTAAAAGGAAAACTCCTTGGTCAGATTGATAAAACGGAAATCGATAAATATCATGGTATCTGGCAAAAACATGTACACGACTTACAGGGTCTCGATGAATGGGGAGCAGACAAACCTGTAGATGAGTTTTTCAGGACATTTTTTCGAGCAAAGTATGTTGACAACCGAACAGATTATAAAAAATTTGACGGAGATTATCATAAGACAGTATATGAAGAAAAATGGAATTCTCTTATTAATTTAAAGCAAAATTCGACAGAAGTTAAAAGATTTATAATTGAAGAGCTCGATTATTTTGCACCCCTTTATATAGAAATAGTCTCAAGCTCAAAGTTGGAGTCAAGTCTTTCCAAAAACCATTTATATTATAACGAACTCAATGATCAGGATCGGCAGTTCTTAATGATATTATCAGCATGTGACAAAGATGATCCTTTGCAAACAGAAAAGATAAAGTTAGTTTCCAGGTTATTCGACAAACATTTCGCACTTCTTCAATTGACAGGAGCTTACGATAGTAACAAATTCACTATAAGCCTTGTTGAGTTGAATAAAAACATCAGAAGTAAGTCGCCTGAGGAAATTGAAAATATTTACGAAAAACAAATTTTGGAAGACATTTCAAGTTATAGAAGTATAAACTTAACAGATCCGTTTGAGTGGAACAGTTTTAAAGAAGTTACGAATCACAATTTTGGTATTCGGTTCATACGATATTTTTTAGCGAGAATCGAGCGATTTATCGGTGACGAAATTGGTAAGGTCCGAGATAATTATAATAATCTCGTTAAGAACACCGGTCATGTTAATGGGTATCACCTTGAACACATATTAGCAAATAATGAGGAGAATTTAGAGGTTTTTGGTAACGATGAAGAGAAATTTTTCACAGAAAGAAATAAACTTGGAGCATTGTTATTGCTAAAAGGGAGTGAAAATCTATCTTCAGGAAACGAAAAATTCTCTGATAAACTTAAAACCTATTCCGGTTCTCTGCTTTGGAATGAGACGCTCCGGGATGATTTATATCATCGTAATCCGGATTTTATGGATTTTATGAAGAAATACAACCTTGAAATTAAACCGTACAAAACGTTTGATTCAAAAGCAATTCTGGAGCGGCAACAATTATTATTTAAGATAGCAAGGCAGATTTGGTTGGATTAACTAAAGTGACTTATATACTTGGCTATGCAAAGAGAATATATGATAATTAGAATCATTAAAGGAGATTCTAATGACACATAAAGCACCAGGCAAAAATTTCCGCAAAGGTATTTCCATCATCGAGTTATTTGATATGTTCCCGGACGATGCAACAGCTGAACACTGGTTTGAAACACAACGCTGGGGAGCCAATAATGAAGGTCGTTGTTGCCCTCGTTGTGGCGGATTCAGCGTCCTACCTGTTCCCAGTGGGAAACCAATGCCATACTGGTGTGGCGATTGTCGGCGTAATTTCAGTGTGCGTATAGGCACAGTCATGGAAAAAACAAAGATCAGTTATCAGAAATGGGCGATTGCGATCTATCTGTGGGCCACATCCCTGAAAGGTGTCTCCAGCATGAAGCTCCACCGCGATCTCAAGATCACACAGAAGTCGGCATGGCATCTTGCACAACGTCTACGCGAAGCATGGGTCGATAAAGGTAATGATATGGCAGGCCCGATTGAAGTAGACGAGAGTTACTTTGGTGGGAAAGAGAAGAATAAGCACAGTCATAAGAAATTACACGCTGGCCGTGGTGGTGTTGGCAAGTCTGTAGTAGTGGGAGCCAAGGATCGAGCCACGAACGCCGTGAGTGCTTCCGTTGTCGGTGGTACGGATGCAAAAACGCTTCATGGCTTTGTGGGCAACAGGGCAGCACAGGACGCAACTGTTTACACCGACGATCATTCGGGTTACGCTGGCATCCGTTTTAAACACGGTACCGTCAAACATTCAATAGGGGAGTATGTTGACAATATGGTGCATACCAACGGCATAGAGAGTTTTTAGGCACTTTCTGAAACGCGGTTATCATGGTACCTATCACCACATCAGTCCTAAGCACCTTCAACGCTATATCAACGAGTTTGCAGGTCGGCATAACATCCGTTCTCAAGACACTGACGTTATGATGCAGGAGATTTACGCCGCTATGATCGGTAAACGTCTCATGTATAAGGATCTGATTGCCAGATAAAAACCAATAGGAGAATACATGAATGAACAAAGAATTTGTTTGCCTCCAGTACAGGCAACGCCGGAACAAATAACGCAAACACTTTTCCCGCAGCCATTCAAGCTTGTGCAGGATGGCTTACCGAGATCAAATAAAAACAACTCTCCATTCCGTTATCCTGGCGGTAAGTTCTATGCCAGACGTATGATCCTGGACGTGATCCCGCCTCATGTTGATTACTGTGAACCGTTTGCGGGCGGAGCATCCATTTTCTTTGCCAAGGAGAGGGCAATACGCTTGTCAACGCTCAATGACATGGATAGCGATGTAATCAATACGCTAACCCAGATCAGGGATAACGTAGAAAGCCTGATCGAACTCTTGGACGGCATCAAGGCAACCAAGAAAAACTACGCTTTCTACAAGAACTGCTACGAGCCTTCTAATAAATTGGAGAGAGCATTCCGGTGGTATTACCTCAATAGGACTTCATACAGTGGAATTATGCGCCCTGAAAATTGCTATTGGGGATTCGGTAGAAAGTATTCAATGTGTCCAGAGAACTGGCCCCCACACTTACGCACCGTTTCAGAAAAACTTCAAGGTGTGCGCCTGATGTCTAGGGACTTCGAGAAGGTCATAGACAAACTGCCAGACGGATGCTTTGCCTTCGTAGACCCGCCGTATTACAACGCCGATCAACAAAAGTTCTACAAACACACATTTTCGCTTGATGATCACAAAAGGATGCTCAAATGCCTACGGCGCAATTCATCCAGGCTGTCATTCCTGCTTACTTATGACAATCATCCAGACATAAAGGCAATGTATTCATGGGTAAAGGTGATACGCGATAGGGAATGGAATTATACGATTAACAGGACGGACGATCAGAAAAATGGCTTCAAACTCAAGGATGGATTCCGTCAATCTAGATACAAGGGGCGTGAGGTGTTTATCATGAACTACGATGCAAGATAAGGACAACGAACAGGAAATGCTCCGTATTTACGCTGGAATAACGGAGTATTGTAAGACGTACAACATCCCGAAAGACAATCTTTTTGATATTCTTGAGGATCAAAAAGTCCTTCCCATGATCAGGGGCAAGGCCACTGAGTACATCGGCGCGGCCGTACTTAGGCAAGCCCTCGACCCACAAGAATGGCTGGTTGAAAAATTGAACCTGAATCCTCAATCAGGCCAATTTGATGAAGATGTAAGTATCACTTTCCGCCGAACTGGAACCCGGCTCAAGGTAGAGACAAAAAATGCAGTGAGGGGGAGTTTCAGGCTCGCCTCCAGTAGGATTAAGCACACTTACTTCACAGTCAAATGCCATAAATCAAGGAGTAACCTGAAACGGCAGGATACGACTAATGACAGGTATCTAGTTGGTGAGTTCGATGTCCTACTATGTAATGTGTCAAACTCTATTTTTCGCAATCGGTCGCTTGTGCGCGGATTGCCGTTAATCAAAGATGCAGAAGCTATCGAGTGGCTGAAAGATTTTTACAAGGCTGAAGGGAACGATATGCTGGTACGCCGTACCTATGATGACTGGCGTATATGTCTACCGGTGACTATAGCCGACGAGAATGGAGTAATTCCCAGAACGCCACATGTTTTAATGAAAGATGATCCTAATTGGTTTGACTTGGATCGGCTGGCGTTGAATCTCAAGACTTTGATAAATGGCAAGTAGGCAGCGTTGCATAGTTATATATATAATTCCCTAACTAAAAGATCAAAATAATATAGAGGTTTAGTATGCTTTCCACTTCAGGCGGAACATTAAGTCCATGGGGCCCTATATCTGCTGTACTTTACGAATTAGGAAACAGCGAAAATGTACAGAGGATAGTTCAAAGAGCTGGTTTGGTTGTGGATTGGGGATTATCATCAGAACAGTTATTTTCTAATAGTACAAGAATAAGGGAATATAGTAATAGAATTAGCAGAGCATATATATTGCACCCCCGCAACCTGTACGTGATACAGCTACTAAGCTTATCGATAACAGAGGAGCTTCTCGAGGTGGAACAGCAGGTAGAGGGATTCTTCTGGCAGACCCTATTTCTGATGAAGCCTCGGGATCAGTGGAACTTCCTGATAGGACTGGACAGTCAGGGGGAGTCATCCGAGATACTTTACACGGAAGACCGGAGCCTGATAGGAGTAGCAGGGATGATAATGTCATCGATGATCGACAAATTAGCCCTGTAAAACCTGCGGAAATCCAAGAAGTACAAGACAATAGAAACGACAATGCGCAAGAAGAATTTGACGAAGACCAAAACGAAGAAGTAAAAGTTTTCGATACGTACCAACCACGACAAACCATTAAAGGTTCACAGACCCACCCCGCCAAGCTAGTCGAAAGCTCAGCGATGGCATCGGTAAAATCCCCAAAGTCAGACTACCAGCCTTCACTACTCAAAAAAACATTAGAATTCATAAGCGATGCACAAGCCGAAACAATCATATTGACCTGCCCCAATTGTTTGGGCCACTTTTTAAGTTAGTCAATTCATTGATATTTTCATTGTTGTATTTTCCATTGGCCTTGAGACCGAATCCGGTGGTATAACTGCCTCGGGGGCGGGTGGCCGGTATCCAAGGGCACTATGCGGTCTCTTATGATTATACTCATTTCGCCAGCGTTCCACAAGCACTTTTGCTTCGTGTAAGGTATCGAAGATTTCCCGGTTGAGCACTTCATCACGCAGTTTGCCATTGAACGACTCACTATACCCGTTCTCCCATGGACTGCCTGGTTCACTATACAATGTTTTTACTCCCAGGCGCATGAGCCATGTCCGGACCGCTTGAGCAGTGCACTCTGTGCCATTATCACTTCTCAGGTGAACCGGAACTCCTCGCTGCACGAACAGTGTTGCAAGATGTTCTATGACGTCATTGTGAGTCAGCCTCCTGCCTACCACAATTGCCTGACACTCCCGACTGTATTCATCTAATATTGTTAACAAACGATAGCTCATTCCCTCTCGGGTTCGTGCTTGCATGCAGTCATAACTCCAGACATGATCCCGGTACGCAGGTCGCAGCCGAATACACGAACCGTCATTGAGCCATAACCGTTTGCGCTTCGGTTGCCTCCGGGGAACTTTTAATCCTTCTCGACGCCACAAACGCTCCACTCTCTTATGATTGACCTTGCAGCCTTCTTGCTGTAACAGTGCGGTAATTCGTCGATAACCATACCGACCATACTGCGTGGCCAACTCAGACCATACGTTGCACTAACACCGGTTCATCCGCAGGAGAAATCTGGCGATATTGATGAGTGCTGCGCGGTACTCCCAACACGGTACAGGCCCGGCGCTGCGAGATCTCGAGAGTCGTGCAAAGATGCTGCACCACCTCCCGTCGCTTCGCCGGGCTCAGAAGTTTTTTGCATCAACCGCCAGAGTCTCATTGAGGATTTGAATATCAAACTCTTTCTCGGCAACCAGGCGTTTCAGGCGGATATTCTCTCTCTCTAACGCTTTAAATCGTTTCGCCTGATTCACCCGAAGACCACCATACTCCTTTCGCCAACGATAATAGGTCTGCTCTGTAACCTCAATCTGGCGAGCAGCTTGTTGAACCGATTGACCTTGAGCGAGCAGTACTTCTGCCTCTCGAAGCTTGTGGATAATTTGTGCTGATGTGTGAATTCTACGTGCCATTGATCTTGCTCCTTGCTTTTCAATCTAATCCCTGTACTCATATACTATCTGGATCAACTTTTGGGGGCAAGGTCAAAAAAATCCTTGACATAGAAATTAATAATATCTATATTAACAATTGAGTTTTAGTACTAACTAGTAACTTAGGATTTCCGCTATGGGCAATGCATCTCAAGGATTTAGCCGCAAGGAAGTATCAATTATAACTGGCATAAAACCAGGAACAATTTCTTATTATGTGCATAATAAATTTGTTACACCAGATATTTCCAAACCTTCGGGAAGAGGAGTTCCCGGAAAATTTTCTGAGAATAATTTAGTTGAATTCTTATTATTACAAGAACTGTCCAAAAACGGATTAGAATTATATCAAATTCAAAATATTATTTTGACATTAGAACTAGACATATTTTCATGGCTAATGATATTGGATGAGAAAAATTTGCAAAGTGATGAAGTGACACCTGAACAGCTCATGCGAGAACATAAAAATTATAAACGTGTTAACTGGATAAGTACGAATTTTCTAAAAAGTAATAAGCTGTTTTTATTAGTATTTGACGCAAATGAAGAGTTACCACCACAAGATGAAAATAATATTATATTCTGTCCAATGAAAATTTCTATATGTGCTTACCCTGTAGAGAAAAAAGTAAAAAATTCAAATGAAATGATTAACTTTATAATGAAAAATGCAAATCCAACTCCTCCAGATACATTTTCGAGTTTGCTATTATTGGATATTTCTAAGCTTTGTAAAAAAGTTAGCGACAAATTAGAGAAATTGTAATTTTTTTGAGGTATTATTTGTAGTTTTGGTAAAATCTATTAAAACAGAGGCTGAAAGTGATTAATATACCATTAAAAGTAAGAATTTTAGAGCAATTTAGAAGCCAAAGAGCTTTCGCAGAAAAAATGATTATCCATGAATCATTAGTTTCAAATGTGGTTCGTTATAGATGGATACTTACTACAGAAGAACAGAGAAGGTGGGCAATAGTTTTGGATTGTAATATAGAAGAGATTTTTTTCACCTAATTCTTTCATATGCTCTAATCGGGGTGAGCAAGTAACATAGGTGATAATAAATGTGCTGGATGAAAATAAAAATGCAGCTCGATATGCAAATGTAAGTGTAGGAACTTTACACATATGGCTGAAGATTTGTAGGCTGAAGTATTTTAAATTGCGAGGTCTGGTTATAATTAAAATGACAGATATGTACTCCATTAAAAAGTTCCATAATAAATATGATATCGGTGAGCTTGCACATATAATTGATAAGCATCACAAAAAAGTGATTGAGAAACAGGAAGTATGAAATTATAACAATTGATTTAAACTTAGAGTCATTGGAGATAACATGGTATCACTGTGGATTAAAGGTTTTAAAGCTGTTGCAGAGTATTTCGGCACTAACAAATATACAGTAAAATATTGGTTTAAGAATAAAGGATTACCGGGGCATAGAAAAGGTAAATGGATTTATTTTAAAAAAAATGAACTCGACAAGTGGATGGAACAAAATGAGGAAACAGCCTAATGTATACACCTGTAAAACTTTCAAAAATGAAAAGTGGAATTTACCGCATAAGGTTTACTATCAATGGTAAAGACGTTAGAAATAGTTTGAAAACCAAAGATAGAAAATTAGCGGAGCAGCGCCGATATGAAATGGAAAAGTCTGTTAATTCTTCTGGTTATTCTGATGAGCCAATTGTAAATATATTCTTCAAAGATGTAATAGATGAATTTTTACTGGAAGAAAAAACATATAAAAAAGAAAGCACTTGGAAAAACTACATTTATCGCTTGCCATATATTAAAAAGTCTTTGGGCAGTTACCTGATAAGGTCTCTTAAAATGGATCATTACAAACAATTCTTATTAGATCTACATAAAATAACCAACCATAATATCAAAAATTCTACACGAAATAGATGGCATGACCATTTAAGCACATTGTGCAGTTTTGCAGTCAAAAAAGGATATTTGGATAAAAATCCTATGAAAGCTGTTCCTAAATATAAGCAGAATATGACGTCTTCGGGAATCCGGCATTTGACAGAAGATGAGTGCGTAAAATTGATTGAATCTACTCCAGAAACAAAACCTATATGGGCAACATATATTTATACAGGTATGAGGCAGGGCGAACTAATCGGACTCATGTGGGATGATATAGATTTCGATAATAAAATTATTCGGGTTCGAAGAAATAGAAATGTATCAACTAAGAGCAATAAAGAGCGTATAGTAGGAATGCATAAAGATCTCGAACTCATACTTCAAGAACACAAAAGTAATTCAAATAGTAAATACGTTTTTCCTGCATCAAACGGTAAAATGCGCAAATCCAATTTCAGACATCTTTTTGATTCTGCTCTTAAAAATGCTGAAATTACCGGCAAAGTAACAGAGCATAACTTGAGACATACTTGTGCAAGTTTGCTTTCCAAAGCAGGAGTTAGTGCTGTAGAAATTCAAAGACTCTTAGGGCATTCAGATATAAAGACTACCCTAAGATATATACATTATTCAGATAAAGATTTAGTAAAGGCTGTAAATAGAGTACAGTTAGAGAGGAATAGGTAATCGTTATGTATTCGTTAGGGTTGGTTGGCAACATTCTGGCAATATTTGGTATATTTCAGCCAATGTTAAGTATAAACTTCATCGGTCCAAATGACCGGCGAGAATCCGGGTTCGGTGATATCCGGCATATCAGTTTCTGGTTCTGAAGAAATTTCTTCGATCTCTTTATCTGATCCTGATTCGCCGGAAACATCTGGCTTTTCAGAGAAGGTTTCGGGGATGTCTACCTGGATGTTGCCAAGCAAACCTTTCCGGTGGCCCTGTTCATAATTAATTGTGTAGACGATAATTGCCGTGATGAGTGCACAGGAGCAGGATTATAGAACACCATAGCAGCAGTTTCTTTTTAAATTTGTTCCGGGACGCTCCGGAATTGTCCTGCTCTTCATGTTCATCGGACTCTTCATGGTCTTCCCAGATATCCATTCCCTGAAGGCGCACGGTAGCTCTGCTTGTTTCAAGCAGGACCTTTATCTCCTGTGCCTTGTTGAGAGGAATGCGGGAGATGACCTCCCAGGGTGTGTGTGTCGCTTGTTGTCGTGCCTGTTTTACCGGCATTCCTGCAATTTCAGCAAGAAGCTCGAATATTCCTTCTCTCGGTCCGGGATTGAGAAGGAGTATTTTATAATGTGTAAATATTTTTTTTGAATCATCCTTCTGACTGCTGTCTACGACCGGCAACGCATACCCACAGTCGGGACATTGTGCGGTATTTCCTATAATTTCATTGTTGCATTGGGGACAGAGCATATGTATGTCCGTTCTATACTATATACACCAAAACATTTTCACAACTTTTCGTTTTAACGGCGTCCCTGAAAATAAAGCAAAAAACATAAATTATTTCTGTACAGTTCGACATGTCCTACAGACAGTCCGTAACAATGTCTTTTGCTGTCCGAATAAATTCATGCACGTCGATTGAATCCGGTAATCCTCCCTGAACCAGAGTGGCACCCCCGCCTCCTTTCACCTGATACCTTTTTTTTACATGTTCAAAGACGGTACCGGCAGTTACAGGGGAATCTTCTGAACATGCAAAAACAAATACCGGTTTTTCACCGGTATTTGCAAGCAGAACAACGCAGCTGCCAAGCCCCAGCAGTTTCCGGGAAAGGAGCTGTAATTGGGAAATGTCTTCATTGTCGGATACAAAGGTGATAACGAAAGCGCTTCCGATCCTATCACCGGATTGAAAAAGCTCCCGGGCTCTGCAGGAACAGAGATCATGTTCGATACCGGCAAGTTTTTTTGAAAGCGATTTGTTCGCATCGATTAGTTTTGTAACATGTTCCCCGACAGCTTTTTCATGTGATGAAAATTTATCTGCCAAAGACCTAACAAGAGCGCTTTTGTTCCTGTAGTCGGCGAGAGCTGCGAAACCGCAGAAAAACCGAATCCTGGTATTTTGTCGAATTTTTTCGCGGTTCATGAGTGCGATGATCCCGACTTCCCCGGTATTGGAACAGTGTGTTCCGCCGCAGGGTATAAAGTCAAGCCCCTCTATATTTATTATTCGAATATTCCGTCCGGGGGGTGGTTTTTTTCTGAGTGGAATGGAATCTAATTCCTTATCGGTCGGAAAAAGGATGTGTACGGGAGTGTTTTTGTAAATCCACGTATTTGCCGAATGTTCGGCTGCAAGAATCTCATCATCGGTAATGTTTTCTTTCGCTATCTCAACTGCAGCATGCCTGTCTGTGAGCGAAACCGAAACTGTCTCGGCGTCGAATCCGTCAAAAAGGACCGCAGATAAAATATGCTGTCCGGTGTGGAGCTGCATGAAATGAAACCGGCGCTGCCAATCGATATGACCCTCAACCCTGTCTCCGGTCAGATCATCATCTATGTAATGAACAATGGTTTTATTTTTTTCAAGTACTTTCGACACACGAACACCGTTCATGGTACCGGTGTCATGCGGCTGACCGCCTGAAGTCGGATAAAATAGTGTCCGGTCAAGTATCACTCCCGTCCCGTTATCGTCTTTTAGGATGCCCAATACCCTCGCATCAAATTCAGCAGCATATGAATCCTTGTAATAAAGTCTTTCCGTCATAGTCGTATCCTTGCTGTATGCATCGAAATGGGATCGCGGGATAAATATTTACAGGAAAAGCAGGCAAAAATAATCACTGTTCCAGGAATTGGAAGTACAAATTAATTTTAAATTGCATAACCCGATGTCATAAAATAATATTGGGGGTTTTATTAAATATGATATGCAATAAAAGAGCATAAATATCACTGATAGAATGACTTCTATAAGTTAACGAATATTTACGGAAAATTTTGAAAAAATTTGTGTATTTTTCGCTTGACATTAATGAGCGAAACCCTATTTTGACTCCACGTCACAGGGGAAAAGATGAGCTGTGGAAATCATGTGGACAATTGTAATTTTTCAATTTTCTCTTTACTGTAAATGTTGAAGTTAGCTCATATTCGAGTCTTCGGTTTTCACCCGGTATATTATTCAAACCTTTTAATAACAATAACTTGAAATATTGATTTTGTTCTTCTTCAATGTGGATAACTTTTTGATTCACTTGGAATATTTTGTTATGCAATGTGTTGAAGTAAATGTTGATAAATTGTTATTTATCGATTGATTGGCAATAACTTAGGGATGGAGTAATAATGAATAATTCTCATGTTGCTGTATGGAGTGAAGTGCTTGCAATAATAAAGCCAAAATTAGATGAACAAAAGTATGCAACATGGTTTCTGCCTCTTGAGCCGATGCACTTGGAAGATAAAAAATTAAAGGTCGGAATTCCAAGCAAATTTTTCTCTGAATGGCTTGAGGAACATTATCACAATCTTATTTATTCGGCTCTCGGCGATGTCATGGATGATAAAGCGACTATCGAATTTGTCGTGAACAGTAATAACGGTGAAAATAAAACAAGGTCCAGAATTCTGCCGGAGAATCAGAGATATATTAAAGAGCAGCTGTCCAAGTTCAATTCCGAATATACTTTTGATACGTTTGTAGAGGGTTCGTGCAACCAGTTTGCCCGGGCGGTTGCGGTAGCGATCGCTGATAAACCCGGGAAAACGAAATTTAATCCGTTATTATTATGGGGGGGCGTCGGTCTGGGCAAAACGCACCTGGCTCATGCAATCGGTATTTATGCGCTTCAGAACCGAAAAGTGAAAGAGGCGTTATATGTTTCATCCAAAAAATTCACTGTCGATTTTATCAATTCGATCCAGGATAAAAAAACAAAACAATTTTCCGATTATTTTGATAAAATAGACCTGTTGATAGTTGATGATATAGAATTTTTTATTGGTAAAGAATCGACACAGGAACAATTCTTTCATACCTTCAATACCCTGCATTTACGTGGTAAACAAATTGTTCTCACATCGGACCGGCCGCCCAGGGAGTTCTCTTCCCTCGACATCCAGGAGCGTCTCAGTTCACGATTCCAGAACGGTTTAGTAATTGATATAAAGCCTCCGGAGCTTGAAACGAGAGTCGCTATATTACAGAGAAGAGCGGCTGACGATGGGATTGAACTCGAATATGAGGTCGCCTATCTATTAGCCGCTCATATAACGAATAATATTCGTGATCTTAATTGTGCTTTGAACAGGCTCATGGCGTATTCTGTCATGATGAATACTGATATTGATGTGGCGCTTACCAAAACTGTTTTGAAAGACCTTAAGTTTTATGATACGAAACCGTTATCGATAGAAGAAATTCAGCAAATTGTGGCGGATCATTTCAATATCAATACAGATCTGCTTCGAGATAAGACACGGAAACAGGAGATTGTACTTCCGCGGCAAATTTCGATGTATCTCGTAAAAGAACTGACAAATTATTCGCTCAAGACGACCGGTTTGCACTTTGGGGGGAGAGATCATACTACGGTTCTCCATTCTATCAATATGGTAAACCTGCTGATGGAGCAGGACGAACATATGCGTGAAACGGTCAAATCGCTTAAGGAAAAGGTCGGATATTCGTACAAATAGATTTGAAGTTCTTTACAAACAATTTTTTTAACATTCCCTCTTTATATTTCATTGATTCAGGCGCTGTCAATACAAAGCGCCCTCGCAGAACTCACTGCCGTTTCGATATTGACATTGTGCGGAATTGTGCCTACTTTACCATTACTACATTTCTTGTAACTATTCTGTATACGTCAATGTGCGGACCGCTTTATTACCGAACACTTATACCTGTACTGCTCTGCTGCTTGGTCGTTTCATGCGGTTCGAAAAATCGCCGCACAGCCGGATTGGAGCGGGAAGGTGCAGCCCAAGAATCCTCTGCCGGTCATGATTCCGGTAGTATAGGAACGACAATTCCACCCAATCACTGCCGGATAATCGGTGTTGTCGTCGAGATTAAAGACGTTGCTGCCTCCTCTGACGTTCCGGAGCAGTGTGCACAAGCTCCATGCTGGGCAATTGTCAAAATTGAATCTGTTTTGGGGTATGGGTCCGCATTCGGCAGCCCTCTTCCGCAAGGGTCGGAAATCCTCGTCCATTTTCCATTCACCGTAATGCCGACAAGGGCAATTTTCCCGCAAATTGAAACTCAGTTTCCCGGATTATCTGCCGGATCAAGATTCTTCGCCGATCTTGAAGCGCAGTATCAGCCCGAATCGGGGAACGACCATAGTGTCAAATACATTGTGTATGGGTACGAAATTCGTTAATTAGCGGGATTGCATTATTGATGAACAAATTCAAAGGATTTTTCCCACAGCCGTTCGGTGTTTTTTCAATTGAATAGCCCTGATCAGAACTACTCCCGGAATAATACTGTTATTTATATGTACCATGTGATACCGTGTTTATGAATATTAAATTTTTATAAAGGCGTTCCAATGAATTCCCTCAAGAACTATGTGATCTACTCTCTCTCGATCGGAATGGTTTTTGTTTTCATTCTGACACGATCAAACGATACAGCGGCTCCCTTTAAAAACAGGTTCCATCCTTCGATGAATGTAGGTTCCGGGGAAAAGCCTGATGCCAGGGCACAATTCGATTTTAAACGGCTTCGTTCACCCATATCAGGGAAAATTCCCGGAAGTATACGATCGAAAGAACTGAAGTTTGCGTCCAAGATCCCATCTAAAGAACTACTAGTAAGACAGAGGGCGCTGAAGGGAGAAAATACCTTCGGCATGCAGGAATTTACCTGGGAACGTACAGGGCCTCATAATATCGGAGGCAGGACGCGGGCGCTTGCAATCGATGTTTCCGACATCACAGAAGGGACCTTGTTGGCTGGGGGGGTATCGGGAGGAGTCTGGCGCTATACGGCTGATCCGCTGAAATGGGAAAAAATGACCCACCCTGCCGATCTGCATAATGTTACGACAATTGCACAGGATACCCGGCCGGGCAAAACCAATATATGGTATTTCGGCACCGGTGAATTCCGGGGTAACACTGCAACAGATGCCAGTGGGGACGCCTTTTTTCTCGGGGACGGAATATTTAAGTCAATCGATGGCGGTTCGACATGGGAACAACTCCCGGCAACCGCTTCGGGAACGCCACAAATCTTTGAATCATCTCCCGGGTTTGATATGGTCTGGAAAGTTGTCGTCGATACTTCGAACCTGACTGACGATGTCGTCTATGCCGCAACGTACGGAGCGGTCCGGAAAAGCGGTAACGGCGGCGAAAATTGGTCAATCAAGGTTGGTACTGTTCAGAATCCTTCTCCATACACCGATGTTGCGGTAACCTCATCGGGAGTGGTGTATGCAACGTTGAGCAGCGAAAGCGATAGCAGCGGGATCTGGCGGTCTGACGGCGGCGAGACGTGGGTAGAGATCACGCCGGATAATTTCCCCGGCATCTACCGCCAGACTGTAATTGGGATAGCGCCCCCGGATGAGAATATCGTGTATTTTCTCGTCAATTCGCCCGGTTTGGGAACACTGGATCACGGAATTTGGAAATACACATACCTGTCAGGTGACGGTACGGGAAACGGAGGCACGTGGGACGACCGGACAGATAACGTTCCCCAATTTGGCGGTCTGGCTGGGGATTTCGATTCACAGGGATCATACGACCTGGTAATAAAAGTGAAACCCGATGACCCGGATGTCGTTTTTATCGGTGGAACGAACCTGTACCGTTCGACCGACGGTTTTGCCTCTGTCGGCAACTCGGCATGGATCGGCGGATATGACCCGAATGTGGATGATTTCGTAAGAGTTAATAATCACCATCCCGATATTCATGAGATCATCTTTTCTCCATCCGACCCGCTGGTTATGTATAATGGAACGGACGGCGGTGTCAGCAGAACAGTGGATGACCTTGCGTCAAATGTGACCTGGGAATCGCTCAACAGGGGATGTTATACCACCCAGTTTTATAGTGTCGGGATTGTTCCGGGTATTCCGGGGAGCAACATTATTATAGGCGGCATGCAGGATAACGGCACATATTTTTTCAATTCGGATATATCGGTTGCCGACTGGGTAGAGGTTTTCAGCGGTGATGGGGCCTTCAATGCAATTTCACGTGACGGTACCCATTACTATATATCTGCGCAGGGGGGATTAACGTTCCGGTTCGATCTCAATCTGAATGGTGCGGTAATTGGAGGTAAATTAGGGCGGATCGATATGGGTGGGTCCGGTTTTCTCTTTATTAATCCGTTCATTCTGAATCCGGTTGACGATACAATGATGTTCATGGTTCGGGGCGAAGAACTCTGGCGCAACAGTAATGTTCTTGGTATTTCGATTCCCGGCGATAGCCCGACAATGTTTAATTGGGAAACCATGACCAATGCAAAAATTCCCGGAGAAACTATGAGCGCTCTCACCATGACGGAAATTCCTGAAAACAGGTTGTATTACGGGACCGATAAAAGCAGTGTATTAAAAATAGAAGGCGCCGATCAGGGAGATCCGATTCCCGAGAATATCACGTCGCCCGAATTTTCAAGCGGCGCATATGTCAGCAGTATCGCGGCCGACCCGACAGATGGCGATAATGTTATGGTCACCTTCTCGAATTATCAGGTCAGGAGTTTGTTTTTCTCCGGAGACGGCGGTTCGACATGGACGGACGTCGGAGGGAACCTCGAGGAGAATACGGATGGCACAGGTAACGGACCGTCCGTCAGGTGGGCGTATATCCACCATACCGATACAGGAAGTGCCCCGGTCTATTTTGTAGGAACGAGTACCGGTCTCTATTCGACCTCCGTACTCGATGGTTCAGCTACTCAATGGGTCCAGGAGGGGGTGGCGACTATAGGAAATATTATTGTGGATATGATCGTCGGCAGGATTAGTGACGGGGTTGTCGTCGTTGCAACACATGGAGGCGGCGTCTATAAAAGCACGATCGTTACGGTAGTGGAGGATAAAGTGACGGCAGTACCTTCACTGTTCGAACTCGATCAGAATTTTCCGAATCCGTTCAACCCGGAAACGACCATCAGTTTTACGCTCGGTTCTTCCGTGCCGGTAACCCTTAAAATATATAATGCCCTCGGACAGGAGGTAAAGACGTTGCTTGCCCGTGAGGAGCGTTCCGCAGGCGGCCACAAAGAGCTGTTCGACGGACGGACCGATAATGGGACGCAACTGTCTTCCGGCATCTATTTTTACCGGCTCGATGCGGGAAATTTTAACGAAATTAAAAAAATGGTACTAGTAAAATAGAAACAACGGGAAAATCGTCATGAACGGTAACAATTCCAAAAGGCTCAACATCTTTGTCGGTACTCATAAAGGAGCATTCAGATTCTCGAGCAGCCCCGATCGGAAATTATGGAAATTACACGGTCCCTTCCTGAAAGGGGAAGACGTGCACCACATTGTGCATGACACCCGTGTCGATATGAAGGTTTACGCCTGTATTAATTCTGCATTCTGGGGATCAAGCATAAAAATCAGTTCCGATCTTGGTGCTTCGTGGGAAAGTCCTGAATCTAACGTAAAATTCAGCGAAGGTTCTGAACACACCGTGAAACGCATCTGGTGCATTGTGCCGGGGAATAAAAATGCTTCGAATGTACTCTATGCCGGAGTCGATCCGGCGGCCCTGTTCCGTTCCGATGACTGCGGCAGGAATTGGTATGAGATAGAAGGATTGACGAATCACAGTTCCCGTGAAAAGTGGCAGCCGGGAGCAGGCGGGCTCATGGTCCATAGTGTCTGTACCGATCCTGAGGATGAACACAAGGTTTTTGTGGGTATCTCGGCTGCAGGAACGTTTTTTACCGAAGATGGCGGAGCAACATGGGAACCGAGGAACAAAGGAATTCTGGCCGATTTTCTCCCGGAAAAATTTCCTGAAGTCGGCCAGTGTGTCCATCATATGGAATCTCATCACCAAAGCCCTGAACTGCTGTATCAGCAGAATCATTGCGGTGTCTACCGGAGCGAAAATGGCGGCAGAGAGTGGGTAGACATCAGTGAAGGCCTTCCTTCCCGGTTTGGATTTCCACTCGTTATCCATCCGAATGACCCGAACACGATATTTGTCATTCCGGAAGAAGGGGCTGAATTCAGGTGCCCGGTCAATGGTGAATTTGCCGTCTATCGAAGCAGGAACAGGGGCGATGACTGGCAGAAACTTACGAACGGACTTCCGGATTCCAAAGCATACCTGCATGTTTTTAGACAGGCCATGGCGGTAGATACGTGCCAGCCCTATGGAATTTATGTGGGAACAAGTACCGGGCAGATATTTTACAGTATGGATGAAGGAAATTCCTGGGAAGTGCTCGCGCAGTGGCTCCCTCCGATTTTCTCACTGTCGTGCTCGGTCACATGATACGTACCGTACTGTTTCCGGTACCGGATGCAAATAAAACCTTGTGCAGAACATTGACGGAACGGTTTTTAGTTAATAGGTAGCGGAGTATATACCCCGGATACAACCTCTCTACAACGCTTCAAGTATGCAATAACTCACTTGACATTTTCCCGTAATTTTAGTAATTTTGAATCGTTTATTACTACCCCCTCACATTAAATGTAAACATACCACATCGGCCGTGCTTTCTGAGCGGTCATTTATAGTGAATTCCAGAATGTAAAGTGTATGAATGTGAACGATTCCTTTATCGAAGGATTGCAATGCCTGGAATGTGGTCAAAAATACCCGAAGCGACCAGGATATGTTTGTGAAAATTGTTTCGGCCCTCTTACGGTCTCGTATGATTACGAAAAAATCGGATCGGTACTGACAAAAGAGAAAATCAACTCCCGTTCACAATCTATGTGGCGTTACCGGGAATTATTGCCGGTTGAGGGACCTGTCTATGACACACATGTTGGATTTACACCCTTGGTTCGGGCGGACCGGCTTGCGGAGAAACTTGAAATACAAGAAGTCTGGATAAAAAACGATGCGGCAAATCGTCGTTCATTATCGTTCAAGGACAGAGTAGCTGGCGTCGCATTAGCATGCGCGAAGGAATTCGGATACGGAACAGTCGGTTGTTCCAGCACCGGAAACCTCGCACATGCAGTAGCCGCGTATGGGGCTGCATATGGGTTAGACAGCTATGTTTTTGTCCCTGCGGACAGCCGTGCTGAACTGGTCGCTCTCTCAAATATTTATGGAGCGCGGGTAATCGGGGTCGATGGTACGTATGACGAAGTAAACAGACTGTGTTCGGAAATTGTCGACGAGTACGATTGGGCATTTGTAAATATAAATTTTCGCCCCTTTTACGCCGCAGGAAGTAAAACATTTGGATTCGAGATCGCTGAACAACTTGGATGGAAACTCCCCGGTCATATCGTCGTACCGATAGCAAGCGGAGCGTTACTTGTTAATATCTTCAGAGCATTCACGGAACTGAAAACGGTAGGATTGATTTCTGATACCGACGTATGTATTCACGGTGCACAACCCAGGGGGTGCTCTCCGATAGCAGACGCGGTAATGAGCGGCAGCGAAACGGTAACGCCCGTTGAAAATCCCGACACAATCGTTTCTTCACTTGCCGTAGGAGACCCGGGAGACGGCTTGTATGCTGTCCGGACTATCGAAGAGACTGGCGGTTCCTGTGCAAATCCCGATGACCGGGACGCTATAGAAGGAGTAAAATTGCTTGCTGAATGCGAAGGGATACTCACCGAACCTGCAGGGGGAGTTGTAGTGAGTGCGGCAAGACAACTTCGTGAGAATGGAAAAATAGCCGGTAGCGATTCCGTTGTCCTATGTATAACGGGCAGCGGAATGAAATCGAACGTGATATTGGATACAAGTAGTGACGCTATGACGACGATAAAACCGAAATTGGAACAATTTGAAAAACATTTCATAAATAACACTGAATGCCGAGGAGAGAACGAATGACAGTTACCGTGAGAATACCAACACCGATGAGAAAATTCACCGAAAACAAGAAATCTGTAGAAACGAGTGGTGAAACGGTTGGTGATGTTATCGATAGTCTCAGTGAACTGTATCCGGCATTAGGAGAACGGCTCTGCGATGAAAATGGAACTGTAAGAAGGTTTGTTAACGTATACCTGAACGATGAAGATGTCCGGTTCAAGGGAGGAAATAAAACACCTGTTTCCGAAGGGGATACGTTGTCGATAATTCCCGCTATTGCCGGTGGGCAATTATCGCCGTACACTTTCAGTTTCCTTGATTAAATTACGAAAATATTTAACTGCAATAGTTACCGTTGCCGGGAAGATGATTACTGAAACTTATTGTGAAAAGCAGTAGGAACTTTGGATATATTGGTCCAAAAATTTGGGGGGACTTCGCTGAGCACCCCGCAAAAAATAAAAAAAGTTGCTCAACAAATACTTGAACGCCAGAAAACAGGTGCGTCAATTGCAGTCGTTGTTTCCGCCGTAGGTGATACAACGGACCGGTTAGTGCAGATGGCACAAGAGATCACCAACGATCCACATCAGAGAGAAATTGATATGCTTCTCTCAACCGGAGAGCAGGCATCCTCGGCGCTGTTGTCCATGGCGATACAAGACCGGGGAGGCAAGGCAGTATCTCTGACCGGATTTCAGAGCGGTATTATTACCGATAATCAGCACAGCAGAGCAAAAATAAAAAAGATAAAAGTCAACAGAATACTCAAATTATTACATGATTCACACATTGTCATAATAGCAGGTTTTCAGGGAGTTGGCAGCGGGGCGGAAATTACCACACTCGGAAGAGGAGGATCGGATACGACAGGGACTGCGCTTGCAGCAGCCCTTCAGGCAGAACGCTGTGAGATCTATACCGATGTCGATGGCGTGTATACTGCAAATCCAAACATTGTTCCTGATGCGGTAAAACTGGATTATATATCGTACGAAGAAATGTTAGAGCTTGCTGGAAGCGGAACAGGGGTACTGCATCCGCGTTCTGTTGAGATTGCAATGAAATTCAGCATCCCATTGAGCGTGAGACCTGCTCACACTCCTGGCATTGGGACAACCGTCATTGAGGGAAAAATGTTAGAAGAAGCGACGATTACCGGTGTTACTGCCGATAAAGATATTGCAAAAGTCACTATCCACCAGGTGCCCGATTCACCGGGAATGGCGAGTAAGGTTTTTGGAGCGATTTCACGCTCCGAGATAAATATTCGTCTCATCATTCAGGGAGTGAGTGACGGAAAGCTCTCGGATATAGCTATGCTCGTTACACGAAATGATACAAAAAAATTGGTCAGTGTATTGGAAAAACTCGCCCCGGGGATCAAAGCTGAAAGAGTATCGAGTGTATCTGATATGGCAGAAGTATCGATTGTCGGCTCCGGAATTGCCAGTACATCGGGAGTGGCGGCGAAAATGTTCAACACTCTTGCTAAAAACAAGATCAATATTGACCTGATCAGCTCGTCACATATTCGTGTTGCATGTGTCATAAATGAAAAACAGGCCGATACCGCGGTCAGGGAACTTCATAAAGTATTTAAACTTGAAAAATTAAACCGTCGAATGCTATGAGTGAGAAAATTCGGACCGGGATCCTGGGAGCGACCGGCCTCGTTGGCCAGCGATTAGCACATATGCTGCAGGACCATCCATGGTTTGAAATATCCGCTCTTGCAGCATCGGAAAGGTCGGTCGGTAAATCATATGAGGAATCGTGTACCTGGCGGTTGTCGAGTCCTATGCCTGACCGTCTCAGAAAAATGACCGTCAAAGCTGTCGAACCTAGCCTGGACTGCGATTTTGTTTTTTCAAGTCTTCCGTCAAATGTAGCCGGAGAAATCGAAGAGCGATTCGCACTGGCCGGGTATCCTGTTATCAGCAATTCAAGTAATTACAGGATGTCGGAAGACGTGCCGCTCCTTGTTCCGGAGATTAACGAAGATCACTGTGATGTCATTCCGTTTCAGAAGAAACGGCGCAATTTTGAAAAAGGATTTATAGCAACCAATCCGAATTGCACCACGATTACTCTTGTGCTTGGTTTAGCGCCTATAGCTTCTGAATTTGGTCTGGATTCCTTACATATCACCTCGATGCAGGCATTATCAGGCGCCGGCCAGAACGGTGTCTCCTCAATGGATATTATCGACAATGTGATCCCGCTCATACAAGGCGAAGAAGAAAAAGTTGAAAGAGAACCGCTTAAAATATTCGGTTCCTTTAATAATGCGTCGATTTCGCATGCTGCATTCAATATAAGCGCTCAATGCAACCGTGTGAATGTCAGTGATGGTCATATGATTGCCCTGTCAGTTAAATTAAAAACAACACCTTCGGAGCAGGAATTTGCCGGCGCCTATTCATCGTACCTGTCACCCCTTCGTTCTTTGTCGCTGCCCTCGGCGCCGGATAAGCCGGTCCTGGTAATGAGTGAAGAAGACAGGCCTCAGCCCCGCCTCGACAGAGAGCTCGGCAGGGGAATGATTTCGGTCGTCGGCCGGATCAGACCGTGTCCTCTTTTAGATTTTAAATATGTTATTCTCGGACACAACACGATTCGCGGCGCAGCCGGTGCAGCCATTCTCAATGCGGAACTGCTCAAATCCAAAGGATTTATTTATTGAAGCGGGAAATGCCTCAAACCCCCTCATATTCAGTAATGTATCGAATTAATGAATTGTCATTTGAGATTTATCTCAGTAACTTTGCACCTTTCAAAAATCACCGTGATTTGTTAACCGGCAGCATCCTGTAGTCAACTGAATTAGGAATGCGGTAAAGTTACGGTAATGAAAAAATGGAACGTGATCGGAAGCCATAGTTTTTGCAAAAGGAGTTTCTATTATGCTCAAGGGGAAGAACCTTGCAATTATCGGTGTAGGGAAAATGGGCGAAGCGCTCATAAAGGGAATTTTAAAAAACAAAGGTCTGCCTCGTGACAGGGTGTCCGGCAGTGTGGCACATAAAAAGTCCCTTCAGCGGGTGCGGGAACGTTTAAATATCAATGTTTCTCTCAACAATCAAAAAACCGTAGCAGAAAGTGATATCGTAATCGTAGCTGTCAAACCGCAAAATATGGACAAAGTGCTGCTTGAAATAGCCGAAAAGCTCACTCACGGTCAGCTTGTAATATCGGTTGCCGCTTCGGTGTCCAGTGGATATGTTGAAGAAAGGTTGCAGGGCAAAATACCGGTCATCAGAGCAATGCCGAATATTGCATGTATGATCAGGCAAGGCATGACAGGACTTTCTCCGGGAAAATATGCTAAAGATAAGCATTTGAAAATAGCCGAATCGATCTTTAAGTCGGTAGGTGAAACTGCGGTTGTTGATGAGTATCTTATGGACGGCGTAACCGGTCTGTCTGCAAGCGGCCCCGCTTTTCTCTATGTTGTTATCGAATCGCTCGCGGAAGCAGGCGTAAAACTGGGAATTCCCAGAAATATATCGACGCTATTGGCTGCTCAGACAATGCTGGGTACTGCTCAGCTGGTCATGGAAACAAAGGAACACCCGGCTCTCCTCAAAGATCAGGTGACCACGCCTGCAGGGTGTACGGTTGACGGACTCATGGAGCTTGAAGAGGGGAAGATACGCGTTACGCTCATTAAGGCAGTAGTAAAAGCGGCCGGCCGGGCGCAGGAACTCGTCTATAAGCAGAATTCTTTGTAATATGCGGGGGTAGGACTGCTCAGGAAAATGTTAGTACAGATAACAGTAATTGTTTACAGTATATAAGGTAAGAGTAATACGGTAAATGTGTATAATTTATACATTGGCGCCTTTCTTGAAGAGCGCATAATTACTTAGACTTCGGACAATTATCCCTGAAGAAAATTCGGCAACCGGTTCACCGCTGGGATTATATGTATAATTGTCGCTTTTTAAGATCGGTGAAGTGTATTTGAACCGAAACCGGTAGGGCTTCTCTTCCGGAGGACTGAAATTCATGGTCTTTCTTCGCGGGACGGCGTCATCTTTGAAATCTGTCAGCAATTCCCCGGAATCCGGTTCATCAAAATCTTCATCCCCGCCCAACAGGTCATCAATTTCACTTTGGTTCAGCGGTTCGGCCATTGGTTTTCCTGCTATTTGTAATCGCTCAATTTAATCAAGAAGCTACTATCTCAGTTTATTATAATAATAATCTTAATTAAATGAAAGCAAAATATAATTTTTTTAATGTAGCGATATAAAAGGCAGATTGAACTTTTTTCGCTTTTTTTTCGAATACAAGCTTTATACCTTTGAATACTACTGTAATGGCATGACTTTATAATATTCAGTAAATGGCTGATCCGTTAAAAGAGAAAAAAACAGTCCTTATCCTTGATGATACGAAACCTTTGCGATTGTTATTGCTCAAGAGATTGGAAAAAAAATATCACTGTCTTCTTGCAAATAATCCGGCTAAAGCTCTTAAATTAGTTGAAGAATACAGAGATGAAATCGAGTTGATCATCACGGATTATCAAATGCCGAAAATGAATGGGTATGAGTTTCTTGCAAAAGTTCAATTCGACCAACATGAAATCCCCGTTATAATGGTATCCGGAAGCTTAAGCGAAATAAGAGTGAAAGACCTTTACAATCTTGGAGTACGCATATTTATGGCGAAACCTGTCAAAATTAACAGACTTGTAAAAGAGATCGATGAACTCATCGGAGAATCTGAAGAAGATGAAGTCGACGAGAACATATGAGGAGACAGACCGAGCATGTAATTACGAGAACTGTCAAACGGATTAAAAAAGTTTGATACGTACGCGCTATGTTCACAGAAGACGAAAAAAGAGACCTGATAAAAATTGCACGAATTGCGATCTCGGAATTGCTGGGTCTCAGGCAAATTGAAGAAAATCCCGATATCACGGAGTCGCTTTCGGTGCATAACGGGGTATTTGTAACATTACGCAACAAACGTGATTTGCGGGGATGTATCGGGCTTATTGAATCGGAACTGCCGTTGTACACTACCGTAGCAGAAATGGCAAAAAGTGCGGCATCACGTGATTACCGGTTTCCACCGGTGTCTGCGGAAGAATTGCAAAATGTAAATATTGAAATATCCGTATTGTCTCCTCTCACAACTATACATGACATTCAGGAAATAGTTTTCGAAGATCACGGACTTCTCATTCGGCGTATGCCCTATCAGGGGTTGCTTCTTCCGCAGGTCGCAACCGAAAACAGATGGGATAAAGAAACATTTCTTATCAATACCTGCCGGAAAGCGGGTCTTCCCGATGATGCCTGGAAAGACGATTCGACGACAATACAAATTTTTACGGCAGAGATTATTTGTGATTCCGATATATGAGTAGATTGGCGGTAGTACAGCAATTTGCTTGACATAGAAGAGCTAATCGCGTATATTACGGAGTATTATGATGGAGTAAATGTATCATGCCTATCTCAGCACGAGTAACACCCGTATCGCAAAAAATAAGTTTTCGTCCTATTACGTTTATTGGGAACGGAAAGCCGACACGACCTGTCCGGCCTCAAGCGCCGAATCGCGAACCGGGTGTACGCGGTATTCAATTTTCCGGTAAAGTCGGGTTCAGGGAATTCGTCAACAACATCAAAAAATTTACCCAGCCTTCGGTTGTGGATCTGGGTAGAAATGCCGTAAAAATAGCGAATGCGATCGGTAATAATGTGAACATCCTGGCATAAGGTCCAATAGTTTTGCCATCTCTCCCCGCTGTGATATTCCTCGTTACAATCTGTTTTTTAGGCGGCTCTTTCGGTTCTCTTCTCGGTGTCGGGGGAGCAATAATTATGACCCCTTTCCTTGTTGTCATGTATCCCCGTTTTGGCATTAACCCATCCGTTTTATCCCATATTCTTTTTGGAACAAATCTCTTTGTTGTGAGTTTTGTCGCACTTTTTAGCACTTTCCGCTATTATCAGCGCGGTCTTGTGCTGTGGCGGTTTGTATTTCCAGTTGCTGCGTCGAGTGTTATAGGAGCCCTGACCGGTTCGTTCCTGGCGGCAAATATTTCAAGCGGTCTGCTGCTCCGCCTTTTCGGATTGGTTATTCTCGGTGCGGCAGTTAAAATGTTTCATACTATAAACGTACCCGAAGACAGGACCCCGGAATTTACTATTCCCGCTCTTCTCATTACCGGATTTTTTTCCGCGGTAATTGCCGTTATGGTGGGTATAGGGGGAGCGATTATTACGATACCGGTCATGCTATTTGTATTTAAGTTTCCAGGCAGAATTATTCCCGGCACATCGAGCGGGATAATCATTTTTACCGCTCTTGCAGGAATGGCCGGATACATGATCAACGGATGGAACGACCCTCTCATTCCCGAAAGGGCGCTGGGATATGTCTATCTCTCGGCAGGTATCCCTCTTATGGCAGGCGCCATCTCCGGTGTGCCGCTCGGTACATGGCTGAATTCCAGGATATCCACAAAACGTATACAGCATCTCTTCGGCGTCCTCATGTTCGCCGCTTTTCTGAAAATGATAGTATCGTAGCCGACCGGTACTAAATTTATATGTACCACTGTGGTTCCTGCTCTCCAGCTGCGTTTAAATTGCAACGTTGTAACTACCCGGCGCTGATCCTCCAGGGTAGATGACACTGAGACTTGTTATTTTTGTTGGCAGGTAAAGTTCTCACACCGATTTTCTGACCTTTTGTGCACGGTCGGGGTAATTTGTAATGATGCCGGAGACGCCCCGGTCGAGCAGGGAGCGTATTTTTCGCTCTTTATTCACTGTCCAGGGGTAAACGGGCAGTCCCATCGAATGTGCCCAGTCAACAAATTGTGCATCTATGAATGTCCAGTGCGGGTGGATTTCCTTGATGTGTTTATCAAGACTTTGTTTCACTATGTACGAGTCTGCCTGAAAGAGAGAGCGCCAGTATTCCCGGGGTGTCAGGATCTTGGCGAGCCGCAATTCGGGAGCTAAAGTCTTGAAACTGTTGAGGATAGTGATGCGGGACGATGATACAACTACCGTTTCGGTCATGGCAGTTGAACGTATCATGGCAACGATATTCTTTTCGATATCCGGATACAGCGGCGACCCGTCCTTTACTTCAATAATAATTTCTGCTTTGTTCTTTACATGGGTTACTACCTCGGAGAGGAGTGGGATATATTCATTTTTAAAAGACGGCCCAAACCAGGATCCCGCATCCAGTTTCCGTAATTCCGAATAGGTGATGCCCGCCGCCGGACCGGCATGCGATGTCGTCCGGCTGAGGTCATCATCATGCAGTACAATAAGTTTTCCGTCGGATGTCTGCCGGACATCGAGCTCGATTGCATCAACACCGAATTCAAGCGCTTTTTGAAATGATGCCATCGTGTTTTCCGGAGTCAAACCCGACGCTCCCCGGTGAGCGACAATTTTGAAGTCTTTCATAGTTCACATTGCCTAAAACGGTCGACAAATGAAAAGAGACCGGAAGCCGGCCTCTGTATGAATGTCATTTACAACGGTTTTGGATTGGCCAAAATATTATTGGAAGATAGCTTTAATACTTCCCCATGTTTGTCGTGTACTTGAGATCCGGGGAGCAAGTGACAGAATTTCCGATTCCTTGAATGTTCCGTCATGAAGCTGAATACGCACTTTGTAAAAGAACAGGCGCGTTGATGACTTGAATATATTTCCGTCAATGTATAGATATTCAAAGTTATTTCCCTGAGGTTGAATCGTTGCAAGCTGGCTAAAATTTATATTGTCGATACTTCTTTCTAGGATATATCCGCTGACACTCGATTCGTCAATGCTTTTCCATTTGAGTGAAATTTTGTCTTCAATCGGAACAAAACCGATCCTGAAATATTCAAGAATATCGGCGGCGATGCTGTATGACGAGAAAGAAGAAAGGAGCATGACGCTCAGAAAAACCGAATACACCAGTTTTTTCATGGGAGGGAACTCACACTAAGGAAATATTGTAACACTCTTTTATGCAACGCATGTAAAATAACGCAAAATCAAGAAAAAGTCAAGGCTATTTTTTTAGTTTTTTATAGGGTTATACTGTATCGGCAGCTGTTTGAATTTAACGTACCGGAACATTAAATTGCCGAATTGCGTGGATTACTATGTTGTAGTTTAGTATACTTTAAATATAATAACAACATATCATATTCCTTCGTTACGTACCTGCTGCAAATCAGTGATTGCCATGCGTGCTCCCACCGGTGCCTCTCTCGCAATGACAAATTCATTCAACGCAGTTCATTATGGGAGTGCAATGAAGTGGATCATCCAGAGCAGTGAAGTAGAGGTCTCTATCAATTATTTTGGGATAATTTTCGTTCCTGCTTCAAATTTTCATGTGTAATTATAGATCTGCCGGAGTAAAGTAATGATACTGCAATAGTGTACGCTCCGTCAAGGAATCGTAATTTCATAACGTTAGAAAAGAATTATAATTTTCATTGATCATGTCTACGCAAGAACATACGCATACCGAAGAAGAACAGCTGGGCAAAAGTTATGACGGAAGATTAATGCGCCGGCTGCTGCAGTATTTAAAACCATATAAGAGAAAAGTGCTGCTTGCCGCGGGACTTCTGCTTGTAACCTCTCTCTTTGCATTGACTCAGCCCTTGATAACACAGTATGCGATAGACCATTATATTCTGGCAGGCAATTACTCAGGACTAGTCTTGATCACTGCGCTTTTTGTGGCGCTTTCGGGGATCAATTTTGTTTTCGAGTATTTGCATTTTTACATCATGCAAATGACAGGTCAATACATTATGTATGACATGCGGAAACAGGTATTCAGCCACCTGCAGGGAATGCAGCTGTCGTTTTTCAACAAGAATCCGATAGGAAGGCTTGTCACACGGTTGACGACCGATATAGATTCCTTAAATGATATGTTCACTTCTGGCGTGGTAACAATTCTCGGTGATATTCTTTTGCTCATGGGACTTGTTTCATTGATGCTGTATTATGATGTGAGACTCGCACTCATAACATTATCGGTCATGCCACTATTATTCGTAACTGCATTTTTGTTCAAGAAAAAAGTCCGGGAGAGTTTTCGTATAATTCGTGTGCTCATAGCCAGGATCAACTCTTTTCTTCAGGAAAACATCACGGGAATGAAAATCGTACAACTGTTTAACAGGGAGAATAAAAATTATCAACAATTTGAGCGGATAAACGCAGACCACCTGAAAGCTTACATGAAAACGATTTTCTATTTTTCCGTATTTTTCCCTACGGTTGAGGTGTTAAGTGCGGTCGCCATAGCATTGATAATCTGGTATGGCGGGGGATTCATTCTTACCGAGGAACTGACGTACGGACAGCTTGTTGCATTCATTCTGGCTGCCCAGAGATTTTACCGTCCGATTCAGGACCTGAGTGAGAAATATAACGTTCTGCAATCTGCGATGGCATCCTCTGAACGGGTCTTTGCGCTGCTTGATACATCGGAAGAAATACCGGAGAGTGAATACGCCGCAGATTTGTCAGACCTGAAAGGAAATATCGAATTTAAGAATGTGTGGTTCGCATACAAAGAAGATGACTGGGTGCTCAGGGATGTCTCGTTTTCGGTGAAACAGGGAGAAAAAGTTGCGATAGTAGGGGCTACCGGTGCAGGAAAATCAACTATAATAAACCTTCTGAGCAGGTTTTACACTCTTCAAAAAGGAGTAATTTCGGTCGATAGCAATAACATTGAAGATGTAACGATGAAATCACTTCGCAGAAACATCGGTGTTGTCTTGCAGGATGTCTTTTTGTTTTCCGGAACGGTCAGGGAAAACATTACACTGGGAAACACTGATTTTACAGAGACCGAAATTATCAGCGCCGCCCGGGATGTTCATGCACATCAATTCATATCGAAACTTGAAAAAGGATATGATGAAGAAGTCCGGGAACGCGGAAGCAATTTTTCGACAGGTCAAAAGCAATTGATATCCTTTGCGAGGGCTCTCATGTATGATCCGAAAGTACTGGTCCTGGATGAGGCAACCTCGAATATCGATACCGAAACGGAAATTCTGATTCAGAAAGCGCTTAACCGGCTTATGCTGAACAGAACGTCGATCGTTGTAGCTCACCGTCTCTCAACAATTAAAAATGTGGATAGAATTATTGTCATTCATAAAGGAAAGATCCGTGAAGAGGGTTCCCATCGTGAGCTTCTCCAAAATCGAGGGCTGTATCATAAATTATATCAACTGCAATACCGTGAGCAGGAACGTGCCGCCGAAGCTCTTGCCAATGGTGTCACTTCATGAATATTTTTTCATTTCAATTGTAATTACTGTACAGCGGAAATAGAAGTACCAGAGCAATAAGGTCAAATTCGAACCGAAATTAAATTGACTGTCATCAAACTAAATTTTTGAGGGTCTATTTTCTTCTTTCAGGAGGTGTAATGAGACGGAACATTTTACTCATCCTAAGTCTTGGCGTCGTCTACGGGAGTGCAGGCGCCCAGCAGGTTTTAACGCTTAATGAATGTGTGAATATAGCGCTTGAAAACAATCCGCAGATCGTCAATGCAGGGTATGAATTGAATTCGTCAAGAGCACAGAAACTTGCTTCATTCAATAACATCCTCCCGAGCATAAGTCTTAGCGGCGGCCCAAGCAGATTTCATCGTGCTCCGTCGACAAGGACCGGCTACGGCCCTATCGGTAGTGACCCGACGACGGGTGATGTAATTTACGGCGCTACCGTTCAAGTGTCGCCCTCAAACACAGTTACAGATTACAATATGAGAATTAATTTTGGCCAAACGCTCTGGGACCACGGTAAAATGATGAGGAATATTCAACAGGCGGAATCGAGCGTTCGTGCTTCTCTCAGAAATGAAGATGCGGCAAAGATTACGGTGATTGCCGGTGTAAAATCGAATTATTATGAAATGGCGAAAGTAATTGCACAGCGGGAAGTCAGAGTAGAATCCGTTCAGCTTGCCGAAGAACAATTGAATCAATCTCAGATAAAATATGAGATCGGTACTGTTGCACAGATCGATGTATTCAGGTCACAAGTAAATCTTGATCAGAGCAAGATCGCTCTCATCGACCATGACCTTCTGATACAACAGGCTAAAAACAACCTCAATCTTGCCATGGGAAGAGATATAGAAGCCCCTTTGGAGATTGAAACGAATATTCCGCTTGCAATCAGTTTTCGCCGTTCCAATGAAGAGTTGCTAAAGCTGGCGCTTAGGAATAATACCGCAATAAAACAGCAGGAAGAACTGCTTTTAAATTCGGATATTGGGATCAAAATTGCCAAAGCCGACCGGTATCCCTCACTTAGCTATAATCTGGGATATAGTCGTTCTAATTCTCAGCTTGATCTCCTGTACAACGATTTTTCGAGAAATTTCACCCTGAATGGAGGCATCTCTTTAAATTACAATTTGTTTGATGGATTTCAGACACGTGCAAATATAAAACAAGCAGAAAACTCATACCTGATCCATGAGGAAAATCTGAAATTGGCGACGCGTAACGCTGAGTCGAATGTTACTAATCTGAACCGGCAGCTTCTGGCATATGAAGAAAAAATCGTGATAAACAGAAGTATGGTCGCCGCCGCCGAGGAAGACCTGCGGCTTGCTAACGAGCGGTACCGTGTCGGATCGGGAACACTGTATGAAACAATAGATGCACAAGTCTCGTTAACGACTGCCCGGTATAGCCTGCTTGAGTTGCAGTATGATTCTCTTACGGCGGAATCGAATCTGAAAGCAGAACTCGGTGAAACGGATTTTGAGTAATAATTTCACCGGACTCGGCATTGTATTTCCAGGATTTACAGAAGGATTATGATATTCGGAAATGTTATTTCAAAAAGTCTTTAAATCTATTGCGACAATAGTGATTTTCGGTCTTCCGGTCTCATGCAGCGAAGAAAATAGCGCCGCTCAGATTCTTGAGTTCGCTTTTGCATTCGAATCATCGGAAAACTGGGCCGTAGGATTTTCCGATTACCCGGTCGGTGAAGAAGAATTTTATGAACTGGCAAGTGAAAATACGTTCTTGCCCGATAACCTCGGAAACACCATTCCAGCACTGCTCATATCAGGCAACAACCACAGCGACGACCTGTTCATGTATACCAAAAAAAGGATCGACGGGTTAATACCGGGATCGGTATATATGCTGACGGCGGAGATTGAATTTGCAACGAATGCGTCATCGGAATGTTTCGGTGTCGGAGGAGCGTCCGGAACCAGCGTGTATGTTAAAGCGGGTGTATCGGTTGAAGAACCCGTTTCAGTTGCATCTGCGGAAGAGTTTTACGAAATGAATATAGATAAAGGGAATCAAAGCACGGGGGGTAAAAACGGCGCCGTACTCGGTCATTTTGGAAATGACAACCAATGTGAAAATGTATCGTATGTGCTGAAAACTCTTGATAATTTTGCAAACTCTCTTGAAATTACCTCGGACGGGAACGGGTCGGTATGGATTTTTGCCGGGACAGATTCCGGATTTGAAAGTACGACCGCACTCTATTTAAATTCCTTCACTTTAACCTTCAAAGAGATCATCTGATACGCTCCTTACACGTATCTTTCCATATCTGAAGCAGTAAAAAATTGATCAACGGCCGCAGTGCGACCCTGCAAAGATACCTTGATTTTTTGCTGAAAATTTCTTAATTTCGGTATTATTCAAGCATTTTTGATTAACACCGGGAGAAAAACTTGAAAGTATCGATCGAATACTGCGTTCAATGAAATTATTGGCCTCAGGCTTCCAGTTTGGGAGCAGAACTCAAGAAAAAATTCGGGCTTACCGTTGACTACATAAAATCCGGCGGCGGAAGGTTTGAAGTTGTTGCCGACGGTAAATTGCTTTTTTCGAAAAAAGCGGCAGGCCGTTTTCCGGAACATACTGAGATATTCGATAAACTAAAAATGTAAACCGGCGGAGATTCAATGTGTACATGAGTATGGTTTGAGTCGTATGTTCCTGCCGGGAAATTATGTGTATCAATAGTGTATAAGGCTCTCACTGCAGATGAGCCGTAAACCTATCAACATATCCCTTCATGATTCTGACCAATTCAACTAAACCAGATAGCAGTTTCAATAAAAAACTATCCGGCGAGCTTAAGAAGCTGTTCAATACCGTTCGTAGTAACGGTACCAAAGCGCTCAGTGCGGTCGTGAAACAGGAATCGCAACCTGAAGCTCTCATTGGATCACATATGCATAAGATCAATGCTGCCGAGAATAAGATTGATAGTATTTTGCAGTTGCAAAATCTCGAGCGGGATGCATTTTTTCTGCTTCGCGACCGGGTAGATATTTCAAAATTTTTAACCGCACTCAACACGGAACTTCAAAAAGCATACAAAAATAAGAAAACCGTCATTGAGACAAGATATCCGCAAGATAGCCCGAAACCATGGCTCAATAAAGTCCTTTTTCAAAAATGGCTTCTGTGGTGTGTCGACCTACTATACCGCGAGCAAGCGGTTATTCATATCTTCATTAATGTTACCTTTGATAAATCGAAAGTAATAATACGTATAAGCCCGAAGCGGTCCACCTCGGATTTCACGTTATCCAATCAGGGGATCGATCTCCTGTTGGCTGAAAGGTATTTTGAATTGGAAGGCGGCTCATTCAGTATTCGGAAAGACAATAAAATGGAAATTGTACTTCCTGCCGTAACACGGACAGTTACCCCGGAGGACCCGGATAAGGATCAGAATAAAGACTTTCTCCAAAAGATTCATGAAGGTGAAGATTTACCGACAATGTCACCGGTGGCGATAAAGATCATAAAACTCGCTTCGAGCGAAGAATCGTCTGCCGCTGATTTAGCAAAATTAATAACTTTTGATCCTGCATTGACCGTACGGGTGTTGAAGATTGTCAATTCACCTTTTTACGGTTTTGCACATAAGATCACTTCGATATCGCAGGCGGTGGCGCTCCTTGGAATGAAGGCTATCAGGACACTCACACTCGGTCTCAACGTTATGGATACGTTTAGCGGTTCGGACGGCAGCGGTTTCGACTATCGCGATTTCTGGCAGCGTTCTTTGGCATCGGGTATAGCTTGTAAATTTACCGCTCAGAAAATGGGACTGACTATAGATGAAGAGGCGTTTATAGGAGGACTTACCCAGAATATCGGTAGCCTTCTTCTTGCCAGATTTTTTCCTGAACGGTATGGGAATATTCTGAAACTGCATTACAATTCGGGGGGTGACATCTGTGCAAAAGAACGGGACTCTTTGGGAATCGATCATGCAAAATTGGGATTTGAACTGTTCTCTCATTGGAAAATGCCGGCGCTGCTCAGTAAAGTTATCCTCTACCATCATAATCCAGGTGATATGCCGAAAAGCAATGCGAATCTCAAGCTCCTGACAAATATCGTTTACCTTTCCGATATTGCCTCGTATGTACTATTTGATCAGGAAAAGGGACAGCACCTCCAGAAATTGAAATCTGAATATAAAACAGTTTTAAATATTGCCGGAGATGAGGTTGATGAGATTATGGAACATGTCTCCCGTGATGCTATAAATATAGCAAAAGAATTTGATGTCGCGATCGATGCACCCCAGGACTATACGAATATACTCCAAAATGCCAATGTCGAGTTATCCCTGATTAATCTCGATTATGAACAATTGACCCGCGAATTGATCCTTGAGAAGAAACGTGCCGATAAGCTCACAAAAGCGCTTCAAAAAGCAAATAAATCGCTTGAGGAAGAAGTGAATACCGACGGTCTTACAAAATTATACAATCATCGGTTTTTCCATGAACTGATAAGCAAAGAATTTTCCAATGCTTACAGGCATGATATGTTATTAAGTTGTATAATGTCAGATATTGATTTCTTTAAGAAAATCAACGATACGTATGGGCATCAGGTAGGAGACAGTGTTCTCGAAAGAATCGGAGTTATCCTGAAAGAGTCTATCAGACAGGGTGACTTTGCCGCTCGATACGGAGGTGAGGAATGTGCGGTTGTTTTGCCCAATACTTCTCTCGATGCCGCAGCAAGGGTTGCTGAAAGAGTAAGACATTCCGTAAATAATTCCCGGTTGAGCGATAAGATAGAAAAAGGTGAAATAAGTATCAGCGCCGGAGTGGCCTGTTTTGATAAAAACACTATGAAAAAAGCCGCTGATCTCGTAGAAAAAGCCGATACCGGAGTGTATATTGCGAAGAAAAAAGGCCGAAATAAAGTTATAAAAGTTAAATAAATTCTAATTGAAAAAAAGTAGGTCCACGAAATTCCGCATGTGTATTTGTTCATTCGAATGTAGCAAATAATTTAAAATCATCCTTCAGACTCAACTCATCGAAGTAAAGTTCTCATTAGCCCGGGCTTTTTTTCTTTTGGAAAAAGAGAATTTATGTGTTAAATTTTAAGGTTTAAATATTTTTACCCTTTCCTATTTGTTTTGATTATGCGGCTTTAAAGCGATCCTTTGAGGATACATCAGTAATTGTACGTAAGGTTATTGAATCATTCTTTGCAGGAGTACCGTATTTATGTCAGGTCATTCAAAGTGGTCGAGTATAAAACATAAAAAATCGAAGTTGGACGATAAGCGGGGTAAAGTATTCACGAAGTTGATCAAGGAAATCACAACCGCTGCACGTTTTAGCGGAGGTGATGAAAGCGCAAATCCCCGGTTGAGACAGGCAATTATAACGGCAAAATCGCTTAACATGCCGCTTTCGAATATTGAACGGGCGATAAAGAAAGGGACGGGAGAGCTGCCGGGAGTAACCTACGAAGAAGGTACTTATGAGGGATACGGTCCGGGAGGAGTCGCTATCCTTATCGATGTTTTAACAGATAATAAAAACAGAAGCGTTTCGGAAATCAGATACGTTCTCGGTAAACATAACGGCAGCTTGGCCGAATCGGGCGCTGTCTCATATTTGTTTGATAAGAAAGGTCAAATATTTATAGAAGAATTCAAAGATGGTGAAGATGCTCTTATGGAAATAGCGCTGGACGCAGGCGCTGATGATATGGTGGAAGATGACGGTTCATTCGAGATCTTCACTGCTCAGACGGATTTTGAGTCGGTCCGGCATGCTTTGCAGGAAAAAAATATTCCGATAGCAAATGCCGAAATCGCTTTGGTTCCGCAGACTTTAGTTAAGGTTGAAGGGAAAAACGCCGAAACTGTTTTGAAATTAATGGATGCGATTGAAGATCTTGACGATGTTCAAAACGTATATTCAAATTTTGATATTGAACCAAGTCAGATATAGGCGGATACTTAAAAGGAGCGAACCGTGCGCATCCTCGGGGTCGACCCCGGTTTGGAAATTACCGGGTACGGTTGTGTCGGAAGAGAAAAATCAGGTTTCGGGCTTATTGAAGCCGGTGTAATTCGCACTAAAAAAACTGACCGGCTGCCCCGGCGCCTTGCTGTGTTGTATGACAATTTTGTCGAACTCTTGGGGGAAGTAAGACCGGAAGTTATTGCCATTGAGGAGTTGTACTCGCATTATAAGCATCCTCGTACCTCGATCATTATGGGGCATGCCAGAGGTGTTGTGCTCCTGGCTGCAGGACACCAGAACATAGGCATTATCTCATATGGCGCCAACAGGATCAAAAAATCGCTTACGGGAAACGGACACGCAACGAAAGAACAAATGCGGCTCATGGTTAACAATGTGCTCAATCTTGAAAAAATGCCAACACAGTCGGATGTTTCCGATGCGATCGCTGTCGCCCTGTGCCATGCAAACGTTTTAGACCGTATGTGATTCCGTGCAGAATGCAAACCGTAATTCGACATCTTTGTCTGCATGGAGTTTTGATTATAACCAGGTCTGGTGTGAATACTACTACACAATAGAGTAAAATGATTACTAAGATCTATGGTACGATTGACCGTATTACCGGCATTGATGTAACGATCGAAAATTCCGGAATTTATTACGAAGTAAGTATGCCGCCGGTACAGATCGACACACTATCCGCAACACATTCGGCGGGAGATGCCGTCATGCTTTTCACCCGGTATTACATTGAAGGCGGTGTTGGGATCGGCAATCTCTTTCCAAAACTTATCGGGTTTCTGGCGGAATCGGACAGGGAATTTTTTGATATATTTACGACGGTAAAGGGTTTGGGAGAGCGTAAAGTTCTGCAAGCTATATCAATACCCATTTCAGAAATAGCGTATGCTATTGAATCAGGCGATGTCGTAACATTAAAAAAGCTTTCAGGGATCGGCGGCCGGATGGGGGATAAGATCCTGGCTGAATTAAGAGGCAAAGTATCAAAATTTGCAGTTGCCGCTCAAGACAGTAAAACGGTTTCACCTGATTTCTCCGGATTTGAAGATGAAGCTCTGGAAGTATTGATCGGACAGCTCGGATATCGCCGGGTTGAAGCCGAAAACTTAATCGGCAAAGCCCGTACGGGAAATAAATCAATTGACTCTGTTGAATCGTTACTACAGTCAATATTTAAACACAATGCTTCAATGGAGAATGCGTGAGCAGAGAACGTCTGATTGGCAGCCAGTCATTTTCAGATAATGAGGATATTGATAACCATGCTCTCAGACCGAAAAATCTTCGCGATTATATCGGCCAGATTGAGACGATAAATAAACTGAAAATTTCCTTGCAAGCTGTTCAGCAGCGGGAAGAGCAGCTCGAGCATGTTTTGCTCCATGGTCCGCCGGGTCTCGGGAAAACGACCCTGGCTCACATTGTGGCACAGGAAATGAAGACCAAATTGGTCTCGACTTCAGGTCCGGCGCTGACACGCGCAGGTGATCTGGTTGGTATTTTAACAGGTTTGAAGGAGGGCGATGTCCTTTTCATAGATGAAATTCACCGTCTCGGTACCCCTGTGGAAGAATTTGTATACCCGGCTATGGAAGATTTTAGAGTGGATTTTGTTGTGGACAAAGGCGCGTTCGCTAAAACAATTAATATCCCACTGCAAAAATTCACGTTAGTCGGTGCGACGACCCGCGCCGGGCTTCTTTCTGCGCCCTTGAGGAACAGGTTTGGACTTCAGTATCATATTGATTTTTACCCCATAGATAATATTAAAGAAATAGTAAGAGGCTCAGCGGAAAAGCTGAAAACTGCTATCGATGAAGAAGCCCTGTATGAAATTGCCAAACGGTCCCGGGGAACACCCAGAATTGCAAACCGCGTACTGCGGAGAGTCCGGGACTATTGTCAGGTGAAGGGAGATGGCAGGATATACCGTGAGATAGCGATTAAGGCAATTGATTTGGAAGGTGTTGACGAGATGGGGCTCGAAGTGCTCGACAGAAAATATCTACTGGTCGTTATAGAAAATTTTCATGGTGGACCGGTGGGGATCGATGCGATTGCGGCAACCCTCAATGAGGAGACCAACACACTCGAAGAAATGACCGAACCGTATCTGCTGAAAGCCGGCTTTATTAATAGAAGCAAAGCGGGAAGGAAAGCAACTGAAAAAGCGTATGCGCACTTGCAGATTAAACCTACGAAAGATCAGTTCAGTATGTTTCAAAATTAACTTTTTACGGCTTGTAGTATGACCTGCTTGTAGAATGAACTTTGAAATGCGACACGATGAATATCCCATGCTTTTTTCTTGGATGAACCACAGGAGCAGTTAATGAAATTATCTGATTTTAAATATCCGGTTCCAGAACATTTGGTTGCACAGTACCCGAATGAACACCGGGACAGTTCACAATTAATGGTTATAAACCGGCAGGATGGAAAGATCGAACATAAGGGCTTCAAGGATGTTATAAATTTTTTAAATAAAGGTGATTGTCTGGTCATAAATGAGACAAAGGTCTTCCCCGCACAACTTATTGGAATTAAAGAAAAAACTGAAGCGAAAGTAGAGATATTTCTATTGCGTGAACTTGAAAACAATCTATGGGAAGTTTTAGTGCAACCGGCGCGAAAGGTCCGGATTGGGAACCGGCTGATCGTCGACGAGAATATCACGTGTGACGTTCTGGATAATACAGTGTCCGGAGGCAGAGTTGTCCGATTTGATTATCCGGGAGATTTTTTCGAGGTTATTGATAAAATAGGCAAATCGCCGTTACCCCCGTATATAACCAGGGATTCGGAACCGAACGATAAAGAAAAATATCAAACCGTTTATGCAAAATCCCGCGGAGCTGTCGCCGCGCCGACTGCCGGGTTACATTTTACACGAGACCTTCTCGATTCTATTGAAGCCAAGGGTGTAAAGATCGTACCCGTAGTGCTGCATGTTGGTCTGGGCTCTTTCCGGCCTGTTGAGGTTGAGGATCTGACCCGCCACCGCATGGATTCAGAGTTTTTTGAAATCAATGAAGAGGCAGCTGAAAAAATAAATGAAACGAAACGTAACGGAAACGCGGTCATCTGTGTTGGAACAACTTCTGTCCGGTCTGTGGAATCCGCAATAACGTCAGACCATTTCGTGAAACCTTATTCCGGTTGGACAGACAAGTTTATTTTTCCGCCGTATGAATTTAAAGTCGTAGATAAGCTGATTACGAACTTTCATCTCCCCTGCTCAACATTATTGATGCTGGTATCGGCTTTTGCATCGAGAGATCTGATTTTTAAAGCATACCGGAAAGCTATTAAGGATGAATACAGGTTTTACAGTTACGGTGATGTAATGATGATCATGTAGTTGTACACAGTGTGTTCCTGCAGTTATATCCATCCACATTTACATGCCTCACTTTAAAAAAATGGATAGTGCCGCGCTTATTGTAGCGGCGGGTAAAGGACAACGGTTCCAAACCCGGGAAAAAAAGCAGTTCAAAAAAATCTGCGGTCATAGTTTAATAGCGTGGACACTCTGGGCATTTACAGAATCTGTATGTAAAGAAACTATTGTTATCGTAGCGGGTGAAGAGGATATCCGTGCCATGCAATCCGATTTGCTGGTGAACTATAGTTTCTTTAAATCACTTCGATTCGTCTTAGGAGGTTCTACCCGGCAGGAATCCGTGTATAATGGATTGAATTCGCTTGAACACAACATCGAGTGGGTTGCAATTCACGATGGTGTCAGGTCCGGAGTGACATCGGAACTCATAGATAGAGTATGCATGCAGGCTTTTACCAGCGGGGCAGCCGTTGCCGCAACGACGGCTACCGACAGCACATTTATCGGCAGGGATACTGTCATTACTGAATATCTGGACAGGTCTGTCCTCTGGCGTGCACAGACACCGCAAGTCTTTAAAAAAGAGGCAATTCTGAGTGCGCATGAGAAAAGCAGGATAGACGGTACTCCCGCACATGACGATGCATTTCTGTACCACACCTATGAAGGCGCTGTTCATATTGTCGAAGGCGATAGAGCGAATATAAAGGTCACCTATCCTCATGACCTGGCAGTTATGGAAGAAATCCTGAAAAGTCGGGAGCGCTGTCCGGAATGATGCGTATCGGATTTGGAAAAGATATTCATAAATTTTTTGAAGGGCGTCCCTTTGTTCTCGGCGGAGTGAAAATACCGTTCGAAAAAGGACTTGGGGGCCATTCTGATGCCGACGTTCTTACCCATGCCGTTATGGATGCCCTGCTTGGAGCGGCTTCTCTCGGAGATATCGGGACACTATTCCCGGATACTGATGATAATTACAAAGATATATCGAGTATGACGCTGTTAAAAGAAGTGTACAATTTGATATCTGCCCATTATTTCAACATAAGGAATATCGACTGTACTATAACACTTCAAAAACCGAAGATCGCAGAATATATTCCTTTGATGAAGGAAAATCTGGCAAAAATACTGCACCTGGAAACAACGTCCGTATCAGTCAAAGCCACTACATCCGAAGGATTGGGTTTTGAAGGAGAAGGAGAGGGTGTAACCGCCGAGGCAGTAGCGCTGATTGAGAAACAGGGGAGCGGTTCCGAATAAAGAAGTATGGAAGGACTATTCGATTTTATACGAGAAGCCGATACGGTCTGGGTCTACATACTGCTGTGTATGAGTTCGTATGCTGAAAACATCATACCGCCCGTTCCCGGAGATACGGTCGTTATTTTCGGCGCATATCTCGCGGGTACCGGACTCATTGGGTTTGCTCCCGTTTTTGTCATAACAACCGTCGGAAGTTTAGCCGGTTTTATGACGCTGTATCTGCTCGGATGGATATTTGGGCATAAAATAGTCGAAACAAAGAAATGGAAGTTATTTACCTCGGATGACTTTGAGCGGGTCGAGGCCTGGTTTGAGAAATACGGATATGCCGTCATAGCTGCCAACCGGTTTCTTTCGGGAGCACGCTCTGTTATTGCTCTTTTTGCAGGAATGGCGAATCTGAGAATGAAACGGGTACTTCTGTTATCATTATTGAGCTGCGCACTATGGAATTTTATTCTCGTATACGCCGGTTATGCGATCGGTGACAATTGGCAGACCGTAACAGACTATATCCGGCGTTATAATCAAATAGTTTTTACTGTTATCGGGGTCGTTATCATCTCAGTTGTTGTCCGTTATTATCTTCTCAAAAAAAAAACAAGGTAACTTTACAATAGTGCATCGATAACGGGATTGGTAAATGGAAGACAATGTACGGGTTCGGTTTGCACCGAGTCCTACCGGCCGGCTGCACGTTGGGAATGCGCGTACTGCCATATTGAACTGGTTGTGTGCCCGGCATTTCGGGGGTACTTTTGTCCTCAGGATCGAAGATACAGACGTGCAGCGTGCAACACGGGATTCTGAAGCAGGAATAATCGAACAGTTGAACTGGCTTGGTATCGAAGAGGACGAGGGTCCGGTAAAGGGGGGCAGCTATGGACCCTACCGGCAATCGGAACGATTGGAGTATTACAACGATTATGTTGAAAAGCTCGTAGAATATGGACAGGCGTACCACTGTTTTTGCTCGAAAGAAGAGCTTGACTCGCAGAGGAAACGTGCGCTTGCCGCAAAACGCCCGCTGGGTTATAACGGAAAATGCAGGAATATTACCGAAGCTGAAAAAAGCCGTTTGCGGGACAATAAGATAAATCCGGTGGTCAGGTTCCGCGTCCCTGAAGACAGCATCACCGTTCATGATCTTGTTCAGGGGGATATCACATTTTCTCCGGAAACGATTTCCGATTTTGTCATTCAGCGTGAAGAAGGAACGTCGCCCTATAATTTCGCCGTGGTTGTTGACGATGTGTTAATGAAAATAACCCATGTTATCAGAGGGAACGATCATGTTCCGAACACCCCGAAACAGATCATGATCTATAATGCGTTAGGAATTGACCTTCCTCAATTTGCGCATATTCCGATGATTACCGGAATGGACGGGGTCAGGCTGTCCAAACGGCATGGCCATACCTCTGTCGAAGAATTCAAGAATGACGGATATTTACCGCATGCTCTTATAAACTTTCTAAGCCTTTTGAGCTGGTCTTCCGAAACGGGTGACGAGATACTGTCGATAGACAGGCTCATCGGTGAATTCAGCTTTGAACGAATCTCACGCAGTCCCGCTTCATTCGATCAGGTAAAACTCGACTGGCTCAACGGCGTATATATCAGGTCTTTGACTCCCGAACAACGCCTTGTTCTTGCGACGCCGTATCTCGAGCAAGCACAGATGATTGAAAACTGCAATGAACGTCGTTCAAAGATCATTGAATCCGTGAAGAACAATGTCGAGACTCTCAAAGATTTTCCTTTGTATGCGTCGATTTTCTTTACAAAAGAATTTAGCATTGACGGTGAAAAAGAGTTGGAAATAATACGTAAAGAATCATCCCGGCACGTACTCAAACAGCTACTGAAAAATTTTTCTGAATTACACAGTCTCACTGTAGAGAATTTTCAGGAAATTATGAAATCGATACAAAAAGAATCCGGTATCAAGGGGAGTGATCTCTGGATGCCCGTTCGCGTTGCACTCACCGGAAAAGTACACGGGCCCGAATTAGCGAAAGTCCTCGAAATCCTCGGTCTGGAACAAAGTATCCGTTTGCTGTCTTCTGTAATCAAATAATAACGATATATAGATTTTTCAATCATACAGTTATAATCGATCTTTTTATCCGGATAGTATCATGGCGGAAAAATTTTCGGAAGACATTGTAATCTATAACACGATCAATCGCAGAAAAGAAAAATTTGATCCCGTTACTCCGAATAAGGTCAGTATTTATGCCTGCGGTCCGACCGTGTACAGTTTCATCCATATCGGAAATGCACGGCCGCTCATATTTTTTGATGTTATCAGAAGATACTTTCAATACCGGGGTTATGCAGTGAATTTCGTTCAGAATATTACAGACGTGGATGACAAGATCATTGCCCGTGCACTGGAAGAGAACACCTCTACGGATGAAATTGCAAAACGGTACATAGAACATTTCCGGAACGACTGCAAAGCTCTGGGAGTTCTTCCTCCGGATGCCATCCCGAAGGCTTCGGAATATATAAACCCGATGGTCGCGCTCATAAAAAAGCTGATCGACAACGGTTATGCGTATGTAGCAGGAGGAAATGTATTCTTTGAATCCGCAAAAGATCATCAATACGGGACTCTCTCCGGCAAGGACCTTCACCATATGGAAATCGGAGAGCGGGTGTCGGAAGACGTCCAACAGCTAAAAAAAGACCCCCGTGATTTCTCTTTATGGAAGCCTGCAAAACCGGGAGAACCGAGCTGGAAAAGCCCCTGGGGTCCGGGCAGGCCGGGATGGCATACCGAATGTGTCGCCATGTCGATAAAAGAGCTTGGAAAAGAATTTGATATCCATGCAGGAGGGATCGACCTCATATTCCCGCATCACGAAAACGAGTATGCCCAGGCGCGCTGCGGAGAAAATGCCAAATTTGCTCGATACTGGATGCACAACGAATTCGTCAATATGAAAGACCGGAAAATGGCAAAATCGGAGGGGAACGTCATGCTTGTGCATGAACTGACAAAAAAATACAAAGCAGAAGCGATACGCCTGTTCTTTCTTCAAAGTCACTACAGAAAACAGGTGACGTTCGAGGAAAAGCTTATTAAAAGCGCGGAATCTGCCGTTGAGCGTATTTACCGCGTAATGCAGAATGCGGAATCGCTCATTAATAATAGTGTAGATCACGGTTTTGAATCTAAATATAAAGACAGCATAAGCGGCCATGTTTTAGAATGCAAAAACAGTGTTGTGGAGGCAATGAATAATGATTTCAATACACCGCAGGCGGTTGGCGCTGTCTTTACCTTGATCGATGAAATGAATGCTGTCATGGAGCGCAGCTATTCTGACGACGATATCGCGACAGTGTGGAAAGGTCAGGAATTGTTGCACGTCCTGAACGGGATATTCGGAATAATTCCGGTAATTGTACGAGACATTGATCCAGGGTCGATCGAAGGTCTTAATCTCAAGCGTGATGTTTTGCGCAAAGAAAATAACTTGGATGATAAAGCCATCGAAGAGCTCATTGAAAAACGTACTGTTTTCCGCTCCGAAAGAAACTGGGTCGAGGCGGATGCTATCAGAAAAAAGCTGCTTGAAATGGGTATTATAGTGGAAGATAAAAAAGAAGGTACAAGGTGGTGGAGGAAAGGGAAGACAGATTGAAAATCTTTGAGAAAGTTGTTGACACTAAGTTATAATTATATTAAACTTGCGTGTTTATAATTAAAATCAGATTTTTTGCGGATAGTTGACCTGAAATAGTGCTGGCATAGCTCAGTTGGTAGAGCAGCTGATTTGTAATCAGCAGGTCGGGGGTTCAAGTCCCTCTGCCAGCTCTGCTTTTTTTAGGTAAATAGATATGTGGAGTTTTGTGAGCTTATGCCGTACAGGCCTGTGGGTATAAATATTTAAAGATGTTTTTTTGGGGAGAGCTTTATGCGATCCAGGACGTTCCAGTATGAGCAAAGTTGTCATCGAGAACCCAATCATCAACTCGCCTTTCGACGAGCCGCCGCGCCATTTCAGGTTTAGCGACGAGGGCATCACTGACGAGATCGTCGACGGCCGCCGGACCAGTTCGTACTTCGTCCCCATCGCAAAGCCAAAGAAGAAGGGGTCCAAACAACTTCAGTTCAACACGGAGTGGACACAGGACCGCATCGAAGAGAACAAGCTTGTCAACGACATCCGCCGCCGCGTTGCACTGTGGCGCAAGGGCGGCTACGTTGGTGTGACGCCGACTACTGCACGTTTGATTGCCTACTGGACCGATCCCAACCGCGAGAAGAAACTATTCTTCTGCCAGAACGAAGCCCTTGAAACCGCCATCTACATTGCCGAGGTGGCAAAGAAGTACGGGGATGCAATGGATAGAGAACGCGATACGCGAGGGGAACGACACATCGAACCCCGGACTACTGCGTACGGCGTTCAAGATGGCAACCGGGTCCGGCAAGACCGTAGTCATGGCCATGCTCATTGCCTGGCATACGCTCAACAAGCGCGCCAACCCGCAGGACGCCCGCTTCTCCAACACCTTCCTGATCATCACGCCCGGCATTACCATCCGCGACCGGCTGCGCGTGCTGTTGCCGAACGACCCGGACAACTACTACCGCCAGCGCGACATTGTACCGGCCCAACTGTATGACTATCTCGGACAAGCAAAAATCATCATCACCAACTACCACGCCTTCCAACTGCGCGCGAGAGTTGCCGCCGGAAAGATCACGAAGTCGATTCTCGCTGATAGGAAGCCGAGCCCGTTCACCGAAACTCCCGACCAGATGGTGCGCCGCGTCTGCCGCGAGTTGGGTGCCAAGAAAAACATCATCATCCTCAACGACGAAGCCCATCACTGCTACCGCCGAAAACCCGACGGCGAGGAAGAAAAGCTCATCGGGGATGATCGCGTTGAAGCCAAGCAACGCGACCAAAAGGCTCGCGTCTGGATTTCCGGTCTAGAGGCCGTGAAGACCAAAATCGGAGTGAAGGCCATTTACGATCTTTCGGCCACGCCGTTCTTTCTGCGCGGTTCGGGCTATCCCGAAGGCACGCTTTTCCCGTGGGTGGTCTCGGATTTTTCGCTGATTGACGCCATCGAGGCCGGCATCGTCAAAGTGCCCCGCGTGCCGGTGGCTGACGACTCGATGACAGGCGAACAGCCCACTTACCGCGACCTGTGGCTCCGCATCCGCGAGCATCTACGAAAAAAGGGCCGCAAAACCGATAAGGTGGGGGGCGAACCGAAGCTTCCTGTCGAACTGCAAGGTGCGCTGCTTAGTCTCTACGGGAACTACGAGAAGTATTACCGCCTGTGGGAGAAGAATACCGAAGCCCGCGCCCGTGGAATCACGCCGCCGGTGTTCATCGTCGTCTGCAATAATACCAGCGTCTCCAAGCTGGTCTTCGACTTTATTGCGGGCTGGGAAAAGCTGATCGGCGAAGAGACCATCGTCCAGGCCGGGCAACTGCTCATCTTCCGCAACGACGACGGCAATGGTGGGTGGCTACAATGCCCGAACAGCGTCCTGGTGGACAGCCAGCAGCTCGAATCCGGCGAATCGATGAGCGACAACTTCAAGAAGATCGCCGCGCGAGAAATCGAAGAATTCAAGGCCGAATACCGAGTCCGCTTCCCCGGCCGCGATGCGGAAAATCTCACGGACGAAGACCTGCTCCGTGAGGTCATGAACACCGTGGGCAAGGCCGGCAAACTCGGTGAACACGTCAAGTGCGTGGTCAGCGTCTCCATGCTCACGGAGGGCTGGGATGCCAACACCGTCACCCATGTTCTGGGCGTGCGCGCCTTCGGCACGCAACTTCTCTGCGAGCAGGTGGTCGGTCGCGGCCTGCGCCGCATGAGTTATGTCGCCAACGCGAAGGGACATTTCAACCCCGAATACGCCGAAGTTTATGGTGTGCCGTTTTCTTTCATCCCCTGCAGCGGCGCAGTCACAGACCCCAAGCCTGGATCGCTGCCCACCCGCGTCCGCGCCCTGGAAAACCGTTCTGCCTGCGAGATCACCTTTCCCCGGCTGCTCGGCTACCGCTACGACGTGGCAGGTGAACGGCTGACCGCGACCTTCACCGACGAATCCGGGCTCACACTTTCCACTGCCGATATCCCCACCAGGACCGAGAACGCGCCCATCGTCGGCGAATCCAGCATCCACACCCTCGACGATCTCAAACGCCGCCGGCCCAACGAAGTCGCCTTCCTTCTCGCCAAGCTCACTCTGGAAAAGTATTTCCGGCAGGATGGCGACATACGGACTGATCGACCCGAAAAGCACAAGTTTGACGGCGAGGTGAAGCATTGGCTCTTCCCGCAACTGCTCGGCATTGCCAAACGCTGGCTTGATGAATGCGTCACGCTCAAGGACAACACCTTCCCGCAACTGCTGCTGCTGATCGAGTCCGCGCACGACGCAGCGGACCGCATCTACAAGGCCATCATCGCCTCGACCGACGGCTCGCTTGCGCTCAAGCCCATCCTCCGCCCGTATGACACCATCGGATCCACCCGTTATGTGGATTTCGATACAACGCGGCCGGTCTTCGCGACCCTCGCCGATAAGTGTCACATCTCGCACGTCGTCGCCGATACTAACTCGTGGGAGCAGAAGATGGCCGAAGCACTCGAAACCATGACCGAGGTCATCCGCTACGTCAAAAATCACAACCTCAGCTTCAGCATTCCCTATACGCTGAACGGCGAGGAGAAGAACTACATCCCCGACTTCATCGCCTGCATCGACGATGGTCGCGGCCCGGATGACCTCTTGAACCTGATCGTCGAAGTCACCGGCGAGAAAAAGAAGGACAAGGCCGCCAAAGTTGCCACCGCGCGCACGCTGTGGGTCCCGGCTATCAACAACCACGGCGGTTTCGGCCGCTGGACGTTCATCGAAGTCGCCGACCCTTGGGACGCACAGAATCTCATCAGCGGCTTTCTGAATCAGCTGCACGTAGAGCCAACAAAGGAAGTCGCACATGGCTAAGAAAAAGAACACCCGGACGAAAGTCGAATCCATCCGCCACAAGGACAAGCGCGCCAACATTCCCACCGAGGAGCTACGCGACTTCGTCGCCGATGAAGAACTCGCCCCCAGGACGATGCTCTACCCGCGCGACCCCTCGCTCGATCCGCAGCTGGTCTGGAAGGGCAAGGACGAACAGGACCGCGAAGACCTGGCCGTTCCTGTGGTGCCCGGTCTACATCCAAGAGAAGATTCACCCGCAGGCCATCATTGACGCGCTGCCTCGCACGGAGCGGACCGGCGACGACCAGGCCAACCTTTTTGCCGACTTCAACGGCCTTGAGGACGACTTCGAGAAGAAGGTCGACTTCTACAGCCAGAAGGACGACCGCCAGAAGCCCTGGTCCAACCGGCTCATCCTGGGCGATTCGCTGCTGGTGATGACCTCACTGGCCGAGAAGGAAGGACTCAAGGGCAAGGTGCAGGCCATCTACTTCGACCCGCCCTACGGCATCAAGTTCGGCTCCAACTGGCAGGTGAGCACCCGCAAGCGCGACGTGAAAGATAGCAAGGCCCAGGACGCCACCCGCCAGCCCGAACAGGTGCGCGCCTTCCGCGACACCTGGAAGCTGGGCATCCACTCCTATCTTTCCTATCTGCGCGACCGCCTGATCGTGGCCCGCGATTTACTCACCGAGACAGGCAGCGTCTTCGTGCAGATTGGCGATGAGAACGTGCATCGGGTACGCGCACTGATGGATGAGGTGTTTGGGAGTGAGAATTTTGTACGTCTAATACTGTTCCAAAAGACCGGAGGTTTGGTTCAGAACTTCTTGCCGAGAACTTGTGATTTCCTGGTATGGTACGCCAAAGATCGCAATCAAGCAAAGTTTCGCAAACTCCACTTCCAACGTTCAGCGGAATCCAGTGATTATCAATACATTGAGTTGGCAAATGTAACACGGCGCTCTTTGACAGCCGAGGAAAGGAAATATCTTACCAGTATCCCTGAGGGTCGACTGTACTCCACAACTTCTTTAGAATCCGCTAACCCGACTTTTCCGTTTATATTTGGGCGACGTACTTACACTCAGAGATGGAAAACAAATGATCGGGGATTAAACCGTTTGGCTTTCGCAAGCAGGTTAAGTGCCGAAGGGAGAACACTGAGATATGTTCGCTTCTTCGAAGACTTTCCGGTCCGAGAATTGCAAGACGTGTGGTCTGATACGATGGGAGAACGCAACATTACATATGTTGTGCAAACGAATGCCACGGTCATTCAACGCTGCATCCTCATGACCACCGACCCCGGTGACTTGGTGCTCGATCCCACCTGCGGCTCCGGCACGACGGCCTACGTTTCCGAGCAGTGGGGCCGCCGCTGGATCACTTGCGACACCAGCCGCGTCGCCCTGGCGCTGGCGCGCACTCGGCTGATGGCTGCCAGATATCCCTACTATCTGCTGGCCGACTCGCCCGAAGGCATCCAGAAGGAATCGGAACTGACCGGCAAGATTCCTCCCGAATACAAGACCCATGACGACATCCGCAAGGGCTTCGTTTACGAACGCGTGCCCCACGTCACGCTCAAGTCCATTGCCAACAACGCCGAGATCAATGTCATCTGGGAGAAACACCAGGAAACGCTGGAGCCGCTACGTGAAAAATTAACAGTGCGCTCGGCACGTCCTGGGAGGAGTGGGAAATCCCCCGCGCCGCTGAGGACGATTGGTCCAGGAGGGCCAAGTTGGCCCACTCCCGGTGGTGGCAACAGCGTATCTCCAGACAGAAGGAAATCGACGCTGCCATCGCCCGCCATGCCGACACCGAGACGCTCTACGACCAACCTTACGAGGGCAACAAGCGCGTCCGGGTATGCGGCCCGTTCTCGGTGGAAAGTCTCTCACCGCACCGCGTGCTATCCACCGCCGACGAAAATCAGGATGGCACGGTCAGCGAGCAGGAAGGCCGCAAGCAGCAGGACTTCGCCGCCATGATCCTGGACAACCTCAGGAAGGCGGGGGTACAGAACACCCGCAAATCAGAACGGCTTACCTTTGACCGCCTCGATCCCTACGCCGGAGCGTGGCTGCACGCGGCAGGCGAATACACCGACGCTGAAAGCAAGACTCGCCGTGTTGCTGTCTCCATCGGCCCCGAGCACGGCACCGTCGGTCCTCGCCAGGTGAAGGAAGCCGCCAAGGAAGCGGTGCAGGGCGTCGGCTTTGACATGCTGGTTGTCTGCGGCTTCGCCTTCGACCCGCACGTTGCCGAAGAGGTGAAACGCTACGGCAACCTCACCGTCCTGCCAGCCAAGATGAATCCTGACCTGGTGATGGGTGATGAACTACTCAAAAAGACCGGCGCGGGAAACCTGTTCATGGTCTTCGGCGAGCCGAACGTGGAGATCCAGAAGCGGAAGAACGGGCAGATTATAGTCGAGATCAAGGGAGTGGACGTGTACGACCCGACCACCGGTCAGATCCGCAACGCCTCCACCGACGACATCGCTTGCTGGTTCATCGACAGTAATTACAACGGCGAGAGCTTCTTTGTACGCCATGCCTACTTCACGGGGGCCAAAGAACCGTATGACAATCTCAAACGGACGCTACGGGCAGAGATCGACAAAGCCGCCTGGAGCAGTCTGTACAGCACAGTGAGCCGACCGTTCGATAAACCAGAAACGGGCAAGTTCGCCGTGAAGATCATCAACCACTATGGCGACGAGGTGCTGAAGGTGTTTGAAATATGATGAATGTGGAGACGCTGACATTGAACTTACGCCTCCCTTGACTGACATCGCATGACAAGCCTAGCATCCTGTGGTCATGATCGTCGGAACGCCGTCCGGTTGTAAGCCCGCCCGTTAGTATCTCGCACCGCGTGGGCCAATTGATGCTCGATGAAGTCGGGCCGAAAGCCCAGCACTTCATCCAGAATGGTTCTTGCCATGGCACGAAAACCGTGCATCGTCATCCGATCCGGGCGGACGTCCAGGGCCAGCAGAGCCCCCCACAGGGTATTGGCGCTCATCGGCCGCTCCCGTCTCGGATAGCGGGCATTGGGGAAAACATACCGTCCCTGCCCGGTCAGAGGATACAACTCGCGCAGGATCTCGACGGCTTGGCGCGACAAGGGCACGATATGCGGGGTGTTTGTCTTGGCCACCGCATAGCGCCACACCCGGCCACAGATCTGCAGCGTGTCGTGGGCCATCTTCAAGGTGCCGCGTTCTTCGATTCTCCGCACCACGGCCAACAGCTCCGGTGCCTTGAGCTCAGCAATCGGTTCCGATCCGATCCAGGGAAAGACATCGCGTTCCAGTTTGCGGCGAACCCGGTTGGCATGAGCCATGGTCCAGTTGGGCGAGTGCTAGGCAAGCCACTCTCGGCCCACGGCTTCAAAACTGTTCCGTGCCCATTGGCATTTCGACTGCTTCTGAGCCTTGCGGTAGGCGCTCGGGTCGATGTCTCGGGCCAGAACTGCCGGGCTTCATCGCGCCGCTGACGGGCGAGTTTCAACGACACTTCGGGATAGAGACCCAGCGAGATGCGTTTCTCCTTGTCGGCGAAGCGGTACTTGAAGCGCCAGGCCTTGCTGCCGCTCGGGGCGATCTCCAGATACAGGCCGTGGCTGTCGTAGAGTTTATGGGGTTTGTTGCGGGGACGGGCTTGGCGTATGGCATAGTCGGAGAGGGACATGGGGCAATACTTCGATAGAGTAAAAATATGCCCTCAAATAATGCCCCATAAATATGGTGGCTGTCAAGGGAGTTTCGCAGGTGGCTCTGGACACTGATTATTTGTAATATACTGATATAAAATAAATATATGGGCAGGATAGGACGCCAATGGATCTAAACATATAGTTGCTCCCGTCCTATCTAAATAGACTGTATCTAATTGATTTTATATGACTAAATGTGGACGAGTATCTAAAGTTGCCCCCAGAATTGCCCCAGTTCTGTGCCTGTATTCGCCCCCACCGTCTGCGTCCTTGTTTTAGACCAGATGCGACTGGACCGCCTCGATCACCTCTAGTGGATGATTCCTCTCCTCGGCCGCCCAGTCCCAGAAACTGGAGCGGAAACCGTGCGGCACGGCCGCGACCCGGTGCTTTCGGAGCACCCTCTGTAGCCGCTAGTCACTGGTATCGAGACCATCGGACGGTGCGACAATCGCGGAGCTAGTCGAGCGGTATCTGGAAGAGCACCCGGAGCCCCGCTGCAAGCCACCATGCGTAGTAGCATAGCCGTAGACGGTGCGGAGGGTTAATCGTGCCCGCCCTCCAGAAGCGCCCCGTCAATCCGCTTCGGCGCGAGGACATTGGCGAGCTGCTCTACGACCTGCGGTATCCGCCGGTTATGGCGAACCGCGTGGTGGACTTGCAGCCGCGGCTGTCCAACATGGTGGAGAGTTAAATGAGAATCAAATACGAAGTGGAGAGTTAAATGAGAATCAAATATGAAATAAAGTTCGATGAACCATTGAACATAGACGGAGATTGGCCGCTGGATCTCCCAAGCGGTGGAAAGTTCCAGATCAAAAGAGAAAATGGTAAAGCGGTCGCCTTTACAGTCGAATTCACTGAAAAACCGTCCGATGTCTTTAGTGTGAAAGATGGAGTCAACAGCATAACTGATTTTCGATGGAACGAAATGATGTTGTTTTATGACCGCCTAAAGAGCTATCTACAATGTGTAAGTGAAATAGACTTCGATCCGCAAGAGGTCTACGCTCACTATCTCGGCGAGACAGAAGAAGAAAAGAAACAAATACTGATGTATAAAATGGTTATATCTAAACCGGAAGAAAGAACAACTATTGACCACGAGATTCTGGCTGCGGCGGTTTTCTCTAGCTACAACGATGATAATCAAGCCCCCTACTTCATAGGAGAGCTAAAAAGAATGTCTAGAAGAAGCAAAAGGGAGAGGCGTTATGTGGATTCGTTCAGGTACGATTTTTTGATTATGGAGACACTGTATGGAAAGGGAAAATTCAAGACCAAGCAATTGGCGGATGCCATGAAGTCCGAGAAGCAATTTTTGGACATTCTGCAGAGAGCAAAGGAGCAAACAAGTTTAAGAATTGCAACGATAAAGGACGAAACAGAAACACTGATATGTAGTAGTTGCTCTTCAGAGGACTTAGTGGATCACATTATAAAGATGAGGGGTTATTATTTTCATGGTAATAAACGAATGACAGGTAGAAGGGATCGGCGAGTAGATGAAGCTCTGACGCTATGTAATTTTTCAAATTATACGACTTCCATGGTGCTGCAGGAACTAACGAGTCACATATACGAATATGATTCGTGGAAACAATACGAGGAGTGCGCTAAAAGAGAAGGAATGATAACCGAATTGGATCTAAGTGCCCAGGTGTGGAATAGAGCGGGCATGAAGAGTATCCGTTCACGCCATACTAAGGAAGAAGTTGGCGACGTAGAAAGTTCGCGAAATCGAATTAAGTGGGCATTGTCGGCAATTGATCAATTGCAATATGACGAGACGAGGGCCAACTTGGAGAGCCTTGTAGGAAAGGATCGGGTGTCGGGCCGAGAATTATTTGAGATATGGATCGCTAGAGAGGAACACCTGGACCCCCAAAGCGGTGCAACGTATACGGATACCAATGGAGGTATAGGTTTAACGTTAGTCGAAAAATATGAATTTTCTGATGAGGAGGAAGAACGCAAGTATCAATTGCCGATGGACAGTAACACATCGCCGTGGGCCAACGATACAAAGGTTAAGTGGTTGGTTAGGGAGGCCATGAGAGCATCACTGGACTATGGTCACGATGATTTATGTCGGATAACTTGCGAAGAAAAAGAAAGCAAAAAACGGTTGTTCGAAATCACAATAGGCGACAAGTGTGAGAGGGATAACGGAAGTGGGGGATGACACTCCTATTTGGCGACACGGTTTCTGCTAAGACGGTATTCGCCAGGCTGTACAAGTTCAGTATTTGCCCGACACTCGGGGTCTTCGGCGTCTGATCAGGCGATCTGCTTCGACACCTCCTTTTCCGCGATCGGAACGACGGGCGGCAGCTTCTTGCGGCCGTGCGCCTCGCGCAGCGCCTGAGCCGGCGTTCGGCCCTTGAGGCGGTAGCCTTGGTGGCTGCGCTTGAGATTGTAGAACGAGGGGGAACCAGCATCATTATGGCACTAGATGCAAGAACAGGCCGGCTCCGACGCCGACGGTTGTCGAACTGCCGCCATCTACACCCTGAACCACGTAGAGTTGCGCAGTGGTAGAGGGAACACGGATGGTGCCATTAGGTGGCGCCTTTCAGCCATGTTGATTCTGCCAAACTCGCTGGTTTGAAGTTGACTCTAGTCGTTGGCCATCTCCTGGAACAGCTCCAACCGCCGGGTCACCACCTCCAGAACTCCCCTATGATCCGTAAGTTCTCCGGGCCACAACGTGACGGTTTTATTGGACTGTATCCGGCAGTTGGAGGGCTTCCTAAAAGACACGATAAAGTCAATTATCGTGCTTTAGAAAAGGATGCGCCTGCCCGAAGTACAACGGGTCGATGTCAATCTGCGATGGCCTGACCCTTGTGCTCCAACCGTATCTCGCCAGAAGCTTCTCGATTGCTTGCCTTACCCATGTCGGTTGTCGGTGTTGTCGTAGAAGATAAAAAAGACGGCACAAAAATGGTGATGGATGATGGAAGGGGAAGACAGATTGAAAATCTTTGAGAAAGTTGTTGACTCTAAGTTATAATTATATTAAATTTGCGTGTTTATAATTAAAATCAAATTTCTTGCGGATAGTTGACCTGAAATAGTGCTGGCATAGCTCAGTTGGCAGAGCAGCTGATTTGTAATCAGCAGGTCGGGGGTTCAAGTCCCTCTGCCAGCTCTGCTCCGGCAATTTTGGTAGTGGGGTGGATTTTTGAGTTCATGCCGAACAGAGTTACAGTAATCTAAAGATAATATATAACGGAGAGGTACCCAAGCGGTCAACGGGAACAGACTGTAAATCTGTCGGCGAAGCCTTCGGAGGTTCGAATCCTCCCCTCTCCACATAATTCCGATCAAGCGGAATTATGCGGGAATAGCTCAATTGGCTAGAGCATCAGCCTTCCAAGCTGAGGGTTGCGGGTTCGAGTCCCGTTTCCCGCTCTATTCATCTTTACAGTGTATTGGAAGGCAATTTTGTTAAGATCGATGTGCCTACGTAGCTCAGTTGGTAGAGCACATCCTTGGTAAGGATGAGGTCACCGGTTCAATCCCGGTCGTAGGCTCATATTTTTTTTGCCGTAAAAACAATTAGGATTGTTTCAATACAAGGGAGTAGAGAGATATGTCGAAGCAGAAGTTTGAGCGAACGAAGCCGCATGTTAATATCGGCACGATCGGTCACGTGGATCATGGCAAGACGACCTTGACGGCGGCGATAACGATGATATTGGGTCAGAAGGGATTGGCGGAGGTGCGTTCGTTTGATTCGATAGACAATGCACCGGAGGAGCGTGAGCGGGGGATAACGATAGCGACAGCTCATGTTGAGTACGAGACGGATGCCCGTCATTATGCGCATGTTGACTGTCCGGGTCATGCTGATTATGTAAAGAACATGATCACGGGAGCGGCACAGATGGACGGAGCGGTACTGGTCGTATCTGCGGCTGACGGTCCGATGCCACAGACCCGTGAGCACATATTATTGGCCCGTCAGGTAGGAGTGCCCTTTATAGTAGTGTATATGAACAAGGTAGACCAGGTAGACGATCCGGAGTTATTGGAGTTGGTGGAATTGGAGCTTCGGGAGTTATTGAGTCAGTATGAGTTTCCGGGGGATGACATACCGATCATCCAAGGGAGTGCGTTGGAGGCGATGAACGCCGCGGTGGCCGGAGAGACCGACAGCGACAAGTTTTCGAGTATATATGAGTTGATGAAGGCTGTTGATGAGTACATACCGACCCCTGACCGTGATAGAGACAAGCCGTTTTTGATGCCGGTAGAGGATGTATTCAGCATAACGGGTCGCGGGACAGTGGGGACGGGTCGGATAGAGCGTGGGGTTGTCAACGTTGGAGACGAGGTAGAGATCGTGGGATTGGGATCGAAGAAGAAGACGGTGGTGACGGGAGTGGAGATGTTCCGTAAGCTTCTGGACCGTGGTGAGGCCGGAGACAATGTTGGCCTTCTTCTCCGGGGAGTTGAAAAGGAATCGCTGGAGCGCGGGATGGTAGCGGCGAAGCCAGGCAGTATAACGCCTCATACGAAGTTCAAGGGTCAGGTGTACGTATTGACGAAAGAAGAAGGTGGTCGCCACACGCCGTTTTTCAAAGGGTATCGTCCGCAGTTTTACTTTCGCACGACGGATGTAACGGGAGTGGCCGAACTCCCTGATAGCGTCGAGATGGTGATGCCGGGCGACGATGTTACGATGACGGTGGAACTGATCACTCCGATCGCGATGGAGAAAGAGCTCCGGTTCGCGATCCGCGAAGGTGGCAGAACGGTCGGCGCCGGCGTCGTGACCGAAGTTATTGAATGATAATCAAAGTAACTAATTATTGTAAAAATTCCTTTTGAGTGCAAATTAAAAAGAGTGTCAGTGTAGGCAAATAGTTGGTGAGAATGACCTGTGGCTGAAAAAAAGAAGCGCGAGATCATAACGTTGGAATGCACGGTGTGCAGTCAGCGAAACTATTCGATGACAAAAAACAAGCGTCTTCATCCCGACAGAGTTGAATATAAAAAGTATTGCAGAATCTGCCATTCGCATACTGCTCATAAAGAAACTCGTTAAGTACCAGTCAGGTCTGTAGCTCCAATTGGTAGAGCACCGGACTCCAAATCCGGGTGTTGGGGGTTCGAATCCCTCCAGGCCTGCAACTGTTCCGCGACGCAATTGATACGGATATGCTGAACAAAATTAATATTTTTATTGCTGACGTCTGGCAGGAATTGAAAAAGGTAAGCTGGCCGACGTTTGAAGAGTTACGAAGTTCGACAATTGTTGTTATCGTAGTCTCAATTATTTTTGCATTGTTTGTTTTTTCTATAGACCGTATTCTGACATTGGGGATGCAAAAATTTTTACAATAGGCCGATGGAAAATCCAAATAAAAATTGGTATGCTGTGCACGTCTATTCCGGTCAGGAGCAAAAAGTTCAATCTTACCTCTTAAATGAAGTAGTCCGGTCGAAACTCGAAGATAAAGTTTCTGAAATATTGGTGCCTCAGGAAAATATTATTGAGATGAAAGACGGAAAGAAGGTTGTAAAAACCAAAAAATTCTTTCCTGGCTATGTGCTGGCTGAAATGGTGCTTGATAAAGATACGCAACATCTGGTGTTGAATACTCCGGGAGTCATCAATTTTCTGGGAAATCAAAATTCACCGCAAGTTGTACATCTCGATGAAATCGAGCGAATTCTTGGCAGGACAGGAGAAAAAGAAGATGTTGAAACAATCGAAGCCCCCTTTAAGGTCGGCGATTCGGTTAAAGTCATCGACGGACCGTTCAATGAGTTTTCGGGATTTGTAGAAGACATCAATCCGGAAAAGAACAAGGTAAAGGTCATGGTTTCTATTTTTGGACGGCCGACCCCGGTTGAATTGGATTTTCTCCAGGTGGAACAGGAAAAGTAGATATGGCAAAAAAAGTAGACGGTATTATCAAACTTCAGATTCCTGCAGGACAGGCAAACCCTTCGCCCCCTGTCGGTCCGGCACTTGGCCAGAGAGGGGTGAATATTATGGAATTTTGTAAGGCATTCAATGCAAAAACGCAGGACAAGACAGGTTTTCTTATTCCAGTTATAATAACGGTTTACGTAGACCGGAGTTTTACGTTTATAACAAAAACGCCGCCTGCTTCAGAATTAATAAAAAAAGCTGCAAAAATCGAAAAAGGATCGGATGTTCCTCACAGGGATAAAGTCGGGAGCATAACGCGTGCGCAACTGGAAGATATTGCGAAGACAAAAATGGAAGATCTGAATGCGAATGATGTTTCAGGAGCGATGAAGATCATAGAAGGGACTGCCCGCAGTATGGGCGTCGAAATTCAATAACCTGAAAAAATGATGATGAAAAAGTCAAAACGTTTCACAAAGATTGTCAAATCTGTCGATAAAAATTCTCTCTACTCGCTTGACGATGGGATTGCCGCTTTAATAGAGAGATCCACAGTAAAATTTGATGAAACCGTTGAGATCTGCATGAACCTGGGGGTGGACCCGCGGCATGCAGACCAAAATATTCGCGGAGTAGTAAGTTTGCCGCACGGTACCGGAAAGACCAAGCGGGTTCTTGTCCTGACACAGGGCGCTCAGGAAGATGAAGCGAAAGAGGCAGGCGCAGATCACGTTGGGCTTGATGATTATATAAAAAAGATAGAAGAGGGATGGGCGGATGTCGATGCCGTTATTGCAACGCCCGATGTCATGTCGAAAGTTGGAAAACTCGGCAAGATTCTTGGTCCCCGCGGGTTGATGCCCAGTCCGAAAAGCGGTACGGTCACCGGGGAAGTGGGTCAGGCTGTGAAAGATATAAAAGCCGGTAAAATAGACTTTCGGGTCGATAAGGCCGGGATAATCCATGCCGGTCTCGGAAAGGTATCTTTTGATAAAGAGAAAATTATAGAAAACATAAAAACATTTATTCAAACAGTGGCAAAACTCAGGCCCGCATCTTCAAAGGGCCAGTATATTGAAAAAGTTGTTGTTTCGTCCACTATGGGTCCGGCGATTAAGCTCGACCATCAGGCTATACTTCAAGATTTGTAGAAATTGGTAAGACAATGCTGAAGAATGAGAAAGAAACGGTTGTTGAAGAGCTTCAAAAGGTGTTTTCTGAAGCGAAGGGTGTCTATTTAACGGACTTTACCGGAATCAATGTATCGATGGTCAACGAACTCCGCAAGAATTTCCGGGATGGCAACGTTGAATTCAGGGTTGTCAAAAATACACTTGCCCGAAGATCGCTGCGGGGAAGTTCTCTTGTTGGACTGTTGCAGCACCTCATTGGTCCGACAGCGCTTGCATATAGTGATAAAGACTCAATGGCGCCGGCAAAAATTATCGACAAGTTCCGAAAAAAAACGGATCTTCTTTCGATAAAAGCCGCTGTTGTTGACGGTGTTGTTTTTGAACAGGAGGACATGGAGAAAATTGTAAAATTACCCTCCCGTAATGAGTTGGTTGCAAAAATGCTGGGCTCTCTCAATGCTCCGATCACAGGGATTGTCGGAGTGCTATCAGGAGTGTTGCGGAATTTTGTAGGCGTATTGTCTGCCGTGAAAGATAAAAAAGAGCAGGAAGGCGATCCATCCGGAAAGGAACATCAAAAACAGCCTGATTCCAAAGCCGTAGAACAGTCTGACCGGGAGAATGAATCGGCAGGAACCGGAAAAGAAGTAAAAACTGAGGCCGGTTCCGGGAAAGAATCTGAAAAAAATGAAAAGTCTGACGCTGAACCTGAAAAGAAACCCGGAAAGCACGAAGCGGTGAATACCGGTGACGAAATTGCTCAAGACACTGATCCGGAGGCTTCTGCTGAAGAACAGAAGTCCGGTGATGATGGTGAGGAAGCTGCAGGTGACCGGGAAGAACCACCGAAATAAGCATTTTCGATGGAGTGCACTATTCGATTAAAACGCAAATAAATTAAAACTGAATATATAATATATTTAATGAGAGAGGAGAAGACCAGTGAGTGCGATTGCCGATATTAAAGAATCGATCAAGAAACTTACCGTGGTTGAGCTTGCTGATTTGGTAAAGGATCTTGAAGAGGAGTTCGGTGTGTCTGCGGCTGCACCGGTGATAGCTGCCGCGATGCCTGCCGCCGGAGGGGCTGATACAGCCGAAACTGAAGAACAGACCGAATTCAATGTTGTGTTGACCGGATTCGGAGAAAAGAAAATCCAGGTCATTAAAGTTGTCAGGGCATTAACGGGGCTTGGTCTCAAGGAAGCAAAAGACCTTGTTGATGGCGCTCCCGGGACCGTAAAAGAGGCTGTTTCCAAGGAAGAGGCCGAGAAAGTGAAATCCGAGCTTGAAGAAGTCGGTGCAACTGTCGAACTCAAATAGCCTGCGGGAGCATACATCGGGGATGTTCGATACTGTTTGGGAGAGAATTGTAACGATGATTCTCTCAGTATTTTTTAAACGTTTAAAGGGGGATTACCTTGATTGAACAGGGAGTGTCTGTGAACAAAAATGGAAACGGAGAACGCATAAGTTTTTCCCGGATTCCGGCAATAATTGATATGCCTGACCTGCTCGACATTCAATTGCTGTCGTTCCGTGATTTTTTACAGCATGAAGTTCCACCTTCGAATAGGACTAATTCAGGTCTGCAAGCGGTTTTTCAAAATATTTTTCCAATTATTGATTCCCGGGAAAATTATCTCCTTGAGTTTATTGATTATTACGTCGACCAGCCGAAGTATTCGGTCGTTGAATGTCAAGAGCGCGGAGTTTCGTATGCGGTGCCGCTTAAAGCACGGCTTCGCCTTTCCGCTAAGGAGCCGGACGATGTATCAGGAGAATTTACGCTGCATATCGAACAGGATGTTTATTTGGGAAATTTGCCGTATATGACGGAGCAGGGCACATTTATTATCAACGGCGCCGAGCGCGTTATCGTAAGCCAGCTGCACCGGTCTCCCGGGGTGTTCTTTGATGAAACGATCCATCCGAACGGAACAAAGATTTATTCAGGCAGGATTATTCCATTCCGCGGCTCATGGGTGGAGTTCGTTACCGATATCAACGATGTGTTGTATGTATATATCGACCGCCGCAAAAAATTTCCAGTTACAACATTACTGCGGGCACTGGGCTTTTCAAAAAATGCGGAAATATTTGAACTTTTCGGACAAGCCGAAAAAATTGAAATAAAAAAAGGCCGCCTGGATAAATACTATGGTAAAAGGATTGTCAATGATATTGTAAATGAAAAGACGGGAGAGATTTACGCCGAGCAGTATTCCGAATTTTCAAAAGAAGTTTTGTCTGTTCTCAGAAAGGCGAAAGTATCCTCGATTGTGCTGCTGAAATATTCCAGCAATATGTATACCGAAGTTATTATGAACACACTAAAAAAAGATAGTTCAAATTCTGAATCTGAAGCTCTCGAGGCAATTTATCGTCAGATGCGGTCGGGGGAGGCGCCCGATCTTGAAACGGCAAAAAATCTGTTAGACAGATTGTTCTTTAATCCAAAAAAATATGATCTCGGAATTGTAGGCCGTCACAGGATCAATAAAAAGCTCGGACTGAAAATTCCTGAAGATATTACAGTGCTTGATAAGAAAGATATTATAACGATTATAAAATTCCTTCTCGATTTGAAAAGCGGGAAGCGGTCGACAGATGATATCGACCATCTGGGCAACAGACGGATCAAGACTGTGGGAGAGCAGCTGGCAGCTCAATTCAGCGTTGGTCTTGCACGCATGGCTCGTACTATTAAAGAACGCATGAATCTCCGCGATAAAGAATCGTTAACGCCGCAGGATTTAGTAAATGCGAGAACTATTTCTTCTCTTATCAATACATTTTTCGGTACAAGTCAACTGTCTCAATTTATGGACCAGACCAATCCGCTTGCCGAACTGACCCATAAAAGGCGGTTAAGTGCATTGGGCCCCGGCGGTCTTACCCGTGAGCGTGCCGGTTTTGAGGTGCGTGACGTTCATTACACCCATTACGGGCGGCTTTGTCCGATCGAAACCCCGGAAGGTCCGAATATCGGATTGATATCCTCGATTTGTATACATGCTCGTGTTAATAATTTCGGATTTCTTGAAACACCGTACCGAAAAGTAGGAAAAGGCAAGGTTTCAAAAAAAGTCGAATATTTAACGGCGGATGATGAAGATCTCTACACAATCGCTCAAGCAAATGCACCTCTGGACGACCATGGTAAATTTGTGCGGAATATAGTCAAATGCCGGTTCAAAGGCGATTTTCCCGTTGCTTTGCCGGATCAGGTTGATTATATGGATGTATCACCAAAACAGATCGTTAGTGCCGCAGCTGCGTTGATACCATTCCTCGAACATGACGACGCAAACAGGGCTTTGATGGGCTCGAATATGCAGCGTCAGGCAGTACCGCTTCTGAAGCCCGAATCCCCTATTGTCGGTACCGGAATGGAAGGGAAAGTCGCACTTGATTCACGCTCGCTTGTTACATCCAAACATAATGGGACCGTTACAAAAGTGACCGCTAATGAAATTGTTATTAAGAAGTCTGATAGTGGAAATGATACATACGGCGATTTCTCTTTAAGATTTGATAACGCAGAGTATGAAACGTATAAATTAACTAAATTTTTCAGGACGAATCAGGATACATGTGTGAATCAGAAGCCGATAGTACATATTGGCGATAAAGTGCAAATAGGTAGTGTGCTTGCCGACGGCTGTGCAACTGAAAACGGCGAACTTGCGCTCGGAAGAAATGTGCTCGTGGCATTTATGTCGTGGAGAGGATACAATTTCGAGGATGCAATTATTCTCAGCGAACGAGTCGTCAGCGAGGACATATACACATCAATTCACATCGAAGAATTTGAACTCCAGGTACGGGATACAAAACGGGGAGAAGAAGAACTCACGAGAGAAATTCCCAATGTGAGCGAAGAAGCCACAAGAAACCTTGATGAAAATGGCATAATCCGTATCGGTGCGGAGGTTGAAGCGGGAGAAATAATAGTTGGGAAAATAACCCCGAAAGGCGAGACAGATCCTACCCCGGAAGAAAAATTATTAAAAGCTATTTTCGGCGATAAAGCGGGAGATGTAAAAGATGCTTCGCTGAAAGCGCCTCCCGGTTTGCATGGAATTGTAGTCAATACAAAACTTTTTTCACGGAAAAACAAAGACAGCGATGCAAAAAAGGAAGATAAAAAAAGGATCGATTATCTTGAGCGGCGAATGAAAAAGGATATTCAGACTGCAGAAGAGAAGCGTGATGAAATATTGTTAAAAATGCTGACAGGATTGTCGGTCAAAGAAATGAGAAAAGTCAGTACCGGAAAGGCGGCAGTACGAGCCGGCACAATATTAAACGAGGCAAAGCTCAAAAAACTTGAAATTAATGACATAGATCTTACTCGGGAATTGACTACTGACAAAAATATGAATGAAACCGTTCGGGATGTCATTGAAAAATTCGAGAAGAAAACATCCGGTCTCGAAGAAGAATTTAAAAAACAAAAATATAAAATTGTTGTTGGCGATGAGCTTCTCCCCGGGATTGTTCAGCTTGCAAAGGTATATATTGCGAAAAAAAGGAAGCTGCAGGTCGGTGATAAAATGGCAGGCAGGCATGGCAACAAAGGCGTTGTAGCGAAGATTGTTCCCATCGGGGATATGCCGTTTCTTGAAGACGGCACCCCAATCGATATTGTATTAAATCCCTTAGGCGTCCCCTCGCGTATGAATTTGGGACAGATATATGAAGCGATGCTCGGAATGGCCGGAAAAATGCTGGGTTTGAAATTTTCCACGCCTGTTTTTGATGGTGCAAGTTCGGCAGATGTCGACGAATATCTGCAAAAAGCGAACGCGCCTGATTTCTGCAAAACGAAATTATATGACGGGATGACAGGTGAGAAGTTTGATCAGGATGTAATGGTCGGATGCATCTATATAATGAAACTCTCCCATTTAGTTGAAGACAAAATTCACGCACGATCAATAGGGCCTTACTCTTTAATTACCCAGCAACCGCTTGGGGGGAAAGCTCAATTTGGTGGACAGCGGTTTGGCGAAATGGAAGTGTGGGCGCTCGAGGCATATGGCGCGGCGCATACCTTGAAAGAAATACTCACCGTAAAATCTGACGACGTCAACGGCAGATCCAAAATTTACGAGGCTATTGTCAAGGGAGAAAATCTTCCCGATGCCGGAATCCCCGAATCGTTTAACGTTCTTGTCCGGGAACTCCAGGGATTGTGCCTCGATGTAAAAGTTGTGTAATAAAGGGGGATAGTAAAGGTGATAATGCATACAAAAGCCGGATTTGACAGAGGATACGCGAAAACGTTTTCGAAAATATCTATAAGTTTGGCGTCTCCCGATACGATTCTTGCACAATCTTATGGTGAAGTTACAAAGCCCGAAACAATAAATTACCGGTCATTTAAGCCTGAAAAAGATGGACTGTTCTGCGAAAAAATATTCGGTCCGGTCCGTGATTGGGAATGTCACTGTGGTAAATATAAGCGCATCCGGTATAAAGGAATTATCTGTGACCGCTGTGGTGTTGAGATCACGATGAAGAGCGTTCGCAGAGAACGAATGGGTCATATTCAACTCGCCTCGCCGGTGGTCCATATCTGGTATTTCCGGTCATTGCCAAGCAAGATAGGATACATCCTCGGCATGTCGGTAAAAGACCTTGAACGGGTTATCTATTATGAATCATTCGTGGTAATATCCCCGGGAAAAACGGGGCTAAAATCGAGTGATCTTATTTCGGAAGAGGAATATATCAGGATTATCACGGAATTCCCTGAAGAAAAATCGCGTCTCGATGAAGGGGATGAAGACAAATTTTCTGCGAAGATCGGCGGGGAAGCTGTCAAAGAGATTTTGAAGCGCGTAGATCTGGCTGATTTATCGTTGACTTTACAGGCCAAACTCAAAATCGAAACTTCGATGCAGCGCAAAAACGAGATTCTAAAACGGCTTAAAGTCATAGAGCCATTTAAAACTGATGGGGATGAAAATTTTAGCAGACCCGATTGGATGGTTTTGGATGCTATTCCCGTAATACCACCAGAACTAAGGCCGTTGGTTCCTCTTGAGGGCGGCAGGTTCGCGACAAGTGATTTAAACGATCTCTACCGGCGCGTTATCATTCGGAACAACCGGCTTAAAAACCTTATTGAAATACGTGCGCCTGAAGTGATCCTTCGCAACGAAAAAAGAATGCTGCAGGAAGCTGTCGATTCTCTCTTTGATAACGGACGGAAAGCTACGGCGGTCCGGAGTGACGGAAACAGACCTTTGAAATCATTAAGCGACATGCTCAAAGGTAAACAAGGCAGGTTTCGCCAGAATTTACTTGGGAAACGCGTTGATTACTCCGGCCGGTCTGTCATTGTTGTCGGGCCGGAACTGAGACTCCATGAATGCGGATTGCCGAAAGATATGGCGGTAGAGCTATTCAAACCGTTTATAATACGTAAACTGGTTGAACGCGGTCTTGTAAAAACTGTAAAAAGCGCCAAAAAATTGGTTGATAAAAAAGGCAAGGAAATCTGGGATATACTTGAAACTATTATCAAAGACCACACGGTAATGTTAAATCGTGCACCCACGCTTCACCGGTTAGGTATACAGGCGTTTCAACCTGTCCTGATAGAGGGTAAAGCAATTAGAATTCATCCGCTTGTATGTGCTGCGTTTAACGCCGATTTCGATGGTGATCAGATGGCGGTGCATGTGCCGCTTTCATATGAAGCACAGCTTGAAACACGGATGCTGATGTTGTCGAGTCATAATATTTTGTCACCCGCAAATGGCCGTCCGATTTCTGTACCAAGCCAGGATATTGTGCTCGGTTGTTACTATTTAACAAAAGTGCTTCCGGGCGACAAAGGCGAAGGAATGAGCTTTTCGAACCAGCAGGAAGTGCTCATAGCATACAACAGAGAAAAGGTCGGCCTGCATGCCAGCATTTCTGTTCGGATAGACGGTAAAAATATCAAAACGACCACCGGACGGGTCTTGTTCAATCAGATCGTTCCGGAGGAAATGGAATATGTTAATGAGCTTCTTTCCAAAAAAGATGTTGAGCAGACCGTTCTGTGGTCTTTCAGGCTCCTCGGTAATAAAAAGACGGCAGATTTTCTGGACAGATTGAAAGAATTGGGATTTTATTTTGCAATGAAATGCGGTATTTCTATCGGTATTGACGATGTAATTATTCCACAAATCAAAGCAGTGTTGATAAAAGAAGCATCAGATGAGGTTTTGAAAATTCAGAAGCAGTATGAGCGTGGAATTATCACCGACGGAGAGCGGTATAACAAAATCATCGATATTTGGACACATACAACAACAGATGTATCAAGAGCAATGTTCGACGGTTTGAGTACTTCAAAAAACGGATTTAATCCTGTTTTCATGATGGCGGATTCCGGAGCTCGGGGGAGCCGGGAACAGATCAGACAGTTAGCGGGAATGCGGGGATTGATGGCAAAGCCGCAGAAAAGTATGACCGGACAAACAGGTGAAATTATTGAATCGCCTATTACCGCCAACTTCAGGGAGGGGCTCTCCGTTTTGGAATATTTCATCTCCACTCACGGCGCCAGGAAAGGGTTGGCTGATACTGCGCTCAAGACGGCTGACGCCGGGTATCTAACCAGGCGTCTTGTCGATGTTGCACAAGATGTTATTGTGTCCAAGATAGATTGTAACACGATCCTTGGTATCGACATATCGGCTCTGAAAGAAGGCGAAGAGATTATTGAACCATTGGCTGAGCGAATCTTGGGACGGGTTACGGTGGACGACGTTTATGATCCTCAAACTGATGAACTGCTCATTGAAGCAAATAAAGAGATTGACGAAGAAATAGCCGGTAAGATTTCAGAAACGATAATCGATACCGTGAAAATACGCTCGGTTCTGACCTGCGAATCCGAGCGTGGTGTCTGTATACTTTGCTACGGCAGAAATTTGGCGACCGGTCGTTTAGCGAACATTGGCGATGCAGTCGGCGTTATTGCGGCGCAGAGTATCGGAGAACCGGGAACTCAATTGACATTGCGAACTTTCCACATCGGTGGAACCGCTCAGGTAGGAGCTTCTCAATCCGAAATCAAAGCGAAACATGCCGGGAAAATAGTATTCAGTGAGAATTTAAGATGCAGCGAACGGGAACTGTCGCCCGGCCAGAAAGTTGCAATTTCACTTGGAAGGAATGGGCGGATAGAAGTTGTCGACGATAACGACAGGATTGTGGTGAAATATAATGTGCCCTACGGTGCGACACTTCAGGTGTTTCCAGGCGATAAAGTTGAGAAAGAACAGTTGGTATTCAGGTGGGACCCGTATTCGCTTGTGATCGTTGCTGAATTTGACGGAACGGTAAGTTTTGCAGACATTAAAGAAGGGATTACATTTACCGAAGAGCTTGATGAGCATACCGGGATGCGTCAGCGTGTTATTGTTGAATCCCGGAATAGAAAACTAAATCCAACTATTAATGTATTAGATAAAGACGGCAATAAGATATCAAATTACATCATCCCGACAAGTGCGCGCCTGGTGGTAAGTGACGGGGATACAGTGCAATCGGGAGATACACTGGTAAAAATTCCGAGAAGTTTGCTGCAATCTAAAGATATTACCGGTGGACTTCCGCGCGTTGCCGAACTTTTTGAAGCGAGAAAACCGAAGGAACCGGCTGTGGTGTCCGAGATTGACGGCGTCGTGAAATACGGAGATATAAAGCGCGGTATCAGAGAAATTATCGTTGAAGGCGAATCAGCGAAAAAATCGTATTTAATCCCTTATGGAAAACATGTTCTTGTGCATAACAATGATGCGGTAGAAGCGGGCGAGCGCCTGTCCGAAGGTTCAATCGCCCCGCACGATATTCTTCAGATAAAAAGTGCGAGCGCCGTTCAGGAATATCTTGTCAACGAAATCCAGGAAGTTTACCGATTGCAGGGCGTGAGAATAAACGATAAGCATATAGAAGTTATCGTTCGGCAAATGCTCCAAAGGATCAGGATTGAAGATCCGGGCGACACTGCCTATCTTGAAGGTGATTTGCTCGACAAAACAAAATTTCTTATTGAAAACGAGAAAACATCCAACTTTGGTGTGGTCGAGGATCCGGGCGATTCGAAACTAAAAGAAAATGATATGATCGAAGTCTTTGAAATTGACCGATTGAATGAAAAACTGAAAAAAAAGGAAAAGAAGAAAAAGAAAATTAAATACCGTGCTGCCCGGCCTGCAACGTTTGTCGCCCAGTTGCAGGGTATTACTCAGTCTTCATTAAGCACCGAAAGTTTTATTTCATCCTCTTCCTTTCAGGAAACTACACGAGTCTTGACGGAAGCAGCCATCGAAGGAAAAGTCGACCACCTGCGCGGACTGAAAGAAAATGTCATTATCGGGCACCTTATTCCTGCCGGTACCGGTATGAAAGATTGGAAAGAGATTTCCATCGAATCGGAGGTTGAGATGGAAGAGGTTGAAAATGAAATTCCCGAAGAAGAGAAAAAAGAGAGTGTTGAAGTGCTTAATGGCAGTGATTCCGTAAAGTAAAAAATGTAAAAGAGAGGTAATTTGTGCCAACGGTTAACCAGCTTGTACGACGCGGTCGAAAACAACAAACAAAAAAGACATCTGCTCCCGCTTTGATGGGATCCCCGCAGAAACGGGGTGTGTGCACGAGAGTATATACATCGACCCCCAAAAAACCGAATTCAGCGCTGAGAAAAGTAGCCCGTGTGCGATTGTCCAATGGAATAGAAGTCACAGCATATATACCCGGTGAAGGTCATAATCTGCAGGAACACTCGATTGTTCTCATTCGGGGCGGCCGTGTTAAAGATCTTCCGGGTGTGCGATATCATATCATTCGAGGGACCCTCGATACCAGCGGGGTCGGTGACCGAATGCAGGGAAGGTCAAAATATGGGGCAAAAAGACCGAAATAATAATTCATACTTTTCAAAAATTATGGAATAAAACTAACTCATGTCCAGACGAAGAAGAGCACAGCAAAGAAAAATTCAGCCTGACAATGTATACAGTTCAGTCCTGGCAAGCAAATTTATTAACGGCCTGATGCGAAACGGCAAAAAAAGTCTTGCAGAAGCAATATTTTATGGAGCTCTTCAAATTCTTGAAGAAAAATCCGGTAAACCAGGGCTTGAAATATTTGAAAAGGCAATCAATGAAGTTAAGCCGGTACTCGAGATAAAGTCTCGCAGGGTCGGCGGCGCGACATACCAGGTCCCTGTCGAGGTGCGGGAAGGGCGCAGGATCGCCCTGGCAATACGATGGATCGTTCTGTACACCAAGCTGCGAAAAGGAAAATCGATGCGGGAGAAGCTTGCTGCAGAACTTATGGACGCGGCTCATAATGAAGGCGCGTCTATCAAGAAAAAAGACGATACTCATAAAATGGCGGCAGCGAATAAAGCATTTGCACATTTCAGGTGGTAGCCGTTCAGTCATTGTATTTTAAATCAAATGATATGTCACAGAATTCAAAAAAATCAAAGACAGATACTGCCTCACAAATGAATGGCGATACAGGTATTATAGAAAATACCCGGAATATAGGTATCATGGCTCATATCGACGCAGGCAAAACAACAACGACAGAGCGATTTCTATTTTATTCAGGCAAGGTTCATCGCCTGGGCGAAGTGCATGATGGGCTTGCAACCATGGATTGGATGGAACAGGAAAAAGAACGTGGGATCACAATAACATCTGCCGCTACGACAATTGAATGGCGTGATCATTTAATTAATATCATTGACACTCCGGGACATGTCGATTTTACTGTCGAGGTTGAGCGATCGCTTCGTGTCCTTGACGGGGCTGTCGTGTTATTGGATGCCGTTGCAGGCGTGGAGCCGCAATCCGAAACGGTCTGGCGTCAGGCCGATAAATACAGCGTTCCACGCATCATTTTTATTAATAAAATGGACAGGACCGGTGCGGATTTTTATAAAGCTGTCGGAACCGTTAAATCGAGACTCGGCGCAAACCCGATTCCCCTGCAGATTCCTATAGGCGCTGCGGATATGTTTACCGGTTTGATCGATCTCATCTCCATGAAAGCAATAGTATACAATGAAAGCAGCCTTGGTAAGCTCTTTGAAGAGATGGATATTCCGGAAGACATGATGGATCAGGCGCTTGAGAACCGCCAGGCCATGATCGAGGCATTGTCCGATTTCGACGATGAGTTATTGGAAGAATATCTTGAAGGGAAAGAAATTAAACAGGAAGCAATAAAAAGAGCCATAAGGGCAGCGACGCTGAAATCCAAAATCATCCCGGTATTGTGCGGATCGGCATTTAAAAATAAAGGAGTTCAGCGATTGCTGGATTCGATCCTTTTTTATCTCCCTTCACCGTTTGATAAAACTGAGCTGATCGGTCGGCACCCGAAAACAGATGAACCGGTGAAGCGAACGCTTTCACTTGACGGCGAATTTACCGCCCTGGCATTTAAGATTATGACGGATCCCTATGTCGGCCGGCTGACATACTGCAGAATATACTCGGGAAAGGTAAAAAAAGGTGAAAATGTCTATAATCCTTTAAGCGGTAAGCGGGAACGGATTGGACGTATTCTCAGGATGTACTCGAATAAACGCGAAGACATACTGGAAGCGAAAATGGGCGATATTGTCGCCATTGTCGGTTTGCGTAATACCAAAACGGGAGAGACACTCTGTAACCAGGGCTATCCTATCATCCTTGAACAGATGCATTTTCCCAATCCGGTTATCAATATCGCTATCGAACCTAGGACAAAAGCCGACGAAGAAAAACTCGGACAATCGCTCGGCAAATTGTCTGATGAAGACCCGTCTTTTAAAGTCGCGGTCGACAGCGAGACCGGCCAGACCATTTTATCGGGCATGGGCGAACTCCACCTTGAGATAATCGTCGATAGGTTGCTTCGCGAGTTTAAAGTAGAAGCAAATGTCGGTGAGCCGCAAGTTGCATACAAAGAAACGATAACCGGAGAAGCGGAAACCGAAGGAAAATTTATAAAGCAGAGCGGCGGAAAAGGACAGTATGGACATGTCAATATCAAGATTGAGCCCCTGCCTGCAGGAAGCGGATTCGAATTCGAAAATAAAATTTTTGGCGGAGCGATTCCGAGAGAGTTTATTATGCCCGTTAAACGCGGGATCGAAGAAGCAATGAGAAACGGAGTGATTGCGGGTTATCCGGTCGTCGATATTAAAGTGACTCTGCTTGACGGTTCCTATCATGATGTGGATTCTTCAGAACTTGCATATCGTATTGCCGGATCAATTGCATTTAAGGAAGGGGTTAAAAAAGCCGGGTCTGTCCTGCTCGAACCGGTAATGAAACTTGACGTGAGTGTTCCGGAGAATTATCTCGGTGATGTGATCAACGATATCACATCGAGACGTGGAAAGATAGAAGATATTATTGATAAGGATAATGCAAAATACGTTAAATCAAATGTGCCCCTGAGTGAAGTGTTCGGATATTCCACAGCGCTGCGGTCTATTACGCAGGGGAGAGCGGTTTTCTCAATGGAATTTCACCATTTTGCTCAAATCCCAAAATCACTGGAGGAAAAGTTATTATATAAGGTAACCGGTACAGTCACGGCCGGTTAATTCTCAATACAAGGGAGTAGAGAGATATGTCGAAGCAGAAGTTTGAGCGAACGAAGCCGCATGTTAATATCGGCACGATCGGTCACGTGGATCATGGCAAGACGACCTTGACGGCGGCGATAACGATGATATTGGGTCAGAAGGGATTGGCGGAGGTGCGTTCGTTTGATTCGATAGACAATGCACCGGAGGAGCGTGAGCGGGGGATAACGATAGCGACAGCTCATGTTGAGTACGAGACGGATGCCCGTCATTATGCGCATGTTGACTGTCCGGGTCATGCTGATTATGTAAAGAACATGATCACGGGAGCGGCACAGATGGACGGAGCGGTACTGGTCGTATCTGCGGCTGACGGTCCGATGCCACAGACCCGTGAGCACATATTATTGGCCCGTCAGGTAGGAGTGCCCTTTATAGTAGTGTATATGAACAAGGTAGACCAGGTAGACGATCCGGAGTTATTGGAGTTGGTGGAATTGGAGCTTCGGGAGTTATTGAGTCAGTATGAGTTTCCGGGGGATGACATACCGATCATCCAAGGGAGTGCGTTGGAGGCGATGAACGCCGCGGTGGCCGGAGAGACCGACAGCGACAAGTTTTCGAGTATATATGAGTTGATGAAGGCTGTTGATGAGTACATACCGACCCCTGACCGTGATAGAGACAAGCCGTTTTTGATGCCGGTAGAGGATGTATTCAGCATAACGGGTCGCGGGACAGTGGGGACGGGTCGGATAGAGCGTGGGGTTGTCAACGTTGGAGACGAGGTAGAGATCGTGGGATTGGGATCGAAGAAGAAGACGGTGGTGACGGGAGTGGAGATGTTCCGTAAGCTTCTGGACCGTGGTGAGGCCGGAGACAATGTTGGCCTTCTTCTCCGGGGAGTTGAAAAGGAATCGCTGGAGCGCGGGATGGTAGCGGCGAAGCCAGGCAGTATAACGCCTCATACGAAGTTCAAGGGTCAGGTGTACGTATTGACGAAAGAAGAAGGTGGTCGCCACACGCCGTTTTTCAAAGGGTATCGTCCGCAGTTTTACTTTCGCACGACGGATGTAACGGGAGTGGCCGAACTCCCTGATAGCGTCGAGATGGTGATGCCGGGCGACGATGTTACGATGACGGTGGAACTGATCACTCCGATCGCGATGGAGAAAGAGCTCCGGTTCGCGATCCGCGAAGGTGGCAGAACGGTCGGCGCCGGCGTCGTGACCGAAGTTATTGAATGATTGATTGAGAAAATAAAGGAGCGGTTCATTGGCCCGTCGACAGAAAATCCGGATAAAATTGAAAGCTTATGATCATAGTTTGATCGATAAGTCTTCTGACAAGATTGTGAAAACAGCAAAATCAACAGGAGCGATGATCTCGGGACCGATACCTCTTCCCACGAAACGGACGGTTTATACCGTTCTGAGATCTCCATTTGTTGATAAAAAATCCAGAGAGCAATTTGAAACCAGGATACATAAACGATTGATAGACATACATCATTCATCATCAAAAACAATCGATGCTTTGATGAAACTGGAACTGCCTGCCGGAGTTGACATAGAAATTAAGGTGTAGAATGAAGCTGATAGGACAAAAATTATATATGAAAACGGTTTTTGATGATCAGAGGAACCAGATACCGGTAACAGTGCTGGAATTAAAACCGAATTTCATAACACAGATCAAAACAGTGGACCGGGACGGTTATCAGGGGGTCCAGATCGGTTATCGTGAGACGAAAGAGCGGCGGCTGACAAAACCGCTGCTTGGTCATTTGAAAAAATCCGGTGTTGTCTCTCTTTCGAAATTGGCAGAATTCAGAACAGACAATATAGAAAAATATAAATTGGGCGACTCATTGACGGTAGAACAGTTCTCCGAAGGCGAAATTGTTACCGTGTCGGCAGTCTCAAAGGGACGGGGTTTTGCCGGCGTGGTAAAGCGGTATAATTTCAAAGGCGGCCCGAAAACTCATGGTCAGTCAGACCGATTAAGAGCCAGGGGATCGATCGGAGCTTCTTCCGAGCCATCGAAAGTTGTGAAAGGTATGCGTATGGCCGGTCAAATGGGAAATGTACGGATAACCGTGAAAAATCTTGAGGTCGTTAACGTTGACAAGGATAAAAATATTCTATTGGTCAAAGGATCCGTGCCCGGAAGCCGGAACACTTTTGTAGAAGTACAGAAAAGGTAGAACAGTATGGAATTGCCGGTATATAAACTGGATGGCAGCCAAACCAGTGACGCATTGATCTTGAACGGCGATGTTTTCGGGACAATGAAAAAAGACCATCTTGTACATCAAGCGGTCTTATCCTATCTCGCTGCACAACGTCAAGGTACAAGTCTTGCGCGGAACCGGGCGCTTGTAAGCGGAAGCAACAGGAAACCCTGGCGTCAAAAAGGTACAGGACGTGCCCGTTCAGGTACGCTAAAGTCCAATATATGGCGGGGCGGAGGTAAGGCATTCGGTCCGAAACCACACAAATATTCTGTCGGTATGAACAGGAAGGAGAAACGTCTGGCCAGAAGAGCTGCATTATCGTATAAGGCCGCAAGTAATGCAATATTCCTGGTCGAGGATTTTGATCTCGATAAAGCTGAATCACGTTTTGTGGCAAATCTGTTGCAGATGCTGAATATTCCGGACAAAAACAGAACAATGATCGTTGTCAAAGAACATTCGCCAAATTTGTGGCATTCGTGTCGAAATATAAAAAACCTTTCTCTCAGTCCGGCCGAACAACTTTGTACGTATGATATCGTCAGTCAAGAACGGCTTGTGATCCAAAAGAGCGCTTTGGAACGTATAAACGAGGTGTTTTAAGTGGAAATGCATGAAGTAATAATCAGGCCGCTCATTACGGAAAAAATTACCGGCCTTACCGAAACGGATAATCAGTACGGGTTCATTGTAGACCGTCGTGCGAATAAAGTTGAAATAAAGAATGCCATAGAGAAAAAATTTGAGGTAAAGGTTACGTCGGTCCGGACTATCAACGTTCAGGGGAAAGTGAAGCGGCTTGGCAGGTTTTCAGGAAAACGGAGCGACTGGAAGAAAGCGGTGGTTACGCTGGCGAAAGAGAACAAAATTACGTTGTTTGAAGGAGTGTAGATTCAGATGCCATTAAAACAATACAAACCCACGACTCCCACACAACGGTTTAAAACCGATATTATCCGGGACTTTACCCGTGACAAACCTGAAAAATCGTTAACAAAAGGGATATCGCAATCGGGTGGAAGAACCAATAACGGTCGAATTACCGTCCGGTACAGGGGTGGAGGTCATAAACGGAAATATAGAATTATAGATTTTAAACGTGATAAAATCGGTATAGCGGCCAGAGTGCACTCTATCGAGTATGACCCAAACCGGAGTGCATTTATTTGTCTGCTGAAGTATGCAGACGGTGAAAAAAGATATATTCTATGTCCGGCCGGTATACAAGTAGATGATGTTCTTAATTCCGGCCCCGAAAGCGAATTCAAGGTCGGGAACACACTCCCATTGGCAAAAATTCCTCTTGGAACGATTATACATAATGTTGAACTGAGACCAAACAAAGGTGGGCAGATTGCGCGAAGTGCAGGATCGACAGTACAATTAGTAGCGAAAGAGGGAAAATATGCTGTCGTTAAAATGCCCTCCGGAGAGATGAGGAAAATTCTTCAAAATTGTACTGCGACTATCGGCCAGATCGGCAATCTTGACCATGAAAACGTAACGCTTGGTAAAGCCGGAAGAAACCGTTGGCTGGGGATACGGCCGCATGTTCGCGGTGTAGCAATGAATCCTGTCGACCATCCAATGGGCGGAGGCGAGGGAAAATCATCGGGAGGTCGTCACCCCTGTACTCCGTGGGGAAAGCCGACAAAAGGCTACATCACGCGTTCGAAAAAAGCAGCCGCCAATCCACTGATAATCAAGCGACGTAAGTAACCGGAGATTTTGAAGCATGGGACGATCTTTGAAAAAGGGTCCGTTTATAGACCAAAAACTTTTGGAAAAAGTATTAGAAGCACAACGGCAGGCACGGAAAAAAGTTATAAGAACATGGTCGCGCAATTCGACGATTCCTCCCGAGTTTGTAGGAGTAACCATAGCGGTGCATAACGGCAACAAATTTTTACCGGTGTTCATAACTGAGAACATGGTGGGTCATAAATTGGGAGAATTTGCCACGACACGTACGTTCAGAGGGCACACCGGCAGACTTCAGGACAGGTCAACCTCAATAAAATGAACAAATATTAATTAAGAAGCGGCAATAACCATGGAAGCACGTGCACGAGCAAAATATGTCAGGTCATCACCACGAAAAATACGGCGGGTAATCGATCTGTTACGAGGAAAAAATGTCAACGAGGCAATTGATGCGCTCCATTTTATGCCGAAAAAAGCGGCGAGGATTATTGAAAAAACGCTGCAGTCGGCGGTGGCAAATCTTGGTCATTTAGCGGGATCCAGAAAAATCGATTTCGCAAATGTTGTCGTTTCGAAAGCATATGTCGACGGGGGGCCAATGGTGAAACGATTTCTTGCGGGCCCCATGGGAAGAGCAAAAAGAATTCGGAAACGGTTCAGTCATGTGACTGTAATTGTCAGTGAAGAAGAAACGTAAATAACGGGAGAATAGTTTGGGTCAGAAGACACATCCTATCGGATTGCGATTAGGAATAATAAAAAGTTGGAATTCCAACTGGTTTGATGAACGGAACTTTGCAGATAAACTCAAAGAGGATATCATGCTTCGCCGCTATATTCAAAACCGGTTAAAGCGGGCCGGTGTATCCCGGATCAATATTGAGAGAACCCCAAAGAAAATTACCCTCAATATCAGGACCGCCCGGCCCGGAATTGTAATTGGCCGGAAAGGCGCCGAAGTTGACAAGCTGAAAGAAGAATTGAAAAAAATTACAAATAAAGATATTCAGCTCAATATTGAAGAAATAAAACGCCCGGAACTCGATGCGATGCTCGTTGCCGACAATATAGCACGGCAGCTGGAAGCGAAGATATCATTCAGACGTGCAATGAAAAAAGCGATTGTTGCAACCATGCGTATGGGTGCGGAAGGTATCAGGATACGGTGTGCAGGACGATTAGGCGGTGCGGAAATGGCGCGTATTGAGCAATATAAAGAGGGCCGAATTCCACTCCACACACTTCGCGCCGATATCGATTACGCATCCAGGACAAGTTTTACGACGTATGGGTGCATCGGGGTAAAAGTGTGGATATGTCTTGGTGAAGTTATAGGACCGCAGCAGGCTGCGCAATAGCCGGTCTTCGACAAGGAAACTATAATGTTAGCGCCTAAAAGAATAAAATACCGGAAGCACCAACGAGGGATAAATAAGGGAAAATCTCAGCGGGGCAATCAAATTACTTTCGGTCAATTCGGTCTCAAAGCTCTCGAACCGGGATGGATAACAAGCCGTCAGATCGAAGCCGCCCGTATTGCGATCACGAGATATGTAAAGCGCGGCGGAAAAGTGTGGATCAGGATATTCCCGCACAAGCCGGTAACGGCAAAACCAGCGGAAACCCGGATGGGTAAAGGGAAAGGCTCCCCCGAATATTGGGTCGCAGTTGTCAAACCGGGCAGAATAATGTTCGAGCTTGATGGTGTGCCCGTGGATATAGCGCGTGAAGCAATACGTCTTGCTGCTCACAAGCTGCCGGTTAAAACGAAATTTGTCATGGGAGAGAAGGCCTGATCATGAAAATGGTTGAAATCAACACAATGACCCGGATTGAAATTGAACGGGAGCTTGAAGATACGCTGGAAGCATTTGCCAATCTTCGGTTTCAGCAGGCCACGCATGAGCTGGATAATCCCGTAAAGCTCCGCTATTTAAGAAAAGACATAGCCCGGCTCAAGACTGTTCTGAAAGAATTTGAGTTGGGAAATCGTCAGGCGAAAGACCAGGACCAAGAAAAAAAGAAAGACTCTAAAAGATCAGAACATAAGGCAAACGATTGATGGAAAAAAGGAACCAGCGAAATACACGCACCGGCTATGTGGTCAGTAATAAAATGGATAAAACTGTCAGTGTTAAAGTTGAGCGAAAGATCAAGCATCCGGTATACGGAAAATATATAAAAAGGTCAAAAAGCCTGCATGCCCATGACGGAAACAATGAATGCACGATAGGAGATTTAATTAAAATTAGAGAAACACGTCCGCTCAGCAAAACGAAACGTTGGCTGGTTATCGAGATACTGGATAAGGCTAAATAGGTTGAATTATGATTCAGGAAGAAACACGGTTGACTGTTGCCGATAATACCGGTGCAAAAAAAGTGCTTTGTTTCCGGTTGCTCGGCGGAACAAGGAAAAAGTACGGTCGTATTGGCGATATTATAAAAGTAACCGTGAAGAGCGCTATACCGGGTGCTACGGTTAAAAAAGGCAATATTTCACTCGCAGTCATTGTTCGAACAACAAAAGAACTCCGCAGGAGAGACGGATCGTACATCCGTTTTGATGATAATGCGGTTGTATTGATAGATGAAAATAACGAGCCGATCGGGACACGCATTTTCGGTCCGGTCGCCCGTGAACTGCGTGAAAAACAATGCATGAAAATAGTTTCGTTAGCCTCTGAAGTTTTGTAGTGGGATTTTAGCAGGGATTACATAATGAACGTAGTAAAAAATGACACTGTTCTGGTTATCTCGGGAAACGAACAAGGAAAACAAGGACGAGTACTGAAAACGTTTCCAAAGACAAGGAGAGTCATTGTAGAGGGAGTAAATCTCATTAAGCGGCATACAAAACCCTCTCAGAAAAGTCCCCTGGGCGGGATTATTGAAAAAGAAGGCGCTGTTCATGTTTCAAATGTAATGATCGTCTGCCCGAAATGCGGCAGCGTCACACGGGTTAAACATAAGCTTCTTGAGACAGGAAAAAGCATAAGAGTGTGCCGCAGTTGTTCTGAAATGCTGACTGTCAGAGAAACATAATGAACGCAATTTAAGAGTAGAGAGAAATGGCTGCAAAAGAAGATAACGGCAATAAAAACGTACCGGATCCGGTTGAAGATACCTCTGAAAAAAAGACCGCTTCAAAGTCGGGAACTACACAAAGCGCTGCAAAAAAAAGTACCGGTAAGAAGGTCTCGGCAAAATCAAAGAAAGATTTAAAAATATCTGAGGTTGTAAAAGATACGAAAGCGGATAAGAAAAAACCGAAAACGGCTGATATAAAGAAAAAAATCACGAAGAAAGAATCTGCCAAAAAAGAAATAGCGGCAGCGAAAGAGTCGGTTGAAACTATAGAGCCCAAAGAGAAAGAACAAGAACAAAAGAAAAAAAAGGATGTTAAGCCTCCGAAAAAGAAAGAATACATTCCGCGTTTGCTCACAAGATACAAAAATGAGATAATCCCTGAAATGATGAAGCTTTTCAATTATTCGAATGTTCATCAGGTGCCGATAATGGACAAGATCACAATCAATGTAGGTATGGGACTTGCCTTGCAAAATAGTAAATTGCTCGATTCTGCAGTTGTTGATCTTATGGTGATATCCGGTCAAAAACCGGTTATTACGAAGGCTAAACGATCGGTGTCGAATTTTAAATTGCGTATCGGAAACAAAATTGGATGCAAAGTAACCGTTCGGAAAGAGCGGATGTATGAATTTCTGGACCGCCTAATCTCAATCGCCATACCCCGGATAAGGGATTTTCGAGGTTTGTCAGATAAGTCCTTTGACGGATTCGGCAATTACAGCATCGGGATTAAAGAACAAATAATTTTTCCTGAAATAGATTACGATAAGGTTGAATCGATACATGGTATGGATATTAATATCGTGACAACTGCGAACGGCGATGAAGAGGCTTATGCCTTACTCAAACTATTTGGAATGCCGTTTGTCGAGAGATCTCAAGCGGAAGAAGTAGAAAAAAGAGACGAAAACGAACTAATCGAAGAGATAAAAGAACGTGGCTAAAAAATCATTAATCGTTAAAGCTCAAAAGGAATCGAAATTCAAAGTTCGCAAATATAATCGTTGCAATCGCTGTGGGCGTCCACGGGCGTACATGCGGAAATTTGGGATTTGCAGAATTTGCTTTCGACAGTTGGCGCTTCAGGGTGACATACCCGGTGTTGTAAAGGCCAGCTGGTAATATACCGAACGAATAGTGAGGAGATTGTATGACTGTTACTGATCCGGTTGCAGATTATTTGACACATATTCGTAATGCTCTTAAAGCAAAAAAGAATCACGTGGATATTCCGGCATCGAATCTTAAAAAACAAATTTCACAAGTCTTGCTGGATGAACATTATATTCGTGATTATATCGTAATTGATAACGGGCTTCAAGGCACTGTCAGAGTATATCTGAAATATGACCACGGAGACTCTGTTATTGAAGGGATACAGAGAATATCGCGTCCCGGTCTTCGCAAATACGTCGGCGTAAGTGACATTCCGAGAGTTTTGAATAATTTAGGCGTTGCCGTTTTGACAACCCCGATCGGCGTGATTACGAACAAAGAAGCGAAGCACCGCCATGTCGGCGGTGAAGTGCTTTTCCATGTGTGGTAATTTTTAATAAGGAGTACAAGAGTGTCTCGAGTTGGTAAGCTGCCGATAACCCTGCCGGAAGGGGTGTCGTTTAAAGTTGAAGATGATATCAGCACTATAACCGGTCCAAAAGGAGAAATGTCTCAAGTCATTCCTCCGGAAATAACGGTAAAGCAGAATGACGAATCAATTGTCGTTGAGCGTACCGGTGAAACAATACGTCATCGATCTTTTCATGGTCTCTTTCGCTCATTGATTTACAATATGGTCGTCGGTGTATCGGACGGTTATCAGCGTGATCTTGAAATTCAGGGCGTTGGATACACAGCAGAACTCAAAGGCAATAATCTTCTGCTTAATCTGGGATATTCTCATGCTGTCTTGTTTAAACCGCCGAAAATTGTTACGCTGGAAGTTCCTTCTCGAACACAGATTATCGTAAAAGGGTTTGACAAGCAGCTTGTGGGACAAGTTGCCGCAAAGATCAGATCGTACCGGCCGCCGGAGCCGTATAAAGGAAAAGGCATTCGGTATGTAGGTGAAGAAGTCAAGCGGAAAGTTGGAAAGACCTCTCAATAAACAATTACTATGAGTTATTGGAATGATGAGACCTAAAGAAAAAGAAAAAATCAAAAAACGTTTACGATTGAAGCGGCGTCTTAAAAAAAAAATACGGGGCACACCGGAACGTCCCAGACTTATTGTTGTACGGGGAAACCGGAATATTTCGGCACAACTTATTGACGACGTTAAGCAGGTAACGCTTGCAACGGTGTCCAGCACGGCAGGATCGTATTCGAAGTTAAAAGACTCGTCCTCCGGAAAATTGGATATCAGTAAACAGATCGGTCTTGATATAGCCGGTGCGGGGAAGAAATTGAAAATCAACGCTGTTGTATTTGATAGAAACGGATATCAGTACCACGGAAGAATAAAAATGGTTGCAGAAGGTGCCCGTGAAGGCGGTCTCCGGTTCTGATTTGCATCGGATGGCTCTTTATAAAGGAGAAAACTCTTGGAAGTAAAGAATCCTGCTGAAATTGAACTGAGGGAAAAGGTTGTACATATCAACCGTGTATCGAAGGTAGTGAAAGGCGGAAGACGTTTCAGTTTTAACGCTATTGTTGTGGTTGGAAATGGAGAAGGTGTCGTAGGCTACGGACTTGGAAAGGCGAATGAAGTAACCGATGCAATTACAAAAGGCATTGACAATGCCAGAAAAAAACTGATTAAAGTGCAGATCATTAATAACACAATTACACACGAAGTGATTGGTAAATACGGCACTGCCCGGGTTTTCCTGAAACCGGCTTCACCCGGTACGGGAATTATTGCCGGTGGTCCGGTTCGTGCGGTAATGGAGCTTGCCGGAATCCAAAATGTATTGACTAAATCACTCGGAACGTCAAACCCTCACAATGTCGTAAAAGCCACCGTGCAGGGATTACATAGTCTTATGGATGCATTTTCCGTAGCCCGTAAAAAAGGAATACAGATTAATCAGATTTACAACTAATTCATACTATATCTATGCCGAAAAAGAAAGCAGACATCAAAAAAATTAAGATTCAACAATTTAAAAGCGCCATAGGCTATAATAAGAGACAAAAACTGACCTTGGAAGCGCTTGGAATCAAACGGTTAAATCAAGTGGTTGAACAAAAAGATACCCCACAACTACGGGGAATGGTGCGTAAGGTATCGCATCTTGTGAAGATCCTTGAGGAATAGCATGGCTACTTTGAAATTGAATACATTATCTCCAAAACAGGGAGCGAGAAAAAAACGAAAACGGATCGGACGAGGTCCGGGTTCAGGGTTTGGCGGGACGGCGGGAAAAGGCCATAAAGGGCAAAAATCACGCTCCGGCGCCTCTATTCCTGAATGGTTTGAGGGCGGGCAGATGCCGCTTCAACGCCGCGTGCCAAAATTTGGATTTGTTAATATATTCAAAAAAGAAGTCCAGATAATCAACGTTGGAAATCTCGAAATTGTGAAGAAGAAGAAAAAAGTTACGGTTGAAGATCTTGCGAAAACGGGTTTGATCAAAAAAGCAGCCTTACCCGTCAAAGTTCTCGGCAAAGGTGAGATCGATTTTTTGCTGGATATATTTGTCAATGCGGCCAGTAAATCTGCCATTGAAAAAATTAAAAACGCTGGCGGAACGGTTACGCTCATATGATTCAAAAAATTCAAAGCATTTTCAAGATCCCCGAACTCAGAAAGAGAGTTCTATTTACGCTGGGGATCCTCATTATATACAGAATTGGCGGCCACGTTCCGGTTCCTGGCATAAATGCCGTTGCTTTAGGTGAGTGGTTTAATGAAATATCCTCGTCCAATACTCTGTTCGGTCTGTACGATATGTTTGTGGGAGGAGCTTTTCAAAAAGCGACGATTTTTGCGCTCGGTATCATGCCGTATATCAGTGCGTCGATCATTATCCAGTTGCTCGGAGCAGTAGTACCCTACTTTCAGAAATTACAAAAGGAAGGGGAAGAAGGCAGGAAAAAGATAACGCAATTGACCCGGTACGGTACCGTCATGATAGCTGCAATGCAAGCAGGGGGCGTCAGTATATTTTTGAAAAATCTGAACACAAGCGGGAGATATATAGTTTCGCCTGATTCAGGGATAGGATTTCAATTAATAACGATCATCACACTTACCTGCGGTACTATATTTGTAATGTGGCTCGGAGAGCAAATCACGGAAAGAGGTATCGGCAATGGCATTTCGCTGATCATTATGATCGGAATAATTGCGCGGTATCCCGAAAGTTTCATCCGGGAATTCTTCCAACTGATTCAAGGGAACAGGCAACTGCTCATCGAGCTGTTTCTCCTGTTTCTTATGTTCTGGACGATAGCATTTGTCATATTGTTGACACAAGGTACCAGGAAGGTCCCCGTTCAGTACGCAAAACGTGTAATAGGGCGAAAGATGTACGGCGGACAATCAACCCACATTCCGCTGCGTGTCAACACAGCCGGGGTAATGCCGATAATATTCGCACAATCGATAACATTCGTACCCCAAACGATCGCGACTTTTTTCCCGACAAGTTCTTTCATGCAAAGTTTTGCGCGGTACTTTTCAGTTCAACACGAAGTATACTGGGTATTCCAGTTTACATTGATCGTCTTCTTCACATATTTTTATACGGCAATAGCATTTAATCCTGTCGATGTTGCCGACAACATGAAAAAGCACGGGGGATTTATACCAGGTGTCCGTCCAGGAAGAAAAACGTCGGATTTTCTTGATAATATTTTAACGAAAGTAACATTGCCCGGAGCAATATTTCTTGGGACTATAACCATATTTCCTTATTTTATTAACCGTGTTTTTAACGTCGATTTTGGATTCGCCTTAATGTTCGGCGGAACGGGATTGCTGATCGTTGTCGGAGTGGCGCTTGATACATTGCAGCAGATAGAATCCCATCTGTTAATGCGTCATTACGACGGATTTATGAAAACCGGCCGTTTAAGGGGGAGACGTTTTTAATGAGGATCGTTCTGCTGGGAGCCCCGGGTGTCGGAAAGGGCACTCAGGGAATAAGAATAGCGGAACATTACGGAATTCCGCAGATCTCAACAGGAGACATTCTCAGAATTGCACTGCGGGAAGGAACCCGGCTGGGTAGAAAGGCAAAATCTTTTATGGATAAAGGTGAACTTGTTCCGGATGACATTATTATCGATTTAATGAGAGACCGGTTATGCGAAAGTGATTGCCGGGACGGTTTCATTCTCGATGGATTTCCGCGTTCTATTCCCCAGGCTGAGGCACTAGATAAGATATTGGAGGAAATGAATCTGCCGCTCGATGCGGTTGTGAATATAAATGTGGATGAAGAAGAAATAGTGAAACGCCTGAATAGCAGGCGTATTTGCAGAAACTGCGGAGAAGATTATAACAGTATAACGAATCCACCGCCCGGATCTATGGATTGTACAAAATGCGGTGGTGAAATCTATCAGCGCGACGACGATAAAGAAGAAACGATTAGAAACAGGTTAGCCGTTTATAAAAATGAGACAGAGCCACTGATATCGTATTTTGCAAACAAAAATCTTGTGCAGACAGTAGACGGACTCCATAGTCCGGATAACGTTTACAAATCTATTGAAGCCATATTGGAAAGCATGTCAGCATGATATATCGCCGCACTTCAAAGGAAATTTCCAAGATAAAATCGGCTGCGGAAATTCTTGTAGATACATTTCGGGTTGTGGCAAAAATGATTGAACCGGGTGTAAAGACGAAAGATATTGATATAGCAGCTGAAAAATTCATTGTAAGATCCGGTGCACGGCCTGCATTTAAGGGCTATAAAGGGTTCCCGGGCAGCGTCTGCATTTCTATTGATGAAGTCGTTGTTCACGGTATTCCCGATGGGCGGGTCATCAATGAAGGCGAACTGGTCAGTGTGGATATTGGTGTGGTATTAAACGGATATTTTGCGGATGCAGCCAGTACCTTTGCGACGGGTCCGGTGTCTGAAGAGAAATCAAAATTGATGGAAACTACGGAAGATTCTTTGAACAGAGGGATAGAACAGACTGTGGAAGGTAACAGAATTTCCGATATTTCACATGCAATTCAGGATCGTGCTGAATCTGAAGGATATTCGGTTGTACGAGAGCTTGTCGGACACGGCATTGGATCTTCTCTCCATGAAGAGCCTGAGATCCCGAATTTTGTTGACAATCGGCGCGATCCGCAACCTCAAATTCAATCAGGTATGGTGTTCGCGATTGAACCGATGATCAATGTTGGTGGATGCGATATTACATTTTTGTCTGACGGGTGGACTGTGGTTACATCCGACCGCAAACCTTCCGCACACTTTGAGCATACGGTTGCCGTCACAACAAACGGTCCTGAAATATTAACAGTGGGGAGATAAATTTTTGGCAAAGCAAGAAGCGATAAAAGTCGACGGAACTATTACAGAAACGCTTCCGAACGCCACATTTAGAGTGAAACTCGAAAATGGTCATATTATATTAGCCCATATATCCGGAAAAATGCGAATGCACTTTATTAAAATATTACCCGGAGATAAAGTTGCCGTTGAGATGTCGCCCTATGATCTCTCTCGGGGCAGAATAACATATCGCTACAAATAATCTTCAAGATGAATGGATAAAACAGCATGAAAGTACGGTCATCCGTAAAACGAATGTGCGATAATTGCAGGATTATAAAACGAAAAGGCGTTGTACGGGTAATTTGTAAAAATAAACGCCATAAACAGCGTCAGGGTTGATAAGAAAAGTGCCGGATTTATCAAATGTGAAATTCAGGAGGTCTGATTGGCTCGAATAGCAGGAGTGGATTTGCCCAAAGAAAAACGTGCGGTTATTGGGCTGACATATATTTTTGGGATTGGTGTTGCAACCGCCAGAAAGATATTGCGCGACTGCAAGGTTGATGAAAACATAAAAATTCAAGATTTAGATGAAAAGGAAGTCGCTGCGATCCGTTCGCATATTCAAAATAATTTAAAAGTTGAAGGTACTCTCCGCACGGAAGTGACAATGAACATCAAACGATTGATGGATATTGGAAGCTATCAAGGTCTCCGTCACCGGCGGAATATGCCTGTTCATGGTCAGCGAACGTCCACGAATGCCCGGACAAGAAAAGGCAAGAAAAAAACTGTCGGAGCGAAACGTAAACCTTGATAGTGCAAAAAGTTTTTGAATAATAAGGAGGTTTCTGTGGCAGGAACCAAAAAACACGGCACAAAAAAGAAAGAGAAAGTCGATTCAAATGGCATTGCGCATGTTAAATCGACATATAATAATACAGTTATATCGCTGACCGACATTTACGGAAATGTCATTTCATGGGCATCCGCGGGTACTGTGGGATTTAAAGGATCGAGGAAAAACACCCCCTTTGCCGCACAAATTGCGGCCCAATCGTGTGGACGAGTTGCAAAGGATCTCGGTCTGCGCAGAGTAGAAGTTCTTGTAAAGGGTCCCGGGGCCGGTCGCGAAGCGGCGATTCGTGCTCTGCAGGCAGTAGGACTTGAAATAACGGCAATTAAAGATGTTACGCCAATACCGCATAACGGTTGCCGGCCACCGAAAAAAAGACGCGTTTAAGTAACAAATTTTAATCGATACAAGGAGTTGAAACCTACATGGCTCGTTATACTGATTCTGTATGTAAGATTTGCAGACGGGAAGGGGAAAAGATCTTTCTGAAAGGATCACGTTGTACAACGAATAAATGTTCATTCGAAAAGCGCGGCTACCCTCCCGGTCAGCATGGTAAAAATAGGCGATTCAAAATATCTGATTATGGTATTCAATTGCGTGAAAAGCAAAAGATCAGGCAAACGTATGGATTGCTTGAACGCCAGTTTAAAAATTTATTCAAAAGCGCCGAGAGAGAAAAGGGTGTTACCGGCGATAACCTGGTAAAATTACTTGAGCGAAGACTTGATAACGTTGTTTACCGGCTTGGTTTTGCTCCTTCAAGAAAAGCAGCCCGTCAACTTGTACGGCACCGCCACTTCATTGTAAATGATACCGTAGTCGATATTCCCTCATTCTTAGTTTCTCCGGGAGAACTGATCAAAGTCCGGGATAAAAGCCGTCAGTTGGAAATAATTCACAGTTCCATAAGGCAAACCAAGGATGCCAGACCCTATGCCTGGCTGGATCTTGATAAGGCAAATCTGACAGGTACTTTTCAGCACGTTCCGGAACGTGCTGATATCCCGCTTAATGTTCAGGAACAACTCGTAGTAGAACTGTATTCTCGATAATCATGAACTTTGATAAATTTTCAGGAGTGTGGAAATGAATACCACAATATTGACAATGCCAGATGCGATTGAACTCGATGAATCAACGTATACCGATTCATATGGACGGTTTATCATCCAGCCGCTCGAGGGAGGATTCGGTACGACCATTGGCAATGCATTAAGAAGGGTGTTATTGTCTTCTCTTACCGGGGCAGCGATTACATCAATTAAAATTGATTCAGTTCTGCACGAGTTTTCAACGATACAGGGCGTACGGGAGGATGTTTCTGAAATAATACTCAATTTAAAGGAAGTAAAAATAAAATTGATTAATAAGCGTCCTGATAAAATTTATTTGAACTTTAAGGGTTCAACCGAATTCCATGCTCGTGAGATTGGGAAAAATTCCAACGATTTTGAAATTCTTAACCCGGATAAGCTCATTGCTACAATGGATGATCAGACGGACTTCGGCATGGAGATTCGTATCGGAAGAGGACGAGGTTATGTTACGTCGGAAGAGAATAAATTGATCGAGCAATCTATCGGCACTATTCCGATCGACTCGATTTTTTCGCCTGTCTTGTCGGTGAAATATAGTGTTGAACCCACGCGGGTTGGACAAGGAATTGATTATGAAAAACTCATAATGGAGATCGAGACCGACGGAAGCGTGACCCCGGATGATGCTTTAACGTATGCAGGCAAGATATTAAAAGACCACATACAATTATTTATCAATTTTGACGTAGAACCCGAAGAAGAAGAAGAAACGGAAATTAATGAAGAAACGCTTCTGGTCCGGAAGCTGCTTAAGATGAGTGTTGATGAACTCGAATTGTCTGTAAGGTCTCATAATTGTTTAAAGGCAGCAAATATTAAAACTATTGGGGACCTGGTTGCGAAAGATGAACATCAAATGTTGAAATTCCGTAACTTCGGACGGAAATCGTTGACTGAACTTACAAAAATTCTCGAAGAGCGCAGTCTTTATTTCGGAATGAATGTTGAACAATATCTCCAGGAAATTGAAGATTAAAGAGCGGATCTTTATACATGAGACATAGAAAAAATGTAAACAAGTTAGGAAGAACCCCGAGTCACAGACGCGCCCTGCTGGCAAACCTGGCATCGGCTTTGATTATCTACAAAAAAATTAAAACTACAGCTGTGAAGGCAAAAGTTCTTCGGAGCTATATTGAACGGTTGATTACAAAAGCGCGTCGCGGCGATCTGCATACCCGGCGAATTGTCCTTAAACATATCAATCGAAAGGATGTTGTTAAAGAACTTTTTGAGGCAATTGCCCCCAAATATATTGAAAGACTGGGCGGTTATACACGAATTACGAAAATCGGTCAAAGAAGGAGTGATTCCGCTGAAATGGCTTTGATTGAATTGATCGGGTTCGAGGGAATCTATAAACAGAGAAAAGAAGCAAGCGATAAAGATAGAAAGAAACGGAAGGAGAAAAGTGAAAAAGAAGCAAAAAAATTAGAAGAATCTGCTGCTTCTGTACCCGATGTTAAAGAAAAAGAAGATAAATAATTCTTGCTTGTAACTACTCGAATCAAGATATTGACAAGAATAATCAATATAAGGCAGCAAATTATGTTGCCTTTTTTAGTATAGAATACAGGCAGTTTAGTTCCAACATTGCTCCGCTTGACCTCAAAAAATATTTGAAAGACCGATATCATGAAAGGTGTGATTTTAGCGGGAGGACTCGGAAAAAGACTCTATCCGCTTACTGCCGTTACAAATAAACATTTACTGCCCGTTTACAATAAACCGATGATCTTTTATCCGATCAAGTGTCTTGCCAATGCCAATATCAGAGAAATTCTTATTGTAACCGGTGGTAATAATTCCGAAGATTTTTCGAAATTGCTTGGAAATGGTGCTGACTTTGACCTTAAAAACCTGAACTATGCTTACCAAAAAGGTCACGGAGGAATAGCGGACGCATTAAAACTTGCCGAACATTTTGTAGGAGGCGATAAATTGTGTGTTATCCTTGGGGACAATATTATTGAAAAAAATATCGTTAACACAGTAAAAGCATTTAACCGGCAGGAATCGGGTGCGATGCTCTTACTGAAAGAAGTACATGACCCCGAACGATTTGGTGTTCCTCATATTGAAAACGGGAAGATTGTGAAAATTCAGGAAAAACCCGAAAATCCTGATTCAAATTTTGCAGTTACAGGAATTTATTTTTATGATAATCAGGTATTTGATATTATACGCACTCTTAAACCCTCAGAACGCGAAGAACTCGAAATTACCGATGTTAATAATAAATATATTGAGATGGGTTTGCTTGAATATGACATATTAAACGGATGGTGGACCGATGCAGGAACGTTTGAATCTTTACAAGCGGCAAATGCATTGGTCGCACAATACGGTGCTAATAACGTCGAATCCGGTAAATAAGAATAAATGAGTATCATGCGAATTCTCTTAACGTTTTATTCTTGTATTTTCTTTATTTTCTTTTCAATCCACTCTCTCTTTTCACAATCGGTTTATGTCCCTCTGAATCACCGTGTTTACCGGTTTATAGAACGTTTTGAAGCGAAAGGTATTTTGAAAAACGACCTTATGGGCACAAAACCGCTTACGCGTCTTCATGTCGGTGAACTGTTATATGGCATCCATCGAAGCCAGGCACAAGGTACGGCATTATCAAAAGTTGACAGCGACTTTCTTACGTTTTATGAACAGGAATTCAGGGAAGAAATTGAGAGTATCGATCCCGGTTCCAAAATAGAACAGCCGGAAGTTCCGGAATGGTTTGGAAATATCAGAAGCGGTATGCTCCCCGGAATAATCTATGAAAATGGGAGAAATTTGCTGGAGATAAAAAGCGACAAATTCAACTTGTTTGCAGATATTATTGCCTTTCAGGATAATGCTGTTACCGACATTGATTCTCTTGATTCGTTCGATGAAGTTTATCAGTATACTGCCGGTGTCAGGCTAAGAGGATCTATCGGTGAAAGACTCGGGTTTTTTATTGACGCACGCAATACAAAAGAGTGGGGGAACAGGTTTTATCCTGAAGGTAATTCTATGACAGCTCCCGGCCTGGGGTGGGTCAGCAACCGTATAACGCATCAGTTCCATGACGAGACAATCGCCTATATCATTTTCAGACTTTCAAATTTTGAATTTGAGTTGGGAAAGAACCTGAACAATTGGGGACCCGGATTCAGGGGAGGGCTCTTGTTATCCAATAATGCGACATCCTATGACCTTCTAAAAGTAAAAACAAAAATTTGGCGGTTGACTTTTTCTCACCTTTTCGGAAGTCTCGTTCAATTTCCGCGGATCGTAGAACAGGAATTTGAAGGTTCGGGAGGGAAAAAACGATTTTCAAAAAAATATATTGCAGCTCACCGGCTCGAAATAAATGTATTCAACGGGATTAATCTCGGTTTACAGGAATCTGTAGTATATGGCCAGCGTGAAATTGAGCTTGCATATCTAAATCCGGTTATGTTTCTTCGGTCTGCAGAGCATTTTCTTGGCGATCAGGACAATGCGCTTATGGGCGCAGATATAACAATCAATCTTATCGATGGTTGGAAGTGGTATGGTGAACTACTCATGGATGATATTTTTATCAGCAGGCTCGGGACGAAATGGTGGGGAAATAAATTCGGATACGTTGCAGGAACTTTATGGGAAGATCCGCTCGGTGCGACCAATACATCATTGCGATTAGAATACACTCGTATTAAACCTTTTGTTTACACACATAGATTCCCGATAAACGTCTATAAACAATACAATACCGGCCTTGGACATGTTCTGGAACCAAATAGCGATGAGTTGTATTTGGCTTTCAATCAGCAAATTAACCGGAAACTGGTTTATTCCGCGGAATATGTTTATTCACGCCATGGAAAAAGCGATAACGGAAGAATCGTAGGCGGAAATATAGATGAACCTTTCCCGAATGAGAACGATGAATTCATAGGTTTTCTTGAAGGGTCTGTGGAAAAATTAAATTGGCTCCGTTTAAAATTGTCATATGAAATATTTAGAAATCTATTCTTATCCACGGAATATGAGATCAGATCAGGTTCGAATTTCTACATCAGAGGAAAACAGGAACAAGATTTTCATAGCAATCGTTTTTTAATTTCTACAGGGTTAAATTACTAAATATTCCTTACAGAGTGATAATCAGCGCCATCTCTTCAATTTAAAACTTACCGTACTTTCATCCTCGCCCAAACATTTGGATCAGTAATAATTCTACCTGTCCTGATATCTGATTTTTTATTCATTACGTGTAAAAAAATCAATAAATAGGTATAATATAAATTATACAAAGTAATAAATTTCATTTTTTCCATCGAGATTTCTCCTTCATTGCTTGATTGACGAATAACCCTCAATTATACCGAATAGATATAAAGAGAAGTATTCAGAAATTGTAAAAATGAAGTATACTATAACATGCATAAAGATGTTTGTAATATTTATGCAAACATACACATGGTTTATTCTTTTGAAAGATGACAACTGGTTGCACACTATTTCGCTTTTCATTGCAAAGGTATCGGTAATTATTTTACAAAGTCATTATATTCTATATTTTGTCCCTCCACATATCCCGCACTCAAACAATTCATCGTTTATAATCATGTGATCCGAAGAAACGTATTTATTGATATACATAGTAACGTCTCCGTATAAAATAAAATATCTGTCATGAAGGACAGGATGAGAAAACTTCTCTTCTCTGAATTTGATAATGATAATTTTGAACTGCAAATTATTCAAAGTTTATCGTTTTTGAAAAAAGTCGCAACGAAATACGTGCGTAATAAAGACGATTTGAATGATCTGGTTCAAGATACGGTTTATAAGGCTTTTAAATATAAAGACAAATTTGAAACGAACTCTAATGTAAGAGGATGGTTAACTATATTGCACCCCATACCGAGTAGACAGTTATTTAAGTTAGTGTTTGGCAGTTATTGATAGCCCTAATCCACAGTGGATTAGGGACTTAAATCGAATAAAGCTGTTGCGGTCATTGCGTTGCCTGTTTACCTTACATTACATATGGAGGAAACCCATGAGCCGACGCAGATGGACCGCTGAGCAAAAGTTCGCAATCGTTCTTCAGGGCATCAAGGGCGAAACGACCGTTACTCAGCTCTGTAGCGATCACGGTATCAGCCAGGTTCAATATTACAAGAGAAGGTGAAGATCAAAGAACTTGAGCACATCATCGGCAAGCAGACGGTTACCATTGAGATACTAAAAAAAATTCAACAGATGGAGAACGAGTAGCGGATCGTGTACATGCGCTTACACAGTCCGGGTATACAGTAACTTCAGCTTGTGAGGCACTGAGTGTCAGCCGGAGTTCATATTATTGCACGGCTCCTGCCTCGACTTCGGTCAAAGCCGACAGAGACCGTGAGTTGCTCGAACGAATCAAAAAGATACGATGTGACCACCCGTTCTGGGGCTACCGGCGGATCACCGCATGGCTGAGACGGCGTTGTGATATCCATGTGAACCGGAAACGGGTCTACCGTATCATGCGGGAGCATAACCTGACGGTCAAGCAGAAACTGTACAAAGCAAAACGAACACCGCAGCGATCAAAACCAAAGCCAACCCGCATGAACCAGTGGTGGGGCATTGATATGACAAAGTTCCTCGTCAACAAGCTGGGTTGGGTCTATATGATCGTTGTGCTCGACTGGTACACACGCAAGATCGTCGGCTTTCATATCGGCCTGCGGAGTAAATCGGCTGACTGGCTCACTACCCTGGATATGGCTGTCAAAGAACAATGTCCCGATGGTGTCCGGGAACATGATTTACATCTCATGAACGATAATGGCTCACAACCAACAAGCGTTGCGTTTATTAACGCATGCGGCGTATTGAATATAGATCAAGCATTTACATCGTATAATAATCCAAAGGGTAACGCAAATACCGAACGAGTTATTCGAACTATCAAAGAGGACTGCATCTGGATCAACGAATGGGGTTCACTCGATGAAGCACAACAGACAATCGAACAATGGATTCATGATTACAACCATCTGTATCCCCATTCAGCATTAGATTACCTCAGTCCCGTTGAGTTCGAACTGAAAAACACTAAACAAAAAGCAGCCTAAAAATGTCTTGCTTTTTGGGGGTCAGTACATAACAACGATATTGAAAAATACATTCATAAATCAGATTCAAAAAAACAAATATCAAAAGTTCTGTGTCAATATAGATTCTATGATTCTTGAAGGCGAAAGTATACATTCTGCGAAAGTGATACCAAATATATACAAAATTCATTTAGACGCCAAATATTCGGTATCCGATAACTATGGTATAGCATTAAAAGACTTATCATTCACGAATCAGACTATGATTCTTATGTGCGATATGGAAGGATTTTCTTATCGTCAAATAGCAGAATATCTGGGCTGTCCGGTTGGAACGGTATGTTCCGGAATTTACAGAAGCAGAAAGTATCTTTTAAGATCATATAGAAAAGTTATAAAACATAATAATATTTGATGCATTGGCAGGTATTTTTCAGTACATGGTACTACAATGCAGATGTAATGGGAACAAATACGATACTATATATATTACTTTGTAATAATTATTTGCGGTTCGTGCCGGAAATCATTACATTTCTTCAGAATTACTCTGTACGACACCATGAAATATCTGTTTATAGTCATTTCTTTACTTTTTGTACATTGTTCGGGATTTTCAATCTTCACGCTATCCGGGACATCCGACAAGGTAGCTCAAGAAGAAACATCGAACCAGGAAGAGTTTGACCCCGGTATCCTTCCGGATAAATTTGACATTACTACTCCCTCGTATAAGTCATTTCAAAAAGTCCAGGCGGGGAATTTGCCACAAATTGTTTTATCCGATAGTACGCAGATTGACAGCACAATTTCTATTCCGGGATTCAGAATTCAAATCTTTACCTCTACAAGTTTTACCAGGACGGAAGAAATATATGTGAATGCGTTTACGAGTATTTATGATATCCCGATTTACAAGATCTTTGATCCGCCATTTTATAAAATTAGGGTTGGGAATTTTATTCGCCGTGAAGAGGCAGAACTTTATTATATTCAAAAGATAAAGAAATTATATCCGGAAGCATGGGTGGTGCAATCGAAAATACTTCCCTATGATCACGTACAACGTGTTATTGTAAGTGATTCACTGTTGTTCCCCGGTCTTTTTCCGGGAATCGGTGATTCGGTTGAGACGGTCATTGATTCGATAATAATCAGGTGAAATTTTGGAAAAAGAAAAAAACCCTCCCGGAAAAAATTTATAGTTCCTGGAGGGTTTTTCTTTAAGCGTTTTTTGACCAATTAACCACAACGTGAAAATCCACAGCATCTGCAAACAACACAGCCGCTCTCATGCTCAACAGGACCACCGCAGTCAGGACAGATTGAAAGATCAAGTTTATGTCCGTTATTCTTATGTGATCCCTTACCAATGATTTGAGGGGGTCGAACAAAATCGGGCGCTTTCATAGTTATCTGCGAGCCGTCGTCATGTATATAACGTGATAAGGCAATGCCGATCGCATCCGGCACAGAAAGGATCTGTTCTCCATTTTGCCATATTGGTCTGCTTGTAATGCCACGGAGTTGTTTGACGATCGAGTCAAGAGAAACATTCGATCTCAGGCAAAGTGAGATCAGCCGGCCGAGAGCCTCAGAAAATGCCGCAACATCGCTTCCGTGTTTTCCAATATTAGTGAATACTTCACATAATCCCTGGTCGTCCTGATTTATAGTGACATATAAGGTGCCTTCGCCGGTAACGATCTTCTCAGTAACTCCGAACGTTGTTTTATCCCGTTTTCGAGGTTTGATCAAATTTTGTTTTTCATGTGTATCGGTTTCGCCTGACGAAGTATTAGTAGTCTGCTCTTTATTGTGAGCGATGTTCAATACCTGTTTTTCCTCGCCCCTGCACCGGTCACGGAATACCGTAACGCCTTTGCAGCCAAGATCATAGGCTAATTTATAAACTCTTTCAATATCTTCCGGAGTTGATTCGTGTGCCAGATTTACTGTTTTAGAAACGGCATTGTCGCAATGGTTTTGAAAAGCGGCTTGAATTCTTATATGCCCTTCCGGAGAAAGATCATGGGAAGTTATGAATAAACGTCTCACATCTTCCGGGATCTCGTCAATATCCTGAATGATCCCATTTGCTGCAATTTTCTCCATGAGTTCTTCCGAATAGAAACCACGCTCTTTCGCAATCTTTTCGAAGATCGGATTAACTTCGACAAAAATGTCGTTATCCATTACTTTACGGAAATAAGAAACGGCAAATATCGGCTCGATACCACTCGAGGAGTTTGCGATGATACTGATCGTTCCGGTGGGTGCAATAGTTGTTGTATTTGAGTTCCGTATTTCCGGCAGATCATGCTCGTCATAAATTGATCCTTCAAAATTAGGAAACGGTCCTTTTATCCGTGCAAGTTCCATGGATTTGACTTTTGATTCAAGATTTATAAACCGCATTACTTCATCGCCAAGGTCTAATGCTTTCTTGGAATCGAACGATATACCAAGCTCTATGAGCATATCGGCAAAACCCATAACCCCGAGTCCGATCTTTCTGTTCGCTTTTACAATGTCGTCGATTTCCGGAAGGGGATAGTGATTCGCATCAATGACATTGTCGAGAAAATGGATACAGGTATGAACGGTATATTTTAATTTGTCCCAATCAATAGAAACAGTATCGTGTTCTCGTTTCAGCATTGTATTGAGATTGATCGAGCCAAGATTGCAGGCCTCGTAAGGGAGTAGAGGCTGCTCGCCACATGGATTTGTGCTTTCCATTTCTCCGATTTTTGGAGTGGCATTGTCCTTGTTGATGCGGTCAATAAATACGATCCCCGGATCGCCGTTATCCCATGCCCTGTTCACGATGGCGTCAAAGGTCCTTTTTGCGTTTCTTGTGCCGACAACCTTTCCGCTTCTCGGATTTATAAGATCATAATCTTCACTGGACTGAACCTTTTTCATAAAATCTTCGGTCAGAGCGGCAGAAATATTGAAATTATTGATCTTATTGTTCCTGGATTTGCAGGATATAAATTCGCCAATATCAGGATGGTCGACCCGTAGAATTCCCATATTCGCCCCTCTTCGGGTTCCTCCCTGCTTAACCGCTTCTGTTGCGGAATCAAATACTGTCATGAAAGAGACAGGCCCGCTCGCAACTCCATGGGTCGAAAGTACATCGTCGTTCTTCGGTCTCAGCCGGGAAAATGAAAAACCAGTTCCGCCGCCTGTCTTATGGATCAATGCTGCGTGTTTAATAGAATCAAAAATTCCTTCCATCGAATCTTCGACAGGGATAACAAAGCATGCAGACAACTGTCCATTTTTCTTGCCGGCGTTCATTAACGTTGGAGAGTTCGGTATAAATTCGAGCCTGGCCATTATACCGTAAAATATATCTTCAAGACGTTTCACGTCGACATTTTTTGCATACTTCTTTTCTGGGGCAGCGACACATCGCGCTACCCTGCGGAACATTTCCACAGGACTCTCGATAATGTTGCCTTCATCATCCTTAAGAAGATACCGCCTTTCTAAAACACGCAATGAATTTTCGGATAACTCAGGCTTATCGGGCAACGAGGCATCTGGTTCAAACGTTCCGTTGTCGGAAATCATTTCGTAAGCCGGATCGTTGAGCAGTTCTATTATTTCTCTGACGGGACCGGGCAGAACATCCGGTGAATCAAATACCGCTTTATTTTTTCCATTATTTCCTTTGTTTTTAATTTCTGACTTTTCAAAAGAAATATCGAGTAGGTCGGCCATTTCACCTCCGGCTGCCATTAATCAGTGTACCATCCTAAAAAATTAGGATATTACCAGTATCTATCTACAGTACTGCAAACTATATTAGAAAAAAGTTTTTTATTTTTGGCGCAATTAAATTTCTAAATGAATATAACCCTAATTTAATTTGACCCATTCTATTAATCCGTGCAACTGAAAATGAGAATTAAGTTTTACACGGGCCAAATATGGATGGGCTTTCAATTTACGCGCAAGCTTTTTCACACCTACAAATTCATCTTTTGTCAGATGTGAAGGTTCACTTGGAGGAACAGCGGTTTTTACCTTAATGAGAATATGTTCGGAACTGACAGCTTCAATGCCGATAGAATCGTAAAAATGAATTTTGTGCTTAATAATAGTAAATCCAGAATATTTTAAAGATTCTTTTACGAATTTTTCTCCAAGTATACCTATGCTCTGAGTTGAAACCATAGCAATACTAACACTGTTTCTTAATCCTAATAAAAATTATTAAACCACGGATAACGGCAGATACGCCCTTCTAAGATACCAGTATAACTGTTTTGGATTTGTAATATACCTTCCCTGAATTCGTTTGTCAAGAAAAAAATACACTAAAATTCAATATATTGTTGTAATCATTCAATTCACATACTATATGTTGATAATATTGTGGATTATTTGTGAATAAATTATGCCGGATTCTCCGAATACTCATACGATTATATCAACATGCGTTTACATTTATATATATACAAATTGACCTTGCCCCCAAAAGTTGATCCAGATAGTATATGAGTACAGGGATTAGATTGCAAAGAAAGGAGCAAGATCAATGGCACGTAGAATTCACACATCAGCACAAATTATCCACAAGCTTCGAGAGGCAGAAGTACTGCTCGCTCAAGGTCAGTCGGTTAAACAAGCTGCTCGCCAGATTGAGGTTACAGAGCAGACCTATTATCGTTGGCGAAAGGAGTATGGTGGTCTTCGGGTGCATCAGGCGAAACGATTTAAAGCGTTAGAGAGAGAGACTATCCGCCTGAAACGCCTGGTTGCCGAGAAAGAGTTGGATATTCAAATCCTCAATGAGACTCTGGCGGTTGATGCAAAAAACTTCTGAGCCCGGCGAAGCGACGGGAAGTGGAGCAGCATCTTTGCACGACTCTCGAGATCTCGCAGCGCCGGGCCTGTACCGTGTTGGGAGTACCGCGCAGCACTCATCAATATCGCCCGATTTCTCCTGCGGATGAACCGGTGTTAGTGCGACGTATGGTCGAGTTGGCCACGCAGTATGGTCGGTATGGTTATCGACGAATTACCGCACTGTTACAGCAAGAAGGCTGCAAGGTCAATCATAAGAGAGTGGAGCGTTTGTGGCGTCGAGAAGGATTAAAAGTTCCCCGGAGGCAACCGAAGCGCAAACGGTTATGGCTCAATGACGGTTCGTGTATTCGGCTGCGACCTGCGTACCGGGATCATGTCTGGAGTTATGACTTCATGCAAGCACGAACCCGAGAGGGAAGGAGCTAGCGTTTGTTAACAATATTAGATGAATACAGTCGGGAGTGTCAGGCAATTGTGGCAGGCAGGAGGCTGACTCACAATGACGTCATAGAACATCTTGCAACACTGTTCGTGCAGCGAGGAGTTCCGGTTCACCTGAGAAGTGATAATGGCACAGAGTTCACTGCTCAAGCGGTCCGGACATGGCTCATGCGCCTGGGAGTAAAAACATTGTATATTGAACCAGGCAGTCCATGGGAGAACGGGTATAGTGAGTCGTTCAATGGCAAACTGCGTGATGAAGTGCTCAACCGGGAAATCTTCAATACAGTACACGAAGCAAAAGTGCTTGTGGAACGCTGGCGAAATGAGTATAATCATAAGAGACCGCATAGTGCCCTTGGATACCGGCCACCCGCCCCCGAGGCAGTTATACCACCGGATGCGGTCTCAAGGCCAATGGATAATACAACAATGAATATATCGATGAATTGACTAACTTAAAAAGTGGCCCAAACAATTGGGGCAGGTCACTTCCTCATATATACTGGTCAATTACGTAATTCTCCAAAAAATCAGGAGCGGTCTTCATGGAAAAAATTCTGGTCATCGATGATGAAATTGGAGTTACCCAGATCCTCAATGAATTTCTTTCCACAAACGGTTATGACGTTACGACCTACCAGGACCCTGAAAAGGCCCTGAAATGCTTAAGATCGCAACCATTTGACATTGTCATAACAGACCTTCAGATGCCCAAATACTCCGGTATTGAAATTGCGCAAGCTGCCAGAAATATATCTGATATCATTGAAGTGATCGTCATTTCCGGATATTCCAGTATTGAATCCGCTGTCGATGCTATGAAAGAGGGTGTATATGATTATATACATAAACCGTTCAATATGTCGGCGATCCTTTCAACAGTTACCAGGGCTGCGGAACGTGTCAGATTACAAAAACATAATCTCGAGTTGTCTAAAAAGATTGAAAAAGCTCTTACTGACGTGACTACCCTGCATGAAATAAGTAAAATTATCAATACCAGCGAAGAAACGGATGAAATTCTTAATTTTGCATTATCAACCATTGAAACAAGCCTCGGCATCGATATGGCTACAATGATGTTACATACTGATGATGAGGATGAATTTATCATAAAGAAAAGTGTGGGATTTACGAATAAATCGATTGAAAAGTTTAAAATTCAGCGTAACAATGGTATTATCGGTCAGGCAGTACGCGATAATGAAGCCGTTCATGTTTCAGGATATGAGAAAGATAGTCATTTTATCAGCGGAATAGCCGTCTCGGATAAAAAGAAAATTCAAAATTTTAGTATCATTCCATTGAATGCTCAGAATCAGCTTGTCGGTTTGATCACTATTCACCAATTAGACGTCGACAAGCCGGAGGACAACGAGACATTAAAATTGCTCGAAGTTATGTCGGTGCAGATTGCCCCGATGATCCGTCTCGGACAGTATTTCACAGAAAGAAAATCTCTCATTTCAGACGCAATGTCCGGGGCGAAAATTGAACTTCTGAACATAATAAAAAAAGCCGGTAAATACCGGGGAACGCTGAGTGTTCTGATATTTAAATTATATTTGAAAAATAAAGCAAATTTTTCTGTCAAAATTTTCAATATCGGCGATCTTGCTTTTGATTATATAAAAAAGTCAATTACCCCAATTGATTCCGCAGTGAAGATCGGCATAGATTCATTCATGGTTATTCTTCAGGGTAAAACAAAGATTACGTGTGAAGAAGATGCTTCGAGAATAAAAGAAATAGTCGAAGCCGATAAGACCATGAAAAAAAACGGCATTTTACTTGATTATGGCTATGCAGATTTCCCGATGGACGGTACAACATTTGAAGACCTGGTAAGTAAGGCGCAGGCAAATTTGTGGAAATTTGTCGTGTCGTAACCTGATTTACGGTATCTGACAGGGTCAAAACTGTTCTATCACTTGTGTGCCGGTAAATCGAATTTTCATTCAATACATTGATTTGTGCCATATGCTGGTGCCATCTACATATGCGGCGGTTATTTAACCGCCATAAACGTATTATGCAAATTTTAATCAACAATTAACAGCTATGAAAATTGCATATCTGGACTGTTTTGCCGGAGTAAGCGGCGATATGGTACTCGGCGCACTGTTAGACCTTGGGCTTGATAAAGAGGCACTGGAGTCTGTACTCGCAGACTTGAGACTTGGACCATTCTCAATTGAGGCAAATCGGGTCACAAGGAACGGCATAGGCGCTATGGATGTAAAAATTTCCGTAAAAAAGCAGCGAAAGCACAGACATTTAAAGGATATATTCGACAGTATCAATTCGGGAAAGCTTTCAGACTCTGTCCGGGAACGGTCAAAGCTGGTGTTCCAAAGAATTGCCGAAGCAGAAAGTACTGTGCATCGTATGCCGGTCGAAAGAGTACATTTTCACGAAGTGGGAGCTGTGGATTCCATAATAGATATTATCGGTTCGGTATGGGGTCTCGAGCAATTGGGAATTTCGCAGTGCTATTGTTCCGCCATCAGTCTTGGTTCAGGCACGGTCAAATGTGATCACGGTATCATTCCCGTGCCCGCACCGGCAACCCTTGAACTTGTCAAAGGTTTCCCGGTTGTCAAAAAAGAAGCCGGGACCGAATTAACGACACCGACGGGAGCGGCGCTTGTCACGACCGTAGCAAAACATGTCGAAACTATACCCGAATTTCGTATTGTCGCAACCGGATGTGGAGCCGGCGACAAAGAATTCGATTCCTTTCCCAATATATTTCGGATACTGATGGGAGAGGTCAAATCGAGCTATGAACAAGACAATCTGCTTGTGCTTGAAACAAATGTCGATGACATGAATCCTGAATTATATCCGTATATCATGGATCAACTCATTGCAAAAGGTGCGGCAGACGTTTTTCTGACTCCTGTGATAATGAAAAAAGGAAGACCCGGCCACATGATAACTATTTTATTGAAGCATGAACTTATCGATGAATGTCTTACGATCATTTTTCGGGAGACAACCTCCCTCGGTGTCCGGTTGTTTGAGACCGGTAGAAGGAAGCTCAAACGAGATATCGTCTCGCTTCATACTCCCTGGGGAAAATTACATGCTAAATCGTATGTGTTTAACGGAGATAAGCATGTTGTTCCTGAATATGATGAATGTAAAAAAATTGCCGAACGGGAACACATTCCCCTTAATACGGTATATGATACGGTAAAGAGGATCGGGAATCCGGATGATTGAATGCCGCAATATTACTGTTTCTTATATTCAAGACCGTGATACCGTTTTTCATGCAATAAAAGACATATCTCTGGAGATCGGCGATGCGGAATTTATAGCGGTAGTCGGACCAAACGGGTCAGGAAAATCTTCGCTTGCATTAGCGCTTGCAGGATTATTACCGCTGAAATCAGGCTCCATTGTAATCGACAGAGTTTCCATGAATGAATTGAAGGACTCCCGGACGCTCTACGACAAGATCGGTATAGTGTTCCAAAATCCAGACGACCAGCTTGTGACAAATTTAGTCGACACCGAGATCGCTTTCGGACTCGAGAACAGAAGCGTACCGCAGGCCGAAATTATCCGGCGCGTGAATGAAATACTCGAGCGTTTTCAGTTGAAAGATTTAACGGACAGGCCTCCTCATCAACTTTCCGGCGGCGAGAAGCAATTATTGGCGCTCGCATCTGTTCTTGTGTCCAATCCAAAGTACCTTATCCTGGATGAATCGACCTCCTTCCTCGACAGCTTCAGTAGGAAAATGGTCCTGAATCAACTTCATAAAGAGTTTAAGATACGGCGAAGCGAAGGATTTACGGTTATCCTTATAACACAATTCTCCCGGGAGGCGGTACACTGCGGCCGGGTCATTGTTTTAAATAACGGGAAACTATGCGCCGATGACGTACCGGACAAAGTTTTCACCGAACATCAGGAATTACTGCATACTATCGGTGTCGAAATCCCCGTAGAATATCGATTCAAACAGGAATGCCCCGATATTCCTCTGCCGCAGTCACTCTTTGATTAATTATACGATAAGTAATGTGTCTGCTATGAACATCGAACTTGACAAGGTTGAATTTTCTTATAACACTAAAAGTCCGTTTCCCGTACTTTCAGACATTTCCTGCAGGATAGATCAAGGTGAACTCGTCGGTGTTATCGGAAAGACCGGCTCGGGGAAGACAACACTATTACAACTTTTTTCCGGTTTGTTGTCTCCGGATTCCGGGATGGTCAGAATTGATGGTCTCCCGGTTAAGAATGCAAAAGACTGGAATTATATCGGAACAAAGATTGGGATCGTGTTTCAATTTCCCGAAAAACAACTATTTGAGGAAAACGTAATTTCCGATGTCTCTTTTGGAATTTCCGGAAAAGACCGATCGAGAAATGAAATAATCCATAGAGCTCGAATAGCAATGGAATCCTCTGGATTGCCACCACGTCAATTTGACAACCGTTCTCCACACCAGTTGAGCAGCGGTGAGCGGAGAAAAGCTGCCATCGCCGGGGTACTTGCGATGGATTCCGATGTCATATTTTTTGATGAACCGACGATCGGTCTCGATTTTAACAGCGCCAAAGAAATTGAAACAATTATAGGGAGCTTGCATTCGCAGGGAAAAACTGTTTGTGTTGTGTCGCATAATATTGATTTTGTGGTGCGGACTGTGAATAGGGTAATTGTGATTGCAGATGGAGATATCAAATATGACGGTCAAAAGGAAGAGTTGTTTTCAGATAAGAATTTGTTACGTACATTTGGTATTGACAGGCCGGAAATTGTTATATTGAATGAAGAACTTCGAGGCAGGATCGACGGTTTAACCGGAAGCGTTTATGACCTGAACGAGCTGATCCGGTTAGTAAAAAGAGACCGGTGCTTAAAGGAATCTTGAAATCAGGCATTTATAAATAATACTCAAACGGTTCCGGCAGCGGGCGCCTGGGATCGGCCGGCACTAAAAAAGATATAAAAATTGAATCGGATATGAGGACCTTCCTATGAATCTTGATGCGTTGTTAAAAACAATGGTCAAACAAGAAGCGGCAGATATTTATTTAATTGTCGGCGCTCCTCCTTCATTGAGTGCACGGGGAAAATTGATCAGGATCGGCAAAGAAAACCTGACGAGCGATCAAATTATGGAAATGGCGAACAAATTGATGAGAGACGATCAGAAAGATGAGTTTGAAGAATCCCTGGAGCAGAATCTTGCGTACAGTCTTCCCGGTATCGGGAGATTCAGAGTGAACATTATGAAACAGCGTAACTCCACGGCCATGGTCGTTCGGCAGATTAAACTCGACATTCTCACGCTCGAGGATTTGAAGCTCCCGGAGATAATCGGAACACTTGCTCTGGAATCCCGGGGTCTCGTACTTGTTACCGGGGCAACAGGTTCAGGTAAATCCACAACTCTCGCGGCAATGATCGATTATAGAAACAACAACAAATCGGGACTTATTATTACTATTGAAGACCCCTTAGAATTTATTCATTCACACAAAAAAAGCATTGTTACGCAGCGTGAAGTCGGTATGGATAAAAAATCGTATAAGAATGCTCTTAAAAGTGCACTGAGGCAGGCGCCCGACGTGATGCTCATCGGGGAGATCCGGGATAGAGAAACTATGGATGCGGCCATATCATTCGCGGAAACCGGCCATCTTGTTTTCAGCACACTCCATTCAAACAATGCCAATCAGACACCTGAACGGATACTGAATTTTTTTCCGGCTGCCGAGCATCGTCAGGTGTATACGCAGCTTTCACTCAATCTGAGAGGGATTATCTGTCAGAGGCTCGTGAAAAAATCAAATGATGACGGCAGAGTAGCGGTTTTGGAGGTGATGCTCGGTTCACCGCGTATAGCAGACCTCATACACAAGGGTGATACAACCGGGCTGAAAAGCGTCATTTCCGCAAGCAATCATGAAGGAATGCAGACGTTTGACCAGCATCTGTATGAACTGTACAAGAGTGAAAAAGTGGACTACGATACTGTTATCAGAGCTGCCGACAGCGCAAACGATCTGAAACTCCGCATCAGGATGGAAGAGGGCGGTGATCCCGAAACGGGCGAACTCACACTGGAAAGTGCATAAATGAAGCTTGAATCTTATGACAGGTGTCCGATCATTGCCATAACGGGAAACATTGGGAGCGGAAAAACGGCCGTTGCGAAAATATTCGAAGAAAAAGGCGCATTCATTATCGATGCGGACAGCAGGGCAAAAAGACTGCTCTGGAATGATGATAAAATACACAAAAAGGTGATTGAAGCGTTTGGAGAACAAATTTGTGGGGTTGACGGCCGTATTATAAAAGAAAAACTGGTAGAAAAAGTATTTGTAAACAAAAAATCCATTCAAAAATTAAATCGGATCGTGCATCCCGAATTACGAAAACGCTATTGGGTAGAGATTGAAAAACATGCCTTCAGCGGAACTTACGCACTGATCGCTGTCGATGCGGCGCTTGTCTTTGAAGGAAAGACTGAAAAAGATTACGATTTTGTGGTGACGGTCGCTTCAGACACCAAACGTATGGTACAGCGCATTGTCGATCATAACAATGTTCAGCCCGAATCTGTTATACAGCGCATGGACCTTCAGATCTCTCAGGAAGAGAAGATACGGAGAGCGCATTTTGTCATATATAACAACAGTTCGGAAGAGGATTTAAAGAACCTTGCAGAAGACATGTTCGATAAAATTGTACGTACGTTCTCACGGCAACATCGGAAAAACAAAATAAGACTGGATACGACATTACAGTGATTGATCCGAATCATGAGAACATCCAACATGGTCATTGACCGGACATCGGCAGAATAATGCGGACCTTGATAACATTTATTGTTGCATTTGCCATCGGATTTTTAGGATTTGCTATTTATGTATATATGGAGACGTGGGGATCGCTCGAAGGAGAAGTTGTAATTGAACATCTGAACAATGATGAAACAACCGCAATAAGTGATATGAACGTCTTTCTGCTTTCACCGGATATTGGGCCGATCCTGGATTCACTGGAAGTTTATTACGAGAAAAATGTTGCTCAGCTTCTGGATACCGTGACTATTTTCCAGTCCGGAGTTGAAGAATATACGGAACGTGCTCGTGAAGAAGAAGTTATTTTCAATGTTGCTCTGTCCGGAGCAGATCCTTCATCACGACTCTACATAGAAAATAAAATGTATCTTGATTCTGTTATCGCTGAAAAAGATTCTGTGGTAAAAGTATACAACGATATTCGAAATACACTGCTTGACAAACAGAATGGTTATAATGGTGTCATTGCTCAGCTCATAGAGAACAAGTTGATCCTGCAGGCTGAGGTAGGGGAACGGGGCGAATTCAAATTTCCCAAACTTGAAAAAGGCGACTATTTTTTGTATGCGTTGAAAATTGTTTCAGGCGATGAGGATATCACAAGAATTCCGGCGGCAATGTACCATATTTATGCTCTGTCGGGCGAATCTATCAGAAAATATAGCTGGATGGTCAAAGTTTCGGTCGAAGAAGACTCGTTTATACAATTAAACGCTTCGAACACGTCTGAAATCTTCAAATCATAACAGTCTGAAACACAAAACCTGCATACACTTCCAAATACTATCCTTTCCGCAATCGGCCCATACTTCACGATCGCATTGGTTTCAACCGTTTGTCTGGCGACCTCTTTGTAACTGCGGGCGCTCTGTTCACTGGTATGAAACAGGTTGCAATAGTTCCCCGTATTTACTAAATTTCAAGCTTATCTACTCTTAACCGCTTAACCGGCGCATGAGTCATGTGTGTCGAGTGTATGGAGATTATGCCTGATACGTCAAAGAAAAGTTATTATCTCAGAATTGCTTCGTATTTGAGGCCATATAAGGCAAGAATATTCGGCGGGATTTTCTCAACGATCATGATGGGATTCTCGGATGCAATGCTTGCCCCTTTAGTCGGTTGGATCGTAGACGGGTTGAGTCAGGCAAGCGCAAGTCTGGCAAATTCCGGAACGGTTCAAGTGGTCCTCAATGGAATAAAGTTAAACCGGTTCGGATTTGATGTTACTATTTTTGAACCTTTTGAAATTAAAAGCGTTGAGCAGGCTAAAACGGTTTTATTCGGTGTCGGTGCATTTATCGTTGTTCTCGTGATCTTCAAAGTTGTGTTTGTCTATGCTAAGGAATATCTTTTGGCTTCAGCCATTCAAAAGGCAGTCAAAAATATTCGGGACCAGCTTTACAGCCATTTACTGCACCTCAAGATGATTTTTTTTGACAGAGGAAAGACCGGGGAGATCATGTCGCGTGTAACGAATGATATTCAGGTTGTTGAGAACTCTCTTATGTCATTCGTGATCTTGACGCACAGCGCTGTCTATACGGTCATTTTAGTTACCGCACTTTTGGTAACCGACTGGCAGTTGTCACTATTCGCTCTTGCGGTCGTCCCTTTTGCCGGTGGGGTTTTGAGATTTTTTTCAAATTCGCTGCGGCGCGCCAGCCGAAAAATAATGGTTAAACTCGCCGATATCAGCGCATTTTTACAGGAATCGATAGCAGCGGTCAAGATCATCAAGACGTACAACAGAGAAGACCATGAAAAAAAGAAATTTGCCGATCAAACGTATCAAAATTATGCGTATTCGATGAAAGCGTACCGGCTCGTAGCCTTTTTAAAACCGTCAAACGAATTCTTCACAACAGTGGGTATGGCTGTGGTAATTATTTATTGCGGCTTCAGGATCGTTGACCAGCAAATGAACATTTCGGTATTCACCACCTTTGCGGTCCTCCTGTCCATGGTTTACAAACCGATGAAGTCTCTCGGCGATACGGTTCCGGTCATTCAGCGCGCAATGGCCGCGGCAGAACGGATATTTGAAGTGTTGGACCAAAACCCTGAAGAGACCAATGAAGCATCGGAATCACTCCCGAGTCCGCTGAAAGGCAGTGTTGAATTTGAGAACGTGACCTTTTCATATAACGGATCGGATACCGTGCTGAAAAATATCTCACTTTCCGTACAGGCAGGGGAGATTGTCGCACTTGTCGGCCCAAGCGGTGTAGGTAAGAGTACCGTGTTGAACCTGCTTCTCAGGTTTTACGACTGTCAATCGGGAACGATCAGTATCGACGGTAAGGATGTCGCCACTGTCAGCCGAAAAAATATACGGGAACACATGGGACTCGTTCCGCAGGAGACCATATTGTTTTCAGGTTCGGTCCGTGACAATATATTGTTCGGCAAACTCGATGCGTCGGAACAAGAGTTGGAAGACGCCGCACGGATTGCGAATGCCCACGAATTTGTACTGAAACTTGCCGACGGTTATGATACCGAGATAGGAGAACGCGGTGTTCAGATATCGGGAGGACAACGCCAGAGGATCGCCATAGCGCGAGCAGTATTGAAAAACCCGCCGATCTTATTACTTGATGAAGCGACATCTGCTCTGGATTCGGAATCGGAAAATCTTGTTCAGGAAGCAATGATTGATTTGATGAAAAACCGGACAACGTTTGTCATAGCTCACCGGTTGTCAACGGTTAAACATGCCGATAAAATAGTCGTTTTGGGTAAAGGGACAATTCAGCAGATCGGAACGCACGACACCTTGATCGGCCAGGAAGGCCTCTATAAGACCATGTATGATTTACAGTTTAAGTGAGGAGCTCCCGGATGCCGGTGTTAAAATCGTTTGAACGAATTGGAAAAAAGCTGCTGCTGTTCGCATTACGTCTGGTTTTTAATAAAGGAAAACACTATAAAAATATTCATGATAAACATAACACAATAAAAAAAATTCTTATACTGAGACTTGAGCAAAAAATGGGAAATCTTGTCATGACGACTTTTTTCCCCAAAGCGCTGAAAGAAATATATCCCGAAGCTGATGTCGACCTGTTTATCCATGATACAATGAAATCTATCTGGGATAATAACCCAAATGTAAATAAAATTTTGCTCTTCAGCAATAATACCCATCTTTTTAATCCTATAAAAATGATGGCATTAATGCATTCCATACGGAAATCCCGCTACGACATTGTCATCGACTGCAGCACTCCTTCGGGATTTTCTTTATCCAATGCGCTTGTTGCAAAGTTGACGGGCGGAACCTACCGTGTCGGATTTCAGAGGGGTGCAAGCGACTGTTTTTTGAACTGTGCGGTCGCTCCCGATAATAATAAATATTATGTTGAGATAATGCACGATCTGCTGACCGTTCTTACGCCGGATGTGAAATATTATTCACCGAAAATTTACCTCACCGATTCTGAGATTTCGAACGCCCGTGAAGAATTGGCTGATTTTGATATTGGCCGGCATGAAAGACTGATCTATATATGGGTTGGAGCACGGTATTATAAACAGTGGGATATTGAACATTTCAGGGTTCTTGCCGGATCGCTGCGATCGAATAACTTAACACGGGTGCTCTATTTATGCGGCCCGGAAGAGAAAAAACATTATGAGTATTTGTCTGAGAACGAACCGGGGAGTGCTCTGTACATCGATGACATCAGAAAATTGGCAGGACTTATAACCGTCTGTGAACTATTTGTTTCGGGAGATACCGGACCGCTGCATCTGGCAGCCGTACTGGCAAAAAGTACCGTCGGCATCTACTTCAGGAATAATTATTCCATATATGGTTATGACGATGGAGCGATGCACAAAGTGGTTGACCTTTCAAACGAACTTGATAACGTGAAGAAAGTGGCAGCCGCCTGCCATGAAATTTTGTGATTATGGGAAAGCGAATGACCTGTTTCACCTGTATTGTACCGCAATAAAAGGTTGAATGTGCTTATTTTTTCAATATAAAATATATATAAAGTAATGCAATGTACGAATATTATAAGAATATATTGATTATACAATTCCGGCCGGTCGGTGATGTGCTCCTCTGTACTCCCCTTATTTCGATTCTCAGAAAGTGTTATCCCGAAGCGCACATAGCCTTTATGGTCGAACCTCTTGCCGGTCAGATTCTTGAAAACAATCCTCATTTGAATGAAATAATCTATTACCGGCATAAAAAAGACGATATTTTTGGATCGATGCGGTTTTTCAGGGAAACCGGGAAAAGAAAATGGGACCTTGTGATAGACACATTTGGAACTCCCGGTACTGCATGGGCAACCTTTTTTTCGAAAGCCTCGGTGAAAGTAGGGTATGACGTCAGGATACGAAAATATGCCTATACGCATACGGTAAGCACCGATCAACCCGAGCGGTACAGCGCATTAAAAAAAACTCGCTCTATTAAAAGCTATAGGCATACAGGAGGAGTTGTATGAATTGACGCTCCGGTTGAAAGAATCCGAACGTACGTTCGGTGACACATATTTTCATAAGAGCGGATTTTCCAATACAACGCTGACGGTCTGTTTCGCACCGGCGTCGAAACGTGAGACCCGCGCCTGGCGTCGGGACGGATGGGTTGAGCTTGGAGACATCCTCATGGAAAGGTTCGGTGCAAATATTGTTCTTGTCTGGGGTCCCGGCGAAGAGGGTGTTGTAAAGTATGTTGCAGAGAATATGAAGCGAAAACCGTTTACCATTCCGTTGACAAACCTGCGGGAAATGGCGGCGATAATCGAAAAGTCGGATCTTATGATCACAAACAGCAGCGGCCCGGGTCATATCGCAGCCGCAGTCGGTGTTCCTACGATAACGGTCCACGGTCCGACGACACCGGTAACGTGGACATATCCCGACGACCGCCGGCATAAATATGTGCAGGGTGACGTGTCATGTATCGAATGTAACCGGAGTGTATGTCTTTACCCTCTCGGCGCCGACGAACATATGCAGTGCATGGAGGCGGTGCTGCCGGAGCATATAGTAGAGCGGATGAAGGAGATTGCCGATATACGAAAACTTTTTCCGGCAGGTTTATCTGCGATTGAATGACGAAGACTAACGGAAATATTAAATGGCGATAGAAATACCGGACTGCAAGAAATTTACCGGCTATAAGCCATGTCATCCGGGCGAGCAGGGAGAAACCTGTATCGACCCCGAGCCGGTAGGCACACGTATTCTGATAATCAATCTCGGTGCGCTCGGTGCGGTGCTCATGACAACGACCATCCTGCCAGCGCTGAAAAGAAAATACCCCCAATCTACAATTCACTGGTTGACTGAGCAGAGAGGCGCCCAGCTGCTATATGAAAATCCATATATAGATTCTGTCCATGTATGGGGAATAGAAGAACAGTTGACGCTCCAGGCACTGCGGTTTGATGTTGTGTGCAACGGTGATAAGATCAGGGAGATGTGCGTGCTGACGAACGTGCTCAATGCCGATACCAAGCTCGGATTCGGAATGAATGAGGACGGTGTGATTATTCCGCTGAACAGCGGCGCAGAGTATAATTATAAAATGGGGATAGACAATAACCTGAAATTCAATAAAAATGTCCGCACCTATCCCGATATTATTCGCGAAACGTTTGAGCTTGACAGAGATATCGATCCCTATATATTCCATTTTACAGATGATGAAAGGTCATATATAGATTCATACAAGCAAAACCATTCCTTGGACCCGGAAAAACTCATAATTGGAATAAATACCGGCTGCTCAAATCTTTTTCCGAATAAAAGACCCCCGGAAGGAGCTCTACGGGAATTGATAGATTCGCTGCGCGCACGCGATCCTTCCCGGCCAATTCTTCTGCTTGGCGGATTAGAAGATACTGAGAGGAATCATAAAATTGCCCGAGATTTCGGAAAGAACGTCATCAACACCCCGACAACGGAAGGGCTCCGCAGAGGAATGGGTTATGTTGACCTGTGTGATATTGTATTCACCGGGGATTCGCTCGGTATGCATATGGCTATCGCTCTGAAGAAACAGGTCATAGCATGGTTTAATGTTACGTGCAGCCCGGAAATTGAATTGTACGGCCGCGGAGCAAAAATCACTTCGGAAGTTGCCTGTTCTCCGTGCTGGAAACAGGTATGTGATGTCGGCCTGGTGTGTCTTGATGAGGCTATCGGCAGTAAGATGATCGGGGAGTTTGACAAACTGATGCAGGGATGAGATTAACGGTTTTATTTGATTATGTTATAATTTTTGTATTCTCCTAAGCGGTAACCGGTCAATTTTTCAAATTTATTCAATATCCGGTGTGCAATAGTTGTGTGCGCAATGATTTTCGATCGGTCGTAATCAAATTCCCAATCCTGATTTGCTGTCCTGTCCTGCATGACGGCGGGATGTTCGCCGGTAAAAGGATTTAAGGAGTCGATCGAACTGTAATCGTATCGATCAGTGTTTTTGATGTTGGATTCAAGCCATGCGTCGGGATGCCACAACCGGTTAAACCATTGTTGCTTTTTTTGTTGTATTTCAGGAGATTTGACCCAACCGTAATGATATATATACGCATCGAGAGACTTGACTCTCAGACTCCTGTTTGCAATTCGAAAACCCTGAGCGTCTTTGTATGAATAAATATTTCGGTTATTTCGAATAACCCTGATCTCGTTCCTGTACCAGCGTCGGGAATCTCCTACGTAACTGTAGCTGCCGTAGAAATGTAAATAATTGAACAAAAGACCCTCAACCCGGTCATCGGTATAATACCGTTGTGCAGCATCAACAATTCCGGGAAGATAGTGTTCGTGAACGGCCTCATCGGCCTGAATATAAAAGCACCAGTCGCCGGTGCATTGAGAGAGCGCTCTGTTAGTTTGCTGTGCAAGGACATGGCCGCCTGTACGGATGGTTTCATCCCATACCGATTCAATGATCCTGATCTTAACCGAAGGTATGCCCCTGATAAGTGAGAGTGTGTCATCTTCGGAATTTCCGACATTTACTATGAATTCATCGCAGACAGGTAATATTGACGTTATCGCCTCAACAACGGGATAATCGAACTTGAGAGCGTTCCGTATAAAGGTAAAACCGCTGATTGTACATTTTTGATTCATAAGAACCGATAATATACGGAACATCGTACTTTGATTCAACAGAAACCATGAAAATACTTGTATTGTATTATTCACCGTGGTGGAATGCAACAGCATATTACTGTGTGTCGCTGGTACAGGGTTTACAGCGCGCGGGTCATGATGTATGGTTGGGTACGGATACCACTGTCCCCGCAGGCAGCATGGCGGCCCAAAGAACTATTCGGGTTTTCGACATTAAACTTCAAACCCTCAATCCCTTGAAAGCATTGTTCGAAATAATGCGTTTGAAGAAATTTGTGAAGAAAGAGAATATACAAATCGTCAACACCTTGAGTCCCCAGGGCCATCTGTTCCATTTTTTAGGAAGGATGAATGTTCCCCTGGTCCGAACGTGTTGCGACGCACGGGAACCAAAGAATCACTGGTTGAATAGAAAACTCTATACTAAATGGGTGAATTGGCTCATATTTCCATGTAAAGCCAATTTTGACCGGTATTTTGATATATTGAAAATACCTCCAACCAGAACTTCGGTTATCTATGCGGGAATAGATTTAGAGACGTTTGATAATAAAAAACCTGGCGATAGTCAGCAGGATTTGCTGCAATACGGAAAAAATCAAAAAATTATTGGAATTGTGGGCCGTTTGTCTCCCGAAAAGGGTCACAGACATTTTCTCCATGTTGCCGCGAAGGTTTCCGCAAAGGTAAAAAACGTTAAATTTGTTATTGTCGGAAAGGAATGTCAGGTAACGGTCGAGTCTCTCCGGCAGCTTTCCGGGAATCTCGGTATCGATGACAAAGTGCATTTCACAGGTTTTTTGAACGATCCCCGTATGGCGATGAGCGAATTCACTCTCGGAGTGATAACGTCGAAATTTTCGGAAACAATCGCACGTGTAGCGCTTGAATATATGGCTGCCCGGAAACCGGTTATCGCAACAAACGTCAATGTTCTTGGAGAGATAATCAGGAACGAGAGAACGGGGAAAGTTTTTGAGATCGATGACGTTAACGGAATGGCGGATGTAATGATTGAATTGTTGCATGATCCCCGTAAATGTGAGGAATGGGGCAACAATTCCAGAGCGGACGTCGAAGCAAATTATACTATTGAACACTGTTCGGATGCAACGGTGAATGTGTTTGTTAACGTTCTCAAAAAAAGAGGTACTTTTGATAAGTAAATTACGTGTCCTGACGATTGTGTTTTCAGATTCCTGGGGCGGACTTGAAATGGTCGCCTGCAAAATCGCTCAAGAGTTCACGGATATGGGCCATGATGTCACAATGGTCTCACCGGCCGGTTCGCAAATCGATACATTCTGTTCAGGTCAAAATATAACTCATATTTCCATGACCCCGGTTTTTAAATATCTTGACATCGTTACCGCCTGGAAACTGGCGGGAATTATCAAGAAAAAGGAAATTGATATTGTCCATATTTATATATCGAAGGATTTAAGTACCGGATGTCTTGCAAAAACTATTGCGCATCGGGGAAAACTTGTTTTTTCGCAGCATATGGATTCTCATTTCCCCAAAAAAGACCTTTTTCACCGGTGGGTATTTCATAAAACAGACATGATAACGACCGTCACGAAATCCGTCCGGAAACATGTTCTGGAATACACTCCCGTTTCTCATAGCAGTGTACATTGTATTTATAACGGTGTTGATGTTACGAAATTTAACCCGAATGTAAAAAAAGCCGACAGGGCTGAATATTTGATCCCGGAAGACGCCTTGATTGTCGGGCTTTTCGGACGGCTCGACCGGCTGAAACGGCAGGAACTCCTGATCGAAGCGGCTCCTAAAATTCTCGAATCATTTCCAGACACCTGTTTTCTTATAATTGGCGAAGAATCAAGAAGCAAAACAGGAACAGGTTATAAAGAAAAATTAATTCAAAAGATCAATCAGAAAAATCTCAATGACAAATTCAGGATCATTGATTTTACTCCCGAAGTGCAGTCATTTTTGGCCCTTTTTGATGTTGCCGTTTTGACGACTCCAAAAGAAACGTTTGGCATTGTGATTATCGAAGCGATGGCTATGGGGATTGCCGTCATAGCTACGAACGCAGGGGGCGTCCCGGAAATAATTGATGACAATGTGAGCGGCCTTCTCTTTGAGCCTGAAGATGTGGGCGGGCTGAGTGAGAAGATCGTTTCAGTGCTGGCAAATAAAAAAATTCGGGAATCAATGGGCAAAGCGGGAATAAAAAAGGTTCATTCACATTTTGATTTAAAAAAGAAGATAGCAGAGTATGAACGTCTCTTCTACAAACTGTTGGAACCTGAGATCCGGTAATATTTATTACCGGTAATATGACGGCAGACGATATGCAAAACAAAGATGCTCTCCCGGTCTCCTTGTGCATGATACTACGGAATGAAGCCGAAAAATTAGACAGGTGCCTTGGTGGTATCGGCAGTGAATTCGGTGAGATTATCGTCCTTGATACAGGTTCAACGGATGGTACTGTCGACAAGGCGCGATCGTATGGCGCGCAGGTATTTTCCGATGAATGGGACGATGATTTTAGCAAAGCCCGCAATCTGTTGCGGGAAAAGGCACAGTATGACTGGCTGTTGTGGATCGATGGAGATGAGTATTATTCGCATGAACTTATTCGGGAAATCCGCGAAAAAGTGTCCGGAAAAAACGTTTGTGACGGCTACTACATTCCGCGAAGAAATTTCTTTTTCAGGACATGGCTGCGGCATGGGGGTAATTACCCTGATTACCAATTGAAATTGTTCAAAAAATCAGGGTCTTCGCCGTATGTCTCACGGGTCCATGAAAAAACAAGACTTACCGGAAGAGCGGGTTACCTGTCGAACTGGATTGACCACCATCCTTATGATACGGTTGCATCGTATTTTCAGAAATTTAACAGGTATACGACGTTGGATGCTTTGATACTGCATGATCAGAATGTTAAAGTGACTGTAATCAATACGATCAAATGGCTTGTGCTGAAACCATTTTCAAGATTTGTGAGAAGATATGTATTCAAACGGGGTTTTGCCGATGGGATACCCGGGTTTTTTGCAATCGTTTTTGATGTTGCCGGATATATCGTCAGGTATGTGAAATTATGGGAACTGGAACGATCGCAGAAATAGTGGGATTAAGATCGAAAATGAATTTAATTCGCCGGTATCTATCTGCAAAGCATGGATTCGATCAAGGTTACGGTCTTAATCTAAAATTATTTTCTAACTGATAACTATAGTAATTGAGAGGGGCAAGGAAAATGAAGCTGTTCAGCTATACAAAAGAAGGATACGCATCGGTGGGAATTGAGTTCGACGACGGCAGGATCGATTTCAACAAGGCAGTCCGGCAGTGGAACCGAACAAGCAAAAAGAAAATTCCCGAACCGTTAACACTGCAAAGTATCCTGGAACACGGCTATTATAAAAAATATTTTTTAGAGAAATTAGTGGATTTCGTTCAGAAAAATAAGCGTGTCGAAAAATGCGGCGTAGAACCTCGGTTTAAGTTTGATGTACCTATTCAAAATCCACAAAAGATACTTTGTCTCGGATTGAATTATGCCAAACATGCGAAGGAATTCGGAGTGAAAAAGCCGAAATTACCGCTTATATTTTCGAAGCTCGCTTCCTCTCTGCAGAGTCACGGCAAGCCCGTCATTATACCCGCTTTTGAGAAAGGAAGGGTCGATTTTGAGATTGAACTTGCCATCGTCATAGGGAAAAAAGGAAAGAACATTCCGCAAAAGCAGGCCCAGAACTATATTGCCGGATATACGATATTGAATGACATGACGGCGCGTACCCGGCAAAAAAATGATATGAAATCGGGCAAACCTTGGATCATATTCAAGAGTTACGATACGTTTACACCACTGGGGCCGTATGTTACCCCGGGTGAGTATATTCCCGATCCGCATAATCTTGAACTCCTGCTTACGGTGAACGGGAAAACGAAACAACATTCAAACACATCCGATATGATCATGAAAATTCGCCCTACCCTGGAATATGTTTCACAATTCTTCACGCTATACCCCGGTGATATTATTGCCACGGGAACTCCCGAAGGCATAGCCGGTGTAAACGATGGCGATGTCATGGAAGCAACTATTGAGCACATCGGAACGCTGAAAAATAAGGTTGTAAAAGAAAAAGTGCGGCCTTAAAATAGAAAACCGATACATACAATATTGCAGACATTCCGGTACGTTTGGATTGACTCTCATTCATAAAGCAGGTTTCTTATTTTTGTTAATTCTAATATTTGCCTGTTGGTCATCGCGAGTTTTATTCATTGCATCCCCATAAAAATTTTACTATATTACTCTGGGAATTTACCGATAATTTCTCTTCTTGAGCAGCTTGTATACTGTTTTTCCTTCACTTCCTAATAAAATACTAAATTTGACCGATAAAATAAAAGAAGCGGGTTTTTATCATACTAAGGATAAAAGACTGGCCTGAAGACGAGCGTCCCAGCGAAAGATTGTTACACGTGGGTGCATCCCGTTTATCAGACGCTGAACGCATTGCAATTCTTGTGGGTTCCGGTACAGGTAAAATAACTGCTGTCGACTTGGCAAAAAGTTTACTTGTTCAGTTTAAAAGTCTCTATGAATTGTCGGAAAAAAGTATAGGGGATTTTATCAGACTTAAAGGGATCGGACTTGCAAAAGCCGTTACACTTCGTTGCCGCATTTGAAATCGGAAGGCGAATCGCATCGGGAACCCGCCCGGATAAATTAAAGGTCCATTCGCCGGAATCGGTGGCAAAACATTATATGCCGCGGCTTGAGACCGCAAAACAAGAAGAATTTTACGTGATTTTGCTCGATACCGCGAACAGTATACTAAGCGAGCATGTCATTTCAAGGGGGAGTTTGAATGCGAGTGTTGTGCACCCCCGGGAAGTATTTAAAAAAGCCATTATTGATTCCGCAGCTCAAGTTATCCTGATGCATAATCATCCGAGCGGGAATCCCGAACCGAGCAGCGAGGACAAAGACGTAACCGCAAACCTCGTGAATGCCGGGGCGGTAATAGGAATCAATGTTATCGATCATATTATTATTGCCGGGCAGCGATATTTCAGTTTTGCTGATCATGAACTGCTCTGATATAGTGTAAGAGATAGTAAGGAACGTCTGAAAATATTAGACACTGATTTACATCGGTTTATTTATCGGCACATTTTTACAGGATTGAAGATTATCCAATGGAATACTATTCTGACAACGGCGGCAATCCGGTCCTGAGTGGTACAAAAGCGAGAGTCTGGGCCATAGCGGGAGGAAAAGGAGGAACCGGGAAATCGGTCATTGCTGCAAATCTCGGGATCGCCCTCTCATCGGTAGGCAAAAAAGTAATTCTTATCGACGGCGACCTCGGTGGAGCAAATCTGCATACCTGCCTTAATATCCGGCATCCCCAGGCAAATTTGAACGATTTCATTGTCAATGATAAAAAAGACCTGAACGAGATATTGCTCGATACTCCTGCCGAAAGATTAAAATTGATCAGCGGGGGTTCCGAACTGGTAGGTGTCGCTAATCTTCAATATGGCAAAAAGACAAAACTGCTAAAACATATTTTGCAGCTCCCCGCCGATTTCATTATTGTTGATCTGGGCGCCGGACAGTCATTTAACACCCTCGATTTTTTCAATCTTTCAAGTGCGGGAATCATCGTCAGCAATCCAGAACCAACGGCCAGATTAGACGCCTACTCATTTCTCAAGAGTGTCGTATACCGAAAGATTCTTACAAGCTTCAAAACAGGTTCGGAAGAATATTTGTATCTCAAGAAAGTTCTCATCGATGACAGGAACCGGGCTTTCCAGCTGCCGAAACTCCCGATGATAATGGGGCAGACCTTTCCTGAAGCAAGTGCAAAAATAGCATCGATCCTTCAATCCTTTAAACCCCGCTTAATTATGAACAAAGTAAGGAAGCGGAGCCATGTCGAGGACGGTTTGCAATTGACAAATCTTGCAGCCGAATACCTTGGAATGAAGCTGGCATTTATGGGATACATAGTCAGAGATCAAAAGGTTGTAGAAGCATCGGAAAAAATGATGCCTTTTCTTCTTCAATATCCGCGATGCAAAGCTTCACAGAATATTTATAGGATCCTCGACGAAATCAGTTCTGTCAATGGTAATGGGAGATTATTCAGGCATTTTTATCAATTTAAAAATGAGATGAAATCCCAGTCGAAAGCGTGGAAGTAAAATGGCGCCTCCATCATTCGGATTCTCCGTCTGTATTGAAGAAATCGATTATAGTATAAATTTTTTTTAATTGATTATAATTACAATATTTTGTATATTAAAATTTATTAGCGACTCCTTTCTGTTTTACTATTAAATGAAGAAACTTAAAATCCTCTTTTTATCTTCCGAAGTTGCTCCTTTTGCCAAATCTGGTGGATTAGCCGATGTGTCAATTGCTCTCCCCAAAGGACTGAGAGAATTAGGCCACGAAGTTCGGATAATAATGCCGAAATATAAAGATATTAACGATCGGAAATATGTATTGCGCGACGTTATCCGGCTCAAGGATATTCCCATAATTATCGGAGATGCAACGAAGAAGATCAATGTAAAATCCGCCTTTACTCCCGATCCTGTAAAGATCCAGACATATTTTATAGATTGTCGTGCATATTTCGGCCGTGAAGGACTCTACGGTGCACCAAAATCGAACAAAGATTTTCAAGATAACGATGAACGGTATATTTTGTATGCAAAGGGAGTGCTCGAAACGCTGAAATTGCTTTATTGGCAGCCGGACATAATACACTGTAATGATTGGCAAACAGGTCTTGTCCCGCTTTTTGTAAAAACTCTGTACAAGGATGATGCATTCTTTAAAAAGACGTCCACCGTTTTTACTATCCATACTGTCGGAGACCACGGAAATTTTCCTCCTGAATCATTTAATAAAACAAATGTGGACAATGGTTTTTTCAAACCTGGCATTACCGAACATTACGGTAAATTCAGTTTTTTGAAAACCGGTATATATTATTCTGATTATGTTACGGCAGTCAGTTCTCAGCTCTCAGGGAGAGTACAAGATCCCGAAGAGTATGGATTGGGATTAGAAAATATATTCAAAGAGCAAAGCAATGTACTTTCGGGTATAATCAACGGCGTCGATTATACCGTTTGGAATCCTGAAACTGATGAATATATCTCTGAAAATTATTCTGCAGGTGATCTCAGCGGCAAACTCGAAAACAAAAAGGAGCTTGTCAAAAAATTTAAACTGCCTTTTGATAAAGACATACCGATAATCGGTATTCTTGAGAAACCTGCCGATCAACATAGCCTCGATCTGTTTGAAAAGATACTCAATACATTATTGACTATGAAAATGCAGTTCGTCGTTCTTGGAACGGGAGAAAGAAAATATCAGACACTTTTGAACAAGATTAATAAAAAGTTTCCAGAGCGGTTCGGTGTGAAACTCTCTTTTGATACATGTCTGGCACATCTTATGGAAGCCGGAAGCGACATGTTCCTTATGCCGTCACGGTATGAGTCATACGGTTTGAATCAGCTATACAGTTTAAAATATGGCGCTGTTCCTGTTGTGCAAAAAAACAGAGGTTTAGCGGAAGCAATAGAAGATTTTAATCCGAAAACGGGAAAAGGAAACGGCTTCTTTTTCGAACACTATGGCGTTCAGGAACTGTTCAATACTTTCAACCGTGCCGCCATCATATTCCAGGATAAAAAAATGTGGAAGAAATTAATGAAAAATGGCATGAAACAGGATTTCTCCTGGAAATCAACTGCACGGAAATATTCAAAGATCTATGAAAAGATTCTGAAAAAGAAATTATAAATACGAATAAAGGAGTTCAATACTATTTAAATGCCGGAAATTGCTTTAATTGATGTCAAACTTGATTAAGTTTGGCATTTTCTTAATTTTGGGGGAATAATTTTGTATGAAAACTGTTGCTACTATGACAGGGTTGTCAAAAGCTATTTTTTTAGACCGGGATGGAACAATTGTGTATGAAGTTGGTTTTATTGATAACGCAGATGATCTTGAGTTGTTTCCCGGTACTGCCGATGCACTTGCCCGTGCAAAAGCACTCGGGTTCAGGCTGGTCGTTATTACCAATCAATCAGGAGTAGCGCGCGGGTTGTTTCCTGAAGATACAGTCGTCGAGATCAACAACGCTATGCAGAAGCTGCTTGTGCAAGCCAGAGTTGTTCTGGATGGCATCTATTATTGCCCGCATCACCCCGAAGGCACAAAGAATGCTTATAAAAATGCATGTGACTGTAGAAAACCGGCTCCCGGGATGATAAAAAAAGCGTCTGAAGATATCGGACTCGATTTAAAAAATTCGTACATGATTGGTGATAAATTGAGCGACATACAAAGCGGTATTAATGCCGGTCTGAAAACAATTCTTGTCCGTACCGGCTATGGAAAAGATACCGAAATATCACTGATACATGATAAATTGGATACTCAGCCCGATGCTATTGTCGACACGCTTCCGGAAGCAATTGAATGGATCATAAATGAAACTGACTGAGATACCAAAATTGTTCTTATTGTTGTTCGTAACTGTATTGCTCGTATATTGTGCCGACCAAACGCTAAACTTTGATGAGGGCGATATCCCCTTCAGAGAAGACTCCGGTATCGTTGTAGAATCGGTTTCATTTGTTGACTCGTCTTTTGTGTATACCATAGATCCAATAGCCGGTAGAGGAAGGTCCTCAAATCTGATACTCGGTGAATATGAAGAATTAAAGAGCAGTATGTTATTAAGAATTACTAATATGCCTGTAAACTTTATTATCGAATCGGCGGCACTGAAAATGGCTCCATCCTTCATTTATGGCGAAGCATCCGAACCATTTACGGCAAAAGTTTTCGAAGTGACCTCCGACTGGGATGAAGTCACTCCTCTTGAGTTTGAATTCGATCCTGATGCAATTGCCGTGTTTGAGGTCGGCACGTCACTTGCAGATACGGACAAAGTTGTGCTGCCGAGCGATATTGTGCAGAAATGGGTTGACGTTGCAGGTGACACGACACTGCCAAATTCAAATTATGGTATACTTATTTCATTTGATAATGCTACTTTTGCAAAACAATATGACCAAACGTTCAATGATACAGATTTCCCTATTGTATTGTCACTTTCAGCGACTCAGGAAAATGACCCGGAGACAATTATTGTTGATACAGTCCCTCCGGATGTAACGACCTATACGGTGGATGGTGTGAAGGACGTGTCCGATGATTTGATTTTTACTAACTTCGGCAGCCACAGAACGATCATTCGGTTCGATCTCGACCAGATCCCGGAAGGCGCTATTATAAATTCAGCATTTTTGATAATGAAACTCGATGAAAGCAAGTCCACTGTGGGGATTGAAGAAACTTATTCCTTCCAATTGAGTCCTATCGACACCTCGTCACGATCATGGAATCCCGGTGATTTGATCCTGACATTTATCGGTTTTCAAGAAAGAGAACTGGTACTGGTTAGTGAGATACCTGAAGTAACATTTGATTTTCGACAGATACTTCAAAGCTGGGTGATTGACAAAAATACGAATTTCGGAATTTTGCTTTCATCAGCAAGCGAGGGTTTAGATCTGTCACGATTTTCTTTCTTTCTTAATACGACAGATGATAACCTGCGGCCGCATTTACTGGTACGTCATACGGAATTTAATCCTTTTGGTCAGCAAAAATAAGAAGCTTATGAAACGAATATACACGAGGACGTTTTTTCTTTTCACGGTACTATTCCTGATTCAGCCTGCCGTTGTGTCCGCGCAGTCAATTTTTGGAGCTGGCGGCATTGGAGAATTACGATATTTCGCAAACGTGCGGTCAACGGGAATGGGAGGATCAGGAATAGCCCTTCTGGACCCGTTGGCACAAAATCAGCTCAATCCTGCAGCATGGCCGGTTTTAAGAACCGTCTCATATAGTGTGGGATTCAGATACGAAGGGCTCAGGCATAAACGATCTTCGCAAAATATCACCAGTGAAAATGCGGCAATAAACAATTTCTCCATTGCCATACGTCCTAAGAGGAGACTTACGTTCGCTGGCGGGATCAGACCTATCTCGGATACCGATTTTAATGTCATAACCCAAACGGATCTTTTTGACCGCACCCTCAAGTCTGAAGGGGGGTTATCTCTCGGTTACTTCGGTCTCGGGTATTCATTCGGTACAAAATTACTCGTTGGTGCTCAATTGAATTATGTATTCGGAACCGACACTGAAGACTGGAGAATTAAATTTAATAAAGCTGGTATATTTGATTCAGGTTCCAGAACGACCCGGCGGAAAAACGGTTCGGGATTTTCAGCCGGATCGATCCTTCGGGTAGCTCCGAAGTTTCAGATCGGATTCGTTTATATGAGCGAGACCATCCTGAATACTGAGATTCGTTTTAGTGACTCATTGGGGAACTCCGCATTCCAGGATCCCAGGGATATAACGCTTCCTCAATCCTATGGAGTCGGTATTGTATCCGAATTAAGTCAAAAACTTCTCTTTTCATCAGATGTGTACCGCTGGCAGTATCAAGACCTCGACCTGCTGCATGCATCGAACCAGGTTTTTAATAATTCAACCCGTTATTCCGCTGGATTCGAAATAGGCAGAAGGGTACCGGAAAGAGCAGGTTCGTTCAGCAATTTGAATGTAAGGGTTGGAGGATATTACTGGGAATTGTACAATACAGATATAGACGGGTCATCAATGACTGAGAAATTTATAACATTCGGATTTGGAATACCGTTCAATAATTTCAGGAACCGCGTCGACATTGCGATCGAAGGGGGGCTACGGTCTTCGGAGTCTGAAGCGCTTGGCAAAGAATATGTGGGTCGAATATCAGTCGGACTTGTTGGTTCGGAATTGTGGTTTGTCAGGAGATAAGGACGTCGAAATCAGGATAAAATTTTTATTGTTATACCGATAAAATCTATATATATTATTAAGTTATACTATTTAGGGTAATAACGAGCTAATAAATCGAACAGGTAAACTATCTTATGAAAAGTCACGAAACAATATATCACAGCGTTCGAACACTGGTAATGTTGGTTTTCGCAGGTTTTATTTTAGTTTGGAATGGCTGTGCAAGTTCATCACAAACTACGGCAGATGACTCAAACGGATCGGGTAATAACGTTGTTCAGGAAAAAACATCTGAAGAGCTTACCCAGGAAATGATAATTGCTTTTAATTTAGGTTACGACCGGTATCAGCAGAAAGATTATGAACGTGCACTGCCGTATCTGCTGAAAACAAATGAAATTGATCGACAGATCAACGGCGAAGAACTACGGTACCCAAGGATTTATCTCCAAATAGGAAGAGCATATTTTGAGCGGGGAATAGTAGATAGCGCCTATATTGCATATAGCGACGGACTCAAGAGCAACCCCGGAAATATGACATTTTTGAATTGGCTTCAATGGTATTATCTGAATGAAAACCGGCTCGACGAATATATCCAGACCACACTGGATATATTGAACGTTGAGGAAGATTTAAACATTCAAAAAGAGAATATCGTCAGAATAAAAGATCTTTTAAAATCGCGTCAGGAAAATGAAAAGGCGCTCGAATTAGTAGAATTGTTGCTAACGTTGGAACCTGATAACACAGCGCTCGATAATGAGCGGATCGGATTGATAAGAGACCTGCGGGGTAATGATGCTTTATTGGAGGAGTTTGAACGGCGATACCAGCAGGACCCTACCGATTCCGAAGTTATCTGGCAATTAATTTCGGCCTATTCTGACCAATCACGATATGATGATGTCATTAAGATGGCAGATGCCTACATCGCACTAAATCCAGATGACATTGATGTGCGACTTCAAAAAGTAAGCGCGTATCGGTCTTCCAATCGAATTGACGATACAATAAAAGTCTTTATGGAAATTTCACAACTCAGTCCGCAGGATCAACAGTATTTGATAGAAATCGCAGATATTTACCGTGTCGATAAGCGGAATCTGCGGGAAGCGCTCAACTGGGCTTCGAGATCCCGCCGGCTGAATCGGAACTATGGTCCGGCAAATTATCTCATAGCAGAACTGATCGTCGAATATATAGAAAACACTATGTCGAAATTCGGGCGGTCCGTTCCTTCTTATGAAGACAAGCTTATTTATGAAATTGCCGTAACATATTTTAAAGACGCCGTCCGTGATCCGAATACGAGAACAGATGCCCAACGATACGCCTCCTTCTACGAGGAAAATTATTTCCGGACGTCTGAAGATAAGTTTATGAATAAAGGCTATGATACGCCGCGTACTCAGGAATATAATTGGATCTGGCGGTATAAGAGGTAACACATACCGTGAAAATCATTATCGGAAGTGATCACGCGGGATATAAATTAAAAAAAGCATTAGTCCGATTTTTTACAAGTGAAAATAAAGAAATTGATGATATTGGGACAGATTCTGAAGACTCCGTAGATTATCCGGATTATGGAATCCAAGTCGCTCAAAGCGTGGCAAACGGCGCCTATGATAAAGGGATTCTAATTTGTGGGTCGGGTGTTGGCATGTCAATAGTTGCGAACAAGATTGCCGGTGTTCGTGCCGCCCTTGTCATGACTCCTGAACAAGCTGAACTGAGTAAAAAGCACAATAATGCGAATATCCTTGTATTAGCCGGCAGATTTACCGATGAGAAGACGGCGATAGATTTACTCCGCACATGGTTAGAGACCTCCTTTGAAGGAGGAAGACATGCAAAAAGAGTACAAAAAATCCATGATTTAGCTGAGAAGTAATGAGATAATCGACAGTATTTTTGAAGATCAAACTGCATGGGGAAAGAGTTCTATAACCTTTTGCTTCGAAACAATCCCACCTCGTTTATTTTCACGACTATGAGATGATATACTATGTATGCGCATGTAAAATCGGTAGATACAGAAATATTTAATGCAATTTTTAGTGAGATAGACCGTCTTAATTCCACCCTGGAGCTTATAGCGTCGGAAAATTTTGTGAGTCAAGCCGTTCTTGAAACAGCCAGTAGCGTGATGACAAACAAATATGCCGAAGGATATCCGGGAAAACGGTATTACGGAGGATGTACATATGTCGATGTTGCGGAGAACCTTGCTCGTGAGCGTGCAAAAAAGCTCTTCGATGCCGAATATGTAAACGTACAGCCCCACGCAGGGGCACAGGCAAACCTCGCCGCTTTCTTTTCCGTTTTAAAAGAAGGTGATACTATTCTCGGACTGGACCTTGCGCACGGCGGTCATCTGACTCATGGCAGCCCCGTTAATTTCTCAGGAAAACTGTTTAATGTGATACCGTATGGTGTGGAAAGAGAGACGGGAAGAATAGATTACGATAAACTGGCTGAAATTGCGCAAAAAGAAAAGCCAAAATTGATTCTTGCCGGTTTCAGTGCATATCCCAGGATTCTCAATTTTGAAAAATTCCGTGAAATCTCCGACAGCGCAGGAGCCATATTACTTGCCGACATAGCCCACATAGCAGGTCTTGTTGCAACGGGACTCCATCCGTCACCGATTCCCTATTGCGACATTGTAACGACAACTACCCATAAGACACTCCGGGGCCCCCGCGGCGGTATGATCATGATAGGCAGAGAATTTTCGAATAAAATGATCGTCGATCCCTGGACGGGAAAAGAGCGCAAGCTGCGGGGAGCTGTTGCAAGCAGAGTTTTCCCTGGAACACAGGGCGGTCCTTTGATGCATATCATTGCAGCCAAAGCCGTGGCGTTTTATGAAGCCTTGCAGCCTGATTTTAAGGAATATTGTAAACAGATTGTCGTAAATGCACAGGTGCTCGCCAAAACTCTGATCGATAATGGGTTTTCTTTAATTTCGAACGGGACCGACAACCATCTTATACTTGTTGATCTTGCAGCGAAAGGGTTAACCGGTGTTGAAGCTGAAACGGCGCTCGAATCGTCCGGCATTACGGTAAATAAGAACATGGTGCCTTTCGACAAAAATTCCCCTATGGTAACGGGGGGGATCAGAATAGGCACACCGGCAATGACCACACGGGGGATGAAAGAACCGGAAATGGAAAAGATCGGCGCCATGATTTCCCGAGTATTGCACACTATCGGCAATGAAAAAGAATATGCAAACACTCGCAAGGAAGTCAAAGCGCTGTGTGATATGTTTCCATTGTATGATTTTTCTAAGGACGAATAATATGAAATGTCCCTACTGTCAAACGAGTGAAGATAAAGTTATTGATTCGCGTGTTGTGCGGGATGGAAGCGCCATCCGCAGGCGGAGAGAGTGTTTATCTCGCAGCCACAGATATACAACATACGAATATATTGAAAAAGTGACCCATACCGTTGTAAAACGAGATGGGAGGCGGGAAGATTTTGACAGACAAAAACTCGAACGGGGTCTTAAATTAGCATGCTCAAAACGGCCGATCCCCTCTGAATCAATAGACCAGACAGTTGATTCGATAATTGAGAAATTGCATACCCTCTACCTAAAAGAGATCCCCCATAAAATTGTCGGCCAGATGGTTATGGATGAATTGAAGAAGATTGATCATGTAGCGTATGTCCGGTTTGCATCCGTGTACAGACAATTTGAAGCGAAAGAAGATTTTGTAAAAAGTGTCAAAGAAATAGAAGAAAGTGAAACATCATAATCACCCCGGTATCCATCGTCGGTTTTATACCGTACCGACCATAGTAATCTTTCCTCCCCTTATACTGTAACATAATCGAAAATATCGGGAGCATACTTCTTTGCAATTTTTTAAGATTTTCCCGGTATTCTGCCCGGCAGTTTTTACACACTTTTGAAATGAAATAGATCCAATACGGCTGCTTCTGTGAAACAACTTTCATACAATTACAACACTGTTTGGTATCGAACCCGGAATTAAAAATTAGAGTATCACTATGAGTAAACTTCAGAATTTTAAAAGAAAAATTATTAACAGTTTTGTTGCGGTGGAATCATTCGATGCCGGGTGCTCTCTGATGTATGATATGGTCAACGATATATATAATGCTCAGAAAGCGCTCGTTTTTTTCCATTCAGAACGAAAATCGAGATATACGATTCGTAAAATTGTGGGTATAAATAAATCGTCGGCCGCCCAGTTCAATTTTCTCCGTCAATCACTTATCACTCAATCCGCACGCTCAAAAGAAATTGATATTCTGTCCGGAAAAGTTTCAATCGACGATTGGCCCAGATTTAAAAATTCGTTAAAAAATAAATTGAAAGACTCAGGTTTGAAATGGATAGTACCATTTTGGTCTGGACCGGTTTGTCTTGGAGGTATTATATTTTCTTCCGTGTCGAATATCGCTGACAGAAAAGCGCGGGAATTTGAATCGGCAATCCCGGAGATCACACATTTGCTGGAAATCGCATTTATCAAAAAGCTGATGAAACGTGAGGTATGGGAAAATCAGGTTTTACTTGATGTAGGCAGAAAAGTTGTACAGTTGTCCGATCTTGATGAAATACTGAACCATATAATCGATTCCATAAAAGATATTATCGAGTATGATGCAGCCGGTATATTTCTTTTGAAATTACCTGAAAAAAAACTCCAGGAAACCGCCGTGCGGGGTTTTTCAAAAGAATTGCAGGACAATGTTCCGCTAAAAGTCGGCAAAGGCATTGTCGGATGGGCAATTGAAAACAACAAAGAAGTGAATGTTCCGGATGTAAGCAAAGACAAGCGATACGTTATGGCCCGCAAGGGTACCCGCTCGGAAGTTGTCGTACCTATAATTTTTGGTAAAAATGTTATGGGCGCATTTGTTCTTGAAAGCGACAAAATACATCATTTCAAATATCATGATATTGAGCTATTGCGGGCATTTGCCGTGCAAACCGCGATCGTTCTTGAAAATTCAAAACTCTTATTTCAAGCGCTTGAAGCCTCTCAACTCCACAAAGAACTTGAGATCGCCCGTAACATCCAAAAAGCTCTCCTTCCGAATAAGTTACCGAAGCTGAAAGGCTACGATATTGCGGCAGTCAACATTACAAGTCATGAAATTGGAGGCGACCTTTATGACTTTATACCGCTGTCGGACCATCAGGTCGGGGTGGCTATCGGGGATATATCGGGCAAAGGTGTTCCGGGTGCATTATTGATGGCAGCAATTAATTCAACATTTCGAAGTGTGACACGACAGGCAGAATCAACTCATGAAATCGTAAGACTGCTTAATGAGGAACTATACGAATATGTAGAACCGGGTAAATTTGCAACATTCTTTTTTGGGATAATTGATTCGGAATCAGATGTGTTCCGTTCAACAAATGCGGGTCATAACCCTCCTGTGATAGTGCGAAAAAACGGCGATTGGGTTACATTGAAGATTGGCGGCCCCCTCATTGGCGTCCTTCCCGATTATGATTACGGTTCAGAGAATACCGGTCTGAGACCGGGAGATATCCTGTTTTTCTATACGGACGGTGTATCGGAAGCCCTCAATGCATCTGAAGAAGAGTTTGGATTCGAACGTATTATTGAGTGTATATCAAAAAACAGGCATTTTGCCGCCAAAGATATTCTGCGGAAAATGATGGAGGGAATAAAAAAGTTTTCTGATAAGACCCGGCAAGATGACGACATAACAATTGTTGTGGTAAAAAAAACAAGCTGACTACGAAATATGATTCTTATGCGATCTTACGGTCCTGAACGCACGTAAGATTTCATGGGACGATCGGTCCACCTAAAACAGCTTACTCTCCTGTAACGCTTTCAAGTACAGCGCTCAACTCCCGCAATTTCGTTTGAGCAACGGAATCCTCGGGATGGGTTTCCAGCCACTTTTCCAAAATGGTTATCGCTTCCTGATAGTGCTTCGTAGACTCATAGATTCCAATGAGCGCTCCAAGCGCCTGGTTATCATTTGGGTCTGATTTCAATAATTTCGAATACACCTTGACCGAGTTAGCAGTATCTTGAAAAGCAGAATAGAGAATACCCGCAAATTCAAACTGTTTATCACGTGAAACTTCAGGTTCCAATGCTACTAAATCCAGCAAGCGCGACCTGAATTCTTCACGTTTTCCAGCTGCATAATAGTGCCGGCCGACGATTTCGATACCATCCCGGTTTGTCGTTCTGAATTCAGGCACTTTTTCAGTCATGAAGTCCAGCGCCGCAACTGCTTTGTCTTTCTGATTATTGTTAATATAATTTCGGGAAAGATCCAGAAATCCCTGGCGGTAATTTCCAAGCAGCCGGACAGTCCCGAAATCTAAAAAGACATCGCGGTCATCGATCCCGCGGTAGTTATATTTCTGCATTAGATTTTCGCTGAGGATATCAGGACGTGCCGGGGGGGATTGAATAGGAGTTACCCGATAAACCAGGCCCTCAAGTCTGAGGTATTGTTTAAATCCAAGAAAAAATGATGGAGAAACGGTGATGGCAAAATATACGGGTCTCTGCCATCTGTTCGCATCGATAATATGAAAGACCATTATATCCTGTACTTTAATGCCGGTTTGTTCACCGACAGTTAACGAAGGATCGACCTGAACAGGCACGGTAGTAGCGTTTTCCAGAGAGGCCGGTACCGGCTGGTTGTATTCTCTGTAGAACTTTTCATAATCTTCATACGTGACCGGTATCTGCAGCGTCCGGGATTCCCACGCAATAGGTTTCATGTTCTCGATTTGGTCGTCCGGAAGATTTATGGAGATCTTCGGCTCATAATATTTTAGCTGGCTGATATACCATGGTGTGTTTAACAAACTCAGATTTACAATTTTCACATCTTTTCTGATACCCTCGACCTCCTGAAGATACCAGATCGGGAACGTGTCGTTGTCTCCGTTCGTGAAAATTATGGCATTTTCTTCACAGCTCATAAGAATATTATAGGAATAGTCCCACGGAACATAATTTCCCGACCTGTTATTTGTATTGAGATTTGCATCGAACTCTAAAATCGGACAAATTACCACAAGAGACCCGGCGACGAGAACAGTTGCGATTATTTGTATCGAATCTTTCTCGAACAACCATTTCACACCGTTTATTATGCTGTATGTGCCGAGACCGATCCAGATCGCAAATACAAAAAAACTGCCGACATATACGTAATCGCGCTCACGCGGCTGGGGATCGGGCTGATTAAGATAAATGACCAGCAGCAATCCGCTGAAAATAAAGAAGACAAAAAGCATAAAGGATTTTTTCCAGTCCTTATAAGAATGATATAAAAACCCTGTTATCCCGACAAGAAAAGGAAGTCCCAATAATCCACGTAATGCGAAACTTTCCTGAATGAAACCCCTGCCGTCAAACGTGAGTCCCTGGCCTATAAAATTCCACCCGAAATACCGCAGGAACATGAATTTAATTTGATAATCCCATATCGGTGCAGCCCTGTTCAAAGCGGTCGATAAGAGGCTCGTGGTTCCGTACTGCTCACGGTTGAGATAGTACAGAAGACTGGCCATTGTCGAAGGGTCATTTTCATTGATGATAGGGTCAAGTCCGGACCTTATCCAAATGAGAAAGTATGTTGACCTGCCGATTGTTACAATGAGCCAAATTACCAGGGTAGCGGTCCCCATTGAAAACAAAAGTTTTTTCCAATCCGATAAGAGGTCCGGTTTGTATTCCAGGATTACAAATCCTGAGCCAAAAGCTATCGCAAGAAAAAGGGCAAATACAAAAAGCGGCTTTGAAAAACCGAAAATAACAGGCAGCTCCCAGGTTCCGAGATTTCCGTTAAGAGAGGCAATACTATCCGTGCCTATTATAAAATACAAAAATAAAGAGGCACAACTAAAGGCGAAATAAAGTGAAAGAATGTCATATTTTGGTTTTGAAACATATCTCATGAGCACCGCCACGGATACGAGAAGCCCGGCAAGGGTAAAATAAATTGAATATTGAAAAAAGCTTCCTCCATAAATAAACCAGAGAACAGATGAAAAAATATTTGAAATTATAATAGCTATAGTAAATACCGGTGCAATTCCAAAAAGCCGGAAATCTGCAATTAAAGCTCCAATAACAAGAGCAATTATCGTATTTAGAATGATCAAACTTCCTGATAATCCGGTGAAGTTGGTAATTGTGCCGCTAAGAATGATTGAAACAATAATCATGACACATGAAGCGATCGCCATAGCATATAACCATAAGCGCCATTCGAATATGAATCTCGGCTTGTTGAACCATATGAGAAGGATTACTGCGGGTGTGATCAGGACATTGAGCAAATGAACACCGTATGAGAGCCCGATAAGATATACGATAATGAGAAGATTCCGTATGGAATATATATTTTCACGGTGCTCGTACCATCTGAGCGCCAGCCACAGCGTCGCAGAGGTAAATAGCATACTCGGCGCATACACCTCCGCTTCAACGGCATTGAACCAGAATGTATAGCTGAATGCCAGGGTCAAAGCGCCGATGGAGCCTGATCCGTATATAATGCATTTATCGAATAAATCTTTAGGTGCGCCGCGAAAACTCCGGATAAGCTGAATGATAATAAGATAAAGGAACAGGATCGTCGATGCGCTTGATAAGACCGATATGAGATTCACTCGAAAACCGATATCCTGACCTATCGGAAGCAAAGAAAATATCCGTCCCAGCAAGAGATAGAACGGTGCACCCGGCGGATGAGGAACACCGAGTATATAAGAACTGGCAATGAACTCTCCACAGTCCCAGAGAGAAACTGTCGGTGCAACGGTCCACAGGTATACGAAAAAGGCTATGAAAAACGTCAGGATCCCGCCAAAAGCCAATTCGATGTCATCTGTGAAAATTCGTTTCAATGTGTTCAATGCGTCTATCTCCCTTGAATACGGACCATGGATTTAGTCTTTTATACATTTTACCGGCTTCAAAGTTCATAATGTTTAATTTTTTTTTGAATTTAGCAATATATTTTCTGCTGATATATAGTACAAAACAATTTTTTGGGAACTAAAAAGGTATTGCATTAATTATACGAGAAATATACATTGGTTTTCTTCTATAAGAGATTGAATTGAATTCCGAATTATTATGCGTGCGACTCTTTGCAGTCTGAAGGATGATAAGTGATGGCATGGTATGAGAAGTGGTTTGGTGAAGACTACATCGATGTATACAAACATAGAAATGAGCAAGAAGCGCACTCATTTATCAATACCCTCGAAAACAAGTCACTACTGAGACCGGGATATAAAGTCCTTGATCTCTGCTGCGGCGGCGGCAGATATACCATAGCGGTGGCGCTGAAGGGATATGAAGTAGCGGGGATCGATCTTTCGGCAGACCTCATTCATTATGCCGAGCAAAAGGCGCGTGAGAAAGATGTGCCTATCGATTTTCATATCGGCGATATGAGAGCAATTCCATACGAAAACAATTTTAACGTTGTTATAAATATGTTCACTTCATTCGGGTATTTTGATTTGGATGCCGAAGACGGGGCTGTAGTTCGTGGGGTCTCCGATGCATTGAAAAAAAATGGATGGTTTGTGCTCGACTTTATGAACAAAGATCAAGTCTTAAACCAATTCAACCCATATGATGAACAAATATTCGGAACAGTTACTCTGAAACAAAAAAGACACTATGACAAAAGTTCAAAAAGAATTGAAAAGCAAATTACATTAGTAAAAAATGGAATATCTAAGGAATACATTGAATCTGTGAGACTGTATTCACCCCGGGAGCTCGAAGATTTATTCAGGCGCTACGGTTTAGAACCTGAATATAGATTTGGAAATTACGAGGGTTCACCATTCCGTGTTGATACACCGAGATTTATTCTAATTGGGAGAAAACGATAATGGAAACCGTCAATTTCAAGGAAATTAAGGGATACCCGAAGTTATTTACGGATTATATAGAGAATTATAGCAAAGTGGGTGAATTATTCAATGGCGATCCTTCCGAATCCACAGCATGGAACAACCAGTTTACAGCCTGCGAATCACGCGAGTATCATCGTGACACGATCAAAGATATCTTGCTCGGCCAAAATAATCTGAAAAGTCAGAATAAGAGTGTCACCGGAGAAATTCATAAATTGCTTGACCCGAAGTGCGTCGCAGTAGTCACAGGGCAGCAGACGGGGTTGTTCTGGGGACCGTTATATACGATCTATAAAGCGCTGTCTGCAGTCCGGTTAGCGCAGTATTTGGAAAAAACATATCACCGTCCGGTTATTCCCGTATTCTGGATGGAAGTGGATGACCACGATTTCGAAGAAGTCCGCCATTTTAATATGATGATTCCCTCGGGCGAAGTCAAGCGGTTCGACTATTTTGACGGTAATGAAGAAAAGCCGATACCAACAAAGTTCAGACAGATCGAACCGGCATTTTCAGAATTGCTGAATGAGATTGATTTGTATTATGGTGAAGCGGAAATCGCAAAGAAAATAATTAAGAAATGCAGAAAGATTTACGAGCCCGGGACCTTTCTTGCGGATGGATTTATCAAGCTATTCCGTGAATATTTTCCGAAAGAGCCGCTGATCTTTTTAAATCCCGGCGATGAAAAAATCAAACAAACTGCCCGTGCTTTTTATCATCAGGCTTTACAACATAACGATGAACTCCATAAACAGATCGAAACACAGACAGAATTACTGCAATCAAAGCGCTACGTTCCTCAAGTGACGTTGAAACAGGGCGCCGTGCATTTGTTCCGGACTGAAGACATGATGAGAACCCGGCTCACCCGGCAGGCTCTTATGAGCAGGTCCGAAGATCAAATCGGGGCAAATATTGAAAAAGAAGTCGATACGCTCAGCCCCGACGTGTTGTTCCGGCCATTATTGCAGGATTCTCTTTTGCCGACGGTCGCATATGTCGGGGGAGCTTCGGAAATCTCATATTTCGCCCAATTAAAGAAAGCGTATGAATTTCTCGGTGTATCCATGCCGATTCTGGTGCCCAGGTGGAGTGGGACTGTCATGGAACACAAAACGGTGAAATTCCTGAAAAAAATGAATATTACCCCTCATCGGGTTGTAACGGGTAATGAAAAAGAACTGCTTCAGGAATTAACACTCAAAGTATCCGGAGCGCGGTTTGACCAACAGTTCGAAAATGCATATCACCAGCTGCAGACACGGTTGGACGATATCAGGAAACTCGGTGCATCGCTCGACGGCACGCTCGTAAAAATGGTGGACAAATCCGAACAGAAAATGAAATATCAATTGGAAAAAATTGAGAACCGGTTTCATACTGCCCTTCAATCCGCTAATAATATCGCTATGAATAGATTGCAAAGGACGCTCAATTCGGTTATACCGAACAACGCAATGCAGGAGCGAACCTTCTCGATCATGCATTTTCTATTCCGGTACGGTAGTGATTTTACAAAATTTCTTTCAGATCAGGTAGACATTGAAACGAATCATCATAACATTATTGAATATTAAATAAGAATCATTCATGGATAAAAGTGTCGATGTGCTTGCGATTACTCCGCATCCTGATGACGTGGAAATGATCTGCGGAGGAACAATGGTCAAACTGCGGAGATCAGGATATTCAACTGGAATTATTGATCTGACCGGGGGGGAACTCGGAACCAGGGGGTCCCGCAAAACACGGGCAAAGGAAGCGAAAAAAGCGTCCGAAATTCTCGGCGCTTCCTTTCGTAAAATCCTCGACCACGGCGACGGAAGCCTTACCAATAATGACACTACGAAAAGAGCGGTTGTCAAGGCAATACGGGAATGCAAACCGAAATTGATCATAACGACTCACTGGTTCGACGACCATCCCGACCATGTCGCTTGTGCTTATATTGTGAAAGACGCCGTGTTTCTTTCCGGAGTTCACCGTTTTGAACCGGAATTTGAAAGCCATCATCCTCACGGATTGATCTATGGAATGGGACGGGGTGAGTTTCAACCTGCTTTTATCATAGATATTACCAATGAATTCGAAAAAAAGATGGAGTCGATCACGGCTTTTGAGTCACAATTCTACAAATCAGGTTCGGACGAACCGGAAACGCAACTCAGCGACCCGGAATTTTTGAAACTTTTCGAAATACGCGGAAGATTTTTTGGCAGGATGATCGGATGCCGCTACGGTGAACCATTTTTCACGAAATACCCTCCTCAGGTGCTCGACCCCGTTGTGATCTGGGGAAGATGAGCGTTCCACCACCACAAAAAGAACATACAGAGCTTTAAAGTATGTTTTTCTGAGCGATACATTGCCCGGTCTATACGGTGATTACATCGTGCAGTGTGCACAAAAATTGCTTGGAAATATATATCATATTATGTACATTGTCAGGCTGTAAAGTGAAAATCCTTACTGGGAAAATGTACATGTTCGGTGAATTGACGCAAAAGCTTGAATCAGTCCTGAAGAAGTTACGTGGACAGGGTCGAATCTCCGAAAAGAATATTGAAGAATCGCTTCGGTCTATCAGGCGGGTGCTTCTTGAGGCAGATGTCCATTATAAGGTAGCGAAAGAATTCATAGCCCGGGTTGCCGGGAATGCCGTTGGTCAGGAAGTTCTCAAAAGTATAACCCCTGCACAGCAGATAGTTAAAATTATTCATGATGAACTGACAACGTTGCTTGGTGAGCCGTTCAAGGACATTCAATTCCAATCGAAACCGCCGACGATCATTATGGTCGCCGGTCTGCAGGGTTCGGGCAAAACGACTTTTTGCGGCAAGTTGGCGCGGTATCTTTTGAAAAAAGGTAAAAAACCTGTCCTGGCTTCAGCAGATGTATACAGACCCGCCGCACGAAAGCAGCTTGAAATTCTTGGAGAATCTTTAAACATCGATGTGGTGGCAAAGGATAAAACAAAACCGGTAGATATAGCCCGCACTGCGATAAAGGAATGTATGGAATATCAAGGCGATAGTGTGATCCTTGATACCGCAGGACGCTTACAGATCGATGAAGATATGATGTTAGAACTCCAACAGTTGAAAAGTGCCGTTCAGCCGCATGAAGTATTATACGTGGCGGATGGAATGACCGGGCAGGACGCGGTGAATTCGGCATCTGCCTTTCTGGAAAGGATAGATTATACGGGAATTATAGTAACCAAGCTCGATGGGGATGTCCGTGGTGGCGCTGCGTTATCCATCCGCTCGATAACAGGAAAACCGATACGGTTTATTTCAATTGGCGAGAAACTTGAAGACCTCGAACCGTTCCATCCCGAAAGAATGGCATCCAGAATACTTGGTATGGGAGATATTGTATCTCTTGTTGAGAAGACTCAGGAAACTTTCGACCAGGAAAAGAATGCTGAACTTCAGAGCAAGATCGCAAGCGCCGAATTCACCCTTGAAGATTTTAAAGATCAGTTGCAGCAGCTCCAGAACATGGGGTCTCTCGAAAATATTGTAAATATGATACCCGGAATTCAAACAATGGGTCTCAAAGGAATGTCCGTCGATCCCCGGGCGATCAAAAGAACAGAAGCAATTATAGACTCGATGACACTCCGGGAACGAAGAATGCCAAAGATAATAAACGGAAGCCGCCGTCAGCGTATAGCGAACGGCAGCGGCAGCACGGTGCAGGAAGTCAACAAACTTATTAATCAATTCTTTCAGATGCAGAAAATGATTAAGAAGTTTTCTCTTTCAGCAGGCAGAAAACACTCGGAGAGAAATAATATAGCACAGCAGTTTATGGGATTGAACTAAGAAATAATATTTTATTATTGACATTTTATTAGAATTATTACTATTATTAACCGTGTAACTATGTACAGATATACGTAAAGGAAAAAGATACAGTGGCAACGAAGATACGGCTTGCTCGATTTGGACGTAAAAAACGTCCATTTTACAGAATTATGATATCCGATGGCAGAGCGCCCAGAGATGGGCGTCATATAGAACAGATCGGTTACTACGATCCGCTAACAAAGCCCAAAAAACTCGAAATTAACCGGGAAAAAGTAAATCAATGGCTGGATTTTGGTGCAGTTCCGACCACAACGGTTCGGAATTTACTTTCGTCCATCGGGATTTTTCTGGAGCGGGAACTCCTGCGGCAGGGAAAATCAGAAGAGACCATCACTGAAGAGCTTCAAAAATTCGAATTACTGCAAGATCTGAAACTCAAAAACAGAAGTGAAAAGCGAAAAACTAAGAAAAAAGCGCAATCTGAAAAGGTAGAAGTTTCAGTAAAAGAAGAGGTTGCTTCGGTGATTGTCGATTCCCCGGTAGAAGAAGAAACTGCTCTTCCGGAAGTAGCCGCCGAAAATAAAACGGAAAAAACTACTGTAACCGCTGAGGAAAATCAGGAAGAACCTTCCATTGAAACTGCGGAACAGCAGGAAAAAGGAGCTCCCGGTACAGATTCTGAAACCGATGATTCAGAAGCCGCGGTACAAAGTGATTCGGAAATTCCCGCTGATGAGAGTGATACAGCATCAGCCGAAGTAGAAGAAGTAAGTGACGTTACTGTTGAAAGCGAGTCTGCGGGCGAAGATGAAACCGGGAGCGCTCAGGAAGATATTTCTGGCGGAGATCAATCGATAGATGAGAATAGATCGGAATAATATAAGAATTAAATACTACCACTACCATATGTAACACTATTTTTGCAGCACTATTATCCTTGAGTTGATAGGGTTTACGCGATCTACAAATTACGAAGTGAATTCGATTTGTTTTTGCTATTAGTCTGAGTCCTGAGAATCTAAAGGAGAAGGATAATGAAAGAATTCGTGGAATTCATCGCCAAGCATTTAGTTGATAAACCGGACGAGGTAGTGGTTACGGAAGTCGAAGGTGAGCGGACGACAGTATATGAGCTGCGTGTTGGTGATGGAGATCTTGGGAAGGTGATCGGAAAACGCGGTCAGACGGCCAAATCCATCCGGACGCTTCTTGGAGCTGCTTCAGCCAAAACGGGCAAAAGGGCAGTTTTGGAAATTCTGGAATAATCGTTCACGGCCGGTACTGCTCAATAGTGTGGAAATTCTTTTTGTCGATCAATACTCCGGCCAGTTTTGTGTGATTTAAAGTGGATATAGTCTATATCGGCGAGATTCTTCGAGTGTACGGTTTGAAAGGAAAACTCATCGTACGGGCGTTCGCCGATGTTCCAAGAAATTTAAAACCCGGCGTTATCATTTATGTGGATCCAGAGGACACAGACTCTAAAAAACTTACAATAGATTGGGTTCAATATTACAAAAATATTTACAGGGTTTCTTTTAAAGAGATTTCAAACCGTACGCAAGCGGAGCCCTTGGTAAAAAAGCAAATCGGAATTGAACGAGAGTCTCTAAAAACGCTGCCGGACAATGAATTTTACGTATTTGATATGATAGGGTGTTCGGTGCGTTCTCAATCCGGGGATGATCTGGGCATTGTAGATGACATTATTAAGAATCCGGGAAACGACCTTCTAAAGGTCGTTCTTCATAATAAGTTTTATTTTGTTCCGATGGTAAAGGAAATAGTTCTCTCGGTCAATATTAAGGACCGGGAAATAGCGATCGACCCTATAGAAGGATTGATTGATTTAAAATAAAACATTATTCGAAAACTGGAACGTACAATGATTCAAGATTTGTACGTTCGGCCGGGAATATATGCAATTTCATATTTTGACAGCTTTTCCTGAAATTTTTGGAAGTCCTCTCAATGAGACAATTTTAAAAAAAGCTCAGGACAAAGGAATTATCAACGTAAATCTCGTTCCATTGCGTGATTTTGTTAACGGAAAGCATTATAAACTTGATGATTATCCTTTTGGCGGCGGCGGCGGAATGGTCTTTAAACCCGGGCCGATCTGCCAGGCTTTTGAATCTTTGAACATCAATAGGAACGATAAAAATACAAGAATTGTCTACCTGTCTCCCCAGGGCAAACGTCTTGACCAGGCAAAATTAACGGAATTGTCCGAACTCGACACTCTCGTACTGTTATGCGGGAGATACAAAGGTGTGGACCAGCGTGTGATCGATTTGTGGATCGATGAAGAAATATCTGTCGGTGACTATGTGTTATCGGGCGGAGAGCTGCCGGCGCTCATTATCTTTGATGGTGTTTCACGCCTTATAAGCGGAGTATTGGGTAATGCAGGTTCTGCCTCGTCTGACACATTTCATTCCGAATTGTTGGATTATCCGACATATACGCGTCCGGCGACCTGGAAAGGGATAGCTGTTCCGGAAGTATTATTGTGTGGAGACCATCAGGAAATTGCAAAGTGGCGAAAACAGATGTCTGTTAAAAAGACTGCGCAGAACAGACACGATCTCTATGAGAAATATCTTGCAAGTGCAGAAGGAAGAAATAATGAGTGAAGTAGCGGTAGTTGAAGAAAAAATCGACGAAAAAAATACTCCCCGCTTTAACGTCGGAGATACTGTTGAAGTCCATGTCCGCGTAATCGAGGGAGATAAAGAAAGAATTCAGGTTTTCAAAGGTGTTGTAATTAAATTGCGCGGCTCCGGGAATTCACGGACATTTACCGTCCGTAAGATATCGGAAGGTATAGGAGTAGAGCGAATTTTTCCGCTCTACACACCAATGATTGCAAAAATTAAAGTTGTGAGCCGGGGGCATGTCCGGCGTGCAAAATTGTATTACCTGAGAAATCTTACGGGAAAAGCTGCACGTATTAAGGAAAAACGGTAATTCCTTATTGATAGTGCATTTATTGCAGTGTGTTTCAGACAGTGCCGATAAAATAATATACAACGTCCCCTCTGATTCAACCCGGAGAAGCGATATGACTATTCGTATGCTGTTCGGTGTTTTGTGTTGCTGTACAATTTCACTAACCTGCGGTAAGCAAATTACCAGGGAACAGTCCGACCGACCACCTCAATCCGGGCAGGACTCTTCGCAAAAATCCACCCAAACCACATATTCGGACCCCAAAACATTAGCAAATCATTTGCAGCCTGAGATAGTACGGACGATTCAGGCGATCGATGCAAGTGCCTGGAATTACTATTTGCAGGGAAATCTTCTGGAATCAAGAAGATTTTTTGAAGAGGGTCTGGATATAATTGCAGAATATGAAGAGGACGAGAATCATATAAAGTATCCGGAATACATTAAGATTAAAAATAATATTCTCAAGAATTTTCGCGAAGTCCTTCGCATGGAAGGTTTTGAAATAAACGAGACGGACAGCGATATTCTTCAGCAGGAGATCGATATTCTCAGGGTGATGCAGAATGCTGAACTCGAAAGCGACATAACGCCAAATGCCCTGCCGACAATTGCCGGTGTAAAACCAATCCCCAGGATAATGAACAGCAGTGTTCAAAAATGGATATCCAGGTTTGCATACGGTGACCAGAGAAAACATTTCAAACGCTGGATTGAGCGCTCCGGCAAATATTTGCCGATGATCTTTGAAATTATTGACCAGGAAGGCATGCCACGGGATCTTGCTTATCTTGCGATGATCGAAAGCGGTTATAATCCGACGGTATCGTCGTATGCGAGGGCGGTGGGATTGTGGCAGTTTATTTCCGCAACGGCAAAACGGAATGGATTGACGGTCAATGGATATGTTGATGAACGCAGGAACCCGGTCAAAGCAACTCGCGCTGCTGTCAAACATCTCAGAGATCTCTATTTTTACTATAACGAAAATTGGTTTTTGGGGCTTGCAGGATATAATGTATCGGAACGCCGGATCAGGCTGGCAATGAAAAGATATAAAACGGACGATTTTTGGAAACTTGGCTGGCCCCTGCCCCGCCAGACGAGAGATTATATCCCCAAATTTCTTGCCGCTGTAGAAATTATGAAAAATCCGAGAAAATTTGGATTTACGCCGCCTGAAATGCGGCAGATCCGGTATGATGACTATGTTATTGACCGTCAGGCAAGCCTCGACGTAATTGCTCAGGCTGCCGGCGTTCATGAAGAGATCATTCGGGAACTCAATCCGGAGTTGACAATTTACATAACACCGGAAATCACCGCTAACAACCCCTTTTATACGGTCCAGCTGCCTGAAGGTACAAAAGGACGTTTTTCAGTTGCATTCAATAGAATTCCAAAAAACGAGCTGGTCACAAAACTACTGTATAACGTCAGAAGGGGAGATACAATATCTGAAATTTCCGAGCTTTTTAAAGCCAGTACCCGTCAAATTATGCTCGTCAATAATATCAGAGACCCCAGGAAACTCCGGATCGGCCAAAAAATCACTATCCCCCGGCCTTCATCGGGATTTACTCCCCAATATATTGAAAACAGCATCTCCGCAAGTACCGCTCCTGCCGTGCCGGCAGATGCCGAACTGCGGCAGAAAATAGAGTATAGTGTGAAAAAAAATGATACCTTGTGGGATATTGCTCAGGCACACAATGTCAGTGTACGAAATATGCAAACGTGGAACGGATTAAGCAGAAATAGATATATTTATCCTGATCAGAAACTCATTGTCTGGCAGCCCCAATCGGCCGGAAATAAGGTACGTGCCCGTGCAGGTACAAATAGTTCCTCTATTCAAAGCAGCCGGCCGGCCGTTCATACTGTACGCAGAGGAGAATCGGTCGCCCGTATCGGAAAACTGTATAACATTTCTGTCAAAGACCTGCTTGCATGGAATAACCTTACATCCAGGTCTATCATTTATCCGGGTGACACCATTGACCTTAATTCCGAAGCTGGGGGCAGCAATGAATTATTGAGTACCCCCGGTAATGAAAACGCAGGGAGAGGCGAAATAGTATATACCGTAAGAAGAGGCGACACTCTCTGGGATATTGCGCGTTTTCACGGAACATCCATAAATGAAATTAAACGTTTGAATAATCTCAGATCGTCTAACTTAATTCGTCCGGGAGACAGGCTTACCGTACCCATTTCTCTATCCAGCTATCAATCTATTACCCACAGATAAAATTAACCTTTTTTCGATTGACTTTTTCGTATAATAGTTGTAATTTCATCCCTTGTAAGTTTAATTTACACATAGCTTTTCGGTGATTTCTTAAATCTCTCGCAAATTGTTTGCACACATCGTCACACGTGATTAGCAGTCTCTTATTATGACAATGGACCGAGGAAGCACTTATCAAAAGTAGATTCATTATTTACTAATTCTAACACAAGCAACCGGCAACAGGTTAGGTGTAAAGAGTAGAGGAGGTTCTGTGACGAAAGCCGATGTTGTCAACCGGATCGTACATGCGACCGGATTGACAAAAGTAGAAACTGAAGCTGTTGTAAATGGATTTATTTCGACAATACGTGACGCTTTGAAAGACGGTGCGGGGATAGAAATTCGGGGATTTGGCACATTCAAAGTGCGGGAAAAAAAACCGCGTGCAGCCAGAAACCCCCGGACCGGTGCAAAAGTAAATATCCCAAAGAAGTTTGTACCGGTTTTTAAACCGTCCAAAGAGTTCAAGGGTTTGGTAGATAAAGAGCATAAAATCAATAATTAATTTTATATCTTTTTTGAGGAGGTAGTGCATTTGCCGAGTGGAAAAAAGCGAAAACGACATAAAATAGCGACCCATAAAAGAAAGAAACGTCTACGTAAAGACAGGCATAAGAAAAAGAGTAAATAAGTAAAGGGTCCATGGAGGATGCCTTCGTCCACGGACTTTTTTTAATAGGAATGACAAATAAGTTGGGCGGCAATACTCAAAGACCCAACACATGTATTCAATGCTTCAAATCAATCACGAAAACAAATCTGAAGCCGATACGCACTACACCGTATCGGAAATAACACGGTTGGTTAAGCTCACTCTGGAAGATTCTTTCTATTCAGTATGGGTTGAGGGCGAGATTTCAAACTTCACGAGACATTCCTCCGGTCATATCTATTTTACTCTTAAAGATGCACAGGCTCAACTCTCATCAGTCATGTGGCGCGGAAAAAATATGAATTTATTCTTTACGCCGCAGGACGGAATGAAAGTTCTCGCTAAAGGCAGGATTACCGTATTCGAAAAAATAGGAAAATATCAGCTTGATGTTGATATACTCCAACCCCTCGGCATCGGTGAATTACAGATCGCATTTGAGCAATTAAAAAAACGGCTGCATGAAGAAGGGCTGTTTGATGAACGATTAAAAAAAAAACTGCCCCCGTTTCCCACGAGTATTGGGATAGTTACCTCTCCGACAGGCGCGGCAATTCGTGATATAAAGAGTGTCATTGACAGGCGCTTTCCCGGTGTACAAATAATTCTGTATCCTGTTCTGGTACAAGGAGAAAATGCGGCTGAAGAGATCGCCCGGGCTATCGACGACTTTACTGACTACGGTGGTGTTGATGTGCTGATCGTCGGCCGTGGGGGGGGCTCTTTGGAAGACTTATGGGCTTTTAACGAAGAAGTTGTTGCCCGTGCCATTTTCAGGTCTACGATCCCGGTTATCTCGGCTGTCGGACATGAAATCGATTATTCAATAGCGGATTTTGTAGCGGACAAGCGCGCTCCCACCCCTTCTGCCGCCGCCGAGCTTGTAGTATGTGATGCGGAAAAGGAATGGGAAAACGTTTTAGAAAAATTGCAGCGGATATATAGATTAACAGTTGATAAAATCCGGTATTGTGGGGAAAAAATTGAAAGTCTTGAGCAATCCCGGGCTCTTCAGATGCCGTTGGAACTCTTAAAACAGTCTTCCCTGCAGCTTGATCTGCTGACGAATAAACTTGAATCATCATATAAGAGTCATATCGGTGACAAGATCTATCATATCCGGCAGATTGAAAATTTACTGAAATCATACGATCCCGAGGCGGTTTTAAAACGTGGATACAGCATTTCTTATCGAAAAGATGATAACACGATTATAAGAAATACGGATCAGATTATATCCGGTGATGATGTCAGGCTGCAATTCTTCAAGGGAAGTGCGGGCGCTACGATCAATGAAATCGAATAATTCACATTTACATAGAAAATGAGTCGAAATATGACTGGAAAAGAAAAAAAATTTGAAGAAGCTTTGAAACGCCTGGAAGAAATAGTAAACGATCTCGAGCACGGAGACGTTGCTCTTGAGAATACCGTATCTATGTTTCAGGAAGGAATTTCACTTGTCAGGATATGTAAAGACAAACTGCAATCTGCTGAAAAGGAGATTCAGAAGATAACAAAAGTTAGTGATGGCGAGTTTCAACTGACATTATTATCATAAACCGTCTTTCTTAATACAGAGCGTGGAGATAAAAGGTGAAATTCGGAATAACGGGAAATGTTGAACGAAAAACCATTCTTGAAGCAGTCCGCGATGTGATCCATACGCTGGATACGCAGGATATTTCCTTTAGTATCGAAGATAAGTTTGCCCGCTCACTCAATTTGTCGGTTGATGGTGTTCCGCGGAGTGAATTGGGAGCGGTTTCGGACATGTTGCTCGCTTTTGGAGGAGACGGGACTCTTCTCCATATTGCCAAAACACTGGGAAACAATGAAATTCCGATATTAGGGATAAATGCCGGCCACCTGGGATTTTTAACGGAAATGACCCCCGAAGAATTACCGTCAAAGATCTTCGATCTTATTGAAACAAGATATTCTGTTGAAAAACGGATCATGATCGAAGCTGAAACGGAATCAAACGGATCGCAGAAGATATTGGCTGTTAATGATATCTTCATCGATAAAAGTAATTATGAGCGGACGATTAAACTGGCTCTAACGATCGATAATGAAATGTGTCACACCTATATTGCAAATGGAATTATTATCTCAACAGCTACCGGATCAACTGCCTATTCTCTCTCTGCAGGAGGACCCATATTATATCCGACCATTGACAATTTACTTATAAACCCGATCTACCCCCACACGCTTTCTGCACGGCCAATGATCATACCGGGCGATTTCACTATTGAAATTGAACTGAAGTCCGGGCCGGAGGAAGTACCGCTTAACGCCGATGGCCGTATTGTGACCATGCTCAAACCGGGAAATAAAATAACCATCAGGAAAAGCTCCTCGATTCTGAATTTAGTCCATTTGCCTTCGCACAGCTTTTTTAAGGTGCTGAGCACAAAAATGGGATGGGGAACGAGAAATGAAGTCTCAAGACCTGACTCTTCAAAGGATTCTCATGCCCAGACCTGAAAAACTCCTTATAGTTGATGACGAGGTTCAGATTCGAGAGCTTTTGTCGGCGGCCTTGAATGACGAATTCAGTTCGCTTGATTTTGCCGAAGATGGTGAAGAAGCATATTCGAAACTCGAGAAAAATAAATATGATATAGTAATAACAGATTTGTCCATGCCGAAAGCCGACGGGCTTGCAGTGCTTAAAAAAGCCCGGGAATATCATGACGATATTATTGTCCTCATAATGACGGGTCAAGCATCTTTACGGGTGGCGATCGATGCCGTAAATCTCGGCGCAGACCATTTTATTACAAAACCCTTTGACCTGCAGGTCCTTCTTTCGAACATTAAGATACTCCTCGACCGTCAGCGGCTCTCAAGAGAAAATATCAGACTTAACCGCCAGACAGAACGTGATCGGGACCTGCTTAAAAAGAATTTTGTAGAGCTTTCCATCATATTCAAATTTATAAAGAATTTGGCGTACAATTTCGATGTGACAGAAGTATATACGAGCATATTCGAATCGATTTCTGAAGCCGTCCAGACCGATTTATGTTCCATATTGGATATTAAGGGACAATCGGTCACGGTAAAATCTTCTTCAAAATTGGGACAAAATGTCCTGAATAATCTTCAGGAATCTCTATTGACTGAAAGTAATGCCGGGCTTGACAGGGAGAAGATAACTATCGACGTCCGGTTTGACGACGAACACGAGGTGTATGACGGTAAAATTCAGGAAAGTTTTAATGTAAAATTGAAAGGAAATGAAGGTACTTTCGGATTATTGAATGTCAGCCGGTATAGTCCCAATCCATTCTCTGAAGACGATAAACTTTTTATTGAAAAACTCGCCGGGCAGGGCGAATCCCTCTTTAACCAGCTGCAGCATGTGGTCCACAGCCAGAAGAGCAAAATGCAGCGCCTTATCGAAGACCTCCCCGACAGAATTATAATGTTTGACAGTCAGGATGATTCAATTTTGCTCAATAAGACCGTAAAAAGTTTATGTGCCGACGCCGGACTGACAGATATTGACAAGGAAAGTCTGGAGAAATTGTTTGATCTGGAATTTCAAACATTTTATAATGACCCGGAATTAAAAAAGGCAACATTTATCCGGGAAATTAAAATATTCCGGAAAGATAAAAAATCGATTATTTTAGATGCGCATATTGCAAGCTTATACTCCCGGGACGGATTAAATCAGGGTGTTCTGATGGCGCTGAGGGATGTAACCCGGGAACGTGAGGTTGAACGTCTTAAAAGTAAGTTCATTTCGAATGTTTCCCATGAATTACGGACCCCTGTCGCGACGATAAAAGAATTCAACTCCATAATAAAAGATGCAATAGCAGGACCTGTAACTGATACTCAGGCCGAATATATGAACATTATGGAGAGTAATCTTGAAAGGCTTACTCATCTCATCGATAATCTTCTCAACATGTCTTTGATTGAAGCGGGCATATTGAATTTCAGAAAGACTGAATTCGATATAAACGACGTGATCACTACTGTAGTGAGGTCTTCGAACATTCTTTTCCGGAAGAAAGATATGACGTTGAAACTTGAAGTCCAGGAAAAAATACAAAAGATCTATGCGGATCCGACCGCAGTTACGCAGATTCTGGTCAACTGTGTTGATAATGCAAGAAAATTTTCCGAGCGTGGGTCTACCGTAATTCTTAGAGCCGGGATCGATGAATCCGATCTGCAGTTGGAAGTCCGTGATTTCGGCAGGGGAATACCGAAACAGGATATCGATAAAATATTCGACAGATTTTACCGTATAGAAGATAAAGAACGGCAGAGAGAAGAAGGCTCGGGGTTGGGATTAGCGATTATAAAAGAATTCGTAGAACTCCATGAGGGTACAATATTGGTGGAAAGCGAACTCAATGAGGGCACAACGTTACGGGTAAAAATTCCTATACGGAAAGAAAGTGTAAAACCCGAGGTGAGTCTGTGACCAAGAAAAAAATATTGATAATAGAAGACGATATCGAAGTTCTCGATGCTCTTAAATCGCTGCTGGAATCGGTCGGATACAATGTGTCAACTGCCAAAGACGGTTTTCAAGGGCTGATGAAGGCACGGAATGCGAAGCCAGACCTGGTTTTGCTTGATGTGATGATCCCGAAGATCAATGGATTCAAGGTTTGCAGATTGCTGAAATTTGATGATACTTACAAAAACATTCCGGTCGTTATCCTGACTGCACGAACGGAAGATGAAGATAAAATTTTGGGGGAAAAAACAGGATGTGACCTGTACTTGAAAAAGCATGTCGCTACCGATCAATTAATTGATTCGATTAATAGTTTAATTAATCCTGGCGTATTGTAACCGTCGGCAGAGCTCGGAATGGACACGGTAACGGCTGCTTTTCTTTTTGGGAGTGCAATAGGCAGTTTTCTCAATGTCTGCATTTACAGGATACCGCGAAATATATCCGTCATCTTTCCTTTTAACTCGCTCTGTCCTGACTGTGGCGGGAAAATATGTGCTGTGGATAATATTCCTTTGTTAAGTTTTTTTATATTGAAAGGAAGATGCAGGTCCTGTAATAAAAAGATATCACTCCGCTATCCCCTGGTTGAAGCGATAACAGGGGGAATGACTCTGTGGGTCTTCTGGTGGACCGACTAAACGAGCCGGGTTTAGCTGCCATCATCTTTGTATACGTTTTAACGGCGATTTTTTTTATAGACCTTGAATTTCGTATTATACCGGATACAATAATTATTGCCGGATTACTGTCGGGAATAACGCTTCGGCTGTTGGAATCAATCCAGAATTGGAAGGATATGCTCTTCGGGGCTTTTCTTTGCAGCGGGTTTCTGCTACTCGTCTCCTTCGCAGGCAGAAAACTTTTTCATAAAGAGAGCATGGGCGGCGGCGATATTAAACTTGGTTTTATGATCGGCATTTTTTTAGGATTCCAGAACAGTAGTGTCGGCCTGTTCTCGGCGTACCTGTTTGCAGCGGTATTCGAAGGAGGGAGATCGCTGCTCAAAGGTAAAATGCCAAAAGGGGAAATTCCATGCGGCCCATACTTAGCTCTTGGAGCGCTGACAGGCCTGTTTTGGGGAGATGATTTAGTTGACCTGTACAAGTCCTGGTCCTGACCGTGTTTGGCGCCCGGTCAGGGTCACTGCATTATTGAGAATACCCTGCCGGGTCAATAATAGCGGATTGCTTCGGTGATTTAATCGTGTACAACAACATGCATAGAGCGACTGTACCTGAATAAATAAGGAGGATCAACGTGCAAAAGGGGGGGTAGACATAAAATAGGCGATATCCTTTTGTCCGCAGGGGCGATCAATGATGATGATTTGAAAAAAGGTTTGCAGTTGCAGAAACAGCAAGGTATTCAATTGGGGAAGGCGCTCATTCAAATGGGCGTCACAACTCAGACAAAAATAATGGATGCGCTGAGTATGCAGCTTGAACTTCCGTCGGTATCCTTGAATACGTATCATATCGACACGGAGACCCTGGCGTATATTGATGAAAATTTTGCCCGGATAAAAAGAATATTGCCGCTCTTTCAGTTGCACGATACCCTGACAATTCCGATGGTTGACCCTCTCGATGTTTTTACTCTTGATGACCTCGGTCAGAAGCTTGCTCTTGAAATTGAAGCCGCAGTATGTACGGAAGAGGACCTGAACAGCGCGCTCGATCTCTATTATGGAACAAGCGGAAAAATGGATGAAGTCGTACAATTGATTCAGGATGAGAAATCCAAAGATGAGCTTTATACCGATGAGGATATCATTTCCGCCGATGCAAGCGGGGACGAAGCGCCGATCATCCGCCTTGTGAATTTGATTTTCTCTCAGGCTATAAAAGAAAAGGCAAGCGATATCCACATTGAGCCGGAAGAAGATCTCCTTCGTGTTCGATTCCGGATTGACGGCGTCCTCAGGGAGGCGTTTGTACAGCCAAAACATCTGCAATTTGCAATCGCCTCACGCATAAAGATCATGTCTGAGTTGAATATTGCAGAAAGACGACTCCCGCAAGACGGTCGTTTTCAAATACGTGTCGATACGCATGATGTCGACATACGTGTTTCTTCCATTCCGACTGCGATGGGTGAGAACATCGTTATGAGGATATTGGATAAGACGAACCTCATTGTGAATCTTGAAGATCTTGGCTTCACTAAAAATGTATTGAAAGATTTTACGAAAGTTCTCAAGAGACCATATGGAATAATTCTTGTGACCGGTCCTACCGGAAGTGGAAAAACCACAACCCTGTACTCTGCGCTCCATACTATTAACGATCTATCCAAAAACATTATAACGATCGAAGACCCGATTGAATACCGGCTGAAAATTATTCGGCAATCGCAGGTCAACAGTAAAATAGGCATGACCTTCGCAACGGGATTGCGCTCGATCTTGAGGCAGGACCCCGATATTATCATGGCAGGAGAAATTCGTGACTCCGAAACAGCCGCTGTAGCCGTTCAAGCTGCTTTGACAGGGCATCTGGTATTAAGTACGCTTCATACAAACGATGCTTCCGGTGCGGTAACAAGACTTGTTGATATGGATGTCGAACCCTTTCTTGTTGCGTCATCCATAATCTGTGTTGTAGCGCAGAGACTGGTACGAAAAATTTGTTCTAATTGTAAAATTTCCTACGAGGCATCCGATGCGCTCATCAAAGAACTGAAACTGCATCCGGGAAAAACATATACTTTTTACAAAGGGAAAGGGTGCAGAAATTGTAAAGAATCCGGCTACAGAGGCAGATTAGCTGTTTTTGAATATCTCCCGATCGATGACGAGATACGCCGTATGATTCTGGAAAAAGGATCCCCACTTGTAATCAGAGATTACGCAATGAAGAAAGGAATGAAAACACTGCGGCAGGACGGTCTCCGGAAAGCCAATAACGGATTAACGACCGTTGAGGAGATCATAAGCTCAACACAGGCTATTGAATAATGCCCGGCGATGAAGGAAAAAAGAAAATTCTTGTTGTCTCAAACGATAAGGACATTATAAAGAAGATCAAGTCTTTAAAATTAGATTATCCCGTAGCGTTTTCGGTCCTCCGTGAATCGTATGGAATATTGAAGAAACTCAGGACCCGGCATGCCGGCCTGTTCATCCTCGATTACAACCTTCCGCTCATTTCAGGAGATGAGCTTATTAAACTTGTCCATGATTCATGCCCCGATATACCAATCATTACTATCATTGATGATATAAATACCGAAGCAAGAAAACAAGCTATCGATGCCGGAACGTATGATTTTGTCGAAAATCCGATAGACATCGAAGAACTAAAATCGAAAATTCTGAACCTCCTGTTTTCCGAAGCCTATCATTAATCATGTCGCCTCGCTGAAAGAGAAGATAAAGAAAACGTTCTGTCTTGAAAATATAATTGGTGATTGCAGTGTGATGTGGGAGGTCTTTCATTCTGTCAATAAGATAGCTAAAAGTAATGTTACCGTATTTATCAGCGGTGAAAGCGGCACCGGAAAAGAGCTGCTGGCACGAGTTATCTATAAGAACAGTCCGCGGGCACAAAATCCGCTCATAGTAATTAACTGTGCCGCTATTCCTGAAAATCTTCTCGAATCCGAGCTTTTCGGACATGAGAAGGGCTCCTTCTCGGGAGCAATAAGTCAGCGTACCGGTAAGTTTGAATTAGCCGATAAGGGGACAATTTTCCTCGATGAAATTGGAGAAATGTCTCTGTATATGCAATCGAAGATCCTGCGGGTCCTTGAGGAACAGGAATTTGAAAGGGTCGGAGGCAACAAAACGATTAAAGTCGACGTCAGAATCATTACCGCAACAAATAAAATCCTGGAAGAAGAAGTGAAGGGCGGGCGATTTCGCAAAGACCTTTATTACCGCATAAATGTGTATCCTGTTAAGCTGCCTCCGCTCAGGGAGAGAGTTGAGGATATACCTCTTTTAGTGTTCTATTTTCTTAAGGAATTGAGCGAACGGAATGATAAAGAGGTCGTGAGTGTAACTCAGACGGCAATGGGCAGGATGAAACAGTATCCGTGGCCGGGAAATATCAGAGAACTTGAAAATGTTATGGAGCGTGCAATTCTCAATTGTCCCGGGAAGGTGCTCAGGATCGATGAATTCAGTCAATTGAATGGTGAATCTTTTAAAAAAGAAGACGGGCAGGCCAATGTTACTGATGAAACGATTGCAGATAATTCCAGTGGAAATGCGGTTATTCCGTTAAAACAGGTTGAAAAGCAAGCAATTGAACGCGCATTGGTCGTCAATGATGGCAATATTTCACATGCTGCGCGCCAGCTTGCCATTACCAGAACAAAACTTTATCGTAAAATTAAGGCATACAACATACATATAGAAAATACCAGCAGATAACAATGCGGCAATGCCGGTCAGAAATTCAGGACTGCTTACTTATGTATGTTCCTGAATTTTTTATAATTAATGCAGTTCGTTGTTCCTTTAAAGCGTAAAAAAGCATGAATAAAAGCGCCCTCTCCTCTGAATTCCCTGAAGTTGAAATTACAGATTTAGCTGTCGGTGGAAAAGGTGTCGGAAGGATAAATGGAAAAGTTGTCTTTGTAGAAAAGAGCGTGCCGGGTCAGCTTGTAAAGGTACAGGTATTCAAAGAGCGCAAGGACTATTGTGAAGCACGAATATCGGAAGTATTGAAAAAAGTTTCAATGCAGAGGGAGCCGCGCTGCGGTCATTTTCCGGATTGCGGAGGTTGTGCAATACAAAATATCAATTATTCGGATCAGTTACGGTTGAAAAAAGGATGGGTGCAGGATTCCATTCAAAGAATTGCGGGTATTGATGACTGTCCGGTCCGCGATACGGTTCCTTCTCCTGATGAATTCTTTTATAGAAATAAAATGGAATTTTCATTCGGCAATAAAGTCTGGGACCCGCGGCTGAAGAAAATCAACGGCAGTGGATTTGACCTCGGCCTGCATTTGCCCGGCAGATTCGATACCGTTATGCCCGTTCATGCCTGTTATCTCCAGTCGGAAGCGAGTAACCGGATTGTGGAGGAGGTGAGGAAACGTACTCGTGAAAGCGGGCTGCCGGCATACAACATACAACGGCATACCGGGTTTTGGAGAATTCTCGTTATTCGCGAAGGGAAGCTAACGGGGAGTATTCTTATAAATCTGATAACGAACAAATGCGGCAGCCGGGAAAGAAAGGTTGTTGACAAGGTTGTTCATGCCCTCCACACGGTTGTCCCTGAAATTTCTTCGATATATCACAGTGAGCATCCCGGCAAGTCCCATGCATCCGTATGGGAAACTATTAGAAAGGTCCACGGACAAGAGAATATTTCTGAGAAAATCGGCAACTATTCCTTCACAATAGATTGCGAAACGTTCTTTCAAACAAATTCTAAACAGGTGGAAAATCTGTACGAAATTGTTAAACAGGAAGGTGAGTTTTCGGGTAATGAAATTGTATATGACCTTTTTGCCGGGTCCGGTGCGATCTCGATTTTCATATCGGAAAGTGTAAGAAAAGTGATTGGATTTGAGCTTAATTCCGCATCTGTAACCGCTGCCCATGAAAATTTCCGCAGAAACAATATATCAAATTGTCATTTCATACAGGGTAAAATTCGCAGTCTTCTGAAATACCCTCCCCCATTATTCAAAAAGTATGGAAGGCCGGATGTGGTCATAATCGATCCTCCGCGGAGCGGCATGGATATGAAGACCTCGGAAAGAGTTAATAATCTGAGAGCACCCAGGATCGTCTATGTGTCATGCAATCCGTCGACACTTGCGCGGGACTTGAAATTCCTGAAGGGCGGATACAGCATAAAACAGGTTGTGCCGGTGGATATGTTTCCCCAGACACCACATGTAGAATCGGTTACAACATTGGTAAAACGCGGTGGTAATTGAGGTAAAGGAAATCAGTTTGAATATACTATATATAATGGTACATTGTTCAAGTTTAATTTAGCAAAAATATGAGCGTTACATTTCAATCCGTACATATAACAAGAGAGTTTTCTGAAAGGCATGTTGACCCGGTAGAATTACACTGTAAAGACATGGATCCTGATTGTCTGCCTGATGAATTTGGTTCTGTACCGTTTGGCGATTACAGGCATTGTTACGCCTACGATCCTAAAAAAGGTCTCTGTCCGTTTTTGCCAATCCATACGAGGGAACTCTGAATAGTATTGACCGAATACTCAAGATATTCTGTTTGCAATGTGCCGAACTGTCTATCGGGGACGGCCGAACGACGATTTTTAAATTCCTGAGGGTGATCTGCACATTTACTGTGAAAAAGATCGTATAACATCTTATTTGAATACTAATAAATCTTTCAGACATGGCCGATCACAGTACGGAAAACAACGATCCAAACGGGGAAGAAAAAAATTACGGAGATAAAGATCCGGATAATACGGATAGCGGAAGCGGGGGTGGAGGTCCGGACGATCCCCACGATGGCGATGACCGGCAAAAAGAGAAATACATGCCGTTTACCGAGCATCTTGAAGAGCTTCGGAAGCGGCTGTTTTACTGTATCGGTTCAATTGTTGTGTTCGGGGCGGCCTCCTACTACTTTTCCAGTGAACTGCTCGAAATATTAACCAGGCCGAATCCGGGAGTCCAGCTCCAGATATTAAAACCGACCGGCGGTTTTATCGTGCATTTAAAAGTTTCCTTCTTTGCCGGGTTACTAATCAGCATCCCGGTTCTCATCTATCATTTCTGGAATTTCATTTCTCCCGGACTATTTGATAAAGAAAAAAATTACTTATTCCCCGTTATATTTTTTACTGTTTTCAGTTTTACGGTGGGTGCGCTGTTCGCATACTTTATTGTGCTTCCGTTCGGGTTGCAATTTTTACTGGGTTTTGAAACGGAATCGATCATAGCACAGTGGACGATAGATGATTTTATCAGTTTCGTGACTATGATGATGATAGTATTCGGAATTGTTTTCGAACTGCCGCTTGTTGCGATGTTTCTCGGTAAGATCGGTATAATAAATCATGTAAAAATGGCGGAGTACAGGCGATATGCGCTTGTAGGCGCCGTCATCTTCGGTGCGGTATTGACGCCGCCCGATTTTATTACGCAAATCGCACTCGCTATTCCGCTATGGATATTGTATGAAATCAGTATAATTCTCGTGAGGATCTCTGGCAAAAATAATGAAAATGATGATAATTAGCGGTTGCATTACTTTGTAAAAACAGGTAAATTTAAAGTTTTTAATTCAATAACAAAAACTCTATAGTTCCTGATTTGAAAAACTTAGAAAAGATCATACGGCCGGTTGCGGGAGACATGGAGACAGTTAGAGAAACCATAGGCGAACTCCTGCATTCGTCAGTCAGAGTAATTAATGCAATAGCCGGTTATATTTTCCGGCAAAAAGGGAAAAGACTGCGGCCTCTCTTAGTGATATTATCAGGGCGAATATGCAATGAATTAACACCCGAAACATACAAAGCCGCCGCATTGGTTGAAATGCTCCATAATGCTACCCTCATTCACGATGATGTTGTTGATGAATCAACGGTGAGGCGCGGTGTTCCGACCATTTATTCGATATGGAAAAACAGAATATCCGTTTTGATGGGTGACTATATTCTCGCACGGTCTCTGACGACTGCCGTTCAATTGAACAGCCTCGAGGCAATTGATATTTTATCCGAATCGAGCGCCAGAATGAGTCAGGGAGAAATTTCCCAGTTAATGAAAAGCAGGAAAAATGATGTAACTGAGGACGAGTATTTCCAGATAATCGGCGATAAAACCGCGGCGCTTATATCAGCATGTACCCGGCTCGGCGCTCTATCCGTATCGGCAAATAAAAACCAGATTGAAGCTTTACACGTATTCGGCGAAAAGATTGGTATTGCATTTCAAATCAAGGACGATCTTCTCGACATAGAAGGTGAGGAAAAACTATTCGGTAAAAAGCGTGGGACGGATCTCAAGAATGGAAAAGTCACGCTTCCGTTGATCTTTGCTTTAAAACAGGTTAACGGTTCGGTTCGAAAAAAGATGATTAAAAAAGTGAAAAAAAAAGCCTCCAGGACCGATGTGAAAGCTATTATACTTTTTATTAAGGAGCAAGGCGGAATTCAATATGCTGCTGAAACTGCGGAGAAATTAGTGAGTGAGGCACGGAAAGAGCTCTCTGTGTTTGAGGATTCGGATTATAAGACTTCTTTGCTTGATTTAGCAGATTATATGGTTCAGCGGAAGAAATAGATTACGGGAATCGTGACGGCAATAAAAAAAATAGCGATTATTCGTTTAAGCTCGATCGGTGATATCGTGTTGACGACACCCCTCATTCGTGCGGTTCGAAAAACGTATCCCGAGGCGGTCATTGACTTTATAGTCAAAGAACAGTTTGTCGATCTTGTCAAAACAAATCCCCACCTGACAAATGTCCTTACTTTCAACCACACTGCAGGTTGGAAGGAATTGAGAAGCCTGAAGAAATTGATCAGGAAGGAGAACTACGATCTTCTTGTAGATTTACATAAAAATCCTCGCAGTGTCTATTTACGAACCGGCTCCAGGGCATCCACCATCGTAAAACATAAAAAGGATTACTGGAAAAGGACATTACTCATCTGGTTCGGAATAAACAGGTTTAAAACGGGTCTGCCAATTTATTTACGATATTTTCGCGCGCTTGAGCCATTTGATATTTCCCCTGACCGGGATGGGGCTGAAATACACGTTCCGCAGCAGACGGCAGAGAAAATTCACGCCCGATTTATGAGAGACGGACTGAGAGCCGATCGCCCTGTCCTTATTCTTTGTCCCGGGGCCGGATATTCGACAAAACGGTGGACTCCTGAGGGATTTGCAGAAGCAGGCGATCATTTTTGTAAGAAATATAGTGCGGGGGTCGTCATTCTCGGAGGAGAAAGCGACCGGGCTGTGTGCAGCAGAGTTCAAGGTCTTATGATGAACAGATCCGTCAATTATGCCGCTTCCTTCACGTTGCTGGAAACGGCGGCCGCACTCAAGCTCGGATCGGTCGTAATAACAAACGACACAGGATTACTGCATATGGCCCAGGCAATCAATAAACCGGTCGTGGCGCTATTTGGGTCAACATCCCGGGAGCTCGGTTATTTTCCGTTTCCGGAAAAAAGTTTCGTGATAGAAAAAGATATTTCTTGCAGACCGTGTACACATAATGGAAGAAATAACTGCCCGAAAAAACATTTTAAATGCATGAATGAGATAACTCCTGAAGAGGTTATACAGGCCGCTGAACAACTTTACCAATCTGAAACACAACATACAGGTAACGGTATTGGGAAAACTTTGGTTTCTTCTTTATAACACAATAGCTGTTCCGTTGCAATACATTTTCTATTTATGTGCCCGGTTAGGTAATCGTAAAATTGCTGAGGGTATGGCAGGTAGAAAAGGGCAGAAGGAACGTATCAAACAAGCCTTGGAAGCTGTCGACAAGAATCGAAAAAGGATAGTATTCCACTGTGTGTCCGTAGGGGAATGGGAGCAGGCGCTGCCACTTATAAAAAAGCTGAAAAACGGCAACTCTGATATTTATGTTATTGTTACTTTTTTTTCACCTTCGGGTTTTAACTTTGTAAAGAACAGTTCCGATATTGATTTAAAGATATACCTTCCTTTTGACGGTTATTTTCGGGCAAAGAATTTCTTGAAGATAATTCGGCCCGACCTTTGGATTATCGTTAAGCACGATATATGGCCGAATCACGTATGTGCGGCCCGTGCTCTATCAATACCCGTTATTTTGGTCGATGCAACCCTGCCTCAAAAATCTTTCAGGAATACTCCTGTTCTAAGAAGCTTTTTTAGATCGGTCTACAATTCTTTCACCTATATGTTCCCAATATCGGCGGGAGATAGAGACCGGTTCCTAAAACTGTATCCATTTCCAAACAAGATGACCGTAACGGGAGATACACGTTTCGACCAGGTTGTGCACCGTGGGCAGGACGCTTTAAAGAGTAAAGAAATTCGGTTATTCGACACAGACGATACTGATATTTTGATAGCGGGCAGCACCTGGCCTTCCGACGAGAAACACCTGCTGCCGGCAGTGCGGAAGCTATTAAAGAAATTTCAGTCTCTCAGTATTATTCTGGTACCGCACGAACCGAAGGCACGGTATTTACGCGGTATCGAATCCGAATTGCAGCAGGTAAATGTATCGTCTAAACGTTACAGCACAATTCTAAAAAGCGGGGTCAACGGAACCCGGGTAGCAATTATTGATTCGGTAGGGCTGTTGGTTACACTGTATTCTAAAGCAGATATCGCTTATGTGGGGGGGAGTTTCGGGCCGGGTGTTCATAATGTCATGGAACCGGGGATTCTCGGAAAACCTGTCTTGTTTGGGCCGAATCATCTCAATTCATTTGAAGCGATAGAATTGATAAATTGTGGCGGCGGGTTCGCTGTAAAAAACAGCAGCGAAATAACAGACCGGGTAAGCAATTTCCTTAATAATTCCGACAAGCGTTTTGATGCGGGCAACAAAGCCCGGCAATTAATTCAAAACAATCTTGGAGCGGCAGATAATATAATTAAACAATTAAGAGATATGTATGATTTCATTCCCGAAAATAATTCAGATTGAAACGACGATGTTATGCAACAGCGAGTGTACGTTCTGTCCTCAAAATGAACTGACCCGCGGTCCGCACTACATGGAAGAGCATGTATGGAAAAAAATCGTAGATGAAAGTGCGGGCAAAGGTGTACTGTACAGACCGTTTCTTGTTAACGAACCGTTCGTCGACCGCCGCCTTCCGGAGATAATCCGCTATATACGAAACGATAAATCCGCTTTTGTGGAATTAAACTCTAACGGCCGTTTTGTCAACAGGGACATGATACGCGAAGTACTGGAGGCCGGTATCGATTGGATCCGGTTCAGTATCGATGGATTTTCTCCCGAGACGTACAAATTGAGCGGAAGAGGCATGAATTATGAAAAAGTTATCGAAGATGTACACTTTTTTATTAATGAGCGGAATAAACAGAAAAACAAGTGTTTTATAGAAACACGAATGATCGATATGGATTTCAATAAACATGAACAGGAAAAATTTGTCGATTATTGGAGCGAATATGCCGATAAAGCCAGCATTACGGAACTCTATACATGGCCGTGGATGGGGCAGACCGAATCGTTCCGTGCACCTTGTCCCAAGATTGTAGATGAAATGTTCTTTATCGTTGACGGCAGAGCGGTGTTATGCTGCTGGGATTTTCAGGAACGGGGAGTTATTGGCGATATCAATGACCAGACCGTCAAAGAGATTTGGAGAGGGGCGCAAATTCAAAACTATAAACAATTACTCAACGAAGGTAAACGGGACCAAATTGAGCTGTGCTCAAGATGCGACGCTTATAAAAACTACGATTTCTCAAATTGGAAGGGATATTAATAGAGAATTTCCGGATTCCATGGAATAGAGCCTGTTAAATTCTGGTAACTTAACAGGAAGAAATCATTGATTAAGAAACAAAATGTTGGCAAATATTATTTCTGTAACATGGTCATTGTTTGTGAGGAAGTGTAGAGAAGAGATTGCCATCCCCAAAGAACGGGGACCGGTCCTAAAAATATGACAGGTCGTACCGAGTCCCCCGGGACTAATGACGAGGTGATCTCTTCCATTCAAATACACATATTCGTTCAGGCATTCGGAAATTGATGCATAGACACGATGTTTGCTGAAGTTCTGTATGGAATTTTAATGAAAAAAAAGTTGATCCTTTCCATCTTCATTGTAATGTGCAGTTATTTTGAAAGTATTTCGAATGCCGGTACTGTATTTGCGCAATTATCCGGATATGAAATCCTGAAGACAGAGGTATCTGCGCGGGCATCAGCCCTGTCCGGTGCTTTTGTCGGCATGACCGGTGATATCCATTCACTTTTTTACAACCCTGCCGGACTCATAGGGATTCAAAATAAGACTTTCGGATTTACTTACCTCGATTACACGCTGGATTTCCAGGCCGGCAATCTTATATTTGCAGCTCCGGTTGGAATACACAACAAATATGCCCTCGGTGTAAATTTTATCGATTACGGCTCATTTGAAGGCAGAGATATTACCGGCGCTCAGACTGCTCCATTCTCTGCACAGGATGTTGTCTTTGCCGGAGGTTTTGCACGTGAATATTCTTCAAAAATATATTACGGTGTAAGTGGGAAAGTGCTGTATTCTAAAATTGCAGATTTTAATTCGACGGTTGTAGCATTTGACGGTGGTATTATATACAACATTCCCGAATATATGGTCACGATCGGTGTTAGCGCCGCGAATATCGGATTTGTTACAAGCGCCTTTGATAAGACAAAAGATGATGTTCCTGCAGTCGTCAAGGTCGGTTTTACTAAAAGTCTCGCTCACCTGCCTCTCTTGATTAGTGCTGAGTACCGGCAGTTTTTTGACGGTGAGTTCCGAATAGTTGGCGGCGGAGAGTTCACTTTTACAGAATCCATCAGAGGGAGGTTTGGTTATAATTCTTTTGGGCCGGACCAGAAGATCGGCGATGAAGGCGGCTCATTTGCCGGCGCAACTTTCGGTTTTGGGTTTCAATGGCAGAAATATGTTCTGGATTATGCGTTCAATTCCTTTGGTGTTCTCGGAAATCTGAATCGCATAACGTTTTCTGTAGGAATGTAGCCCTTGCATTTATTGGTCGGGCTGATTGTCCCGCGCCTGTCGTTGACTCCGTTCAAGTAGTCTGCGTTCCCTTGCCGCCGACAGCAGATGTTCAAGCCTGTCCCAATATTCGGCTTCGGTAATATATCCCCCCCCCGAAACAACCTGTTCAATTCTGTCTGTTCCTTCAGGACATCTAAATCCTTTAAAAAGACTTCCGCTTCAGACCTGTCCAATCCCCACCAGTGCATCATATTGTTGGCGACCGCATCAATATCAAACGGTATTGGTTTCCGCAAGTTATGCTGATAAAGCTGCTCGGAGAGTTCATTCTAGAAAGAAACCAATTCACGCTCTTTTTGATTGAAATCTCTCCAATATTTCTCATAATCTGCAATTGCGGTGACGGCTTCAGGCGTAGAGATTGTTTTGACCAACTTGAGCGTTTCCGAGCGAATGGTCGGATCGTTATGTACCAGGGCATTGATTAATCCTTTTATAACCCAGGGTGGTTTTTTTTCTAAAATTCGGATTGCTTCAACTGCCTGCTGCCGAATTTCGCGGTAGGGACTTGCTTTTTGCCGTGCACGATATATCAGGTCGGGCACTATTGATGGGTCCTGGATCATTTCTATTGTGCGCCCGATTGCTTCAATTCTTTGAAGATATGACGAGATATCACTGCCGATATTCCAGTTCACCGTCACGTTCTTTCTGTCGGCTAAGTTCTGCACTGATATATCGGGCAAAGTCACGTTTTTCCAAGTTCTGCCCCGGTCGAGAGAATATTGCGCCTGCAATGTGGACGTGTCGCTCTGCGCTATTGAATACGACAATTCAACCACTCCGCTGCCGATACCCTGGGTCAATTTTGTGAATTCAGAGTTTTTTAAATAAAAGTCCGGAGAATCGACAAACAACCCTGCATCTCTGTCCGAAGATCGCAGACGGAGTCGGATGGGAACATCTCTGAATCCGGTGATATCGAACTCAGAGAACCATCTGATAATGCCCTCATAGTTTTCCGGACTCATATTTGACAAATTTCCGGAAATGGTGGATTGGCTCCATGTTCTTCCCTCGTCTATGGAATACTGGACATTTAAGGAAACAAGATCGTTTTCACTATCGCTGATTTTGTAGCCGATGTTGAACAATCAACTTTCATCTTCGTTAAAATCGATAAATGTTACCTGCGGAACTGTATTATTATCCACATGAAACGGCTCTGTGATGTCTAAATTTCCATAAGCGTTTTGAATGTTTGCCGAAATTCGAAATATTATTTCATCAATATCCTGGTTTGGGATGTCTATTTCAGAAGACCAGATAACAAACATCGAGTCTGGCGATTCTTCCGACACACCCGTGCCGAGCCTGACAGTGGCAGGATTTCAGTTTTCTCCCAGGTCTGATGAGTAATGATATGCAAAACTGTCCAAAGAAGCCCGCGCAGGATTCGGGTAATGAAACCTGAAGAGTATCTCACTTTCGTCTTCAGCTTCGATAGGCGCTATTGAAATGGTAGTGGTGTCAACCCCGAACAGCCATACCGCAGGTACTCCATTCCTCGGCCGCTGGAGTTGTTCTGCAGGTGTTAATTTGAAAAGCAATCCGAATGACGGGTCAAGTTGGACCGTTTCAAGATCAATATCCCGATCCGCACGCCAGACAAAACTTCCTTGGTAGTTCTGCTCAACAATCGAAGTCAAATTCCCTTCCGTAGAGGCAGCATGCCAGTTCATTCCGCCATTGACCGAATATTCTGCGTTAATATCAAGTGAATCGAGTTCAGTATCTTTCAGGAGGTATCTGAATATGGCATGTCCTTCAGGTTCCATTATTTTGTCGAGGATCTCGATCTTGGGAGGGAGATTATTCGGTACGTCGAATGAAAGTAAATGTTCATTGTCGGCTTCCTGCTGTACAATTCTGAATTTAATCTGTTCGGGGCGGATCTGAGACGTTTCACTGAATTTTCTTATCAACAATTCCGATGCCTCGTTACTGCTAAGTTTTCCTAATGCCTCAATTGCAGGAATTGTATAGGGGCGTTCTTCTTCAACCACCTGCATGAGGATAGGCAGGGCACGGATATCATCCAGTTGTCCAAGTGTCTCAACAGCCGTCTGAGCAAGAGGTCTATCAAGCTTGACTATCTGAATGAGGTCCGGAACAACTCTGGTATCCCCGATCATTGCAAGCGCCTTGATAGCTTCTGCTGCGGCATGACCGTTATTTCTGATGGTCTGCACAAGAAAAGGCGTAGCCCGTCTGTCCCCAAGCCTGCCCAGCGTATAGGCAGCATCTCGCGACGCTTCTGTATCTTCAAGCAATACCTCTATGATCGGGTCAATTTGGTCCGATTCACCTAATAGAGTTCTATATTCTGCCTGGCGAAGCGTCCTGACCGTGCTGCTTTCGGTAGCGCAAGAGGCGGCGAGTGCAACAAATATCAAGAGAATACTGTAAGATTGTCGCATAGTGTTCATACTTTTCAATATACCGTAAAAGTTCCAATTCAATTATTCGATGTTTTGCTTACAAAAAATTTTATCACTATATTAAGCCGTTCGTTTGGAGTATGATACTCATAGTAATTGTCGGCATAAAGTCAGTAAAATCTTAGTTTTGCAGAGTCTTTCCGGTAGAATCCGAATCCCTTTGTTTTATGAATAGAATTTTCCCCGATAAAGAGTATTATCCGCTTGTTATCACGCTCGCTTATCCGGTGGTTCTTGGAATGATTTCCCGGACGATCATGAGCCTTGTCGATGTAGCAATGGTCGGCAGGTTAGGAGCGGTATCGTTAGCCGCTACAGGTCTCGGCGCTCATATTGTGCTTCTTGTGACACACTCCTACGGCTCGCTTAATGTCGGAATTCAGACTCTCACTTCGCGAAGATATGGGGAATTTGATTTTAAATCATGCGGAAGAAATTTGAACGGTACGCTCATCGTGTTGGCTGTCATTGGAGCAATAATATCTTCCGCCGGATATTTTTCCGGACCGGTCATTACGAGGTTTATTGTGAACGACGCCGAAGTTGCGCGCCTCGGAAGCAGCTATGTCTCAATCCGGTTTTTAGAAGTATTTTCTTTCGGCCTGATCGCTTTGTACCGCGGTTTTTTTAACGGAATAGGCAAGACAAAGATAAATATGCAATCGATGGTGGTAATAAATGCGCTTAACATCGTATTGAATTATTGTCTCATATTCGGCAATTGGGGTTTTCCGCGGCTGGAAGTTACGGGAGCCGCTCTTGCATCGGCGATCAGCACGTATGTCGGGATCGGCATAATGGTCTTTCACAGTTTGCTCGGTAAATACAGGACGAAATACGGACTCTATGATCACATAGCGCCCGAAGCGCCGCTCTTGAAGAAATTGGTGGAGCTGAGCACGCCGGTTGTGCTGCAGGAGTTTTTTACCATTGCCGGTTTTCTTTTGTTTTTAAAGATTCTCAGTATGATCGGAACGGTTGAACTGGCCGCAAGTACGGTCTGTATTTCAATAATGTCCATGTCGTTCATGCCGGGATATGGCCTCGGCACCGCTGCCGCAACGTTAATCGGTCAAAATCTCGGTGCAAAGCGGGCAGATCTTGCAGAGCGCTACGGGTGGGAATCTGTTAAACTCGGAGTCATAGTCATGGGTTCAATGGGTGTTGCTTTTATTCTGCTTCCACAAACAATAATGAAAATATTTTCATCGGACACAATGATTATTCAGACCGGTACGGACATTCTCAGACTGGTCGGGTTTGTGCAGTTCATAGATGCTTTCGGTATTGTCTTGAACTCCTGCTTGTGGGGAGCAGGTATGACCAGATTCGTCATGATCGCAGAGATTGTAGTGAATTGGGGTGTTTTTCTGCCGGTCGCATACCTTTTAGGGATCACGCTTGGATATGGGGTGCTCGGGGCCTGGTTAAGTCTTGCCCTCTATATGCTTCTCATTGGGGTTATTATGACGATCACGTTTGTGCGGGGAACATGGAAAAAGATCGCTTTATGAGGCGCGTGTCCTTTAAATATTCTCATAGATACAACAAAATATTCAACTACACAATAGTGTACTTTTTCCCAACCGTGACGAACTTCTCCACAGCATGGTCAAGATGTTCTCTTTCGTGAGCGGCCGATACCTGGACCCTTATACGGGCTGTCCCCTTTGGAACGACAGGAAAGCCGAATCCGACGACATAAATTCCCTCGTCGTACAGGTCGCGGGCGAAATCCCGTGCCAATTTGAGGTCGCCGAGCATTATCTGTACGATTGGATGCACGCCGGATTTTATATTAAATCCGGCATCCGCCATCTTTTTCTTGAAATAAGCGGTGTTATCCAATAATTTATTCCGGAGATCACCGGACGATTTTAAGAGACCGACACAGGCAATCGCTGCGGAAACTATCATCGGCGGAACTGAATTGGAATAAAGATACGGTCTGGAGCGCTGCCGGAGAACGCCAACAATTTCTTTCCGGGAAGCAGTGAACCCGCCCGATGCGCCCCCCATAGTTTTGCCGAGTGTGGAAGTGATAATGTCGACCCTCTCCAGTACGTCACAATACTCATGAGAGCCTCTTCCGTTTTTCCCCATGAAGCCGGTCCCATGGGAATCGTCTATTATGACGAACGCTGTGTATTTGTCCGCTAAAAAGCAAATATCCTTGAGCCGGGCAATCTCACCGTCCATCGAGAACACACCGTCAGTGGCGATCATCTTTTTTTGCTGAGTGTGAGTTGATTTCAGAATATCCTCAAGCGCATTCATGTCCGAATGCTTATACATATGACGCGCCGCTTTCGACAACCGTATTCCATCGATAATGCTCGCATGGTTCAACTCATCGCTGATTATGGCGTCATCCTTCGTGAGCAGGGTTTCAAAGAGACCGCCGTTCGCATCAAAACACGATGAATACAAGATAGAATCCTCCATGCCGACAAATTCGGCAAGTTTATTTTCCAGTTCTTTATGGATATCCTGGGTCCCGCATATAAAACGAACCGAAGAAAGACCGTACCCGCGTTCATCGAGACTTCGTTTTGCAGCGGCGATGAGGTCGGGGTGATTCGCCAGTCCGAGATAATTGTTGGCACAAAAATTCAATACTTCATCAGTGCCGACCTTGATCGACACACCCTGCGGCGAAGAAATAATCCGTTCTTCTTTGTATAACCCCGCTTCCTTTATCGCGGATAATTCATCGATATAATTCTGTATAGTTCGTTTTGGCATTACACTATCCATGATATAGTTAGAAATAATACATTTGTCATACCAATATCAGTATGTTTACCGGGAGATTAAAAACTCGATTAATTTCAGAGCAGGTAAAGTTTTTCAGGTGCAATATAATGAAGTGAAACCAAAACAATTTAATTTTTTCGTGCGGAATCGCTCGATTACGATATTTCCGCTCTCATCAATGGAAGAGAGTCACAAAAGGCGCCGATGGTTTTTACACAGGATATTTTCATGATACATCTTCATTTCCTTGATCGAATCGTATCATAGTATTCAGGTTTTCACGGCTGAACTCCAAATATACGAAGCGGTTTCTACATTTTCAAGCAAACATAGTTAGCAAAATGGGATTTACAGATATCAGTTCTCGGGTGAAGGACATTATTTCACCTCAAATATTGTCTCATGGTAGTACGATAGAATTCATGACAAACAGGCATAATTGCCTTGATTATTATTGATTATTAAATTATATTTTAAAGCTATATACTTGATGGGTGTACTTATAAATAATAGCAGGAAATTTCAGGATACAATTGCGCAATGTTCATTGACAGCCATGCTCATCTGAGCTACGAAAAATTTGATGCCGACAGAGAGGAAGTGATCGGCCGTGCCATAGAGAAAGGTGTGGACAGGATCATGGCGATCGGTACCGATATTGAGTCGAGCGTAAACTCTCTTGAGATTGCAAATAAGTATAACGGTATCTTTTCGACTGCCGGAATTCACCCGCACGATGCTGAAACGTACAATGATTGTGTGAAAAAGCGATTGTTGAAGCTGCTCAGTGAGGAAAAAGTCGTCGCTGTCGGCGAGATCGGTCTGGATTATTATCGGGACAATACCCAGAAAAGTATCCAGAAAGATGTTTTTGCCGAGCAATTACGTATAGCCCGGGAAGTGAATAAACCGGTCGTAATACATGTGCGGGATGCGTGGAATGATGTTGAAGACGTCATAGAGCGGACAACGAACGGCGCCGTCAAGGGGGTGTTTCACTGTTATTCCGGCGATCTCGAAACGGCACACAGATTGATAAAGAAAGGTTTTTTCATTTCTTTTGGGGGAAATATTACTTTTAAGAATTTCAAGAACGTCGATCTGCTTGAACAAATCAATTTTGAAAAAGTACTGATCGAGACCGATTCTCCGTTCCTGACACCCGAACCGTTCCGCGGGAAACGAAACGAACCCGGGAACGTCCCGCTTATTGCCAGTAAACTCGCCGACGCAAAAAATCTGACAGTTGAGGATATTGCACGGATAACAGCGTTCAATGCGAACCGTCTTTTCGGCATTGCTCCGGAAATGGAACGTGTGAAGATAGTGTATGAGATCCGTGATTCCCTTTATATCAATCCGACACTACGCTGTACTGCGGATTGTGTTTTTTGTGCCCGTTTGATAGACCCGGTGGTAAAAGGACATAATCTTGGTCTGCCCGAAGAAGACGAACCGACCGTTGACGAAGCACTATCGCTCATCGGCGATCCGGCCCGATACAGCGAAATCGTGTTCTGCGGCTACGGAGAGCCGACACTCAGGCTCGATTTTATCAAAGACGTCTCCCGCTGGCTGAAATCAAAGGGGATGACGGTACGGTTGAATACGAATGGTCATGCGAATATGATTCACGGCAGGGACGTCGTGCCTGAACTTGTGGGACTTATTGATACCGTCTCTATCAGCTTGAATGCTCATGACCCTGCAAAATATATAAAAATTATGAGAGATGATTTCGGGGAAAGGTCTTTTGAAGGGATGATCGACTTTATCAAAAAATGTGTAGCCGCAGGCATAATAACGCATCTAACGGTTGTTGATTTACCAGGCATTGATGTTGAAGCAAGTAGAAAGCTTGCGTACGGACTCGGAGCAGAATTCCGTGTTCGGAAGTATGACGAAGTAGGGTAAAATAGGGTTTCTGAAAAAGGGATTTATGGTTCTCCGCTGGAAGAAAAGATTCGGACAGCATCTTTTACACGACCATAATATCTTAAGGAAAATTGTTTCTGCCGCACAACTATCCGGAATGGAGACTGTAGTAGAGATCGGATGCGGCTCAGGTGCCCTTACTGCATTTCTGCTGGAACGGGGAGTACATGTCTTCGGAGTAGAGATTGACGAGCAATTCTACGGAATGCTTCGCGATAAATTCAAATCGTACGATACCTTTACACTCGTTACCCGCGATGTCATGGATTTTGAGTTTGAAAGCATATTGCCGGCTTCGTCGAAAGCGGTCGTAATCGGGAATCTTCCATATAATATTTCCAGTCAGATACTATTTCACCTCATTCGGCAAAGAAAATTTATTTCCCGAATGCTATTTCTTATGCAGAAAGAGGTCGCTCAAAGGATTGTTGCGGCGGTCCATACTAAAGACAGAGGCATTCTATCTGCCGTGTGCCAGTATCATGCAGAGCCGAAAATGCTGTTCGACGTATCACGGAACTGCTTTTTCCCGAAACCTCAGGTGGATTCGAGTATTATTTCGCTGAAATTTAAAGAAATAGACGGCAGTATCCGGCCCGGGGATTATTTCCATGTCGTAAAGACCTGTTTTGGCCAGCGGCGCAAAACGATCAAAAATTCTCTTGCGGCATTAGGGTGGGAATTGCCTGAAAATATTACGCATGAGATTGATCTGAGTCTCAGACCGGAGGCGCTTGAAATTGATTCTTTTATCGCATTGACAAAAGCGGTGTACAAGAATGATACGGAAGAAGCCGGGGTTATATAAATATTCAAATACAATGATTTTCAATGTCCATTGTCAAGACAGAAGCGGTAATTTTATCGTATATGCCCTATGGTGAAACGAGCAAGATCATCCGGGTCTTTTCTAAAGGATCAGGGCGGCTTTCATTCATAGCAAAAGGATCGCGAAAACTCAAGAACAGGTTCGGCGGGTCCCTGGATCCGCTTAACCACGTCAACCTTGTGTATTATTACAAGGAAAAACGAGATTTGCATACCCTGACACAGTGTGATATCATTAATCCTTTTGCGCACGTCAAAAGTGACTTTGACAAACTTTCTTTAGGTCTTGCCATTGCAGAAGTGATAACAAAACTCGTGGTGGAAGAAGAAGAGAATGTCCCGATATTCGATCTTATGAAACGCTCTCTTGTGTGGCTCGAATCAGCAAATAAAAATTTCGAAAATATTTATTGGTATTTCATGACACGGTTTGTACGACTCAGCGGGTATGGATTCGATATCAAAGATTGTGTCCGCTGCGGAAATACAATTCAGAACGGCCCGGCTTTTTTTTCCCTGGCAGAGGGAGAAGTAACCTGCTCTTCATGTACGAAACAGGCTATGAATAGAGAAATATCTCCGGAATCCGTGCACGTCCTCAAGGCAATTTTCAATAAAAATCCTGATACATTATCAAACTTGCGGGTTTCGCAGAAATCCGCTCGCGAAATTAACGGTCTTATCGACAGCTATTACAAGTATCATTTTGACGGTTACAGCTCAATACAGGCACTCAAACTCATGAATTAATGGAACTGCAGATACTCACATGAGTAATAAGAATGGTTTGATGGAGAAACTGGTATCCCTGTGTAAAAGGCGGGGTTTTATTTTTCAATCGAGTGAAATATACGGAGGGATCAACAGCTGTTATGATTATGGCCCGCTCGGTGTAGAATTGAAACAAAACATCAAGGACCTGTGGTGGCGGTCAATGACACGTGACCGTGACGATATCGAAGGCATCGATACATCGATCTTAATGCATCAAAAAATCTGGCATGCTTCGGGACATGTCGAGGGTTTTACCGATTCGCTCGTGGACTGCAAAAAATGCAGGAATCGCTTTCGCGCAGATGAACTCGAATCGGAAGTTTGTCAAAACTGCGGCGGTGAATTGACCGATCCCCGGAAATTCAATTTAATGTTCAAGACATTCATGGGACCGGTTGAAGACAATGCTCATATTGTATATCTCAGACCGGAAACGGCGCAGGGAATATACGTCAATTTCCTCAATGTGCAGGCGACTGCCCGGCGCAAACTGCCGTTCGGGATAGCACAGATAGGGAAAGCCTTCAGAAACGAAATAACCCCCGGTAATTTTATATTCCGCACGAGAGAATTCGAGCAGATGGAAATGCAGTTTTTTATTCATCCATCGGAAGATACTACATGGATGGAGCGCTGGAAAGAGCAGCGTTTTAACTGGTATGATACAATTGGTCTGGATAAAGGCAAACTCAGGTTTCATCAGCACGACAAAGATGAGTTGGCGCATTATGCAAGAGAGGCATTCGATATTCAGTATGAATTTCCATTCGGCTGGCAAGAGCTGGAAGGGATTCACAACAGGACAGATTTTGATCTTTCACGGCATCAAGCAGAGTCGAAAAAAAAATTAACCTATTTCGACGAGGCACGCGGGGAGCGCTATCTGCCATACATAATAGAAACCTCAGCGGGATGTGACCGGACTATCCTGACCGTACTTGTCGATGCGTACGAGGAAGAAGAAGAACGGATCGTGCTTCGTTTCAGTCCTGAAATTGCGCCGATAAAAGCAGCAGTATTGCCATTGGTGAATAAGGATGGGATGCCTGAAAAAGCCCGGAATATCTATAACGATATTCGGTTGGACATGAAAGCCTTTTACGATAGCGGAGGAGCAATCGGCAGACGGTACAGGAGGCAGGATGAGATCGGGACCCCGTTCGCTGTTACTATTGATTCGGACACCTTGAATGATGATACGGTGACGTTGCGGTACCGTGACTCCATGAGGCAGGAACGATATCCGGCCGAAAACATTAAAACCGTACTACAGGAAAAGCTGAAAAACGGATTCGGAAAAAATTGACTGCGCGGCATTGAGAGAGATTGAAATAAGTAAACATGATCGAGTACTTTGACAACATTGTTATCATAACCGGAAAAGTGGTGTGGGGACCGCATCTCCTTCTTCTTTTAGTGGGAACCGGGGTATATTTTACGTTCCTGCTTCGCGGAATACAGTTCCGGAAGTTTGTTTACGCAGCAAAGAATGTAGTTCTCGGATTGCGGAAAAAGGACCTGTCCCGGGATAAAGAAGGCGATATCTCGCCGCTTCAGGCTCTTATGACAGGGCTTGCGGCAGTTGTCGGCAACGGTAATATTGTCGGTGTAGCGACCGCTTTGGCCCTCGGCGGACCAGGAGCGATATTCTGGATGTGGGTAGCGGCGCTGTTTGGAATGGCAACTAAATTCTGTGAAGCGGTTCTAGGAGTTCACTACCGTCAGAGTAACCCCGATGGATCGATCCTCGGCGGACCGATGTTATATCTGAAGGATTCCATTAAATGGGGAGGAATCGGTAAAATCCTTGCGGGATTTTTCGCATTATCACTTGGACTCAGGGCGCTGTTGTCGACCTCAATGGTGCAGTCTAATTCCATTTCGATAGCTTTAGACACACAAATAGGATTGGAAAAGTGGATATCCGGACTTGGACTTGCGTTTCTGGTCTGGATCGTAATCATTGGCGGGATCAAGAGCATCGGTCGTTTTGCTGAGATACTTGCGCCGTTCATGTCGGTAGTGTATATATCTGCCGGTATTGCAATTATGATACTTTTTTGGCAGAGAATACCCGGCATTATTTACCAAATCGTTTCGGAGGCGTTTACCGGTACGGCAGCGGCAGGTGGATTTGCCGGCTCTTCGATCATGATGGCAGTCAGATTTGGGGTCGCACGAGGGTCGTATTCCAATGAGGCGGGGTCGGGAAGTGCGGCAATAGCCCATTCTGCGGCAAAAACGGACCAGCCCGTACGTCAGGGGCTTATTGCAATGCTCGACGTGTTTGTAGACACAATTGTTATATGTTCGATAACGGCTTTCGCGATCCTCCTGACGGGCGAGTTGCTGACAGGGGCTACCGGCGCTGAATTAGCAACGAATTCTTTTCAGAAAAGCATCCCGTTCGGGGGGTGGATTATCGTATTCAGTTCAATTTTATTCGGATACACTTCGGTAATAACATGGCCGTATTTCGGCGAACAGTGTTTTGTATATTTGTTCGGCTTCTGGATTAAACGGTATTTCAGATGGGCATTCTGTGGATTTATATTTCTCGGCAGCATGGTCAAGGTGAATTCGATCTGGCTGCTTGCCGACACTCTGAACGGCCTGATGGTGCTGCCGAATATGATCGGTATTCTGGCACTGAGCGGGTTGATTATTTCTATTACCTCTCAGTATTTTCAACTCAATAAAATTAGTGAGTAACAGTAAACAATTAATCGATAACGGGAGGATTTGATCAATGGGGATTACAATCGATCTAAGAATAATCGTCGAAAAAGGAGATACCATATACAAAGCTGTGGCAGTCTCTGCGAAACGGGCCAGGCAGATACATACTAAATTAAATGATCAACTCAAAAAGAAGCTGGGTGAACTTGAGAATGAGGAAGACCTCGATGAATTATCAGTTGACAGGGAAAAGATTGTCAAAGAGTTTGATAAAAAAGACAAATCAAGCAGTTTGGCTTTGCAAGAATATATTGATGACAAAATTCATATAAAAAAGAATGATAAAAAACCGGAAGACGACTCCGTTTAAAGGTCTGCTACAAAATATCGTGGAGTGAGTTTGCGGAATTTTGTTTTGTTTTCTTTTATATATGTACCAAAACACTTTGGACAACTGTAAAGATTAGTTGATTTTTTCTTATTTTTGTCGATGATTTGCCCGATCAGTTCATATATATTATCTTTACACATGAATTCTTCCCCGCTCTTTAACGTTAGATTTCGGTTCCTGTATATCTTATCGGAAAAATTGGAATGTGTATTTAAGTTTCACGTCACAAATTTATGCATTCCAATTTTTTATGATAAGATGGATTGAACGGCCATCATTTTAAAACTTCCTTACAACAAAAATCCTCACGGACACTATAATGTACTTAATCGGAATCGGAGAACTCCTCTGGGATATATTTCCGGACTCTAGGCATCTCGGTGGTGCAACGTTTAATTGCGTGCACCATAGTAAACAGTTGGGACATCAAGGCGTAATTATAAGCAGGATAGGAAACGATGAGTCTGGCGAAGAATTGCTCAGGTTGTTAAAAAACAAAGGATTCGATACCGGGTACATACAGATAGATCCCCGGCGGGAAACGGGTTACGTTTCCGTTGCCCTCGATGAGAATGCTCAACCTACATTTACCTGCTCCGATACCGCCCCGTACGATTATCTCGAATGGGATGAGCGGTTTCCCAAATTGGCCGCAGAAGTTGATGCGGTGGTTTTCGGAACGTTTGCACAGCGCACGGAACAAGCGTCGCGAATCACACGTAATTTTCTCGACATTTGTAAAAATGCCATAAAAATATTTGATGTCAATTTCCGTGAATGGAATGAAAATACTGAAAATGCCGTCCGCAGTTGTTTGACCACTACCGATATTCTGAAAATGAATGACAGTGAACTGGTGAAAATGAGAGAATTATATCCGGAGTTATCGGAAAATTATGTTGAATCTTTACTGCAACTTGTGGATATCGGGAATCTTCGGGTGGCATGTTTAACTGTAGGAAAGTGGGGCTGTCTGCTGACAGACGGAACGGACATTGTGTATTGCCCAGGAATAAATAAAAAACCGGTTGACACAACCGGCGCCGGGGATGCCTTTATCAGCGCGTTAACCCTGCACTATTATCAGGGCAGGACTCTCCCTGAAGCCGGGCGCTTTGCAAATGCGGTCGCTGCGAATACAATGCTTCAAACGGGTGCAACTCCCGAGTATTCACTGGAAACATTAAACAAATTTGCTGCGGAAGAACATCACTATCATATTTGTAATGAATGGCGGAATTATATAGTAAAAAGATAAGACACGGAATAATAAGAGAAAAATAAAATTTTGAAATTTGCTGAAAATATTTCAAAAAGTACTCTTGTCAACCTCCAAACAAACGGGAAAACACTCCCCCGGACTTCTTGAGCAGTTCCTTTTTTACATATTCCGCATATTTGAGATTACCGCTGGAAAGATACTCGTTGTATTTTTGTGTAATAGTCCCTTTGATTTTATTCATGGGCGGATTAAATGCCGATTTGATTTCTCCTGCAATTGTCAGGTTGTTTTTTGCTAACTGATCCAGAAATTTTTTCGTGATAATTGAAATATATAAATCTTTAGACAAACAATAGTCATTAGCGATCTTTTTTGCAGGTCTATACTGACGTTTATCTATCAAAGAACTGAAACATTTTTTAAGGGTGGGTTCCATCAATTTTACCGGCAGTTTGTATTTTTTCATTAACGAATATGATACTTCAAACATTGTTTTTTCAAGATGATAATTGAAAACCGGAATAATAATGTTGTAAAGACGAGAATTGTCTATTCTGAATTTCTTCTGAAGATAATTTGCCTCATCGAATATACCGCTGTCAAACCGCCTTGTAAATTCATCGATAATAATTGATTCCTGCTCTTTCTTGCTCATGTGAGAATCACTTAACAAATTGGTTACACTATCAAATTGATTCATTTTCAAGTGTCTGACGACAGATTTTTTAAGCGCGTCATTAATTTCATTTGAATTAATTCCGTATTTCTTGCCAAGCTGCGCTGCCATGTCATATCGCTTTCTCTTTATATTGAGATCGATCGCTGTCCGGACTGCAGGTCGGATACTGTCTTTCGGAAGAGAAAACTCACTGTCTATTTTAAAAGCATCATGATACCGTTGAAATTTCAAAAATAAATTGAACGCAGTGAACGCATGTTCAATATATTTTTCTCTTGGCAGGCTGAATTGCTTGCCGATACGTGCTGCGAGCTCGTGTTTACTCTGCCGGACTCTCATTTTCATGACCCGATCGACAGCATCTGAAACAGCGCTGGTGTCGATATTAAAATCATTTTTTACTTTTAGAGCATCTTTAAATTTACTTGATGAGATCTTTATCTTGCAGTCTTCAACAGCAAATTTCAATGATTCTTCTACTTGACCTATCTCTTTAAGAAATTTTGCTTTCAGAAGATTATCACTACCGGACATTACTTTTTTTCTTTGTTTTTCTAAATCTGACATAGTACGGTATATGAGGTTAATGCGGATAACAAAGAGGATGATTCAATATACCTATGAATTTCAGAAATGCAAATGAATTAATGTGCCTATATAAAGATTGCTTTTTTATTGAATATTATCTACATTATTCACTTTTAATGATAAATATGGTAGCTTATTTATTTTATTGACCACGTTTAATCACACGGCTTTTTTTATTAATCTTTGGAACATTCCGCATAAAGATGACAGATAATAGCGCAATCGACCGCATTCAAACCGTGTTTAAAAAATATAATTCCTTTGTTCTTACTTCGCATATTCATCCCGATGGCGATGGACTCGGGTCTGAATTGGCATTGTATCATTATTTGAAATGCCTTGGTAAGTCTGTTCACATCATAAATGAATCACCGGTACCCCCCTCGTACCAATTCATGGATCCTGACAATAATATATTTAAGCAATATGACAATTCTTACGGTAAAATGATATTAGGAATTGACGTCGTTATAGTCCTTGATATCTCGGTTATGCACCGTCTCGGGGCTGTCGGTAAAGCTATTGAACAGAGTGAAGCTATCAGACTGTGCATAGACCATCATTTAAGTAATAGCATTGATGCGGATATAGTTTTGATTGACGAAAATGCAGTTGCCACCGGTGAGTTAGTCTATAATGTTTTAAAGCAGGGTTCATGTACGATAAATGTTGAAATGGCCGCAGCGCTCTATATAGCTCTTTTGTCCGACACAGGTTGTTTCAGGTTTTCGAATACAAATGAACGAGCATTCAAGCTCGGCGCCGATTTACTGAAACTTGGCGTCGATCACCAGAAATTATATAAAGAACTTTTTGAAAATAATTCCTGGAAAAGGACAAGACTGTATGCAAAAGCGATCGGGTCATTGGAATGCTTTGCAGATGGGAAAATTGCCTTCATGTATGTTTCAAACGCTATGTTAAAGGATTCGGGGGCCTCACATGAAGATATTGAGGGGTTTGCTGAATTTTCGAAATGCATTAAAGGTGTTCAGATATCGGTCTTATTCGTTGAGCAGAGGAAAAATAATATAAAACTCAGCTTTCGATCCGTCAATAATATCGGGGTGGATAAGCTCGCAGGACAATTCAGGGGAGGCGGGCACAAAAACGCCTCCGCGGCAATATTGCATTCAACAACATTGGAAAATGCGAAAAAAAAAATATTGAATGCCGCACATTCTATTGTCACGAGTTACTGAACAGCACATGTATAAATTGCAATTAGAATTAAAAACCGAGTTAAAGAAAGAGTGATAATGCAATGGAATCATTAATCCGGGAATTATTGGTCAAAGTTGGTGAAGATCCGGAAAGGGAAGGTCTGGCAAAAACCCCTCAACGTGTAGCGGCGGTGTTTAAAGATTTTTCAAAAGGTTATTCGGAAAATTTGGATGAATTGGTAAATGGAGCTATCTTTGAAGAAAACTATGATGAAATGGTTCTCGTGAAAAATATTGATGTGTTCAGTCTGTGTGAACACCACTTACTTCCATTTTACGGTGTCTGCCATGTCGGCTATATACCGGACGGAAAAGTCATAGGACTGAGTAAAGTTCCGCGCATCGTCGAGATGTTTGCAAGACGTCTCCAGGTCCAGGAACGTCTTACCGATCAAATTGCAGAATCTCTCCAGGAAGTGCTTAATCCAAAAGGTGTGGGAGTCGTAATTTCTGCACGACATTTGTGCATGATGATGCGCGGAGTGAAAAAACAGAATACCGTTGTAACGACGAGCAGTATGGTCAAATGTTTTAAGAGTGATCCAAGAACAAGGTCGGAATTTCTCAGCCTTGTCAGCCAGTCACAAATACTGTTTTAGAGACTTGCGCATTTTCGTCGTATTAGAAAAATTATGTTGTAAATTGATTTTGATATATTTATTGTTCTCCATAGTTAAGAAGTTCGACGTGTAACGGGTATAATTTTATTTTTAAAATATTTAGAAACACGGAACAAAATAGCAGTCTCGAAAAAACTGAGTATAGTTATAAAATAATTCAGGAGTGTGCATTATGGCGAAAATTATTTTTTCCGTTAGTTATGAAATTGTTCCTGAAAAACGTAACGATTACCTGGAGCTCATGAAAAAGGTAAAAAAACAAATCAGAAAATCGACAAATCAAGCGTATTCCGTGTATGAAGACGGGTCCCAGCCGAATCTGATGACGGAAGTATATTTCCTTGAAAATTCAAGTGATGTCGAAGAAATAAAAAAACTTCAAAAAAAGAAGACCGATTCCTTGTTAGACCAGATAGACCAGTTCGTACTGAATCAAGCCCTTGTATCTATTCGGACCTGCAACGAGGTTTTATAGTTACACCCATTCTCATCCAAACAAATTGAAATCCGTTCATGGTCAATTTGTCATTCCGTGCATTTGTTGCGTCCATATTTTATTAGCCCGATTTGCCATATCCGGTATTTAGAATTACGATGAGCATTCCTGAAAATATTCAAACAAAGACAGAAAAACTCAGATTGGCGATCCGGCAGCACGATTATCTCTATTACGTAAAAAATGAACCTGAATTGAGTGATTATGAATATGATATGCTCATGAATGAACTGCTGGAACTGGAGAAAAAGTATCCCGGTTCTCTTACCCCGGATTCTCCAAGCCGGCGGGTCGGCGGAGTTGTAACCTCAGATTTTAAAACGGTGGAACATAATCGGCAAATGTTGAGCCTGTCAAATACATATATGAAGGAGGAACTGCTTGATTTCGATAGAAGGGTTCAATCGTTTATTCCGCAAAAATCATATAAATACGTAACCGAACTCAAAATTGACGGTGTTGCCGTCAGTCTCAGATACAGACTTAATAGATTTGAACGTGGTGCAACGAGAGGAGACGGTTTGCGGGGTGATGATATTACTGCCAATCTACGAACCATTCGGGCAATTCCGCTTATTGTCAGGGAAATTGCCGGGATACCTGAAGAATTTGAGGTTCGCGGTGAAGTTTACATGGAAAATGAGAATTTTGAAGAACTGAACAGAAAAAGAGAGGCTGCCGGTGAGATGAAATTTGCAAATCCTCGAAATTTTGCCTCGGGTACGCTCAGACTTCTGGATTCAAGCATCGTTGCCGCGCGCAGATTGACGCTCTATTGCTATTCACTGCTCATTCCTCAAGAACCGTCCCCGATTAGCGCTCACTGGCAGGCGCTTACCATACTCGAAGATCTTGGATTCCGGTGTAATCAAAACAGGATGCTTTGCAAAAACATACATGAAGTTATTGATTTTTGTGATGAATGGGCGGAAAAACGTGAAAAACTCCCTTATGATATAGACGGCGTCGTTGTTAAGGTCAATGATTATAACCAACAGGCCGCTCTTGGAGCGACAGCTAAGAGCCCACGTTGGGCGACCGCGTTTAAATATTCTGCAGTCCAGGTTGAAACTATCCTCGAAGACGTTACCTGGAGTGTCGGGAGAACAGGAGTCGTTACACCGGTAGCATCATTAAAACCGGTACTTGTTGCCGGTACTACGGTCAGTCGGGCAACATTACATAATATCGACGAGATTTCCCGAAAAGATATACGTATCGGTGATACCGTGATCATAGAAAAGGGCGGGGATATAATCCCAAAAGTTGTCCGGGTGGAGCTGGACAAGCGGCCTGATGATACAATTGCATTATATTCCCCGCTGCAATGCCCGGTCTGCGGTGAACCGCTGGAACAACGGGGAAAAGAAGTTGCTGTACGATGTGTTAACATCCTCTGTGCGGCACAGGCGGCCCGGAGGATAGAGCATTTTGCGTCACGGGGAGCAATGAATATTGAAGGACTCGGAGAATCTCTTATCGATCGGTTGATTAAAGCAAAACTTGTCGCCGATCCCGGAGACCTCTATTTTATCTCCCGCAAACTATTCTCCGAGTTAGAACGAATGGGAGATAAAAGCGCCGGGAACATACTCGATGCTCTCGAAAAGAGCAAAACGGTTTCGTTGGAGCGGGTACTATTTGCGATGGGGATTCCATTCATTGGGATTAGTGTAGCAAGAGAATTGTCCCGACGATTTTCTTCGATACAAGATATGTTTGAATCCCCGCTGGAAGTTTTCATTTAGTATCTTCAGAGTCTATCGAAGGCATCGGAGCCAAAATGGCTGAAAGTATCATTGCGTATGGAAATACCCCCGAATCAAAGATTCTCATCGATAAATTACGAAAAGCGGGGGTTGCGCTTGAACAGGAATCGGCGCCCGGTAATGGTCCTGGCGGTCTTCTTTCCGGGAAGACGTTCGTGCTGACGGGAACGATGAGCAACTATACCCGCGAACAAGCCGGGGAACTAATTCGATCGCATAGGGGAAAAGTGAGCGGGACTGTAAGCTCGCATACAGATTTTGTCCTCGTTGGAAAACGGCCGGGCTCAAAGGTGCGCACGGCGGAGAAATTGTCGATAAAGGTGATTTCCGAAGAAGAATTTTTGAAATTATTGAGCGTCGGCACGGGAAAATAGTCGTTGACTTTTCTTCAATATAGTAGTATATTTTTCACTTAATTATATGAAAATTCTTCATAATTTATCTGTTGATACTAAGCGTTTTTATGAATGAAATCGACTTAGTTGAAAATTCTTCATAATTTATCTGTTTATACTAAGCGTTTTTATGAATGAAATCGAATTGTTATGTGCTATTGAGAATATTAAGAATTTTAGATTAATATTGGCTCTAAGATAGTAAATACTTGTTATTTTAAATAGTTGCGAGATTAATTCTACGACATATGAGAGAAAAGACAATTCGGCAGCTCATCAAAATTCTTGAAGAAACGGGAATTGATGAAATTGAAGTACGGCGATGGTGGGGTGTCAAGGTTCGAGTTGCAAAAAACGGTTCAAGGACTTCATTCAATACTCATGGACCAAATGGCGGAGTTTCCGGAGATATTCTTCCGAAAACTGATACGGAATCTGTCCGGGAACATGAACAAGAACATTCTGTCGTTTTTTCTCCGATGGTCGGAACATTTTATCGTGCTCCCGCCCCCGATGAATCGGCGTTTGTTTCGGTCGGTGATACTGTGATACCGGGTCAGACGTTATGCATCATCGAGGCGATGAAAGTAATGAATGAGATTGAATCGGAAGTCAATGGAACAGTTGTAAAAGTTCTGGTCGAAAATGCCCTGCCCGTCGAATATAACCAACCGCTTTTTTATATCGACGAAAGAAAATAGAAATGCGTCGTATTAGTACTAACATGCTGAAGCCCGGTATGCAGCTGAGCTTGCCGATACGGGATGAGAATAGTAACATACTTTTGAATCGAAACGTTGAATTGACCGCACGATATATTCAGCGTCTCGATGATTTGGGATTTCAGACAGTTTATATTTCTGATCCGGATCTTCTTGATGTCGATTATCAAGAGATGATCTCGGACTAGGTAAGGTACGAATCTGTTAAACGTCTCAATCAGACTCATGCGAGTGTTAAGAAAGTAATTCGTGATTTTAAAGGAGATTCGGTCGGAAAAATTTTAGAAAATCTAAAATCGAATACGGTTAATAAAGCTCTAAAATCGATCGGGATTTATGCAAATGTATCCAGGTCGGTTGAAAATATAGTTGATGAAGTCGTGCCAAGCGCGACATTGAACGGTCTGAATTCACTCAAAACTCATGACAATTACAGTTTCAATCATTCTATTGATGTGACTATTATCTCTGTTTTGATCGGTAAAAAAACAGGATTGAATGTTCGACAGCTTATGGAACTTGCGACGGGGTGTCTTTTGCACGATATCGGCAAAGTATTCATTCCTCAAAATTTACTGAATAAAAACAGTAAATTGACTGGTGAAGAATATGAATTGATAAAAGAACATACGACAATGGGTTATGAACTGCTTAAAGATTCCCTGCCAATCATGCCGACACACATTGCATATCAGCATCATGAACGTCAGAACGGTTCCGGATAATCCCCGTGGACTGAAAGGCTGCAACACCATCAACCGGCAGGATACGGCCAACCAGATAGCCATATATGGAGAAATTTCTGCCGTAGCAGATGTTTATGATGCTTTGAGTTCCGATCGTCCGTATAGAAAAAGCCTGCCTCATGATCAGGTGGTCGATATTATTAAGGACAGTGCGTATGCCCACCTTAATGCGGAAATTGTCAAGGAATTTCTCAATATTGTTCCGAGATATCCTGCCGGCTCGAACTTTGAGGTGGTATCCGGTAAATATGTCGGATTTAAGGGTGTCGTTATCTCAATGAATGAACTGAGTCTCAACAACCCGAATATCCGGTTACTGTTTGATGCCAGGGGAAACAGAATTGAACCGGTCAACGTAAATCTTGAAAAGCAGATAGACACCAAAATTAAAATAATAAATGATTAAAAAAGAATAATGGTTTCTAAACTGCTCATAGCCAATCGCGGAGAAATAGCGCTCCGGATCATCAGAGCGTGTAAGGAGCTTGGCATCCGGTCGGTGGCGGTCTTTTCAGAAGCAGACCGTGATTCTCTTCATGTGCGGTTCGCAGATGAGGCGATTTGTATTGGTCCTGCTGTCTCGGCGGACAGCTATCTCAATATTCCCCGTATAATTGGTGCTGCAGAAATAAGTAATTCCGATGCAATCCATCCCGGATACGGCTTTCTTGCAGAAAATCCAATCTTTGCGGAAATATGTGAATCGAACAATATAAAATTTGTTGGTCCCTCATCTAAGGTGATTGCCCTCATGGGGGACAAATCAGCTGCGAAAGCAACGATGAAACAGGCAGATGTGCCTGTTATTCCGGGCAGTAATACAACTATACATGATCTCGCAGAAGCTGAATCGGTTGCTGATGAGATCGGATATCCGGTTATTATTAAAGCAGTATCCGGTGGGGGCGGAAAAGGATTACGGATTGTAAAAGAACGTGAGAAATTAGGAAATTACTTGATAATTGCCCAGAATGAAGCTGTCAAAAATTTTGGAAACGGCGCTCTCTATATAGAGAAGTTTATTGAAAATTCCCGCCATATCGAAATACAGGTAATCGGAGATAAACACGGCAATGTTATCCATCTTGGAGAACGGGACTGTTCGATCCAGAGGCGGCACCAAAAACTTATTGAGGAATCTCCGTCACCGGGACTGGCGCCCGATTTACGGGAAAAAATTGGGGAAATTGCTGTGAAGGGTGCGCAGCATGTTCACTATACGAACGCAGGTACGATTGAATTTCTTCTTTCTGAAGACGGTGAATTTTATTTCATGGAAATGAATACCCGGATTCAGGTTGAACATCCTGTTACAGAAATGGTCTGCGGTCTCGATCTTATAAAAGAGCAGATTAGAATTGTGTCCGGAGAAAAGCTGCACGGTGATCAAATGTCGATGAAACTTGAAGGACACGCTATCGAATGCCGGATCAATGCAGAGGACAGCGCTAATAACTTCATACCATCTGCCGGTAAAATAACCAGTTTTCATTTGCCGGGAGGGCCTGGAATCAGGGTGGATACTCATGCGTATGCATCGTATATTGTTCCGCCTTATTACGATTCCTTACTGGCAAAATTAATAACCCACGGTAAAACACGTCAGGAAGCGTTATTGAGAATGCAGAGAGCATTAGAGGAATTTATAATAGAGGGTGTGCATTCGACGATACCTTTTCATAAGAAAGTTATTGCATCTGAACAATTTCAGCAGGGAACATACCAAATTGGATTTATAGAGGCGTTAAAAAATGGCAATTGAAATTCCCGATGATCTGTTATACACTCAAGAGCACCAGTGGGCCTATGTTGAAGGCGACGATGTAATAGTGGTCGGGATAACTGATTTTGCCCAGGATCAGCTCGAAGATATTGTATATCTCGAATTACCTGAAGTCGGAACAGCGGTCACAGCAAATGAACCATTTGGCACTATTGAGGCAGTTAAAGCTGTTGAGGATTTGTTTTCTCCGGTAACAGGTGAGATTGTAGACGTTAATCATAAACTGGAAGAGAAACCGGTTTTATGTAATCAAGATCCGTATGAAGAAGGCTGGATTGTAAAAATCAAGACAAGTGATAAATCTGATTTGGACAGTCTTCTGTCCGCAAAAGATTATAAAGCGTTAATAACTTGAGTATTACCGCGAAATAGTGCCTCTATGTAATGCATACCCGGTCTCATAAATATGTTCGGTGCGCAAAAATATAATGCAGCAGGGGGGGGCATTTATTTTTTAAAACATAGACCTATGCACGTCGCAAAGGATTTTTTCAATGCCTGATTCCCGCAGACGGATACATTCCCTGCTATAAATTACGGAGAAGAGATGCCTTATATTTCAAATTCCGATCACGATCAAAAAGAGATGCTTCGCACACTGGGAGTTTCCAGCTTTGATGAGCTTGTATCGAGTATTCCATCAGAACATCGTAATAAAGAAGATTGGAAAAAGCATCCTGGCAAGTCTGAGTTATCGACGTTGCGCTACTTTCAGGAACTGGCCGCCAAAAACGTTCATGGTTATACCTGTTTTTTGGGCGGAGGTGCATACGACCACTATATACCTTCCGCAATAAGTCATATAACCGGCCGTTCGGAATTTTCTACGGCATATACTCCGTACCAGCCCGAAGTAAGCCAGGGGACTCTGCAGGCGATATATGAATATCAGACAATGATATGTGAGCTGACCGGTATGGAGGTAAGCAATGCTTCAATGTACTGCGGTGTATCGGCAACCGCCGAAGCGGTCTTGCTGGCGTCTACCTTTTTGAAACGACAAAAAATTCTTATTGCTCAAAACCTGCCTGGGAATTATAAACAGGTCATTGCAACCTATTGCCACGGTCGGAACATAGCCATAGAAGAGATCTCATGCAGCGGCGGCATCATCGATAGCGAAGATTTGAAACAAAAAATGAATGAACAGTGTGCCGGTCTCGTTCTGCAATATCCGAACTATTTCGGTATCATTGAACCACTTTGCGACTTGTCGCAAATCGTACATGAAGCAGGCGGCCTGGTCATTACATCGGTCAACCCGATCGTCCTTGCCCTACTGCGGACGCCGGGCGAATGTGCTGTCGATATCGTTACCGGTGAAGGGCAGGTACTCGGGAATTCCGTCAATTGGGGTGGACCGTACCTCGGTATTTTTGCAGTGAACCAAAATCTAATTCGCAAGATTCCGGGAAGACTTTCGGGCCGGACCGTTGATCTGAAAGGATGTCAGGGGTTTGTTCTTGCACTTCAGACACGCGAGCAACATATCAGAAGAGAAAAAGCAACCTCGAATATTTGTACTAACCAGGGCTTGGTAATGATCCGCGCATGTATGTACATGTCCCTGATGGGAAAAGAGGGTATGAGAGAGACTGCCAACCAGTGTACGCAAAAGGCGCACTATCTTGCTGACAACATTGCCGGAATTCCCGGATATTCGCTTAAGTATGATAAACCGTTTTTCCATGAATTTGTCGTATCATGTCCCCAACCGGCTCAAAAGATATGCGATGAACTTCTTGAACATGATATATTTGCAGGTATTCCTCTTGATAATATGGACGATCCCAACGCACTGCTGATAGCGGTTACCGAAAAAAGAACGAAAAATGAAATGGATAATTTTCTCAATAAATTAAAACTCTTTGCAACTGCAGGTAACGTTGAAAGAGTTGTAATGTAAAGATTTTCTTGTGTGGAGAATTTCATGTATGCCTGAAAAATTATTATTTGAAATGAGTCATCCCGGTAGAAAAGGGTACACACTTGATGAACTTGATGTCCCTGAAAGACCGTGTGAGCAGCTTTTGGGAGAAGCGAACGTTCGGAAAGAGCCGGCAAAATTACCCGAAGTGGCGGAAAATGAGGTCGTCAGGCACTTTGTGCGATTGTCTCAGATGAATTACAATATCGACCGCGGATTTTATCCTTTGGGCTCCTGCACCATGAAATATAATCCCAAGATAAATGAGGATACCGCTGCGCTGCCGGCATTTAGATCGATACACCCTCATCAACCTGAGTCGACTGTACAGGGCTGTCTTGAAGTGGTTTGGGAAATAGAAAGGATTTTATGTGAGATAACCGGTCTTGCTGCCGTCACTTCACAACCGGCTGCAGGTTCTCATGGAGAGCTTACAGGGATAATGTTGATGAGGAAGTACCATGAAAACAAAAATTCAGAGCGCAAAGTTATCCTGATCCCGGACTCGTCTCACGGTACGAACCCTTCGAGCGTCGCGATCGCCGGATATAAGGCGGTTGAAATAAAATCCAACGATAAGGGCACCATTAATCTCGGCGATTTCAAATCGAAACTCACCGGCGAGGTAGCGGGATTAATGGTGACCAATCCGAATACGCTCGGATTTTTTGAAAGCGATATATCCGAGATCGCCGATGCCCTCCATGCAAAAGATGCGATCCTCTATATGGATGGTGCGAATTTGAACGCACTTCTCGGAATCGTTAAACCCGGGACCCTGGGAGTCGACATTCTTCACATTAATCTCCATAAAACATTTTCAACTCCCCACGGCACGGGCGGACCGGGAGCGGGTCCGGTTGCCGTTTCGGAAAAACTTGTCGATATGCTACCGGTACCAAGAGTCATGAATAGGGACAATGTTTATGCGCTTGACTATGACCGTCCCGGTTCGATCGGAAGATTACACAGTTTTTACGGAAATTTCGGAATACTTGTGAGAGCGCTTACGTATATGACAATGCTGGGTAAAAAAGGTATGAGGCGGGTGAGCGAGGCGGCGATCCTGAATGCAAATTATCTGCTTTCTTTACTCAAGGACTATTACGAACACCCCTACGGGTCGCCTATAATGCATGAACTTGTTCTCTCGGCTTCCCGGCAGAAGGAAAAAGGGATACGAACGCTCGACATTGCCAATAGACTCCTCGATTTCGGTTTCCATGCGCCGACGATCTATTTCCCGCTGATCGTGAAAGAAGCGATGATGATCGAGCCGACTGAAACAGAGACCAGGGAAACATTGGAAGCATTTGCCGCTGCGCTTATTCAGATAGCCGGAGAAGTCGATATGGACCCCGGTATCATTAAGAATGCGCCTCATTCCACGCCGGTCTTACAACTCGACGAGGTCAAGGCCTCCAGAGAGATCGATGTGCGGCATACGTTTAGCTGAAGGTAATTACCGCAGATTTTACTCTCAGTATTGAGTGTGAAAGAGCGGTCTGTTAAAAATAGAAAAAAGCAGTATAGTTTTGAATATACATAAAGGAGTCGGCAATGCTGAATCAGGAATTATTGGACATACTCGCATGTCCGAAATGCAAAAGCGAGAAAAAGGTCGTGAACGATCAAGGGGTGGAAGAGGTCCGGGAATTCGATCTTGAATACGACAAAGAAAATAATATGCTTATCTGCAACAACTGCCGTCTGAAATACCGTATCGAGGACGATATACCGGTCATGCTCATCGACGAAGCCGAATCGTTCTGATGAAGAAACCAACGGTACGCATCTCTATTTGATCTTTTGACAGAATTCCGGTACATTTCATACATATACATAATTATTTGAATGCTGAACAGAATGTATGCATATTGAATGGGAGAGAATACCGGGTCACTGCCGAAAAGGAACTCTGCGTGGCGCTCCTGGTAATGTCTGCGCGGGATTACTATGTGAGAATTCCCGGCTTGCCGGGACGACGTGCCAATCCCCCTGCGGTGATTACCCGCAATAGTATAAAAAAGAAATTTTACGAAATTTCAGATATATTAAATTCAGCTATTCCCCATCTGCGGAGAGAATAAACGTTCCGGTATAGGTCTTGTTTTCTCCGTCTTCGATATACGCTATATGCGGCTCCGAACCCTTGCTGCCGCGAATACTCGCACAGCCGAGTTCTCCCTCTTTGCTGAGCGCCACAAATTTATCGTTAAAGTCGACCGTGCCGCCGTAATTGTCGATGATCCGCCGGCACATAGCTTCGCATGCTTCCTGCGGGCCCATGCCGTTCCGCATGAATTCGACAACCATGAAACTGGCGCATGTCTTGATGACCTCTTCACCGCGTCCAGTTGCGCCCGCACCCCCGAACCGGTTATCTACATAGAGCCCCGCACCGATGATCGGAGAATCGCCGAGTCTGCCGGAAAGTTTGTATGAGAGACCGCTCGTGGTCGTTATTCCGGCAACGTCGCCGTTCGTATCGACTGCAATAACGTTGACCGTACCGTGTACCCTGCCGTCCGGAGTATACATCTCCTCATCCGGAAGCAAACTGCTGTTATCGTTCTTCTTTTTTTCAGGCGGGAACCAATCATCCGTATCGCTGAGATTTTCTTTCCAGTTCAACCATGCTTTACGCGCTTTCTCGGTCAGGAGGTTTTCCTCCTCAAAGCCGTGCAATTTTGCAAACCTGAGCGCCCCTTTGCCAACGAGCATAATGTGGTCCGTCCGCTCCATGACGAGACGTGCCACGGATGACGGTGTTTTAATATTTTCCAGCGCTCCGACCGATCCAAAATTATATGTTTTACCATCGGCAATCTGGGCATCGAGCTGCACCACGCCGTCTTCATTGGGCAGACCGCCGTAGCCGACACTCGTATCGTCCGGATCGACCTCGATGGTGTTTGCGCATTTTTCCACGGCATCGAGTGCAGCGCCGCCTTCACGCAGGACCGGCCAGGCAGAATTATTGCCTTGGTCACCGAGATTGCCGCGTCTCATGCTGCCGTGGCTGTTCATGAGTATCGGCCTGACCCTGACCGCTCTTTTTGTATGGTTTCCGTAGACAGCTCCTGTACCGGTCAAGACCGTCAGACCGGCTCCGGCAGTTCCGCTTGCTTTCAGAAATGTCCGTCTCGTTATTTTCTTTTTCATTTTTCTCTCCAATTTATTTTGAATATCGGTTCAGTTTGTATTTTTGCCCGCGACGTTACTTCTTGATAAGATACCGTTCTATATCCGTACCGGATTCCTTCATGACGGCTTCTATAGCATCTATCGATCTCGGTGCATTCTTTGAAAGGTGGATATATCCCGTACCGGTAATGAGAAAATCATCTTCGATGCGGATCCCCATCCCTTCGTCGCGAATATAAATGCCCGGTTCAACGGTTAGTATCATGCCGGCTTCCAACGTGGAAAGACTGACGTCGTCATGAACGTCAAGACCGATACTGTGTCCCAACCCGTGATAATAATAGTGTCTCAAGTCCCGGTCTTCCCGGATCAAACCGAGCATTTTCAGGCCTTCACGTAATGTCTCTTTAACCGCATTATTGACGTCGCTCCACTCTGCTCCCGGTTTCAACATGTCGATACCCGCCTGCTGTGCGGCCAGAACAAGAGAATAAATTTCCTTTTGCCGCTTCGTGAATCTGCCGTTCACCGGCAGTGTCCTGGTAACGTCGGCGGTATACATTTCGTATTCTGCCCCAATATCGACGACAACCATGTCGCCGTCTTGCATCGTTCTGCTGTTTTCATCCCAATGGAGCACAACAGAGTTCGGTCCCGAGGCAAGTATTGAATTGAATCCCGGACGGGCGCCGTTCAATGCAAAAACATGTTCGACGACTGCCTGTAGCTGATATTCCTTTATACCCGGCTTTATAGAGCGCATTGCTTCTTTATGCGCTTTGGCTGTGATTGATATCGCAGTTCTCAGATTATCGGTTTCCGCTTCTGATTTAATTCTTCTGAGAGAACCGATAATAGAAATTGGTTGCAGCACTTCAAAAACCGCGTCTTTTTCGCGGGCCCTGTTCAGAAGAGATTCATCGGGTGTCAGCGGATCGTTGAGCCGCCCGGAACGGGCATACTCCAAATAAACGAAAGCATAACCGTCTAACAGCGCAGACTCGAACTTCTCCTGAAAATCTGAATAGGGCTTCACTGAGGTAAATCCCAAAACGGTCCGGGCGCCTTCCAATCCGAGTGATTCGGGATCCCAATCAGCACGTTTATTATTTCGAGGTTGTATGAATAGAATGGCATGAATACCATCCCTGTAATTTTCTTCACTATTGCCTGCACTTTTCTTCATAATAAGGGCGGAATTCGGTTCGGATAATCCTGTTAAATAAAAAAAATTATTTTCCTGACGGAAGGGCCCGAATTCACCAGGCGGCTCATGTGCACGCATAATGAGCACACTGTTATCGTTCATGGACCCGAAAACAGCGCTCCGCCTTGTCCTGAATTCTTCGGAGGTTTGTGCCTGAGAGGATTGATGCTGCAAGATCAGTGATGCAACAACAAAATAAATTAGAATCCTGTACTGGAAGTTACGTTCCATAGCTGGTTATAATTGATATTCAAGCATTGAGCGCTTTGTATGGCAAATGTTTTTAGTACTTTTCGAGATGTGTAGCGAAGCATTGTGAATCAGACCGATGCTGTTTCATGTGATTGATTGTATGACCATTATGAAATACTTTGAAAATATACAAAACGCCTAAATTCTTGTCAAGTTATTACTTGTTTTCGTATGGACCAACATATTGATTTCACGTGAATATAATTTGCATTTTCATCTATTAATATATATATTTTACTACTGTCCGGGATAAAAAAATAACAAATCCATTATTACATTATTCACCATACAGGCCTCTTGGAAATTCCGGAAACCGGGTTTACGGGAAATTTCAGACTGAAATAATACTGTTTCATACTGTTATTTCCTGAAACGAAAAGGAAAGTACTGTCATTCGTAAATATAATTATTTGCCTGAAAATGTTAGGAGGGAGGGCTATTCGTGAAATGCGGAATATGCGGTGAGTTTGACGAAGCTGACAATTTTTCTTGCCCAAATTGCGACCGCGAAAATTTATGCGGTTCTCATTACGATTTTGACTTTTTAGTTTGCTCCGAATGTGCAGACAAAATGAGACCTGCCGCGGATAAAAAGGCCGCTGCTAAGAAACAAGCTGCTGCTTCGGTAAAAGCTCCGGCCCCTGCGCAGGCCGTTGAAGAATCTCCGGACCAAAGTCCATTTTACATTCACAATGTAAAATGTCCGGTCTGTGATGCCAAAAACGAACAACGGTGGTTTCATGCAAAAATATTTTCGGAGAGAAACGTCGATCTTGATAAGCATGTAGGAAAATACATGTGGACGAAAAAATCGTTTGAGAATTATCTCCCAAATCTGTACTACATTTGGCACTGCCCCAATTGCCATTATGCCGACTCATACATCACGTTTGAAAATCCGACGAAAGATCCGTTCAATAATTTCCGGTTTCTCAAGGATGCATTTGTTGATAAATATCACGACGACCCGCGGATTGAAAAAATAATAGATAAGCTCGGTGAGAACATCGATTACAATAAGATGAATCACTATCAATCCATAAAAATACATTTGCTTGCGGCCTTCATTCAGGAGCTCATGGAGGAGGTTGAAGAACAGGATGTATTCAAGATCGGAAGGTATTTTTTAAGATTGGGATGGCAGGATGTTCCGGGCGATGAAGTTGCGGCGATGAAAGAAGCAATACGGTTTTTGAATCTGGTATTTACTCACTCGCAAGCAATAAAAAGCGTTGTTGCAGAAGTAGACCTTCTTATGCTTATAGCGGGTATTCATTTAAAGATCGATGAACAGGAACAGGGTTTGAAATTATTGAACACGGTTCTTGCCCGGGGACAAAAAACCAAGCAAAGACTGGAACAGAAAAAAAAGAATCGGATAAAAGCGAAACCCCGCTTCCTGCTGAAGAGATTCGCCGCTTTGATTTGCAGTTAAAGAAACTCGATGCAATCGTGAGCAGTGCTCGTGACATTATGGGTGATCTGAAAAGTGCAAAGATGAAGAAGATCAGACAGCAGGCAAAAGATATTGTGAAATCACTCGGCAATAAACCGCCTGAGGAAATCAGAGCGATTCTCATTAAAAAAGGTATTGACCAACGGATCGCAGAAGAGCTCACCCCAATAGAAAAAAAGAAATTTTTAGGTCTTTTCTAATGCACGACAGAACCCGGTACAATGCAAATATCAGTTTGTTGAAATCTTGTGCGCGAAAAACAGTATGTTTCAATTTCATATTTTTCATGATACTATGTTCGCTGTTTTTGGCAGCATGTTCCCGGCAGGATACGCAACTACCCGGAGAGCAGGGCCGGCGGTATGTGCTGAATCCTTCTCCTCAGACAGTAATTTGGGGGAACTATTATGCCCTGTCGAAGCCGGTTTTGCATATAAATTCAGGTGATATAGTAGAGTTGCGGACACTCATGGTGGGAAGTCCGGAGATGCTTGAAGAAGCAGGCGTTCCTGCCGATCAGATTGAACAGGACCTCAGGGATGTTCATAGAGACGTAACCGACCGCGGGCCGGGCGGGCACATTCTAACCGGACCGATATACATCGAAGAGGCTGAACCGGGGGATGTCCTCGAAGTGGATATACTGTCGATTTCGCCTGCGATACCATTCGCTTTTAACAGAATAGGTACCACCAACGGATTTCTTTCCAATGAATTCAGTGATCCGAAGGTAAAAATTGTGCCTCTTGACGAGAAAAGAGAAATAGCCCATTTCAGCGATGACATAAAACTCCCGCTTCGTCCGTTTTTCGGGAGTATGGGAGTCGCTCCTCCTGAAGAAGCCGGCAGGATCAACAGTGCTCCACCCTGGATACATGCCGGTAATCTCGACAACAGAGAACTCATTGCTGGAACAACGCTCTATATTCCCGTGCATATCAAAGGGGCACTTTTTCAGATCGGGGACGGACATGCTGCACAGGGTAATGGGGAAGTTGATATTACGGCTTTGGAAACTTCCTTAAAAGGTGAATTAAGGTTTACCGTCAGAAAGGATATGCATCTTACCTGGCCCCGGGCAGAAACAGATAAATATTTTATGACCATGGGGACCGATGAAGACCTTACGAATGCGACAAGAATAGCCGTGCGGGAGATGATAGATTTTCTTGTTATGGAAAAATCATTGACCCGCGAAGATGCGTATATGCCGAGTAGCGTTGCCGTTAATTTGAATATAACGCAGCTTGTAGACGGAAAAAAAGGTGTTCATGCGATGATTCTGAAAAGTATTTTCACACATTAACACGATAATCTTTAGCACAGCGGTACTGAGAGCAGATAGAGCAACCCGTGAAACCAAAAAGTATCATACATAATAAACCCAATACTATATCGTCAATACTGTTAAAGCGAAAAAAAACTGTTAAACGTTCTGTCACAGCGGCGATCATTTTATTTATAATCTACATTTTTGGATTTGGTAACTACGGAATTTACCAATATTACACGTTGCGGAAAGTGGAATCACAGCTTAAAACTGAATTGTCTCAACTGGAAGCCGAAGCCGAAGAATTAAAGAAAAATATAGAATTACTACTCGATCGGGACCCTGACTATATTCAGCGTATTGCCCGCGAAAAATATGGGTTAGTTAAACCGGGAGAAAAAATATATATTATAACTCCGTCTTCCCAAAGCCGTAACCGTTAAATTCTCCGGTTATTATCTACATTCCCTTATAATTAAAGCATGAATAGTATTGGTAATAAACTCGTCACTATTAAGGGGATACTTCTCGTTTTATCTATTCTTTCTCCATGTATATTATTTGCACAAATCGATTCGTCTTCTCCGGATACAGCTCCGGGCTTATTAAAATCAACCGATATCTCTATCAATTATAACCAAAGTAATAATATATATTACTGGAAAGGCAGCGCATTGGTTAATAAATATATAGGGAAAGGAGTACTGTCGGTTAATAATTCAGTGGACATCAATCGGATTAAAATAAGATCCTTCAATGACAAATGGAAAGATATCAATAGATTTTCAGCCCAGTATTCGCTGCCAATGCACAACACTGCTACATCTATCTTGACGTTGCGTTCACACTATCTGTCCGACCGCCAGACCGGGTTTTTGAATAATATCCGAGAAAACACCCTGAATGTACGAGTCCCACTAAAAATCAGGAAGAGTATGACCATTACTCCATCGGCAGGGTATAAAACCGATAAACGAATCAACAGAACGGATTCAGGCCCTCAGTTCGGTATAAATCTGGTCTTGCCCGAGCAGAATCTGGGAAAATATACTACAGAAGCTCAGGGCCGGTTTTTATCGGAAAATTTGAGCGTAAGAAACAATAATAATCGCAACGTTGCTGTATCTATTTTCCGGTCATTTACCGAAGGCGCTGCAGATACGCTGACATATAATAATTCTTATCAGAGAAGGGACTATTACATAAAGCTGGCGGGAGACCTCGAAACGCGGAAAGAAGAAACACAAACAGTAACAAACAAACTACACTATGCAGTGACCGAACGTACTCAACTGAGGGTGAAAACTGAATTCACTACGGGAGATGTCGGTATTTTTACCGTAACCTCGGAAGATAATTCATCGAAACGGAATCGGGAAGACCGTGAGATTCTTGTCGATGTTGCTTTAGTCGCATCAAAAAAAAAACATCGGGGATCGCTCTCGTTTGTCATACAGGACGGCCAGCAAAGATTTAGATCATCACAGGATGATGATTTCATTTTGGGATTTGTGCCGTTCAGCTCTCCCGATAACGATAGAAGAAAGACCGGGCTCGGATTATCCGCAGACGGGTCACTATTCAAAAACGACAGCTATACTATAAAGGGATATGTTGAAAAATTGAAGTATGACACACCTTCCGATGAAAATTTTGATGACCGGGATGAGCTGCGCTATTGGGTCCAGAGTAGTTATTCCTTCTATTTCAATCCGAGGATCCGCGTGTCTGTCCAGTCTCTGGCCAGTTTTGACCATCTCGTATATGTTTTCGGTGAAAGAAGTGCAGACAATAACTGGAACAGGATTTTTCAGGTGAGATCGGATATTGAGTATATTTCTCCATCAGGATTTACGGTGAACGGCAGATTTAGCGTACTTGCGAACTATGTCGATTACGATTTTGATGAAACGTTTACCAGGGTTCGGAGTTTTGTGTTCAGACGATTTTCAATGTACCAGGCAGTAGTGTATCCGTTGACCCGGAAGGGGAGTATTGAAACTACCATGCAGATCGATCTCGAAGAAAACGGATTGCTGAGATGGAAAGATTTCATTCAAAATCTCCTGATCGATAGAACAATACTATCGGGATCGTTTCGGTATGTTTACCGGTTAACGCCTTCCTTAGGAATTACCCCGGGTATTCAAATATTTTCACGGTCGGAGACCAATCACCAGGTCAGGGTCCTGAATGAAATTCAAAAGAGACTTTCGAAGATCAACGATACGGGCATGAAACTCGCCATACATTACAGGGTCAATGACTCATCGCTCATAACTTTGAGTTCTTCGAAGCGATTTGTACGCCGGGGAGGGGTGCGGGAGGAATTTCAGTATGTCGACATGTCGGTAAATTATCTCTTTTAAACTTCACTGTATTAGTTTTCATGATAATAAAGAATTAGGATTGCGAGTGCCAGGCGACATGGAGAAGAACAGCAATCAAAATGTTTCTCTTGAAATATCAAGTGATGTTTCAAATATCGAGGAGGTAGAATGCTTTACTGTACGGTTTGCAAAAAAAATCGGAATGCCGGTTAACACGGGATGTGACCTTGTAATAGCGGTTACCGAATTGATTAATAATGCAATTATTCATGGTAATAAGTTAGACAAGTCAAAAAAAGTGTCCATATTTTATACTGCCTCTGAACACAAAGTGACTGTAACTGTAACAGATGAAGGTAAAGGATTTGATCCGGATAGTGTCGACAATCCTATTGAACCGGAGAACATATTAAAAAATAGCGGAAGAGGTGTTTTCCTGCTAAAAAAACTTATGGATAGTGTAGACTTTTCATTTACTGAAGAAGGTACAAGAATAACAATTGTTAAGAAGTTTTAGAATTGTTTACGGCAAAGAGTTTGTATCTGCTGCACGTTACAAAAAAACCCCGTTCTTATAATGAACAAGAACGGGGTTTTGTAAACTGACAGGTAAAAGAAGTTTAATACATTCCGCCCATACCGCCGCCGGGAGGCATAGGAGGTGCCGCTTTTTCTTCTTCCGGTTTGTCCGCAACAACTGCTTCTGTTGTGAGCATAACTCCGGCAACACTACTTGCATTCTGTAGTGCGATCCTCGTTACTTTTGTCGGATCGATCACTCCCGATTGCACGAGATCTCCATACTCTTCAGTCATTGCGTTAAACCCGTAAGCCCCGGTTTTTTTCAAAACATTGTTGACAATAACCGATGCTTCAAGTCCGGCATTGTTTGTGATCCATCTGATTGGCTCCTGTAAAGCACGACGGACTATTTTCACTCCGATTTTCTGATCGCCTTTCAGCTTAACCGTGTCCAATGCATTTGCAGCACGCAATAAAGCTACGCCGCCGCCGGGGACAATACCCTCTTCCACTGCAGCACGGGTTGCATGAAGGGCATCCTCGACGCGTGCCTTTTTCTCTTTCATTTCAACTTCGGTCGCAGCGCCGATGTTGATAACGGCAACACCGCCGGCGAGTTTTGCAAGGCGCTCCTGCAATTTTTCTGTGTCATAATCAGAAGTAGTCGTTTCGATCTGACTTTTGATTTGCTCGATTCTCCCTTTTATTTCGGAAGAAGTACCGCCGCCTTCGATAATGGTGGTGTTGTCTTTGTCGATTATGATTTTTTTAGCCGTTCCGAGGTCGCCGGTCGTCACGTTTTCAAGTTTGAATCCGGTTTCTTCCGCAATTACCCGGCCGCCAGTCAGAATCGAGATATCCTCGAGCATTGCCTTGCGGCGGTCGCCAAAGCCCGGCGCCTTGACCGCTGCAACTTTCAACGTGCCGCGGAGCTTGTTGACCACGAGCGTTGCCAGAGCTTCGCCCTCAATATCCTCGGCTATAACGAGAAAACTCTTACCCATTTGCGCAACTTTTTCAAGTATCGGTAGCAGGTCTTTCATGACACTGACCTTTTTGTCATGAATGAGGACGAGAGGGTCTTCGAGTTCCGTCTCCATCGAATCGGGATTCGTTACGAAATAAGGAGAGAGGTATCCCCTGTCAAACTGCATGCCTTCAACAACTTCAAGGTTTGTCTCCGTTCCTTTAGCTTCTTCGACGGTGATCACGCCGTCCTTGCCGACTTTATCCATGGCGTCGGCTATCAATTCACCAATGGCTGGATCGTTGTTGGCCGATATTGAGCCGACCTGTGCAATTTCCGTTTTGCCCGGTACAGGTTTGCTGAGTTTTTTTAATTCTGCAATAACAGCTTCAACACTTTTGTCGATGCCTCTTTTTACCTCCATAGGATCCGCGCCGGCTGTTATGTTTTTCATTCCATCAAGAAGAATGGCCTGGGCGAGTAGTGTTGCTGTTGTCGTGCCATCTCCGGCAACGTCGCTTGTCTTAGATGCAACTTCTTTGACCATCTGGGCGCCCATATTCTCGAAGGGGTCTTCAAGTTCTATCTCTTTAGCGACCGTCACGCCATCTTTCGTCGAGGTCGGAGCGCCAAATTTTTTGTCGATCACAACGTTGCGTCCTTTTGGTCCCAGAGTCACTTTCACCGCATCTGCGAGTCTATTGACACCCTTCATCAGTGCAGTTCGCGCCTCGGTATTGAATTTTAAATCCTTCGGCATAATTATTACCTCCTATTTCATAAAAAAACTTTATTATTATCCTAAAACGGCGAGAAGATCACTTTCACGGATGATCAGATAATCTTCGCCATCAACGGTTACTTCGGTTCCGCCGTATTTTGAGTACAAAACGCGGTCGCCGACTTTGACACGGGTCTTAATAAGCTCGCCTGAATCGGAATATTTTCCCGGTCCAATAGCAATCACTTTACCCTCTTGAGGTTTTTCCTTTGCGGTATCCGGTAAATAGATACCTCCCTTGGTCTTATCAATCGGATCCATCGATTTCACTACAATCCGATCATCGAGCGGTTTGATATTCATATGTCTGTCTCCTTACTATATTGTAATGGTTACTACTATTGTTATAAGAGCGACGTATACGTCAAAAGAACCTTGCAATTTTCAACCCGGAGACTGCCGCATTCAGGCAAGCCGGGACTCGCCTCGCAATGACACATTGTGAAATTGTTTATCAGGTGAGTCCTGAACAGCGGGATGACAGAGCACACACTAAAATCAATCTTGCAACATTCTCATTCTAAATATTTTCTGTTATACGATATGAGCGTTATATGCGGGCTGTAACAAAAATCATTTTGTCAGCACTCGTATTAGAAGAGTGCTAATTTATATATTCCGTTGAACAAAGTCAAGTTTTTTTTCGGGATTTATTAAGAAAATCCGGTATGTTTTTCGAGCGCTGTGGAAAATTTCCTGAAATAGGTGAAGGGGAGGAAAAGATTACACATAAACTTCGTAGATTTTTTTTGCCTGCGGACCGACCATTCCGATCTACTTCGCGAATTTTACTGAGGAATTTCTCGCCGGTAACCGGCACGTGCCTCGGCGGATTTATTTCAAACGAGGTCTCCAGAAAGGGAAACTGCAGGTACATTGATTCGGTCAACAGTATCTGGCTGCTTCCCGCTGATCGTGCAATACCCCGGGCAATCTTATCGGATCTTCCGGAAATGTTAACGTATGGTTTACTGTCGTGGTGCTCCTCAATATTTACCTGACCAAAATCGATACCGAAACCTACCTGCCATGCACTCCCGCGATAGTGTTCCCATTCACGATTGAATTTATTTAAAACATAACGCATTTTCAAAGCTGCGACAATTGTTTTAATTACGGCGTCACGCGCATTTTGACCCGTCTGGAAGGCAAACAATGCCCCTGTTCCGGAAAATTTGCAAACATTCCCTTTGTCCGAAAGTACGATTTCGTTATAGGTAGAGACCAGTTTGTTCAGGTATTTACCGAGTTTTTCCGGATCCGACTGCATTCGTGCCGTAATTTCCCTGAAGTTTTTAATCGAAAAATATCCAATAACCGCGGATTCCGAATATTTGACCGGAGCCCGGGTTATGCTGGCTTTTGTTATCGAAGCTTGCTCGGCATCGTTATTGAGTTCTTCATATTCCTTGCGTGTAAAACGGGGAAAAGAAAAACTCTGAAACCGTTTTTTGCTGATTTTTGAACGGAGGACTTTGATTTTCATACGAAATCTTACGTTCGTACAGGCGCATTATGCCGGATAGTGGAGTCTCGTTTCAAGGATATACGAAATGGGCGCCGCTTATTGTGTAAGTAAATGAGAATGTTTCTTCTTCGGGAGTCGAGGTAATAATGTCAAATGTCCCGCTTCGTCCCGGCAGGAGGCTGCTGGTGCTGACTTGGCGATCGCGAAATCTGTGCCGCTGTCCTTTGATGTATGATTCTGCCGTATCTATTATTTCGCCTTCACGGTCACGTAGTACGAAAGTTACTTTAATGTAGTCTATCCGGTCGTCTTCTTTGTTGATAATTGTACCGGAGAACCGTTTTCTTCCAAAAAAATCGGTCGTTTCAATGAGTTCTCCCGCAATCTCCAGTTTAAGATCGGTTCCGGGCAGGAGTGAAGCTTCCTGTGCCGGTGAACTGTCTGCGGTGCCGATAGTAACAACTGCACATCCGATCAATATGCTCAGGATCATTGTACCGCATTGTTCCATTTTTTCGTTCGTATGAATTGTGCTCATCGGGATTTTCTCGATCCGATTAGTGGTCTCACTATAGTTTCTTCATTATTGTTCCCGAACTTTAATTTATTTGCCGGTTTTGCGGTGAGAAATCGGACATAAAGTGAAAAACATACATTTTTTTCTTGACATGTATACATTAGTTCATTATTTTATAGGTGTCAAATTAACATGTAAACCTATGAACAAAAAGCTGTTTCCGGATATTCGGAAGCCGGTAAAAACCAGAAATTCTTCACTACTAACGACAGGAGTGGCACGATGACCATCGGATTGACAAGACGCCAACAGGAAATCCTTGAATTTATCCGGGAGAAGATAACCGGGCATAGTCTTCCGCCGACATTTCGTGAGATCGCAACCAGGGTTGGTATAAAATCCACGAACGGGGTCAAAGTCCATATGGATGCGTTGGAAAAGAAAGGCTACATCAGCCGCGCGTCGCGTCTTGCCCGGGGGATAGAGCTTATCCCGCAAAGCGTTGAAGAAAAACAGCCGTCGCAGAGCGTACGCTATCTTCCCGTCGTCGGAAGGGTCGCTGCCGGAGCCCCTGTACTTGCGGAGGAAAATCTCGATGGATATCTTGCGGTCGATTCCACGTTTGTCCAGACCGATGACGTGTTTGCCCTCACGGTGAGCGGCGAAAGCATGAAAGATGCCGGTATTTTCAATGGGGACTATGTCCTCGGCAAACCGGCTGCCCAGTACTTTCCCGGCGATGTTGTCGTTGCAATTATAGGCGACGAGGCAACGGTGAAACGGTTTTATCCTGAAGAAAACCGCGTCCGTCTTGAGCCTGAAAATCCCGCATATGGCCCGATCATTGTGGAAAATGACCTCGCAGGTTTTCGGATCGCCGGTAAGGTTATCGGTGTTATGCGGCGTATGTAATGTGTCTGTGTGACTCGCCTGAGACAACGCCGGCCATACCCCACAGAAAAAAAATTGAATTAACCAAAGAAAGGATACGAACATGAATTCAAGAACGGCATCATTGGCGCTTTTCGCACCCCGGGATACGGTGTTTTCGTATTTATCAGAGGTGAAAAACCTGCCGAAATGGGCAACCGAGTTTTGCCGCGAGTTAAAGCCGGAAGGCCCTGAATATAAAGTTGTTACCCCCATGGGTGAGATGGTTCTTCGACATTAAAGCGGACAGCGCGACGGGTGTGATAGATATGTTCGCGCGGACCGGAGAAGGATACAATGGGTATTTTCCCGGTACGAGTCTTGGGACTGCCCGGCGGCAAAAGCGTTGTGCTTTTCACTATGTTCCAGGCTCCGGACATGGGCGACGAAGCGTTCAACGGGCAATATGAATCGCTGTTAAAGGAATTTGAAAACATAAAGCAGGAATTTCAGCAGTAATAAACACGGAAACCGGAGCGTTATACTGTCGACTCCTCTGTATGGGACCAGCACAATGATGTACGAAGATGTTTTTCAGCCGGTAGAGGTTATTACCCTCTTTCAACACGGCAAGGTGAAACCGATCCGGTTCCGGTGGAACGAACGGGTATACAAGATCTCGAAAGTGAACGGCGGATGGGTCAGCGATGAGGGGATCAACCGCCTCTACCATTTTTCCGTCATGGCGAACGGTCCCGACTGCTTCGAGCTGATCTTCGACCTGCGCAACCTCTCGTGGGAGCTTTCGCGCGTCTGTATGAATGGGTGAAAGTACGGCGAATGTGTAACTGAAACATAAAAAAGATAGAAAAACCATGACATGGCACCCGCCCGAAGAACTCATAACAAGAAATAAAAACCCGGAACGTGGACCCGCTGAGCGGAAGGACCGGAAGACCGCAACGGGAAAGAGCCGTATCCTTCACGTCGATATGGATGCCTTTTTTGCGTCGATCGAGCAACGGGATAATCCGCACCTGAAAGGAAAACCGGTCATTGTCGGCGGACCGGCAGGTGGAAGAGGAGTGGCCGCAACCTGTTCATACGAAGCACGGCAATACGGAGTGCGGTCCGGCATGGCGCTGGCAGAAGCGGAAAGACGGTGTCCGCACGGTATCTTCTTAAAAACCAACGGAAAAAAATACACGAATACTGCGATAAAGATCGTTGAAATATTCCACCGCTATACTCCCGTCGTCGAACCAGTCAGTATCGATGAGGCATACCTTGATATTACGGGAACATTGAAAAACTACACATGCGAAGTGCAGTTAGCCAGCATATTGAAGCAGGATATTGAGAACATTCTTGCATTAACCTGCTCTGTGGGGATCGCACGGAACAGGATATTTGCAAAACTTGCTTCCGGAATGAATAAACCCGACGGGCTGACGATACTCACCGACGACCGTATCAAGAAAACCGTTCACCCGCTTCCGGTTGAAAAGTTATGGGGGATCGGTGAAAAAACGTCCGCGGTAATGCATATGTTGGGAATTACCACTATCGGTGAACTTACCCGGTGTCCCGATAATGTGTTGAAGAAGCATTTCGGCAGTAACGGCCCACATCTTAAACAAGTTGCCAGAGGCGAAAGTTCAGCTTCCGTCATTCCGATCGACAAACGGCCTGAAGAAAAATCTATCGGTCATGAGCATACCTTTGCTCACGATATACGAGATCCCGATATTCCGCCGAGAATGTTATTACAATTATCGCAAAAGGTCGGAAGGAGAATGCGGAAAAAGGGATTCGCAGGAAAAACGGTAACCCTGAAACTGCGGTATTCGAATTTTGAAACACATACCCATCGTGAGACATTTCCCGACTTTATCCGGGATGACCTGAAGATCTATGAGGCAGGGAAAATGCTTTTTGACCACCTCTATCAAAAACACAGGGCTGTCCGGCTCCTTGGTATCTCAATGTCGAAACTTATGCCTCTGACCGCTTCTGAAAATGGATTTCCGCATCAGTCAGACCTGTTCCAAATGCCATCTGGAATGAATGGAATTCTCCCCATGATGGATTTACTCCGTGATGAATTTGGCGAAGGGATAATTTCACGGTGCGGAGCAATTATTTGATTCGGTGAAAATCGTGATAACCTTCCCGGATGATGACTTATGACAATAGCTTAATTCATTTCACAGTTTGAGATGAAAATCCTGTGATATCCTGATGTATGTAAAGTTCTTTGCTTACCTTCTTATCGTTCAGGTTTCTTTTCGTAAAAATCCTTCGCTGCAGATTCTTCTTTTTATATTGCATTTGTAGTGCCTGCTTTCTATTTTACACCTTTCAATTTCACCATACATTACATCGGCTTTTTCTCTAAAAATGAGCAAAATAGTAATTATTGAAGATTCTCAACCGTTAATTTCGCTCCTTACAAAAAAATTGATCCTTGAAGGGCATGATTGCGAATTTATTCTTCAGACCGGGAATCTTTCGCGTGAAAACATCATTGACGACGTTATCAGCAAAGACCCGAACTTGATCATTCTCGATCTGAATATGCCCGGTACCGGCGGCATTGCCGTTCTTGAGGAGTTGCGGCATCGAGAAAATAGTACCGGCCGAAGTGAGATCCCGGTGATCATTCTTACGGCGTTAGATGCAGACGCAGAAGATGTCGGATATCTTAAAGAAATTGCTCGTGTTACTGAATTTGTCCAAAAACCGATCCGGGATATTAAAGCGTTTTTAACGCTCGTTGGTACAATAGTGTCGAACGCATCCGGTACTTAAAACTTTTAATGACCTCTGAGCACAACTCTGATTTTATGCCTTTACGAAATTGTATTATTCTAACACTATTCTTCAGTCTCTTGCAAATTCTTTATATATCCGGATGCTCGTCCGGGCAGGTCTCATTCGGTTCACCGGAATCGGGGATAGCTATGTCGTATCGTCAGTCAAAGAAGAAAACGACTGCGTATGACATGACCATTGAAAGTTTACAAATGAGATACAGGGTGACTACCCTCTGTCGCTCAACGCCGACAACTTAAATACTAAAGAATTGAACATTACAACAGACACAAGGGGCGCTAACCGGAAATTGACGAATATCCAAGATTTTAATGAAAATCTGACCTATAATTTGCTGGCAATTGCAGAACTGTTTCTGCCGGAATTTCCCGATAAATCTGTGACTAATAATGATTCGTGGACTACCGTTTATGAAATGCCTGTTCAAATGCCGGAACTTACTATGACGCTCCATTTCACAACGAATTATACGGTCACCGGTTTTGAAAACATAATGGATTATGAATGTATGGTCTTTCGGGGAGAATCGGACGTTGTAGTTTCCGGGCAGTCGACATTCCAGGAACTGAATATTGCTATGACAGGCAGCGGGACAGGTTGCAGCAGCTATTCATTCGCCTATAAAGAGGGACATTTGATGACGGGTCACCGGGAGGTTGTCCTCGCAATTAACGGCCAGGTTGGCGGGATGGATATAAACATCCCTATTCAACAGCGTCTTGCATCGGAATTCAAAGCTTTGGAGTAAAAATGGCTTTGATTTTGGTAAATATTACTAAAAATTACCATGTCTACAATAGATATTTACAAAAGGATCTGCTCTGAAATTGAAGATGGCCGCTCGGGAGTTTTGGCGACCATTATCAAAACGCGGGGTTCGACACCTGCGAGCGCGCTTTCAAAAATGGTTATTCTCGACGGCGGAGCCCGGTTGATAGGGACCATCGGGGGAGGATGTGTTGAAGGGCAGGTGATTACCGAATCGAAAGATGTATCGAACGGTACACGCATCAAACGCAGCAGTTACCGCTTAACGGAAGATGACGTAGAAGGAGGTCTCATCTGCGGCGGAACTGTCGAAATATTGCTTGAGCCTCTACACGAAGGGATGCTTCCCGTTTTCCAGGATCTTATCAATAATTGCATTGACGGCAAAGATTCCGTTCTCGGAACTGTTACAGCCGGCTCTGAATCCCCGAGGAAATTCATTATCAGCGACGCCGGCGGCAAATCGGGACCGGTAGTATTGAACGATCTGAACACGGGTCCTATTGCCGCGGAAGTCTTGCAGACGGGAAATACGAAAATTATCAATCATAAAGAATCTGAATTGATATTTGAACCGGTGACCGGGTTATTCACCGTTGTTCTTTTCGGGGGCGGCCATGTTTCGAAATATGTTGCCGATAGTGCTCAGCGGGCCGGATTCGCGGTCTGGATAGTCGATGATCGTGTAAAATATGCTTCGATAAAACGTTTTCCGAATGCTGAAAAAGTGCTATGCTCCGATTTCAAAGATTCATTTAAGAAGCTTTCAATTAATGAAAAATCTTGTTTGGTCATTGTTACCAGAGGGCATTCCTATGATGAAGTTGTGCTGGAACAGGCCGTCATGACGGAAGCAGGATACATCGGGATGATCGGCAGCAGAAGAAAGATCTCGAAATCCTATGATAATTTATTGGAACAAGGTGTTACAATCGACCAGCTTGAAAATGTTTATGCGCCGCTCGGTCTTGATATCGGTGCGCAAACGGCGGAAGAAATAGCGGTCAGTATTGTCGCTGAATTGATCCGGTTCAGACGTAAACACGATACGAAACCGGCGCCCCATTTTCGTGATTCAATGAGAAGATATTTCATTAAGGGTAAAAGATCTTAACTGTTTTATTGTAATGAAGGGACGAATATGAAGCGCATGAGATTCAACCCGGAATTTTTCTTACGTTATTTTTTCAGAATGATTTTTTTGTTCTCAATAAGCTCGTTTTTCCTCTTGAATGCTTTTACACAAGACAGAAGCCTTGTTCCCGCCGGCATTCTTGATGCTATACTTGGTGAATACTCTGGTGAACTTGCACAGAGGCATATTGAGTTACTTTCAGTGAACAGGAACAGGCAGGCAGATGAATATCGGGATAAATTTTTTGAAACAGGATACTTGCTCGACCGGTTAGAGCGCTATGGTATGTCGGACGTTCAGGTTGATTTTTTTCCTTCTGGTAAAATATGGGATGCAGAGGAAGCGGAATTATGGCTCATTCAGCCCTTCAAAAAAAAGATCGCAAGCCTGAATCAGGTCCCAGCTGCACTCGCTTCAGGAAGTATGCCAGCCGACATTGAAACCGAAGTCGTGTATGTCGGGTCCGGAAGACAGTCGGATTATGCCGAAAAAGACGTTGAAGGAAAGATCGTTTTTGGAAATGTGTCTGTTGACAGGATCTTTGATTCCGGCGTGGTACAGCGGAATGCGGCCGGCGCCCTGGGGACAGGAAGCTGGGGAGTAAGCAGTAACTCTCCCGGATACAGTTCAGATCAAATCGGGTGGCAGAGGGTTTCACCTGTCGAAGAAAAAGGTGGATTTGGTTTTGTCTTGTCAAAACGGCAGACCGAAGAGATCAGGGCATATTTGGAAAGAGGACAAAAGGTCGTAATGAAAGCGCATGTACGCACGGCGATGTATCCCTATAAAATGAATGTCATATCCGCATCCATAGCAGGTACGGGAGAATTAGAAGGAGAACTTATGTATTCCGCACATGTTTTTGAGCGGATAGGCACCCCGGGCGCTCATGACAACACTTCCGGCGTTGCCGCAGTTCTTGAAATAGGACGCACGCTTTCTGAACTGATAAAACGAGGGGAGCTGGACCGGCCGAAGCGTACCATCCGGTTTTTATGGATCCCGGAACATGCCGGTACCCGGGCATTCATGTATAAAAATCCCCAACTGCAGGACGACTTGCTTGCCGCTATTAATTTCGATATGTCCGGTCCGGACCTCGAGACTACGGATTCTTACCTCCGAATGAAATTGACGCCTGATTCGCGTCCGAGTTATTTAAACGCACTTGTGCGCGATCTTCTCCGGTATACTGATCAGACCGATGTGAGGACACAATGGGGAAATAACAGTCCGTTCAATTTCAGGATCGTTCCATTCATAATGGGAAGCGATCATATTCAGTTCCTCAACGCAGGAATACCGGCGGTTCAGTTCGGGCACTGGAACGACAATTTTTACCATACAAGTGAAGACAGGTCTCGCTATACAGACCCGACGGAGTTAAAGCGGGTGGGATTCATGGGGGCATCGGCACTTTACTTCCTGGCAAATGCCGGTGCAGCCGAAGCAAGGGATCTTGCATGGGAAAGTGCGGCGAACGGAGATAAGTGGATTGCCGAGGTCACCCGGCAAAGTATGAGATTACTGGAGAACGGCAGTATTCACGAGCGATATAAAGCAGCACAGAACAAGGTTGACCGGGCTGTCATGCGAGCTGTCGCAACCGTTCGGTCAGTTCTTGAGTTATCCCGGGATGACGACGTCGGCAGGCAGGTCGAATCACTGGTGGAAAGTCTGGAAAAAAGCGGAGAAAACCAGGCAAAAAGGTTGGAGTACGTTTATAAAGTGCAATGCACGGCAATGAATGAAAAACCGCGTAAATTGTCTCTTACCGGTGAAGAAAAAGAGCTATCGCGGTTAATCCCCAGAAACCGCTTTAAATATTTTTCGGACGCATACAGGACTCATAGCGCTGATATTAATCAGTATCTGTCCGGCGAAAGTGAGCGGTTGCCAGGCCTTGCACAATTTGAAGTGCCGAATTTTATAGATGGAGAAAAGAGCATCCTCGATATTTACAATGCGGTCAGGGCGGAATATGGTAATGTAACCACAAACAATAATGAATGGAAATTCGCATACGTCGTTACGCCTGTCACGGATGATATATCGATCGGATCGGTTAAAGAATATATCGATGCTATGGAAAGCGCCGGATTGATCGAAATTATAAAAAAATAGTATAATTGAAGCCGGGATGTGTACGTATAATAGTAATAATTGAACGTATCGTTTCATTAAAGTAATGCCTTGTTTCATTTGAAAAATCTCATTATATTTTGCACCCGGAAAGATATTTCCCGAGATCATTATCCAGGATGGACGGTAAGCAGGGCGAACTATGCAATTTGTACAAAGACACAAAAGCTTTATCTCACCTAAGACGGTAATCGATTCCCTGTTCATACATTTTCCTGTCCGGCGTCATACTCTCTCGAATGGTTTGAAGATACTGACCATGGAAAATCACCTCCTTCCCGTCGTGAGCATGTACACTCTGTATAAAGTGGGATCACGAAACGAGAGGCCCGGTATAACCGGTATATCGCATCTGTTCGAGCATATGATGTTTAATGGATCGCGCAAGTTCTGCCCAAAGGAATTTGACAGAATATTAGAATCGGGAGGCGGCAGGTCGAATGCATATACTTCCAGGGATTTGACTGTCTATTACGAAGATTTTGCACCGTCATTACTTGAAAAAGTGATAGAGCTCGATTCCGATCGGATGGGCTGGCTTAACCTCTCTCCCGGCATTCTAAGATCGGAACGGGAAGTAGTGAAAGAAGAACGGCGCTTGAGAACGGATAATTCTGTTTACGGGCGGCTTGATGAAGAATTATATGCGGCAAGCTATCAGTCCCACCCTTACCGGTGGCCCATTATCGGATGGATGCCGGATATTGAAAACATACGTTTGAGTGACTGCAAAAAATATCACAAAAGCTATTACGCGCCGGAATAAATGCAATACTGGTCCTTGTCGGGTGCATTCCATACCGATAAAACCCTGAAATTATTAGAAAAATATTATGGGCAGGTCCCGTCAGGAAAGCTTCCCGCAGAACCAACGACGGCTGAATCATCACAGAACGGTGAAAAACGGTTAAAATTTAGAAAAAAGGCAGAGTTACACAACTTTATTGCCGGCTATCATGTGCCCGCTATCGGGCATAAGGATGTCTATGCGCTCGATGTGCTCCAGACAATTCTCACTGACGGTGAAAGCTCGATACTCCATCGGTCTTTAGTGAGAAAACAGGAAATCGTTCACTATTTACGCTGTGATTTCACCTGGCACCTCAATCCCGGGCTTTTTTGAATTTTATGTTCAATTGAAACCGGGTATTACTTCCCGGAAGGGTGAGCTGCAACTCGAAAAAGAGTTGAATACAATAAAAAAAGAATCGGTACATTTTTCAGATCTGGAACGGGCAAAAAATATATTGGAAGCAGATTTTATTTTTGGATTTCAAACGAACAACGGCCGTGCTCACCGTATCGGCACTACTGAAATCTTATTCGGTGATTTTCGAAAAATAACCGATTCGGTCCTTGAATACAGAAAGGTTACGGCAGATGATATCAAACGGGTAGCGCGACACTATTTCACTCCGGAGAACAGAACGGTGGTTTGGCTGGATATTAAATGAATACAGGAAATAGTTCTTTTGCTCTCATTATTTTGATAGTAGATAGTATCCATGATGAATAATAATGATCGCCATATAATTCCCTTGCCGGGTTTTAAGCGCGTACAGCTCACCCCTCAGGTTCAGGCAATAGTGGTGGAGCGGCATACGCTTCCTTCTGCATCGATTGAATTGGTAGTAACAGGTGGCGCTGCTCAAGATACTTCTGGAAAAGAAGGCCTCGGACGGTTAACGGCGAATTTGCTTAAAAAAGGTTCAGGGAAATATTCCGCCGATCAATTTTCTTTCGCAGTCGAGGAGCGGGGTGCAACAATTTACGTAAACTCAGGATACGATTCCATCTCCATCTCCGGAGAATTTCTTGCAAAGGATGTCGAATTCGGTCTCGAGATGATAGCCTCGATGCTTTTTGAGCCGCGGTTTGCGGATCGAGAAATCAATAAGCTGAAAAAGAAGGAGATCAGTCAATTTGCATCGATGGCGGATGAACCGGCAAAGTTATGTTTCATGCTTCATAACTCAAATCTCTTCAAAGACCATCCTTATGGAAGACCCCTGTCCTGGTATCCTCAGTCGATTCGAAGATTATCAAAACAGGACATTCAAACGACCCATAAAAATCGTATTCTTAATTCCCGGATGCTGCTCACTATTGTCGGAGACGTATCGTCTGCAAAGATACTGGCATCTGCCGCAAAGGCGTTTTCAGGTCTGAAAAAAGATCGATTTATTCGTGAAAATAGCATAAAAAAACCGGAATTATCGGGTTTGAAATTTTATCTCGTGAATAAACCGGACCATACACAGGCTCATATCCGGATCGGCACTATTGGTATAGCACGTAGAGACCCCGCATTCTACAAACTTTTAGTTGCCAACACTCTTTTTGGAGGGAGTTTTACTTCGCGGTTAATGACTGAAGTGCGGGTAAACAAAGGGTTGACCTATGGAATTGGAAGTAATGTGACGTGCTTAAAGAATCCCGGACCGGTTGTGATCTCAACGTTCACAAAAACCGGGTCGGTCTATGAAGTTGTCGATACGATTTTTCACGAAATCCGGAAATTCCAATCAAGTAAAATCTCTAAAAAGGATCTGACGGGGATACAAAAATATTTGACAGGCATGTATCCGTTCTCATTGGAGACCAACAAGCGCTTTGCACAAAGTATTTCAATCCTGTATTTTTATGGGCTCACAAAAAACGAGATCAAAAAATATTCTGAATCCATACGGTGTGTTTCAGAAGATGATATTAAGATAGCCGCAGGAGAATTTTATTCAAATACAGATGCGGTCATCACTATTCTCGGAAACACAGATTTTTTTGCCGCTGAATTGGAAAAACGCGGGACAATTATTCAGCAAGATATGAAACTTTTCAGTTCTGAAAATTTGAGCATGAATCATGGTAAATAATGAAGATATATTAGTGCTTTTTGACATAGATGGCACAATGCTCCAACCAGGATCGGGAGCACGAAAATCTATGGTGCAGGCTATCAAACAGGAAATTCAATATGATGTAAAGATAGAACCGGGGTTTTTTGCAGGTAAAACGGACATATTAATACTTTCGGAACTACTGCGAAGAGCTGGATACTCGGAAAACGACATCCCGCCGGTGCGGAAATCGATTTTGAAAAACTATATACACAATATGAAGCAATTTTATAATGCAAAAAGTGATGCCAGGCTTTATCCGGGAGTAATCGAGCTCATCGACAGTTTGAGAACGGAGCCGAATATCCATATGGGTTTATTGACAGGGAACATTGAGGAGGGTGCGCGGATCAAATTAGGTCCGTTCGGACTGAACGAAGCTTTTCCCGTGGGCGCTTATGGAGAGGACGGATATCTCCGGACTGAACTGACGGCAGTTGCAGTCAAACGGTCAGAAGAGTACTATGGAGTAAAATTTCTGCCACACAATATCATTGTTATCGGAGATACGGTCGAAGATATAAAGTGCAGCAAAGTTGTCGGCGCAAGAACAATAGCGGTCTCACAGCATCTGAACAATGAAAATGAACTGTATGAAATGGATCCTGACCATGTATTTTTCGGATTTGAAAATTACGATGAAATCCGGGAAGCCATACTCAATACTAATGAATCGTAGGAGACCAGTCTTGCCTGTGATTTTCAAAAAATATTTTACCGCTCTGTTTGCGGTAGTATGCATTCTTGCTATGTCTCCCGGTGTATTGTATGCACAGACAGACGTGAATTATATCTGGCCTGTTCGGGACAGCGATCGTTACGGCAGGTATATGAATTCGGCATTCGCAGAGTACAGACCGGATAGATTTCATGCAGGGATTGATATAAAGACGATCTGGAGAGAAGGACATAAGGTCGTTGCCGTAGAAAACGGATCGTTATATCGGCTTCGGATTTCACCGACAGGGTACGGCCGGGCAGTATATCTGAGGCTCAAAGACGGAAACATTGCAGTATATGCGCATCTTAGATATTTCGAGCAGAAATTTCAGGAGCTTGCTGAAACAGAGCAGGAAAAAACGAACAGATATACAGTGGACGTGTGGTATTCTCCCGGAGCCGTTCCGGTCAATAAAGGCGAAATTTTAGGAACTACGGGTCGCAGCGGCACGCGCCTGCAGCATCTGCATTTTGAGCTGCGGGACCGTAACAACGTACCGGTAAACCCTCTCAGCCATGGATTTGCTGCGGATGACGAACAACCTCCCCGGCCTACAAAAATAAGTTTCAGACCGATGAACATAGAATCCACCGTTGAAGGTGACTGGCAGCCGTACATTCTACGATTAAACAATTATCGGAACGGCGCGTACAATATTGAAAAACCGGTAAAAGTCAGGGGAGAAATCGGGATAGCAGTTGACGTGTATGACAGGAACGGCACATACGACAATAATTTCGGCATATATAGTCTCCAATTAAAGGTCGATGGAATTGAAAAGTTCAGAGCTTACTATGACCGGTTTGATTACAGTGAGAACCGGCTTATCAACCTTGACAGGGATTACAGATTAATGCGAAGAGATAAAGGAAGATTTCAAAAACTTTACAGGGATCAAAAGAGTTCTCTTTCGTTTTACGGAGACTATACCGTGGGTGACGGAATTTTTACGCAGCGAGAAAAAAACAGCGGTACCGTGACGTTTGAGGTCGTCATAGCGGACTATTCAGGAAACAAATCATACGTTCGGGGTGAATTGGACTTTCAGGAATACACTCCGCAGGTAAGTTTCCCGGATAACACGAATTCAATAAGTATAACCGGCGCTGACAGTGCCGGCATTGCAGATGACAGACCTTTATCAAAACCGGAATATCCATTCAGTGTCATCGAGGATTATCAGGACAACTATTTACGGTTGAAAATAACCGCCGGAAGGAACCTGTTAGCCCCTCCGGAAATACTTCTGCAAAGTTCGTCAGGACCCGGGAAAACAGTACATGCAAAACCGGTCTCGCGCAGAAGCTTCGTATCCGTACTACCGCTCGCTGAATTTGAAAATACCGCTTACTCTCTGAGTATTCAAGGAGAATCATCCGGGAATCGCTATATGTCGACCGTTCCGGTAGAGATATACAGAATTCCGCAAAATGGTTTGGAATTTAGAATGATTTCAAATGCGGCTACCATAACTTTTCCTGAAGACGGGCTTTACAGCGACATCTGGCTGAGAAGTTCGTTCGGGGGAGATTCTCTCGCGTACGGTACATATGAAATAGAAAGCGCCGTAATTCGGCTGGAACCGAAAGAAATATTTTTGAAGTCGAATGCCCGTGTCACGCTAAACTATCCCGGTACGGAAGTTCAACCGGAAAAACTTGCAATCTACGCACAGAGCGGCGACGGCAGATGGCACTTTATCGGCCAGACTATTGATACCGTGAACAGGTCGGTCAGTACAAATTTAAGCAGCCTTGAAACGATTGCATTGATCCGCGATACCATTCCTCCGGACATTTGGCGTGTCTCACCTCGTCATGAATCGAGAATCGTATCAAAAAATCCCGAAATATCGGCATGGTTCGAAGATGAAATGTCCGGTATTGAAGGAGAAGAGGATATTGAAATGTTAGTCGACGGGGCCAAAGTCATTGCGGAATGGGACCCGATTCTTAGGAAAATATTTTTTGTACCGGGATCAGCCTTGAATGCAGGAATGCATACGGTAGAGTTTACGGCCCGGGACAGAATGGGCAATACCGCCGTACGAACGTGGAACTTTCTTGTCCAATAAAATTGATAAATGACACATGAACTTGAAATTATGAATTAAAAGATTCCAGCATTCTTCCAAAAAACAACTTGAAATTTTCCCAAAAGTTAGTATCTTTTCATGTATACTGCGGGGTGGAGCAGTCTGGTAGCTCGTTGGGCTCATAACCCAAAGGTCGCAGGTTCAAATCCTGCCCCCGCTACTACTTGTAAATTAAGGACTTAGGTGTGATGCTTGAGTCCTTTTTTATCTTCACGGCATCTTGCCCCCCACACTATTCCCCACACATCTTCACTTTGACTGCAATAACTTTTCATATCACAACAGATCCAAATGTAGTAAAAATTCTATGTCTACTTGATACAATTTCATTTAAATTTACATTTGTGAGAATAGCCGACGTACCATTTATATTTGGGAATCCTGGTATAGAGCTATAACCCCTCGTGAAAATATCTGAAAAATTTCTGGAATCAGTGGACTGTGTTTATTTGGTGGGTAAACGTACAGCTCTGTGGTAAAAAAAGACTTGGAAAACTAAAAGTATCTCTTACCTTATTAACTAATACTGTCAAACGTGTTCTGACGACCTATACCTTTGAAATGTAAAGGAGCCGTCTATGCAATATAAGAGTTTAATTATCATATTTGGCTGTTTTGCGTTTTTTAGTGCTTGCAGCCAAGGCAATCAAGAAACGGAATCAGCTGTTTTCGAAGAGGGATTAACAACCGTGACACTTCAAGTGTCTGGCATGACATGATTTGGCTGAGTAAGCAATGTGCGAACAGCCCTGGAAGGGTTGGACGGAATCTCAAAAGCAGAAGTAAGTTTAGAAGAAGGTACCGCAGTCATATCTTATGACAAAGAAAAAGTGAACGAAAATCAGATGGTTAAAGCTGTAAGCAACGCAGATCCCATGTTCGAGGCGTTGGTTGTACAATAATGGCATAACAACCTCATTTTTAGTTTATAGCAATTCGGGCGATTTGTTTCATAGAGGGTTAGTATCCTTTCGTGGAACGTTAATTCCAGAAACGATTAAAGGACTGGTTCTTGATGAGTCAGTCCTTTTTCGTTTGTAATTCCCGCACTATTCTATCTATTCGTTTCAAATCGTCCTCACAGGCAGATAAAATTTTAATTGTTGTCTACGTCTATGCATGTGAAGAGTTGTCTGGAGAGGTGACTTACGGATAAATTGCGAAAAAAAGGATATACAGTTTGGTCAAAATGATGAATACTGAAATTATCAACTATGATTAATATTACCCTAAAATGTAAATTATGTAGATTGTTTTTCGTAAGAACATAATAGACAGATTTGCATCCAACAATCCGTAATCCAATCTTAACCCCATTCCTCATTTGCCACTAACCACCTATCAATATGTAACTTAACGCAACACAATTAATGTATCACTTTGATACACTTCTCCCTAAACATCCATATTCCCTGGGATAAACACAGGTGGAAATGGGGGTGTGTGTAACTTAAATGTGGGGCAAATGTCTACAAAATTACAAAAATATTTCTGTAAATTTGTATCCCTCACAGAGCTAAGTGTATATTATTATGCGTAGGTTATCAGAAATCGGACCTAAATAGAGGGCAGGATTTGTGCTTGTGAAATCTAAATGGATAATTATGTTTACTGGTTAATTGGGATGATGGATTATTTGGTGGGGGAGTATATAATACTTGTAAAAGTTATATGGTTAACGTAACATTTATTACAAAAAATCATTAGAGGAGCAAGTCATGAGAGCTCAAGTATTTGTATTTTTAATTACTGTGATGTTTACAGCGCCTATTGCCAATGTGCAGGCTCAGTATTATGGAGACCCGATTCCAGTGGAATTGAATAATCAGATTCGCCGGGAAAAGTTTGACCTCGTTCTGCCCCAAGCCATGAGGGATAACAATATCGACATGTGGATTCATGTGATGAGAGTGGCAATTTCTGATCCCTTTGGTGCAGAAGAACTGGGCAGCACCTCCGGAGTTTTCATCTTCACGGACCGTAGCGGCGACAGGATCGAACGTGCTGTTCTCGGACGTCGTTGGGGAGCTACACAGCGTCAAAGGGGAGTGGATGAAAGTAATTTAATTGAAGAATATGGAGCCTACGATATAATAGGCGACCCAGTTTTTGTGGCGGAACCAGTGTCAAGCCCGATGACAGAACATGATTATAGATTTAAGGGCCTCCGAGAATTTGTTGAAGAACGTGACCCCAAACGCATTGCTGTAAATTACATACAGGATCTGGGATCGTGGCCGACTCAAAACTTCAATCAATATAATAGAGGAGCAAAAGACGGCATTTCGCATACAGACTACCTCCTATTGGCTGAAGAGCTCGGTGATAAATATGCCAACAGGCTGGTCTCGTCTGAATATGTGATGGTTGATTATATTATAAGTCCGGTGCCGAGTGAAATTCAACTACTAAAGAAGATGCGTAAGGACGAAGTTGAACGTGTAAATAAAGTATTTGCTGAAATCGTGCCGGGTGTAACAAAAAATCGCGATGCGGTAACAACCCACTTTAGTCGGAGAAGCACTGGAATATCACAAAGGGGATGGAGTCCAGGCTATGCAAACAGTGTGATCCAGAGAGGCGACATTGTTGCATCACCAAGCCAGGGAATGTATGCCTATGTGCTCCGTGAAGGAGAGACTGAACCGCCTCCGGAAATCGAAAAACTCTGGGCAGAATATCTGAAAATCGATAAGATTCTAGCAGAAACTATCAAGGCGGGACTTACCGCTCGTGAAATAATGCAAAACTACAAGCAGAAATTTGATGATGAAGGGATTATTGTTGTGGATCCCCAATTACATATGGTTCAGCCAAAGAACAATTTCCCCGTTTATGCCACAGGTTTTGATCCTGAAAAAACTCTGCTTAGTATCGACGCTCATGGCATGGGAAAAGGAGCGCGTGAAAGGAAGTACCAGGAAATGCGTGGCCCCAGGATTGGTTCTTATGGTCCGGATTGGAAATATGATATACCACTCCCACCCAATCACCACTTTGTCATGGAAAATTTTTTCTATATGCCGTCGCCTACATCCAACGAACTCGAAGACCAATATTTATTATTTTTGGATCATGAGCAGGCGATTGCCACCGAAAGTGGAGTCGAATATTTATCTCCACCGCAAAAGGAGCTTATTCTCATTCACTAAAGCTTCGCAAATCGTACAGCCCGGGAGGAGATTGAAATTATAAAAACAAATTACATACCTTTCTATTCACCACTATGAATCCGAAATATTCTGATGACGTATACTTAATAAGGAGTTATACAATGAAAGCTCACTATAATTTTATAACAAGTCTATTCTTGGTATTCACTGTACTATCTTCCGCATCTGCACAGGAACCGGTCTACTGGGATATTGTGCAGGATATTATGGAAGAAGCGTTTGAGCGTTCTGAAGTTATGGAAAATGTCAGTTGGATAACCGACGTATATGGTCCCCGGAACTCGAAATCATCAGGATATATTGCTGCTTCAAAATGGGTGAAAGAAAAGCTTGATGATTATGGTCTTTCGAACGCAAGATTGGAGCCGTTTGAATTTGGGGTTGGTTGGGAAAATGAATACACATCAATCCACATGATGGCTCCGCAGTATATGCCAATCATCGGCTATCCTGCTCCATGGTCTCAAGGTACAAATGGTACGATACTGGCACAGGTGATCCATATCAATCTTGATGAAATTATTGTTGAATCGGACCATGACCTGCCCCTAATGTTTGGGTCATTATTTAAGTTAGTCAATTCATCGATATATTCATTGTTGTATTATCCATTGGCCTTGAGACCGCATCCGGTGGTATAACTGCCTCGGGGGCGGGTGGCCGGTATCCAAGGGCACTATGCGGTCTCTTATGATTTTACTCATTTCGCCAGCGTTCCACAAGCACTTTTGCTTCGTGTACTGTATTGAAGATTTCCCGGTTGAGCACTTCATCACGCAGTTTGCCATTGAACGACTCACTATACCCGTTCTCCCATGGACTGCCTGGTTCAATATACAATGTTTTTACTCCCAGGCGCATGAGCCATGTCCGGACCGCTTGAGCAGTGAACTCTGTGCCATTATCACTTCTCAGGTGAACCGGAACTCCTCGCTGCACGAACAGTGTTGCAAGATGTTCTATGACGTCATTGTGAGTCAGCCTCCTGCCTGCCACAATTGCCTGACACTCCCGACTGTATTCATCTAATATTGTTAACAAACGATAGCTCCTTCCCTCTCGGGTTCGTGCTTGCATGCAGTCATAACTCCAGACATGATCCCGGTACGCAGGTCGCAGCCGAATACACGAACCGTCATTGAGCCATAACCGTTTGCGCTTCGGTTGCCTCCGGGGAACTTTTAATCCTTCTCGACGCCACAAACGCTCCACTCTCTTATGATTGACCTTGCAGCCTTCTTGCTGTAACAGTGCGGTAATTCGTCGATAACCATACCGACCATACTGCGTGGCCAACTCAGACCATACGTTGCACTAACACCGGCTTCATCAGAAGGAGAAATCGGGCGATATTGATGAGTGCTGCGCGGTACTCCCAACACGGTACAGGCCCGGCGCTGCGAGATCTCGAGAGTCGTGCAAAGATGCTGCACCACCTCCCGTCGCTTCGCCGGGCTCAGAAGTTTTTTGCATCAACCGCCAGAGTCTCATTGAGGATTTGAATATCCAACTCTTTCTCGGCAACCAGGCGTTTCAGGCGGATAGTCTCTCTCTCTAACGCTTTAAATCGTTTCGCCTGATGCACCCGAAGACCACCATACTCCTTTCGCCAACGATAATAGGTCTGCTCTGTAACCTCAATCTGGCGAGCAGCTTGTTGAACCGACTGACCTTGAGCGAGCAGTACTTCTGCCTCTCGAAGCTTGTGGATAATTTGTGCTGATGTGTGAATTCTACGTGCCATTGATCTTGCTCCTTTCTTTTCAATCTAATCCCTGTACTCATATACTATCTGGATCAACTTTTGGGGGCAAGGTCATCAGCGTGATTTAGCAAATATGGCTGGTACGTCGCGGGAAACAATTTCACGTGTTATGAATGCTTTTGAAGAAGAGGGAATCATTAAGAGAGATCATGGATCCCTGACTTTGTTTAATTACGACGTCCTCAAAAATAAATATGGATAATGATTTTTCTTTCAAAAACAGAATAAAACCGCAGTTATTTTACCACTATCCTCCACTTTCATTAGGAATATTATTTTTTTCATTTCAAGATTCTATGTAATCTTATATTGGAAAAGTATGATTAGCTCTCCGACAACAATAAAATAATATGATTTAATAAATTTGAACCCCGTATTGATCAAAAATATTATAAATTCAATTGCATATGCTCTGGAATACGAATATTTGATGATCATTAATAACCACTCACAGTAATAAATTACATTTTATAAATTCATTGTTTGTATATGAGTAATATTATTTAACATTCTTTTAATAGGAGACGTAGACATCCTGATGGTACCGATAAGTTTATTTGATTAAACTTCGCATAAGATTTTCACTGTGGATTCAGGAAGAGAGGGACTGACTGTCACCGGTAAAATTATCCTATTTTTATAATAAAGTAAGCAACGTGCAATAAATACTTTAATACAATTAATGAGTTGAAAACAAGAATTGCAATTCCCTGTTTCATTCATGTTACAGCCTCACTATTAATCCGAAACCACTTCGTGAAAACACAATTATCCGCTTCAAACAATATTTCTAAGTATAAAATATATTTGGAAAAAAAGTATTTTTAAATATATTGTGTAGTACCTTTTTATTTATCTATTCGGTTAAAATGTTTTATTCCTTCTAATTAAATGCCATCAATCCAAGCCCCTGTAGCTCAGCCAGGAAAGAGCAGAGGTTTCCTAAACCTTTGGCCGCAGGTTCAAATCCTGCCAGGGGTACCAGATTCTAACGATATTATTAAGAGAGGGAGTTTATGGTACATCCGGAAAATGAGATAGTTGATAAAAATGTTCGGCAATTTCAATCCACTAAAGATATTTTTGTCGGCATCGATCTTGGCACATCTCAAAGTGCGATTGCAACGAGCACAGAGAAATTGTTCAATGTGTCAAGTGTTGTTGGATATCCCAAAGATCTTGTGTCATTTAGGCTATTGAGAAAACCGATTGTGTTCGGAGATGAATGCTACAGAAACCGCATGTCATTGGACCTTTATCATCCCCTGGAAAAAGGAGTCATATCGCTCCAGCGAAATCATAAGAATTACACTCAGCAAAAAGAAGCGGTAAACGGTTTTATACATCATCTTATTTCTCTTGCCGGCAAATCTGAAAAGCAAAGAATTTACGCTATAGTGGGAGCGCCGTCAAAGGCATCCAAGGAAGACAAACAAGCTATAGTGAAATCGCTGAAGGACCTTGTCGACGCTGTCCTTGTCGTTTCGGAGCCATTTCTCGTTTTTTATGGAATGGGTATGTACGGATTTGGCCTTGTAATTGATATAGGCGCAGGTATTCTCGATATCTGTAGAATGCACGGTTCCATTCCGGAAGAAGCGGATGAACGGACACTCTATAAATCCGGAAATCACATTGATAAAATGTTCTACGAATTGCTCAAGGCCCGAATACCCAATGCTCAAATATCGCCGTATAACTTGAAACAGATCAAAGAGCAACATGGGTTTGTGGGCAAAAAATCTCACAATGTTACAACAGATTTTCTTGTCAGTGGCAAAGCGGTAAATTATGACATTACAAATGAACTACAGGAATCATGCCGGTCGATCATTTCCGACATGTGTAAAAATGTTAGAGACTTGATTACGAACTTCGATCTTGAGTATCAGGATTCTCTACGTGAAAACATTATGTTAGCGGGCTGTGGAAGTAAATTACAGGGTCTTGAATCTGAGCTCGAGAATGAACTTTCCGATATAGGAAAGATTAAAGTACGGCGCGTCGAAGACCCTATATTTGCCGGCGCAATAGGCGGATTGAAATTGGCCCGGGATATGCCTATTGATGAATGGGAAGGGATGAAGGAATAATGATTTTTAATAGCGCAGTTACAAAATCAAATCATGAATAGATCGCTCGATACAATTTTAAAACGCCTGAGCATGACCGATGAGCACTTAACATATCTTATCGGCAAAATTCATTTTTATCACAATGAAGTCGCCGCACTTCGTAAACGTATTATACTTCTTGAAAAGGAAAATGAATCTCTCAAAACAAAAAGAGATTTCACTGTGGGAAAACTGAAAAATCTTATGCAGAAGTTTGATGATGAAGGCTTCTGATGCAATTACTTCCGGTGACTGATCACACCGGCCCTCCTTACTGTTTTTCCTGAGACATTATTTTATTGAGTTTTAGAAAAAAACTTATTATATTAGTAAATATAATATTATACGCATATAATAATATATGTACTGAATAACGTATTGATTGGAACATCAGGAATCCATGAAGCCAGCTTTAACCCCCGTTTCCACAGACATTCATTTGTCTGAAAAGACACCTTCCATTGTGCTCGTTGGTAATCCAAATGTAGGTAAAAGTGTTGTATTTGGATTTTTAACCGGAAAATACGTAACAGTTGCCAATTATCCCGGGACAACAGTCGCGCTGTGTCATGGCAAAATGCAGTTAAATAACCAGACATTTTCTGTAACGGATACTCCGGGAACAAATAGTTTTATCCCGCAATCGGAAGATGAACGGGTAACGAGAGATGTATTGCTTTCCGGTAAGTATGATTCCGTTTTACAAATCGCTGATTTAAAGAACTTGAAGCGAAGTCTCTACGTGACGCTTCAATTGGCTGAAATGGAAGTAAAGTGCCTTTTGCAGCTTAACATGGCTGATGAGGCGCAATCACGAGGTATAATTATAGACAGTGAACAGCTTGAAGAAATAGTGGGCATTCCTGTAATTTCAACCACGGCCATTCAACATAAAGGCCTTTTAAAAGTTAAAAACAATATCGAAAATGCCAGAATTCCGATACTAAACATACAGTATCCCGATTACGTTGAAGAAAGTATCTGGCAAATCGAAAAACTCCTGCCGGATCTGCCGATAGCAAAGCGTTCATTGGCACTCATGCTCCTCTCAAGCGATACGACCCTTACTCAATGGCTGAATGATAGGGTCGAAAATGGTACTATTGATGATTTGAATGGTATAATTAATACTGCTCAAAAATCTTCTAATGTTCCGCTTCAAACCAAAATTGCCGAAACGCGGTTAACATATGTCGACACGATACTTAAAAAGGTATACAGTTCCGAAAAAGTCTCAAAAAAACCTATATCCATTGATTTCGGCAATTGGGTAATGCATCCGCTCTGGGGAATCGGTTGCGTATTGGTTGTTCTTTACACAATGTACTGGTTTGTCGGACTGCTCGGAGCCGGAACGATCGTAGATTTTTTCGAAACAGGTTTATTCGGCCAATACATCAATCCTGCCGCCATACGTGTTTTTGACTATATTTTCCCCTTTCAACATGTACATAGTGTCAAAACCTTGTCATGGATATTTACCATTCCTATAAGTGCGGCACAAGACATTGCTACCGGTCTTGAACTGACAAAGGAGACCCTTGTGCCTGCATACACAATAGCGGATGGTAGTTCCTTTACTTTTTTTCAAAGTATATTCCGATTTATTCACGATTTTTTTGTAGGTCAGTACGGCGTCATTACCATGGCCCTTTCCTATGGTTTTGCCATCGTCTTGCCTATTGTCGGGACATTTTTTATATTATTCAGTATACTTGAAGATTCAGGGTATCTGCCGCGTCTTGCAGTTATGCTCAACAAAATATTTAAATTTATAGGGTTGAACGGAAAAGCTATTCTTCCTATGGTTTTGGGATTAGGGTGTGACACAATGGCAACCATGACCGCTCGAATCATGGAAAGCAGGAAGGAAAAAATTATTGTAACGGTTTTACTGGCTCTTGGTATCCCGTGTTCTGCGCAGCTTGGGGTTCTTCTTGCAATGATGAGCAGTGTATCTTTTGGGGCGACAATGATCTGGGCAGGCATAGTGGTCGGTGTACTGGTGCTTGTCGGTTTTCTCGCATCAAAAGTGATCCCGGGTGAATCTTCGGCCTTCATTCTCGAATTGCCACCTTTACGAATGCCTCAATTAGGCAATATTGTTATCAAGACCGCTGCAAGGATGGAATGGTACCTCAAAGAGGTTATTCCTCTTTTTATTCTCGGTACGGTTTTGCTGTTTATTCTTGAGAAAACGAATGCATTAATTGCTATCCGCAATTTCTGTGAGCCGTTCGTAGTCAGATTTTTAGGGCTGCCGGTTCAAGCAACGGAAGCATTTTTAATAGGGTTTTTGCGCCGCGATTATGGGGCCGTATATTTGCTCGACGCATCAAACAACGGCCTGCTGAATGCAAACCAAATCTTGATCTCCATGGTCACAATCACATTGTTTGTACCGTGCATTGCGAATGTATTTATAATAGTAAAAGAATTAAGCCTCGGTGTAGCGATCAGAATTGTAGCTTTTATTTTTCCGTTTGCCTTTTTAGTCGGTGGTTTTGTAAATTTTATATTGCGGACTTTCAATGTTAATTTGTAGATTATATAACATGTTACTTTTGTTCGGAACACAGAGGAGATTCCGATAAATGAGTTTATTATTAAAAGATGTAATTGATATTGCCACAAATCTTGAGCGTGAAGGAGCGATGTATTATGAGCGGCTTGCTCGATTGACGAAAAATAAGGGCGCAAGAAAGATTTTTAAAAGTTTCGCAGAAGACGAGCGGCTGCATGAAGAAACATTCAAAAAGTTAAGAGATTCCGAAAATGAATCGATAATAAATATCTCTGTTGAAGCAGAAACGGCTGAACTTGTTAATGAAATATCTCAAGATGATATCCTCCCGAATATTACGGATAAGGAGATCGAAAATCTTCATCCTTTATCAGCTATAAAGCTCGGTATGAAGACCGAAAAAAACGCTCTTAAACTCTACAAACACATTCTGAAGAAAATAAAATCTGATGAGGGTAAAAAAATCATAGGAGCCTTAATTAGTGAAGAAGAATGGCACCACCATGATTTAACAGAGATGCACAAGAACAAGACCTTTGATTTTTAGCATCTTGCTTTTTCAAAGTACAATTGATTACCGTCGACATTCCCTTCTGACTTTCCTCTTGCATTTTTACCTGCATATATATACTTTAATTTCCAAAAATTGCCAAGTTTGGACATACTATCCCAAATCACATTTCAATGTTTGCCGAAATAAAGCGGCTGTCCACGCATATCTCCGTCTATGGTATTACCAATATCCTGTCACGATCGTTATCTTTCATCCTGCTGCCAATCCATACCAGAATTTTAGAATCAACGGCAGAGTACGGTGTTGCCATAATCATATTCGCCTTCATCGGTTTTGTCAATGTTCTCTATTTGCATGGGATTGACACCGCGTTTCTCCGATTCTATTTACTGCGTGCGACAGGAGTAACTAAAAAAAACGTGTTTAGTACTGCATTGTTCTCCATTTGTGCTGCTTCAATCGTATTGAGTACCTGTATCTATCTATATTCCGATCAAATTTCCCGGCTCTGTTTTGAGACTTCCGAATATGGTCATATTTTAAAATATACTTCGGGGATACTTTTTTTTGATTCTCTTGCGATTTTACCATTTCTCACACTGAGAGCAGAGGAGAGATCGCTCAAATTTATGGTATTAAAACTTATCAATATACTTTTAACAATTGGTCTTAACATATACTTTGTAGTGCAGCGGGGGGTAGAGGGAATATTTATTGCAAACTTGCTTGCTTCTATAGCAACATTTGCATTGGTTTCACCGATAATTATCACGAGAATTACTCTTGCGGTTTCAAAAAAAGTATATAAGGAACTACTGAAATTTGGATTACCGTATATAATTCCGGGAGTCTCAATAATAAGTATGGACCTGATAGACAGGTTCTTTATCGAGAGAATGCTCGGTGAGTCCGCTGCAGGCATATATGGAGCGGGATATAAAATGGCGATGTCAATGGCAGTAGCCGTTGCCGCATTCAGGTTTGCGTGGCATCCGTTCTTCCTTTCGATAACTGAAAACGAAGGTGCAAAAGACATCTTTGCGCGGGTCTTGACATATTTTGTAATGATCGCCGGATGGCTCTACATATTCATTGTGTTCTTCATACAGGATATCATTGCCATTGAAGTGCCGATTATAGGCGGTAACTTAATCCGCCGGGAATATTGGGACGGAATGTCGATAGTACCAGTGGTCATGGCGGCATACATTTTCTACGGCATATACGTAAATTTTGTTGTCGGTATATATGTCAAGAAGAAATCGCTCTATCTCGCTGCTATAACTGGCATTTCAGCTTCAATAAATATTGTGTTAAATTATTATCTTATACCCCGTTATAACATGATGGGTGCAGCCGTGGCAACAGTTACAGCTTATGCATGTATGGCTTTATTGCTCCTGCTGGTTTCCAGAAAATTATTTACCATTCAATACGAATATGGGAGATTGCTGCATCTTGTCATTATTATCGGAGCGTTCTTTGTCCTCTATGTGAATTTTTTCAATGAATATAATCTCTTACTGAAACTTATCATACTTGGCGCCTATCCATTCATTTTAATGATTTCCGGATTTTTTAAACCTGATGAAAAAGCAGCCATGAGAAATAAACTTCACAAGATAGTGTCTTGAGATAATTTCCGGTTTATATCATGTCTATGTGCCTGATTTTGTAATTCATTGCAATCTTAATAAAATATAAACCGGGATACCATGAAGAATGGCGCTAAAAGCATAGTGAGGGATGGATAAATAATAAAAAAATCCTGTTTGAAAACCAAAACAGGATTATATATATAACCTTTTGGAATAATTTCAACATAAAACTGTATGATATACTATAGAACTCGACACTACTTACGCATGTGTTATGCATAAATGCTCAAATAAATATTTGATGACAATTTTCTCGGAATGTCCCGGATCACCTCGTTATTTTCGGAATTCACGACTTCGGTTCTTAAATTATCCTGAACGACAAATCGAATATGCGTATTCGTCAAGTTCGGAAATGAGTTGCTTAATTGCCTGACGGAATCACTGGACATTTTAATCTACCTCCCTGTAGTGATGACCATATTTATTCAGGCTTCACTATTTTTATCGTCATAGAAAGTAGAAGACTTTAAAAAAAAGATGTAAATATTAACAAAAATATTACAATTATTTCAAATATTGACGAAAATAGTAAAGAGACTTATAAAAGCTGTACATATATATAACAGGAACTTTTGATTGGGGAATACAGTTTTTATTATTGAGATAGACAGGAGGAACAAATGATTAAATATATTCAGAGGCTTATAGTATTCTCCACGATACTGTTTTTTATTCCGGTATCGGCATATGCTCAAATATTCGGTCAAAATAAAGTTCAGTATAAAGATTTAAAATGGAAACGTTTTGAAACACCCCACTTCCACATTTTTTTCTACGATGGGGGGAAATATCTGGCAGAATTCGGTGCGGAAGTGATGGAAGAAGAATTGAACAAATTACAAGACGAATTTGACTATACCATCAAAAAGAAAATTCCGGTATTACTGTATAACGCCCACAATGATTTTCAACAAACAAATGTTATTAATCAATTTTTAACAGAAGGAATAGGGGGGGTAACCGAATTATTCAAGAACCGTATATTTTTGCCATACGAAGGCTCCTATTCCCAATTCCGCCATGTTCTGCATCACGAGTTAATCCACGCATTTGTTAATGACATGATCTACGGTGGGTCGATTCAAAATCTGATATCGAGTGGGATACAGCTTCGGCTACCACTCTGGTTCGCAGAAGGGTTGGCGGAATACCTTTCGGTCGGATGGGACACTCGTGCCGATATGATAGTTCGGGACGGTACAATTCACGATTACCTTCAAACCTATATGAGTCCCTATCCTCAGGGTCAGTCTATTTTCAGATATATTGAAGATAAATATGGGCGGGAAAAAGTAGTCGACGTTGTACGAAGGGTAAACATAACAAAAAGTCTTGACCGCGGTTTCAAATCATCGCTCGGCATGGAATTTGAAAAATTGATTGATGAATGGGACCTTGCCATGAAAAGAAAATACTGGCCGGATATAAGTGACAGATTAAATCCGGAGGAATTTTCAACACGTATGACAGATCATATAAAACTCAGAAACTCAATGAATCTCAGTCCGGCTCTATCGCCGAACGGGAATGAAATCGCCTATATGACAAATGTCAACGGCTATGCCGATATCTATCTTATGTCAGCAATAGATGGAAAAATCATTAAAAAACTTGTCGGCGGCCAAAAATCTGCTGCATTGGAGGAATTGCATTGGCTATCTCCGGGAATCAGCTGGTCCCCAGACGGTAAAAACCTCGCACTGTCAGTTAAGGCGGGTGACCAGGATGCATTGACTATCATAAATATAAGAAAAAGAGATTTCACACAGTTCAAGTTCGATCTTGATGGTGTCTTTGACGCTGCATGGTCTCCCGATGGAAAAGAGATTGCTTTTCAGGGAACATTGCACGGGGCAGCCGACATATATGCCTACAATGTAGAAAATGGAAATTTACGTCAGATTACGAAGGATTATTTCTCGGACGGTTCCCCCAATTGGTCTCCGGACGGTTCGAAAATTCTGTTTGTTTCCGACAGGAAAAACAACGTAGAAGAATATATTGACAACGATAACAACAACGCCGGTGGAAGTACCACTTATAGCGGATACAGTAATGGCGGAGGAATCGTTTTAGGAAGCGTTGATGACGGCGTGCAAAATAATATCAACGGACAATCAAGCGATATTTATCCAATAAATTCAATGTATGCCCATGATTATCAGGGAACAGATATTTACATGATGAATGCTGACGGGTCAAATATTGAGCGGCTCACGTTCGATCCATACGACGATGGTTCTCCGGTTTGGGGTCCTGATGGAAAACAATTTCTGTATATTTCGGAAGCAAGTGGCATTGCAAACGTTTACATTTATAATCTTGAGACGCGTGATTCCTACCCAATCACCAATACTTTAACAGGTGTTTATCAGCTCTCATTATCACCGGATGGAAGAAAATTGGTTTTGTCTGCATATAACAACAACGGGTGGGATATTTTTATGCTTAAAAACCCACTTGAAAAAGAATCTCTTGCGGAAAATATGAAGAAAACGGTATTTTTCACCCAGCTTGCTGAAAAAGAAGAACAGGATAAACCGTTTCTCGCTAACATGGACGATACTGAATTTGAAATAGAGGAAAAGCAGGACCTGAGTCAGTATGTATTTGACGATGATATCAGAAATGTATTAGATGGGGATATTGAACTTAAAGAGACAATAGGTGATGATATATCCAATTACAAATCGGCAAACGGCGAGTTTAATATCAACGATTATAAAATTACATTTTCACCTGATATCGTTTACGGGAATTATGCATACGATACATTTTTTGGTGTCCAGGGGTCAAGCATTTTTCAATTCTCCGATATGCTGGGAAATCATGTGATTCAATTAGCGACCGACCTCTTTTTCGATTTAAGAAACAGCAGTTATCAGTTGTCGTACATATATCTTCCCAGAAGAACAAATTATGCTATAGGGATGTATAATCAGGCAAACTTTTTCACTCAGCTTGTTTCTGATGGAAATTTTACAGAACTGGTGGGTATACGCCTGCGAAACTTCGGGCTCAATTTTTCTGCATCAAGACCGTTCAATAAATTTTCGAGAGTTGATTTTTCCGTTGCGATACAGCAGGTGAAACAGGATTTTCTCAGTCCCTTTTATACTGAATTTAATAGGAGCATCACTGCTTACAGATCGTCGCTCAATATTTCTCGTGACACTTCTCAGTGGTATATTGTAGGTCCTATAGATGGAGCCAGGTCCAATTTATTTTTATCATATAATCCTCCTATAGGAAGTCCAAATAATAGACTTGAATTTTTCACAGCAATCGGCGATGTCAGAAAATATTTCAGGTTGAGCCGTGATGTTTCCTTCGCTTTACGGGCTTCCGCAGGATTGAGTGAAGGCGATACGCCTGAGACGTTTTTTCTTGGTGGGGTTCCTAACTGGATCAACAGAAAATTCAGTGGTGGCCGAATACGATCGGATTTTGACGATGTTTTCTTTTCACATTGGATAGGCCCCCTTCATGGATCTGATTATTATGAATTAATTGGCAACAGGTTTTCAATTATAAATGCCGAACTCCGTTTTCCATTCATACAGGCGTTGCTATTAGGATGGCCCCTTCCACTCTATATGCAAAATTTATCGGGATTATTATTTGCTGATGTCGGTGCGGCCTGGAACAACAGTGATTTTAACGCAACCGAAAAAGTCCAGGGTTTTTCAGGCAGCACCAGTGTATTCAAGGATATGAGATCCGGCTTTGGTACGGGAATGAATATTGGCTTGTTAGGATTTTATGCTCGGTTTGCCGTCGCATGGAAATATGATCTAGATGGTACAGGTAAACCAAAATATTACCTTTCTCTCGCAGGAGATTGGTAAACCGAAAAATAAATTCAATGAAAATCATACTAAGGCGGCTAAAAACCGCCTTTTTTTATGGGCATAATTATTGTATACCCGGAATTGACCGGAAACTACTCACCTGAATCAATAAATGATTGAAATTCTTACAAATGGTTTTTATACTTATTCGTTCTCTCTATTACAGTGGGGTATGAAACCAGATAATTGTATTGAATGCATTCAGAGTTTACTTTGGAATTTAAAATAGATTATCAATGTTCCGGTTCAAAAGCCCGGACCGGTACATTATCGACAGACCACGGCACTTTTGAAACTCCTGTATTTATGCCGGTTGGAACACAGGGGAGTGTCAAAACCCTCGCCCCGGATGAATTGGAAACAACCGGATCTAAAATCATTCTCAATAATACGTATCATCTTTACCTGCGGCCCGGTCCCGATATTCTAAAAAACTCCGGCGGTGCTCACCTGTTTTCTCAATGGAAGGGACCCATTCTGACCGACAGCGGAGGTTATCAGGTATTCAGCCTTTCCGATCTTAACAAAGTTTCTGAAGAAGGAGTACGCTTTCAATCTCACCTGGACGGCTCCCACCACTTTTTTACACCTGAAAAAATAATTGAGATACAAAAGAAAATTGGTGCGGATATAATTATGCCGCTCGATATTCCGATCGAGTATCCTGCAGAAAAAAAAGATGCGCAATCGGCAAACCGTACAACAATCAGATGGGCGCTTGAAAGTAAGAAGGCAATGGCAGAAATAAAAGATTGCTACGATTATAGTCAGTCACTTTTCGGTATCATTCAGGGTGGATTCTTTAAAGACCTTAGAAAATTATCAGTCGAAGAGATAACCGATATGGATTTTTCAGGATACGCGATTGGCGGGCTCTCGGTCGGAGAACCTAAAGATCTTCTGTTTGAATTCGCAGCATACAGCGCCGGTCTGCTTCCCGAAGAAAAACCAAGGTATCTCATGGGTGTTGGTAAACCTGAAGACATCCTGGAATGCATCGGAATGGGAATCGACATGTTTGACTGTGTTCTTCCAACACGGGTCGGCAGGAACGGATGGGCGTTTACCCGTGGAGGGCGGGTGGTAATAAAAAATGCTCAGTACCGGAATGATATGTCACCTCTCGACCATTCCTGTGATTGCTATGCATGCAGAACGTTTACCCGGTCCTATATAAGACATCTTTTCAACACAGGGGAGTCTCTTGGGCCTCGTCTAGCTTCTCTTCACAACATTACATTTTATCATCGCATTATATCTGAGGCGAGGCAAGCTATTGCCGATGATAATTTCATCAGTTGGAAAAAAGAATTTATGACACATTATAATACAATGAAAATACTGGAAGAGGGAAGTACGTGAAATTATCAGAAAAAACCGTTTTTGTAACCGGTGAAAGAAGGTTTATCGGGAGTCGCCTTGTTAAAACGCCGGTTAACCGTGGGGGCCGGGTAAAAGTGCTGAAACAGTACACAATTCGTTAATTCCCGGGAGTTATCTTACACCTATCGATAATAAACGGAAAAAAGCAGGTTGAGATCATATCAGGAGATATAATAAATTGTCCGGAATGCAATTCAGAAAGTATAGTTTTGAAGAATTAAAGCAGCAATCGATGTCTCTCAGTCAGCTCAAAGAAAGTCCGAGGTTGCCTCTTTATGTTATTGTTGAAAATGTAAGGAGCTTGTATAACGTCGGCTCAATATTTCGTACTGCCGATGGACTGAGATTCTCTCAAATTATTCTCACCGGCTACACAGGACGGCCTCCGAGAAAGGAAATTGACAAAGCAGCCCTTGGGGCAGTTGAGACAGTCCCGTGGATGGAATATGATACTTCAGCAGAAGGTATAAAAATTTTAAAAAAAAATAAGATACCGGTCATCGGACTCGAACAAACCGAGAAAAGTATTGATTTTCAAGAATTTGACTATTCATTTCCATCTGCTATTATACTCGGTAATGAATTTAACGGAATTGATCAGGCAACACTGGATATGTGCGATGCTTGTGTGAGTTTACCGATGTTGGGTATCAAACATTCACTCAATGTCGGTACGGCATTCGGCGTGATCGCATACGAAATGTTCAAACAGTTAAAAATTTCTGTCGGAAACGGCAGAAATAAGAATAAATATCAATTTTAACTATTATATTTGAGACAGCAAAGAGCGTTAAATGAGTAAGGTACCTCTTTTATATAATCGAGCGCATGTAACCGATGATCTCCGATTCGGGTGGTTATAAATGATTTATACGGCTTGTTTATGACATCGAGATATTCGTAACCGACAATCCCTTTCTTTAATAATGATGCAATAATCCGGGACATTGTTTTAAACTCATCATCATTTTTACGGCTGAGTTCAAAAATAAATTTCAAACGATTCTTGGAACTCAAGTCAAAAAAATCGTTAACGAGACCTTTAGGAAAAGTACGCGTACTCTGCTTATGATGCGTTCGAAAGAAAAATGGTAATTTTTGCGGTAATATTTCAGGTCTTGCCATACCTGTGGTTGTAAAACCGGTCATCTTTTGTTCATCCTCCTTCATTTTATATTATCGGCAAAAGAGACACAATATATCACTATTACGGCCAACTCAATTTGGAATAAACATGACTCAATACATTTTTGGTAAACATGCTGTTTTCGAAGCTCTTTCAACGCAATATCCGGTGCAAAAGGTCTTTGTCTCCAAATCTCTGAAGGACTTTAACGATATCATTGAAAGAATCCGCAATAATTTCCCGGAAATAAAAGTCAATTATGTGAACAAGCAAAAAATTGATTTTTTAGCCCGCGGGGCACGCTCGGGTGGAATATGCGCCCTTCTTGAAAGGATACATGTATACACTTCAATTGATACTCTTTTAAAACTATCATCAAATAAAAAATCAAGAATGTTCATTGCGCTTGATGAAATAACCGATCCGAGAAATTTCGGAGCAATCATCAGGTCCGCTCTTGGCGCGGGTTTTGACGGAGTAGTATTTCAAATGAGAAGGCAGTCTCCTATAACGGGAATTGTGGCATCGTCTTCGGCAGGCGCCTGTTTCCGTATACCTCTCTGTGCTGTCGTTAACGTTGGACGAGCGCTGGCCCAATTAAAAAAGAAGGGATTCTGGGTCTACGGTAGCGGAATCGGGAGTTTTAAATCAATTTATGAAGCATCTTTTAACACGCCGCTGGTCCTTGTTATCGGATCTGAAGGAAAAGGCATGAGAAGGCTTGTGAGTGACTCCTGTGATGAAATAGTGACAATTCCCCTGCCATCTGAGCTCGGGTCATTGAACGCATCTGTTGCCTCCGGAGTAATTATGTTTGAAATAAATCGCAACGTTGCAAATCGGTCCGGTAACTAATGTATCCACAGTACACCAATCATGAAAATTAATGGCAAAATCACTCCTCAAGAGCTCTTTTCACTGCTTTATAAAGAGTTCGGACCTCAAAACTGGTGGCCGGCAGATTCGCCGTTTGAAGTGATCATCGGAGCAATTCTCACGCAAAATACCACCTGGACCAACGTCGAAAAAGCTATGTATAATCTAAAAAGCAACAACCTTCTCACTCCTCACCATCTTGAAGCATTATCCGAGCATGAATTGGGATTATATATAAAGCCCACAGGATACTTCAATCAAAAGGCAAAAAAAATCAAAGCATTTCTTAAATTCTTTAAAATAATTTATAATAATAAGATAGAATTAATGTCTAAAGAAACACCTGAGAAATTGAGGTCTAAGTTGCTTTCAGTAAATGGTATCGGGGAAGAAACTGCGGATTGCATCCTGCTTTATGCATTGAAATTGCCGAGTTTTGTTGTTGATGCGTATACCAGAAGAATTCTTGATCGTATCGGGCTGCTAAAAAAGAATGATCCATACAATTCTGTTAAAAAAATGCTGGAATCATCGGTTTCGGCGGACGCCGCATTATATAACGAATTTCATGCTCTGCTCGTAAAATTTGGTAAATTATTTTGCAAAAAAACCCCTCTTTGCACGACATGTCCACTTCAGCAAACCTGCTTATATTTTCACACCCAAACAAATAAGTTGAGACCGCGCGACAGCAAGGCAAAATCTTTTACCGTATGATTATCTTGCATATATAAACCAATCTTTGTATATTTTCAACAAGTTTAAAAAGCCTTTTTTTCCTCCAAATGGGCGAGAAATATTTAAAAAAAATTGTAAATTTGGCCGTCACCCGTGAAGAGTGGCAAAGCGGCGCTGTTTCTGACGACAGCTTAGTTGATTACACAGTAAAGGGAGAAGTAAAAAATACCGGTTTATCTGAAATAAAAAACGCTATTGTCATAGCCGCGCTCATCAACAAAAATACCAACAAACCATATCAGGTCCTTACTAAAAAATTTGCGATATTTAAGGCTGCAGATTATACGATCCTACCACCACTCAAACCTGGAAACAGTCTCCAATTCGAGATTTCCATAACCTTTCCGCCAGGCAATACATTGCTATTAGGAAATTTCGGATTGAGGTCACTCGAAAATAAAATCCTCAATGATGTATTCGGACAAAAGGTATTTCTCATTTACGATAAAAATATTCTTGATGATACTACTCAGGAATGGTTAAAAAGCGAACTTTTAGAGAACATCAAGCTGGTCCGGCCACAGTGGCGGCCTGTCCATACTGCTCATAAGGTATTAAAAGAATTCAAGTGCTCTGGACAAATAAAAAATATCGGAGGCAAAAAGATAAACAAATTTTACGTTCATGGAATTTTAGAGAGCAAATACGGCGAAACTATTACGTTAAAGAGTGATGAGAATGAATATAATATACACGGTGAGCAGTTGTTCGAGAATCTCGCTCCATACGGAAGGGCGGAATTTTCATTTTCTTGCTTACTTCCGTCTATGAAAATACTGGAAGAGAACAATCTAACACCCGCCATAATAGAAAAAAAGGTCGCTTCCGGAGAGTATAAAACAAGAATATTTGTTCAATATGTTGAAAGTTCTCCTGAAAAACTTACCTATCGGGATGTTGACGAAGCTCCATCCGTAATTGAAGAGGAGAAAGGTGAAAAAAAGATTGAGATAGTAGACGAGGACTGGTCGCTTGAGGGCGACGAATATCTGATAACAGGCTCTATCAAGAACACCGGCTCGAGGGATATAGAAGATATTTATATTATCGCTTCGATAATCGAAAAAGACATGAAGGAACCGATTGTTTGGGAAACCGCGACAGACACGTACAAAACGCTCATAATAGAAAGAGTCCACTATCTCAAGGTGGGCGAAGAGTGGTCTTATTCTTTTAACCTTAAGGTGCCGTCTTCAAAACGGTTCGGTAAATTAAAGTGGACTTCTAAAAATATTCCTCAGGGGATTGAAAGTGAAGAACTCATACAAAAAGTTGACCTTTATTATACGAAAGAAGATTTCCATGAGGAAGGCATAAAACGACTTCGGTTTGGAAACAGTTATTATCAGTTAAAAAACTTTCGAGGTTGTTTGCGTGAATACCAGGAAGGACTTAAACTTGTTCCCGATGAAAAAAGATTTCATCTTAACATGGGAATCTGCTACTATAAACTCGGAGAATTGCAGCGAGCAATTGAAAGCTGTAAAAAAGCTCTATCTATAGACAATAATTATTCAAAATCGTTATATTTACTCGGTTTGATCTACCATTCGATGAAAAACTTTAACGATGCGCTATCATGGTACGAGAAAGCACATGCCATTGAAAGCGACAATCAAAAAGTGCTGTATAATATTGCATGTATTTACTTTTCATTGAATAAAATTGATGACGGTTTAAATCAGCTTCGCCGGGCTTTCACTTTCGAAAATCAACTTGTAATGAGCCAAATGGTCAGAGATCCTGAAATCAGTCACCTGAGAAAAAACCCGAAATTTTCTGACTTTCTCAAAGATGTGAGGGCGGAAGCTCTAAGCAAATGATACGATACTCTTTAATGTGTTCTCGCACTCAATAGATATACTAAAAAAACCATATGTTCGACAACAGTCAAAGCAAAACTATTGATTTGTTCCTCGAAAATCACGAGGAAAAGACTATAGTTATCAAAGAAGACCATATTCTCGAGGAGTTGAAACAGGAAGATGAATTAAATACCTTCCAGGATTTTGAATTTATCAATTTGGTCAGAAGCGCTTTGGTCGATACAACCGAATCCGCTGGTGGAGACAACGCTGAAATAGCTCTGCAGTTACCGTACTCAACGACAAAACAAAGGGTCTGGAGCCGTTTCATGCGTCTTTTGGGGTGGCAAAGCGTTTTTTTATAACAGATATCGTCAACAAGATTCAAAAACTTTTTTTCCGCAGCGACTCCGTGATCGGTTTTGATATTGGTACCGATTATGTGAAATTTGTCCAGCTTCGGCGCAAAAAATCGAGCTATATACTGGATAGGTACAGGATCGGCGACATTGGTCGAAAGAAGGATGACACCCTTGAAATATTCAGAAGTAAAACAATAATCGCATTACAAAAAATACTTCCTCATGATCTGCTTTCGATTTCAGATGTTTTTGTCAGCATCTCTAATATTCCTGTAGTAATTGCAATTGACACTATGCCTGCAATGAATCCAAAAGAACTGCATCAAGCGGTTATGTTTCGTGCTCAAAAAGTGGTGCCTCAAACGATGAAAAATCCACATATTGAATATGAAATTATAGAGAAAAATGACTCCACAGAATCCTCTCAATTGCATCTTCGATTCTATATTGTCGATGAAGATGAATTACAAGCATGGCTTCAGGCATTGAGAGATTCCGGGATCGAACCTCAAAAAATCACATTGCCTCATGTGGCTGTACATCACAATCTTGCCAAATTTTATCCTCAAGAAATGGCTGAAGGTGTAGCAATATTCGATATTGGCGGTGAAAAATCACAATTAATATTTGCCGAGAATGGAAATATCAAACTCATTCGAACCTTAGAAAGCGGCGCCGGTGATTTTATAAAATCTCTTACGGGAACATTGAATATAGATGGACAGGAGATCGATGTAAACAGGAAAAGAGCGGAAAACCTCCTGAGAGAGCATGGGGTTTCTACCAAAAACAGTACAAAAGAAACGGAATACGGCCTTCCGATTTCCCGGGTGGGAATTATGTTGTACAATTCTATTGAGAAATTAGTGAATGAGATACAGAGAAGTGTTGATTATTTCCGGTCCACTTTCCCGGATTCACCGATTAAATCTATTCTTGTTACAGGAGGAGGAGCAAATCTTCTCAACTTACATACTGTTCTGGAAGAAAAGCTCACCATTCCTGTGAATCACTTTTCATATTTACAGAAGATGACAATTGGCAGGGATATTACTGATGTCGATCAACTCTTGATCGATGGAAACACAATTTCAGGTTCTGTCGGACTCGCTCTCGATTCAACAAATAAACTCAACCTCCTGCCACAGCAATATCAAGGCAAAAAACAAGCAAATCTCATCTTGACAGGTTTTTGTGTAATCACTATGGCGATTCTGTCAATACTCATTAATGAAACACTCGATGTAAACAGTATTTTCAATTCTTATAGAACTCAATTAGTGACAGTCAATGCTGAACTCACCAGTAGAATGCCTCGCAGAAACGAATACTTTGCCCTGCAGGATCAATTGAATGCCGCGGCAAATTTTCAAAATCTTATAGCGGAACAATTGAATATACGGGTCCACGATGTTTCCATAGAGAACATTTTAATTGCGTTATCCAATCACTACATTCCGAATGATCTCATAATCAATTCAATTGCAGTTCAGGAAAAGCAGATGGAAAATATTTTCAGGAATGGCAGTGTCCAATCTGTTTTTGCCCCCCGCAAGATCATCTTGAAAGGAAAAACAATTTCTGAAGACCATGACCGAGTGTTGTCACAATACATAATACATCTGAGAAATCTTCCATATTTTGATAGAATAACCCCTCAGCCGTACGAGGGAAGCGTTCCCGGTGGTAGAAACAATTTCCAATTAGTAATGTATATAAAAAATGGAGTGCCGGATGGTAGTGAATGACACAATATCTATATCGACAAAAGGCAACAATGACATTATCGACATTACCGACCAGGTTCAGTCCATAGTTTCTGAAAAACCGGTTCAGAGCGGAACTGTTACGATATTTGTATCAGGGTCAACAGCGGCAATAACATCAATTGAATACGAATCGGGAGCAATTTCCGACCTGAAACGGTTGCTCAATGAGTTGATACCTGATAACCGTGATTATCAACATAATCTTGCCTGGGGTGATGGAAATGCACATTCGCATCTCCGTGCTTCACTAATCGGTCCATCGTTAAGCATTCCTTTTGTCAACCGCGTGTTACTACTCGGAACCTGGCAGCAGGTTGTCTTTATTGATTGTGATAACCGCCCAAGATCCAGGTCGGTGTCCATTCAAATCGTCGGGGAATAGTGATTCTATGAAAAAATTGAATCAGCCTGTTAAATCACTTGAATGGACAGACAACGCTTTCACGTTCCTTGACCAGACGGTACTCCCACATTCGTGTGATTATATCACGACGTCTGATTACCGGGAAATTGTAGAAGCGATAAAAATTCTAAAAATCAGAGGCGCACCCGCTATCGGTATAGCCGCGGCTTTTGCGGCTGTTCTCGCTGCGGTCGAAGGGCTCGCAATTGATAACGGCAGCTTCGATACATGGATGAAAGAAGCGCTTTCAAAGATTGAATCCGCTCGTCCCACAGCACGAAATTTATTCTTTGCGGTTGAAAGGATGAAATCGGTCCTGGCGGCAAATGCCGGGCAAACCTCACGGTATACCATGCAAATGATGCGGCAGGAAGCGGACCGTTTGTACCATGAAGATATTGAGCTTTGTCTGAATATCGGAAAACATGGTTCCCGGCTCATCCGTAACGGCGATACGATCATCACACATTGTAATACGGGAATGCTTGTTACGGCAGGCATCGGAACAGCTCTGGGTATAATTTATACCGCACACTGCAGCGGAAAGAAAATTCATGTATATGCAGATGAAACCCGCCCGCTCCTGCAGGGAGCACGGCTTACAACCTGGGAATGCGGGCAGTTGGGAATCCCCGTGACTTTGATTTGTGACGGCGCTGCCGCAGAGGTGATTCGACAGGGTAAAATCAATTCTGCTATAGTGGGAGCTGACAGAATTGCTGCGAACGGAGACGTTGCAAATAAGATCGGCACCTACTCGTTAGCCCTTTGCTGCAGCGCACATGGAATTCCCTTTTACGTGGCAGCTCCGTATACTACGTTCGATTTTAATCTTGAATCCGGAAAAGACATCACAATTGAACAAAGGAATGAAAAAGAGGTCAAGCAGCTAAACGGTGTGTTGACGGCGCCTGATAATGTAACCGCATTAAACCCCGCATTCGATATAACTCCGTGGGAATTAACCACTGCGATTATCACTGACAAGGGGGTTTTCAAACCTCCGTATACCGATTGGGGTGATTTGAGATATGCAGGCAAATAATTTATGGTTGAACGATCATCATATAACTGAAAAGTATAATTTTTAGGCGTTATAATGAATCCATGAATTATATCAGCATACGGTAGATTATATAAGTATTGCTTTAAAAGTCAAAATTTTGTATAATTGTTCGGTTTTATTCAAAAAAAACTCACATTTTGAATTGGCTGGAATAATTATTTTTAGGAGGTTGATGTGAAACGTGTTGCAATTCAGTTTGCATTTTTTATAGTGTTCAGCACACTAATTCTACAGTGTGCGGCATCATTAACAAAATCCGGCATTGATGACTTTGAAAGCGAGGACTATGATCTTGCAAAAGAAAAATTAATGCTTGCACTTCAGGAAAACCCGCTGAATGCCGACGCTCATTTCTATCTCGGACGTATCGCTCAGGAATCGGGCGACTTCATAACCATGAAAAAATATTATGACACAACCCGTCAAATCCAAGAAGGGGAAACCAGCGGGTCAGCTCAACTGCGGATGCTTGAAATCAATAACGCTCTTAACTTTGCTTATGTTACCTTGTTTAATGAAGGCTATGATTACCATTCCGCGGGAGATTCATTGTTGACGATTAATGAAGAACAAAGCAATGTTTCATATGAGAAAGGGATTGAAAAATTTAAATCTGCGAGTCAGATGACAGATCTTGCACAGCCGCTTGAGCTCCTCGCTGCTTCTTATTTAAAACTCAAGAACGATGAAGAGGCTGAAAAATATCTTACTATAGTACTTGAAAAGGATCCGGACAGTTTTTTAAGTCTCTACAATCTGGCAGGCATCAAGCTCAGGGCAGTAGAGCAGGATGAATCGAATCAAACAGCTTTACTTTCTCAAGCACTAGAACTTTATAAAAGAATTGTAGACGCTAATTCAGATGAGCTGCCGATGATTCTTATTCAGTTAGACTTTGTATTTGAAAAACTCGGCAAACATGGCAAAGCAGTAGAATATTACAACCAATACCTGGAACAATTTCCGGAAAATGTCGACCTTTTATCCAATCTGGGGAAATCGCTGTTGGCTACGGGTGATACAGCCGGCGCACGTAAGATGTTTTCTACTGTTATTGAAATTGATCCGAACAGCCCTGAAACAGCAAAACGGGTCGCATATTCTGTTTGGAACAGTTATGTCGAAAAAATCAATTCGGGCGAACAACTTTCCGAAGAAGAGATTAATTCAGTATTGCCGTTTATGGAGCGAGTGATTGAACTTGATAGTACCGATATAATCGCATGGGAATCTCTTATGAGACTTTACGCACAACTTGAACGTTTAGGAAAAGAAGATGTCAGCGATAAACTTCGTAATGCCATGGAAAAATTTCAAGAAATATCTGAGATCATTAACAAATAAAGTGATGTATCATTTTTGAAATATCTGCAGAATTTACATGGGAACTTTGAAAAATGGGGCACGAACATTCGCCCCTTTTTTATTATCTTGGAATAAGATGGCACGATGAGTCTGCGAGATAGAAACCTTAATTTCAGCAACATCATCTATTCTATAAATTTCTTTGAATAGGGATTTTATTTTAATATATTTTTAATTTTATGATCAAATCAATTCTCTGATTATGATAATTAAACCGCCTCGTTTACGTAAAGGGGATATGATTGGAATTGTAGCGCCGAGTGGTCCGGTTCAAATGCAGAAGCTACAGAAGGGGATCGAATATTTAAAAAATAATGGGTTTGCTGTTTCACTTGGGAAATATACAGTAAGAAATACCGGATATCTTGCGGGTACCGACAGAGAACGACTTGAAGATTTTACTAAAATGATTGTCGATCCGAACGTGAAAGCAGTTTTTTTTGCCCGGGGGGGATACGGAATTCAGAGGATCCTTCATCTTGTTGATTATAATCTTATTAAAAATAATCCGAAGATCATAGTTGGTTATTCAGATGCCACCGCAATACAGTTAGCAATATTTCAACGTACGAAAGTTGTAACATTTTCCGGTCCAATGGTTGCTACAGATTTTTGCGCGGACTCAATTCCGAATAAAACCGAAACTCACTTGTGGGAACTGTTGAATAAAATCCCAAACGCAAAACTTTTTCATACCTATAATTCTGAGGATTTGGAAGTTGTGCATCCCGGAAGTGCCGAAGGCCACCTGCTTTGCGGCTGTCTTTCGGTAATTCTTGGTTGTCTGGGAACATCGTATTGCCCTGAATTTTACGGGGCGATTCTTGTTTTAGAGGATATTGGCGAGGAAGAATACAAAATTGATCGGGCATTTACAACTCTGCGTCACCATGAAATTTTTCAAAAAATCAACGGTCTGGTACTTGGAAGATTCGTACAATCCGAGCAACCATCCGGTGAAACAGGTACTATAAATATAAACGATATTGTCAAACCCCTGGCACAAGAATTCAATGTCCCGACACTGACTAATTTTGATTATGGGCACGTGCCGGCAAAACTGACACTGCCGATCGGGGTTAAGGTAAAAATAGACACGAATCGTAAATCATTCGCAATGTTGGAACATGCGGTACATTGATTGTGGACACCGCTGATAACCAGGGGGCACAAACTCTGCGGCTCGCGGTTTTTGCGTCTGGTACCGGGAGCAATTTCAAGGTAATTGTTAAAGCGGTTGAACAGGGAGAACTACCTGTGGAAATTGCCGGACTGATTTCAAACAATCCGGATGCCGGCGCATTGGAGTATGCACGCTCACGGGGTATCCCTTCTGAAATTTTTAACAAGAAGATCTATCCCCGTGAAAATGAGCTTGATACGGCGATCTTGAATACACTTGAATCCTGGAGAGCAAATTTCATAATTTTAGCGGGGTACATGAAAAAGGTATCACCTGAGATAATCAAAAACTTTGACAATAGAATTCTGAACATTCATCCTGCATTATTACCGGCTTTCGGGGGTAAAGGTATGTATGGTTTAAAAGTACATGAAGCCGTTATACGTTCGGGCGCTGAAGTTTCGGGTGTTACGGTTCATATTGTGAATAATGAGTACGACACGGGACCCATAGTCTTGCAGCGAGTTGTTCCAGTATTAAAAAATGACACGCCTGAATCACTTCAAAAGCGTGTGTTGAAAGAAGAACATACAATATACAAAGATGCAATAAAACTATTTTGCTAAGACAAAGTGTTTCAACCAGACTAGCGGATAACTATTCAGGAAAACGATGCCAAAAATAAATTCTGCTCTCATAAGTGTATATAATAAGACGGGCGTGGTCAAATTTGCTCAAAGGTTATCAGACCTTGGGATTTCAATTACCAGTACAGGCGGTACTGTCGCACTTCTTAAAGAAAAAGAAATATCTTGCAGTTTGGTAGAAGATATTACACAATCCCCGGAATACCTTGACGGGAGGGTCAAAACCCTGCACCCCTATATATTTATGAGCATTTTAGCACGAAGGAATAAAGATGACCATATTAAAACCTTAGAGAAACATAATTTGCCGGGAATTGACCTGGTTGTAGTAAATTTATATCCTTTTATCGAATCGATTTCTATGAAGGACATATCTAAAATTGAAGTGCTGGAGCAAATCGATATCGGCGGTGTATCGTTACTTCGTGCCGCTGCAAAAAATCATGAACATGTTATTGCCGTTACTTCTCCGGATGATTACGATGCCATAGTCCAAACGCTATCTGAAAATAATAATTTTATTTCTGAAAAATTGTCACTGAGACTCGCATCGGATGTATTTGCCCTGACCTCTTCATACGATTGGTTCATTAGCAGGTATCTTTCTGAATTAAGCAACAATGAGGACAATCTCTTCCCGGAAAATATGTATGAATTATACAAAAAAGCAACCGTTTTGCGGTACGGTGAGAATCCTCATCAAAAAGCTGCATTTTATCAGAGACCATTAGAGCAATTACCTTATAAACAATTAAGTGGAAAACAGCTGTCATTCAATAATCTTGTCGACATAGATACCGCGTTGTCGCTTTCACATGAATACGAGACACCATCGGCGGCTATCATTAAACACGCCAATCCGTGTGGAGTAGGGAGTGACAAAAAACTTGTGGCCGCATTTGAGAAAGCTCTGTCTACTGACTCTGTGTCGGCATTCGGAGGTGTCATTGGTTTGAACAGACCTCTTGATGTTCCGACGGCAGATAAAATATCTCAAATGTTCGTGGAAGTGCTCATTGCCCCCGATTTTGAACCTGACGCATTCGAAATCGTTTCCCAAAAGAAAAATCTCAGGATATTGAAGTCTGTTCCCGATTTTTATCCGGATATAAAACAATTTGAAATGAAAACAATTCACGGTGGTGTCCTTATTCAGGATAAGGACATTGAAAATTCCAGGAAGAACGATTTTAAGGTTGTAACAAGCCGGGAACCCACCGGTCCGGAATGGGCAGCCCTGGTGTATGGTTGGAAATTGGTGAAATATGTAAAATCCAATTGTATAATTTACTGTGCGACAGACAGGACTCTCGGAATAGGTATCGGTCAACCTTCACGTATTGACGCCGCTGAAATAGCAGCACATAAAGCACAAAAGGAAAATCTTGATTTAAAAGGATCTGCTGTCATATCGGATGCTTTTTTCCCCTTTCGTGACGGAGTTGATGCTGCTCATAAAGCCGGCGCCACTGCAATAATCCAGCCGGGCGGTTCTATCCATGACGATGAAGTGATTGCTGCAGCAGAAGAACATAATATATCGATGGTATTTTCCGGCATCAGACATTTCAGACACTGAGATAGTTGTGGCAGATTGGTTTGCGGCAGGTATTATTAAACATAGTACCGGAAAAACATTAAATATTATTTGAGGGCTACATGTTATTTTCGTCATTCAGCTTTATGTCCAGTGATATTGCCATAGATTTAGGTACTGCAAATACCTTGATCTATGTAAAGGGTCAAGGCATAATAGTCAATGAACCTTCCATAGTCGCTCTCAACAAACATAACCGGAGTATGGTCGCAATCGGACACGAAGCCAAAAAAATGCTTGGCCGTGCACCTGGCGATATAGAGATAATACGCCCAATGAAAGATGGTGTGATTGCCGATTTTGAAGTTGTTGAAGATATGTTGAGAGAATTTATTAAAAAAGTGAATATCAGCCGCTTTATTCATTCAAGGATGGTAATTTCAGTTCCATCAAGTATTACGGAAGTTGAAAAACGAGCGGTTCGGGATTCTGCCGAGCACGCAGGTGCAGGGGAGGTAATGTTGATTGCCGAACCAATGGCAGCTGCAATCGGCGTAGGTCTGGAAATTCATCAACCCATCGGTAATATGGTCATTGATGTCGGCGGGGGGACAACAGAAATAGCGGTCATAGCTTTATCCGGGATTGTTTGCGAAACATCTATCAGGATCGGCGGTGAAGCAATGAGCCAGGTGATACTGCAATTTTTCAAACGTAACTACAATATGCTTATCGGTGAAAAATCGGCCGAAGATATAAAATGTACTTTAGGCTCTGCCGTTCCTCTTAAAGAGGAATTTACCTTGCCGGTTAAAGGGCGGGATTTAGTTGCAGGTGTTCCTAAAACTACTGAAATCAGCTCCGTTGAAATTAGAGAAGCACTGAGCGAACCGATCAATGCTATCATGGATGCAGTGAGACTCTCTCTTGAGAAAACCCCTCCGGAACTTGCATCAGATATATTGGACCGTGGTATTATTCTCACTGGCGGTGTGGCACTGCTCAAAGGTCTGGATGCGAGAATCAGAGAAGAGACCAATCTTCCCATACATGTTGCAGAAGACCCCTTAACGTGCGTTGTGAGAGGAACAGGAAAAATACTGGATGACATAGATTTTTATGAAAAAGTTCTCATGAAAAGCCGTCGATAAGGTTCCATTTACAGAGGATGTTTATACGTGGAACGTATCTTACAATTCATCTACCTACAAAAAACGGTTCTTGTGTTCGTATTATGTCTTTTACTCTCTACTATTCTTATATTTTCCAATCAAACTTCACAAGTCCTTGTTCTTAGAGCGCTTTCAGCCGATACCGCAGGCAAAATTACCCAAAAATTAAACTGGGTAGTAATGCTTTTGTATGCAATGGACGAGAATAAGCAGCTTAAATCCGAAAATCTCCGTTTGAGCTTTGAAAACGAACAAATAAGGGCAATAAAAGAACAAAATGAACGACTTAAAGAACTGCTTGCATTCAAGAATCAAATCGAATACGAATTAAGATCGGGTCAAATCTTGCACTGGACTGCACCATTACTCAGTACGGTGACAATTGATCTCGGGAGCCAGGACGGTGTATCCCGGAATGATCCAGTTATAACCAGTAACGGGCTTGTTGGGAAAATAATAGTGTCGGGTGAAAATTTTTCAATATGCCAGTTGTTGACCGATGGCAATTTTCGGGTCAGCTCACAATTACGCAACGCTGACATTTTTGGCTTTTTATCCTATTTACAGAACAATAAAGCTACAATTGACATTAACAGCAGCGCTCAAGTAGCGGCAGGGGATACGGTAGTGACATCCCGGCACGGGAATATTTATCCTTATGGCATTCCGATTGGTGTGGTTTCGGACAGTATTCGCGAACCTGGATTGTTTCAGACGGTTTTTGTTGATTTGTTTGTAAAATACGATCAATTGAAAGAGATCAGCGTAATTATAAACAGTAACACAATTAACAATTTTAATTAACGGTAAAGCGTTAATACAGATCTGAATTCATAGTTTAATGAGATCAATAGCCTCGTTTAAGATAATTTCATTAATTACTGTCCGGTTCTTGAAATGGAGCGCAGGCTTTTTCGCACTTATCATACTGCAAATTTCAGTTTTAAGATACCTCGGTGTGATTACAACTCCGAATGTCATTGTTCAGCCGGATCTCGTTTTAATACTCCTCTTTTTCTATGGAATTCGTCATCCGCAAATCTCATCGACGATGACCGGGTTTTTTTCAGGTCTGTTCCTCGATGCTCTCAGTGGCGGTATTCTTGGTTTACATGCGTTAACAAAGACAATTGCGGGGTTTTTAACAGGTTACGTCCCCAATGCATATAAAATGCAAAAAATCATCCAATTTTGCATCTATTACTTTGTAATCAGTATAACTCATGATACATTATATAATCTAATATATACCATCAATACAGAAATCGGCCTGATTAAACTGATATTTATTCAGTCATTACCATCAACAATTTATTCAGTATTTATCGGGGGAATTGTTTTTTACTGGATACAGCGATAATAAAGGTGTAATTATGTCAGAGACATCCCAAGACCATCAATATCAGCGTCATTTGATATTCATGTTCACATCAGCATTTATATTTCTGATAATAATCTCCCGTTTCCTATATGTTCAGATTCTCGGAGGAGAGGCACATAGTCTCCAATCCGAATCCAACCGGACAAGAGAAGTTGAAGTTGTTCCAAGCCGCGGTCGAATTTATGATAGAAATGGTAAACTTCTCGTTGATAATATTCCTGCATATTCGGTATTTGTTATCCCGTATGAATTAAAAAATGATGAACTGTTATTGAGTATAATCCGGGAATTATTTCCTCATGAAGAAGTCAATATTAAAACGAAACTTCAAAACGCTTCAACACGTTATCAACCGGTTAAAATTCTCACAGTCGATCACAGTAAATTAACATATTTTGTTGAGAACCGTTCAGATTTGCCGGGAGTGATCTCTCAGGACGAACCCCAAAGATACTACCCTTCAGGAATTAGAGCGCCCCATTTTTTAGGTTACATTAAGGAAATAAATAAAGAAGAGATACGGGGCTTGGAAGGAGATTACTACAATTCCGGCGATGTCATAGGAAAAATGGGGCTGGAAAAACAATACGAGCATCTGTTGCGGGGACAAAAAGGATTCAAGTATCTCGAAGTTGATGTTCTCGGCAGAGAAGTTCGGGAAATTCAAACTCCCAATACGGTTGAGCCCGTACCCGGAAATAATTTGATTTTAACATTAGACAGGGATCTTCAATATAAAAGTGAGGAGCTTTTAGGAGACAGTCTCGGGGCGATTATCGCTCTTAATCCTTTCAATGGCGAAATTTACGCTGCTGTCAGCAAACCTGATTACGAACCGTTTTTTATGAGTAGTCATTTTACACAGGAAGAATATAATATTCTGCTCAATGATCTCGGATCACCATTGTACAATCGTGTTACTCAAAGCATGTATCCTCCCGGTTCAACCTATAAACTGGTAGGCGCTATTGCAGCTTTGAATGATAATATAATTTCTCCGGAACAAACGTTTGTTTGTAACGGGAGTTTCAGGATTGGAAGAAAGGTCCATTATTGTTGGCGAAAGGGGAGTCACGGAAAATTAAATCTATTTCAGGCAATCGAGCAATCCTGTAACGTTTATTTTTATAATGTCTCACAAAAACTGACACTTGCACAATGGGCTCACTATGGTAAATTGCTTCAATTCGGGGAAAATACCGGCCTCGATTTTCCAGAAGAGAATCCAGGCATTCTGCCTGTAAAAGAGTATATGGATGAAAAATATAAAGATGTAGGCTGGATAGAAAAGGGGCAAATGATAAATCTAATAATCGGCCAGGGAGATTTGCTTGTGACTCCATTGCAGATGGTCAAATTTACCGCCGCAATCGCAACCAAAGGCAAGATGATTCAGCCTCATTTTCTAAAAATGTCTGTTAATTCGGAAACAGATTCAACACTATTCGTATTATCCGACAAAACATCATATATGGATACGATACGTGATGAGGTTTGGGAAGTTATTCGTCAGGGGATGCACGGCGTTGTTAACGGTGAAAAAGGAACTGCCCGTACAGTTCGTCAAAGAAATGTCCTGGTTGCCGGCAAGACCGGGACAGCACAAAATATTCATGGTCAGGACCACGCCTGGTTTATCGGATATGCGCCTGAAGTTGACCCAGTCATTGCTTTGGCAGTATTTGTTGAAAACGGCGGTGGTGGAGGCAGGATAGCCGCACCTATAGCCCGGGAAATATTCAAAGAGTTCTTTCGTTTGCAAAATCTACAGCAGGAGTCACTGCTATCCTCTAAAATGAACGGCAGGTAACATGGCAAAAGAATTTCAGGTAAAAAAATTAGACTGGCAGCTCATTATACTCGTTATTTTACTTACTCTGATTGGCTTCGGTCTCATATATTCCGCAAAAGCGGGAATCGACGAAGTTAACCCTGCAAACGATTTTCAAAAACAAATAATTTGGTTCGTTTTGGGCGTATCTTTGGCAATTACAATGATTTTCATACCCACGAAGATTTTGTTTGGTTTCGCTTATATCATATACGGATTATCGCTTCTTACGTTAATGTTAGTAATCTTTCAGGATTACGGTCAAGGTTCTGAGCGGTGGTTCCGCATCGGAAGTATTGGGATACAACCCTCCGAATTTGCAAAGATCGCTGTAGTTGTCGGACTTGCCAGGTATTTGTCACAGGTTAAAATACAAAATATAAATTTAAAATATTTTGCAATAATTTTTCTCATGGTAGCACTACCGGTATATCTAATCAAGGAACAACCTGATCTTGGTACAAGTCTGGTATTTCTCTCACTAATAATTCCCCTACTCTATTGGGCAGGTATAAGACCGTTTGTACTGTTTGTAATTCTTTCCCCGTTTCTGAGCATCGTTACTTCATTTCATTTCCTCTTTGTCTTAGTCTGGATGATGCTGGTAATTGCGGTGCTCTATCTGTCACAAAAGCGATTGTCCGTTGTAATCGGACTGTTTCTTGTTAATATCGCTGTCGGTGTAATTACACCTGAATTATGGGATCACTTAAAACCTTACCAGCAGCAGCGAATAAAAATATTGTTTGATCCTCAGCAGGATTCAAGGGGTACGGGATATCAGGTGATCCAATCCATGCATGCAATAGGGTCCGGGGGGCTGAACGGTAAGGGATTCCTGAAAGGAACGCAAACTCAATTGAGATTTCTCCCTGAACAGAAAACTGATTTCATTTTTTCAGTATTGGCGGAGGAATTCGGATTTATAGGCGTGGCTGCTGTATTGTTATTGTATTTTCTTCTCATAGCCAAAATGCTCTCAATTGCATCGATGGTCCGGGAAAATTTTGACGGACTAATCGTTATCGGATTTACTTCGATTATTCTATTTCATATTTTTGTGAATACGGGTATGACCGTAAATATTATGCCGGTTACGGGGCTGCCGCTTCCATTTTTGAGTTACGGCGGATCTTTTTTGATATCGCTGTATTTGATGACTGGTATAACATTGAATATTTCTTATAAACGCGGGACTTATTATAAATAAATTCAATCTCTTATTAAACAGAGTGGATTAACGTTATGTATCCTGTACTATTTAAGATAGGCTGGTTTGAAGTACACTCTTTTGGAATAATGCTTCTGATCGCATTTATTGTCGGCATTAACCTTGCAATGAGACGGGCAAAGAAAGTGGGTATTGCTCCAGATATTGTCGTCGATCTATCGATTGTACTAATAGTTGCTGGTCTGGCCGGCGCCCGTGCAATGTATGTTGCATTTCATTTGGAAGAGTTTGAAGGGAGAATGTTGGACACTATTAGTCCAATTCAGAGTGACGGAACAGTCGGGATAGCCGGACTTACCGTGCTCGGTGGGATACTTCTTGCCCTGATAAGCAGCTTAATTTTTCTAAGATACAAGAAAGCACAGGTTATACCCGTTTTTAATGTTATAGCTCCAATGGTAGCTCTCGGATTCGCGATAGCACGTTGGGGCTGTTTTTTACACGGATGTTGTTTTGGAACAGTTTCGGACAGTGCCTGGGCGGTTACATTCCCGGTACTAAGCCCCGCAGGCGCCGTATACCCCGGCCTGGCTTTGCATCCCGCTCAAATCTATGCCTCCCTGGGCGGAGCTATAAGTTTTATTTTACTGCTATTGAGTGAACGGATTTCTTATTTCAAAAACACAGCAATATTCACTTTTCTGATTTTGTATGGGTTTTCCAGATTTATTGTCGATATTTTCAGGTATTATGAGACCAGTATGGTCCTCTTTTATATTGGAGATGAGAAGATCTCCGTTAACCAGGGATTAAGTGTATTACTAATTATTTTTGGAATATCTGGGATAATATATTATAATAAGAAATTAAAATCAAAAAAATAGTTTTGATTATTGCGAAAGAGCAATATATTATATTACAATTCATAATAAGATTTTTCAGGAGTGTTCTATGTCTTTCAATAAATGCGCCGGTTATTCAAGTGTTTTAACAATTTTATTTTTTACACAATGTGCACTTGTCGCGACAAAAAATGTTGAAGTGACAGAAAAACAGAAGGAAGAAGACTTGATAGAATTACTGAATGCCAAACAGCAGATGCAAAGTACCGAAAGCCGGCAAAATGGATCACCGGACGATTTAAGTAACCAAATTGCCGGACTCGAACAGAATAATTCCAAACTGATGGAAGAAAATAATTTACTAAAGTCGGACCTGTTGATACTCAATGAGCGATTACGGCAAATTGAAAACGAGCTGAATGTCCGGGGTGGGGAATCAATGACATCGTATGAAATCCGATACCAGAATGCACTGCAAATGTTTCATAACAGTAAATACCGTGACGCTCTCAGCGGTTTTTCCGATTTGATCTCAGAAAACAGGGGTCATTCATTGTCCGATAACTGTCAATACTGGATAGGGGAGTGCTATTTTGCGTTAAAAGAATTTAGTCAGGCAATTATTGCTTTCGAAAAAGTTTTCACGTTTTTAAATTCAAATAAAGATGATGACGCACAGTTCAAACTTGGATACACTTATCTAAAACTTGGAGATGGAAAACGTGCAGAGGAAGAATTTATAAAACTTTCGACAAATTACTCAGATAGCGAATTTGTTTCCCGGGCGCAAAAATACCTGAATCAAATGCAGTAGAATAAAAAGATTATTTATTGTTAGCTAAAACATTGCTAAAACGCGGTGACGTTCGTCCTCGCGTTTTTTTGTAAAAATCAGCAATGAATAAAATTATAAAAAAAACTTAAAATAATGTTAAAGTTATTTCAAGTATTGTCGATAACTTGAATAAGCAGCGTATACGTAAAAATAATAAATCTTCATTATTAATCAATTTTCAATGAATATTATGGCATAAAAGCAATACTTATTTTATACAAGGAGGTCTCATATGGCAATAGGCGACTCCACCCGTATTAACACGAACATTGCGGCTTTTAACGCCCTAAATGCCCTCAAATCAGTTAATAGAAGACTTGAAATAAGTCAGTTGCGGCTTGCAACCGGTCTGCGGATCAATGAAGTCGCCGATGACCCGGCAGGGTTTACCATATCCAGACGGCTTGAAGCACGTTCCCGCGGTCTGTCAGTTGCATTGGACAATGTCGGTACTGCGAAAAATGTCCTGTCGATCGCAGAAGGCGGCCTACTGAACATCAGTGACATTCTTATTACGATCAAAGAAAAAGTAACACAGGCGGCAAGCGACACGCTCGGAGCGGACGAACGAGGGGCGATTCAAACTGAAATCGAACAACTTGTGGCTGAAATCGATAATATTGCCACCGAGACAACGTTTAATAAAAATGCCTTGATCAGCGGAGGCTTCAATGCACTCATTCAATCGGGTGAAGCAGCTGGAAATACATTTGCATCAGATTTGACAAGCATCAATATTTCATCTGCACAATTGAACATTGAAGCTGGCGACGTTGCGCTTGAAGTTTTATCGGCCGCAAGTGCAGCGGGTGCTCTTACAAAGGTTGATACGGCTATAGACACCATCAACACAGGGCTGCAAAAGATCGGCGCCTTTACTGCACGGTTAACCACAAAGGAATCTACCCTCAGTATTGCGATTACAAATACCGAGGCGACAAGAAGCAGAATCATAGATGCAGACATTGCGCAGGAACAGCTGACCGCGACAAAATTCCTTATTTTACAGCAAACATCGACTGCTCAACTTGCTCAATCAAATATAACACCTTAAAATGTCCTCGCTCTATTCACATAATAGGTTCGACACATATCAGAGTAACGAAGGCGACCGATAAAAAAGGTAGCCTTTTTTTATTCCGGTATATATATATCGCTATCATACGATCAATACCGAAAATTATTTTAAACGAAATAAATCTTTTGAAATAGAGTTTTACTTGACTATTTTTAAAAGATTTTATAATATTTTTAATTTATACATAACCTTGATTTCATACAAATGATCTCCGGGGATATCATGCCCACTTCAATGGACAAAGATCAAATATTTATTGAAATACGGAATACGGTTATGTTTTTACTGCGGGAACGGGCTCAGGGAAGGGAACAATTCGATATTGCGGACCTGTTCAGAAGGGACCTTGAAGATGAAATCGTCAATAATTTCGATAATATGATAAAACGGCAAGAGTATGAAAATATAATCCTCCAGCTCTTCGAGCAAAAAAAACAGAAAAGAAAATCCATTCCACAGGGCCGTGTTCAAAGAGAAACAGAAAAGCTCATCAGGCAGTACAGAATGCGGTCAAAAAAACAAATCCTGAAAAAGCTTATTTCGCAATTCAATCCTGATCCTGATGATTTTCCTCAAATTAAGGAATATGTAACCGAAGTGTATAATAAACTTATGCGTGATCCTGTCCAAAGAAGGATAACGGGCCTTGTTAAAGACGGCACCAAGGATCCGAGACGGGTTTTAAGTGTATTGCGTCGGGAAGGATATGAGCTCGACAGAAAAATAATAATTGAGATCCTTACTCAGGCGATACAAAAGGAAGTAAAATCTCCAGGTACGCATTTGCGCAGGGGAAGAATTGCCGGGAAAAGAGTGAGCAGTCCATTGAAAACCTCCGATACTCCTGTGAATAAGCGAATACGTGGGCAAATGCAAAAGTCTCTTCTTCGAAAAGCAAGATATAAAAAGCAAAAATTCATCAGAAAAGAATGTCCGAGAATCAATTTTAAACTTACCGAGAATACAGTTGAGGGCGATAGCAGAACACTTATATATTTGGGAATAAGAGATGATTCGGAAATCACCGTCAAAACGTTATTAACCACAAATAAGATAACCGACGTAGTAATAAATTGCTCAAAGAAGAAACTAAAAAGAGGTGCGGAAATAAGTATTGGTGAATTTCTAAATAATGTTGCGAACGGTAAGGGGGATATATTCCTGCAACATTGGTTAAAGCGTACGAATAAACAGTTGAGTTTTTCCAATATTCAGGAATTAATATGGTTCATGATGAGTATACTGAATGACAGATTCGGTCTTTCGGAAGGGCTTTCCAAGTACCTGAAAGACAGATTCGTAAAACATTTAATCAACCTCGATAAAAGTCTCACAAATTATGTCATAGAGAAGACTCTTGAAAGTATGTAAGATGGGATTGTCCGAATCTTCTTCCAGATTAACGATCTTTCTGATTCTTGTCGTATTATTCGATCCTGCAGGAAGCTACGCTCAACAACGTGAAACGGTGGACAGCGTTATACTTCCGAGAGAACTTATTGATTTACCGGTGGCGGCAACCCTCGACCATGGTGATTTTGGTCTGGGATTACGAGTCTATCCAAACGGCGGTGTCTTATCAGATCTTTCAGTTGGTTTGTATAACAGGTTTTTAGCTGTTGTTTATTACGGTGGTGAAAATATTATCGGAGAGGGCAGCGTAAATTGGAATCCGAAGGTAAGAATCGACTTCCGATTACGCTTAATAGATGAAAGTTTGCTTCTACCCGGCATTGCGATCGGAATATCTACACAGGGGAATGGCCGTTTTATCGACGAAACCAATAGATATTCCATAAAATCAAGAGGCGTATATGTTGTCGGCAGCCGAAATTATGTGGGACTATTCGGTGATATCGGTGTGCATTTTGGTGCAAATATCAGTTTTGAACGTGATGATGATGACAAAGACTTGAATCTGTTTGCAGGGGCTAATATTGCAACAAAGACTGTTGGAGAGGCTTTATTCGAATATGATCTTGCAAGTAACGATAATGAAATTTTGTCCGAAGGGGGAAAAAGGGGTTATTTTAATTCAGGATATAGATTTTTTATATCCAACAATTTCATTTTAAGCTTTTACTTAAAAAATTTGTTTGAAAATACTAAGAGCGACAAAGACTTTGGCAGAGAGATCAGAATAGAATATAGAAATAGCTTTTTAAGATGAAATAGGTTTTTTGATATTTTAGTGTTATGCACCGAATTACTAATAGAACTGTATGAAGTATTTTCCGCTATCTCTCTTGGGCATTTTCATTATATCTTTTTCAGCACAATCCCCTCACTGTTTTGCACAAACCGAATCAGCCCGGCTCATAGATGATCAGATGCAGGATCTTGCGTCATTACGATCATTTGCACTATCTGATTCAGATATAATCGCAGTAAATTCCGAAGAAATCACCGATATATTCAGGCAAGTAGCGGGATTTCAGCATTTTGATTTAGGAGCCCTGGGACAATTTTCTACAGCTGGCTATTTAGGAACCGCTAAAGAATCTGTAATACCAATATTAAACGGAATTCCTCTTGAAACAGAATCATTCGGTACGTGGAACTGGCAGGACCTACCAATTAATTTTTTGGAGAAGATTACCTTTCAGCAAGATTCTTCCACTCACTTTTCGAATATCTTTCAGCCTGTGTATTTCACTACTAAATCAATTGTTCCCGACATTCCGTTTTCTCAGGTAAATTACAGAGTTGGTGATTTTGAATGGAGACATACAGAAGTATCTCTAACGAGGAATATATTCAAAGGAATTTCGTTTTATGGCACAGGTGTGACTGAGCGGTTCCCCGATAAGCTGGGGGATAACCGCTACAGGGGATCGAATATCTGGATAAATCTCAGTAAATCCATCGGCGGTTACGATGTAGCATGGAATGCCTTATCAACCGACAAAAATACACGAGAGGTTACCGTTTTTCCCTCCGACACTTTGAGTGCGATAAAAAACATGCCGCACAGTCATAATGTGAAAATGACCTCGCTGCAGATATCCGATAGAAACGGAAGCAGAAAAGATCGTTTGCAATTGTATTATTGGACTATTAAAGATAATGCTCAGGGATCACTGCTCTATAACGGAGATTTTCGGAACAGTGACCGCAAAACCGGCCTATCGTATGATACCCGATTAGTACAGAATGAGAAATATCGCATCATGTTCAAAATAAATGCGCATACATCAAACATATTCAGTACTTATTGGAATAACTTTGAACGAACGTATAAAAGTGATTTTCTACTTGATATCAAAGGAAAGTTAAATAAAAAAACTTCATTCAGGATAAATCCCTCTATCCAATTCAAGAAAGACCAGGATGATTTTCCATTATTCGGAGTGTTCCAGATTAACTATAATAAAGATTCAGTACTGGAAACAACGGCAACATTCTCGCGGTCGGGCCGTCTTCTGTCGGCATCCGAAATGAACTTATTATCTACTCTTCAAATAAATTCAGCTAACAAAATACATGATAACATAAAGTATTATGAAATCCAGTTAAAGCGTAACTTTAGAGATAGTTCTATAAAAATCAGTTCTTTTTATTATAAAACGAACGATTTTTTCAATTTATATTTCGATTTAAATCAAGACCCGGGTGTGGATATATTGTCAGCAGTGAAATTTCAAAAGCATTCCTCGATATCAAATCAGGGAGTTTCGTTAGAAGCCGTGAAAAAAATTAGCGATTTCAGTACGCTACAAATCCATTATTCATTCCAGGGAGGTAATAAGGAAAAGATCACTGCCCCGGAACATTCTGCTTTTGTAAGGGTCAACTTGAATAATTTAGAAGATTATGTCACCTCAAAAATGGTAGATACAAAAATATATTTAACGGGTTATTATGTGGGAAAGCAGCAGCAATTGACGTTTCTGCCGGTCTATCAAAAGTTTGTACCTACCCTACTGGAAACACCTTCGGTTTTTGGTTTGAAAGGGCGGGCGTCCGCACGATTTCAAACTTTGGAATTCTTCTACGAATTAGACCTGCTGAGTAGATCGAACTATCAACAAGTATGGGGTTATCCCATTCCTAACAAAAGAATTAGAATCGGATTGACCTGGGATTTTACCAATTAAAAAATTGTAACCTTATTCATGTTTTCAATCTTGTAAATCGTTGTAAAAAATTGTATATTTGCCACTTTCGGGGCTGTAGCTCAGATGGGAGAGCGCTTGACTGGCAGTCAAGAGGTCGACGGTTCGATCCCGTTCAGCTCCACTACTTTAATACCAGTATTTACAATATTTTATAAAGTCATTACTAAAAATTGTAATGGCTCTTTTTTTGCGCTTTTTTGCGTGTTTTTGGATAAATTACATGTCGCGCAACATGTCTAGAGAAATTTTTGATACAATAAATTATCGTGATTGTATACTTGGTTAAACAAATCAATCTTTTTTTTCCTCCATATTTTTATCAATAATATACAAAATTTTTCTTGACAATGGAACTTTGTTTGTTATGTTATAACATATAGAATAACAAATGTTATCACAATATCAAAAACAGATTATATTAGAATACGAATACATCCCGAAGATAAAGAAGCGTTTAAGGATTATGTAGATAGGAAAAATCGGGATATGTCAGAAATATTAGTAGACTATATAAAAACAATGATTAGAAATGGCAAAAAATGAAACCTTTATCTTTTCCACAATTAGCAAATTTAACAGAAGATCAAGCCCGTGAACATCTCGAATCGATTCGTTGGGTGAATGGTATTGACCTGCCCCTAATGTTTGGGCCACTTTTTAAGTTAGTCAATTCATCGATATATTCATTGTTGTATTATCCATTGGCCTTGAGACCGCATCCGGTGGTATAACTGCCTCGGGGGCGGGTGGCCGGTATCCAAGGGCACTATGCGGTCTCTTATGATTTTACTCATTTCGCCAGCGTTCCACAAGCACTTTTGCTTCGTGTAAGGTATCGAAGATTTCCCGGTTGAGCACTTCATCACGCAGTTTGCCATTGAACGACTCACTATACCCGTTCTCCCATGGACTGCCTGGTTCAATATACAATGTTTTTACTCCCAGGCGCATGAGCCATGTCCGGACCGCTTGAGCAGTGCACTCTGTGCCATTATCACTTCTCAGGTGAACCGGAACTCCTCGCTGCACGAACAGTGTTGCAAGATGTTCTATGACGTCATTGTGAGTCAGCCTCCTGCCTACCACAATTGCCTGACACTCCCGACTGTATTCATCTAATATTGTTAACAAACGATAGCTCCTTCCCTCTCGGGTTCGTGCTTGCATGAAGTCATAACTCCAGACATGATCCCGGTACGCAGGTCGCAGCCGAATACACGAACCGTCATTGAGCCATAACCGTTTGCGCTTCGGTTGCCTCCGGGGAACTTTTAATCCTTCTCGACGCCACAAACGCTCCACTCTCTTATGATTGACCTTGCAGCCTTCTTGCTGTAACAGTGCGGTAATGCGTCGATAACCATACCGACCATACTGCGTGGCCAACTCAGACCATACGTTGCACTAACACCGGTTCATCCGCAGGAGAAATCGGGCGATATTGATGAGTGCTGCGCGGTACTCCCAACACGGTACAGGCCCGGCGCTGCGAGATCTCGAGAGTCGTGCAAAGATGCTGCACCACCTCCCGTCGCTTCGCCGGGCTCAGAAGTTTTTTGCATCAACCGCCAGAGTCTCATTGAGGATTTGAATATCCAACTCTTTCTCGGCAACCAGGCGTTTCAGGCGGATAGTCTCTCTCTCTAACGCTTTAAATCGTTTCGCCTGATGCACCCGAAGACCACCATACTCCTTTCGCCAACGATAATAGGTCTGCTCTGTAACCTCAATCTGGCGAGCAGCTTGTTGAACCGACTGACCTTGAGCGAGCAGTACTTCTGCCTCTCGAAGCTTGTGGATAATTTGTGCTGATGTGTGAATTCTACGTGCCATTGATCTTGCTCCTTTCTTTTCAATCTAATCCCTGTACTCATATACTATCTGGATCAACTTGTGGGGGCAAGATCAATAAACGTGAAAACTCCGACCCGTTTCAATTGATCGAAACTCTGTTAGCAGACACATTCTATTATGATGATATTGTGAGTAATAACTCAGTGTTCTGGTATAAAGTGACGGCAGCCGATCAGGTTGTACCGTTCAATGAAAGCGAAGATTCCGAAAATATAAGCGTCAATCCGTTATCGCAATTTTCGGTATCGGTTCCGGATGCCGTATCACCATCGGAAAATCAAAGTATTCGAAATGATAAGATCATTATTAAAGTCGACAATATATCATTGCCACTGACACGGACAGGTCCGGTAACGTACGATTTTGTTATTGCAGAGGAAGAGGATTTCTTCAATCAGGTTATATCAGATATCAAGGTTCCTGCCGGTGATACGGAAACTACCTGGATTCCGGGAGTAACACTTAACCATAACCAGACCTATTTCTGGAAGGTACGGGCTTTTGATGGATTTTTCTATGGTGATTGGAGTATAGCCTATACCTTCATTTCAGATGCTACAGTTCCGACCAGCGTACAACTTGTCAATTTTTGGGGAGAGGTACAAAATGGTATAATAGATTTACAATGGATAACCGCACTTGAAATATTTAATGCCGGATTTAATATTTATCGGGGCCTGTCTCAAAATGGTCCGTTTATTAAATTAAATGAGCAGCTCATTCAAGGTGGACAAAACAATTATCAATTCCGTGATCTGACTGTGGAAGTAGGACGCCAGTACTATTATCACCTCGAATCGATAAGTCTCGATGGTAATTCGGACTTATATGAATCCATCAGGATCGAGATAGCGCTGCCGAGAACATTCAAACTGTATCAGAATTATCCCAATCCATTCAATCCAAATACGAAGATCAGGTTTGATCTTCCTAAGAACGAACATGTAAAAGTTTCGATTTACAACATTCTCGGTCAGGAAGTTCATGTGCTGTTAAATGAGCCGAGAATTGCAGGATTTCATGAAGAAATATGGAATGGGCGTGACCGGTTCAACCGACCTGTGGCGAGCGGTGTATATTTTTACAGGATCAATGCCGGACAATTTAATGCCACGAAGAAAATGCTCCTCGTAAAATAAGAACTGCGTAGTATTCCTTCTTTTTTCATTTATTACTACTTATCGCACGCGTGATTATAACAACCAATACAGTTCGAATCAGTCCAATTTGTACTGTAAATTGGATCCGGTTTTAGATACCGGTTTTAAGGTGTAGTGCAGTTTCGGGATTTACTGTGTCTCGTACTCTCCGATTAAGGAAACTTCATATTTACTGCATAACGACAAATTTCATTCTTTGTTATTACTATCGCATATTCAAAAAACTACCGCTTTTATTCAATCGGTAGTTTTTTGCTCGTTACATATCCGGGTCGAGTACAAAAGCGTAAATGATATGCACTAATATCATACCGTAGCGGTAAAAGATAAGCCGGATTGTTCCGCCTAAATTCCATATATTTGGGAAGATTGATAGATTATAAAAACGTTGAAATTAATATTCATATTGTTATCGAGAAAAATCTTGACATAATTAACGACAATAGTTATATTTATGCTTGATTTTTAGTAAACACAATGTACACGTTAAAAGCGGGAAATGTAGTGATAAAAGTTCAGGAGCGACCTTTATGAGGTCGACAAATCTTAATCGTCTACAGTCCGCTGTTTTTTAAAGACGTGTACATATAGTTATGGTTGATTTTTAATAGTGAAATTTCTGTAAAACGCGGACTTAAAAGGGCCGCGTTTTTTTATGAAATACCCGATTGCAGGTAAATTCATTGTAATCAAATCAAGAGAGGGATAGTATGATTGAATGCAGTGTATGCGGTGCCGAAATAAATTTATCTAATGATATTGAGATCGGTGAATTAGTGACTTGTGACGAATGTGGTTGTGATCTTGAGGTCACCAGTATCGATCCTTTAACCGTTATTGAAGCTCCTCAGACGGATGAGGACTGGGGCGAATAATTTTCATTTTTTATTGTAATCAACAAGTTTATTTTAAATATATGAAGGATGCATGAGCACATTACGGATATCGATTGCCGGGGGTTCCGGATATGCCGGCGGCGAATTGGTCAGGCTGCTTCTGTTTCATCCTGATGTTGAGATTGTGCAAGTGACCTCAGACCGGTTTGCTGGTAAATCAATTACAAAAGTTCATCCTAACCTTCGGAAGGTCACAAAGCTGCAATTCAGCAAAATGCCCGATCTCGAAGCATGTGATACTCTGTTTGTCAGTCTGCCGCATGGGTCTTCTGCGGAGTCCATGGAGCATTTCAAGACCTTGGCTCCGAAAATAGTAGATCTCGGCGGCGATTTCCGGTTGAATAACAGGGACGGTTTTATCTATGGTATTCCGGAACTCCATCGCGATGAAATGAGGACCGCAAATCTGGTTTCAAGCGCAGGATGCAATGCCACCGCAACCATCTTGCCGCTTTATCCTCTTTACAAGCACGATCTCGTTGAACCCGATAGAACCGTTGCCGAAGTCAAAACAGGATCGAGCGAGGGCGGTAATAAAGCCAACGATGCATCGCACCATCCTATTCGCAGCGGTTCGGTCAGATCGTACAAACCGACAAATCACCGGCATGCGAAAGAGATAGTTCAGGAATTGAGTTTCGGCAGGGACATCAGTGTCCATTTTTCGGCTACTGCAATCAATATTGTCAGAGGAGTGTTGTCGACAAGTCACGTCTTTCTGAAAGACGATCTCGAAGAAAAGGATATTTGGAAAATTTACCGCAGTGAATATGGAGATGAACCGTTTATCCGAATAGTTAAAGAACGGGATGGACACTACCGGTATCCCGACCCGAAAATTCTCGCAGGAACAAACTTTTGCGACATCGGATTTCAAAAAGATACCGAATCGAACCGTCTTGTCGTTATCGGCGCTATAGACAACCTGGTAAAGGGCGCTGCAGGTCAGGCTTTACAGGCATTTAACATCATGCACGGACTTGAAGAAACGGCTGGTTTAAATTTTCCTGGAATTCATCCATTATAATTGTTCCGTAACGGTACTGTATTATGTGCAGATTATTGCTGATAAAATCAAAGAACAGTTTCGATATCAAAAACCAATTGAAAAAGTTTTCCAGGGTAGCACATTCGAGTCCCGAATATCAGGGAAACGGGTGGGGTTGTGCATATATATCCGGTGATTCCTGGAAGTTATATAAAGACTTAATACCAATCTGGGAAGATGATCTGGGACAGTTTGGTCATACGACCCTGCTAATAGCCCATGCCAGAAGCGCCGGAGATGACGAACCTATAGCTATAGAATGCAACATGCCGTACAATCATAACAATTTCATGTATGTTTTTAACGGTTTTCTCAAAGGCGTACGGTTGCCTGCAGATGGAGTAATAGGATCGGAAAAAGTTTTTAATTATATTCTTCGATTTCATAATAGCGATCTGTTCGAGGCTTTTTCGAGGGGATTGGAAATCATAAGGAAACGGTCTGAATATATAAAAGCGTTAAACATTGTTATGACCGATAAGGAGCAGGTTTGCGTTTGCAGCATATATAGCGAAAATAAGGATTATTACACGCTCTTTTCCAAAACCTCGAATGATACACTTATGATCTGTTCAGCACCATTTCCGGGTGAAAACGACTGGGCAGCAATAAAGAACAATACCGTAACACAATTTGACTTTCCTTAAAGATAATCATTGATTTACTATCTTCCTTTTACTATCATAACATACTACTATCTCAAATTAAAGTGATTCACGTATGTTCTCAATTATCAATACCGGTATTTCGGGAATTCGAACATATATTCAACGCCTGCGCACGACGGCTCATAACGTAGCAAATGTTACAACACCGGGGTTCAAAGCGACAAAATTACGAATAAGTGAAGATCCGAACAAAGGGGTCCGAGTTTCCGGATTGTCCCGTCCATCCACACCCGGGGTTTTAATCCAGACAAATAACCCTCTCGATTTAGCTATTCAGGGCACGGGTTATTTTCAACTTGAGCGTCCCGACAGCACAGTTACGTATACGCGGTCTGGAACTTTTAAAATTTCAGAAGAGTGACCTGCCCCTAATGTTTGGGCCATTATTTAAGTTAGTCAATTCATCGATATATTCATTGTTGTATTATCCATTTGCCTTGAGCGAGTAGTACTTCTGCCTCTCGAAGCTTGTGGATAATTTGTTCTGATGTGTGAATTCTACGTGCCATTGATCTTCTCCTTTCTTTTCAATCTAATCCCTGTACTCATATACTATCTGGCTCAACTTTTGGGGGCAAGGTCATAAACGAACCTTTCCGCCACATTGTCTCATGGGAACAAAAGGAACTGAGTACATTCCGGCTACGATACCGGTCAATCCTCTTGAAATCGATTGGCGGAAACACGACCTCGATCTTGCTATGGTCTTATACCACCCTGGTGATATAATAGTGTATAAAGATGCTTTTGATGTTTTCGCCGGCCCCCCGCAATCTCCTCATGCCCGGTTGATACTTGACAATTTATCTCCAGATAAAGCCTTTGTGTACTGCGTAGCGACAAATGTGTGTGTGAATTTTGCAGTTCTCGGACTGCGGCAGAAGGAAATAGAGGTATTTGCCATTCGGGATGCGATGAAAGAATTACCCGGCAAGCCGCTCGTGGAAACTTTTAAAAATTGGGGGGATAAAGGGATTACAATAATCACAGCGAAAGAAGTAGAACGCTATTTATGATAAAATAAACGAAGAAAAATCGTTCTCAGGGGAAAGTGTAATTCAAGAGATGATGCGACAAGGGATTGAAAGCTAAACATACATTGACTTTTATCTATGCCCATGTATATAATGTTCCAATTGCTGGATCATAAACTGTTTTTCCTCTATGATCGCCTTAACGACATCCCCGATCGAAATAATCCCTACCAGCTTGTCGTCATCATAAACCGGCAAATGGCGAATATGCTTGTCACTCATCAGGGCCATACACTCTTCTATTGATTGACCCGGATCTACATAGACAACTTCTGTGGTCATTATTTCTTTCACAAGCTCTTCTTTGGATGATCTACCGAGCAAAACAACTTTTCTGGCATAATCTTTCTCGGAAATGATCCCAACTAATTCATTGCCAACTTTTACCAACAGCGCGCTCACACTTTTCTCTGCCATCATAGTCAATGCACTGAAAACCGTATCATCGGGTGAGACATAATGTATAGTTTTTCCTTTTTTTTCTAATATATGCCGAACATGTTTCATAATTCCACCTTTTTTTTGAAAATCGGCGACAAAATCAGGATATGGTATGGTGCATATTACCTGCTTCAAAAATAAGCTTTGCAAGGTGAGCATATGTATTATATAGAATTGTAATGTTTTTGTCAAGAAAATGTTTCTCTGTGTACTCGCGGCGCTTGACTGCGGATTGTAATATTTATATTGCAGAACGAGGTAAATTATTGTATATTTCAAACGTTTTTTAGCGGGAGTAACTCAGTGGTAGAGTATCTCGTTGCCAACGAGAAGGTCGCGGGTTCAAATCCCGTCTCCCGCTCAATGGCGACGTAGCCAAGTGGCTAAGGCGGAGGTCTGCAAAACCTCTATTCATCGGTTCGAATCCGATCGTCGCCTCTGACTTACTGCCTTATATAAAGTGCATTTGATATGTGCAGGCGCGACCTTATGCCTGCATTCTTTTTATTACCCGATGTTACTGCCATTGCTAATAATTTAATCCGTAAAATAAATTCTATCCACGATCACGATTATTCTTATATTACAATGAGCCGGGGTGGCGGAATTGGTAGACGCAATGGACTTAAAATCCATTGGCCTTTTAGGCCGTGCGGGTTCAAGTCCCGCCCTCGGTACAATAATTGACCTTGCCCCCAAAAGTTGATCCAGATAGTATAATGAGTACAGGGATTAGATTGCAAAGAAAGGAGCAAGATCAATGGCACGTAGAATTCACACATCAGCACAAATTATCCACAAGCTTCGAGAGGCAGAAGTACTACTAGCTCAAGGTCAGTCGGTTCAACAAGCTGCTCGCCAGATTGAGGTTACAGAGCAGACCTATTATCGTCGGCGAAAGGAGTATGGTGGTCTTCGGGTGCATCAGGCGAAACGATTTAAAGCGTTAGAGAGAGAGACTATCCGCCTGAAACGCCTGGTTGCCGAGAAAGAGTTGGATATTCAAATCCTCAATGAGACTCTGGCGGTTGATGCAAAAAACTTCTGAGCCCGGCGAAGCGACGGGAGGTGGTGCAGCATCTTTGCACGACTCTCGAGATCTCGCAGCGCCGGGCCTGTACCGTGTTGGGAGTACCGCGCAGCACTCATCAATATCGCCCGATTTCTCCTTCTGATGAAGCCGGTGTTAGTACAACGTATGGTCTGAGTTGGCCACGCAGTATGGTCGGTATGGTTATCGACGAATTACCGCACTGTTACAGCAAGAAGGCTTCAAGGTCAATCATAAGAGAGTGGAGCGTTTGTGGCGTCGAGAAGGATTAAAAGTTCCCCGGAGGCAACCGAAGCGCAAACGGTTATGGCTCAATGACGGTTCGTGTATTCGGCTGCGACCTGCGTACCGGGATCATGTCTGGAGTTATGACTTCATGCAAGCACGAACCCGAGAGGGAAGGAGCTAGCGTTTGTTAACAATATTAGATGAATACAGTCGGGAGTGTCAGGCAATTGTGGCAGGCAGGAGGCTGACTCACAATGACGTCATAGAACATCTTGCAACACTGTTCGTGCAGCGAGGAGTTCCGGTTCACCTGAGAAGTGATAATGGCACAGAGTTCACTGCTCAAGCGGTCCGGACATGGCTCATGCGCCTGGGAGTAAAAACATTGTATATTGAACCAGGCAGTCCATGGGAGAACGGGTATAGTGAGTCGTTCAATGGCAAACTGCGTGATGAAGTGCTCAACCGGGAAATCTTCAATACAGTACACGAAGCAAAAGTGCTTGTGGAACGCTGGCGAAATGAGTAAAATCATAAGAGACCGCATAGTGCCCTTGGATACCGGCCACCCGCCCCCGAGGCAGTTATACCACCGGATTCGGTCTCAAGGCCAATGGGTAATACAACAATGAATATATCGATGAATTGACTAACTTAAAAAATGACCCAAACATTAGGGGCAGGTCAATAATCCCTGGTGAAAATATCTGAAAAATTTATGGAAAAATCAGACTGTATTATCTGATATGTAATCGTACAGCCTGGGGAGTAGAAAACATTTGCATATACTATATGCATCTCCTAACTTTTAAGCCAATCGCTCCAACATGTTCTGACGAAATATAACTAAATATACTAAGTTACATTCGTTAATTTATAATCCGTATGAGTGGTTTTGTTATATACCTGAGATTTTACCCTTAGCACCTGACCTGGTTAGTACCAGCGCAGGAAGAGGTGGGTTTTTATAATCTTCTGCAGTAAATAATGAGCAGTAAAATATAGGATTTAACAATTGTATCGGGCGGATGTCATGATATTGATTAATACAAGAGTTTTAGCGTTAGTTTATCTTATATTTTTGGTGATACTCCCCTGTAATGTAAATGCACAGAATCATGGCCTAGATTTTGGATTCAACCTGTCTATGGGTGTGCCAAAAGGTGAATTCAATGAGAACGTTGAAAATCTCGGCTGGGGTGGTTCAATCTATGGAGTGTATAATCTGCCGAATAGTCCGTTCATGGTAGGACTCGATATCGGATTATTGTCTTATGGTAGAGAAGTAAGGTCAGAGCGCTTCAGTTTGACGATTCCCGATGTAACTGTTCGTGTGGAAAATAACAATAATATTCTTCTTACCCATCTTTTATTCAGGATACAACCGGACTGGGGAGGAACAAAACCATATTTTGACAGCCTTTTCGGATTTAAAAACTTATTTACAACAACAAGAATAGAAAGCGAAACTATTTTTGATGAAGAGATTGCAGAATCGACCAACTCTTCTGATTGGGCACTCAGCTATGGGCTTGGAGGGGGGTTGAAGATAAAAGTGTTTGAAAAATTTGATCCTGACAAAGATGAACATTTTTCTTTGTTTATTGATATTGGAATGAAATACCTTTGGGGAGGAGAAGCACAATACCTCAAAGAAGGTTCGATCATCAGAACAACACCAGGTGAAGTTAGTTATGATTTTAATCAATCTGAAACAGATCTCCTTCTGTTCAATTTAGGCATCTCTATGTTATTTTAATAAACGCATAATATCTTGCATGTCCTTTAAAACCGTAATGGTGTAGTGTATCAGAATATTTTCATAGGATTCCGAACATCTCTTACATAGAGAATTATAATGTACTATTTTTAGTTTGGCGTTAAGAAGAGGTAAACAAAATGAGAAACAGATATTATCAATACCTGTTAGTCGCCGCAGTACTTATCACAACTGCATGCTCTTCAAATAAGTTGATTCAAGCTGCCCGTGACGGTGATGAAGCTACAGTCCAAGCTTAATTGGCAGAAGGTGCAGATGTGAATGCGAAAGGACACGATAGCTATACTGTGCTCATAATTGCGACACGGGATAGTCGCTCTGATATGGTAAAATTCCTGCTGGACCATGGCGCCAGTGTGAACGGAATAACAAATAATGGTGTAACAGCGCTCATGTATGCGGCAGGGTCAGGACTACATAGATATTGTCGAACTCCTGCTTGAGAATGGAGCTGATGTAAATTTTAAGGACATTCGCGGTCGTACGGCATGGATGGGCTGAAGAAGCAGAATATCCACCTAATAGTAAGTATGTTGAAGTGTTTAAATACCTTGAAAATGAGGAGAAAAAGAATAAATTAGGTATACGGAAAAAGTGATGTGACCGGATAAAGAAAGCGATTTCAAAATGAAAAAGATCATTTTACTAACAAATTTTGTATTAATATCATCTTTAATAATACGTTGTGCTTCAACTCTTTATCTTCAACCCCATGTATCTCCGATTACTGTTAGTAAACCATTTGATTCTGATGCTGGAATAATCATTTCACTAATGGATTTGGAAAGAGAATATACAGGTTTTCCATTTTGGGGTGGCGAAATTAGGGTGCCATTAGTGACTCCATTCCAAGATTTAGCACAAGAGACCTTCATACCTTTTTTTAACAGAATCTTTATAGTTAGTAACAGAGATTATTCAATCACTCCTTATATAATTGAAATTGTAATTTCAAGTTTCAAGGTAACAGGGGGGCTTGATACACATTTGGCAATTGCCTGCACTGTCAGTGACATTGATAATACAATATTTTCCAATAACTCTGATGGTAGCGGTGTGGGAAGAGCGTGGGCAGGATTTTTTGGAGGATTATTTAATAAAAATTGGGGTCAAGAACAAATACGAAAGTCAGCCGAAGAAGCTTTTATTCAAGCATTCAAAGCATTACAAATAGATTTTGCTGATTTTTCAAGTGATAGATAAATGACAAAGATAATCGACATTGGCGATAAACAGTATCAATAAAGCAGAGAAAAAAAGAAATGGACGTGAGAGGTGATGTGACGTAAGGAAAAATATAAATGAGCATAATACCATTTCTCTTGAAATTAAGTCCTGTATACTGGAAGACCATCTAGAAAACTCTATCTTGTTTGGTAGCAACAGTTTGTTTGGCAATTAATAGGTTCTGTTTATCCTCAGATTCCGTCTATTCTTTCAGAACACCAGAGTCCTTTAGCTTCTTCTTCAAGTCATCAAACTCTTTCCTTAAGCTGGCTATTTTACTCATAGCAGTAGCCACAAAAGTTATGCCCATACTTCCAAAAATAAATCCCATCGTTTCCTACATTAACGCTCCTCTATTAGTAGATATAACGACTAAATCCCCCGCGCCAATGTACTTGTCACTCTTGGCGTCGGCGGGGCGTTACAGGTCAGCTGCCGTAAGCCGATGACCTTGCCCCCAACAGTTGATCCAGATAGTATATGAGTACAGGGATTAGATTGAAAAGAAAGGAGCAAGATCAATGGCACGTAGAATTCACACATCAGCACAAATTATCCACAAGCTTCGAGAGGCAGAAGTACTGCTCGCTCAAGGTCAGTCGGTTCAACAAGCTGCTCGCCAGATTGAGGTTACAGAGCAGACCTATTATCGTTGGCGAAAGGAGTATGGTGGTCTTCGGGTGCATCAGGCGAAACGATTTAAAGCGTTAGAGAGAGAGACTATCCGCCTGAAACGCCTGGTTGCCGAGAAAGAGTTGGATATTCAAATCCTCAATGAGACTCTGGCGGTTGATGCAAAAAACTTCTGAGCCCGGCGAAGCGACGGGAGGTGGTGCAGCATCTTTGCACGACTCTCGAGATCTCGCAGCGCCGGGCCTGTACCGTGTTGGGAGTACCGCGCAGCACTCATCAATATCGCCCGATTTCTCCTTCTGATGAACCGGTGTTAGTGCAACGTATGGTCTGAGTTGGCCACGCAGTATGGTCGGTATGGTTATCGACGAATTACCGCACTGTTACAGCAAGAAGGCTGCAAGGTCAATCATAAGAGAGTGGAGCGTTTGTGGCGTCGAGAAGGATTAAAAGTTCCCCGGAGGCAACCGAAGCGCAAACGGTTATGGCTCAATGACGGTTCGTGTATTCGGCTGCGACCTGCGTACCGGGATCATGTCTGGAGTTATGACTTCATGCAAGCACGAACCCGAGAGGGAAGGAGCTAGCGTTTGTTAACAATATTAGATGAATACAGTCGGGAGTGTCAGGCAATTGTGGCAGGCAGGAGGCTGACTCACAATGACGTCATAGAACATCTTGCAACACTGTTCGTGCAGCGAGGAGTTCCGGTTCACCTGAGAAGTGATAATGGCACAGAGTTCACTGCTCAAGCGGTCCGGACATGGCTCATGCGCCTGGGAGTAAAAACATTGTATATTGAACCAGGCAGTCCATGGGAGAACGGGTATAGTGAGTCGTTCCAATGGCAAACTGCGTGATGAAGTGCTCAACCGGGAAATCTTCAATACAGTACACGAAGCAAAAGTGCTTGTGGAACGCTGGCGAAATGAGTAAAATCATAAGAGACCGCATAGTGCCCTTGGATACCGGCCACCCGCCCCCGAGGCAGTTATACCACCGGATGCGGTCTCAAGGCCAATGGATAATACAACAATGAATATATCGATGAATTGACTAACTTAAAAAATGACCCAAACATTAGGGGCAGGTCACAATTGAACGCAAAGCGTCCGAAATGTTTTGACGACAAATAATATTCCGAATAAAAAGGAGCAATTTTCAGATCACCGGAGATACAGGTGACGTCATAGAAAATTGAAAAAAGCAACTGTGTGATCTCGCTTGTCGGGGTACGCTGATGGATTCTGAAAATGTGGATACCGTTAAGCAATATGGTCAGCTCATTTAACTTTCTGCACAGCCCGGCAATATCTGGAAACGGGTTATAATTCCAATAAGCGTCAACTTCTCCAAAAACCCGACGGCCCACAGGTCTGCGAAGATGAAACCAATCACCGTATTGAACAGGCTTCTAACATTACGCCAAAAAGGTAGAATTAACCGGATGTTGTGATTCCTACAGATCCAAAATATATCGATTCAGCGCTGCACCAGCTTCACCGGATTATTGCAGGTACAATCTTAAAGTACCGCTCAACATTTTAATCAGTTTCATTAAAGATTAAAACACGTCTGTTTGAAATGACATACCTGTTTTGAACCAATATGAGATTCAGGTAAACATTTCAGTATACGGATGCATCTCAACGAATCGTTCGAGGTAGTATGCATGCCCCCCCCATTTGGAAGCCTCAGAAATGAGCTGTTGCATTATGCTGTTGCTTTGATCATATGTACTGTTGCGGCAGATGCAACTGCTCAGAGCATGGCAAATGCGTATGCTGATATGGAATCGTCTTCAGTATCGCTCGCCGGCTGGTATTTTAGATATGGTGACCCCCCGATCAATGCTTCGGGAATACCGGTCTGGGACTTTCAATTGTGTACAATATTATTCAGAAACACAGCGGGTCGATCCACGTCGAGAGCACTGTGGGGGTGGGAAGTGAGTTTACTATTGCTATACCGGTTGCATTACAGAAATCGAGTGAAAAATAATAAGTGCTGGACTTACCGGGTTCTGCACTTTCCATTGATACTATGTTTATTTTATTGCTGTATTGAACGAGAATAACGCTTAAGAAAGGAAAAAATACGTACGAATAACTAAAAAACAAGAGTAATAATATGTGTATATTCAGGAAAAGTTAAGTGCATCTACAACGGGAGAAAATATTCAAGCATGTAAAGGATAAATCCTAAATAAAATAGGAGAATTATGTAATGGCAAAGTTAGTAAATTCCTGGAACGAATGGGACCCGCTGAAGCGCGTGATTATCGGAAGGCCGGAGGGCACTAATATTCCTGCTCCTGAGCCGGCATGGTGGTATGATCTTCCCGATGTTGGTTATCCGCTGGGCTCATACGGGCCGTTTCCGCAGGAGATGGTGGATAAAGCCAACGAACAGATGGACTATTTTGTAAAACAGCTGGAGTTGCGGGGCGTTGTCGTTGACCGGGTGGAAATTCAACCGTTCATGCACAAGGAGCCGGTTTCAACGCCGGATTGGACGCAGCTTAACAATCATGGTATCAACAATGTGCGCGATGTCACTATGATACATGGCAACTTTATTGTTGAATCGACGACTACCCGGCGTTCGCGGTGGTATGAATATCTGAACCTGAGGCCGATATTTGAAAAATACTTCAAAGAGGACCCTGAAATGGTCCATTTTGCAGCGCCCAAGCCGCGATTGACGGACGAGTCCTACGTTAAAAATTACTACCATGACTTCAACAATGTTTTGACTGCGGAAGAGAAGCGTCGGAAATTGTATAATTGGGAGTTCCAGTTATCGGAAAAGGAGCCGCTCTGGGACGCCGCAGATGCGATGCGGTTTGGCAAAGACATCTTCCACCAGTGTTCAAGCGTGACCAACAGAGCGGGTATGGACTGGCTGAAGCGGATGTTCTCGGCGCTTGGCATCAGGCTCCACCATGCACTGTTCGACACACCTGAGGACCTCAAAAAACCGAACAACTTCCATCCCTGGCATATCGATGTGACCTTCGTGCCTTTGCGTCCCGGGCTGGTGATATATAACCCGGATTGGAAACCGCGTACAAAAGAAATATTGGAATTGTTCAAAATGAACGATTGGGAATTAGTCCCCGCGGCAAGACCCGTGCATGTGAACAAGAGTCGATGTTTATTGTTTGGTGCATACAATGAACCATCCTGGATCTCCATGAACACCTTCTCGATCGATCCGAAGACGATCTGTGTCGAGGCGCATGAGACCGCCTATATGGATCAGCTTGACAAACTTGGGATGAATGTTATCCCGATCCCGTACGAGCATGTAATACCTTTTGGCGGCGCTTTACACTGTACCACGCTGGACGTGTATCGTGAAGGGAGTTGCGAGGATTACTTACCGAAGCAGATTGAGGGTTATTAATGTGCCTCGTCGGAGTAAATTGGACATGCTGGTTCCTCCCGGGAGGCCGGCGGCAAATTTTCATACCACCACCGCCCGGATGAAAGCATAAATTGTCTGATAATGCCAGGTGTAATCGCATAAAGTAAGTTCATTACAAGAAAACTCTATCAATTTTAGAAGATTGATAGGAGAGATATCGGTTCATGTTTATTGATTGGCTTGTTGTTTTTCTGGACCTGATCGGTGTAACGCTGGTTGGAGTTCGGGCAGCAACAAAAGTAAGGACATCGTCTAATTTTTTCATCAGTGACCGCAAGTTCGGAAAGATCATGATGATGCTCTTTACATTCGGGACAGGAACAAGCACAGATCAGGCGGTCAGTGTAGCAGCAAAGGCGTACCAGTCAGGTGCTTCAGGAATCTGGTATCAGTGGGTATCATTGTTTTCAACACCGTTCTACTGGTTACTGGCCCCGCTATTCAGGCGTATGCGAGCGGTAACGACAGCAGATTATTTATTCAAGCGTTATGACCAGAGTGTAGCCGTCCTGTTTGCCCTGATTGGCATGGCACAACTGGCAAGTTACTATTGGCGTCATTCTCAAAGCATCCAGTGCAGTGATTACGGCAGTAACAGGGGGTGTGATCAGCCCTGTTCTTGCCATAATAGCAATGACAGTTCTGTTTGTTATTTATGGTGTGGCCGGTGGATTGAATGCAGCCATTATAACAGATTTGGTTCAGGGAATTTTAACAGTTGTCTTCTCTTTCCTGATATTGCCTTTTGCCTTAAATGCAATGGGAGGCCTGGATGGATTAAAATCGAATGTCAATGATCCTTCATTTTTCGAGATCGTGACTCCCGGTGAGATCACGACGCTTTATGTCATTATACTTGCCCTTAATGCAATTATTGGATGGGTTACCTCTCCTTATACTATGGCAATGTGCGGTGCGCCGGCAAAACTGAGCTGGAAGCAAGAGTAGGGCTTGTCGGGGGGATGCTTCTCAAACGTGTTTGCACTATTGCATGGGTTCTGACAGGTCTCTGCGGTATTGTTTTATATGCAGGTAAAACTATTCATATAGATTATGTGTATTGTTTACTGGCACGTGATCTGCTGCCAACCATTGCGCCGGGTCTTATCGGGCTTTTTATTGCATCCATGCTGGCGGTCGTAATGAGTTCCTGCGATTGCTTTATGGTATCATCATCAGCGCTGTTTACGGAAAATATTTATAAACCTCTGATTAAGCCGGACCAGGAAGATAAGCATTATCTCCTTATAGGGCGAATTACATCTGCGGTTATTGTTACAGGTGGAATAATTTTTGCGTTCAGTTTGTCGAGTGTTGTGCGGGGCATAGAGATTTTCTTGGAAGTTCAAGCCATGATGGGTATTGCTTTCTGGATAGGTTTATTCTGGAGGAAGGCAACAGCCGCTGCTACCTGGGCTTCAACATTGAGCAGTTTTGCCGTATTGTTTTTCACCAGCAGGATCGATCTCATTGGCTGGAACTTTAATGCTCACTTTGCCCGCTTTCTCCCCGGTTTCATGTTGTTTGAAGGTAACCTTTCTCTGCCGTGGCAGATGATTTTCTATTTAACAGAAGGGCTGGTTGTCATGGTAGGTGTGAGTCTGTTTACAAAACCGCCCACCAAAGAAAAGCTGGACCGCGTTTATGAATGTCTGCGTACTCCGGTACTGCCGGGTGAACCCGAAGTCGAACCGCTCACTCTTCCTGAAGGTACAAAACCTGCTCCGCGATCGGTTTTGATCGATCATCCCGATTTTGAGATTATGAAACCGAGCCGTATTAGTGTAGTGGGCTTTCTTACAACATGGCTGGCAGTGGGATTGTTAATCGGTGTATTTATCTGGATCCTGCAATGAGATCATCAGCGCAGTTCTCCATGACAGTTGCATTAGTCACTGAAAGGGGATTCGGATTTCTCTATCCACCCGTGCTAACGGACCAATATCATTAGAAAAAGGTTCGCAAAATCGTACAGCTTTATTCTTTTTAATTCCCTAACTTACTCTTCCTTTCTCGCTCAGACTCTTTCATCTTTGTGACAGGCTACAAGATTTCCTCACGAATCAAACTCCCTTCTTCTCTCAAAGCATGATAAGAGTATCCTGGTAAAGTTGATTACCGGCAGAAGTTCTTCAAATGATACCTGATTTTGGTCTGTAGTCATATTCTCATCCTTGGTTGAAGCGAATGGATAATATCACAATTTTTTATCGTACCTTGTCAATCGTTATTCATCCTACAATTAAAATAAATTCTTGCATAATTCAAATAACGGGTATATACTTACTATGTGAAAAAATACCTTAGGTTGCTTTCTGCCAAAGGCAAATTTACTCTCTGTAACCATGTACTATATTCAATAGTATAACTTCGGATACCGCCTTTTTGAAATCATCTCCAATGCATCTTGTACATTTTAACTCACAGTGTCCGACTTGTTCTGACGGCATACAATCCCCAACAACCCAACTAATATTAGTTTTGTTCAACAAATAATAACGGAGGAATTTCGTGATGTTTAGTCAACGAATGCGAATTGCAACAGTCGTGCTGTGTTTGGGAACAGCAGGAATGTCAGTCGATGAAATAAATGCACAGGTAAGAGTGTCTCAGATTGCTTATACTACCCGGGGTGATGACGGGTCCGAAATCTGGATTATGGATGCGGACGGTACGGATAACCAGTTTCTCGGCCGTGGAAGTAATCCCGCCTGGTCTCCTGACGGGACAAAAATTGCCTTTACTATGGCGGCAGATGACAATACCGATATCTACTATATGGAAGCCGCGGACGGCAGTAACATAACCCGCTTGACAACGGATCCTGCAAGAGATCACGGACCGGCCTGGTCTCCAGACGGGTCGATGATTGCCTTTAACTCTGATAGAAGCGGAAGTGATCAGATCTGGCGGTCAAACGTTGAAGCCGGTTCGTGGGGTTATAACCTTACAAAACTTACGCACGACACTCCGCACAACCGGGTTAATAATTTTATTGCATGGTCCCCGAACGGATTGTGGATAGCGTTTGAAGCCGACAGAGACAGAGACGATCCCGAGATTTACCTCGCCAATGCAGTGGATGGCGCCAATCAGCATCGGTTGACATGGACCCGCGCTCTCGACGAAGTTCCTGCATGGTCTCCGGATAGTAAGCAGATCATTTTCTCATCGGATATGCATGATGAACCGCAAAGCGGAACGTATGATATTTACATTATGAATGTTGACGGATCGGAGCAGACACGCCTGACACATACACCGGGATCAGCCTCCAATCCATCGATGTCGGCCGACGGCAGGTATATAGCGTACAGCTACCCGGGAGGCGCAGAGTCGCAGATATGGATCATGAAAGCCGACGGGTCAGACAAGAGAATACTGCTTGAGGGAGCATCACAACCAAGATTTTCCCCGTATTAAGAGACATACATAAGTATTATTGGGTATTCCTATAAAAAAGCGATTGGAAATGAAAATTGGAAATGAATAAAGTCCATGAGAAGTTATGTCTTACGTGCGCAGAGGTCGTTATGAGATATCTTTCACCGGTATGGCTTATTATTTAGTGATAGTATGTGTAAATTGCAGTTCGAACGGCACAGAAACAAATCCATTTACCAAACAGGTCGAGGTATTTGGAATCCGGGTCATTGCAACCACGGCTTCACCCGACGACAAAGTGCTTCACGCCGCAAACGTGCTGGCCGAATATCTGGATAATGATGGAGACGGGATACCGGACAATCAAAAGATCATCGATGCGATGGCGGCCGTGAATGTTAGTTTGATGATAACAAAGAATCCGGATGAATTAGCAGCAGTGAGGATGAACCACAGAGAATTGATGCCACGCCCCAGTAAGTCGGTCTGGGCTGATAACATAGGTCCCCGGCATGGGGTGGATGGATTTAATGATGAGGCAATTGAAGAAGTCCTGCATATGATAACCCGTCACGGGTACGGCAATGCCTATCCAGAAGTATTTGGCATGACAAGCGGAACTGAGCTGTCACGCGTTTTGGATATTGCAAGATGGGGGCACTTTGAAGAAGTCCCCGAGGAATATCCCGAGGGCGCCTGGTATACCTATTATGACGAAACGTGTCTTTATAGTTGCCAGATGAACGAGTATATTTACTGGGTTATAACCTCTCTACTCGGCTCACAGGATTTTCCGGGGCGATTAGAGAGCATAGGCGATGAATGGCCTTTGAATACAAGAGAAAAAGTGCGGGAACGCGATCCTGCAGCTTATGCGCTGACTACCAATCCGCAGTATAAATTACCGACTGTACTGCCTGACGGGACTTACAGTGTTAAAACTTTTACTATTCAGAAATATCCTTAAACTTCTCGATTTGAACACAAGTAAAATGAATCGTAAATCATACAGCCCGGGGAGCAATAAGCCATAAAGTATTTCCTTCAGGACGTGTATAAGTAATCTTAATTAAGATACTATTCATGCAGGTAATCGTTTATGATCACTGTATGGAATGGTAGAGAATAATTATTGCCGGATACTCAATACTTTAATAAAACTTGTATAATTTTGTTACGAATTTCGTTGAGTTTTCAATCGTTTAGTCAGAGTGTTAACTTCATGTTTATTGGGTTAACGAAAAATTATGCTCAAAAGAATTGAAGCAATAAATATAATAGAATACCTGAACAATATTCCGGAAAAAAGGGAAATTCGATTTCAGTCGATTGAAAACAGAAAGTATAGAAAGGATGGCGTTATGAAGATATTGACAATTATAATAGTATGTCTCGTACAATTTCATGCTATGGCGCTACGACTGCATGCACAAAATCAACAAAACAAAATTGTCGTCAACGTTGATCTGGGCTCAGAAAAGATCAGCAGACATATTTATGGACATTTTGCCGAACATTTAGGAAGTGGTATTTATGGTGGAATATGGGTGGGAGAAGACTCACCTATACCCAATACACGTGGGATACGAAATGATGTTGTTGAGGCGCTGAAAGAGTTGAATATCCCTAATGTCAGGTGGCCGGGTGGTTGTTTTGCCGATGAATATCACTGGATGGATGGTATCGGGCCCCGTAATGAGAGACCTTCCATGATTAATACACATTGGGGCGGGGTTACCGAGGATAACGGATTCGGAACGCATGAGTTTATGGATTTGACCGATCAGCTCGGTACAGAGCCCTATATTGTAGGAAATGTTGGTAGCGGGACAGTACAGGAAATGTCTCAGTGGGTTGAGTACCTGACTTCAGATGCGAAAACACCAATGACCGATCTGAGAAAAAGAAATGGCAGGGAAAAACCATGGAGAGTGAAATATTGGGGAATCGGCAATGAGAATTGGGGATGCGGCGGCAGTATGAGAGCTGAATATTATGCTGATTTACTACGCCGGTTTTCGAGATACGCTCGTAATTACGGGAATAATGAGCTTTATAGAATAGCAGGAGGCGCTACAAATATTGATTACGACGAAGTAATATTCAAGGAGCGGAGAGCAAGGAGCGCAATGCAGGGTTTTTCGCTTCATTATTATACAAGACTTCGCAGTTTGTCGCCAAATCATTCTGCAACGGATTTTGGTGAAAAGGAATGGTTTTACATGCTCAGTGAATCTTTGAAAATAGATGATGTGATATCTCAAACCATTACACTTATGGATAAATACGACCCGGAAAAAAGAATCGATTTAATCGTGGATGAATGGGGAAACTGGCATGACGTTGAACCCGGAACAAATCCGGGTTTTCTCTTCCAGCAGAACACTTTAAGGGATGCGCTTGTAGCGGCTGCTACTCTTGATATATTCAACAATCATGCTGATCGTGTCAAGATGGCAAACATCGCTCAAATGGTAAATGTATTGCAAGCAATGTTATTAACGAATGAAGAACAAATGGTATTGACTCCTACGTATTATGTATATAAAATGTATAAAGTTCATCATGACGCAACATTGCTTCCATTAGACCTGCAGACTGAAGATTATAGAATGGATGAGCAATCAATTCCTGCGATAAGTTCATCCGCTTCAAAGGATGACAACGACCGTATTCACATATCCCTGAGTAACCTTAACCCCAATAAGGAGCTTGAGATCTCCTGTGAGATCCGTGGATTTAAAAATGTTTCAGGTGTCAGTGGTACGTTATTAACTGCAAAAAGCATCGATTCCTATAACGACTTTGGTGATTCGGAAGAAGTATATACGGTTGAGTTTAATGGATATGAGAAGAAAGGCAATACGATTACTGTAAAATTGCCCCCCAAATCGGTAGTAGTGTTGGAGATTATTTAAAAAAAGCCACTTTGAGTCTAAAGAGGACCAAGTTATGATATCTCGAGTATTGGTATTTTTAATTTCTGTGATGTTCACAGTTCCTTTTGCAAGTGCCCAGCCGGGTGTTCATACGGCAAAGACCGGTTCGAAAATCCTTGATCTTATAAGAAAAGAAAAGATCGATCTTATTCTGCCGGGAGCCATGCGCGATAATAATGTGGATATGTGGATACACGTAACCCGTGCAGGAGACCCCGATCCAATGTTTCCGGAATTTGGATCAACCTCCGGATATATGATATTTACCGACCTCGGAGACAGGATCGAGCGGGCCTCTTTTAGCGGTGGTTTTGGCGGCTCTGGCGCTTTAGATTTTGATATACATGGTTCTCGCGAACTTTCGCGGGCAATTACCGGTTATGATTATAACACTCAGGACTTCTCAGTGTATAACGAATTAACAGAATTTGTTGCAGAGCGTGATCCTCAAACGGTCGCAGTGAATTTTTCTGACTGGCTCGCCATTGCAGACGGGATATCGTATACGCAGTATCTAAAACTTGAAAAAATCTTAGGGCCGAAATATTCGAAGAGAATTGTGTCTGCAGAAAAGGTTATCACCGATTTCCGGTCAAGACGGATTCTCAGGGAAGTAACTCTCATGACGAATGCGCTTGAGATTCATCGTCAGATACTTGAACGTGCTTTATCGAATGAAGTTATCACGCCGGGTGTAACCACATTGGAAGATGTGGGTTGGTGGGTCAAGGAGCAGTTTTTCAAGCGGGGTCTGACAAGGGGATATCGTCGTGGGGCAGGTACTCCGGTGGTTCTCTATTCAGATGTTTCAGATCAACCTGGAATACGCGGTCTTCCTACAAGTCGCGGCAGCTTTTCATCATCAAACTCACCTCAATATGTCTTACAGCGCGGAGATTTTCTGCAGTTTGATAATGGTGTTAGATATCTTGACTACTTTTCGACAGATTATAAACGTAATGCCTATATTATGAGGAAAGGTGAAACGCGTGTTCCCAAGAGTTTGCAGCGTGCATTTGATCGTGCGATTGAAGCCCGCAAGATTATTCGGAAACAAATTCAGGTGGATAAAACCGCTGGTGAAATATTGAGTAATATCACCGAAGCCCTGAAAGACGCTGACTATTTATATACGCCATTTAGCGATAGATCTCCGGATGACTATATAAATTTACAGAAGGTGCTCGCAAATACCGATAAATCAGGATTTTTTGTCGATCTTCATAGTCAGGGTAATAATGGCGGAACGTTGGTGACTGTCGGGCCTTCGATTTCGCCATTTCGGTCAGACCGGGATCACTTGCCGGTGCAGGAAAATCATCTTTTTTCATTTGAATTTGTGATCAGCACGAACATTCCTGAACGATCCGGTTACCCGATAGTCATTAATATAGAAGGCAATCACATTGTGTCCGGCCGGGGAGTTGAGTTTCTGCATCCGCCAAATGAAAAAATCCTGCTGATCCATTAAGCTTAATACCATGAGTGGGAGGGAGATGCTTTTTGCGTTGTTTGTGTCAGGATTGATAGTATGGGTTGTCTCAGAACGCTGATGCTCATCAACTGAGTTTCCTCCAAGATAAAAAAAGCTGACTCGCACGTAGCGGCCTTTTTATATAATAATACGACAACTATCAGTCTGTTGGTTTCATTTTTTAAGGTTCGGATATGAACGGTTAAACAGCCGGAATAATGCAGTCACGCTGATATGATGACTCATATACAAGGTGATTATATGCAGTCTGTCAATGTGCATTGGAGGTCGCCTGGCACAGGCCCCTGTGTATGTTTTGACACAAAATGAAAAAAAGCGCCGGCACGTATGCAAGCGATTCTCAAAGGGTATGCTCGCCTCTCCCTTGTTGTTTACAAAACAACTCATTGAGTACACTATCAACACTCAGATACTATAATACAACATATATATTGATTTCAAACGTTATATCAATTTAATGAAACGTCACTTTCTCAGGATTGAGTGGTAACGGTTGCACACAAATTTAACAATTACCCGGATTTGTACTATTGGTACTAATTGAGAAAAATGTATAAGCAATCAAATATAGTTGTATTGATTTTTCTGTTATTGAGCTTTCCGGGAATTCTTTTTCCCCAGGGAAGAAATTCAGACACACCGGGTAACATTGATAACAAGGTCTATGTCGCGGAGCGTATCAATTCCGAAAGTCCGGTCATTGACGGCCTCCTTGATGATGAAGCCTGGCAGCATGTCGGATGGGGAGATGGTTTCGTTCAGAGACAGCCATATGAGGGTATCGCTCCGAGCCAACAAACTGCTTTTAAGATTTTATATGACGATGACACTATCAACATTGCCCTCAGAATGAACGATACCGAGCCAGACAAAATAGAGCAGCGCGCTTCTCGCCGTGACGTGGATGACGGTGACTGGATTAACATTAGTTTTGACAGCTATTATGACCGCAGTACCGCTTTCAGTTTTACTATCACTTCCGCTGGTGTAAAAGGAGACAAGCTGATATCGAATGATGGGAAAACGAGGGATATTTCATGGGATCCTGTATGGTATGCAAAAACTGCACAGGACGAATCCGGATGGACCGCGGAAATGCGTATACCATTTAGCCAGCTTCGATATGCCGAGAGCAACGAACAGGTCTGGGGACTTCAGGTTGAACGGAGATTGTACAGAAAAGAGGAGCGTTCCTTCTGGCAGTTTTTCAACCGGGATGCGGCCGGTACGGTGAGTAATTTTGGAATATTACGCGGTATTAAAGACATCAAAACCTCGCGCCGTATAGAGATCTTGCCCTATTCGCTCAACATTACGGAATCTTCATTGAAAGAAGAGGGAAATCCTTTTGCGACCGGAAAAGATAATAGTCTTCATACCGGATTCGATGCCAAGGTTGGAATCACGAGCGATATAACTCTGGATCTGACCGTGAATCCCGATTTCGGCCAGGTCGAGGCGGACCCTTCCGAGGTAAACCTTACCGCTTTTGAAACGTTTTTCCTCGAAAAACGGCCGTTCTTTACAGAGGGCAAGAATATTCTGAATTACCAGATACATAAAACTATATCTCAGAATATCCAGAGAATCGACGTTCCCCAAACTTCTTTGAGGGCTTCGCAGTTCGGTTCCAAAGATAATCTTTTTTATTCGCGCCGTATCGGAAGGGCGCCGCAGTTCATACTCGATGAAGAAGAATTACAGTATGTGGATATGCCGACGCAATCAAAGATCGCCACGGCAGTGAAACTCTCCGGCAAGACCAAAAACGGAATGTCTATCGGTATCTTGAACGCCGTCACTGTTAGAGAAAAAGCGGATATTTTTAACAGTGGATTGCGTGCAGCAACTGCGGTCGAGCCGCTTACGAACTATTTTGCCGGACGAGTACAGAAGGATTACAGAAGAGGTGACACACAGATAGGCGGAATGTTGACCGCAACGAACAGGGATATAAAAGATGAGCAACTTAATTTTCTTAACAAAGCCGCTTACACGGGTGGTATCGATCTTGTCCATACCTGGGATAACAGAAACTACTTTCTTACTTATATGAACGTTTTCAGCACCATCCGTGGGGATCAAGCAGCAATGATCCAGGCGCAGACCGCTTCATCGCGGTACTTTCAAAGACCAGATGCAGAACATGTCGGGGTCGATTCGAGCGCTTCGTCTTTGTCCGGACATGGTGGAACGTTCACGATAGGAAAAGCAGGACAGGGGAACATTAAGTACAATTTCCTCACAACATGGCGGTCACCGGGATTGGAATTAAACGATATTGGATTCCTGAAAGTGGCGGATTATATCGGCGAAGTAGCCGCGCTTGAATATTGGTCATACAATCCAAGTTTGATATTCAGAAGTTTTACTTTGAAATTTAAACAGAACAAAGTATGGGATTTTAACGGCAAATCTATTGCTACCGGCGATAACGTTAAATCAGGCGTCGATCTCCATTTCGACAGTTTACTCAAAAATAACGGAAAATACGGTTGGGGCTTCCACCGGTATCAGGCGGGGCTGACAAAAGACATCTTGCGCGGGGGCCCTTATTTTCTCAATCCTGGAATATGGCATATGCACATGAACATCAGCTCGGACACAACAAAAGAAGTGCAATTGACATTTCGAGTGACCTGGGACATCTGGGACGATGAGATATCGTATATGAAGCTATACCAGTGGACCACAATGCTGCGCCCCAGCAGTTCATTCTCATTCAATATAAATCCGAGCTATACGAACAAGGTAATTGATCTGCAATATATCGATGCCATAAACACCGGCAGCGGGCTACGTTTTGTTTTTGGTACATTGACTCAGAAAACTCTTGGGATAGTTGCACGTACCAGCTACAATATAACTCCCGAATTTACCGTTGAGTATTACGGCCAGCCATTTATTTCCAACGGCCGGTTTGATAACTTCAAAAAAATTACGGACCCACGTGCAAACCGGTATAGCGACCGTTATCGGACTTTTTCTGATGAAGAAATTTCATTCGATGCTGAAACAGGTGATTTTGGTGAATATGCAGTTAATGAAGGGGGGGAGGAATACACGTTTGAAAATCCGAATTTCAATTTTCTGCAGTTCCGGTCGAACCTTGTTATAAGATGGGAATATAATCCGGGGTCAACGCTATTCCTGGTGTGGTCACAGGGAAGAACAGGTTCCGGTAGCGCCGGTAATTTTAATTTCGGTAGAAATACGCGCGACCTTTTCGACATCTATCCTACTAATATATTTCTGCTAAAATTAAACCACTGGTTTTCCTATTAGTGATTATCCACTACCTGTCATATTTTCTATCTTTGCACTGGACAGCACACTCGCCAAAATCAGCAAGACAAATTTCGAAAAACTGTGTCAGTCAGACTATAAAATAGGTTATATGATATTCCGGAATATCGCCGGTGTGCTTGCCGGCCGGCTGAACAAAGCAAATATTGATATGCTCAAGCTCACTATAGCATTCAGCATCGCGCTTGAAGGCGGATAATAATATTCGGGCGATCTATACAAAAAACATATAAGGCGCTGAAATTGTTGAAATAAGTTAGATCATTATGCGTTATTGAACATTATTTCAAGAATATTCTTGACTTTTGGTGAATATTCTTTAATTTTCAAATTCTATGTTTTTTTCGGTGTGCCCGGTGGACACCCTGAATATCAGTTCAATATGTGCACACTGACTTGCACGTTAAAGTTGATTGACACGTCGAATATACGTTTCTTTTCTCCGGGCGACTGCTGAACTATAAGAAATTGGTTACTGTTTGAGACTCTCAAACAATATTTTAGTACAGGCATTCACTTCGCGAATTCTAAATAGTATCTGACATTGTGCAACAAAATCGAAATTATAATTTGCTTGCAGGACTGAACCGGATTGTGCAATAACCCTGATTAATTGTTGAAAGGAGCTTTGATCCATGATTAAAAGAGTTGAAATTAATTATAGAGGTATTTTTCAAAAAACTCTTGGAAGATATATTGGGAACGACGTTGTGAAGATAGCCAGCAGGATGGGAAAGATAGCATTTTCCAACTCACGTTACAGCGATTCACCCGAACGAAATGGGATTCCCTGCAAATATTTTGCTTTTGTAAGCCCCGATCTAACCGAAGAAGAGTTGGAAGCTGAATGCGGGGCAAAGCTGGATATAGATGAAACCGATATTTCTGTCGTTCTGGATGATACAATGGTAAAAGGTGTGGAACCCTGGGGGTGGCATGGGATACGGCCCATAAATGAGAAGGTCGGGGAGAAAGGTTGTCACATTGTGGTTACACAAAGGAAACATGAAGACCTCCTGAAATTCATGGCAAAAAAGCCCTTTCCATACCGAATGTCAACATTGTCCGGTGAAGCAAGTTTCGCGGGTCTCTGGGTCTTTAAAGACGATCTGACACGTGAGCGCTGTGTTGGAGCTATCGCTGCAGTCGATCCCGGACTGATCGAAATCGACGCCGTTGAAGAATATTATCTTGAAACGACAAAAGATGAACTTCGTGCGGAAGCGGCGCGAGCCGGATATGATGAAGCATTCAGCACTATTAAAGTTGTTAACACCGATCAAGGTATCGAATGGCCTTATGAAATACCGGTTTTACCTAAATGGCATGAATTCCAGGACACGGGAGTAATCGTACCCGCAATAAAGGCAGGTTTTAAAGCCGGTCCGAGAAGCCATGCCCGTAACGATATGTTCAAACACGGGACTGCAAAATCTGAAAGACCTGTTGTACGATTTGATATTTGCACAAAGTGTACCCTTTGCTGGCTTGAATGCCCGGACGGTTGTTTTGACCCAACGGATGACGGTCTGTTCGATGTGAATTACGAAGTATGTACAGGATGCCATAAATGTGCGGATATTTGTCCGGTAAAAGAGTGTATTGTCATGGTAAGTGAGCTTGATTTTGATAATTACGACAGTCCTTGGGAGCACTTTACAAAAAATCCCGAAGACTATACTAAATGGGTTGAAGACAAGAAAGGCGATAAGCGCATTCACTTTGAACATATTACAGGAAAAGGGAAGGAATATAGAGAAGGGAAAAGTGTAGCGCCTCAGTTGGATAAATAATTAAAAAAAAAGAGGAGGTCAGGGTATCGTGAATGTAACCGAAGCAATTAAAGAGGAAATTAAAAAAGATGCCGAAGACGATTCCGGTGTATGGGAGCGCAAAGAATTATTAAGCGGATGTCATGCCGTTTCGCATGCGGTCCGGCTTGCCGACGTTGATGTGATTGCCGCCTATCCTATCCGGCCGTATACAGATGTGATGGACGTAATTTCACGGATCATTGCCAATGGTGAACTTGATGCGGAATATATAATAGCTGATAGTGAGCATTCACAATTTGAGATCGTCAAACATGCGAGTTCCGTAGGCGCCCGGACGTTTGCTGGGAGCAGCGGAACGGGCTGGATGTATGGCTTTGAAGCTCTCGTTGTAACGGCTTCTGATCGATTGTCGCCGCTTTTTCTTGTAGGGAACAGGGCATTGGATGATCCCGGGGCCTTTGGTACGGAGCATAATGATGCGATGTCATTGAGAGATATGGGATGGCTTCTTTTTTGGGCGACAACCGCACAGGAAGCACTTGAACATGTTTTTATCGGCTACCGTATAGCCGAAGACAAACGGGTCCGTATGCCCGTTGCCCTTTCAATGGACGGCGCCTTCCTGACCCATTCACAACACCTGGTAAAACTGCCTACACGTGACGCCGTAAAACGCTTTCTTCCTGATTACACTCTTGGAGACCGGCAGCTTCATCCCGATAACCCCATAAGCATCGCACCTCAGGGGAATGAAGACTGGGTCATGGAACTGAGACGTCAGAACTGGGAAGCGGCACGCACAGCAAAAAAAGTTATTGTAGAAGTATATGAAGAGTTCGCAAAAGTATTCGGCCCCCGATATCCTTCACCATTCTTTACAGAATATATGACCGATGATGCTGAAGTGGTTCTTATTGGGATTGGAACTGTTGCTATGCCTGCAAAATCCGCTGTAAATAGACTTCGCAAACAGGGGAAGAAAGTAGGATATGTAAATCTTCGATGGTTCCGTCCGTTCCCGACAGAGGAACTCCGGGAATGTCTTGGTAAAATGAAAGCTGTCGGAGTCATTGACAGAGATTATGCGCATGGCGCACCGGACAGCGGCAGTATTCTACTTCATGAAATCCGCTCCAGTCTCTATCCGTTGAAAAGTCATCCGAGTATGTCCAATTTTATAACAGGCCTCGGAGCTCGTGACGTTTCCATCGACGATTGTTTAAAAATGTTTGACATTACATATAAAGCAGCTGAAAGCGGCGGCAATGGAGAAGTCGTCACATGGATAGGTCTTCGCGAGTAGAGTACTACACTACTCATAACGAATATAAAGAGGAGATAAAAATAGATGAGCACGAAACCTGCTATAGACTTTGAACGAATCAAAAACGTTCATCAGACGCCATTTGAAGAATTTTACGCGTCGGGACACAGGACATGTCAGGGTTGCGAATCTGCGCTGGTGATGCGTGAATTTGCAAAGGCCTCCGGACCGCGGACGATAGCAACAGGAGCAACAGGATGTATGTACGTTGCGAATACAAGCTATCAAACGACTCCATGGGTTATTCCGTGGATGCATACGCAGCTTGGTGCAGGCGGAGCGTCGGCAGTAGGAACTGCCGCCGGATTAAGAGCGCTGATGCGTAAAGGCAAGATCAAAAAAGAAAAGATCAATGTTATAAACTTTTCCGGTGATCTTGGCGGAGGTGATATGGGGGTTTCGGGAATATCGGGAGCGCTTCAATCGGATTACGATCTTCTTATTATCATATACGATAATGAATCAGCCGCCAACACAGATATTCAGGCAACGGGAATGACCACATACGGGGCGCAGACAACGTTCACTCCTCCGGGTTCAAAACACCGGATTATGCAGCGTCGCTGGAAAAAGAATTTAGCGCCCATGTATGCAGTCGGCCACCCAAATTGCCGTTATGTTGCGACGTCCTGTCCAACGTATCCTCCATTGGACTTTCTGAACAAGGTGAGGAAAGCCTTGAGTACCGGCGGACCTACGTTGATACATACATTCGACCCCTGCCCAAAAGGATGGGACTACCACCCGAAATATTCTCATGAAATGGGTGAACTTGGGGTTAAATGCGGAATCTTCCCGGTATATGAAATAGTCGATGGCAAAATTTATTATACCTATGGACCGAATCGAAAGCGTATTCCGGTGCGTGATTTTCTTATGAAGCAGGGGCGTTTTGCCCATTTGATTGATGAGGATATTGACTATATCCAAAATAAAGTGACGGAAATGTGGGAAGATTGGGACCTTCCCGGTATAGCGCCATTCAAAGGTGATTTGCAAATAGTTAACGAATAATTCGCATAAACACAGACCTATTGAAGTTATATCCGGACCTGAAGATCCCTGTGGAAGCAACATATGCAAGACTGAACGGCAGGATGTCTCTATTTGATTTCCACTGTTTGAATTAGATTATTCCTGCATCCTTGCATTGAACTGCTGACCTTTCGGTCTTGATGCTCAAATCCCAATAATATTCCAAATTTCCATGGCGATACTCATATCGGCACGTCTGCTTATACCGGAGAATACATTCTTCCTACAGCAAGCAGAGACACTTCACTTTCCTTTATACTCAAAATTCCTGTTGCCCATTCTCCATACGTATATCTTTTGAAAGGTTTAAACTATTCCTGTTCAGAATAACAATACTGTACATACTCCTGAGGAAGATAAAAAATTTTTGGAGAAGCTTGAACTCCCCAAGATGGCTCTCAGAAGTCTAACGGCCTATCTTGGACCGGGAATTATTTTAATGATGACCGGTATCGGAACAAGCCATGTTATTACGGCGCCGACCGCCGGCGGGCGATTTGCATACGCTCTGCTGTGGTGCATACCTCTTGCGTATATCTTTAAATATTATGGTTTTGAAATGGCATTTCGTTTTACGAATGCGACCGGCAAGAGTATGATGGAAGCATACAGTACCGCTAAAGGACGTTGGCCGATATGGTATGTGCTCGTTACGACCATCATTCAATGTGCAATAGGACAGGCAGGACGATTAATTGCCGCTTCGGCAGTCCTCTATTATTTATTCACCGTATCTTTTGGACTTCAAATCCCCATGGCCGCATACGGTTTATTCATTGGTGTCATATCGGTATGCATCATTCTTCGGGGAAATTATGCCGTCGTAGAACTTGGGGCCAAGATTGCCGCCGGAATACTTTTTGTGTCGGCTGTTGCCGTATATCTTGTCAGACCAGCACCAATTTCCAATTTAGGTCATTTTTTCATTGTTGAAACTCCACAGGGATCATGGCTTATAATAGCAGCATTTCTGGGATTATTACCAACCGGAATTGACGTGTCTTTACAGGCATCGGAATGGGGCAAGGCAAAAAAGGTCGGAATGAGCAAAATTCGGAAACAACTCGTGAGTCTGGGTCTTGTGAAAAAATTCGACCCATTCAGTTCAAAAAAAGAGGACCTTTCCGTCGACACACTAAATCTTCCCCCGCACGCACGGGAATATTGCAAACGGTGGTTCAAAATAGGATTATGGGATTTTCGTATAGGACATGTGGTGTCATTTATTATCGCATGTATATTTTTGCTTCTCGCAGCCGTATGGATGTATCCGAGTGCAGTTGAAGGTCGGGCCGTAATGGGAGAGATAGCCAAAATATTCACCGACAGTGTCGGCGCTTGGATGATGGTAGTTTTTCTTATTGGAGCTTTGGCCGCCACTTTTTCAACGGCGTTTAACTATTTTGACGGCTGGCCGCGAATAGTGGGTGCATGCTGTCGAAATTTATTCAGATCAACCGCGAACCTCCAGGGGACCGATTTAGAAGACCTCTCTCAAGAACATAAAAGCAAATGGTATTCGGAATATAATATTTACAGGATGACAATTTTGTATTCTCTTATTGCTTCCGTCCTCATAATTGCAGGCCTTCCGAGACCCGTATTTTTAGTTCTTATAGCATCCGCACTTGCATTTTTTATTGCACCAATCATATATTATTTGAATCTTTATTATTGTTTGACTATCATCCCTAAAAAAGACAAAATGTTTTACCCTTCATTACCGGAACGGCTGTTTGCATGGGGAAGTCTGGTTGTGTTTTCCGGTATGAGCGCTGTTCTCATATTAGCAAGAATTTTCAATTTTCAAATTTTCGGTTCATAGGGTCTGCATATTTTTGCTTACCTAAAAACATTAATACCTTCCTTTAGCTGCTTCCTCCACTGCCTAATTTGCAATTAATACACCTTTAAATTACTAATATTTATAATTATATTCAGCTATTGACCGATTTATCAAATTTAATACTGTATCAGTAGAATTTACCCGGCCTTCCTGTATAAAAACGGAGGAGTTCTATCTTGAAAGCTTTTAAATCATTATCCTTGATTGTCATTCTTCTATACATCGCTCCATTACAGGGAAGCGCCCAGGTTGCAGATGCAGAATTGTTGAGTCTTGAGAAAATTTTCAGCTCCCCCGATTTTTTTCCGGAAAGACTCGGTACGGTACAGTGGCTCAGCGACGGTTCAGGATACACGAAGTTTGAACCGTCTCGAGACATCGATGGAGGAGAGGATGTCGTTCTGTACAATCCGGAATCAGACCAAAGAAAAATCATTGTACCCGCGTTTCGATTGGTCCCGGAAGGATATGAAAATCCCTTGCCAATAGATGATTTTTCATGGTCTTCAGATAGTAATATATTGCTTATCTATACAAATTCTCAGCGAGTTTGGCGGCAAAACACCCGCGGAGATTATTGGACACTCGATCGTATAACGTGGAAACTGAGTAAGCTTGGACGGGGCGCTCAACCTGCCTCTTTGATGTTCGCAACACTTTCACCTTTAGGAGATAAAGCGGCATACGTCCGTGAAAACAATTTGTACGTTGAGGATATCAAAGATAACAGCAAACTACAGTTGACACATGATGGGTCTGATACAATAATTAACGGGACGTTTGACTGGGTGTATGAAGAAGAACTTTCTTTGAGAAACGGTTTCCGCTGGAGTCCTGACGGTAAAACCATAGCATTCTGGCAGCTCAATGCGGAAGGTGTCGAAGATTTTTATCTCATCAACACTACCGATTCATTATATCCCGAACTTGTGCCCGTAAAGTACCCGAAAGCCGGCACGATAAATTCCTTGGGCCGTATCGGCGTTGTAGAATCCGGGGGAGGGGAAATTCGCTGGCTTGACCTTCCGGGTCATCCACGGGAAAATTATGTCGCTCGAATGGAATGGGCCGATAATTCAGGAGAAATAGCGTTGCAATATATCAACCGCCTTCAAAATACACTCAACATTATGACCGGGGATATTTCTTCCGGAGAAGTTTCCACCATTTTGACTGAACATGATGAAGCATGGATAGATATTACTGAAAATATATACTGGATTTTTGGAGGTGAGAAATTCATCTGGGTAAGTGAACGGGACGGTTGGAAACATGCATATCTAATAACCCGCAACGGGGAAGAGCAGGAACTTGTAACGCCCGGTAATTTCGATCTTATCAGTATTCAAAGTATTGACGAGGAAAATGGGTGGCTGTATTATAGCGCCTCACCCGACAATCCGACACAACGATACCTCTATAGAGCTTCTCTCACCGGGAAAAAAGTTATGGAAAGAATTTCCCCGGATAATCAAAAAGGGACTCATTCATACAACATTTCACCTGATTCGAAATGGGCAATTCATACCTTTTCGTCTTTCAATAAGCCGCCGGTCACCGGACTTGTCAAATTGCCGGATCATACAACAATGACGCAGTTGATCGATAACTCGGATTTAAAGGATAAAACTGTCCGGCTTGCGATAAAACCCGGCGAATTTTTCAGAGTTGAAATTGAAGATGGGGTTGAGTTGGACGGATGGGTCATACAACCCTACAAATTCGATCCTGAGAAAAAATACCCGCTCCTGCTCTATGTGTATGGTGGACCGGCCGGCCAAACCGTGCTTGACCGGTGGAGCGGTTCACGGTATCTATGGCATCAAATGCTCGCACAGAAAGGATATATTGTCATGAGCATCGACAACAGGGGAACACCGGCACCGCGAGGCCGGGAATGGCGTAAAATACTATATAAAAAATTAGGAGTAATGGACTCCGATGACCAGGCTTCCGCATTGCGGAATATCTTACTGAAGAGACCGTATATCGATCCGGAGCGAGTAGGGATATGGGGATGGAGCGGCGGCGGCACAATGAGCTTGTACCAGATTTTCAAGTATCCTGATCTTTACAAAACGGCTATTGCAGTTGCGCCGGTCACCGATATTCGATTATACGACACGATATATCAGGAACGGTATATGGGATTACCAGGTAATAATGAACTTGAGTATGAACTTGCCTCGCCTGTCACGTTTGCAGACCGTCTGGAGGGAAATCTTTTGATTGTTCACGGGACAGGTGATGATAATGTTCACTATCAAAACACAGAAGTACTTGTCAATAAACTTATTGAGAACAACAAATATTTTTCAATGATGTCGTATCCGAACAGGACTCATGGAATATATGAAGGAAAAAATACGACCCGGCACCTGTATGAGCTGCTGACGCGATATATTTATGAAAATTTACCCGCCGGATATTAAAATTAAACCCGTATTCTCCTCAGTTATTTGAAACAGACCAGGAATAACATATGAAATACGTTATGCTTTTTTCAATTGTATGTCTGCTATCCGTTTTCAAGGATATTCATGCACAGGAGATTACAAGCGCCGGAGCCGATACCTCAAAACTCAAAGAATATGTCGTAGCCCCTGTAATTGTAACGGCAACAAGGTCGGAAACATCACTGTACCGTGTTCCCAGGGCAGTCGACGTTCTCAATAACAGAAGATACCGCCAGGGGACAAAATCTATCTCTCTCGACGAAGCTCTTGCGGCAGTGCCCGGCGTTTTCGTGAACAATCGGTACAATATTGCTCAAGGAGACAGAATTACTATACGCGGTATCGGAAGCCGGGCACAATTTGGCGTTCGAGGCATTAAACTCTTTCTCGATGATATTCCATTAACAATGTCAGACGGCCAGTCCCAATTAAATAACGTTGATCTCGGTTCTGTCGGAGAAATAGAGATCCTCCGCGGACCGAGTTCATCTTTGTACGGCAACGCCTCCGGCGGGGTCATCTCATTAAAGACGGAATCAAATCAAAACGCTGCATTTCAGGTGGAGCCATCGGTAATAACAGGCGCCTACGGTTATCGAAAATGGCAGGGAAAAGTTCAGGGTCGGAAAAATGCCCTCAATTATATCATTAACCTCAACCGTACCACAATCGAAGGATTCAGGGACTATTCTTCAGGAGAATTTTCTTCTGCGAATGCAGTCGTTCAATACAGAATATCTGATAAAACACGTATTAACGCTCTTCTTAATATTTATGATGCGCCATATCTATTGAATCCCAGTTCGCTCGATAAAAATATTGCGACCTCTAATCCCAGAAACACACGGAGTTTTATTATACAGCAAGGGTCAGGCAAGGAAATAAGCCAATCACAGACAGGCATAACTATTGATCATACATTAGATAACGCCAATTCAATTAAATCGACACTTTATGGTGTTTTTCGTGATACGAAAAACAATATCCCCGGAAGAGTAATAGATCTTAATCGTAAAGCGGGCGGATTCAGATTTGCGTATAATCGCCAATCTCCTACGATTCCTCTTCGCCTGACCGCCGGACTTGATTACGAATTTCAAAACGACGGACGAAAAGAATATAATAATCTGGGACTTCCCGATGTTTCAATTTCGGACGAAGATAGAGTGCGGGGAGTACAGAGAGGGGAGATGAAAATTGACCAGGATGAAAACGTCAAAGGTATCGGGCCGTTTGTTGCACTCGAATATGGTCTGTTGCACAACTTTCTTGTTACTGCCGGCGGACGGTATGATTATTATAATTTTGAAGTAGCGGACCATTTTACAAATTCCGATCCCGATGATTCAGGTGACCGTTCAATGGATCAATTCTCGCCGGCCTTCGGAATTCTGTACCAGCCGTCGCTGTTTCTGAATATTTTCAGCAACTACTCAACCGCATTCCAGACACCGACAACGACCGAACTTGGAAACCGGGCATCAGGAGAAGGGGGATTTAACCCCGATCTCAAACCCGAAATTATCAAAAATTACGAAATCGGTGTCAAGGGACTGCTTACTGATTTCAATGTGCTCTATGATATAACAGTGTATTTTTCGAATCTTAAAAATATGCTTATTCCATTTCAAATCCCCGATCCTTTGAGCGAAGAAGTGTACTTCCGAAATGCAGGATCTTCTAATAATAAGGGAATTGAGATGAAACTGAACTATTTTCCAACTCCATGGTTTAATTTTACCTTGACATACACACATACGGATTTTACATTTGACGATTTCAATAAAGAACTTCAGTTAGACAATGTTTTTGTGAATCACCAGGTATCGGGTAACAAGGTGCCCGGTGTTGCTCCGAACAGGGTATTTACTGAAATTTCACTCCGGCATCCTGAAGATCGTTTCTTTGGAGAGATTGCTGCGAGTTGGGTTGATTACTTTTTTGCGAATGATTTTAACGGACCTGAACCAGGTAGTTCCGGCCCGGGAAATGAGTTTATCAATGATGCTTATTTGAAAACCGATGTAAGGGCAGGTATAAAAATCCGAAAAGGAAGATCGGCGGTGAATTTTTTTTTCGGCCTTGAAAATATATTCAACACAAGGTATAACAGTTCAATTGTTCCGAATGCATTTGGGAAACGGTTTTTTGAACCGGGAATCGGAAGAAATTGGTATTTCGGTATAAAAACCCCCTTTACCATTCAGTGATAATTATATGCAGATACATTAACTGTTCATAAGCTATTATCAAATTATTAGAAATTTTATGGAATTTTTCAGTTCGCTTGTGTGTTATATTACAAAGTCAAAATACTATTTCGATTTTTATGAAGTAGTATAGAGTCAATCAGCACTAAAAATGAGGTAAGTTAACATGAAGAAAATTTTAGCATTCAGTGCAGCAGTACTTACAATTGCGTTCATTGCTTCGCCGGCGCTATCCCAGGTGAATTGGGAAGTCGATAAGAACCACACGGAACTCCAGTTCAAAGTAAAACACATGGTTATCACCACCGTAACCGGTAGATTTAAGGACTTCGATATTAAGTTCTCATCAAGTAGAATCGACAACTTTTCAAATGCCAAACTTGAAACTGTAATTAGGGCCGAAAGCATATTCACAGACGTCGATAACCGGGATAATCACTTGCGTTCCGATGATTTTTTAAATGTATCAGAACACCCGGAGATACGTTTTGTTTCAAAATCGTTTCGAAAAATTAGCGGAAATACGTATAAAGTTGTAGGCGATCTCACCATCAAAGGAGTCACAAAAGAAATCGAGCTTGATGCTGATTTCAGCGGTCCCGTAAAAGCACGGGGGTCGACACTCGTTGCATTTCATGTTACCGGTTCGATTAACCGTTTCGATTTCGGCGTTAAATTTAACGCAGTACTTGAAACGGGAGGCCTTGTAGTGAGTGATACTGTGCATTTCGATTTCAATCTTGAATTTGGTTCGGAAGGAAATTAAACGGCGCGGCGTACATGGTTTGCAAAAAAGAGGAAGCTATCAAGCTTCCTCTTTTTTGCTTTTGCGAATATAATCGATATAATTCTTCTTTTCCGGCTGTAACCACACAAAAACCTCAATATTTCTTGATTTTCATAGTTATATTAATTATCTTTTTGCGATTAAATGTAGCTGTTTATCATTAAGGCACGTTGAGAAGAGTTGACGTTTCAGGAGATACATACTAAAAATGTACTAAATTATTTTTGGATTGCGTGTCGCACCTCTGACCGGCACGCTTTTTTTATGATAATTAAGGGCGATTAGCTCAGCTGGTTAGAGTGCTTGCTTGACGTGCAAGAAGTCACTGGTTCGACTCCAGTATCGCCCACAGCAACGTATGGACAGAAAATAGCAATGATTATGAATACCGTCGTCGAGACACAAAACACAATAGTTATCACGCTTCCCGATGGAAGCACCAGGGATATTTCTCCCGAATCATCCGCTCTGGACGTTGCAAAATCAATTGGCAACCGGCTGTATCAGGATGCCGTCGGGGCGATATACAACGGCTCTCCGGTTGATATTTATGCACCGCTTGTATCAAACGGATCCCTTAAATTAGTAACGTTCGATTCTTCGCAGGGTAAAGAAATATACTGGCACAGCACTTCACATCTGATGGCGCAGGCAATTAAGAGACTCTGGCCACACGCCCAGATTGCAATAGGCCCTCCGATCGACACCGGTTTTTATTATGATATCGATTTGGACGTTTCACTGACTCCGGATGATCTGGAGCGTATTGAAGAAGAAATGCGGAAAATAATTAAAGAAAATCTTCCGGTCAGAAGCAAAGTGGTTGATTCTAAAGAGGCAAGAGAGATATTTACCGAAAGAAAAGAGAGTTATAAACTTGAAATCCTTGACGATATCGGTGATGAAGAGACCAAGAAGATATACATTCAAGGCGAATTTATCGATCTCTGCCGTGGGCCGCACCTGCCTTCAACAGGAAGAATCAAAAATATAAAGCTTACAAGCCTGGCAGGGGCTTACTGGCGTGGTGATGAACGCAACAAAATGCTTCAGAGGATTTACGGTATCTCATTTCCGAAAGAGCAGTTGTTGAAAGACCACCTTGATTTCCTGAAAGAATCTAAGCTGCGTGACCACCGGAAAATCGGAAAAGAGCTAGACCTATTCAGTTTTCAGCCAGAGGCGCCCGGTTTTGTGTTCTGGCATGGTAAAGGGATGATCATCTATAATGAAATCCTTCAGTATTGGCGGGAGGTTCATACACGGGAAGGATATCAGGAACTGAAGACCCCTATTATATTAAATGACGACCTGTGGCATAAAAGCGGACATTGGGATAATTACAAAGACAATATGTACTTTACTAAGATAGACGAGACCGATTATGCCATCAAACCCATGAATTGTCCCGGAGGTTTACTCGTTTACAATAACAGAATGTGGTCGTATAAAGATTTCCCATTAAAGCTATCGGAATTGGGCGTGGTTCACCGGCATGAAAAAAGTGGTGTACTGCACGGTCTTCTCAGAGTGAGACAATTCACCCAGGACGATGCACATGTGTATTGCACCCGCGACAACATGAAAGACGAAATAAAGTCTATAATTAATCTGACGCTTGAGATTTATAACACTTTTGGTTTTGATGATGTTTTTATTGAATTATCGACAAAACCTAAAAAAGCAATAGGTTCTCAGGAAATATGGGATGTTTCTGAGAGTGTTCTTGCCGATGCACTTGATTCTCTGAATATTTCTTATAAATTAAGCAAGGGTGAAGGTGCTTTTTACGGTCCCAAGATCGATTTTCATATTAAGGACTGCCTCAGAAGACTTTGGCAGTGCGGAACGGTTCAACTGGACTTTTCCATGCCAGAGCGTCTTGGAGCTACCTATATAGACAAGAGAGGTCAAAAAGATACTCCGGTTATGGTCCACAGGGCGATCCTGGGCTCTATTGAACGGTTTATCGGCATTCTTATTGAACATTATGGCGGTGATTTCCCGTTGTGGCTTTCGCCCGAACAAATCGTTATTATTCCAGTGAGCGAAAAACACCATAAATACGCAGAAAAACTATCCGATATATTTACAAAAGACCGCATTCGAACCCGGCTGGATATAAGAAACGAAAAAGTGGGATATAAAATTCGGGATAATGAGTTGCATAAAGTGCCGTATATGCTTGTTATCGGTGATAGAGAAGTCGAATCGGAATCACTGTCTGTCCGGCGCAGGTTAAAGAACGATCTTGAAAAAACGACTATAAATGACTTCCAAAAAAATATGACCGACGAAATAAGGAGGCGAACATAAGACCTGACAGATACCGGGGCCGCCCAAAGACACGGAGAGTTAGAATTAATCGTGATATACGTTCACAGCAGGTTAGACTTATTGATGAGGAGGGCAATCAAATAGGAGTGGTTGAACTTGATATAGCTATAGAAAAGGCGGCTGAAGCCGGTTTGGACCTTGTCGAGATTGCACCTACTGTTTCACCGCCGGTATGCAAAATATTGGACTATGGTAAATATAAATACGAAATATCCAAGAAGGAAAAAGAGAGCAAAAAAAAGCAGCACACTATTACGGTCAAAGAGATACGAATGCGTCCTAAGATCAGCAGTAATGACGTTCAAACCAAGATGAAACACGCCCGAAAATTTATCGAGCATGGGGACCGTGTTAAAGTAGCGATGATCTTTCGCGGCCGGGAAGCAGCACATATGAATATCGGAAGAAATATTATGGAAAAATTTCAGGAAGCACTCGACGATATTGCCAAAGTAGACGTACCTATTTCAAAAGAAGGATATGCATTGGTAACATTTTTAAGCAAAAAATAAAAACTGGATACTACAATGCCAAAAATAAAAACACGACGATCGGCCGCAAAGCGATTTAAGCTGACGGCAAACGGAACAATAAAACGTGAAAAAGCAAACGCTAATCACATTTTTACAAAAAAATCACCGAAACGAAAAAGGAATTTACGAAAAGCGACGCTCGTTTCGAGTGTTGATGCCGGCAGAATACACAAGATGATTTCACATTAAAACAACGTGTCTGATCACAATTGAATAAACATATAATTCATACAGTGAGGTTGTCATTTCCATGATCGTATTTGTTAGAGGAGGAAATCCCCATGCCGCGAGCGACAAATGCAGTGGCTTCAAGACAACGAAGAAAAAAAATACTCAAAGCAGCAAAAGGATATAGAGGTGCCAGAAGCAAATTATTGAAACAGGCCAAAGATTCGGTATCTAAAGCGCTGCTGTATTCCTACCGAGACAGAAGACGGAGAAAACGGGAATTCAGAAAACTCTGGATTGTCCGAATTAACGCAGCGGCACGCGAGTACGGTCTGTCATATTCGACATTTATGAATGCTTTGAAAAAATCAAAAATCCTTATATCCCGGAAAATATTGGCCGACCTTGCTGTTCGGGAGCCGGAAATTTTTAAATCTATAGTTGAAGAGGCGAAATCTGCCGGTTAACGGAAGTAGAAATATCTCTCATGGAGTTTCGTTCAAGCCCTCTATGTTAAAAAGCCTTATGCGGTACATGAAATCTGGGCTTTTTCTTTTTTTATGAAACTTTCCGGAAGAAATAAATACAAGTAATTCGAGGTGTCCAGTTTGCAGTGATATGGGTATTTTAGAAAACATTGACCGTATATACAAGGAATTTCAAAACGATTTAAAAGCCTGTAACGACCTTGAATCCCTGAATACTAATACCATTAAATATCTGGGGAGAAAAGCAGGTAAAATAACATCCTTGTTCAGAGATTTATCCGGAGTACTCCCCGAGGAAAAACCCCTTATCGGTCAAAAAATCAATGATTTGAAAACTACCGCTGTCAAGTCGATTGAAGAAAAAACCCGGCAAATTGAAAAAGAAAGTGGCGGACCTTCGACATTGGACCTGACGCTACCTGGTAGAAGTGAGTATGTCGGCCGACTCCATCCGCTCACGATTATACAGGAAGAAATCATTTCAATATTTGAAGGTATGGGATTTGAAGTCACTATCGGGCCTGAAATAGAATCCGACTATTATAACTTTGAAGCGTTGAATATACCACAAGACCATCCTGCACGAGACCTCCAGGATACGTTCTATTTAAGTGACGGCATGCTACTGAGGACACATACTTCACCGGTTCAAATAAGAGTTATGGAACGGCAAAAACCGCCGATCAGGATAATTGCCCCAGGCAGAGTATTTCGCAAAGACACTCCGGATGCTACGCATTCCCCGGTATTTTATCAAGTTGAAGGATTATATGTTGATGAAGGGGTCACTTTAGCAGAACTGAAAGGTGTTTTACTCACCTTTGCGCGGGCGCTTTTCGGGCCGAACATTGACATTCGATTTCGTTCTGGATTTTTTCCCTTTACAGAGCCGAGTGTGGAATACGATTTTTCATGTATGATGTGCAAGAGTAAAGGCTGTTCCATTTGCAAAGGAACAGGTTGGATAGAAATATCAGGTGCGGGAATGGTCGACCCCGCGGTTTTTGAAACTGTAGGATACAATTCCGAACTATACACCGGATACGCATGGGGGATCGGCGTAGAGCGGATCGCTATGCTTAAATACAGGATAGATGATATCAGGCTTTTTTATGAAAATGATGTCAGGTTTCTTGAGCAATTTTCGTGACCTTTGAGGATACTGGTGAAAGTAACATACAAATGGCTACAGGAACATGTAGACATTCACTGGACACCGGAAGAACTTGCAGATAAATTAACGCAATCAGGGTCAGAGGTCGAGTCAGTTGATCCCATATCCCCGTTGTATAATAATGTTCTGATCGGCACCATAGAAAGTAGTACACCACATCCCGATTCATCCCACCTCAAATTATGTCATGTTGATCTCGGCAAACGGAAAGTTCAGATAATTTGCGGAGCGCCGAATGTAAAAGCGGGGCTTCGTGTACCTGTTGCGCTCCCTGGCGCTCAACTTCCACAAGGGGTTGAAATAAAAAAGGTCAAAATCCGGGGCATTGAATCCGACGGCATGATCTGTTCGGAGTACGAACTGGGATTGTCCGCAATTGAGGAAAAGATCATGGAATTGTCCGGCAATTATAAACCGGGCTGTGATTTTATCCCATTAGAGCTTCAAGACGATATTGTGCTCGATGTATTCATAAATCCGAACAGACCCGATTGTATGAGCGTAAGGGGAATTGCACGTGAAATCGCTGCTTTAAGCGGAAAAACCCTGCGAGCATTAAAGCTGGAATTGCCTTCAGCTAAAAAATTGAATGATAATCAATTTTCCATAGAAATTCTTGACAGCGATAAATGTTCCCGGTATTGCGGGGCTATCATTACCGGTATTCAGGTCAAGCCCTCACCGTTTTTTGTTCAACAACGTCTCTTTGCTACCGGAATACGTCCGGTCAATAACATTGTCGACGCTACAAATTACTGCCTGATTGAGCTCGGCCAACCGCTGCATGCCTTTGACCTGCACCTTCTGAAAGGTGGTAAAATCGTAGTTCAAACAGCAAAAAAACGCCGGCAGTTCATTACGCTCGACAACGAACAGCGAACGCTCAATAACGATGTACTTATGATCTGTGACGAAAAGAGAGCGGTTGCAATTGGCGGAATAATGGGAGGACTAAATTCCGAAATTAACGATTCTACGACCGATATTGTACTGGAAAGTGCAAACTTTCAACCGGAAAATATCAGAAGAAGTGCAAAATTTCTCGGTTTAAGTACAGAGGCATCACGGCGCTTTGAACGAGGGATGGATCCCGGTTTCTGCATGACTGCACTCAAAAAGTTATGTTCTCTGATATTGTCCTGGTCTTCCGGCCAGCTACGCAGCCCATTTTATAACGAGTTCCCGAAAAAACCCGGCATAAAGAAGGTAATTCTCAGAACAAAACGTCTGAATTCAGTTCTTGGAACACGGTTTTCGAACAGCCTGATAGAACGATCATTAAAACCGCTGGAAATCACCACAAACCGCGGCGGTGACAGTCGAATTCAATGCACGATACCATCGTTCAGGTTTGATCTTACAAGAGAAATTGACCTGATTGAAGAAGTTTCAAGAATTGTCGGGCTGGATCAGATCGAATCGGGACAAAGGGCTTCAATTTCATTAAGAAATGTTAACAATCGACAGGCAAGCGCTCTTTCCAAATTACGTTCTTATGTGACTAATTTTGGATTTTTTGAGGCGTATAATTATTCAATGATCGATAGTAATCTGAAATCGAAATTCCCGGACCGGGGCAGGCCGATCGTATTGAAAAACCCCATATCTCCCGAGTTCGGAATTTTACGTCCAAGTTTAGTGCCGGGCTTACTGCTTGCTGCGCTTCATAATCGAAACAGGGATGTTAAAAACCTGAGACTGTTTGAGTTAGGTAAAATTTATGCTCAATCAATTTTTGGTAAACGCGGCAGGCGTGAGGCTGATTCATTAGCAGGGGTAATCTACGGCCGGCAGACATCTCCCTCATGGGATTCACAGGTTGATTTACCCGTTGATATTTTCACGGTTAAGGGGATTATAACAGATTTGCTCAATAAGATTTCACTTGACATAATAGAAATTATTGCTTATGATAATTTGTATTTAGAGAATGCCAGTTCTATTCAATCCGGTGAAAAAATACTTGGAAATTTCGGTCAATACCGGAATAACAGTCTTGCAATCTCCTTTAATGAACCGGTATTTGTTTTTGAATTAGATGTTGAGCCTGTCGTTGAACATATGTACAATGACAGGCACTACAGACCTTTTTCAAAATATCCCCCGGTGAAAAGAGAACTGGCATTCGTAATACCTGATAATCTTCCGGTTCAAGTACTTTTAAATGACATCAAAGAAATCAGCGGTTCTTTACTTAAATCCACAAGTGTAGAAGATATTTACCGCGGAAGTCCAATACCGGAAAATTACAGAAGCGTCCGGATATCGTTTAAATTTTCTGCAGAAGACAGAAGTTTGGTAGATAAAGACACTGAAAGTATAATCGAAACTATTATTAAAGATATGCAATCAAAACATACTATTGATATCCGGCGCTGAATTCATGGAAAAAGAGATCGAAAATTATAGCAAATTAGAAAACCAGATTGACAAAATTGCAGATCTGGTGATCCAATTAAAGGAGGAGAACAGTCAATTACGAGATCAAAATAATCAATTCACTATTCAACTTGAATCATTGAACGGTAATAACCATTCACAAGTTAAATCTACATCAAATGAAAACTCTCAAAAAAAAGAATTAACATTAGCACAGTATGAATATTTGCGCAAAAGTGTTAAAAATGCGCTTTCGAAATTAGATCAATTACGTCAAGCAGTCATGGAGGCATCCTACTATTAAATAACTGGATTTACATACACGCTTTTAGAATACGTCCATAAATCGATTAACCTGGTTATCGTAAAATATTAGCAAATTGTGCTCACTATTTTATTTTTCTTAATCAAATGCAACGGAATATCGTAAAAGTAAATATTTTTGGAACTGATTATCCTATAAAAGGGGATTCGGATGCAGACTACATCAAAGATGTGGCTAATTATGTCAATAATAAAATGATTGAAATTGAAAAAGGGCTAACAGTCAAATCAAACTTAAAAGTGGCAATATTGGCAGCGCTGAATATAGCTGATGAATTATATAAAGAAAGAGACGAAAAGTCTGACATCCTTAACACATTAGATGAAAAATCTCAAGGATTAAACGAAAAGATTTGCCGGATAATCTTGGATTTAGAAGAATAGAATAAGGAGCATATTCTCAGAATAATACAGCAAAGAGATTTCTATTATTTGTTAATTTTATCCCTGTTTTATTACGTGTTTACTTTATAAAGAACCAACACTATTCAATAGGGAGCTTCGTTCTAGGCGTTGATTACATGCCTCTGGCAGTAGACGTGGACGTAAAATGCGTTTAGGCAGGCACCCACTTGTGTCAAACACAGGTTCTTTTAAACTGACACTAATATGACAGGGATTTTTTTCTAATTAATGCCTGAAAACTGATAGAATTCTTGGAGGAAGAATGGTAAATACGATTATAGTGCTCGGGATATTTTTGGCAATGGGGGTCTCATTCGTCGCAGGCTGGTTTCTCAGTGTACGTATTGGAAAAGGAAAATTAGCAAACGCAAAACAAACAGCTTCTGCAATACTGACAAATGCAGAAAAAGAAGCAAAAAATATCAAACGGGAAAAAGAGCTTGAGGTAAAAGATGAATGGTATAAACTGAAACAGCAATTTGACCAGGAAACTCAAACAAAACGAATTGACCTTGAGCGCAGTGAAAAAGCTCTGATTCACAAAGAGAGCAGCATGGAGCGTAAAGCTGACCTTTTAAACAAAAAGGCAAAGGAAATTTACTCGTATGAGCAAGACCTGAAAGAGCGGGACAGACGCCTGAATGATGAACGGGATCAATTGGAGCATCTTATTAATGAACAAACAAAACGACTTGAAAAAGTTGCTCAATTATCAGCCGAAGAAGCACAGAAGATCCTCATGGATAATCTGCTTGAAAAAGCTAAAAATGAAGCCGCTCAAATGATAAAAGACTGTAAAGAAGAGGCTCTATTATCTTCAAAACGCGAAGCCCAGAAAATTGTTATTTCTGCCATCCAACGTTCTGCCGCCGACCATTCTGCTGAATCAACAGTGTCTGTTGTAAATCTCCCAAGTGAAGAAATGAAAGGGAGAATTATCGGCAGAGAAGGCAGAAATATTCGGGCTTTTGAACTTGCTACAGGTATTCAGGTTGTCATAGACGACACACCGGAAGCTGTCGTTCTTTCGGGATTCGATCCACAGCGCCGTGAAATTGCTAAAATTGGATTAGAAACGTTGATTGCCGACGGAAGAATCCATCCCGGAAGGATAGAAGAAGCTGTTGCCAAAGCCAAGGAGAAGATGGATGAAATCGTCATTGCTGCGGGTCAGGAAGCGCTTGATGAGTTAGGCTTAAACAATGCCCACCGTGAATTGGTCAAATTGCTTGGAAAGCTCAAATTCAGAACAAGCTATGGACAAAATGTCCTGAAACATGTTATCGAAGTTGGACAATTGACAGGTTTAATGGCCGCAGAACTCGGACTCGATGCCACGATCGCTAAGAGAGCAGGACTTTTTCACGATATAGGGAAAGCGGTTGATAAAGATACCGAGGGAACACACGTTCAGATAGGGTATGAACTCGCAAAAAAATATAACGAGGGACCGGTTGTATTGAATGCTATCGCATCGCATCATGAAGACGAGCCTTCTACATCACCCATCTCAGTTTTGGTACAGGCTGCCGACGCAATATCGGGTTCGCGACCCGGTGCACGCAGAGAGGCTCTCGAAAATTATATAAAACGACTTGTGAAATTGGAAGAAGTTGCGACTTCCTTTAACGGCGTAAAAAACTCTTACGCGATCCAGGCGGGCAGGGAAATCAGAGTTTTAGTCGAACCTTCTAGCATCGACGACGTCAAAGCGTTTCAATTAGCACAGGATATAGCCGAAAAAATCCAAAGCGATATGGAGTATCCGGGTCAGATAAAAGTAACGGTGATCCGTGAGTTAAGAGCAGTTGAATATGCAAAATAATACGATAATAACATAGGTCCGGGTAATACACACAAGACAGACCGTCATGCAGCGGGGCAACTTGTCCGTACTATGGCAAAAATTATCAGCGGCACAGAAATAAGCCATGAAATCCGTTCGGAAATTTCTGAACGAGTTTTGAAACTTTCAAAAAGGGGAATAACTCCAAGATTAGGCGTTATCCTTGTTGGTGACGATCCCGCCTCTCATGTCTACGTCGGAATGAAAGAAAAAGCTTGTGCAGCAGCGGGAATCTATACAACCACTCAAAAATTTAACGCCGAAATTACTCAGAAAACCGTCTTAGAATGCCTTGAAAACTATAACAGCGATGACTCCATACACGGCATTCTGATTCAGCATCCACTGCCGGACGGTCTGGATGAGCCTTATATTTTCAGCCGGATTGCCCCACATAAAGATATTGACGGTTTTCATCCTGTAAATATAGGAAAACTATTGTTAGGTCAGTCAGGTTTTGTACCCTGTACACCAATGGGGATTTTTGAAATGCTCCATAGATCGGGTAATCATCCTGAGGGGAAACATGTTGTAATTGTGGGACGTAGTACGATCGTAGGTAAGCCATTGGCAGCAATGCTCATGCAAAAAAACAACCGCGCAAATGCGACAGTGACCGTTTGCCATTCACGGACCAACAATCTTCAAACAATTACGAAAAGCGCTGATTTTCTTATCGCGGCCATCGGTTCAGCTGAATTCATCACGGGGAAGATGGTCAAAAAGGGCGTGGTTGTCATTGATGTTGGGACCAACAGGGTTCCAGACGACACAAAGAAAAATGGATATAAATTTGTTGGAGACGTCAAATTTGACGAAGTTGCACTAATCGCTAAGGCAATATCCCCTGTCCCCAAAGGTGTAGGACCGATGACGATTACAATGCTTTTGCATAATACGACTCTGTCCGCAGAACTGACACATATGTAAGCGCCCGTAGCTCAACGGATAGAGCGCTGGATTCCGGATCCAGAAATGAAGGTTCGATTCCTTCCGGGCGTACAAGTAATAACGCAAGCTGCTGTCGTCTTGGCAACATTTGCGTATCATGCTGCAATGCGTGATGAAAAACTTCCCCGAATTGCACCGTTACCGTGGTAATGTAACATTTGAGCTATTGAATGATAGCAGACCACCATTGAAAAAATTCGCAAATCGTACATCCCGAAGAGTGTTTTATCAAATTAAAATCTTGTCTCTAAGACAGTTTTTATTCAATCCGTAATTATTTTATAGTTACAGATAGACTTATCGGGATTGCCTCTTTCCTGTGGTCTTATGATCAAAAAAGATTCATTTGCATTTGTACTTTTCATATTCAAATATTAATATGGGATTAAACATCAAAAGAGGTCATCATTAATTCTATTATAGAAATGGGAGAATAATATGAATACATACGTCATTATTAGATGTCTTTTAACATGTTTTGTCCTATTAACGGCGGGTCATGCCTCAGCACAGCTTATAACAAAAGCTGCAATAACTAAGCATGGGATACAATGACAGAGTTTACGCTGGAAGTTGCTGAGGCAATGCCGGAAAGTGATTATCACCACAAACTTGATATAGAGGCTCGTGAATTTGGCGGACATATGACACATTTAGCCGAATCAAATTATCGTATAGCAACAATAGTAAAAAGTGAAGATGGTAAAATAGATCCCAGTGCAAAATCAAAAAAAGAACTTACTAACGAACTTAAAAAATCTTTAGAAGCAGTAAAAACAGCTTTAGAAAATATCTCAATGAATGAGTTCGAAGAAAAAGTAGATCAATCCGGAATAATGAAAACAAGATTTCATACATATCTATTCATGGTAGATCACCAAACACATACGAGAGGATTTTCAATATTTTATTTAAGTTCTAAAGGAATTTCCGCGTCGAGTTATAATGGCTGGTAAAATTGAGAGTGAATTGTAGGGATCCGGAACAATTTGGACAGATTTAGACTTACTGTTAAAGGTTCACAAATCATACGTGCCCTGGGAGCAGAAAACAATTGGAATTGCAAAATGTGTCTCTTGATTTTTAACTCAATTAGTATGAAATATTATGGTGATATACAAAGAGCACTTTATTAATAAGTCGTTATTATTTATTATATTGAACAAACTAGGAGAATTACAATTATGTATACATTCAGGTGGGTTTATTCTATGTTAATTGTCTTTATAGTTTCCATATGCGGAACCTTAGTCGGTTGTGGTTTGGAAAAACCACAAATAGGTGCAGAAAATAAGTGGATAACACTACTTGACAAGGATTTAAGCAAATGGAATATTTTTGTAGGCGTTCCACATGCAAGTGTTAATCTGACCGGGTATCCTAAAGATGAGACACCGATCGGCTTAAATAAGGACCCTTTAAATGTCTTTACAGTTGAGAAATCGAATGAAGCACCCATACTTCATATATCAGGCGAGATATTTGGTGGGATAAGCACAAAAGAGGAATTTGAAAATTACCATTTGAAAATAGAGTTTAAATGGGGTGAAAAAAAGCATGAACCACGATTAAACAGAAGAAGGGATAGTGGAATACATTATCATGCTCAGGAACCATACGGCCAATTTTATAATGCTTGGATGAAAGCACCAGAATTGCAGGTTCAGGAAGGTGATGTTGGGGACTTTCATCCTCTGGCTGGAGTTAGTATGGATATCAGATCATCAGAAACCAAGGAAGATCGTCCTGGAGATAATGATTATGGTGATACCCAGTGGATTTATAATCCAACCGCAGAATACAGGCAGTTTAGAAGCGGAGACCAATTTGAACCGAACAGATGTCGAAGAATTCTCGACTATGAAAAACCTCATGGAGAATGGAATACCGTCGAGTTGATTTGTTTGGGGGACAAGAGCCTTCATATCGTCAATGGTCATGTGGTTATGGTTTTGGAGAATGCAAAAAACTGGCTGGATGATGAAAATTATCTGCCTCTAACACGTGGGAAGATTGAATTACAATCGGAAGGTAGTGAAGTCTTCTACCGTAATATTGAAATTCGTGAGATAGAATCAATACCGGATACGTTTTTGAAACAAACTGCATTAACTCGGACAAAATGATTTAGTGATAAACTGGTATTGATTTTTTAGTCACAATGATTTTTGTAGTATAACGTTGAAACAGGGAAAACAGGGGAAATAATAAAAACTATAGAAAGCTGTTTTACTTTCCCTGTGAAATGTATCTGATATAAACATAGTATGCACTGCGGGATTGTCCTTTATCATCGGTAAACCAGGTTTGCAGTCGTGTTTTGCCAGCTTGGAGCTGGATCCGGAAAAGTACGGCAGTCTCATTTCCAGAAACCGATTTGGTCTTTTCCACTTCTGCAATCTTGATCCGGGCATTAGTCACATTAATGGCTCTACCTTTGGGATAAGGTATACCCCCGGGAATTGGTCCACCTTCAGGGATAGTGGCATTTACTGGCTTATCGATTTCCTCAGGCCATCGCCTCAATACAAATTCATATGTTCCTGTTTGTGCTACGTCTATTGCCCAGAATCCATTAGACTGAAGAGCCTCACGGACGAGAGGCTGATCCCAGACCACTGTTCTACCTTCCTGACCGTCATGAAGATCATGACTTGTCAGTCGGACGGGATTTTCTTTGTCGGAACCAATGATTATTTCGCAAAATTCGTCAAATCGCTCTGAGACATCGTTCCACCATCTCTCATATGCATTGCGTAATTTTGCAACAACATCAGGATGTTGTTCGGCAACATCATTTTTTTGGCCGGGGTCCATATTCATATCATAAAGCTCCATACCGTTGACGAGACGCCATTGATCGGTCATTGTAACGTTTCTTCTCCATTTTTCAGGATGCTCAATTCGCTGTCTATCGGTAATAATTATTCGGTCTGGCCAGTTCGTTACCGCATCTTTTAACAATGGCGTTATACTCGTTCCGTCAAACTGTACCTCTTCCGTTGTTTTCAACTCGCACAATTCGATCAGGGTGGGAAGAATGTCAATGTGTGCTGTCAGTCGATTGACATCACTACCACCACCAATTCCATCCGGCCAGCGAATAAAGCACGGTACCCGATGTCCGCCATCATATACACTACCTTTTTGTCCACGCATACCCGCGTTGAAGCCTCCTGTCGGGAATCTGTTCTCATCGGTGCTGACTCCTCCTGAAGTCCCGTTATCGGTCATGAATATAAAAATCGTGTTGTCTCTAATGCCAAGTTCTTTTAATTTCGACTCCAGTTTGGCAATGTTTTCATCTATATTTGTTATCATTCCGTAAAATTGCGCACGGTAGTCCGGAACACCTTGATCGAGATATGGTGCACTGTATTTATCTTCGACATGGAATGGATCGTGTGGAGCATTTGTAGTCAAATAACAGAAGAACGGATCATTCTTATTGGTTTCAACAAATTTCATGGCCTCATCAAACCAAATATCTGTGCAGTAACCCTGAAATTTCTCCGGCTTTCCGTTGCGCCAATAAGTATCCTCAAAATAATCATTATTCCAATAGTCGGGCGTATTTCCTACGCCTCCTCCTCCGTTGATTACTACTTCATCAAAACCCCGGTCCTGCGGTCGGAACGGGTAATTATCTCCAAGGTGCCACTTGCCAAATATCCCGGTTTTGAAACCGTTCGACTGAAATACATCCGCCATGGTCATTTCATCTTTTCGAAGGAGGGACCGTCCCATTACTGTATGCCATACTCCTGTTCTGTTGCTATAGCGCCCTGTAAGCAAACTTGCACGCGTAGGTGAGCATTCCGGTGATACATGATAGTTTTTCAGTCTTATACTTTCGGTGAAGAGGCGATCAATAGCTGGCGTTTGAATTATCGAATTGCCATGACACGCTAAATCTCCGTAACCTTGATCATCGGTAATAATCAAAATTACATTTGGCGGCCTGAGAGTCTCTTTATCAGCCGAGAACAATTTCATATCTTTCATGTGGTCCGGCACTACCAATAAAGCGGCACTCGCGCCAAGAGCTTTTAAACAATCACGTCGCTTCATAACGCTCATTTTCATATCCTCTAGTTGATAGCAAACCTATGGATTTTTTCTGGTATTCCTCATATCAATCCAATGAAAGAGATTTATATAGAATTTCTTGTTTTTCGGCTGAAGTCCGCTAACCATGAAAAAGCCTGACTGGTTAGTCATTGCATTGTATAATATCTGGAAACTTTTAATTGGATAGATATGAAAATGATTAAAAAATGACATAATAATTTTCATATTAAATCGATCTACTATAAGAGAATATAAGCAAAAAAACAATATAAAAGTAGTTTCATATTACTAAAAAGTACTAATATTTTATCTTTAATCAATAATTAGAAATGACTAATAAACTTATGGACATGGACAATATGCATGAATAGTCATCAACGGGTTTCATTTGACGAGACTGCTTGCTGTAAACTTTATGCAGGGTACACTTATAATGCTCTTCGAGAAAAAGGACCAAGTGTTAATTTGGCATTATAATTCTTATAATCCCTATTAATCTCTTTCAAAGGAGGATAATAATTAACTCTTGCAAAGGCTAAATGCATTTCTTACTATCTAAACACTAGTGCCCTTAAAGTTGTGACGCCGCACATCCTGGTAGTATATGGTTTATGAGCAGACAGTTACGAAAATCATGACGTCACAAAGTTTATCCACACTCGAAGCCTTCAGCTAATAAATGTTTTCTAAAAAGCCACAAGTAATCAATAGGAGACAGGATTGAACGAGCTTCGTTTAGTGGTGGTTTTGGCGGTGCCGGAGCTTTAGATTATGATGTTTATGGCTCTCGCGAACTTTCCCGAGCAATTACCGGCTATGATTATAACACTCATGATTTTTCAGTCTACGACGAAATAACTTAATTTGTTGCAGAGCGTGACCAGAAAATGATGATAAAAATAGAGAATTGACTCTGACTGTTCTTGTTTTTGAAGTGCCTACATATTATATTATGCCGAAATTTACAAGGCAAAATGGCGAAGAACCTGTGGAATTAGAACCTGATTTTGAATTATTAATGAAAAAATAAAATATGAAATTAGACCAGTTTTTTGATAATGAAAGAGGAAAAAATGGATAAAAATAAACTCAAAGTAGATGAATTAAAATTTATTGAACCAGAAATTGAAGAAATTGATATTCCAGAACAAAAAGAATTTTATGAGCTGCCTGTCCGGTTTGGTGCAATCCCCTTAGATGAAGCTCCCCTTGGCTGGGAAGTCGAAACACGCAGGAAACAAACAAAAATAACAAAATTTGAACATGCTTTTCCGAAAATCGGATTACCATTTCAAGAAGTATCTCGAGAAGATTTTGGACACAGTGATGAATTCGAAAAAAATCCACTTTTCCCAACCGGTTCAAATAGGCTCTTTTTTGGAGACAATTTATACGTAATGAGACAATTACCGAGCAAAAGTATTGATTTAATATATATTGATCCTCCGTTTTTTAGCGGACGTAATTACAATGTGTTATTTGGTGATAAAAACGAGATAAGGTCTTTTTCAGATATTTGGGAAGGGGGAATGCCGGGATATTTAATATGGTTAAACGTACGACTTTATGAAATGAAACGTCTTCTTAAACCGGATGGATCAATTTACGTACATTGGGATTGGCATGCTTCGCATTATGTCAAAGTTGAAATGGATAAAATTTTTGGAGTAGATAATTTCAGGAATGAAGTAATTTGGTCTTATCAGGGTACAGGAGAATCCCAAAGGCACTTCAAGAGAAAGCATGCCGTAATTTTGTTCTATGCGAAATCATCAAATTGTTTTTTCAGTGATAAAGGTAGTAGTGAACCTATTAGGAGTTTTTCAAAGTCGAAGTTCACGAAATCTGACGAAAAAGGAAAATACAAAGAAATTAGACATCCCGATGGCAGTATTCACAGACAATATATGAGGGAAAGACAACGCATGAGAGATGTTTGGGATATATCAATCATCAATGCTATGGCAAAAGAACGTATAGGATATCCAACTCAAAAATCAGAAGCTTTATTAGAAAGAATTATTAAAGCAAGTTCAAATGAAGGCGATACTGTAGCGGATTTTTTTGGTGGTGGTGGTTCAACTGCCTCGGTTGCACAAAGATTAAATCGCCGATGGATTGCCTGTGATCAAAGCAGAATTGCTGTCGCGATCACAGCCGATCGTATTAGGAAGGCAGTGGAAGAGACCGGAATAATATTCCCTATCCCAGATTTTTCAATCGAACATTGGGGTGTTTATGAAATTCCTGAACTTGAAAAATTGCCAGCAGAACAATTTCGTGAATTTGTAATTAAAGCTTATGGTGGTAGACCAGAACATATTCATCCTCAAATTCATGGAGCTCGACGAAATATACCTATTTATGTTGGCGAATCAAGTCAGCAGAGTCAGATAATTAAAGAAGATGTTGCACAATTTGCGCAAGCTATCTGGAAAGAAAGAAATAGTAATTTTGGGACAATGTTGGGTTGGAACTTCTCATTGGATGCACGCAAAGCAGCTCAAATATTGGCAGCAAGTGAAAATAAAAGAATTGATTTTGTTAGACTATCGCTTGTCCGTCTTGAAGATGATGAATTTAACAAGCATGTTCGTAATAAACACCCTGCTCATAAAGAACTATTGAGTTTTGTTCAACCTCCGGAGATTCGGATAAATTGTCAAAAGTTGGATCGTTTGAAATATGTTTTTGATGTCTCTGAATCAGTCAGTTTAAATAAAGATGGGAATATTGCTAATGTTCAGTGGGATTTTGATTTTAATGGTCGTTTTACAACTTCACAAGGCTACTCATTTTTACGAAATAAGAAAACAGGCAAACCTCTTCTCTTCGCAGAATATGAATTTCCATGTGCTGAAAACTACACAATTGCATGTTCTATTCAGGACGACCAAGGTGGTGAAAAAACTGAGATTCCAACTATTGATGTGGAGTGATTTATGCATAATGACTTTTTGAGATATGAAGAAGATTTTAAAGAATGGAGAAATGTTGGATTCCCCGATGTATCTCCTCTAACACATGATCATATCGAACATATTTTAAGACCCGAACAAAAGAGAAAATTGTGGAATCATCAAGAAGATGCTCTATTGAAGACAATTTATGCTTATGAATTGCTGCAAATAAAAAATTCTCTTTTAAACATTGTTACTGGTGGTGGAAAAACTGCTATAATTGGAGCTGTTATTTCTTGGTTAAAGACGTGTCATAATATTCAAAAATTTTTAATACTTTGTCCAAATACTATCGTTCGAGATCGATTAGAAAGCGATTTTGATCAAGCTAAGGTATTTCGTGATTTTGAGTTTTTTCCTCCCGGCTGTGAACATTATATAAACGAAATGGGGTTACATGTGCTCGGACCCGGAGGAAATCCACAGGGAATATTAGAAAATGGTATTGTTTTAGGTAACATACACCAACTTTATCAATCAACTTCAAGCGGAAAACGCAATCTTGCGTTTTTTATGAACTATGTGGATGAAATCGCTATTTTTAACGACGAAGCACATAATACACCTGCACCAGAATATGATAGTGTACTTTTTGCATTGTCGGGCAAGTCCCAATTTCGTTTTAACGAAAGAGCTCGGTGAAAACTATGCCGACAGGCTGGTCTCGTCTGAATATGTAATGATGGATTACCAAATAACTCCGGTGCCGATGGATACTACTGCAACTCCTGATCGTGCTGATGGTAAATCACCAGACAGCCGTATGATTATTGAATATACTATTGAAGATGCTCAGGCTGAAATCCCTCCGATTATTAAAAACATCGTTGTATATCAACCAGAAATTGGTGCTGTGCAGTTGACTTATACGAATCCTGATAGCGGAGAAAAACGCACTGTTGATGAAATGGATGAAGAATTTGAAAAAATAGAAAAAGGATTAGCAACAACTCAGTGGGTAACAGATCCTGATCCAATGCGAAAACAAATTCAGATTGCAATTAATCGTTTAGATGAACAGAAAAGGCGTGCTAAAACTATTGGAGAAGGAAGATATAAACCTATTCTTTTTGTTGTAGCTATTTGCATTAAAGATGCTGAACAAGCTTGTGATATGCTAAATACCGATTTTAAATTAAACACTCTTCTTGTAACGGAAAAATCCGATGAAGCTGATAGAAAATCAGCAAGAAATTTAGGGAAAAATGTTAGCCCTTATGAAGCTGTTGTAAGCATTTTGATGTTACGTGAAGGTTGGGATGTTCCAGCTGTAGGCGTAATTCTTCTTTTGCGAAAATTTTCATCTCGCGTTTATGGCCAACAAGTAGTTGGGCGTGGTTTACGATTGAATATTCGTGATAAAGACATTCAAGAAATATGTGCAATTGTAGATCATAAAAAACTTAATCATAATTGGCTTTGGGATATAGTTGGTGCAAAGATCAGAGATGATGTTGAACAGGAAACTTTATTTGGTGATGAAGATTTACCCCCCAAAAGAAAACCTCAATTCGTCGCAAATCCTGAAATGATAATAGAAATCCCTGAACCAAAAGAAGAAGAAGATGAGGATTTTCTTAAAGATTTAATAGACATGAAAATTGAAATAGGTGAATATCCTCGATGGCGTGAAATATTAGAAGGATTTATATATGAGAAAATAGTGGAAATATCCAAAGTAGATATTGATGCTGTAACTGCTCACACGCTTTTTGGTGATGATTTTGTGGCAATATTGTCCGAAGCAAACCATTCAATCTCGCAGAAATTGTCTAAAGAGCTTACGAAAGAGGAAAGAGGAAATGATAGATACAGAAGAAGGAATAGGTTCATATGAATTAGGTTATTTCTATGGTGTACTTTTAGATCACGTTAAGATAAAGTTGATGAATAATTTAAGCATTGGAATGGCAACGGAAGAGGATTTAATGCATGCTATTCTTCATCGACATACTATACTTCAAAATTTTCAAAAATATCCTGGCTTAATAACCAGTATTGTTAAATACAAGGAGGGAAATGTAAATGCCAAGAAGTGAACGTGGTGATTTTGAAAAACCTAAAAAAAGTGCATTTTCTGTTGAAAGATATGATTCTGGTTGGGAGCGCCAGTATATGCTTAAATTGGAGAGAGATAAAGTTGTATTAAAATGGACGAAAAATCACGGTATAGTAATGCAATATGTTACTGAAGCAGGAAATGTGAGGGGTTATCGTCCTGATTTTTTAGTTGAAAATATTGACGGTTCAAAAGGCCTCCATGAAGTAAAAGGCGGGCATTTTTTAAAGAATCCTGATACAACTCGAAAACACGGAGCAGCAAAAAACTGGTGTAAAAAGCGTGAAATGAACTTTCTGGTAATCACTAAAAAATAATAACTCAATCGATTGAAGGGTAATGGGATCTGTAGGTGACATATTATATGATCCAGATATAAACGAATCAATTAACACTTTAGCAGAGATACTATTAGACCTGCCGGTTGTACGCTGTCAGAACCAGTTGGAGTGATTGGGTTAAAAGTTAAGATGTGTATTTAGCCTATGCTCGTGTTTTTTATCACCCTTTTTCTCAGGTTATATTCACGCTTGGATTTCATTGTTTGTTGTTTGATTTTATCTCTCATTGAGATAATTTTTTCATCTCTTTCGTAATAGACATCGGCTGGAGTGAGATTCTTTATAGACTCGTGATACCGATGATTATTGTAATACTCTACGAAGGCGGCAATCTCTTTTTCCATTTCTTCCGGTGTATAATAATTCTGTAAATTAATTATAGTCTTGATCGATCGATTTTCCCCTGCGTCTGCGGGTAATGGGGTGCTCCCCGGATATGCCTCATACCTCGTTTATCAAGATCTTTTTTCCGTTCCATTCGTCCGCCGGTCTGAATTCCAGGGAAAGGAAGGCGTTAGGCATGACTTCGTATTTGCCCTTTTCACCCATGGTGATCCCGGCCCCTACTTCGTGGGCGACGTTGCCCATGCCATGCATCCAGACATGCACCTCGATACCCGGAACGTCACTGGCACGTTCTGTTTCCGTGTAGACATAGCCGGCGTCTCGAATGATTTGTTTGAGATCATCTAATTTATCCCCGGCCAATTCTTCCCGAGCGAACGTTTTTCGAATGATCTCGCGGACTTTCTTGGCCTCTCCAAAAGCCTTAAGGAAACCAGGCGGCACCTCCAGTTCCCCCTTCTTTGAGGACATAGGAGAAACGGCTTAATATCGGTGGAGAATATTGTTGCGATTGAGTCCCCAATCGATAAACAGAATATCGCCTCGCTGGATGACGCGTTCCTTATCCCATCCATACGATAATGGTTTGATACCCCTTGAAATCAGGTGCTTGTGGAAATGCTACACTTGAAACCCAGGTTCTGCGCAAACCCATCGTTTCACGTTGCTCCTCCAACCACCAGACGACATCGTGGTAGGTCGTCTTACCGGGCGTGACAACCTCGTTGGACAAGGTACGTTCAATTCCTTTTCGTGTTATGTCACCGACCCCTTGAAGAACTCGATGATTTCGCCGGCGACGTGCTCGCCGTGAAAATCGGCGATGAGATTTTGCGCGGACACGAAGCGTTCAGAATACTTTTCGCCCAATTCCTTCACGAGAAACTTATAATCCGTGTAGGAAAGACCGTCTGCGGTGCGCGCTCCTCCCCAATTTGGAGTATCGAGGTAATTCAAAGTGATTCGTTTTTGGTCGCGATCATAGACAATTGATCGAAGAAGAGGTAAAAGCCCTGACCGTAGGTGCTCTCAATGCCAAAGTCGAGCATCATCGGATCGGTGCCGCGACCAGAATCAATGACGATCCACATATCGATGTTGTTGCGACGCATGGTCTTTGGGAGCACGTAGTCGAATTTGTTTTTGCGGATCATGCAGGAGCTTTCCCAGAGGGATCTAAAATCCTGGGCCGTTGCTGAACTTGGGAAGCCCAACAACAACGGCAAAGAAAAGATCGCAAATAAAACTTGTCGAGTGGACATAATTGAGTCTCCTTCATTAAGTGACGATTGTGTTTGGAGGAACTCATTTAATAAGATAAAGCTCTTTTTGCGGTGGAGATAAATACTCGACTCCACGTCCGGTTGCAATTGCCTGCTCATGATCCCAAAATAATAAATATTGGTCTTCACGTTCGTTGGATGTAGGCGACGGCATATAGAAGAAATATTCTAAAACAAAGTGGTGATTGGGTGAAAGGGGTATATCTAAAGTCCATTCCGGACCATTAGAACCAATCCTGGGGCCAAAATAAATATCGTGCTTCCTCTCACGCGCTCCTTTTCCCATGCCATGGCAGTCGATAGCAATTTGGGTATTGTCAGGATCATAGCCTATGGCATAAACAGGAAAATTGTTCTTTGGCTGAACCATATGTAATTGGGGATCCCTGACAATAATTCCTTCCTCCTCAAATTTCCTGGTGTAGTTTTGAATTATTTCACGAGGAGTACGACCCGCCTTAATGGTTTCCACCAGAATCTTTTTGATTTTCAGGTATTCTGCCCAGAGTTTTTTGATTTCCGGAGGCGGTTCAGTCTCTCCCTCACGGAGCACATAGGCGAACATTCCCTGGCTTGGTGCTGCAACGACGTCGCCTCCCTGGACCACGCTGTTTTCCCAGCCTGCGCTCCTTCCTCTTTGGGACAATCCTGTACTCATCCGGCGAAAGACAACTACATCCACCTGATAATTTCCGGTTTCACCCAGCTCGCGAGTTCTGGTTACACCCGGCACGATTTCAGCAAAGGCTTTCTTTGCAAGTTCAACTTCGTCCTGACGCGTTTTCTTAAGGAGTTCGATTTCGCTCGGCACCGGAGTTATTTGGTAATCCATCATTACATATTCAGACGAGACCAGCCTGTCGGCATAGTTTTCACCGAGCTCTTTCGTTAAGAGGAGGTAATCTATATGCGAAATACCGTCATTTGCTCTGGGGGAAGTCGCCCACGTTCCCAGGTTTTCCCTGTAATTTATAGCAATGCGTTTGGGATTACGTGCTTCAACAAATTCTCTGAGGCCCTTAAATCGGTAATCATATTCTGTCATCGGGATTACTACCGGTTGCTGCACAAAAACTGGGTCGTGGATTATGTCGTAAACTCCATATTTTTCAACCAACATCTCAACCTCTCCCCTTTCACGCTGTGAAGCTCCCCAGCGACGTCCAAGAACCGCGCGTTCAATCCGATCACCGCCACGGTCCGTGAAGATGAAAACACCGGAGGTACTGCCCAGTTCTTCTGCACCAAAGGGATCAGGAATTGCTATTCTCATCACATGGATCCACATATCGATATTGTTCTTTTTCATGGCTTGGGGTAGAACGAGGTCAAACTTTTCCCGGCGTATCTGATTATTCCATTCCTTCAGGTCGTCCATTTCCTGAGCCTGGCAATTGGCAAAAGGTACTGTAAACATCACAAGTATTAAAAACACCAATATTCGAGATATCATGACTTGCTCCTCTATTGCTTTTTGGTGATAAATATTACTTTAAGCATTTAACATTTACAAGTGTTTTCTTATTCTCCGTGCTGTGCAATTTGAGAACCTTATATATTTTAGATTGAAATTTTTCTGAAAGTGAAGGGAGTTGACGATAAACCAATATCGTAAAATTATGATTGATGGCACATCGGTGAAACGATGAGCACATTAAATCAATACAAGTGAATAATGTATAAACTATTTTATGACGGAATATAATTCTTTGATTTCGTCATCATTTCCTGTCATCTCCCACCTCGTAAGAGACATAGGGATCATTCCGGATGCGAAGAACGCTTGTTGGTTTGAGCATCCATAAACTCACGAATGTTAAATTCGTTTCCCAACTGCATTGCCCGCTCTCTGAAGAGCTTCATGAATTGGGCTGTGCCGACAACAGAACCTGCAGTATGCCAACCTGGAATACGAATCCATCCATAAACTCACGAATGTTAAATTCGTTTCCCAACTGCATTGCCCGCTCTCTGAAGAGCTTCATGAATTGGGCTGTGCCGACAACAGAACCTGCCAACCTGGAATACGCAAGTTTGATTGCTGTTCGTACCACACATTTCTATCATCTTCGTGTGTCCAGTTGTTCGGCATTAACTCGGCATTCAACCGCCTTGCTTCAGTAAAGGTTATCTCGTTGCTGTGCATTTTTAGATCAGGAAGTGCAAGGGCCATATGTGAAGCATTCATGAGATGTTGCACTTCTCTTCCCCTTCGCGGTTGATTATCAAGTACTCCCGCCACCATAAACAGCTCTTCAAGACTGCATGCCCATCCTTCCGAGCGGATCCAATCCATATTATACAGGCGCGGTGCACTACGGATCGGACGGTCATCACGTTCTAATCTCCGTCTATCGAAAAGATGGCCAATAAACTCATGTGCTTCGCCAGGAAGCACCTCGAGTTCACGTGCTCTTGTATCGATGGTAGGAGGAGATGGCCGGCGGCCCTCTTACTTCATTCGGGTCACTGTAGTCTGCGGCTTGGAGCCAGTCAGGGACCGTTAAAATTTCTTCTTCGCGAAGAAAATCAAGAACGAAATTAAGGGCTATATCCAGGCGACGGTAATATTCCTCATCAGTATCTGCCACCTCAAGCTCGGGAAGGTTACGGTTTCTGTTTTCTTCTAATTTCAAAAAGGTCACCACACGATTATATTTATGCTCCATTATGGTGCGGCATTCTTCCCATGTGTATGGGAAGAGATGAACATTTTTCAACCACCAGTTGTAGTTCTCTATCCCAATACCAGCAGGGACGGTCATCCGGCTTATGTTATCTTCGAGCCATTTCCCATAGTTTCTCACTGCATCTGCGGCTCGTTCAGCATCGGGAACCAGATCAGGATAGTGTTCTGTCAGGCTGTTCGCAAGATTTTCATATCTTCCAGCTTCACGATCAATATAGTGGATTGCTATAATCGCCAGATCACCTGCTGCTTTCGTAAGGTTCTTTTTCGCCTGTTCGTATATAGCAGGAATAGCTTTTAATTGCTTTTTCAATGCATCAATCTTATTATCGGGGCGAGGCAGGCTACTGGGAATCTGAAGATTTATGCTTATGGCAGGTCCGGCTCCTCTCTGTGAAGGGAGGTAGAAGACAGGGTCTCGTGACCAGGGTTTATAAACCCGATGATAAAAATCAAGTCCGTTCATTTCCGACCAGACTAAAATATAGTCAACCTGCTTTGAGACAGGCCAGCTATTTTTATCAATATCAGCCAGACGCCTCTGAAATTCCTTCAAGCCGCGTTTTTGCGCCTCCATTGCGTTTGCTGTGTAGTCGGGGACACCGTTAATGAAAGTCGGCTGCTGGAACTCACGAAATTCGTTGAAGAGGCTGACAAGATCCGCATAGTCGCTGCTCTCGACCACAAATGACCCTCCTGTATCCGCAGTGCAATAAAATAATGTAAGATTTGAAAAAATGATACATGCGACAGTAAAATGTTTACGCTTATGCATAATGAAAACCTCTTATTTAGAATTAGTCTAAGATAACCAATATTTTCTATATCAATCTACTGAAAAAAAATATATGAGGAGTGTGTAGATTATCGATACTATTTTTAACATCTGGTGTGCGTCGTAAAAAAAGTTGGACAGTAAAAATCAATTTTTTTTGAATAAGAGTCGCTTTATGAAACAATAAATAGCTTATTGCTTAATAAAAAATTGAGTAGTATCATTGGTCCAGAAATATATTAATAATAAAAAATTTATTTCTTGTGCCATCGTCTATTATTGTTCATCATATTGTTTGAGCGAGGAAGTAAATCATCATGCATAGCGGCAAGATAGACCATCCCGGCCATAACGACTGAATTAGCTATTAAATCTTCGGCAACTAACCGGTCATATACATCCATGCTGGTGTGCCAGGTTGTAGTCAAAAATTCAAGATCATCCTGGATAAATCGAAATCCTGGAAGACCTACGGATAAAAATGACATGTTGTCAGAACCTCTGTTATTACCCGGCGAAAGATGCGTAAATCCAAGATCGTGGAACGGCTTCATCCATGCCTCAAAAATCGGACGAACGAGATCATTTCCATACAGGAAAAGACCCCGAAACAACCCATACCAATCTGTGTTAAAATAGACAGATAGTTTTGCATGATCAGAGAGAACTTGCTGTGTTGCCGGATTTCCAAAATGCTTTTTCACATATGCTCTTGATCCTAAATGGCCGACTTCTTCTCCACCCCATAAAGCTGCGCGGATTGTGCGTCGAGGCTCGGCGCCAACCACTTTTAAAATACGCATTGCCTCCATAACCACCGAACTTCCAGCAGCGTTATCCGTTGCACCGGTTCCAGAAGATGCTGCATCAAAGTGAGCACCGAGCATCACAATCTCATCTCCTAAATCTGTTCCCTGTATTTCAGAAATAATATTATAATCTTGCAGGTCTTTTTCATCATATTTGACTCTGACCTCTATCTCCAATTCAACGTCAATACCGATCTCGAGAATTCTTACTATTCTATTATAATGTTCTACTGCAAGGGCCACGTGTGGCAACGGTTTTGGATCTTCCTTTTGTAAAGGTCTTCCGCCTCCCGGACTGACGTTACCTTTGGCTATTTTTGTTTGATCCTGAGGTCTTCCAGGACTGACTAGGACTGCTACTCCTTCAGTTTCAAAAAAGTTGTTGAGCAGGTCCCTTGACAGAATTTCTCGAACATTTCCCTGTAGCATAGTATCATATTCATGTTGTTTTAATGTAACCATTGCCGGTTTTGGAATAATACGTAGACGTGCCATGTCATTGAGCTCTTCATCTGATAACCGGTTAGCGTCTGGTGTGAAATCTGGTTTAAGCTCTCTTTTCGGTTCTATGAGAACGATTCTCCCTCTGATTTTATTACGATATTGTTCGAGGTCTGATTGAGAGTAAATCTCTTGCGAATTTATATATACAACATTTCCTTTTACTTTTCCCATCGTACTTCGTGTCCAGGCTCTGGGATATGCAATTATTGACTGATACTGCGGTTTGATCATATGGACAGACGTGTATTTATTTTCCCAACCAAGTCCAACTTCTCCATAGGCCTGCATTTCTGCATTGATGCCATATTCATGAAATTTTTCCAATGCCCATTCTGCTGCCTGATTAAAAGAAGGTGAATTTGCAAGTCTGGGACCGTATACATCGATCATATAGCGTGCCAATTCCATGACGTTTGAATGGTTAAGTCCTTCATTACGAAACCTGTCGATCACTTCATAATTAAGTTGATCTTGAGCATTTGTCATTGATGAAAAAGATAAAAACAGTAGTATAACAGATATTTTTGTGAGGGAACGTTTCATGTGATATTCTCCATTATTACTATACTATCTTTAACTGACCTGTCTAATTGATATGTTACAACAAGTGCGATATATGATGTACACTTCCCAATTCTTTCTTACTATTACTTTTCTTAATACTTTTTGAAGAGTCGAGCAGGGTTTTATGTGTAACCCGATATCCCCCATATCAAACTCTGAAATAGTATGGTATGGATATTTTTAAACTATGATAGTATACTAACATATAATCCTGTCATCTGCTAAATTGGGAAGGATTATCGAGCTAACTTGTTATTATTAATAATGCGAGAGAAGGGACTTGAATCTCCACAAGTGCTAGCCTACTGGATTCTAAATTCACACGATCAAGTATAAATCCCAAAATCTCAAAATTTTCAATACGACATATTGAACACCTATCTACTACCTATTGTATAAATAAGAAATCAGTTGTACAAAATTTGAACGATTTTGAATAAGGAATATATAAAATGTCGGTAAGAAAAATAGCTTCTTAATAAAACTGTAATCAACATCATAAACACTAAGCCCTGAATTATTTTTCAGGGCTTTTTACATTTGGGTTGGTAATTTGCAAACATTTAGTTAATTAATCGTATCCCCTCGGCTCGGTAGAGAAGGAAACTCAACTCCGTTTTTAGAAACAATCACACCATCATGGAAGCATATCACGATGTTGACCAGTATCATGTGAGTTGCGTACATTATCTACTGCTGCCTACGGGTAAACAAGGCATATACTAAGCCGAATTCTCTGCTCATTAATTTAAGAAAGTAAATATACCTCTAAAAATTCTGTTTATTTGAACAAGAGAGCTCTCGGTATCATTGTATCAATTTGTACAAACTGCGGTGAGATTCCCTGACACGTTCACCATCAATCTTAATTATTGCCCTGTCGTAGGTCATATAGTCTTTCATCTCTAATTCATCATCTGTTGTTTGAACATATACCGCAGCAGACAGCCCTGACTTTACCACTGTTTTTTTAGATTGTCGATCAATTCCAGATAAGCAGCAACAAGTTCACCGGTATCCCTTAATAAGGAATATTCCCCAGCCCTCGTTAAACGGCACCCACATCACAATGCTGGGATAGTTATGATATGCATCGATAATACGTTTTAACTCCAGCTCGAACTGAAGGGACGATTGGGAAAAATGTTCAATATCTGTTCGTTCATCTCTTTGATATGCTGGTCCGTTTCTCCGGTCGTAATCGGAAACATTCGGCATGTCCTGCCACACCAGCAGACCAAGTTTGTCACACCAGTAGTACCATCGGGCAGGCTCAACCTTGACATGTTTGCGCGCCATCGCGCCATGTTGAAACCAAGCTCCTTTAAAACCTCGATGTCGTACCGGAGCGCCTCATCTGTCGGAGCAGTATAGAGACCGTCGGGCCAGTATCCCTGATCAAGCGGACCAAACTGGAACAGTGGCTTGTTATTGAGAAAAAGGCGGAGAATGCCGTGTTCGTCTTTGCCGAGGGATATCTCGCACATCCCGAAGTAACTTTCAACGTTATCTACCACTTTTCTGTTCTTTATTAATTCCACCTTCAGATCATAAAAGAACGGGGAATCTGGTGACCAGAGCTTTGGATCATTGATGTGAAGATTCAGGGTCTCATCGACATTTCCTTTCATTTCTCCAGCGTTTCGTGAGCCGTCAAGTACTTCTGCGCTAATAGTAAATCAACTTCCGGCGCCCCGACTATTTCCTGTGATATGTACCTCCTCAGCATCTAAATCCAGAACAATCTTCAACCTTTCGATTGATACGGTTGGTACAGGTTCAATCCATACCGTCTGCCAGATACCAGAGGTTGATGTATAATCGATACCTTCCGGGACGAGAACTTGTTTGCCATGCAGTTGGTAACCGGCATCTGTAGGATCCAAAACTGTTATTACAACCTCCTGTTCGCTGTCTTCAATCAACATAGCAGATATGTCGAACTCAAACGGATCATAACCGCCGCGGTGTTCCCCAACTCTCTGGCCGTTGATCCATACAATCGTTTTCTAGTCAACTGCTCCAAAATGGATCAACACGCGACTATCGGACCACGATGGAGGCACATCAAATGTTCTTCGATACCAGAGACTCTCCTCCAGACTAATCATCTTTCCCACACCCGACAATGCTGATTCAATAGGAAAGGGTACGAGAATACTGCCGTCAAACTGATCAGGGCGATCACCAATTCTCGGCTGTATTGCGTGCTTCCATAACCCGTTGAGATTCATCCATTCCGAACGGACCATCTGTGGACGGGGATATTCTTGGCGCACATTATCAGGCGAAACGTCTTTTGCCCACTGCGTCATTAACACGGGATTTGTCGGCGCCTAATCTTCGTTTTCTGTGATTCCTTCGGGATTAAAGAACATACTGACAACTATTAAACCAGTTGCCAACGCTTTCATTATTTAGTTCCTCATTGAGTTCGTATCTTCAGAATAATTCGGATTTAATATGTTAAAAAGTAAGTAATGCAATTTGCTTATACAAGTTTTTATTAGTTTAACTCCCTCATAGAGGTAGCAATCCAGATAACTCTCCACCAGCATACGCAGACCACGATTCAAATTATATCTGTTTGCGAGGACGAATTTACCGAAAGGGTAGAAGAGTTGAAGAGTCGAAAAACTGGGTAAAACCGAATTAACCGATCTGTCCAAAATGATTCGAACCGACACATTGTTTTGAAACGGTTCTAATAACGTTTATTAAATTAGGGATTAATATACCTATTTACACCACTAATATAATATTTTTCTCTTACTTTTTTCAATATAAAAGCGGGTTTATCTTTTTAGAAATACCAAATCTCAATCTCAATTGTCTGAGCATAGTTTTGTACTGACCCCCAAAAAGCAAGACATTTTTAGGCTGCTTTTTGTTTAGTGTTTTTCAGTTCGAACTCAACGGGACTGAGGTAATCTAATGCTGAATGGGGATACAGATGGTTGTAATCATGAATCCATTGTTCGATTGTCTGTTGTGCTTCATCGAGTGAACCCCATTCGTTGATCCAGATGCAGTCCTCTTTGATAGTTCGAATAACTCGTTCGGTATTTGCGTTACCCTTTGGATTATTATACGATGTAAATGCTTGATCTATATTCAATACGCCGCATGCGTTAATAAACGCAACGCTTGTTGGTTGTGAGCCATTATCGTTCATGAGATGTAAATCATGTTCCCGGACACCATCGGGACATTGTTCTTTGACAGCCATATCCAGGGTAGTGAGCCAGTCAGCCGATTTACTCCGCAGGCCGATATGAAAGCCGACGATCTTGCGTGTGTACCAGTCGAGCACAACGATCATATAGACCCAACCCAGCTTGTTGACGAGGAACTTTGTCATATCAATGCCCCACCACTGGTTCATGCGGGTTGGCTTTGGTTTTGATCGCTGCGGTGTTCGTTTTGCTTTGTACAGTTTCTGCTTGACCGTCAGGTTATGCTCCCGCATGATACGGTAGACCCGTTTCCGGTTCACATGGATATCACAACGCCGTCTCAGCCATGCGGTGATCCGCCGGTAGCCCCAGAACGGATGGTCACATCGTATCTTTTTGATTCGTTCGAGCAACTCACGGTCTCTGTCGGCTTTGACCGAAGTCGAGGCAGGAGCCGTGCAATAATATGAACTCCGGCTGACACTCAGTGCCTCACAAGCTGAAGTTACTGTATACCCGGACTGTGTAAGCGCATGTACACGATCCGCTACTCGTTCTCCATCTGTTGAATTTTTTTTAGTATCTCAATGGTAACCGTCTGCTTGCCGATGATGTGCTCAAGTTCTTTGATCTTCACCTTCTCTAGCGTGCCGTTTTGTGCTCGCTTGCCGTTGAGATTCTGCTTCGCGCCGGCAAAAAACTGATCGCGCCACTTGTAATATTGAACTTGGCTGATACCGTGATCGCTACAGAGCTGAGTAACGGTCGTTTCGCCCTTGATGCCCTGAAGAACGATTGCGAACTTTTGCTCAGCGGTCCATCTGCGTCGGCTCATGGGTTTCCTCCATATGTAATGTAAGGTAAACAGGCAACGCAATGACCGCAACAGCTTTATTCGATTTAAGTCCCTAATCCACTGTGGATTAGGGCTATCAATAACTGCCAAACACTAACTTAAATAACTGTCTACTCGGTATGGGGTGCAATATAGTTTATCTCATTTAGGTAGGACAGTAGGTATCTTAAACTGCGGGTCTGTAAGCACGGTGTAAGCAGCAAGATCACGTTCCTGCACTTTTTCTCTTGTATTTAAAGAACAAGCAGGCTTTCGAAGAGGCTGTTATTCAAACAAGAAAGCTTTTTGTTTTGTAGTTGTGCAAACTGTGGTTAAAGTGAAAGCTTTGAAAATGCCATTCCGTCCGGATTTGAGTCTTGTCACAATATTCCAACGGTTTAGATCGATAACGGAAACAACATCCGCGCGGGTGTTCGTGATAAACGCAAACTGATTGTTAGAATGTATGAGAATCCCAGCCGGCGCGGCTCCTAGTAAGATTCTGACATCCTCCCGACAACACCGTCAACAACGTCTTTGATTATCAGGATTCTATGAACTTCCTGCCGTGTTGCAGTGTCGAAAACGGCAACTTCAAAAGAATTTATTTTGAAACTTCTTACTTTTAAGTGCCTGAAATACTATTAATTCAAAAATGAAAAGAGTAGTGCGAGAATAGGATCTTCAATATTGAAATAATTCGTGAGGTTCGTGCTGGGTACATATCAAAATATTTCAACCGCACTTCATAGTTTCATACAATAGTCACTCAAAAAATTCTTCCACTAATTTTTTCAAGGTTAACCACAAACGAAAAGTAAAAGAATTAATTGAATGATCAATCGGCAAAATTACGTAATTTTTATTGCCAAATTGGCAATAAATGATTGCTAAAAAAGAGAGATGTTCAGAAATTGCACCTATAGTTGCAACTGAAGTCAAAGGTACTCCAACAGCATCATCTAATACATCAATTCTAAGAAGTTCAGGTTTATCAATGCTCCCAAACCACTTATTGTTTTCCTCATCTACAACAATAGATAAATAGGAATCATTGGAATATTTATCCCATTCATTAATTCCATTCAAACCGTAGACACATTCAGGGCCAGCTACACGAATAATCGTTCATCATCATTGTCAATAGAGCTGCTAAAATTTCTTGTTTGAAGGACCACGTATATATTAGATGAATCTTAAGCAGGGGCCGGATCAATTATTTTGCCAATAAATAAAATCGTGTTGGAGGATTTTTCTCTGATTAAAAAAATGTATGGTCTGTTTATCCTAAGTTCTACAAAATTAGGGTCAGACGTTATACCAACCCCAACCGAAGTTGCTGCCGCTGCTTCAGTCCCTTCTTCATTGACGTTAATAAACGTACTGTGTAGAACTTCATCGATGAATAAATTTTCACGCGGAATTATATTTGAGAAGTCAGCTTGATTGGGGAAAAACGCGATTTCCATTCCAAGAATTTTTAATACATCATTCAAGTTTTTATCATATTCAAGTTTGAATTTAGGCATAGAGAGCGCAACATTTGACTCCTGAATGCCGTCAATCCATTGCTGCAATTGATTATTATCTAATTGTGAGATGAAATTATTGATATTCTCATTTTCATTGGGGAGAATAATTGTCATACTAAAAGCTTGTTCTCCATATGGAAGATTAACAACCTGAAAATTATTGCCTTTCATATATTCGAATGTGAATTTTTGAGACATCATCTTCGTCAATTTATTTGTGCCGTCTATCAGAAAAAAATCGCCATCGACTGTGTTTTCTGATTTAAATTGATTTGTCCAATCTCCCTTAAAATATATTGCATTTATAAGAAACATTACAATCTTATCACTGATATTTTCAATGATTTTTGGAATTTTCCCATTCGTTTTACTATTTACCCAATTATTTATAGTGGACACAGATTGTGGGTCAGTGAAATCTAATGAAGTCACTTCGGCATCAAAATAAGTTCTGTTTATATCAAGAAAATTCTCAGATACAAATGCATTAAATTTTTCTCTCAACCAGATTGAATTTCCAATTAGAATTTCTATACGTGAGTCAAGCCCTGTTAACATATCGGTAATATGACGGAAAGAATTGTTGATATCTTGCTGCAATAGATCACCGTATTTCAGTGCGGCCCTCATAGCTTCTTCAGTTGTACCATCGGCACCGTTATAGGCCATGGCAAGAGCAAGGGATACACTTAACGGAGATATGAAAATATTGTCAATTAGTTCGGATTTATTGATTTCTTTGAATAGCGATATGCCGAAATCATTGCTTAAACCTATAATCTCACGTTCGGTTATACTTAATGATGGTTGTGAATTAGGATTCGTAATATTGTTTTCGCTACAAGTAAACAATAACATTTGAAACAGAATGAGTGATATTAGAAATGTTATTTTGCTTATGGTTGTCATAATAAATCTTTAGGTCTAGACAAGGAAATCACGTTAAATATTAGTAATATTCTGTTGTAATTTATCGATTTAGTGATTACGGTTATTAAACCGGATCTCAAATTTTTTCAGATAAAGATTAAAATGTTCTGGACGAATACCATTTCAATGTAACCGGCAAATTTGTGTGTTAAACGGCCTTCATATTCGGCAACACATTCGCGCGAATAATGCAATAATATCGCAACTTATCCTTAGTAAATTTAGCCGTTTGAATGGCCATTAACTCGTGAGCTAAATAGAAAATAATTTTTCGCTTATAATGTTCTAATAACTTTTTACGGGATATTGACTTACAAGATAATATCTCAACGCATATTGTAAACAGTCAGTGATACATACCCTGTCCGCCCAGTATCGACGTAAACCCCCAGTAAAGATATTCCGAAAGCTGACAGTCGTAATTGCACGTCTCGTCGTAATAGGTATACCAGGCGTCTTCAGGGTATCAGGGTACTGTTCCGGTGGATCCTCCATATAACGCCCTCCTCTTGCCAAATTCACCGCATTTGCCATTTCGGTGCCGGGCACTCTACCGAAAACTTCAGGATATGCACCTCCCCATCCCACGTCGGTTACCTGGTGCAGAACCTCCTCTAATGAAACGTCAAATACTCCCCGCGCTTTCGCATTCGGAGCCCCCTCTATCCCTTTGGCCTCTGGACGCTTCAACCCCTCTCTACGGATTCCGCTGGGCCTCTTCCTCCGTATCTGTCATTACGATGGCGCCTTTACCCTCAATCAGTGCCTTCATAATCTTTGGGTTATCGGGAACGCCGTCTTCGTTGTTGTCGATATATTCTGCCAAGACTGCGGCTACATGGAGCAGCTTGTCATCATCTAAACACCAAACAACTCACCGAGCAGTGAGTGACCTGGTGACACCATGATTTTCGAAACGGTCTGTTCATACATCTCATAAAGTTGTGGCATTTTATCCTGTAAATCAGCATTATTCCTGATTGTCCACTCGTCATGTCCCGGGCCATAGGGTTCCTGAAGATCCCATACGGTGGAAATGATCCAGTAACCGAATTCCTGAAGTGAAACCCGTATCCGGCGCTCTTCATCTTCGATCCGTTCATAGGAACTTACGTCATAGTAACCTTTTTCAACCGCCTCCAGCATGAACTGATATAACTGCGATTCGGTCGTGACCGCCCATTCATCGGGAAATGTATAGTGAAGTCCTACATCATTTGCATAGTGTAAAATGTGTTCAACTACTTCCATCACCTGTCTTCCTTCGAGTTCCATTATTACGTCACATACGCTGTTCCGACTTCTTGTAACATTCCACGCTGCCAGATCTTCGGGATCCGTAATACGGTCTCTACCCTTATATAAAGGGATCAAAGCCCTGTATTCGTACATGTTCCTGATAAACGATTCCTGAAGTGCACCATCAATAGAGCCACCCTGCGGAAACATTTCTATGATAGTTTTAGCGACGTTATTCATAAAGTCATCTGTGATGTCATCCCGGCCTACCAGGGTAAAGCCGTAAACCGTGATCTTTTTTGTGAATGGCGGGTATTCGTCTGCTGGAACAATACCGGTATTCATATACAGATTACCTGGAGCCGAAGTCGCCTGTGAAAGCATGACACATCCCCCATAATGGGTTTTCTCCACATCGGTCACTACTGATTCGGCCGTTTCCGAACTACAGAAACTCAGAAATAAGGCTACAGTAAGGATGGTATACAAAATTTGTTGAGATAACATAAGTTGCTTCCCTTCATGTTGTTAGAAATTTTCTAAACCAATCCAAAAGTTTTAAAGAAATTATTCTGGTCTGGCAATACATACTTATTTAACTACATACCATTCGACATTTGGTCTATCAAGATATTCTAAACCATTTTCAGTAAATATTGCAAGTTGTCCAACTCCGACTTCTACGCCGTGTTCACCCCATCCATCGACTCTAACACTGGTATGCGGCTCAAACGCATAGATCGTATTATAATGAAGTGGGAGGTCAGGAGATAGAAGTGGATGCTGTTTATATCCTGAACCCATTCCCGTAACGTATGTTCCACGAGAAAACAATAATCCATTCTGAGTAAACCTTCTGATGAACATCGGCGGAGGATGAAAACCATTTGATGTGTCTATTATAAGAGGATTACGCGGAATTCTCTCCGAGGCTTCGCGTATCTCCTCCGCGGTGCGACCCATTTTGAATTCTTTTCTGTAGTCATCCTGAATATCATTAACGATCCGCAGTGCCCTTTTTAAACCCTCCGGAACATCTTCTTCGCCTTTCTGCAGCACATACGCGTGCTGGTGAGAATCGGTTTCTACACCGAGAAGCATAATGTCCGAATCACAATTGATGATATCTCCACGCCTGACAATCATATTCACACCGTTTCTGGTTTTGCCACGTCTGAAATTATCGGGGTCATTACCATATTCAGAAATTTTTGACGGCCTCCTCGTAACAGTGATGGACGGGTGGTTGTCTATGTCTAAATGAAGATCTGAATATCTATGCCGCAGCCACCAGTTGATATCGTCTGTTGTCGTAACATCGGGTGTAACAACTTTATCGGAAAAAGCTTCGGCAAGAATATCATTATGCATTCCCTGAACGTAGCGGTATAAACTTATCTGCTCAGGGCTTAACGTCGAGAGCCACCGAATACCGAGAATCCATGAATCGACACTCCGTGAAGCATATTTATTTCCCAAAGCTTTGGTCAATTCATCAGTCGTAACAATACTATATTGCGATGTTTCACCGATTTTCTGTCTTCGAATAGCGAGGTTTTTCATGCTGACCGCGATCTTTTTTGGATCCCGTTTTCTTACTAATTCCGTAATATGAACAAAATCTTTTGGTTCAACATATTCGATCTCGTTTCCCGTATCGTAAAAAAGCAAAAATCCGGGTATCCCGGAACGGGAACCTCTGTGTTGGCTTGGATAAGCCATCCCCTCATGATTTGCCGGAAGTAAGGAAAGAAATACCGGATGCTCTCTATAAGAAGTCGAACGGTAGAGTGGCTCTTCATCATTCCTGATGATCCACATGTCTATTCCCTGCTCCCGCATAACCATCGGAAGTACGTTCTCTCTTTTCCACTCCCAGAACTTTTGCATGATCTGGACACGTTCCCGCATCGGGATAAAATTCGCCGTATCTCTCCCTGAACCCGCTTTCGGTACCTGTGCAAATGTGATGCTACCAGTTAACAGGATAAATAATAAAAAAAATGACCAAAAAAATCGTTTCGTGTTCAAAGCACTCCTCCTTATCTTATTGATTGATATTATTTGTAAATAATCTGAGTAATACTGACATTTGCAACTAATTTGTACGACTTCACCTTATCTCGGATATTTCGTGTTCTATAATAAGAAATGTGCTTGACATTTACAAGTATTTTCACCACCTTAGGCTACACAATTTCCTCATTAGGTGCCCTAAGCCATTCAACTCCCCGGCTGGTTACAATCTGAGGATTCGAAAAATTCATTGCAAGTGGAAAACCCGGCCTTTCAGGAATGTTCATGTGGACCATATATTCAAAAGCAAAAATGAAATTCTCCTGAATGTTTAGATGATGCGTGTTTACCCGAAATGGTGCCATTGAAGGTCCTTCTACTCTCAAGTTACCGCCATTATTACCAAAAGAGTGATTGTCAATGGAAAATCCCGGTTTATCAGTATTAGCAAGCGCCTTCTGAATCATTTTATAGTCTTCCGTGCCATTGTCTAAAAAAGGAGTATATACATAGCCTGCATCTTCCATTGCTTTGACCATAGCATCCAAAGATTCTCCGGCGGTCATGCCGACTTTCATATGTGGCCGCAAGATATCCAATGCTTTTATCCCCAGATCAAAGACCTTCTGAAAACTCTCAGGAACACTGGTTTCTCCTTCCCTCAGAATATATGCATGAACTTTACTATCTGTCCCAAAGCCCATATATTTAAGATCAGTATTAAAAATAAAATAATCACCACGCTGAAGAACATAGTCAGGATGACGGATCCACCATCTGACGTCTGGTGGTTCAATAGGTTCAGATACTGCTGAATAATAAACCCGCAGACCACCCGGTGACCACGTACTAAATCCGACTAAACCCCGCTTGAATGCCTCCTGATTCGCCCACCAGGTTATATCCCCTATCGTCGTTACTGCCCGGCTTGATACGAGATAAAGCCTTTGAAAAATTCTGACGATTCATTTCCACAGTATTGGTCATTGCTGCCACTTCTTTCAGAGTCCTTCTTGACAGAAAATCTGTAATGATATTCTCCGCTGAGACAATCCTCTCAGAATAATTTACAGCAATCGTTTTCGGATCTCGTTCGGCGACAAATTCTGTTATTTCATTGAAGACTTCGGGAACCGAAAAACCCTGCCTAGGGTCTGAATTGTTATAATTATACCCATCAATAGCTCGTGAAATGTTGACTGAACCGTGTACGTCAATATTTTCAACGGCTCCTGAACTACCGAACACCGCCCGCTCAATCCTATCACCCAGATCGGTAAAAATCAAAAAACCGGAGGTTGATCCAAATTGCTGAACCAGTGGATCCCTACCACGAGCGACGTGTATCCACATGTCCACATTGTTGTCGCGCAAGGCACCCGGCAGAATAAGATCAAGTTTTTCGTTTCGTAAAAGACGAAGCACTTCTCCGCCAGTCTTTGCCGTATGCACACCTGGTTGTGTATTGGCAACAGGCACTAAAAACATCACAGAGATTAAAATGATTATTATTCGAGACATCATAATTTATTCCTCTAATGATTTTTGGTGATAAATATTGCGTTAACATTTGGCTATTACAAGCAGTATATACTCCTCTATCTGTACGTATTAAGTGTACTGACCCCCAAAAAGCAAGACATTTTTAGGCTGCTTTTTGTTTAGTGTTTTTCAGTTCGAACTCAACGGGACTGAGGTAATCTAATGCTGAATGGGGATACAGATGGTTGTAATCATGAATCCATTGTTCGATTGTCTGTTGTGCTTCATCGAGTGAACCCCATTCGTTGATCCAGATGCAGTCCTCTTTGATAGTTCGAATAACTCGTTCGGTATTTGCGTTACCCTTTGGATTATTATACGATGTAAATGCTTGATCTATATTCAATACGCCGCATGCGTTAATAAACGCAACGCTTGTTGGTTGTGAGCCATTATCGTTCATGAGATGTAAATCATGTTCCCGGACACCATCGGGACATTGTTCTTTGACAGCCATATCCAGGGTAGTGAGCCAGTCAGCCGATTTACTCCGCAGGCCGATATGAAAGCCGACGATCTTGCGTGTGTACCAGTCGAGCACAACGATCATATAGACCCAACCCAGCTTGTTGACGAGGAACTTTGTCATATCAATGCCCCACCACTGGTTCATGCGGGTTGGCTTTGGTTTTGATCGCTGCGGTGTTCGTTTTGCTTTGTACAGTTTCTGCTTGACCGTCAGGTTATGCTCCCGCATGATACGGTAGACCCGTTTCCGGTTCACATGGATATCACAACGCCGTCTCAGCCATGCGGTGATCCGCCGGTAGCCCCAGAACGGATGGTCACATCGTATCTTTTTGATTCGTTCGAGCAACTCACGGTCTCTGTCGGCTTTGACCGAAGTCGAGGCAGGAGCCGTGCAATAATATGAACTCCGGCTGACACTCAGTGCCTCACAAGCTGAAGTTACTGTATACCCGGACTGTGTAAGCGCATGTACACGATCCGCTACTCGTTCTCCATCTGTTGAATTTTTTTTAGTATCTCAATGGTAACCGTCTGCTTGCCGATGATGTGCTCAAGTTCTTTGATCTTCACCTTCTCTAGCGTGCCGTTTTGTGCTCGCTTGCCGTTGAGATTCTGCTTCGCGCCGGCAAAAAACTGATCGCGCCACTTGTAATATTGAACTTGGCTGATACCGTGATCGCTACAGAGCTGAGTAACGGTCGTTTCGCCCTTGATGCCCTGAAGAACGATTGCGAACTTTTGCTCAGCGGTCCATCTGCGTCGGCTCATGGGTTTCCTCCATATGTAATGTAAGGTAAACAGGCAACGCAATGACCGCAACAGCTTTATTCGATTTAAGTCCCTAATCCACTGTGGATTAGGGCTATCAATAACTGCCAAACACTAACTTAAATAACTGTCTACTCGGTATGGGGTGCAATATATAAGAACCTATAAGGTAATGTATTATAACTTAACTTTCCGATCACTAAATTGAAGAAATTCAATATCGACGAGTTTATCACTTCCATCCTGGTTCACACGCTTATCCTTGACGGTTGTATACCCCTCGTTTTTGGTAACAGTATAATCCTCTTGGACGCCCCAGTATAGTGCGGTATCGTCCCCATCACCACCGAAGAGTTGGTCATCCCCTTTACCACCCTTCAGCATATTTTTACCGGCATTGCCTGTTAAGACATTGTCATAGGCATTTCCTGTGAGGCTCGCATCGTTGCTGCCCCTCAGTGTCACATTTTTGAGGTGCTGTGATTTATACGTATAAACCAGACGCGGATCAAGCTCAATTGAGAATGTTCCCTCAAAATCTAATGGCAGCAGCGGCGTATACGTCAGGTATGGATGAAAAAAATAAGTCAGCAGTTCATATCCGGCCGGTTCGGCCTCCAATAACTGAGCCCGGTTGTTTGCTACATGAAGTCCCCATGCATAAGCTTGTCTCATCATTTCTGTGGGCGTCTGATCTCTGCCCTCCCATCTCGTGCCTGGTACTACCCATAGGTCGAGGTAGATGTCAAGTTGTGCGGCAAAATATTCATTCGGACTGTATTTATGGCCATCATCACCGGGATCGTACTTCCCAGCAGCAAGATAAGCCTCATGTTCCGCCACGATCTTCGTCTGATATTCCGGCAGAGTGTTCATGATGCCCCTCTGCGCTGTACCAAATGGAGAACTTCTTCGAATGTAGCATCCCGGGTGATCTGGTTCATGTAATTGTCACTGCCTTCAACGGTTATTTCATTCGCCCACATACTTTGGAGAGCTAAGTCGGTTGCTTCTCTTAACCCTTCCTGTGCTGCCCGCCCGGGCATCAACAGAAGTGTTATAGAGTGTCATTGTCGATTTTCTGTCTAACATTGCATTTGCGACCGCTGCTTTACTGCTGCCAAAGTGAGAATAAGGAAAATCTGCAGAAAGTACTCCATGACATTCTTTGCTTTTATAATCTTATCATCCGTCCAGGCATCCTGAGCAAGGAAGTGAATGGGCTTGCTGTTTGGTGCGATTATATTGGTGTATCTCGTAAATAAATCGGTGAAAATGGATGGCGTGCTCGCGGGCAAAGGAACAATGCCATTGGGAATACCCGAGACGTCAATTTCGGGCAGCATGACAACTTGCGTATTTCCTGAATCAAAACTGACAAATGAAATAAGAAAAAGTGTGATAAATAATAAAAAAATTAGTCTTGTACATTTCATCATAACCTCTTAAAGTTAGGTATAAATAAATTGATTGGGATTTTGTTGAACTAAAATACAAATTAACATCTGATATAGGTCGTCAGAGGCTTTTGGACACATTGGATTCAATATTACGTGACTCTAAACATTACACTCCGGGATCTGTTGTTGCATATTGTTACCATAACTTCTTAATCTCTTCATCATATCCGATCAATCCTCATCTTATCAACGAAAATTGGATCATGCTCGCCGCCAGAAACTCATCTATAAACTGGCGAAGAACAAATTCATCTCCCAACTGCTAAGCTCCTTGCTCCACTTTGTGCATACATATCCGAGAACGCGCGAACAGTACGAAAAGCAGCAGCAATATAATTGGACATAAACAAAGTTACAACTTCACATTATTCGGAAGGAAGTGTCTCATTCGTAAACTGTAACTGCTCAATATTTTTGAGTGTTGTCGTCCCGTCACGGCTGGAAACACCGGCATAACCATCGGAGGTACGTTCTCTCTTTTCCACTCTTCAACTATGATTCCATCATCTGATCGACTGACCTCGTACTGATCCGATAAACCTGAAAAAACGGCCGTATCATTACCGTCTTTGCCATCCAATATATTCTTTCCACTTGTTACCGCTCAAATGATTGTCCTGGTCATTTCCGGTGAGATTTGAATTTTTGTTTCCGGTTAATGTCGCATTAATAAGGTACTGTGATTTGTGCGTGTATGGCACGGTATCATCAAAGGTCAGTGAGAATGTCCCCTCAAAACGACTGTCGATGCGGGCATTGAAGGTAAAGTAAGGATTAAAGAATTTCTCCATGATTGCATAGCCCATGGGATCTTTTTCAGAAATAGCCTCACGTGATTTGGCCATATACCCACCAATACCGATTTCACGTGTTTTATTTGCACCCCACAAACCGTAGTAACTGTCCACAATAGCGGCCAGGTACTCCTAATGTCAGGCTTCCCTCCTCTGTCAATTCTGTGCTATCCATCTCGCTCTTCTTTCGTTTCCATGACCCCACAGTTTATGGTAAAATGGGCATTATTGAGGGCAGTTTGAATCTCGCTCTGAAACTCCGGTGCGGCACCCTCATCATATAAAGGCTGGCCACGAAGACCACGAATATTCAGCTTGTATTTTCCGTCATACCCATTACGCATCACCAATACGGCACCATTACGCCACCATCTTGTTGGCGATTTCTGATTTGTCAGCACCATACTCCGAGCTAGGAACGTCCTCAGGATAAAACGCTAGGAGATCGCGTGCAACAATAAGTTGTTCGTTTGAAATTTCGTTCTGTGCAAAGATATGGATCGGCTTGCCGTTCTGAGCAACTACCTTGGTATACTTGCAATAGGATTGTTTATACTCTGACATAGAATCAGGAATTTCCGTAATGCCCAGATTTTTACCACGTTCGATGTCTTCAGAGCAATCAGTAGAAAACCAGGTACTGTCAGCTTCATTATCTGACTGTCTACATGATTGAACGGCCTTACCAGAACGCACAAGATCAGAAGGATAGAATACAGTTTCATGCTATTATTTCATTATTTAGTATTGATGTTATTTTTTTGATAGAGAACTCTGTTCTAACAGAGTTCTCTATTTTATTCTCGAGACCGGATCATCTGCTATCTGATGAATTCGAGTGAGATAATTTCAGTAGAGAAAATTTTTTGAAGAATCCTTTGAAATCGAAATCGTCTCCCAATTTTCGTACCTGCACAGTATTGATCTGTTTATGGCGATATTACCGGATACAATCTCTTAGTGCCATCCCATGTAGCAGAAATTTGTTTGCATTTCGTACTAGGTATGAGTGTCCATCGTCAGAACAACACTGACACTATTATTTATATTAAGAGATTCACTTTGCTTTTACAAGTGAAATTTTTTCACTCCTTATCAGAGGTAGCAATCCAGATAACTCCTCACAAGCTTATATATAGACAACGATTCTAACTTTAATTGCTTGCAAGGATGTTTTTAACGAATGGAAAGAAGGGTAGAGGAGTCGAAAATACTGGACAAAACCGAATTAACTGATCTGTCCAAAGTGATTCGTACCGATTGAATGGCACTTAGTGGCGGTTCCTGTCGTGTCGGCAAATTATTGGGAATTCTTTAGTTAGCTGTTATTATTAGAGTTATCCACAATCCCTTCTGCGGATTCGACTCCCGCCGTCTCCACTTTACTTCCTTAATATTCTGCAATTTAATTCCACCTCAATGGTTCGCAAAACGTCACATTATATTGCACCCCATACCGAGTAGACAGTTATTTAAGTTAGTGTTTGGCAGTTATTGATAGCCCTAATCCACAGTGGATTAGGGACTTAAATCGAATAAAGCTGTTGCGGTCATTGCGTTGCCTGTTTACCTTACATTACATATGGAGGAAACCCATGAGCCGACGCAGATGGACCGCTGAGCAAAAGTTCGCAATCGTTCTTCAGGGCATCAAGGGCGAAACGACCGTTACTCAGCTCTGTAGCGATCACGGTATCAGCCAAGTTCAATATTACAAGTGGCGCGATCAGTTTTTTGCCGGCGCGAAGCAGAATCTCAACGGCAAGCGAGCACAAAACGGCACGCTAGAGAAGGTGAAGATCAAAGAACTTGAGCACATCATCGGCAAGCAGACGGTTACCATTGAGATACTAAAAAAAATTCAACAGATGGAGAACGAGTAGCGGATCGTGTACATGCGCTTACACAGTCCGGGTATACAGTAACTTCAGCTTGTGAGGCACTGAGTGTCAGCCGGAGTTCATATTATTGCACGGCTCCTGCCTCGACTTCGGTCAAAGCCGACAGAGACCGTGAGTTGCTCGAACGAATCAAAAAGATACGATGTGACCATCCGTTCTGGGGCTACCGGCGGATCACCGCATGGCTGAGACGGCGTTGTGATATCCATGTGAACCGGAAACGGGTCTACCGTATCATGCGGGAGCATAACCTGACGGTCAAGCAGAAACTGTACAAAGCAAAACGAACACCGCAGCGATCAAAACCAAAGCCAACCCGCATGAACCAGTGGTGGGGCATTGATATGACAAAGTTCCTCGTCAACAAGCTGGGTTGGGTCTATATGATCGTTGTGCTCGACTGGTACACACGCAAGATCGTCGGCTTTCATATCGGCCTGCGGAGTAAATCGGCTGACTGGCTCACTACCCTGGATATGGCTGTCAAAGAACAATGTCCCGATGGTGTCCGGGAACATGATTTACATCTCATGAACGATAATGGCTCACAACCAACAAGCGTTGCGTTTATTAACGCATGCGGCGTATTGAATATAGATCAAGCATTTACATCGTATAATAATCCAAAGGGTAACGCAAATACCGAACGAGTTATTCGAACTATCAAAGAGGACTGCATCTGGATCAACGAATGGGGTTCACTCGATGAAGCACAACAGACAATCGAACAATGGATTCATGATTACAACCATCTGTATCCCCATTCAGCATTAGATTACCTCAGTCCCGTTGAGTTCGAACTGAAAAACACTAAACAAAAAGCAGCCTAAAAATGTCTTGCTTTTTGGGGGTCAGTACAACATACGCTCCTTAATAATTTCATATTACATTTAGAATTCTTGCATAATATTTTAATATATCCTTATATTCTTAGAGTTATATATAAAAGTATTGCTATGAAATATCGAATAAATATTAATTGGTATACTATATATGCGATTATTACTATTGTTGGTTCCTGGAATTTATCAACTGCTTAGGAATTGCCTGCCGGCGATATAACGAGATTGATTAGAGATATTGTTACCGGTAGACCAGTGCAATTTATTAATGTTTGGTTGTGCTACACAATGTTGGGATCAGCAACCAATGATAATGGGCAGTATACGATAAGAAATGTTCCCTTTTCAACAATATATCTAATCGTGCTATATTGAAAAGGAAAAAGAAAATGAATAATAAATATTCCAAAAAACATGCAAGTAGTATTCTTATTATTGTATTGTTGGTAATAAACTGCGCTTCGACAAGTAAACCGATAGCAAAATTAACATATGTAAATAGGGCTACTGGTTTACCGCACCTTGAATCAACAGTTCAAATGGTCTTGGAGTATCCTGAATGGGCGCTTGAAGAAAGAGTCCAAGGAATCATAGAAGTGGCCGCATTAATAAGACGTGACGGAACCGTCAATGATGCAAAAATTAAACAATCTTTCCGGAAATGACCGTTTAGACTCTGTTGCATTACTTGCAGTACGAAGAATAAGAATTAGATTATATGGTTCAGATCCTTCACGACCGGTATTAGGTTGGCAGAATGTTAGGGTACAATATAGACTCTGAAATTTCATTACTTTCATTATTTACTTATATTCCACATAAAATTCTACTTTAAAAGTTCGCAAAACGTCACACACGCTCCGCTCTACAGGACTCGAACCCGTTATTAAGTTACCTTTATCTATCAAAGAAAAACACCTTTTTAAAAGTTCCGTCTAACCTGTCTATTATTCTTTATCAAACTAATTCACTCAATTAAAATATTTTCCAAAAAGCAATTCTTTTTTATAGTTATTGGAACAAAATTATAAATCAAACGTTTGATTAAAACAAGTGTTTGAATTGTTGCATATATAATAATTAATAAATAGAAATACTAGTGAAAAATAAATCAACAAAAATTAGATTATTGGATGCAGCGGAAAGTCTTTTTGCTGACAAAGGGATTAGTGGAACTTCTCTAAGAAATATTATTGCAGAAGCCGGAACTAATATTGCATCTGTACATTATCATTTCGGTTCAAAAGAAGAGCTGATAAAGGAAGTGTATTCAAGAAGAATGAAGCCAATAATTGAAGAACGCAAAAAACTACTTGATGAAATTGATTTTCTTCAGGATAAAGATCAAGTATTAGAAAATGTAATTATTGCATTTATAAAACCAATATTGTCGATTCATCTGGGAGTAAACAAGGAAAAAAAAATCTTTCTTAAGCTATTAGAAAAAGTTCTTAGTGAAAAAGATGACTTCAAAAAAATAATTATTTCTAATTCAGATAATATAAATAGAACATTTCTGCAAAAATTTCAGGATCTTTTTCCAGAATTGCATAAAATTGAATTAATATGGAGGTTCAAATTTATTTTTGGTGTTGTATTATCAAGTGCAAGATTGTTTCCAAATTCAAGTGTATTTGAAATAAAAAATTTCGATGAAATGGATGTTCAATTTCACCTTGACAGGATTGTACCGTTTTTAGTAGCTGGATTCAACGCACCCGTAGTAAAAAACAGTTTAAGAGAGAAAGAAACAAATGAGATATAAATTAATATTGGTAGGTATGCTTTTTCTTTCATGCTCATCAACTATAACAAAAAATGAAATAAACAAACATATTCAAATACCAGAAACTTGGGTTGAAAAAATTAGTTCAACTAATACAAAAAATACCATTTGGTGGAATGAGTTTGAAGACAATAAATTAAAAGAAGTTATTCTTGAGGCTTATGAAAATAATCGCACATTACAAATTGCGTCTGCAAATGTAATTGCTGCATCTTCTCAAGCAAAAATTGCTGGCGCACCATTATTGCCGCAAGCAAGCTTAAGTTTAGATACACAAAAGAGAAAACAAAATTTCATTGGTTTTCCTATTCCAGGGAGTGATGGAGCTGTTTTAAGCAATACCAATACAACTTTTGGAGCATCCTTAAATATTTCATGGGAAATAGATCTTTGGCAAAAATTAAGTGCTGAACATGCAGGAGCTATTGCTAATGTGCAAATTGCTGAAGCAGATCTAAAAGGAGCCAAGTTATCTTTGGAAGCACAAATTTGCAAAGCATGGTTTTCTGCGATAGAGTCAAAAAGACAAGTTGAATTGGCTATTGCAACACTGACCAACCTCCAATTATCAGTTGACCAAATTCGTACTAGATATGAAGCAGGATTGATTAAATCTCTAGATTTGAGATTAGCTTTATCAAATCTTGCGTTATCAAAGTCATCAGTTAAACAAAGAGAAAATCAGGCTAAAAATTCTATAAGACAATTGGAGTTGTTACTTGGTAAATATCCATCAACTGAACTTCAAATCAGTGAATATTTACCTGAATATTCAAATGATATCCCGTCTGTATTACCGGCAGAATTAATTTCAAGACGCTCTGATTTGGTTAGAGCAGAACGTACATTAGCAGCCGCAAATGCAGGAATTAAAAGTGCGAAAGGAAGATTATATCCGCAAATCAGTCTGACAGGTGCAAAAGGAAGTTCCAGCCAGGAGATAAATAATCTTTTAGATGGAGATTTTTGGATCTGGAATGTTGGTGCAAATATTTTACAGCCGATATTTCAACGCGGCAGGTTAAAAGAGGGAGTGAAATTGGCAGAACAAAATTCTGAAATAGCATTTAACCAATTTATACAGTCTGCACTAACAGCATTCACTGAAGTAGAAAATGCCATTTCAAATGAAAATTATTTAAAGGAAAGAGAAGAATTAATTGAATCTGCCGTTGAGCAAGCAATTGCGGCAAGAACCTTGGCTGAAGATCAATATTTAAAAGGATTGATTAATTTTATTACAATGTTAGAAGCACAGCGCTCAGCATATGAAAATGAAAGTCAATTGTTGACTGTAAAAAGAGAAAAGCTAACTGCCAGAGTTGATCTTTATTTAGCTATTGGTGGAGGTTTTAAAAAAGATTTGATTGATTCAAAATCAGAAAGTGAAGCAATGAATGAATAGATTATTAAAAAAATTATTACCGGTATTTGTTATAATTTTTGGTATAATAATTTCAATAATTATTATAAAATCAAAACCCGAAGTAGAGACGGTTCCTGTAAAAATTATCCCAAAACGGGTTAAAGCGTTTATAGCTGAAAAACAGTCAATAACTATTACTGTAAAAACCCAGGGTACGATAAAACCTGGAACAGAAACTGTACTTGTTTCCCAAGTTTCTGGACAAATAAAAAATATATCAAAAGCATTTGTAAATGGTGGATTTTTTGAAAAAAACGATATTCTTTTGCAAATTGATGATAGTGATTACAAGCTAACGTTTATACAATTAGAACTTCAAGTAGCCCAAGCGGAATTAAGGTTAAAAAAAGAAGAACAGGAAGCCAATGTAGCTGTACAGGAATGGGAAAAACTAAATGAAGGAAAACCCACATCGCTTGCAGCACGAGAACCTCAATTAAACGAAGCAAAAAGAGCACTTGAAGCGGCAAATGCGTCGCTTCAACAAGCTAAATTAAATATAGAAAGAACAAATATAAGAGCTCCTTATTCAGGAAGAATTCGCACAAAGACCGTGGATCTAGGACAGTATGTAAATCCAGGAATGTCTCTTGCAAACATTTACGGTGTCGATATAGCAGAAGTCAGATTACCTGTGTCGGATAAAGAACTAGCTTATATTGATTTTCCAATCGATTTCAGAGGTTTGCAAGATAGAGAGTCCGGTCCTCGGATTAAATTAACTACAGAATTTGCTGGAAAAATTCAAAATTGGGAAGGATACCTTTCTAGAATAGAAGGTGAAATTGAACAAAGAAGCAGGATGATAAATTTAGTAGCAAAAATTAATGATCCTTATGGGAAGTCAAAAACACTAAATAAACCGCCTTTAATAGTAGGAATGTTCGTCAACGCCGAAATATATGGTCGAAAATATAATGATATAGTGATTATACCACGATCAGCATTGAGGAATGAAAATCAAGTATTAATAATTGACGAAAATAATAAATTAAGGTTTAGGGCAGTTGAAATTTTAAAACTTGAATCTGAAGAAGCATATATAAGTGCAGGTATTGAAAGCGGCGAAAAAGTATGTGCAACTACATTAACAACAGTTATCGAAGGTATGAATGTAGAAATATATGAAGAAACAAAATTTGTTTCACAATCAAACGATGGAGAAACAAAATGAATAGGATGATTTCATGGTTTGTCCATAATAAGGTTGCGGCAAATTTGTTAATGACAACTATTTTTATTACAGGCCTATTATCACTAGGTAAAATAAAAACGGAAGTTTTTCCTGAATTTTCTACAGATATAATTTTGATTTCAGTGGCATATCTGGGTGCTGCACCCGAAGAAGTTGAAGAAGGAGTATGTGTCAAAATTGAAGAAGCTATTCAAGGATTAGAAGGTATCAAAAAAATTACATCCACTGCATCAGAAGGGCGAGGAACCGTATCAGTGGAATTAGTTGTAGGGTATGATATTAGAAAACTACTTGACGACATTAGATCAAGAGTTGACCAAATATTAACGTTCCCTTTAGAAACGGAGGAACCTGTTATTCAAGAAGCTCTTAACAGACGCCAGGTCCTTAATGTTGCAGTAACCGGAAATACTGATGAAAGAAGTTTGAAGTCGATTTCTGATGAAATGAGAGATGAAATATCCGATCTGCCTGAAGTAAGCCAGGTTGAAGTAGGCGGAGCCCGTCCATACGAAATTTCAATTGAGGTTGCAGAAGATAATTTAAGAAAATTTGATTTAACTTTTTCGGAAGTTGTTGAAGCTATAAGAGCTTCATCTTTGGATTTACCTGGAGGGTCAATTAAAACCAGTTCTGGTGAGTTAACTATCAGAACGAAAGGGCAGGTTTACAAAGGCAGTGAATATGAAAAATTAATAATAAGATCATTGCCTGATGGAACAAGGTTAAATCTTGGAGACGTTGCCAATGTGATTGATGGATTTGCTGAAACCGATCAATCGGCTAGATTTGATGGTAAAACTGCTAATTTGGTTCAAGTTTACCGTGTCGGTGATGAAAATGCAATAAAAGTTGCAAGTGCAGTTAAAGAATATGTTAAGGTAAAACAAAATAAGTTACCAGATGGGATAACCATAACAGTTTGGCAGGATGACTCACTGGTTTTCGATGACAGACTTTCATTATTATTGCGTAATGGTAGGAGCGGATTCATCTTAGTTTTTTTGGCTCTGGCGTTATTTTTAAGGCTAAGACTCGCATGGTGGGTCATAGTAGGGATGATAATGTCATTCTTTGGAGCGTTTTGGGTGATTCCACAATTTGATGCATCAATAAATATGATCTCTATGTTTGCATTTATTCTTGTACTCGGTATTGTAGTTGACGATGCAATTGTAATTGGAGAAAATATTTATTCTCATCTGGAAAAGGGTGAAGATGCATTAAAAGCCGCGATCAAAGGAACTCAAGAAGTAGCTACTCCAGTAATATTTGCTATCTTAACAACTGTAGCAGCCTTTTCGCCGCTAATGTTTGTTTCAGGTTTTATGGGCAAAATAATGGAAGTTATCCCGATAATAGTTATATCTACATTATTATTTTCATTAATTGAATCTATATTTATTTTACCATCCCATCTGTCTCATATGAAGCCAAAAAAAGATAAAACAGAATCTAATAATTTTAAAATCAAATGGAATTATTTTCAACAAAAGTTCCAAAGCATAGTAAACAATTTTGTTGAGACCTATTATAAGAAAATTCTTGAAATAGCTTTAGAATGGCGTTACCTATCATTGGCAATTGGCTTGAGTATATTAATACTGACATTTAGTTTTGTTGGAGGTGGATGGATAAAATTTGTTTTTATGCCGGAAGTAGAAGCTGATAACGTTGTTGCATTGCTTACTATGCCGCAAGGTACTTCAAAAACAAAAACTGCTGAAGTTATAAGAAAGTTAGAGGAGAGCGCAGATACTCTTAACAAGGAGTTAAATGGTGACGGTAAAGCACCTATAGATCATATTCTCGCATCAATAGGAGAACAGCCATTTCTTTCTAGACAAATGGGTGCAGGAGGACCTGTGAGTGTTGCAAGCAGTTCCCATTTAGGGGAAGTAAACCTTCAATTGATTTCTGCAGAAACTCGCGAAGTAACAAGTATGTATATTGAACAAAGATGGCGTGAATTAACAGGAATAATCCCTGAAGTAGAAGAGCTTACGTTTTCTTCTTCATTGTTTTCAGCTGGCGACCCGGTAAACATACAAATATCCGGAGTTAATTATGAAGAATTGTTATTAGCTTCAAATGAAATTCAAAATAAAATTGCCGAATATCCAGGTACTTATGATATTTCTGATTCTTATAAAGAAGGAAAAAGTGAAATTAAACTTAGAATTAAACCTGAAGCAGAGGCCATAGGTGTATTTTTATCTTCAGTTGCAATGCAGGTTCGTCAGGCATTTTATGGAGAAGAGGTTCAACGAATCCAAAGAGGCCGTGATGATATAAGAGTAATGGTCAGATATCCTGAAGATAAGAGAAAATCGATCAATGATCTTGAGAATATGCGTATCAGAATACCAGGTGGTGGTGTAATTCCATTTAAAGCAGCAGCTAGCATTGAATCAGGTACAGGATTTGCCTCTATAAGCAGAACTGATAGAAAAAGAGCGATAAATATCACTTCAAATGTAGATATTGCCATATCAAATCCAAATGAAATAGTAGATGATCTAAAATTAAATGCTTTAGAACCAATATTGAATAAATATAGTGGAATTAGTTATTCCTTTGAAGGCGAACAGTCTGCCCAAATTGAGTCAATGCAAGGATTGCTGGAAGGGTTCATGTTTGCTATGCTAATTATTTATGTTTTGTTGGCTATACCATTTAAATCATATGTCCAACCGTTTATTGTAATGAGCGCAATTCCTTTTGGATTTATTGGAGCAATAATGGGTCATATTATTTTGGGATATAATTTAACTATCATTTCCGGATTTGGAATAGTAGCATTGACAGGAGTTGTTGTTAATGATAGTTTGGTTTTTGTTGATTTTATTAACAAAAATATGAATAAAGGAGAAGGCATTCAAAGTGCAATAATAAAAGCGGGAGTTTCAAGATTTAGACCTATAATGTTGACATCTATAACAACATTTGCAGGATTAACACCATTGATGTTGGAAAAAAGTATGCAGGCACAGTTCTTAATCCCAATGGCAATATCATTGGCATTTGGTGTTTTATTTGCAACAGTAATTACTCTAATTTTGGTCCCAACTTTTTATAACATATTAGATGATGTGAAAGCTTATGTCGCAAGTTAATTTATTTAAAAAAGCAAAGACAAAACATCCTATCATGAAAGGGTTCAGAACAAGTTGGACACTAGTAGGTTAAAAATTAAGAGATACATTTAGCAATTTCAAATAATTTTATTTACTTCTTTTCGAAAGGTATTATTCCAGATTAATTGTACTGACCCCCAAAAAGCAAGACATTTTTAGGCTGCTTTTTGTTTAGTGTTTTTCAGTTCGAACTCAACGGGACTGAGGTAATCTAATGCTGAATGGGGATACAGATGGTTGTAATCATGAATCCATTGTTCGATTGTCTGTTGTGCTTCATCGAGTGAACCCCATTCGTTGATCCAGATGCAGTCCTCTTTGATAGTTCGAATAACTCGTTCGGTATTTGCGTTACCCTTTGGATTATTATACGATGTAAATGCTTGATCTATATTCAATACGCCGCATGCGTTAATAAACGCAACGCTTGTTGGTTGTGAGCCATTATCGTTCATGAGATGTAAATCATGTTCCCGGACACCATCGGGACATTGTTCTTTGACAGCCGTATCCAGGGTAGTGAGCCAGTCAGCCGATTTACTCCGCAGGCCGATATGAAAGCCGACGATCTTGCGTGTGTACCAGTCGAGCACAACGATCATATAGACCCAACCCAGCTTGTTGACGAGGAACTTTGTCATATCAATGCCCCACCACTGGTTCATGCGGGTTGGCTTTGGTTTTGATCGCTGCGGTGTTCGTTTTGCTTTGTACAGTTTCTGCTTGACCGTCAGGTTATGCTCCCGCATGATACGGTAGACCCGTTTCCGGTTCACATGGATATCACAACGCCGTCTCAGCCATGCGGTGATCCGCCGGTAGCCCCAGAACGGATGGTCACATCGTATCTTTTTGATTCGTTCGAGCAACTCACGGTCTCTGTCGGCTTTGACCGAAGTCGAGGCAGGAGCCGTGCAATAATATGAACTCCGGCTGACACTCAGTGCCTCACAAGCTGAAGTTACTGTATACCCGGACTGTGTAAGCGCATGTACACGATCCGCTACTCGTTCTCCATCTGTTGAATTTTTTTTAGTATCTCAATGGTAACCGTCTGCTTGCCGATGATGTGCTCAAGTTCTTTGATCTTCACCTTCTCTAGCGTGCCGTTTTGTGCTCGCTTGCCGTTGAGATTCTGCTTCGCGCCGGCAAAAAACTGATCGCGCCACTTGTAATATTGAACTTGGCTGATACCGTGATCGCTACAGAGCTGAGTAACGGTCGTTTCGCCCTTGATGCCCTGAAGAACGATTGCGAACTTTTGCTCAGCGGTCCATCTGCGTCGGCTCATGGGTTTCCTCCATATGTAATGTAAGGTAAACAGGCAACGCAATGACCGCAACAGCTTTATTCGATTTAAGTCCCTAATCCACTGTGGATTAGGGCTATCAATAACTGCCAAACACTAACTTAAATAACTGTCTACTCGGTATGGGGTGCAATATATAATATCGACCTGCCATAAATAGACAACTATTCAAAATTTATTTGCCAATAAGGAAGATATTAAACGAATAGATAGAAGGGTTGAAGTGTCGAAAAACTGTGCAAATCCGAATCACCCGATCTATACAAAATGATTCGAACCGGTACACAGCATGTATCGAATAAGTTTTTCAGAGAGGTGGTCAATAAGATACCTATCTATATGCAATATGTATCTGAATGGTGTTGGATAGTGCTCGGTAGACAAAATTCGAACGATTTATAAGAAAGAGGGACGAACTATTCAGTGAAATTGGGAATTATGATCGAGCTAACTTACTGCTTTTATTAATGGTGCGAGAGGGGGGACTCGAATCCCAACAGGTTTAAGCCTACTGGATCCTAAATCTTTTTATCGCCTCTTTTATGCTAAACCACGACAAGCAATGACAACTCCTAATAAAGTTGTAAATCTGTATTAATTCAAATATCTAGCGATTTCAAGCTCAATATAGCAGTTTTAGAAAAAAAGGCATAATTTTGGCATAATCGTTTTTTAACGTAATTAAATCTAGTATTACTAACATATCCTTCTGAGAATTACACAGATTAATCGTCACCAAAAGTTTAAAATATCCAATATAATATATTAATAAGTATATGAAATTGGCTGATAATTAACGAGTGTAATCATTTTTGGTAAATAATTAGATTTCTATGAATAATATTGAATTCTTATTATCTAACAAAGATAAGAATGAAATTACTAATGAAGATTGCCAAAAAGGAGTTATTAGAATTACAAGTGAAAGTAAATATCATTGTTGCTCAGTCAGGATTTCAATAATAGAAAGAAATAAAATTTATAATCTTGAAGTTTTATAAAACATATTAGGCTTTAAGAAAAGCAAATGGATACGATTTATATAAGACATAATTTCAGTACAACAAAAAATATTTTATGGGAAATGTGAAATAAATCTTTGATTGGTGTACATTAATCAAACTATAAGATTATAGAGAAATAGATTTTGCTAAATATCCGATTGATAGCTGGAGTTTAACCCTGCTAGTCAACTTTATCTAATTGGCCTTCTGCTCAATTATAAATTAGGTACTTAGGTTATGTTCGGGTCACGTGTTACAGTATACTTGGAATGGAAGAAGAAGTCACTGGATTGATTGTTGGTACATCATGTCCCTTTTGTTCTGGGGATCGTCTGTACCGTTTGCGTGTTAATCGTTTTCCATGTAATGGATGTTCTTGTAAAGAGAGCCAGAAGCTGTTCTGTGATGCAAATTGCTTTGGTGGGAAACGTACGGGAACCAAAGGTTTTCGGCATGGTGGAACGTCACGGGAAGCTATTGACTACGATGTGACTGCCGCTTGATGAACGAGATCAAGGACACCGCTGAGCAAGGGAGCGTCTTCTCCACTGCTGCGTTCCGTTCGTATACATCGCTGCAGTTTTTTGGTAAACAGCGTACGGTTGATCATAACACATAGTGCATCACGGGACGTCGTCATAGTAATTGCCTTGAGGGGTTCTGGTCAATTGCACAAGAAAGACGCTTGACAGTACCATGGTGTTAGCAAAAGTCATTGCCTGGTATACCGCAAGGAAATGGAATGGAGATACAATTACAGAAACCAAAATCTATACCATCCTATAATCAAGATTCACGTTAGTCCGTTTTTGACCCAATGACCTAATTTAATTGTCCAAAATGTAATTACAAAGTAGAGAGTTCTTGTGGCAGAGAGACAGGGCCATTAGTTACTGTTGAAACGCATATTTGTAGATCTTGCAATAAAATAACTGATGTAATTATTAAGCGATATAGTGAAGTAGTGCCTGAGAAAAACATGAATAAATGTGATCATTGTCAGAGTACAAATATAATAAAATGAGATATTAAGAAAAACATTGCCCTCCATTTGGTGACCTTGGCTCCAAAAGTTGGGATAGATGTTATATTAGTATAGAGAATACTTTGCAAGAGAGGGGGAAGTACTAGCTTGCTCAAGGATAGAGTCGGTTCAACAAGTTGCACGCTAGATTGTGGTTACGGATCAGACCTACTATCGCTGGTGGAAAGAATATGGTGGTCTTCGGGTAAAATCAGGTGAAACGATTGCAAGCGTTAGAACGAGAGAATATCCGCCTGAAACGCTTGGTTGCTGAGAAAGAATTGGATATCCAGATCCTCAAAGGAACGCTAGCGGTTGATACAAAAACTTCTGAGCCCGGCGAAGTGACGGGACATCTCTACACAGCTCTTGAGATCTCGCATCGGTCTGGCTTGTACCGTGTTGGAAGTACCGCGCTGTTGCAGCAGGAAGGTTGAAAGGAATCATAAGAGAGTGGAGCGTTTGTGGCGTCTTGAAGGGTTACAAATCTCCCCGGAGGCAACCGAAGAGCAAACGGTTATGGCTCCAATGACCGTTCGTGTATTAGGCTGCGGCCTGCGTACCAGAATCATGTCTGGAGTTATGTCTTCATGCAGGCGCGAACGCGAGAGGGAAGGAGCTTTCGTTTGTTGACAATATTGGATGGATACAGTCGGAAGTGCCTGGCGATTGTGGTAGGCAGGAGGCTGACCCACAATAACGTCATAGAGCGTCTTGCAACGCTGTTCGCGTAGCGAGGAATTCTCCGCCGCGCGCGGTCCCACCTGAGAAGTGATAATGGCACAGAGTTCACTGCTCAAGCGGTCCGGACATGGCTCACGCGCTTGGAAGTAAAAACCTTGTATATTGAACCGGGCAGTCTATGGAAGAACGGATATAGAGAGTCGTTCAACGGTAAACTGAGTGATGAAGTGCTCAACCGGGAAATCTTCGATACCTTACGGGAAGCAAAAATGTTTGTAGAACGTTGACAAAATGAGTATATTCATATAGGAGACCGCATAGTGCCCTCCGATATCGGCACGGTAACAAGGACAATGGAAAATATCGATGAAGTAACTAACTTAAATAATGACCCAAACATTAGCGCCAAGTCAGGTTTTGATACTTTGTAAGAAATATTTTTGAATTATTTGGGAGAAACTAAATATCGTATTCAGCAAGAGAATTAGAATCAATTATTAGTGATGCCACATGAGGAGAAAAAGATTAAACCAATAATAAGATGGGCAGGAGGTAAAATTTGGTTATTAAAATACCTGCAAAAATTCTTGCCTACAAGCTTTAAAAACTTCCATGAACCATTCCTCGGCGGTGCGTCTGTTTTTTTACATATACAACCAAATGGCATATCCTTTTTATCCGATAGTAATGATGGAACTCATAAATACCTATTGCCAAATAAGAGATAAAGTAGAAGAGCTGATTCTTGAACTAAGGTCTCTAAAAAATACAGAAATTGACTACTATAAAATTCGAAGAAAGAAGTTTAATAACCCTATTAAAAGAGCTGCTAGATTTCTTTATTTAAACAGGACTTGCTACAACGGCTTATATAGAGTCAATTTAATAGGTGAATTTAATGTGCCGTATGGATTTAAATCTTACAAGAAACTTTTTGATTATGACAAATTAAGAGAAATTAGTAAACTTTTAAAATCAGCGATTATATCTAACAATGACTTTGAATTGTGTTTAAAAAACATAAAGGAAGGAGACTTGGTTTTTTTAGATCCTCCTTACACTACTTCACATAATAACAATCAATGTTATTAAGTATAATGAAAAAATATTCACTTGGGAAGACCAACAACGTCTGGCTTCTTTTATAGAAAAAATCATTGAGAGAAATTCTTATTTCATTTTGACAAATGCAAAGCACGAAAATATAAGAAAACTTTTCAGCAGAATAATTTCACCTATAACACTTTCCAGATCAAATACTATAGGTGGTCGAAATGCGAAAAGGGGTATTATAGAAGAATATCTGTTTACAAATTGTATTTAGTCATGATATGGAGAAAAAATGTTAAAAGATGATCTTTCTATACAGATGGTTCAAGGTAAAGAGCTAAATAAACAACTAAAACTTCGTAAAAATCCTTATGTTTTTGAATCAATTAAAAAACCCCTTCTTGATGAATATCAAAAGAATGAATGGAATGTGATAAAAAAGTATAAAACAGTCTGCAGAATGAGAAAGAAGAAAAAATTTGATGTTGCTTTTGAAGATAGATTTTGGACCTTGCTGGCAAAAATGGGCTTTGATTCTTTGAATAAAGATCGAGAAATCAAAATTGCTTACTCAAAAAAAGCAAATGTACTTTATAAAAAGATAGATGTATGTGCATTAGATAATGAAACTATTGTGCTTGTTGAATGCAAAGCCTCAAAACAAAAAAAGAAATCAAGTTTTCAATTGGAAATCAATGAAATCCGCGGTATAAGAGAGTGGGTTTATGATACTCTTAAAAATAGTTTTGGCGACAAAAAAATAGCATGGATATTTGCCACAGATAACATTCTTGTAATAAAGCCAGATAAAACGAGAATGAATGAGGCAAAAATTATTCATTTTAGTTAAGATGATATCGACTATTATGAACAACTTGTAAATTATTTAGGACCAGTTGCTAAATATCAATTTTTAGCACGATTATTTAGAGATCAAAAAGTTCCTGGGTTGAAAATTAAGATACCAGCTATTCGAGGGAAAATGGGTAAGGGACATATTTATTATTCTTTTTCCATCTTACCTGAAGACTTATTGAAAATTTCTTATGTTTTGCATAGAACAGGAACAGATGCTGATTCATTAGGTAGTTATCAAAGGATGGTTAAAAAGAATCGTCTAAAAAAGATAACTAAATTTATTAATGATGATGGGTATTTTCCAAATTCTGTAATTATAAACTTAGACTCTGATAAAACGCAATTTGACTTATCAAAAGCTAATTATACTGGCGAAAGCAAAACTCGATTAGGAATACTACACCTTCCAGAGAAGTATCATAGCGCATTTATTATAGATGGACAACACAGACTTTATGGCTATGCTAACACTGAATATAAATCGAAAAATACAATACCCGTAATTGCCTTTGAAAATCTCCATTCGTCAGAACAAGCAAAAATGTTTAAAGATATTAATTCAGAACAAAAGCCTGTGACCAGAAATCTCCTAGACGCACTATTTTCTGAGATAGAGTGGAAGTCACGATTTCCAGATAGTGCACAAAGATCGCTTATGGTAAAAATAATAGAACGTCTTGGAAAAAAGAAGAGTCACCTCTTTATAATAGGATTATAACGGGCGTAGCAAAAAAAACAGTGACTCGGTGCATATCATTGGCTTATATACTTGATTATGGCCTAAAACGAACGGAACTTTTTGGAATAATAAAGAAAAGACAGTTACTTAAAACAGGACCGTTATTTGTTGGGACTGATTACGAAAAGAGTCTTGAAAAGGGAGGTGAATTTTTTATAGAATGCTTCAATTATATAAAAGATAACACCAAAGATCAATGGGATAAAGGGGAAGCAAAGGGTGGATTCGTGGCACGCAATATTGGAATAGCAAGTATAGTCCTTATTATCGCAGATATAATGGATTTTTATCCAGATTTTTTTAAAGGAGTGTATCCTAAAGGAAATTTAAGTTGGCATCACCTATGGTTTTTGCCATATTTATTATTTTATTCAATTTTTTTTACTCCACTATTTATTTATCTCAGGAGAATAAATAATTCTGGTTTTTTCAAATTCTAAAATCCAACCTAAATAAATATCCAATATCAATATTTCTTGTTACAATTCCTTTAATAATTATTGAAATATGGCTACAACCAATATTCCCTGTCACCATGGCTTTTATCGGAGATTGGCATGCACTTCTATTTTATAGTGTCTTCTTTATAACAGGTTTTATATTAATATCTATCTATGATGTATGGTGGAATATAGTCGCAAGTATATTGCACCCCATACCGAGTAGACAGTTATTTAAGTTAGTGTTTGGCAGTTATTGATAGCCCTAATCCACAGTGGATTAGGGACTTAAATCGAATAAAGCTGTTGCGGTCATTGCGTTGCCTGTTTACCTTACATTACATATGGAGGAAACCCATGAGCCGACGCAGATGGACCGCTGAGCAAAAGTTCGCAATCGTTCTTCAGGGCATCAAGGGCGAAACGACCGTTACTCAGCTCTGTAGCGATCACGGTATCAGCCAAGTTCAATATTACAAGTGGCGCGATCAGTTTTTTGCCGGCGCGAAGCAGAATCTCAACGGCAAGCGAGCACAAAACGGCACGCTAGAGAAGGTGAAGATCAAAGAACTTGAGCACATCATCGGCAAGCAGACGGTTACCATTGAGATACTAAAAAAAATTCAACAGATGGAGAACGAGTAGCGGATCGTGTACATGCGCTTACACAGTCCGGGTATACAGTAACTTCAGCTTGTGAGGCACTGAGTGTCAGCCGGAGTTCATATTATTGCACGGCTCCTGCCTCGACTTCGGTCAAAGCCGACAGAGACCGTGAGTTGCTCGAACGAATCAAAAAGATACGATGTGACCATCCGTTCTGGGGCTACCGGCGGATCACCGCATGGCTGAGACGGCGTTGTGATATCCATGTGAACCGGAAACGGGTCTACCGTATCATGCGGGAGCATAACCTGACGGTCAAGCAGAAACTGTACAAAGCAAAACGAACACCGCAGCGATCAAAACCAAAGCCAACCCGCATGAACCAGTGGTGGGGCATTGATATGACAAAGTTCCTCGTCAACAAGCTGGGTTGGGTCTATATGATCGTTGTGCTCGACTGGTACACACGCAAGATCGTCGGCTTTCATATCGGCCTGCGGAGTAAATCGGCTGACTGGCTCACTACCCTGGATATGGCTGTCAAAGAACAATGTCCCGATGGTGTCCGGGAACATGATTTACATCTCATGAACGATAATGGCTCACAACCAACAAGCGTTGCGTTTATTAACGCATGCGGCGTATTGAATATAGATCAAGCATTTACATCGTATAATAATCCAAAGGGTAACGCAAATACCGAACGAGTTATTCGAACTATCAAAGAGGACTGCATCTGGATCAACGAATGGGGTTCACTCGATGAAGCACAACAGACAATCGAACAATGGATTCATGATTACAACCATCTGTATCCCCATTCAGCATTAGATTACCTCAGTCCCGTTGAGTTCGAACTGAAAAACACTAAACAAAAAGCAGCCTAAAAATGTCTTGCTTTTTGGGGGTCAGTACACAAGATTAAAACTTTTAACTTTCATATTGGGAATAATATTAACGTTCGTTCAAATTTACGGATTTAATAATAACATCAGTCATGAAGTTTTGCAATTTTAAAAATTTTGAACCTCTGGAGTTGGATCTTGACTATTTTTGGATATGCTTCAAAATACCCTAATAAAAGCAGTAAAATATTGAATTATAAAAATCAAGCAGTTTACCCTTTTTACATTTTGCATCAAACGATTACCGTTATTATTGGATATTATATAATGAACATTGATTTATCAATTCCAATAAAGTTTCCAATTTTAGTAATTGGAACGTTTGGAATATCTTTGATAATTCATGAATTTATTATAAGAAGAATTAAATTTACCGGGATATTATTTGGTTTAAAATATTAGGATTGTTTGGACTTTTCTCTTTTTTAGCTGAAATAAGCAATTTTATTTAAAAAGTTCGCAAATCCTACCCGGGGAGCAGATAATACTTGTAAAAGTAATATGCTTAACGTAACATTTATCACCAATAAATCAAAAGAGGAGAATGTTATGATAACTCGAGTAATGTTATTTTTAGTTGCAGTGATGTTCACTGTGCCTGCGTCCAATGCACAGACAGGGGGCTATACGCCAGATACCAATGAAGTTCTTCGTCTGATAAGAAAAGATAAACTTGATCTTGTCCTGCCGGGAGCCATGCGTGATAATAATGTGGACATGTGGATCCATGTCGCCCGCGCCGGAGATCCCGATCCTCTGGTGTATGAATTTGGAGAAACAGACGGTTATTTGATCTTTACCGACTTAGGAGACAGGATCGAGCGGGCAATGTTTGGCGGTATTTTTAGAAGAGGAGCTGTTCCGAATCTAGATGTGCGTGGTTCTCTTGAAATTGCGCGGGCAATTGCCGGATATGATTATGGCAATCTGGACTTCTCAGTTTATGACGAATTAACAGAATTTGTTGCTGAACGCGACCCGAAAACGATTGCAGTAAATTATTCCGACTGGCTTGCTGTAGCAGACGGTATATCCTATACGCAATATGTAAAACTGGAAAAAATATTAGGGCCTAAATATGCAGCAAGAATGGTGTCTGCAGAGAATGTCATTACGGATTTCCGCTCAAGAAGGACTCTCAGGGAAGTGGCAGTACAGACCAATACTTTGGAAATAGCTCGACAAAAAGTTTTAAAAAAATTGTCGAGTATAACTCCGGGTGTAACATCGGTAGGGGATGTAGGTGCCAATGTTTATTACTCGGCTGTTTCAGATCGATCCGAAACAAGCTCGCCTCATTACGTATTACAGCGCGGTGATTTTCTTTTTTGTGGTGCTGGTGGGGTTGACTGGATGGACTTTGGGTTTTCATCTTTTAGCGTAGATACGAAAACTCATGCATATATCTTACGAGAAGGGGAAACAAGTGTTCCAGAAAGTATACAAAAGGCCTTTGATCTGGCGATTAAAGGTCAATGGATTATGAGGCCACATATGAAAGTCGGCATGACCGCCGGGGAATCTTTGAAGGCTATGATCAAAGCTATGGAAGAGGCAGGCTATATATATACACCGTTTACAGATGTTGGCGATGAAGATTATAAAATGATCCAGAAAGCACTCGCTAATACAGATAAGTCGGGATTTTCCATTGATAATCATGCGCAGGGTAATAATAATGGCGGTCTCGAGGCTGTCGGTCCTTCAATGGCGCCTTTTCGATCAGATCGGGACCATCTGGTGATTAAGGAGAATAATATTTTTGCTTTTGAATATATGGTCCATACGAACCTTCCTGAAAGACCCGGTTTTCCACTTTCAATTAATATTTCAAATGTTCAAATTATATCCAACAAGGGAGTTGAATGGATTCAGCCACCAAATGAAGGAATTGTACTGATTCATTAAGCATAAAGGTTCGCAAATCGTACAGCCCGAGGAGTCAAATAATAATTGTTTTTTCTCTGTTCTTGTTAAATAATAAAATCTTGCCAATTCTTGCCAACAATAGTGTTATTTGAGGCATCTGTGACATGAAATTTGTAAAAAATACATACAGCAGCAATGCTCTTAAGTATTTGTTATTATAGATATTAAAGAGAATGAATACATAATAAACATTCTTGACTACGGATCAGAAGGATGGAGGTTCGGCTCCTGCAGGGCCCACATTGATACTGGTTCGACTCCAACTCGAGGAGTAGATAATCCTTGTAAAAGTCATATGTAAATCTTACCATTTATATTAATCATTTCAAAGTATCTAGCATGCTCTGACCAAGTTTAAATCATCTTAAATAAGCCTCATATTTCAACACAAACTCTTTTTATCTCTTTTAGATAATAGATATGGGAATTTAAGTCGAAATGTAAGTAACTCAAATATGTCAACTCGACAAGTTTATTGTACAATCATTTCATTGACTTTACTATTGGGCTCCTGTAATTCAGATGCCTCAGTTTTTCCGGTAAATTCAGAAGTTACCGATCAGGATTATGACGATTCATTAATATTTCCGGTAATTCAACCTACGGGAGTAGCGCCTGACAATCTGTATCAGGAAAGCGACATCATTCAGACAGATGAATACCCACCATTCACGAAAAAACTTACGGTTAACGGCATGATCTTGATCGGCCGAGATGATATTTCCGATGATTTTATGAAGAATGTCGCCAGAACCATCACGGAAATGTTTCCACAAGACGAGTCCATCGATGTTCTGTTACAGGAGAAGCTTATCACCAATCTGTACAGATACAAAGCAGTGATCCCTTTCTTTAAAGATAACCTCATACTCTCCTCCCAAGAGCAGCCGCAGTTTGACGACTTGACTAACCAGTACAGCGTAGTTGATGTAATTTATGAAAGTCAACCCGGACCAGGACAGGTGAACGAGGTAATTGAACACATCTTACACTTCGTAACCCGGGTAGGATTTCACCACACATTTCATGACGAGTGGGGAATCTCAAAGACATCGAATGTCTATTATGCCATGCAGGAGGCGATTGACAAGGGTCATTATGACATCTCTGGGTATAATAAAAATAACAGTCATTATCTTAGGATAGTCATACAAGAATTCGCATATTGGGTCATTTTTACTGCATGGGATTATATGGAACCCTATGGTCCGGAAGCGGAGTGGACAGGGATCAGTGATCAAACTGACTTACAGAACAAGCTTCCTCAGTCGTGGCAGCTTTTTCAAAAGATTGTTCCGAAAGTAATGGTAGCACCACACCGTTCACTGCTTGATAAATTGTTCGTCATTTAACGGTGTAATTACCATATTGTTCTTTATAACTAAAAAAATATAATGGAAACCAGTTCGCAAATCGTACAGCCCGAGGAGTAGAAAAAGCTTGTAAAAGCCACGTATATATCATAATTTTCAATACATTCTGACTAAGCATATCACATCTTAAAAAAGCCTCATATTTAATTACGATCCCAATTAATCTTTTTTAGAGGATAGATATGGGGAATATCAGTTACCTTAGATTAATCTAAAAATTAATCTAAAAATGAGGTTTTGAGCTATGCACAAACATAAACATTATGCAGTCACTTTTGTTTTTCTTGCTTGTATTCCGGAGTTTTATTGCACTGCGGAAACAGGAGGGTCATTAGTGGCCGGGAGCAGTAATTATGCGGATCTTGTCAGCATTTTTAACGAATTTCGTGAATTTCAACAGCCAGAAATCATTAATGGTGTACCTGATTTCACGGCAGTCGCTATGAAGAAACAGTATCGGGGATTGAAAGAATTTCAGAAGCGTTTGGCTGCGATGGATATTAGTGATTGGCCCGTTTCACAGAAGGTTGACTACCATCTGGTGCGAGGGGAAATGAATGGCCTCAATTTCCATCACCGTATCCTGCTGCCCTGGGTGCATAATCCTGGTTTTTACGGAACACAACGAATCCCCGGTTTCCCATCGCGGGGCAACGGCATCAATATCTTTATGATTGACTTTCCGTTGACGGAAAATAGGATTACCAATTTGCAGATGCAGCGGCAAGCGGTGCCAAAGTTGTTTAAGCAGGCCAAACAGAACCTTACCGAACCGGCCCAGGAATTGGCAATCATTGCCATCCGCACCAAGGAAAAGAAGATCCTGATGTTCAAGGATCTCGTGGAACGTTTAAAATCGCACCATCCGGAATTGGTACTCCATGCGGAGCAGGCCTTGACTGCTGTTACAGATTATCGCAACTGGCTCGTCCAGACAAAAGACGAGATGACTTTCCCTGCCGGTGTGGGAAAAGAAAACTTCAACTGGTGGATGAAAAATGTCTGGCTCTATCCCCACACGTGGGAAGAGAGCATGAACACCGCCCTGCGTGAATATCAAAGGGCTGTGGCATTTTTGAAACTGGAGGAAAACAGAAACAAAAAGCATCCACAGCTTCCTTATGTATCGACTGAAAAAGGACACGCGCACTTATGGAACAAAGCAGAGGATTACTTGACCCGGTTCGTTCGTAATAATGAAATTTTCTCTGTCCCGGACTACATCACTCCCAGCGGTCCTCATCGGCCATGGGTAGCCCCCTCCGACCGTGACGGCGATTGCGCCGAGTTTTTTGAGCAGGCTGAGCGTCATGATCCCATGGCGCAGGTTGCTCACAATCACATTGGTCATCATCTCGACAATCTCAGACATCGGCGTGACGACCGTCCAATTCGTAGTTCGTATCCGCTCTATGGTGGGCTCAGATCCGAAGCCTTGTCCACGTTCATGGAAGAGGGCTTGATCCCGGCGGGACTGCACGATGAGTGGGACTTAAGCCCTAGAAGCAGAGAGGTGATTTATATTTCCCTTGCCTGGCGGGCCATACGCGCCGTCGCGGACCTGAAGTTGCACAGCAATGAATTTACCATGGAAAAAGCGCTTCAGCACTGCGTGGAGTGGTGCCCACGCGGATGGGAATGCAAAACCGATATGGACACTTGGTATGATTTTGATATCAGCATGCTGCAGCCGGGACATGCGACCATCTACATTACCGGAAAAAATGAACTGGAACGTTTGATGGCAGACCGCGCCATGCAGTTGGGCGACACTTTTAATCTGCAAGAGTTTATGGACAGCTTTTTTGCCTCAGGGATGATCCCCATCTCTCTTACCCGATGGGAAATGACAGGACTTGATGACGAGATCAAAAAACTGTGGTAATATTGTATAATTAAAATTTAATAGTAATACTCAAAAGAGGCTGAAGTCATGAAATCTCGAGTTATGATTTTTTTAATTGCTGTGCTGTTTACAGTACCTTTTGCCAATGCACAGGTTCAGGATGAAGATGTTGCAGAAATGATAAACCAAATTCTCTTTGATAAGTTTGACGTTATCCTTCCTCAAATCATGCGGGAGCATGAGATCGATATGTGGATTCATGTTGTGAGAGAAGGAGACCTCGATCCTCTAGGATATAACTTTGGGAGCAATGAAGGAGTTTTCGTTTTTACAGACCGTGGTGGCGACAGAATCGAACGTGCGTTCTTTGGATTAAATACGGACAAGGTAGAAAAGAGTGGAGCCTATGATGTTATTGTTAAACCGGAAATTAATACTCCCTTGGAAGCCTATCCGAATATCAGAATAAAGTTAAATGAATTAGAAGGAGTCGAATGGCCGGGAAAAGCAAAAACAGAATTTGATTTTCGGTTTACTGGTCTCGGCGAATTTGTTATTGAGCGAGATCCTAAACGCATTGCAGTAAATTATCTGGAAGATTTAGGATCTGCAATATTTTATGAGTTTCCCCGGTATCGGCCGGATGGAATTTCGCATACCGACTACAATTTGTTATCCCAAGCGCTCGGTACTATATATGCCGGGCGGATGATTTCATCTGAGTACTTAGTTGTTGATTATTTAGTAAGACCGGTTCTGAGCGAATTTGATCTTTATAAACGAATACGTTCCGATATCAATGAAATACATGAAGAAGCGTTGAGTAAAATCGTACTGGGTGTTACTAAAGTAAGTGATCTGGGAAGGAGACGTTCTATTGTGGATAAGAACGGTCGCAGACAAAGTGGTGACTATGTTTTCCAGGGAGGTGAACTTATTATTTTAACTGATGGATCTCAAAGCGGCGGTTTTCAGAGGCCTGGATGGCATTACGGAAACTACCATGAGGCTATAGATGCGTATGCCTATGTACTCGAGGAAGGAAAATCAGAACCACCTGCACATATTAAAAGACTCTGGAATGACGTAAAAACAGTTCGTAAAATTTTGGAAGACAATGTTAAGATAGGACGTACAGGTGATGCAACATATGAAATTCTCAAGCTAAAAGTTTCAGAAGCGGGAATGATCAATACCGAAATACAAAGATTCGACAGGGAGCGTTACGCTGATAAAACCTGGGTTGCTATTGACTTACATGCCGCGGGTTCAGGATTATATGCCCCCAGGATCGGTCCTTTGGGTCCGGATTGGCAGAATGCTATCAAACTCCCGCTCTATCACCATTTCTCTATGGAATTCTTTATCGATGTACCGATGCCTGAATGGGGTGAAGGAGAATCTATTAAATTACGATTTCACGACGGTGTGATGACTACCGAACGTGGTGTAGAGTATTTTTTTCCATATCCCAAAGAGCTTCGTCTTATTCACTAATGTCAGACTCTTCAGATGTTTTCTTTTACGATAGTCACAATTTGTCTGTAAATTTTCCGGACTTATCTTCTACTTCCAGTACGATACATAAGCCTAAAGGTTCGAAAATCGTACAGCCCGAGGAGCAAAAAAGGCTTGTAAAAGCCGCATGTACACCTTACCATATTATATCAAACACATCAAAGTATCCAGTACGCCCTGACAAAGTATATCACATCTTAAGAAAGCGTTACAATTCATACACATCCCCAATTAATCTCTTGTAGATAATTGATGTGGAGAATATATACTAACTAAAGGAGATTCAATTATGTCTACTCGACAAGTTTTTTATGCAATCCTTTCCTTGTCCTTATTTCTGAGCTTCTGTAGTTCAGAAACGGTTGAATCGATATCAACTGATATGGCTATGACTAATGTTCAGACTCAGGATGAAAACGAACTATATGAAGCAGACTGGGTTTCCCTAAATCGGCATACCACCCCGCAATGGCTCCGGGACGGGAAATTCGGTATTTACACCCACTGGGGAGTTTATTCGGTGCACGCAATGGGTGATAATGCCACATGGTATGTTTATAACGTCTATAATAGGCCCGATAGCTGGCAGCGGAAGGACTTTGAAAGCAAATACGGAAAACTCAGTGACGGAGTGGGCTATAAGGATCTTATCCCCATGTTCAAAGCTGAAAAATTTGATGCCGCTGAATGGGCCGACCTTTTTGCAAGGTCCGGTGCGAAGTTCGCAGGACCCGTGGCCGAGCACCACGACGGCTTCGCTATGTGGGATACCAGGTATTCAGACTGGAATGCTGCCAAAATGGGTCCAAAGAGAGATATCGTTGGGGAACTGGAAAAGGCCATTAAGGCCAGGGACATGAAGTTCGTGACCACGTTTCATCATTCTGCCAGCTGGTTCTACTTTCCTGTCTGGGACGAAAGATATGATTCTTCAAATCCGGAATATTCAGAATTGTACGGGTCCATCCATGAAGAAGGTGTTGAACCTACAAAGGAATGGCTGGATCACTACAGCGGAAAGATCATGGAGGTGATCGATAAGTATGATCCGGATTTCATCTGGTTCGAATCCTTCCTGGAGTTGGTACGCGAGGACTACTACAGGAAGATCACTGCCTATTATTATAACAATGCCCTGAAGAACGGCAAGGAGGTGGTCCTGACATACAAGGACAATGACATCCCGCCGCTTGCCGGTTTAACGGACCTGGAGGGTGGTCAGGAGCATAAACTCACACACCACGAGTGGATCACCGATACCGATGTCGATATCAACGGCGGATGGGGACATGTTGAGGGAACCAGTTACAAATCGGTAAACACGCTGGTTGACAACCTGGTCGACCGGGTGAGCAAAAACGGATACCTCCTTCTGAATGTAGGACCAAAAGCGGATGGTACCATCCCGGAGGAGGCCGCGGAAAGACTGCTGGGCATGGGCGAATGGCTCGATATGAACGGGGAGGCCATCTACGGGACATCGGCATGGATCAAGGCAGGTGAAGGGCCATCCATGACCAGCTCCGACGAGGGTGAGATAAAAGAAGTCCGGGGAGAGGAAAATGAATTTACACCTGAGGAAATCCGTTTCACAGTTAAGGGGGATACCCTGTATGCCATCGTTCTGGACTGGCCGGGAGAAGAAATTTTGATAGAAACATTTACCAGGGGCGTAAATGGTTTAGGTCCATTGTATGAGAATGAAATCGAAGAGATCACCATGCTGGGCGACGGCCAGCCCCTGGAGTGGAAATGGGTCGAAGGAGAATGGACCGGAAGGATATGGCAAGAAGGGAAGGAAATTGTGGGTGGTGGTCTTTCTATCAAGACTCCGGCCGAGAGGCCCGGTGACCATGCCTATGTATTCAAGATCGTAAGGAAGTTCGACTGACAACCTTAAACACAGGTCTGCAGGTCCAGGTAATGAAAACAATGTGGCCCAGTTTCATCCAATCACCACTTTGTATTAGAATATTTTTCTATATGCCGTCGCCAACATCAAATAAAGATGAAGACCAATATTTATTATTTTTGGATCATGAGCAGGCGATTGCTACCGAAAGTGGAGTCGAATATTTCTCTCCGCCGCCTATAGAGCTTCGTCTTATTCGATAATGTCAGACTATACAGAAGTTTGTTTTTACGATAGTAATAATTTGTCTGGAAATTTTCCTGACCTATCTTCTGCTCACATTATGATACATAAGCTAAAAGGTTCGCATATCGTATAGCCCGGGGAGTAGATACTACTTGCAAAAGCTATATGAATTCTTTACTATGAACCACTCAATAATCAAATCATGACTCCTTTGCAAATGAGCAAGTCGGCAACAATCACCACGGCGGTACTCATAAGATTGGAAAGATCGATAGGCAGTATAGAAACAGGAAAATACGCTGACATAATCGCCGTCAAAGGAAATCCGCCGGATGACATCACTATACTCGAAAATGTCGAATTCGTCATGAAAGGCGAAAAGGTGTATCTAGCGAAGGAGAAAGAACAATGAAGAAGCTGTTTCTTTGGATCATACTAGCAGGCTTTTTAGTACCGAGCACGGTCTATACACAATCCCTGCTCAACGTGTCCGGGGTCGAACCTCAGCCCCTGCTGGCACAGGCCATCAGACTCGACGAAGCGCTTTCCTTTTTAGGTAGTGCGTTATCCGCCGAAGATGCAGCTCGTCTCAGGGCGCTGCAGGACAACGCCCTGAGCGAAGAGACAACGAGACGTATCCAGCAGATTCTGGATCCGTACTGCCTGGCCATGGTGAATATCAACCCTGAAGGGCGCGTCATGGTAGTACGTGGACCAGGTACAGCAGAGTTGGTTCAAGGGGGATGGAAGAGTTTTCTGATCAAAGTCCATAACAATGCCGGCGTTACGGCGAGGTTGCAGGTAGAGAGTACCAATGGACGTCCGCTCCTCCATATCTCGACGAACTCGCCGCGTGTGAAAACCGAAAACATCCTCACGCCCGGACAAGTTGCCAACCGCTTTTTGGAACTCTCGATGTATCGAAACCGGCCGCTTCAGCCAAACCTCTCCGGACTCAAACTTGAGTATGCTATTGTACAAATCTATAGCAAAGACGTAGGGCAGCGAGAGGCAAATATAGGGTTTCATATTGGCCAGGGTTCCCAGGATATCGGATTTCGTAATGCCATCGATATCCTGTTTAACTGCCGTCCTTCAGTGAGTGTAATCTTCAACGTTAAAGACGATGACGGCGCGCCTGTAATGGCTTCGTTTGTGATTACGGATGGGTTAGAACGGATAACAAACGGCGAGGAGTTACCATCCGATTACCGGTTAAGTCTGGCTCGTAGAGAATATGATACTCTTGGAAGCCCAGATTTTCAAGAAAACGAAAAATACAAATTTTCTATTCCTGCACCTGTTAAACGGCTAACAGGCATCTATCCTCTGCCTTCACGTCGGGTCGCAACGAGTGATACCTATCCCGATTTCTTTTTTCATCCTCAAGTTTACCGGACCGATGGCGAGCATGTATTGCTGCCGCCGGGTACCTATGATATAACCTTTACCCGAGGTCCGGAATACATTCCTCAGACGAAGCAAATCGTTGTTCCGCCTGAAGTGGAAACGTTTGAAGTCTCGTTTCAACTGAAACGATGGATTCATATGGCCAGTCTCGGATGGTATAGCGCGGACCATCATGTACACGCAGCCGGATGCAGCCATTACGAAAGCCCCGAAGAAGGCGTGCGGCCAGAACACATGTGGCGCCAGGTTCTGGGTGAAGATTTAAATGTGGCCAGTGTCTTAACCTGGGGGCCCTGCTGGTATCATCAGAAAACGTTCTTTACGGGCAAGGTGCATCCTCTTTCTACCGGACAGAACATCCTGCGCTACGATGTGGAGGTCTCAGGATTTCCCTCCTCTCACGCCGGTCATGTCTGTCTTCTCCGATTACAGGAAGACGACTATCCGGGCACGTCCACTATCGAAGAATGGCCCAGCTGGACCCTCCCTGTCTTGCAATGGGCAAAGGGGCAAGGCGGTGTCGTGGGATATGCCCACTCCGGATGGGGATTAGAGCCGGTGACCCCCACCGAGGATCTTCCCAACTATGTGATGCCTAAAATGGACGGTATCGGCGCGAATGAATATATCGTTACGGTCACTCAGGATGCAGTAGACTTTTACTCTGCCGGCGATACGCCCGCGCCGTGGGAGCTGAATATGTGGTACCACACCCTCAATACCGGATTCAGGACTCGTTTGAGCGGAGAAACCGATTTTCCCTGCATTTTCGACGAGCGTGTGGGGCTGACACGCAGTTATGCCTGGCAGGAGAGGAATCTTGAATACGACAGTTACGTGGAAGCGGTCCGTGCAGGACGTAGCTACGTCTCCGAAGGACGATCCCATATCATCGACTTCTTCATCAACAATCAAGAGCTGGGCACAAACGGCAGCGAGGTGTCCCTTGAGAGCGTGCAGCCGGTACGGATTACAGCCAGAGCTGCTGCCTATCTCCCATTGGAGCAAAACGAAACCGGGGCACGTATCGCATCGAAGAAAATGTATGAACAGCCTTACTGGCATCTTGAGCGTGCCCGTATTGAGGCAACACGTAAGGTTCCGGTAGAGCTTATCGTCAACGGAATCTCTGTGGAAACACGAGCAATAGTCGCCGACGGTGGGTGGAACGAGCTATCTTTCACCCATCCAATTCAGCAATCAAGCTGGGTTGCAGTGAGGATCTATCCCAGTGCACATACAAATCCTATCTTCGTGCTTGTAGATGGTAAGCCGATACGTGCCTCGAAGCGTAGTGCCGAGTGGTGCCGGCGCGCAGTGGATCAATGCTGGACCATGAAGTATCCCCTGATTCGTGAAGAGGAACGAGCCACCGCTGAAGCTACCTATAACAAGGCGCGCGAAGTGTACGACCGGATCATCCGGGAGACTTCGAACAACTAATGTGGACACGGTATAGAGGTTTGATATACCTATCGCGATACCCATGCGGCCCAAGGAGCCTTCAAAATGGAACTCATGCCTCAATGCTCTCTTTTTCAATTGGGAGAACCGGACAACAAAATGGAAATAAACACTCCGCCATGTATCCGGCTCTTCCGGGGGGGCCGTTAGCGTTGTAGGCGTCAACAATTGTACTTCAGTTATTCAATCGTCATACAGCTCAATTTTAAGTTCATGTATACACACACAATTCCATTACATTAAAATAAAGATGGCTTAAATTGGCTTATTCTCAATTTCACTGTGCTCAAAAATGGACGATAAACAAGCTGCCGTGCCCCGACTTTCTTCTTCAGCATCAGTGAGTACTTTAATTGCATGTTCGAGCTTCTTTTTAGATATCCGATATTGCTTGCAATACCGTCCATCTTGGTAATTTTACCGGAGCAGATTTCCTTTCTCCAGATCCCGCTATCACGCATATATATAAATTTATATGCTCTTCATGAGTACCTAAATTTATAATTACTTTCTTGCCTAAAACCATCGACAATACTGACATAAGTAGACTTCCTGATATGGCCTGGTCAACTTGAACGACCTCTTTGATAGAATTTACTATGTTCCTTCCGGGCGTACAAGTTTTACGAGATGTTTTAAAAATATTTAGGCCTGATTTTTACTATTAAAGAGAAATCTATTTGAGATTTCTCTTTTGTTTTTTGTGACGAAATAATATATTTTTATGAATCGTTTATCATGTTTTATTACAGAGGTAAAACCGTGCTCAAAAAAGCGGTGTTTATTATCGGTCCTACCGGAATCGGTAAAACGGATATCGGTCTGCGGTTAGCAGAGAATTTCGATGGAGAAATAATTTCTGCTGATTCGAGACAAATTTACCGGTTTATGGATATCGGCACAGACAAGCCGCCCAACGATTATTTTCAAAAAGTCCCACACCATTTTATAAATATCCTCGATCCGGATGAACATTACAACGCAAGTCAATTCGGAAAAGATGTACGGCTAAAAACAGACGAAATAATCAAGCATAATAAACTTCCGTTCATCATAGGCGGATCGGGTCTTTATCTCAAATCGATTGTAACCGGATTTTTTGAAGAAACGGCAAAAGACCAGAAAACAAAACGCAATCTTCAGGAACGTTTACGAGCGGAAGGCAAAGATTTGTTATACAGTGAGTTACTGAAAATCGATCATGAATATGCTTCAAAAATATCGCACAATGACGCTCAGAGAATTGTCCGGGGGCTTGAAGTTTATTATGTAACAGGCAAACCGCTCAGCGAGCATTGGAAATCGACACCATCTCGTAAGTATTTTGATGAAGTCACTATCGGACTCAACATGGAAAGGGACCGGCTCTATGACAGAATCAATATACGAGTAGAAACCATGCTCGAACGGGGGCTTGTCAACGAAGTGAAAGGTTTGCTCGATAAAGGCTATTTACCTGATTTGAATTCGCTGCAAACGTATGGTTACAGGGAGACATTTCAATTTTTGAATGGGGAGATTTCTCTTGAGGAATTAAAAACCAGCATTCAAAAAAGCACGAGAAACTTTGCAAAAAGACAGTTGACCTGGTTTAAAAAGATGGATAATGTTCAGTGGCTTGATGTTGACGAGGATTTAGACAAAACAATTCAAAAAGCGGCTAAGATTATCAGGATACATATTTCAGAGAATTAATAATAACGACGGAGACATATTAAATAACTATATCAAAAAACCGGTCTTGCGGAGTTTTGAATTGATTATCACGAACGCTGATCCTGCGGGCAAAATTTCCTATATCCTGCGGAGTTACAGCGTTATTTTGACTTACTAACTGCTGAAAAGTAGTCCTAGACCTAACATTTGTCCTGCGGACTGCAACCCTTTGGAAATTTTGGCTAACGTTTAAGTTTCGAAGAATATTGACACTTACTGAATTTATCTTGCTTTCAGGCATTGAATCCTCCTTGGATGGAGAAGCACGTTACTGCATCCTTACATAAAAGGCAGTCGTAACCGCTGCATTCACTATAGTTATCGGTAGGTGATTCCATATCTTCAATGATAAGTTGGAATATTGAGATTAGCAAGTAAAATCGAATTTAATTTTTATTTCAACTCCTGTGGGACTGAAGTTTGCACAGCGCACTTTCGGTCAGTTCTTAGCAATATGAAACTTTTAAGCGTCTGCAGGATTTAATAAACAAAATGTTTTCTGATAATTTAATTGACCTTTGTAAAAACGACCCTGATATTGCTGTGTTAACAGGTGCGGGAATGTCGGCTGAAAGCGGAGTGCCGACGTTTAGAGGCGAAGACGGTATTTGGAATAAATTTTATTTAATCACCCAGAATGTTGATGGTTTACATAGAGTGGCAGGCAATAGTGATCCAATCGAACTCCATGGGAATATAATGAGAAACAGGTGCCTCGATTGTAATGGATTATTTACCGAAGTAGACTTACCACTCAAAGAGAAAGAAATTCCCCGATGCTCGAAATGCGGTGGAATATTACGACCCGATGTGGTGTGGTTTGGGGAAGAATTGCCCCGGCAGGCATTGATTGATTCCGATGAAGCTATCAGCAAAGTATCTGTATTTTTATCAATCGGTACTTCCGCTCAGGTCCAACCTGCTGCATCAATGCCATTGTGGGCAAAAAACAATGGTGCGTATATTGTTGAAATCAATATCGAAGAAACCCTTTTAACTCCTTTTGTAGACGAATTTATTCAAGGAGAATCCGGCAAGATACTGCCGGACTTGGTACGGGCAATAGTTAATTAATACAGACCATTGAACGGCGATACAAATGAGAGACATATTTCGTAACACAGCAAAATTTACTATAACGATTTTCGCCTCCGTTCAACTCTTTTCCGGATGCGCATATTACAACTCTTATTATAACGCAAATAAATCATATAAAAAAGCGATAAAGATCATCGAAAACAGTAATTCCACGACAGTTCCAGGCACTGCGGTATCGGAATTTAATATTGCCATTGCAAAGGCATCCAGAGTATTGGAATTATACCCGAATAGCCGCTGGGCGGATGATGCTGTTTTGATAATAGGAAAATCATTCTATTATACCGGCCAGAATGAAGAAGCAAAACTTAAGTTTCACGAATTAATTCTTAATTTCCCCTACAGTGGTTTAGTACCCGAAACACGTTTGCTTTATGTAAAAACATTGTTAGCGGATGGGCAGCTTGAACTTGCGGAATTTGAATTGAATCAAATCGTTACCGCTGAAAAGGTGAAATCCAGTATTAAATCTGAAGCGTCTTTGAGCCTTGCAGAGCTTCGTTATCAATGGAATGATTATGAAGGAGCTATAGACCTCAACAGACAGCTCATTTCCGATTCCAGGGACGGTCTCTTGAAAAGCAATGCGCAAATAATGATTGCTGAGAGCTTCTATATGCTCGAGAATTATGAACAAGCCATAGAGGAATATGCAAGAGTCAGTGAATTTGATCCTCCATTATCCGTTTTATATGAAAGCCGTTATAAACTGGGAAAAAGTCTTGGGTTATCAAAGGATTACGACAGGGCAATTAATGAACTATCTCAATTACTTTTCGATGATGTTTATAAAGAAAATCATGTCGATCTTATGCTTGAAATCGCCAATATTTGGGAATTAAAAGGAGAATCGGAACAATCCATATATGTTTTAAAAGAATTGAATGTTTTCAATCCTGATAGCATCACGCAAGATCAATATAACTATATTTCTCTTAAAGCTCCATCAGAATTACGTGAGATAAATGTTGAAACCGATACCAGCGAAACCGCAGTAGAAGAATCTCACCTAAAATCTCCCCCAAAGATCCCTGAAGCGCTCTTTGCTATTGGAGAATTGTATATAACAGTTTATTCAGATCTTGCATCTGCAAAATTATTCTACGCGGACGCTTTGAAAGCAAAACCTTCGCAAGAATTGAAACCGCTCATTGATAGAAGAATGAAACACATAAATGAGATTAGCTCCTTACATCAAAAACTTCATCAACTTCCCCCAACACCTCAAAAAAAGCCGGTGCCCGCAGATTTTGCGTTAGAACCTGATCTAGATTCAACTTTAGCGCCCATCGATTCTTTAGGAGAGCTTGCAGATTCCACTACATCATACGGCGATTCAATTTTACATGCTGTTTTACCGGACGATATGACACAAGACAGTCTTCTTTTCGAAGTGGATTCTACAGTATCAACACTTGATTCGCTGCAAGCTGATTCTACTGAAAGTTCCGTTTTTGCAGTAATGATCGATCCCTTCACGTCCGATTCGGCATATGTCCCGGCATTCACTTTAACGGACTATGACACTACACTGTATAATGAGGCGATGTATAAATACAACCGAGATTATACTATTTACTTTAATAAACTCTCACAATACAATAACAATAATGCAGCGGACCTATTCCGAATTGCAGAAATCTTTCTATCAGAATTTGACATATCAGACTCCACGTATAAATATTTGAACTCCGTGATCGAACAGTACCCGAATTCGGAATCAGCGGCAAAATCCTACTTCACCTTTATTGAAAATTATCAAAAATTCGGTATGGCTGACCAGGATTCATTAAAAGAAATCTTACTTGCAAATTATCCGTTCACTGATTATGCGCGGTTCTATATGAGTGAAGATGATCGCCAGTATTTTTCGAAACTTTACATTCCGACAAGAGAGGACTCGATTCATACTTTGTTCGACGAGGCTGAAAAGCTTCAAGCCGAAGGTCTTTACGATGCCTCAATAGCTGTTTACATCGATCTTTCAAAACGATATTATTTTTCGGATTATGCCCCAAAATCTCTTTTTGCGGTTGCCTGGATTTATGAAAATGAACTCGAAGATCCAATGAAGGCGTACGAATATTATGAAAGACTGGATTCCGAATACAGGAGTTCTGACTTTAGCCAAACGGTAAGTGAAAAATTACAGGAAGCTCGTAAAATTGTGGAAAATCAGGAGAGAAATGATAAGCTCGCCCGGCTCCGTGCAGAGCAGGAAAAATCTCTCCGAGAGAAAAACTTCAGGGATTCCGTAATTATTGTCAACACACTTAATTCGCTTGAAAACTCACACAGGGATATATTTTTCACTTTAGAACACGATTCCGTTGTTGCTCAACCCGGCCGAATTCTCACAGAATCTGAGGTGATTTTTCCTAAATCGGTGGTCATCCCAAACAATGGCCGTATTATCGATGTAAAAATTCTTATTAATGTGCGAGGACAGGCAGTTTTGGTAGAATTGTTCAAAAATGGTTTGTCTACTGATATTGTGACAGAAAGAACTCTCGAAACCGTTAAAGCGGGTGAGTATTTTCCAGCAACAAGACATAATGATCTCCCTGTACAAGCATGGCATTTCCGGCGGTTGGTATTATCAAAAAAGTAAACAGGCGGTAAATAGCGCTGTTATATTAGAAAAATAGCTTGAAAATATTTAAGGCATTTAATATATTAACTGTAGCTAATCACAATCAAATACAATTCTAAATTATCAATGTTTGAACCTTATGCAAACCGAGATTCGTTCGTCTCGGCTTTTTTATATGTGATTTTATAATACAATTATGCCAACCGCTTCCGATAATAGAGCAGTGTTCCAGCAAACGTGCCGAATTCTATCTGCAAAACAGATTTCTTCACATGCAATAATTCATGAGTACCATTCACCTGAAATCGCTCAAATCGCAAAACCGGGACAATTTGTACAGATCAGGGTTACGGAGGAATATTCTCCATTACTTCCAAGGCCTATGAGTGTGCTTTCGACTGATAAAACGAAAGGAACAATTTTTGTTCTGTTTAAAGTCTATGGTGAAGCTACTGCTCTGCTTGCAAAGAAAAAAACGGGAGACTCAGTTGGATTGCTTGGTCCTTTAGGCAACACTTTTAAGCCGGAAAGATTTAAAAATCTCATTGTAGTGGCCGGCGGTGTCGGGCTTCCACCTTTGTATTTTCTACTCAAATCTCTCGATCTTTTTTACTATTCGGTCTATTGTTTCTCAGGATTTGCCAGCAAGGACGATCTGTTTCTTGCTCAAGAATTGTTAAATCTGGATATAAACGTGCAAATTACCACAGATGACGGAAGTTACGGTATAAAAGGAATGGTGACTGAACCGGTAGAAAAACATAGTGCGGCATTACAGTCAAAAGGTGACACGTGTTTACTTGCTTGCGGGCCGATACAGATGCTTAAGGCCGTACAAGAAATTGCGTTAACGAATGATATTCCTGCACAACTTTCTGTTGAAACAATTATGGCGTGCGGTATTGGAATCTGCCAGGGATGCACCATACAAAAAAGGGTAGGTACGGTTAAGCGATGTGAATATCATCTGGTATGCGTGGACGGGCCAATTTTTTCAGAAAAAGCAATAGTATTTGAAAATGATTGATCTTTCGGTAATAATAGGGGATCTGGAATTTAAAAATCCATTACTGACCGCCTCCGGTACTTTTGGATATGGCGCTGAAGTAGATGAATTGTATGATGTTTCTATTTTAGGCGGAATCGTTACCAAGACGATTACACGCGCGGAACGTGCCGGAAATCCACCGCCGAGAATAGTTGAGACTGATGCCGGAATGCTCAATTCTATCGGCCTTGCAAATGTAGGTATTGAAAGATTCATATCTGAAAAGCTGCAATTTTTACAGAAACTTCAATCTCGAATTATCGTTAATATAGCAGGCGAATCTGAAGAGGATTTTCTCTATTTGATTGAGAGACTTGAAGATCACGAAGGTATTGATGGCTATGAGCTTAACTTGTCGTGTCCAAATGTATCAGGAGGCCTTGATTTCAGTACCGATGCAGAACTTGCCGGTTCAATCGTTACAAAAGTCAAGAAACTAACAAAACGGTGCGTTATTCCTAAATTAACCCCGAACGTTACAGATATTACGAAAATCGCCAGAGCTGTCGAAGATGCCGGGGCTGATGCTGTTGCAATGATCAATACACTTGTCGGCATGTCTGTCAATGTACAGAAAAAGCGGTCGGTACTGGGAAACATTACCGGAGGACTCTCCGGTCCCGCAATTAAGCCGATTGCACTTGCAAGCGTTTATCAATCGAGCAGAACAGTCAATGTCCCCATAATCGGAATTGGTGGAATATGCACTACGAACGATGTTCTCGAATTCCTCATGTGCGGTGCATCCGCAGTCCAGCTTGGTACGATCAATTTCATTGATCCCAAATCACCTATTAAGATACTTGCCGGTCTTGAGAGTTATTTACAGGAAAACGGACATTCAAATATTACCGAAGTAACAGGTTCATTGAAAATTCAGTAAAAACATGTATATACCGAGTCGAACAGTACGCATTCTCTCCATTGTCATCATTTCTTTATTCTTTGTCCAGTGTGCTTTATCACCAAGATATCGATCACGTCCGAGCGTTTATCTGCCTGCTCCGGGAAATGACAGAGAAACAGCGGAAAAGCTCTCCGATTTTCCGAGTCTTCAGACATTGACAGGAACGGCGTCCTGGTATGGACCAAAGTTTCATGGAAACAAAACAGCAAACGGTGAAATATACAACATGAATAAAATATCTGCCGCACATAAAGAATATCCTTTCGGAACTTGGATCAGGGTTACAAATTCTAAAAATAACAGAATTCTCATCGTCCGTATTAATGACAGAGGTCCCTTTATAAAGGGGCGGGTCCTCGATCTCTCGAGGAAAGCTGCAGAAGAATTAGATTTTTTGGTCGACGGATTAGCAAAAGTTAAAATTGAAGTTTTGCAATGGGGCAAATAAACATTACCGACTTCCTTTCGATATTTGTTTCATTGTTCTCACCGCAGAATTTATCAAATATGTATTCCATACATCGTATGTCGGATTTCCGGTAAAGCCCCGCTATTTTGATTGGATTCTCTTAAATAATTATATATATTTCCCATAAATTATTGATATAGTCCTGATTTATATCAAACTTGAAACCTTTTCTTGCTATAGTCTTGCCGGATTACAAGTTACCTGCCGGTCAATAGAGTATTATGAAAAGGAAAGGGGCGGCAATGTCTGATGCATATATTCCAAGTGAAATAAAAAATTTTCAAAAGGGGGATGTAGCATTCTATGAAGGAGATAAAAACAAAGACCTCTATATTATCACCTCCGGTGAAGCTGAAGTTGTTCTTGCAAGATTAAAACCGGGAGAGTTTTTTGGTGAAATGGCAATGTTTACCAATGAAGCACGGACTGCCACTGTTCGGGCTGCATCAGATTTAAAAGCCGTAATCATTGAAGAAAGCAACTTCAAGACTCAACTTGAACAATTACCCGATTGGTTTGGAAATATGTTTGAAGTCATGGTAGAGCGGTTACAAGACATGAACAACAAGATTATTTCTCAATTCAAGTATGGTTTATGCATAAGCATTCTTCAATCACTGCATTTATTATCTGCACAATATGGTACCTATACCGAAAAGCAAATCATCATTGGAAAAGAGTTCCTTGTTAATAAAATCCACATTATTTTAGGTGTTGCTTTTTCAACACTTGAAAAGCAAATTCAGAGCTTTTTATCAGTAAAGTTAATTGAATATGTGCCTGAAACAGAAAAAATTGTTGTGAATAACAGCAAAGACCTCGATGATTTTCTCGAGTTTTATTATTGCTACGCTGATAGTTCCGATGCTAAATCAGTTGCGGCAATGCTGCCACACCTAACAAAAAAAATTTTAAATAGATATCTTGATTGATTTAAAGTATTACATAAAGAACAAGAGAATGCGATCTCAATGATGAGTATTTAGCTGATATCACTGCATTATCAGTTTTTTACCATTAGTATCAACCAATTCCCCGGCAGCCGGAAAGGCTGCTTTTTTTATACTCATTTTAATTGATATTTTAATGAATATCTTTTAAATTTTATTTTATAACAGTTCCATAATGTCTTGAATGTAATGACAATGATAGAGAAACAATACGATCCTATTAAAATTGAACAGCGATGGTATGACTATTGGTTAAAGCAAAACTATTTTCATGCCGATCCCGTCTCTGATAAAAAGCCATTCTGCATAATGCTGCCACCACCGAATGTGACAGGGGTTTTACATATGGGACATGCTCTTCAAAATACAATACAGGATACGCTCATCAGGTATTACCGTCTTCAGGGGAGAGCGGCGCTCTGGATGCCGGGAACAGACCACGCTGGAATTGCAACACAAAATGTTGTCGAACAGAAACTCAGGGACGAAGGTATTGAACCTGAAGGTATAGGAAGAGATGCTTTTATTGAACGGGTCTGGGAATGGAAAGACAAGCATAATAATATAATCCGTAAACAGCAGGAAAAACTTGGGAGTTCATGCGACTGGGAACGTGAACGGTTTACAATGGATGAAGGATTGTCACGTGCCGTCCGAACCGTGTTTGTTACATTGTTCGAGCAGGGTCTCATATACAAAGGTAATTATATAGTAAACTGGTGTCCGAATCATATGACGGCGATTTCCGATGAAGAGGTAAAACATGTTGAACATGAAGGTAATCTCTGGTTCATTAATTATCCGCTGACAGATGGAAGCGGCAGTATTCCTGTAGCGACTACCCGTCCTGAAACTATGCTGGGAGACACCGCCGTTGCTGTTAATCCGGGGGATGAACGTTATAAAAGTCTCATAGGAAAAACTGTTACACTTCCAATCGTCAACCGCGAAATACCGGTGATCGACGATGAATTTGTCGATTCGGGTTTCGGTACGGGAGCCGTAAAGGTGACTCCGGCTCACGACCCGAATGATTACGATATGGGAATACGTCACGGCCTTCCGCAAATCATAGTTATTGATGAAGCCGGAAATATGACACGGGAAGCCGGCAAATCCTTTGAAGGACTTGAAAGGTATGATTGCCGTAAAAAATTAGTCGCTGATCTTGACGCCCAGGGTTATCTGCAAAAAATAGAGCCGCATACGCACAGCATCGGGAAATGTCATCGCTGCATGACTACAATAGAACCGCTCCTTTCCGAACAATGGTTTTTGAAAATGAAACCTCTTGCCGAGAAAGCGATCAAGGCAGTCAGAAACGGCGAGATCCAATTCTTCCCTCCGAAATGGGTGAAGGATTATTTCTACTGGATGGAGAACATACGTGATTGGTGTATATCGAGGCAATTGTGGTGGGGACACAGGATCCCAGTCTGGTACTGCGGGGCATGCGGAAAACTTACTGTATCCAAAGACGATCCTGAAATGTGTGTTCATTGCAATTCCGAAAACATAAAGCAGGATGATGATGTACTCGACACATGGTTCTCATCCTGGCTTTGGCCGTTCTCTACCCTCAACTGGCCGGAAGACACTCCAGAGTTGCGCTATTTCTATCCCACGTCTGTCCTTGTTTCCGGGTATGACATCCTCTTTTTCTGGATAGCACGAATGATAATGGCCGGTCTCTGGTTCACCGGTAAGAATCCCTTTCATAGTGTTTATATTACCGGTATGATCAAAGACGATCTGGGCAGAATAATGTCCAAATCCCTTGGAAACGGTATCGATCCCATTGAAATGGTTGGTAAATATGGCGCAGATGCCGTCAGGTATTCACTTGTTACGCTCTCTACCGATGGGCAGGATATCAAATTATCGACCAAAAAATTTGAAATGGGAAGGAACTTTGCCAATAAAATTTGGAATGCATACCGTTTTCTGAAAATCAAAGATTCTGAACTTACCGGTATCTCACGGGAAACAGACAGGATCAGGATGTCTGATGATCTGTCAGACAGGTGGATAGTCAGCAGGTTGCAATCTACATGGAAAATCGTCAACGATAAATTCTCTCAATATAAATTGAACGAAGCGATTAATGCGCTTTATGCTTTTTTATGGCACGAATTCTGTGATTGGTATATCGAAATTTTAAAGGACAGGCTCGCATCCGGATCACATGACGCGGGTGATTCATTACGATTTGTTGCTCTGCCGACACTGAATAAGACTATGGAGCTTCTTCATCCGTTTATGCCGTTCATTACCGAAGAGATCTGGCAGAAAATCGCAACCCGGTTACATGGGGAATCGATTATGGTACATGAAGCCGGTGAACCTGATACCAGTAAGATCGACCCTGTAAGTGAAGACGCGATGAAGCTTATTCAGGATATCATATACTCCGTACGCAATATCCGGGGTGAAATGCGCATACCGCATTCAAAAAAAGCTCAGTTGTTTATCAAATGCACAAAAACTACCATGCGTAAAATAATTGAAGATAATAGTGAATATCTTTACAGATTAGGCGGTATATTGAGTATATCGATGGGAGAAGATATTGTCAGACCTCCAAAATCCGCTACAGCGGTTCTGCCTGAAATAGAATTATATATGCCGCTTGAAAACCTGATCGATATTGAAAGCGAACACACTAGACTGCAAAAGGCAGTGGCCCGACTGGAAAACCAGATTGTATCCATAAGAAATAAATTAGCCGACAAAAACTTTTTGAGCAATGCGCCGGAAATGGTCGTTGATAAAGAACGGTTAAAATTAGAAACATTTTCTAATAATAAAGAGAAACTTCAGGAAAACTTGAGCGCTTTGGAATTGTAATGAAATTTATCCGCATTATTTCTATACTGTTTTTTTTCTTACAAACTTACACGCTACACACAGTTTTCAGTTATCTCCGGAAAAAATAGTTATCTACAACCATTTTGCCTATGTAGTTGAGGCAAGACAATTGCAGGTACAATCCGGTGTTCATGAATATTCTGTCGACACTTTGCCTGCAAGTATCGAAAAGGAAAGCATATTTATTGAAGTTTCATCGGATGCTATTGAGATTTTAGAGCAAAAATTCAATGCACACGTATTTGATTTTTACGAGTTGCTCAACAATGTCTATCTCGGAAAAACAATAGAGCTGACACTACTCAGCGGACAATTGTTACGTGGGACCTATTACGGACAAAACCTCAATGACCTGGTCTTACGGAACGGCGAAACGTTTTCTTCCGTTAATCGCAGCAGAATCGAGTCGTTCTCGATAGACAACGTTACAGACGTAAGCCCTTTTCGACCGGAACTAAAGATCGTCGCTCAAAGTCCAAGCGCACACGATACGGATAGCTCTGTTCATTATCTGGTAAACAATATTGGTTGGACCGGGGACTATACCTGTATATATGATCCTGAGAATAATGTGCTTCATGTGAAATCCTGGGCCCGCATTTATAATAACACGGGGAGTCAATTCAATACCGATGTGATTGTTCTTGTAGCCGGAAATCCTCAAAGAGTACGGAACGAAGACCCTCAATTTGCTCGTCAAACCGTTATGGCACTGCGCGACGTGCCACAACAGGAACAATCGACCGGATACCAACAAGGCGAAGCACACATTTATCATACCTACACGCTGAATAGAACCATTAATCTTGATACAAACAGCGATCAGCAAATCTTTTTATTTCCGGATAAACGCATCAGTGTTGACGAAAAATTTATTTATAGCGTTGCCACGTATGGTGATAAAATTATAAACGTGCTTGAATTCAATAATGATGTGGAGACCAGTATCGGCAATGCCGTACCGGCGGGAATGCTTAAATTATATCAAATTTCCCCAACCGGAAGCATTTTTATCGGTGAGGATAGAGTATCGGACACCCCGCTCAACCAGCGCATTACGATTCAATCAGGCACAGCTTTTGACCTGACCGGGAAACGTACGCAAAAACAGTTCCGGAGAGTAGGTGAGAGTGGCAGGGAAGAAGTATATGAAATCGAAATCTCTAATGGCGGGAAAGAAGACAGAGAGGTCACTGTCAGGGAGAAACTTTTCGGCGATTGGAGAATCTTCGACAGTTCGATCGAATATACCATTTCCGATGCCCAAACTGCCGAATTCAAGGTTTTAGTTCGCGCCGGAATGAAAAGCACGTTCAACTACACAGCGCGCTTTAACTAAAACTATTCCACTTTTCTTTGTGACAAACCGTTCAATAGTTTGCTATTCCCCGAAATATTCTGGGTACAGGCAAATCCATCATAGTGCATATACCCGGTGGCGCTTTCACAACACTCGGTATACTGTTCACAAGAGCGGCAACGGTTGCTTCGTCCCCGGCAAATCCATTCTTTACAACCATGTCAACCGGAGGGCTCCCGGTCACCTTAATTGCATCATGCGGATTTTTTGCACCGACATACATGCGAAGGTCTAATCTGATGAGTTCTTTTCCCAGATATGAACCCGTTCCAACATTTTTGATCCCGGTGGCCTGACCTGCTTTAATATCCATATAATCTGTTGTAATATCTTCTTCGGACACTACCGGTTCAAGTGTCTCTTCAATACTATCGAGCTGCCAGCCAATTCCCCGTGCGATAAAAGCGATCGACTCTTTCATTCCGATATGTCCGAGATTTCCTTTGTCAGCGAGATCTTTGAACTGTTTCACTGCTAAACCGGCGCCTATTTTTTTTGCAGGGATCTCCGCCGTGTAGCGGCGTCAACTTCCCGCTCTGCATATATATGATCGACTCTGTTACAAATCCCCGTCAAGCATACAGATAAGGTGTCCATGGCAAATCCGGGATTAACTCCCGTTCCGAGGCAGGTGACATTATGTGCCTTTGCAATTGAATCGAGTTCCCGAGCACGGACCGGATTTCTGAAATCCGGAAGCAGTAATTCTTCTGCCGTAGAAGCAATATTTGCTCCTGCTTCCATTATCGGTCTGACTTGGTCGAATATTCTCTCCACGAAAGATGAGGTGGTATGGAGAACCACATCCACATCCGTTTCATCAAAAATTTGCTTGATGTCGTTAACAACATTAATTCCAAGCTTCCCGGATAGTTCGAGAACATCCCCAAGGTCTTTATTTACCAGGTCAGGGCTAATATCAACGGCGCCGATCAGCTGTACCATATCTATTGCATGCGCGGCCCTTGCTGTGCTCTTTCCAATCGGTCCAAGACCGAACTGAACAACTTTGACAGTCTCTTTATCGACCTCATTTTCATACATGTATTTCATGGCCCTCTCCTGATAACTCTCACTGAATCAGATTTATCATCAGCGCTGTAATGATTTTACAAACCATTAAAAATATATATCAAGGTACTATTTCAACATATAATCTAAAATTTTACTTTCAGCATGAAATGGGGTTAAATGGTTAAGACCCATTCGGTCAACTGAAAGTTTTATCAGGTCGCTGTCTTTGCGGTCCTGCATATCGTTATCAAGTCTGGCATAGAAGCGTCCCGCGGTTACCATTGCCTCTAACGGCACTAATCCGACTATCTCACTGCCTAACAGTTCTGTTCTCAGCTTTTCCGCTTCATTTTTGACCGTTTCAAAAACAGTATGGAGAGGAGTGGCACGATAATCGGTAATGTTCATTGATACCTGAGACAGTTTCAATTCATCCAGGTATACCCCCAATGCTTTAACGTGTTTTAATTTGCCGGGGAACCTGACAGGATTACCTTCTTGATCGAGTATTTTATTGCCATTTCCGTTTAAAGCGATTCTTCCTGATTCTCTGGTCTTTACCGCTATTTCATGCGCGATAGATTTGTCATTGCTTTTCAGTGTAATGTTAAAAGCTATCAGGAAGTCCCGGGCGCCGATTACGGTTACTCCTGACCTGGCATTCGGTCCGGCCGGACCGAAATCCGGCTTCCATTCGGGAAGCAGCATCCTTTCAGATAAATTTCCGTATCCGTCTTTACGGATACGTTCCAATCGTTTTCGCTCCGGTGATCTTGCCGCCGCTTCATACAAATATACCGGAATATGCAGTTCAGTTCCTACCTGTTTTCCGAGTGTACGCGCCAATACAGCACATTCTTCAAGAGTGACACCGGAAACGGGTATGAACGGAACAACGTCGGCTGCACCTAATCGAGGATGTTCACCGGAATGCTCCTGCATATCAATACGATCCGATGCTGTTTTTATAGAATCAAACGCAGCCGCCAAAACAGATTCGGGTTGACCCACAAACGTAATAACCGTCCGGTTATAATCGGCGTTCGATTCAACATTAAGCAGATTCACTCCTCGAACACACTGAATTGAATTCGCGATAGCATGAATGACCTTTTCGTCACGGCCTTCACTGAAATTCGGTACGCATTCTATAATCCGGTCCATTGAATCACCATTTGAGATAAAAATATCATCAAATAATATAAAATAAAATTCACACATTAGCATAGTAATTCTTTAAGGATTTTTGTGCTGAGTATTTGCTTGCCAATATTCGGCGTTATCTTTACATTGTAGCCCTGATTTGGGCACGGTACCATTTTCAAACAAAAAATTCCATAGAATGAACTATAAATCACTGTATTTTGCCGGAACATCCGACCGGAAAGGAAAGAGAAGACCTGCAAGCTTGTTTATCCCCACGCTCTATTTTGCAGAAGGACTGCCGTACGTTCTGGTAAATCTTGTCACCGTTGTGATGTATTCAAAACTTGGCATTTCCAATGAACTTATCGGTTTGTATACCAGCTTACTTATGTGGCCGTGGGTTATCAAAATGTTGTGGGGTCCGATTGTCGACAGATATTCTTCGAAACGGACTTGGCTTCTCGGCACACAAATAATTTGTTGTATTTTATTCGCCGCAATCGCATTTGTGCTGGAAACACATTTATAAAATATCCATAAATGGCAATGAAATTGCATTGTTGACACCCGGAAATTTCGATGTAGTTTCCATTCAGAGTATTGATGAAAAGAATGGAGTGATATACTTTGTAGCTTCTCTCGATTATGCTACACAGAGATATCTGTACCGGACATCTCTTGAAGGGAGTGGCGAAATTGTGAGAATCACTCCTGACCAACTGAGCGGTACACATTCATACAACATTTCTCCTAATTCTCAATGGGCGTTTCACACTTATTCTTCGTATGATATACCTCCTATTACAGAACTTATCAGTTTACCTGATCATACGTCAATAGTATTACTAAATGATAATGAATCATTACATACAAATGTTAGTAAACTCAAAAAAAATTCTGTTGAGTTTTTTCAGATATCTATAAGCGAAGATGATGAGCTTGATGCATGGTTGATAAAACCGTATAATTTCGATTCGCAAAAAAGATATCCACTGCTTCTTTATCTTTACGGGGGTCCTGCCGCTCAAACTGTACTTGATCGGTGGAGCGGCTCACGATATTTGTGGCACCAAATGCTCGCTCAAGAGGGATATCTCGTCATGAGTATCGATAATCGGGGTACGCCCGCCCAACGTGGCCGAGATTGGAGAAAGGTGATTTACAAGAAAATGGGGATCCTTGATACATCAGACCAAGCTAAGGCACTAAGATCGGTCTTGCTTGAAAGGTCCTATATCGATCCTGAACGCATCGGAATTTGGGGATGGAGCGGTGGTGGGACAATGAGTCTAAATCAGATTTTCCGTTATCCTGATCTGTACAAAACAGCAATTGCAGTAGCACCGGTTACTGATCTCCGATTGTATGACACGATATATCAGGAGCGGTATATGGGCTTACCTGATGAGAACTCGTATGAATATACTATCGGTTCTCCAATTGCGTTTGCCGAAAACTTAGAAGGCAACCTTTTAATTATTCATGGTACCGGCGATGATAATGTCCATTATCAAAACACCGAAGTTCTTGTAAACGAGCTTGTTAGAAATAATAAACATTTTTCAATGATGTCATATCCTAATAGAACACATGGTATATATGAAGGGAAGAATACTAGCAGGCATTTGTATGAACTCATGCCCTGTTATCTTCGTGAAAACCTTCCTGTACATTAAACTGACCTGCCCCTAAATGTTTGGGCTATTTTTTAAGTTAGTCAATTCATCGATATATTCATTGTTGTATTATCCATTGGTCTTGAGACCGAATCTGGTGGTATAACGGCCTTGGGGGCGGGTTGGGCCGGTATCCGGGGGCACTATGCGGTCTTCTATAATTACACTCATTTCGCCAGCGTTCCACAAGCACTTTTGCTTCGTGTACTGTATTGAAGATTTCCCGATTGAGCACTTCATCACGCAGTTTGCCATTGAACGACTCAATATACCCATTCTCCCATGGACATCCCGGTTCAATATACAAGGTTTTTACTCCCCGGCACGTAAGCCATGTCCGGACTGCGTGAGCAGTGAACTCTGTGCCATGATCACTCCTCAGGTGGATCGGAACTCCCCGGCGGACAAACAAACCGGACAAACACTCCAGGACCTATGCACGGGTTCGTGCTTGCATGAAGTCGTAACTCCAGACATGATTCCGGCAGGAAGACCGGAGCCGAATACATGATCCGCCATTGAGCCATAACCGTTTGCGCTTCGGTTGCCTCCGGGGAACTTGTACCCCTTCTCGACGCCACAAACGCTCCACGCTCTTATGATTTACCGTGCAGCCTTCCTGCTGTAACAGCGCGGTAATTCGTCGGTAACCATACCGACCATACTGCAGAGCCAACTCAACCATACGTTGCACTCATACCGGCTCATCAGAAGGAGAGCTCGGACAATACTGATGGGTACTGCGCGGTACTCCCAACACACTACAGGCCCGGCGCTGCGAGATCTCAAGAGTTGTGCAAAGATGCTGCACTACCTCCCGTCGCTTCGCCGGGCTCAGAAGTTTTTTGCATCAACCGCCAGCGTCTCTTTGAGGATTTGGATATCCAACTCTTTCTCGGCAACCAGGCGTTTCAGGCGGATATTCTCTCTCTCTAACGCTTTAAATCGTTTCGCCTGATCCACCCGAAGACCACCATACTCCCTCCGCCAGCGATAGCAGGTCTGCTCCGTAACCTCAATCTGGCGAGCAGCTTGTTGAACCGACTGACCTTGAGCCAGCAGCACTGCCGCCTCTCGAAACTTGTGGATAATCTGTCCTGATGTGTAATCCCTACGTGCCAGTGACCTTGCTCCTTTCTTTCAAAAATATTCACTATACTAATATACTATCTGACTCAACTTCTGGGGGCAAAGTCACAATGACGGGTTGGCTTTCTGATAAGTTCGATTGGAACTGAAAACATAATTGTATTACTATTCTTTTCACCAGTGCTTATTTCGAAAAGGCCTGCCTTAAATATTCAATTTTTTGACCAGTTATCCTCAAGAACCACAATCCCATTGCCAACAATAATGGTATATTCATAGGTACCATCTACTAAAGCGTTTCCACTAAATTGCACCTTCGATTGACTGCCAAACTCAGTATGAATCAGTATACATGAAAAAGTATCTCCCAAACCCACATCCGATTTTGTATAAAAATTTTGAAGATTTGAGAATTGTAATTCAAAATAAACTTTTGTACTATCTTCCAATATCCGAAAACTTAGTAAATCCGCCACCCTTTGCTCAAACAAATCTCCAGAGGGAGAAACATACTGTCCACCGATGTCGGCATCGCCAACCGGGTCATCTATTGAAAATACTTCTTTTGCGGATAGACTTGATGCCATTTTTATCTCAGGAATATCCACTTTCATTGCATATTCCACCTATTCCTTTTTAATCTCAGTAATGGATTTGTCATAGAGATCTGTGAGTGCTTCAATACAATGCGTTTTGGATATGGAACGCCGATACAACTCTTTAAAACCATTTATTCCAGCGGTATCAATCAGAAAATTTATAAATGAGCCAGCAAGTGAATAGGAGACATTTCCATTTAATTGCCAGAATTGGTCAGCATCAATGAGTTTCGTGATCATTCTTCCGGAGAATTTACTACGATAAATGTGGTTGCCCACTTTGCAATATCTGAGAAATTGCAACTGAGTACTGTGCTTAACAATTATGACACCCCATATCTTTTAAATCCCAGTTCGATCGATAAGATAACTTCATTGTCAGATCCAAAATTTGCACGAAACTTCATAGTACAACAAGGTGCAGGCAAAAGAGTCAACTCTTTTCAATCCGGCTTAACGTTAAAACATATAATCAATAATGATAATTCATATAAAGCAACATTTTATGGTATCTATCGCAATACCGACAATAATATCCCTGGGCGTATTATTAAATTAGATCGTAAAGCAGGTGGTGTACGATTCGCATACACACACCGCTCTTCTTCAGTCCCATTGCGAACCACCGCAGGTATTGATTATGAATCTCAGAATGATTGGCGCAACGAGTATGAAAATATCGGTCTACCTGTAAACATTGTGCCGGTTATGTATGATAATGCAAAAGCACTGACTTAGGTAGTAAAAGGGGAGAAATTAGTAACGCAGAACGAAAATGTGGACGGCTTGGGACCATTTTTTGAATTTGAATACGGTATTGCCCTCAATTGGGTGGTTACGCTTGGAGGACGATACGACTATTTTACGTTTTCTGTAAAAGATAAACTTACTAATACCGTGAACAAAAAATCTGGAAAACGGGTAATGGATAAATTCAGTCCAGTTGCTGGCATTCTCTACCAAGCAGCACCAAATTTAAGTGTTTTTGGTAATTATTCCACCTCATTTCAAACACCAACCACAACAGAGCTTGGAAACCGGCCGTCAGGCGAAGGAGGATTTAACCCAGATTTGCAGCAGGAAGTGATAAAAAATTATGAACCCGGGATAAAAGGTTTTATAATAAACCCTAACCTTCAATATGATATTACTGGCTATAAAGCTACACTCAACGAAATGCTCATACCATTTCAGATCCATGTTCAAATGAGTGCAGAAGTTTTCTTCCGCAATGCAGGAAAAGCTGACAATCGAGGATTGGAGATAAAAATTGATTATATTCCTGCCAAATGGACACGTGTCATTTTTTCATATACTTACACAGATTTTACTTTCGAAGATTTTTTGAAAGAAGAAAAAATCGACAACATGATTGTAAAACATCAACTTTCCGGCAAAAAAATTCCCGGTATTGCACCAAAGAGATTGTTCACCAAGCTTAATTTTCACGATCCCGATGAGCAATATTTTGGAGAGATAACGATCAATTGGGTCGACGAATATTTCGCAAACGATTTCAATGGTCCACTCCCTGGCACTAATGAATCTGTTAACGATTACAAAAATGATGCTTATACGACAATCGATGTTAGAACCGGTTTTAACTACAAAAAGGGTAATGCAGTTTTTCGAATGTTTTTAGGAGTTGATAATATACTCGACAAGCGTTACAACAGCTCAATTGTTCCCAACGCATTTTGAAAAAGATTTTTTGAACCAGGTGCAGGGAGAAATTGGTACGGAGGAATATATATTCTCTTTACTATCCCATAATTTAAAAAAATACGGATTGTAAATTGTAGATGTAGATATTGTCAATTAAATGGGATCATTAAAGTTTCGGGATTTTGATATAAATCTATCATCTAAAAACGATAGCGATTTTTCGAATGCCATGGTAGAGACAACTATCAAAACCGGAAGTATTTTCACTAACAACGATAATCGTGATGACCATCTTCGATCTGATGATTTTTTAGATGTAGAAAAACATCCTGATATCAAGTTTGTTTCAAGATCGTTCCGAAAAGTTAGAGACAACTCTTATAAGATAGTCTGGACCTTACTATTAAAGATGTAACGAAAGAAGTTGAGCTTGATGCTGAGCTTAGCGGTCCAGTAAAAGCTAGAGGGGAGACACTTGTTGCGTTCTATGCAACAGGTTCGATCATCAGGTTTGAGTACGGCGTCCAATTCAATGGAGTGCTTGAAACTGGTGGACTTGTGGTGAGTGATGTGGTTGATTTCGACTTCAATCTTGAATTTGCGCACGAAGGTAATTAAGACTAACCACAATATTAAAATTGGTATTCAACAAGTATCAAGTATAAGGAAAAAATTGTCAGCTTCCATCGTTTTACATTTTGATTTACTGAATTTATGTTGTACGTTCTAAACATCTGTTCCATCCAGTTATAGAGTTGAAATTTTAATTGATTTGATTAAATTTAAAGAAATTTGATGGTAAAAATTTGATGGTAAAAAAATGTCAACATAAGATGCTTTATCAGTAGCTAATAGCATAATTGAAACTATCTAACTTAACATTTGGAGGAGAGCAGAATGAAAAGAATCACTGCTTTAGGGTTATTTTTCTTAACTCTTACTCTTGCGACGCCTTCGTTTGGACAGGAGCACACAGGAGTTATTACTGACGCCGAAACAGGCGATCCCTTGGTCGGTGCAAATGCGACTGTTCAGGGCACGTCTATCGGCGCTTCAACGGATGTTGACGGACGGTTCACGTTTCAGTATACCAGCAATGAGGACTATACACTTGTCGTCAGTTTCATCGGATACAGAACCACTGAAAGGGTTCTTTCGCCGGGAGATGATACCTCAAATCTGAATTTCAGTCTGGAAACTGACGTGTTCGGAACCGATGAGGTCGTTGTCACCGGAGTTGGTTCGCGCGGGCAGCCGCGTTCCATAATTGATTCTGCCGTGCCTATCGACGTTGTCAAGAGCGAAGACATCGTCAAGCAAGGCGGTACGGATTTACCCGATCTTCTAAGAAATATCGTGCCCTCGTACAACGTCAATACCCAGCCCATCAGCGATGCAGCGACCGTCGTCCGACCGGCCAACCTGCGGGGGCTTGGGCCAGACCACACGCTGGTACTCGTCAACGGCAAGCGCCGCCACCGCGCCTCGGTGATTTACTGGGTGGGCAACGGTGTCTCCGATGGAGCGCAGGGGCCTGATATTTCCCCCATCCCGTCCATCGCCCTGCGGCAGGTAGAAGTATTGCGCGACGGCGCGTCCGCGCAGTATGGTTCCGACGCCATTGCCGGGGTGATGAATTTTCAACTGAAAGACAGTTACAGAGGGGGGTCTATCGAATATAAACCCGGCATTTTCCAGGCAGGTGATGGTTTCACGTATGCCGTCGCTGGCAATATAGGTTTGGGCAGCGAAAATGCTTGGGCTAATCTCAGCCTGGAGTACGGCAACGCGGGCGAGACCGACCGAGCCATACAGCGAAATGACGCCATAGGTCTGATCGCTGCGGGCAATAACCATGTGGCCAACCCCGCTCAGAAATGGGGTCAACCTATTATTAGAAACGACGTGAAGTTCTTCGCTAACTACGGCGCCAGCCTGACGGATAACATTTCGTTGTACGGTCACGGCAACCTTGCCTCCAAGGAAGTGGAAGGTGGATTCTATTATCGAAATCCCAATACACGGGCTGCCGTATTCAGTGGAGACAAAGGTAAAACATTACTTGTCGGCGATCTAGATGGTGTGAATATGGGTGGTGATTGCCCCAATGTGGCGATCACCAATAACGCGCCGGACGCCGATGCCCTGGCACAGGTTTTTAATGACGACAATTGTTTTACGTTCCAGGAACAACAGGGAAGTTTTCCTGGAAGACCCGGTGGTTTCACGCCCCGATTTGGCGCCAATACGCAGGATGTCTCTTTCCTGGTTGGGGTTAAGGGGACGAATCCGAGTCCGCAACCGACGTTCACCTGGGATCTCTCTGCCTCGTATGGTCAACATCACTCCGACTTCTTCATTTTCAATACCGTGAACGCTTCTCTCGGCCCTGACTCGCCGACGTCATTTGATCCGGGAGACTACATTCAGACGGACACTAACGTGAACCTCGACTTTACCAAACTGGTCAGCAAACAGCTTTTCCTTGCTGCGGGCCTCGAGTATCGCACGGAAACATTTGAAATCGTGGCCGGCCAAAAAGAGTCTTGGGCTATAGGCCCTTTGGCCACTCAGGGATTCAGCTCAGCGTCTAATGGCTTTAATGGGTTCCCCCCTCTTTCTGCCGGCACTTGGGACCGCTCCAACGCCTCCGTCTATACCGAGGCCGAGTACTACCCGCTTGAGAACTGGCTCCTGGGTGCTGCACTGCGCCATGAAAACTTCGATGATTTTGGCACCACCACCAACTACAAGCTGGCGACCAACTACGGCTTCAGCAACGACCTGAAGATACGCAGCAGTTACAGCACCGGTTTCAGGGCACCGACGCCCGGGCAGCAGAATGCCTTCAATGTATCGACTCAATTTGATGTGACTCTGGGTGATCTGGTGAACAACGGCACCATTCCCTCGAACAACCCCGTCGCCAGGCTGGTGGGCAGCAAGTCTCTCGAAGCTGAAAAGTCGAATAACTTCACCGCTGGTTTTGTTGTCGATCTCCCGAGGTTGGACATAACGATCGACTACTTCGACATCAGGATGCGAGATCGCCTTGCCCTCTCGCAGGACTTCTCTCTTCAGGAGAACCTTACGGAGGAACAGATCACACTGTTCGAGCATGGAGCAGATGGAGTGGGTGGAGATGGAGAAGTGCCCTACGTGCGCAACTTAGCAAACTTCCGCTACTTTATCAACGATTTTGAGACAAGAACCAATGGTGTGGACATTGTTATTACTACTCCGACGGGGCCGGCCGGCGAACTGATCTTCGCCTACAACTTCACAAACACAGAGGTTACCAAACACAACCCCGAGACTCTCGAAGCAGGCCGCATCAAGGAATTGCAGGAAAGCATTCCCCGCAACCGCGCCAACCTGACCCTGACACAAGCCCTAACAGACAATCTAGGCGTCCTGGGCCGCTGGAGTTACTACTCATCCTGGTGGGATGACGATGATCTACGCACCTACGGAAGCGAGTTCCTCCTGTTCGATCTCGAGTCGAGTTATTCGCTTGCCAATGGATTAATCGTAAGTGTTGGCGCACAGAACATCCTCAATGCCTATCCGGATGAAAATCCGGGTGGTGCTGATGGCGCTGGCAATCAGTACAGTCAGTTTTCTCCATTTGGTTTCGGCGGCACGTTCTGGTACGGAAAATTAAATTACAGTTTTTAGGGGCTTTGCTGCATGAAAAATCTCGAAGGTGTCGTGCTGGTGTTCTTTTTTGATCAGCAGAAGAAAATTGGAATATTGGCGGAGCATACTTAGTCCTGTTTTTTGATGATGAGATGCCCTGCAAGAGAAGGATGGCACCGGTCTCTCCTGAGGTCTCCTGAGAGAAGTTGACTGGCCGCACTGGCTATCCGACTTACTATAAATACTGATACTGATGGTAACTTCTATGCAGCAACTTTCTCAAATTGGCTGTAGATGGAGAAACGGGCTTAGAACGTACCGATGTGTTACGTAAATAGTAAAATATATTAATGGAAACAAACAATCACGTTAAATGATTTAGTACTTGATATCGGGAGTTTGGTTAATAGAGTCTTTGATGAATTTGCTTCTATTGTAAAGTTATACATTAAAATAACAAAGCATGTTAGTTTAAGAGATGAAGATTGCCGTGATGCAAAGGAAAAAACATTAACTATACTTGAAAAAAGTGAATCAACACTTCATTGATCACGAAATATTTGATGACTTGATGACATTGAGATACTTGAATTCCTAAAAAAGCATGAAAAAAGTTGAGATAAATGTTTGAAGGAGATCAAGGGAGAGGGGGTATTATTTTTTTGAATTTGCCCTTCATAGTGCCCTGATTTTTTTAAATCGGGGGTTTTTTTGTTGTTTTCTGAAATCTGAAATGAGTATAATTACTATGGTGCACAATTTCTCTATGAAGTTATGTTTTTAAACATAATAACGAAGTAAAACACATAGTGAATAGTTATCTGCTAATACACTTTCTGCATATGAGTATGACCTGAATAGGTTTATTGATTTTCAGAATCCAGATAGTGAACGGTATGATCCGGAACAAATATCATCTCCGGAGCGCGAGGTTCGAGATAAGCTGCCCCAATGGATTGTGGATATATTGGGATGCCCTGTGAATAACAAGGACGTTGGTACGTGTTGTGGGAGAGGCAAAAACAGTCCGTATGGCCTACGGGTCTGAGCTTGACATCTTGTTTGAGAAGTACAACAAGAAGACGTGAACATGGACACAGGAAGTTACTATTGAAATTAAGGGCGGAACTGACTCGATCGGAGCTCTAGAACGGTTGGGCGCTATTAAGAAGAGCTTTGATCAAACCCCTGCACGGGCAGAGAACATCGCTATACTGGGTGTGGTTACTGAAGCAATGCGAACAGAATTGAATGAAAGGTAGTGGATTTCGACCTATATGACGTGGCGGCATTCAAAGGAAGGATGGGAAAGTTTTATAGAAGAGTTGTTCTACCACAACCTGAGAATGGTTTCTCGTAAGGGGAAATTACAAACAGAGGAAAACAGCAATGGGTAACAAAACAGAATAACGAAACCGAAACGTCCGGTGGACCGCCTTTCAAAACCTATGCAGACGCCTATACCCGACACGTCTGAGAACGTGCACGTACTCTTGTGAATACACCGCAGAAAGGTAAAAGCGAGACTTTGCGCTTGGAGGAGAGCAGAATGAAAAGAATCACTGCTTTAGGGTTATTTTTCTTAACTCTTACTCTTGCGACGCCTTCGTTTGGACAGGAGCACACAGGAGTTATTACTGACGCCGAAACAGGCGATCCCTTGGTCGGTGCAAATGCGACTGTTCAGGGCACGTCTATCGGCGCTTCAACGGATGTTGACGGACGGTTCTCGTTTCAGTATACCAGCAATGAGGACTATACACTTGTCGTCAGTTTCGTCGGATACAGAGCCACTGAAAGGGTTCTTTCTCCGGGAGATGATACCTCAAATCTGAATTTCAGTCTGGGAACTGACGTGTTCGGAACAGATGAGGTCGTTGTCACCGGAGTCGGTTCGCGCGGGCAGCCGCGTTCCATAATTGATTCGGCCGTGCCTATTAACGTTGTCAAGAGCGAAGACATCGTCAAGCAAGGCGGCACGGATTTACCCGATCTTATAAAAAATATCGTGCTCTCGTACAACATCAATAAGCCCATCAGCGGCGATGCAGCGATCGTCGTCCGACCGGCCAACCTGCGGGGGCTGGCGCCCGATCACACGCTGGTGCTCGTCAACGGCAAGCGTCGCCACCGCGCCTCGGTGATTTACTGGTCGGGCAACGGTGTCTCCGATGGAGCGCAGGGGCCTGATATTTCCCCCATCCCGTCCATTGCCCTGCAGCAGGTAGAAGTACTGCGCGACGGCGCGTCCGCGCAGTATGGTTCCGACGCCATTGCCGGGGTGATGAATTTTCAACTGAAAGACAGTTACAGAGGGGGGTCTATCGAATATAAACCCGGCATTTTCCAGGCAGGTGATGGTTTCACGTATGCCGTCGCTGGCAATATAGGTTTGGGCAGCGAAAATGCTTGGGCCAATCTCAGTCTGGAGTACGGCAATGCGGGTGAGACCGTCCGCTCCGTGCAGCGAAATGACGCCAAAGCTCTGATTGCTGCGGGCAATAACCATGTGGCCAACCCCGCTCAGAGATCGGGTCAACCTATTATTAGAAACGACGTGAAGTTCTTCGCTAACTACGGCGCCAGCCTGACGGATAACATTTCGTTGTACGGTCACGGCAACCTTGCCTCCAAGGAAGTGGAAGGTGGATTCTATTATCGAAATCCCAATACACGGGCTGCCGTATTCAGTGGAGACAAAGGTAAAACATTACTTGTCGGCGATCTAGATGGTGTGAATATGGGTGGTGATTGCCCCAATGTGGCGATCACCAATAACGCGCCGGACGCCGATGCCCTGGCACAGGTTTTTAATGACGACAATTGTTTTACGTTCCAGGAACAACAGGGAAGTTTTCCTGGAAGACCCGGTGGTTTCACGCCCCGATTTGGCGCCAATACGCAGGATGTCTCTTTCCTGGTTGGGGTTAAGGGGACGAATCCGAGTCCGCAACCGACGTTCACCTGGGATCTCTCTGCCTCGTATGGTCAACATCACTCCGACTTCTTCATTTTCAATACCGTGAACGCTTCTCTCGGCCCTGACTCGCCGACGTCATTTGATCCGGGAGACTACATTCAGACGGACACTAACGTGAACCTCGACTTTACCAAACTGGTCAGCAAACAGCTTTTCCTTGCTGCGGGCCTCGAGTATCGCACGGAAACATTTGAAATCGTGGCCGGCCAAAAAGAGTCTTGGGCTATAGGCCCTTTGGCCACTCAGGGATTCAGCTCAGCGTCTAATGGCTTTAATGGGTTCCCCCCTCTTTCTGCCGGCACTTGGGACCGCTCCAACGCCTCCGTCTATACCGAGGCCGAGTACTACCCGCTTGAGAACTGGCTCCTGGGTGCTGCACTGCGCCATGAAAACTTCGATGATTATGGCACCACCACCAACTACAAGCTGGCGACCAACTACGGCTTCAGCAACGACCTGAAGATACGCAGCAGTTACAGCACCGGTTTCAGGGTACCGACGCCCGGGCAGCAGAATGCCTTCAATGTATCGACTCAATTTGATGTGACTCTGGGTGATCTGGTGAACAACGGCACCATTCCCTCGAACAACCCCGTCGCCAGGCTGGTGGGCAGCAAGTCTCTCGAAGCTGAAAAGTCGAATAACTTCACCGCTGGTTTTGTTGTTGATCTCCCGGGGTTGGACATAACGATCGACTACTTCGACATCAGGATGCGAGATCGCCTTGCCCTCTCGCAAAACTTTTCTGTTCTGGAGAACCTTACGGAGGAACAGATCACACTGTTCGAGCATGGAGCAGATGGAGTGGGTGGAGATGGAGAAGTGCCCTACGTGCGCAACTTAGCAAACTTCCGCTACTTTATCAACGATTTTGAGACAAGAACCAATGGTGTGGACATTGTTATTACTACTCCGACGGGGCCGGCCGGCGAACTGATCTTCGCCTACAACTTCACAAACACAGAGGTTACCAAACACAACCCCGAGACTCTCGGCGATAGCCGCGTCAAGGAATTGCAGGAAAGTCTTCCCAGCAACCGCGCCAGTCTGACCCTGACAAAAGCCCTAACAGACAATCTAGGTGTCCTGGGCCGCTGGAGTTACTACTCATCCTGGTGGGATGACAGTGATCAACAAACCTACGGAAGCGAGTTCCTCCTGTTCGATCTCGAGTCGAGTTATTCGCTTGCCAATGGATTAATGGTAAGTGTTGGCGCACAGAACATCCTTAATACCTATTCGGATGAAAATACGAATGCTGCGGCTGCCAATAAGTACAGCCGGTTTACCCCATTTGGTTACAGCGGCGCGTTCTGGTACGGAAAGTTTACTTACAGTTTTTAGGGGCTTTGCTGCATGAAAAATCTCGAATGTGTCGTGCTGGTGTTCTTTTTTGATCAGTTGATTTTTTCTATGGTATAAGCGTCCGATTTTCCAAAATTGATCATTCGATTGAGGATTGTACAGCCCAGCCGACTTTCAACCTGTTGGTTGACCCATTCCGCGCTCGCAGCTTGTCCCCAATAAGCTACGTATAACGGTAGATCTGCATTTCAGTCAACGAGCGTCGATGATAGTGGCGGGTCTGTTTCCATGCTTTGCGCCCTTTACGTCGGATCGCACGGATGACCTCATTCAGAGCCAGCGCGTCGAAAACTCCTTGTATTGGTCGTAGGTCCCATCCCCATCTACCGCCTCCACGACGCCGCGCATCATCGATACTATGGGTCGTCCTAGGTAAAGTACATACCGTTGAAGTGGGATTACCCGGAGAATACGAGATAAGAGGTAATGAAGCACAAACAGTAACAAAACCGCCGAAAGAACTTGATTATGATTTTTTGCTTGGCCCTGCTCCTTATTTTGATTATGTGCCTGCCAGGGTACATTACCATTGGCGGTGGATCCGTGAGTACGGCGGCGGCCAGTTAATGAACACGGTCAATCACGATGTCGATATCGCTCACTGGGGGCTGTGGCTTGACTATACCGGTCCCGTTGAGGTCGAAGGAACAGGTAAGAAACCAGAATCCTCTTTGTATAACTGTTTCAATCACTATAGAATAAAAACGAAGTATGCCAATGGTGTTGAAATGACCATACTCGGTGCCGGTATGCCCGATTCAGCTGGAAGCGCCGATATTCTCGAAGGTGTAAAATGGATTGGTGAGGATGGCTGGGTTTTTGTTGCCCGTGGAAAAATTGACACCAATCCCACGTCGCTGCTTCGTGAAAGATTCAGTCCCGATGAAATTCATCTCCATCGGGCAAGTTCTTTGGGAGACAGCGTGGAGCAGGGTCATATACGTAATTTTCTGGATTGCGTCACGTCACGGGCAGAGACGTTAGCACCGAGTGAAATTGCACAACGCTCCTCCACTGTAGGTCATTTAGGACAGATTTCAATGCTTCTGGGTAGAAAGATCCGTTTTAATCCGGAAACCGAAGAAATTATCGCAGATACTGCTGCAACGAGAATGCTCGGGGGTGCAATGCGCAGTCCATGGCATCTTTAAGATTGCTCAATAAGCGTAACGTGCGCGGTTCGCTCAGCATACGTCGCCGGGAGTATCAATTTATATGATCCTCATTAGATGGAGTAATCACGATCAGGTCGCACGACGTATCATTAAACTCAGAAAAGAATTCGACACTATAATAATCCTCCGACAATATTTCTGAAAAAAATTATTACTATTAACACTATATGGAAGGACACTATATGGAAGAACGGGAAATCATCGGGCGGCGCGGGTTCTGGGCGCTGGCGCTGCTGTGGCTGCCGGCCGGGGTCCTGGCGACGGCGGTGGTGCGTTTCTTACCTGGGTCGGGAGACGTATCCGGCGCGTTGTTAGAGGTGCTGCTGGCGGGGGTGGGATTGCTGGTGGTTGCGCCCTGCGGGCTGCCGCTGGCGTTGGCTTGCCGGCGGCTGTGGCGGCTGCATTACAGACGTCTTGCCTGGGTTGCGGGCATCGGGCTGGGGGCCGTTACCGTGGCGGCTTCGCTGGTGGCGGGGCTGCTCGGACCGATTGCGATCGCCGTCTATGCGGCGGTGCTCAGCCTGCCGGTCTGGGGCACATGGTGGTGGCTGGCACACCGGGGTTGAGGGCAGACGGCGGCGCGGGCCGGCTGCGCAGCGGGTTCTCTGCATGACTAAGGACGCCAGAGGGCAATAAGGTGGCGAGAGTGTAAGGGGCAATGCCTGAAGTGCGAACAGCCACACCGAAAGGTGCGATAACGCGTATCTCGCGGTTCCTTAAGGCGGAGGTGTTAAACAGGTTATATGCGCCAGTATGGAGTGCGATGGTACTTGGAACGATCAACAGAATAGATGTTGGTCAGCACTTACCCGGTTGATTGGGAGTAGTAATCGAATGGGATTTCGAGAAAGAGAAAAGGGGCGGCTCGCCCCATTGAAGTCGAAACTGTTTTCTGCCATGGAGCGTGAGCACGAGATGGAAGCGGATGTCGTTTCTCTCCTATACATCGCGCCGGCGGCGAACCGCGAATTCATGGGTCGGGTGACGTCGCCGGCGACGGGTGCTGGTTCGCTCGTGGCGGGTTATCGACATTCGGCGGGCCTATGGCCTCACCATTGACCGCCGTGAGGCTGACGCGCTCGACGCAATCCTTGCGGCGTGCCCGGAAAGTTCGCCGGACACGCGCCACGCCTGCCCGAATTACCCAAAGGAGAATAAACCATGAACCCCACGCGGGGTAAAAAGTGGCAGGTAACATGGGGGGGGAGCACCGGGCTAAAAAATACCGCGAGCGAGCCCTAAACTACGCGCCCAATGCGTGAGCGGCAAGACCAAGTGGTGCTAACCGCGCTTGCGCAGCCGATTCAATTCATGCTGCACGATGTTGGGCGGAAGGCGCGTAAAATCGAACCGCTCATAAAGGGGCGACAGAAGCGAACGGACAACCTCTACTAGATTGGCGCTCAGGGTATCTACGGCAACAATTGTCGATAGCCGAACGTCGTCATCCCTGCTAACGCCCCTGACCAAGAATCTCAAATCCATTGGATTTACCCACTGAGTCAGTTGCCTCTTATGAAGTCCAGTATACCGTGCAAAAAAGGAAACCGAATTACCGCCCAGGCGACCGGCAAGATACGTAGCGTGCAGGAGTCCTTCTCCGATTCTCCAAATCGGCAACGTCGGATCAAAACAGGTGCCTGGCTGAATGCTATCCTTTACCGCATTGTCGTCGTCCTCTTCGTAGCCTCGCAGCAAGAAGGCGAGTCCATCGGGTTTTATGCGCCAGAAGTCAGAGTGGTCGGCACCGTGATAGCGCCAGCTTGTATCACCACCGATCCAACACTCGATGGCTTTATCGCTGAAGTACGGTTCAATCTCGTGTCGCGTTGGAACCCACCACGTGTTCCAGCCTGTGAGACTCGGCGCATCGCGCAGAACATCCAGCAACTCAGGTAATTTGAGTTGTGCTCCGCCGTCAACATGGTAGGCAAATGTATAGAATCCGTGAGGGCAGCGTGCCGGGCTGTCGGGCGGGAGACTGGCGATTTTTTTTCGCCAGACATCTTCACAATCCTTCACCCAACGATCCAGCCGAGATGTCTCGGTTTGATTTTTTTCCGATGGAGGCCTGACAATCAGCAGGTCCCGGATGCGATCAAGTAGCTCATCACGCCGCCCATCCAAGCACTTTGTGAATAGCTCATCCCACTCGCGTGCAGTACGAGGTGTTTCGCTTTGCGGTCCCGGGCGTCGGATGTAGACGTCATGCTGTTGAACAGTCTGACTATTATTCGGACTGTTACGCTTCGCGAGTATGGGAACTCGGTGACCTCCTGGAACGCCGATGATAGGATGAATAACGCCTGAGGTGGGGTGCGGAACGAACTGCACCGAGCAATGAAACGGAGGCTCGGCGTAGTTGTGAACGATCCCGTTCACGACATCCTGAGAGTAGGCTTCGAGAGTGGCTGGCCGTCCTGTGGCTGGCCGTCCTGTGGCCGTCTCGACACCAGTATCCGTTTCTGTGAGTCCGATGATCACAAATCCCCCGCCATGGTTCGCTAATGCAAGTAAGGCCTTTGCGAGTGTCGCCTTGTGTTCCTTGTTACCAGCGAGATCCAGCCAGCTTTTTATCTCAACGTCGAGTGCTTCTCGCGGATCGAGCAGCAAGTTCGCAAGCCGATTGCGGCCTGCCGGCTGCGGTATCGTGATCATGGGGGAATCCTCCGTATCTGGTTTCTAGTCGTCGGGCCAAGGCGGTCAGGCAGGATCACCGACGAGAATCTGGTCGTAGGCGACCTCAATCGGCGTGCTAGGTTGTCGCTACCCCGTCAGAATGGTCCCAACGTAACTGTCCTTGGCCTCTTCCTGAAAAAGGACGTGCCGCTCTTCTGCATCTCGCTCTTTTCCATCCTCCACAGCAGACACATCGTCGCGGAAGGAGTGTTCGAGACGATGAAGGAGTATGCAGACCGCGCCACGGCGGGTTTCGTTGACAGTGATCTGCTCTTCTTCATTCGTAATACTCTTCGCGTTTATGTACTACTACGCAGTAAACAGTAAGGAAGTCAAGAGAAAAAATAATCCTCACACCGTGGTCTGTGGATAAACGCCTCCTTAGCAAAACCCGTAGAGCGCTTTCACAGAGCCGCCCAGTCGGCAGACACCGCCTCTGCCTGTTCGAGCACCGTCCGCGCCGCCTTCTCTTGTTTGTCCGGCGGATAGCCTGACGTGCGTAAGATCCGTTTCACCAGCACGCGCAACCGTGCCCGCACGTTCTCGCGAAGCGTCCAGTCGATGGTGACGTTACCCTGCACAGTTCCGGTCAGTTCCCGGGCAATGGTGCGCAGAGTCTCGTCGCCGAGCACCTGGACTGCACTGTCGTTGGTCTCCAGGGCATCGTAAAAGGCCAGTTCGTCTTCCGTGAGTCCGAGTTCTTCGCCGCGGGCGCTTGCTTTGCGCATTTTCCGGGCGAGTTGGATCAGTTCCTCGATCACTTGAGCGGTTTCGACGGCCCGGTTCTGATAGCGGCGGAGCGTTTGCTCCAGCATCTCGGCGAATGATCGCGCCTGAACGACATTCTTCCGTCGGCGGGCGGCGAGTTCGCCTTTCAAGAGTTTCTGAAGCAGTTCGACGGCGAGGTTGCGCTGCGGCATCTCCCGCACTTCGGCGAGGAATTCATCCGACAGGATCGAAAGCTTTGGCAGCGTCACTTTGAGCAGCGGATGGAGATTATTAACCTCTGGGCTGTAGGTCATCCAAGAATTCCGAAGCGGGTTCGACACTCGTGATCATCAAGTGGTCCCGAGCACGTGTGCATGCGACATAAAGTAAGTGTCTCTCCGTATCATAGACTTCCTCGAGATCCGCATCATCCGCGACGGTTTCGATCCGCTCCTGCAGCGGGATAACCTCATCGTCACACGCCATGACTGCGACGGCGCGGAACTCCAATCCCTTTGCCAGATGCATCGTGCTTATCGATACGCAGCCGTCGTCCGTCTCACCGCGTTCATCCAAGACCTGGAAAGGAAACCCTGCATTGCGCACCGCCTCGCACGCTCGGTCCAGTTCCTTTTCCGATCGCACGAATACTCCAATCTCATGAGAACCCATTCCTTCGTCTCGGCGTTCCTGCAGCCATGTTCCGACAGCCTTACTTTCTTCCTGCTCGGTCTCGAAGAGGTGTATTGCCGGATGCTCGCCATTGAAAGCCGAGACCGTTCCCCGCCGGTCCTCGACGTTGCCATCGACATCGGCGATTTCGGGACCCAGTAAACGATCCGCCTGCACCCGGATTTGATGAGACGTTCGATAGTTGAGTTTGAGAGTCTGAGATCTTCCCCGGACATCAATGCCCAGCGCCTTCCAGGAAAACGGCGTTTGGAAAACCCGTTGTCCCAGATCACCTGCGAAAAAGAGGCTGTTTGGCCGTTGGTCGCCCAACGCAGCAAGAAAACGCAGTTGGGCGACACCGACGTCCTGCGCCTCATCCACAATTGTGAAGTCGAACGGCGGATTTCGACGATCCGTGAGCTTCTCCGCAAGCAAGCTGAACATGTCGGCCCGGGTCACCAGACCTCGGTCCTGAAGTTTGGCCTTGACCCGTTCAAAGATGGACCAGAGCGTCGAACGCTGCTCTACGGGCAGGCGTGTCTTGCGTCCAAGTCGTCTTATATCGCGATAGGCGTCCCAGCTATCCAACTGCCAGGCATCAACGACGTTCTCCCACTCGCTCAGCAGGAATCGGGGGGTGAATCTATGGGTCTCCGTCGCGCTGGCAGCTTTCGCCAAAAACTCCTGAACCAGCTCCTGAGTTGCGATGTTTGGGGAACCAAACTGTGCCTTGTAAAGCCGTTCGCCAACCGTATCGATGGCGTCGACTTCCACGCGTTCTGCAAGCCGAGGTTCGTTGTGGATCAACCGCCTGAGTTTCGTCCGTAGAGCATCAGCCAGGGTGTCGGAAAGCGTGGTGAGCAGGACCCTGGCGTCCTGGTTGGCGCGCGCGAGAAACACGGCGCGGTGGATCGCCACAACGGTCTTTCCCGTGCCAGCCGCACCGGACACACGAGACGGGCCGCTGTAATCCGTCTCTACGACTTGCCGCTGTGCCGGATGAAGGAACACTGCCCACTTCTCCCAAGGATAGTTGAGCGCGCGCTCCAGTTCTTCCACGTTCGTCATCAACCGGAAGCGACGCTGTGCGTCGGGATGATCGAAGGGGTCGGCGCTGGCAGCAACCGGCTGCGCGGACTTCGGTGTCCTACCAACGGCCAACTCAAGCAGTGCCTCCGCTGCCTCGCCTGGCAGATGTTCGGCCAACTCCAGAAGGCTATCCTCGTTGGCGTTGCGTACATCGTTCAGCCACTCAGCCGGTACGCCGCAGCCCAGCAGATCGTCTTCGGGGATGTCAGTGAAAAGAAGCGGCTTGGGCGGCGCCCCCGGCTCCGCTTCCACATATATGGGCACGGTGATTTCTTGAACTGTTTCCCGCACCTCCACCAACTGCGCCGCGCCGGTCTTGGGGTGGGTTTCCAGTTTGCGCCGTTCCGCCCATTGATAGGCGTTGTCGTGGTGGTCCACGTAGCACAGCATCAGGCTGTTCTGCATCCGATGCACGATCATTCGGACGTCGCGGCTGACGCGGACAGACCAGAAATTCGGGTCCCGAGATTTATCCAGCTTATGGAATCTCAATCCCGACTGGGCTCGATTCAATTGAAGGTCGAAGGCCGTGGTCTTCACAGCCTTCTGCTCGTTACCGGTCAGCTTGGCGAGGCTGTTGGTGAAGGTGTCGGCAATGCGGAAGTCCATTATTGCACTTGTTCTTGGATGAATTGGGGATGACAGGCTTACTAACTTCCGTTTCGACAACCTGCCTATATGAGCGCGGCACTCGTACCTACCACTGATTCCACAATTCCACAGTTGCCTGAAGGAATTTTTTGCACTTTACCGCCTGCCAAGTGACTGGCGAGTTGTCTTCTAGCAAAGGATACTGCCCGTTTGCACAAACAAACTTTGTACGGTCGGCTTGCTGAATCCAGCTAATGCAGTTGAAAAAACAGTCTCGATAGTCAATAGTGAACTTGCAGTTTGGCACGTTATATAGCAAACCTTCTATATAGTAAGAGGGAGCCACATCTCTAGCTATCAGCCGATCCTTCACCAATTTCCCTCGAATGTTCTTGAACATCCGTACTACCGGCTTAAACTTCATCTCGGTATTTTGATGCTTTGTCTTGCAGTTAGTCGAGTGCTGCCGTGGGTAGTTGACGATACGTTGGCCAGAAAGATCAAAAAAGCACATTCCTTCCTCATACGACTGGTTGCATACTGAGAGGAACTTGTAGTATCGGCGAAATTGTACAGCAACAATCACATCTGCACTTCGCCGGCTTCCACTGGCTGCTACATGTAATGCCTTATTTCCTATTTCGACATCGCGATACTCTGCCTGCAGAACACTCAACACGTCCTGTCTAAAGTCATGATATCCATATGCAGCACTCGAATACGCTGCTCGATAAGCTCTCCTCTGGTCATCAGGCAGTTTGTCGATATCTTCATACCAGCAGTCGTCAAGACGAATCACGATATCTACATCGCTTTCTGCATAGATGTTGGTTGCATTCCGATAAGAACCCTGAAGGAATACCTCATAGTTCTTATTGCTATAGGGGACTGTCGTCGATTCAAGAACACACTTTATTCCGTTGTACGTTGTACTCGACTGAGTTATAGAGCCTTGGTGCGACCATGTCTTCAACTGTGCTTCAGGAATTCCCATCGATATATACACCCTTCATGCAAAGTACTGTTTAAGGTCATCCTCTCTGCAGGCAAATGACTCACGACCCCGCCGATGAAGGACATTGAGTTTCATTAGATCGTGCTCCATGAGATCCGTAGCCATCTCTGCTTTTTCGAACGTATCATTGATGCGAATCGTCTTGATATCGCCAAAAAGAATCGCACGAAGCTGCTCCATTGATTGCGTATTTGTTTCAAGGGTCTTTTCCAAGAGCCGTACGCTCGGCAGGCATTTCTTTGCAAACCGCATCTTTAGTCCCTTTGGCTTTGGTTCCGGATATACGCCTACGCCTACGCTAACTACACACAGGTCATCGCCTTGATTGGCCGCAGTCGTTGTGGCATCCGCAATCGCGAACAGTGTCGGATTGTTTGCGCAATAACCGCCGTCTATCAACTCGATCTTGTCTCCCTCAGCGGTCGTAACTGTCTTCCGTTCAAAGAACGGATACGCCGAACAGGACGCTTGAACTGCGTCAGCGACACTGACTCCAAAGCCTGGTGTAAAAGTGGCCTTGCGACCATGTGCCTGCTCTACTTCACCTTTGAGTATCATCGGTCGTTCAAGTACCCAGTTGGTGGCAACCACTCCAATTCCGGTCTTGACATTCTCAAACGTTGCCTGTTCAAAAACCTCGTGCGAGACCTTTGCTAGCGCCTCTGATTTACGATGTGCACCCTTAATCTTCATGATCTTCGGAACGTGCTTTTTATAAATGGCATGGATTTTGTCGATCTTGTGGCCTAATACAATCAGACAAGCAATGATCGCGCCCGTACTCGTTCCAAAGACCAAGTCGAATCGCTTGTAGAGCGGGCAACCGAGCATACCCTCGATCTCTTTGAGAACGCCAAGCGTATAGAAGCCTTTCGTACCACCCCCGTCAAGACTGAGGATTCTAAATTGCCTATCATTGGATCGATTGGAGCTATTAGTTTCTCGGGATTGTTTGTTCATGGCTCTATCTCATTCCGTCTACTCGAAACACCTTCATCACTTCGTCGCCGAGGTGGTTGATGACTTTCACGGCGATGCGGCCGGATTTTGGTTTTTCGAAAGGCCGGGAGGTGTCGCTGTGGAGCGTTTCCCAGGCTTCCTCGTTGATTTCGGCTTTGAGGGTCGTCCTGAGGGCTTTGTACGGGTCGTTGGCGCCGAGAAAATAGGCGTGGCGGACGAAGACGCTCTCCTCGTTGTAGTCGGTGTCGACGAACCAGCAGGCGATGCCGTCGGCGCTGTCACTGCGGATCTCACCAGTGTTGGGGTGGAACACGTCGACGCCTTTGACTTTGACCTGTATTTGACCGTCATCCGCATCGAGGATGTCGATGTCGGGTTCGCCGAAGATGACGAAGAGGTTGCCTTTGCCGGTGTTTTTGAGGTCGCCGGCCATGTGGAGGTCGGCGTTCATGCGCGCCTTGAGGACCGGGACCCGTCCCAGTTTGTCGAACTCCGTGGAGTGGGCTTCGTAGTTGAAAGCGCAGGCAATGAGGACGTCAAAGTCGGCGTCGGCGGCCTCGCGGGCAGCTTGCACGAGATCGGGGCGGGAGACGGTGCCGAATTCAGGGCCGATGAAGATGGCGGCGCGTTTTTCAGCGCCGGAGTCCTCGTCACCTTCGAGGTAGGCTCCCTCGGCGCAGACGAGGTCACCGGGCCAGGGTTTGATGGCAGAGAACGCGATCCGGTCGTCTTTGTGCGCCTGCTGCACGCCGGAGGTCTTGAGGTGCTCCAGGATCATGCCGGCGAAGTCCTGCTTTTCACCGTAGCCGAGCCTGGCCTCCGCGACGTGGTCGATGAGTTCGTCGTTCTCATCGACGTCCAGCACGCGGTGCGGTGACAGGCTGTCCACCGTAAACGCTCCGGCTACGCGGACCTTCCTGCTGTCCTCGTAAGGTTTGTCGTAAAGGTATTCGTAGTCGGCCTTGGCAGCGATGGAGGCGTCGATTTCGCGCTGCCGGGCGATGCGGTGTTCCCAGAAGGCGGTGATCAGCGGCTCGGTGGCCGGTGGCCAGTCATCCGGCCGATCGCGCGGAATCTCCCACTCTTCGAGTGTTTTCGCCTGACTACTCGCCACTGACAACTGGTCACGCAGCGGTGCCAGCCGCTCCTCATGCTTCTCCCAGATTACGTCTATCTCTGCGTTATTGGCGATGGACTTGAGCGTGACGTTGGGGACGCGCCCGTACACGAAACCCTGACGGATATTGCTGTAGGCAGGCGCGTCGGATGGCGCCTTGCCCTCGACCTCGGCGTCTTTCAGCTGCCCATCGCGGCTGTCGGAAAGCAGGTAATAGGGGTAGCGTGCGCCCATGATGCGGGCACGGGCGAGCGCCAGTGCCACGCGGGAGGTGTCGAGGGTGATCCAGCGGCGGCCCCACTGCTCGGCGACGTAGGCGGTGGTGCCGGAGCCGCAGGTCGGGTCGAGCACCAGGTCGCCCGGGTCGGTGGTCATGAGGATGCAGCGTTGGATGACCTTTGTTGATGTTTGGACAACATAGTGTTTGTCGTCCGATGTACCGGCTGTATCCACCCACTGGTTAGTAAAAGGAACACCCGGCCTCTCATCGGAGTAGGAAATGTAACGAAGTGTTTTGCCTGAAATCTGCAGTCGCATAGATTTGTTGAGACATTCCAATCCGTGAAGACTCGTTTTCCATCCTCGACTTGAGGCTGGGCGGAATACCTTTCTGTTGTAGCCGTACTCACGGCTCGATCTTTCCGATCCTGTTTGAGCGGAAAGAGATATGAGTTGATACCTTCGGTTACCATCAGGCAATGTTCTTGGATTGTCTTTCTCATTCTTAGACATGGAACGTCGACTTCCATCAAGAGCATCGACATAACTGAAAGGCGACATTGACGGATCGGAACTTCTTTCATCCACAACTCTGAATACTCTTCGGTATTTGATAGTAGTCTTATCTCTTGCGAACCAAAGCAGGTAATCAGCAACGCTATCCAATCCTCTAGTTCCGGTTCCTCTTGCCGCCGATCGAGAAAAAGTAATCGCGCTGACAAAGTTCTCCTTCCCAAACACTTCGTCCATCACGACCCGCACGCGGTGCACATTCTCGTCCCCAATCTGCACGAAGATCGAGCCGCTCTCCGTCAGCAGGTTGCGCGCCACGGTGAGCCGATCGCGCAGGTAGGTCAGATAGGAGTGAATACCGTCCCGCCACGTGTCGCGGAACGCCTTCACCTGCTCGGGTTCGCGGGTGATGTGGTCGGTCTTGCCATCCCTGACGTCACGGCTCGTCGTGGACCACTGGAAATTGGAGTTGAACTTGATGCCATAGGGGGGATCGAGGTAGATGCACTGCACCTTGCCGCGCAGCCCTTCGCGCTCCGCCAGCGACGCCGTCACCTGCAGGCTGTCGCCGAGGATCATGCGGTTGGACCAGTTGGCGTCGTGCCGGTAGAACTCGGTTCGGGCTTCTTCGTTCGGCAGCCCGTTGAAATCGGCGAAGAGGTTGGGCTGGAAGCCCGGTTCGTCGGCTTTCTCCGCCTCCGTTTTCTTGCTCCGGCGTACCAGGTCGTCGATCAGCACCTTGGGGTGGATCTTCTCCTGGATGAAGAGCGGCGGCGCCTGCACCACCAGATCGGACATGTCTTGCTCATCCTTGCCGCGCCAGACGAGCTGGGGGTCGAGGTCGCGGTTGCGGCGCTGGCAGGCCGTTTCAATGGGGCTTTCGTCATCCTTTTTCATCACCGCCTGATACTCTGCCGTGGGGATATTCTTGCGGGATGCATCCTGGTGCTTGAGCGTTTCAACCGTCTTTTTGCTTGTTTTCTTCGCCATTGATCTATTCATCTCCTGAAAGGGTTGGTGATGGTGACTCCTTCAATCTGCTGTTCATGCTGCAGGTCTTCGCTGTAGCGGGTTTTACAGCCCGCGTCGAGCGCGGCGGCAACGATCAGGCTGGCGTCGGCGCTCAAGGTAATGTTTTTCATGCTCACATCTATCATTGGGATTGTACACTTTTCCAGTGTACACTATTGTTGTATCAAGATTAGCCATTTCCGCAGACTTTCACTTTTTTGATCATCTCGTTGAACGCTGCTTCCACTCTGGCCTCGAAGTCTGACTGTATCTCGTAGGCGTCCGTGAACTCAGCAAAGGCCCAGCGGCCGTGATGATTCACCCCGGGCACCCAGTAGGTATCCATGGTGGCTTTCTTCTCTTTGGCGTCTTCTCTTCGATAGCCCTTGATCTCGACGATGAGATGCAAGAGATCGTCCTCGCCACGGCCATCATCAACGAGAACAATGAAATCCGGGATGTAGGTGCGCGTTTCGGCGGCGGAGCGGTAAGGGACCTCGAAACCGAGATTGTGGTTCTTGACGTACGCTTTAACCCGAGGATGGGCTTCGGCCACGCGGCAAAACTCCGCTTCCCAGCCGCTATCGAGGATGACCCAGTTGACGTGGCAGCGGCGGGCATCCGTTTGGTAGCGACTGGTCCTGGACGTGGTGAAATTCACGTGGACCGTGGAGCCGACGGGATTGTACGGATCGAGCACAGCCTTGACCGGTCGCTCATCCATGTGGCGCGCGACGATTCCTCTTGTGATGTGCTCGCAGGCCATGTCAGCCAGATCCTGGTACATGAGCTGGGCGGGGTAGGTGTTGCCCTTGCAGACAAGACGGCCATCGAGCCACTGTCTGGTGATGTGCTTGAGTTGTCCGAAAAGATGGAGTTTCGGTTGCTCGCCCGGATCGCGCCACTTCGTGTAGAGCAGCCGCCGGGTGAGATGAAACAGAAGGGTCGAGGGCCGGAGATCGCCGGTGTGAACCAGATTGAGGTCGACGCCCTCGCCGATTATGCCCTCGTTGCGGGTGATGGAAGGGCCAACGATATCGGGCGTGAGATCCAGCGCCGAGTCCTTGTTGAACTCGACTTCAAGCCTCTCTTTCGGCAATTCCACCCGGTACCCGGCCACCCGTGGAAAACGGATCTCGAGCGCATCTCTTTCGGGCCGCACGGCCCTCACCTGAACGGTCTCTCGCGGCGGGTTTGGTGGGGCCACGACGGGCTTCGCCGTAAAGTCGAACGGTATCCCCAATACATCTGCGTACTCGACGTTGAACAGGCCGTCTTCGTTGAGAACGTAGGATTGGCGCCGCAGCGCGCGGCCGATGACCTGCTCGCAGAGCAACTGCGTTCCGAAGGCGCGAACCCCCAGCACGTGGCTGACAGTATTCGCATCCCATCCTTCCGTGAGCATTGATACCGACACCACGCAGCGAATCAAACCCCCCAGCCGATCCGGTTTGCCTACGGTGTTCATGACCTCGCGGAGGAGATCCTGGTCACTGATGTTCTCGGCCTGGCGGCGGTCCCCGGTGCGCTCAATGCGTTCCCGTCGAAAGCGGTCGATCTCGTCAGCGGCCATCTTGCGGAAGTTCTTATCCAGCGCGTCACCGGACTCCAGTTGTTTGCTGTCGATCAACAGTGTGCGAGGCCGTGGGTACGGGTCGCCATGCTCGTTAAAGTTGCGAAACAGCTCCAGGCGCCCGTTTTCCAGCGTCGTCGAGCCATCATTGTTCTCACGGTGGAAGCCGGAGATATAGTCGTAAACCAGCTTGGAGGTCGAGGTGTTGCTGCAGACCACGATGAAGCACGGCGGCACTTTAATGCCCGCCTCCTCCATGAGATCGAAGGTCTTCCGGTAATGCCCGTACAGGGCCTCCAGGACGGTCTGAAGCTCCACTGGCAGGCTGAGGGGATCGAGCTGTTTGGCCTTGTCCCGTCCCTTCTTCGGCATTTTGGTGCGGATGTGCTCCCAGAGATTGCGGAACTTCGGCATGCTGCCGCCGGGGATGTTATCGGCTACCGGTACCCGGGGAAGTTTGACAATGCCGCATTCGATGGCGTCCATGAGCGAGAAGTCGTTCATCGTCCAGGGGAACAACGTTCCTTCGGCATAGCCCGACCCACGTAAAAAGAAAGGTGTTGCGGAAAGATCCATGACCCGGTTGATGCCAAGTTTTCTACCGACTGTTTCGAGCCCCGAAATCCACAGCCGGGCGGCTTCCATATTTTTTTCGGCTTCTTTCCTGTCATCACCTTTGAGCGCGTCTTCCTGTTTCTCGCCCGGCTTTTCACGATAGCAGTGGTGCGCCTCGTCGTTGAGGACCAGGATGTTCCTGATTCCCATGAGTTCGGGCATGACCCGCTGCAGCATTTGTCCCCCGGTTTCCAGGGTCGTCAGTGCCTCGCCTCGCCCCTGGAGCAACGAACGGCCGCCTTTGGAGAGTTCCAAGCGTTCACGCAGCTTGAAAGCGTGGTAGTTGGTGATGACGATTTTTGCCTTTTTCAGGTCGGGGAGCATGTCGTTCGGGACCAACTCGCGACTTTGGTAGTAGCTGTCCGGGTCGTTCGTTTGCAGCACGCGCAGGCGGTCCTTGACGGTGATTCCGGGTGTGACCACCAGGAAGCCGCGTGTAAATCTGGGGCTCTGGGGCCGGCGGACTGCGTTGATCGTCTGCCAGGCGATCAACATCGCCATGACGGTGGTCTTTCCGGCGCCGGTCGCCAACTTGAGAGCCAGCCGCATCAGATCCGGATTGGCGTCGTTATTGGCGTTCGCCAGATGGTCGAGGAATTTCCGGCCGGCCCGGCCCGTGCGCGGCGCAACCTCGTGAGCCAAATGGCGGTCTCGACCGCTTCAATCTGGCAGAAGAAGGGTCGAATGCTACCGAATCGGTGGTGCCGCCAGTGCTGGAGCAGCCGGGCAGTCTCCGGGGTGACCTTCCATTGGTTCGAGTCCGGCATGTCCCGCCACCGCTCGACCTGTCGGCGCACCCCGTCGATGATTGCTGTCAGGTCGTACTGCTGGCCTTCGGTCTCGATCTTCTTCGCTTCCTTATCGAACACCATGACGCCTTGTTCAGATGATCCTTTTTGCTTCTTCGGCTTCGGGATCGGCGTGATGAATTCGGCCTGCCTGCGGCTTTCGATGATCTTCTGGGTCGGCTGCCCCATTTCGTCCAGTTCCCAATACCGGCTCGGACACTCGTAGGGCGAGTTGAGGACAGGCTGTTCGAAGAATAGATTAGTCAAGGTGATTCCCCCCGGGAATGCCCAGCGTCCCGGCATAGCCAAGTCCCTGCTGCATACCGTCGCTGATGGCGTGGTGGGTATTGTCCTTTGCCTTGATCAGGGTAATGGGGATGCCGGGTTTGGAATAGAGGATGTAGTCGGCCCGCTTGCCCTTGCCCCGGCTGACCAGCTTGCTGCGCACGGTGATGCGTCCCTTGGTGAAGCTGATCTCCTCGCGGATTTGCGCCATCCCGTCCCACCCGGCCTTTCGCAGGGCGGGCGTGATGAATTTGGTGCAAATGTCGCGTTCGCTGAGGCTTTTTTTGTCCATTGTGATCAGTCTTTCGCGTCAACCGGTGCCGCTGGAGCGCCATGCGGGAAGCATTGCTCAGGAAGTTCACCGATCTCAGCAAGTAAACTTCCCAGCTTGCATTCTTTCCACTCACTCATTAACTTTCACCTTCTTCAAGTTCTCCAATATCAAAGCATTCAATTTTTCTTCTTCTTGCAACTGTTCTTCAAACTCGGCTATTCAGCTCGTTTGTTCCTTCCACTTCCCCATCAGAACATCTTTATATACTCATCAAACACAAAAACCCGGTTGCGCTGATAGCCGGTTATTTCAACCAGTATCTTTTGCTCGACAAAGGCTTGAACCAGATCATTCCCCGCTTTGGGAGATAGACCGGTCATTGTCTGTACTGCCTTGATGGTTACAACGGGTTTTTCAAAAAGCAGGTGAAAGAATTCTATTCCCTGTTTTGAACGCTTGCCCATTAGCATGATTCGTTCCTTCTCAATGGATGCTTTTAATTCCATGATATTCTTTAATACCGGAGCAGCATTTTCTGCGGTTTTGATAATCCCCGTCAGACAAAACTTGATCCATTGTCCAAGGTCATTTTTACTTCGAACCAAGGTCAGGTTGTCGTAATACTGTGTCTTGTTCCTTTCAAAAAAATCGGAGAGACACAAAAGGGGCTTCTCAAGAATGCCGCTGGACACTAGGTAAAGCGTAATCAGCAGTCGTCCTATTCTGCCATTTCCATCGAGAAAGGGATGAATCGTTTCAAACTGGTAGTGAGCGATTGCTATCTTTACCAAGTGGGGAACTTGACTCTCAGAACGATGAAGAAAAAACTCCAGATCAGACATCAAATCCGGTAGCTCTGTATGCACTGGAGGGATGAAGACCGCATCCGCAAGGCTTGTCCCGCCAATCCAGTTTTGAGATTGTCGAAATTCACCCGGATTTTTGCGCTTGCCTCTTCCGCTGGAAAGCAGTGTTTTATGGGTATTTTTTATGAGCCGGTTCGATAATGGAAGCGTTTTAAGCTCTTCTATGGCGGCATTCATTAGCGTCGACATAAAATTATTGACTTCTTTCCAATCGTCCCGCCTTTTCGGGTCAATTTCCTTCTCTTCAATAAAGGCTTCTTCTATATCAGTTTGAGTGCCTTCGATTCGGCTGGAAACAACAGCCTCCTTAAAAATGTGCACGATGATGAACATTGCGGTATCCGGAACGAACCGGGAAAAGGAATTCAGTTCCCCTAATCTCAATGAGGCTTTTTCCAACAATTCATTGATGACCGTATCAGTCCAGAAAAAGGAGCGATTAATTTTCTCAGGCAGGAAGTACCGGTACTCATTTCCTTTTTTAAATGAACCCGCTCTAAATTCCTGAATATCCATCGGTACTCCTAAAGTAGAATATAGATTTTCTTATTTTACTTTAATTTAAAAAAGTAAAATTAAAATTTCTTTATTTTACTTTTCCGTATTATTAAAGGTTCTCAATCATACCAACTTCACTTTCGCCAAATTCTCAGCGATCAAAGCATTCAATTTTTCTTCTTCTTGCAACTGTTCTTCAAATTCCGCTTTCAACTTCGTGAACCGATCATTGAAATCAAAATCATCCTCATCGTCCGGCAAACCCACATACCTTCCCTCGGCGTAAGCACATAATCAAATTCCCTCACCCGTTCGATTGATGCGGCATTACAGAACTCTTTAACATCTTCATACGTGCCCTCACGATCACGCCAGCGGTGACATGTGGCAGCGATGGCGGCAATATTCTCTGGTGAAAATTCCCGTGTCCTGCGATATTCCGTATTTCCATCGGCCATCTTTTCTCAGTAAGCCGCCGCTCCTAGTTACTGTCGTTAAACGGGGGATGGACAATGGCGTAATCGGCTTTTAAATCTTTGTGGCTATCATTTAAGAAAGAACCTTCGTTGTTCCACGTAACTTGTGAACTGTCGATACTCCGTATTGCGAGATTCATCCTTGCCAGCCGCCATGTCGTCAGGGTTGCTCCAAGTCGCTGGCCGCTGATTTTCTGACTCCGTTCGTTCGGCGTCCTGGCCGCTACCAACACCACATGCTCGCGCTCGATCTCGCGATGCCTCGGCGAAAGATGCAGCCTTTTAGCCATTGTCCACCCATTCTATCCGAGCTGCATCAGCCTTGTTCGATAAGTTGACATCTCCAGTTATAAGAACCACTCGTGCTGCAGGATGGTCTGATTGGATTTCGAGAACAGTAGCAATAATCCGGTCATCACGATTGTGTTCGTCGAGCCAGGTTAGGGTACATTTCATATCCGGTTCGCTGGCGGTCGCCCGGACAGTAATCGTTTTATTCACCGTTATGCCGTCAAGGATCTTCCCCTGACTACACCAGCCCTTGATCCTTGTGATGACCTTGTTGACCTTCTTTCTGAAGTCAGGATTCTTCCGGTGGTTATTCTTCAGCTCGTCCAGTTCAGCAAGAACAGTAGGCAGCAGAAGAAACACGAAACTGTCATCTCCGGCGATGTCCTTATACTGAGTTGGATCAGGCTCGCCAACTATTGCGTTCGTGTCGGGAATCAGAATTATCTCGCTGACTGGACCGGCTGTCAAGATTTTGAGCAGCTTTAAAAATCGCTCTGCATCGTCCCGCAGTCGCTTCTCGGTTACTTCGCGGTCGCTGTCGATTGACCGGTTTAGACCCAACTCGATCCATTTACGGAACTCTACGTCAGCCTCTTGGATTTTTTGGTTTAGATGGTCGGCAGGTGTGCGAAAGACTGAACGAAGAATTTCGAACCATTTTTCATAGTCGCGCTTGATTGCGAGTTGCGTGTTACGCTGTTCGGCTGTGGCCTCACCCCAGTAGTAATCTGGAGCGAGGAGGACAACCATTCCACCCGTCTCAAAGCGTTTGACCGGCAGTTCCCGAATCAAGTCTGCCAACCTTTCGGTTATGGAGTGTAAGTCTGACTGCAATCGGGCTGCTGTTGATGGCATTCTATGTCTGATGCTGCTCATGATCCCGGCTCTCCAAACCCCAACGCTTTCAGGTTCCCGGGGATGTCGGCGTCCAGCTTCGCGGCCTCGGCCTGCTGCTCGCGCAGTTGTTCCGCAACGAGCCGTTTCATCTTCATTTGTTTCGCCTCATGATACGTTGGGTGTGTTTCCGAATGAAATGGCTTTGAGGTGCCGATAATCTGATGCTTTCAATCTTGTTCTATCCCATAACAGGAACTTCTTGCCGAGTAGATCTTTCCTCATCAGAAGGACTATTTCTCCAACTGCCTGTTCCGTCTCATCATCAGATTTGTTGGTGCCGTGACTCACGTGATCCAGGAATATGTAAATTTGCCGGATTATAGAATCAGGACAATAGAGCCAACCAACAGACTGTTGTTTAAGAAACTCCTCCTTGTCGTTTTTAGCTGTTTGCCGGACTGGCGTCGACGTAGAAGCCCTTCAGGCGCTCTAACAGGGCCAATGTATCGCGTTTCCTTCCTATTGCGTCGTTGCCAATATGTCTTGCGGGATTCGTTAAATAGCCAACCGAAAAAAGCAAGGGATACTGGTATAGATAACTTCAGGATATCGAGCCACTCTATCATTAGGTTCACCTCATAATTTTATTGACCGTCAGCCGCCCGGTTTCGTATTGCGGTCGGGTGTCTCCTTGTTCGTTCGTGCTCGCGCCATGCGCCGTCCTTCCTGTTCTCGTCACTCCGCCAGCGACAGCCGCTCCATTCTGGTCCGATCCGGTTCACTGGCATCGTTTGGCAGTGCCATCGAAATAAAGCTCTTTTCCACTATCCGGAAACTCTTGGTAAAGTGAATCAAGAGTCGGACAGTGATTGAAGTACTGCCCTGTTATTCCGGCGCGCTTCCTCCGTTTTCTTTGGAAGTTTTCTGCTGATCTGCATCCCCACTGCCGTGAACGGGATTGTTCGGCGACCGTCCGGTAAACCGGAAGGAAATTACCGCCGAGCTAACCGGGAGAATTGTCAAAAATACATCGTTTGCTTCAGCATATGAGGACTTGCACAACAGGACTGTAATCGTGGCGGCTCCGCCAATAAAGAGAAACGCGGCAGCACCATAGGTTACCCATAGGCGAACTAAATTACGTCCCGATTCCCGTCTTTTCCGTTTCCGATACTGTTTCCATTCTTTACCTCGTGCAATTCGATTTTTCTTTCAATTATTTAAAAAAGTCGATCTTGCTTTCCGGAGATACTCTGCCATGGCAGCAACCTCATTCAAACCTTCCGGTTTCAGGATTTCCACCCGGTTTTTGCTCACTGATAGAAAATCATCCGCAAGCAGCGCTTGAAACTCCTCGGAAAACAGTGCATTCCAACCGGTCCCGGCTGGTTCTTCAGGGTACGTTTTTGTATCGTAACGATTGGAACTGCCATCATTTACATGCGCTAATCCCTCAATGACCTGTCTGTCACTGAGTGAGGTGGTATTGTACTTATTTGACAGATAGAGAAGTGCCTCTACTTTTTCAAGATTATATTTCCTTACTGTGAGGTCATAGTTTGTTATTTTAAACGTCTCATCAGATATGAGATTTTCACCAAACGCTTTTTCTAAATTCCAGGCAGAGAATTCATAATATGTTAAAATCATATCCACTATGTCATAGATTTCTTCTGATTCATATAAGGAATCCTGGAACAATACAAAATATCTAAATGTTCTGTCGTAGTCATACCCCATATCTTCGATTGTCATTTTTGCAGCCATATATGGTATTAACGGCGCCGCGCAGTAATTCGCTTTTATTATATTTACCGTGTACTCGTCAGCAAAATTGTTCAATGTAGTCTCATTTAACTGCATTCTCTCCTGTGAAAATCCTTCTGCAGAGCAGATTACATACAATACTAGGATAAAGATAATTTTATTTGGAATTACTGTATTCATATAATCTTGAGCGCTTATAGTTTGTATACTGTCACCATTGTCAATGGTCAGGATACCCGGGACATTTTCAAGCAGTGCAATAGACGGCTTATGGCAGTCAGCAATGCTGATACTATCAAAAAAAGGGTAATTATATACTTGACAATACAAACTTTATTCGGCTTAAAGCACTTATTTGCATTTACTCAAATAAGAAAAATAATCATCCCTTGTCATATTAGCAGAACGCATATTTGACTTAATAATATCTAATCAAACTTCGTTATATTCAGGAATGATTATCGGGCTGAAGGAAACTTTCTTTTTCAAGAACTCTGTGACTGGATGAATCTCTTATGTGCTTAAATCCTGCTTTTTTAAATATACACTCAAGAACTCTCCAGTCAACAGGTGTCAGGCGTGGCATTCAACATTATCCTTGTTGACTTCAAACGGGACAGGAACATTTATGAAGCCGGTTGTATCCACAGGAATACCAGCTATTTCAGCTGATTTCTTTTTGCTCTTTAAAGGTTTAATTGGACTGAAACCAGAATCCTTCAAAGCTTTATCCAAGACTCCCCGCTCAAAGCATGAAACAAAAAAAAGAGATAAGGCTTCGCTCAAATTTTCTTGTGCTTCTTCTTTAGATTTTCCTTGTGAAAATACATCAAGAATTGGACAGCTTGAAATATACCATTTCTCCTTTTTTTCTATTTTGAGAGGTAATGTAAATGTAGCCTCAAATTTTGCGCCGATTTTCAGGATGTTTCCTTACTTTTGGTAGAGGTGTGAACATAATATACTGTAGCCTGTAATATGTATCAAGTCTTATTTTATTGAATTAAATACTTAGCTCATTAAATCTTGATACGTTAACCGACCGCCGCAGTTCGCTAAAAGCAGGTTAAACCTGCTTTCTTCTGTTTCTTTTTTCGTGTTATACCGAAAGCTGAACTCTTTGAGACACATATCTAAATGTTTCTCGCTGACAAAGTGGCAAATCCCTACTGTCCCCCGCTTCAGCAATGAAAAGAACCCTTCAATCGTATTTGTATGAGTGTCACCGATGACGTATTCACCTTTTGGGTGCTTTATAAAGTCATGTTTGAACAATGAAGAGAGGCTCGTATAGGATTTAAACTCATCGGTAATCAATTTAAATCCAATAAGGGCATGAGTCGTAACTTTTTCCATGATCGTGTCGGGCTTACTGTCAACAATTTTCATAGCTTTCAGGTTGCCTTTTCTTTCTATATTTCTTCGCGATGTTTATCGGTGCGATGCTTATCGATGCGATGCTTATCGATTTCAGCGTTGAAGACACACTTCATTCCGGGAGCTTCACGTCACAGTCGAAATCCGCCAATACTTGAAAATAAATCAATAAAATTATACATACTCTGTTACTCCCCAAATATATAGTGTAAAGGTATACCTACGGCGCGGGTTGACGTGCCAGGTCCAAACCGTAAGAGTGCTGCGTTTTCAGCTCCATCTATGCGCAGCAACATGTTTTTCCATCCGGTACGCCAGGCTGTATCTTTAAACAGTTTCTTCATTTCCCGATGACTATTTGAAATCCATATACCTTCGTCTTTTACCCGCATTCCGTGTCTCTTTAAAAACGCTTTAGCGTCGTCTCTATCTATGTCCTTATCCTGAGGTGGTGTCACGGCATCTTCCTGCCCTGTTCCATATCCTGATGACTCTAAACGATCAGATACATTTGCAATGAGATTTCCCAGCGTCCGGTCGAACCTTCTTCCGTTCACCTCTACTGATACTACATTTTGTAAGATATGATTTAAACATCTTGCTTCATCCTTCTCGCCGTCTGATTGATCGGTCTCCCAATCATGGGACCGCACCCATTCCAAAGCATCTTCATAAGAAATGGTGTTATCACTGTACAGACTGTACGCACCGGCCAGCAGTGCACCTAACTGATCGCCCACACGCTGTTCGCCACGCACTGTTGTAACTGCAGCTGCAAATACATCCGCGTTCTGCCGTATGATTGGAATCATAGAAACAGTTCTTGCCCGCAGGGCAGCGCAATAATCATTTGTTAACGTCCCGTTTACAATGCTCTTAATTTTTTCAAATTTCGATTGCTGTCTATTAAATATATGTTTTGTTAATCCCAAAACTGAAACGCTGGATATATCTGCATTCTGTTTAAGGTTTACATTAATAGATGCCAGCATGAAGCAACTCCTGATTCTGAACGTCACCGTCTGTCCACCTTGCGTGCCTTTGATAATCCCTGCTGAATTCTCTGAGCTTGCCTGGCACATGAGATCTATTATTTTTTGTAAACGGAATTGAGATGTCTGATTTTCTGGTCCCACCTCATCGAATACGAGTGGAAATGCGTTATTGCAAAGCGTCTGCCGGATACCAGCTTCTGTTGTATTACTCTGTACAAACAGACTTATGCTGCCAAGCATTTTGTGCACAACATAATTAATTATCCATGATTTGCCAGTACCGGCAGATCCGGTCAGCCATAAACCAGGCAGTCCATGGGAGAACGGGTATAGTGAGTCGTTCAATGGCAAACTGCGTGATGAAGTGCTCAACCGGGAAATCTTCGATACCTTACACGAAGCAAAAGTGCTTGTGGAACGCTGGCGAAATAAGTATAATCATAAGAGACCGCATAGTGTCCTTGGATACCGGCCACCCGCTCCCGAGGCCGTTATACCACCGGATTCGGTCTCAAGGCCAATGGATAATACAACAATGAAAATATCGATGAATTGACTAACTTAAAAAGTGGCCCAAACAATTGGGGCAGGTCAACGGACGTATAACAATACAAACAGGTACAGCATTTGATTTGACCGGCAAACGCATTCAAAAGAATTTCTCAGAAGAATTGGCGACCGGAGCAGGGAAGAGACATATGAAATTGAATTGACGAACGGTAACGGCGAGGTGAGAGAAATCATTGTTCGTGAATCATTTAGTTATGGGGAATGGAGAATTCTTGATAGTTCAATTACCTATACTGTGCCTGACGCACAGACAGCCGAATTTCATGTGACTGTAGAACCTGAATCATCCACAACCACAACTATCTCCTACACAGTACAATACAACTAAGCAACTTATTTTCTCCAACGAAGTTACTCTTCTTTTTCTTATTACTACAATTAATAATTTGCTTCGCCTTGAAATATCCTTGGCAGGGGCAGATTCATCATTGTAAATAGTCCCGGTTGAGCTTTTCATCACACGCGGAATACTGTTTTCAAGACTGGCTACCGTCGCAGTATCTCCGGCAAATCTATTTGTAACAACCAATTCTATGGGTGGAATTCCGGTAATTTTGATAAAATCACGAGGATTATCAGCTCCGACATACATACGGAGATCAAGCTTTATTAATTCTTTTCCTCTATTGTACCCTACACCAATATTCTTTATACCTGCGGTATGCTCACTCTTAATCTCAACAATATTTGTTGTTATATCCCTTTCCGAGACCATGGGATCTAGTGTCTTTTTAATAGTGTCAAGCTGCCAGCCAAGTCCGCGAGCGATAAAGGTGACCGATTCTTTCATGTCTCGATGACAAAATTTTCCTAGATCAGCAAGATTACGGAACTGTTCAACAGTAAGACCAGCACCGACTTTTTGTTGAAGATGGTCGCGACGAGTCGCCGCATTGACTACTCGTTCTGCATAAATGTGTTCAACTTCATTGCACACACCTGTAAGACAAACAGCAAGCGTATCCATCGCGAATCCCGGATTGTGATCCCTGTTCCCAGACACGTGACATTGTTCATTTTGGCGATAGCATTAAATTCACGCGCTATTTGAGAATTCTTCAGATCGAGGAGGAGTAGCTCTTCTGTAGTCGAAACAACATTGGCGCCGCCTTCCATGATTTCTTTAAATTCATAAAACATCGATTCCACTAAGGATTTTGTCGTATGCAATACGATATCAACTGGTGGCTGTTCAAATACATCTTTGATGCTTTTCACTACTGATATATTGAGATTTTGCGATATTTCAAGTACCTCGACCAAATTCTTTCCTATTTAAGTCAGGGTCAATATCAACAGCACCCACTATAGTGACAATATCCTTTTTCATAGCCTCTTTTACCGCATTTTTGCCGATATGCCCAAGTCCGAATTGCACAACATTAATTGTATCCACATCAATGTCATTTTTATATTCGTATCTCATGTCTACTCCTTAACAAATAAAGAATGTCCTATAGAATTATTAATAGTAATATACTAAGAATTCTTTGGAGGAACAATACTGGTTGAGTATTCTTTTATTTGCTTGCCAATATTCCTTCACATCAGTACATTGTACTTTTATTTTTTGTTCTTTTGAATAATGTGTCAATTAATATGAAATTCAATTCACTCCTTTTTGCAGAGAAAGCAGATAATGAAGTGAAGAGAAGGGCTCCCTTAATTTTTATTCCGACTCTTTATTTTGCAGAAGGACTTCCTTATGTCCTCGTCAATCTCGTCTCCGTCCCGATGTATGCAAAACTCGGTGTGTCGAATGAATTGATTGGTTTATATACGAGTCTTTTTATGTGGCCTTGGATTTTGAAGATGTTCTGGGGACCTGTCGTCGATAGATATTCTACTGTCAGAAGTTGGCTTTTACGCATGCAATTACTTTGCATAATTTTATTTTTCGCAATTGCAATTTCACTTGGCACAATCCACTATTTTTTGTTGACAGTTATTATTTTTTCCCTCTTAGCATTCGTATCTGCAACACACGATATTGCTATTGACGGTTTCTATATGCTTACATTAACCCACAAGCAGCAGGCTTTTTTTGTTGGGATTCGGAGCTTATTTTACAAAATAGCAATGATTTTCGGAACAGGGTTGCTTATATATTGTGTCGGACTAGTAGAAAATGATTTTGGTATTGTCACAAGCTGGATAACCGGATTTTCGCTGTGCGGCATTATATTTCTTTGCGTCTATGTGTTTCATGTACGTTATTTACCGCATCCAAGATCAGAAATGACCAATGGTGGCGCAGCAACACCAGAAACGTATTCATCATTCCTGAACCATTATTATCAAATATTTAAGCAATTTTTTACCCAGAAACATATTATTCCGATTCTCGCATTTATTTTTTTATACCGCTTTGGTGAGGCACAACTTACAAAAATGGTCCCGCCGTTTCTCTTAAATACTTCTTCAGATGGCGGTTTAGGACTTTCGACCGAACAATACGGCATTATTCAGGGTTTGATTGGTTCCACAAGCTTGATCATTGGAGGTATTACAGGAGGATGGCTTATTGCACGATATGGTTTGCATAAATGTATTTGGCCGATGGCTTTTGCACTCAACGTTCCCAATTTAGTATATGTTTATCTTGCTTTTTCACAACCTTCATTACTACTCATAGCAACAGCAATTGCAGTAGAACAATTCGGATATGGTGCAGGGTTTTCCTCATTCATGATGTTTCTGATTCAAATATCCAAAGGGAAATATAAGACATCACTGTATGCAATTGCTTCAGGTGTAATGGCGTTTGGCATGATGGTTCCGGGTGTTGTCAGCGGATATTTGCAGCAATGGTTGGGATACAACTATTTTTTTATTGTGGCAACTCTATTAACCATCCCGGGAATGGTTATAATTTTCTTTATTCCTCTTAACGATTCGTCCGCTTCAGCTTCACAATGAACACGATTTTCATCTTGCAAAATTGAACGTAATCAATTACTTTTCATACATAGAAGTAACGATTCTTCTCAATTTATATCAGATACATCTGCAACTGATATGCGGAGTATTCAAATTTCTGTTGTTATCGTTATGGTCTTCCCTTCCGATACGGTACAGAAAAACCACACATACTACAGGTCTGAAATGTAAATCCCATATCATAATATTGAAAACGGTGATGAATAAAGAGGAAAATGCAATGACTATAAAGAATGATTCGATTTTTTTTAAACATATCTATCCACATTTTGAAAAACTATGCACACTCAAAAGACCTCCTTGTAAAGAAGATGAAGTTATTGAATTTGTAGTAGATTATGCCAAGAAACTGAAGCTTGCCTTTCAACGTGATGAGCACGGCAATGTAGCAGTTTACCGGGAAGGATCGAGAGGGTTAGAGAATGCACCCTCATTGCTGTTTCAAGGACATATGGATATGGTTTGTGTACCAGACGAATCGATATTTCCAATTCAGCCTGTAATTGAGAATGGTTGGGTCCGGACGAAAAACTCTACCCTTGGAGCTGATAACGGAATCGCTGTGGCCTATATGCTGGAACTTATGGATTATCCATTCACTAAGAATCCACCGCTTGAGTTTCTTTTTACCGTTCAAGAAGAAATCGGCCTTTTAGGGGCAGCACTTATTGATACCGATTCAATCAAGCTCGCGTCGCGGCGGTTAATTAATATTGATTCTGAAGAAATTGAATCTGTCACAGTTGGCTGTTCAGGGGGTACAGACTTTGAAATTTTCAAGAGTGTACGGATGGTAGAAAATACTGCACAATCTGCATATTCTGTTACCGTGACGACTCTCGGAGGCCATAGCGGACTAAAGATTCACGAAAATATCCCCAATGCCATAAAGGTTGCAGCTGAATATGTTCAGATACTGCCTGAGATCGCTAATGTGCGATTATGCACTTTAAAAGGAGGATTTGCTAAGAATGCAATTCCCGCACATGCGGCGATATTATTTTGCTGTAATACTTTATCTGACACTGATATAAACAATACTTCTCAAGTAATTAATAAAGCATATCAAGGATTTGAATCTTTTACCATCAAAATTACTCCTTGTGATCCTTCCGATACAGTTTTAGCAAAGTCTGATTCGGAAGATGTGCTTCAATTAATCAGCGACCTGCCTCACGGTGTAATAAAAATCAATACCGATACAGAAAATGTGTTTAGCTCAGTCAATCTTGGCTTAATAACTACTCATGAAGAATCAATAGATTTGTTCTTAAACATCAGAAGCAGCGATTCAAAAGAAAGAATGGAAGTTATAAGTACAATTGAGTCCATCTGCGAAAACTTTTTGAAATGCAGGCTTGTACTAGGAAAAAGTTATCCCGGATGGATTCCGGACGTGAACTCTGAACTTCTTAGTATAGTGTGCACAGCATACGAGACTATTCGAAATGAGAAGCCAGCATATCTTGATATCCATGCAGGGCTTGAGTGCGGTATTCTTATGGACAAAATTTCCTCTATTCAGGAATCGGTTTCAATCGGACCAACTATTCACAACGCACATTCAATTCATGAGATGCTCGAAATAGCCTCTACAATCGACATTTGGGATATTTTATTGACTATCATTGAAATATACAGCAGTGAATAATTACAAAGTGATGTCATAATGAAAATTAAAAAAATCGCTGTTCTGACTGGCGGCGGAGATGTTCCCGGATTGAATATAGTAATACATGATACGACTATTCGAGCACAGTATGAAGGTCTTAAAGTCATCGGAATCAGACGAGGATGGGGAGGCCTGATCTACATGGATCCTGACGGAAGTGGTGATGATTCAGAACAAATTGTAAATCTTAATAAAATTAGTGTCCGAAAAATCGACAGAACCGGGGGAACAATTCTTCATACATCGCGAACAAATCCGTTAAATATTCACCATAATGCAGATTTGGAGAAATACAGAGGGATACGACTTCATCAAGAAACTGATATGACCAAAGATGTGCTCAGGAATATTGAACGCCTCGGAATTGATGCAATTGTAGCTATCGGAGGTGATGATACCCTCGGTTATGCAGCACATTTGAGCTCACTCGGAGTCAATATTGTCGGCGTACCCAAAACTATGGATAATGATGTCAACGGTACCGAATTCAGCATAGGATTCAGTACGGCCATATCTAAATCAATGAATTTACTAACAGATCTGAGAACACCTATGGGATCTCATGAACGGTTTGGTATTATTGAATTATTCGGGAGAAATGCCGGTTTTACTTCTCTGTATACAGGTTATGTATCCCGGGAAGTCCGTGTCCTTATTCCCGAATACGACTTCGATCCGGATCATCTTGTTGAGTTAATGCTTTATGATAGAAAAAACAATCCGTCAAATTATGCTGTTGTTCTAATATCCGAAGGTGCAAAGCCACAAGGCGGCTTGGTCGTTGAAAGCGGAAAACAAGATCAGTACGGACATAGAAGACTCGGCGGAATAGGATACAAAGTTGGCGATTATATTGAATCGAAAACAGGATATAAAACAATAGTGCAGCGACTTTCTTATCTCATGCGGAGCGGCTCACCTGATGCTGTTGACAAATTGGTAGCTGGATTTTTTGCAAACATTGCTGTCGATTCTATCGTAAGCGGTGATTTTGGCATTATGACAGCACTTGTTGAAGGAAAGTATGCAACAGTTCCGATTAAAATAGTAACAGCAGCAAAACGGGTTGTCAATCTAAAGCGGTTTTATAACACAAAACGCTATAGACCAATTTACAAGAATATGAAGGGGTTACCACTATTTTTACAATAAGAATATAACAGAGTCGATTATTGTTTTATGTTTGATCTATTGAGAGGAGAATACTGTGGCAGAATCACTGAAAGGTCAAATTGTCATTGTAACCGGTGCCAGTGCCGGTATTGGTAAAGCATGTGCAGAGTATTTTGCAGCAGAAGGTGCTAAACTCATACTGGCTGCCAGAAGGACTGAACATCTCAAAATATTGTCGGATTCCTTACGCAATCAATACGGCACAGAATCTGTTTGGTATCAATTGGATGTTCGAGAGAGAGATGAGGTGAAGAACATTGTAGAGGGATTACCGAACGAATGGAAATCTGTAGATATACTCATCAACAATGCAGGCCTATCACAGGGGTTGGATAAAATTCAAGATGGTGACATTGATGATTGGGAGCGTATGTTAGATACGAATGTGAAAGGTTTGCTGTATGTTACAAGGGCAGTACTTCCCAATATGCTTCAGCGAGGCAAAGGTCACATTATTAATATAAGCTCAATAGCAGGTTATAGTGTCTATCCTCGGGGAAACGTGTATTGTGCAAGTAAATTTGCCGTTCGTGCCTTAAATGAAGGAATGCTCATCGATACGGTGGATACTCCGATAAAAATAACTTCTGTTTCACCCGGACTCGTTGACACAGAATTCAGCACAGTACGATTTAGGGGAGATAAAGAACGGGCAGCAACGGTTTATAAAGGAATAGATGCGCTAACTGCGGATGACATTGCAGAAACAGTTATATTCTGTGCCACCCGTCCGGTACATGCAAATGTAACTGAATTAACCATGCTTGCTACAAATCAGGCAACGGGTGCTATTGTTCACCGTGAAACATAATCGTTATTTCGATAACTATTGTAATATTTCAATTAAAAAAGCCACGTTTACCTTAACCGGATGCGTTGCTTTTTATATCAATATTGTAATCACACAATCTATCATATATAGAACGATGATGCTACCACCGAAAGAGATATTTGAACTCCAATGGGAGCAGCGTTGTAACTTCATCTTCTGTTTGACCGACAATCAATCCCAGTTCAAGAACTAAACTCGATCTGTTATTTAGAGTTACTTCCACACCGCCGCCTACCATATAACCGAAGGCAGACTTTTTATCACTAGGAACCGTCAACAATATTCTCCTATCTTCGATTAAAATCTGAACCTCACCAGCATCTATATCCGAGCGAAAATATCCCAACCCAGCTTGAACAAATGGAACAAACCGCTCTAATGAAGGGGCTGTAAGAAGGACACTTGGCATAAATATAAACACAGACGCATTATTTCCCGAAAAGGTAACGTCTGCGGTAACATCTGAGGATTCACTAAATTGTGTTTGAGCTTTATTACTATCAAAGTTAAAATCATACTGACCGCTTTGTATACCTACCTTAATGAGATTGTTCAGTGAATAGTACAAACCACCGGATATATTGATGCCTTTAAACCACAAATCTTCAAAACTATCAGGGTTTCTCGGCAAGCTCACTCCCGATCCTACAACAGCGGTAAAATTCCTTTCCTGTGCAAAAGCAGATGAAGTAAGAAAAACACACATTACCAGTGTGATGATTCGTTTCATTATACCTCCCAAATTAATAGAAATAGAACAATCAGGCCATAGTCGGTTTTGATGCAAATTATAGATAGTATAACATAAAGTCTGTGTATATGAAAGGAAAAAGTTTCAGCATATGCAGATGGATCAGGACAAAATTTATGACTGAGACTTCTGCGCATGTAATCAATTGATTTGTATCCGTTTTCCTCTATCCATTGCCTTTTCAATATCACCGGTCGTAATACTACGCATGAATTCCATATAAATGGTATTGTTAATTTTATCAATCGACACAGCATAGCTTCGGGCAAGTTCAATGGCATTCAAATATTTATGATCCGTAAGAAAGGTATCGAATACCGCATTAACGACTGAGGAAACCGCCTGAAGTGGAACAATCCGCTCAATTACGTTTGCAGACAAATGCTGTGATAAATCGACATGTATTCATGTAGCCTCCTCATTAGTGTTTTGAAGGATATTATTCTTAAGGTTCATAAAAACAATTGTGCTGAAAAGGGGACTCGAATCCCTGCGGGATTGCTCCCACACGACCTTGAACTGTGATCATCTACCAATTTCACCATTTCGGCATGTTGTTTATTGATACTAAATTACAGCATAACTTACTGATAAGAAATAACTTGTAGGGATTTATTAAAGTTAAGTTATTTCAAGTTAGTCTTAGTTAATGGGAGTTATTCTGCATTAATGTGAAAACGTATATCTAAAAAAAGAAGGTATGATGATTTTTGATCTCACTTATATATATTACTATAATCAATCATTAAGAGAAAAGCAGCTAAATAAAAGTTCACATTAACGGCAAAAACCTTTATAGGTCTTTTTTCAAAAAACTTACTGTTTAAATGTATTGTGAAAGCAAATCCCAGCCAAGCTAAAGTCCCTCAAAAGTAACCCCTGAAAAAACCCGGTTATCGACATTTGGTTAATGAAAATCGCCATGACAAAACTGTTTATAAGACCGTTTAAAAACCAGACTGCTCAACACTTCGAAAAACCCTTCTCAAATTCCTTGAGCTCTTCCTCATTATAATGCAGCCCCTCAAACCATGGTTTGTTAAAAACCAGTGAGTACCACAATCCGCCTAATAAAGAGTATACTAACGCGGCTGTGCCCACTGCAAAAAAATTAATATTACGTATGAACGTACTACTCCTTTTATTAGTGCAGAAGTTCTTCCTTATAAGCCGCAAAAAAGCTCTGAGATTCATTTTTTAATAAAACATGAAAAAATGTATGAAAAATAGAGTGACTATCAAATAAAAAAATTGAAATAGGATTAGTTGATATTTTATATGCAATCGGGTTAATCCGCTAGAAAAAATAGATTAATGTAGTTTCTGGCCTCTAATGCAGCGCATCATTACGTCTGATGGAAGATAGTCGGATTCTATAAAAACCTATCAAACAATAGAAAGCATTTAAGACATTCTCTTTCAATTTTTTCACTATCATTGTCGTCGATTTTAAGGTGGTTTTCAAAATTTTTACCTATATCTAAAATTAGAATTTATCTCCCAATTGATTTCGTTTTCGGATATGGATGGGAATTGCGCTTCCCAGGCAGAGAATAATGCATTCAAAGCTTTATCTGGAGTATCTCCAAAAACATTGTCACCAGTATAAGGACTTGATTGTGATTCTGACCTGCCCCTAATGTTTGGGTCATTTTTTAAGTTAGTCAATTCATCGATATATTCATTGTTGTATTATCCATTGGCCTTGAGACCGCATCCGGTGGTATAACTGCCTCGGGGGCGGGTGGCCGGTATCCAAGGGCACTATGCGGTCTCTTATGATTTTACTCATTTCGCCAGCGTTCCACAAGCACTTTTGCTTCGTGTAAGGTATCGAAGATTTCCCGGTTGAGCACTTCATCACGCAGTTTGCCATTGAACGACTCACTATACCCGTTCTCCCATGGACTGCCTGGTTCAATATACAATGTTTTTACTCCCAGGCGCATGAGCCATGTCCGGACCGCTTGAGCAGTGAACTCTGTGCCATTATCACTTCTCAGGTGAACCGGAACTCCTCGCTGCACGAACAGTGTTGCAAGATGTTCTATGACGTCATTGTGAGTCAGCCTCCTGCCTACCACAATTGCCTGACACTCCCGACTGTATTCATCTAATATTGTTAACAAACGATAGCTCCTTCCCTCTCGGGTTCGTGCTTGCATGCAGTCATAACTCCAGACATGATCCCGGTACGCAGGTCGCAGCCGAATACACGAACCGTCATTGAGCCATAACCGTTTGCGCTTCGGTTGCCTCCGGGGAACTTTTAATCCTTCTCGACGCCACAAACGCTCCACTCTCTTATGATTGACCTTGCAGCCTTCTTGCTGTAACAGTGCGGTAATTCGTCGATAACCATACCGACCATACTGCGTGGCCAACTCAGACCATACGTTGCACTAACACCGGCTTCATCAGAAGGAGAAATCGGGCGATATTGATGAGTGCTGCGCGGTACTCCCAACACGGTACAGGCCCGGCGCTGCGAGATCTCGAGAGTCGTGCAAAGATGCTGCACCACCTCCCGTCGCTTCGCCGGGCTCAGAAGTTTTTTGCATCAACCGCCAGAGTCTCATTGAGGATTTGAATATCCAACTCTTTCTCGGCAACCAGGCGTTTCAGGCGGATAGTCTCTCTCTCTAACGCTTTAAATCGTTTCGCCTGATGCACCCGAAGACCACCATACTCCTTTCGCCAACGATAATAGGTCTGCTCTGTAACCTCAATCTGGCGAGCAGCTTGTTGAACCGACTGACCTTGAGCGAGCAGTACTTCTGCCTCTCGAAGCTTGTGGATAATTTGTGCTGATGTGTGAATTCTACGTGCCATTGATCTTGCTCCTTTCTTTTCAATCTAATCCCTGTACTCATATACTATCTGGATCAACTTGTGGGGGCAAGGTCACGCCGGACCCAATTGCGCAGCGAAAGCATTAACCCGAGCTGGCGCGCCGTAATGAAGGTTGAGGGCCGCCCCTCCTATCAGGAGATTGCACCGGAAAATCTTGCAGCCATTCGCAGACTGCACCGACAACCAAAACAGCAGAAAGGTGAGGAACCGAAGCATAGACTTACTCACGGACTGATTGCAGACAAACTCAATGAACTGGGGTTTACAACTTTTGCGGGTAAAACTTTCACGGTTCACAACGTATCGAAGATATTGCTGAGATCAAGGAAAAAATCAGATGATTATGATTTTACATTTAATAAAATAATTTATATGTGGATTTTAAATCTATGATATAATGTCCGTTCTTGCGAATGAGGGTACGGGATGAAGACATAAGTGCTGATCCGACTATGTCCGATTTGGGCAATGCAATGGTCGTATGGCATTCAAGACAATTATATAGCGGAAGTGTACTTCCATTTGCGGATTTCTGTCTTACAAGATATTCGATTTCAGAATGGTCGTACATCGCTTTTTGTTCTCGATGTTGTTTTTCGATTACCTTATTTAGGTATCGACATGTATCAAGATAAAATTGAATGATTAATGAACATGGTTGGGTTGGAAAAAGAGTGTGTGATTTATATCCCGGCGAATTCGTGGAAACAGAAAAGATATGCGTGAGGGTTTAATAACGCGTAGGTTGATGTGAGTAATTTATCATCAAGCATATATTTCAAGTAGATTCATTGAATGATATTGATCAACTTATTTTAATGACACTAAGGTGAAAATTGGAGACGTACCATTTCATCCTCCGAACCACGCATTACATTGATAACCCCTCGTGAAAATTTCTGAAAAATTTCTGAAATAAGTAGACTGTGTTTATCTGGTGGGTTTTCGTACAGTCTGGGGAGTAAATATAACTTGTAAAAGTCAAGTGCATACCTTACTATATTATCACAATGAATCCGATCATTTATTAAACTGCATGAAGGGGGTAAATTTGAAAAAAACTGTGCTCCACACAATCGTTATTTGCCTGATAGTGCAATTCGTATCAATGACTTCAGTTCTTAGCGGACAGCAGGATTACAAGCTGCTTGATGAAGATACCTTTCTGGAAATGGAAACCGTGGGAAGTCCGAACATCTCTCCTGATGGTAAACAAATATTATTTATCCGCAGTTGGATCGACAAAATAAGTGACCGTACTCAGAGCAACTTTTGGATTTCTGATATAGCAGGTACCAGAGTACGTGAACTGACTCATGGCAACTGGAAAGATTCATCTCCCGTATGGTCGCCTGACGGGAAGAAAATTGCATTTCTATCCGACAGGGATGGTACAACACAAATCCTTGTGATGTGGTATGATACGCGGGAGGTTGCTCAGCTTACCCATCTTGAGCGTGAACCAAGCAACCTTAAATGGTCGCCAGACGGAGAAATGCTGACTTTCACTTCTTTTGTCCCCGATACCGATCCGATTTTAGATGTAAAACTTCCCACATTTCCCAAAGGGGCCGAATTGGCTAAATCGGCTGTGATAGTCGACCGATTATCATGGGCACGTGATGGACAGGGCCCTACTGATAAGGGCTATACCCATATTTACATACTTGATGCTGAATTGGGAGGAACTCCTAATCAGGTAACATCGGGCGATTATTCTCACAATGATCCGCAGTGGTCTGCCGATGGTTCCAAAATATACTTTAACGCAATACGAAAACCTGAAGCAGAGTATCTGAGAGGCGATTCCGAAATTTATTCGGTCGATATAAAATCACGTGAAATTCTGACGCTCACCGACCGGAAAGGTCCGGACAGAGGAGCGCGTATATCTCCCGATGGACGATGGATTGCCTATACGGGATATGATGATGAAAATTATACAAGCACACTTTCCAGCCTGTACTTCATGAATAGCAATGGCGGGGAAAAGCGCATTCTTGCCGGTGACCTTCCTAATTCACCATCAAGCGTTACCTGGGCGCCGGACGGTTCGGGAGTCTATTATCTCATGGCTGAAAAGGGACAATCAAACCTTTATTTTGTGTCAACAAAAGGTGGTATCAAAAATATAACAAATGGTATCCACTATTTATCGGGATTGACGATTGCAAAAAACGGTCAGGTTGCATCGACACGTTCTACGTTTCATCGACCGGCCTATCTGATTACGTTCAATCTGAAGAATCCCGATAATATCACAGACCTAGTCGACGTAAACGAGGATGTCCTTAACAATATTATGTTGGGAAACGTTGAAGAGTTATGGTTTACCTCTCCGGATGGGTTTGATCTGCAAGGATGGCTAATTAAACCGGCAGAATTTGAAACGGGTAGAAAATATCCTCTGTTACTCTGGATTCATGGAGGTCCCTGGTCGATGTATAGTGTCCGGTGGAATTGGGCATTTCAGAACTTTGCCGCGGATGGATACGCGGTCTTGTATATGAATCCACGAGGAAGTACGGGATATGGTCAGGATTTCGTCAATGGAATACAATTCTCTTATCCCGGAAAGGATCGTGACGATTTATTAGCCGGAGTCGATGCTGCAGTTGAGAAAGGATTTATTGACGAAGACAACCTGTTTGTTTGTGGCGGTAGCGGAGGAGGCGTCCTTACTGCATGGCTTGTCGGACATACCAACCGTTTCACAGCTGCGGTATCGATGAGACCAGTAATCAACTGGCACTCATTCGTTGGAACTACCGATGGATCAAGCTGGTATAGACAATTTGAAAATTACCCGTGGGAAAATCCAATGGAATACGCTGTACGCTCTCCTCTCCATTATGTAGGAAATATCACTACACCAACTATGGTTATGACCGGAGAGGCGGATTTACGAACCCCGATGAGTCAGAGTGAAGAATACTACCGTGCCCTGAAAACCCTCAAAAAAGAAACACTCCTCGTACGTATGCCAGATGAATATCATGGGTGGAGGCGGTCTTCACACCGACTGCTTCAGCAGTTGTATCTGAAAGCATGGTTTGAAAAGTATCGAAAAAACAGACAACTTTGATTATTAAAACAATACGAGGCGTGATTTTTGAAATAAAAACGCCACAGGATAATATTTTGTGGCGTTTTTATTGGCACTACTTTAATAACAGAAAATAATCTTGAAGACTGATAAATCGAATAATACGGCTCTTCCGGAATAAATAAATAAGATATTATCGATACAATCCACTCTAAAAATTATTGTTATAAAAATACAAAAATTTTCCCATTGAACTTAGGTTTTTTCTTTTTAATGTTAATTTGACCTTGCCCCCACAAGTTGATCCAGATAGTATATGAGTACAGGGATTAGATTGAAAAGAAAGGAGCAAGATCAATGGCACGTAGAATTCACACATCAGCACAAATTATCCACAAGCTTCGAGAGGCAGAAGTACTGCTCGCTCAAGGTCAGTCGGTTCAACAAGCTGCTCGCCAGATTGAGGTTACAGAGCAGACCTATTATCGTTGGCGAAAGGAGTATGGTGGTCTTCGGGTGCATCAGGCGAAACGATTTAAAGCGTTAGAGAGAGACTATCCGCCTGAAACGCCTGGTTGCCGAGAAAGAGTTGGATATTCAAATCCTCAATGAGACTCTGGCGGTTGATGCAAAAAACTTCTGAGCCCGGCGAAGCGACGGGAGGTGGTGCAGCATCTTTGCACGACTCTCGAGATCTCGCAGCGCCGGGCCTGTACCGTGTTGGGAGTACCGCGCAGCACTCATCAATATCGCCCGATTTCTCCTTCTGATGAAGCCGGTGTTAGTGTAACGTATGGTCTGAGTTGGCCACGCAGTATGGTCGGTATGGTTATCGACGAATTACCGCACTGTTACAGCAAGAAGGCTGCAAGGTCAATCATAAGAGAGTGGAGCGTTTGTGGCGTCGAGAAGGATTAAAAGTTCCCCGGAGGCAGCCGAAGCGCAAACGGTTATGGCTCAATGACGGTTCGTGTATTCGGCTGCAACCTGCGTACCGGGATCATGTCTGGAGTTATGACTGCATGCAAGCACGAACCCGAGAGGGAAGGAGCTAGCGTTTGTTAACAATATTAGATGAATACAGTCGGGAGTGTCAGGCAATTGTGGCAGGCAGGAGGCTGACTCACAATGACGTCATAGAACATCTTGCAACACTGTTCGTGCAGCGAGGAGTTCCGGTTCACCTGAGAAGTGATAATGGCACAGAGTTCACTGCTCAAGCGGTCCGGACATGGCTCATGCGCCTGGGAGTAAAAACATTGTATATTGAACCAGGCAGTCCATGGGAGAACGGGTATAGTGAGTCGTTCAATGGCAAACTGCGTGATGAAGTGCTCAACCGGGAAATCTTCAATACAGTACACGAAGCAAAAGTGCTTGTGGAACGCTGGCGAAATGAGTATAATCATAAGAGACCGCATAGTGCCCTTGGATACCGGCCACCCGCCCCCGAGGCAGTTATACCACCGGATTCGGTCTCAAGGCCAATGGATAATACAACAATGAATATATCGATGAATTGACTAACTTAAATAGTGGCCCAAACAATTGGGGCAGGTCAATAGTAAATGCCTAATCTATGAAAACGTTTATCGACACACTGCCAGCGCACATCACAGACTTTTCAGTTGTCAGTAGGGAAGGTAACGGTTCGTATGAAATAGACGGTTTATTTCCGGACGTTACCGCTGCTCCTGGCTTAGAAGAAGAAGTAGGTTCGTTTCTTCGACATGCTCAGGAACATTGCGCCGCTGTTTGTACCTGGGGTGGAGGAACACGTATTGCCACGGGGAATCCGCCGGATGCTTATGTTGCCGCCCTCAATACGAAGAATCTGGGCGGTATAAAGGAATATGAACCGGCGGATCTTACAGTAATTGCAGGCGCCGGAATGACGCTTGAGAAGCTCAATGCTGTGTTATACGAACAGAGGCAGTTTATACCGCTCAATCCTCCGCATCCCGATAGAGCGACGATCGGAGGTATTCTGTCCTCGAATACGTACGGTTTCCTCCGTGACAGTTATGGAACGGCCCGCGATATGACTCTTGGACTCCGCTTCGTCCGGGCTGACGGTTCGCTGATAAAAGGGGGTGGAAAAGTCGCCAAAAACGTTGCCGGATATGATCTGACACGCTTTATGTTAGGTTCATGGGGGACGCTCGGAATCATAACTGAAGCTGCGTTTCGAGTCCGCCCGATCCCGGATGTTTCAAAGACGCTGACTGCAGGTTTCAGCAGCATTGCACATGCCTTTGAGGCGGCATTTGACCTCCTTGATTCATTTCATGCTCCCACTTTTCTGATAGGGCTCAATAATGCGCTTGCCGGGAAAATCCCGGTCGGTGACGTTTTAACCGGTACGAACCATTTTACGTTTATTATAGGTACCGACACTATCGATTCTATCGTCATCCGGCAGGAAAGCGAGCTCAAAAAAGCATGTATGGCACATGGAGCGTCCGACATTCTTACGTTCGAGGATAACGCTTCGTTGGAGACCAGGGCGTTTTTAAGTGATTACATTTCGAATGCTTGTGACGGCATCGTCTGCAAGATAATAACAAGCAGAACGGGTGCATTTGACGTTTTTGAACACATTGAAAAAATCGGGAAAGATAGTGCCGTTGTCTTCGAGACCATGACGTATCTCGGAAGCGGCATAACATATATTTGCCTTCCTGGTGACAGTGCGAACTCAGACCGTGAATATTGCCTCCGTTCGTTGAAAAATCTTCAGGAATATGTAAGAGTTGAGAAAGGAATCTTTACGGTTGAATTTGCACCCTTATGGATCAAGGAGCACTTTCCCGTTTGGGATGATATTCCGGGTAGTGATATAATGAAAAAGCTGAAAAAACAATTTGATCCCAATAATATTTTAAACCCCGAACGGTATATACGTGTCGGGGACCGAAGAGATCGAATTTCCGGTCGGTCCGTTTAATGATTTCAGTATGAAAAACAACGCTCAACAAACCCAATTCGATTACAATCTCATACAGGATTGCGTTCACTGCGGGTTGTGTCTTCCGAAATGTCCCAGTTATGTAATATTGGGCAACGAAATGGATTCTCCCCGGGGAAGAATATTTCTGGCGAAGCTCGTTGCGGATAAAAGACAGGATGTCCGACCGGCATTCAAAAAACATTTTGACCTGTGTTTGGCCTGCCGGTGTTGTGAATCGGCCTGTCCGTCCGGTGTCCGTTATCATGAGATATTCGATACCGCTCAACAGCTCATTCGGGAAACTATCCCGAAACCGGTTTTTTCCAGGATAATGAGCACAATTGCACTGAGGGTCATATTCCCAAATCCGAAACTTCTCAATTTTTGCATCATGATGCTCTGGTTGTATCAAAAGTCAGGTTTTAGAAAAATTATTCAGGCATCACGGCTGCTGAAGGTGTTCTCGAAAAAACTTGCTCTGTCGGAATCTTTTTTGCCTCCGATCAAAGGAATTAAGAAATTGCGGGTTTCCGCAAATGGAAACACCGCTCCGTATGCTGAACCCGGCCGAAAGACGGGGTTGTTGCGCGGGTGCGTCATGGACTATTTTGAGCCGGAAACGAACCGGGCGACTGTGCGGGTTCTTGAAAAGTGTGGCCGCACTGTTGCAATACCGGAGGAAATTCACTGTTGCGGCGCCGTCCACCAGCATAATGGAGAAAACAGGTTAGCGATGGATTGCGCAAAAATGACGATAGACTCCTTTGAAAAAAATAATGTCGACACGGTAATAACCAATGCAGCCGGGTGTGGTGCAATGATGAAGGAATACGGCAGTTTACTTGCCGACGATCCGGGATATGCGGAAAAAGCGGCCGGTTTTTCAAAGAAAGTTCAGGATATCACGGAATTTGTGAGCAGTGAAGCAGATAATCTTGTATTTAATCCTGTAAGCGGGACAGTTGTTTACGACGATCCGTGTCACTTGCAGCATGGCCAAAAGGTTACGCGACCACCCCGCATGCTTTTAAATAAAATTCCCGGCCTGGAAGTGAAAGTACATCGGGAATCCGATCTATGCTGTGGTGCCGCAGGGACATTTAACATTTCGCAGCCAGAGCTTTCTCTGGAGGTGTTAAAACGCAAAATGGATGCAATAAAGCAAAGCGGCGCTGAAACTGTCATAACGGCAAATATAGGATGTATGCTCCAATTGAAACGGGGAGCCGCCTTGCCGGGAAATGATGTCGAGGTTAAACACATTGTAGATATTCTGGACGCATCGCTCTCCGGCAGCGCTACTCTTTGATGTCAGGTAACGGGAATGAGTATGTCGCAACAAAATTTGATGCATTCAAAACATTTCACGCTTGGAGAAGCCCGGGAATTGCTTTCCGAAGTGAAAGTGAAAGTGCAAAAAATGGCCGATCTGAAACAGAAAACAGATAGTTTGGGTTTTAATGTGTACCGGCACCACTACTTCAGCGGGAAGCCTGCGAACGGAGAAAAATATCATCCGAAAGAACTCGAGATAATCAAAATTATCGGAGATCTTCAAGCAATCGGGATTCAGGTCAAGGGTGTTGAAAACGGTCTTATAGATTTCCCGAGTATCCGCTCAAACGGAGAGGAAGTATATCTGTGCTGGTGTTTGAATGAGGATGATATTTTGTATTGGCACCGGATATCCGACGGTTTTCCAGGTCGCCGTCCAATCGATTCGTTATGATAAATCTCTTCAAATGATCCTCCGCAATGCCATGTTATACGTCGGCAAAAAAAAACTTTTATTTTGATTATTTTGTAGTATATTCCTTAGTAGTTTACTACTCGATTTTTAAAAGATTAAGCATCTCTTATCGCGAAATTTTCGTAAAACCATCTCGTATATTACAGATTATACAAACCTCAAAATGAAAGGATTGCTCTATGCCGAAATCCAGTAAAGAGTTACCGGATGGGCATAATGGGGTGTCGCGCCGTTCCTTCATCAAGGGCGTTGGGGTCGGTGTTGTTACAACATCGGTACTGCCTGCCGCAGTTACCGGATGCGGAGACATGCGAAGCCCGGAAGAAGGCGTCACGGAGGCGGCCATCACATTGAACGTAAACGGTCAGTCACGGCGCGTAACGGTCGAAAGCAGAGCTACTCTTGCAAATACATTGAAACATGAATTTGATTTAACCGGAACGAAAGTGGTGTGTGACAGAGGAGAGTGCGGCGGATGTACCGTTCTCATTGACGGTGAACCCGTTTATGCCTGTATGATACTTGCCATAGACGTCGCCGGCAAGGAAATCGTTACGATTGAAGGGCTTGCCCGGGACGGGGAATTAAGTCCTGTCCAGCAGGCGTTCATCGATTATGATGCGTACCAGTGCGGATATTGTACTCCCGGCCAGATCATGGCCGCGGAAGGATTGCTCAAGAAAAACGGCAATCCGGACCTTGAAGAAATCAAAAGAGGGATGTCCGGGAATATTTGCCGCTGCGCTGCATATCAACACATTTTTGCCGCTGTTGCGGCTGCGGCCAAAGAAGGGAGGGGATGATCATTATGGCGAGAACCGGTTATTTTTCCAAAAGGACGAAAGTCATTCACGAGAGAGAAGGTGAATACAAAGTTATTGAAGTCATACTCCCTGATAGGGAAGCCCCGCCGGTAGCTGAAGGAGAAGAGTTTGAAGTTATCGGTAAGTCGATGCCGCGGATCGAAGCGCTGGAAAAAGTGACAGGAAAGGCCGAATACACCACTGATGTGAGACTCCCGGGGATGCTTTTCGGAAGATTGTTGAGAAGCAGCGTCGCTCGCGCAACTATCACCGGCGTGGATATCAGTAAAGCCCAAAATATGCGCGGAGTAAAGGCAGCTGCCGTTTTTAACAGTGAACGAGTGAATTATCAGGGTGAAATCATTGCAGGGGTTGCCGCTGAAACTCCCGATATTGCAGACGATGCTGTCAAGGCGATTGCAGTCACCTATCAGGAACTTCCACACCTGGTTAACATGGACCGGTCAATGCAGAGAAATGCGGAGCAGATCCATGAAAATGGAAATATCGGAAGAACGAGGGAAAACGAACGGGGAAATGTCGAACAGGGTTTCAGGAGAGCGGAAATGATCATTGAAGCTACCTATACAACACAGGTGGAATTCCACAATCCACTTGAACCTCATGGTAGCGTGGTGCATTGGAAGGATAATGAAATTCTAATTTACTCTTCAACGCAGACGGTTTCTGAAACTCCTGAGGAAATCATGGAATTCATTCGCCGTGAATTTCCGGATGTGACCATCACTGAAAAAGATATAAGGGTAATTTGCAATCACATGGGTGGCGGTTTCGGAAGCAAGCTTGGTGTTAACAATCTGGTCTATCCCGCACTTCGACTTTCCAGAATGACAAACGTTCCGGTCAGAATGATCCTGGACCGGTATGAAGAAAGCCTCGACACGGGAAACCGTCCCAACTCTCGGCAGAATTATAAAATTGGTGTAAGGAACGACGGGACTATTACAGCGATCGAACTGGAGGGTTTTACCAGCGGTGGATTTACCCGGGGAGGGGACAGGCTTTCGTCGGCTGCCAGTGAAATGTACAAATGTGCGAACTTAAAAGCGAAAAGCTCATCTGTTTATACGAATACGGGGAGCGGAATGCCGACGCGCGCTCCGGGCCATGTTCAGGCATTTTTCGGATTTGAGAGCTTAATCGACGAGGCTGCCGAAGCGGTCGGTATTGACCCTTTAGAGTTCAGAAGGAAAAATTTTACCGATAGGAGCGGCGGCGGTACCGGTCTTCCTTACTCCAGCAACGGACTTTTACAGTGCTATAAGATCGGCGCCGAAAAAATTGGATGGTCACGGCGCAAAAAAACCCCCGGAAGCAGTCCCGGAGTATTAAAACGGGGTCTTGGGATGGGCAGTTTGCAGTGGGGCGCAGGCGGTCATCCCGGCTCAGTTGTTCTGGCCGAAATATTCAAGGACGGTGCCGTTAACGTCAGGTGCGGCACGCAGGATGTCGGTACGGGAACAAGGACGGTTATGGCACAAGTTGCGGCAGAAGAGCTTGGGGTGGGAGTTTCCGACGTAACTATTCAGATAGGAGATTCCTCATTTCCTCCCGGTGAAGGAAGCGGCGGAAGCAATACTGCAGCGTCTGTATGTCCGGCAGTGAGGAACGGCGTCGTCGAAGCCCTGAACAAACTCTACCCGGTCGTTGCCGGCCGCCTTGGCGTAGAGCCGGATGACCTGGAATCTGAGAAGGGGAAAATTTACATGAAGGAAAATCCATCCGCAGGTATGACCTATAAAGAAGCGGCTGTCCTGATGCCGGAAAATAAGGTGGTTGGTGAAGGCCGCCGCGGTGAAAATCCAAAAGAATATGCGGGAAATACCTTTGGCGTGAATTTCTGCGAAGTTGAAGTAGATATCGAAACAGGACGTATCAAGGTAATAAAAGTGGTTGCCGTTCATGAGTCGGGAAGGATCATTAACCCGCTCACCGCCAGGAACCAGGTTGTCGGCGGAGTGAATCAAGCGCTCAGTTATGCGCTCCTGGAAGAGCGGATCATGGATAATTACACCGGGCGTTTGGTAAACCCGAATTTACATGACTATAAGGTAGTTACGTCAAGAGATGCTCCGGAGATTGATGTTACCTTTGTTGATATCGTCGACCCTTACAGAAATAATCTTGGCATGAAAGGACTGGGAGAACCGACACGGGTCGGATTTGCCGCTGCTTTTTCGAATGCGGTCTATAATGCCACAGGTGTGCGTACCCGGGACCTTCCCATCACGCCGGATAAGATACTCTCAGGGTTAGCCGCAGGAAAGGAGGGTAGATCATGAAAAACTTTGCCTTTGTACGCGCTCGATCTCTTAAAAATGCTCTCGCATCGCTGGGTTCAAGCTGGAATGAAGCAGCGGTGATGAGCGGCGGGACAGATCTCATCGGGGAAATGAAAGATTATATCCAATCTCCTGATAAAGTTGTAAATCTGAAAGAGATCAAAGACCTGAAATATATTCGGAATGGAGGTACTACCTTGAAGATCGGGGCATTATCTACCATTTCTTCTATAGAAAGCGATCCGATTGTCGTCGATAAATTCACGGCGCTTTCAAAAGCCGCCGGTCTTGTAGCGAGTCCGCAGTTGCGTAATATGGGTACAATCGGCGGGAATGTCTGCCAGAGGCCCCGATGCTGGTATTACCGGGATGCGGATGTTAACTGTCTGCGAAAAGGCGGTCCCCGCTGCTATTCAATAGCCGGCGAGAATAAGTATCATGCAATATTGGGTGGTTTTCGCTGTTATATTGTTCATCCTTCGGATGCTGCGGTAGCGCTCATGGCTTTTGATGCAGATGTTAAGATCGCATCCGCACAAAGCGAAAAAACGGTAAATATCAACGACTTTTTTGTTCTTCCTGATGTCAATCCGAACAGAGAGAATATTCTTGAACCAGGCGAGATTGTAACAGAATTTGAACTGCCGGTTCCGGACCAGGGGACAAAAAGCACTTTTATCAAGGTCCAGGAGCGTGAAGTCTGGGACTTTGCGGTTGCCAGTGTCGCCGTGACTATGACGTTGGACGGAAATGTTTGTAAGAAAGCACGGGTAGTTCTTGGGGCGGCCGCGCCGACACCGTGGCGCTCCCGGCCGGCCGAAGAAGAACTTGAAGGCAATACCATAACGGAACGAGTGGCATCTGCGGCGGCAGACGCATCCGTTTACGGCAATAAACCGATGACGCAGAACGCATATAAAGTGCAGCTCTTTAAAAATATTGTCAAACGTGCTATCCTTGAATTGATATAGCCGCATTTATGAAATTATCATCATCTAAGCAGGGCATCTATGTCCTGCTTTTTTGTTAGTTGTGAAAATAGGGAAGACAGAATTGACCGCTGGCATTCATCAGTATTAAAAAACAATGCGGTTCATCATAGTGACGATTCGTGATATCTGCGCAGTGAGCGGGTAGTTGCTTCATAATAAAAAATGAAAAATAATATTCATAGAACTTTGTTCTATCGAAAAGTATGATGGCAGGCAACGGTACAGGCTCCGTGTCTTTCAGGCAAAAATTCGGATTATTTTTAGGCCCGGTTCTGTTTGTCATTGTATTGGTTCTGCCAAGTCCTTCTGGTATGCCGTCCGAAGCGCATAGGACAGCCGCCGTTGCGGTTCTCATGGCAGCATTATGGCTGACCGAAGCGATTTCAATTTCCGCTACAGCATTGATCCCGATCGTATTGTTTCCGTTGCTGGGAATAAGAAGCGTTACCGAGACCGCGTCATCGTACGGCGACAGCAATATATATCTGTTTTTTGGCGGGTTTCTCATTGCTGCCGCTATGGAAAAGAGCAAACTGCATTTACGTATAGCGTACGCAATTATAACAATTATCGGGAAAAATCCCCGGCGGATAGTCCTCGGCTTTATGGTTGCGACCGCCTTTCTCTCCATGTGGATCTCCAATACGGCAACCTCTCTCATGATGCTTCCGATAGGCATTGCGACAATTGTTGCGGTTGAATCATTACCCGATATGCAAGATAACGGTTTGCAGTACTTCGGCACTGCGCTTATGCTTGCAATTGCCTACAGTGCGAGTATTGGCGGCATCGCAACTATTGTGGGGACTCCACCCAATATTGTTTTTGCCGGTGCAGCTGTTTCTCTTTTTCCCGATCTGCCGCAGATCAATTTTCTGGAGTGGCTCATTATTGCATTGCCGGTTACCTTGTTGCTCCTATCCTGTACCTGGGTGCTGCTAACGCATGTCAGCTTCAGGATCCCGGGCATCGATATGTCTTCGGCACGTGATACTTTACTGGAAAAGCGAAAAGCTCTCGGGCCGATGCGTATGGATGAAAAAAAAGTTCTTGTGGTATTTCTCCTGACTGCCGCGGGATGGATGTTCAGAAGAGATATCGCTCTTGGGTTTTTAAACATACCGGGCTGGTCCCGGTTATTTGCCAATCCGGAGTATATCAATGATGCTACCGTTGCTATTGCCGCAGCGCTTCTCTTGTTCATTATTCCTGTCAACAGAAAAATGGACGATTTCCTGTTGACGTGGTATGAAGCGCAGCGAATCCCGTGGGGAATATTGATTCTCTTTGGCGGCGGTATCGCATTAGCCGGGGGATTTACCGCTTCAGGACTTTCAGAGTGGCTGGGTGAAAACCTTGCGGCTTTACACGGGATACCCGGCTGGCTTTTTGTATTCACCATCGCCGTTCTGGTAACCTTTTTGACCGAGATAACATCGAATGTTGCGACTGCATCGATATTTATGCCTATCATGGGAGGACTGGCTGTCGGCGTCGGTTTGCATCCCTATATCCTGATGCTTCCTGCTACATTGTCTTCATCGTGCGCATTTATGCTGCCGGTAGCGACACCGCCGAACGCCATAGTCTTCAGTTCCGGGAGAATAAAAATGGCCGATATGGCAAAAGCCGGAATCCTGATAAACATTATAGGCGCTCTTGTCATCACGGCGGCTATATTTTTAATAGCGGTGCCGCTCTTAGGATTATGATAGCGCTATTAAATCCTGCCGTAACATAGTAACCGGATGTTATTACTATGCTCGAATCATATCCCTGGCTGTCCGTTCTTCCTCCATTATTGGCAATAAGCATTGCTTTGACATTCAGGCAGGTTTACATAGCCCTTGTTCTCGGGATCTGGTCGGGAACCACTATTCTTGCCGACGGCAATGCAATAATTGCACTTGTTGATGTTATAACGGCTTGCGTGGATGTTTTTAAAGACAGCGGGAATACGCAGGTAATAATGTTTTCCGCATTTATCGGAGGATTACTGGCATTTATTCAGCGTTCCGGCGGAGTCGATGGATTTATCCGCTATGTTTCTGAAAAAAGATTTGTTGGCGATCGGCGGAAGGCCCAGCTTTTCACCGTCGGTATCGGGGCCATGATACCGATTGAATCGAACATCAGCATTCTTATAACGGGAACGGTTGCGCGTCCCATATTCGATAAATTTAAAATATCTCGTGAGAAATTGGCGTATCTTTGCGATTCTACGTCAGCGCCGATATGTGCATTAATCCCGATCAATGCCTGGGGGGCTTATGTTGCCGGATTGCTGACGCAGCAGCAGATACAGCAACCCTTCAAATACTACCTTGCGGCGATCCCCTTTAATTTTTATGCATTTATTGCCCTTGGTTTGGTGCTCTATCTTGCAGGAACCGGCAGAGATTTCTTTTCCATGAAACGTGCGGAAGACAGGGCGCAAAAAACAGGAAAAGTCCTTCGTGACGGCGCAACACCACTTGTCTCAACAGAAGTCTTGACTATTCCGGTTAAACAAGGCGCGGTACCGTCTGCATCAAACATGTTGATACCCGTTGCGACGATGATCGTAATGATGATTGTGAGTCTCTTCATCACCGGGAATGGCGACATCAGCAATGGTTCCGGACCTACTTCGGTTCTTTGGGCTGTCTCAACTGCATTGCTCGTGGGGGCGCTGAAATACAGGTTACAGGGAATAATGGATGGAAATGAGATAATTAACCTTTTCTTTAAGGGTGTCGGCGGACTGATGCCGATCGCCATATTAATGATGTTTGCATTTGCCATCGGAACCCTGTGCCGAGACTTGCATACGGGAGAATTTGTCGCTGATGTGGCAAGCAGATTCATTTCTCCAAAATTTTTGCCCGTGATTCTCTTCATAACCACAGGATTTATCGCTTTTTCGACCGGAACATCCTGGGGGACATGGGCGATCATGTTTCCGATAGGGATGGGGATCGCTCAAGGTTTTCAGGTCGATATTGTTCCGATAATTGGTTCGCTTGTAAGCGGTGGTATATTCGGAGACCACTGTTCTCCGATTTCCGACACCACCTTGCTTTCTTCCATGGCTTCCGCATCCGATCATATAGACCATGTAAATACGCAGCTTCCGTATGCACTCATTTCCGGAGGGATTGCCGCAGTACTGTTTTTGCTTGCGGGGGTTATGGTATATTAAGTTGGCATAGTACCATACCGTATGCGCAGCTGCAGAAAACCTTCCTCTCATCGTGACCATGTGTTATAGTGAACAATGTATATGTAATCGAAAGAATTCGGTGACGCATGATATCCGGGAGCGCATCATTGTTCTGAGACTGTCGATCAAGACATAAATATTGCTTTTCAGGCATTATTTCAATATATTTTACGGTTATGGAAGTATTGTTTTTTCGTATCGGGAAGAAATTATGTGCCACAACGACAAACCTGCTTGAAGAAGTAGTGTATATTCCCGATATTCTCTCTTTTCTCCCGTTGACTCCCTTTGTAAAAGAGATTGTTATACGCCATGACCATGCGGTCGGAGTCGTAGATATTTCGCTTTTTTCTTCGTACTCGTTTTCGATAAAAAAGGGGATTCTGTTATTTTACCGCTGCGAAGAGACAAAATTCTGCATAAAAGTATCTAAAATACTCCAAATTCGCAGGGTATCCGAATCCAAGCTGGTTCCACCTCATAAATCGACATTTCTGCATGATGAAATACTGGATAGCGCATGTAAAGTAAAAAATGTGCATATACCGGTAATTTCTCCGGAGAAAATTCTTCATCATAAAGATATAAAACCCCTCTGGTATTCAGCTCATACTCGTCAGTCAATGTTACACGGCCAATAACGTTTTGTTCATTAAATGGGAAAATTTCCATGAAACTAAAAATCAACAGGGTCATATTCTACGGATATGCATTTATAATCTTTTTAATGGTTGCCGGGTATTGGTATTTTAACAAAAAAAGCACCGAAGACCTGAATCTGCTTCATGCCAGTATAACGAATGTCATCGGTATAGAGGGGACAATTGGCAAAGATTTCAGCACATTGATCAGTACCCATAACCAGTACAACAGAGATCCGTCCCCGCCCGGTTATCAAGCATTTTTGGAATCGGCCCAAACGTTACGGGATGAGTTAGGGACGATGCACGGCTTGCTCCTCGGAAACATTGCCCAAAGAGTCTCCGGAAAGGTGGAGCAGATCGTCAACAGCTTGAACAGTCTCACTGAGACAGGTCAGGGTCCCGGCAGCCCGAACAGAGGTGCGGCTCTCAGTACGAATGCATTGTTGGATCAATCCAATATTATAAATATCATTCGTGTCGAGCTGCAATCCATTTTTCAGGATGTTTTGGGAAATGAAATAGAAGCTATACCCGTGATCAAAGTCAAAAATGACCAGCTTTCTATTTTAGTTTTTATAGGGGTAATCCTTATAAGTATTTTATGGGGATTCTTTTTTTCAACGAAAATCAGGAACAGGATAAACGGAATTTCAAATCAGATCCTTGAAATATCCGAGCAGATTCATGCAGCGGCGAACCGGGAAGAATCGGCATTCCGGAGTCAGTCAACATCTCTCGATTATACGGCACAAACGCTGGATGAGTTTTCAAAAGCTGCAAACGACATGGCATCAAATGCCGAAGACGCCTCGGAGCAAATGGAGAACAGTGCAGACCGTATGGCCGATCTTCAACAAAAAGCCCGGCAGATCGATAAGATATCGACCACGATCGAAGAGGTCACGACTCAGATAAACATATTATCGTTGAATGCATCAATAGAAGCGACCCGTGCCGGTGACCAGGGAAAAGGTTTCTCTGCCGTTGCGAGTGAAATTCGAAGATTGGCTGAAGACACGAAAGGGTTTACCGATACGATCGGTCTGCTTATACAGGAGATGCAGGGGTCTACTCAAAAGATGGTCGATTTTTCGGGCCAGGCGGTCCAGCTTGTTCAAGGGATAAGTAGTGCTGTCAGCAAGCAGACGGAAGCGACTGATGAAATTAACAAGTCTGTCTCAAAGATAAATGTCAGCATGAAAAGTATATCCGAAAATATCCGGGTTACGGTAGAATTCGCCGAGAATCTCCTTGACGTGGCAAATCAAATGAAAGCATTGACCTGATATATAACATGGTAAAAAATAACGACACCATTCCGGATAATGATGACTACGATCCGTTTGAGGGTATGACGGAAGAAGATATTGCGGATATTTTGGAAGTGTTTTTCGAAGACACTTCGGAAAAGCTGAACGAAATTTCGCAATTGATCCTGGAGCTTGAAAACAATACTGAAACGGATTCGGTCATAAATAAAATATTGCAGGCTTTTCACAGTATTAAAGGTACGGAAGGGACATTCGGTTTTTCGGTTATCAGTATCGCCGCCCACAAATTTGAATCAATTATGGAAGGTATCAAAAAAAGTGGTGGACGTATCACTTCTCACAAGATTGACAGGCTGCTGATATCGATAGATCTATTCAAAAAACTTGCGGACGATATTCGGGCCAGGCGCCCTACTGACCACATTGAAGTAGAACTTCTCAGAGCGGCCGCGGAAATGGAAAGTGTTGAGGATGCAACAGATAAAACACCGGGCGTGCAATCTGCGCCAGCCGTTCGTGATGCTGCAAATCTGACTGCAGAGGGTGGATATTTTAAACTGAAAATGGCAAAACTCGATAAAATAGTCTCGTTAACATGTGAGCTTTCGTCGAGAAAACACCTCGGAGGGGGTACACCATTACAAGTTACTGGATTTGTCGAATAAGATTAAAGAAGGAAAACGGATCTGTGAAGCGTTTCAAGAAAAACTTATGAGATTCGTCAATGGAATCCCCGGAAATGATGCAAGTACCATTACTAAGGTCCTGAATGACGTAAAGAATCATTATGAAAAGTTAGGATCCTCTCTTGATGAAATCGTTGTAAGCAATCAGTTCTTGAAAGACCGGGAATCAAAACTGATCGGTGAACTGCAAAGGGAAGTGTTTCAAGCAAGAATGGTGACTATAAACGACTACTTTCGCCGGTTGAAACGAACTGTTCGAGACATAGTAAAAGGCAGCAATAAAAAAATTCGTTTGCAACTTGAAGGGTTGCAGACCGAACTTGACAAAAGACTGCTTGAAGAAATTAAAGACCCGATGGTGCACCTGATACGGAATGCCATTGATCACGGCATTGAAGAGCCTGATCTGAGAAAAAAAGCAGGGCAGCCGGAAGAAGGTACCGTAAAGATTTCGGCGCATGCCTCCGGTAGTGAAGTGACGATAAAAATAGAGGATGACGGGCGGGGGATCGATAAAGAGAAAGTAGGGAAACGTGCTGTAGAAAATGGTTTGGTCAATAAAAGCCGCCTGAAACAGATGACATCTCAGGAAATCATTTTGCTTATATTCGAACCGGGATTTTCAACCAAAGAAAACGTGACTCAAATTTCGGGCAGAGGAGTCGGTATGGATGTTGTGAAGTCCAATATTGAGAAGATTAGCGGGTACATCAATGTTGAGAATCACCCGGGGGAAGGCGTGCGTTTCTTTTTGAAGATTCCGGTAACGCTTGCGGCTTTTAAAGCAGTTTTATGTAAGACCGGTTCGTATAGTTTCTACATACAATCAATAGCGGTCGACAGAGTTATCCGGGTAGCATCCCGGGAAAAACGCCCTCTGGGCGCTATTGCCGGCATAGTAGTGCGGAATAAGCAGTATCCTTATGCATATTTAGGTGAATACTTTTCCGTTGAACCCGGCAGTACCGGAACTTCCGGATATTTTTTTATTATCCCTCGGGCAGGGGACAAAAGCATTGCTTTAGAGGTTGACGAATGCATAGAACAGCAGGATAGTGTCATTAAACCGAAAGCCGATATCGTGTCTCAATTGCCGTACCTGGGCGGTGTAGTAATCCGGCCTGACGGGACTCTGGCATATGTTCTCGAGCCGGCCGAGCTTATCGGTCATGTACATGGCGGGGAAAACCGAAGTGCCGGAGGTAATTCATGGTTCGTGGATTCATCGTCGGAATCATCGGTAGAAAACATTCTGGCTCCATTCGAAGAGACAAGGTACAATATTGCCGAACAGGGATCAAAAATTGAGTTGCTACATTTTATCAACGATAGTTCTCATTACGGAGTGCCGGTTCAATCTGTTGTACAGGTCTGTAATCTAACTGATGCATCACTTCGGGAACAGGTCGACTCCTCTTACGATTCCATAGTGCGGTTCGTAGATGAAACGGTATCGTTGGAGAAGCTGCCTGACCAGGGCAAAGAGACTCTCTATCAGAAATCGGGAAAAGCCGCGGTGATGCTCAAATCAGAAGATCATCATAGCATTCTCATCCCCGATAAACTGTTGAATCTTGAAGTATTTGATATTTCCGAAGTGAATCCCGTAAAAAAGACAGGAAAGTGGAAAAATACCCTTCCTGATATTGTGAAAATAATGAGCGATGTATCAGGATTGAATTGAAAACTTTTACAAATTATCCCAAAAAATAATTTTTTAGATTTCGACAGCTTTATGAGGAGACGGGAGAAATAAAGACTATGCGTATTGGTATTACATGCTACTCGACGTACGGCGGAAGCGGCGTTGTTGCAACGGAACTCGGAAAACACCTTGCAAACAGAGGCCATGAAATTCACTTTATTTCTTCGGATCTTCCTTTTCGGCTCAGATCATTTAATGGAAAATTCCAGTTTCACGAAGTAGAAGTCGTTACCTATCCGCTCTTTGAATATCATCAGCCGTACGCATTGAACCTTGCGGCAAAAATGAGCGAAGTCATTACCTATCAGGAACTTGATATACTACATGTGCATTATGCAATCCCACATTCTATCAGCGCGATCCTGGCCCGCCAGATAACAAAACGTCAGGTGAAGGTCGTAACAACTCTTCACGGGACCGATATTACAATTGTAGGAAATGAGCCCGCCTTTCTTCCCGTTACTCAGTTCGGCATAAATGAAAGCGATGGTGTTACTGCCGTTTCCCGGTATTTAAGCGACGAAACGTACAAAGAATTCGACATATCAAAAAATATCGAGGTCATTCATAATTTCGTTGATACCAATATATTTGCAAGAAGACCGAATAAGGAGTTGTATGAGAAGTATGCACCTGATAAAGAATCTTTAATTACTCATTTATCAAATTTCAGGCCGGTGAAACAGGTCGATTCCGTTATAAAGGTCTTTGCGAAGATATTGGAAAGGGTCAAAGCTAAATTATTGCTCATCGGAGATGGGCCGGAACGCGGCAAAGCGGAAAAAATGTGCAGGGAGCTTGGTATATGCGATCATACAATTTTCCTCGGAAAGCGAATTGAAGTGGAGGAATTTCTTTCAATTTCGGATTTGTTGATCTCGGCAAGCGAGACCGAAAGTTTCGGCCTGTCAATACTTGAAGCAATGAGCTGCGGTGTACCGGTTATTTCGTCGAATACCGGAGGTGTACCGGAAATCATCATTGAAGGGGAGCAGGGATTTCTCCTTGACCCGGATGATATCGCCGGTTTTGCCGACGCAGGTATAGAGATATTGACGAATCGATCGTTGCAGGACACGCTGTCAAAGTCGGGGAGCGCCCGTGCACGTGAGTTTTTCGATTCGAAGATAGTAGTGCCCCGTTATGAAAAATTTTATGTTGATACGCTCAAAAAGTGATTCCTGATTTGAAAAAGTGGCTCCGTGTCCGATATATGGTGAAATGAGCTTATGATGACTATTACGTCAAAACGACTCAAGCAGTTGCTTGTTGCGTGTAAAGATAAAAGAATTGCCGTTATAGGTGATATTATGCTCGACAAGTATATCTGGGGCAAAGTTTCACGTATATCGCCCGAAGCGCCGGTCCCGGTCGTTGACGTTCACAATGAATCAATCCGTCTTGGTGGAGCGGCGAATGTAGCTAATAATATTAAAAATCTGGGGGGAATACCCTTGCTGTTTGGTGTTATCGGTGACGACCATGCAGGGTCCGACATAAAAATACTTCTCAAAAAAGAGAAATTCGATACTGTGGGTATTCATATTGCCAAATCAAGACCGACAACACTGAAAACGCGGATAATTGCGGATAATCAACAGGTTGTCAGGACAGATTTTGAATCTACCGAAGATGTTTCCGGTAATGAAAGTGAAGGTCTTATTCGCTCACTTAAGGAAACCATACATGACATTGACGGGATTATCTTGCAGGATTATAATAAGGGTGTCATAACAAAAAATGTTATTGAAATGGCGGTCGGTCTCGCTCTTGAACGTAATTGTCCGGTCTCCGCCGACCCAAAATTCAATAATTTTTTCGATTATTCCGGGGTTACGATCTTCAAACCTAATGTTTCAGAAACGCAAAACGCTTTAGGATTCGGTCTCGATTCTGAAGAACGGGTGGAGATTGCCGGAAAGCTTTTAATTGAGCGGCTGAAATGTAAGAACGTCCTGATCACTCGCGGATCTGAAGGTATGTCGCTGTTTGCGGAAAATGGTACCGTTAAAAAAGTGAAAACAAAGGCTCGTGTGATACACGATGTATCAGGAGCGGGAGACACGGTGATCGGGACATTGACATTAATGCTCGCAGGCGGAGGAGACGTTGTGGAAGCGGCTGCAATTTCAAATTTTGCTGCGGGAGTTGTGTGCAGTGAAGTTGGTATTGTACCGGTAACACAAGAAAAGCTTATTGACGCGGTAGAGAACGATGGAAAATCAGAAGAATGAACAAGCGTTTAATATTTTACAAAACACTAATTAAATAATTAGTTACAATATTCACTTTAAGTGATAGTTTATGTTCCTTTCGCGGGATGAATTTCTGGATTATACTCACAAAGCCCGAAAAAACGGCAAATCGGTTGTCTTTACGAACGGCTGTTTTGATATTTTACACCGCGGGCATGTCGATTACCTCACTGAAGCGGCGAATCTTGGAGATGTATTGTTAGTAGGGGTAAATACCGATGCTTCCGTAAAGCGGATCAAGGATGTGGGAAGACCGGTGACGTGCGAAGCAGACAGGGCTTTTATGATTGCTGCTCTCCAATGCGTCGATGCCGTATGTTTATTTGATGATGATACACCGCTCAGTTTAATTCGTGATGTCAAACCGGATGTACTTGTCAAAGGCGCAGAATATGACATTAATGAAATTATAGGCAATGAAGATGTGCTGGCCCGTGGCGGGAGCGTGGTGACCGTACCAATGACACCCGGCATATCAACGACAAAGATTGTACAACTCATAAAAGGGTTGCCCGATTGACGAAATTCCGATTTCTACTGATTTGCTGCATCTCGCTGGTCATTTTATTCATGGTAATCGCCATGATAAACATTTATTATCTCACTCCCGCGGAGTTTGCACCGGCAGAGAATGACCCGGAGGTCTATTCATATTCCGGGGCAATACACGTCCATTCAGTGCAGTCCGACGGGAGCGGTACAAAAGAATCGATCGCCGGCGAAGCTAAAAAAGCCGGCCTGGATTACGTTGTGGTGACCGATCATTCAGTCGGACCTGAGGCCCGTTTGGATGCCGGTTATTATGATTCTGTCCTAGTTATGGCAGGATGTGAAGTGAACCTGCCCGAAGGTCATTTTTTGTATATTCCTCATCCCGATTCAATGTTTAGGGATTATACTGCCGAAATGAGAAATAATCTTTTTGAGTTTGACGATGAAGCAATTGTTATCGGCGCCCATCCGTATTCAAAAAAAAAGCCGGTCTCCAATCAGGTATTACAAAAGTTGAATGCATTTGAGATTGTAAATGCGGATATGGTTTGGCGCAATATTCCACTATGGAGCCTGATCCAGACAGTCGCCATGTATCCGTTCATGAATTTTTCTATAAACCTCTTATACCGGTATCCTCAAACTACTATGCAAATGTGGAAGATGTTGCAGAGTCAGTATGATAAAAATTATCATATATTTGCCGGTGTTGATGCTCATGCAAATATAAAAATAACGGATTCATGGCGCTTGGAATTTCCTGCTTACGAAACAGTATTTAAAATGTTTCAGACAACTATACTGTCAAAGAAACCGTTATCGGGAGATTTGATGCACGATTCACGTCTTGTGTATGATGCATTGAAAAACGGGCGCTCATACATAAGTTTTGGAAATCTCGGTAATTCAAAGGGGTTCGCATTTTATGCCCAAGATATAGGTCAAACATATTTTCCTGGCGATACGGTTGCAAGATCCGGGTTTGGCGATAATGACACTATAACACTTCGGGTTAAGGTGCCTGCTCGTGACAAAATACGAATATATCTGAAATCGAACTATGATACCGTACTGGTACATGATGGACCGGATTTGGAATTTTCAACAGAAAAGAAGGGAAAATATTTTGCAGAAGTCTATAAGCTGAGGCCTGAACTTGGGTACGACCGGTATCAGGAGGTCCCCTGGATAATTTCAAATGCCATCGATGTGCGTTAATGAAGTAAGTGTTGCTAAGATATAGTCGGGACCGGGAATACCTGAAACGTGCACAGGAATTGTTGTGTAAAACAATAATAAAAATGCTATTTTCATTCAATTTTCTAATGCGTTGTTCGCTTTGATCGCAGGGTTTTCTAATGACAAAGTTTAAACTGGTAACAAATTATAAACCGATGGGAGACCAGCAAAATGCGATAGACGAATTATCGGCGGGTCTTAAAGAAAAAAATAAATTCCAGACTTTGCTCGGCGTGACCGGGTCAGGCAAGACCTTTACCATGGCGAATATTATTCAGGAAGTAAAGAGGCCCGCGCTCATCATTTCACATAATAAAACGTTAGCGGCCCAACTATACGGTGAATTCAAAAACTTTTTTCCTCATAGTGCGGTCGAGTACTTTATCAGTTACTACGACTATTATCAACCCGAAGCATATGTAGCTGCGCAGGACCTCTACATTGAAAAAGACACATCGATCAATGAAGAGATCGACAAACTGCGTCTTCGGACGACAAGTTCATTGCTTGAACGTGAAGATGTTATTGTTGTTGCCTCTGTTTCATGTATTTACGGCCTCGGATCGCCCGAAGATTATTCCAATCTCCATCTTCAGCTTCGAAAAGGTCAGAAGATAGAACGCCGGACGATCCTCGAAAGCCTTATCGACATACTCTATACCCGGAATGATATAGATTTTCGTCGTGGAACGTTCCGTGCCCGCGGAGACGTCATCGAAATATTTCCGTCGTATACCGATACCGCTATACGTGTTGAGCTTTTCGATACCGAGATCGAGCGAATTTCAGAAATAAGAATTGTAACCGGTGAAGTTATTAGTGAAAGGGATTCTGCTTTTATTTATCCTGCACGCCATTTTGTAACGACAATTCCCAAACTCGAAAAGGCCGTTGTAAAAATAAAAGCCGAACTTGAGAAGCAACTTGAGTATCTGCGCGGGGAAAATAAACTTCTCGAAGCACAGCGGCTTGAACAGCGTACCAAATATGATATTGAGATGATGGAAGAGCTTGGATATTGCAGTGGTATTGAAAACTATTCCCGGCATATTACCGGGAGAAAAAGCGGAGAGAGGCCCTACACGCTGCTTGACTTCTTTCCGAAGGATTTTATCATGTTCATCGATGAATCGCATGCGACGCTCCCCCAGATCCGGGGGATGTATGAAGGCGATAAAACGCGGAAAAAGACACTTGTCGAGTATGGATTCAGGCTTCCGTCGGCGCTCGATAACAGACCGTTATTCTTTGATGAATTTTTGTCGCTTATCAACCAGGCGATTTTTGTTTCTGCAACCCCGGCAGAATTTGAATTGGAAAATTCCCGCGGAGTTGTGGTTGAACAAATTATCCGGCCGACGGGCCTCGTTGATCCCGAAATTATCAGGCGTCCCGTCAAGGGGCAGATCGACGATCTTATCGAAGAAATAAAAAAGCGTACCGAGCGAAAAGAACGGGTACTGGTCACAACATTGACGAAAAGAATGTCGGAAGACCTTACGGAATATCTTGCATCTTTGGGAATCAAAGTACGGTATTTACATTCAGAAATCGCCGCACTTGACAGGGTTGCGATTTTAAGAGATCTCCGGCTTGCAGAATTCGATGTACTTGTCGGTATAAACCTGCTCAGAGAGGGATTGGATTTGCCGGAAGTGTCTCTTGTAGCAATACTCGATGCTGATAAAGAGGGCTTTCTCAGATCGGAACGTTCCCTGATTCAGACCGCAGGCCGGGCAGCCCGGAATATTAACGGTACTGTGCTCCTGTATGCAGATACCGTAACACGATCAATGCAAAAACTCTTTGATGAGACTGAGAGGAGAAGGAATATTCAGTTTGAATATAATAAAAAACATAAGATCAAACCGAAGACCATATATAAGACGGTCGATGAAGTTCTTGTATCGACATCTGTTGCAGATGCAAGAGGTCAGCCCATTGTGCGTGAAAAAAGAGAGCAGCGGATTTTTTCTGCATTAGAACGGGAGGAAATGATCGACAGGCTCGAAACGGAGATGAGGGAGGCAGCGAAAAATCTCGCTTTTGAGCGGGCAGCCCAGCTGCGTAATGAGGTAGAGAAACTTAAAATCGCAGTAAAAGTAAAATAGTGATGAGTAAGAAAATTATCAAACTATGAAAGTTCTTGTTGTCGGCAGCGGCGGACGTGAGCATGCGCTTGTATGGAAAATACGGAGATCATCCCGCGTTGAATCAGTGCTCTGTGCACCGGGAAACGGTGGGATAATGGCGGTGACCGACTGCGAGCCCGTAGCAGCCGGCGATATTGAAGGCCTGCTCAAACTGGCAAAAGACAGGTCTATCGATTTAACGGTCGTCGGACCGGAAGCGCCATTGACCTCCGGGATCGTTGATTTATTTCGTAAAGAAAATCTAAAAATATTCGGTCCGACCAAAAATGCTGCCAGGATCGAAGGCAGCAAGGCTTTTGCAAAAGATTTCATGAAGCAATACGGTATTCCTACTGCAGATTATGAAATTTTTTCCAGTGCAAAAAAGGCATTTGATTACCTGGCAGGGCATAAAGCTCCGATAGTTATCAAGGCAGATGGACTTGCTGCGGGCAAAGGAGCAATAGTCTGTAAAACAGATAAAGAAGCACGGGAAGCAGTTCAGTCGGTACTGGTCGACCGGGCATTTGGCGATGCCGGCAACAGTGTTGTTATAGAAGAGTTTATGACAGGAGACGAACTGTCCGTTTTTATTTTGACGGACGGTAAGAATTTTCTGATGCTGCCTCCTTCGCAGGATCACAAACCTGTTTATGATGGAGATGAAGGTCCGAATACCGGAGGCATGGGAGCGTATGCTCCTGCTCCCATAGCCGGGGATACTCTCATGATGCGGATCGGCACGGAGATAGTCCGGCCGACGATAGATGCTCTCATAAAAGAAGGTACTCCTTACTCGGGACTTCTCTATGCAGGGCTTATGATAACCGGGGACGGACCAAAAGTTGTTGAATTTAACTGCAGGTTCGGTGATCCTGAAACACAGGCTGTGCTGCCGCTGATTGAGAACGATCTCGTAGACCTTTTGGAAGCTACTATTGACTGCACCATCGACAGCCAGGTATTGAGAGTACTCGCTCTCTATTCGGTCTGTGTTGTTATGACCTCGGGAGGATACCCGGGCGACTATGAAAAGGAGAAAGAAATTACAGGTCTTGAATCGATTGTGAGGTCGAAAGACAAAAATATCTTTCATGCCGGTACGATGTTGAAAAACGGACGGTTTTATTCAAGCGGTGGCAGGGTGCTCTGTGCAAATGCGTTAAATCAGGACTTGAGCTGGGCGATCGACCAGGCGTACCTCCTTACGGAATCAATTCATTTTCAAAATTCGTTTTACAGGACCGATATCGGGAAAAAAGGTTTGGCATGGCTTCAAAGGTCATAGGTAGAATCACATAACGTGCAAAGATTAACTCGTTAAATAGTTGTAAAAAGCTCCATGAAAACTGAGAAATGGGGTATAGTCGGGTCTTCCGATAAAATTCTTGATGTACTGGAGACGGTCAGGAAGGTTGCGGATACGGACGTACCCGTTCTGATACAGGGAGAAAGCGGAACCGGCAAGGAGTTGGTGGCACGCGCCATTCACGAGCTCAGCGGGAGGTCTTCGGGAGAAATGGTGTCGGTGAATTGCGGCGCTATACCGGAAGGGATTCTTGAAAGCGAGCTATTCGGACACGAAAAGGGTGCATTTACCGGAGCAATATCACAGAGAAAAGGTTACTTTGAGAGAGCGAATGAAGGTACTATTTTTCTTGACGAGATCGGAGAGATGAGCGTTAGTACCCAGGTAAAAATACTCAGGGTGCTCGAACTTGGGGAGTTTATTCGTGTGGGGGGTGTTCGGAAATTGATTTCCAATGCTCGTGTTGTTGCGGCGACTAACAAGGAACTCGATCACGAAGTTCAAAAAGGAAATTTCCGACAGGACCTCTTCTACAGACTGACGTCGGTTACAGTAACGATGCCTCCGCTGAGAGAGCGCGGCCGGGACATTGAACTTCTCGTAAAATTCTTTATGTCACAATTGGAAAAGAAATATAATATCAAACAGGAAGGATTTGAAAGCGGAGTCCTGGATAGCTTTTACAATTATAGCTGGCCGGGAAATATTCGAGAGTTAAAGAATCTGCTTGAAAGTCTTGTGCTGTTAAAAAAAGGTGGCAGGGTAGAATTGTCGGATTTGCCTGAATCGATAAGAAACAGCCGAATCGGGGTCAGCGGACTGCCGGTACATATTAATAAAACGACGGATCAGGCAGAACGTGAATTGATTTACCGGGCATTATTGGGCCTGCGTGCAGATATCGAAGATTTGAAATCGATGCTGAACGATGTTCTGCACTTTTTCCGCCGCCGGACAGGCAGCCGCCAGTTTGAATATCAGGATGGCGATGTTTCTGAGCTGGTAGATGTATCTGAAGACACTTCCGACAACTTTTCGGTCGAAAAAGTTGAATCCGATACAATACAAAAAGCGCTTCTCAGGTATAACGGAAATCGAAGGCTTGCGGCTAAAGCGCTTGGTATGAGCGAACGTACGTTATATCGGAGATTGCAAAACTTTTAAAAAATAGAATGTCTCATTATCGCCTGAAAATATTTTTAATGTATGCCTTGTGCATAGGAACCGTATCATGCTGGAGTTATTCCTTTTCAGAAAAGGCGCTTCCCGGAGTCGATGCCATTGCGGTGCCGTTGTTCACTGACCGTACAAACGAGAATCAGATACGTGAACTGCTCCAAAACTCGATCATCACGACCTTTGTAGATGAAAATGTTTTCTCGATCGTTGGGCAAAATCAGGCCGATGCCATTTTGTCTGGCGTAATCGAATTGATAGGAGATGTTCCAACACAATTGAATAGAAGTGAATTTGCAAGTCAATTTGAAGTACAAATCACTGTTTTGGTGAAACTCGAAGAAAAAAACTCGGGAAATGTTCTGCTGTCCGAGCGGCTGCTGGGAACGGGTTTGTATACCGAACCTTTGGGCGAAGGCGAAGGTAGCCGCGATGCCGCGGTCAACCAGGCTCTTGAACAGATTACACGGGATATAATCGACAAAATATCGTCCGGCTGGTAATTATAGTTAGTTCGTTTTGGATTTAATAGAATATTTTGCAAGTGCTGCGTCATTATCATTCGAATAAGCATTTTTATCGCATTCTGAAATTGATGAAATTGTATTTGGCAGCAATTGAATAAATTATTATATTTATGATGGTGTGTCATTTTGAAATAAATACTAAAAGGTCAATCCAATGGACCGAAATCTAAATAAAGAAATAAAATTTCTCGAAAAAAAGATTTCTAAAGAAAAAAATTCAATTCTCTTTGCCAGACTTGCCGACGTCCGGTATGAGAATGATGAAATTGAAAAAGCGATTGAAATCTGTGAAAAAGGCATACAAAAATTTCCTTACTATGTTACCGGCCGTTTAATTATGGCCAAATGTTATCGAGCGGCATCGATGGATGACCAGGCAATAGAGGAGCTTTACAGAGTAGTAACGTTTGATACGAATAATGTAGTCGCCAATAAACTACTCAGCCAGATTTTAAAAGATAACGGAGAAGAAGAATCCGCGCATGATTACTTCAGAACATTTTCTCTTTCCGACCCGCTCAATGCAGACGCTGAGACCGTAGAGATTGAGGCCGGTGATTTTGATGCAATTGGACCTGATGGCGCTGAGGAAGCTGTATCTGAAGAAGGTTTTGACGAAGTTACGAGTCAACCAGAAGAAACAGTAACAGAGAGTGCGGAAGAAACAGTTGAAGAAGTTGCGGAAGGTGCTGCAGAAACCGCAGAGGTTCTTGAAGAGGATGGGATCGAAGCGGACATGGAAGAAGAGGGAGCTTCCGAGGCTGATACAACTGAAGAATCTGAAACAGTCCTGGAAGAAGAGTCTTCTGAAGAGATGGAATCGTCCGAGAGCGTCGAAACTGTGGAAGATACAGGCGCTGAAGCGCCGGAGGAAGAGATCGAATCAGATGGCGCCCCTGAATCGCCTGAAGATATTTTAACGCAAACATCCGGCGAAGAAGAAGAACATATCGGTGATGAAGACTTCGAGACTGTTGAACTCGAATCAGAAGAAGCTGAAAGTGTCGATGAGGGATCCGAAGGAGACGTTGAGCCTTCTACGGAGGATGCGGAGGAAGACGAAACTGTTGAAATAGAAGATTTTGAAGAATCCCTGACAGAAGGAGAAGAGCCTGGAACTGAAGAGCTGAATGAAGAAGAAATTACGCTTGATGATGAGGCGCTGGAAGATATTGAAGTTTCTGCTGAAGAGCCGGATGAAGGGTCTGACGCAATTGTTCCGGAGGAGCTTGAAACCGGTGATGAGCAAGAAAGTATTGAACCTGTATCGGAAACGGAAGAGGTTGAAGCGGACGGGGATGAAACTGTTGAAATGGCTGAAGAAGAAGAGGTTGACGTTGAACCCGATGATGATGAGGATATTGAAGTTTCATTAGAAGATGAAGAAGTTGAGGTGTCTCCTGATGTGGAAGATGAAGTCATCGATTTGGAAGCACAAGAATCCGATGATGTGAGCGCTGAAGAAGTAGAAGAGGATGAATTGTCTGCGGAAGAAGATTTCGAAATCGAAGGAGATGCAGAGTTGCCGGGAGGTGTTTTAGACGGAGATTCGCTTGAGTTTGTGGCCGAAGGCGAAGAAGAATCCGGGGACGTAGTGGCTGAAACCGGCTCAGAAGCAGAAGTAGAGATTGATGAAAGAGAGGTCAGCCCGCATGACGGACCCGGAATTGAAGCAGGTCAGGACGACGATGATGTATCTTTCGAAGAATTTATGAACTCTGACGAAGAGATTGACATTGAGTTTGATGAGGATGATACGGAAGCTGTCGGCGAGCCGGTAATTGAATCGCTTGACCTTGAAAGTGATTTCGAAGTCGATGATTCGATAGATATCGATGAAGAGATTGCCGGTGAAATTGAAGAAGAATATGATGAAACATCGGTTGAGCCTGATGATGAAACAGCGGAAGTATCTCCGGCAGATGCAGACGAAGCCGTAGAAATAGAAGATGAAGATTTTGAAGTCGGTCCGGAAGAGGGTATGAAAGACGGGGGATCTGAGAATAGTGAGGATGACCTCGTCGTTGATTCCGAAATAGAGTCTGAGACTGAACCTGAAGATGATACGACCGATTTCGAAGCCGATATAGGAGAAGAAGAACTTGCGGAATTGGAGGAAGAGGAAGAGGATATTGGTGACGTGACACTGGATGAAGATAGTGCAGAAGATGTGAAAACCAGTGCCGTTGATGACGATACTATCGACGTCTCACCTAAAGATGAAGCGAAAAACGGGGATGATTTCTCAGATTTTCTAAAAGAAGATTTTCAGGAAGATTTTGACATGGAAAGCGGCGACTCCGATAAAGAGGTTGAAGCCGTTGAACTTGAAGTAGAGAAAGAAAGTACAGAAGATAGTGAAGAAGAACCGGTTGATGAAACGGGTGTGAAAGACGATTCTGGCGGTGATGACGTTGAACCTGAGAATGAAATTGCTCCGGATGAGGAAGAAGATCTGGAAGACCATTCAATGAGTGATGAAGAACTCAATAACCTGCAACCGGTCAATATTGACGATGAAGAATTGCCCGATGGTGAAATTGCTACAATGACCCTTGGTGAAATATACATATCTCAGGAGAAATTTGATAAAGCGCTTCATGTTTTTGAAACACTCAAAAAAAGTGATCCGGACAATCCTGTTTTTGACGAAAAAATCGAAGCAATCAAGAAAAGCATGAATGAATGAGACCCGCCTTAAGAATCTCCGTTCCATTCTCACCTCTCATAATTTAGACGCGTATCTTGTAAGCAAACCTTCTAGTTTGCGGTATCTATTAGGTTTTACAGGCAGTAGCGGACTGGGTTTTCTTACAGGAGAATCTGTAACATTTATAACCGATTTCCGCTATGAAGATCAGGCTGCACAGGAAATTCATGCCGACACAACTGTTATAGCAAAGAAATCATTATTTGATTCCCTCCCGGCAATCCCTCAAATAGGATCCGTTCAAAAAGTAGGGTTTGAACCTGAACATCTTACTTTCGATAATTATCGCAAGGTAACGGATATACTTGACGGTATTACGTTCATTCCATTGACAGAAGAAATAGAAAAGATCGCTGCAATAAAATCTTTTGATGAAATAAAAAATATTCAAAAAGCGTCTGCGATCACCATTCGAGTCTATCATGAAATTCTGGGCCTGCTGAACGAAGGAGTGTCCGAATCGGATATTGCTGCCGAGATCACTTTCAGAATCAGGAAAAATGGCGGAGATGGTGTTGCATTTGAACCTATTGTACTTTTTGGTGAACATTCTGCATTGCCGCACGGGACTCCCGGAGTAAAACAACTTGGTCACGGAGACAGTATTCAACTCGATTTTGGCGCCGTATATAACGGTTACTGCTCCGATTTTTCAAGGGTCGTTGTATTGGGGAAGGCGGATAAAGAGTTTCTGAAAGTCTATTCGATCGTGAATAGCGCTTTAGACCGCGCCCTTTCGGTTGTGCGGGCAGGTATCGAGGCGAAAGCAATTGATTTCGCCGCACGTTCTTTCATTAAGAAAAACGGTTACGGTAATAATTTTAGGCATGCGTTGGGCCATGGTGTAGGATTAACAGTGCATGCATTTCCAAAAATATCTTCTGCTGTTTCCGATCCGGTCGAAACTATGCAAATATTTACCATTGAACCGGGTATTTATATCCCCGGCCGGTTTGGGATCAGAATAGAAGAGCTCGTTATGATCGGCAATGAAGGTGTAACAAATTTAACCGACGTCCCAAGAGAGCTTATTGTCCTTTAACTATGACTGATATATCCTGTATTATTGTAACATTTAATAATGAGCACGTGATTCAAAAGTGTCTTGAATCTATAGTGCAAGATATGGGTGATTATACCGGAGAAATAATAATTATCGACAATGCCTCAAATGACAAGACCGTACCGGTCGCGCGATCAGTCAAATGCAGGGATTTTTGTGAGATAATAATTATCGAGAATTTATTTAATCTCGGTTTTACCAGGGCGGTGAATCAGGGACTGTCGGGATCAAAAGGTGAATTTGTGGTCTTGCTGAATCCCGATACGGTGATTCATGCGGATTTTTTTGCGGCTACAACACTCTATTTACGTGAACATAACGATGTCGGCATTGTAGCGCCCCGGCATGTCGCTGATGACGGATCCGTCGTTCCTTCCTGCAGGAGATTCCCAAATCATTTATCCCTTTTGCCATATCTATGCGGATTAAATCATTTATTCCCGAAAAGTGAAATCTTTAACGGTTGGAAAATGGGGAATTTTAATCATTCCTCAGCAAGAACGGTCGACCAACCGATGGGCGCCTGTATTGTGACAAGGAGAAAAGATTTTGAAGAAGTTGGATATTTTGATGAGCAATTTCACATGTTCTTCAGTGATGTGGATTGGTGCAAACGTTATAGCATTGCAGGGAAAAAATCGTATTTTTTACCGTCTGCAATGATAACGCACGAACCGGGTTACAGCGTCCGCCAGATGCCCGTACGAATGGTTATATCGTCTCACAGGTCTTTTTTAAAGTTCTTTAGAAAATATTACCGCGGATATCTTTGGATAATTCCGAATATTGTCATGGGCGGGGTACTGTTTTTCGCCGCCGCCGGACGAATTGTACTTGCAGCAGTCAATACAAAAACCGAAAACTGAGTTTCTCAATTCGATACATCGTTAATAATTTATAACATATTATTATTTAATAAGTAATAGCTGTATGCTCAAGTAACGTTTTAATTGTACGCTGGTCCAATCCATAATTACCGTTCGAAATCTTTCTAACATAAATAAATTGCATTGCTTGTATTGATTATGTACATTTATAATTTCTATTTAACGGCACATTGACCTGATTATTCTTCTGTCGATTAACTGATAATTGGCAGAAATTCAGATGAAAATGAGCCGGGAAGTGTATACGAATGATGGGAGAAAATCATGGGAAGAGATCATCCTGAATGTATGAAATGTTCGCAAGGTGTCCTTGTTCCGCTATCGGATTACGGCCGTGATGGTGCAACGATAAAATACAAAGCCTGGGTTTGCATAAATCCCGATTGCGGATTCCATCTTAGAATTGATAACGGTGAAATCAGTATCGGCAAGGAAATCAGTCATTCTAAAAAGTAGGTATCTTACACAGCCAAATATATGGATTGTACAGTATCCGTTAAATCTCTTATTAACAATTATACGTTACAGTAACTCCTGGAATAGAAAATCATTAATAGCTTCTGCTGCCGGGCATGAAGATTTCCCTATTTAAAAAGAAGCATTCAATTCTCCGTTTGAGGATTGGGACCGTGGCGCTTGCCGGTCTTCTATGGTTATACGTTGCTCTCAATGAAACATATTCAGACGAAATTGAATGTCTCATTGTGCCGATCAATATACAACAGGGGAAAACCGTAGCTTCTCTGCTGCCCGAGACAATTACTCTTAATATCTCCGGACGGGGGGTCGATCTGATGTGGCTCCATTTATTCTGGAAATCCGATCTGCGATTTAACCTCGATTTAGAAACAATTACGAGTTATTTCAATCTTACTCTTGCAAATTATTTGTCATGGATTGAGGTTCCGAGAGGTTTTGAGGATGCAATTGTCGTAAACAATATCGTTTATCCGGAAAATATCATTGTTGAGCTTGATTTTCTCGATTCGGTACGTGTTTCGGTAAGTGACAGAAACATTGCCTTCTCGGTAACCGAAGGATATATCCAGGTCGGCGATATTCTTTTCCGGCCCGATTCTGTTACTGTCTCAGGACCGCGACGGGAACTTCGTGAGATCGCAGATATTCCGACAGTAATCCTGACCGTGGAAGATGAAGAGTTTTCGGAAGAAATAGATTTAGAATATCCGGATAATCGACAGGTTGTATATTCTCAAAAATCAGTGAACGCAACGGCAAATATCCAAAAGATCGGTGAGATGGTCCTTGACAATGTGCCCATCATAGTGATTCGCAATCCCTCATCTTATCTGATAGAATTTCGACCCTCAACAGTATCACTAAGAGTAACCGGCGGCGTAGAGTATATTAAAGAACTTACCGAAGATGATTTTACTCCTACGGTAGTATTTGACAGAAGCTGGGTCCGTGGAGGAGAATATTATGCACAGGTAAGCCTCGAATGGCCGGGAAAAATTCTCGACCATGATATAACCCCTCTGAATGTTACTGTCGAAGTACATTAACCGCTGAAGATATTAAAAGTACAATGCGGTAAACATGCTTATTCTCGGAATTGAGACTTCATGCGACGAAACTTCCGCGGCACTTTATGACGGAAAAATATTGCTTGGAAATGTGACACGTGCCCAAACCGTACATGATGAATTTGGCGGAGTAGTTCCAGAGCTTGCTTCGAGAGAACATCTGCACAATATAGTACCCGTTGTAAATAAGGTTTTTTCTACTACCGGTTATTCCTGGGATAAAGTCGAAGGCATAGCGGTTACCTGTGGGCCTGGACTTGCCGGTTCGCTTTTGGTCGGGATATCATATGCAAAAGCTGCTGCTTTTGCCCGAAATATACCAGTGGTCGGTGTGGACCATATTGAGGCGCATTTGTGGTCGTCTATATTTGAATATCCGGCTCTTTCAACTCCTTTCATCGGATTGATAGTGTCCGGCGGGCACACTCAGCTCTGGCTTGTACGGGAATTTGGAGAGTACGAGTTATTGGGACAGACCCTTGATGACGCCGTTGGAGAAGCTTTTGATAAAACGGCAACAATGCTCGGATTGGCCTATCCCGGAGGCCCTGCTATCGACACTTTGAGTAAAGAAGGTGATACTGAATATTACCGGTTTCCCCGTCCTGCACTGAAAGACAATTCTTATAACTTTAGTTACAGTGGATTGAAAACAGCAGTTTTGTATTTTCTGAACGGCCTTTCACTGGACGAACGGGGTGCTCATTTAGCGGATATAGCAGCCAGTTTTCAGGAGGCGGCTATTGAAACGCTTGCAGAAAAAACAATCCGTGCCGCTCTGGAATTTAATATCCCGACTATAGCGGTTGGCGGTGGGGTTGCCGCCAACAGAGCACTACAATCTACATTAGCATCACGTGCGGATTCGAACGGGATCTCACTGTGCATTCCATCCTCTCAATATTGCACGGATAATGCTGCCATGATAGCATATACCGGGTTCAGAAAGATCGCCGAATTCGGGCAGGATACTATTAATTTTTCCGCAGCGCCTTCCTTGAAACTATCAAATTTAAAAAATGCTGTTAAAAAATGAGTAGTAATATTATTCCATTTGTTACCCTCTATACAAAAGCAGAATGCTCATTGTGTGAAACGGCAAAGGAAATTCTGGAATCCGCATCTCGTGAAATTCCGTTTCATTTTACGGAAATTGATATCACAAAGAGTCCTGCTCTTTTTGAACAGTTGAAAGAACAGATACCGGTTATATTTATAAACGAAAGAAAAGCATTCAAATACAGGGTAGAACGTGAGATGTTACTGGAGAAGCTTCACAAATGCAAATAGGTATATTTGGATTGAAAAATGCCGGAAAATCAACACTTTTTGATATTTTAACCGGCCAATCCTCTCTGTCATCCGCATACGGTGCTGCTACCGGGGAACGGCAGGGGGTAATGACGATTCCGGATGAGCGGTTGAAGAATTTACAGAAAGTGTATGGAGGTAATAAACTTGTAAATCCTTCCCTGGAGATCACCGACCTGGCGCCCATCCAGAGTAGTAAGAATTCAATGAGATCGGATACTGCGCAGTTACTAGAAAAGATTAAAAATTTTGATGCACTCGTTCATATAGTAAGACAATTTTCAAATCCTGCAGTACCGTTCGATGAAGGAGGGCCCGACCCGCTTTATGAGAAAAATATGCTGGATACGGAGTTGATACTAATTGACCTGTCAATTGTCGAAAACCGCCTCGAGCGAATAGAAAAAATGAAGCACAAAATACATGATTTCTACCAACATGGAGAGCCGGAATTACTGCAAAAATGCAAGGAACATTTAGAGGAAGAGAAGCCGCTCATCGCGCTTGATCTGGACGCAAATGGTGAAAAAATGCTTCGTGGTTTTCAATTTATTACCTTGAAACCACGAATTACGGTCATAAATATTGATGAATCGGAAATAAGCAACAGTAAAAAATGGATTGAACGTTGCGAGAATCAATTCCCGGCTCAGAAAAGCACTTTTGAAGCGGTTTGCGCTCTTACTGAAGTTGAATTACCCGGTCTTTCCGAAAAAGAGCAGGAGGAGTTCCGAAAAGAACTCCAAATTGAAGAGCCGGCACAAAGAAGGATTACGCAATTGCTCATGAACACACTGCAGTTAATGAGATTCTTAACGGCATCGGAAGAAATCGCACAAAGTTGGATTATCCCGAAGGACACATCTGCAAAAAAAGCGGCAGGGGTTATTCATACTGATTTGGAACGGGGATTTATACGGGCAGAAGTAGTATCCTATTCCGACCTGATCAAATACGGAAATATTGCTCACTGCAAAGAGCACGGCAGTTACAAGCTTGAAGGGAAAGAGTACATCGTTCAGGAAGGAGATGTGATACATTTTCGGTTCAACATATGATTATTTCATTAAATAAGCGAAGACTCCTGACTTCCCTTTTGATTAGAATTAATGTTTACATCAGTTATTGATAAGATTTTCTGCTTCCGGAAAATATTCTAATGAATTCCACAACACATTATCGATCACAGAAAAAGATTTAATTCTACCTTCATCTCCCCAGAGAAATTCCCCGGTCTGCACCCTGACCCATAATTCCAATTCACGAATCACTTCTTCAGTGAAATCCTCCTCGGTATATTCAAAATCCCCATCCGCCAGGAAAGACTTAAACCGCTCGATGTCGTCATTAATGAAAGTGAATTCTTCAAGAAAAGTATCTACGTTGTCCCAGGTATTCTGGTGTTCCAAAGCATAAATTTGGGAAAAGTTGAATATTGGATCCCTGTTCGGTAAAGAACGGATTCTGAAAACAAACTCCGAAGCCGATATATCGGAATCAAACTCATGATCCGGAGTTATACCGCCACCGCCATACACCATTCTTCCTTGTGGGGAAGTAAACGTTGGACGGTCTTCGCTGGCAATACGGGCAGAATTGAGAGAATCATCTGTGGCATCGCTCCGGTATTGCTGCCGTGATTTATTGTCATATTCTTTCTGTATCAATCTTCCAAGCGGAGTATACCATCTACCGATCGTTAACAATAGGGCAGACTTATCATCGAATTGGATTTGAGATTGAACAAGTCCTTTCCCAAATGATGTTTTTCCGAGAATAAGCGCCCTGTCCCAGTCCTGGAGCGCGCCGGAAGCAATTTCCGAAGCGCTTGCGGAACGTTCATTGATAAGGACTATCATTGGAATTCTGACATCTGTCGGGCTATCTGTCGAATTGAATTCGGAATTCGCAGTCGGATGTCTGCCGACAGTTTTTACAATAAGTTTATTCCCATCTAAAAAACTATCGGAAACTTCAAGCGCCTGAGGAAGCAGTCCGCCGGTATTATTCCGAAGATCGAATACGAGTCTTTTCATCCCCTGGCCTTCTAAACGGCGCAATACCCGCTGCAATTCCTGGTTGGATGTCCGCGAGAATCTTTCAAGCTGGACATACCCCGTAGTGTCGTCGATCATAAAGTAATATCTTATTGATTCTAAAAATGCCTGACCTCTTGTAATAATAACGTCAAATTGCTCATTGAGGCCGGGACGCTCGATGGTCACTGAAACTGTTGTGCCTATGGGTCCCTTGAGCAGAGTAGGCACAACATCCTGCTCTATGCCGAGAACATCATCATTTTCAATCTTAATAATGTGGTCTCCCAGCTGAATACCCGCACGTTCAGCGGGACCGTTACGGAGTACCCGCATAACGGTAATCTTGTCGTCAACCATTTTAAACGTGATCCCTATTCCCTGATAACCCATGAATTGGTCAGTCATCCTTCCATATGCATTTGCGGGAACATAATTGCTATGCGGATCAAGCTCTTCAATCATTGCATTGATCGCTTTATCAACCAGAAAATCAGAATCAATATCATCGACATATTCGTCGGCAATGTGTACTAACGTTTCCGTGAATATCTTTGTCTTCATATATAAATCGGCATGCGAATCGAATGTATTGAAAATACGAAAACTGAAAAAGACCACGGAAAGCACAATAATTATACCAAGTCCAATTATTAAATATCGATGACGATTCATACATTCATCCCTTTCATCTACAAATCATGTATTGTTCACGATTTAGCAAGAGAAATATAAATTTAAAAGAATCCTTGTGTTCATACTGTTAAACACCGGAAATGTTCCCCGCTTCATGAAAATTAACACTTGAAAGCTGTTTCAATCCCAATCGTCAATTTTTAGGGCGGTTGACAATGATTTGTTTCTACGGTATATTGGAACTATATTTTTGTCGTATTCAATAATTCGTTACAATATTGTAATAACATAGAAGAAATTCAACAAATAAATGAGCATAATTTGTCGTTCGAGTGCGCCAGGTTACTGTAACACAATGAAAAGCGTGCATTATTCATTTTAAATTACCATATTTTGTTGTTAATACACTATTTCCTTATCAGGGCATTCATGTAAAGATAGATTATATTGATGGAGCGCTTACTATCAGCATTTAATCCGATAATTTTAGCATCCCGGTCACCCCGCCGCCGGGCAATTCTTTCAAATTTGGGACTATCGTATGAAACTTACGAAAGAGTCTCGACAATCAATAATTCCCTTAATTTACAGCCTTCCGAATTTGTTATCACTCAAGCCGAAATGAAAGCAAAAGAACCTGTTTCAAGATTTAAAAATGGTTTGATAATTACTGCGGATACAATTGTATACAGTCATGGACAGATACTGGAAAAACCGATAGACCATGAAGATGCGGAAAGAATGATTTCGATGCTTCAGGGAACTACACATCAGGTTTATACCGGATTATGCCTGTCGGATTGTGCTTCCGGCCTCAGCATGTCTGATGCTGGTGTGACCGATGTAATGTTCTCCAATATGACTCACGAGGAGATCGAATGGTATGTGAATACGAAGGAATACTGCGATAAAGCGGGCGGCTATGCGATACAGGGCTTGGCTTCACAATTCATACAAGGTATAAACGGTTGTTATTTTAATGTCGTAGGTTTTCCCGTCAATACGTTTTACCAACTTCTAAAAGCGCTGAATAGCGATCGGGAAATAGATAGTTAATTCGTGTGGAAAAAAATTTATTATCGGTTCAGACGCTGTGCTCAAGATATCGCGTAAAGAGCAAAATCTGCGGATTGAAAAAACATACAAAGAAATCTATTAAATATAAACTGTCAACACGTAGATAAAATAATACGGATACTCTATAGAAATTTATGGAATAAAATCGTTTAACAGACTGTATCATAATAGAGATAGAAAAAATTATGTATACCTGCTATAAGGTAAAAAAGCTCTCAATGTATTTAATAAACAATACTTATTTTGAATCTTTTTTAATTTTCAACGGTATAAAAAACAGGTAGGAAAAGGCGACAACATACTGTCGAGGAAAAATCATGAATACCAAAAAACCAGTGTTATTTATGCTCATGGCCTTTGCGTCAATAGCTTTTGTATTAAGTGGCTGTTATACTGCACTAATGCCTCCGCCGGAGATGCGGTCCGGGTCTGAGTATGAAAACGAAGAGTATGAAAATGAAGAATATGCAGATGAAGAGTATGAGGATGCCGGCGATGTCCATTTTTATAATTATGGACATCATTATCAGCCGCACTACTTGAGACACAGCTATTACGACCCCTTTGGTTACTGGGGTCCCTATGGGTATTATGATCCTTACTACAGCCCCTTCCGGTTCGGTATAAATTTTGGATTTCTTTACGATCCTTTTCTATATTCTTCATATTCATATTACAGACCGTTTGGGTTCTATGGAAGACAAGGATACGGCTACTCCGGATTCTTAGGTTATCCGTATTATATCGGGGGGTATTACCCTGATTACGTTTCTGCGTTCAATGTACAGAAAAAGCGAGAATTTACTAAACGGGGAAGTTATACCGGATCGAGGGTGGTAACGCGAAGAAGCGGCTCAGGTCTGGGTATTGGTAGTGCCGGCTCAATGGTTCTTTCGAAAAGTGGTACAGCTCGAAAAGCAGGGGGAGAATCCGGTACAAATAAACGCTCTGTGACCCGGTCAACATCTAAAAATGGTAATTCTTCGGTTTCAAATAACTCACGAGCATCCCGGACAAAGAGAGTAACCCAATCAAGATCATCTTCTTCAAGATCTTCAAGATCATCCGCGGGGAAGTCGGTTACCCGGAGATCGACAAGCCGGTCTTCTTCGAAAGGGAACAGGTCTTCAGGAAAACGGACAGTAACAAGGAAGTCTGCGAAGAGGAATTCAAATCATTATTCGAACATATCTTACAACCGGCAACCGGATAAGTCAGTACAAGGTCGGAATTCCAGTCCCGGTCTTGTCGGGATTAATCGTACTGTGAAACGGATCGGTCACGTATCACGGCCTTCTATTTCTCCATCAGCGGGACGTTCACCCGTAGGAAGATCAAAAGTAATCTCCCGTCGAGGTGTGAGAAGATAAAAATCGGAATTATGAGAATAGAATTCAAAACCCCCGGTACGGAAAAGTGCCGGGGGTTTTTGATATAATAAAAACCAGGTGTAAAATGGCGCAAAGCGTAATCTTTAATACTTTAATCTGACTAATGTTGCGCCCCAGCCGCCGGATTCGGGACGTGCATCTTGAAACTCAGTAACAAGCGGATGATCTTTCAGGAGCTTGTGGACTGAATGTTTTAGTACGCTTTTCCCTTTGCCGTGTATGACCCGGATGGTTTTTAGTTTTTTCTGATGACAGGCCTGTATATATTCATCGACGAGAGACCGGACATCGGAAGGATGGAACGTGTGAAGATCCAATTCGCCGGAGATTGGGTAGTGGAATGGCGTATTTTCAGATACATTGTCCATAATTATTCAATAGTATTCATATATGATTATCTTTAAAAACGTTGTTCGGGTGATTGAAATTAAGAGATTTATACTCCTGAGTCAAGAGAAATAATAGTTGCAATTATTTTCAAAATTTGTTAAAATTGTAGAATTCATTTTCGATCCGGTTAACCGGACCTTGGTTTTATAACGAGAATAGAACTTAACAGCATTAAAATATTTATGTCCTATGACAAAAAAATCTGGTAAAAATGGAAGAAAACGAGCTGTAGGACTGCTCTCCGGCGGGCTTGACAGTACGCTTGCCGTGCGGGTGATGTCGGAGCAGGGTTACGATGTGACCGCTTTAAATATAGAAACGCCGTTCTGCAACTGCAGTGGCGACAGTAAGTGCACAACAACACATAAGCATACCGGTCAGAACATAGATTTTCGACGGGAATATGCAGGTAAGGATTATATTTCGTTAGTGAAAGCTCCGGTCCACGGTTACGGGAAAAATATGAACATCTGTATCGATTGCAGAATTTATATGCTTAAAAAAGCGAGAAAGGTTATGGACGAGATAGGGGCCGATGTTGTTTTTACGGGCGAAGTTCTCGGTCAGCGGCCAATGTCGCAGCATAATAGGGCGCTGAATTCCATTGAAAAAGAATCCGGGCTGGAAGGACGACTTCTGCGTCCGCTTTCCGCGAAACTCATGAAACAGACGCTTCCTGAAAAAGAAGGGAAGATCAACAGGGATAAATTGTACAGCATTCAGGGACGGAGTAGAAAAAGTCAAATGGATCTCGCAGAACAATTTAAAATCACTGAATACCCGTCACCGGCGGGTGGCTGTATGCTTGCCGACGAATCGTTCTCCAGGCGGCTCAATGATGCATTTGCGAACGGTGAAGATAGTATGAAAGATATTGCCCGGCTAAAATATGGCCGCCATTTCCGATTGGAAGATGGAACAAAAATAATATCTGGTAGAACTGAAAAAGAAAATAAGACTCTCACATCCTTTTGTGGCAGGTCAGTACCTGTTTTTACCGTGAATGGGTTCAGCAGCACGTATGCGTTTTTGCTTGGAAATTTTACGGAATCGGGTAAGATGTTCGCGGGAAGAGTTGCAGCGCGATACAGTAAAGCAAAAAACGACCGAACTGTTGAAATAAAATGGTGGGTAGGAAAGATAGGATCCGAATCACCCCAAATATTCTCTGTCGCCCCTTTTTTGGAAGATGATCTTAACAAATACCGTATTTGAGCCTCACGCCGCATTTGCCGGAATACTATTTTAAATATTATGATAGTTGGTTTTTATCAATTTAAGCCGCAGTTCGGTGCGGTAACGGAGAACCTGGACAAAATTGAAGAAGCGCTCATGGCAAATCACTTTGATCTGGTTGTTCTTCCCGAACTTTGTACAAGCGGTTATCAGTTTATCTCTCGACAGGAAGTACAAGAGCTTGCCGAAACGGTGCCTGATGGACCCGCCACACAACGCCTGCTCCGGATCGCACGGAGGAAAAACGCTTATATTGCCGCCGGGATAGCTGAAAAAGCAGGAGACAGATACTACAATTCGGCGCTGCTGGCGGGACCGAACGGATTAATCACGAAGTACCGGAAATTGCATTTGTTTTATGAAGAAACGGTCTGGTTTTCGAAGGGGGATGAGCTTCCGGAAATAGTTGATATCAATGGAGCAATGGTCGGAATGATAATATGCTTCGATTGGATTTTTCCGGAATTGATCCGTTCGCTTGCATTGTCCGGCGCTGATCTTGTCTTGCATCCTTCTAACCTTGTGAAGCCGTACTGTCAATCTGCCATGAGGACAAGATCTATAGAAAATAATATATTTACAATAACGGCGAACAGGACCGGCAGAGAAGAACGGGGAGGAAAAAACCCGTTAACGTTCACGGGGAAAAGCCAGGTAACCGGAGTTCGGGGTTCCGTGCTTGCAGAAGCTTCGGAGGAAGATGAGGTTTTTCATGTTGTCGACATAGACCCGGAGGAAGCCCGGAATAAATCATTCACAGAATATAACAGTCTTTTTGAAAACCGCCGTCCCGAATTGTATGGCGATTTGTTGACGAATGAATAATGTATCGGGCGATTAGCTCAGCTGGTTAGAGTGCTGGTTTCACATACCAGAAGTCGTGGGTTCAAGTCCCTCATCGCCCACAAAAAAATGTTTATTCAATTGTTGCGGGAAAAGATTTTACAATGAAACCGAATGAAGAGATGAATGAGCTTGTTGCAGAAGAAGATGGTGAGGATGGAGTGTGTCGTATGGAAATTGAAGAGAATTTGCTAAAATGCAATGAGCACATGGCAAAAAACAGAAGATTGTTTGCAAGAAAACACCTCCTCGGACTGGAAGATTATTCTAAGGAAGAGATCCTGCATATTCTCGATACCGCTCATTCGTTCCGGGAAGTGCTGGAACGTCCGATAAAAAAAGTGCCGGCCTTGAACGGGGTTACGGTTGTAAATCTGTTTTTTGAGCCGTCGACAAGAACGAGAATATCATTCGAGTTTGCAGAAAAAAGACTGTCTGCGGATACGGTCGGTATTGCTGCAAATACGAGCAGTTTAAAAAAAGGTGAATCACTGAGAGATGCCGCGCAAAGCATTGAAGCTCTGAAGATAGATATGGTTGTTATCCGCCATCCATCTCCCGGTGTCCCCATTTTTTTGTCGAGGATTTTAAATGCGTCTGTCATAAACGCAGGCGACGGAGCACATGAACATCCGACTCAGGCACTGCTCGATATGTACAGTCTGAGAGAAAAAGCGGGAGATATCCAAGGACTTAATGTGTGTATTGTAGGGGACATAGCACACAGCAGAGTAGCTATCTCGAATATTTACGGACTTGTCAGTCTTGGCGCAAATGTCGCCGTTTGTGGTCCTCCGACCCTGATACCGAGAGATATTGACCAGTTAGGTATCAGGGTTTTTTGTGATCTCGATGAAGCGCTGCACTTTGCCGATGTTGTGAACGTCCTGCGTATTCAACTCGAAAGGCAAACGAAAGGTCTCTTTCCATCGGTGCGCGAATACCGTGACCTGTTTGGCATAACAAGAGAACGTTTGAATACAGTGGATAAAGACTGGATTATAATGCATCCTGGTCCTGTCAACAGAGGAATAGAAATCGACACGGATGTCGCCGATGGAGAATATTCGATAATCCTGGACCAGGTATCAAATGGAGTGGCTGTAAGAATGGCAGTGTTGTATTTATTAAGTGGAAGAGAAAATCAATAACAGGACACGCTATGTCGAAACAATTTCTTGATAAGGAGCACCGCGGCTACCTGCTGTTGCAGAACGGCAGCGTCTGGAATTTTCAAAAGCGAGCATCATATAAAGCAGACCTTCTTTTAAAGGACGGGTTTATAGAAAAAATCGGGAACATTGGTCCCGAACCCCAGGGTGCAGAAGTTATTGCCATTGACGGCTGCACTATCCTGCCGGGTCTTATCGACATTCATGTTCATCTCAGGGAACCCGGTCAGGAAGAGCGGGAAACTATTAAAACCGGATGTGCCGCTGCAGCATCGGGCGGCTTTACAGCAGTTTGCTGTATGCCGAATACAAAGCCTGTTATTGATAATCAGGAAGTTGTCAGGTTTGTAAAAGAGCAGGCACACGATCTGCTTGTTGAAGTATATCCGCTTGGAGCTATCTCGAAAAACTCCGATGGTAAAGAACTTTCGGAAATAGGTTATATGTTCAATGCCGGGATAGTCGGTATTACGGATGACGGGCTGCCGGTGCAGGACAGCGGTATAATGCGTCGTGCGCTGGAATATTCGAAAAAGTTCAATATCCCTGTTATCGAGCATGCTCAGGACATGGGTTTGACAGAAAATGCATCCATGAATGAAAGTTATTATTCGACAAAGCTCGGACTTACAGGAATGCCCACCATCGCGGAAGATATTATCGTTTCCAGAGATATTCAACTGGCGGAATATGTTGGAGGGCAGATCCATATTCAGCATATTAGCAGCGCAAAATCAATTGAATTGGTTAGAATGGCAAAGGACAAAGGGTTGAACGTAACTACAGAAGCTACACCCCACCACTTCAGCCTTACGGATCAATGCGTTGAATCGTACGATCCGAATTTTAAAATGAATCCTCCGCTGCGGAGCGAAGAAGACCGGTCCGCTGTCATTCAAGGGCTTAAAGATGGTACTATCGACGCGATCGCCACAGATCATGCGCCTCACGTCATTGACGACAAAGAGGGCGCGTTTGATAAAGCTGCTTTCGGTGTGACAGGGCTGGAAACCGCTGTCGGTGTGTATTTCAGTGAACTTGTCGACAAACATAATTTCAAAGGGATCGAGGACCTTGTTGATCTGTGTGTCATTAATCCCAGAAACATACTGCATCTGCCGCTACCGGAAATTAAGGAAAATATCCGGGCCGATCTGTGCATTTTAAATCCCGATATTCAATGGACAGTAAAAAAAGATGATTTTTATTCAAAATCGTCTAATTCCTGTTTTCTTGGCAAAAATGTGCGCGGTAAAGTAATGGGGACTATTAATAAAGGCAGATTCTGGTATTTCAAATAATGAAACATATAATAACTGGAGTTTGACCACATCTTTTCTGGCTTCCGAAAATCACACCTGTCACAATTATAAGAATATTCGATTAATTAAAAAATTATCTTGCTTATTACTTGTCTTATCTTATCTTTATAGGTACAGATAAGAAGAAAGGGAAAATTAGCATGAGTAATAATAGCATACTATCATCTTTTGAGAGAGTCAAGCAGGAACTGGAAAATGAAATTGAGAGTTTACAAAGTGAACTCCGTTATGTGAATAAAATGATTGATAATCATTCGGAAGGAAAACAGTCAGTTATTCCATCGGAACCAGAAAATGGTTTAAAAAACGGTTCTTTAAATGTGTCTCAAGCAATAAGACGAATTTTCGAGGAAAACCCAAACAAAAAATTTCTGCCTGCTAAAATTCGTGACAAATTGGAAAAAATGAAAGATTCTGGAGAATTGAAATCTACGGCAAAAGATTTATTAACTCTGACTCATGCAAATCTAAAACGGATGACAGAGAATAAGGAAATAATCAGAATAAATTCGAAACCGTATCCAGAGTATAAGAAAATAACAGAGGAATAAAACAAGAACGACATCCCTCCCTTGCAAAGTCAAGATGTCGTTCTTTAGGTCTACAACCGGCGGATTAGCATAGTGGCTGAATGCACCGAACTGCAAATTCGGCATGGTTACTCATACCAACCATCGTGGGTTCGAATCCAAAATCCGCCGCATTACTAATTAAACACCCAAATAACTTGGGAGTTCCCCAGACCGACAAGCCAAAAGGAACTCCCCAAAAGAGGTCATGGAATCTTGACGAAATCATAACCCCATTTTGTATTTGTATTGTACTAAAAATATTATCGTCAGTCAAGCAATATTTTTCATGGCCTCCCAAAGGAGGTTTTTATGAATCTTCATAATTCTAATAATTTACAAGTGTTTAGAACCATTCAAAAAAATTTAAGTCCGGTTCTAAAACGATTATCAGAATATGTTGATACTCGAACAGTTAGAAACATTGGAACTGTGACTATAGGCATTATCAATTCCCGCTCTACCAGGATAAGTGAAATCACTTCAAAGAGCAGACGTAATTGTAAACAACTCATTGTGGATGCAAAAAGGAATTACCGGATACTTAATAGCGGTACTTGGGAAAAACATCACCTTGAGAAAGAGCGATTTAAATCAATTAAATCAAAAATAAAGAATAACACTCCTATTGGAATAGACATGTCTCATATAGAACATTCGGATTCGAAGAAGATTGAAGGAGTAGGAAGAATTTACGGTGGAAATAAATTGATTTCAGGACATTATTGGTTACAAGCTGCTTTGGAGGGGTAGATAAGAGAAGAATTTTGCCCTTAACGACACTCGTATTTTCTCATACGACAAAAGATTTCAAAAACCTTAACTCAACCACTTTTGATTTTCTCGATAATCTATTCGAATACATTGGAAAAAAAGGAATATGGTTGTTCGCCCGTGGTTTTAGCAACAAGCGCCTGTTCCAAAAGTTATTAAGTCTCGATGTTCAATTTATTGTACGGTTACAGAAGAAAAGAACGCTTCTTATTAATGGAGAAATAAAACAGCTACAATCTATCCTTCTGCCGCTACCGGAAATTAAGGAAAATATCCGGGCCGATCTGTGCATTTTAAATCGATACCGATGGACAGTAAAAAAAGATGATTTTTATTCAAAATCGGTGAAGCAAGAACTTGGTATTGAAACAGTGATGGGACGGACTTTAAGAAGAATCAATAAACTTATTCAAAATCGTCTAATTCCTGTTTTCTTGGCAAAAATGTGCGCGGTAAAGTAATGGGGACTATTAATAAAGGCAGATTCTGGTATTCACTAGAAAACACTAAAGCTACTAGGTGATACTAATTGGCGACCGATGAAACAATCAAATATAATTGATGTTGTCATTCAAAGAAAAGACAAATGAAGTGTTGTTAAAATATAAAGAAAATTTAGAAAAGAGATTTAAACAAGAAGAAATATATATAATATCTTATCCCATAGAAGTATTATAATTTTACAATTCCCACAAATTCAATCTTAATATCACTATTTAATATTTTTACAAATAATAAATATTGACAAAAAATTAATAAATTACTACATTATAACTTTTTGAAAAAAGGACATGACTTTTGAAGACATATACGGTAAAGGGTGAGTACGACGACAGGAAATGGTTTGTTGTGGATGCCCGGGACAAAGTGCTGGGAAGGTTATCGAGCCGAATCGCCTCGGTATTACTCGGAAAGCATAAACCCATATTCTCGCCTCACCGTGACGTTGGTGATTATATTATAGTCCTGAATGCAGAAAAGATCAAGCTGACCGGAATGAAAGAGAACCAGAAAATATATTACAAACATACCGGATATGTGGGCCATCTCAGAACTACGACTTTACGGCAAATGAGGGGGAAGAATCCCGAATTTATTATCTACAATGCCGTTCGGAAAATGCTGCCGCATAATAACCTCGGGCGTTCGATGATAAAGAAACTCAAAGTGTACGCCGGTCCGGATCACCCGCACAGCGCGCAAAAACCCGAAACACTTTTGATTGAATATTAACCAGGATACTTATGGACATCTACGATGCAACTGGACGGAGAAAGGCCTCGATTGCCCGTGTTAGACTCATACCGGGTAAAGGGGACATCAAAGTAAATAAACGTGATATCAAAGATTATTTTAAACGTGATTCTTTGACGGCACACGCCTTGAGCCCGGTGGGCCATGTAGATCAGGACGGCAAATTTGATATATTTGCGAATGTACACGGAGGGGGTTTGTCCGGACAGGCAGGAGCGATGCAGCTTGCTGTTGCACGTGCTTTGTCTAAAATTGATGAAGAACTCAGAATATCTTTACGGAAAACAAGTTTTCTTACACGAGATTCACGTATTGTAGAGCGTAAAAAATGTGGACAAAAAGGCGCACGTGCGCGCTTTCAGTTCTCTAAACGTTAACCTAACAGTATATGAGGGATTAAAACAGAAATGCCGAGAGTCTCAATTGACGATTTATTAAGTGCAGGGGTTCATTTTGGTCATTTGACACGTAAATGGAATCCCAAAATGCGGAACTATATATTTATGAAGAGAAATGGGATTTATATTCTCGATCTGAAAAAATCTCAAAAATGTATTGAAGAAGCATGTGACGCAATCCAGAAAATAGTGCAACAGGGTGAAAAGATCATGTTTGTCGGAACAAAAAAGCAGGCAAAAGAAATTATTAAATTTCATGCTGAACGATGCGGCCAATTTTATATGAAAGAACGCTGGCTTGGCGGAACAATCACAAATTACGGCACTATTAAAAAAAATATCAGGCATTTACACAATTTAGAGAAAAAAGAAATTGACGGTACTTATGACAAACTGTCGAAGAAAGAGATCATTACTATTGAGAAGAAAAAAGAAAAGTTGTTGAAAGTTTTGAGCGGCATTTCCGAAATGACCAAATTGCCAGGAGCATTATTTGTGACAGATATTGTTAAGGATTTTATTGCTATCAATGAAGCGCAAAAGTTGGATATACCCATTTTTGCAATCGTAGATACTAATTGTGATCCTGACAGGATTACGTATCCCATACCCGGTAATGATGATTCTTATAAATCAATCGAGTTGATCACGAGGATTATCGCCGATGCCATTCTTGAAGTATCGGTACAGGAACCTGTGCCGGCCGAAGCGCCGGAAATAGCATAATATATCAGGAGTTATTATAGGATGGCTGAAATAAGTGCAGCATTGGTGAAAGAACTGCGGGAAAAGACCGGTGTCGGAATGATGGATTGCAAAAACGCTCTTGTTGAAGCTGGAGGAGACCTTGATAAAGCGATAGACAATCTTCGTACAAAAGGCCGGGCGAAATCTGAAAAAAGAGCGGGGAGATCGGTTAAAGAAGGTATCGTGGAGTCGTACATACATCCAGGAAACAAGCTGGGTGTGCTCGTAGAGCTGAATTGTGAAACAGATTTCGTCGCCAAGACGGATGATTTTAAAGACCTTGCAAAAGAATTGGCAATGCAAATTGCCGCTTCGAATCCCCTCGTTGTGGACCGCGAAGAACTTGATAATGATTTAATTAATCATGAACTCGAAATATACAAAGAACAAGCGCGGAATGAGAAGAAACCTGATACTATTGTCGAAAAAATCGCTCAAGGCAAATTAGAAAAATATTATAAAGAAGTATGTTTGCTTGAACAGGTATACATCAAAGATTCCAGTCTGACCGTGAACGATCTCCTTGTGGATTATATATCTAAATTAGGTGAGAATGTTCAAATATCACGTTTTTCAAGATACCGACTCGGAGAAGATAATTAATTCTTTTCCCTCCTTTTGCAGTACTCTTTGTGGTTTTTTCTAACAATCAATCTTATGTCTCCTGCACGGTATAAACGTGTTATCTTAAAAATAAGCGGTGAACTGCTTGCCGGGGAAAAACATTGTGGTATCGATCCGCAGGTGATGCACGCTGTCGCTCTTGAAGTTAAAGAAGTTCATGATTTAGGTGTTCAGATCGGCATAATTGTCGGTGGCGGTAATATTGTTCGCGGGCTCGAAGCTGCCACACAGGGGATGGAGCGGATAACCGGCGATAATATGGGCATGCTTTCCACAATTATCAACTCTATTGCATTTCAGGATCAACTCGAACGGCTCAATGTCGATACAAGAGTCTGTTCGGCTATAAATGTTGACCAGGTTGTGGAGCCATATATTCGAAGAAGAGCGCTTCGACATCTTGACAAAAACAGAATAGTCATAATTGCTGCCGGTACGGGAAATCCAAATTTTACGACCGATACCGCCGCCGCATTGCGGGGTGTTGAACTGGATGCCGATATTATATTAAAAGGGACAAAAGTGGATGGTGTGTACGATTCCGACCCGGTGAAGAACAATAATGCCTTCCGTTTTGATGAACTCACCTACATGGATGTCGTTAAAAAGGGCCTCAAGGTAATGGACCCGACTGCGATTACTCTCTCAATGGATAATAATATTCCCGTAATAGTTTTTAATTTTACCAAACTTGGAAATCTTCTAAAAGTTATCAAAGGGGAAAAAATTGGCACAATCGTGAGAGGTAAGAATCGTGATTGATGAAGAGATTAAAATTGCCCGGGAAAAAATGGACAAAGTGGTGCATAATGTTCAGAAAGAAATGGCCCAGATCAGGACAGGGAAAGCTACTGTTGCCCTGTTGGATTCTATAAAAGTCGAAAGCTATGGTCAGGTAATGCCCTTGAATCAATTGGCAAGTATCAGCACTCCGGAAGTCCGTCTGCTTGCAGTACAGCCATGGGATAAGGCAGTTATACCGGCAATAGAAAAGGCAATATTGAAATCAGATCTTGGATTGAATCCAACCAGCGACGGTTCTTTGATACGGATAGCGATTCCTCAGTTAACGGAAGAGAGGAGGAAAGCGCTGGTAAAACTCGTAAAGAACTTTGGTGAAGAGGGCAAGATTGCGCTTCGGAATATCAGAAGAGAAATAAACGACAAATTTAAGAAAATGCAGAAAATCAAACAGATCCGCGAAGACGAATTGTACAGGGCGCAGGAAAACAGCCAGAAAGCAACGGATGAAGAGGTGAAAAAGATCGATGATCTTGTTGAATTGAAAGAAAAAGAAGTTATGCAGGTCTGATTGTATAGTCTGTTAAAAAAGCCCCGGTCATATCGGGGCTTTTTTATTTTAAAACGGTTTCAACCAATTGGCCTCACGAAATTCTGCAGGATCAAATAAATAATATTCTTGTCTGTATAAATAAAGTTATGTTATATTCGGAACGCACACTCAGTTTAAACGGTTGAATAGCTTTGAAAGATTTTTTTGAGTGAGGCTATGTTCAAATGCACGATGAGTAGAAAAATAATCCCCGTACTATCATACATAATTCTTATTCTTATACCTGTCCAAGCCCATTCCTGGCAGAAGCCCCAAATACATATTGAAAAAATCATAAGCAGAAATGGTTCGGAGCCGGGAGCTTTGTACCTGCCACAGGGACTGTCGGTCAGTATGTCCGGAAAAATTTATGTAGCGGATACCGGTAATAATAGGGTCCAGTTCTTTTCCGAAGAGGGAAACCTGCTTCATTTTGCAGGTGGTTTCGGTTGGAATGCAACACAATTTGACGAACCGGTCTCGATATGGGCACAAGATGCTCTCCATGTATATGTGGCCGATAAAAACAACCACAGAATTCTTTTATACGATGGAAATTTAAATCTTGTTGCCCCTCCCGCATTGAAGGCAGTGTCTGAAGAACGGCACGACATTCAATATCCCGTAAGTATTGCACGATCTCGTCAAGGAGAACTGTTCATCGTTGAAGGAGAAAATAAAAAAATACTTCGATTTTCACCAACTGGGGTTTTCAATGGCACTTTCGGAGGTTTCAACGATTCCGGTAGAGCCCTTATGCAGCCGGTGAAAATCGTTGTTTCCGATACCGACAACATATATGTCTCAGATGCTGTAATGGGTGAGATCGTGGTCTACGATTTCTTTGGCAATTATAATTTTAGTATTGGTAGAGGTGATTTAGATAGTCCCGCAGGATTTGATGTGGATGAAGAGGGTAATGTATATATATGTGACACAGGAAGCGGAAAGGTTTCGGTATATGACTCTACGGGGAGGTTTGTCACTCTCGTTCACCATTCACAATTCAAAGCTCCTGTCGATGCGGCGTATTCACAGGGCAGGCTGTATGTTCTCGATCGGGACAGTGGTTCGATAACCGTGTTTGCTATTTCCTATAAATAATATGAGATTGATTCCCGCTCATTTGCCACAAATTTTTTTTTTCTGGCTGGCGCTCTTTTTTAGCCTGTTGAGTAAAGAGATTTATGCTCAGGCACTGAATCATGAGAACCGAATAAGTCCGTATTTGAAAGTGTATACGATTCCTGTGATTGAGCGGGACAGCGTATTTATTACTGATCCTGCTATACTATCGGTCGATACCGTCTTTGTTTCTCACGCAAACTATACAGAAGAAATTCCTTACCAGTTTGATCTGCAGAGAAAACGCATTATTGTACCACACCCGCTTGAAATTGGCTCTTCCCTGATTATTCATGCCTACAGTTTGCCGTTTACACAAAACGCCTCATTTGCAAAGAGAGCTATGGTTTTTCTTAGAAATGATACGGTAAAAACCGAAACGAGTAGCGGAGTTCCGGTTGAGAATAAACCCCCGGATACCTGGGATGCGCCCTCATTGTTCAAAAGTGGCAGCCTGACAAGGTCATTTTCGTTTGGATCGAATACCGGTATCGAACTCAGGTCAGGTCTCAACATGCAGATCCGAGGAAAATTGGGAAAGAATTACGAACTGAGGGCTGTGCTTACGGACCAGAATGTACCCCTGCAGCCCGAAGGCAATACCAGGACTCTGAACGAGATAGACAAGGTATTTATCGACATAAAGGGTCCCGGAGTTTCGTCGCGATTTGGTGATTTTTACTTAGAACAAAACAGGGGGCAATTCGCATCTGTGTCGAAAAAACTGACCGGTGTATCAATGAATTCCACGGTTGTGAACAATGATATTTCCTTTTCTGTGGCAACATCGGAAGGGCAGTACCACAGTATGCATTTTCTTGGAATTGAAGGAAACCAGGGACCTTATTTGTTGACGGGGGAAAACGGCGAACGGCTCATTATTGTTCTTGCAGGAACTGAAAAGGTCTATGTTGACGGATCCCTTATGACCCGCGGAGAAGATAATGATTATGTTATAGATTATGCCTCTGCCCAGGTCACGTTTACCCGGAACCGGCTTGTTACCGGGGACAGCCGCATAGTTGTTGATTTCCACTACAGTGATGGAAATTTTAAGAAGAGTTTTTATTCGGTTGGCATAAATAAGAAAGTTCAGAACAGAGGATTTAATTACAGTGCATCATTTATTCGTGAGAGTGATAATAAAGAAAATCCTCAAGCGGGATCGTTCTCTCATAATGTTCTCTCGAATATTTCCAATGCCGGAGACAACCCGATATTGGCAGCGGAAAAGAGTATTGAGTATGTGGGGCCGGGAGAGGGCACGTACAATAAGGTCTCAACCAGTAGCGAAGAATACTTCGAATATGCGGATTCTGCGGAATACAAGGTCCGGTTTTCAAGTGTTGGAGAGGGAAACGGTGAGTATGAATTTCAGCGACTGGGCATATATAAATACGTCGGCGAAAATAACGGCCGTTATTCTCCTGCGGCTGTATTGCCGCTTCCCAAATCGCACACGGTTACAAATTTTTCTCTCGGATACCGGGACGACGAAAACCCGGTATATATTACGACGGAATATGCTGTGTCAATGCTGGATAAAAACATTCTTTCAGCCAGAGACGACGGAGATAACCAGGGTGATGCTTTTGCCGTTGAACTTGGCATTCAGCCATCTCAGTTACAGATTTTAGGAAGTTCTCTTGGGAGTGCATCCGTCACCGCAAAAATCAGAAGGACCACCGATGAGTTTAAGCCTGTTGACAGGTCCACCGAAGTAGAATTTGACAGACGGTGGGATCTGGACCGGCAGACTGTATCGGGCGAAAATATTTTTGAGATCGAAGCCGACTACAAACCGGCGCCTTTCATTTCGATAAAACCATCGGCCGGAACATTCAGAATGGGTGACGGATTCCGTTCCGACCGGCAGTCGGCGCTGGTCCGGATGTACACTGACGCTCTTCCGAAAATGGAATATCTGATTGAGAATATCTCACGGGAAACTACCGGAATAAAGCAGGACTGGATAAGACAAAAAGGTTCCATTTCCTATGTCATAAAAAATTTCACCCCCTCTGTCATATTTGAAAAGGAATCAAAAAAGAACAACGAACAAGTAACTCAGGGGTTCGGTTTCCAGGATATTGCAGGCAAGCTGCAGTACAATAGAAATAAAGATCTGAAACTTTACAGTATTTTTCAAATACGTGAGGATGAACAGTATGACCAGGGAATTCTACAACCGTTTTCAAGATCTGAAAATAAATCATTGTTTTTGGAATATAAACAGGGCTCTCGCTTTTTTTCACGATTGAATGTTGTCCGCAGAACACGGACTTTCCATAAAACAGGCGGGGAGTTGCGGACGAATTTGGCAGATTTAAAGACACAATCTTCACTGTTGAGAGGTGCATTGAGAACAAGAATGGATATTCAGATGTCTCGTGAAAAGCTGCCACAAAAAGAAAAAGTGTATTTTTCTGTCGATGAGGGACACGGCTCATATTCTTTCGACGAAAGGAGCCAGGAATATATTCCGGACCCGGACGGCTCAATTGAACTGAGAACCTTCTCTACCGATAATCTTGTAAGCGTACAGCGTAAAAAGGTTGGATTCACACTGCATTTTGATCCCGCACGATTGCAGAATACATCCCCATCGTTTCAGGGTTTGAAATTTATTCGTTCAACCACAATTCTGAGATATGAAAATAGTGAACGGGATGAAAACCCCATCACGTCGGCGCCCGAGAGCGGGGGACCAATTTTTCGCCTCATCAATATCAGTCAGGACACCTTTTTCTGGGAAAAGAATGAATCTTTCAATTTACGACTTCGGAATAATGTAAGAAAAACGGACAACAATCAATTCATAGCGCGAAGTGAATCAAGAGATTCCTTCGAGCACTCTTTACGGATCCGCTCCCGCCTCAATAAAACAACCACCATTGAATCGACATTGGAGATTGACCGGTTAATGAAAATCGTTTTGAATAATGATTTACTGAACCATAACATCCGGACTGTCAGGGGTGATATTACACTGACTGCACGGCCGCAGATTCATTGGAGAATGTCGTTAACGGCGCTTGGCGCTCAGCAAAAGGACAGTATCAGCGAATTTTCAAGAGTCACTTATTTTTCCATAAAGCCCGTTCTTGAAAAAGGATTTTTGAATTCGGGACGCATAACCAGCGATGCTCAGTGGTTTCATGTTCAGTCAAATCAGGGAGACTATCTGCCCTTTGATTTTGCCGAAGGTAATCAGCCCGGTAATAATTATGCGTGGTCTCTGATTGTGGATTACAGGACAACACAGAATTTCAATACGTCGCTACGATATTTTGGGAACAGAAAAAAAAGAAATGACAAAACATTTCACAACATGCGTGCAGAGCTCCAGATGCTCTTTTAACACCGCTTTTCTGCTGGCTGTATCTCTTGTATGTTTCAGCGGCCGGACTGCCGAATTGCATGCGCAGGATGACATAGTTGTTATCCAAACGGTGACAATGACCGGAAACGAAATATTTACAAATAACGAGCTGTTTGCTGCAGGCGCTTTGGTCATTCCCGGTACGTACAGGCTTCAGGATATCGATAATAAACTGGCAGCTTTTCTGTCACCATATCACGACACCGGGTATCTGTTTGCAGAAATTGAATCATATTCTATGGCACGGCTGGAGCACGATGATCACTATTCAATTTCTCTATCGATTAAAGAAGGAAGCCTGTTCCTGATACGGTCTGTAGTATTGTCGGGTGTGACCGATAATGAAAATCGTGATCTTCAAGCGGCGCTTCCTAAAATGGAGACACGGTTCACCAAAGAAATAATTGATGATACGGTAGAAAAAATAGCGGTGTTTTATGAAGACTATGGATATCCATATACTATAATAAGTAATAATGTTACAGATATTATATTAAGTAATGATTTAAGTAAAAACTTTGTGGATCTGGAATTTGAAGTCGCGAAAAACAAATTTGTGGAAATTGATTCTATTGTTGTAAGCGGAATAGAATATACCCGCCCTGATGTTATAATTCGCGAAGGGAGGATAGCAGTGGGAGATATATTTCGTGAAAAAAACGTCGGGCGATCACGTGAATATATCGGTAAATTACCCTATCTGTCCGAAGTGAGTGAACCGGAATTGTTTGAACTGGAAAATGGAAAGTCGATTCTCCGCTATGCGGTTACCGAACGAAAATCAAATAATTTTAGCGGTCTTGTCGGTTATGTTCCGTCGTCTTCAAAAGAGAATGGGTACTATGTGGGGACGTTCATGATGGATATTGGCAATATGTTCGGTTCGGGCAGAAAGTTTCAAAGTGAATGGCAGCGGCTTGACAGGTCTTCCCAAAAGCTGCGGGTTTTTTACGAAGAACCCTGGATTGCCGGGATCCCTCTTTCGATTAACGGGCAATTTGAACAGTCTTTTCAGGATTCGAGTTACGTGAAACGTACCTTCTCTCTGAGGGCGGGCTATCAATTGAACAGTTCGGTTATGGCGCACGTATCGGTAGGTTCCGAATCGGTTATTGCCGAAGACCAGGGGAAGCTATTGTTTGATCTTGTCAATAGTTCGAGCACGCTGTATTCTGCAGGAATAACCTACAACAGTCTCGATTACAGACTGAACCCGAGGCAGGGTGTATATTATTCAACAAGCGTTACGCATCAAAACAGAAGCCAGAACGGCGATAATACAGTAAGCGGCGATGTTATATCAGACAAAAAAATCAATGCCGATTTAGAGCTGGCATATCCTTTGAAAAGCAATGTGGTATCCTATCTGCATGGATCATGGAATCAGACAACGACATCCGGAAGCGACGTTCCCGTTAGTGAGCGCTGGTATCTGGGCGGAAGCAGTTCGATAAGAGGGTATCGGGAAAAACAGTTTCTCGCAAGTAAAGTCGCGTGGTTTAATTTAGAGCTTCGCCATCTAAACAACAGGGAATCGCGAGTATTCCTCTTTTTCGACGGCGGACTCTTCCAGGACCCGGGAAAAAATTCTCAGAATAGATTCGGATACGGTTTCGGATTCAGGGTCGACTCACGTCTTGGAATGGTGGGATTCGATTTTGGATTAGGATCAAATGATGAATTTAGTAACGCAAAAGTACATTTCTCGGTCAGAAATTCATTTTAATTTGAACCCAATGGCACTAAAAGCTCTTCTTCAGGAAATTCGCCCTCTTAATGCTGCTCTTTCAGCGCTGTCTGTCTGGATAGGTTATTATTTCAGTGCAGGCCTGAATGCCGGGAGCGGCTTATATCTGGCATGTCTTGCAGCAGCTTTGATCTGTGCAGGCGGAAATATCTGGAACGATTACTTTGATTACGATATTGATGTGATCAATAAACCGGTCAGACCGTATGCTGCAGGATTGATTTCCGGAAAAATGATGGTCTATACAGGCACTGGATTGCTGCTCGCGGGAATGGGAGCAAGTGTCTTGATAAATATTCAAACAGCGGCAATAGCCGTCTCCGCTGTTGTTGTTGTAATGGCATATAATTTTAAGATAAAGCGCATTGTGCTTGCCGGAAACGTTCTCATAGCGCTGCTTACCGGATTTGTCTTCCTCTTCGGTGCCGCAGCGGGCGGGGGGATGCACCATGCAGTTATTCCTGCAGTCCTTGCAGGGACATATCATTTAGGCAGGGAAATTCTCAAAGATATTGAAGACCGTGAGGGAGACAATCAGCAGAAGATTATCACGTTTCCCGCCAAATATGGAAATACAGCGGCGCTATCGGTCGCATCGGCGGTTTTCGGCACGCTCATTCTCCTAACCTTTATCCCCTATGTTAATTTTGATTACAGTATTAAATATTTACTCGTTGTTCTTGCCGGTGTAGACATACCCATTGTAGTTCTTGTTGGCATGTCCTGGAAAAGACAGGAATCCGGACATATGCGCCGGATCAATGCATCCTTAAAGATCGGGATGGTTTTTGGCCTTATGGCGCTCTTATTGAAATAGAAAATGGTACTGCACTCCTTATTGTTTTGATACCATGGTAATTTTATTGTGTTTTACGATCCGCTTCCTTAAATTATAACGTCCTGTAGCTAAAAATAAGTTGTCCGTTATCAATGTTCATGATGGCGCTTTTATAGAGGATACTATGTCCAATACTTTGCACGATATACGGTTTCAAAAGCAAGCGATCGATCCTGATGTGATGTTAAAAAATCTCCAAAGCGACCTGAATATCAACGTATCGGTAGGAGTCTGGTATTTTACGCCGGGCGGCGGTCGCTTCCATGACCGGTTTGTGAAAGAAGCTTCGATACCAGGGCGGCTCGAAATGGCGGCGGAAATGGAAAAATTTGGAGTATCCGGTATTGAGGCGCATTACCCGGCTGAATTTAATGAAGATAACGCGCATCTTTACAAGCAACTGGAAAAAGAGACCGGAATCCGCCTTGTCGCTGTACCGTTTTCACATTTTTTCGATACAAAGTTCGAATTCGGGAGTCTGTCAAATCCTGATTCATCTGTCAGGAAGAAGGCGAAAGAAATTGCCGTCGGGGGGCTGAAACTTATTAAAAAGACCGGTGTGGATATGGCAATTTCATGGCCCGGTATGGACGGGTACAAATATTTGCACGGAAAACCGTATATGAACATGTGGGACTTGTTCGAGACCGCGATGGCTGAGGCGATTGACGAAGTTCCCGGTGTCCGCATTGCTATTGAACCGAAGGCATATGAGCCGGCGGCAAATAACATATACCGGACAACGGCGGAAGGGATTCTCGCTGCCCAACGTATTGAGAAAAAACTTACGAACAAAGAAAACCGGGAATTGTTGGAGCTGGGGCATACACTTGTCGGATTGAATCCCGAAACGGGACATGTGAAAATGAGTTATGAAATCCTTCCTGCCACTTTTTCACTTGTAGCTATGGAAGGCAGATTAGCGCACACGCACTGGAACAGCCAGCCTGACGGCAACTACGACCAGGACAACAATATAGGCGTCGTCAACTTTCAGGAAAGCGAAGCGTTGTTATATTCGCTCTGGGCGATCGGGTATAACGGATATTTCGGGATAGATATCAATCCTGAAAACATGCCGGTGATGAAAGCTGTCGAAATCAATGTAAAAGCCCTCAGGAAGATGAAAGATCGTTTAAACAGGTTGCCGCATGAAGAGATTGTCGCCTGCCACCTCGAGCCTGCAAATAACCGGGGCAGACTGGAAGAGATCCTTATAGAGAATTGGTAACATGGAACGGGAAGACCAGAAATTATTTGCGGGGATAGATGTCTCGACACAGGGATGTAAAATTGCTATTATAGAACCTGAAGAGGGAGAAGTACTGTACATCGATTCCGTAAATTATGACAACGACCTTCCCCGGTACAATACCAGGGACGGCGTACTGCAAGGGCTTGAAGAGGGTGTTGCCGAATCGGATCCAAGGATGTGGATAGACGCTCTGAACGTACTCTTCAGCAGACTCAAATCATCGGATATTCAACAGAATGCCATACGAAGTATCTCTGTTTCCGGCCAGCAGCATGGATTGGTAGCCCTGGATAAAAGTGGAAATCTAAGCCGTCCGGGGAGTAAACTTTGGAATGATTTCTCGACACAAGAAGAATGTGACGTGCTGACAGAAAAGATCGGCGGGCATGGCGCTATGATCTCGGAAGTCGGGAACAGCCAGAGAACAGGTTATACAGCTTCCAAGATTTTCCATATGGTTCGCCATGAACGGGAACATTATGAACGGTCTGCAACGCTCTTTTTGGTCCATAACTATATTAATTGGTATCTCACCGGCGCAGAGAACGGCGGGATTTGTGTTATGGAACCGGGTGATACGTCCGGTACTGCATTATGGAATCCTGCAACCCGGCAGTGGTCGCAAAAAGTTATCGACGCCATCGATCCCGGATTACGAGCCAAACTTCCAGCCGTCAAACCATCCGACAAAAGTATCGGGACCATATCGGAGTTTCTTATTCAGCAGTACGGATTTTCCCACCATTGCTCGATCGATGCGGGCAGCGGCGACAACATGTACGGAGCTATCGGTACCGGAAACGTAGAAAATGGTACCGTAACAGTGAGTCTCGGCACAAGCGGAACCGCGTATGCTTTTACTGATAAGCCGTATGTCGACCCGACCGGAGAGATCGCCGCATTCTGTGACAGCACGGGAAATTATCTCCCCCTGTTGTGTGTTTCAAATCTCGCAAATGGTTACAACAGCGTCCTGCAGCAGCACAGTATCGGTCATGATGAATTTAATAGTATCATTCGGAAGACGCCTGCAGGGAACGGCGGCAGACTGCTTATCCCCTGGTTCACTGGTGAAAGAACGCCGGATATTCCGAATGCTTCACCGTTATATTTCGGGTTTCAGCTGGAAGAATTTACGAAGATGATTATGTGCAGGGCAGTGCTGGAAGGACACATTTTGAATTTGTACAACGGATTTCTGAAAATGTCGGTCGAACCCGGAGAGATACGGCTGACCGGAGGTTTGTCGCACTCTGAAAGCTGGTGCCAGACAATAGCGGATATATTTGAGACCGAAGTAGTCCCTGTTGAGGGAGAGGGAGCTGCACTGGGGGCGGCAATACACGCTGCCTGGGTGTGGTATAAAGAGTCCGGGGAAGCGGTATCGTTGCAGGAACTGGTCGCAGTAATGGTGCGGCTCGATGAAAAACGGCGAACAAAGCCGATAGATAAAAATACTCAGGTACATCGCGTCCAGAAACGCCTGTTTGCGGATTTGTGTTCACAATTAAAGACTTCCGGCAGTGAAAACATATTTGATCTTCGGCGGAAATTTATTTGAATTTATACGGTTTTTATAATAAATTTTCATTATCTTCTCTATTGAAAACTTCTGAATAGTTGTAAGGCCGAGTTTGAGCTTAACCTGGAACAAAAATCTTCGAAACCGCCTGATTGTCGGTTTTACCGGCGGCCCGATCATACTTTTGTGCGCATATGCAGGCGGATGGTATTTTTTTGTCCCTATAGCGTTCCTGGCGGTACTGTCTGTCTATGAAATGCAGGCTATGGGCGCTCATGCGGGATTCCGGAAATTCGATCTTTTTGGTTTTTTGTTCACAGTAACCTGTCTGATCAGATTATATTTGTATGGTAAAGAAGGAATTTATGAAATTTTAATTATATATCTGACCATCCTCCTTGCCTCCGTTGCGGTGACGAATAGGCCGAACAAACTTGCAGAGATTTCTTTCAGATGTGTTTCGACATTGTATATATCGCTTTTTCTCGGGAGTTTTATTCTATTGAGAGAATTTTCATTTTCGTCAGGGTATTATATAGGCGGAAAGTTTGCAATGATCGTGATCGTCAGTGTTTCATTCCTTGATACTATTGCATATTGCTCCGGTAAGATTTTCGGCAGGCATCAGCTTTTTCCACGTGTAAGCCCTAAAAAGACAGTGGAAGGAGGCATTGGGGGGCTTATCGGAGCGGTCGGCGCCATTCTGCTTGCACGGGAGATCTTTTTCCGGGAATTACCGGTTCATCATGCGGTTGTTGTCGGTTTTGTGATTGGGATTGCGGGACAGATAGGGGATGTCATAGCCTCATTTTTCAAACGGCAGCTGGACAGTAAAGAATCCTCGGGGATCCTGCCCGGTCACGGCGGGGTGCTCGACAGGATTGACAGTCTGATCTTTATCAGTCCGCTCATTTATTTCTATGCGCTTACATTCCTGTCATCTCTTTAGACCGCATCACTCAAAACCTCTTCATACTCGTTTTTAATTTATTTTTCGTATAAAAAATTTCTGTTGTCTATTCTTGAATTTTCATATATTATAATTCTGGTAAACGATACTATCAGCTGCAATGATCTCGATAAACGATCTCTCCACAATTCCGAATTTACTAAGTATTCTCCGGGTACTTTTGATACCTTTTGCCGTTTATTACATTTCTCAGGAGAACGGAAGGCTTTTAGCAGTTGCTTTTATTGTTGCGGCAATGGGGACCGACTATTTTGACGGATTCTTCGCAAGAAAATTCGATCAAATATCGGATCTTGGCAAGATCATTGATCCGGTGGCGGATAAAATTGCGGTTATTGCCGTCGTGTTTGCACTTGTTCTCTATAGAGAGTTTCCAATCTGGGCATTCGTGTTGATACTGGCTCGAGATATAATCATAGTTGTTTTTGGGATGTACGTTATAAAAAGGCGTGAATATGTGCCGTCTTCGAATATGACCGGAAAAGTTGCGGTAACATTAATTGCGATCGTAGGTCTCGTATATACCCTGAATCTTGACAGTATCAAGGTTTACATATTATATCTGTCGATGGTTTTTCTCTTCCTCTCATTGATAGGATATTACCGGTCTGTGCTGAAAAGTCCGGTGAAAGTGGAGAAGTGAAAATCGGGATCGTGGTAACAGAAAATTTTAAATATTGTGACAGTCTCACAACGTATCACCGCAGGAAATGCAGCATTGTGAACGTCGGTGATGTTCCGTTGGGAGGTACTCACCCTATCCGTATTCAGTCGATGACGGTCTCACCCACGATGGATACCGAAGCGACGGTTGCAGAATCGATACGTATTATAGAATCCGGGAGCGATTACGTCAGGATCACTGCGCCAAGTAAACGTGAAGCTGAGAACCTGGCAAATATAAAGCGGAAACTCAGAGATAAGGGATACAGCCATCCTCTTATTGCAGATATCCATTTCACTCCGGGTGCAGCCGAGGTTGCCGCCCGCATTGTGGAAAAAGTGCGTATCAACCCTGGTAATTATGCAGACCGGAAAAAGTTCGAGGTAAAAGAATATACAGATGAAAGCTATAATGCCGAACTCGAACGTATTTACGACCGGTTCACTCCATTGGTGAATTTATGTAAAGAATATGGGACGGCAATGCGCATCGGGACAAATCACGGCTCACTTTCGGACAGGATAATGAACAGGTATGGAGATACTCCCCTCGGTATGGTAGAGTCCGCAATGGAATTTATTCGTATCTGCGAGGACCATCACTATTACGATATTGTCCTTTCCATGAAATCGAGTAATCCGTTGGTCATGGTTGAGGCGTACCGGCTTCTCGTCAACAGGATGGATAGGGAAGCGATGAAATACCCATTACATCTCGGAGTGACTGAAGCCGGAGAGGGTGAGGATGCACGGATAAAATCCGCTATGGGGATCGGAACATTGCTTGAAGACGGACTTGGCGATACCATAAGGGTATCGCTTACCGAACCTGCTGAGAATGAGTCCCCGGTAGCGCAAAAAATTGCTCGGCGTTATTCAGAGAGACCGGAAAGCATTCCGGCAATTCAGGATATGGCAAGTCCTGTCAATCCTTTTGTTTACAGCCGCAGAAGATCGGATCGTATCGCAGATTTCGGCTGTCAGGAACCTCCGAGGGTTATCGCCAGCGCGCATGATTCGGCCTTGCAATATTCCGAGCTGGCGCGACTGGGCTATGTTTATGATAAGGATACGGATAAATGGAATGTCTCGGACACTGCGGCCGATTATATTTATCTTGGTTCTCGTGAACCCGAAATGAAATTGACTCCATCGTTACGGCTGATCCATGATATTGAGCACTGGGAGGGGAGGCGCAATAAACGTTCTTCGTATCCCCTTGTGTCACTGGGTTCGTATGATATTTCTCTGAGTCGTTCTAATCAGATATATTTTGTCAGGGTACCGCTTGATACTTTCAGCGCGGAAAAACTTTCACAGGTCGCCAATGCGGTGATCGTTCTTGAAGGAAAAGATCGCCATACCATGTCTGACTTTCGCAGAGTTTTCTTTGAATTATTGGTTCAGGAAATCACTCTTCCGGTGGTCATCAAGAAAACATTGGAGAGTGCCGATGAGGAAGAATTTCAGCTTTTCGGAGCAACCGATGTCGGCGGTCTGCTGATTGACGGTTTTGGCGACGGTGTCTGGCTGTGTCCGGGTTCTGAATCGAGTGTACGAACAGCCTTCGGTATTCTTCAGGCCAGCCGCACCCGTATCTCTAAAACAGACTACATCTCTTGTCCGTCATGTGGCAGAACCCTGTTTGATCTTCAGGAGACAAGCGCAATGATCCGTACCAGGACAGATCATCTCAAGGGGTTGAAGATCGGGATCATGGGATGTATCGTGAATGGGCCGGGTGAAATGGCCGATGCAGATTTTGGTTATGTAGGGTCGGGCATAGGGAAAATTACACTCTACAGGGGCAAGGAAGTCGTCAGGAAAAATATTCCCGCAGATCGTGCGGTCGACGCGCTCGTCGGTCTCATTAAAGATGACGGCCGCTGGATAGACCCGTAGATTGAACGCAATTGTTTTACACCGCATGTGCATTGTGCTTAGAATATGAAAAATCGGCAAAAAAGAAAGTCCCGGACAAATAGTGACGAATATAGAGTAGTCATAGTAACCATATTCAATGTTTAGAACAAAACCATGTTCAAGCTTCAGTTCATAATAAAATACTTTTTTACGGCGGTCTGTCTGCTCTTCACGCTACTGCTCATTTCGTGCATCTCACAGGTAAGGAACTCCGGTGTCGCAATGAAGGATGCCGCCTATTCTTTAAAAATACTGACCTTGCCCCCAAAAGTTGATCCAGATAGTATATGAGTACAGGGATTAGATTGAAAAGAAAGGAGCAAGATCAATGGCACGTAGAATTCACACATCAGCACAAATTATCCACAAGCTTCGAGAGGCAGAAGTACTGCTCGCTCAAGGTCAGTCGGTTCAACAAGCTGCTCGCCAGATTGAGGTTACAGAGCAGACCTATTATCGTTGGCGAAAGGAGTATGGTGGTCTTCGGGTGCATCAGGCGAAACGATTTAAAGCGTTAGAGAGAGAGACTATCCGCCTGAAACGCCTGGTTGCCGAGAAAGAGTTGGATATTCAAATCCTCAATGAGACTCTGGCGGTTGATGCAAAAAACTTCTGAGCCCGGCGAAGCGACGGGAAGTGGAGCAGCATCTTTGCACGACTCTCGAGATCTCGCAGCGCCGGGCCTGTACCGTGTTGGGAGTACCGCGCAGCACTCATCAATATCGCCCGATTTCTCCTTCTGATGAAGCCGGTGTTAGTGCAACGTATGGTCTGAGTTGGCCACGCAGTATGGTCGGTATGGTTATCGACGAATCACCGCACTGTTACAGCAAGAAGGCTGCAAGGTCAATCATAAGAGAGTGGAGCGTTTGTGGCGTCGAGAAGGATTAAAAGTTCCCCGGAGGCAGCCGAAGCGCAAACGGTTATGGCTCAATGACGGTTCGTGTATTCGGCTGCGACCTGCGTACCGGGATCATGTCTGGAGTTATGACTGCATGCAAGCACGAACCCGAGAGGGAAGGAGCTAGCGTTTGTTAACAATATTAGATGAATACAGTCGGGAGTGTCAGGCAATTGTGGCAGGCAGGAGGCTGACTCACAATGACGTCATAGAACATCTTGCAACACTGTTCGTGCAGCGAGGAGTTCCGGTTCACCTGAGAAGTGATAATGGCACAGAGTGCACTGCTCAAGCGGTCCGGACATGGCTCATGCGCCTGGGAGTAAAAACATTGTATATTGAACCAGGCAGTCCATGGGAGAACGGGTATAGTGAGTCGTTCAATGGCAAACTGCGTGATGAAGTGCTCAACCGGGAAATCTTCAATACAGTACACGAAGCAAAAGTGCTTGTGGAACGCTGGCGAAATGAGTATAATCATAAGAGACCGCATAGTGCCCTTGGATACCGGCCACCCGTTCCCGAGGTCGTTTTAACACCCGATGCGGCCACAAGGCCAATGGATAATACAACAATGAATATATCGATGAATTGACTAACTTAAATAATGGCCCAAACATTAGGAGCAGGTCAGAAAAAAGAGGATGGAGTGCAAAATCCCACTGTTAACAGAGAAGCTGCCTTTATCAAAGGTATGTGTTCCCGTGCTGTCGAATGGGGTAGAATAGAGGTAAATAATTTACTTAGAATAAAACTCTTTGCTGAAGCTCCAATTCGTGAAGTTGACACATCGCTGGAAGAAATCCAAGATTTGTTACATGAACTATCTCCAAGAATAGCAGATATAACAGCATTTGCTATTTTCACTGGCTTTCGTAAAGAAAATATATTGGGCCTAAAGGTCGAACATATTACTTTTAGAATGCCAAAAGCAAGAGATTATGTTTCACTAATTGTCAAAGGTGGAAGACCTGAAAAATTTCCCTTAAGTATTCTTGCCTCAGCTCTTTTAAGCAGAGTAATAGGCAAAATGGCAAGCGGTCATGTTTTTTTGAACCCCAAGACAGGAGAGAGGTATATCTCTATACATAAAACCTTTGACAAAGCAGTGAGAAAACTTGGAATAGAGGTAAATGGAACCAAGATGAGATTTCACGATCTCAGACATTGGTTTGCTACTTATCTTCACGATACTGGAGGAGTGAGTCTTGACACGGTACGCCATTTGTTAGCCCATAGAGATAGATCAACGACTGACCGATATGCTTGGGTTTCAAGATTGCAGCTTGGTAACACTCTGGATATTATTCCTCAGTTACAAACGGATATAAAAATGGCAAGAATTGGCAAGGAAGAGGAAACAACAGAACCATCATTAACTTTAGCACGTACATAAGTCCTGTAATAACAAAACTAAGCGGGTATAGCTCAGTTGGTAGAGTACCAGCTTCCCAAGCTGGGGGTCGCGGGTTCGAACCCCGTTGCCCGCTCCGTTTTTCACCCGATTAATTCACACCTTATCTTATTATCTCGTAACAACTTACAAGATAGCTTTAAAGGAAGAGGGTCCAAATCCCCATACTTCCTTCTATCCCCGACTATCTCCAACTATCTCGCACAAATACATTCAGCACTTTATACCAACTTCATACCGCTTTGTGCTTAGAATTGGTATTATACAATCATATAAATCAACGGAATTATTCAAGCATCATCTAATACAAATCCGTTCAAAAGCTCAATAGGCCACTCGTAGGCAATATTTATATAAGGGTCTTGACTAACTTAAATAATGGCCCAAACATTAGGGGCAGGTCAGTTGCTGAGCGTGATAATGTATCCCACTATCCCTTCTTTTGTTCAATCGTGGTTCATACCTTTTTTCGCTCCATTTAAACTCCATTTTCAAATGGTAATTTTCAAATTCTTCTTTTGTGCTTATCCCACCAAAAATCTCGCCTGATATATGCCCCATCCGATTCCTCAACAGTAAAGACGTTTAAAGGGTCCTAATTTAAGCCGATCGGTGTCCCATCTTTAGGATACCCCGGCAGATCAACACTTGCATGTGGAACACCCACGAAAATATTCCATTTGCTTAAATCCTTGTCAAACAGTGACGTCCAATTATTTTCTGCTTCTATTTGCGGTTTATCCAAACCACAACCGATTAAGAATCCGCATAGGGAAACTATTAAGACAATGAGTAGGGAATAAACCCGCCTGAATTTATATATAATTGTAATTCTCTTTATTTGTTCATTACAATAACAACTTATAAACAAGGCGTTCTTAGTATATCGCTTTAACATTATAGACTATTTGAGTTAAAAATCAAGAGATACATTGTGCTTTTACAAGTATTTTATGCTCCTCGGACTGTTGGGTTAGCAAACTTTTAATAGTAAGTATATATCTGTCTAAAATATTCTGAACCGCTACAGTCAGGGTATTAAAATAATCTCGTCGTTCCGGGGATAGAGCGCCTCAACTCCCTTCTCAGTGACAATCGAGTTGTCTTCAAAATTAATACTCAACACTATTCCCCATTCAGGTACCCAGGTGTGGACGTGAAACTCAAACGCAAAGAGATGGTTCTGCTGAATTTTAAAATGAAAGCGGCCCGAACGGAAAGCCCTCATTGAGGGACCCACCGCAATCTCACTGCTTCCCGAGTTGCCCACACTATGGTTGCTGGTAAAAAACCCTGTTTTCCCGGAATCTCCCATTGAATTAATCAACTCTCTGTATTCTGACTCAATGTCGGTATTTTCCGTGTAAATATACCCCGCATCTTCCAGGGTGCGTATAACGATCTCCTCCATCTCACCGGCAGTATAGCCGACCTTGATGGTCTTACGGATAATTTCACGTGCCTGTATTCCCAGGTCCCATACATGTTGAACTCCTGCAGGAAGAGATGTTTCACCTTCCTTAAGGATATACGCTTTTCGCTTAAAGTCCGTGCCGAAATTAAAATACCTGAGACCCACGTCCCATGTCAAAAAATCACCCCGCTGGTAAACTTTTCTTCTCTCCGAACCGGGTACTTCTCCAGTCAGTCCCGGAGCCAATGAATATGATGCACTTGGCGCACTCAGACCACTCGGCAGGGTAATTAATCCTTTTGATAAAAGCTGCTCCTGAAACCACCAGCCGAGTTCCTCCCGTGTGGTGACACCCGGTACTATCCTTCTATAGGCTTCCTCCATAAGTTGTCTCTGTATTTCACATAATTTCGCATAGGCAATAATCTCAGCCTGCACCCGTCTCACCCGGAAATCAGTTATAAGATTCTCGGCAGAGATAAGTCTTGACGCATATTTATCGCCAAGCAGCGCGCGTTCGATCCTGTCACCACCGCGGTCGGTAAAAATAACAAACGTCAGGGTATCGGTTACAGTTATTTTACCACTAATGCCAAGATCCAGGGTGAGGGGGTCGTTGATACCACCCATCATCACATGGATCCACATGTCGATAGTATTATCCCTCATGGCGCCGGGCAGGACGAGGTCGAACTTCTCCTTGCGGATCATTCTCATCGTTTCATAGCGGGAACGCGCTTCCTGCGCCTGTGCACCGATTCCCTGTATGAGGATAATGGCTAAAAACAATGCCGGTAAAATCCGTATCTTACTCATTTTGTTACCCCTTCTAAATTATATTTCCCATATCAATTTTCTGAAAGAATTTTATATGGAATTTTTATGAATTTTATGGCAATTTTGGGCACCATTTAGGCGGGTTCCAAGGCTATTCTGCGGTAAGTATTACGCTGCTTTATAGGACATGCTGACATGAGCATATCAACTACCATGGTTGTGCACGACCCGCCAGTTCTGAGGATTGGTGTAAATTAGAAGTGTAAGAAAGAAATACAAGAATTTTTTTAATTTATTGAGTAATAAAATAGTACAATTTAACACATTGACATAATTACAGCAATTGAAATAATTTTTGAAACAATATGACACACGTAAGTAAATTCTAATGTCAAAATTTGTAGTGAGCGAATATTTTGCTTATATTAGTCTGAATAGCAAATTTGCAGTGAGAAAATAGTCTTGTTGTACATCAATATTTAAAGGGAGAAAGGTGTGGTTTTAAAACGCAGAGACTTTTTGAAAATAATGCCACTTGGTGTATTATTGCAGGGTCTACCGGCCGATGTTAATTCAGAGACAGTTCAAAATGATCCTGCAACTATCCCCTTGCAACCCGGAACACGTCACACTCAGAGTTCGAAACAAATTGATCAGTTCTACAAAAACGCAATAATAATAGATGCTTTAGTAATCACAAGTGATTGGAATGAAAAGTCGTACGAGGCTGTAAAACAGTCAGGTTATACTGGAATTCAAACTTCACTAACTTCGGAAAACCTGGCAATAGCTCTTAAAGCATTGACTGATTGGGATCGGCGCATACAGGATAATGCGGACAAGCTTATAAAGGCTATCTCTGCCGTAGATTTCGAACGCGCGAAAGGTGAGGGTAAACTGGCTGTGATGTTTGGTTTTCAAAACGCTACGATGATCGAAAACTCCATCGACAATTTAGATACTTTGTATCAAGCCGGTACTCGTTGGATTCAGTTGACTTACAACTCACGAAACCTTCTTGGTGATGGCTGCACTGAGCGAACGAACGCCGGGCTATCTGAATTTGGTGTTGCTGCAGTCGAGCGGATGAACCAGTTGGGTGTCATAGTAGACCTCTCCCATTGTGGCCATCAAACAACTTTAGATGGAATTCAATTCAGTAATCCCGGAGCATGTTTTACCCATACCATGTGTGAGACCCTGTACCCAAAACACCCCAGGGCGAAGACCGACAAGCAGATTATAGCCATGGCTGATAAAGGTGGAGTGATGGGATTAATTGGGCTCGGCTACATGATAGGCCCGGATCCCGGCGGGAAGACAACTATCGAAACATACGTTGACCATATAGATCATGCGGTAAAGGTAGGTGGAATAGACAATGTAGGATTGGCAACGGATTTTGCAATTCAAGGGATTTCACCCGATGCGACGCGTGAAAATTGGTACGAGCCTCGTCTGAAAAGATTTAAGCCGTCCTATCAAGTCCGTTGGCCACCTTGGATCCCTGAATTGGATACGCCTGACCGTTAAAAATTGTCGCCCGTATATTGGACAGACGTGGTTATCGATCCGAAGATATCGAGAAGATTTTAGGATTGAACTGGCTCCGGTACTACCGCAATGTGTTAAAAAGCTGATTACCATGTAATAATAGATTTCCCTGTTGGCTTTGTAGTTAATTATTGATATTACTAATATTTATCATGAGGAGATTATCCTATGTTATTCAATTCTTTTTTCACATGGGTAAAACCAATCTGTAACCGATCTAAATCAATCATCGGTTGTGTGATTTTGATTCTTTTTATCACCATTGGCTGCCAAAAACCATCTACGCAGCAGGAAGAAGCCACAACCAATACGATCAATGCTGAAGCAAAAATAAGGGAATTAGGTATTACCTTACCGCAATCACCGGAACCGGTTGCCAACTATGTTAATGCTGTCAGGACAGGCAACCTCTTATTTTTGGCAGGTAAAGGACCCAAACGCACAGACGGCAGCGATATCACAGGTAAACTGGGCAGAGACCTCAGCATAGAGGAAGGTTACGAGGCGGCCCGGTTAACGGCGATCAACCAGCTTGCAGTTCTGAAAGCAACATTGGGGGATTTGAATAAGGTGAAACGTATTGTAAAGGTCTTGGGCATGGTCAATTCAGATCCATCGTTTGTAGAGCAATCGAAGGTGATCAATGGGTTTTCGGATTTGATGGTAGCAGTGTTTGGAGATCGAGGGCGGCATGCACGCGCTGCGGTTGGCATGGCATCTTTGCCGAGGGGCCAGGCAGTAGAAATTGAGATGATCGTAGAAGTCGTAAAGTAGAGAATGCGGAGATTTCGTGATAAACCATACACTTTAGAAAACAGTTAGATGTGTATATTGTATGTTCTCAGAACATGTCGGTCACTTTAAATTCAAAATTAAGAGATACTTTTAGCTTTCACAAGTATTTTCTACTCATGGGGCTGTACGATTTTCGAACCTTTAGTGAATGAGATGAATCTCCTTTTGTGGTGGAGATAAATACTCGACTCCACTTTCGGTGGCAATCGCCTGCTCATGATCCCAAAATAATAAATATTGGTCTTCGTCTTCGTTGGATGTAGGCGACGGCATATAGAAAAAATATTCTAAAACAAAGTGGTGATTGGGCGGGAGTGGAATATCAAACGTCCAATCCGGACCGAGAGAACCAATCCTGGCGCCAAGATAAATATCGTGTTTTCTCTCTCGCGCTCCTTTCCCCTTGCCATGTAAGTCGATAGCGAGCTGGGTTTTTTCAGGATCAAAACCTATGGAAAAAACGGGGAAATCGTTCTTTGGCTGAACCATATGTATCATGTTATCCCTTATAATAATCCCTTCATCCTCAAATTTCCGCGTGTAGTTTTGAATTATCTCACGAGGGGTAAGTCCCGCCTTGACGGTTTCTACCAGAATCTTATCGATTGTCAGATATTCTGCCCAGAGTTTTTTGATTTCCGGAGGCGGTTCAGTTTCTCCTTCACGGAGCACATAGGCGAACATTCCCTGACTTGGTGCTGCAAGAATGTCGCCTCCCTGGATCACACTGTTTTCCCAGCCTGCACTCCTTCCCCTTTGTGACAATCCAGTGCTCATCCGACGAAAGACAGTTACTCCCGCCTCGCTATTTTTGGTTACACCCGGCACGATTTCATCAAAAGCTTTCTTTACACGTTCAAGTTCGTCCTGACGCATTTTCTTAAGTAGTTCGATTTCGCTCGGCACCGGAGTTATTTGGTAATCCATCATCACATATTCAGACGAGACCATCCTGCTGGCATATATATCACCGAGCTCTTCAGTCAAAAGGAGATAGTCTGTATGCGAAATACCGTCATTTGTCCTGGAGGAAGTCGCCCATGTTCCCAGATTTTCCCTGTAATTTACAGCAATGCGTTTGGGGTCACGTTCTTCAACAAATTCTTTGAGGCCCTTAAACCGGTAATCATATTCTGTCATCGGGCTTGACACCGGTTCCGCCACAAAAACCGGGTCGCCGATTATGTCGTAGGCGCCATAATCTTCAACTAACTTTCTCGCACTCTCTCCTCTTTGACGCTGTGTAGCTCCCCAGCGACGTCCGAGAACCGCTCGTTCGATCCTGTCAACGCCACGGTCCGTGAAGACGAAAACGCCGGAGGTACTGCCCAGGTCCTCTGCACCAAAGGGATCAGGAACTGCAACTCTCATTACATGGATCCACATGTCGATATTGTTCTTTTTCATGACTTGGGGCAGAACGAGGTCAAACTTTTCCCGGCGTATTTGATTATTCCATTCCGCTATATTGTCCACTTCCTGAGTCTGGCAATTGGTAAAAGGTACTGTGAGCACTGCAAATAAAATAATCATAACTCGAGATTTCATGACTTGTCCTCCCTTAGTTAATCTGATAATCCCAATTTCAATTTTTAAATAGATTAATTGGGATTGTGTATGAAATATGATGTATGTCGGACACTGTGATATAAAAAGTAAGATAAATATTATACTTATACAAGCGCCTTTTACTCCCCGAACTCTACGATTTGCGAACCTTTTAATAGTAAAACTAATTCTGTGCGGTTTTATTTATTTTAGAAATCCTAAAAGTGGAATAGAAAAGCACAAAAGTGCAATAATGGAAAGAATGCTTTATTCAATGGCGAGACTTGAATATGCCATACCATCAGGTTCACGTCCGGATTGAAGCCGCGTTACAACTTTCCACTGGTGCAAATCGATGACCGAAACAACATCAGCGCGGGTATTAGCAATGAAAACATGCTGATTATTCGGATGAACAAGGATTCCGATCGGAGCGGCACCTTCTGCATCTTCAAATACTCTTCCCCCAGTATCGGCAACCTCTTTTTCGATCATCGGAATACGACGGATTTCTGACCGTGATGTTGCATCGAATACGGCAACTTCATTTGATGTCATATTTGAAACGAGAACGTATTGTCCATCGAAGGTAAATTTAACACGGATCGGGAACGATTCGGATTTTAATTCTGCTACAATCTCAAGTGTTTCCGTATCGATGACGGAAACGGTATTTGCCGCACGGTTTCCAACCCATACTTCACGACCGTCGGGCGATATATCGATTCCTTCAGCGCCGTCTCCGGTTGCAATTGTCTTGATCACATCGCCGGAAACGAGATCGATTGCCAATATTGTCCCTTTCCCAATACTGGATGCAAACGCTCTCTCACCGGAAGGAGTAATTCTGATCATGTGGCAGGTATTATCACCCGTTGTAATCGATTGCTCGACCATACCGGTTAAAATATTGACGATGGCAACTGTTTTGCTTTCCTCGGTGGAAACGAGTACCCGTTCACCATCGGGAAAATAAACAATGCCGTGCGGACCGACATTATTACCAAGCTCGATGGTGTCAGTGACTTCTTTGCTGGTTAAGTTGATAACGGTCAGGGTGGAGGGATTTTCAGTACCGTAATCGGAGACCACAAGTGTTTTTCCATCGGGCGAAACAATACCCTCATGCGGTCCGGCTCCGGTTGGAATTGTCGCAGTGACTTCCCCGGTCTGCAGTGATATGAGTGTCGCGGTATTGTCCGATTTATTTAGAACGATAAGTGTCCCGTCTGTGGAAAATTCGGCCTGTTGTGTGTGTTGCTGAGAACATGAAACGATTACAATTCCGAATGCAGCAATAATGACCCGTACTATCATTTTCAAAGTATTCATCTTGATATCCCCCATTTCTGAAAGAGATTGTGAAAGATATATGATGTATGTCGTCAGAACAAGTTAGATACTATCATTTAAATATTAAGATATACTTATGGCTTTTACAAGTGTTTTCTACTCCTCGGGCTGTACGACTTGCGAACCTTCAATAGTAAGCATAAATTTAGTCAAATTATTCTCAACCCCTGCAGATGGAGCTTATTGGGCACGCAAATATATCGACAACAGAACGATATTCACATTTTTCCTGAGAAAAAGGGATACTTTCAGAAGAGACGGGGAGGGTAAGTTATTGATGGCAATTCAAGGAAATAGAAGGGCGAATATGCTACTTTATACTGAGTTTATACCAGCCGGTAAAAAGTAAGCGATAAAATATAACACTTTAGAGACTTATAGCTTGCTGTTTCTCTTGATTTTACGTATCATAAAAACATTGATAAAAAAACCGAATAATTAGGTTTCCCAAGCTGGGGGTCGCGGGTTCGAACCACGTTGCCCGCTCTTTCCGGATATTAAAAACATAAACCTTTTACCTTTCCTGATTTATTACCCCTTCATTGTATGACTTTTGAATTACTTGGGACCTGGTGATCGAATACAGGACAGCGAAGCTTTTCCGAATTCTCTTGAAACATAAAAGTAAAAAAGGACACACCGTGAAAGCCGCGAACGTTTATCGTGTTGTAATAATCATAATTCTTATGTTGGTATCCTCAGTAAGTGCACAGGAACCGGTCTACTGGGATGTAGTGGAAAAGATCAAGCACGAGGGATTCGAAAATTCACAGGTAATGGAGACCGCAAGCTGGCTGACTGATGTATTTGGACCGCGAAATGCCAATACGCCGGCATATCTTGAAGCCGCGGAATGGGCACGAGAGCGTTTGGAAAAGTTCGGATTATCGAATGCTGTTTTGGAGCCGTTTGAGTTCGGGAGCGGTTGGGAGATGGAATTTGTATCGGTCCACATGCAGACGCCTCAGTATATGCCGGTAATCGCTCTTCCCTCACCGTGGTCTGCAGGTACGGATGGAAGGGGCAGGGCGCCGGTTGTTTTCGTTAATTTTGATAAGATCGCTTCTGAAGCTGATCTGGACCGGTACCGGGGGAAATTGAAAGGGACTATCGTATTGACGATGCCGGAACAGAAAGTTTCGCCCCAATTTGATCATATAGCGGACAGATTTACGGAAGAGCAACTCGATGAGATGGCGAAAATCCCTATCGGTCCCCGTGTTTCTGCGGAACCGCGCAGGCGAAGAGATGATGAAGATAACCTGACGAGCAATCAGAAAATCGAATTTGTGTTTGCCGAGGGCGCTTTGGCGATCGCACATCCGGATGGTCAGGAGAATGGTTATGGTATTATTGATGCCGGTATAGAGGGGTATGCTCTGGAAAATCGATTATGGGAAACAAAGTCTCTGCCTCCCATAACTGAGCTGGTCGTTCTTGCGGAACACTATAACCGGATAATTCGAATTATGGAAAAAGGAATACCGGTTGAATTGGAAGTTGAGATACGGGTACGTTTTTTCGATGACGATTTTACCGATTACAATGTCATCGCTGAACTGCCGGGTACAGACCTGGCAGAGGAACTTGTGATGTTCGGGGGACATCTTCAAGCAGACCCTGCCGGTACGGGTGCGATTGACGATGCCACCGGTGTCGCTGTTTCAATGGAGGCCTTAAGAATTCTTAAAGCGATCGGTGCAGAACCAAGGCGCACTATTCGTGTCGCACTCTGGGGTGCGCATGAGATGGGTAATTTCGGTTCCAGGAATTATGTGCTCGATCATTTCGGCGATCCGGAAACACAAATATACAAACCGGAACATTCAAAATTATCCGTCTATTTTAACACCGATCACGGAACCGGCAGGTTCAGGGGCATTTTTTTACAGGGTAATGAAAAAGTGCGTCCGATCTTTACCGAATGGTTGAAACCGCTTCACGACCTGGGGGTGAAACATCTAATTCCGGAAATAGTTGGCTCCGAGGACCGTAGATTCTCGGCAGTCGGCCTGCCGGGATTTCCTTTTCTACAGGAATTATTCGATTTAGATAACCGTAACGCACACACGACTATGGATGTCTATGACCGACTGATACCTGAGGACATGATGCAGTCATCGGTCGTTATGGCGAGTATCGTGTATCATGCCGCAATGCGTGATGAAAAACTCCCCCGTATAGCGCCCATGCCGGTGCGTTAAAATGGAATAACTACTTATTGAATAGGAGTGAGATATGAAGTGTAAAATATATTATATTATAGTGTTCTTGACATTACTTAAAGTAGTACCTTCGGTGATTGCTCAGGAGCCTGTTTACTGGGATGTTGTGGATAAGATCATGGAAGAAGCCTTTGAGAATTCCGATGTCATGGAAAATGCAAGCTGGCTGGTCGATGTTTTTGCGCCGCGGAACGCGAAATCACCCGGATATATTGCATCGGCAGAATGGGCGAAAGAACGGTTAAAGGAATATGGTCTTTCGAACGCCGCTTTGGAGCCGTATAAGTTCGGGGTCGGCTATGTGAATGAATATATCTCGGTCCATATGATGTCTCCCCAGTATATGCCGATCATTGCGTATCCGGCCACGTGGTCTGCCGGTACTGATGGAAAGGTCAGAGGACAGGCAATCCATATCAATTTTGATGAGATCCTCTCTGAAGCGGACTTGCGACAGTACCGTGGCAGATTGAAAAATGCGATCGTATTTTCAAGGCCGAAGCAGGAGATCGCTCCGCTGTTTGATCCTCCTGCTACGAGATTTACAGAAGAACAGCTTGATGAAATGGCAAAAATCCCTGTCGGTCCCGGCGATAGTGAACAACGGAGGAGAAGGCCGCGGCGAGAAAGGCTCTCACAGCAGAAGATCCTCGATTTTGTGTTTGAGGGAGGTGCGGCGGCAATTGTCCGGACTGACGGCCGGAATACTTTCGGGACCGTCGCGGTCGAGAATAACCGGTATACACTCGATAGCAGACTTTGGGAAGTTGACGCGCCTTCTCCTCCGGTAGAACTGGTTATGGCTGCGGAGCAGTATAACCGGGTCTTACGCATTCTTGATAAAGGCATTCCTGTCGAGTTGGAAGTTGAACTGAAAGTATCGTTTAGCAGAGAAGACCTGAACGATTATAATGTCGTTGCTGAGATCCCCGGCACGGATCTGGCAGACCAAATTGTTCTGTTAGGCGGTCATCTGCAGGCGAATCCCGCCGGCGGCGGTGCAACAGACGACGTAGCAGGCGTCGTAATATCGATGGAAGTCGTACGTATTTTCAAGGCATTAGGGATCAAACCACGTCGGACTGTCCGGGTAGGACTCTGGGGCGGACATGAAATGGGTGTTTTCGGAAACAGCAGCCATGTCCGTAAAAACTTTGCTGACCCTGTTACGAAGGAATACAAGAAGGATTATGATAACCTATCTGCGTATTTTAATGTCGATCACGGCGGCGGCAGGATACGGAGCGTTCCCATTCAGGGCAATGAACGTCTGCGCGCAATATTTACGGAATGGATGAAACCATTGCATAATCTGGGAATGAAGCATATTTTCAGCAGTGGAATGACTCACGAATCATATAGCGCCGTCGGACTTCCGAGTTATTATTTTGTGCAGGATAGAATGGATAGTCGTCAATACCATTCCAATATGGATGCCTACGAAAGGCTTGTTCCCGAGGACTTGATGGCGAATTCGGTCATTCTTGCGACGTTTGTATATCATGCTGCAATGCGTGATGACATGCTCCCCCGGTTCGCCCCAAGGCCATGGTGAATTTATTATAGAGCCATAATTTAAAGGAAAACGATGAAACGTATGAGTGTTTTAAGATCCGCATTGATTTTTATCTTCATGGCAGTGTCTTCAGTATCGGCCCAGGAACCCGTCTACTGGGATGTTGTGCAGAAGATCACGGAAGAATCATTTGCACATAATGAGATCATGGAAAATGCCAGCTGGCTGACAGATGTCTTTGGACCGCGGAACGCAAAGTCGCCCGGATATATAGCCGCCGCAAATTGGGTCAAAAAGAGATTGGAGGAGTATGGTTTGTCAAACGCACGGTTGGATCCGTATGAATTCGGAGTCGGATACGTGAATGAATTTATTTCGGTCCATATGACCGCTCCCCGGTATATGCCGATTGTAGCGTATCCTGCAACGTGGTCTGCAGGGACCGACGGAGAAGTTAAAGGACCGGTCGTTTACATTAATTTTGACGAGATAACGTCGGAGGCGGAACTGGAACAGTACCGGGGAAAATTACGGAATGCTATTGTGTTTACAAGACCAAAACAGGATATAACTCATAGATTTTCTCCTTTGGAGGAGAGATTCACAGATGAACGGCTCGATGAACTTTCGAAAATCACCATTGGTCCCCGTGTCACTGAAGATCCTCCCGACCGCAGCGCGGAAAAAGACAAATTATCGAGGCAGCAAATCATCGATTTTGTGTTCGGTGAAGGTTGTGCGGCAATAGTTCGCACGGACGGTCAAAGTGATTATGGATCTGTCCGTGTCGAAAATACAAGGTATACGCAGGAAACAAAACCCTGGGAAAAAGGTGCTCCACCCAATCCGACAGAGCTGGTTATGGCTGCGGAACATTACAACCGGATCATGCGAATTCTGGAGAAGGGTATTCCAGTAGAGATGCAGATTGAGCTCAGTGTCTCTTTCACAAGAGACGATCCGTACGATTACAATGTCATTGCAGAAATTCCCGGTACCGATCTGGCTCATGAAATAATTATAGTGGGGGGACATCTTCAGGCGAATCCCGCAGGTACCGGCGCTATCGATGACGCTGCCGGAGTTGTCATCGCCATGGAAGCGGTTCGTACGCTCATTGCAATCGGGACCCGGCCCAGACGAACTGTTCGCATCGGACTTTGGGGTGGACATGAAATGGGTTCCTTCGGTAACCGGAGTCATGTCCGCAAAAACTTTGCCGATCCTGTAACAAAGGAATACAAGAAGGATTATGACAATCTATCGGCATATTATAATGTGGATATCGGCACCGGCGGAATACGGGGTGTATCCGTCATGGGAAATGAAGTTATCAGGTCAATATTTTCCGAATGGATAAAACCGCTCAAAAATCTGGGCATGACGCATCTTTATACTACCGGAATGGCCCATGAAGCATACCGGGAAGTTGGATTGCCGGGCTTTTATTTTGATCAGGATAGAAGAGAGATCGATGACATGAACGCCCACAGCAATATGGATACCTATGAACGTCTCGTTCCGGAAGGCCTGATGCAGGCTTCGGTCGTTCTGGCAACTTTTGTGTATCATACTGCCATGCGTGATGAAAAACTTCCCCGTATTGCGCCTTTGCCATGGTAATTGGCAATAAAGACTCAACACCGTTGCCCGGGGTGCGGTATTTGGAAGGGCGTGCAGCAATACTCAATAATATTATTTCCCGAATTTCTTTGCAAGAACAGCATCGACAGACCAGGTTCCGGCCCCTGCGAACAATAGATAGAGAGAACCCATAAACATAGAATAATCGGTCCGGCCGTCATGCGCCATTTGCCAGAAACCGCTCTCAAGCGCTATGGGGATTTTTGTTGTAAGTATTGCAACAAGCATAATAACCAGTAAGGGCAGCGCCGGGCCTGTAGTGTATTGGGAGTACCGCGCAGTACCCATCAGTATTGTCCGAGCTCTCCTTCTGATGAGCCGGTATGAGTGCAACGTATGGTTGAGTTGGCTCTGCAGTATGGTCGGTATTGGTTCGACGAATTACCGCGCTGTTACAGCAGGAAGGCTTCAAGGTCAATCATAAGAGAGTGGAGCGTTTGTGGCGTCGAGAAGGGTTAAAAGTTCCCCGGAGGCAACCGAAGCGAAAACGGTTATGGCTCAATGGCGGATCATGTATTCGGCTCCGGTCTTCCTGCCGGAATCATGTCTGGAGTTACGACTTCATGCAAGCACGAACCCGAGCGGGAAGGAGTTATCGTTTGTTAACAATTCTGGATGAACACAGTCGGGAGTGTCTGGCGATTGTGCTGGGACGCAGGTTGACACATGCAGATGTCCTGGAGTGTTTGTCCGCCGGGGAGTTCCGATCCACCTGAGGAGTGATCATGGCACAGAGTTCACTGCTCACGCAGTCCGGACATGACTTACGTGCCGGGGAGTAAAAACCTTGTATGTTGAACCGGGATGTCCATGGGAAAATGGGTGTATTGAGTCGTTCAATGGCAAACTACGTGATGAAGTGCTCAATCGGGAAATCTTCAATACAGTACACGAAGCAAAAGTGCTTGTGGGACGCTGGCGAAATGAGTATGATTATAGAAGACCGCATAGTGCCCCCGGATACCGGCCCCACCCGCCCCCGAGACCGTTATACCACCGGATTCGGTCTCAAGACCAATGGATAATACAACAATGAATATATCGATGAATTGACTAACTTAAAAAATAGCCCAAACATTAGGGGCAGGTCATAAGTGAGGTATGCAACCGTGAGTGAGCTGCATATTAATTTATTAAAAAAAATAATCAGTCAAAAGTATTATGTCATCAAAACTGATGGTGATTCTTTAATGTTGATAATTTTACATGTATGACACCTTAAATTTTCATTGAAACATATGTGATTTTCTCCGTTAACCGTTATGAAAAACATGCGAATACATCGACAAGAGTAAGATAAAACCAGTTGGTAATACAGCAAAAAGGCTGTAAATTATTTGATCAATATAATATTACGTGATTGTATACTTCGTTAAACAAGGCATAAAAACTAAGATGATTTCTTTTTCTTCTTCTTGTCCTTAGGTGGGGGTGTTTCAAGAAGCTTTTTTTGAACCTCTTCTGGAGATAATGGATGAAGGGATATTGGCTTGTCTTTTTTTTGTTTTGGTTTTTCATCTTCAAACATGTCACCCTGATGAGGTATATGGGGTTTTTCAATGACCAGTTTTCCTTTCCCATTTGGCAGGCCAATCAACCCATCTAATTTTAATAAGTGATCATCAAAGGAATTTAATACTTGAATATTATTAGATATTGCTGTTGCAACATGAATTGAATCTTGAGGCTTTAGATGGTCGTATGTCCAAATGAGATTTCTGGCCTGCTCTGCAATGAACCTATCAACATTTCTTAAAGTTATAAAATCGTTTTGAAAAAATTCAACTATCGTTATTTCTTTCTCTTTCGGTAAGCGTGGCTTGTCTTTAATCCGTATTACTTCTATAAGAGTAATAGAGGAAGATACTATTTTAAGTTTCCCCTTTTTTGCTTTTGTAAGTACTCCGCAACAAAGGTCAATCTTATCAGGCTCAGCATTAAACCATCCTAAATAACAATCGCTGTCCCAATATCGTATTATTTTATCCATTAATCCTTCATTATCCCCAAAACATCGTTTATGGTAGGCAGTTCATCCTGCTCTTTAAACACCTTTAATTGCTCAACTCTTACAGAATAAGGTTCTCCCTGAGATTTGTACATTATCAATCCATAAACAGAAACTCTTTTATCAAACGCCGAAACCACTTCCTCGGTTATTCCGCTTTTAAAATAACATTTAATAGGTTGATCAGACAGGTCGTCACAAACAACAAATTTGAGGTTTTTTCGTACTGAAATAACTTGTAATTTACCTTCAATAGAGCCATAATCACGATATTTTATTCCCATAATTTTATCAACATTAGCGGCAGAGCGTAAGCTTATTTGTTGTGGCTTCTGTTTTATCCAAATACAAATACTATTAAACTCCTGCTTTTTTTCATCAACAATATAAGCAAGATCATGTATATTTCTTAACGCTGTATCAGTAAAATTAGCTGGTCTTTCTGCTTTTTTCTCTAAAGTTTTTATTCCTTGTTGTATTCTGTCTACAGTTAAATCAACAAGATCGGGGGAGCCGTTTAAAGCAACTGGAGTAGCAATTACATTGGCACTTCCCGATTCAACCGAAACATTCCATTGGATTTCTTTTTTCTTGCCCGTGATATTAACCGTCACTTCGTCAATAATATCAAAAAATGAATTTACGCTTTTTATAAATTTGTCTGCTGAAATAGCAATCCCACCCAACTCAAGCCTAATATTATTATTGCCTATATTTTTCATGTAATTATCACCATTCTTTCGGGTTTTTTTTGACTGCTTTAATTTGATGAGTCCCGGTACATCAATCGCTTTCCTTCGAAACCTTTAATGGCATTTATCGTGCGGTAGGAATCAGGTATTCCACGCAAGTTATAACGAAAATCGAACTCATGCAAGTAGTTTTTCAGGTGCTCTTTACTCACATGCTGATAAACACCATTAATGCCTCGTTTAAGTATGCTGAAGAACCCTTCAGCGTTATTTACGTGTACAATGCCTCTCGAATATTCTTTCTTGCCATGCTCAATGACATGGTGTTCTTTGAACTCTTGATTCAATCCCCAATAAGACCTGAATTCATCAGTCATTATTACAGAGTCTTTGTCAACATTCTCACGGATAATAGATTTCAGGTTCTTTGCAGTAACTTTGTCCACAACAGTAGACCGAACACGACCATCTCTTTCTATCAGTGAAAATACCGGAGTTTTCTTCACAGAACCACGACCACGCTTGCCCTTTCCCTTGCCACCAACATAAGTTTCGTCAGCTTCCACTATCCCACTTAACTTTTCAACCGATTCGATTTCATCATTCATGGCAAATCTAATTCTATGAGCAAGAAACCACGCAGTTTTATAAGTGATACCGAGCATACGGTGTAATTGGTGAGCGGACACTCCCTTTTTGGAAGAGCACATTATTGAAATCACCATCAACCATTTGTTCAAAGGGACATGAGACCCTTCAAATATTGTACCTACAGTAACGGTGAACAACTTCTTGCAATCTTTGCTCTTGCATTTATATACACCCTTTTTAAGCGGTCTATTTCCGTTTTTGACAGGGTTCAATTTATATGCACTTTCTTTCTTACAGTGAGGACATATAATACCATTCACCCAACGAATCGATTCAAGATGTTCGCGGGCTTGGTCTTCTGTTAAATTGGCTAATTGCGGAAAAGATAAAGGTTTCATTTTTTGCCGTTCCTAATTGTTTTCTTAATGTGGTCTACTAACAATTCTGACATATCCCGGTTCTTCTTAATTGCATAATCCTTAAATGCTTCTTTATCTTCGGGATGTATTCGTATTCTGATATAATCTGTTTTTGACATTGTTATAATGTTTGTTATTCTATATGTTATAACAAATGTAACAAATAAAAGTTCCATTGTCAAGTGTTTTTATGCCTTTGAACTTGGTTCTTATTGCTTTTTAAGTTACTTTATAACAAAAACTTTTGGAGGATTAAAATGAAACTTATAACATTAACTCAATTAGACTATAACAAAACCCCTATCGATATTAATCCTGATGATATTTCATCTATTGAAAGTAGACCGGGCGGTGAGTTTGGAGTTTTTACACAAATAATTCTGAAAAATAGAAGCAACTTTGACGTTAAAGAAAGCGTGGATTAGGTGAAAACAATGATTAACAAGTAGTGCCTTGTTTAACGAAGTATACAATCACGTAATATTATAATGAAGATACAAAGAAGATATGTCATAGAGTTGTATGCTTTATTCAGAAAACGTGAATAGCGAGGCAAATGATGATACCCTGGTAAACGGTTTTTGTTTGTAAACAAAACACTCATTTGTTAAATTGCATCCATAATTCTACACAATCAATGTCAAACTCATACCGAGAATCGATATGGGATATATCAGATGAAAATTATCATTAGCGCCAGATTCTTCAATTTGCCCAAAACCGGAATTGGACGATATTGTGTCAATTTGTTCTATGAATTGCAAAAAATGTTTCCGAAAAATCACTATAATCTGGTTTCTAATCAACCGATAGATGCCCAATTAATACATAATAAATCAAATTGTGATATTACAGTAATCCCGTTTAAAAAATATTTGCTGCATAAAGGCTTACGAAAAACGTATTGGGCAATGTCGCAGTTTCGTAGACACGTTGTCAATAACCAAGATAGTATCGTTCATCTACCGTACACTTCGCCACACTTTTTTAAGCGAAACAAAGTCGTTATAACGATTCATGATCTCTGGCCACTTATCTGTCCATTAACACAGACAGATTATAAGGGGATTTATGAGAAAGTTCACACTAAGTTCGTTAAGCGAGCACTTCAGAAAGCAGATCATGTCATTACTGTTTCCGAGAGTTCAAAAAAAGATATTATTAAATTTCTCAGGTATCCTGAAGAAAAAATTACGGTGGTCTATCATGGAGTAGAGGATTATTTTCGACCGGTTGGCGATAAGACACTTGTCGATAACGTCAGAAATAAATTCAAACTGGAAAGAGAGTACATCTTGTATTTAGGTGATATCGGTGTCAGAAAAAATCTGGATGGTCTCCTTCGCGCGTACCATAATCTCCCGGACGACGTAAAAGATTTTTATGATCTTGTATTGGCAGGCAGAGCAAAGTTTTCTCAAACTTTGAGATGCCTTGCGGCGTCATTGGACCCCGAAAAAGTGAAATTTTTAGGTTTTGTTGACAACAATGACATCGCACCCTTATATAGTGCTGCATCGCTTTTTGTATTTCCCTCAATACTTGAGGGATTTGGATTGCCCGTCCTTGAAGCGATGAGTTGCGGAACGCCTGTAATTGGTTCGAACTCATCTTCGATTCCGGAAGTTGCGGGTGATGCAGGAGTGTTAGTAGATGTTACAGACATTGAAGCGCTAACAAATGCTATGCACCGCGTGGTGACGGATACGGATCTTCGATCGTCAATGATCCGTAAAGGGTTAGTGCAGGCAGAAAAGTTTTCTTGGAGAAAAACCGCCCGGGAGACATATGAGATTTACAGAAAATTATGTGAATAGTTTTGCTGACTCGAGTTATAATTTTGGAGAGCGTTATGATATTAGACGTTGGATGTGGTAAGAATAAGGTGGAGATAGAGGGAGAGAAAGTTATCGGAATAGACTTTAACGAGAGTACCGATGCTGATGTCATCCATGATTTAAACAAGTTTCCCTATCCATTTGAGGATAATACATTCAGCAGGATTGTTTGCGATAATGTGCCGGAGCATGTTGATGATCTGTTTGCTACTATGGATGAACTTCATCGAATTGGCAAATCAAATGCTATTGTGTATATTCGCGGGCCATTTTTTAGCAGCTTGGCGGCATTTACCGACCCGACTCACAAGCGATCATTTACTAGCGGAACGTTTGACTATATCTGTCATGACGATCATCCGTATGGTTTCTATAGTGATCGACGATTTGTCAAGAAATCATTCAAAATAATTTTTTGGCCGGTTACCGAATGGGGGATACGGCCTCAGCAGTGGTTTGGACTCGGGCTGTTTGCGAATAAAATGACACGCATATATGAGAAGTTTTTTGCATTCATTTTTCCTGCCAAAACGATTGCATTTGAATTGGAGATTATTAAATAAAAGTTTTGTGATATAAGCGGCTGTGTTTGTAAATTTTGTAGATGTCAACCTAACCCTCAAACAGTTTCCGTTGAAAGTAACAAAAACCAGAGTTATTGGAATTATATAGAATAAATCAATTGTATCATTAACGGTTTAGCAGGATTTTTTATTTTTATGTGCTTCTCGGTTTTTTTTGAGAACCGGGCGATTTCTCTATCTTTTTCGCAACCCACCTGACAACTCTGGTAGGTCGTACTTCGTACAGAATTCTTATGTCTTCGGCACTAACTCCTCGAAACAAGAATAAGAGTCCAATAAACAATGGGAAGCAGACTATCATAGTGAGCCAGAATTTGGTGTTCATGAAATATAAGATAATCCAGGTTAATACAGCAGGCGGGATCAATTTTGCGAATAAAGGATATTGTACAAGAGTTAGAGTACGTATCTGCTGAAAAAATAATCCCGAAATCAAAAAGATCGATGAGGAAACAGTTACTGAATAGGCGGCACCCATGACGCCAAATTTTGGAATCAGGGTAAGGCTCAGTGCAACGTTGCAGACTGCAGTGATACCGAATAGAACCATACTGTAGAATTGCTTGTTACTTGTAACCAAACCAGTGCAATAGCCGATAAATCCATAATAGAATATTTGTGATACTAATAATATTTGTGCCGGTGCTACAGCGTGTATGTATTGTTCCTTGAGAAAAATGTGCACAAAAAGAGTAATGATCTCTTGAATTTCAATGGTGAGGAATATTACCAAGGGAATGATAACGATAAGGAGATACTTTACAAGAAGCCGGTAGGTATCAATATAGACTTCGGAGCTTTTCAGATATTTTTGTGATAATATTGGATATGCAGACTGCGAAATAACACTGGGAATAAAACTTAACGATTCCGCAAGAAGCAGTGCGAATCCGTAAATCCCGACTTCGGAACCCAACAGGTAAATAGTGGATATCAACAAGCCTATTTTTAAATTGAGAGTATTGAGAATCGATGAAAAAAGCAGCGGTATAGATTGTGAAATGAGAACTTTCCATCTTTTTCTATTAAATCTAAAACGCGGCATTTTATATCGTATTATATGAGCCAGCATTAGAAGAAGAAAGCCTATGAAGTCGGCCGATATTGTAATAAAGACCGCATGAGTAAGAGAATGAGACGTACGGATAAACAGAAGCAGACAGACAACAAAAAGTACGCGGTCAAGAATATTGAACACAACAGGATAAATAAACTTGTAGTCAATTACAAAGAGCGATTCAAACAATTTGCGAAATGATTTGAACCGTGATGAAACGATGACAGATAAAACACCGTACCAGAACAGGTCTTTTACTTCGCGCGGGTAGTTAACGAGGAGTTCAAGGGTGAAATATGATGCGCTTATGACTATTAATGTGAGTAAGACGCCAATAGCATAGCCATTATACATTATCGCAAGAGCATTTTTTCTGTCCCTAGCGCCCTCTCGGATCAAAATTCCCTGCACCCCCAAATCGATCGCCGTTGCCCAGAGAGCAAAGTATGCAAAAATAGTCCGGTAATACCCGAATTGCCCGATATCGAGATATTCGGTCAATAGTATGATACTGAAAACATCAAAAATTCGGTTTGTCACGCCCCCGGTAAGAAGAATACCAGCATTTCCGGCAATTTTTTTCACATTCGACATTACAAGTATCCGGTAAAAATATAATTAAAAAGAGCTAAAACCTTTGTATTATTAAAAATAGAGATCATCGTAAAATTTACAGAAATACAAAAACGAGGTTTTAGCTCTATGATTTAACATACCATAATTGCTCAATTTTTGCAACAGAATTATCGATATAATTAAATGATTGGTTGATAGTTACTACGGTGACCATGATACTAAATGAATGAACCGTTGTCAGCAGTTCATTCGTGTTGTTAATTGCGTAAAAATCAAGATACAAAGAATTTGCACACTTTACAGGTAAGCCTGCAAAGTCAGAAATGGATGTGGTATAACTAGAATATTGAATGACCAGCTAAGAGTACATTATCAAATGCGAATATTTTTCGCAGCGTCTGTTTATTACTATAATAAGCTGAATTGCTTCATCGAATCAATCAATTATTATATCACACAGTTAAATAGAAAATATATTAAGAATAAAAAGAGAAAAGATGTCAATAAATTGTATGTATTTAATCAGATAAACGTGAATACAGAGATAATCGATGATTTGTTGATGTTCCAATAAACCATTTTTCGTTTGTATATAGAAGGCTCATTTGTTAAATTGTATCCATAATTCAACTATATCGATGTCAATCTATTTCAGAGAGTGATTTGAGGGGTTTTAGTAAATAGTGTGATGTTATATCGCACATTTTTTTATTGAGCTACCCGTACTTTTCTTAAACAATAAACAATTGGAGACTATCTGTTAATAATATTATGAAATTCCCCAAATTAATTGCTCGTGATCTACGGGATGAAAGATTAATATTTAGAATCGTTGGAAATGCTATTGGCGATATTCTTTTAATCACACCGTTAACTGCAAATCAGCTTACCGTGATAAGAAATATTCTTTTTTTACCAATTTATTATTTGTTTTATAAAGCTACTGCTACTACGTATTTTTTGGGTGGACTCGCATGCCTGATTGTGCTGACTCTTGACTTTTCGGATGGCCATATTGCCAGAAAAAGGCAATCCGTGAGCAAGTTAGGTATGTGGATGGAAAAGGTGTTTGACACGCTATTTTTCTCACATTTTTCTTTGTTTGGTTTTTTTGTTGCATTGGGAATATTTCTTCGTACTGGTAATTCATATATCTGGATATTGTTGTTTATAAATTTGTATGGGTCTTTTGCCAATAATTTAGCAATAATGGAGGAAAAGGCTATTCTTGGTGGAGAACATGCAGGAACATCCCCGACCAGTTCTAAATTTTTGTTTCTGATAAATGAAAAAGTAACACTATTTCTGATGTGGGCGAATTTGCTTGTTTTTATATCTGCAATATTGTACGGTCAATTCTTAAAAATTGGTATTGATTCAATTATTGTTATCTATGTAATCATAACCATTGTTAACCAGATAAAATGGATCGGGAGAATTATTCTCCGTTTAGCACTATTTACAAAAGGCGTCAAATAGTCTTTACAGACTATTATAAAAAATATATAAGTGAAAGTAATTGAAGATTAATAATTAATACAATATTATTTCAATATCTTTTTGAATCAGCCGGTTAAACGATTACTATCTTAACCGGTCTTTTTTTTGCCTTAAATTCGAATGACAAATTATGCATTTTTCATTATTGTAGTTAAATGGTGAGAAAATTATTATTGCTGTTTTAATGAGGAGAAGTGACAATGAGACCGACATCAACCGATGTTGCGATTGTTGGTGCAGGGCCAATCGGAATTGAACTTGCGCGTGCTTTCAAACTAAACGAAATTGACTATATCCAATTCGATAAAGGGCAAATTGCTCAGACAATCAGTTGGTTTCCGCGCTTTATGCGTTTTTTCAGTTCTGCAGACAGGATAGCCATTCCAGGAATACCGATCCCCAAGGTTGACCAGTCAAAATGTACAAAGGAGGAGTATCTTGCATATTTGCGATCGGTAGTGCAGCAGTTCGGTCTGACAGTACAGACTTATGAATCGGTGGATTTTATAGAGAAAAACAATGACAATAGTTTTCTCCTAAAAACAACGCGTAAAAAGAAAAAGTATCGTTATAGAGCAAAAAAAGTGGTGCTTGTTATCGGGGACATGCACGAACCGAAGCTGCTCAACATTCCCGGTGAAAATCTATCGCATGTCTCCCATTTTTTTGACGATCCGCACACATATTTTAAACAACGCATACTTGTCGTGGGAGGCAGGAACTCCGCAGGCGAAGAGATGATGAAGATAACCTGACGAGCAATCAGAAAATCGAATTTGTGTTTGCCGAGGGCGCTTTGGCGATCGCACATCCGGATGGTCAGGAGAATGGTTATGGTATTATTGATGCCGGTATAGAGGGGTATGCTCTGGAAAATCGATTATGGGAAACAAAGTCTCTGCCTCCCATAACTGAGCTGGTCGTTCTTGCGGAACACTATAACCGGATAATTCGAATTATGGAAAAAGGAATACCGGTTGAATTGGAAGTTGAGATACGGGTACGTTTTTTCGATGACGATTTTACCGATTACAATGTCATCGCTGAACTGCCGGGTACAGACCTGGCAGAGGAACTTGTGATGTTCGGGGGACATCTTCAAGCAGACCCTGCCGGTACGGGTGCGATTGACGATGCCACCGGTGTCGCTGTTTCAATGGAGGCCTTAAGAATTCTTAAAGCGATCGGTGCAGAACCAAGGCGCACTATTCGTGTCGCACTCTGGGGTGCGCATGAGATGGGTAATTTCGGTTCCAGGAATTATGTGCTCGATCATTTCGGCGATCCGGAAACACAAATATACAAACCGGAACATTCAAAATTATCCGTCTATTTTAACACCGATCACGGAACCGGCAGGTTCAGGGGCATTTTTTTACAGGGTAATGAAAAAGTGCGTCCGATCTTTACCGAATGGTTGAAACCGCTTCACGACCTGGGGGTGAAACATCTAATTCCGGAAATAGTTGGCTCCGAGGACCGTAGATTCTCGGCAGTCGGCCTGCCGGGATTTCCTTTTCTACAGGAATTATTCGATTTAGATAACCGTAACGCACACACGACTATGGATGTCTATGACCGACTGATACCTGAGGACATGATGCAGTCATCGGTCGTTATGGCGAGTATCGTGTATCATGCCGCAATGCGTGATGAAAAACTCCCCCGTATAGCGCCCATGCCGGTGCGTTAAAATGGAATAACTACTTATTGAATAGGAGTGAGATATGAAGTGTAAAATATATTATATTATAGTGTTCTTGACATTACTTAAAGTAGTACCTTCGGTGATTGCTCAGGAGCCTGTTTACTGGGATGTTGTGGATAAGATCATGGAAGAAGCCTTTGAGAATTCCGATGTCATGGAAAATGCAAGCTGGCTGGTCGATGTTTTTGCGCCGCGGAACGCGAAATCACCCGGATATATTGCATCGGCAGAATGGGCGAAAGAACGGTTAAAGGAATATGGTCTTTCGAACGCCGCTTTGGAGCCGTATAAGTTCGGGGTCGGCTATGTGAATGAATATATCTCGGTCCATATGATGTCTCCCCAGTATATGCCGATCATTGCGTATCCGGCCACGTGGTCTGCCGGTACTGATGGAAAGGTCAGAGGACAGGCAATCCATATCAATTTTGATGAGATCCTCTCTGAAGCGGACTTGCGACAGTACCGTGGCAGATTGAAAAATGCGATCGTATTTTCAAGGCCGAAGCAGGAGATCGCTCCGCTGTTTGATCCTCCTGCTACGAGATTTACAGAAGAACAGCTTGATGAAATGGCAAAAATCCCTGTCGGTCCCGGCGATAGTGAACAACGGAGGAGAAGGCCGCGGCGAGAAAGGCTCTCACAGCAGAAGATCCTCGATTTTGTGTTTGAGGGAGGTGCGGCGGCAATTGTCCGGACTGACGGCCGGAATACTTTCGGGACCGTCGCGGTCGAGAATAACCGGTATACACTCGATAGCAGACTTTGGGAAGTTGACGCGCCTTCTCCTCCGGTAGAACTGGTTATGGCTGCGGAGCAGTATAACCGGGTCTTGCGCATTCTTGATAAAGGCATTCCTGTCGAGTTGGAAGTTGAACTGAAAGTATCGTTTAGCAGAGAAGACCTGAACGATTATAATGTCGTTGCTGAGATCCCCGGCACGGATCTGGCAGACCAAATTGTTCTGTTAGGCGGTCATCTGCAGGCGAATCCCGCCGGCGGCGGTGCAACAGACGACGTAGCAGGCGTCGTAATATCGATGGAAGTCGTACGTATTTTCAAGGCATTAGGGGATCAAACCACGTCGGACTGTCCGGGTAGGACTCTGGGGCGGACATGAAATGGGTGTTTTCGGAAACAGCAGCCATGTCCGTAAAAACTTTGCTGACCCTGTTACGAAGGAATACAAGAAGGATTATGATAACCTATCTGCGTATTTTAATGTCGATCACGGCGGCGGCAGGATACGGAGCGTTCCCATTCAGGGCAATGAACGTCTGCGCGCAATATTTACGGAATGGATGAAACCATTGCATAATCTGGGAATGAAGCATATTTTCAGCAGTGGAATGACTCACGAATCATATAGCGCCGTCGGACTTCCGAGTTATTATTTTGTGCAGGATAGAATGGATAGTCGTCAATACCATTCCAATATGGATGCCTACGAAAGGCTTGTTCCCGAGGACTTGATGGCGAATTCGGTCATTCTTGCGACGTTTGTATATCATGCTGCAATGCGTGATGACATGCTCCCCCGGTTCGCCCCAAGGCCATGGTGAATTTATTATAGAGCCATAATTTAAAGGAAAACGATGAAACGTATGAGTGTTTTAAGATCCGCATTGATTTTTATCTTCATGGCAGTGTCTTCAGTATCGGCCCAGGAACCCGTCTACTGGGATGTTGTGCAGAAGATCACGGAAGAATCATTTGCACATAATGAGATCATGGAAAATGCCAGCTGGCTGACAGATGTCTTTGGACCGCGGAACGCAAAGTCGCCCGGATATATAGCCGCCGCAAATTGGGTCAAAAAGAGATTGGAGGAGTATGGTTTGTCAAACGCACGGTTGGATCCGTATGAATTCGGAGTCGGATACGTGAATGAATTTATTTCGGTCCATATGACCGCTCCCCGGTATATGCCGATTGTAGCGTATCCTGCAACGTGGTCTGCAGGGACCGACGGAGAAGTTAAAGGACCGGTCGTTTACATTAATTTTGACGAGATAACGTCGGAGGCGGAACTGGAACAGTACCGGGGAAAATTACGGAATGCTATTGTGTTTACAAGACCAAAACAGGATATAACTCATAGATTTTCTCCTTTGGAGGAGAGATTCACAGATGAACGGCTCGATGAACTTTCGAAAATCACCATTGGTCCCCGTGTCACTGAAGATCCTCCCGACCGCAGCGCGGAAAAAGACAAATTATCGAGGCAGCAAATCATCGATTTTGTGTTCGGTGAAGGTTGTGCGGCAATAGTTCGCACGGACGGTCAAAGTGATTATGGATCTGTCCGTGTCGAAAATACAAGGTATACGCAGGAAACAAAACCCTGGGAAAAAGGTGCTCCACCCAATCCGACAGAGCTGGTTATGGCTGCGGAACATTACAACCGGATCATGCGAATTCTGGAGAAGGGTATTCCAGTAGAGATGCAGATTGAGCTCAGTGTCTCTTTCACAAGAGACGATCCGTACGATTACAATGTCATTGCAGAAATTCCCGGTACCGATCTGGCTCATGAAATAATTATAGTGGGGGGACATCTTCAGGCGAATCCCGCAGGTACCGGCGCTATCGATGACGCTGCCGGAGTTGTCATCGCCATGGAAGCGGTTCGTACGCTCATTGCAATCGGGACCCGGCCCAGACGAACTGTTCGCATCGGACTTTGGGGTGGACATGAAATGGGTTCCTTCGGTAACCGGAGTCATGTCCGCAAAAACTTTGCCGATCCTGTAACAAAGGAATACAAGAAGGATTATGACAATCTATCGGCATATTATAATGTGGATATCGGCACCGGCGGAATACGGGGTGTATCCGTCATGGGAAATGAAGTTATCAGGTCAATATTTTCCGAATGGATAAAACCGCTCAAAAATCTGGGCATGACGCATCTTTATACTACCGGAATGGCCCATGAAGCATACCGGGAAGTTGGATTGCCGGGCTTTTATTTTGATCAGGATAGAAGAGAGATCGATGACATGAACGCCCACAGCAATATGGATACCTATGAACGTCTCGTTCCGGAAGGCCTGATGCAGGCTTCGGTCGTTCTGGCAACTTTTGTGTATCATACTGCCATGCGTGATGAAAAACTTCCCCGTATTGCGCCTTTGCCATGGTAATTGGCAATAAAGACTCAACACCGTTGCCCGGGGTGCGGTATTTGGAAGGGCGTGCAGCAATACTCAATAATATTATTTCCCGAATTTCTTTGCAAGAACAGCATCGACAGACCAGGTTCCGGCCCCTGCGAACAATAGATAGAGAGAACCCATAAACATAGAATAATCGGTCCGGCCGTCATGCGCCATTTGCCAGAAACCGCTCTCAAGCGCTATGGGGATTTTTGTTGTAAGTATTGCAACAAGCATAATAACCAGTAAGGGCAGCGCCGCTTTTCTGGTATATAATCCGATCAAGACAAAAATCCCGCATACAATTTCAAACAATCCGACAATCGGTCCCATGATTTCCGGATACGGAATGCCTATGCTGATAAATCGCCCGACACCACGCAATTCAGAAAATAAGTATTTCTGAATACCTTCCGAAATAAAAATTACACCCACCATAAGGCGGATCAAGATTCCCGACGATTCTATCAAATCTACCGGCAGCTTAATTATCCATTTCATACTAGGCGCCCAAGCTTATTTTGAGGTATATTGTTTTATTTTATCGTATATTTACCTGTAAATATATAAATTTGAATTTACAATGTTTTCTGCTCATTGTCACCAAAATTTTTTTTTATTGAATTTCCTTGATACTTTATTGTATTTTGCTTGAGATAGTAACTATTGTAAGGACGTTGAGGGTTTATGTTATTTCCATTGCGCAAAATTTATTAATGAATTAGTAATCTCATGCGTCGATAACGTAAAACGGGAGTTTACTTAAAAACAAATTAATGACGGGAGTATGTCTCATGACTGATATATCAAGAGGCGGTATCAAAAAATCGGATGATCATGAAATCCCGAACATGATTGAAAAATCGTTCAAAAAAGGGGACATTATTATCGCTGAAGATGGGTATGATTCCGGGGCATATAAAATAATTGAGGGTGAAGTGGAAGTTACCAAAATGAATAAGAATGTTACCGTCAAACTTGCAACGCTGGGAAAGGGAGCAATTTTTGGTGAAATGACGCTCATAGATAAAAAACCTCACTCAGCCACGGTAATAGCTCTATCGGATGTTAAATGTATGTATATCGACAGGACCACCTTTGAAAAGGAACTTGCCGGATCAAGCCCGGTGGTCAGGGAAATGCTCTATGCTTTCAGTCAAAGACTTCGTGGAGCGGACGAAAGGATATCTTCTCAACTCAAATGAACAGATAAATCTCAAAGTACAAAACGGTACGTTGTAGCGGGGAAGCGCTCACTACCGTATGTATTCCTCTGAACTCTCCATGATATTTCATAGCCCACATAAATATTTCAAGCTGATAATTTGGTTGATCCTGCTGCAGGGAGTATCAATTTATAACAAGTCACACGCCCAGGTTGGTGATTCCTCCGGCGGTTCGAATTTTCATCCATATGTCCCCCTAACCTCGTTTGAGTATAATAATGCCCCGTTTAAGATCGGCGGACCCGTCAATATTATTGTTGTCGGTAACGGTTTTAAAGCGTATTTCGATATTGCAAATAGTGCCGATGTCGAGATCTCGAGTCTGCATGTTTGGCTTTTGGTGTACTTCCAAGATAGAGAAAAACCAGTACTTTATGAGCGGACCTTCCGGGAGCCCATTCCTCCAAAGAGTTCCCGTAACTTTATCTGGAACGAGCTGGCAAGCCAGTACGGAAATCCGACAGCGGGAGCCGTAGTACCGTATTACATAGAACTTTCCGGGAATGAGGACTGGTATCTATCAGACAGTTATGGGTCGAATGCGGAGGATAGTGCCTCACCAGTGGGATCAAATAACCTGTCCGGCACGGCAGAAGAACTCAGCCCGCATCACCGGAGTATGCGCGCAGTAAGAGTATCCGAAGGTCCCCGGTTAGATGGCGTTCTGGATGATATGGTGTGGCAGGAAGTGGAATTTGAAGGGGATTTTATCCAGCGGATCCCGGATACCGGCGCCGCTCCGAGCGAAAAAACAGAATTCGCAATTATTTATGATGATAAGAATGTTTATTTTGGTGTCCGCATGTACGAATCCGAGCCTGATAAAATTCGCACAACAGAGATGAGGAGGGATGAGAGATTGTTCAACGACGATAGATTTGAAATGGTGCTGGACACCTTTCATGATCGTCAAAGCGGTTATAACTTTATAATCAATGCTGCCGGTTCCCGTATCGATGCATTTATCCGTGAGGACGGAAGGATCCGCAATCGTGACTGGGACGGTGTGTGGGACGCTAAATCTTCCATTGATGAAAAAGGGTGGTACCTTGAGATCACTTTTCCATGGCAGACGCTTCGGTATAATGAGGGAGATAATCTTGTTTGGGGGGCAAATTTTATGCGCGCCATAACAAGAAAAAATGAAAGAGACTTCTGGCGGTTCGTGCCGCTTTATGCCGGCCAGGAGGGGCAGGAACGAATCTCTGAAGGGGGATACATCACCGGATTCAACGGTCTGGAAACGGGGGGCAATTTTGATTTCAAACCTTTCGTAACCGGTGGGATACAGCGTGACGATTTGGTAGAAGATGAGCTCGGTGAATTCGGAATAGATCTGAAAAAGAGTCTTACCTCAACATTGACTTTGGACATGACATACAATACGGATTTTGCACAGGTCGAAGCAGACCAGGAACAGGTCAACCTTACGCGTTTCGACCTGTTCTTTCCGGAAAAACGGGAATTCTTTCTCGAAGGTGCGGGAACTTTTGCGTTTGGTCAGGGGACAGGAGGAAGAAACCCTCTATTGGGGCGGGCAGCTAATATACAATTGTTCCACAGCCGTACGATCGGCCTTTCTGATGGAAATCCCGTGCCCATATTCGGCGGAGCACGCTTCATCGGCAGGGCCGGAGACTATTCGCTCGGAGTTTTGTCACTCCAGACCGATAATATATTCATTGATAGTGATTCGACGGATGTACCTGAGACAAATTTCAGTGCTTTCAGGCTGAAACGTGACATTTTCTCCCGTTCATCTGTGGGTGTGATGCTTCTGAATAAAGAGGAAATGAATGGCGGGTATAACCGCTCGCTCGGTTTTGATTCCAATTTCAATGTCAATGAGAATTTTTCATTCTTTTTTGTTGGGGCAGGTACTTTTTCTCCCGGAAAAGAAGGCAAACGAAATAATCTTGCCGGTAACGCCGGGTTTCGATTTCAATCAGACCTGTGGCAGTATAATCTATCCTTTTTGAATATTGATAAAGATTTTAATCCCGAAATGGGATTTGTAAGAAGAAAAGATATTAGGTTCACCGAAGGCGGCATCACACTTTCCCCACGCTTCAATCAAATTCCCGCAATTCGACAGGTCTTGTTTACCGCCAATGGCAATTACCAGACCAACCGCAATAACCAGGTGCTCAACAAGAAGGCGACCGGAACATTTACAATTGATTTTGAAAATACTACGAATATCAGCTTTACCGTAGACAGGGAGTTTGAATATCTCGATAATGATTTTGATATTCGTCCTGAGTTGATTATAGCACGCGGTCTGTACACAAACACTCGGTATCGAGGCAGTTTTCGATCGGACAGGACGAAGACTATCAGCGGAACGGTAACTGTCAATGGAGGAGATTTTTTCACCGGCACTTCTGTTGGTGGTGGCGTGAATACAACGATTCGGGCCCATCCCCGTGTTTTTGCAAGCGTAAGCTATAATTATAATGAGATCGATCTTCCCGAAGGACAATTTCATACAAATTTTCTTGCAACACGGCTAAGCTATGCATTCAGCACCGATTTTTTTATTAAAGGATTTTTCCAGTGGGTGGACGATGCCTTGCTTTTCAATAACAGAAATCAAGTGTCGCAAAATATCATTCTCCGTTATACGTACCAACCTGGGAGCGATTTTTACCTGGTATATAACCAGGAAAATCTGTTGGGAACCGGCAATGATGAGATATCGAACAGGACTTTGCTTGCGAAATTCACCTATCTGTTACGGAAATAAATGCAGAATTACAATTTCACTAATTTCCACAATAACTAATGAGCATAATCTTACGGTATACAACAAATTTGGAGATCGTAATGAGAATTAAGAACGGAGTGATTCATTTTGCGTGTGCACTATTGCTTCTATCGTGTGCCGATTCCGGTCCTGGCTCTGAGGACGTTGTTACACTGCCCGATATCGACATCTCGGCGTCTGAGAACGGTATTGTTCCGTTTCCCCCGAGCACGTCTGCGGTCATTACCGGTTTGTTTTCAAGGTACACAAAAGTTATAGCGCCAAATGGAAAACCGATACACATTATCGCGCAAGATGCCTGGAGCGATGACAAGATATTGAAAGCAAGGAATATCATGGAGTATTTACTGACAGATTATCCCGGATCGGAATATGGCAATGATAAATCGATTGTTGCAAATGCAATGGCAGACAGAAAAGCAACAATGACATTGTTTAATTCGGCTGCGGCTGCACAGGAAGCGAGAGAAAGTCCTTTTAGAGGGGGGACTGATCTATTTACACAAAGCCTTTGGGCAAATGAGACAACTGTAGAAGGAAGCTATGATTACATGAATCACATAACTCGTGATGCCTCATATGAGGAAGTGTTGCATCTGGTTCATGGTGCGGGAATTATACCGGCTATACCCCGGTATAACGAAGAGATCATGGCCGCAAAAAATGCTGCCGTTGAAAGGGGATGGGGGCCGCCAAATGACAATCCACCCGGCTGGCATTTCGAGTATATTACACAGCAGTTGGACGTTTACCTTGATTTATGGAATGTACAACCAAAAGTATGGGAAGGCAGAGAACTTCAACCGGGAGAAATGCAGGAAGGGACTGCACACTTTGGACAAAATCCTTCAAACAGCAGGGCCAGGTTACGTGAACTCGATCCGGTCGGGTATGATCTTATCGAGAAGTTTTTTCCTCCTTACATAACATATACACCGCAATTACCGGTAAATTTTGAAGGGATCTTCTCAATAAGTCTTGATAAATCAATGGTTTATACACATAAATCACAGCATCTCAGAAATGTGACACTGAGAGGAGGTAATGATGCAACTCTCACCGGCAACAACCATGATAACGTATTAACGGGAAATTCAGGTAATAACATTCTGAGAGGCAGAGGGGGAGATGACCGGCTCAATGGTAACTATGGAGATGACACGGCAATTTTCTCAGGTGAATATTCGGAGTATTCAGTGACAAAAAATGAGGGGTTTGTAACGGTAACCGATAACCGCCTGAACAAAGACGGCACCGATTCATTATCAAGCATTGAATTTCTTCAGTTCAGCGACAGGACTATTGAGATGTAATACTTTTGCATGAATATAATTTTTAGCTGATAATCCCTATAACAGTACCCCCGGTGAGAATTAATCGGGTCTTGTTGAAATATAATGTCAAGTTACAATTTGCCGCAGGTGATCACAAAAGAAAACAATTTTTCAGGAACCTTTATAATACCATTGTACCTCGAGTCAAAAGAAAAATTTTATTGACTTTAACATACTATTTAACTGTATTACTTCAACTATGTATAGACACGTTTCGATAGTACTAATTTGTAAACGACAAGGGATAGGCTCGCCTATCCCTTGAGAATTGTTTGCATATAATTTTAAATTAACCTGTAATTCTGTCGATTATTACATTACATACTGAATCTGAAATTTGATAAAGGAAATAAGTTTTGGAAGAACAGACATTAACCATAGAAAATTTAGATTGCCGCAAGAAAGCGTCGATATTGGTTATCGCAATAGGTACCGAAGCGGCGTCACAAATCTTTAAGCATCTTAAAGACAAAGATGTGGAACGGCTTGCAGTCGAGATTGCGAATATAAGAGACATACCGTCAACGATCATGGAAGCCGTTGTCGAAGAATTTTATTAGATGATAATGGCGCAGGAATATATTTCTCAGGGTGGTTTGGATTACGCGAAGGGTGTCCTTGAAAAGGCCGTTGGGCCGCGTAAGGCCCATGAAGTTATTTCAAAAGTGGAATCGGCTATTCACGTCAGCGGTTTTACCCTGCTTAAAGATGTCGATCCGAACCAATTATTGAATTTCATTCAACACGAGCATCCACAGACCATTTCTTTGATTTTAGCGAATCTCGAATCGAAGCAGGTTGCGACTATTATTGCCGATTTACCCCCGGAACTGCAAGCGGATGTTGCTTACCGGATAGCAGCGATGGGGAAGATTTCTCCCGAACTGCTCAATGATATTGAGAGTGTACTCGAAACACAGGTAGAGACGGTGTTCGGACAGGACCTGAGTTCAGCGGGCGGTGCAAAGGCCGTTGCCGAGATCTTAAATATGGCCAGCAGGTCTGCCGAAAAGACGATCCTTGCCGATCTCGAAAAAAGAAATCCGGAGCTCGCTACAGAAATCAAGAATCTGATGTTCACGTTTGATGACCTGAGCCTGCTCGATGACCGGTCAATTCAGAGACTCATGCGAGAGGTCGATACCAAAGATCTCAGTATGTCGCTCAAAGCGGCAAACGATGATTTAAAGGAAGCCATACTCAGAAACATGTCTGAACGTGCCGCAAAATTAATAGAAGAGGAGTTGGAGTTTATGGGTCCTGTCAGGTTGAAGGATGTAGAAGAATCGCAAATGAAGATAGTGGATATTGTCCGGACTCTTGAAGAAGATGGTGAGATCGTCATTTCCGGGCGCGGTGGCGAAGAAGAAATTATAGCATGATTTCGTATTGATACGTAAGATACTGCCTATCCACTTTTTTTATTCCGTGTAACATTGTTTTCGTATTGTTTTCAATCTTAAAAACAAAATAAATCACAAGCTGGCGCCCAGAGAAGGATTTTCGCCAATTTTTTTCAGTTCTTTTTTATATGACTTTCCATTTGAATTAAAGTAAGCAGTTGCTTCATTATGGTTTTTTATTTCAAATTGTGCTTTAACATTGAGTACTTGAAACTCAACAATATCATTTTTCATATCAGCAATTGACTCTCTGCTAGTTAAACCATCATCCCAAATTACAATAACATCATCGTCGTAGGTGCTTGTATCAATTCCATAGCCATTATATACAATTAGACCAATTTCACCTGATACTTTAGTGTCGCCGCTTGTAGCTATCCAATATCCATGAAACCTTGTACGCAGTGTCACAGGATCATAAACTTCTGGGCTAGAAGGATCCTTTCCACAATTATAAATTAACGGAACACTTACAATAATACTGACCTTGCCCCCACAAGTTGATCCAGATAGTATATGAGTACAGGGATTAGATTGAAAAGAAAGGAGCAAGATCAATGGCACGTAGAATTCACACATCAGCACAAATTATCCACAAGCTTCGAGAGGCAGAAGTACTGCTCGCTCAAGGTCAGTCGGTTCAACAAGCTGCTCGCCAGATTGAGGTTACAGAGCAGACCTATTATCGTTGGCGAAAGGAGTATGGTGGTCTTCGGGTGCATCAGGCGAAACGATTTAAAGCGTTAGAGAGAGAGAATATCCGCCTGAAACGCCTGGTTGCCGAGAAAGAGTTGGATATTCAAATCCTCAATGAGACTCTGGCGGTTGATGCAAAAAACTTCTGAGCCCGGCGAAGCGACGGGAGGTGGTGCAGCATCTTTGCACGACTCTCGAGATCTCGCAGCGCCGGGCCTGTACCGTGTTGGGAGTACCGCGCAGCACTCATCAATATCGCCCGATTTCTCCTGCGGATGAACCGGTGTTAGTGCAACGTATGGTCGAGTTGGCCACGCAGTATGGTCGGTATGGTTATCGACGAATTACCGCACTGTTACAGCAAGAAGGCTTCAAGGTCAATCATAAGAGAGTGGAGCGTTTGTGGCGTCGAGAAGGATTAAAAGTTCCCCGGAGGCAACCGAAGCGCAAACGGTTATGGCTCAATGACGGTTCGTGTATTCGGCTGCGACCTGCGTACCGGGATCATGTCTGGAGTTATGACTTCATAGCAAGCACGAACCCGAGAGGGAAGGAGCTAGCGTTTGTTAACAATATTAGATGAATACAGTCGGGAGTGTCCGGCAATTGTGGCAGGCAGGAGGCTGACTCACAATGACGTCATAGAACATCTTGCAACACTGTTCGTGCAGCGAGGAGTTCCGGTTCACCTGAGAAGTGATAATGGCACAGAGTTCACTGCTCAAGCGGTCCGGACATGGCTCATGCGCCTGGGAGTAAAAACATTGTATATTGAACCAGGCAGTCCATGGGAGAACGGGTATAGTGAGTCGTTCAATGGCAAACTGCGTGATGAAGTGCTCAACCGGGAAATCTTCGATACCTTACACGAAGCAAAAGTGCTTGTGGAACGCTGGCGAAATGAGTATAATCATAAGAGACCGCATAGTGCCCTTGGATACCGGCCACCCGCCCCCGAGGCAGTTATACCACCGGATGCGGTCTCAAGGCCAATGGATAATACAACAATGAATATATCGATGAATTGACTAACTTAAAAAATGGCCCAAACATTAGGGGCAGGTCAATACATTCCAAACTCTTTTTTAAAAATTCTCTTCTATTCATAATGATTTTGCTAAATTTCTAAACGACCCTAATTATTTAGCATCGGTCTCTTCATTATTAATTTCCGGAATAAGCTTAAGATTTGTTGAGCGGAGATGTTCTATCAGCGCTTTAAACATTGTTACGAACCATGACGGAAGGTTGTCAAGCTGATTGTCCATCGTTTCACGGGTAATAACGATCACTGAGGTGTCTTCTATAGCAATTGCAGTGGCAGTTCTTTTCAGTTCCCCGAACAGCGCCATTTCACCGAAAAATTCGCTCGGACCGAATGAATGCAGTTCTATTGGTTTTGAGTCGCCTAATTTTAAACTGATTTTTATCCGGTCCTTTTCAATGATGTACATCTCGTCACCATCAGTGCCCTGTCTGAATATAACCTGTCCTTTCATAAAAACTTTCTTGAATTTTCTTCCCGTTGCGTCTACCATAATATACTGTCTCTCTTTATTTATCGCCTTATTTGTTAAATATAAATATGGTATTATTGTATGATGCGGTCAGCGCTTCCTCAACAGTTTAACCAGTGCGGTCTTACTGTCGGTTCCTGAGTCTCTATTTTTTATGAACTTTGCGGGAACGCCTCCAACAACCGAATGCGGTTTGACATTTTTCGTAACGACTGCTCCAGCAGCAACAACACTGTTCTTCCCGACAGTTATACCCTCAAGTATGACGGCATTGGCGCCGATGACGACCTTATCATGAATGGCAACAGATTGCGTACTCGGGGGTTCAAGTACTCCTGCGATCACGGCTCCCGCCCCGATATGACAGTCCTTTCCGATCAGGCAGCGTGCACCGACGACTGCATTCATATCGATCATAGTTCTGCTGCCGATTTCTGCTCCAATATTGATGACAGCGCCCATCATAATTATACAATCCTTCCCGATCTTAACCATGTCGCGGATTATCGCTCCCGGTTCGATCCGCGCCGGCAGGTTTTTCAGATCAAGAAGAGGAAGCGCTGAATTGCGCCGGTCATTCTCTAAATAAACGTATTCTATAGAACTTTTATTCTTTTGGAGCAGGTTTTTTATTGGAGCATAGTCACCTATGGCTATGATAGAATCGACTCCCTGGAATACCAGCACCTCACGGGGTATTCTGGATATAACTTTTCCTTTTATGAAGACTTTTACGGGAGTTCTCTTTTGAGAATCGCCAATAAGTTGAGCAATATCTTTATGATCCATCAGGATATTCCAGAACGTCACGCATAGAGAACCAGCCTGACTTTTTTTCGTATATGAATTTTACCGCTTGAAGCGCTCCTTCGGCAAATACGAAACGGTCAAATGCAGAATGGCAAATTGACACACAGTCGTACTCACCGACAAATAATACTTCGTGATCAGCAACATAAGAACCGGCTCGAATGGAATGAAAGGTTATATCACCTTTTTTACGCAGAGATTTTCCCTGTCTGCCATAGCGCGCTCGGCGTGACAGCGTATCGTTTTTTCCATCTGCCGCATCATTTCCAAGCATAAGAGCCGTTCCACTCGGGGCATCTTTTTTTGCCCTGTCATGTTTTTCAATTATTTCAATGTCATACGAATCAGGGAGCGCTGCCGACATGCGATTTACAAATGTACGGAAAAGGTCGACAGCAGGCGCCATATTCGATGATATGAGGATTGGAATATAGTTGGAGGCTTCTTTTAATTTAATAAGTTGCTCCCGGGAATATCCCGTTGTTCCAATCACCATGCCCTTTTTATTATCTCTGCACGCTTCTAATATAGTCATTGTTGCATCAGGCAGAGAAAAATCCACCACTGCTTCACAGTGATGAATTACCTGAGATATATCTGATGAAACAGGTACGTCTCTATCAATAGCCGGTTTATTCCTGTCAAAACCCCCGACACATTGAAATCCGGAGTTGTTTTGTATATGACTATACACTTTACTGCCCATTTTACCGGCAATTCCAACTATTAAAACTTTTATTGGCATTGCATTACCTTAATTCGTATTATCATGTTTTAATAAGACAAATACTTTAATTTCCTTGTATTTCTATTATCATCTATTTATTACTAAAATCAAGCATAACTATAAGGTTCAATTTCTCCTTGCATCCTTGTATTACCTTTATTGTATTACAAGTATGGTGGGAATAGCAGTGGGAATATAACCTTATCCCCTCTTTTTGTTACATAATGACCTGCCCCTAATGTTTGGGCCACTTTTTAAGTTAGTCAATTCATCGATATATTCATTGTTGTATTATCCATTGGCCTTGAGACCGCATCCGGTGGTATAACTGCCTCGGGGGCTGGTGGCCGGTATCCAAGGGCACTATGCGGTCTCTTATGATTATACTCATTTCGCCAGCGTTCCACAAGCACTTTTGCTTCGTGTAAGGTATCGAAGATTTCCCGGTTGAGCACTTCATCACGCAGTTTGCCATTGAACGACTCACTATACCCGTTCTCCCATGGACTGCCTGGTTCACTATACAATGTTTTTACTCCCAGGCGCATGAGCCATGTCCGGACCGCTTGAGCAGTGAACTCTGTGCCATTATCACTTCTCAGGTGAACCGGAACTCCTCGCTGCACGAACAGTGTTGCAAGATGTTCTATGACGTCATTGTGAGTCAGCCTCCTGCCTGCCACAATTGCCGGACACTCCCGACTGTATTCATCTAATATTGTTAACAAACGATAGCTCCTTCCCTCTCGGGTTCGTGCTTGCATGAAGTCATAACTCCAGACATGATCCCGGTACGCAGGTTGCAGCCGAATACACGAACCGTCATTGAGCCATAACCGTTTGCGCTTCGGCTGCCTCCGGGGAACTTTTAATCCTTCTCGACGCCACAAACGCTCCACTCTCTTATGATTGACCTTGAAGCCTTCTTGCTGTAACAGTGCGGTAATTCGTCGATAACCATACCGACCATACTGCGTGGCCAACTCAGACCATACGTTGCACTAACACCGGCTTCATCAGAAGGAGAAATCGGGCGATATTGATGAGTGCTGCGCGGTACTCCCAACACGGTACAGGCCCGGCGCTGCGAGATCTCGAGAGTCGTGCAAAGATGCTGCTCCACTTCCCGTCGCTTCGCCGGGCTCAGAAGTTTTTTGCATCAACCGCCAGAGTCTCATTGAGGATTTGAATATCCAACTCTTTCTCGGCAACCAGGCGTTTCAGGCGGATAGTCTCTCTCTCTAACGCTTTAAATCGTTTCGCCTGATTCACCCGAAGACCACCATACTCCTTTCGCCAACGATAATAGGTCTGCTCTGTAATCTCAATCTGGCGAGCAGCTTGTTGAACCGACTGACCTTGAGCGAGCAGTACTTCTGCCTCTCGAAGCTTGTGGATAATTTGTGCTGATGTGTGAATTCTACGTGCCATTGATCTTGCTCCTTTCTTTGCAATCTAATCCCTGTACTCATTATACTATCTGGATCAACTTTTGGGGGCAAGGTCAGTTTTCCCTGGAAGATACGGGAATAAGATCGTAAACATCAGATGTTCTGCTAATAAGTTAAAAGCAAAAGCAGGCCTTCCCAAAGACTTCCGACCTCTCCACGGACTTAGGCACACATACGCATCAATGCTTGCCTCAAGCGGTCAGGTAGACATGTACACCCTCCAGAAACTCCTCACACACAAAAAGCCCCCAGATGACACAGAGGTATGCTCATTTACATGATGATGCGATGAAGAAGGCATCGAATATTGTGGGTGATCTGATCAATCAAGCAATAACTAATGACGGAATCAAAAATGTCTGATTTTGATGAATTTTGTCCATGGGGAAGTATGTCAGCGTATATACTACCTTTAACGAATAGCCAATTGAAACAATTCAATGCTTTTATACATCAATATAAGCTTTTGCCTGCGTTAGATAAAATGCGGGAAGAAATGCTAGAAGAATATTGCAATGAGATTGTCGCGAAAAAAGCCTCCATAAGTCCAAAGAAAGATACTAAGAAAATAGGAAAAGATTTTCTGGCATTAATAAAAGATTTAACTAAAGATTGGGATACAATCTATAACTGGATTAAACAATATACATACCACGCTTGTAACCATGATGTGCGAATAGTTAATAAATTTAAAGAACTATCAATGGTTAAATCAGCTCGACTCTTTGGCTATGATTATACTCAAATGAAAAAAGGGGCTGACTCAATAAAATTACTCGCCGAGATTTCGGGTCAAAGATTAGATAAAAACATGTTTAGGCGGTTAATTGATGAAATGAGAGAGGAAAAGGTGAATAAAGTAGCTAAGGAACATAATGAGCAAAATAGTAGTATAGAAAATCTTACAATTGTGGTGATGCGCGAATTAAAAAAAAGGGGCGATTATAATCAACAAATTGCATTTGTCTATTATTTATTTCCAAATTACCTTGATGGACGGTACCCTAAGCAGTTCAGGATACCTAAGAAAAAGCTGAATGATGCGATTAAAGTACTCACTGACGCTGAGAAAGAAAGTCGGGGCACGGCAGCTTGATTACCGACCATTTTTGAGCACGGTGAAATCGAGAAATAGCCGTTTTAAGCCAACTTCATTTTAATGTAATGAAACGTATACATGAAGGTACAATTGAGCTATATGACGATTTAATAACTGATGTACAATTGTTGTCACCTAACGGTGCCAACAGACCCCCAGGAAAGGCCGGACCCATTGCGGAGTGTTTATCTCTGTTTTGTGTTCGGTTTTTCCCATTTAAAAGACGGGGGCTTTGGGGTATGAGGTCTATATTGATGGCTCCTCGGGCTGTACGATTTGAGAACCTTGAATGTAAGTCTAGATCTGTCCAACTTGTTCTGAACCCCTACAGGCATTACCTGCGGTTAATAGACTAAGACATATTAAACAATATCTAATTATGACGAATGTATTCATATTATTCTCCCTTTAAAGTTTTTTGATTTTCATGTTTCGAAACCAAACAGGCTGCCCATGATCCTGAAATCCAATATGTCCTTCTCGTGGCATATCTTTGTAGGCGGTATTAAATTTGTTTGATGTACCATCGGGATTTCTGTGTGGCTCTGTCCACTTGTTCAAATCCATATCTATTATCTGCACTCCATTGTGCACTACGTAAATTTTATTCTCTAAACAGGTAATTGTGTAATGGTTCCATTCGCCTGCTTTTTTTGCCACATTTTTTTTTGCCGGCATGCAATCATAAATAGAACCGCAGGAACCATACTTCGAATTATCTGTCGTTTCATGAATCTGCACTTCAATTCCCGTTTGCACATAATTATTCAGATCATCTGTGCGAAAGAAAATGCCACTGTTGGCACCTTTAGATACCATATATTCCATATCAAGAATAAAATCTCCATATCGATCGTTCGTCCAAATATAACTTCTTCCGCCATGCCAGGTCAATACACCTTCGTCCATGGTCCATGATCCTTCTTTGAAAGAGAAGTTTGACAGGTCAGGTTCCATAAGATTCTTCCATCCTGATGGATTCAATGATCCGGCAATTTTATTAAAGTACGCCACAGACGGGCGTATATCAGGAAGAGAATTTTCCCAGTTATGCTCATATTCGACCGAAAAAACTCCTTTGAAATCCTGTTGGTCCAACTCGGCAAGTACTGCCCCAATATCCATAACTCCAGTTCCCCAGACGACGTCATGAGCTTGACGCACACCAAATTCATTCAGATCTTTGAAGTGCAAACTTATTAATCTGTCTTCCAGCTTTTTTACCGCTTCAACCGGATTGATCCCCGAACGCTGCCAATGACCTGTATCGCCGCATGCACCCATCCATTTACTACGCCCTTCAAGTGCTTTTAAAACTGTATCCGGATTCCAGTAATATGAAGGTTTTGCGTGGTTATGGATTGCTATTTTTATTTTAAATTCTTGGCAGAGTCCATCAATCATTGCTAGTGTTTCTTCAGGAGGCTCCGCCGTAATAGTTGCAATCCCCATATCTTTCGCAAATTCAAAAACTTTTCTCCACTCTGCTTCATCATCCGGCCATTCAACAACTCCATAATTAACCAAAGTAACCCCGGCTTCTGATAATTTGTTTTTTACTTCTTTACGCAATTCAATTGGCAATGTATGGTTAAATTGAACATCCGGATATTCAGCGCTCAACTTTTGACCGGGATATGCTTCTATCCAATCCAAACCAAGTGATGCTGTTTTATCTACTGCTTCGAAAAAAGTAAAACGGTTAAAAGTCCATGCTTGAATTCCGAGTTGCCATCCATCATACACATCTGTAGCAGGATGAGAGGTACGTGATAATTCTTCAAACATTGCTGAAGATGTTATGGTAGCAATTACCCCTTGAACCGGGTCTCCCAAATCCTGAGCCTGTGCATCGGCAAAAGATGCTGTGAACAGTACAGCAAATAAAAAAATCATACCTTGAGATATCATGACTTTCTCCTCTATTGACTCATGGTGATAAATGTTACGTTAAGCATATTTCTTTTACAAGTCACTTCTGCTCCTCGGGCAGTACGATTTGCGAACCTTTGAGGTAGAATTGAATTGCAGTATTTAAAAGAAATTGTGTGGAATTGGTTGGAGTTGACCGGATCATCATAACCTGCTCAGTTCTTGATAATCGTGGCTTTTTGTTGTCATGAATTTGTTACAGAATTCGAGTCCGGCCAAGGTCAAAGCAACCGGTTACAAAAATATTATCGCTCCAATTCTTTCCTTCTTGGCATCATTTCATCACGCATTGCCGATCGATACACAAATGCGGCAATTATCGCGGCGTTAAGTTTCAGGGCGTCCTCTGACACAAAATCGACGACATCCATGTTGGTATGTATCTGCGTCGTGTTATAATTATCCGGATCCTGGATCCAGGAATATGCCGGGATATCCAACGCATCAAAACCAATATTGTCGGTGCAACACCCGGATTCAACGGATACCGTTTCCGCACCTACGACATGAAACGGCTCGAGATATCTTTCAAAAATCGGTTTAATGACCTCATTACCATGAGTAGATATTCCTCGAATTTTTTGTCCGTTATTGTCGTGATTGTAATAGATCGATATGAGCGACAATTCACCTCTGTCCTCGCCGGTAAAAATATCACCGACATATTTCCCGATATATGCTAACGAGCCACGCATCCCTTGTTCTTCACCACCCCAAAGCACAAGGCGTATCGTGCGCCGGGGTCTGATACCGAGCGTATTCAAGATACGAACGGCTTCCATATTTGTAGCGGAACCGGCGCCATTGTCTGCAGCGCCCGTCCCCCCATGTTGTGAATCAAGATGACCACCAACCAGCACCAGTTGACTCTTCAATTGATTATCGGTACCCGGAATTTCTGCGATGACATTGGTATGGTAATCGGGGTTTTCATTGAACATGACGTTTAAGTGGAGCTTCAATGTTATCACCACACCTTTATCAAGCATTTGTACCATTCTGGCATGCTGCTCTTTGCTGATCGAAAAGTGAGGCACCGGCTTCATCTCACCCTTTTTGCTGTATCGCTGCTGCCTTACATCAAGTATCCCGGGAGCTTTGCCGCTTCCACGTATAACCGCAGCAACGCCTTCATCCAGCAAAAATTGATTGATCCTATGGGCTTCAGATTCCCCCAGATTCAATCTGTCTTGTAACATTTCTCCGGATGGCTTAACATTGTTGGAGCTCAGACCACCGCGAACAGGATATGGATTTAACAGGCGTTCAGCTTTCGCCAATTCTTCGTCAGTGAATATTCCTTCGGGAACGCCCGACTGTGAACGAAATTCAGGAGACATCAGAATCGTCCCGCGCAACTGACCGCTCAATTCTTTCAGGGCTTCCAAGGAATTATGATCGACAATGACAGGTGGACCGGTCACTTCTCCATTCGTACCGATCGTCCAGGCATCCGGCAGCGCCGTTATATTCATATATCGAGGTGCGATCATCTCAAGGGAATATGACTCAATTTCCCATCCGCGCAGATCTTCACCATACGAGTCGAAATGTACGTTCGTAAAATTCCAGCTTTCCAGGCGCTGTTTGGCCCACATCGCTGCTTCGTAATAGGCAGGGCTTCCGGACAAGCGCGGGCCATATACGTCTGACAGGTAACTCAATGTCTCCATTACTTTCGAATGCTGGTACGCCTCTTCTTTAATGCGGGCGACCATATAGGATTCAGTTGTTTCCTGAGCAAAGCCATCCAACGTGGCCAGAGACACAATAATAAGCAAAAATAATTTATTTTTCATTCCTTGTTTTCCACTTTATATTTTACATGGTAAATATATTAATTATAATACGGTATTTTGTTTGAATTAATAAATTACAGCTAAAGCTTAGAATATCCAAAAGACCTTATTTTAATAACAGTATATTCATGAGCACAAATGAATTAGGGTGTGTATCGTCAGAATAATGAGGGCACTATTTTATCAAGATTATTTTCTCGTTCGGCGGGTAGAGCCATTCGACACCGTTATTTGTCAGGACATGGTTGTCTTCGAAATTTATGCGGAGTTTTTCTCCGTTCAGTTCCGGGATCGCCGTGTAACACACATATTCAAATGAAAAAAGATTGTTATGCTGCAGTATGAGATGTCCTCTGTCGGGGCGCATTGCAGCCATTGACGGGCCAACCGCAACGTCACCGTTTCCGGTATGCCGACACTATGGAAATCGATCAACACTTCAGTTTTATCGGGATGTTTGAGCTGGTCTCCTGGTCTGATTCCGGAAGACCCTCCGTACGATAGTCGGATCATTGTGGATATAGCCGAAACCAGCTTCTTCAAGTGCCCCGCCGATTATCCGAATCATCTCATCCGGAGTCCGGCCGACTTTGAAGTTCTTTTTGATAACCTCACGGGCTTTCAAACCCTGATCGAATGCATACTGGATACCTTCCGGTGCGGCATTTTCACCTTCACGAAGAATATAGGCGTTTCGTTTATAATCGGTCTCGTAATTCAGGTATTTGACACTCATATCGTGGGTCAGAAAGTCACCGGGCTGGTAAATGTAGTTCGGCGAACGTGTATCCGACTTATCGGATTGTGACGAGTAAAGCACCGACGGACCGTTATTGCCGAATGTTGAAATAAGTCCCTGCTCGAGTATCTGATCCTGTATCCACCAGCCGACATCTTGCCGTGTTGTAATTCCAGGTGTGATGACTGCGCCCGACATAGCTTTTTCGAGTATCTGCCGATGCATTTCTGCAGTATTTGCAAATGCGATGATCTCACTCTGGGTTCTCCGCACCCGGAAATCAGTTATCACATTTTCTGCCGAGACAAATCGGTCTGCGTACTTGTCTCCGAGCAGTTCGACCAGCTTTTGGTATCCGGTGTAAGAAATTCCGTCTGCAACCGCAAGCCATTCTGAATAGTTCACGGCAATTACTTCAGGATCACGCTCTTCGACATGTGCCCGGAGCGCACTCTCTTTTCCTTCAATATCGTAGACATCTTCACTGCCGCCCCAACCTCCAAACACTGCCCGTTCGATCCGATCACCGCCGCGGTCGGTAAAGACAAAATATCCCAGACTTCCGCCGAGATCAATTGCCAAAGGATCGGGATCGCCGTCACGTATTGCATGAATCCACATATCGACATTGTTATCACGCAGGGCACCCGGCAGAACCTGATCGAATTTCTCTTTTCTGATTAGATTCAGAATCTCCCACCGTTTTTTTGCTTTGACCTGCCCCTAATGTTCGGGTCATTTTTTAAGTTAGTCAATTCATCGATATATTCATTGTTGTATTATCCATTGGCCTTGAGACCGCATCCGGTGGTATAACTGCCTCGGGGGCGGGTGGCCGGTATCCAAGGGCACTATGCGGTCTCTTATGATTTTACTCATTTCGCCAGCGTTCCACAAGCACTTTTGCTTCGTGTACTGTATTGAAGATTTCCCGGTTGAGCACTTCATCACGCAGTTTGCCATTGGAACGACTCACTATACCCGTTCTCCCATGGACTGCCTGGTTCAATATACAATGTTTTTACTCCCAGGCGCATGAGCCATGTCCGGACCGCTTGAGCAGTGAACTCTGTGCCATTTTCACTTCTCAGGTGAACCGGAACTCCTCGCTGCACGAACAGTGTTGCAAGATGTTCTATGACGTCATTGTGAGTCAGCCTCCTGCCTGCCACAATTGCCTGACACTCCCGACTGTATTCATCTAATATTGTTAACAAACGCTAGCTCCTTCCCTCTCGGGTTCGTGCTTGCATGAAGTCATAACTCCAGACATGATCCCGGTACGCAGGTCGCAGCCGAATACACGAACCGTCATTGAGCCATAACCGTTTGCGCTTCGGTTGCCTCCGGGGAACTTTTAATCCTTCTCGACGCCACAAACGCTCCACTCTCTTATGATTGACCTTGCAGCCTTCTTGCTGTAACAGTGCGGTAATTCGTCGATAACCATACCGACCATACTGCGTGGCCAACTCAGACCATACGTTGCACTAACACCGGTTCATCAGAAGGAGAAATCGGGCGATATTGATGAGTGCTGCGCGGTACTCCCAACACGGTACAGGCCCGGCGCTGCGAGATCTCGAGAGTCGTGCAAAGATGCTGCACCACCTCCCGTCGCTTCGCCGGGCTCAGAAGTTTTTTGCATCAACCGCCAGAGTCTCATTGAGGATTTGAATATCCAACTCTTTCTCGGCAACCAGGCGTTTCAGGCGGATAGTCTCTCTCTCTAACGCTTTAAATCGTTTCGCCTGATGCACCCGAAGACCACCATACTCCTTTCGCCAACGATAATAGGTCTGCTCTGTAACCTCAATCTGGCGAGCAGCTTGTTGAACCGACTGACCTTGAGCGAGTAGTACTTCTGCCTCTCGAAGCTTGTGGATAATTTGTGCTGATGTGTGAATTCTACGTGCCATTGATCTTGCTCCTTTCTTTTCAATCTAATCCCTGTACTCATATACTATCTGGATCAACTTTTGGGGGCAAGGTCAGTTTTATGCAAATAAGTTGATCAATATGATACAATGTTCCACTTAAAATATGTGCTCTATGGTGGGAATAGCGGTGGGAGAAATTAATTCGGCTCAAGAAAAAGACACTTAAGTATTATATAAGTAATTGTTTAAATTAAGATTATATAATCTTATCTCGATATTATTCATTGTTTTAGTAAGCTAACGTCTATCATGGTTCTATTTAAAGTTTCGATATTTGCACCGCTCATGGAAACAAGGGGGAGCCGGCAAGAACCGACATTATAACCCATGATATCCAAAGCATGTTTGACGGGAACCGGATTTACATCAATAAATAAATCATTGAATAGGGGTAAATATTTGAAGAATAGCTGAATACTTTCTTCATTATTACCGGCAAGATAGAGCTTGACGATCCGGGACATTGCATTTGGAATAAGATTGGCCGCAACTGAAATAACGCCGATACCTCCGACCGACAATATGGGCACTATTTCATTATCATTGCCCGAGTAAACCGAAAAACCGGGTCCGGCGTCACGGCTGATTTGCGCTATCTGGACAATATCGCCGCTTGCTTCTTTCGTCGCAACGATATTTTTCAATTGTGAGAGAGCCACGGCTGTTTCGGCATTCATATTCAAGCCGGTGCGCGATGGAACATTATACATAATTATAGGAATGGAACAAGATTCCGAGATTTTCTTAAAGTGTTCGTATAAACCACGTTGAGATGTTTTATTATAATAAGGAGTTACGATCAGAGCTGCATCCGCACCCATATCTTCAGAGTGTTTCGTTAATTCTAAAGCGCGCCGGGTCTCATTGCTACCTGTACCGGCAACAACAGGTATTCTTTTATGAACATAGCTGATAGCGTGGTTGATAAGATCTTCATGTTCTTCATAGGTCAATGTCGCCGATTCTCCAGTTGTTCCTGAGACGATAATCGCATCCGTGCCATTTTCAATATGATAATCCAGAAGTCGATCGAACAAATCGTAATTAATTGACAAATCGGGATTGAACGGAGTTACAATAGCGACACCGGAGCCCTTGAATACCATAATATGGAATCTCCTTCACTTTCGAACATTCCAATTTCACAAAATATGAGACAATAAGCAAGGATAAATTATAGACAAAAAGCGCTTTAAGTTACTATTCACCGTTTTACAGAATATTGTTTCAATGCATCTTCGTCAAGTTCAAATCCGAGCCCCGGTGTTTCCGGCACCGGCAGGTATCCATTCTCTATTTTTACCCTGGGTTTAAGTATGCTTTCACGATACAAAGAGAGCTCGGTGAATTCGCATGCATATGAAAGAGTTTTCATTGAAGCTGCTAAATGAAGTTTAGCTCCGATGGAAAATCCCGGTACAATTTCGTTACCGATCCCCCAGAGGATGCCGTAAGCTTCAGCAACCGCCTCGACTTTTTTGGCGGCAAATAATCCCCCCGTTTTAGCAAGTTTAATGTTAATAAGGTCAACTGCATTATTGCATGCCAGAGCCACTACATCACCCGGAAGCCATATACTTTCATCTGCCATCAGTGGGGTTTCGATATTTTTCCGAATTTCAGCAAGCCCGTCGATGTCGAACAGATCGATGGGCTGCTCAAGAAATTCAAGATTACATTTATCGAGCTCTTTCATGGCGGCAATAGTTTCGCTGACCGTCCATGCACAATTCGGGTCAAGTCTCAGAATAACCGTGTCACCAAGAACATCCCGGACCGCATTTACTTTATCCATGTCGCCGGATATATCGTGCGATCCTTTTCACTTAAAAACCTCGATACCTTTTTTTTTGAGTTCTCGCGCATTACGAAGCATTGCATCCAGTGAATCGATACCAAGCTCACTGGCAATGGGTATCTTGCTGCGGTAACGTCCGCCAAGGAGCACATAAACGGGCACCTGAAGAATTTTTCCCGCAAGATCATACAGTGCAAGATCAACTCCCTCTTTTGCCCCCGGACATTTTGAAACCACCCGGTCAACCTTTGAAAGTATATGATGGATATTCAGTGGATTATTACCGATGATCACAGGTGCAAGATAATGCTTGATTATACATTCGACCGATTCAAGTGTTTCACCGTAAAATGAGGGTTCCCATGCGCATGCTTCACCTATACCCGTATATCCTTCATCGGTAAATATTTTTACGACAACGGAGTTTGACGTTGAAATACTCTCATGTGCGTCTGCAAATTCATGGATAGGTACTGCGATAGGGAATGTTTCTACTTTGGTTATCGTGATATTTTTAAAAACATTCATTGAAAATTGTAGCAAAGTATTCAAAACTGCAAAGCATGCTTTGCATGATAAAAATCGAATCATTATCGAAAATGTCGAGCTGAAAGTGCACTATAAGTACTAATTTGGATATCTAATGTCAAGTTGATTTAATGAAGAAACTTCTCTCGATTGCTACTGCTCTCACAGCTGTGGTTTGCTGAAAATAGTTGAAAACCTGATCCTGGAGCAAATACTATATCATCAATAATATTCTTGCAATAATCGCTCAAAACTCGTAAATTGTCTCACGTAATACTAACGTTGATAACCTATTTATCTTCATTTGCCGCATTCGGAATCTCAGATGACGAACGATAATAAATCTAATGATGTGACCTGTCCTTTATGTCAGCACACATTTAATGCGGAGAGCGAGAATTGTCATCCGGGCTGTCCCGTCGGTTCACACTGCCATGCTGTAAAATGCCCGAACTGCTCATATGAATTTGTAGAACATTCCAGTATCATTTCCTTTTTCAGTAATATCTTCCGGAAAAAATAATAGCTCAAAGTTTAGCATGAAACCACTTATGGCATCGGTCTCCGGTGTGCGGGGAATTGTAGGTGAAAGCCTCACACCTGAACTCGTTACCCGTTACTCAGCAGCATTCGGGACCTTGTGCAAAGGCGGCACAGTCGTGACCGGTCGGGATACGAGAGTTTCCGGCCCCATGATCGGACATGCTGTTACTGCAGGGCTTTTGGCAACAGGATGTTCTGTTATCCCTTTAGATATTTGTACAACTCCTACCTTGCAATTGGCGGTTCCCCACTTTCAGGCAAGCGGAGGGATAGTGATTACTGCGAGTCATAATCCTGCTGCATGGAACGCTCTAAAATTTATGGACAATGAAGGGAAGTTCCTGAATGCCGAAAAAAGCAAAAATTTACAAGATTTAATTGATAGGAACGAATTGGCATATACTACCTCGTTTAAGGTGGGAGCGGTAAGAAATCAGGAAAATTTCAACAATGAGCACATTAAAGCGGTTTTATGCTCAGAATTTATTAAACTTGAACTCATCCGGCGTAAAAATTTCAAAATTGTTGTCGATTGTGTCAATGGTGCGGCAAGCACAATAATCCCTGAACTGCTTGAAGAATTAGGATGCGATGTCGTGAAGATGAATTGTGAACCTGATGGAAAATTTCCACGTGGAGCCGAACCAATTCCGGCGAATATTACAGATATTTGCTCAAAAGTGACCGAGTGTAATGCTGATATTGGGTTCGCCTTCGATCCTGACGGCGACCGTCTTGCAGTGGTCGATGAGAATGGAAATCCATTGGGAGAAGAGAACACGCTTGTCATTGCATCAACCACAATCCTTGAACAGCGACCGGGTCCGATAGCTGCCAACATTTCTACGACATCTGCTCTTAATGATTTAGCGGAACGCTATAACGTAGATATATATCGGTCTGCCGTGGGGGAGGCCCATGTTGTCAGGGCAATGATGGAGCACAAATGTATTGTCGGAGGGGAAGGTAATGGAGGGGTCATTCTTCCGGATGTACATCTTGGAAGGGACGCCCTGGTAGGGGCAGCGCTTGTTCTGCAGCTTTGCGGACAACGTCAAAAACCTTTAAGCGCCATAGCGGCGGAATATCCGCGCTATTATATGACGAAAGTAAAAGTGGACGTCGAAAACAGAGATGTTGGTGCATTGCTCCATGAAATTCAACAAAATACGGGAGGCGCTCGAATAGATACGACGGACGGATTAAAACTTGTCTTTCCTGCATATTGGGTCCATCTCCGTCCGTCTAATACAGAACCGGTTATTCGAGTTATAGTGGAGTCTCAATCATTAGAAAAATCAAATGAGATAGCCGCCGGATATTTGAGTAGAATTGTGGAAAATGAATAGCGGTAAGGAGGTGCGTCCCTGCAACCGGACGCAGAAAATATAACCACATAGTTCTTCATTGTTGAACGTAACTATGTGTCTGGCAAATTTCAATCGGTTGATACCGGACATTAAATATTTCCTGCACTTTAACGGGACAATATTTATCCGCCAGGTCTTTGGTGTCATCACAGATTGTCAGCTCTACGATCCCGGGAGGCATCTCAAAATCTTCAACCGGAAGGTGAAGTGAATCGTGGGCCGCTGCCATGAATTTTGACCATATTGGTAACGCCGCAATCGAACCCGACTGACCATCCCCAAGAGAAAATGCAGGATTATCAAGTCCTACCCACGTTCCGGCAATGATCTGTTTGCTGTAACCGACAAACCAGGCATCCGTGTGGTCGTTGGTAGTCCCGGTTTTTCCTCCGGCGGGCCGTTTAAATCCGTAGACTATATGGGAATTCCTGCCGGTTCCACTTCTTATCACACTCCTCATAAGGTCCGTGACTATATAAGCCGTTTCCTCACTCAGAACTTCTTGTTTAACGGGTTGATTGTTTGAATAAATAACATTCCCTAATCTGTCTTCGATACGCTGAATATAAACCGGATCAACCTTTATACCCTTATTCGGAAATGCGCTGTAAGCGGAAATTATTTCAATTGGATAAACCGACGATGAACCGAGTGCGATTGCATCAACAGGAGCTATGTACGAAGAAAACCCCATTTTTTTCGCCACGAGGACAACTTCTTTCGGAGGGATTATCTGTTGAATGAGACGTACCGAAATAAGATTGAGCGACCGCGTAATTCCCTCGCGGAGAGTTGTATAACCGCCGACGGAATTATCATAATTTTGAGGGGTCCACCGTGTGCCGTCTTCCAGAATGACCGTTGTCGGCTGATTGAGTAGTTGGTAAGTTACAGGGTAGCCGTTATCAATCGCAACAGCATAGATGATCGGTTTAAAAACGGAACCGGGTTGCCGCAGGGCCTGTGTTGCACGATTATATTTTGACTCTGCAAAATTTCTACCGCCGATCAAAGCAATAATATGGCCATTTTGAAGATCCATTGCGGCAAATGCCGCTTGAATTATGTTTTCCTTGCGCACCACGGAATCCATATAAGCTTCGTTTTTAACAAGTTTCGGAATATCAACGAGATTGATGTTGTTCGAGACACTTAATTTTTCTAATAAATCTGTACGCGCCTTCAGGGATCTCATTCTGTTAGTTGCGAATCTCTGCTGACGTTCCAGCTGTTCACTGACGGCTTTTTCAGCTATAGCCTGCATTTTCGTATTGAGAGTAGTATAAACCTTTAAGCCGTCTCTGAACATATCGAAATTATACGATTCCTGCATATTTTCGAGTTTCAGGCGAATAAATTCGGTAAAGTATGGAGCGATACCGTATGAAGAAGGCTCGGCTTTACGAAGCTTTACAACGGTTTTGATCGGTTTTTTGCGGGCATCGTCATAGTGTGCGAAGTTTATGTAACCATACTGAAGCATCGATCTTAAAACAAGATTTCTCCGTAAAAGAGCCCTGTCGGGATGCAGTATGGGAGAATAACGGGTAGGCGCTTTTAACTGTGCTATCAACAACGCACTCTGCTCGAGAACCAGATTTTCCGCATTGGTATTAAAGTATATGTTCGCTGCTTCCTGAACGCCGTATGCGCCGTGTCCAAAATAACTTTTGTTCAAATACATTTCAAGAATTTCATTCTTGGAGTACCGCTTTTCAATCTGAATAGCGGTTAGAATTTCTCTGAGTTTTCTTGTGATCTCTTTCTTTCGGTTCAGATAGAGGTCCCTTGACAATTGCATCGTTAAAGTGCTGAATCCCTCCTTATAACTGAACGTTTTGAGAACCTGAAGTGCGGCGCCGAAGAAACGGTAAGAATCAACACCCCAATGACGATAAAACCTGTGGTCTTCAATAGCAACAGCGGCATTTTTCATCGTGTCCGGGATTCTGTGAAATGGTACAAGCACTCTTTTTTGTTTTGCAAATTCGGTAATAACTATGCCGTCTGCAGAGATGACCTGCGAAGTCAAATACGGCTCAAACGTTTGCAGATCTTTTAGCGAAGGAAGCCCTCCGGAAAGAAACCGAAGGTACAATCCGGAGCCTAAAGCAAGTGCGAAAATTACCAGGAAGCTTATGTAGTAACGTTTAATTGTGCTCAGAACATTCAACTGATTAGCTTTCATAGAGCAGCACTTTTCTATTTTGCAAAATCAATGTCAGGTGAATAGCAGTATCTAACCGTAATTTGCCGCAGCATTGATCGAAAAAAACCGTTATTACAAAATTAATAAATAATTTTTCAAAAAATCAACCGATTATTACTACAGATATATACTATTTATTCTTATATTTATTCAGTTTATTAAACCTTATTATTTTTAATTAGTTTCTCATGCCAAAAATTTTAACTATAGTGCGGAAGCCGTTTCCTACTGTTGATACCTCGACATTCAGGTTGAAAAAGCTCCAATCCATTCGTGCTAACATATCGTTTCGTGCTGTTATCCGTGAAGACCTGAAAGCGGGCGGCTCCGTCAGGAGAAATTTTAAGGCACGTATTTCCCCGACAGGCGTAATTGTTGACCTCACTGCCTGATTGAGTATAAAATCGTTGTAATCAAACAAACATGTTTGAAAAATACGTTGGAACTTTTCTCTTCCGAAGTTCGTAGATTTTACAGGTGAAATTAATGAGTCGACAAAATTGATTAATTCCTTAAAAACGCATTGCAACCGGAGGTGTTGAAAATGCCGTTCTTCTTTTTTGATCCGACAATGATTTTTCTAATTCCTGGGATTATTTTTAGCTTATATGCCAGCGCCAGAGTTCGTTCAACGTATAAAAAGTTTAAAAAAGTGCCGTCTCGCGGCGGGATTTCGGGGAAAGAAGTTGCAAAGTTAATTTTACAGAATAACGGTATTCATGATGTTGAAATAGAGCCCATTGACGGAAAATTGAGCGATCATTATGATCCGCGGTCAAAAACGCTCCGGCTCTCGCGAGATAATTACAACGGAAAATCCCTGGCAGCGGTCGGTATTGCCGCTCATGAAGTAGGTCATGCCGTCCAGCATGCCAACGAATATGCTCCTTTGAAGCTGAGGACCGCTCTCGTTCCGGTAAGCAATTACGGTTCGTGGTTGGCGTTTCCTCTGGTAATTATTGGGATACTATTTTCGCATCCGCTGTTTATCGACCTGGGAATTTATGTTTTTGGCGCAGTTGTGATTTTTACTCTGGTCACCCTTCCGGTCGAATTTAATGCGAGTTCGAGGGCGATCGCTTCAATTGAGGGCTATGCGATACTTGATAAAGAAGAGGTTGACGGAGCGCGAAAAGTGCTGAATGCAGCGGCGCTTACGTATGTCGCAGCAGCAGCAGTTGCAATTCTTCAGCTTATCAGGCTTGTGTTTCTCAGCAGATATCTGGATCGTTGAAATAACCGGGAGGATATTGCAAAGATGTCAAACGGACCGGAATATCAGGATAACGAACTTTTCAAATCGTTAATATTGAATTTTCAGGTTACTGCCTGGATCGGGATGGGAAAGATAGTGAATCCCTTAACACAGAAGGCTCAACGAAATCTGAGAGATGCCCAGGTAGCCATAGATATGCTGACAATGTTGGCGGAAAAAACAAAAGGCAATCTGTTATCGGATGAAACGAGTATGCTGCAGCAGACTTTGACCGATTTACGGCTGAACTTTATCGCAGAAAAAGACAAGCCGGAACCTCAACCTGCTTCGGAAGAACAGGAACAGAAGCAGGTCGAAACCTCTGAAGTGCCAAGTGAGGGAGCATCGGAAAAAGTTGAATCGAAATCGAAAAAGAAAAAATCAAAAGCTTCAAGCAAAAAAAAATTGAAGCGGACCAAGAAAAAAGATTCTTAATGGAGGTGGGCCTGTATGTTTTATAATTTTAAACGAACCGGAAAGCACGTACTGTATTTACAGATACTGTTTATTCTATGCTTTTTTAATGTTAATGCAGTATCTGCATATCAAGGCAGCGTGCAGCAGCTCAAGGCATTCAGTAATGCGTTTGTTGATGTATCAAAAAAAGTGACCCCCGCGGTCGTAAGTATACGGGCTAAAAAAAAGGTATCGGTCTCACAATTTCACAATGGAAGAGACCTTGAAGAATTTAACGATTTTTTCCGGAGGTTTATGCCCAGGGATGAAGAATTTGAACAGAGCGGGCTTGGGTCGGGTTTTATAATCGATAAAGAAGGGTATATCTTGACGAACTATCATGTGGTGAAAGATGCGGTTGAAATGGAAGTCAGCCTTCTTGACAGAAGGAAATTCTCCGCAATTTTGATAGGTACCGATCCATCTACCGATGTAGCCCTCATTAAGATCGAGGGAGACAATCTTCCGTTAGCAAAACTTGGAAATTCCGAGAATATTCAGGTCGGCGAATGGGTCATTGCCATCGGAACTCCATTCTCAGAAGTTTTGAATTATACCGTTACTGCTGGAATTGTAAGTGCGATCGGGAGAAATTTGAATATTATCAACTCCAGTCAGAACAGTTATAAAATTGAGGATTTTATTCAAACAGATGCGGCAATTAATCCGGGAAACAGCGGAGGACCCCTTGTTAATCTGAACGGAGAGGTGATCGGTATTAATACCGCAATATTATCGAATACAGGTTCATACCAGGGATACGGTTTTGCGATACCCGTAAACCTTGTTAAAAACATTGCGAGTGACCTCCGTAATTATGGTAAAGTTAAAAGGGGAATCATCGGGATACAATTCCAGGAGATCCGAGACCAGAAAGAGATGAAAGAGTACAAACTTAAGAACCCCTATGGGGCTAAAATTGAAGAATTTCCATTTGAAGATTCGCCAGGAAAGCTCGCAGGTCTTCAAAAAGGCGATGTCATAATTGCGATAGATGACAAGCCGTTCGAAAGAAGCGGGCAATTGCAGACAATAGTCTCAAGTAAAAAACCCGGCGACAAGGTACGGTTGACATACGTCCGTGAAGGTAAAGTGGGAAATTTGGTCGTAACACTCGGTGAGATACCGGCCGAATCCGAGCCGCTCCTTATGGGAGTCGTTGGATTTCCAGAGATTGGGATAAGTGTCAACGATACTCCCGAAGATCAAAGACCGCGAAATAATGAGCCGAAAGGTGTAATCATAACCGAAGTCCGGAGAAATAGTGAAGCCGATAGAAATGATGTTAAGATCGGAGATATTATTTATAAGGTAGATAAATCAGAGATAAATTCTCTTGCCGATTTTAAAGAAACCGTTGAGCAGTCAAGAAACAAATCTTCTATCGTCCTCTATTTGCGAAACGATGAAGGTCATCAATTGATTAACCTCCGTCTTGACCGGTAAGGATCAAAAAAACGACGTGGTAATGGTTGAAAAAGCAAAAAAGTTGGTTGCAAAATATGGAGCGGGAGATTATATATGCAAAGAGGGCGATGTCAGGTATGATATGTATATTATAAAATCCTGAAAATTTGAAGTGCTCAAGGAAATGGGCGGTACTGAACAGAAAGTGGCTACTCTCGGGCCAATGGACTTCTTCGGAGAAATGGCGCTTTTTGGCGACAGTAAACGGTCTGCCGCAGTCCGTGCCGTCAACGATTCCGCAGTGATCGTTGTTACAAAAAAAATGCTCAAGACTCAATTTGCAAAAGTCCCCGATTGGCTTGTGAAAATTATAAATACAATTGCGAACAGAATACGTTCCACATCAAAAGGAGTGAAAATAAAATATACAGTGGGACTCGATTTTACGATTCTTAAATGTATACATCTTGTCGGCTCACTCATGGGAACCCCGAAAGTAAACGGTGCTGTCATACCGGTCGATATTATACGAGATGAAATTAAATACATGGTGGGAATTGACTATGACGAAGTCGATGTATTGCTCAAGCGTTTCAATCTTGTCAATTTTGTCAGCATTAAAGGTGGAACCGGCATGGTGGAAGTACCGAATATGGAGCGTGTCAATAAGTATTGTGACTTTCTCTTTTCTAAATCCAGGGAAGGTCAGAATGCAAAGATTCAGCTGGAATCCGATACCATGAAATCGTTTGAGAGGATCTATAAACTCATGAGTAGGTAAGTTTGCCGGTAGTGTAATACTTTCCAGGACTTTACTTTTGTCACTGCGTATTCAAATTACAATGGGAGTGTTTTTCTCTTGATATAGTAATCGGATTTTTGTAAATTTGTTTAAATAAATTTTTTGTATCTATCTTCGGGGCTGGGTGCAAATCCCGACCGGCGGTGATAGCCCGCGAGCCGTTTCGACGGCAGAATCGGTGAAATTCCGGTGCCGACGGTGAAAGTCCGGATGGGAGACGATAGGAGCGGTGAGGTATAGTGTAAAGCCGCATGCCCCGAAGTGTATCCACTTCGGGATTTTTATTTATGAATGACCGTGAATATATTAATAAAGTTTTGAAACTTGCCGTAAAGGGGGCAGGTAAAGTAAGCCCTAATCCTCTTGTCGGAGCGCTCATCGTTAAGAACGGTTCAATTGTAGGATCAGGATATCACAATGCTTATGGAGAAGACCATGCGGAAATTCGTGCCTTGAAATCTGCGGACAAGAAGGCAAATGGAGGAACACTTTTTTGCAATTTAGAGCCGTGCTCGCATAGCGGTAAAACGCCCCCGTGCACAGATGCTCTTATTTCTGCAGGTATTAAACGTGTCGTCATTGGAATGGAGGACCCGAATCCTTTAATACATGGCAAAGGCATAGCGGAATTACGCCGTAATAATATCCTGACCGATGTTGGGATCATGCAGGACGAATGCGAACGGTTAAATCAATTTTTTGTAAAATACATTACTACCGGCTGTCCCTATGTTTGTATGAAGGTTGCTCAGTCGCTCGACGGCAAAATAGCACGGAAACCCGATATACGGTCATGTCTCTCTTCTGATGAAGCGCTTCGCTATGTTCATAAAATACGGGCAGAATACGATGCTGTTCTTATCGGGAAACGGACCGCACGTATCGATGACCCGCTATTAACGACCCGGTATGTTCGCGGAAAGACTCCTCAGAGGATTATTCTTGATAAACACCTGGAATGTTCCGGTTCTCTCAGGATATTCAAAACGCTCAGTGAAGGTCCTGTTTGTATCGCGACGGCATCTCAGGACAGAAAGCGTATGCAAAAATTTAAAGAAATGGGAGTCGGTATTATCAATGTCCCGACAGACAATGACGGCCGGCTTGAATTATTGGAATTGTTGCGAATTCTGGGGAAACGTCACGTGTCGTCGTTGCTTGTGGAGGGAGGAGCAAAAGTTTTTTCGAGTTTTCTCCAGATGCGGCTGGTTGACCGGGTTGTTTTTATCATCTCTCCGGTGCTTTTTGGCGATGGTCTGAACGGAATAAACAAGTTCAGTACGAACGGTGATTATATTTCCATTGCCAAAAGCGAAAATAAATCATTCGGGAAAGATACGGTTGTTACGGGTGCAGTGGAGTATGTGAGGGATTAAAGAGATGTTTACGGGAATTATAGAAACGGTGGGTACGGTACAATCGGTCCGGAAGACAGAATGTGGACGTCGGCTTGAAATTTCAGTACAGGATTTCTTGAAGGATGTGAGAGATGGAAGCAGTATAGCGATCGATGGTGTATGTTTAACGGTTATCGGCAAAACTCAAACAACGTTTTGGGTAGATGTTATTAAAGAAACTTTAACCAAGACAACAATTTCATTATTTGCCGAAGGCAGACAGGTAAATTTAGAAAAGCCCCTGCGGTTTACCGACAGGTTTGACGGCCATTTTGTACAGGGGCACATAGACGGTACCGCTGAAATAGTCCGGTATGAAAAGTCTGAAGGTAATGTGCTGCTTTCGGCCCGGGTTCCCAAAGAGTTACGGATGGAGATTGTCAAGAAAGGATCGGTCTCGATTGATGGAATAAGCCTGACGGTAGCGGACCTGTGCGAAGATGAAATGACCGTCGCGCTTATACCCTATACTCTTAAGGTGACAACCATGGGGGATAAAATACCGGGGGATACAGTGAACATTGAAACCGATGTAATCGGAAAATATGTTGCACGTTACTATAGTCCACCGTATAGAGACGAGAACACCGTTCCTGTCCCGGATACGCATGCGTAAAAAGATTCATGTGATCATCATAGTGAAACATGAGTCAGAGATTTTATCGGTACTTCTATGCAATAAATAGTGTCGTTTATGGAATAAGCAGAGGGATTTTGAATATGTCTGATTCAAAAGAAAAAGCGGCTGAAACATTTAATCTTATCGAAGATGCGGTAGAAGACATCAGGAATGGCAACGTTGTTATCGTTGTTGACGACGAAGACCGGGAAAACGAGGGTGATTTTATTTGTTCAGCGGAAAAAGCAACTCCTGAAATTATTAATTTCATGGCGCTTGAAGGCAGGGGAATAATTTGTCTTGCTTTGACCGGCGAGAGGACCGACGAATTAAAACTCGAACTAATGGTGGAACGCAATACTGCTTTGCATAGTACGCCGTTTACTGTGTCGATCGATGCAAAATTCCACACGACAACCGGAATCTCGGTTTTTGACCGGGCAAGTACCATATTAAAAGCGATCGACCCGCAATGCAGGCCGGAGGATCTCGCCAGACCCGGTCACATTTTCCCTCTTCGGTCGAAATCAGGCGGGGTGTTGCAGAGAGCAGGGCATACTGAGGCGGCTGTCGATCTTTCCCGCCTTGCCGGATTGAACCATGCGGGCGTTTTGTGCGAGATTATGGATGATGACGGTTCAATGGCGCGTCTGCCAAAGCTGTTCAAGATTGCTAAAGAGAAAGATATAAAAATCATATCGATCGCGGACCTGATCGAATATAGAAGGCGCAATGAAAAACTTGTTAGAAAAGAGTCCGAAGTGGATTTCCCATCAATTTTCGGCAAGTTCAGATTAGTTCTTTACAAAAATTTGAATGATAATTGCTATATTATCGCACTGAAGAAAGGTAAAATAAATAAGGACGAACCTGTTCTTGTCAGGGTCCACTCAGAATGCCTGACCGGTGACTCTCTTGGTTCACTCAGATGTGATTGCGGTAAACAGCTTCACAGAGCATTGCGGCAAATAGAAAAAGAAGGGAGTGGTTTGCTGCTTTATATGAGACAGGAAGGAAGAGGGATAGGCCTGGCAAATAAAATAATGGCATATGCGCTACAGGAACAAGGCAGGGATACCGTCGAAGCCAATGAAGAGCTGGGTTTCAAGCCGGATTTGCGGGAGTATGGGATAGGGGCGCAGGTCCTTTATGATCTCGGTGTCCGGAAAATGCGGCTTATGACAAATAATCCACGCAAAATTGTCGGACTGCAGGGATACGGACTTGAAATTATCGACAGGGTGTCCATCGAGATACCACCGAATGAAGAAAACGAAAAGTACCTTCGTGCAAAACGAGATAAGCTCGGACATTTTATTCTTGACAAACTGCCGTGAGAGCCGTTATGAGATACGTTGATTTATTGCGGAAATGAGGATTGCCGTGGTTATCGAACATCAGGGAAAGATTTCAGGAAAAGATTTGAAATTTGCGATAGTCATAAGCAAATTCAATCAATTTATAACGGAAAATTTGCTGAAAGGCGCTCTTGAAGGCATGGAACAGCATCATGTCGATATGGAAAACGTCGAGGTTTATTGGGTGCCGGGCGCTTTTGAAATTCCTCAGATGACTCAAATAGTTGCCCGTACAGGTAAATTTGACGGTATTCTGTGCCTTGGTGCCGTAATCCGGGGAGAAACGCCGCATTTTGACTTTATTGCCGCTGAATCGGCTCATGGCATTTCCCGGGTCGGTCTCCAAGAAAATCTTCCGGTTGTTTACGGTGTTCTGACTACCGATACGGCAAAACAAGCTATTGAGCGGTCAGGAGGTAAAAAGGACAATAAAGGCCGGGAATCGGCGTTGGCGCTTTTGGAAATTTCGGACCTGAAAATGTCCTTGAACAAATAAAATATATGAATTTGTCCTTTATTTTCATAAAAATTCTTGTAAATTTATATTTTCTGGAAAAATTTAACACTATGGTCGGGAAGTAATATGCTCAAACCTCGCAAAAGATTGACGAGAAAACAGTTGAAGGAAGATAAACTGCTGACGATTGTTATGCAAGTTCAGAACTGTCTTGGGAGTGAATGGAAACGATTGGCTGTGGTTTCGGGTTCGATTCTTGTAATAGCGTTGTTCGTTTTCTACATGGTGCAGAGAAATAAATCCCAGGAACAAGAAGCGGCATCAAAGCTATATGTGGTAGACTTCCAGTATATCGAGAAAAGAGATTTTAACGAACAGCTGGTACAGGAACTTCAGAGCATCATAGACCAATATGAGAACACGGAAAGTGCCGGAACAGCTACATTTCATCTCGCAAACACCTATTATCAACTCGGTGATTATCAAAATGCCGGACACTATTTTCAAATATATATCGATGACTACAAATCTTCGGATTTATTGAGCAGTTCCTCGTTGTCAGGCATTGCAGCATGTAATGAACAGATACAAGAATATAATAAAGCGACGGAATATTATCTGCGCTCCGTAAACGAGTATCCTGATGAATTCATAACACCGGAAAATATGCTTGGCGCCGCAAGAACACTTATACTCGCCGGCAATAAGAATGAAGCTATTGTTCAGTACCAGAATCTGATCGACAAATATCCGAATTCCAGTGCGGCAGTTAAGGCGGAGATCATTATCGCAGGGCAATAATAATTATAGTTTTAATAAAAACCGGGAATAGATACTATCGGTTCCCGGTTTTTTATGTTATAAACAGAAGCGTATGGGAATAGTGAAGATAGGCACTTCAGGGTTCAGTTTTGAAGATTGGACAGGGGTGTTCTATCCAAAAAATTCAACAAAAAGCACAATGTTCTCTTATTATGTTCAATTTTTCGATACAGTTGAAATTAATTTAACATTCTACAGGATACCGTCCCACAAAGTATTTGCATCACTTGAGAATCAGACATCAGCCACTTTTGAATTCATCGTTAAGCTTAATCGAGATGCTACCCATGAAATTAAGAATTACCGGGATAATATTAAAGCATTACATGAGTCTGTGAGCCCTGTAAAAGAGGCAAATAAACTCAGCGGATTTTTAGCTCAATTTCCCTACTCATTTAAAAATAACAGCCAAAACAGGAAGTATTTAAGCCATGTAAAGGAATGTTGTGGGGATGTCCCTCTCTTTGTGGAATTCAGAAACGGCAGTTGGATACAGCAGGCGGTGTACAAATATTGTGAATCGCTGCAGATCCGCTATTGCTGTGTGGACGAACCGGATCTAAAAGGGCTGCTTCCTCCGCAAAGCGTAACGGTAGGAGATACCGGATATATCCGGTTTCACGGTAGAAATACCGGTACATGGTGGGATTCGTCCAAAGGCGACCGTTACGATTACCTGTATAATGAGAACGAGCTTGAAGAATGGGTGCAGCGCATCAGGGAAATTAACAGCAAAACGTCAAAAGCGTTTCTTTTTTTCAATAACTGTCACGCGGGTCATGCCATAAAGAATGCAAAAGTTATGGCGCAAATTCTCAAGCGTCAATGTGGTATTGACGCCATACTTCAGGATATCCCCGTTATAGCATAAAAAGATACAATGGTCGCTGCCGGGAACATGATGAATTATGGAACTAAAGCAAAGTAAGAGTAATTTAATACTATTGTATTAGTAATTTTTGAATTCAACACAGAGAGTAATAATTTTATATACAAATCTCCTTAAAGTAACCGCATGAAATTCAGATATACAAAATGGAACGGAAAAGAGCTGAGCGATCTCCGTTTCGATGACTTACTTAATATTTTTAACCGGCTTCTTCTCCAATTCAGCGGTGACATTGATGAAACACTTAAGTGGATGCAGGAGCTGAACGACAGATACGGTTTATTTCAAATGGGGATGGATTTCGATGATTTTATCGACCGTCTTGAGGAAGAGGGATACGTCAAACGAAATCCGGATTCTTATTCACTCACGTCAAAGGGAAACCAGCAGATACGCAAAGATTCTCTCAAACATATTTTCAGTTCATTGAAGCCGGATATTTACGGGGATCATCTTATTCAAAACCCAGGGAGGGATTTTGAGAAATCAAATGAAACGCGTCCGTATGAATTTGGCGACAATTTCACGAACCTGGATGTGACATCCTCACTCAACAATGCGCTGAGAAATCATGGGATTGACGATTTCGGATTTGACGAAAAAGACCTCGTTTCGTATGAAACTGAAAATGCAGTGACGTGTGCTACGGTGCTCCTTGTCGATATCAGCCACAGCATGATCCTCTACGGTGAAGACAGAATCACTCCCGCTAAACAGGTTGCACTTGCATTGTCAGAACTTATTATGAAGCAGCTTCCCAGAGACAAACTCAATGTGTGCGTTTTTGGAGATAAAGCAAAAGAAATATCTGTCGGAGACCTGCCGTTTTTAACGGAAGGCCCTTTTCATACAAATACCAAGGCAGGGCTTCGGCTGGCACGGGATATTTTAAAAAGAGGAAAAACTACCAATAAACAAATTTTTATGATCACCGATGGAAAACCTTCGGCTATTTTTCACCGGGGTAAACTGTATAAAAATTCGTGGGGATTAGACCCGCTTATAGTTAATCAGACCTTGAATGAAGCTGCGGCATGCAAAAAAGATAGAATTGTTATATCAACGTTCATGATAGCCCGCGATCCATACTTGCAGAATTTCATAGAAGAATTGACAAATGTTAACCAGGGAAAGGCTTTTTTTGCATCTTTAAAGAATCTAAGCGAATATGTATTTGTGGATTATATCAGAAACAGAAAGCGCAGAGTGAAATGAGAAACGGTACGATCAACACTACTACCAGACCGAAAACTGTCAAAGAACTGAGAGAATCCGGCTATACGGTGAAGTCGGTCAAAGCCGAACTCCGCGACAATCTTATAGAGAAAATGCAAAAAGGAGAGGCGTTATTTTCTGGTATAATTGGGTATGATGAAACAGTTATCCCTCAGATTCAAAATGCAGTTCTTTCGAATCACGATTTTATATTTTTGGGACTGCGGGGTCAGGCAAAAAGTAAAATGCTCAGAGGCCTCATCGATTTTTTAGATGAAGTAACCCCAATCGTTGAAGGATGTGAAATAAACGACGATCCCTACATGCCGGTCTGCAAACGGTGCCATGACCTGAAAAAAGAATTAGGGGATGATCTGCCTGTCGATTGGCTGCACCGGGAGCAGCGATACGCTGAAAAACTTGCTACTCCGGATGTATCGATCGCAGATTTGATCGGAGATATTGATCCTATTAAGGCGGCATCTCAGAAACTCCACTATTCGCACGAAGAGACAATACATTACGGTATTATTCCCCGGACGAATCGCGGTATTTTCGCAATAAATGAGATTCCGGATCTGCAGCAGCGGATACAGGTTGGACTGTTAAATATCATGCAGGAGAAAGATATACAGATCCGGGGATTTCCCATAAGAATTCCGATGGATATATTGATTGTGTATACTGCAAATCCCGAAGATTATACTAACAGAGGTAATATTATCACACCTCTCAGAGACCGGATCGCATCGCAGATACATACTCACTATCCTCATTCTGTCGAGGAAGGAATAAGAATTACCGAACAGGAAGCATGGACAGATAGAGAAAACGGTCATCCTATCACGATTCCTCATTATTTGAAAGAGATAATTGAGTGCATAGCCGTTCAGGCACGCAACAGTGAGTATATTGACCAAAAATCGGGAGTAAGTGCACGGTTGCCGATTACCTGTATGGAAAACCTGATCAGCAATGTTGAGCGGCGCAATATTGTATCGAACAGAAATGAAGAATATCCGCGGATATGTGATTTTGAAGCCGTTATTCCATCCATAGTTGGAAAAATCGAGCTGGTATATGAAGGAGAACAGGAAGGCGCTGTCAATGTTGCGCGGTTATTAATTGGTCAGGCGGTCAAGGAAGTTTTTATAAAATATCTCCCGAAAGTATATACAAAAAAATCTGAAGCTACCGAATCTAATAAAGCTTACGAGAAGATTAAGCTGTGGTTCTCCCGGGGAAACACAATAGAGCTGGCCGATGATATGAGCATTGCAACCTATTATACTACGTTATCATCCGTTTCCGACTTGAAAGAATTGGCCGTTAATTGCCTCGGTCTATCAAATTCAAAAGACAAAGCTGAAATTGGAACGGCGATGGAATTTGTGCTTGAAGGATTGCATCAGCATTCTGTTCTCAGCAAGGAAATGAAAAACAACGCAGCTTCTTACGGCGGTTATGCAGATAATATATTCAGTTCTTTAAGTGATGAATTTGAGGTGGATTTTGAAGATTGAATCCACTATAAAATCAAATACATAGACCTTTATATCTTGTCTTCCTTTATCTCATCTGAGATAACTCCCCGGATCATGAATTTCCCACTCAATTATAAATGTAGCGACGAGCATGCATGGTGATATGTTGCCCGGAAATGCAAATGAAGTGTTACATTTTGATGCAAATATTTATTATATTTTTGTGAAATTCTGCAATAGATAAAATCCGGTAGAATTGGAGTAGCCCGTGAGCGGCAAAAAAAGAGTATTGTTGATCTCTTACTATTTTCCACCCAGCGGTATGGGTGGAGTACAGCGTGCGGTAAAATTTGCAAAATATTTGCCATATTTCAATTGGGATGTAACCGTGCTGACCGTTAAGGATATTCTTTATTACCAGACTGATAATTCGTTGCTGAAAGATGCCGGTAATGCCGAAATTGTTCGAACAGGTTCTCTCGACCCGCTTCGCCTGGGATTTCTGCTTTCCAGGGCAAAGACCAATCGACCCTCTCATACAGGAATAAAGAGAAGACAACGATTGTTTCGCTTTCTTGAACAGCGCTTGTTCATTCCGGATTCAAAGATATTGTGGCTCCCCTTTGCCTTTATCCGGTCATTTTTTATCATAAAAAGAAACCGGTTTCAAGCAATAATCTCGACAGCTCCGCCATTCTCCTCTCATATACTGGGACTGCTGCTATCAAAAGTTTGCCGTCTTCCATGGATCGCAGACTTTCGAGACGGCTGGTCTGACAAGGACATATTGCCGCCAAAGGGCGCTGTCCACTTCGTATTGAACAGGTTTTTGGAAAGAGTTGTTATCAAAAACGCAGATAGAATAACATGTATTTCTGAAAAGATAGTAACATATGAAAAGGCGCTGCATCCTCAAGAAATAGAGAAATGCTTTCTTCTCTATAACGGTTTCGACGAACAGGATTTTTATCAGGGACGTCGAAGCAATAACAATTTTACAATAACGTTTTTCGGAACGGCGACAGAATGGACCAATCCGGCCGTATTTTTACCTTCTTTGGCGAGCGTTCTTGAGCACTATCCGGAGGTGCGGGAAAAAGTGGCATTCAGGATTGTCGGAACAATGTTTCACCATCAGTATATTAATTCCCTCGAGAAGATAATTGACGGCAACAGAATTGATCAGTTTGGTTACGTGCCCCATAAAGAAGCTGTACAACTGCTTCAGCAGAGCGATCTTTTACTTTTTCCGGTGACCACATATGATACGACAGGCCATATAACAGGAAAATTATTCGAATATTTAGCGGCAGGATTGCCAATTCTTGCCCACACTCCACATGGTGAAGCCCGGGAGATATTAAAAAAATATGCACGGGAAGTCTTTTTTGATGATGGTAACGACGCTGATAAGGCATCGAAATTTATACTTGAAAAATTTACCCAATGGCAAAGCGGGAAAGGTTCCATTGAAAATCAGTTACCCGGAAAATCAGACAGGCGATTTCCCCATTTGGAACTATTCAACAGAAAAAATCAGGCCGGAATGATGGCCGGATATCTGAATGGATTGCAAAATGCTTCAGGGACGTAGTATGGAGACAATATGAGTTTGGAACTATTGCCGTTTACCGGTGACAAAGAGCGGGAATGGGATGATTTTGTACGTAATTCTAAAAATGGAACGATATTTCACCTCAGGAAATTTCTCCAATATCACCCCGCGGGCAGGTTTGAAGATGCTTCTTTAAGAATAGCCCGCAATGGAGAACTGGTCTCGGTTTTTCCCGCGGCATTAGTTGAAAAAAAAGGCGACTTGATCTTCCAATCGCATCCGGGTGCATCTTTCGGCGGTCTTGTTGTGTCAGAAAATTTAATGTTACGAGATGTCATTAACATTACCGGTAAATTGATCTCTCATGCAGAGAATATTCACTCCCGAAGACTGTTACTGACAATTCCTCCCGATTATTATAGTACCGCTCAATCTGATAATTTCTTGTTTGCGCTGCAATCGGAAGGGTTTGTCTACCGGATACGTGAACTGTCCTCGGTACTGTCGCTTGATCTTTCTCTTGATACAATCCTTCAACAGTTTCCCGAGAGTTTGAAAAGGGCTTTGCGAAAAGCAGACCGGTCCGGATTGTCCTTCAGGGAATCTCATGATATCGATTCGTTCTATTCCCTGTTACAGAGCAACCTCGGGATGCGGCATAATGTTGCACCGACACATTCTTTGGATGAACTGCGACATTTATTTGAACTTTTTCCGGAGGATATCAAGTTGTACTCTGCTGAGCGTCAGGGTAAAATGCTTGGAGGGATCGTTACGTTTGGGTGTAATTCCAGAGTGAACTTGGCGTTTTATATAGCACACGACCACGATTATCAGACGTACAGGACGGTTGATTCCCTCATGTGGCATACAATTCAGGAATCGAAAAAGAACGGGTATTCATATCTTGACTTCGGAACGTTTACGCTCAATGGAGAACCCAACTGGGGATTATGCCGATTCAAAGAAAAATTCGGAGCCCGGGGTGTGTTTCGCGACACCTTCGAACGCCGCATTTAAGTCTATAGAATCCTTCAATTCCTACCGAGTAAAGTATTGACTCCTGTTGTCGATTATTTCTGATTTATCCCGAAGATTCTGAATCCATGCGTTAAAGGTGGCATTTGCTTTTTCGACCATCAATCGGTCGGCTATTGTGCTTTTTTGCTGTGCAAATCGCTCTTCATCAAATTCATCTTTTGCTTTCAAATTAATCAGGTAAACTCCATTTGTGCCGCTTACTGGCCGGGAAACTTCTCCAAAGTTCATTCCGAAAACTGCAGAAGTAAATGTGATGTCATTTCCTACTCCGGGTATGAAGTCGGTCATTTTGAATGGGAGTGTTGTCTGGACTTCTAAATCCGCCTTTTCAGCCGCTTCAGCAAACTGAGTGCCTGAGTCGATGTCCGTTTTGATCTGTGCCAGGAGGTTTTGAGCCATACTACGCTGTTTTTGTTCTCTAAGAATCTGCTCGATGGTTAACCGTACTTCAACATTATTGAGTGTTTGTGTCAGGGCCTCATTGACCATAAAAAGCTGGAAGACAAAAAATCCTGCGGGAGTTTCGGTAACATCACTTATGGGAGGATTTTCAGAATTATAAATGCTGGTGAACGCAAAATTTGAAATTTCGGAATTAAGTCCAAAACCAGGGATAAAACCGTTATCAGGGAAAGGAAAGATAGAATTTATTGGAATAACATTTTTATTCGCAGTGGCTTCAAATCCTTCATCTCTTGCAGATAGAACGAAATACCGGGCATCGGTTTCAATGCTCTCTACTGTGCTGTTGCTTGCGACATAAGAAAAAAGAATATGCCTCGCAGCAACTGAATCGATAGAACCTCTTCTTTTGACCAGTCTGTCGATCTTAATTATATGTTTGCCGAATGTCGTTTCAACCGGGCCGATTATGTCACCGGTTTTCACACTTTCATTGAAGACCGCGCTCTCGAATTCGGGCGCCATGGCGCCTTTTCCAAAAATGCCGAGGTCGCCGTCAGTATCGGTATATTCGATAGCAAGGTCGGAAAAATCTTCGCCGCTGTGGGCGCGTTCGAGAGCTTCTTCGATGTTATCGTCGATTCCGGCAGAATCGGCGTTTGTCGGATTTAATTCGAAATGAACATATCGAAGCTGCCTTGTTTCTTCCTGAAAAAAGTCATCCGTATGAGATCTGTAATAATCGGCAATTTCACTGTCCGGTATATCTATTTCGGTATCGGCAAATCTATCGTTATCTATCCGGATAAAGTCAACAGTTGCGGTCAATTCTTCCTCGGCGAATTGTTGTCTCAGTTCAGCATCGGTTACCCGCACCGTTGCATTGATCATATTTCTTAATTTATATTCCGGAATATGCGATCGTGCGTCGGATTCAAGAAAAAGAATACTCTCCGAATTGTTTTGTGCTAACTGTCGAAGATAAACATCATATTTTTCATTGTCAAAAATTCCACTATCGGTCAAGAAATCGGGACTGCTTAAAAATTCGGGTCTTGGTCTGTTCATTACCTCAAGCAGCACGTCTTCATCCGTTGCAATCAGACCGCTTTCTTCAATCGCATTTTGAATAAGGAGGGAATTGACCATATCATTGAAGATCTGATCACGCACCAGCCGCATAGTCTGCTCATCCGGGGCAGTCCCGAATTGGTCTCTTATCATCACATATCGGCTCTGAACGTTTCTCCAGAATATATCGTAAGTGATTTCCTGCCCGTTCACTTCACCGATACTATTCGTTTGCGTTGCAGACCGGGAACCGACAACATCCGCGCCCCACTCAAAGATGATTAATCCTACAAAACAGCCCACGAGAACATACAGAACAATGTGCGTATGCTGCCGCATTTTATTCATAATGCCACGTTGTTCACGTTTTTGAACAGATTCTGACATAGAGTATGCTTCCTTTTTCCAGTTAGCTTGAAATTGCCTTTCAATGATATGTCTAACCTTACATTTTACTATATTTATGTGAAAAAGTCAAATAAAAAGCACACCCACGGATTGCTCTGATTTTCTAATTCCGGCAGTCTGTTTTCTGAACCGGTTTGCCGATAATTATACGCATAGATGTCTGGAGTGATGACGATACATGTTTAATGGAAAAAAAGAATATAGGTAGAAACACGCCGGGTCAGTAACGTTGTTGTATAGTGTATTTTATATACAAAAACAGATGAAGTATGCCAATGTATGATTCTACTTGATTTAATGACCGGATTCTTCTAACTTATCTGCAAACGAAGCATGGCGGAGTAGCTCAGTTGGTCAGAGCAGTGGAATCATAATCCACGCGTCCGGGGTTCGAATCCCTGCTCCGCTACTATAGCAATAACAAGAACTTAGAAGGTGTTCTGATTCCTTTTACATGAGGTAATAAATAATATCCCCAGCGCTATCCCCAGCACATACCAAGTATTTCGATGATCAATTTAAATTAGCCAGTACTCCATAGTTAGATGACACTGAGGTGGAATAGATTACGTACCATTTCTTTCCGAGAAGAACCCATCACATATATAACCCCTCGTGAAAATATCTGAAAAATATTGAATTTTTACTATTTAAGTTGACTCGTTACTCTATTCCGCTTCCAATCTAAGTATATATGATCCAACCACATAACACCACACAACTAATGTATCACTTTGATACACTTCTCCCTAAATACGCCCATTCCCCGGGATAGACACAGGTGGAAATGGGGGGGTGTGTAACCTAAAATGGGGGCAATTGTCTACAAAATTTCTATGATACAATTGTAAAAAAATACCCTCTAAAGAGCTAAGTGTATATTTTCATGTGTAGGTTATCAGAAATCTGATCTAAATAGAGGGCAGGATTTGTGCTTGTGAAATCTAAATAGGGGTTTATGTTTATTGGTTGCTCAGGGTGATTGATTAAATGATTGGGGAGTAGATAATACTTGTAAAAGACTTATGTAAATCTTCATCTTGGATCCCATCATAGCACGGTCCGGAATCCCACATTGTTGTTATGTATCTACCGGCACGTACATTCTTATGTCTGTGACAAATAATTAGAAGTATATACAAGACTTCAAGTAGTATTGTATGTATCGTCATATACTAATTCACACCTGAAAAAAATAATTCAGACAGTATAAAAATTAGTCTGTCCGAACTCCACTATATATGTAGTAAATCTTACGGATATGAGTGATATAATAGGTTCGAATCACTTACATTCCGCATTTTACATAATTTCTTGCATTTTAAAATAAACATATTTACATTTATAAAAATATATTCCGTAAATGTTGTTTTGTACTTTACTTGAGAATTTACCCTCAGCTTCTGACTTGGATAGTACCAGCGTAGAAATCGGAATCTACATCACATATTGATACCAATGAACCGTCCACCTTTATGGTAAGGTGGTTTTTATATTTTACCACCAACCAAAAGTCAAGATTGAGATTCGCGGTTTCGGTGTGTTGGGCATAAAAAAGCTAAAGCGAAGCCGATATATATAGATGTGATTGTGATGCGGTGGTGGTTCTGTAATTGTGAAATATTTCATTATGAACTACGTAAAGGCTGGTATTACAGGGAAATTTCTCATTACTCCCTATCTCGGTATTTTCAGGTTTAAACAAGAACAACCAATTTCCTTTCTTCCAGGACAATATAAAACCCTTGGTATCAGACGAAGAGGTCTCGAAGGACGTGGGGTGAAAGTTGAAAATGGCATAGGCACGGTTTGGAGACCTTACTCCATTGCCTCTTCGCCGGAAGAAGAAGTAAGCGAGCTTTACGTTGCCTGGGTTCAGCAAGATGGCAGAAGATTAGATGAATGGGGTGTACTCTCAACGGAACTTTTTAATCCTGCTCACGATGCAGAATATTTGTTCAGGAATAAGGCTAAAGGGAAATTCCTACTCCCGCAGGATGATAGAGATGTCGTCATGGTCGCTACTGGAACGGGTATTGCTCCCTTTATCAGCATTCTGAGATACCAGAATAATCAGAACGACAAGAGAAAATTCTTTCTCATACATGGAGTCTCGCACCGGTCGGATCTGGCTTACGGGGATGAGCTGCTAAATGGTTACAATTTAAAGCTGAATTATCTCAAAACGACTTCGCGTGAAGACTATGGGGAATACAATAAAAAATATGCCGAGGAATTTTTTATAAATCGTGATAAATCTAACGGTCGGTTATCCAGTCAAGAAATCGATGAAGCGATACAGTCCGGTACTATACACAATACCACGATAGAAAAGATTTTGGATGCTAAGTTTGATCCCAGGTATGTAGTTATCATGCTCTGCGGAAATCCTGATATGATTTCCAATATCAAGAAAATTGCTTCGACTTTAGGTTTTAAAGATAGACAGGATATAATTTCGGAAGAATACTGGTAAACCAACTCTCAGTCTGGATCTCTTTTAGTAGGCAGTCATATCGAGTTTCGGGAGAACGACAGCCTGTCCCTATATCCGGTGGATCGATCTCAGCCTGGCGACCACGCTCGCGTTTTACATTACGATTCCAATAATATGCAGAACTAATTCCAATTAATAAACAAAAAGTCGTACCGGTTTTCGTAATCGCCGTAATTCTGTCGCAAACTGTCTAATCGGGGTAATTGCAGTATGAAAAATGTTAACCATATCTTAACAGAAAAAGCGATAACCGATGTATGGTCTACCGATGCAAATTCTACAGTCTTTGAAGCGCTTGTTCTATTAGCAGAAAAAAATGTCTCAGCCTTATTAGTTTATGAAGACCAGAAAATAGTCGGTATTTTTTCTGAGAAAGATTATGCGCGCAAGATTATCTTAGTGGGTAAATCCTCAAGGGAAACGCTTGTTCGGGAAATCATGACCACTGAAGTAATTACTGTTCAGCCCGATCAGACGATCGAGGAATGCATGGCTATCATGAGTGGTGAACGTATTCGTCATTTGCCGGTGTGTATAGAAGACCAATTACTGGGGATCATATCAATTGGTGATGTCGTTAAGACCATAATCGCCGGACATGAATATAAAATTGAACAGCTTACAAAATATATAACAGGGCAAATGTAAGTACCCATCAGGAAAACTATGCTGCGCACGCGGTAGCAAAGAAAGCCGGTTTTATTCATAAAGGACTGAGTTTACATAAGAACGTTGGTATAGACGTTGAGCTTTTCATATACAAAAAAAGATAGCTAACAAACAGATGCCGTTATTCTTTAATACAATCATCTGACTTTTAAAAAACCACTTAACACCACACACTTAATGTATCACTTTGATACAATTCTCCCCTAATACCCATATTCCCCGGGATAGACACATGTGGAAATGAGGGTGTTTATAACCAATATTAGGGGCAGATGTCTACAAAATTTCTATGATATATCTGTAAATTTATGTCCTCTAAAGAGCTCAGTGTATATATTCATGCGTAGGTTATCAGGAATCTGACCTAAATAGAGGGCAGAATTCGTGCGTGTGAAATCTAAATAGATAATTATGTTTACTGCTTAAAAGGGGTGATTTATATAATTGATTGGGGAGTAGATAATACTTGGAATAGTGATATGTATCTCTTAATATTTAACTAATCCTGTCCGAATATTTTGATGACGTACAATTTTACAATTACGATAATTGTCTGAAAAAATAACTGCGAAGTAAAGATATTATTCAACAAGGACCGGGCAATTCACGACCCACGTCGGTCTTTAGTCTTTTCCTCTGCACCCTCCTGCCGTCATTTTTGCGGTTTCTTTATACCAACTTTATACCACAGCATAAGAAAAGCACTGCATCTGTGCTTAAAAGTCTTGCCTGACCACATGCTTTTAAAGCAAGCTACCTATTATTCTTGCTAATGTATCGGTTCAGATTATGTGACCTGCTCATCTTTTACAAGTGGATTCTACTTTCTAAGGTATACTAATTGTAAACCTTCACCCGCTCCAGATTTTAAAGAGTCGGCGTTTCCCTATAGATCCTCTGTCACCAGAGTGACGTCATCACTATTCCCGGTCATTTCCCAACGAATCAAAGACATTGGGATGATACCGGCCGACAGAAATTCATCGACAAAATCCTTGAGCACGAAATTGTCACCCAACTCCTGCGCGCGTTCTCTGAACAGTTTCATAAAATAGGCTTTACCTGTGACAACATTACTATGAAAGCCTCCGGGGCTGCGAATGTTGGATTGCATTTCAAACCAGACCATATTTTCCTCTTCCTGCGACCAGCCGCGCGGCATAATTTCTGCGCAGAGACGCCGTGCTTCAGCCAAATTTATTTCATTGGCATGCATTTTCATGTCCGGTATTGAAAGGCTCATATGTGAAGCGTTCATCAGATATTCCATTTCTCTGCCTTTGCGTGGCCGTTCGTCAAGTACACCGGCTTGCATTAACAATTCCTCGAGTGCTACAGCCCATCCTTCCGTCCGCATCGAACCCATGTTGAAATGCCGTCGTGCGGCACGGATTGGGCTCAGGTTCAAATGACCCTGTCTTTGTCCATCAAGCATATGTCCAATGTACTCATGGGTTTCGCCGGGCAATAATTCACGCTGGCGGTATTTCGTGTCGACACTGGAGTTTTCGGGCAAATATCGTTCACTGGGTTGGTCACTAAGCTCAGCGAGGTCTTCCGCACCGCGGCGGCCACGTTGGTAATAGTCTGCAGGGTCCACCCAGTCATCAATGGTCATGATGTCTTCGTCTCCCAGAAAATCAACAACATAATGGAGCGCTTCACGCAGGTTCTCTTGCCATGCCCTATCGGACATTGCTACCTTGAGTGGCGGCAATTTACGGTTTCTGTGCTCTTCCAGCTTCAGAAAAGTAATGACGCGATCATATTCTCTCTGGATAAGTGCATTGCTTTCTTCCCAACCCCAGGGAGACAGCTGCACATTTCTCATCCACCAGCTGTAATTTTCCTTGCCCATCCCGGCCGGTTCCGTCATTCTATCTCTATTTTCTGCCAACCATTTAGTATAGTCTCTTACTGCATTCCCGGCACTTCTTGCATCGGCAGCAAGGTCTGGATGATGCTCCTGCAGCCGTTCGGCAAAACCATCATACGTTTCAGCTTCATTCCCAATATTCCGTATCGCAAAGTCGGCAAAGTCGCCTGATGCTTCCGTCAGGTTGTTTTTCGCCTGTTCATAAAGTTTAGGAATGGATTTTAAGGTTGCCCGGACCTGTGCTTGCTGCTCATTTGACAAAGATGATTCCATGTCACGAATTCCAAAAAGAGGAGCGAAGAAACTTGGCGCATTCATAGAAGCTCCGGCATCTCCCCCTCTCATCGTGTAGAATCCAGGATCACGCGCCCAGGGCTTGTGCGCTTTGTGATGGAATTCCAGGGCGTTCATTTCCGCACGCACCAGATGATAATCCACTTTTTGAGAAACCGGCCAATCATCAATTTTTATCGCAGCAAAACGATCTTGAAACTGATTCAGGCCACGGTATTGTTTTTCCATAGCGGCAGGTGTGTAATCGGGTACGCCGTTAGTGATTTCTGCTTCCTGAAACTCGCGGAACTCATTAAACAGGCTGACAAGAGTCTCATAAATGTTACTTTCCGCGCTGTTACCCGGGGAGCAATGAAACAATGCCAGAACGGCAAATAAGATAGGAACAACGACGAAGTGATTTGACTTAAACATGGATTAAACCTCCTTCATTAGATTAATTATGAATAGCATAGGTTGGACAGCTTTCACAAAATGCCTTACCTAAATCGGTGTAAAATTGTGTAATAAGAGCGGCAAATCCTCAGTAACCTGCCGATTAACCATACTTGAGTCTCCTTTATTTTGTATATATTATATCCTCATATCAATATATTGTAAGGGATTAATTGGGATTTGTTTTGAATTTTGATGGATTTTAAGATGTGATATATTTGGTCAAAGTGTACCGATAACCATGATAAATTTAATATAAATGGTAAGATATACATGTTGCTTTTGCAAGTAATTTTTGCTCATCTGGATGTACTGAGAATGTTTTGCTTGTCAATATGCTTATAAAGCAATGTACTGACCCCCAAAAAGCAAGACATTTTTAGGCTGCTTTTTGTTTAGTGTTTTTCAGTTCGAACTCAACGGGACTGAGGTAATCTAATGCTGAATGGGGATACAGATGGTTGTAATCATGAATCCATTGTTCGATTGTCTGTTGTGCTTCATCGAGTGAACCCCATTCGTTGATCCAGATGCAGTCCTCTTTGATAGTTCGAATAACTCGTTCGGTATTTGCGTTACCCTTTGGATTATTATACGATGTAAATGCTTGATCTATATTCAATACGCCGCATGCGTTAATAAACGCAACGCTTGTTGGTTGTGAGCCATTATCGTTCATGAGATGTAAATCATGTTCCCGGACACCATCGGGACATTGTTCTTTGACAGCCATATCCAGGGTAGTGAGCCAGTCAGCCGATTTACTCCGCAGGCCGATATGAAAGCCGACGATCTTGCGTGTGTACCAGTCGAGCACAACGATCATATAGACCCAACCCAGCTTGTTGACGAGGAACTTTGTCATATCAATGCCCCACCACTGGTTCATGCGGGTTGGCTTTGGTTTTGATCGCTGCGGTGTTCGTTTTGCTTTGTACAGTTTCTGCTTGACCGTCAGGTTATGCTCCCGCATGATACGGTAGACCCGTTTCCGGTTCACATGGATATCACAACGCCGTCTCAGCCATGCGGTGATCCGCCGGTAGCCCCAGAACGGATGGTCACATCGTATCTTTTTGATTCGTTCGAGCAACTCACGGTCTCTGTCGGCTTTGACCGAAGTCGAGGCAGGAGCCGTGCAATAATATGAACTCCGGCTGACACTCAGTGCCTCACAAGCTGAAGTTACTGTATACCCGGACTGTGTAAGCGCATGTACACGATCCGCTACTCGTTCTCCATCTGTTGAATTTTTTTTAGTATCTCAATGGTAACCGTCTGCTTGCCGATGATGTGCTCAAGTTCTTTGATCTTCACCTTCTCTAGCGTGCCGTTTTGTGCTCGCTTGCCGTTGAGATTCTGCTTCGCGCCGGCAAAAAACTGATCGCGCCACTTGTAATATTGAACTTGGCTGATACCGTGATCGCTACAGAGCTGAGTAACGGTCGTTTCGCCCTTGATGCCCTGAAGAACGATTGCGAACTTTTGCTCAGCGGTCCATCTGCGTCGGCTCATGGGTTTCCTCCATATGTAATGTAAGGTAAACAGGCAACGCAATGACCGCAACAGCTTTATTCGATTTAAGTCCCTAATCCACTGTGGATTAGGGCTATCAATAACTGCCAAACACTAACTTAAATAACTGTCTACTCGGTATGGGGTGCAATATAGCAAGCTACCTATTATGATTAAAATTAATAAATGAAAGGTGTATTGAAATTATTTGTTTTTCTTGGTTCGAGTCCTACCCGAGGAGCAGAAAACACTTGTAAAAGTTATATGGTTAACGTAATATTTATCACCAAGAATCATTAGAGGAGCAAGTCATGATATTCCAAGTAATGTTATTTTATATTTCTATGATGTTCGCGGTATCTATCGCCAATGCACAATCAGAGGGGTATACATCGGAAACCGATGCGGAAGTTCTTCGGCTGATAAGGAAAGATAAACTTGACCTCATTCTGCCGGGATCCATGCGTGATAATAATGTGGACATGTGGATTCACGTCACCCGTGGACAGGGGGTCTTTGCGAATTCCAGTAACGGAGACAAAATGACTCCGCAGTTCGGAAACACCTCCGGCTATTTGATCTTTACCGATCTGGGGGACAGGATCGAGCGGGCTATGTTTGGCATGAGTTCAGGCGCTGTTGAAAACATTGATGTACGCGGTTCACGCGAAGTAAACATGGCTTTGGGAGGTTATAATTATAACAATCTGGACAAACTTCAGACGTTCACGATTCCCGAAGTCTACAACGAGATAACAGACTATGTTGCCAAACACGATCCGCTGACGATTGCAGTGAACTATTCCGAATGGCTCCCTTTAGCTGACGGTATTTCTTATACTTCGTATGTGAAACTGCAAAAGATCATAGGGCCGAAGTATTCAGAGCGAATGGTGTCGGCAGAGAATGTCATATTAGACTTCGTGTTAAGAAGAACAAGCAGGGAAATCGGGGCACAAGCCCATGTGCTTGCAATGTCCCGACAGGGATCTTTAAAAAAATTACGCAGTATCGTGCCGGGAGTAACTTCCGCAGGAGAGGTGGGCGTTAATGTTTTATATTCGTCTGTTTCAGACCGGTCCGTAACACGCTCTCGTAATTACACCTTACAGCGTGGTGACTTCTTTAATGATAATGACTGGTATGACTATTTGGGGTATGATGTAGACACCAAAAATTATGCCTACATCTTAAGAGAGGGGGAAACACAAGTCCCCGATTTTTTACAAGAAGCCTTTGATACGGCAATAGCGGGACAATGGATCATGCGGCCGCATATGAGAGTCGGTATGACCGCCGGAGAATCTATGGAAGCCATGATCAAAGCCATGGAAGATGCCGGGTATATATATACCCCTTTTACAGATAATGGCGCACGAGACTATCAAATGGTCCAGAGGGTGCTCACTAATACAGACAAACCGGGATTTTCCATTGATAATCACGCTTTGGGCAATAACGGCGCAGAAGGACCCTCTATGGGGCCATTTCGGACAGATACATATCACTTGAAAATTCAAGAGAACCATTTATTTGCATTTGAATATATGGTCCATATGAACATCGATGAACGGCCCGGTTATCCAATAGCCTTTAATATTTCAAATATGCAAATCATAACCAGAAGGGGAGTAGAGAATCTTCAACCGCCCAATGAGGAAATTATTCTGATCCATTGAGCATAATGGTTCGCAAATCGTACAGCCTTATGAGCAGAAACACTTGTAAAAGTAATATGCTTAACGTAATAATTATCACTAAAAATCTTCAGAGGAGCAAGTCATGATATTTCATATAATGATATTTTTTATTTCTGTGATGTTTACAGTTCCTCTTGCATATGCGCAGCCTGGAGTGCATACGTCAAGATCAGGCGGGGAAATTCTTCGTCAGATGAGAAACCAAAAACTTGACCTTATCCTGCCGGGAGCAATGAGAGACAACAATGTAGACATGTGGATTCACGTCACTCGTCCCGGAGACCCTGATCCTCTGGTTCCCCAATTTGGTTCGACCTCTGGTTATTTGATCTTTACCGATCTGGGTGACAGGATCGAGCGGGCTGTATTTGGTGGAGCAGGAGCGGTTGAAAAAATTGACGTTTACGGCTCTCCGGAAATTGTTCGAGCTATTTCCGGATATGATTATGGTACTCTGGACTTCTCAGTCTACGACGAATTATCGGAATTCGTTGCCGAACGTGATCCGAGAACGATTGCTGTAAATTTTTCTTCCTGGATCTCCTCAGCAGACGGGATATCACATACTGAATATCTGAAATTGGAGAAAATACTGGGACAAAAATATTCTCAAAGAATAATCTCTGCAGAGAATGTCATTTCAGAATTCCTGGCAAGAAGGGTTCTCAGGGAAGTAACGGCACTGACCAATACGTTAGAGATACGACGTCAGATTGTTGAAAAATCATTAACGCTTATTATCCCGGGTGTTACGACGCGGGAGGATATTGGCTGGTGGGCAAGAGAGGAAGCATATAAACGGCATTTAACAGGATATAGTACGGGTGCAGGAGGCCCAAGTGTTTCCTATTCAGCCGTTTCAGATCGATCCAAGACACGTTCTCCTCACTACGTATACCAGCGTGGCGATTTTATTGTACTCGGCGCTCCGGTTAGATATATGGATTTTGGGACAGATACTAAAACGTATGCATATATATTAAGAGAAGGGGAAACACGTGCTCCTGAGAGTATTCAGTATGCCTACGATAAGTCAATAGCGGGTCAATGGATATTGAAGGACCATATGAAAGTCGGCATGACCGCCGGAGAATCTTTGGATGCTATGGTCAAAGCCATGGAAAAGGAAGGGTATATATATATACCCTCTAATGATATTGGATCGGAAGATCAAATGAAAATAAAGAAGGTTCTCGCTAATACCGATAAATCGGGATTTACCATCGACAATCACGCTTTTGGTAATAATCTTAATAATGGTGATTCCGACATAATAAATCGTATCGGACCCTCAATGTCGTCATTTCGGCAAGACCGGCATCATTTGGTGATCCAGGAGAATAATTTCTTTGCATTTGAATATTTGGTCTATACGAACCTGCCTGAAAGACCCGGTTTTCCAATTACCATCAATGTTTGCAATGTCCAAATTATATCCAATCGGGGAGTTGAGTGGCTCCAACCGCCAAATGAGAAAATTGAACTGATCTACTGAGCATAAAGGTTCGCAAAACGTACAGCCAGAGGAGCAAAATAGACTTGTAATAGCCACATGTATTTCTTAACATGCATATCATAATTCCCATACATTCTGACGAAGCATATCACATCTTAAAAAAGCCTCATATTTTTTTACGATCCAAAATAATCTTTTTTAGAGGATAGATATGGGGAATATCAGTTACCTTAGAATAATCTAAAAATGAGGTTTTGAGCTATGCACAAACATAGACATTATGCAGTCGCTTTTGTTTTTCTTGCTTGTATTCCGGTGTTTTATTGTAGTGCGGAAACAGGAGGGTCATTAGTGGCCGGGAGCAGTAATTATTCGGATCTTGTCATCCTGTTTAACGAGTTTCGTGAGTTCCAGCAGCCGACGGTTACTGACGGCGTGCCTGATTACACGATAACAGCCATGGAACAACAGAAGCGCAACCTGAGAACGTATAAGGACCGTCTTGCTGAGCTAAATAGTGCCGAATGGCCCATTTCTCAGCAGGTTGACTTCCATCTGGTGCGCGCTGAGATGAACAAGCTCGATTTTTTTCATCGGGTCCTCAAGCCGTGGGCACGTGATCCTATCTTTTACCTACAGACACAGGCATCTTTCGGGCCGTCGAGGTACGGTGCTCTTCGGATTCGGTCATGGCCGATTCCTGACGAACAATTGGGAGATGTTCAGACGAAACTGCGCGCAGTACCGGTAATTTTTGAACAGGCAAAGTCGAATCTTACCGAAGGAGCAGCCGGATTGGCGTTTCTCGCTCTCCGAATTATGGACGAGGAAATTAACTATTATTCAGGCATAGTGAATTCACTCGAGGAACACCATTCGGATCTTGTACCCGAAGCGGAACTTGCGCTGACCTCTGTTGAAGAATACGGTAACTGGATACAAGAGAACGAGAACACAATGACAGCGCCTTCCGGTGTCGGGATCGAAAATTATAACTGGTGGATAAAAAACGTTCATTTTTTGCCCTATACTTGGAAAGAGGAGATGGATATCGTGATGCACGAGGATTACCGCATGGTAACTTCTCTTGTATTGGAGCAAAACAGGAATCGAAACCTTCCAGGGCTCTCTCCTGCCGCATCACAGGAAGAATATAGAGAAGGCATCTACGAGGCCGTCAACCATGTTATGAATTTTCTTAGTGAAGAAGAAATTTTTACCATGAACGACTACCTTACAACAGATGGTTATTATAGGTCCCGTATAGAGGGAAAGGGATACGGTTTAGAAAAACCATGGCCGGAGAAGCAGGACTATTTTTTTAATTTTTCACACCGGGAACCGGTAATGGAGAATACGCACGAACTTGTCGGCCACCGATTCGATGGTCTGAGAGCACAGCGCGATAACCGTCCGATCAGGAGCATGATACGCCGCAGTACTATTGACATGATCCGCTCAGAGGGGTGGGCATTCTGGCTGGAAGAGATGTTGATGCACGCCGGATACCTAGATACCCGGCCAAGGAGAGGAAGAGAAATAACCTACGAGCAGGCTGTTTTCCGTACGGCCAGAGCTGTTATGGACCTCAAAATGCATAACAACGAATTCACTGTACAAGAGGCGATAGACTATGGTATCGAAAATTCACCGCAAGGAGAGTTGCTGAAAGACAGCTCTCATCTTTGGGCAATAACACAGGACAATCTGCGTTATGTTGGCTGGCATTCGGGAATGGTTGTTGGGAAGTTCCAGTTAAATAAGCTCATAAGGGACTTCTCTAAACAGCGCGGTGACGATTTCAATCTCAAGGAGTTTATGGACGAATTCTTAGCGGCAGGTTCTATCCCGTTTTCGCTGATTCGGTGGGAAATGACCGGTTTTGACGATGAAGTCAAGAAATTATGGTGAAGAAACATTCCTTAATATTTTAATATAAATACTCAATAGAGGAGCACGTCATGGTATCTCGAGTAATGGTATTTTTAATCACCGTGATGTTTACAGTCCCTATTGTGAATGCGCAACCGGGTGTACATACAGCAAAAACCAGTTCTGAAGTTCTTCGATTGATCCGGAATGAAAAACTTGATCTTATCCTTCCGGGAGCCATGCACGACAATAACGTGGACATGTGGATCCATGTCACTCGCGCAGGAGTCCATGATCCATTGGCTGATAATTTTGGATTGACTTCCGGTTATCTGATTTTTACTGACCTTGGGGACAGGATCGAGCGAGCCTCGTTTAGAGGTACTTATGACAAAGGGACTGTTGAAAATATTGACGTATACAGCTCTACTGAACTTTCACGAGCAATAGCCGGATATGATTACGGTAATGTGGACTTCTCAGTCTACGACGAATTAACAGAATATGTAGCTGAACACGATCCGAAAACGATTGCTGTAAATTTTTCTGATTGGCTTGCTGTAGCAGATGGGATATCATATACTCAATATCTAAAACTGGAAAAAATCTTAGGGCCGAAATATTCAGCGAGAATTGTCTCTGCAGAAAATGTTATCACAGATTTCAGAGTGCGAAAAACTCAAAGAGAAGTTGCTGCCTACACAAATGCCATTGAAATTAATCGTCAAATTCAAGAACGTGCATTATCTCGTGAATTAATAACACCTGGTATAACGACACTGGAGGATGTTGGCTGGTGGGTCAGGGAGCAGTTTTTTAAGCGCAGTTTAATAAGTGGGTATGGTACCTACCCGGATCAGATATTCCCGGCGTTCTCTATTCAGATGTATCTGACTTATCCGAGACACGTTCTCCTCATTATGTATTACAGCGGGGCGATTTTTTAAGTTTTAAAGTTGGAGTCCGCTATCTGGATTACTTTTCTACGGATATTAAACGTAATGCTTATATTATGCGGGAAGGGGAAACAAATGTTCCTGAGAGTATTCAATATGCCTTTGATAAAGCGTTGGAAGCCCGTGTAATCATTCGGGAAAATGTAAAAGTTGGTAAAACCGCCGGACAAACTTTGGAAGATCTCATCACGGCGCTGAAAGCGGCCGACTATATTTATACACCGTATACCGATGAAGGCCAGAAAAACTATTTGAATGTACAGGAGAAGTTAGCTGATACCGATAAGTCAAGCTTTTCCATTGATCTTAATAGCGAGGTTTACAGCACCGGAGGCCTGAATACTCTCGGACCCTCTGTCGCGGCATTTCGGCAGGATCGGGCACATTTGAAAATACAGGAGAATTACCTGTTTTCATTTGAATTTGAGATCTTTACCAACCTTCCTGAAAGACCCGGTTATCCGATTGTCATTAACATAGAAGGTAATCACGTTGTATCCAGCCGGGGAGTTGAATTTCTTCATCCGCCAAATGAGAAAATACTGCTTATACATTGAGCATAAAGCTTCGCAAATCGTATAGCCCGAGGAGCTGAAAACACTTGTAATAGTCAGGCGCAAACATTATAATCAAAAACAACCTCTATGTCCTGACGACGTACACGTGCATTGTATAAGGTTTATGATCAAACCGTTGCAAGAAACTTAACGCTACAAAATCTGACCACACTAGAAGCAATTCAAAAATAGCAATTAACAAATAACCAACGTAATTCAAAAGAGGAGCATGTTATGATTTCTCGAATACTTGTATTGTTGCTTTCTGTGATGTTCTCTGTAACTGTTGCTATTGCACAGCCGGGAGTACATACGTCAACGACTGGTGCAGAAGTTATTCGTTTGATAAGGAACGAAAAAATTGACCTTATTCTACCGGGAGCAATGCGCGACAACAATGTGGACATGTGGATTCATGTCACTCGTCCTGGCGACCCTGATCCGATGGAATATGAATTTGGATCAACCTCCGGTTATTTGATTTTTACGGACCTGGGGGACAGGATTGAGCGGGCTGTATTTGGCAGCGCAGGAGCTGTTGAAAAAATTGACGTACGAGGTTCTGGTGAAATTTCACGAGCTATTGAAGGTTATGATTATAACACTCGGGACTTCTCAGTCTACGACCAAATAACAGAATTCGTTGCAGAGCGTGATCCGAAAAGGATTGCAGTAAATACATCCGATTGGCTCTCTATAGCGGATGGAATTTCACATTCTCAATATGTGAAATTGGAAAAAATATTAGGGTCTAAATATTCTGGGAGAATTGTGTCTGCAGAGCATCTGATCACCGCTTTCAGGGGAAGAAGGATTCTCAGGGAAGTGACAGCCTTAACCAATGCATTGGAGATACATCGTCAGATTCTTGAACGTGCTGAGTCTCGCGAAGTGATCACACCGGGTGTAACGACGATAGGTGATGTAGGCACGTGGGTTAAGAATGAGTTTTTTAAGCGGAGATTGACAGGATATAGAATTGGATCAGGTGGCCCCCGGGTTCTCTATTCGGCAGTATCCAAACTCACTCGTCCACCTGATGTCAGATATTTTTTTAATCAAGCCGACTATGTTCTTCAGCGTGGTGATTTTTTCACCTATGATACTAGTGTTCGATATCTGGACTACTTTCAGACAGATTATAAACGTAATGCATATATATTGAGGGAAGGGGAAACAGACGTTCCCGAGGAAATACAGCATGCGTTTGATCGTGCACTGGCAGCAAGAGAGATCATTCGGAAAAATGTAAAAGTTGGCAGAACTGCCGGAGAAACTTTGAAGATTCTCGTCTCGGCCATGGAAGATGCAGGCTATATATACACACCATTTGCGGATAGAAACGTTGAAGAATATAGAGTTATACAGAGGGTGTTAGCTAATACCGATAAGTCAGGATTTATGATAGATATGCACGCTCAGGGTCAAAATAGTGGCGGCCTGGTGACTGTCGGATCCTCGATTTCGCCATTTCGATCAGACAGGGATCATTTGACGATTGAAGAGAACCATTTTTTTTCTTTTGAATATGTGGTTCATACGAACCTTCCTACTCTAAGACCTGGTTTTCCGGTTTCCATTAATATAGAGGGTAACCACATTGTCTCCAGCCGGGGAGTTGAATTTCTTCATCCACCAAATGAGAAAATCCTGCTGATTCATTGAACATAAAGGTTCGCAAATCGTACATCTCGAGGAGCAGAAAACACTTGTAAAAGTAAATTACATACCTTACCATTTATATCGAAGTACCAGTACGCTCTGACGAAGAATATCACATCTTAAAACCATCATATTCAAAACAAATCCCAATTAATTTCTTTCAGAAGATTGATATGGGGAATATATACTAATTAAAGAGGGTTCAATTATGTTTACTCGACAAGTTTTGTATGCGATTCTTTCTTTGTCCTCATTTTTCAGTTTTTGTAGTTCAGAGACGGTTGAATCGGTAGTAACCGATATGGAAAACACCCATTATGGGGGATGTATTTTGTATTCAAGAGCGACTTCAGCACCAGATGATCTGTATATGAATACCGGTATTATTCCAACAGACGAATATCCGCCATTCACGAAAAAGATCACGGTTTATGGCTACACTCTAGTGGGCCGGGACAACATTGCAGATAAATTTATGAATAATGTTGCTAAAACTATCATAGAGATGTTTCCGCAGGGTGGCTCAATCGACAGAGCACTCCAGGAAGAGTTTATCAGGAACATGTACGAGTACAGGGCTTTGATCCCATTATATAAGGGTACTGAAGACCGAATTAGGGATACTGAGGATTTAGCGACATGGAATGTTACAAGAAGTCAGAACAGCGTATGCGATGTGATGATGGAATATGAAGTTGGAGATAAAGATCAGATAGTAGAAGTAGGTGAACATCTCTTACATTATGCGAATGACGTTGGACTTCATTATGTGTTTCCTGAGGAATGGGCTGTTACAACTGAATCGCGGCTCTATCAGTTTATGCTGGAGGCGGTTGAAAAAGGATATTATGATGTAAGTTCCTTCGACCGTATTGAAGATGAAGAACGTCGGATACGGGTCTCACTTCAAGAATTCGGGTATTGGATAATATTCACTGCATGGGATCTTCGGGATCCCTTTGACCCGAATACTACAGATTGGACGTTAAGAAATAGTGCCGACCTGAGGGGAAAAATGCCTCAACTTTATGAAATGTATGAACAGACCGTACCGAAAATTATGGTGTCACCGGGTAGCTCACTACTCAAAGAGTTGTTTGGCATTTAACGCTGTTATATGCATTTTGTCTATTATAACAATAAATATGCAATAACAACCGGTTCGCAAATCATACAGCCCGAAAGTAGAAAACACTTGCATAGACAAAATGTACCTCTTAACTTTTAACCCAATCACTCCAACATGTTCTGACGACGTACAAACAAAATCCATGTTAATCTTTTTCAGAGGATTGATATGGGGAATATCGGATTAATACTAAAACACGTTTTTGCATAAATATTCTTCTTGCATTCAAATTATTAAATTAATACTGCAGCAATTTTGATATATGATAGTCAAATACAGAATAATTATACTGAGGACTATATGAAGAGGAATAGAAATGTCCCGCTTTATGTGATTGCACTTGTGAACAGCACTATTTTTATCTTACTGTGTGTAATGGTGTCCTGTACCGGGCAGTCTGCGTCTGAAGCACAAAAATTTTCTCTTTCTAAGATTGCTTTTGAATCGGACAGGGATGGAAATTCTGAGATTTACCTGATGAACACAGACGGTACTGTTGTAACCAGATTAACCGAAAATACCTCGTACGACGGATTTGCAACCTGGTCTCCTGACGGTTCTCAGATTGCTTTTGTAACCGACAGGGACGGAAATATCGAAATTTACGTAATGAATCCCGACGGCTCCAATCAAATCCGGATAACCAATACGCCCTCCAATGAAGGCTATCTTTCATGGTCTCCCGATGGTTCAATGATTGCCGTACAATCAAACCGGGATGGAAATGCGCAAATCTACGTGATAGATGCCGACGGCTTCAATCAGACCAGGTTAACCAACAATGCTGCAACCGAGGGGTATCCGTCCTGGTCCCCCAACGGTACACGGATTGCCTTTGACACCGATAGGGAAGGAAATTTAGAAATTTTTGTCATTCATACCGACGGGTCCGACCCCATTAATATATCGAATAATCCCGCTGGTGACGATTCTCCACGCTGGTCTCCCGACGGCTCAAAAATCGTGTTTGTGTCCAACAGGGACGGCAACAGTGAGATTTGTGTAATGAATGCAGACGGATCCAATCAAACCCGGATAACCAACAACACGTTTAATGACGGGCATCCGTCCTGGTCTTTTGATGGTTTGAAGATTATCTTTGAATCGGACAGGGATGGAAATAATGAGATATACATAATGAATGCGGACGGATCCAATCAAATCAGGTTGACCATTAATCCCGCTACCGAATATGAACCGGCATGGTCCCCGTTTTAATTATTACTCCGGTTCAATTCAAAAAATTATATCATTGTACGCACATCATGTCATTTTTTCATGAGTTTTTGACGCACTTTTCATTTGAGCATAATGGTTCGCAAATCGTACAGCCTGAGGAGCAGAAAACACTTGTAAAAACTAGATGTATCTCTTAACTTTTAACTCAGGGTGTCTGGCTTGTTTCGACGACGTACATACATTTCACATATCCGAGAATAAGTTTAACTTCACAGAGGTATTCCCAATGCGTTGCTATAATATTTTATTGTTACTCATGATATTAAGCATCGGTTGTTCAACGACATCCGGCGGAAAATCTGCACGGGGGAATCGAAATCTTATCTTCGCTGAAGAAATTGAACGCTCTGCAGCGAATCTGACTACAGCTTATGATGTAATCAGGTTACTGAGGCCTTATTTATTGGAAAGTACTACAAGGAGAAATGTAGCGCTGGGCGCTTTAACAGAAGACGGGAAGCGTATACCGATTGTGGATTCTGTTTATCTTGATGGAGCTTATTTGGGAAAAGTACAAAGCCTCGAAACCATTCCTTCAGATTTCATTGCGGAGATTCAGTATCTGAAACCTACGGATTCACATGCTCGATACGGATTAAGTACTGGGGGTGGAGGAGTCTTCCTGATAACAACTAAATAATTCAAACTCCAATTTTAAAAACCTTCCCGAAAATAATTCAGCGGCTTTTCAATTTTCTCTACCGAAGTGATAGTATTACAGCTAAAAGTTCTACCTTTTAACCAGAAGGGTCCACACATATTCTATTAAATTCTGCAAATCAATATTACCTCAAAGGTTCGCAAATCGTACAGCCCGGGGAGCCGAGATAATTTGTTGCCTAATTAAACTACTTTCCCCACTTTATTAAACTCTTGCTTATTTTTGTACAGTTAATTATCATATTTAAATTGACTATTTAAAATACTTCTTTCAATGAGAGATAGTGAAATGGATATTGAAGAACTAAAAGAAGAAATAGACGCTATACTTCATCCTGAGCCAGGTGAAGATGGTAACGCCATACATTTTCCCCCTCACAAGCGTCTTTCTACTGTATACGGCCTTGACACTTCATATTATAAAGGGCCATATTGGTTTAGTAATGATAAGAAATTCGAGTTCGTTTTACGTGATGACAAAGATCCGTTACACGACACTTTGCAGAGTATAACTGTTCCATACGGTCTATATTATGCGGCTCTTAATCTCTTTGGCGATAGTATTATCGAATATTATGAACGAGATAGACACTGGGATTTGTATCGGTATTATCCTTCCATACTTATGACTGCTTGGGCTGCATTCGAATCTTGGGTTAGAATCAGTTCTGAAATTTATATTAAAGTTGTTCCATCCATTCCTGATGCAGTGCAAAAAGCACTTGCTGAAGTTCGTACAATAGTTGACGACAATGGCAGAATTAAAAACCATCCTGATAGAAGGCCAGTATTAGAACGATACTGGCTTCTCTTGAAAAATGGGTGCAATATTAAATACAATCGTGGTGATAAGATCTGGCAAGCAGGTAAACGAATGTCAAAGGTGAGAGATTCACTTGCTCATTATGATGTCTCAGAGGCACCTACAATAAAAGCTTCAGAATTGTGGGGTTATTTAGAGACAGAATTGTTGCTTTTTATAGCTCCTTCAGCACAAGTAAATCGAACACTATTTTACCCTCAGTTTGATATGTATTTCTTGTTAGCCGAATTAAAACCATTTATAAAAGAGTTTGAAGAACAGCCACTTCATAAAGGATGGCCACGTGGGGGAGTCCAATTCTCTTACCCTTTTGACGGCGTAGATACAACGAAATATACTCCCTGCCGGAGACCAGAGCAAGTTCCAACTTATAAAAACTATAGCAGTAGTGAAAGTAACGAGGGCAGTTAGCAGTAATTCTACAGAAAATAATCCTCTATATAACATACCAAATGTATTTATCGCTTATCCCCTATTAACCGGCCAGTGTTCCGATTCTGTGCGCTCCCTCACAATCCCCCAACTGATGAATTTACTGCAGATTGAATCAGTTCACCGGCGAGATTCGATGCTTTCTTCAATGTCTCGTCCCGCAGATGCGCGTAGCGTTGTGTCATCTGTGGGCTTTTGTGTGTTAGGAGCTTCTGGAGGGTATACATGTCCACCTGACCGCTTGAGGCAACCATAGAGGCGAAAGTGTGTCGGAGACCATGAAGAGGGCGGAAGTCTTTGGGTAGACCCGCTTTAGCTTTTAACTTATTAGCAAAGTATTTTATGTCTGTGATCTTTTTCCCGGATCTTCCAGGGAAAATGTATGGTGATTCGGTTTTTGTCTGGTTTTCAATGACATTCCTTGCTGAATCATTCAACGGTATCTTCTCGTCAATGCCACTCTTGGCGTTTCTAATGTGAATAAAGCCTTGTTCAAAGTCAATATCGTTCCATTGCAATGATAACAGCTCTGACTTCCGCATACCAGTAAACAGAGCCATCTTCATAACGTTTGCTACAGGTATATGTGATTCACTATCCAAGACAACCATTAATTTACTGAGCTGTTCTTTCGTAAGAAATTCTGTTTTTATATTGTTGACAGTGGGCATTTGTATCTTAAAGTTTAGAGGCGAAATTAACTGCTTGTTGATTCCGAAATTCATGATTCTTTTCAGCAAGGTCAGTACATTTTTCACAGAACCTGGTTTAAGCGTTTTCGATATGCTAATCCTTAATTTGTCAACGTCACTGAAGGTAATCTCTCGTGGTTCTTTATATCCAAAGATATCAGAGAGGTATTTGTTATACTTATAGACATCTGTTCTCAGACTCTTTATTCCCTCTGCCGACTTTTGATAATGATATTCGTTCCAAAGCTTATCTAAAGTCCATACATTCCTTTCCAACTTTAATTCGGAATCTCTCGTTCTGCGCTCCTCATTAGACAACTGCTTACCCTCTATGCGCATAGACCTGATTCGATTTGCCTTAGCCGAAGTCATATCATCTGAAAATTGCCTTCCTGCTTTTTCTTCGATACGTTTACCAGATCTACGGTAATTGATATAGTAAATCCTTTCCTGTTTCCCGGTAGCTCGCGAAGTTCCAATTGTGTAATACACACCAGGGTACTTAGTCTTAAATCGTTTCATGATTAACTTTCTAAATATTTGTCGTTGTTATTTTATTTTAAGTTACTTAGATTATGTAACAAAAGAGCGGGAAAGTAATTAATCCCACTGTTATTCCCACCGCACTTGTAATATAATAAAGGTAATACAAGGATGCAAGGAGAAATTGAATCTTAAATTTATGCTTGATTTTAGTAATAAATAGATGATAATAGAAATACAAGGAAAATAATGCCAGTGTGTTGTTCAGACACGGCGAATTCAGTTCAATAAGAGGGAATACACGTTGCACACTATTGTTATCGAACAAGAACTGAGTGCAATTAAAGCTAAAAGCATGTACCGGAGCTTGCACGCATTAGAGTCCTGCGGTGGCAAGATGGTGCTGAATGGAAAAAATTTTCTCAATTTCTCATCAAATGATTATTTAAATCTGGCGGCAGATGAGCGGGTAAAAAGATCGGGTAGTGATGCTATTTTTCATTGGGGATGCGGATCGACCGGTTCCCGGCTGATGTCGGGCAATCTAAAGATCCATGAAGCGTTTGAAGAGAAAATTGCTGCCATGATAGGAGGTGAATCCGCTCTCGTTTTCGGAAGCGGGTTTTTAACCAATTTAGGTGTTTTGACGACGCTTGCCGGCCCGAAAGACAGGATATTCTTTGACAGGTTAGTTCATGCAAGTTTAATTGACGGGATAAAGCTGAGCGGTGCAAAATTTCACAGATATCGGCATAATGACATCGGTCATTTAGAAGAATTACTGCAAAAATATCACAAAAAAGATACTCTGAGCCTGATCGTTGTGGATTCGGTCTTCAGCATGGATGGCGATAAGGCGTCTCTGAAGGAATTGAGCACTCTCTCGCATCAATACGGTGCTCGTCTTATCGTCGATGAAGCTCATGCGATCGGTGTTTTCGGGGAGCATGGCGGAGGACTCTGCAGGCAGAAGAATGTAAAACCCGATGTTATTTCCGGGACGTTAAGTAAAGCATTCGGAGGATACGGTGGTTTTGCTGTGTGTGGCAACGCTCTGAGAGAGCTGCTTGTCAACAAGGCAAGGTCTTTTATATATTCCACAGCCCTCCCACCTGCATCTATGGCCGGAGGGATCTCCGCAATCGAGATAATTCAATCGGAAAAAACTCTGGGCATGCAACTTCTACAAAGAGCGGAATATTTTCATGCCCTGCTCACCGATAAGGGATTCAAGACTTCAAAGTTCCAATCGCAGATAATTCCTGTCCATATCGGTGATAACCGGAAAACGGTTGATTTTGCCGATGCTCTTTACAAAGAGGGCTTATATGTAAGAGCGATTCGTCCGCCGACTGTACCGCCGGGAACGGCACGTCTCCGTTTATCCGTTACTCTGGCGCATGCTGTAAGCGACCTGAAAGAAACTGCAAATAAAATGGCCGCCATAGCGAAAAAATTAGAGATACTATGAGCGGAACGCTCATTTTTATTTCCGGCTGGGGAACGGATGAGTCCATGTGGCAGCCTGTTATCCGGTCAATGCACGGAAAAGTGACCGATATGTGCATCCCCTGGTGGGGATGTCTGGATGAAACGGACAATTCTTTACTAAAAACATTGGAGGGTCTGAATAATTCGGTCACTCTTGTCGGATGGTCTCTCGGCAGCATGATCGCCCTTTCGGGCGCTGTTGAATTCCCCGAAAAAGTAGCGAACCTTGTACTTGTCTCAAGCATGGCGCGGATGACCGGAATTGAAAATTACCGGGGAGCGGATTCTAAATTGCTGAAGGCTATGAGAGTAAAATTCAAACGGGATCCCGAATCTGTCTTGCATGATTTTGCCGAAATCTGTTTTGCACCTGCTTCTCGAGAGAAAGAGCTTGCGTGGTTTCACGATATGTCACAAAATATAGACCGCACAGACCTATTACACGGTCTTCATTACTTGGAAAAAACAGACCTGCGCGACAAATTAAAAGGGCTTGAAATGCCGACGCTCATCCTTCACGGGAATCGGGACCGGGTTGTTCCTTTCTCCTGCGGTCAGTATCTCGCTGATGCTATTACGCAAGGATATCTGGTGGAATTTCAGGAGTCCGGTCATGCGTTACCTTTGGTACGGCCGGAGCAGGTTGCGGGAGCAATCGAGGAGTTTTTTTGATGAATGAGAAACTGAACAAACAGCTCATCGCCGAAAATTTTTCCAATGCAGTCCGGACCTATGAAAATTGGGCGCAGCCGCAGAAAATTATAGCGGAAAAACTTACGGATTATATTCCTGAAAACGGAGAATTTAATACCATACTTGATATTGGATGCGGTACCGGAATAGTCACGGAAATTTTGGAACGAAAATACAAACAGATAAATTTCACCGGTATTGATATAGCCGCTGGAATGATAGAGTATTGCAGGAAACGGCGGCCTGAATACCGCTTTTTCAATACCGATGCCGAAAACTTTTCGCGCAATGAACGCTTTGATCTTATTGTGTCAAATTGCGCCTTTCAATGGTTTGACAATAAAGCGGGTACAATTGAGAAATTCTGCTCTCTGTTAAATCCGGGGGGAATATTCGCACTGTCGGTCCCGGTAAACGAATCTTTGACAGAGTTGAAAAATTCTTCACTATCGGTAACGGGAAGATCTATTCAGAGCCTCAATTTAGATGATCCGGTGATATATCGGGATAGTATTGAAAAATTAAAAGTTGCCGTAGTCATAAACAAGATAGAAAAAATCCGGCTGCACTATCATTCAGTTATAGACGTTTTGAGATCGTTTAAAGGTATCGGCGCAGCGTATAAAGCTCCAAATTACCAGCCGTTTACAATCGGACAAATAAGAAAACTCATTGAATTTTACAAAGACCGTCGGCAAAATCCGGACAATTCTATTCCGGTTACCTACAAAGTCCTGTTTCTTGTCGTTTTGAAGGGTAATGAGTAATGACCAGAGGATATTTCATTACGGGTACCGGGACAGAAGTCGGAAAAACGGTATTTACAGCAGGATTGACCTGCTGGCTGAGAAAGAATGGATCGGACGCCGTTCCGATGAAACCGGTACAGACCGGCGCCGGAAAGAACTCGCAAGGTCTCACTGCTCCCGATCTTGATTTCTGCCTCAGAATGGCCCGGTTAGATCCGCCTGAACATGAGCGTGCCTTGATGCAGCCGTATTGTTATGAGCCGGCATGTTCTCCGCATTTGGCAGGACGGCTGGCAGGAGGAAACTATCCGGAAATTCATGTAATTGAAGAAAAATTCTCGAAGCTTCTCTCAATTCATGATAGTGTTTTGGTTGAAGGCGCCGGCGGTGTTATGGTCCCGATAAGCAACGCGCATACCATGCTCGATATAATAAAAGCTCTCTCAATACCGGTAATACTTGTGTCTCTGAGCGGTCTCGGAACGATCAATCATACACTCCTTTCGATAGGATCTTTAAAAACACGGGGGGTAGTGGTTGCAGGCTTTGTTCTGAACGACGCAAACCGGACGAGTGAAGAGAACGGGTTTATTCGTAAGGATAATCCCGGAATCATTGCCGATTTCGGCAAAACTCACTATATTGGCACGCTTCGACATGTACAAGAAATGACTGCAGAAACGTTGCTCGATGCCTTTACCAGTGATCTCGCTGACGGACTGCAGCCGATTTTTGGCGATTGAGGATCAAAAAGTACAATTCGTATCTCGATGATTCTTCTTCGATCTATAAAAAGATACAGTTTCTATGAGTAACAGTCTGAGAAAACGGGATATCGAGAATATCTGGCATCCTTATACGGATATTTCAACATTTGAAAATACGGATTTCCCGGTAATTGAGAGATCCGGAGGATGTTTTATTTACGATACCGCAGGAAGAGAACTGCTGGATGGTATCTCCTCATGGTGGTGTGTGAATTTGGGTCACGGCCACCCCCGTCTTGTCAGGGCGGTTCAGGAGCAGGCGGAAAAACTTCAGCAGGTCATACTCGGCGGTATGAGTCACGTGAATGCCGTTCGATTAGCCGAAAAGCTGGTACAAATCACCCCCGCACGGTTAAAACATGTGTTCTTTGCAAGCGACGGCTCATCGGCGGTCGAAGCATCGCTGCGCATGGCGCTGCAATACTGGGTAAATATCGGAGAAAAAGGGAGAAACTATTTTATTTCACTGGAAGACGGCTACCATGGTGATAGCCTGGGCGCCGTGAGCGTCGGTTATGTCGAGACGTTTCATAAAGAACTCAAGGATGTTCTCCACACCAATTACCGGGCAAGTTCTCCGCATTGCGCTCAGTGCCCGTATGAAAAGCATCCCGATTCCTGTGATGTCGAATGTTTCGAACCGATGGAAAAACTTATACGAAAGCGCCACCGTGAAACGGCTGCTGTTATCGTTGAACCGCTGTGCCAGGGAGCGGCCGGTATCAGATTGTACCGGGAGGAGTACTTGATGCGGTTGAGAACGCTCTGCGATGAGTATGACCTGCTTCTTATTGCCGATGAAATTGCCGTCGGCTTCGGCAGAACGGGATTTTTGTTCGCATGCGAGCGGGCAGGAATAGAACCGGATATCATGACACTCGGCAAGGGACTCACCGGGGGGTATCTGCCGATGAGTGCTGCGGTTGCAAGTGATAAAATCTATGATTCCTTCCGGAACGGCAAAACTTTTTATCACGGCCACACGTATTGTGGGAACCCTATCGTCTCGGCAGTCGCACTTGAAGCGCTTGCTGTGTACGAAGAGGATACTATTATTGGGAACCTGGCTCCGCGCATACGGCAGTTAGAAGATGGTATGAAGGAAGCGGCTTCACTCTTTTCCTCCTCGTATGTCTACGCAAAAGGGATGATCGGTATGATCGAAGTGAGTGATAAAGACGGCGGTGCTGAAAAAGCGCGCGAAATTGCGGATAAAGCGATGGATTTGGGCCTGTTCATACGACCCCTGGGTGCGTCTGTCTACTTGTGGCCCCCGCTTGTCGTTACAGAAAACGAACTTGCTCAAATGCTCTACATAGTAAGAGAATCCATTCGGAACGTGTTGTAAATAGACATGCTTAAAATCTTTTATAACTTCTGTTTAGTGCTTTGGGAAAAGTTTTTCTTTACAAAGTGCATAGTATTGAGTTTATTTCATGTATAGTTCGTACTATAAACTTCGTGCTATAAACCATGATACGGTAATTTGATATTTAAAAACAGACACAACAAGCGTTAATTGTCCATGCAAAATCTATCCAGTCAGCAAAAACCCCTCAATTCAGTCCTGGTAAAACCGTCCGGTCCTGATTGTAACATGGACTGCGTGTATTGCTTCTACCTGGAAAAATCGGAGTTATATCCTCAGTCAAAAAAACACCGGATGAACGAGGATGTGTTAAAGGAAATGACCAGGCAATTGCTGTCTCAGCAAATATCGTATATATCGATCGGATGGCAGGGGGGCGAACCGTCGCTGATAGGGCTGCCGTTTTTTGAGAAAGCGATCGAGTACCAACTGCAATTCGGTCAGGGGAAGTCGGTCGCGAACGGATTTCAGACGAACGGGATTCTCCTTGATAAATACTGGGCAAAGTTTTTCAAAAAATATAATTTTCTCATCGGACTGTCACTTGACGGCCCCAAACACGTTCATGACCATTACCGGGTACTGAACAGCGGTCAGGGCACGTGGTCGAAGGTTGCCGACCGCGCAAAACTGCTGCTCGATAACGGTGTGAGCGTGAATGCTATGATCGTATTGAACGATAATAATACTCAATATGCAGAAGAAATTTATAATTTTCATAAAAATTTGGGTTTGAATCATATGCAGTTTATTCCCTGCATGGAGACGAACGATGAGAACCCCCGTGCAGCAAAATCATTTTCTGTTTCGCCGGAAGGGTACGGGACGGCACTATGCACGCTGTTCGATCTGTGGCGTGCAGATTTTGTTAACGATGAGCCGACAACGTCGATCCGTTTTTTTGACTCGGTGTTCTATTCTTATGTGGACCTCGTCCCTCCTGACTGTACATTGCTCAAGGAATGCGGTAACTATGTTGTGGTCGAGCATAACGGCGATGTGTACTCATGCGACTTCTACGTGGAGCCGGGCCAGCTGCTCGGGAACATCGCAAAGCATGACATGGTTAAAATGGTGAATTCCCGTCAGCAGAACGCTTTCGGCAGCGCTAAAGCCGTGCTTTCAAACGAATGTAAATCCTGTGAATGGCTGAAACACTGCAGGGGAGGATGCCCTAAATACCGGATTGTCCCTACGGATACCGAGGACCTTCTCTATTTTTGTTTGTCATATAAGCAGTTTTTCAGTCATGCCGACAGTGATCTGAAGGCGATTGCTGAAAATTGGAATCTGAAACGTAAAGATGCTGTAATTGCCGAACGTAAAGATTATATTAAATCCCTGACGGCACAGGGGCCGAAGGTCAATAGAAATAGTCCCTGTCCGTGCAGCAGCGGAAAAAAATTCAAACACTGCTGCGGTAGTTTGTGATCTGATTATTTTATTATACTGTTATACGGAGAAGCATGATGAATAAAGTAACGATTTGTACCGTATTGACATTGTTCTCGATGCTCTTTGCCTTCTCGTTGTTCCCGGGCATGGACTGTCTTGCTCAGGACACCCCCCCGTACAAAAATCCGGAATTATCCGTTGAGGAAAGGGTTGAAGACCTGCTTGTGCGCATGACTATCGAAGAAAAAGCTGTCCAGCTTGCCTCGTTCTTCCCGAACGGCAACGTGCGTCTTGGCATTCCGCATATGCAGGCCGGAGAAGCGCTCCACGGTGTTGCATTGAAACATGCAACGAGTTTCCCTCAGGCTATAGCGCTTGGCAGTACGTGGGACCCGGGACTCATAGAGGAAATGGCGAACATTATTGCGAAAGAAGCACGTGCTCTCGGCGTTCATCATGTCTATTCCCCCATGCTCGGCGTCGTGCGGGATCCGCGTTGGGGCAGAACGGAAGAGAGTTACGGAGAGGACCCCTACCTGGTTTCCCGTATAGGCGCTGCTTTTATCAAAGGACTCCAGGGCACCGGAGAACAACGGTTTGATGAAAACCATATAATTGCCACCGCAAAACATTATGTTGCAGACGGTGAGCCGATTGCCGGTTTGAACGGGGCGGCCTTTGATATTTCGGTTCGCATGCTCCATGAGATTTTTCTTCCGCCGTTCAAAGCCGCGGTTGAGGAAGCAAGAGTCGGCAGTATTATGCCCGCTCACCACAGTTTGAACGGTGTTCCCTGCCACGCCAATAAGTATTTACTTGTCGATTTACTCAGAGACACCTACGGATTTGACGGTATTGTTGTCTGTGACAATAACGACATCCTGAATTTAAGAAGATTCATGCGTGTTGCCCGGACTGATGAGGAAGCAGCGCTTTTATCTCTCGAAGCAGGAGTCGATTCAGAGCTTGCGTGGGAACAACCATGGGACGATGGGAGAGCATACGGCGCACCTCTGTTAAGGGGTGTTGAAGAGGGGACCCTTCCCGTTTCACTCGTTGATGCCGCTGCCCGGAATATTCTTACTGCTAAATTCAGGCTTGGGCTGTTTGATACCGGGGATGAAGTTCCTGCCTGGCAGGATTATGCAATTTCCGGGGATAAAGGCAGTGAAGACTATGAAGAGGTGAGTTACTCCGAATCGATTCGGGGCTCTGATGTGGATAACGACTATTTTAACAGGCTCGACCGGCTGAGCAAAGTCTGGGATAATTATGAAGAAATCCTGAACGATCCGGCGCACAATCGAAAAGCTCTTGAAGTTGCCCGCAAAGCAATCATTCTCCTGAAAAATGATAATGACGTTCTACCACTTGATCAAAATAAGCTGAGTAGGATTGCAGTGATCGGCCCGAACGCGGACATAGAGGTTTTAGGAGGTTATTCGACACCCGAAGCACGATATTTTGTGACTGTCCTCGAAGGGATCAAAAACTTTGTCGGTAATGATGTCGAGATTCTATACTCGGAAGGTGCAAGTCTCGTCGATCTCGCAAAGGAAAATATTTCCGAAGCCGCCGCCGCCGCCCGGAAATCTGACATTGCTATCGTTGTAATCGGCGGCAATGAACTGACCACAAAAGAAAATGAAGACAGGGACGATCTCAATCTTGTCGGCAAACAGCAGGAATTGGTCGAAGCTGTTTATGCGACTGGAACGCCTGTCGTGGTTGTCCTGCTGCACGGAAGACCATTATCGATAGAGTGGATCAAGAACAACGTGCCGGCAATTCTTGACGGCTGGTATCTGGGGCAGGAAACGGGAAACGCGGTTGCAGAGGCATTGTTCGGCGAGCTTAATCCCGGCGGAAAACTTCCTTTTACCGTGCCGAAAAACGTTGGGCAGGTCCCGCTTTATTATAATAGTCTGCCCCCGGGAAGAAAAGGAAGGTATTTTGACTCGAGTGCGGAGCCATTGTTCCCCTTCGGGTATGGTCTCAGCTATACGACCTTTGAATACCGGAATCTATCGGTAAATCCGACCTCCGCGACCTCTGCAGAAGTAGCGATCGATGTGATGAATACCGGCAGCCGTGCAGGAGATGAAGTTGTTCAATTCTATGTCAGGGATGAAATTTCATCCAGGACCCGCCCTCTCATGGAACTAAAGGCTTTTCAGAGAATAACTCTGCAGCCTGGTCAGAATATAACTCTTTCGACGACACTTGAAAAAGATGCGTTTGCATTTTTTGAAGAGGGACGTCACGATTGGGTAGTCGAAGCAGGGGAGTTCACTATCATGGTAGGAAGTTCATCTCAGGATATCAAACATGAAAAAACAATTGAATTGAAGTAACTATTTTATTTGCATAGTGTAGATCAAGCTGATTGTTTTTAAGAAATTAGATTGGGCGCTTCATCATATATACCGGCATGCCGATGCCCGACATACCCGGTATGCATTGTAACAATACAAACTTCAAGTATGTTCTTTTTTTGTTGCATTCAGGTATGAATTCTGTTATTTTGCTACCCTCGAGTTTGTTTTCAAATAAATCTTTAATCCATATCCCTGATTTTGACTGCTTATATGGATACTAAGCTTTACTGTGTGTCATTTCCGAACAAATTTGTTACCCGGATAAATTCTGGGAATTACTCGTAAATACTATGCCATAGATAATTTGGAGGTCAAAAGTATGAAAAAGATCATTATTGGATATATGCTGTTCTCTTTCCCGGTTCTTGCCTGTCAAGAAACCGATACAGGGGGACCTCCGGGTCCTGACGAACCGCTGCCAAGTACGAAATCAATGGTGATGCAGACCATAGGCACAACGGATGTTACCGTAGAATACCATAGTCCGGCGAAACGGGACCGTGTTATATTCGGAGAACTTGTTCCGTATGGTGAAGTGTGGCGGGCAGGTGCAAACGATGCGACCACCGTTGAATTCAGCGGCGATGTGCTGGTACAGGGAGAGCGTTTGGATGCAGGGAAATACGGTCTCTGGATCATTCCTGAGGAATCGGGAGAGTGGACGCTTATTTTCAGCAGCGCCAGCGATGTGCCTAGAACACCCTATCCCGAGGGGCAGGATGTCCTGCGTGTAACGGTTCAAACGAGTCAGCGTGATGACGTACGAGAGCGAATGGAATTCTATACGAGAGCGAATGGAATTCTATTTTCCCGAAGCGGGTACTGAAGAAGGAATTCTGTCGCTGACGTGGGATACCGTCCGGCTCCCAATATCGATACAGACCCTCGAAAAGGATGAGGAACCGAGACTCAGCCTTCGCGCGGCGGTCATGAACACTATCATGACGACTGAAATAATGGTCAACTACCACAGGCCGGCAGTTCGCGGCCGCACGATCTACGGAGATCTCGTACCTTTCGATGAACCGTGGCGTGCCGGTGCGAACAATGCTACAACCATTGAGTTCAGCAAGGATGTTCATATTAACGGACAGCCGCTTTCTGCCGGATCGTACGGGTTCTGGGTAATCCCGAGAACGGACGGAGTATCAACACTCATTTTCAGCAGTGCAAATGATGTGTGGGGTATACCATATCCTGAAGGTGACGATATTTTACGTGTCGATATTGAACCCGAAATTCGTGAAGGATCAGAAGAACTCCTTGAATATGTATTTCCGGGAACAACGACCGGTACGGGAAAGCTGTCCCTTATATGGGATGACCGAACATTTCCAATGGAGATCATGGCCAGGTAACAATTATTGATACCAGGAACCAAAGACATACCGGATCTCAGAATTGCGTTGGATCTATTTCGAGGAATGCATTTGAAAACAACTACGAGAGATATGCATTTCAATTTATATTATACTGCGAGCGCAGGGGATCACGGGTCGTTCTTACGCTCTTTTTGCATTGTATAAATGAAAGCGTGATAAATGAATATTATTTCAGAAAATTCAGAAGGAGGTACTATGAAGAGTTTTTTTCCAGCACATAGATTCATCAGGTCTCTTTTTATCAGCTTACTGGTATGTGTTAACGGTTATGCGCAGGAGCTTTCGTTTGTATTTGATCCCTCTTCTCTGGAACTGGAAAACGGCGAAGTCGCCGATATAACTGTAGAGCTGCAGGATGCCGATGGGAATTACGTCGAGCAGTCATTTATCGTATTCGTGGGAAGCCGGGACGGGCGTCGTGCATTGACGCTAAGCCGGCGGATCAGCACGGAAGGCGGATCGTTAACCACCCGCGTACAGGCACATAATCCGGGCACGTATGAATTGATCGCCAGGGTCCTGAGCGGTCCGGAATTCGACAGAAGAGAAGAAGGTCAATTCCAGGCAATGCTTCCCATAGAGGTCGCTTTTCCGCCATTTGAAAGGATCACATTGTTACGTCCCGGTGACCGTATGTATACAGGTACCACTGTCGCCATCGCATCCGAGGTTTACGATACGGTGGATATGCTGAGAAACGACGCGGTAGTCAATTTGTCCAGCAGTGATAACGAAATTGCTTCGTTTGACGAATTTGGTAACTTGACCGCACATTCCACCGGGACAATTACCATCACCGCAACTATTGAAAATATTCGAGAGAGAGCAATGATGCTCGTCGTTGAGAATCCGGTACAATCCATCATACTCAAAAGTGAAGTCGTAGAAGCACGGACCGGAGATGTACTAAAGTTTTCCACAGTTGCCAGAGATGCGGATGACAGTCCTGTTGATGACGCACCGGTAATTTATACATTTTCCGGCAAACCATTAGAAAAACTCGGCGAACCCCCTGCAGGAGAGATCGCTGAAGATGGCAGGTTTGTTGCGGAAACGCCGGGATATTATACAATAATCGCCTCGTCAGGCCATTTGCAGGACCGCAGGACCGTAAAAATTGTGCAGCGGATGTACGATCAAAAGCTGGAGATTGTATCACACGGAGCAATTGAAGACGTCTATACTTCCGATCTTTGGGCGTGGGAAGGGTTGGATGGCAGAGATTATGTCGTAACCGGGACCTGGGGTGCAAACGGTGAGGCATATTTCTGGGATGTAACAGATCCTTTTAACATGGTACTTATCGATACCGTCACAGTCGACGCCCGTACGGTGAATGACGTAAAAGTATCGGAAGACGCCCGGATAGCGGTCATCAGCAGAGAGGGAGCCTCGAACCGGAAGAACGGACTTGTAATACTCGACGTTTCCGATCCGTATAATGTGGAAATAATTTCAAGGTTCGACGAGGGTCTTACGGGCGGCGTGCATAATGTCTTCATATTTCAGGACCACGTGTATGCGGTAAACAACGGGGTTCGTTACGATGTTATTAATATCAAAGACCCTGAAAATCCATTCAGGGTCGGCAGTTTTGAATTAGACACTCCAGGCCACAGTGTCCATGATGTTTGGATTGAAGACGGAATAGCCTATTCTTCCAATTGGAACGACGGTGTCCAGCTTGTTAATGTTGGGGGATTTCTCGAGGACGGCCCTCTTGGTGATTTACAACACACGCTCAGTCCGGAATTCATGACCTCGACAAAAATGGCCGGCTCCCCGGAGAATCCGGTCCAATTTGCGAGTTACCAATATCCAAGTGGATGGAATCATGCCGCTTTTCCATTCAGGAGCCAATCGACCGATGATTTTTACGTTCTTGCCGGGGATGAGTCTTTCCCGACCGGACTGGGCGTCAGGAATGATATACCCATGCCGACAATTGCCGACGGCTGGATACATTTTATCGATTTTACCGATCTTGCAAATCCGAGGGAAAAAGCCTACTACAAAGTACCTGAAGCCGGTTCTCATAATTTCTGGGTCGATGGCGATCTGCTCTATGCAGCCTTTTACAACGGTGGGTTCCGTGTTGTCGATATATCCGGCGAACTCATGGGAGATTTGTACAATCAGGGGAGAGAAGTCGACAGGTTCTATCCGATGCATCATAAAGGTATTATCCCGAACGCTCCGATGGTTTGGGGCCCGATGTCCCATAAAGGTATAATCTATTTTACAGACCATAACAGCGGACTCTGGGCGGTCAGACTTGTACAGAGCGAATAGTAACCAGGGAGACGGGTTGCATGACTATGAAAAAATTGACTTTCATTTCTATAATCTGCTTAATCCTTTTCAAGTATGGTCTGTCACAGGCGCAGGATTATTATGTCTATGTTGCCTCGGAATCGGAAGACGAAGTCTCGGTCGTTCGTTTTGATGGAAAAAAAGCATTTGTAGATAAAAAGATACCAGTCGGCGTATTGCCTGTGGAGATCGAAGGGCCGCATGGTATTACTGTAAGTCCCGACGGTAATTTCTGGTTTCTCTCCATTGCGCACGGTAAACCCTATGGGAAGGTTTATAAATATACGACCGGGACAGATGAGTTGGTCGGTGAAGTCGAACTGGGCTTTTTCCCGGCAACAATGGAAATTTCAAAGGCGACAGGATTGTTGTATGTCGTGAATTTTAACTTGCACGGAGATCATGTTCCAAGTACGGTATCGATTGTCGATCCAGAGTCGATGGTCGAGCTTGAGCGGGTAACCACCGGTATCATGCCGCACGGCTCGCGGCTTTCGCCGGACGGCTTGAATCATTATTCGGTCGCAATGATGTCTGGTGAATTATATGAGATAGATGCGGTGACTTTTGAACTGAAACGTACATTGTTTGTAGGGGATATGTCCGGTATGACGTCCATGGGTACTATGGGTCAATCCGGGCACGTCATGCCGGCCTACAATCCTACATGGGCAATTCCACATCCGTTCAAGGACTTTGTCTATGTTGCAAATAACGGAGCGGCGGAAGTTATAGAGGTTGATCTTGAAAATTGGAAGATCACAAGGAATTTTAAAACAGCCCAAGGTCCTTATAATATTGCCGTCAGTCCTGATGGGAACCGTATGGCGGTCACGTATAAAACAGACGGCTCTACGGGAGTGTGGGATTTGAATAGCGGCGAGGAACTTGCCAGGATTGCCAACAGCAGGAGGGTTTCACACGGAGTAGTTATTTCTCCCGATAACCGGTTTTGTTTTGTGTCGGTCGAGGGAAAAGGTTCCGAGCCGGGGTCTGTGGATGTCATAAACCTGCGGACACTCAAACATGTTGCAACTGCGGACGTCGGAAAACAGGCAGGCGGGATAGGATTCTGGAAAATTGCTGATAATCGTAAATAAGTACGAACAACAAACCGTAAAATTTATAAAGAGAATAATCCATGATGCCTTATGGCAAAAGAATACTTCAATAAACTAAATATTTTGATGAAGGAAATTGGCCCGGATATATCTATAACAGCGATTCTGGAAATTAAACATTTCTTCAATGGGGCTGCAGTATATGCCAATGGGCGTATTTGTATTTCATTAACCCCGATTGGGTTTGCGTTAAAACTCCCGGAAGCAATGCGAGAAGAGTTATTGAAAGAAGAAGGTACAAAAAACCTTCAATATTTTCCTGAAGCGCCAATAAAGAAAGAATATGTTGTCCTTCCTCAACGGCTGTTGGATGACAGGAACAGGTTTTGTTTTTTGGTAGAAAAAAGTATTGAATATGTAATGTCTGCATTCCAACCTAAGAAGATAATTTTAGCCCCTGCATAGTAATAGCGATCATTCTCCCTGTGCCTATCGAATATCTTGCCAGATAATAAAGCGGAAAAGAGAAATCAAGGGCCGATAATAACGATTACCTCTCCCGGGCCGTGAACACCCCTGACCTTTGTCATTTCAATGTCAGCCGTTGCACTTGGACCGGTAACAATCGAGCAGTAGTGCGAATTCGAAAACTCCTGCTTGCTGATATTGAAAAAGTCGCCGAGACTATTAAGAATGGATGAAGACCGAACAAGGGCAATATGGACAGGGGGAAGAAGCGATGCCGCGCGGGGTTTTCCCTGTTGAATGAGCAATATAAGCGAACCGGTCTCCGCAAGGGCAAAATCGCAACCGGTCAGGCCGATATCTGCCTGTTCCTGCAGTGTGATCTCATCATCCTCGAAAAAAACATCCTCCAATCTCATTATATCACCTGCGCTATACGGAAGTTTGTCAATGTCCCAGCTGAGGATCTTTTTCCCTTTTATAATTGGTTCCAGGCGATCTTTCACGGATTCCGCGTCGTTTTCGATGAATATCGTAACTTCCAGGAGTTCCAGTTCATTCGAGAATTTTTCTACCAACGCTTCCGTACCGTACTCCGGTGAGACCGGCTTTTGCGGAAGTTCTCTATTCATTTCAGGCAAGAGTGAAGACTGTTTCGCCTTTTTAATGTTTTCCAATATATAACGTTTTGCTTTTTGAGAAATAGAATCAGTCATAAGATGTACTTTTATCTTTCCATATCTCCTGAAACGACCTCTTTGCCGGCGCTCTAAAATCGCGAGACTCTGTCCAGCCGGAAAGAAATCCAGGCAATGACCGTAACCAGCCGTCTTGAACGATCAGGTTCAATAGTTTCCTGCTGAGATTAACAACGGACCTGTACAATGCCGGGCGGACAGAAAGATAACCGAATACCTTCATCGAAATATTTACACCGATCGGGACATGTTCCTGTTCAACAGTCTTTTTTCTTAAACTCAGCAGCATAGCGGGAATGTTAAGCCGTACGGGACATACCTCCCTGCATGCACCGCACAGAGAACTCGCATGCGGAAGTTCTTTCCAATCGGAAAGCCCCCGCAAACCCGGTGTTGTAATGGAACCGATTGGTCCCGAATAGATGTCACCGTAAGCATGCCCGCCGATAGAGCGATAAACCGGGCAAACATTTTGACAGGCGCCGCATCTGATACAGCCGAGGATTTCGGCCTCAGTGCTGCCGAGAATATCCGTTCTTCCGTTGTCGAGAAGCACGACGTGGACTTCTTCAGGTCCATCGCCTTGAGAATATCTTTTAGGACCGCTTATCAGCGTCGTGTATGAAGTGATTTTCTGTGACGTTGTGCTGCGGGCAAGGATCTTCAGAAAATTGTCCAGGTCTTGCAGGGTCGGGACTAATTTTTCAATCCCCATTATCGCCACGTGCACTTTCGGCAGAGAGGTCACCATGCTGCCGTTCCCTTCATTTGTGACCAAACAAAGCGTACCCGACTCGACTACACCGAAATTGACGCCCGATATGCCCATGTCCGCCTCGATAAAAACTTTACGGAGTGTTTCGCGGGCATAACCGGTCAGCTTTTTCGCATCGAGCGTAAACGGTATACCCAGTTCTCTGTGCATAATACCCGCTACGTCCCTCTTGGATAAATGTACTATGGGTCCTGTCATGTGTGAAGGGCGGTCACCGGATAGCTGTATGATATACTCGCCAAGGTCGGTTTCAACAACGGTATAGCCGTCGTTTATGAGCGACTCGTTCAGAAATATTTCCTCAGTGACCATGGATTTTGATTTTATAATGTTTCGGATATTGTGCTTTCGGGCTATGGATTGTACAATATCACAGACTTCGGATCCATTTTCGGCCCAGTGCACTATCGTACCGTTTTCTATAAGGCTGTTCTCGAACTGTACAAGATAATCATCGAGATTTCTCAAAACATCCATCTTCGCTTCACGGGCACGGTCGCGGTACGTGTCTGAATTTTCGAGTTGGGATAGTGCATGAATAGAATTTCTTGTCAATCTTTCGGTCGCCTTTTTCAAGGATTCCGATAACACGGTATTATTGAGAGCTTTCAGGACCCGCTTTTCAAATTTTGTCATGTGTTTAAGCCCGCTGAAATGACTTCTGCGATATGCTGCACACGCAGGTCGTGACCTTTCCGGTGAATTCCCCCTTCAAGATGCATGAGACAGCCCAGATCGCAGCTCACTATCATAGTTACTTCGGCAGCATTGATGTTTGATAATTTTTTATCCAGTAAAGCGCCTGATATACCGGGATTTTTAACCGAGAAGCTCCCGCCGAAACCGCAACATTCGTCCTGTTCATCGAACTGAACGATCTCGAGACCCTTGATATGTTCGAGAAGTTTTAAAGGCTGTTGGCGTATACCGAGACCACGGAGAAGATGACAGGAAGGATGGTATGCCGCCCGGGATTTCAGTTCAGCACCGAGGTCTGTTATCCCGAGTTCGTCAACGATAAATTGAGTGAATTCAAAACACCTGCCGGTCACGGCGGACACTGTATCGGAAAATTGCCCGTCATCCTGAAAAAGTGCAGGATAGTGATGCTTGATCATATCTGAACACGAACCTGAAGGAATGATGATGGGACCTTCCGTATCATGCAGGATTTCGATTGTATGACGCGCCGTCTTTCGTGCCTCCGGATGAAAGCCGGCATTGAACATCGGTTGGCCGCAGCATGTTTGGCGCAGAGGGACCTCAACCCGTATCCCAATATGCCTGAATACGTCAACGACTGCCATACCCGCTTCAGGAAAAAGATCGTTCACGACACAGGTATGAAAAAACTGTATTTTTTCAGGCGCCTTGTTCACACAGAGATACTCCGGTTCAATGATGAAATATAAATTTTATGGTTTGTGTCTTTTAAGGATAACCTGACGGGGCGTAAGAAATCCGGAAAATACTCAACGATAATCGTACTAATAATTACAATAAAAATCAATCACTATTAGCGTAAGTAATTGTAAACTATAAGGGGCGTTTATAACACTATTACCTCACGACAATGATCACAAAGTAAAAAACTGGGGGCACATTTCCGGTGCACGGGCATATGTCATTGCCTAGGTTCAGGGTTCCCGATCAGTTCTGTACAATGGTTAACTTCAGGTATACCTTGAAAAGATGTTTTCAAACGAAAGGGAAAAAGCTATCGAATCGCTTGTTACCTTTGTCGCTGTCAAGGATGGGAAACCCGTTTCGGTAGAAATATTACAGATAAATTGTCGGGAATAAAAGCATACCGGCCTTAGTATACAAGCCGGCAATTTTTAATCGAAAATAGAATTTTACGATTCTTTTACTGCGCTGATAAGCTCCAGAAATGCCTTTTTGCCGTCATTGAAAAACATGAGGGTATTATCGGCGGCGAAAAGCGGATTTGGTATACCTGCAAATCCGGGGCTCAAACTCCTCTTGATCATCACCACCGTACGGGCTTTATCGACGTCGATAATAGGCATACCGGAGATGGGTGAGTTGGGGGTTCGTGCAACGGGATTAACGACATCGTTCGCACCGACAACGATCGCCACATCAGTCTGCTCCAGGGTCGGATTGATTTCATCCATCTCTTTCAATTTGTCGTAGGGAACGTCGGCCTCCGCGAGCAGCACATTCATATGACCCGGCATCCGTCCGGCTACGGGATGAATGGCATATTCCACTTCGACATCCCGCGATTCAAGAAGGTTGGCAAAGTCGCGGACCGCGTGTTGCGCCTGCGAGACCGCCATCCCGTAACCCGGAACGATAACGACTCTCTGTACACCGTCGAGAAGCATGGAGATTTCCTCGGCAGAAGTCGATTTTATCTTTCCAGCATAAATATCGTCTTCCTTCGGCCTTTCAGACTCGGTAACGGCGAATTTTGCGAACAATACATTCGACAGCGAACGGTTCATCGCAACGCACATGATCTTCGTCAGGATAAGCCCGGACGCACCGACAAGAGAACCGGCAATAATAAGGCCGTTATTATTGAGCACAAAACCGGTCGCCGCTGCGGCGAGTCCCGAATAGGAATTCAAAAGAGAGATCACAACAGGCATATCCGCACCGCCTATTGGTATGATAAGCAGGATACCGAGCAGTGATGCTATTGCCACGAGATACCAGTAGAGAACAGGATTGCCGGGATCCATTACGATCATGTATCCGAGAGATATCGCCGCGATCCCCAGAAGAATATTTATAATATGACGTGCCGGTAATAGTATTGCATTTCCTGAAAGGATACCCTGGAGTTTACCGAACGCAACGAAGCTGCCCCAGAATGTTACCGAACCGATAATACCTGAGGCAACGGTTGCGATTGTCATCTGGGTCCCTGCCGTACTTCCCGATTCGATCAAAGCGGCGCCGGCAACAAGGAGAGACGCGCCGCCGCCGAAACCATTGAACATCCCGACAAGCTGCGGCATGGCGGTCATGGCAATTTTAACCGCCAGTATTCCTCCGATCGCGCCCCCGATGACAACGCCGAGGAGAATATATTCAAAACTAATGATATTCCTGTCACATAAGGTCACGATAATAGCAATGAGCATTCCCAGTGCGCCTATCCTGTTTCCCCTCACGGCGGTCCTGGGATGCGCAAGACCTTTCAAACCGACAATGAAAAGCACGGAAGCGAGCAGATAGGACAGTATGATAATTGAATCGCGCATAGTCTCTTTCAGTCTTTCTTACGGAACATTTTCAGCATTCTATTGGTAACAAGAAATCCGCCGACAACATTAATGGTCGCAAAAATAACTGCGGCAACACCGAGAATCGTTGTCAGTTGAGAATGTTGCGTGCCTGCGGCTATCAAAGCTCCGATAATCGTTATTCCCGAGATCGCATTCGACCCGGACATAAGCGGCGTATGCAGCGTCGGAGGTACTTTTGTAATAATTTCAAAACCGACAAAGATAGCGAGTACAAATGTTGTCAGCCCGATAACGAACATTTCCATCAGGACGATCCCCCATCTGAAGATTTTTTTGAAAGGTCCGATATTTCACGAATACGCTCATGAACGATACTGCCTTCATTGGTCACGAGTGTTTCCCTGACGATCTCATCCTCGAGATCGAGTGTAAATTTGCCTTCTTTGATCATGTTAAGAACGAACGTAGATATATTTTTAGAATACATTTGACTTGCATGATACGGGACCGAAGAAGGGATATTTGATGGTCCGAGTATGAGAACACCCTGGTGTTCTACAGGTTCATCCACTTTGGTAAGCGCACAATTTCCGCCCCGTTCTGCAGCAATATCGACGATGATAGATCCGGTGCGCATTGCGTTGACCATCTCTTCGTCAATCAGTATCGGCGCTTTTTTTCCGGGTACGGCAGCCGTAGTAATGACGACGTCACATTCCGAGACAACCGTAATCATCATTTCCTGCTGTTTTTTCAGGAAATCTTTGCCCATCTCTTTCGCATAACCGCCTTTATCCTCCGAATCCTGTGTGTCGAGCTCTAATACAACGAACTTTGCACCGAGACTTTCTACCTGTTCCTTAACGACAGGCCTGACATCATATGCCTGTACGACTGCGCCCATTTTTCTGGAAGACGCTATCGCCTGCAGTCCGGCAACACCAGCGCCGATAACGAAGACATGAGCCGGTTTTAAAGTTCCGGCTACGGTCATCATCATCGGAAACATTTTCGAAAGTTTATCAGCAGCAAGAAGGACCGCCTTGTAGCCCGTAATGGTAGCCATCGACGAAAGAACATCCATACTTTGTGCCCGGGTAATCCGCGGTATGAGTTCCATCGAAAAGTGAACGACCCCTTTATTGGCGAGCTCTTGAGCAGATTCCACTTCTGTAAACGGTTCGGATAGTCCGATGATTATCTGCCCTGAATGCATGAGATCGAGATCGCTCTTGCCGGCGTCCGGATTAGCGCCCAGGGCGCGTATCTGAAGTACAAAATCGCTCGCAGAATATATTTCAGAGCGACTTGCGGATATCCGGGCGCCCTTTTCAATGTATAGATTATCGGGGAAACCTGCTTCACGGCCGGCTCCTGTTTCAACAATAACTTCAGCGCCGGCTTTTGTTAAGGATGGAATGGTATCCGGAATGACCGAGACCCGCCGCTCACCCGGAAAGGTTTCTCGAGTAATGCCTATTTTCATTTCAGTTCCGGTTGATTAATCGTCTGTATCTCCGTAATGATCGTACGGCGGAGAATCATGAGCCGTGGATTCAGTTCAAGGGATGAAAATGTAGCGATTTATATTGCATTAATCAAGAAAAAAGGGGTATAATGATATTGAATTTACGTGTGCTTTATTTATATATTCACGAATGAAGGTTGTGAGTCGAATAAACTGATTGTTCTTGATTTAAACGTGATTGAACCATACATTACCGGATAAAATCATCTTTGATATTTACCACATTCTGCCCTTAATAACCTCAATATTTGGTAAAACATTACAGTTCACCTAATTTTATCGGAGATGCGTTATCCGGATGACCAGCCTTATTTTCAATCAGCACATCGGGCTCTAAAGGAGACATAAATGTTCTCGAGAAAATTGCTTGTAAATTTTTTCTGTAGTGTGTGTTTTCTTACGCATACTGCTATCGTAACCGGCCAGTCGTTACAGACTGCAAGTGAAGCGTCAGGTTTTGAGAGACATACTTCTTACGAAGAGATGATGAACTATCTTGAATCGGTCCGGGAAACCTCAACGGATTTACTTCTCGGGACATACGGAACTTCTCTTGAGAACAGAGAGCTTCCCTATGCGATATTAAGCAGACCTCTCGTCACGCAACCCTGGGAGGCTATTACATTGAATAAACCAATTATAGTCTTCTCTGCAAATGTTCATGGAGGAGAAAGAACATTACGGGAATCCCTTTTGATATTGCTCCGTGAACTTACAAGTTCGGGATCGGAAGCAAACGCTCTGCTCGATGATCTGGTTCTCATTATCGTTCCTTCGATAAATGTTGATGGTTTTTCCGCGACCCCGGAAGGGACACGTGGGAATGCGCTCGGTGTCGACCTCAACAGAGATTACATGAAGCTGGAGCATATCACCCTTGTCAATTATGTCAGGAATATCCTGCTTTCATGGCGACCCCACCTCATAATTGACGGCCATAACGGCGGCTCGTATCCTTATAATATTTGCTATCAGGGTCCAAGCCATGCTGCCTCTGACCAGCGGTTAACACGTTTGTGCGATACTGTAATTTTCCCGATGGTGAACCTGAAAATGGAACAGGAAGGTTTCAAAACTTTCTATTACACCCGCGGTGACAGTTCTATCTGGAAAACGGGAGGATTTGATCCCAGGATATCGAGGAATTATGCCGGATTGATTAACAGCGTCGGTATTCTATTTGAATCACCGAAAGGACACTCGCTTGAAACAGGCGTTCGGAGCGGTATTGTGGCTTTTAAAGCTGTACTTGAATATGCTGCCCACAATGCAGACGAGCTTATGGAATATGTCGCACGCGCACGATATGAAACGGTCGAGATGGGAATGAAGGCCAACGGGGAAATTCCTGTCCAAATGGAATATGAGCCGGAGGATTATAAAGTTTCCTATGAAATTCCAATCAGTCCGTCTGATGAAAACATGTCTCTGGTGAGAATAACCAATGCAGATCTATTAAAAAAGCCGGTAATTACAAAATCGAGACCACGGCCATATGCTTACCTGTTGGAAGCAAAGGCATTGAAGGCCGTAGAGCTCCTTAAGCGCCATAAAATAATGATTGAAACACTCCTGGAGGACACAGAGATTCAATCAGAGGCATATGTTCTTACAGGTATCGAACGGATACAGGAGTATGACCATCCTTCTGCGGCTGTTGTAACGGTGGCCGATGAGACAGTTTCCGAGAGAAGGATATTCCGGAAGGGGACGTATATAATCAGGACTGGACAGTTCTCGGGAAGGGTGGTGACGCACCTTTTGGAGCCCGAGACCAATGATAATGTTATCCGGTGGAATACAATGGATGCTCTTCTGCCGGAGCTTGATGATCTTGATAATGCGGATGCACCAGGGTCGGACCGGCAGTCAGGAAATGCCACTTCCGTAGAGACACGGTTTCAGCAGGATGACGACCCGCCGGTACTACCAATTTTTAAGATAATGAAACCGGTTGCTCTTCCCACGAAAATAGTAAATTATTGAATTGATGTACGGGAAAGTATAAAAAAATAGAAGACTATTCGCCTAACAGCTTCACCAGGACCCTTTTATTTCTCTGTCCGTCGAATTCCGCATAGTAAATCTGCTCCCATGTCCCGAGATCAAGCGTATTATCTGTTATTGCCATGGTAACCTGATGCCCCATAATTGTTCTCCATAAATGAGCGTACGCATTGTCCTCACCTGTTCTGTTGTGCATATAAAAATCGTCCTTCAGGTGTTCGGGAGCTAACCGTTTTAAAAGTTCCTTATAATCATGTATGAGCCCGGATTCCGCATCGTTCACATACACCGCAGCGGTAATGTGCATGGGATTAACAAGCGCTAAACCGTCTGTAATTCCGGATATACTTATAATTTCATTTATTTCGGAGGTGATATTTATAAATTCAACCCTTTCCCTGGTATGAAACGTGAGATATTTGGTATGTGCGCCCATGAATATTCCTCCTGTGAAGTTATTCGTTCGACAATGGTCAAAGCATTTTTTGAAATACTTGTCATACCAATTAAGGTCTTGCGAAAATAGAAAGCTATTGCTATTTTTTATGGCTTTTGAAGACGGTTAAAGATAAAAAACAAATTTTTCAATTGATATGAAATTACGTAAAGAACTGACGTTGGTGGATGTGATCGCGATTACCACCGGTGCGATTATCAGTTCCGGTCTCTTTTGACTGCCCGGATTAGCCCATGCTCAAGCAGGCCCCGGAGTATTTATATCGTATCTGCTTGCCGGACTGCTGGCGACTATTGGCATGTTCAGTCAGGCGGAATTGGCATCTGCAATGCCGAAAGCAGGAGGGACATACTTTTTTGTTATGCGAAGTATGGGTCCCGCTGTGGGGACAATTTACGGATTTATCACGTTGCTTGCGCTTGCTCTGAAAAGCGCATTTGAATTAATCGGAATGGCAGCATATTCTTCGTTGCTGATAGAGGTCGATATTCGGCTGATAGCGCTTGTATTGTGTATCTTTTTTCTCGTCGTGAATATTATTGGGATAAAAGCGACGAGCAGAATCTAGGTAATCCTGGTCGGGATGATTCTTGCCGTACTGGCAATCTTTGTGATAAAAGGAATTTCGGCAGTAGAAGTAACCCATTTTGAACCATTTGCACCGTATGGAGTTTCTTCGATTCTGTTTACAGCAGGATTTGTGTTTGTTTCCTATGGCGGCCTGCTGAAAGTTGCAAGTCTGGCAGAGGCAATTAAGGATGCCGGCAGGGTCCTCCCATTGGGAATGATGATTTCATTCGGGATTGTGAGTCTTGTATATATTTTTGTTATTTTTGTCACAGTTGGTGTTCTTGACAGCGAAACTCTCGCACAATCATTAACCCCCTTGCCGGACGCAGCGGCGGTCTTTATGAGTACGGGAGGTAAGATTTTACTTGCGGTTATCGAACTATTTGCTTTTTCCTCTGCCGTAAATGCCGGTATTCTCGGTGCGTCACGATATCCGCTTGCACACAGCAGGGATAAGCTCATTCCACAGTTCTTCGGTAAAATTCACCCGCGATTTCATACACCTCATATCGCCGTCTATGCTACCGGGATCTTTATAATAACCGCATTATTTCTGGATATCGGCATCATCGGTTACGGTATACTGCTTGCGATGATCGGTGCAGAAGGACTGTTGACAAGCCTCATGTTTATCATCGCCTGAATTTTTATCTACTGGTTTTATGGACGAATAAAAACAACAAGAGAATTTGCGCTGCTCCACTTGATCGAGCGAATGACCGCGAAAGAATTGACAACGCATTCGCTGGAATCGGAACTCAAGGAGATTGTGAGAGAGCGGGATAAAATTGAAAAAGACAGGTTCGACCATTTAATAGAAGAATGTACGATACTTGATTACGAATTTAAGATAGAAGTTGCAGATTTCTTTGAAGAGGCCGCGGAAGACCTGGCCGGCAGTCTTCATGTGTCAAAAGCATCCTTGGTAGATAGTTTTCTGGAGCGTGAAAGTGAGAGTACAACCGTCTTAAATCCTGATCTGGCAATTCCACACATAATTATCGGTGGAGACCATGAGTTTAATATATTGCTGGCACGAAACAAAGAAGGATTCTATTTTTCGGAGGAAAATCCCCGTGTTCATACCGTATTTGTTCTTATCGGTACAAAAGATGAACGTCCGTTTCATCTTCGCGCATTGGCTGCCATCGGTCAGATCGTCCAGGACCCCAACTTTGAGAAAAAGTGGATGGAAGCAAAGAACATAGAAGCATTGCGCGATCTGGTCCTTTTGAGTAAAAGAAGGCGTAATCAGTAAAAATGAATTAATACACAGGAAAATTTCTCCCAACGTCTTTTATATCACAACAAATGCTGCTTTTTATACGAGATATGAGTGAAAAATATTTCTTATGGGATATGGAAAAAACTGTCGAAAATTGAAGATTATTTAGAATCAACTGATGAGTGGCGAGGTGGACATTTGTATAATTGGCAAACTATGTTGTCAGATATTGTCGTAAAAATGGCTTGAATCGGCAATGATTTGTCCGAAATTGTCTCATTCTCCGGCAGTATTGTAATGCTTTGCCGGATTGTTCGAATATCTTTGAGTTTCGTAAAAATAATGTGAGCAGAAGGATTTTGAGTAGCATATTGTTATTTAATTTACGTTATTCAATTATAAATAACCAAAATTCAAAAGGGACAGTACTGTAAGGAGGTAAATGGTATGATTAGAAGAACGGCAATATTTTTGATTTTCGTCATGGCATGCTGCATTTACGGCAGTGCGCTTGCACAGGGTGCTCGGTTGAATGCAGGTCAGGATATCAGAAATATCATCCCCATGCGTGAACGGGTACAGGTTGAGCAGGGATTCTGGGACTGGAAACGGGAAAACGTACTCCCTGAAATTATGCGTGAACAGGGTGTCGACCTGTGGATCATTCGCAACAATGAAGAGCCGCTTTACCGTATGACATCATACAAAGAGCACCCTGTTTTTACCTCATTGCTGCCTGCGAATCATGAGGGCATGGTCTTGCCGAGTAGTGTTGCGAAGTCGTCGATGGACGTACCCGAGTTTTTATTTTACGTGATTGTATACTTGGTTAAACAAGACACTAAAAACTATGATGATTTCTTTTTCTTCTTTTTGCCTTTAGGCGAGGGTGTTTCGAGAAGCTTCTTCGAGGGATAATGGATGAAGGGAAATCGGCTTATCTTTGTTCTTTGTCTTCTTAATTCATTATAATATTGAAAGCTGTGGTGTGCTTGGTTTACAAATAATCAGGGGATATTGATCCGCTAAGAAGTATTAAATCATCCTCGTCAAACGTATGCATTTCATCTACACAATATATTATTGCTGTTGCCAAATGTATACAATACTGGTGTTTTAAGCTTCTTGATTCCGTTTTTTACCATACTATCTTCGTATTTCCCCTGTTAATCTATTTACCTGAATATTTGCAGAATAAGAGACGGCGTTTCTTCTCTTTAGCATATTCTCCATTTTTACGAGTTACATCCTTATAATAAGGCTAAAAATATGCTTGTATCTCAGTGATACTTAGGTTTATTCTCATTCATTTCTAATTTTGCGGACAAATCTCTCAGAAACTATTGTACTGACCCCCAAAAAGCAAGACATTTTTAGGCTGCTTTTTGTTTAGTGTTTTTCAGTTCGAACTCAACGGGACTGAGGTAATCTAATGCTGAATGGGGATACAGATGGTTGTAATCATGAATCCATTGTTCGATTGTCTGTTGTGCTTCATCGAGTGAACCCCATTCGTTGATCCAGATGCAGTCCTCTTTGATAGTTCGAATAACTCGTTCGGTATTTGCGTTACCCTTTGGATTATTATACGATGTAAATGCTTGATCTATATTCAATACGCCGCATGCGTTAATAAACGCAACGCTTGTTGGTTGTGAGCCATTATCGTTCATGAGATGTAAATCATGTTCCCGGACACCATCGGGACATTGTTCTTTGACAGCCATATCCAGGGTAGTGAGCCAGTCAGCCGATTTACTCCGCAGGCCGATATGAAAGCCGACGATCTTGCGTGTGTACCAGTCGAGCACAACGATCATATAGACCCAACCCAGCTTGTTGACGAGGAACTTTGTCATATCAATGCCCCACCACTGGTTCATGCGGGTTGGCTTTGGTTTTGATCGCTGCGGTGTTCGTTTTGCTTTGTACAGTTTCTGCTTGACCGTCAGGTTATGCTCCCGCATGATACGGTAGACCCGTTTCCGGTTCACATGGATATCACAACGCCGTCTCAGCCATGCGGTGATCCGCCGGTAGCCCCAGAACGGATGGTCACATCGTATCTTTTTGATTCGTTCGAGCAACTCACGGTCTCTGTCGGCTTTGACCGAAGTCGAGGCAGGAGCCGTGCAATAATATGAACTCCGGCTGACACTCAGTGCCTCACAAGCTGAAGTTACTGTATACCCGGACTGTGTAAGCGCATGTACACGATCCGCTACTCGTTCTCCATCTGTTGAATTTTTTTTAGTATCTCAATGGTAACCGTCTGCTTGCCGATGATGTGCTCAAGTTCTTTGATCTTCACCTTCTCTAGCGTGCCGTTTTGTGCTCGCTTGCCGTTGAGATTCTGCTTCGCGCCGGCAAAAAACTGATCGCGCCACTTGTAATATTGAACTTGGCTGATACCGTGATCGCTACAGAGCTGAGTAACGGTCGTTTCGCCCTTGATGCCCTGAAGAACGATTGCGAACTTTTGCTCAGCGGTCCATCTGCGTCGGCTCATGGGTTTCCTCCATATGTAATGTAAGGTAAACAGGCAACGCAATGACCGCAACAGCTTTATTCGATTTAAGTCCCTAATCCACTGTGGATTAGGGCTATCAATAACTGCCAAACACTAACTTAAATAACTGTCTACTCGGTATGGGGTGCAATATACTATATTACCAGTAGCCCCTAGCAAATACCTTTCAAATCAAACAAAATAGGAAGCTCTTCTTCTTCGGGATATATCTCAATGTCTGTAACAGTAATTTTAAATGGGAAGTAAGAATGCCTATATTGGTTTAATAATTCCTTTGGAAATATGCATCTGACTCTTTTGTTTATTCCCACAGGAAATATATGAAATTTTTTCGTCTTAGAATGTAAATTTACAGTTTCAAAAATACCAGATATACTATCGATTTCGTTCTCTACGCCACCCCAATATTTTACAATTTTCAATATCTTTGTAAATTTCACAATCTTCTTTACCATTGCGAATAATCATTTTTCGCATATTCGATTTTAATGATTTTCCAAGATTTCCGTCAAACAATTCTATTAATTCTCGATTTGTTCCTTCATTAAATTGTTCAAAAACTATTGTTTTAAGTCCATCAAAAAAAGAATCTACAACCTCAACTGTATGGTCTTCTTTGGGGTTAAGCGGGAGAGCTTCAAGTTCGATCACAGGCGGACTATATTGGTGCAGATTTGCAATTTTAAAATACCAGGTCGGTTTTGGAGAATCGCTAATATATTTGTCTATTTTGTTGAAGATAATGTTTATTGAATAAAATTCCTTAACTAATTCAGAAAACCTGATGTTTTGATCATCATGTTTTGCACCAATTAACTCTAAAGCTATCTTATTAGACATTATTTGTTACCATTTTTTCGGGTTCTCTTGCAGCCGGACGAGTCCCTGCACATCAACTTCTTACCTTCAAAACCCTTAATGGCATTTACCGTACGGTGGGAATCAGGTATTTCACGCGAGTTATATCTAAAATCGAACTTATGCAAGTAGTTTTCCAAGTGCTCTTTGCTTACATCCTGATAAACACCATTAATGCCTCGTTTAAGTATACTGAAGAACCCTTCAGCATTATTGACATGTACGTTGCTTCTCGAATATTCTTTCTTTCCATGTTCAACAATATGATGCTCTTTGAACTATTTTCCCAATCCCCAATAAGACCGGAATTCATCAGTCATTATTATGGAGTCTTTGTTAACATTCTCACGGATAATAAATTTCAGGTTCTTTGCAGTAACTTTGTTCACAACAGTAGACCGAACACGACCATCTCTTTCTATCAGTGAAAATAGCGGAGTTTTCTTTACAGAACCACGACCATGCTTGCCCTTGCCACTTACATAGGTTTCGTCTGCTTCTACTATACCATTTAACTTTTTGGATTTATACGGTTGATTTTCTAGTCTGAATCCGCTACATTGGGTCCGACGCTTGGGAAACTGCCCAATGAGCAAATCAACCATCGTTCTTCTCGAACTCTTCCAACTGTTTCCCGATCAGGATATTGCGCGCGCCTATATGGAGCAACAATGCTAGCCGGACTGCGTGAATTGACCACATTGCCATGAGCGCTAGCGCATAGGCGCACCCGCAAGGGAAGTTATTACCGCTGCAACACCTGCATGGAGGTTTTCACCGTCCTTACGAAGACAGTCATGGAGCGATCCCATATCCCGCTGCACAAGTTGATTTATGGAATGTACTTGCTGGTCACCGCCTGCAAGGACATTTCGTCTATGCAATTGGCCAAGGAGATCGGTATCAGACAGGGTTCCGCCTGGTTCATGCTCCAGCGGTTACGAGAATCCTGCAAGGGCACGAGTGGCTTGCTATCCTGTATCGTAGAGATCGACAAGACCTACATCGGCGGCAAAGAGAAGAACAAGCACGCCAACAAGCGGCTCAAAGCAGGTCTCTGGCCAGTTGGTAAGCGGGCCGTGCTCTGGATGCGCTAGCGGGGCGGGGATGTGGTAGCAATCGCCGTAGCCGGGAACCACAAGACCCAAGTACAAGGCCCGATCTACCGCAACATCAAAGCCGGTTTGATCCTGCATACCGAACACAAAGCCTATTACGGGTTGCTGGATCGCCTCTATGGGCATGAAATGGTCAATCACAGTGCTGAGGAATGGGTGCACACGGCGATGTACATACCAACAGGATCGAGAGCGTGTGGGCCGCGCTACGTTAACGAATTCGCCTTCCGACTGAACGAATGTGCCTGCCAGCGTCACACCATGGATAGGATCGAGTCCATGATAGCGAGCACGGTAGGAAAGCAGATTACCTATGAAGCACTGACGGAGTGAAAACTATGCCAGGATTTCAGAAGAACAAGAATGGACTTGTCGAAGTTTCACTAATCGTTCTCATGGCCGTTAATTTGTGAGAAAAATAAAAAATAACTTTTCGCTTAAAGTACAGAGACTCTTGCCACTTTTTTTAATTATAATGAAATATTTTCTTTAGTCTTAAATAAGTTTAATTTTTGATTAATACAGAATTGAAAAAATTAAATGTCAAGAAAAACTGATTATACCAAATAGAGCAAAGAAGAATTGATCGCTGAAATAATAGAACTAAAAAAGCGGAAAAAATACGGCTTAGTTTGGGATGAGGAACGTGAGCCTGAAAAGGTTGTTTTACAGTGTAAAAAAGAATTACCTATTTTAAAGGAAGTAAAAGATAAAGAAATAATTAATAGCCATGATAAACCGACCAACATTTTAATTGAAGGCGATAATCATCATGCGTTATCGGTGCTGAACTATACTCATGAAAAATCCATAGATGTGATTTACATTGATCCACCTTATAATACTGGTGAAAAAGACTGGAGATATAATAATAACTTTGTAGATGAAAATGATGGATTTAGGCATAGTAAGTGGATTAACATGATGAACCATAGGCTGAAACTCGCAAAAAAATTACTCACAAAACGTGGTATTGTTATATGTGCTATTGACGAATATGAAGTCCATAACATCCGTCACTTATTAGATACTCATTTCGGGATGCGCAACAAATTAGGCATGGTTACGGTTCTTCATAATCCAAAAGGACGCAATCTATCTAAATTTTTTTCATCGAATAGTGAGTTTATGTTTATTTATGCAAAAGATATTGATGAAGCTGTATTTAATAAAGTTGCATTGGACGAAGAAGTTTTAGCAACATTTGATTTAGAAGATAGTGAGAGCAAATACAGGCTAGAATCTTTTATGCGGGTAAGAACATCCTGGTCTAGAGAGAATAAACCAAAAAACTATTACCCGATATATGTTAGCAAAGACCTTAGAACAATGTCTTTAATGAAAAAAGAAGATTTTATAGAAGTATATCCTAAAACCAAAGATGGAAGAAAGTGGGCTTGGAAGAATATTTCTAGTACATTCCAAAAATTAAATAAAGATGATTATTTCCAAGCAAAATTAGAAGCGGATGAAATAGTGATATATCATAAATATCGAGAGCAACAAGTATATAAAAATGAAGGAATAAGGGTAGAAAATAATATTGAATTAGATGCTCATTGCCCAGTTCCTGTTTATTTCTTGTTCGAAGCAATACCGATATTAGAAAAAGAAGATACCGAATTTAGTGATGGTAATTTAGCTTCATCATATTCAAAGAGAGATAAATCAGTGGATTTCTATATGCGGATACCGTTTAAGAAGGTATATCATGACAAAAGTCTACCTGGAGGAATAGATGAAACTGAAGGATATGAGATTAAGAGAAATCGATCAGCTGAGGTTTTAATACCTAAATGTTTAGATTTAACTTATCTGAGAGAAATATGTTGCCGGTCACAAGCAGAGTACGAAACTCTTATCACATTACTTCCAAAGAGCAGCTATAAAAAATGGAAACGATCAATTTCTGTGTCCAATGATCGCTCTTTGTTTTTTTCGAGGTGGAACTATATAAATAAAGCAACTACTACATTAGATTCAATTTCATTTATCTTCAATTCTTGTTTGAATGGTTTGAATGCTGGTCCTTTTAAAGCAAACCTAGAAATTATTGAAAAAAAACAAATATTGAATATTTTTGGAATGACGATGAATTTTATACAAATTCAAATAATGCAAATCTAGTTATGAATCTCTCACGATTAGAATCTCTGGAAGAATATATTGTCACTTTTTATCTTGATGATAATTTGGTGTATAAAAAAGAATATAATCATGCTATGGAATTACCGTTTTAACATCTCACATTAATTTTCAATCCGAATTTAATAATTATTCTTTAAATTTTATATATTAAAACTTATTTTTAATTAATTTTTTAAAGACTAGGATAATTAACGCACTTTACCAATTCTTGCCAATAAGGGTATAAATTGGTGTCATTTGTAGCATTTGCGACATGAAATTCATTGAAATATTATACAGCAGCCATGCATTTAATTGATTGATTTCTTTAAATTTAAGTCATATAATAATCGCATATAACTTTCTGACTCATAATCAGTGGGTCGCAGGTTTGAGTCCTGCAGGGCCAACTCAACTGTTCAATGTGCAGAAATTCTTTAGTTTACCTGGTCCCAACCCGTTTGCAAATCCGGCATTTATAACGGAGATAGCTTCCAATTTAATGTCCGAAAATATTTTCTCGAGATAATGAGGATAGGTTTCATTATCATTATACACCGAGTCCGAAAGTAAAGGAATCCCTCAGGCATAATATTCTGTATGATCCATCGGTTTTTGTGAGCTGGATCTCTTTCAGGCTTCTTAATCCGAGATTATTCGTGGTTACATGGAACTGAAACCCGCCGATTTTTGAAATGACCGTTTTATCAAGATTTTTTTTGAGCACGGCCGAACCTATATAGTCAGCGGGGACAAATATCTGCTGTTCATGCAGCAGTCCCGGGTAGTAAATCCGTAGCTTTCGAAATTAATCTTCCTTCAAGCCAGTCAAAAATAATCAAAGGGACAAAAAATAAAAAAATACCTATTTTATCTCAAATGTTTAAGCACAAGAATATAATAGAAACACTACTGCAGTAACCCATGGCACATTGACTTCACCCACACACGATTTTACGGGCGCCGCAAAAATATAAAGCACTTTAAATCCGATAAAATCTTTTTTATAAATCAGCCTTTAGATATCGAATTGTCATACTCATTATAGGATTACACTATTTTATATCCTGCCGACACTGCATCCTTATGAAACATTTTTACGCTTTCATTGTTCTGTGGAACGGACTTGATTCAAAAGAATCGGCCGTCCGCGCTAACAAATTTCCAATACCGAAAACTATGAAGAGCACAATATTTCTGGTAACAGTTTTAATAATTCTAATCGATAGAAGAGAAATCGTGATGAATCTGGTTAGTTGCATTAATTGATAGCTTAGGTGGAAAGATAGCATAAGTTAAAGTAATAATCAAGAAATAGGCGGGTTCTTATTAATAGGGAACTTCATTAATGCATGAAAATAAATATATATTTAGATGTAGTGTATGTTCAAAAAAATTTATTAAAATTTTAAATATCAATTAAACAATTAATGTATTTATTTATAAATAATCGAAAAACTTGCTGCTCTATCTATACTTTTGACTTGACAACTTATCTAATAAAATGTATCATTCACAATAAGTTGAAATGTTATTCAGAACATCTTATTGTCACAAGAGGAGGGAGCTATGAAAATTAGAAGTATGATTTTTTTCATTGCTATGATGTGCGCAGCATCTAATGTAAAAGCACAGCGTGGGGGAGATACCTTTAACCCGCTACCACAACGAACGGTAGAGACCGACAGGGAAGCGCTTCGTCTCATGAGAAACGACAAATTGGATCTTGTTTTGCCTATAGCTATGCACCGCAATAATGTAGATATGTGGATTCATGTTAGTCGCGGAGGCGATCCATTGGCTCCTTATTTTGGATCATTCTCCGGTTATTTGATTTTTACTGATCTGGGCGGTAAAATCGAACGGGCTATTTTTGGAGGTTCACCGGGAACTGTTGAAAAAATTGATGTCGAAGGCTCCTGGCATTTAAGACGGGCTTTTGGCAATTATAATTATAACAATACAGATCCCAAGCAGGGTTTTTCAATTCCAGAGATCTATGAGGAAATAACGGAGTATGTTGCTAAACATGATCCACAGACTATTGCAGTGAATTTTTCCGATTGGCTCAAAGAGGCAGATGGGATTTCATATTCATCATATTTAAAACTGGAAAAGATTTTAGGTCCTAAATATTCTCAGAGAATTGAATCGGCAGAAAATCTCATTACTGATTTCGTAGTACGAAGGACAAGCAGGGAAGTAGCAGCACAGACCGAAGTTTTGGCACTGGCTCGCCAGCGTGTGTTGCAAAACATAGCCAAAATTATACCGGGTATGACAACTATAGGGGATATTGGCGGCCGGCTTTACTATTCTGCAGGCACCAAGCCTCAAGAAACAGAAAAGGATTTTCCGCCATCTGTCAGGTGGATAAGTGGTGACCGCGATTATGTTCTTCGGCCGGGTGATTTTTTTGTTGGTGGCGGAGGTAGTAGCCCCAGAGGCAGCTATATGGGTTTTGGAGTTGATACAAAAATTCATGTGTATATCTTGAGAGAAGGAGAAACAAAAGCTCCCGATTTTATACAGCGGGTCTTTGATAAAGCAATAGCAGGTCAATGGCTTATGAAGGAAGGTATGAAAGTAGGGATGACCGCTAAAGAATCGCTAGATGCAATGGTGAAACTCATGGAAGATGCAGGTTATCATTATACACCTTTTATCGATTCTCATGAATATCTGTTAGACGGTACACAAGATGGTGATGAAGACTATAGAATGATACAAAGGGAACTCGCCGGTAAAGGAACAGATTATGCAGGATTCTCCATTGATAATCACAATTTTGGTATCCTGGGGTCACTTGGACCATCAATAGGTACATTTCGCACAGATTCGTGGCATTTGGAAATTCAAGAGAACAATCTATTTGCTTTTGAATATATGATCCATATGAATATCGATGGACGGCCCGGTTATCCACTTGCGATTAATATTTCAAATCCTCAAATTATAACCAATTTGGGCGTTGAATTTATTCAGCCACTAAATGAGGAAATTGTGCTGATCCGTTAAATTTCATGCTGTGAGAGTGGAGGAGTTGTTGCTACCGTTTATTACGTCTTGTGTGCCGGAAATGCTCTTCCGGCTTCATTCAATAAATCTGGATATGAAGCAACAAACTTCATTTAGTAATAAAAGGGCTGGTTCGTATAAACCAGCCCTTTTATTAAATTTGCAATCATTCAACTATGATAATTGACATAAATATTACAATTTCTCTCATCATTCGACTGGTATAACAGAAAATGCTTGAAATTACGAATATCAAATCTTACTATTAATTGTTTCCTCTATGTTCCTACGATGCATTCCCAAGTCACATACGTTTTATGACCAAATAAATGCGACAATTTTGATTTCACATAATCTGTCTACCCACGAATAATTAATACATAGTTACTTATTAATATAGAGAGGGTCTTGAAATGATTAATCGCATAACGTTTTTTTTTATTTCTTTAATGTTTGCTGTGCCTTGTGTCAATGCACAGCCTGGTGTGCATACGTCAAAAACAGGCGGAGAGGTTCTACGTCTTATAAGAAATGAAAAACTTGATCTTATATTACCAGGAGCAATGCGTGACAATAATGTGGATATGTGGATTCATGTCACTCGTCCCGGGGACCCTGATCCATTGGCTCCTCAATTTGGCTCGACATCCGGTTATTTGATATTTACGGACCTTGGGGACAAGATTGAGCGTGCTGTTTTTGGTTCAGCAGGTGCTGTTGAAAATATTGATGTACATGGTTCCACGAATATTGGGCAAGCTATCAGTGGTATTAACTATAACAATATGGACCCTCGGCAGGGTTTTACAATACCAGAAGTCTATGACGAATTAACAGAGTTTGTTGCCGAACGCGATCCAAAAACAATTGCAGTAAATTACTCCGATTGGCTCACTACTGCTGATGGGATTTCACATACTGCATATGTGAAACTGCAAACAATTTTAGGGACTAAGTATTCTGAGAGATTCATCTCCGCAGAAAATGTCATAACAGATTTCCTGTTGCGAAGAACTCTTAGAGAAATTACAGTTCAGACAAACACATTGGAATTGAGCCGTCAGATTGCCGCGCAGGCTTTATCCCGTATCAAACCGGGTGTAACAACGATACGGGATATAACATGGTGGGCAAGGGAGGAGGCATTCAAACGAGGTTTAAGAGACTATAGTACCTGGTCGCCGGGAGGTATCCGGCTTTACTATTCTGCAAAATCAGAACGAATTGAACCGCCAGATGCGCGACATTGGATCCGTCATGGTGACTATGTGTTTCAGCATGGTGATTTTTTTGCTTTGCATGGTGGGGTCAACTATTTGGGTTTTGGGACAGATACTAAAACTCATGCATATATTATGAGAGAAGGGGAAACGCGTGTTCCCGAGAGTATACAGCATGCCTATGATCAGGCTATAAAAGCTATAGGAATTATGCGACCGCATGTAAGAGTCGGAATGACAGCACGGGAATCATTAAGCGCAATGGTCAAAGCTGTGGAGGAAGAAGGCTATGTATATACAGAACTAACAGATTCACGGGGACCAGTACCTGACGGCACAAAAACGAGAGACTATTCAATTATTCAAGAGGCACTCGCAAATACAGATAAGTCCGGAATTTATATTGATTTTCACTCTATGGGTAATAATGGCAGTGGTTTGAATTATCCTTGACCATCAATGGCAGCATTTCGACCGGACATGGCGCATTTGACAATACAGGAGAATCATATTTTTGCATTTGAATATGCGGTCCATACGAACCTCCCCGAAAGACCAGGTTATCCGATTTCTATTAATATATCGAATCCTCAGGTTGTGTCGAGCCGGGGAGTTGAATTTATTCAGCCCCCGAATGAAAAAATCGTACTGATCCATTAAACTTCAAGCAATGAGACTGAATGGTATAATACTAAAATGAATTATGATAAGAAACTGATCCCTCAAATTGATGGTGAATGGTGGACAATAGCCGGTATTCCGGATCTTGGTCGTTATACTACAGAAAATCAGGAGCCGGTAGATTTCGGTATATGGCAGGCAGCCGATCAAACCTGGCAGTTATGTTCTTGTGTTCGCAATACTGGCTGTGGCGGAAATACCAGGCTACTCTACCGCTGGCAATCCGATTCGTTGACAAATGAAAACTGGACACCTATGGGTATTACCTTGGTAGCGGTCCTGAGGATGCTGAATGCCCTTTTGTGATATACCTGCCAGAAGAACAAAATTTTTACTTATTCAGAGTCAAAGTACATAAAGAATGTCATACTACCATTTACTGTTCAAATGATCCTCTGAATTTTGGTATTGATGATGATAAATACAAAGTTTGTACGTTGCCATACCAGGCTATGAGAATTATACACCATGACCGGCAATATTTCGCTGCTGTACTCAATCCGGAATATAATGGAATGAGAATGGCGAGACTGAAATGGGTACGGCCTTAAAAATTGAACAATGGAAGGTTTGAGTCCTGTAGTGCTCATAACTACAGATTTACTATAATCTTCATATTACAGCTTGATTTCAGTTCAATATCCTTTTTAAGATAGATAAAAAAGATAATTGGATATCATTTAATAATTGTAAACAAGGAGATTGGAACCATGCTCAAGCATAATCATTTAGTTGTTACTTCTCTCCTTTTGTTCAGTCTTGCGTTTTTTTATTGTTTTGCCGGAGATGGCGGAATTGATGTGGCCGTGAATAGCACGTATAACGATCTTGTCAGCCTATTTCTCGAATTTCGTGAGTTTGAGGAGGTAGAAATCATTAATGGTGTTCCTGATTACACGGCTGCCGCAATGGATGAGCAAAAGCGCGGTTTGAAGACATTTCAAAGTCGCCTTGCTGCGTTTGATATCAAAGACTGGCCGGTTTCACAGCAAGTCGATTACCATTTGGTACGCGCTGAAATGAACGGGCTTGATTTTTTTCATCGGGTTCTCCGTCCCTGGTCGCGTGACCCCCTATATTACATGCCTAATCAGGGAGGCTCTGTATTCAGAATGAATGGATTGTCCAGCCTGAGGTGGACCAGACTCCCCTTGTCTAACGACAGATTACCGGACTTTCGAATAACACTGCAAGCTATACTTGCGATATATGAGCAGGCGAAAGAAAACCTGAGAGATGTACCTGAGGATTTTGCGAATCGTGCCATCAATTTCATTGACAGAGAAGCGGACAACTACCACAACCTCGCAGCTCGACTCGCGGAACACCATCCTGAACTGGTTCCCGATGCGGAACAGGCCGCCAATGCGGTGATTGACTATGGAAAATGGCTGGAGGATAACAAAAGCAGTATGACCGGTCTCGCAGGTATTGGGGTAGAAAACTATAACTGGTGGCTGAAAAATGTGCATCTTTTTCCCTACACCTGGGAAGAGTGTATGACCATTGTGCAGCATGAATACAGCCGCATAATAACCTTTCTGGAATTAAAGGAAAACAGGAACCGTGATCTTCCTCCGCTTGAGATAGCGGATACGGAACTGGAATATTACCGCCGCCTCGATATTGCTCTCAATAACGTTGTTACGTTCCTCCATGATGAAGAAATATTAGACAGTTCCCGATTGGTTGGACCCCGCAGACTACAGCGATCCTAACGAACCCAGAAGACCACTGCCAACGAGTAATACTATCGACCACAGAGCGCCCGTGAGCGCGAGGTGTTGCCCGGCGAAACGCATGAGTTTATTGGCCATCTATTTGATCGGCAGCGGACTGAACGTGACGAACGTCCGATCCGCGGTGCACAAAGACTTTATAATATGGATTGGATCCGTTCGGAAGGATGGGCAGCCTCACTGGAAGAACTGCTGATGCAAGCTGGTGTTCTCGACAATAGGCTGCAACGAGGAAGGGAAGTTGAATATCTCATGAATGCTTCGCATATGAGTCTCTCATTGCCCGACCTGAAATTGCACAACAACGAAATTAATTATACCGAAATGAGAAAACTCTGTGCCGAGATTATGCCGTACAAATGGTCTGATGAAAATGATCGTATGGTGTGGCATGAAATGCAAACGAACCTGCGCTCTCCAGGTTTTCATACGGGTGTAGTCGTTGGTAAAGCCCATTTCACTAAACTGCTAAAAGACCGGGCTATGCAGTTGGGGGAAGATTTTGTTCTGCGTGATTTTATTGATGAGTTTCTGGCAGCAGGTGAGATACCCATGGCGCTCACAAGGTGGGAAATGACCGGTTATGATGATGAGATGATAAAGTTGTTGCAATGATATGCTGTTATAGTTCTATATGCACATGTAAAATATTTTCAAAATTCAACTCGCATAGTCAGATTTGTTCTTCGGTGAAAGAATTTATAGAGATTATGAATGATAACCTCCTCGATAACTATATAGCACGCAATAATTGCTAAAGTAGCCCTATATCTAAAATAATGTAAAGTATATATATATAAAAAGTTACGGCATATAAGACTTCGCTTTTTTATAGACATTAAACAATATAGTAAATGAATATGGTTACATTTTCGGAATTAGTTTTGCTTGATCGTTCTATTGAAGAAGCTTAATGTTTACTGCCGTTTTTTGGCTTTGACAACGACCGGTTTTGTTCCCTTGTTCTGTTCTTTGAATCTCTTCAGAATCAATTCTGCCTCAATGAATGGCAACGGTGATAAAAAAGTAATCCTTCATAACCTGCACGTTATTGATCTTACGGTCGTTGATCTTTGTTTTCTTTTTAATCAATTCCACGAGTTTGCATTTTGTCTTTGGTACCGCGCACCACGAGCAGCTGTGTTTCACCTTTAATAGCCGGGCTGGGCTGTCTGTCGCGAATCTCGTTATAGCTATCCGGATATCGGATTCATTCTCAAAGGCATGTTTCAATAGAGCCGCCATTGCTCTTTCAGGATTATTTCCTTTTAGCAGCCGTTTCGCCATTTTTAAAATATCAACGGGGATATCTTTCTTTAAAATTCTTTCAACTTCTTTCTTGAGCCGAGAACTTTTTACCTGTATGATATCTTTAATATTTGGCAGATGTTTTCTGCGTATTTTGGTTTTAGCGATTTTTTGAATCTGCATAAGTTTACAGTATTCCGAAGGCGTAGTAAAAGTAATCGCAGTGCCTTCTTTACCCGCTCGTCCCGTTTGGCCAATACGGGGAATGTACGATTCCGTATTTTGAGGTAGTGAATAATTGATAACATGCGTTAGATTCTGAACGTCAATTCCGCGTGCCGCAACATCGGAAGCGATGAGTACATTGACCCGCTTTTTTATAAATTGTTCTAGGATTTTCTCCCGTTGTCCTCGTGAAAAATCGCCATGCAGTGCGCCGGCTTCATATCCACGTTCGAGCAGATGCGAGGCAACTTCGTTGACATCCACTTTTGTTCTATAAAATACCAAACAGTAAAAGTATTCCTCGAAATCCATGATCCGGCAAAACGCTTCAAACTTATCTTTCGCAGCTACTTCAAAATATATCTGGTCTGTCAGGTCAACGGGGACCTGTTTTTGTTCGATAAGGATCTTCTCATAACCACGCATGTATTTCTTAGCAACTTTGTCAATTACTTTAGGCATTGTGGCCGAAAAGAGTAGCGTGGTCCTGCTACTGTTTGTTTTTCCAAGAATGAAGTCAATATCTTCGATAAAGCCCATATTGAGAATTTCGTCCGCTTCACCAAAAACGACATAAGAAACACTGTTGAGGTTCAGCCGTTTTCGCTTGATATGATCTAGAATCCTGCCGGGCGTTCCGACAACTGACCTTGCCCCCCAAAGTTGATCCAGATAGTATATGAGTACAGGGATTCGATTGAAAAGCAAGGAGCAAGATCAATGGCACGTAGAATTCACACATCAGCACAAATTATCCACAAGCTTCGAGAGGCAGAAGTACTGCTCGCTCAAGGTCAGTCGGTTCAACAAGCTGCTCGCCAGATTGAGGTTACAGAGCAGACCTATTATCGTTGGCGAAAGGAGTATGGTGGTCTTCGGGTGCATCAGGCGAAACGATTTAAAGCGTTAGAGAGAGAGACTATCCGCCTGAAACGCCTGGTTGCCGAGAAAGAGTTGGATATTCAAATCCTCAATGAGACTCTGGCGGTTGATGCAAAAAACTTCTGAGCCCGGCGAAGCGACGGGAGGTGGTGCAGCATCTTTGCACGACTCTCGAGATCTCGCAGCGCCGGGCCTGTACCGTGTTGGGAGTACCGCGCAGCACTCATCAATATCGCCCGATTTCTCCTTCTGATGAAGCCGGTGTTAGTGCAACGTATGGTCTGAGTTGGCCACGCAGTATGGTCGGTATGGTTATCGACGAATTACCGCACTGTTACAGCAAGAAGGCTGCAAGGTCAATCATAAGAGAGTGGAGCGTTTGTGGCGTCGAGAAGGATTAAAAGTTCCCCGGAGGCAGCCGAAGCGCAAACGGTTATGGCTCAATGACGGTTCGTGTATTCGGCTGCGACCTGCGTACCGGGATCATGTCTGGAGTTATGACTGCATGCAAGCACGAACCCGAGAGGGAAGGAGCTAGCGTTTGTTAACAATATTAGATGAATACAGTCGGGAGTGTCAGGCAATTGTGGCAGGCAGGAGGCTGACTCACAATGACGTCATAGAACATCTTGCAACACTGTTCGTGCAGCGAGGAGTTCCGGTTCACCTGAGAAGTGATAATGGCACAGAGTTCACTGCTCAAGCGGTCCGGACATGGCTCATGCGCCTGGGAGTAAAAACATTGTATATTGAACCAGGCAGTCCATGGGAGAACGGGTATAGTGAGTCGTTCAATGGCAAACTGCGTGATGAAGTGCTCAACCGGGAAATCTTCAATACAGTACACGAAGCAAAAGTGCTTGTGGAACGCTGGCGAAATGAGTAAAATCATAAGAGACCGCATAGTGCCCTTGGATACCGGCCACCCGCCCCCGAGGCAGTTATACCACCGGATGCGGTCTCAAGGCCAATGGATAATACAACAATGAATATATCGATGAATTGACTAACTTAAAAAATGACCCTAACATTAGGGGCAGGTCAAATTCATGTTGCAACAGCAATATCTAATAATATTCAAGTATTAAATTCCTTTGATGATCACTTATTAAAATTAGATGGGTTGATTGGCCTGCCAAATGGGAAAGGAAAACTGGTCATTGAAAAACCCCATATACCTCATCAGGGTGACATGTTTGAAGATGAAAAACCAAAACAAAAAAAAGACAAGCCAATATCCCTTCATCCATTATCTCCAGAAGAGGTTCAAAAAAAGCTTCTTGAAACACCCCCACCTAAGGACAAGAAGAAGAAAAAGAAATCATCTTAGTTTTTATGCCTTGTTTAACGAAGTATACAATCACGTTATTTTATTATGATACCGGTGGTGATATCGAATATAGTGAACCTCAGAACTATAATGAGATATCCGATCTCGTGAGAGAACGGGATCCCAAAAAGATTGCCATCAGCCGGAATGGCAGCGATGATATGAAGAAAGCGCTTGGAAACAAATATGCTTCACGAACAGTCGATTCATGGACGCTTGGAGTCAGATGGCTGGAATCGATGTCGCCCGACCAGATCAGTATTTACAGGTTTGTACAGGGTTTGGCCAATGACATAATTGCCATGGGATATTCAAACGCCGTCGTCGTACCGGATATTACTACAACGGATGATCTCAATTGGTGGTTCAGGCACAAATATCTCGAACTCGATATAGAGATTGAGAACCATCCGTCTGTGTCAGTGCAGAGGAGGCCTGAATATGTGGAGAAATATGGTGAATCGACCGACAAGTTCAGAAGAAACAGAACGAGGAACGGCGTAAATGTCGTAATACGGCGCGGCGATATTGTCAGCCTTGATTCAGATATCATGGTCATGGGGCTCATTACCGATTCACATCAGAATGCGTATGTACTGCTAAAAGGCGAGGACGATGTCCCTGAGGAACTTAAAGAGGCGCTCCGGCTTAACAACCATATGCAAGACGAATTCAGAAAAGTATTCGTAGCCGGCCGCACAGGAAAAGAGATAATTGAAGCAAGCCGGTCAATCCCGAGAGATCCGCGAATAATCAGTTCACAACTTGGTTTTCATCCTCCGCCGCGATTTATCAGGAGATTCACAGAGAACGGACTCATGTTCTCACGAGGATCGTACGTTGCAGGACTCTCATCCGGCTCCGGTTACAAACTGCACCCCATTGTCAGCAACGAGCATAAACTGTATTACAATACCATGTACGCTTATGAACCGCATACGCGTGTTCGGGTCCCCGGATGGGGCGAAGCAGGGGTAGAGCTGGGAATCGGACAAATGTCGGTGTTTACCGAAAATGGCATGGAATATCTTGACCGGCCCCAGTATTCCCGCCCCTCCACGATAATGACGGAAGATGGCGTGGAATATGTTGCACGGCCGGACAATTCCTGGCATATCATTAAATAAAAGCAGCACATTATATAAATGACATAACATACTGCATAACAATATGTTGTGGATATTATTCGGAGTCCGGAAAATGACAATTTTATCTGGAAGCAGGATCATGTGTGTCTTTTTAATCATGTATGTCACCGGAGACGGTATTGCTCAGGATTACGGTGTCGGCGGGGTGCAGGATATAATAAATATTGTGCCGAGAAGACAGCGGCGTGAGATCAAAAGAGAAATACTCGATTGGAGAATGGAGAACCTTCTTCCGAAACTCATGGAGCAGACCGGGATCGACATGTGGGTGGTCATCGATCAGGAAGATAATCTCGATCCGGTTTCATGGACGCTTGTCGGAGGTACTCCGGGACGTTCAGCCGCACGGTTCCTGGTGCTCTATAACAAGGGCAGGACAGAAGGTGTTGAAAGAATACGGGGCAGCTTTGGGAATATTCGACGGTTAGTGGAAGAGCGTAATCCGGAAACAATCGGGATCAATGTTTCAAAATTGTGGCGGCATGCAGACGGATTGTCCGTATCGAATAAGGAACGGCTTGAAGAGGCTCTCGGCTGCTATGAGTCCCGGCTTGTCCCGGCCGAAAATCTCGTGGTCGAATGGAGATTGAAAAGAAGTCCGCAGGAACTCAGCATTTTCAGATATGTCAGCGGTATAACACACGACCTTGTTGCGGAAGCATTTTCGAATATGGTCATTGTACCGGACATAACAACAACAAATGACGTGGCGTGGTCTATACGGCAGAAAATCACGGATATCGGTGTTTATGATGGATTTTTCCCGACCATAACGCTCCAGAGGAGCGATGCGGACATAGCGAAATATAATGATCCTCCCGACTATTTCAGGATAGATATTCCTCCGAGAAATCTTCTCGAATCTGTCATCCGGAGAGGAGACGTGATAAGCGCCGATTGGGGAATTTCTTATATTGGCCTGTTTACCGATGTTCAGCAGGTTGCGTATGTTCTCCGTAAAGGTGAAAGCGACGTTCCCGAAGGACTGAAAGAAGCGCTGCGGCGCGGCAACAGGCTTCAAGACATCCTGGCGGGAGAATTCCAGAATGGCAGAACAGGGAACGAGATTCTTTTTGCCACGCTTGAGAAAGCAAAATCTGAGAAACTTCGTCCGGAGGTCTACAGCCATCCTGTCGGATATCACGGTCATGAAGCAGGACCCTCGATAGGCAGAGAGGGTCATTTTGACGAAGACGGCAGCCAGCTTCCAACTGAAAGGGGCGAATATCCAATGCGGTATAATTCGGTACATTCTATGGAACTCGATATTACGTATGCTGTACCGGAATGGAATAATAAGGATGTGCGGATCGTACTCGAAGAAGAAGCCGCGTTTACGGAAGAAGGCATGATCTGGATGGATGGAAGACAAACAGAATGGTATAGTATTAGATAAACATTTTATAGTATACAGTGTAGATTTTTGTTAGTTCATTGCTATCATTTTACGACAAGAGCATGCTTACAATACAAATGTAAGCATGCTCTTCTTTATTTTACGATGACTGAGGATTACAATGATGGTGAATACAAAAAGCGGCTCATTCGAGGACTTTTGCTTTGTTCCAGTACGAAGTGTTGTGAAAATCTGCAACGAAACTGCCGGGGGGAACCAATTCGTCACAAGCCTTCCTGACTTCATCGCTGAGAGTCATGTCCAGCACCGGCAGCAGAATTTCCAGGTGCTCCATGGTGCGTGTTCCGATGAGCGGAGCAGTGATCCCGGGCTGGTCTTTACACCATAACAGCGCCAATTGTGCCGCAAGGATTCCCTGCTGTTCCGCTAACTTTAAAAATTTCTTACCGACTTCAATTCCCCGTTGGCTGATTCGCTTTGCATAAAACCCCCCACGCCTGACCGCCCTCGAACCATCCGGTCGGTCATCTGCGCTCTTGTACCGTCCCGCAAGAATACCCATAGCCAACGGTCCCCACGTAATAAGACCGACTCCATACTTTTGGGCGACCGGGATGAGTTCATTTTCTATACGGCGGTCGAGCAGATTGTACGGAGGCTGCTCGGTGGCAAGACGGACGTAATTTTTCAATTCGCTGAACATGATTGCTTCCATAACTACCCATGCCGGATGCGTTGAACAGCCGATATACCGGATCTTCCCCTGTTGAACAAGATGAGTTAAGGCGCTGAGGATCTCGTCCATAGGAATCTTTGGAGAGTGCCGGTGAAGCTGGTACAGATCGATATAATCGGTCTGAAGGCTTTTAAGGGAGTGATCGCAAGCCCGAATAATATTCAGACGGGAATGTCCATGATCGTTCGGTCCCAGCGGCACTGTGTATTCATCGAGGGACACCCCTATCCTGCGCCGCCCGTGGTCGATCTTGGTAGCTAAAAATACCTGATGTCTTTTCCTGTTCTCTTTGAGTGTTTTGCCGATTATCCTCTCACTCTCACCATCGCAATATATATCACCGGTATCGATTAAATTGATCCCGGCATCGAGAGCGCGGTTTATTATCTTCTGTGCGTCTTTCGCAGGTGTTGCATCCCCGAAATTATCAGTTCCAAGACCAATAGGGGATACATTGACCCCTGTCCGCCCTAATACGCGGTATTCCATTGTTCATCTCCTGCTTTTATGTTATTGAACTGTCGATAATAGATTCTCACAGCAACCGCATTTACCATGCGCCTGAACGTGTCACGGTGACTGGCAAACAGGTAATGAGCATTAGTAATTAATATATTTAAGACGCTTATCGAATTTATTGAATCGCATATTATGCTGAAACCGGCCTGTAGATCGCGGCAGCAACAATGCCATAGATTACTATCTGCACTGTCCCGAATATCCACCACATAAGTGCAAGTGAATAGGGGATGGGAAGAACCGAATAAAAACCGTAAGCATTCGGTATTGTAAACATGAGGCCTATCCATAATCCATACCGGGCCCCCTCCATAATTCCCTTGCCCTCATATCCCTTTATAAAAATGTATACAAAGATCAGGGAGAAAATTGCCCCCGTTACGAAACCTATCCATCCCTTGATCTCTTCCATTGGTCTCCACACCGAAGCGGTTGCTTCGTAGGTTCCCATCAGGATAATGCCATGCACAATATATTCGGTAAGCCCCATAACGATATAAACAACAATACTTGCTATGAGCCAGCGTTTAATGTTCATAACATACCTCCTGGTGTTGTTGTATGAAATATTTGATTACGATAGACCATTTCTGTCGTGATTTATCGGTTTCGTGATACTCCTATTGCAGCAAATCGGAATATCTGAATCCGTAAATAGCCGTCATTCCCAGGAGACCGACCATGGTCAGATAGTATATCGTCGGCAGAACGGTTTTCCGAAGCGTTGCCCCTTCCTGACCGAGAAGTCCGACGGTAGCGGAGGCGGCGACAACGTTATGTATCGCTATCATATTTCCTGCAGCGGCGCCGACAGACTGCAATGCGACCACGAACGATCCGGAAATAAGTAATTTATCGGCAACACTATGCTGGAACTGGCTGAACATCATGTTGCTGACGGTATTGCTGCCTGCTATAAAAGCGCCGAGAGCCCCGATCAAAGGCGCGAAAAACGGCCAGATAGTTCCGACATTCCCCGCGACCCATGCTGCCATGGCAACAGGCATGCTGTCGATCCCGGCGCTGTTCACGCCGGAATTTATAAAAATCCTGACCATCGGGACCGTAAAAATAAGAACAAAACCTGCCCCCAGAATAACTTTGCCGGACTCACTGACAGCGGCCTTGAATTCACGCGGCTCCATCCGGTGAAGAAAATAGGTCAGGACGACCGTAAAAATCAGCATGGTCCCGGGAAGGTACAACGGCTGCGTCGAGGCGGTAATTCCCGTTCCGAAAACATCCTGGAACCGGATAATTAACAATTTCAGGAAATTTCCGACAGGAAGATATGGTAATCGGCTTATAACGAGAAATGCGGCTACCAGCACATACGGAGTCCATGCGAGCCATGTTCGCATGTTCTTATCGGTAATAGTTTCTTTTTTCATGTCTAATGTGCCGATCCATTCTGGTTTCCAATCACTCGAGGGTGCAAAATCCCACTCATCCTCTGGTAGGAGAAATCCTTTCCGGGCTGCAAATGTAACGACAGCCAGACCGATAAGTCCGCCGAGAAGCGAGGGAAATTCCGGTCCGAGATAGATGCCGATAATGGCATACGGTATCGTAAAAGCAAAGCCTCCGAAAAGAGCGAAAGGGAATATAGAGAGTCCTTCCGTCCACGATTTATTTTTCCCGAAAAATCGCGTCGTCATCATTACCATGAAACAGGGCATTATGGTTCCTGTTATCCCATGCAAAATAACCGATTCGGCGGCTATGAGGTGAAGATAACCGGTAAAATCGGATCCGGCGGAGACCAGCCGGGAAATAAGCTCCGGGTTGTCAAGGCCGGTCCCGACACCGACAAGTATAGGCGTTCCAATTGCGCCGAATGTTACGGGAGTGCTCTGGATCATCATACCGATCATAACCGCTGCCATCGCAGGAAATCCAAGTGCGACCATCAAAGGCGCCGCTATAGCTGCCGGTGTGCCGAATCCTGATGCTCCCTCTATGAACGACCCGAATAACCATCCTATTATGACTATTTGCACCCTCCGGTCCCTGCTGATCTTTGTAAATGCGGACCGGATTGCTGAGATTGCACCCGAGTGCTTGAGAGTGTTCAAGAGCAGGATAGCGCCGAAAATGATATAAAGAAGGTCGAACGATACGAATAATCCCTGGACCGTCGAAGCTGCAACACGGTTGAATGATACGCCCCAGGCAGTCAAGGCAATACATGCAGCTAACACGTATACTATCGGCATAGCCCTGCGCGCCGGCCAGCGGAAGCCGACCAGAAGGAGCGCACCCGTAAATATGGGAAGAATTGCCAACAGGGCCTGTATGTTCAGATTATCCACGGGCACTCCGGACCTTCTTCATAGTTCTTATGTTCAGAGCAGAAAATTGAACGGCCGCTCATTACATTCCTGCAAAGAGCTCTTTCCTGGCTAATTTCGGCGGCGTGCCGCCGAGCTGCAATAGTCTGGTATAAAATTCTTTTTGGTCGAATGTGTCCTCCATCAATGCTTTATAATCCTGTGCTATCTGTTCAATCTCTAATTTGCCGATATAGTAGCTCAGTTCCCTCGTTGCCCGTTTCGCGACGACTGTTGCCTCAAATACCGCTCCTTCTTCGGGGAGTCCCGCATCCATGAAAAAATCAACAACATCCTGAAAATCCATTTTCCCGGTATGATAACTGACATCGACGACGATCCGGGCAGTCCGCCAGAATCTGTTCTGATAATGAGCAAGAAGTAACCGGGGATCGTCACGCATATACCCCATTTCGTACATCAAGTCTTCAGCATAGACACCCCATCCTTCCGAAAAAGGCGCATTACTGGCATAACGTCGAAGAGGACGCTTGCTCTGCTGCTGCATGAACGACTGAAAATGGTGTCCGGGATATATTTCGTGGGGTACCTGCTGTGCAATTATCCAGCCCCTGCTCCAATCCATCATGAAGCCTGCTTTTTCTTCCCAGGTATCGAACTGTGCCGTTGTAGGAATGTCATAATATCCGAAAAGATTATTTCCGACTGTAATACCGGAACTGATACCGAATCCCATACGGTATAGATTTCGGTAATGCCCCGCTTCGATGTATCTGAATTCTTCTTCCATTCCTGAAGGAACGTTGACGATCTTTTCATACACTAAGGCACGAGCACGGTCCGCTTCTTTCTGAAGCCAGGAATGGAGTTCCCAGGGAGGAGGAAAGTCAAGGGATTGTTCTTGATGGATCTTGAGCCAGCTTTTATGCGGATCGATCATTTTCGCGGTCTCGATTAAATTATTCCGCGTTTCTTCATGCACCCGGTTACCGATCTCACGTAATTCATCAATAGTATAGTCCAGAAATTTATTTTTCAGAAGCCTGTTGTAATCATTTTCGGAAACACGCGGCAAAACGTTCGTCGACCGCCTTCGTAAATCGGTATCCAGAAATCTTCTAAAATTCGACAAATGCTCCGAAAACTCCTGTGCCTCGGAAAACAGCCCTTCTTTCAGTTCCTGTGATTTCGTGTTTTGCGCCACCCCCGGAAGCCATTCGGTAATATAGTTTTCTATACGGTCACAATATCCGATCGATTGCTCCACCCATAATATCGGGGGATTTTTCAAATTTTCTCTGGCCCACCGGAACTTCATTTCAATACTTTCGAACCCGGCCGTCATTTCCTCGATCCGTTCGTCCCATGTTTTTGTCCGGTCAAGTGACGGCCTGTAAAATTCTGAGAAAGGCAGGTATATTGACGGATCATTTTCCCACCAGCGTAAACCCTCAAGGTTCAGTATCGTATTGTCTAATTGAGCTTGAAAGTATTCATAATCCACCTGGTCAGCTATATTGAGATTTTCATAATTTATCGCCGAAGTCAACTCATTTAAATATGATTTTGCCCTGTTGGTTTGTGACAAAAATGCATCTTCGCTCATTCCCCAGATATAATCATCCTCTTCATCGGAAGGCTCATAATATTGAGTGACCAACAATTGCAGATCGGGGTCCATATCAATGGCAATTTCATCATATAAATACTGTTCTCCGCAGCCGAGATAGGATAAAACCATTACCGTAATCAGGAAAACATTTTTCACAATTATCTTTCTATGCATCATAGCTTCTTTCGTTATTTGTAATTGGGGTAATGCAAATTTATACGACCATCAACCTCTCGGAACAATGATAAAATCATCGTGAACGTCGTGCCGGGCTGCTGTCCCCATTGCATTACAAGCATCTCTCAGTTCTTCAAGATGGTTGACATTGAGCTGTAAGACATGTTCCTGAGGTTGATACGTGCTGCCGATGGGGTACAGGATGCCGGGCTTGTTTGACATTTCTATGTGATTTCCGAGGATATATAATACGGCGTGTGTTGAGGCAAAGTCTGCAAGCCTGTTAATGCTTTGGCGGTACCCGGGCCAATATCGTACGTAAAGGTTGCCGGGGTACAGCGTGTCTCCTGTCATTAAGAAATGAGTTCTGCCGTCGTATACGGCAATATGATCGAGCGTATGGCCGGGAATCGGAATAACAGTAAGCATGCGGCCGCCAAGATCTACGGAAACGGGGTCGTTCGGCCAATCTTGAATGCCAAAAAACGTGCGCACGGCATTTTGTCCCGCAGGGACGATTTCCGAATTGGGACGTCTTTTGAAATGAGAATCGCCATAGGTATGATCAGAATGGCCGTGTGTATGGGCAACGATCAAATCAAAATGCTTGCCATTTTTATTCCCATTGGGATAAGGAAGTAAAGACTCTACCATTGTCTGAAGTACATCACTGGAAATTCTATCCCCGGTATCGAGGAGAAAGGCCCTTTCTTCACCAATGAATAAATACAAAAATGGCGCTTCATAGGTAATACATTTGCTTTGCCGGAGTATGTATGTGTCCTGGTCTACTTGATGTACCTGAAACGGAGGATCGTTGTTTTCCTGACATTTAATTGATCCGTGAATCCATTTTACAGGGAATTGTACCTCAACGTCATCAATATATTGAAAAGGATCCATTGAATATTTTTTATGTACAGGCACAAGAGGCGTCAGGGAAAATAAAACTGCACACGTTCCAAACTTCTCTATAAACGTGCGCCTGGAAGTGAAATGATATGGATCCGGGGGAAAACCGGTGCTCATAGATTTACAGTAAGTTGTTCCGGGCGAACTGCCGGATTGTTTCAGGATGGTGATAGCGTAATCTGAATTCGGATTTAATGTAGGTATTAACCAATTTATTGTCAATATTAATTTTACACATGGAAAAGGGGCTTAGTATCAATTATAATCGGTACGAAAGTTACGTTGTACTCAACACTATTCGGCTCATGCTAAAAGTCTTTTGAAAAGAGACTGAAACAGAGATAGTATGCTGCTCTTGATTTGACATGAGCTGAAATTGCTTAGTACAGTGTAGCGCCAGTTTTGGGATCGTTAATACAATTTTGAATATGGGTACTATTTTCCGGCATAAAAATTGTGGTTAATTTAAATTCTGCCTATTTAATCCGCATTAAGGAGACAATTTGGAAAGAAATGTATTTCACTATCGAGCGATTTTTTATCTCTTATTAATTATCCTTGTGTGCATGGATCCCGGGCATGTTCGTGCTCAGACAATGATCGAGATTCGGCCTGACTGGAACACGGCAATGGATAATAAAATGGAATGGTGGCACAATGCAAAATACGGCATGTTCATTCATTGGGGTCCCGATGCGCTGCCGAGAGAGAATTTCGACCGTGGAACAGCAACGGCAGAAGAGTGGAGGGAGCACTCCTCTGCCTTTAATCCGGTTGATTTTGATGCGAAAATGTGGGTTGAAATTGTCCAGAATGCCGGAATGAAGTATATTGTGTATACCACCAAACACCATAATGGTTTTGTTATGTATGATTCCGGATTCACCGACTACGATATAATAGATCATACTCCGTTCGACAGAGACCCCCTCAAAGAGCTGGCAGATGCCTGTTTTGAAGCAGGGATCAGACTCGGGGTTTATTATTCGGATACCGACCTGTACCAACCCGATTTTCCGCAAAAATATGCCAACCGCCGTCACTATAATCCCGATCCCAATGCCGATCTTGACAAATACGTCGAATATATGCAGAATCAGATCCGTGAGCTGTTAACGAATTATGGAAAGATCGATATTATGTGGATGGACGACGGTGGAGCTTTCCGGCCTGAAGGGGGAGAACCCGAAGGCGCCATGGAGTGGTATCTTGACGAATATCCTCAACTTATCCATGCAAACGAAATCATGGAGATGATGCGGACTATTCAGCCCGATATTATCATTAACGACCGGTTTGGCCACGGGACTATTGATTTCGTGACACCTGAAGAGTTTATCCCGGAGTCCGGTACAATCGAGACATTTCACAATTTCGAAGTCTGCATGACTATGAACGACACCTGGATGTACAATAAAGCAAATACCGATTGGTTCTCCGGCGAAACCGCACTCAAGAATCTTGTCGACATTGTCAGTAAAGGGGGGAATTATCTCCTGAATGTCGGGCCGACTCCCGAAGGAGTGATACCGGCGCAGGCCGTTGAGATCCTGAGCTATTCAGGTGATTGGCTCAAAAAATACGGCGAAAGTATATTTAATACGAAAGGAACACAATGGGGTCAGCCCGAATGGGGGCGGATCACTCACCGGATATTACCGGACGGTACGACGCGCTTGTATCTTCACGTCTTTAACTGGCCTGAGAATGGAAAACTTGTTCTGGATACCGTCAGGAGAAGACCGATACAGGCGTACGCAATGCGGAGCATCCCAAGGGAAAATTACAGTGTGGCAATAGTCGGCAATGCACACATCGAGATCTCTCTCGATGGGACCCCGTGGGATGAAGTCAGTTCGGTGGTGGTCCTGGATGTCGACAAAGCCCGCTAAATTATTTTTATCCAATCCGGTTACAAACACAGAGCGTGATAGTAAATTGATTATTGTAGGGTTATACACTATAAGAAATATCAGTAATAGAGTGCGTTAAAGAGTAATTTGAAATTTCTGTTGGACTGTGCTCTGTTTTGCACGTTAAATCCGAATAAAATGGCTTTGCCATCCTCGATCTTGACATCGAGCGCCGCAGCCGTGCCCGCTATGATCTCTTCGCCTATCAACCAGCCGCTTGCAAGGACGTTGCTCTCTGGAAACCGGGCAACAACGGTGACCTCAGCTTCATAATTATATAATTCTCCTTCTTCGATCTCAAAATCTGTATCAAATGGGCGGCCGTTCGCATAAAATGCGATTCCATTTTCATCCATTCCCGATGCAAGTTCGTGGTCGGCGTCGATTTCCATATGTAATAATGACCCGGGGGAGTAAAATTCATCGATCGGCAGGCCTTGTACGGCATTTTTCAGTGGCAATCTGAAGGCATCGATAACAAGTTCACTCGATGCGTTATTGCATATCAACGTGCCGCCGTTCTTAACGAACTGCACAAGATTTTCAACACCTTTTTTCGTAATGCCGCCGACGTATTCAGGCGCTATCGTGCCTTTCTTATGGCCGTTTATGATTGAATTTTCCGATTGGTCCGGAAGTAGTATCACATCGAACCTGTCCTGCAGGTTACCTGCTTTGATCTCGGCATCTCTCAGGACGGAATACTGTGTGTTATACCGTTCAAATAGCAGTGTCGTCCAACCGGCATCCATATTCGCAACCCACGACCTGTAGAGCGCTATTCTCGGCTGGCCGACTGGTTTCAAATCTGTCCTTACCGTCCCGCCGAAAAAGGACACATTGGTTCTTGCGGCAATCTCTTCAAGCTGACTTCTGTCTATGCTCCGGGAATCGACAACAAATACCCCTCCGGCAAAATCGGTACTGCTTATAGTAACAGTTGCTTTTGTACGGCTTGCGCTGCCGTCCGCATCGAGGATAAGGCCGAGAGCAGAATAACCGTTCATATCCGAGTTCGAAAAGACATAATGCGGTCCATTCCCCTGTACACTGCCTGGCGCAGGTTCAGCCCTTTCTATACGTGTCATGGCGACAGACAGGGGAGAATAAACAGCTTTGCTTTCAATATCCATTTGAAGAGGCAAAGTCCAGCCGACACCATCATAGGGCCGCTTTGGCTGAACATCCTCTATAGCGGGCCGGGTCAGTCCCTGCCATAATCGTGGATAGTTCCGCAGGTCGGGAAAGTGCTGGACTTCCATTAAATTTTTTACATACAGACCGAACGGCTGGCTCGTCGGAACTATGAACGAGCCGGCAGGATAGGTGATACCGTCCTGTATAAAGCCCTCATCAGCAGCGTAAACCTCGATCCCTGAATTGATATAACTGTTCAAAAGCTGGATAGTAGAGCTCATATCTCGCTGTTCAACAGGCAGTATCCATCCGTAAGGAGGTTCCTGTTTGAATTTTTCTATGTTATCATGTCCAATTTTCCATTTGCTGTGCAGCAGCTCGATGCGGAATTTTGCCGCGATCCCGAGGACCGCCCTGGTCGTGGTTAAATTATACGCAACCGCGTCGCCTATCCGCCACCACCCGCCTTTCCAGGGACTGGGATAGAATTGTCCCATGGTAAGGTCCTGGTGGTCGTCCGGAAAGTCGTCGATCGTGTAATAATGAGGAGTTGCGTATCTGTATAGCTGCGTTTCAGACATGACCGCAGGCGTATTCTGCCCCTCGATAACAGATTTCAAATAGCCGGGATACCATGGGTCGTACGAAATACGGGAGATAGCTCCCGATTGATCGTTCGCTTCGAGTTCCCGTGCCATAGCAGTGCCGATAAGGTTGACCCACCGGGTAATCAAAGGATGGACATTTGGATTTGTCGGTTCACCAAAAGGCGGCACCCATATCCGTGCAGGAAAAGGCCCTGATTGATGCTGATTGTAATGAATTTCCGGGAACCATTCCTGTCCGGTAAGTCGATTCATATTCCAGGTTTCACTCACATTGGCAATAAAGGAATCACGGTTGTTATCATGACCGATATATTTATGGTAGAGTTCCGGCAGCGGACTCGTCTCATATTGAGTTCCGACATTCTTCATGTACCATTCCGCCACCCTGGTAACACCGTCGGGATTGGGAAAACCAAGAAGAAGGATAACATTGTCCCGTATGAAACGGGACTGCCTGCTGTCGTCGGTGACCATATCGTATGCAAGCCGGACATTGACCATCGACGGCGCCACTTCGGTTGAGTGGAGCCCGCCGTCGATCCATACGACCGCTTTCCCATTCTCCGAAAGCTCAACGGCTTCATCCGCAGTAACGTCTCTGACAAGACTTAATCGTCGTGTTATCTCTTTATACCGGTCGAGTCCGGCCATATTGTTTTCCGAAGATATTATGGCATACTGCATACGTCTGCCTTCGGAAGTCAGGCCCATATCATGAATCTGGATCCGCTCTGTCTCTTCCGCAAGGACTTCTAAATATCCGATGATCTGTTCATACGAGGCGAGTTTAAAATCGTCACCGGGATTAAAGCCAAGAAATTCATGTGGAGTTGTGACCTGGCCGGAACTCAACACAGGAAAAAAAGCGAATGTAAGCGCTACTATCGTAATTATCCTGCTTTGAAAAATACGCATAATACTTTCTCCCAAAGAAAAAACTTTACAATTGATTTTAATTTCACGAATTGGATTGCGTGGAGGAATAGTAGTAAAAAATTGCTTTAGTGTTTATCCTACGGTAATCTAAACGTTAACAGGTAAAAAAACAATAGAATAATCAAACATGGGTGTGCCATTATCTGTATTCAATACGAAATTCTCATATCAAGAGTAATAAAATGATTTTTCAGCAGTTATTTGATAGTATTGCCCGGCGCTGCAAAGATAAAATGCGGCCGGTTGATAGAGGAGTGTAATCACTGTCAACAGGCACGTTATTGAACCAAATGAAACTCAATTTTCAGAGGTATACCTGCCTGTCCCGGAACTGAAGCATTTCTATGTTTATCAATGTATCCGTACCATCCCGTCCGGAAGCAGTATCATGGACCGTAACCGTGCCGGCATCTTTTGAGACGGTGTATTCGGAATATATGCCTGAATACACTGCGGTATCATCACCGTCTCCACCGTCGATACGATCGTCACCGCTCCCGCCCTTGATACTATTCATGCCGTTATTGCCGGTCAGCACATTACCATAACCGTTTCCTGTAAGGTTGGCATCGTTATTGCCGGTAAGCATGACATTTCTAAGGTGCTGAGATTTAAACGTATACCGTTTCGAAGTGTCAAATTCTATTGAGAACTCCCCTTCAAAATCTTCCGGCAATTCAGGTGTATAGGTAAGATAGGGAGGAAAGAATTTCTCGATAAGCTCATATCCCTGGGAGTCGTTTGTCTTCAGTATTGCCCGTCCGTTCGCCGCGCGGTAGGCTCCGAAATGCGTCCCGCCTTCCGGTATTTCACCTTGTTCGATCGGTCTGCCCTCATATACAGTAGGATTTACCGTCCAGAGGTCGAGATAATTATCGTAAATCACTGCAATGTATTCATTCGCATCCCCCCAGGAATTCCACATGCCTTTATCGGTCATTGCATCATGTGCCGCCTCAATTTCCCTTTGAAAATCGGGCAAGGCCGGCTTAATACCGTAATCCTGCACCAGATGGAGTATCTCTTCATAGCTGGCATCTCTGGTCCTGTGTGCCATGTAATCTTCAGTCCCTTCGACGGGGCACTCGTTCGCCCGAAGGTCCTGCATGCTCAGGTCCGTATCGGAACCAAGCGGACCGCGCATGGCGCTCCTGAGTTCATCCGGGGTAGTAAATAAGACCATGGTCGCTTTTCTGTCAGACATCGAATTTGCAACAATTGTTTTGTCGTTCCCGAACTCAGAGCCGGGAAAATCGGTCAAGATATGCTCCAGGACCTTTCGTGCCTTCAGGATCTGACCGTCGGTCCATCCGGTTTGTGCCAGTATATGGATCGGCTTTCCGTTGGGCGCAACGACATTAGTATATTTTGAAAACCAATCCGTGAACACTGCCGGTGTATTTGCGGGCAGCGCCACAATGCCGTTCCGTGATCCCGATATGTCGATCTCGGGCAAAATGACCTTTCCCGAAAGTCCGGATTGCTGAGAATCAGCGCACGTGCTCAATAATAGTGGTAATACAAAAAATATCTTTAATCGTTTCATCGCTTCCTCCATTTTATACAAGGCACCCGTCGAACGATTTAATATATCCATTCCTGTCTTGTTACAGTATGCGCAGAACGACGGCAGAACCGCGGGTACTTAACCTTAAATATTTAACCGGCAATCGTCAATCGCAGGACATTGGAATAGGATAAGATGAATGCATGTCACAATGTAATATGCTGACGGAAAATTGACAAACGGTTTCATTGTCGGCATCCTATTTTTTTGTGTATTCAATAGATTCCATGAGACCGGAGCAGGATTGATGCATAGAACAGGGAGGGGTTTTTATGATGTATTACTTGAAAGAGCAGATTCGAGTAACATTTTGCAGAGAGGGGAGTACGGGAGCGTCAGGGCAATGTCCCGGGAATTCGGGGACATTTTCGTCCATGTCTTCCTCAGTATTCCGACCATTTTCTCTCCACTTTCCTGTGCTGCTAATTCTTCGAATTGCTGCTCCAGAAACACGAGACAGAGTGCATCCTCGATTGTTTGTGATGCAGGATCACCTTTTTCAAGGTCCTTTTTGACAATAAGTCTTTGAACTTTTTTAATAGAGTCTTCGCCGTATCCGGTGGTTTTCATGATATCGGCCACCTTTTGAGCGTGAAACACCTTGAGACTGTTGCGCCATTTATGGTAACCCCGCCGGTCACGGGGAAAAGAGTCCCGCGGAACCGTCCACCGGCAAATATGGATTCCCCGTGCGGCTATCAACAATTCTTCAGATGGATTTGATTCAAGTTTTTTCACCCACTCCGTATGCCAAATGGAAAAAGCTGTCTCCTTTGGCAGGGGTTTGCCTCCATAATTAATATTATTTGGGTCGCTCCCGTTTTCTTCGTCGATTTTTTCGATAGTTTTCAAAAATCTTGCATTCATAGTATCGTCAAAGCGATTTTCATTCCTGTTAGAATAACTGATGATATGTAATCCGTAAAAATTAATTAAAATATAGTAAATTATTGTTCTTTTACCAATGAATGATTGTAAAAGAGAAAAATTTCAGGAAGTTGATGACTGTATAAACCGGGACAAAATATGAGTAATAATTTCGGCACATAGAACATAGTCTTAAAATTGAACATCTAAATCAATAAAAACAGAGCGCCGGTGACCTTTATTTTAGGATGTGACGGAGATACGAAAAAAGATTTGACAAAAAATCTATTAGTTATTACTATATTGGTTGCTTTATACTTTCTGTCTGACCGGGCAATGAAAATTTTAACAGTGATGCCGGTTGGAACAGACAGTCCGATCGAATGCATGCATAAAAAAGTGGATTTTGATATAGTTTAAGCAGTAGAAAATTACTATTTTTAATCTGTAGTTTTAATGTGACGATATTCAGATAAAAGACAGGACTGCATCTAACTTTTCTTTCGGTCGAGTACATGGTAAAAAAAGCTGACAAACATAAAAAAAATCGGTCAGGCCGGAAAAACAAAAATGTTTCGCTTTCACCATCATTGGTCTCCGGAATTTGTTCAGTAAGCATACTGTTCATCACGATCATTTATTATTGGAAAGATATCTTTCCCGAGCAATCACCTTTACAATTGATCCGGTTTTTTGTCTATGGAATTGTGGCGGTCTGCTTTATGTATGCCGCTTTTATGTATTGCGCCTTCCCTGACTCCACTGCGAAAAACAAAAAATTTATAGTTTCAACCATAGCCGCAGTTGGAGTATTTTACCTGCTTGTAGTTAATACCGAGTGGTTCTTTGGAGGTGATTCGGGAATGTATATTGTTCTCACGAAATCGCTTGCCACATTTAAAGGGTTTGTTGACTTAAATGAATTAGCGCACAGTCCGCACACACTATACGGTTTTGGTCTGCCGTTACTATTGGTTCCTGCCTATTGGATTTTCGGCACATCTATCACCGCCTTCAACGTAACGATTGCACTGGTTTCAACCGGTTTTATTTATTGTCTGTTTATTCTCTTCCGGAAACAGATGAATGATTATCTTGCATTGATGTTCGTTATCGCCGTAGCCGTAAATTATTGGGTCGTTCTATTTGGGGCCATTGTGATGACAGAAGCGCCGTTTTATCTTGCCATTACAGTAACATTTTTGGCGGTTGCCAAGTATACTGAAGGACAAAAAACATTTAATAAATGGTTTTGGATTGTTACCATTTTAGCGTTTTACACCTATCAGGTAAAGGTTATCGGAGTAGGTCTGCAGGCAGCGGTTGTTATTTATTTTATTATTAAACGGGATTACAAAAAGTCAGGAGCGCTCGCATTTTCTATAACTCTGTTGTTTCTTGTTTGGAATATTCGCAACTATTTCAGCGGAAATCTCGGGTATTTTAACGTTATGTTCAATACGATCGGCGCCGGTTCGGGTGAAAGTTTGGGCGCGCACGAGGAGGGTCTCGGATTGCTCGGTAATGTCATCTGGAAACCGATTCGCAATCTCATATACGGATGGAAATATTTGATACCCATGGTGTTTTCAAGTCAAAAAGATATATTTTGGTGGGTCCCCGGTCAAATCCTTCTTATGATGATTGGGTACACAGGTTTTGCAATGCACAGTTTGAAAAAACGTACCGTGTATGATATAACAATGATTATAACTTTTCTCGGGATATCGCTCTATGCCGGGGTCCTTTTTCCCGAAAGATGGTGGATGCCGTTCATCCCGTTTATGCTGTATTATATTATTTTCGGCTGGCAGGAGATTGTGAGATATTTACTTTCAAAATTAAAATCAGAAACGATCGGTTCTGCTTCCCGTATTATTATTGCGGTCTTTCTTGGGATACTGTTTGCAATAGGATTACAGACATCAAATCCTATCGTTATCAACAGCCATGCCGCAGAAAAAAGTTCTCCTAATGCGAAGGCATATATTGAAACTGCTTATTGGGTACGGGATAACACTCCTTCAGATGCAAAGATTGCTTCCCGTCTGGATAAAGAATTTTACATACTATCCGACCGCAAAGGAATCAATGCAAGGGTATGGCATGATTTTGAGTATACCTATACAGATGGAATGCGTGATGAAGTATTGTCAAATATGAAAGCTTTGATCATTCAATATGATATCGATTATTGGATATTAGATATGACACGCACGGACTCTCAGGTCAGTATTATGGTGTTACAGCAAAATCCGGAGGTTTTTAATTCCATGTTTCAAATTGTTTTTGCCTATCCGGCACAGCCTGACTCCCGTGCTTTTGTCCTCAAAGTAAAAAAAGAATGGTTCATACAAGGCCCGAATGGTGAACGATAATAAAGGAAGGAATTGATGAAAATTGTATCAGTGGTCGGTACGAGACCTAATTTCATAAAAGAGTATTCAATATTCCGGGCATGTAAATCTCGAGGTATCGATGAAGTTATTATACATACCGGTCAGCATTATGATTATGCAATGTCCCAAATATTTTTTCAGGAACTCGAAATTGCAAAGCCAAATTATATCAATGAGATACTTAAAGGGAGACAGGGGTACGAAACGGCGACGATGATGACATTTATCGAGGATGTTCTCATCGAGGAAAAGCCCGATGTCACTCTCGTATACGGTGATGTGAACTCGACAGTTGCTGCCGGAATTGCATCCGTCAAATTGAATATTCCCGTTGCTCATGTTGAAGCGAGTCTCAGGTCGGGAGTCCGCTACAACCCGGAAGAGATCAATCGAAAAGTCGCCGATGTTGTTTCGGAAGTATTATTTCCGCATATACAGGAAGCATACGATTCGTTGATGGCTGAAGGATATTCCACAGAAAATGTATATTTGGTCGGCGATCTTATGAAAGATACTCTGGACGATATTGTCCGAAGATTTGATATTCAGATAAAAAATGATGGATATACGCTCGCAACGGTCCATAGAGCCGAAAACACAGACAATAAGGACCGCCTTACGAATATAACCGAAGCGCTTGTGGATTCCGGCGCGCATATTAAGATCCCGTTACATCCGCGCACAAAGAACAAAATGATCGAATATGGGATATACGATAAATTCACATCGGCAGAGACAATTGATGTGATAGAACCGCTTGGATATCTTGACACAATACGTATGATGGCACATGCCGATAAAGTTGTCACGGACAGCGGAGGATTGCGGCGTGAGGCGTATATGCTCGGAAAGCCCGTAATTACTTTAATAAACATAGTTTGGGTACCCTCCCTCATAAAAAACGGCTGGAAACGGGTTTGCGATGCCGACAAGGATAAAATCGTAGACGCAATTAAGAATCATAATCCCACGGGTCCCCGCGATGAAATTTTTGGCGATGGCCGGGCTTCTGAGAGAATCGTTGATACGCTTCTGGAGAGATTTGGATAAAATGAATCCGCAAAAAGTATCAGTGGTCATTCCATGTTTCAATGAAGAAGAAACCCTTTCAACACTGTTTAAAAAACTCGAACGTGTTGACCTGCTGATCGATTCGGAAAAATATTCACTGTCATTCATTTTTGTTGATGACGGCAGCACAGACAATACTCTTGCGTTATTGCAAGAACGTTGCAACACGAATAATTATTCTCAAGTCGTTACAAGAGAACAAAATGGCGGATTCGGAGCTGCATTGAAATCAGGACTTCGTGCCGCCGGGGGTGATCTCGTCGTGACCATCGACGCCGACACAAATTATGACCAGATGGAAATCCCTGTAATTCTCAATGAACTTACCAGCGAATATGATATCGTAACTGCTTCACCACTACATCCGGATAGGAGTTGGAATTATCCTATGCACAGATTTGTAACAAGCAGGGCAGTTGCTCAATTATATAAGTTATCTCTCGGCCGACAATACAATAATGTTTATACGTTCACAAGCGGGTTTCGAGTTTATCGGAGAAAGATCCTTGAAAGTATTATGCCGCAGGCAGACGACTTTCTGGCAACGGCAGAGCTGCTAACAAATGCATTGATGAAAGGATACCGGATCAAAGAATATCCCACCGTTGTCTATGACAGGATGTATGGCAGATCAAAACTCCGGACAATTGCGACCGCGATCAGTCATTTGAAGTTGATAATGAAACTGTTTTTCATGAGAAAGAACTGAACTATGTGCGGCATTTGCGGAGTCTACTCGGTCGATCCACCCCCTGTCCGGGAGCGGCTCGTTAAAATGAGAGAAAGTATTGTACACCGCGGTCCGGATGACTGCGGAATGTTTATGCGGGACGGTATCGGGCTTGCAATGCGCCGGTTGAGCGGTATCGATCTGGAAACCGGAAAACAACCTATGACCAATGAAGAAGAATCATTGATCCTGGTCTTTAATGGCGAAATCTATAACTATCTTGCACTCAAGCAGAACGCTCTGAAGAAACAACACCGGTTTAAAACAAAAAGCGACACGGAAGTAATAGTTCATCTCTTTGAAGATTATGGAATCGATTGCGTTAATCACCTGAACGGGATGTTCGCTTTCGCTCTTTGGGACACTAAGAACAAAAGCCTGTTTCTTGCCCGCGATCCGTTCGGGATAAAACCACTTTATTATGCATTTGACGGCTCAAGCTTTATATTTGCTTCGGAAATAAAATCAATTTTTACATATACACAGAACAAACCTGAATTAGATGTCACCGGGCTGTACGATTATCTCAGTCTGCAGTATGTTCTGGGAGATAAAACTCTATTCAAAGGCATCTCTAAACTGCTGCCTGGGCATTATCTGGTTCTAAAAGATGGTCAGCCGCAGATTCACCAGTACTGGGATGTTTCTCCGGATTATGATTTTACCAGAAGTGAAGGCGATTTTGCTGAAGAACTGGGCTCTCTGCTGGAAGATTCGGTAAGGCTCCAACTGCGCAGTGATGTGCCGCTTGGCGCTCATCTGAGCGGCGGTATCGATACCGCCGCTATTACGAGTTTTGCGTCCGGGATGCTGGAACAGAAGATGACAACCTTTACTGCGGGATTTGCCGAAGGCGGGATATATGATGATAAGGACTGGGCGGAGAAGACATCCGGATATTGTAATACGGATCATATGATCACGTATCCGACATCGCGGGATTTCCAACGGGTATTCAACCGGATAATTTGGCACCTTGATGAACCGGTGGCCGCCCCCGGAATATTTCCGCAATATTGTGTATCGGAACTTGCGAAGAACAATGTAACGGTTGTCCTGGGGGGGCAGGGATCGGACGAGATCCTTGGAGGGTATACACGGTATCTCATTATTTACCTCGAGAAGGCTTTAAAAAAGACGATAACCGGCAGTCCATACGATCTTCATATACCCCTGGAAGATCTTTTGCCGAATCTTTCACAGTTAAAAACGTACCGGCCGTTAATGTCGTATTATTTTCAGGACGATCTTTTTGGTGATCCGGATGCCAGATATTACCGGCTGATTTTAAAAAATGAGCGAATTTCCGCACTTCTCACACAGGAATTACAAAAATTGTCCGGAGGTTATTCGACATTCGATACATTCAGGGATATTTTTAACAAATTTACGGATTTTGAATTACTTAATAAAATTCTGTATTTTGAAATGAAAGCATGGCTTCCGGCGCTTCTTCAGGTTGAGGATAGAATGAGCATGGCATGGTCGCTCGAATCACGGGTACCTTTCCTTGATACCCGTGTTGCAAAGTTAGCATTTTCGATGCCTTCGAACATAAAGTTCAAGGGCGGGATAACAAAGTATATTCTTCGAAAAACCCTGGAAAACAAATTGCCTGAAGAAATTGTCTGGCGAAAAGATAAACTGGGATTTCCCGTACCGTTAAAAAGCTGGTTTCAAGGTGATCTAAAACCATTTATAGAAGATGTTCTTTTAAATAAAAGATCGCTTGAACGCAGCATCTTCCGGAAAGACATCATACAGAACGTCATACAAAACAATGACGAATTCGACAGGACTTTATGGGGTCTGCTCTGTATAGAAACATGGTTTTCGGTCTTTTTTGACGGGAAGAATTTCTTTCCAGATTGATAATGGATACTAGATCAGAACGTTCACAGACTTACCGGCAGTATCTTCTGACTGCCGCACCTCTCCTGCTATCACAATTGAATAGAGATCCTTATTCGCCTCTGTACGGTTCGTTTGACCGTGCATTCTGGTCGTGGCAGTCAAAAGATTACTCAAATGCTGACCTTCAACGGGGTGTTTTCCCCTTGACGGTATTATATTCCTTCGATTTTGAAGGCAATGAATACTATGATCAATCCGGCTTATTTTCCTGGATCGAGTCGGCGCTTAAATTCTGGGTGAAAATCCAGCACAAGAACGGTTCTTTCGACCAGTGGTATCCAAGGGAAAATAGTGTTGGAACTACCGCATTTACGCTTTATCCCCTTACAGAAGCTTACCTGCTATTAAAAGACAAAATTTCTGACGATTTGAAGCAGGGATTAGTGCAAGGTTTCAGACGTGCGGCACATTTTATACACAACAATCAAGAAACGCACGGCTTTATATCGAACCATAGAGCAGGTATGGCCGCAGCCCTGGCAAATGCCTCGTTCATTATCAACGATACGAAATATGGTGTTGCGGCGAAAAGCATTGTTGGCGAAATAAAACGGAAGCAATCCGAAGAAGGCTGGTTTACCGAGTATGGTGGAGCCGACCCCGGGTATGAGAGTCTCGGCATATCGTATCTCGCAGCATATTACAACCGGACCGGTGACGAAACTGCGATGCGTATGATAGAGAAATCGGTAGCATTTTATGTTCATTTTGTCCATCCCGACCGTACCGTGGGGGGAGAGTACGGCAGCAGGAATACGGAGTTGTATTTTCCCGCCGGTCTTGAATTTGTCGCACCCCGAATTCCGCAAGCGGAATCGATTTTGGAATTTATAAATCCTTCAGTTAAGAGCGCGGGTATCCCGAGTCCTCTCTCGGTTGATTTATATAATTTTATTCCCTTGATCGACAACTATGCACATGCGTTACACTATTGTATGATTCCCGTTTCGGGAGAGAACAGTGACAGCGTTTTGCCCTGTACCGGGATAATAAACAGTATGAAATTTTTTACCGGCGCTCAACTCGCCACAATTTCCCGGGAACGTTATTATGCCGTAATCGGACACAGCAAAGGCGGGGTAATAAAAATTTATGATAAAAAAGATGCACGATTGCTCTACGACAATTGCGGGCTGTATGCGGAAATGGAGAACGGGAGGGCGGTTACATCTCAAATGCTCGATTTTAAGCGTAAAATCGACGCAGCCGGTAATAAACACAGCATTTCGGGAAACCTGCACTATATGCGCCAACCGAGTCAAAGCCCCGCTGTTTTTCTTATCTTTCGATTTATAACTATGACTGCGGGAATGGCTCCACTTCTGAATAAATTGATAAAGAGACTATTATCTTCTCTTCTGATTAAAACTCCGGGAAAATCTCCGGTACGATACACAAGGACTATTACTTTTGATGAAGAGGCGATCACCGTGTGCGATACGGTAGATCTTAGCGGAACCCGTATAAAATTGCTTGAATCGGGAGAAAAATTCGTATCGATATTCATGGGGTCTTCCCGATATTTTCAGAAAAACGAGCTGACCAAGATACGACCCCACACAACACGAATCAACGTGGCTGTACCCTGCCGAAATGTAACGATTACCGATGTGGTATCGTTTCGCGGGCCGAAACCGGCCGTCGAACGCCGAATAGATTAAAGCTGAGGAACGTAAATGAGAATCACACAAATCGATGTATATCAGATTGACTATGGTTTACTTGACCATGAATATGCATGGTCGGGGGAGCATTCGGTAACGTCGCTTGCCAGTACTGTTATCAAGATTTCAACAGATGAAGGAGTTTCCGGATTCGGAGAAGTGTGCCCTCTTGGTTCGGCTTATATGGATGCTTATGCCCGTGGGATCCCTAGCGGGATCGAGGAAGTCGGATACGTTCTGATAGGCCGTGACCCGACCAGCATCAAATCGGTTAACGATTTAATGGATTCGGCAATGGGTGGGCATAACTATGTCAAATCAGTCATCGATATTGCCTGCTGGGACATCCTTGGAAAAGTGACGGGAGTCCCGGTAAGCACGTTGCTTGGCGGCCGGTATGTTGAGGATTTTCCGCTTTACAGGGCTATTTCTCAGAACACTCCTGAAATAATGGCGGACGACGTTGCGCGGTTCAGATCGGAAGGCTACCACCGGTTCCAGCTCAAAGTAGGCGGCAATCCTGATGAGGATATTGAACGTATTAAGGCTGCATTATACATCGCTGAGCAGGGAGACATTCTGATTGCCGATGCAAACACAGGATGGTTAACGCATCAGGCAATCCGGGTGGTCAATGCGCTTTCAGACAGAGATTTCTACGTTGAGCAGCCGTGCCGGACCTTGGAGGAGTGTCTCGTTGTCCGCGAACATACACGGCTGCCGATGGTCCTTGACGAGGTGATGACGGGAATAGGGCCGTTCATCAAAGCATATGAAAAGCATGGGATGGATGCGATCAACATTAAGATTTCCCGTGTAGGAGGTTTGACAAAGGCGAAGCAGCTTCGTGACCTGTGCGAGATGCTCGGTATAATTATGACGATCGAGGACAGTTGGGGAGGCGATATTACCACCACTGCGATCGCACATCTTGCCGTGAGCACCAGACCTGAGTTTTTGTTTACCTCCACAGATTTCAACGGTTATATTGACGTAAGTATCGCGGAAGATGCACCACGGCGCAAAAATGGGAGGCTTGCGGCGCCTGAGGGACCAGGTCTCGGTATCACTGTCGATGAAAAAATACTGGGAAAATCCGTAAAATCGGTTCGATAAGGATTATGCGGAGCACAATAAATACGAACCGATATAAAATTTGCCATGGATTTAAACAAGTATATCTGACATAAATCAAACCAGAGATGCTTGTCAGACATTAAATTACATAACGTAAGCGGTCATTCTTGTATTTTTCTATTTGATTATCTATCTCAACAATGTTATATGAAGCATCAACAATCACCTCGTCACCCTTAAGAGTATACAGACCTGTGGTCTGAGGCAGCTGTTTATTATATGAATTGTCTTTTATTGTCAGATTATTGAGGGATTTATGTCGCTCTTTTAATAGCTTTTTGGTAAAACCTAATTCAACCAATTTGAATGGGCTGCCGGTGGCATACATTTTTTCAATATACTGTTGATGCTTATTATCCAATGTTTTTTTTATCTTTTCAAGCGCTTTTATCTTGCTAACAATATCGTTGAGTTTTTTAAATTCTTTTTGTACCGCAGGGTTTTGCGGCATTCGTTGCGCCATACTCCTGTTTTGGCCCGCCTTCTTGAGCAAACTTTGATCGGAGATATTGAACTCTTTTAAGGTGGTTTCAACGCTCCCCATCTGTTGGGTCAATTTCTGAAACTCTGCATTCTCTTTAATATTAACTCCGACAAGGATGTTATTCTTACCGTAAAGAAATTTTGTCCAAACCCCATATCTCGCAAAAATAGTACATTCCTGGATTATTTGAGACCGCACAAAGTCCGCATGAATCGTTGAACCACCGCTTATTTCCCTCTTGATGTTGATAATTCTTGATAGTACGATACGTTTGCCGATTATAAAATTTGTCGTTAAATAATCTGCCTGTATCGGCAGGTCGCTGGACCCGACGATCCCGTTTTTAACTTCCAGATTGCGGGCGGTTATCTTGGCATCTTCAACTGTTCCGACTACCGTTATTTTATTGCATTGAACGATAAATCCGGTCTTGATATCGCCCGGAACGATTAACTCGATGTCGGAATCTAACGGCAGGATTATAGAACCTGTTTTGATCCCAAGGTCATGCTCAAGCTCTATAACCTGCTCAATATTGAGTTTTTTGTCTTTTCTTTTAAAAATCCCATCAACTTTGGCTATTAGATTATTTCCGTTTAATTCAGTATAATCACCCTGAACAAGGTCCAGTGTTACATCATTACCTAAAAAACCCTCAAGCTTTATGCCGGTAACGGTAAATCCCGGTTTTCCGCGGGTGGGTGGAATACGTGTGGCAAGAATTTCTCCTTTTTTCACAAAAGTAAGAAATCCCTCTCTGACACCATAGTGATCGACTTTTTCATCCTTTTCAACGTCATTTTCAAACGCAGAGCGGACTTTTTGCTTGATTTTAACACCAATCCTGGCATTTTCACCTTTTTGGGGGGCAATGGCTTCTGCAATCAAGTATTTCTTGTTTAAAGGTGTATCTCTGCATACATGCTTTATCGTATCTTCTTTTATGCCATGGCTGATGCCTGCATCAGTTAAGGCAGCGTTCAGTTGTTCGCGGGTAACAGTATCAAAGTCATCTTCATTACCGGGAACCAACATAATGAAAGCTTTTCTTTCATCCTTGGAAATGTCAATATCAATGGTCATAATTCACAATAGTTTTATAAATTAATAATACTATATAATTTAGGGATTAATATCGCTATTTACACTAAATTACGCTAATTAAAATTGGGGTGAATATTGGTGTAAATAGGGGGGACTTTTTTACCTTCCCAACGTGTAATAGGTAAGCAGATAAAAAGGGAGGGGTTAATGAAATACATAGCGTTGTTTCAACGGCAGGCAATCAAAATATTATTTTGTGTTATATTCATTCCCGGTCTATCAATTTCACAATCACAACCATTAACTCTTAAACAACTTTTACCGTCTCACACATCCAATCATCAAATAATTGAACATTCTGCCTATATACTTGAATATAATGAAAAGTATGAGCAAGCCGAATGGGCAATTTATTTATTGACTCAAGACAGAGTTTCTGGTTCATCTGAAAGAACAGACAATTTCCGACCTGATCCAAAAATAAAAACCCAATCTGCATCTTTAGCAGATTATAAAGGTTCAAGATACGATAGAGGACATTTGGCTCCTGCAGCAGACATGAAGTGGTCTGAAAATGTAATGTCAGAATCATTCTTTATGAGTAATATGAGCCCCCAGAAACCTGGTTTCAATCGTGGTATCTGGAAAAGATTAGAATCGATTATTAGGACGTGGGCAATTGAGAATGATGAGATTTATATTGTTACCGGACCAGTATTGTCAGATAATTTGTCTGCAATTGGTACGAATAAAGTAGCAATCCCTGAATATTACTATAAAATAATCCTCGATTATAAAGAACCAGAGATACAAGGTATTGGTTTTGTTGTGCCTAATGAATCATCAAAAATATCATTAAATAATTATGCCGTTACAATCGATTCAATAGAAAACCTTACTGGTATTGATTTCTTTCCTGTTCTTGAGGATAATCTTGAGGAAAATATTGAATCCAGAATAGAACTTACTAAGTGGTCATTTAAAAGTACCCGCCAAACAAATAACAAAATCAATACCGCTGAACCGGTGACTCCATTACCAGCCATTCCTTCGAATAATGAAATTATTGTTTATGTTACTGCAAGCGGGAAAAAATACCATATGGAAACATGCAGTTATTTAAGAAGCAGTGGCGCTCCTCTATCACTTCAGGAAGCTAAAGCTCGTGGACTTGAACCCGGTTCACGGTGTAATCCACCACAATAATATATCTTATAACATCAAGTATATAATCCTCAAGGATTTTTGAGTATATTCAAACGGGGAATTTACGGAATATATCAGCATGTTAGCCCAAAACATTTGTACTGATGGGTTGACGTATAAGGATTTGAAGATATGGTTCAACATATTTAAGCAGCTGTTTATTGGCAGGAAAAGTATGATTTTCTTGATTTTGTTGAGCTTTTAGTTGTAATGTATATATATCGGAAACAGGAAATATAGATCATGACCGATACACAAAATCAAACGGAATCAAAGAAGAAAAGTTTTTTACGGATAGGTATATTATCATTTCTCGCAGTAATAATACTCTGGTTAGCTTCATGGTTTTTTGACCTGCCCCAATTGTTTGGGCCACTATTTAAGTTAGTCAATTCATCGATATATTCATTGTTGTATTATCCATTGGCCTTGAGACCGCATCCGGTGGTATAACTGCCTCGGGGGCGGGTGGCCGGTATCCAAGGGCACTATGCGGTCTCTTATGATTATACTCATTTCGCCAGCGTTCCACAAGCACTTTTGCTTCGTGTACTGTATTGAAGATTTCCCGGTTGAGCACTTCATCACGCAGTTTGCCATTGAACGACTCACTATACCCGTTCTCCCATGGACTGCCTGGTTCAATATACAATGTTTTTACTCCCAGGCGCATGAGCCATGTCCGGACCGCTTGAGCAGTGAACTCTGTGCCATTATCACTTCTCAGGTGAACCGGAACTCCTCGCTGCACGAACAGTGTTGCAAGATGTTCTATGACGTCATTGTGAGTCAGCCTCCTGCCTGCCACAATTGCCTGACACTCCCGACTGTATTCATCTAATATTGTTAACAAACGCTAGCTCCTTCCCTCTCGGGTTCGTGCTTGCATGCAGTCATAACTCCAGACATGATCCCGGTACGCAGGTCGCAGCCGAATACACGAACCGTCATTGAGCCATAACCGTTTGCGCTTCGGCTGCCTCCGGGGAACTTTTAATCCTTCTCGACGCCACAAACGCTCCACTCTCTTATGATTGACCTTGCAGCCTTCTTGCTGTAACAGTGCGGTAATTCGTCGATAACCATACCGACCATACTGCGTGGCCAACTCAGACCATACGTTGCACTAACACCGGTTCATCAGAAGGAGAAATCGGGCGATATTGATGAGTGCTGCGCGGTACTCCCAACACGGTACAGGCCCGGCGCTGCGAGATCTCGAGAGTCGTGCAAAGATGCTGCACCACCTCCCGTCGCTTCGCCGGGCTCAGAAGTTTTTTGCATCAACCGCCAGAGTCTCATTGAGGATTTGAATATCCAACTCTTTCTCGGCAACCAGGCGTTTCAGGCGGATAGTCTCTCTCTCTAACGCTTTAAATCGTTTCGCCTGATGCACCCGAAGACCACCATACTCCTTTCGCCAACGATAATAGGTCTGCTCTGTAACCTCAATCTGGCGAGCAGCTTGTTGAACCGACTGACCTTGAGCGAGCAGTACTTCTGCCTCTCGAAGCTTGTGGATAATTTGTTCTGATGTGTGAATTCTACGTGCCATTGATCTTGCTCCTTTCTTTTCAATCTAATCCCTGTACTCATATACTATCTGGATCAACTTTTGGGGGCAAGGTCAACGATATCGCACAGTTTGATTTGAAATAACTTAAAAAGAATTATAAGAATAAGTGTTTCTAAGTTTTATATTTTGAATTAGAAAACGTCATTACCAAAGGAAACGATGCAATGTTGATTCCATTTAAGTCATTTTTTATTTGTAAATGACAGGGTCATATATTAAGTTATTGCTAAATATCAAGTCTAATCCGCTTATACTAATCAAGAACCCAATTTATTACTCATATTTTCCACTATATTATAACACGTAACAAGGAGGTGCTAGTTATGAACAAATTACTTACAAGATTCGTATTTCTATGTCTTTTCGGTGTATTCATATTTTACGGGGAAATATATGGTCAGTTGACGGCGATATCGGGTACAAGAGCTCCGCGGGGATTTCAGCCAGGTCCTGAAGGTACCACGGTTATAACCGGCGGACGGATCTTTGATGGGACCGGTGCGGCAGTGCGCAATGGTACTATTGTCTTTGAACGGAACATAATCACTGATATACTTGCACCCGGTTCAACAGATTGGCCGCGGGATGCTCTAGTGATCGATGTTGCAGGAAAAACCGTCATGCCGGGTCTAATAGCTATGCATGAACAAATAACCAAAGCGAAAGGGGTCATTGATCCTGGTCCCAATGTTAAAACGTACGCGGTATTAGGTACTATTAATGCCTACGAGCGTCTTAAATGGTATATCGAAAGCGGCATTACAAGTATTCGTGATATTGGATCACATGGGGATATACCATTCAGATTGAAAGATTTAGTCTTACAAAATCGAGTTTTTGGTCCCCGGTTATTTCCTTCAGGACAACTCATTACCGTTACGGGAGGACATTCAACCGAAGGTATGTGGTATGGTAACTTCATAAATGTTGAAATTCCAGAGGCTGTTATGATCTCTGCAGAGTGGACAGTTAATGGCCCGGACGCATGGCTGGAAGCAACACGGCAGCAATGGACTAATGGCGCTGCTTTCATCGCGGTCGCCAGCCATTTCAGACCTGATGAGATTGGAGTAGCAGTAGAAGAAGCACACACCCTGGGTCTGAAGGTCTCAGCCAATGCTGAAACCTTCTATATTCAGTGGGCGGTCGAAGCAGGGGTAGACGTGATCGATCACCTCATGCCCCGTACGGACAGAACTATACGGTTGATGGCGTCAAACGGGACACAGGCAGTTCCTACGATTACGTCATCAATGAGAAAAATAGAACGGGAAGGTGGATATTTCGGCGAAGCTTCACGCAGGTTCACACTAACAAAAGAATCGGTTATGGAAACGTTTCTGAAAATGAAAGATGCCGGGATAAAAATGGGTGTTGGTCTCGATATGGGAAATGAAGTTATTGAATTGCCCTTTACCTATATTCAGGAATTAAAGTATTTTGTCGAGGGAGGGTATTCCATAACCGAAGCCCTTGTAGCCGCCACAATGACGAATGCGGAGATCCTTAATGTGGACGACCAGCTGGGAACATTAGAGCCGGGGAAACTTGCCGATATTACTGTCATTGACGGCAGGCCGGATGCCGACCTTGACGACCTCGCAAATGTTGACCTCGTTATCCGTGATGGACACATCGTCATCAAAGATGGAATGTTAAACATAGATCCTCACGATCCAATAGCTTTAATGCCGGATGGGCACTGGGCAATACGATAACGGCTCAAACCGGGAATTAATTCAAAATGTAAAAATTTTTGCAACAATTAATTTGAGGTATTTGTCATGAATAAAACAATTATCCAGTCCATATATTTCTGTCTTGTCGGGTTATTCACATTTTACAGTGTAACTAATGGTCAGACGATAGAAGACCGTAGAAGATTTATTGATCCGAATACTCGAACCACGAACGACCCCCGGCGTATTCCTTTACCTCCGGGTCCAGAGGGTCCGGACGGTACGATTGTTATAACCGGCGGACGGATATTTGATGGAACTGGTGCTGAAGCGCGTGATGGAACTGTTGTTATTGAGCGGAACAGAATCAAAGAGATCCTTCCACCCGGATCAACAAATTTGCCCCGGGATGCACAGGTGATTGATGTTGACGGGAAAACCGTCATGCCCGGTCTTATTGCAATGCATGAACATATTACCGAGATTACCCTGCCTCTTCATGATGGTATCGATGTCATTACACACGAAGCTCATCTTACACTTATGGCCATCGAACATCTTCGCTGGTATATCGAAAGCGGCATAACCAGTATCCGTGATGCTGCAACGCATGGGGAGGTAGCATTCCGATTAAAAGATGCCGTCAACCAGAATCGAATACCCGGTCCCAGAATATTTGCTGTCGGTCAGACAACCACAGGTACAGGTGGGCATTCAGTTGAGGGAAATTATAAAGCAATAGAAAAACGTTATACTCTGGCAGAGACCCATTATGATGGAGCGATCGAGTGGCGTCTGAATGTACGGGAACAATTTAATAAAGGCGCTGATCTGATCAAGACTACCAATATATACAATCGTGCAGAGATAGCATCAGCCATAGAAGAAGCACATGCCTTGGGTATAAAGGTTATGTCAGATGCTCATGTCCCCTATCTTGAGTGGGCTATTGAGGCGGGATTAGACTGCGTGGAGCACACCGGTCCTGACAGAGAAACAGATAAGGTTATCAGAATGATGGTGGAAAGAGGTGTACAATCAGCTCCTACAGTAGCAGCAGGATATCAGGATCCGGCAACTATGGAAACTCTTAGTAAAATGGTAGCTGCCGGGATACCAATGGGTGTAAGTCTCGATAATGGTGAAGAAATTGAATTACACCCCATAAACTATATTCGGGAATTAAAAACTTTTGTCGAGGCAGGGATGACCATTTCCCAAGCCCTTCTTTCTGCCACAAAAGTGGGCGCAGAGATCCTCGATATGGGCGATAAGCTGGGAACCTTAGAGCCGGGAAAACTTGCCGATGTTCTCGTGGTTGGCGGCAGGCCGGATGTAGACCTTGACGACCTTGCAAATACAGACCTGGTCATTCGTGACGGACGTGTCATCATCAAAAATGGGCGGGTATATACTCCACGACATGTTTCACCGAGTCAAGATTAATACTGTCAATTTAATTCCGATAATTGTACAGATAGATGAGCAATATACCCATAAGTAATAAAACTACTTAACTCATAGTAATTAATATATCACTTTAATATACATATTCGTTGAATATATGAATTTTTTCATGAGATAATCAGGTGGTTATGAGTGTGTGATTTACCATTATTGAGGCAAACATCGGCATTTTTACCAAGATAATTTTGTATGGTTATGTCATATACCATACTAAGCGAAAATCTTAATACGGGAATTAACCTGTTCGCAAGCATAAGTAGATAGCAGCTATTGAGCTATAATAACATATAATCTGATAATTATATTTACCGCTTAACTGGCGTAATTGAATTCAGTGATTGAAGAGCCGGATATATGTAATAATTAGATTCTTAACGTAACATTTATCACTATGTAATCAGAAAAGGAGATGGTATGATGGGTCGAGTAATGATATTTTTAATTGCTCTTATGGTCACAGTACCTTTTGCGAATGCACAGCCGGGAGTACATACGGCAAAATCCGGCGGTGAAGTGATCCGTCTAATACGGAACGAAAAACTTGACCTTATTCTACCGGGCGCCATGCGCGACAATAAGGTGGACATGCGGATCCATGTCACCCGCATTGGAGACATCGATCCGCTTGCTCAGCACTTTGGATCGACGTCCGGCTATTTGATCTTTACCGACCTGGGAGACAGGATTGAACGGGCAGCATTCGGCAGCGGAGGATCTTGTTGAAAATATCGACGTTCACGGCTCTGGCGACATCTCACGGGCAATTGAAGGATATAATTATAGAACTCAGGATTTTTCGGTCTATGACGAATTAAGAGATTTTGTAGCTGAACGTGACCCTAAAATAATCGCAGTCAACACATCCGATTGGCTTGCAATTGCCGATGGTATTTCACATTCCCAATATGTGAAGCTGGAGAAAATCCTCGGGCCGAAATATTCTTCACGAATCGTGTCTGCCGAGAACGTGATCACATCTTTCAGGGCACGCAGGATTCTCAGAGAAGTTTCAGCAATGACCAACGCGTTGGAAACACACCGTCAAATTCTCGAGCGTGCCTTGTCGAATGAAGTTATTACACCCGGTGTAACGACATTGGAAGATGTCGGCTGGTGGATCAAAGAGCAGTTTTATATGCGTGATCTGACACGTGGATACAGTACCGGTGTTAGTGTTCCCAGGGTTCTCTATTCGGCAGTGTCTGAACCTATCGATCCGCCGGATGTACGGTGGTGGATTCATCACAACGACTATGTTCTGCAGCGTGGGGATTTTTTTACGTTTGATACCGGCGTTTGGTATCTTGACTACTTTCAGACAGATTATAAGCGAAATGCATATATTATGCGGGAAGGGGGGAAACAGAGGTTCCCGAAAGTATTCAGTACGCCTATGATACAGCGATGGCAGCTCAGGCAGTCATCCGGAGAAATATCAAAGTTGGCAGGACCGCCGGTACAACGTTGGAAGCAATCGTTGCCGACTTGGAAAATGCAGGCTACATCTTTACTCCGTTTATCGACATCGGCGATGAAGATTACAAGACGGTTCAAAAAGCGCTCGCGAATACAGATAAGCCGGGATTCGGCATAGACCTCCACTCAGAAGGTAATAATAACGGCGGTCTCGAGACTGTCGGTCCCTCAGCTGCGCCATTTCGGTCAGACCGCGACCATCTGATGATCGATGAGAACAATTTCTTCTCATTTGAATATATGGTACATGTGAATCTGCCCGAGCGTCCCGGTTTCCCGATTTCCCTGAATATCGAAGGCAATCACATTGTCAGCAGCCGCGGTGTTGAATTTCTTCATCCGCCGAACGAAAAAATACTGCTGATCCATTGAACCTGAATCTGCGAGGGAGAGAAGCTATTTTTAATGTTTTTAATTTGCTTGTGTCAGGGTTGCTCTCATAGTTTGTTTCAAGACAAATTAGATGCAAATCTAACGAGCTTTATTCAATATTTAATGGGTTGATTCGTATGAGCCAGCCCTTTTATTTGAAATTTCTTCAATTATCTATCAACTTAATTCAATAAAAGTTCGCATATCGTTCCATCTTTGGAGTAGAAAATACTTCAAAAGCCAATTACATACAATACAATGTATCCAATAAGCTCTGACAAAGTACATCACATTTAAATATACGACCTTTATAAACTCGCAGCTATTTCTTTTAAATTATTCCTGCCGGTCGTGAATTTGCTTTTAAATCTGTATCAAAACGCTCCATAATATCAGTGAGCCTTTCTACAATATCGGGATATTGTTCGGCAATATTGTTTGATTCTGATAGATCGGTGTCAAGATCATACAACTCGACTTCATTCACTCTCCGTAATTTCCATTTACCGCTTCGGACCGCTTCCAGGTTGTGTTCATTATAATAGAAATATGCATTGTGAGGGGATAGAGCGCCAGGTTCTCCGCTCATGAGCGGCCACATGTCCCTCCCGTCAATTATTCTGTCATCCGGAGTTGCCGCTCCCGCTATGACTGCGAGAGTAGGAAGTAAATCGATGGTGGCAGCCACTTCCGGGCAGACGGTATTCTTTTGAATTTTACCAGGCCATCGCATAATGCACGGTACACGCATACCGCCTTCATAGGTCTCGAATTTACCACCGTGCAGCGGGAGTGCACTACCGCCATTCTCTTTCTCGCTCAACCACGGACCGTTATCGGATGTGAATATTACAAGCGTAGTATCATCGAGATTCAATTCTTTCAGTTTATTCAATATCTCGCCAACACTCCAATCGATCTCTTCGATCACGTCACCATAAAGTCCACGCTCACTTTTACCTTCGAATGCCTTTGAGGCATAGAGCGGGATATGGGGCATTGTATGCGGAATATAGAGAAAGAAGGGCTGATTTTGGTGCGCCGTAATGAATTCCAATGCCTTTTTCGTGTAGCGTTCTGTCAGCGTAGATTGTTCGCAGGGGTATTCAATGACCAGTTCATCATGCATCAGGGGCACCCAGCCGCCTTTCGGTTTCTCTGTCCGCAAACGTTCGATAGTCATACCCTGGTTTAAGATAATGTCATCTGCAAGTTCCATAGTAGGGTCAATTTCCATATCGTTGCTGTAGGGAATACCAAAATAGGTATCGAATCCGTGCCGTGTAGGAAGAAATACCGGTTTATGTCCCAGGTGCCATTTCCCAATGCAGGCAGTTGCATATCCTTGATCTTTGAGTAGTTCGGCAATCGTAATCTCGTCTGAGTTGAGACCGGTAGTGTCGTTGGAGAAGAGAACATCGGGAATACCGACTCGAGTTGGGTAACAACCGGTGAGAAGAGAAGCGCGGGAGGGGGAGCACACTGAATTGGAGGAGTAAAAATCTGTGAACCGCACTCCTTCCCGTGCCATTTGATCGATTTTCGGGGTTTTGATCAGCGGCGATCCGAAAGATCCGAGGTCCTGATAACCCTGGTCATCGGTAAAAATAATTATGATATTCGGCGTGCTCACGTCAGGTTGTCCACAGTAGGGAACGAAAGGCGCGGCAAGCAAACCGCCGGCACCGGCGGCGACTTTTTTCAGGAATTCTCGTCGAGGTAATTGCATTTTTCTTTCCTTAATTTCAAGACACCGTTCAACTCATTATTTTACTTTATCAAATAATATTCGGTCTGTCTGCCGCCCGGATATACCATCCCATTCGGTGTGAACGCCATAGTCGTTTAGGAAAAGATAATGACATTTTGATTGTCCCATTCCGGGACCTCGTATTGTATATCCATTTCAAAAGCGTATACGGTATTATATTGGAGCGGATATTCAGGGCTGGCTACTTCAAATGTAGTCGGTACCTGCAAGTCAAACCGGGGGCCTTCTCTGCGCCGGTTCTCCTGGCGTCTTTCTGAGTGTATATATGTGCCGGCATAATATGGCTCTCCCGACAAAAATCCCCCGATAGGACCATAACGCCGGAAATAATAGCTGAGGGGGTGACAGTAAACTTTTGGTCGGATTCCTTCTTTTTTTGCGTTATCCGCAGCAACCCATCCGATATCGCTTCCGGTACGTCCCTGTTTCATTTCTGCGCTGATATGGTCCTGCACATCTGTTGACATGCCGCAGCGCCTCCCTGAGACCCTCCGGGGCATCCGCTTCGCCTTCTTTTAAGACATATGCCATTTGCTGGATATCCGTATTGAGGCCGAGATACATTATCCCTGTATCGCAGAATATCAGATCTCCGCGTCGTATAACCGTATTCAACCCTTCAATCGGAGCAGGATCAACTTTATAACGTTCATCCAGAATGTTGAAATAGTCATCGTCGTCATCATATTTTTCTCGTTCTTTGCTGCTTCTCTGGAGAGTTATCGTGGGATGAGATCTTACATTTATCCCAAGATCGACATATTTTTGTCTCATCCACCAGTTCAGGTCAAAAGTGGTTGTAACATCGGGAATAACTACTTTGTTGGAAAAGGCCTCACCTATAACATCGTGGGCGACACCGACAACGTGTCTGAATACGCTCAGCTCTTCAGGAGTCCTTGCTTCATGCCACCAGATGCTCACCATTTTTGCAGAGACTATCCGTGAAGCGTAATTTCTGCCTATACGGCGTTCCAGTTCAGCTTTATCGGACCCGGAAAATCCGTAGTTATACGGCACCCATTCGTTTTTCTCATTTATCCCGATCTTATTTGGGTCCCGTTCTTTAATTATTCCGGCAAGATCGTCAAATCTGCCTGACAGCCATTCAATTCCGGCTTCTTCACCTCTGTCAAAAAAAATAAGGAATGGGGGCATTCTTTTGACAAGACCGTCTTCTTCCGATTGCAATAACGCAAGATAAAAAGCTACTTCATTATTGCGGACTATCCACATGTCGATCCCGCCGCGCCTCATGACTTCCGGCAGGACGGTTATCTGCTTCAATTTCAAAAGACGGTTCATAAGCTTCGCCCGTTCCAGGAGAGAAAACACGTTTTTACTATCCTCGACAGATTTAATGCCGAAATCCTGTGCGTACGAGATGGTGAATGTCATCAGAATGAGCATCACTGACGACACAAGTAATGGTCTCCTTGTAACCATAATTTATTTCCCGGTTAAATCATTATAACGTAATTTTGAAATCAGCCTGGATTTCCGGACTCTCTTCAAAACCGATCCGTATAGCGCGGGCTCTGATCTTGACGGTCCCGGGTAATATTATTTTTCCCGTGTAAAGAAACCAGTGTGGATCATCTCCTTCTTCGGTGGTGTAGGCGATCGATGCGCCTTCTAGTTGAACAGGAGAGAATTACGGCAACAGAACCGGCATAGGTCCCGCCCATCGGCGATATTACAGGCGCTGAAGTCCTTGGCTGAATTCCTCCGGGTTCCATTCTTTCTATAAGTTCCGGTTCCGGCATATGCCCGAGGTCATTGATTTCGATCATCCATGTATCGAGTGCGCTGCGCATCCTCTCAATCAGGTCATTATAATCAGGGTCTCCGGCAAGGTTATTGATCTCATGCGGGTCGGTCTGAGTGTCGTACAGTTCTTCTTTTGGCTTCGTGTCCTGAAAGAACAGCTTTTGTGGCCCTTCAAGTTTGCCTTCCGCGGCAAGTCTCCGCCATTCCTGCATGGTCGGTGTTTTATCCATGTATTCTATGTGCTGTGCATAGGGTTTCTCGGGCTGAAAATCCCGGATGTATTTGTACCGCTTATCCCGTACACAGCGAATCATGTCATACGCTTCATCCATGCGGTCACGGTGCGCAAAAATGTAATCACGCGGTCTTGCTTTTTGTTCTCCGAGGAACGGCTGTCCCTGCATGTAGAGAGGGACCTCTACACCCGCAACGGAAAGAACGGTCGGGCCAAAATCTACTGAGCTGACAAGGTCGTTATTGACAGTTCCCGGTTCTAAGACTCCAGGTAACCGTACGATAAGAGAGACATGAATGCCTGAATCGTATATCCACCGTTTTCCACGGGGTAGTCCCCGCCCATGATCGCTCCAGAGAAATACAGCGGTGTTTTCAGAAAGACCGTCACGCTCTAATCGCTTGAGAATAGCGTCGACCTGAAGGTCCATTTTTTCAATACCGTCCAGGTATCTGACCCAATCTCTGCGCACAACAGGTGTATCGGGATAGTAAGGGGGGATGGTCACGCTGTTCGGGTCTTTCTCAGGTTCCTTGTCACGGGCACGACGGATCTCACCTTCGTGTGTACCGTGCAGGTTAATAACGGTGAAAAACGGCTGCCCTTTCGCTCTACCGTCCCAATCAAGGGGAACGGAATCATTCATATACCACGTTCGGTCTTCATCCGTATTTGCATCCCAGGCGGTCAACGGCGCTTTAAATTGATGATCTGTCTTGTCCCGGTTCGTACAGTAATATCCTTCAGCCCGTAGATACTCCGTAAAACATTTAACATACGGTGGCGGGACTGTTTCATAGTCAATGTGCTGCATTGATTTCGGATAGACATGCCTCGTCGGCATGTGATGTGAACCGATCGACGGGGGATACATTCCGGTAATGATAGAAGACCTGTTCGGTGCAACAAACGGGAGAGCAGGTGAAAGCATTGGTGAACCTGACACCTTCTTGTGCGAACCGGTCTATATTCGGAGTAAAAACTTCATTATTTCCATAACATCCAAGGTCGGGACTTATGTCTTCGATACTGAGCCAGAGTATATTGGGTCTTGTTTACCCGGCTCTTTCGGAAACGCATTGGGGCAGGGTCATCGAAATAATTCCCGTACCCATCAACTCCATGAATTCACGGCGTTGCATTTTGTTTGACATGGCGGTTTATTCCTTCTCTATTTCGGTCTTCTTTCTACAGACCATAATTGTTCAGTCTTCAAATATAAAATCATATAAACTATACTAAATAATACATACAGATACAAGGATAGATACATAAACTATTTAAATGAATGAGTTCGGGGTAAGATACTCAGGATAATCACGTAAGAATAAACTGTTATCAGCCAAAATAAAAGATGCTCCGCCATTTCTAACGGAGCATCTTTTATTAAACCATGTTCCCTCGTTGAAAATGACCTTGCTGGCAAATGTCATTTTCATTGTGCGTCAATTATTCACACCTACTCACATATAAGACTCAGTTTGACCATACTTTCGGAATCATGGCAAATCTTCGTAACGACAACATTAGCGTGAAGGAAGAATTTTCGGATTAGTATCTATCTCACCCTGGGGTATAGGAAAATAGGGCCAGTCAGTACCGATAGGCAAGTGGAAGATACCGAATCTGAATTGATCATACATCCTGGTCGATCGCAGAAATAGCTCTTTGTCCCGCTCTACAATGAGGAAACCGAGAGCACCGGTTATGTCATATGCGCCGCTCCACGGTTGATCGAATGCGAGCATATCGGCTAATAATACAACATCCAGATTATGAGAAGCACGGTTCACGTTAATAAGGTCCAGCGCACCCTGCATATCGCCAGTGCTAATGAGTACCTCAGCCTTGATCAGGTTCATTTCCTGCCAATCTATCAGAACTATATTCTGTTCCCGGATATTATATTTATCCTGTCCGTAGGCTGTCGCCAGTTGATCGGGACGGGCCTGAATTCCAGGTGCATAACGCCAAAAGCCGTCACTTCTGTAAGCATCCATAAAAGTGGGACCGGAAAATGATTCACGAAGCTGAATACGCGCAGTCTGGGTTCCTGTCAGCCCTAAACGTCCAGACTCTCCTTGCCGCGGGTTATCAGCGTTAAAGTTCCCGCGATTACCCGGTTCTCCTTCCAATCGAGCGCCTGCGGGGACTGCAACGCCATGCACATTTACAGCGCCCGATGCAGGAATAGTTGCCAGAGAGAACCCTGCGGAAAGATCATACACCGGGTAATTAGCATCACTTGTACTGCCTGAGATAACGGCTGCCGCAAAATTGGTCAAGACATCAACATCACTATTTCTAAAGTTATTGACTATCTCTCCTTCTTTCGGGTCAGCCAGTATGTATCGTGCGAATCGCGAATCGATATTATGCTGGTGATTACCCGGTCTCCCCATATCTTGCCAGTATCGGTTCGTAAATCCAGGACCAACGATCAATTCAAACGGGGAATCGCCTGCCACCAGACCGGCATTAGCGGCAGTCACGGCGGCCGCCGCATTAATGTACACTGGCATAGTACCCGCGGTGCCATATGCGCCGGTATAATTCATGAGATGCGCCCGTGCTATGAATGAATTCACCATCCTGTGTGCGTAGGCTGCATCGTCTAATCCATCACCGGCGGAGGGTGAAAACTTTAATGCCTCGGTTAAACTTACTATGGCAAGCTCACCAAGTAACTTACTCGCCGAATAGAAATCGCCGAATTCATCTCCGGAAAACGGGTCGGGGGATATTACATTCCCGGGTTTTTGCCCGTTGATATTCAATCCGAACCTTTCTGCACTTGTAAGTTCGGAATATCCTTTAACGAAATTACCCCAGAACATCATGTCTTTCAGCAGTTGATCTCCAATCGTCCCGGTATCCAACATGAGCGGTATTCTCCGGAGCATCTCGATTGCCGAGAAGCGAGCTTCATGGTATTCACTGTATTTATTCTCATTTGAGCGAAACACATATGTTCCAAGGGTCTGGTCCTCGTTTTGAGTAAAGACCGATTGATGAACACGGGTGTCAAATACGCCTACATCACCCATTAATGCAGTTCCGGGATTCTCATCAGTCCACATCCGGAAGAATGCTCCTTTAACTCCTCTCAAAACGAACTGCGCCTGAGTTGCATCGTTGAGCCTCACGTCTTCCACCCGGTCGATAAGCGGACTGATATTCTCAACAAAACCACTGCACGAGGGGAGAGCCGCTGCCAGAACGAGAATGATTAGTGGTAGTATAATTTTATTTTTCATTATTATAAATCCTCATATTACGTTAAACATTTATAACTGGAACCTAGTGTAAAATGTTATTGACTGCAGTGGTGGAATTGATTTTCCGCTGGCCACATTGTCAGGAATATTACGGAAAATATTTCTCACCGTCTCGGGACTGATCAGCCCGCGAAAGTTATTGTGGTACAGGGTCCAGAGATTTTGGGCGCTGACTCCAAACGACAGACCCGAAATATAATTCTCCAAACCAAGCCCGGGTATCAGTCCTTTGGCATCATAGGAGACGTTCAGCTCACGGAATTTAAAAAAGTCGGCGCGTCTCAGGCTGTTCTCATCAACCTGGTCTCCCCATTTTGCCCACCAGTTCGCCGCGGCTATATATTCCGGAGTGTTCGGCTGTAATTCCTCATTTTCCGGGATTAAGCCAAATTCTTCGAGCTGCAGCTCTTCACGTATTTGGTCAAAATGCAGGATGACCGAGCCGAGTCCATCGCCGGCAGGGCCTGTATGATCGACGAGCGTATCTTGGAGCTGCAAGAAATTGTATTTCCACTCAAACATGGCATACGCAGAGATAGGGCCTACACTGATACTGGAGCTTAGACTGCCGGTCCATGGCGGAAACATATGTCCGGTATTTTGCGGGATTTCGTTTTTAAAGATGTCTTTGTAATATCCCGCGCCTGCCGGGTGGTCACCATCTGCCGGGTCGTCCGCAGTAGTAAATACCGCTCCCTGGCCTTTGATCGGACGGGCCCATCCTCTTTCAAATCCTTCCTCGATCACCCAGGTGCCGTGAAAGACTACGGGTTCGCTACCGGCTAAATCCAACACTTTATTCCCGGACCATTGCGTAATATTGGTAAAGTTGAAAGACCAGCCGCCAAATTGAGAGCCGTTAAAGAAGAGTGAGGTCTGCGATTCAACTCCATGTCCTTGGATCTCGGCTATATTGGCATTGAATCTTCTCCCGCCTTCGCCTCCACCGCCGGTGCCTAATGACGTAGCCGGCGAAATTCCGAATATTGAATTAGTTGAACGCGTACGATAGTACGTAAAATCAACCGCCAGGAAACCTCTGTATTCGGCTTCAAGGCCGATCTCAAATTCCTGGAGACGTTCCGGCTCTATATCGGGATTGCCGATGTCAACAAGGGTGGCGCCAACACCATACGGGGTATTTCGTGTTCCATACAACTGTGGTATCGCGTCGATACGTCCCGGCAGAATGCCCGTTTCGCCGTACGCGCCACGAAGTTTCAACATCTGGAAGTAATCAGGAATCGCTTCGAAGCGGTCTAACCGGATCGATGCGCTGAACCGCGGATAATAGATCGCTTTATGCCCTACTTTCAGAGCGCTGACGTAATCCCTGCGAAGCATCGTCGACCAGAAATAAGTATTGTCATACGAAAAGCTGTGTTCGGTGAATATACCGGCTTTCCGCTCCTGGAAGGCTGTTTCACTAAAACGGCCTCTGCCCCGGTCAATGCTATCTCCTGCGTTGAGCGTAGAGATCAGTCCGGTCACGAACTCATCGGTTCTCGCGGTAAAACTATCCCTCCTGTTATCATAAAGCTGCGCTCCGGCAGTACCCGATGCGTTTATACCCCAGAAGTTATAATCATACCGGACATCCCCGGTGTAGGTGGTATTCTGTATATTGCCTCGATTTAAATGCCTTTGCCCCAGGAGTTCAAATTCTTCACTGGGAGTTTGAAAAAACTTGCTTACATCATCACGGTCATTAAGACCGACGGTGAACCTTCCGGACAGTCCTCTCAAATGTCTGTTGCTGGCATTCAAGAACGGCCGGTAATTAAGGTTCAAAGAACCGGTGAAATGATTGGTGTTCACATGCTCGGCGAACTGCTCGTAATATTCACGGGTATTGCGAGGCTGAGAGGCGTCAAATGGATTACGACGGCCTCTGGCTCTATTGAACTCCCTACCATCATTATGCTCGAGCTCACCCCGGAAGTATCCCGCAGCGACACTGACGTCAAGATTTTCACTTGGGTATATATCAAGATTCACCCGGTAATTTGTCCTGTCCTCGGATGCTCTCCGGAGATGGCCTTCTATAAATTGTTTGTCAAACGAGGTGAAGTATCGGACACGATCGGACCCACCGGAAATATTGAAACTGTTTTTCTGGATTATTCCCTTTCTGAACGTATCATTCACCTCCTGGAAGGACCGGACATCTCTATCGGTATATTCTCTTTCCTTTTCGTTCCAGCCGAGCGTGCCTTTGTAATTGATCGTATAGTTCTTGGCGTCTGCCGAACCCAATTTACCTCTTTTTGTGGTTATGAGCACAACACCATTGGAACCGTCTGTCCCGTACGATGCCGCCCCGGCAGGGCCCTTGAGGATTTCGATCGATTCTATTTCTTCGGCATTGAGGTTGTTAATCGTGGAAACGTTCATGAGGCTGTTGTAATCTCCCGCTCTTGGCTGAAAGATATCCTGCTGTGTACGGACACCGTCGATAATGATAATCGGCTGGGCATCCCCGTGCAGGCCGCCTCCGCCTCTAATCTGAAAACGGAAGGGGGCGCCGAGCGTACCGTCAGCCGATTGCACGTCAATACCGGCAACCTTACCCACGACCATCGATGATAAACTGCCGTAGTCCGCTCTGTCGGCGATTTCAGTCATGCTGACACGGGCTACAGCTACTTCAGCTACCGCTTTCGATGTTCTGGACGCGATTCCCGTCACAACGATCTCATCCGTTCCAAACGGGTCAAGCCCCAGATCGAAATCCAGGTTTGTTGTGTTGTCGCCCGGCGAGAGCATCTGCTCAGCGGTCCTGTACCCGACGAAACTGACTTGGATCGTATAGTCATCATCAGTGCTATACCTGAACGAGAAGTTCCCGTCAACGTCTGTCGACGAACCGACGTTTGTACCCACGATCAGCACATTTGCGCCGACTAGGGGATCACCGTTGTCGGCGTCGGTAATTGTCCCGCTATGATCCTGCGCAATAGCAGGCATAGCGAGTATTAGGATTAAAAATAATAATCCAAAAATAAATACTTTACTCATAATCGATCTCCTTTAGTACATTGAACCTTTTCCACAGCATTCGGCTTACATTTTTTGCCCGGATACTGCATTGATATTCGCTTATTTGCACCTGAGAGCCAGAAACAACATATTACAACCAGTAAAATATAAAATGCATTAGTTGTTATTCATCACCGTCCTTTCAGTTTGTAAAACGAAAGTTATTAATCCCATTATAGTTTCTTTTTTTGTTGAATGGTATAAAACAAAGTCAGTGCAATGGGCATTAACAACATGCAAAGACTAAGTGTAGACAAGGTCATATATGGCTGTATAACAGTACTTTTTCAAATATTGGACATTAAAATGGCAAATAAAAATATCTATGTCAAGATAAAAATCACATATTTCAAAAAAATCAGTAATAAAATAATTACATATTCAGATTGGTAAGTACTGTTGTTATAGCAGTTTTTTATGAACGTCGTCAATAAAAACTATACGCCGGTCACTTTTAAAGAAACTTCTGATATGAATATTGCAAGAAAAAGGTAGGAAGAATAGAACAGGCAAAAATAAAATACTTGTAAAATAAAAATTCAAACCTTACTATTTATATGACACAACAATACAATCGGAAAGCAATGATGGATAGTGGGCAACAAAACGCTCTGCATGATAAGAAACCCGAATCCTCAAAAGATCAGGGTGTTGCAAACAATGATTCCGCTCAATACGTTGAAATCAAATTGTCTGATGACAAATTGCAATGTTGGTTAAAGATAAGCAAGACCCCCAAAGGGAACATGCCTTCAGTTGAGGAGGCGCAAAAGATTCTCTCACAAAATAAAATATCTCAGCAAATGATTAAGAACGAAGTTCTGGAGGATGTGTTTGCAAAATCGAAATGTGATCAGGAAATCTTGATTGCAGAAGGCAAACCTGCCATCGACGGAGAGAAAGGCAAAGTCTCATACCTTTTTAAACGTGAAAATATTGCCAATAGTCGGGAAAAAGAAAAGGCCCGGGTGGATTTTAAACAAACGGGATATGTAATTCAGGTTAAGAAAGGATTGGTTCTCGCAGAAATTTTTCCGCCCAAACAAGGACAAGATGGAATATCTGTTACCGGTGAGGTGATAGCGGCAATACAATATGACCCTATTGAACTCCCAATCGGTAAGAACTCTGAAAAATCTGATAAAAATCCGAATCAAGTTATTGCGTCGATTGATGGAGTGGTTACGGTAAAAAACAACAGAGTGAATGGGAAACAGGTAATAATAATTGAAAACGATGTCGATTTTGAGACGGGAAACATAGATTTCAATGGATCCGTCATTATTAAGGGTGGTGTTAAGGCAGGTTTTGTTGTGAAAGCAGTAGGAAATATAACAGTCAAAGAAATTGTAGAGGATGCATTAATTGATTCACAGGGGAACGTAATTCTAAAGGGTGGATTTGTCGGCTACGGTAAAGGAGAATTGACAACACAAGGCGATGCTGTTATAGAGTTTGCGGAAAATAAAAAAATCTATGCCGGGGGTGATGTCAAAGTATCAGATTCACTGCTTCATTGTTCTGTAGAGGTAGACGGGAAAATATTTGTCATGGGTAAAAGAGGAGTAGTGGGGGGTTCGATTGCAGCAAGTGATTCCATAGAGGTTCAGAGCGCCGGTAGTGATGCATTTAAAAAAACGGTGCTATGCATTGGTCTGAAACGTGAGATCAGAGAAAAAATGGAACAGTACAAAGTCGACAGTCAAAATAACAAAGCGAATACGATAAAGATTGACTGTATGCTTGCCAGGTTCGAGCAGTTAAAAAAAATTAAAAAAACACTGCCCGATAAAGATCAGGCACAATACAGCAAAATTCTCGAAATAAAGAAAAAGCTGATAGAAGAGTCCGAAACACTTGCAACTATTAAAAAAGAGATAGATGAAGAACGCTTGAAGTTTGAGAATGCGTTTGTAAAAGTAAAAGAGAAAGCCTATCCTGGGGTCGTGGTGGAAATAGGCGACGCAAAATTAACGGTGAATGAAACTATCAAAAACATTATTTTCAGGAAAGACGGCGACTCGATCAAAACTTTACAGTCAATAAAGTGACAAATGTGATATACTGAGTTAGATTGTGATGTCGAATTCTGTTCCTCAAAAGAATCTTTTAAGACATTGAAAGGTCTTTTCCATTACACTATTTCAAATTTATACATAAATGCTGCAAACGATTTTTTCCGGTCATAAATTACTTTTATAGTGCATAGAAGGAGAGAGCGCAATGAATATTCGACGATTATTTCTGGCTTTGGTTTTGGTGGCTGTCTTGCTTCAAGGAGATGATGTTTTTGCTCAGGAAGCGCGTGCGCGGTACGAAATGATGAAACTGATTCGCAAAGAGAAGTTCGATCTTGTTCTGCCCGGAGCCTTGCGGGACAACGATATAGACATGTGGATTCATGTAATGCAGCAAGGTAATCCCGATGTGCTTGAATTGGATCTTGGCGGCAATGCCTCGTGGACGGTGGATGACACTCTGGGATTTTTCATTTTCACCGACCGGGGAGGCGACCGGATTGAACGTGCTGTCCTTGGCGGACGCGGCGACAGAGATATCTATGACATTTTCGATTCTGAAAAAGATGTAACTCAGTTTGTTGCAGAGCGCGACCCGCGGCGCATCGCGGTTAATTATTCCGACTGGCTTCCATCGTCTGACGGTATCACACATTCCGCATACAAAAGATTTGTTAAACTGATCGGTGATAAATATGCCGAAAGGCTGGTTTCTGCGGAGAATGTGATAACCCTTTTCCGTGTGAGGAGAGTTCAAACTGAGATCCAGGCCTATGCAAAACTATGTGAGATGCAGAGACTGCTCATGGAAGAGGCGTACAGCAGGATCGTGCCCGGGGTTACCACACAGGAAGAACTTGGCTGGTGGGTTCAGGATCAGCTTTTGGAGCGCGGGCTTATCACCCTGTCTTCGGGGCCGACTGCGCCGGGCGGCAGGAGGGGAGGGACTTATGAACGGGGACAATTTTTGTCCTGGGATTTTGGAACGAGATATCTGAATTTCGGCACGGATTATAAGAGAAATGGCTATATACTCAGGGAAGGAGAAAACGATGTTCCCGATGGAATAAAGCATGCGTGGGAGCGCGGGCAGAGAGCACGTGATATCCTTGAGAAAACCTTAAAGGTTGGTCAAACTGCCGGAGAAACGATGAAAATAATGATTCGTAACCTCGAAGCCGAAGGATATGTTTATATGCCAGGCGATGACAGATCGCTGTATAGAGAGATACAATGAATGCATTCGGAGATTCTGAAAAATCCGGTTTCACGCTCGACTTCCATGCCGTGGGCAATACGGGCAACAGTGAGATAGCTGAAGGTATGTCTATTGCCCCCTTTCGCCCGGGTCGCGCCCATTTCAAAATTCAGCAGAATAATCTTTTTTCCTTTGAGTTTGTTGTTAATACCTGGGTTCCTGATCTCGGTAGAAGGATGAGTATTAATTTTGAAGACAACTCTATCGTCACTGAAAAAGGAGTTGAATTTTTATATCCTGTAAACAAAGAAATTATAATTATACAGTAACGTCAAATTTGCGCTCCGGGAAATTTGTAAAATTGATTATCTAACTTAAATGGTACAATAATGAAAATTCGATTTGCGACAATACTCACGTTCTATTTTTTGCCCATTGTGATCAATGCCGGTTCTGGACATGCTCAAACTGAATTCTGGGAAGAGACCAGCGCCGAACTTAAGGGTGTTATCGATGTGCATGTCCATACGACACCGGACAGTGGTCCGCGTTCAGTAGATGCAATTGAGCTGGCACGCACTGCCCGGCGGTACGGTATGCGGGCGCTGCTGTTCAAGAACCACTTTACCCAAACTGCCTCGCTGGCTTATCTTGTCAACCGGGCCGTTCCGGGTATCGGGGCCTACGGCGGTATCGTGTTGAATAATACCGTCGGAGGGATCAATCCAAATTCAGTGGAGATTATGTCCCTTATGACGGGCGGGTATGGCCGTGTTGTCTGGATGCCGACGTGGGATTCGGAACATTATGCTAACATGGGACGACCAGGTTCCAATATTGTACCGGTCAGCCGCAATGGCCAACTCCTTCCTGAAGTGCGGGAAGTGTTGGAGCTGATGGCCCAAAAGGACCTGTCCCTCGCTACGGGGCACTCAAGTCCGGAAGAGTCGCTACTGTTGATTCGTGAAGCGAAGGCCGTGGGCGTCGACCGTATAATAGTGACCCACCCGCTCACACCGGCTGTGGGAATGACAATTGAGCAGCAGGTCGAAGCCGCGCGACTGGGAGCATATCTGGAATACTGTATCAACCCTTTGCTGCCCTCGGATACAGGCATAGCAAAGCCGGACGGGGGGATGCCGATCGAAACCATGGTTTCGTACATCAGGGCTGTCGGGACAGACAATGCGATCATTTCAACCGACCTTGGTCAGGAGTTGAATCCTATTCACACCGATGGTATGATCTTCTTTATACATAAACTCCTGCAGCAGGGTTTTACGAAAGACGAGGTCGATAGGATGAGCAAGATAAATCCTGCGAAGTTTCTCGGTTTGCAATGACCTCAATCTGTCCGACAGGCAAAATTTATATCGAACGGAAAAGGGCTGTCATTATATTCTATAACAGCCCTTTTTTCATTATCTGAGCTTCGTACCAATTTATTATGCTATCTTGCTAATCATTACACAAGGTTACTCCATATCATTTTTTCCCGTTGTTCCATGAACCGACCTCAATTAGATTGCCTTCCGGATCGGCTATCATTGATGACCGCATTCCCCACGGTTCAATTCGGGGTTCATAGATCGGTTTGCCTCCGGCGCTCACGATCCGTGCAAATTCCCGGTCGACATCTTCAAATACAGGGAGATCGATGGCGAGTTCGAATGTGCCGTTCAATCCATCCGGATACGACGGGTCCTGTCCAAGCAGACCTGGCAGTTCTTTCCGTTCAAACAATGTAAACCTGATCCCTTCATGATTAAACTCGGCATAGGGCCCTTCACCGTTCCACTCGGTCTCAATGCCGATAACGTCCCTGTAAAACGCAACCGTCGTCTGAAGGTCTTTCACAAACAACCCGATCATATCAAATTTGATTGTCATATCCTTCCTTGATTATATATCCTTATTATATGTCATCCTCCCAGCCCATCTCCTTGAAGAACTCTTCCCGGGTCGGAAATATAAATGAGAGGATATCGTGTAGTTCCGGGTCGATGATCTTGAGGTTTTCGGGAGTCAGCGGCATGCCGTCAAATGACCGTCTTCCGCGGACGCCGTAAAAAATATCAAGGCCGAAAGTCAGATATTCATGACTGAAAGAATTGGCAGGCAGCCCATCCTGAGGGCGGTAAAAACCGCGCTGTATGGCTTTTTTTACCCCTGCTTCAAGCCGCTCCTGAACGCCGGGATAAGCTTTCATGATACCGCTGCCGTGGATCCGATGAGTAATCTCTTCAACTGATGCGTCGCGTCGAATTCCTTCCGGTCCGCCGAGCCGTAAATAGTCGGGGATTATCTCCTCGTCCTCGAGGTCCTGCGTCCGTATGCCCAGGCTCCTCCTGTGCATGTAAAAGCTGATCGCGGTGTTGCGCTCTTCGAATGTATAGAAAAGCGTCATGACCGAATTTCCCTGTTTAACGTACTCGGTGATCTTCCCGGATCCTCTTCTGTCTTTTGAAAGCAGTGCATTGGCGACGTTTGCCGCATACTCGATCTTTTTGGGGTCGACTCTTTCGGTAGCATAGAAGCCCATTCCTCCGCCTTCTCGCCGCTGCGTGAAAATGTTCAGGGCATCTTCATTCCTCGGGGTCTCTTCCTTGGTTATGATAATGAGTACCTGCTCCATCCACCCGTCGCTGTTGGAGGCGCGTACTTCTGCATAATAGTTGGCCGGGACTTCGGCAGGGTTGGCCTTGAGTCTCAGTTCGCCGGTCTCCTGATCGATTTCGACGATCTTCGTTGCATCAAGCTGTCCTTCTTTCAGATAGTTCCTCCGGTCACCTCCTGGAACTGGCTGCACGAGACTCCAGGTGGTCTTTTTTTCATTCGGGAATACAAGCTCGATACTGCCGATAACCTCGCCTATTTTCGTAGCTTTAGTCACCAAAAAACGGTCGAATTCGTCGGTTACAATGGGTTTCTGAGCATAACTCACATTGAAAAAAGGAGATACGAAAAAAAATAGGGCGACTGCAAGCGCCGCTTTCATTCGGGGGATTTTATTATGCATACTTTGCCTCCATTTGCAATAGCGTTTTATACGAGTGACATTATCAAGGTGTGAATTTTTTATTTAAAAAAAGAAGTAGTACAAAATATAACATTAATTCACAGTATATCAATAAGAAACTCATAGTATTCGCAGGGTCTTGTGTCACAAAAATTCAAATTCTGAACTTTTATCCGGCAGCAAACAATCCAACTGCACAGTTATCAAAAAAGTCACGGAAAAACTGAAAGTATCGCTTGATTTTTTACCCGAATAGTCCGAATATGATATGGAGCGCTCTCCCATAATTATTAATTCATGGCAATTTTAATAGTATTCTCGGAAATCTGAGCAATCGCCGACAGTTTTATAGTATGGATTAATAGTCGTACATTACTATAAAATGGCGATTGTGCGACTTTTAAATCCCGGTTGCAATTCAAGTCAATATACCAGGAAAATAACCTTGGACAGCAAAACTCATTTATATTTTATATCCATATATACAGCAAAGTAGGAGAGCAAAATTGGACACGCATTGGATCATCCGTGCGCGGGATCCAGTTGATTCCGTCGTTGTACTAGATGTTGATAGAGCAAGATAGCCGATACAATGAATGCAATCAAAATAAACGAGATGTTTTTGAAAGGAAAGGGAATACAATGAAACTTCATCAAGCAGTACACCTTTTTTTCCTGACAGTTTTCGTGTCGATTTCGGGCCTGATGTGTACACGGGATACAGATAACGGTGAAAAATCAAGTAATGGGAACGGGCAGCATGAGATAAATAACGTAAAACGTGTGGGTATGGTCACCGGAATTAAACCGGAAATGATCAAGGAATACAAGAGACTGCATGCAGATTCTTACCCGGGCGTACGGGACCTTTTAACAAAGTATAATATGCATAATTTTTCAATATATCTCAGTCAGATCGAAGACAAATGGTACGAATTCGGTTATTATGAATATACGGGGGGAAACTTTGAACGCGACATGGCAAATCTCGCCCTGGAACCGAGAAACATTGAATGGTTGAAAGTCGCTGACCCGATGCAGACACCGCTTTCCGGATCGACCGGATGGACAGAGATGGAGAGGGTTTATTACAATAAGTAATGTCTATTATTTTGTCTACGCGTTCACAGTTTATGTGTTTTGAATATTCAGAAATATTTTACGCTTGTCACGTGCCCGAAAATGTCAGTATTGAATGCGGTTAAAGTATTGTTTTGTATACTTGGAGGCAGTATGAAAGTGCTTTCAACGTTATGGTTCGTATTTATAAGTTTTTTGCTCAGTGGCTGTTTCCCGGGCAGCTCAGACAGCACGGACGTTCCGGTTTTTACCAAACATATTGAGGTATTCGGCATTCATTTTTATGCAACTCCGGCCGCGCCTGATGAAAAATTACTGCATGCGGCAAATGTTCTGGCTGAATTTCTGGATAACGACGAAGACGGAGTTCCTGATAACCAGCTTGTCGTTGACGCTCTGGTCGGGAAAAAAGCTTTTCTCATAATGACGAAAGATTCGGGAGAAGAATGGCAGGCGATTCATGAGGACCTGCATTACGCATTCCCCGACGGGGTGTATCACGATAATTTTGCTAATGAATCGAATCCGAACGCTCTAACCGAAGGCACATTCGACGGATTATGGGAGGAAACCCTTCATCTGATAACACGTCATGGATTCGGCAATGCGTATCCTTCGGTGTTTGGCCCCGTACCCGGATCAAAGGTTGCTTTTGCGGTCGATTTGGCGAGAGGCGGGCATTTCGAGGACATTCCAGCACAATACCCCGAAGGCTCCTGGTATAACTATTATGACGAATCGTGCCGGTACGGCTGCCAGATCGACGAGTACATGTACTGGACTATCACCTCTCTTATGGGAGCGCAGGATCTCACCGGGCGGGCGGTACGCATGAGCAGTGAATGGCCCCTGAACACGAAAGAAAAAGTGGAAAATGGCGATCCATCCATCTATGCCCTGTTGACCGACCCGAAGTATATGATCCCCTCGGTGCTGCCGGACGGGAATTACCGCAATTCAACATTTCCCATTGAAGAAATTCTACGTGAAGTGAAAGTGCAGGATGAAAATTACTTTCCTCCGAAAGGAAGATATCCGGCAATGGTGTCTTTTATTACAGAAGTCCAGGCGCCGGGCGGTGAAGGTGTGAAAATATCCTTCACGTTAACAAATGAAAGTGAACACACTGGAAAGAGTTTGTGCCTGGTAACCGGTACACGGTTCACGCTGGAATCCGAGTTGTTCAGCATTATTTCTGAGATCAGACCGGAGTTGAAAAATTCGAGATCAATTGATGGTATTGACATGAAAAATATTGAAGGACGAACCGTATGGCTTACTACCGAACCAATGGTAGGGGTTACCGGATCGATATTCCCCAAAATTGTTGCAATAGAGCCGCATGACATGTAAACCTGTCAGGGTAGTCCAATGTACATGATCAGCAAAAAAAAATATTTCTTCAGCGTGGATATAATAAATATTTTTCCAGGTTTGTATTCCATATAGTAATTACTGTCGGTTGTTATGTAATCTTTGTTACCTTGTGAATATGAAATATACTGCTTGCATTACAAAAATTCACTGTTATATTTTCACTAAAATTCGTGAATAGGCGGGGAATACTATGAATGGGATCCTGAATATCCGCTCCCCAGATACAGGTCCTTTTACATGAACTGATTTAATTTTTCTTTCCGATTACTATACTTTTCATCATAGAATAAATTGGCTTCACATATCTACGAGTAATCCATAATAGTATAGTAGAATTTTATATATAAACTCAATGAAGGAGGCTGTAATATGTCTACACGACAGGTACTATGTACAATCTTTTCTATGACGTTTCTTTTGGGCTCATGTGGCTCGGGAGAGAGTGAATCGGTAGCGACCGATACGGAGAAAACCCATTACGGGGGCTGTATCATGCTGTCGCAGGCGGGTGAAGTTCCCGGCGATCTCTATATGGATAGCTTCATCGTTCCGACAGACGACTATAAACCTTTCACAAAAAAACTCACGGCTCGCGGCCTGACTTTGGCCGGCAGGGACGATATCTCCGATGATTTTATGAGAAGGGTCGGAAAAACGATAGCAGAAGTGTTTTCGCGAAGCGGGGATATCGATGAAGCGTTGCAGCAGGAGGTTATAAGGAATATGTACAGGTACAAAGCATTGATTCCTCTTTATCAGAGCAGAGACCGCTTCTCTTCGCCGGACGACATGGCCGCATGGAATGAAACAAGGAGTGAAAACAGCGTGTGCGACGTTATAATGGCAGGTGTACCCCGGCAGGTGATGGAGGTCGTTGAGCACATTTTACACTACGTAAACGACACAGGGCTTCACTACACATTTCCCGATGAATGGGCGGTTACGACCGAATCTCAGCTCTATCAGTTCATGCTGGAGGCGGTGGATAAGGGATATTACGACGTAAGCTCCTACGACCGGATCGAGGATGAAGAACGCCGGATACGGGTTTCTCTTCAGGAATTCGGTTACTGGATCATTTCCACCGCATGGGACCTCCAGGAGTCCTATGGTCAGGATGAAAATACGGAATGGACGATTAAAAATGGAGCCGATCTGAAGGAAAAAATGCCTCAGCTATACGAAGTTTATGAACAGACAGTCGCGAAAGTAATGAGGGCGCCAAACCTGTCCACGCTCGAAGAATTTACCAATTAACGGCATCGCGTTTTTATTGAAAATCAAAAGTATTGCATCAGTTTGGCGTCATTATTCCCCTGTAAAATTTAAAGTGAAACCTGCACTCTACAATTTTAATAGTTTATTCCCTGTGACAATAGGGTCCGGCGGGGAAATACCTCATACCGGGTGAGGAAATTTCCACATTTGCGTAAGGAAATAGTGCGTAGATTCAGGTCGCTTTTCTTACAAAAACCCGGTCATAGTGACAGTTGCGAATAAGAGTAAAAAGTTTCTTGCAGAAACCATTTAGGATGCATGAATTATCATCCATTGTAGTCGAAGTATTGAATAATGATCTCAAACAAAACGAGCTTCTATTTTTTATAATGTAGAACCGGTAATGTATTGTGGCAGACCGGTGACGGCAGATTACAATCGTAAATAATCATAGCAATACTATGTTTCCTGAATTATATTTGAGAACTATTCGTATAGAAATAATTAAGCGGCGCTCCCATTTTTTCTCATGCAGCGCCGTGTTATCACATACGCGTATCTACTTCCGGATTAACATTGAGGAAAAAGAAAACATTGAAAATGTAAAATGCATGCCTTACCATTTCATTCAAGATCTATCATTTTAGAGGGGAGTAATATTTAATGGGAAAAAATGTAACGCAGAAATTGATTCATGATCACCTTGTAGAAGGGGATATGATTCCGGGAGAAGAGATTGGGCTGCGGATCGACCAAACATTAACACAAGACGCCACCGGAACAATGGTCATGCTTGAGTTGGAGGCAATGGGGCTTAAGAAGGCGCAAACCGAGATTTCCGCACAATACATAGATCACAATGTAATACAGTCCGATTTTAAAAATCCGGATGATCATCTTTTTCTACAGAGAGCATGTAAAAAATTCGGACTCTGGTTTAGCAGGCCGGGTAATGGCGTGAGCCACCCGGTTCATATGGAACATTTTGGCGCACCTGGTAAAACACTTCTCGGGTCCGATAGCCATACCTGTGCTGCCGGGTCGTTAGGTATGCTGGCGATGGGTGCCGGCGGATTGGCTGTCGCAATGGCAATTGCGGGGAAACCGTTCTATGTCACGATGCCGAAGATATGGGGTGTGAAGATAACCGGTTCACTTCCGGAATGGGTAAGTGCGAAGGACGTGATCCTCGAGATGCTTCGCCGCCATGATGTACAGGGAGGGGTCGGTAAAATAATTGAATATTACGGTCCGGGCCTTGAGAATCTTTCGGCAATGGATCGTCATGTTATTGCTAATATGGGCGCTGAACTCGGAGCGACGGCATCGATATTTCCATCGGACGAGATTGTCAGAAAATTTCTCAGGATACATAAACGTGAAGACGTCTGGACGGAATTGATTGCAGACTCAAATGCCGAATATGACGAACATGAAGAAATTAATCTCCACGATCTTGAACCGCTCATTGCTTGTCCAAGCAGCCCGGGAAATGTCGTGCCGGTGCGGGAAGTTGCCGGAAAAGAGATTTATCAATCCATGATCGGATCGTCGGCAAATCCGGGATTCAGGGACTTTGCGATCTCCGCCCTTATCATCGATGGCAGGCACGTGCATGACCGGGTATCATTGGATGTTAATCCCTCTTCACGTCAAATACAGGAAAATTTGATAAACCATGGCTATCTTCAGAAACTGCTCCATGCTGGCGCCCGTATACACCAGGCGGGATGCAACGGATGTATCGGTATGGGCCAGGCCCCTGCTACAGGCAAAATAAGCCTGCGGACAGTACCTAGAAATTTTCCGGGAAGATCGGGAACAAAAGAAGACCAGGTTTATTTGTGCAGCCCGGAAACGGCAGCCGCTTCCGCATTGACTGGAGTGATCTCCGATCCGAGAACTTTGGATATGGACTACCCGCACTTTTCAGAGCCTGACGAGATCGTTATCAACACTCATACGCTCCTTGCCCCGTCAGATGACGGTGAAAACGTCACACTTGAAAAGGGTCCCAATATTAAACCGCTTCCGACGTTTGACCCGCTCCCCGATTTACTCGAATGTCCGGTGCTTTTAAAGGTAAGAGATAATATTTCAACGGATGACATTCTTCCTGCCGGTACAAAAGTGCTGCCGTTCAGGAGCAATATCCCGGAAATCAGTAAATTTACCTACGGTCAAATTGATGAAACTTATTATGAGAGAGCGTTTAAAATAAGGGATACAGGCTCGTTTATCGTCGGTGGAAGTAATTACGGCCAGGGATCAAGCCGAGAACATGCAGTCATTGCACCGCGTTATCTTGGGGTAAAAGCCGTTATTGTGAAAAGTTTTGCCCGGATCCATTGGCAGAATCTTGCGAATTTCGGTATTCTTCCGCTGACCTTTAACAATCCGGATGACTTTGATACAATTGTCCGGGATGATGTTTTAAAAATTCAGGATATACGGAACGTCATTCAAAATGGAAACAAAGTGCAAGTTTTTAATCAGACAAAAAATATGACATACGATACAGGGCATGCTCTGAGCAAATATCAGGTGGAAATGGTCCTTGAAGGGAGTTTGATTAACAGCGTGAAGAAATCGCAGTAAAAAAGTTGGTATCCAATGCGTTTTATGAGCAACTGACCGGTCCTGAATTTAATTTCAGTGAATACATTCTAATCCTGCCTTAAAGAATCCCGCATCGAACAGCTCGTGGCAGTGTTATAGCACCATTTATCAATTGTGTGAGTGAATATCATAACTCACTCAGGCAATTGTGTCAAGCTGTACCATGATGTACCCTCTCCTGAATGTATGATAATTTTCTCCCCTTTTGAAATTTTGAACGAAATTTTCATTATACTGGAATGCGGATATCTGAATTTTGTCGTCCCCCCCATGACCTCGATATCTTTTTTGTCATTCCGGTTGACAGAAATCATTAATGTAAATGTGTTCGTTTCCTCTGACGTATTGTGATAGATCTCATCGTTATCACTGACACAGGGAGTCCGTTCAATTATAGTTTTAACGTTTGTATCCACTTTTTCATCCTTTTATTAACGTGATTTCATTCAAGATTCCGTAAAATTAATTATCATTATGAAAGTACAAAATAAATTCCATTTATAAAATTAAATGTTTGAATTTTTAATAAAGTATTCTAAAAAAATGGTGACCGGTCAGAAATACCTGTAATTATTAAGTGACTCTGAAATACATGTATTTAAATAGAATACACGGATTTTAAGGTAAATTGTGATATGTTTATTGCTGAAAATCCGTAATTTGTTTGCAATTAACAGGGTCATATGTTAACTTATCTATCACAGTTCTAAAATAATCCGTAGTAATCTATTTCAGAAGATTGATATGGGGATTATCAGTTAAATTGAATCTTTTGTCAAAAATAATTTTATAGTATGGCAAAATCAGAGTTAGAGAGTCTGCTAAGATGAAGTACTGCAAGGCAATCGGACAATACCAAATCTTTCAATTACTTATGAATTCAGTTATATATGGGGACAAAGATGAGTAATTACCACCACAACTTCAGTATTCCGGTGATGGGTACAGGACATTCGGTCGATACACCGATTCGTGTTGCTCCTTTAGGCATTTCTTCCGTTATATCACTGGTGGATGATATCCTCCTCGATAAGATACGTAAGTATTACAGTGAGATATATAATCTTCCTTTCTTCGCAATATCTCCGCGGGATGCCGACAGCAGAGCAAAGCGAATAACCGCATATCTCAATATGGTGCACGATGTTGTCAATATTAAGATTGAAACCATCAGAAATTTACCGTTTTTCACAAACAATGATAAAAAGAAATATTTTGACCTTTTGCCGGATACCAGCATCTTGAAGGATGCGTACAATAAGCTCATTGCAATGAAAGAAGGCCACGCACGCGATGGTCTTGCACGCGAACTGACAAAGGAAATAATTTCCGGTTCGATCGATGTTAATATTATGGTCAAGCTCGACAGGACGAAGCAGCTCAGAAGTAGGGGTACCGTTATCGATATGTTGAGCGATGCAAAATCGGCTTTAAAAGGGTATGCCGAGAGCAAGCTTAATTCAAGCATTGTATTTTCAGCCGGTATCAATCAGAGCCTTTTCAGTTATATGACCAAATTCAGTGACTTTTACCGCAGCGAAACTGGAGAGATCAAGAAAAAGATAGTATTAAAGGTGAGCGATTACCGTTCAGCGCTTATTCAGGGTAAATTTCTCGCACGTAAAGGGCTTGAAGTCTCGGAATACAGGATCGAGTCGGGATTGAATTGCGGCGGTCATGCATTTCCGTCGAACGGAAACCTCCTGTCGAGTATTCTCAAGATGATCAAAGAGAAAAAAGACCAGTTAATAACAGAATTTCAGCAGCAGGTACAGATGTATTATAAAAAAATGGGTATGGAATATCCCGATAACGGTCCGAAAGAAAAATCGCTTATTACCGTACAGGGTGGAATTGGAAACAACGGTGAAATTCGAAGACTTCTGGAAGATTTCAAATTGGATCGTACCGGTTTAGCAACTCCTTTTCTGCTGGTTCCGGAAGCCACCTGCGTAGACGATTCTACTCTTGAATTGTTGAAAAAAGCCGGAAAAGATGATCTGTATTTGAGCAATGTCTCTCCGATTGGCGTCCCGTTTAATAACTTAAAAAATACAGGCTCGGAATTATGGACCAGGGATAGAATTGAGAAAGGTGCACCCGGATCGGCTTGTCCGAAAGGATTTATTGTTTCCAATACCGAATTCACCGATGCACCGATTTGTCTTGCATCGAAGCAGTATCAGTCATTGAAGCTGGAAGAATTAAACAAAACGACCGATTTAAACGGCGAGCACGAAAAACGGTTCACGGAAATAACAGAAAAAACCTGTCTTTGTGACCATCTTAGTAACGGAGCGTTGATGAAACTTGGTATAATAAACGGGAAAAGGAATACACCTCAGTCAATATGTCCGGGACCGAATCTAGCATGGTTTAATGATACCTATACCCTGATGGAAATGGTTGATCACATCTATGGAAGAGGTGAATCATTGGTACCGCCTGAGCGTCCCCACATGTTTGCAAGTGAAATTGAAATGTATGTCGATTATTTTGAAGATCGGGTTAAAAATTGCGGTCATTCTTCAAGAGAGATAGAAACGCTGAAGCAATTCAAAAGCAATCTCGAAGAGGGAATGGACTACTGCCTCGAGCTTTCCAAAAAGAAACCATTTCCCGGTGAAAATCTGGACTCTATTGCAGAGACGGTTCATCTTCAGGAAACCCGCCTCCGGTCAATCTATGCCAAACTAACTGAACGGTCTGCACAAATCGAAGTAAACTGAATCATTGAAGCAGATCGTATCGCCGATCGCTTTCCCTCATTTGCGGTCTCCTCTCTCCATTCATCAGAATAATTTTGGTCAAAATAAATACGTTAGTCCAATAGTAGTAGTCTATATAGATTGTTTGTCATTAATCTCTTTCAGAAGGGAATTATATACATAAATAAAAAATATAGCTTGCTTTTCTCATTTATTATAGTATATTATACAGTATAAACAAAGGAGAAAAGTAATGGGCAAGACAACGATTAGTGAGTTTAAATTTTTAGAACAATTCAGTACAGAAACGAAGGCAGTCGCCTTTTTTGAGAAATGCCGTTGGAAAAACGGGCGATATTGTCCCTCATGCGGAAGTCTTAAGACATACCCGCATACAACTCGAAAGTTTTATTATCACTGCAAAGAGTCAACGTGCCGTAAGCAATTCAGTTGTAAAACTAATACTATGATGCAGTCCAGTAGGCTTCCTGTAAAGATGTGGCTTTATGCAATGTACAAAGTTAGTGTAGGTCGTAAGGGCATATCCAGTCTTCAGTTGTCTAAAGAGCTTGGAATAACACAGAAATCAGCATGGTTTATGCTTCAGAGGATTAAAGAGGCTTGTGGGAATGATAGCAAGATGTTGTCGGGTATTGTAGAAGTAGATGAGACGTACATTGGCGGTTTAGAAAAGAACAAACATGAGAATAAAAAGCGCCATTCGGGTCGTGGGGGAACCGGTAAGGCTTGCGTTCTTGGAATGCGTGAGCGGGGTGGAAAGACTAAAGCAATACCGATCGAAGGACGGGACGGGGCAACGCTTCAAAGGAAAATAAGAGACAATGTTGTTTCCGGCAACATTGTCTATACTGATGAGTTTACTGGGTATATTGGACTAAAAAAAGAATTCAAACATGAGACGGTTAACCATTCAGTACAAGAGTTCGTAAATGGGATGGCACATACAAATGGCGTAGAAAGTTCATGGGCAGTGCTTAAACGGAGTATTACAGGAACGTACCATCATGTAAGTGAACAACATCTCCAGCGATATTTGAACGAAGCAACGTTCCTGTTAAATGAAGGGAATGTTCGCAATATGTTAATGGATAGAATTATAAACCTGTGTGGTAAGATGTCAGGGAAAACACTTTCTTATTCTGTTTTGATAGGAAGCTGATTAATAATAACATGAAACCCAACTGGAAAAACCGTACCATGTGGACGGGTGACAACCTCGACATTATTCGTGGTATGAACAGTGAATCTGTTGATTTAATCTATCTTGATCCGCCTTTCAATTCTAACAAAAACTACTCAGCACCCATAGGGTCACAGGCGGCCGGTGTTGCCTTTAAAGATACGTGGGCGCTTGATGACCTTGATATTGTCTGGCATGGTGAGATCGCTGACAAACACCCGGCTTTGTATTCAATTATCGATTCGGCGGGCATGGTTCATGGTAAGGGTATGAAGTCGTACCTTATCATGATTGCCGTGCGGTTGTTGGAGATGAAGAGAATTTTGAAGCCGGTCGGTTCGATATATTTGCATTGTGATCCGATCGCGAGTCATTATTTGAAAGTGACAATAGATGCGGTATTTGGAAATGATAATTTCAGGAATGAGATAATTTGGTCTTATCAGGGTACAGGAGAATCCAAAAGGAATTTCAAGAGAAAGCATGACGTAATTTTGTTCTATGCGAAATCATCAAATAGTTTTTTCAGTGATAGCGGTAGTAGCGAACCTATTAAGGATTTTTCAAAGTCGAAGTTCACGAAATCTGACGAAAAAGGCAAATACAAAGAAATTAGACATCCCGATGGCAGTATTCACAGACAATATATAAGGGAAAGACAACGCATGCGAGATGTTTGGGATATATCAATCATCAATGCTATGGCAAAAGAACGCACGGGCTATCCAACACAGAAACCGATTGGGTTACTTGATCGTATTATCAAAGCCAGTAGTAACGAGGAGGATGTAGTATTTGACCCTTTTTGTGGGTGTGCAACAACGTGTGTAGCATCAGAGGCATTGAATCGCCAGTGGGTAGGCATAGACCTAAGTCCGATTGCTATTAAATTGGTAAATGATCGTCTTCGAGATATTCATGGCATATTTGGGCAAATAATACAAAGAACGGATATTCCCAAACGAACAGACCTTGGCGTTTTGCCGAACTATCGCACACACAAACATCAGTTATATGGGAAGCAGGAGGGTATATGTGCAGGATGTCTGATGCTGTTCCAATTAAGGAACATGACGGTTGATCACGTTGTTTCGCAGAGTAAGGGCGGGGGAGATCACTTTGAAAACCTGCAACTATTGTGCGGTGCGTGTAATAGCATTAAGGGCGATAGAGGGCAATCATTTCTGATCGCCAAACTCAAAACAAATGGGATGCGTTAAGAAACCTATTTTTATTTATGTATATAATTCCCTTTCAGAAGATTGATATGGGGATTATCAGTTTAAAGTGGAAAGCAGAGAATTATCAACAAATTAAGGAAGATCCTTAATGATTCAATATCTTGGGGGTATCTTCATGAAAATCCATTTAAACATATTAAAATGCTTAGTAAAGCAGAACAGAAATTTGAATATTATGAAGCACGTGAAGTTCCTGTTTTTCTGGAAAATTGTAGAAAAAAGTTTTATCCGGTTTCTTGTTTTGCTGTCTATACAGGAATGCGATTGAAAGAAATTGCAGGATTGACTTGGAGAAATGTTTTGTACGACAGCAAGCAAATTATTGTTGAAAAATCCGGATCGGGACCCACAAAAAGCAGAAAAGTTCGCTCAATACCTTTAAACAGAAACCTTGAAGATATTCTGCACGATCATAATCCAACAATTACCGAGGAATGTAACAAAAGCGAATTTGTTTTCCCGGATGAATATGGCAATATGAGAGCAAGGAAGCGAGGTAGGATTAGTTTCAAATCTCCCCTGGAAACAGCATTAAAAAAGAGTGGATTACCAAGAATTAAATTTCATGATATTAAGCATACCTTTGCATCTAATTTCGTAATGAAAGGAGGGAGTGTATTGTCATTGAAGGAAATATTAGGTCATTCAGACATATCTACGACAATGATGTATGCTCACCTTGCGCCGAGTTATTTAGAAGAGAAGATTAATCGATTGGATTTTTCATTGTAATTCAATATCAGAATTTTCTTTATGCTCCAATAGGCTAATCAATCGATCTTGCATCAACTTTTTCTTATTTCTATAATCTGCTGGATATATTGTATGTGATTCTAATGTTCTCAGATTCATAGGCATTTCACGGTAGCTGGAATAATTATATTCCGCAAAATGAGTAATATCAAACAATCTATTGTCAGGTTGTTTTGAATCAAGCGTTATTACATAACCATAAGGAGGGTAATTAAATTCGCTTATTGCATTAATCTCACCAGAAAGAATGTCAACAGATACTGCTACACCTACAGACTTAAACGAATTTTGTATATTATAATATGCATAAACTCTGTATTCAGGTGGAAGATATTTTTTTTCTTTGTTGAGTATAAAATTTGCTAAATATTTGTGAGCATTTCTGAATGCAGGGCTGTTGATACTAAAAATCATTGTGACAATTTGTTTGAGTATTCTCAATGGATAAATTCTAGCTACGTATATTAAGGTTGGATTTCCATTAGATCTTATTAAGATTTCCATTCCTTTATAACACCAATCAATAAATGATGAACCATACCAACTTCCTGTATCGTTGTTGCATTTTACACATTAAGGTATAATAAGAGATGCCTCCTTGTAAAAATTTTTTTCTTTTTGGCGGATTATCTGGATCAATTTTTAGAGTTTCAATACCTTTAAAAGATATCGTTCTTTTATCATTAAACGCTTTTTTTGGTGGTATATGCTCTTTTGTTAAATCACCGAAGTTTCCACAAATTTGGCAATTGCCTTTCATCTTTTTTTCTTTCTGAATTCATTATCTCAAAACCGCTCTTGGCACAAACATGGCACAAAATGGGCACAAATTTCAATTCTTATTCAATATTCTTAACAAAATAACCTTCATAGTTGAGCACGTAAGTTATTGTTATTATTAAATGTGCCGAAGGGGGGACTCGAACCCCCACGGGATTACTCCCACACGGCCCTGAACCGTGCGCGTCTACCAATTTCACCACTTCGGCTCTATGATGATAATCTTATCGTTTCCTGCTGTTCAAACTACTAAATTTTCGCCAAAAAGTCAAGAGTCCACCCGGTTGTAATCCCGCTTTGGCTTGATTCTTACCGATTTTTATAGTATCTTTTTTCCGGTTACAGAGAGGGGTAATGTTTCGATGGGCGATGATGCCGTTCATGCGGTTGCAAGCAACCGGAAAGCGAGATTTGAGTACCATATTCTATCGACCGTTGAAGCTGGAATTGTGCTGACCGGGACTGAAGTCAAATCCATCAGAAACGGCGATGTCAGTTTGAAAGACAGCTATGCAGCCATGAGGAGCGGGGAGCTATTTCTTGTAAGACTCCATATCGGTCACTATCCGCCCGCGAACAAGTTCAACCATGAACCTGAACGGGATAGAAAATTGCTCCTGAACAAAAAAGAGATCAATAAATTAGGCGGTCTAGTAAGTGAGAAAGGTGTTACGCTGGTTCCCTTGAAGCTCTATATAAAAAACAGTAAAATAAAAGTCGAGCTTGCAACAGCGAAGGGTAAGAAGTTGTATGACAAGCGTGAAGCTATAGCAAAGAGGGATTTAGAGCGCGAGAAGGAACGTGAATGGAAGTATAAATAGTACGGCAATCGTTGAACGATCATGAGTGGGTGTAGAATGTTTCCCGGTATAAACGAGCAAATGGATAGTATTAAACGGGGTGTTGAAGAGATCATTCCGGAAGATGAGCTTGTTAAAAAACTTGAAAAGAGCAAAAAATCAAATAAGCCGCTGATTGTCAAAGAGGGGTTCGATCCAACAGCTCCTGATCTCCATATCGGACACATGGTCTCGATCAGGAAATTAAGGGATTTTCAGGCGCTTGGCCATACCGTTGTCTTCCTTATCGGTGATTTTACCGGAATGGTCGGCGATCCATCCGGCAGGAATGAAATGCGAAAGATGCTGACACGGGTTGAAGTTGAACACAACGCAGAAACGTATAAAGAGCAGATTTTTAAAGTGCTTGATCCGGTTAAAACGAAAATACGGTTCAATAGCGAGTGGCTCGCCAAACTGACACTCTATGATTTTCTTGATTTAGCATCGAAACAGACCGTTGCGCGTATGCTTGAACGGGACGATTTCAAGGAACGGTATAAGAACGAGACGGACATCAGCATTCTTGAATTCTGCTACCCTCTCCTGCAGGGATACGATTCGGTGGCGTTAAAAGCTGACGTGGAATTGGGCGGGACCGACCAGAAATTCAATCTCCTTATGGCGCGTCTTATTCAAAGACGTTTCGATATAGAAAGTCAGGTCGTAATCACAATGCCGCTCCTCGAGGGAACACGCGGCGCTGAAAAAATGAGCAAAAGTCTGAACAATTACGTCGGGATCAATGAGTCACCGCAGGAGATCTTTGGAAAGATCATGTCGATACCTGACACTATGTTGTACCGGTATTTCCTTTTGGCTACTCGAATTTCTCCTGGCGAACTGGATGATGTTCAGCGTCAAATCGAAGACCCTTCGATAAATCCTTCCGGGATAAAAAGGAGATTGGCAAGGGAAATTGTCTCCGAATACTATTCCCAGGAAATTGCTCTTGAAGCTGAAAGCGAATTCGACAGGATTTTTAAACATAAAGATGACCCGTCAGAAATTGAAGAAGTCACATTGGATGTACCTCAGCCGGTCTGGATTGTCAAGCTGCTGTCTCATACCGGTTTGACAGGATCGAACGCTGAAGGCAGGAGGTTGGTTCGCCAGGGGGCTGTCTCGATCAACGGTGAAAAATGCACCGATGAGAATAGCGAAATCACTCTTGAAAACGGGGCAGTTATTAAAATTGGAAAACGGCGGTTTAAGAGAATTTTAGTTTCCTGATCGAGAGTTTTTATGGTTAACATCCAGAAAAATTTGGTAAGAGATTTGGAATTGATCCCGATCAAATCTTCTCTCGGGCGAAAGTTTGCGTACGATATTTTTCCTTCCGAATTTCAAAATATTACCGGTGACCTGAGCCTGGTAATGCTATTCGATCCAGAATATCTCAAGGCAAAGTTCGGTGACAAACAAATCGCTCCCATGATCCGCCGCGGAGCGACAATGACGCAAAAAATAGTAAAAAAACTCATTTATAAGAAATGTAATGTCGTTCCTGTTCTTATTCCCGGAAAACCTCAATCTCTCAGTGCTCTATCTCATTTCTCCAGAAAACAATCATTAATGCTTGCCGGAAGAGTCTACTCAGTTGTTGATAACTGGCTGAGACGGGTGCGTAGGGACAGGGCCATAGGCGTTATTCAAGCTGTAAAGAAATACCGGACTCCGCTTCTTCAAAGCCTTAACTATTCCCTAAAAGACTGGGAAGCCGTTATTGTGACGCTTATAAATGATATTCTTGTCGCTGATGAAAATCTCACTATTCTCAGTATAGTCGATGATTATATCGGAGACACGGAAAAAGCAAAAAAAGAAAAAGAGCACAGCCTGGAGGTCGCGGTTTTGGCGCTGATGCTCGGTCGAAAATGTAATCTGCCGGTCGAAGACCTCAAGGAGCTTGGACTTGCTGCACTGATCCACGATATCGGCATTGTGGTTTATGAACAAAAGTTGAGAGAACTCATGGAAATCGGCGGGCAGATTCTTGATCCGCTGAATATACGGGAAATCCACAAACAGCATCCGGTTTTTGGGGCGCTTTTGCTCTCTAAAAGGAATGGTGAACCGATATCGGGTATGACCGATAAAATCCGTGAAATCGTGCTTGAACATGAACAAGACAATAACGATACGGAACCGATGGTCATCGACAATGAATTTGTCGAAGATTTCAAGAGAATGTCCATTCCTGAAAAGGTCCGTTATGAGGGTGATAATGCTGTGTTCCCCGATTCATCATGTCCAAAAGAATTGGTCTATCCCGGTGACGCGGGTATAAAGCGTTTTTTATCCATTCCCGCGCAAATACTGCATATCAGTGAAATTTATGTCACGCTCCTGTCACATGCAAAAACGAAAGAAATTAAAAATCCACACCAAAAAGTTATTCAAAAGATGTTACAGATTGCAGGGGGTAGCATAAACGGGCAGATTTTTGAAATATTTTTTAATTACTTGATACCGATATCATACTATCCCGACAATCTTATTGTTAAGCTCTATTTTAAAGATACCTCAAAGAATAAAAAATACGAAAAATACGAAAAATACAATAATCATACCGGCGCTATTGCGACCGTCACAGACCTGAGCAAGCAGACCCGTAAAATGGTACATGTTGTAAAGACCCCGGATGGAAAAGAGGTCTCTCCAATTGTTTCATTCGATTTAGCTTATGACAAGCCTCATTTGTACATGAGAATAGATGATTGGAACAAAAAACAGAGTTGACCGGTCCTCAAATGACCTATCATTCATTAACCGCACAAAACAGCCCCGCCGTTAACGTTTATCACCTCACCCGTTATATGGCGGGCTAAATCGGAAGCAAGAAAAAGGATAGATCCCGCAATATCCTCCGGTGAAGGAATGCATTTTAAAGGAATTCCATTTATAATATCCTGCATTACTTTGGGATCCGCGAACACTGCATCATTCAGACCTGTATCGACCCAACCCGGAGCGACACTGTTAACAAGAATATTCTCATGGGCAAGCTCAGCAGCAAGGGATTTGGTAAATGAAATTATAGCGCCTTTTGTTGCGGCGTAGTGGGAATGAAACGCTTCACCACGTTGTCCGGCTGTTGAGGACAGGTTTATAATCTTTCCGCCGCCCTGTTTGCGCATTATCCGTACTACCGCCTGACAGAGAAGGAAAAAACTTTTTAAATTCACATCCATCATTTCATCCCAGGTCTCTTCGGACATTTTGCTGATAGGTCCATCATTCCAGATGCCGTGATTATTCACGAGAATATCGATCCTTCCGAACCGGTCCATACTACGTTCTATGAATTGTTTAACGTCCTTTGAGCGCGAAAGATCGGCCTGGACTATCTGACACGTTCTTCCGGTCTTTTCTATCTCATGCCGGACTTTTTGCGCTGCATTTTCATTTTTATTGAAGTTTATTGCTACATCGGATCCTGCCTTCGCGAATAACAGCGCTGTCGCGGCTCCTATACCGCGAGACCCGCCGGTTACGAGTGACACTTTGTTTTCTAAGTTGATCATTATTCTCCCTGCGGTGTTGCTCAAATTTGTGAATGCAAATAGTAAACAATTTTTACATAATTTACAATTGAAATTTGAACGAGCTTAGACTGGTGATTTTCCTTGCATTTATACGTGCGCTTAACTATTTTTTACAGTGAAAAGTGTTTGAAATATTAGTCGGAGATAAAATTATAGGGTCTCTCTAATACAAAAATAAAGATACTTCTTCAACACAGACTATGCTCAGCATCAAATCTCTTCCGGATTTATACATAAGATTGATCAGGATAATAATTCTTATCGGAGTAGTAGTCGTTTTTGGCGTTACAGGATTTATGGTGATACAGCCGGAGCATTCATTTCTCGATGCTCTATACATGACTGTTATAACCCTGTCAACTGTTGGTTTCCAAGAGGTTCATACTTTAACAGCCAGATCTCGTGAATTTACAATTATTCTCATTGTGATTGGTATTGCAACCTTAGGATACTGTGTCAGCTCTATAACGACTTTTATTGTGGAAGGTGAAATAAGAAATATATTTAGGGATCGGAAAATGGACAAAGCAATCAAAAAACTCAAGGACCACATAATTCTATGCGGTTACGGAAGACTTGGCACGTATGCTGCAAAGGAATTGACAAACTGGAATAAGCAATTTGTCGTTATTGAAAATTTACCTGAAGTTTCCGATAAAATAAAAAATGAAAATAAAATGTTATGTATACAGGGTAATGCGACAGAGGACGAGGTCCTTATTGAGGCAGGTATCGAGCGGGCAAGCGGTCTCATAGCAGCATTGTCCGAGGACACGGATAATCTATTTGTAACCTTAACGGCAAGAAGGTTGAATAAAAATCTATCGATAATTTCACGTTCGGAATATGTGCATTCGGAAGGAAAATTAATATCTGCAGGAGCGGATAAGGTTCTCTCCCCGGCACAGATTGCCGGACGAAGAATGGCTTCGATGCTCATTAATCCCGAAGTATCCAATTTTCTGGACGTATTTGTCGATTCGTGGGACCTTAATCTTTCTCTTCAGGAAATTCATATCAGGAAGGAGTGCGGTATTGATGGTGTTCTTATTAAGGACTCGGAAGTGCCCCGGGAACTGAGGATCATCGGCCTTAAAGATCAACATGGAAAGATGAAAGTCAATCCTGGAGGAGATTTTTTGCTCCGCGGAGGCACTGTGATGATAATTCTTGGAGAAAGAGAAAAGATTGAAAATTTACGGTCACGATTCGGAGAATAATGACGATCATGTCTTAATGCAACACTTTATATAACCATAGTAATATATTTATTAGAAATAAATTATGGTGAACCCTATGAACATTAAGCAACAATATGCCGAAAATTTTTACCCGGGAGACGTGCAGGCCCAGATAGAAGCGTTCATTGCTGATTTTGATCCTGTCTATGATAATTCAGATATTGTAGCCGGTATCGTTCCTCATGCAGGCTGGATGTTTTCCGGAAGAGTTTCCGCACATGTATTTGCATCTATAAAAATGCTTGGTATTCCCGATACATTTATACTATTCGGTACCGTACATAATATCGGACAGGTTCGGAAAAGTGCGGTTTACGGCGAGGGTTCCTGGAAAACGCCTTTTGGCGCTATTGCCATTGATCAAGTTACAGCGGATTGCATAATCGATAATTCTTCAAATCTTGTCGTCAACGATCTGAATGCGCACATAGGCGAGCATTCTATTGAAGTTCAGGTCCCTTTCATAAAATACCTTTTTCCGGATGCGGAAATAGTGCCGGTTGCAGTCCTTCCCGAGAGAAGTTCTATTGAGATCGGTGAAAGCATCGCAACAATCGTGCAAGACATCAAAAAGAAAATTGTTGTCGTCGGTACAACTGATCTTACGCACTATGGTTACAATTATGGATTTGCTCCTGTGGGTGTAGGTGAAAATGCCTACACGTGGATGAATGATAATAATCAATCGATCATTGATCTGGCGCTCTCAATGAATGCAGAGGATATCATTACGGAGGCGCGGGAAAAGAAGAATGCTTGCGGATCGGGCGCACTGGCCGCTACGGTAGCATTTGCAAGAAAGTGCGGTGCGGAAAACGGAACACTTTTGGATTACACAACAAGCTTCGATGTCATGCCAGAACCTGAATTTACGATGGGAGTGGGATATGCGGGGATTGTTTTTTAGTCTTGTGATTAATCATTATTTTTGCTGAGATGATCAAATAGATATTCCCGTATCGGAGCAATCGGCATATCCGTTCCAGTCCAAATATGAAATGAAAGTGCTCCTTGATTGATGAACATGTCAAGACCTGACTGTATTAGTGTGCCATGATTCCCGGCTTTTTTCAAAAATGAGGTGTGAAGTGGCGTATAGATCAGGTCGTAAGCGACCTGCCCGGGATGGAAAAACCGCGCAAAATCATCGGGAAATTCGTTCACATTGCCCTTCATGCCGAGCGGAGTGCAGTTAATAAGCAATTTGCTTTCCCAGATACGTTCCGAATAGTGTGATAAATCGTCAAAATTTGCCCATTCAAGAACAGTGGCGCTCTCCTGTTTCCATTCTTCAGCAATGTCAAGAAGTCCGTTTCCTTTTTCTTTATTCCGTGATATCAGTGTTATCTGGGGGAAAGAGTAAGTACTCAATAGTGCATAGAGGACAGTTCGTGCGGATCCCCCGCTCCCGAAAATCGTTACACCATCGTATCGTACCCCTTCTATATGATCTCGAAGCGGAGTAAGAAAACCTTCCAGATCGGTATTGTAGCCCGTCGTTTTTCCCTTAGAATACTGCACCGTATTGACCGAACCGATCGTGTCCGCTTCCGGTGAGACTTTATCGAGATAGTGCACTATCGATTCTTTGAGCGGGAGGGTTATGTTGAGCCCTTCAACGCCGCAATTCAGAACGGTCCTCAACGATTTTTCAAGATCGGATTTTTCAACATAAAACGGGATATAGACCGCATCAAAATTATTTAATTTAAATGCTTCGGAATGCATGAGAGGGGAGAGGCTGTGCGAGATCGGTGACCCGAAGATACCGTAAACCTTTTTGCCTGATTTAACGGCAGACCGGACCCTCTTTAAGCTCTCTGAAAAATGTTCGTTTTGCATTATAAACTACGTGTGAACTTACCGTTCAAGAAAGAGCTTTATAACAGGCGCTCTATCAGTACATCGACGGCGACTAAATAGCCATGAGCTCCGAGACCGAATATTCCGCCGGTTACGACTGGTGATATATACGAGCGGTGTCGAAATGATTCCCGTTTAAAAATATTGGAAAGGTGGACTTCGATGATAGGACATGACAAGGCCGAAAGAGCGTCAAGCAGGGCTACGCTAGTATGGGACAGTGCTCCCGGATTTATAATATGGCCATCCATCAATTTTCTATTCTCGTGTATCGTATCTAAGATCGCCCCTTCATGGTTTGATTGAAAAAACCGGCATTCGATATCGTGAGCCGCAGCCCGTTCCTTCATCAGTCTGTTGATTTCTGCCAAAGATTGAGAACCGTAAATTTCGGTTTCCCGTTCGCCAAGCAGGTTTAAATTAGGACCATGAACGACAAGTATATTTTTCATATTCATTCCGTAAATTGGTTATGGTTTCAGTTGTTTTGTATAAATGCGAAAGCCTGCTTCATATCATTGTCAGAGACCTCATGTGTCACCCGGGCGCTTCCAATAGAATCCAATACTATGAAACGGAGTTTCCGGTCGATGTTTTTCTTATCTTTTTTAATGAATTCTAAAATTGTGTCAAAATCAAGACCAACAACCGTAACAGGACAATCTAACTTCTTAAGATTATTTTCGATATTCTCATAATCGGACTTCGCAAGGACCCGTTTTTTATGTGAAATCCAGAGAGCAGCACGCATTCCGTTTATTATTGCTTCACCGTGAAGGATATTCCCGCCGGATGCCGCTTCAATTGCATGTCCGATCGTATGGCCAAAGTTCAATAGTTGCCGCAAGCCTGATTCCTTTTCATCCTGGCTGACCACCTTCGCCTTTACCGTGACGCTCCTTGCAATTATTTTACTTACAAGTCCAAAGTCCGACAAATTCATAATATCTTCCAGATGAGAAAATATAGTCCGGTAAAGCTCCGGATCGCCGATCAGTCCTGTTTTGATCACTTCGGCAAGTCCTCCGATTAACTGTCTGCGCGGGAGCGTTTTCAAGAGTTCCGGATCGATCAATACAGCTTTCGGTTGATAGAACGAGCCGACGAGGTTTTTTACGCTGTCGAGATTGACACCTACTTTACCACCGACAGAACTGTCACATTCTGCCAGAAGCGTCGTGGGAATCTGAACGTATTGAATACCCCGCAGGAAAACGGCAGCAGCAAACCCTCCGATATCGCCGACGACTCCGCCACCGAAAGCGACAACTGCGGAATTTCTGTCTAATCCACACGCAACAAACTCCCTGCACAGGCCGGTTACGACTTCAGTTGTTTTTGAAAGTTCACCGGGTTCAAAGGTGTGTACCGTATGAGTAAATCCCTCTCCGTTCAGCGCGTTTGAAATCGAGGTGCCGTGCAGATCGTAAACCGTTTTGTCGCTGACAAGCGCTACTTTTTTACCATTTAAAACCGTAGTGAGGTATGCACCTGCACGGTGTACAAGACCCTCCTCTATAACAATATCATAACTTCGGTCGTTAAGATCAACATGGATTTTCGTCATGGGTGTCGGAATCTCCCGCTCAAACTATAATATCCTTCTTCTATCGAATGATGTGCGGACGTCTTCAATATGATCGCCGCCGAATTTTTCGAGAAATGCCTGTGCCAGAACAAGGGCCAAAACAGTTTCGCCGACAATGGCGGCCGCTGGAACTGCACAAATATCAGACCGTTCAACACGTGCCTTTACTGCTTCTCTATTTTTCATATCAACTGAGTCAAGAGCAGAAAGGAGGGTGGATATCGGTTTCATCGTGATCGCAACGCGCAGAGGCTGACCATTCGTAATGCCCCCTTCAATGCCGCCTGCATTATTTGTCGTGCGTGTCACGGAATTACCGCTTTTATCTATGATAATGGGATCGTGAACTTCCGATCCGAATTTCCGTCCGCATTCTATACCCAGACCAATCTCAACCGCCTTTATTGCCGGAATTGACATCATTGCCCCGGCAATGAGCCCGTCGAGTTTCCTGTCCCAGTGAGTATGACTGCCAATTCCGACCGGGACTCCCGTAGCGATTATCTCTATCCTGCCTCCTACGGTATCGCCATTTTCCCGCGCCGTATCGATTGCCTTTATCATAGATTTTTCTGCATTCTTGTCGAGACACCGGACCGGGGATTCATCAGCCCTCCCGGACTCATTGAGCGTATCTTCAACATTGAATTCAGCTGTGCCCCGAACCTGGTGTATTTCCAGGATATGACTCCCGATTTGAATTCCGAATCTCTCAAGAAATTGACGGGTAATACTGCCCAATGCCGTTCTTACGGCAGTTTCACGAGCGCTGGCCCTGTCGATAATATTTCTCATATCTGAATGACCGTATTTAAGCGCTCCAGCAAGATCAGCATGACCGGGACGGGGAATGGTAATCTCGGAGGGTCTTTCTTCATCGGGAATGGGTTCAGGATTCATCCGTTTTTGCCAGTTGATCCAGTCTTTATTCTCGACTTCAACGGCTATCGGAGCACCGGTCGTCATTCCAAAACGAATTCCCGAAATGATTGTAACGGTATCGCTTTCAATTTTCATTCGTCCGCCGCGTCCGTAACCCTGCTGTCTCCGGTAAAGCTGATGATTGACTTTCCCAACATCGACGTGCAGGCCGGCAGGCATACCCTCAAGGATCCCAACAAGAGATTTTCCGTGTGATTCACCGCTCGTTAAATATCTCAGCATTTTTAGTTCCCGGATCGTTTTGTTTCTCGTATAATTCTTTATTGTTATTGCATGTTTCTAATACTGTCCAGACTGGTATAAAATCCCGGAAAAGAAATATCAGCCCATTGACCGTTGTGAATAATTGATTCTCCTTCGAGAACAGCTCCTGCAACTGCGAATGCCATTGCGATTCTATGGTCTCCGAATGAATCGAATTCCGCACAATGACGGTTCTCGTTTGATTGTATTATAAGTCCATCGGAAAGTTCATCGACTTCTACTCCCATTTTCCGTAAATTAACACACAAAGCATGGATCCGGTCGGTTTCTTTTACTCTCAGCTCGCCCGCATCCCGAATTATGGTTTTTCCGCTTGCAAATGTTCCTGCAATTGCTATTATCGGCAGTTCGTCAATAATTCTTGGTATAATTTCCCCTCGTATTTCAACTCCTTTCAAGTTCGATGTGACTACGGAGAGGTCGGCTGTCTCTTCACCGGCAGCGGAGTGAGCGTTTTCTTCCCGGATCATTGCTCCCATTGCTCTGAGCACGTCGATAACTCCTGTGCGCGTATTATTCATTCCGACATTTTTTATAGTGATATGGGAGTCGGGTAGGAGGCAAGCTAATACGGCAAAAAAGGCCGCACCGGAGATATCTCCGGGGACAGTACAGTCAAACGGTTGTACCGTTGCGATACCGGAGACAGATATCCGGTTCTCATTTTTTTCGGTTTCTATTGCCACTCCGCACGAAGCAAGCATTCTTTCCGTGTGATCCCGTGATGAGACCGGCTCTATGACTGTTGTGGTCCCTTTTGCATAGAGTCCTGCAAGAATGATTGCCGATTTAACCTGGGCGCTTGCGACAGGCATCGTATAAGCAACGGGATGCAATTCGGATGGCATAATTGTATACGGAAGCATTCCTTCCGTACCCGGACATTCAAAGAGTGCCCCCATTTCTCTGAGCGGGACCATAATTCTATCCATTGGCCTCTGTCTGAGCGAATCATCACCTGTTAGACAGTACGTAGAGCCTTGACCTGCAAGAATACCCGTCAGTAAACGCAGGGTCGTACCGGAGTTGCCGCAGTCAATAGGTCTATTAACAGGTTGAAAGCCATACAATCCCTTACCCTTGACAAAAACCTGGCTGTCATCAGGATATTCTGTGTGAATGCCAAGTTCTGCAATACAGTTGAGAGCGCTCCGGATATCTTCTCCCGTGCCAAGCCCATGAATCCTGCAGGTTCCGTCTGCTATTGCCGCCAACAAAACTGCACGAATCGAAATTGATTTATCACCCGGCACGTGAATAGAACCATGTGCGGCGCCCCCGGAAACTATCTTTTGAGCATTTCCCATTATCGCAGTCGTTCGTGGACAGTCCTGTCGAGCGCGGGAGCTATAATGCCAAGTTTATTCACAAGCTGTTCGAACTGCGGAGGATACAATGACTGCATTCCGTCCGAAAGGGCCTTTTCTGGCTCCTGATGCACTTCGACGATCAGTCCGTCCGCTCCTGCGGCAATGGATCCGAGAGACAGTGAAATCACATTCTCTCTGAAACCCGCTGCATGACTTGGGTCTACAATGACCGGTAAGTGGCTCAATTTTTTTATTGCCGGAATAATACAAATATCAAGTGTGAATCGTGAATGCTGTGCGAATGTCCTGATTCCCCGCTCGCACAGAACCACATTATAGTTTCCTTCAGTCATTATGTATTCTGCAGACATTAAAAACTCCTCCAGTGTTGCAGAAAAACCCCGCTTCAGAAGGACAGGTTTTCCTGATCGTCCCGCAGCCCGAAGCAAAGAGTAATTTTGCATATTCCGTGCACCGATCTGCAGCATGTCTGCATAGTGAGTAACCATAAGCGCCGTGTCGCTGTCAATAACTTCCGTAACGAATGGCAATCCGGTTTTTTCCCGGACCCTGGCCAGTATTTCTAACCCTTTTTCGCCTAATCCCTGAAATGAATACGGTGATGTTCGGGGCTTGAATGCGCCTCCCCGTAACATACTTGCTCCGGATTTTTGCAGTTTATCGGCAAGACTGCTGATTTGATCCATACTTTCAACAGAACAAGATCCGGCTATTATCTGGATCAATGATCCTCCGATTTTAACACCGTTGACATCTACCACGGTAGTATCGGGTTTTGTTTCTCTGCTGACAAGTTTATAAGGCGCTGTGACCCTGATAACTTGCACAACGTCCGGCAAATTCGCGAATCTGTTTGTGTCGATCGCACCTGTATTTCCGGTAACACCGATGGAAGTCCTGACAGAACCGGGAATACAATGCGGTTTCAGGCCGGTATCTTTTATGGCTTTAGTAACACAATCAATGCTCTTTTCATCCGCGGTTTGTGACATTACTACAAGCATCAGAGGCCCTTTTGGATCGTCAGATACATTTGCCTGAAAGAATGTGCCGTTTCGAAATCGTTTTCAAGCTGCGGTTTGTCTATAGAGGTTTTCAGGCTATTCAGTTCATCGATATACATTTGCAGAATAGTGGAAACATTGTTCCTGTTAGAAATAAATATGCTTTCCCAGTTAGCATATTTGCTTTCTGCGATCCTGGTCATTTCTCCGAACGCCGGGCCGCCCAATTTAAAATATCTGTCGTCATGTTCGCCTTCCCTTCCAATTAGATTCATTAATCCAATGGAAAGTATCTGTGGAAGGTGGCTGATTCCCGATACTATTCTATCATGTGTTACAGCATCGATTACAATCGGTTTTGCACCGATCATTTTTATCATTTTTGTTATTTGACCCACGATTTCTTTCGGTGTTTTATCATCTTTGATTACTGCATAGGCCCTGTCACAAAACAGGTCGGCCGAACTGTTCAAAAATCCGTGTTTCTCTGATCCTGCCATAGGATGTCCGCCGACAAAGTATTTGCCCCGGACCTTGAATGTTTTGGCGACTTCGTTTATGACATGTTTTGTGCTGCCGACATCGGTAACGATGCATCCCTTTTGAACGGTCGGCAGAACCTCAGGGATAAGGGCACAAATCTTTCGTATCGGAACGGCTAAAATAACCAGGTCCGCATCTTTAATTCCTTTGATCATGTCGGACAGAGGATAACCGGTATCGATCAAATCCCGTTCAATTGCTTGCCGGTAGGTGTCAGACCGTGTGATGCCAATTACTTTGCGTGTTACTTTGTATTTTTTTAATGCTCCAGCAAGAGAGCCGCCCATTATTCCGAGGCCGACGATCGCTGTTTTATTAAATATCATAATATAAAATTTCCTTAGGCGTTACTTTATTGTTCTGCCGACAACGGGCGCAATAGTGCGCAACTCACCCATCATTTGAGTGAATTGATCGGGTTTAAGAGATTGAGGGCCGTCCGAAAGCGCATTATCCGGATCTGTGTGCACTTCAACCATAATCCCGTCCGCTCCCGCCGCCACAGCGGCCCGCGCCATCGGAATAACCATATCGCGCTTACCGGTTGCATGGCTTGGGTCTGCAAAAACTGGCAAATGACTGTAATGTTGCACGGTCGGAATAGCGCTGATATCGAACGTGTTTCGTGTATATTTTTCAAAAGTCCGGATTCCCCGCTCACATAAAATAACCTGTTCATTATCTCCCGAAAAGATATATTCAGCGCTGAGCAACCACTCTTCGATAGTTGCCGAGAGCCCCCGTTTGAGAAATACCGGTTTATTTGTGTCCCCGACAGCCTTCAGTATTGAATAATTTTGCATATTCCTCGCACCTATCTGCACAATATCGGCATATTCCGAAACAAGAGAAGCCTGACTGAAATCCATTATTTCAGTAACGATCAACAAGTTGTTTCTGTCCGCAGCCTTTCGCATCAATTTTAAGCCTTCTTCGCCTAATCCCTGAAATGAATACGGTGATGTTCTGGGCTTGAAAGCGCCTCCCCGCAGGACTTTGACATTGTTTTCAGCAAGAAGTTCGGCTATTTCTTCGATCTGGTCTTCATTTTCAATTGCACACGGACCGGCGAAAACGGAAATTTCATCTCCCCCAATCTTGATGCCGCGTATGTCATACATTGAATTTTCGGGATGAAAATGTCTACCGACTCGCTTAAAAGGCTCAGTTACGCGCACGACTTCCTGGACCCCGTCTAAAATCTCGAATTCACGTATATCAATGCCCCGATTATCCCCTATGGCACCGAGCACGGTCTTCAAAGAACCTGTCGACCGGTGCACGTCAAAACCTTTTTCTACAAGGATCGCAATAACATTCTCGACCTGAAGGTCACTCGCTGTGTCATCCATTACAACAATCATTGTGTTACAACCTTGATATTATTGTTTCTCATTGACGGTTTCCCGTTCCAACCGCCTTGATTCATCAATAATTCTTTCAAACAATACCCTGATGCTTTTTTCACTCAAGGGACCCGGGTTCACTGCCGTCAATCTGGTAAACATTGATTTTTCTCTCTCTGGAGAATATATATCGATATCTTGAGATTTTTTTATTTTGCCTATCTCAACTGCACATGCCGCCCGTTCATTGAGGAGTTTTAAAATTTTGTCGTCATACCCGTCAATTTTTTTACGCCAATCATCGATAGTCATAGTACCTCTTTGTTTTTCGGTTAAACTTTTACTGATACCCTCGGCAAATTTTTGAATGTGCTCAAAAAGATCGTCGCCGTTTTTATTGTGCCGTATCACGTTTATTAATGCTGATCCTACAACAACTCCGTCGCTCAGTCGCGAGATCTTTTGGGCGTCACCGCGGCCGCTGATTCCAAACCCCACCATAATCGGCTTTGACAATACGCTCCGGACCTTCCGGAGATAGTTCCTGACTTTTGAAAACAGTTGTGACCGTTCACCCGTAACGCCCGTTACCGAAACGCAATATACAAAATCGTCGGAGATTTTTTCAATTCTTTTCATGCGGTCTTCCGGTGTTAAGGGTGAAATCAGAAAAATCATTCGAAGATTCTCTTTATGCGCACTCGCGAGAAACAACCGAGCCTCCTCAAGCGGCAGGTCGGGAACAAGGATCCCGTCCCCTCCGGAGGATGAGAGCTGCCGCATAAACCTTTCTATTTCAAACTGTAGAATAATGTTGGTATATGTGAAAACGATTAACGGGATCTCACTCTTGCTACGGATAGTCCGTATGGTTTCAAATACCGCACCAGGGGTTGCGCCGTTCTCTATGGCCTGATAGGAAGACGATTGAATTGTCGGGCCATCGGCGAGCGGATCGGAAAACGGCATGCCGAGTTCAACGATCGACGCTCCGCCTGACTCAAGGGCAAACACTATCTCCGGAGTGCTGTTCAAATCGGGATATCCGGCCGTTATAAACGGGATAAAGGCTTTTTCTCCCTGTTTCTGTAATTTTTTTATCGTTTGAGTAATTCTATTCACTGGTATTGAGACTCATTTTTATTGTTAAAATATTCCGAAACTATATCCATATCCTTGTCACCGCGTCCCGATAGATTGATGATAACAGATTCTTTGCCCGAAAGCATTCGGATGACCGGGATTGCGGCTGCAACTGCATGTGCACTTTCGAGAGCGGGAATGATTCCTTCTTTCTGTGACAGCAGAAGAAATGCGTTTATTGCTTCATCATCGGTGACTGCCGTATAGGTCACCCGCTTCGTATCTTTCAAATAACTGTGTTCTGGCCCGACACCCGGATAGTCAAGCCCTGCCGAGATGGAATGGGCTACTTTTATCTGCCCGAATTTGTTCTGTAAAAGATAACTTTTTGAACCGTGCAAAACTCCCGGTACACCCATGGTGAGTGTCGCCGCATATTGTTCGGAATTCAGCCCCTTTCCTGCCGCTTCAACCCCCATCAGGGTTATGCCGTTATGTTTGAGAAATGGATAAAATAGCCCGATTGAATTACTGCCTCCGCCTACCGACGCAAATAGATGCGTTACATTCTTTATTTTAAGCTGTCGTATCTGTTTTTTTGTTTCATTGCCGATTACGGTCTGAAAATTACGCACGATCTTAGGATACGGATGAGGTCCGACCGTGGAGCCGAGAAGGTAATACGAGTCCTCTGCGTGAGCGACCCACTCCCTGATCGCTTCGGATGTTGCGTCCTTCAAGGTTTTTGACCCTGTCGATACGCAACGCACCTCTGAGCCTAAGAGCTTCATTTTAAAAACATTCAGGCTCTGACGCCTCATGTCTTCTTCACCCATGTATACGACACAACTCTTCTTGAATTTTGCCGCAACCGTCGCAGTTGCCAGCCCATGCTGTCCGGCGCCGGTCTCAGCAATAATGCGGTCTTTGCTCATGAAGTCTGCCAGCAGGATCTGACCGATCGTATTGTTTATTTTATGTGCGCCCGTATGAAGAAGGTCTTCCCGTTTCAAATAAATTTTGGCGCCGCCTAACTCCTTAGTTAGCTGCTCTGCGTAATAGAGCGGAGTCGGCCGCCCGGCATACTGTTTCAAATAATGAATCAAGGATGCACGCTGCTCCTGGTCTTTGCTGAACCTGTTATATGCGTGTTCAAGCTCTCCGAGAACGCTGATGAGTGTTTCCGGGACAAAGCGTCCGCCGAATTTCCCGAAATATCCGTGTTTATCAGGAAGCATTTCTATCTTTCATATATTCATACGTCATTTACTATGGCACGCCGCAATGAATCTTTCAATTTTCCGGGCATCCTTCTTACCAGGCTGCGATTCGACCGCGGTGGAAACGTCAACCATATAGGGATCCACGGTCCGGATTGCTTCAGCAACGTTGTCCGCACTCAGGCCTCCGGCAAGTACAAAAGGGTGTGTGCGTGGAACGCCGCTTAACGCATTCCAGTTAAAGGATTCGCCCGAACCTCCGTAGAGACCTTTTCTCTTTGTATCAAATAAAAACATGGCGCATTCAGAATAATCGTTGACAATAGAGGAGTCGAAACTATCGCCGACACGAAACGCTTTGATTGCTCTTCCTTCAAATTTACTGCACATATCGGGCGTTTCGTCGCCATGCAATTGATAATAATCAAGAAAGCTCTTCTCCCGCAGCATTGTCAAATAATTTTGTTCGGCATTCACAATCACAGCGATTTTCAATATGCTGCCCGGTACTGATTCACAGATGATTTGGGCATTATCGGGACTTATGTACCTCGCGCTCTTCAGATAAAATACAAATCCCAGGGCATTGGCTCCAAGAGAAACCGCAGTTTCAGCGTCGGAACGATTCGTTATCCCGCAGATTTTAATAAGCGGCTTTTTCATAGATTGTTTTATAATCATTTATAATTTTTGCAAGCTTCTCTCCCGGACTGTTTGCGCGCATCAGAGTTTCGCCGATCAAAAAACCGTCATATCCTGTTTTGTCAAGCTCGATCATTTGCCCGGCATCTTTCAAAGCGCTTTCGCTTATTTTAACGCAAGAAGCAGGGAGAGAGTCGAATAACCGGAAACTGTTATCAAGAGTCTGCCCGAATGAACGAAGATTCCTGTTGTTCACTCCGATTATATCGGCGGCTAAGCCTTCAATTTTCGCAATATCCTCTTCATTTTCCGTTTCAACAAGAACCTCGAGACCAAGGCCGTGTGCGCTGTCAAGTAACTCGGACAGCTGTAATCTGCTCAGGCAGCCTGTTATGAGCAGCAGGGCATCCGCACCATACTGTTTAGACTCAAAAACCTGATACGTATCGATGATAAAGTCTTTTCTCAGGACAGGAACAGTAACCTTGCTTTTTACATTTTGCAAATCGTCAAGGTCTCCGCCGAAGTATTTGCGGTCGGTCAGGACTGAGATTCCTGCTGCACCCGCCTGCTCGTACGATAGAGCGAGACCGGCCGGATTTTTTATGTCTCTTAACTCTCCTTTTGAGGGAGATCGACGCTTAATTTCAGCAATGATAGCAGGTCGGTTTTCCCGTATAAATGTTTTTAAAGAAACCGGTCCGGGTCTTATGCCGGAAAGATCAAAACTCGATGCCGGACGGGACTTTTTTGCCTTTTCGATCTCTCTGCGCTTATTTTCAATTATTTGCTGTAAATAATTCATCGTGATAGCATACTACCAGTTACTTTGAAAATGATAAATATTTCAATTGTTCCAGTTTTTCAAGCGCTTTCCCTGAGTCAAGAGACTCTGCCGCTAATTCCATCCCCTCCTTGACAGAGATCGAATCGTCGGACGCGGCGATTGCAAAGCCCGAGTTCACTATAAGCATGTCACGCTGTGTACCTTTTTCCCCTTTGAGCAGGGAAAGGGCAATTTTTTTATTTTCCTCAACGTCACCGCCGGTAACTTCTGATACAGGCCGCCTTTTTATGCCGAAATCTTCAGGAGCAACGGTATAATTTTTGATTTCTCCGTTTATTAACTCGGATACTTTTGTGGGTCCTGAAACAGATACTTCATCAAGTCCTTCTTCTCCATGGACAACAAAAACCCGTTCTGACCCGAGTTTTTTCAAGACAGCTGCCAGCTGCTCATTTAAAGATCCGTCAAAAACCCCGATTACCTGCCGTTTTACTCTGGCCGGATTCGTCAAAGGCCCCAATATATTAAAAAAGGTTCTCAACCCGATCTCGCGCCGGGGTCCTACAGCGTGTTTTATTGCCTGATGAAGTTTCGGTGCAAAAAGAAACCCTATGCCTGCTTTTTCAATACATTCTTCTACTTTTGAAGGTTCGGCATCTATATTGACACCAAGAGCCAAAAGCAGATCGGCGCTCCCGCACTTGCTCGACACAGACCTGTTTCCGTGTTTAGCCACGGTCACTCCCGCCCCTGCGGCAATAAAAGCTGTCAGCGTTGAGACATTCAGGGTATTTTGAAGGTCTCCGCCGGTACCGCACGTATCGACGGCAGAACTGTTCGCTACCTTGATCGGGATTACCTTATTGCGCATGGTTTGTGTATAACCTGCGATCTCGTCAACAGTTTCACCTTTCATTCTGCAGGCGATAATAAATGCGCCGATCTGTGCTTGAGTTGCGTCCCCGTCCATTATTATTTGCATTGCATTCTGCGCTTCTTGCTGAGTCAGGTCTTGAGATTCGACCACTTTTGCAATATAGTCTTTCAGCATTTAAATACCTTTGTAAGATTATAAAATAATAAATGTTACGCAATACACGTAATACGTTACTTTAGCAATAAAAAATTCAGCAATAATTTTTTGCCTTCGGTTGTCAATATGGATTCCGGATGAAATTGCACCCCTTCCAGTGGAAACGATTTGTGCCTGATCCCCATAATGATACCGTCGTCGGATTCTGCAGTTATTGTTAAACACTCCGGTAAAGAATTCCGGGCTACGATGAGTGAATGATATCTCGTTGCCGTAAAAGGATTTTCAAGACCGTTGAATATCGAATTCGAATCATGGAAAATCTGTGACGTTTTTCCGTGCAAAAGCTTTTCGGCACGAATAACCGTGCCGCCGAACACGGTAGCAATGACCTGATGTCCGAGACAGACCCCGAGAATCGGTATGGTTTTGTAGTATAACGAAATAACATCCGGGCAAATTCCGCTGTCCTCAGGACGTCCCGGCCCCGGTGAAAGCACGATCTTGTCCGGGTTCATTTTCGAAATATCCGCCGCTTGTATTTCGTCGTTCCTGCAGACCGAAACTTCTGATCCGGTCTCTCCGATATATTGAACGAGATTATACGTAAATGAATCATAATTGTCAATCACCAATATCATATGATTTGCCTTCTGCTATTGCAACGGCTTTAATAAGCGCTTGAGCTTTTTGAATAGTTTCAAAATATTCATTCTCAGGAACCGAATCTGCTACAATTCCGGCTCCCGCTTGAATATAAACGGTCTTGTCTTTGATGAACAGGGTCCGAATAGCGATACACGTGTCTATATTATCATGAAAATCAATATAGCCAACGGCGCCGGCATAAATCCCGCGGCGGGTCTGTTCGAGTTCATCAATAATTTCCATAGCCCTTATCTTTGGCGCTCCGGATACCGTCCCTGCGGGAAAAGCGCCCCGCAGCACGTCAAAGCTGTCTTTTGCAGAGTCAAGTTGACCGGTGACCTCGGAAACGATATGCATAACATGGGAATATCGTTCAATGCCCATGAATTCCGGAATGCGGATTGAACCGTATTTGCAGAATCTGCCGAGATCGTTCCTGCCCAGATCGACAAGCATAAGGTGTTCAGCGCGCTCCTTTTCGTCATTTAGAAGCTCCTCAGCCCTTTCCCTGTCTTCAAATTGTGTGTGTCCCCGTTTTCGGGTTCCTGCAAGAGGTCTTGTCATGACAATTCTATCAATGCATTGCACCAGTACCTCCGGCGAAGACCCTGTGACGACCATTCCGTCAAAATCAAAATAAAACATGTACGGTGAAGGATTCAGGCTTCGCAGACTTCTGTAAATTTCAAAACTGTCGCTTGAAACGGATACCGAGAATCGCTGGGACAGTACTATTTGGAAAATATCTCCACGGACAATATATTCTTTGGCGGTTTCAACACAACGCTCAAAAAAACTTTTAGTCATATTTGAGGAAATATCGAGCTTTTCACTCCGGTTTTCAATCAATTCTTTATAGACGGGTGTATGAGCTTTTTTGAGAAGGTCCGAAATCTCCTTTAACTTTTCACAGCCTGCGGAATAGTGAGTATTCGGTTCTGTCCCGCTTTCAGCTACTGTTATCAGTTTGATTGAATGATGATAATGGTCGTAAACAATGACCGTATCTATGAGCAGCAGTATATAATCTTCTAAATCAAAATCAGCCTCATTCTCATCAGGAATATTTTCATAAAAACGAACGGAATCATAAGAAAACATTCCAACAAGACCGCCAATAAATGGCGGCAGGTTTTCGTCTTTGGGAATAGTGTACCGGTTCAGAATTTTCCTGAGAATGTCTACAGGATCGCCCGATTCGACATGCTGAGAACCGTCCTCATCAATAAGAACTTTTTCAGCCGAGCACCGCAGTATACAGCGCGGATCGAATCCGATGAACGAATATCTGCCGCTTGAGCCGCTTTGTAGCGCGCTTTCCAGCAGGAAAGAATACGGCGAATTATCTCTGATTTTTACGTACAGGCTCACGGGAGTGTCAAAATCACCGCTCATTTCATATATAAGTGGAATGTGTGAGTACTGCTTTGACATTTCCGAAAATTCTTGTTCAGACGGTTTTATATTCATTGGTATTAAAGAGTTGTTAAAAACAAAAAAGCCACGAAATCCTTTTGATTCCGCAGCTTAGCTATTTGATAATTCTATAGTTATGGTCAAATTGCTTTGAACAGCGGAAGCCACGTCCCCGAAAACCAGTACCACCGATAATGTGTCACGCTGTAAAAAGTCATTTGATTTTCATATATTTATTTATTGATTGAATGATAGTAATAAATTCTCTCAAGAGAGTCAAGAAAAAAGTTGCATATAGTCGCTTAAATTGTTATACTATTCAGGTAAAAAACATGATTTTTGCGATACACGCATTACAATAAGATTGGAAACGGTGGGTAGAAGCGTGTTAATTGTTTATGATAACAGACTCCGTTTTAAATTTTAAAGGATTCCCTCATTATGAGGGTTTTTTTTTAGTCAATTTTCACGATTATCAGGGTTTACGATTGATTTCTGCGGTACTATGTTAAGATTCAGGTCTGCACTCAACCAAATAAAATTTTCATAATTATGATGCTGATAAAACAACTGCCGCCGACGGTCACGAACAAAATCGCTGCCGGCGAGGTAATTGAGCGTCCGGCGTCTATTGTCAAGGAATTACTCGAGAACGCTCTCGATGCAGGCGGGCAGAATATAGAATTACATATAACCGAAGGCGGCAGGGAAAAAATACTTCTTATTGATGATGGCTGCGGCATGGGGCCCGAGGATGCCACAGTCGCTTTTCAGAGATTTTCTACAAGCAAGATCACTACGTTTGAGGACCTCGATGAGTTGTCTACTTTCGGATTCCGCGGTGAAGCTCTCGCCAGTATAGCTGCGGTGTCTATCGTCGAACTTAAGACGAAACCATTGGACAGAGATGAGGGCACGTTCGTGAGGATAGAGGGCGGCACTATTCGGCAAACAAAAGAAATTTCCTGGAACCGGGGAACTTCAATAACGATCGGCAATATCTTTTTTAATACTCCTGCCCGAAGAAAATTTCTGAAAAATGTCCTGAGTGAAACACGTCAGACATACAAAGTGTTCCGCTATTATACTTTAGCGAATCCGGGTCTGCATTTTAAACTCTATAATAACGGCAGAACTATTTGGAATGTTCAAACGAGCGATCTCTCTCATCGGATAACAGACCTTTTTGACGCAAATATCAGACAGAACCTCATCGAAATTAAAGGACGGAATTCTCAGTATTCTCTTTCAGGATATATCAGTGTCCCGGAGTGGACTCGAAGTACACGAAATGATCAATATCTCTTTTTGAATAAGCGATTTATCAAGAACAGGTCTGCTGAACATGCAGTATATCAGGGCTATGGGGAAACACTGAGCCAAAGTCGCGGGCATCCGTTCTTTGTGCTTATGCTTACCGCTCCTCCGGACAGATTTGATATTAACATCCATCCAACCAAGCTTGAAGCCCGGTTTCAGGACGAACGGGAGCTGCATAGACTGATAGCAAATTCAGTCAAAGAGGCGCTTGGCTTTCCTGCAAAACGTGCGGCTCTACCTTTTTCCGAAACGTTTCAGTCTCCTGTCAGTGATACAACTCAACGGTCGATGAGTTTTACTCATGGAGAATCATCGGATGTTACAAGAGAATCACGCGGAACAGATGTGAAAGAGGTCGAAACGGCACAGCGGCAAATACGAAAAGATGTTCTTTACGATGTTGATGAAAAAGATAAAAAAGCGATACAGATCGACCGGGAAAAGATATGGCAGGTACATCAGTGTTTCATTTTTTCTCAAGTCAAGAATGGCCTTATGATCATTGATCAACACACTGCACATGAACGAATCCTCTATGAAAAAGCGCTGCGGATGCTCAATGAAGGTGAAAAACCCTCTCAACAATTGTTATTTCCCCAGACGATACAATTAAGCAAAGATGAAATTGTAATTCTATCCGAACTCATTCCACATCTTATGAAGCTCGGGTTCGATATCAGGGTTTTCGGCGGCGATGCGGCGGTCATTGAAGCTGTGCCTCTCAATATCAAGATCGGCCGGGAGCAGGACTGTTTACAAAATATTCTCAATGAATATCAAAATGATGAATACAAAGACCTCGATATTCATGACAGGTTGGCACGTTCGTTTGCCTGCCGTTCCGCTATCATGAAGGGAGATAGATTGACACCCGAAGAGATGTACAGATTAATAGACGACCTTTTTGCGACCGATTTTCCGTATTACTGCCCTCACGGCAGACCTACCGTTGTCGATCTGGGTCTGAAAGAACTCAACGCTCGTTTTTTTCGATGATTCCTGTAATGAAAAGTGAAATATTTTCCGCTCAAGTTTTCGGCTTGCAATTCGTTCACGATTATGCTACATTGGACAGAAAATAAGACAATCCGCTGACCTTTCAAAATCTATTCAAAATATTTATTAGTCTATCCCTGACCCGCAGTCTGTAAACGTTATCGGAGGATATTTTGTTAGAAGTTAAACCTGAGGATGTTCGCAATATTGCTCTCATAGGGCATGGAGATGCCGGCAAAACCATGCTTGCGGAGGGAATCGTATTTGCCGCAAAAGAGTCACAGCGATTCGGTTCCGTTGATGACGGAACGACGGTATCCGATTACAATTCTGATGAGATTGACAGGAAAATATCGATCAATGCATCATTATTGCATTGCAGTTGGAACAATTCCAAGATAAATCTTATCGATACTCCGGGTTATATGGATTTTACCGGGGAGGTTAAAGGTGCGCTCCATGCGGTCGAGCTTGGTGTATTGGTCGTCAATGCGGTTTCCGGGTTGGAAGTTGGATCGGATATTGTTTGGGGATATTGTGAAGTTAATAATTTACCCAGAATAATCGTCATGAATAAATTAAATAAAGAACACGCAAATTTTCAAAAAGTATTTGAATCTCTGCAAGACAGTTTTGGCAAGAAAGTAATTCCGGTCCTGATCCCTGTCAATGAAGGAATTGCATTCGATAGCATAGTGGATATTATCGCCGGAAAAATGGATAAATTTGCAAAAGACAAGTCGGGTAATTATACCAAAGAAGATATTCCGGATAGTATGAAGCCGGCCGCTGAAGATTACGGAAGAGAACTGAAAGAATTGGTTGCGGAGAGTGATGACATTCTGCTTGAGAAATATCTTGAAGAAGGTGATATATCGGAGGAAGAGTTTAAAATTGGATTACGCAAGGCGATTGCTTCTGGCGCAGTATATCCGGTCTTTTGCACCGCTGCCGATGAGAATATGGGGACAAAACCTCTTCTCGATTTCATAGAAAATTACTGTCCGAGTCCACTCGATGTCGAGAACGCCAGGGGGAGACATCCTAAAACCGGCGAAGAGATTTCGGTGCAGTTCGATCCTGGTGGTAAAGGAGTTTTTCAGGTGTTTAAAACGGTTTCCGAACAGCATGTCGGAGAACTGTCATTTTTCAAATGTTTATCGGGGACAATCAAGCAGGGATTGGAACTGATGAACATCAACCGGAACCAATCCGAGAGGATCGGCCAGATATATTCAATGAACGGGCATACCAGAAAAGAGATTGCGCATGTTCAAGCAGGGGATATAGGAGCGGTTGTCAAGCTTAAAAACACACATACAGGTGACACACTGAGTGATCCATCCTTTCCTGTTCTTCTCAATGAAATAGATTTTCCCAGCCCAATTATCAGAATGGCGGTAGCTCCGAAATCAAAGGGAGATGAAGACAAGATTTCAACCGGTTTAAATACGCTTCATGAGGAAGACCCTTCGTTGATCGTCACAATAGACGGTGAATTAAAACAAATTATCGTTGCCGGGCAGGGTGAACTTCATTTAGGTATAATTGTCAATCGGTTAAAACAAAAATTAGGCATCGAAGTTCTCGTTGAAGACCCAAAAATACCCTATAGGGAAACTATTAAAGGAAAAGCAAAAGCACAGGGTAAATATAAGAAACAAAGCGGCGGAAGAGGTCAATATGGCGATGCATGGATAGAGATGGAGCCGGTTAAGCGGGGAGAGGGATTTCAATTCCAAAATAAAATATTCGGGGGATCGATCCCGACAAAATTTATTCCGGCAGTAGAAAAAGGAATAACCGAAATACTGAGTGAAGGTGTTATGTGCGGATGTAAAGTTGTCGATGTGAAAGTAACACTGTATGACGGTTCTTTTCATACGGTTGACTCTTCCGATATGGCATTTAAAATTGCCGGCGCTATGGCTTTTAAAAAGGCGTTCATGGATGCGAAACCAATTCTTCTCGAACCTGTTTACGATGTGGAAGTAATTATACCCGAGGATTATATGGGCGATGTCATGGGTGATCTATCCGGCAGAAGGGGAAAGATTCAGGGAATGGAAACGGAAGGTAATTTTCAGAAAATCAAAGCGCTTGTGCCTTTAGCGGAACTTTACAAATATTCAACCACTCTGCGGTCTATAACAAGTGGGCGCGGGATGCACCGGAGGAAAATTCACGGGTATGTAGAAATGCCCCATGATATATCGAGTAAGATTATTAGGGAATATAAAGGGGATAAAGAAGAGTAATATCGATTGTATTAATAACGCAAATATAGTTCAATGTGCAGTAAATTTCATTAGAACACCTTACATGAATCTATGAAACAACTGTGGTCTCCGTGGCGAATGCAGTATGTTGCAACCCTCAAAAAATCAAAAAATAAGTGTGAATTCTGCGATATAGAGCAAAATTCCAACGACAAAGAAAAATTTGTAGTTATTCATGACCTGTATAATTTTGTTGTCATGAATATATACCCGTATAATACCGGTCATTTATTAATTGTGCCGTACGAACACACCCAAGACATTACGACTCTCTCAGATATGATCCTCAATGAATCGATGTCTCTGATTCGTTCTTCCATTACAGTCCTGAAACACGTGTATAAACCGGATGGATTTAATGTCGGTTTGAACATAGGGTCCGTTGCAGGAGCAGGAATAACAGACCACATTCATTTCCATGTCGTTCCACGCTGGAAAGGCGATACCAACTTTTTGCCGGTGTTGGGCGAAACAAAAGTAATCTCCCAGGATTTAAAAATGAGTTACGATACTATCCGGTCTGAATTTCTAAAGATCTTTCCAAAAAAATCGTAGTGAGACCACATCAGAATGTGAATATACAAAAGCATCCGTCAAAAAAAACCTTTCGGATATTGCATATCTCCCCATTCAACACTGCCGGTGTACCGTTTACATTCGTAAAAGCTGAGCAGTTACTTGGATTTGAAAGCCGCCTTATTACGTTAAAAAAACACCCTTATGATTTTGAAGAAGATATTTGTCTGAATGCACCATTCATTACGACACCCGGTATGAGTGGCGTTAAAAAATTAGTGAATATCGTTACCTCGAAACAAAGCAAAATTAGATCCAACGTTCCCCCTTTGTGCGTCCGCTCCCGGTTGGAAAGAAAACTATTGAAGATGAGAGATAGAATATGGAACTTTAAATTCAAGTCATTACTCAACGACCTTGATATATTTTCGTTCGATTTGATCCATCTTGACGGCGGGACCGGCATTTTTTCCGATTTGCGTATCATAAAGCAATTCGCTGACCGTAATACACCGATACTGTGCACCTATCTTGGAAGTGATTTAAGAACACGTGGCTTGATACCTGAAGTGGACCAACTGAGCATGTGTAATTTTACTGTTGAATTTGACCACGAAGATTTGTACCCGGGAATTCACCGGGTTCCATTTCCATTTGATTTTTCGAATTTTTCGTACAAAGCTGACGTGACCCGTACTCCGGTCGTCATCGGACACGCTCCATCTGTCCGGTCGGCAAAAGGTACGGATTATATTATGGACGTGTTAAAACGTTTGCAAAATAGAATCAGGTTTGATATTTTGCTCATTGAAAACCGATCACATGCTGATACTTTAGATCTAAAGAGCCGGTGCTCATTATTTATCGACCAAATAAGCGATCTGGGATTCGGAATTAATGCCATCGAGTCTTTGGCAATGGGGATACCAACCATTACGAGCCTTGTTCCCGGTTACAAAAAATTATATCCGGAGGCACCTTTCGTCGCGGTAGACAAAAATAATCTTGAGCATGAACTTTACAGGTTGATCGATAATCCCGAAGCGAGGAAAAAGATGGGAAAATATTCTTACGATTGGGTCAGGGAACATCACGATATGAGCACCGTTGTAAAACAAATGCACAGAATTGCATCGGGAAAGATATCCGGTTTACAGAAAGCGATTTCAACGGTTGAGTGAACCACTGTAAAAATTTACGAGTTCATAGTATTGAAAAGTTACAGTAAAATATCAGTGCCTGAATACAAGGGAAGTCATTCGATGCTGTTAAATAAAGTTTGCATTCTGGGCTCGCTGTTTGTAGTAGTGAACTTTTCAAACATCCTTCATGCTCAATCTACGGGAACTGATGCCGAAGTCGATTCGGCATTTTATTATGACAACGCATTAACCTTCTCAAACAGGCAAAACGACGATTTGTCCGTTAATGTATTTAATGTTCCGGAGCTTTCGGAACGATACAGAGAAATATCCCGTTCCGGTATTCTTTCAGCATATTTCAATGCTCCATATTTAGATGGGGCGTTTGCCAAGTTCGATTCGCTTATCAACATGCGACCCAACCGGCCTGAAGGATATTTTCTAAAAGCGGTTCTTTACTATGCCATTACACTTTCGGACAATTCCGAAACTATACAGGACAGCCTTGATTATTATTCGGAAACAGCAATTGAAATAACCGAAAATTTGTTGAAGTCAGATCCTGATAACCAGTACTACCATTTTTATCTTGGCGCAGTCCATGGGAATCTCGGTCTTCAATCTCTGAAAAGTAGTAATTACTGGAGCGCATACCGCAATGGTTCCAAGGGGAAAAGTTACCTTGAAAAAGCTCTTGAACTCGATCCGGGACTTGAAGATGCAAAACTAGGTATAGGAATGTTTCAATATTATGTAGATGTTTTGCCGAAATATTTAAAATTTTTCTTGTTCTTCGTTCGAATGAGGGGAGACAGAGAAACAGGGATGAAGAACATTATTTCGGTAAAAAATAACGGTACTATTGCAAAAGTAGAAGCGAATCTTTTCATAGCCCGAATTTTTAATGAGTATGAAGGAAGGGCCGAAGAATCTGCAATATTGTTTAAAGAGCTGCATGAGGCATATCCTGGTAACTATTATTTTAAATGGAATTTAGGACGATTTTATTATGAGAATGGAATGATGGCAAAAGCAGCCCAGGTGTTTGGAGATATGCAGAAAAAACCTCATAAATACTATAATCGCAGTGTTCGCTATTATTTAGGAAATACTTTACACCAAACTGCCGACTACAATAATTCAAACAAACACCTGTTAGTGGCCGTAAATCTCTTAAAAGCAGGCAATGATGAACCGCTCAGAAAAAGATTGGGAGAAGTATATTTCAAGATTGGTCTGAATTATGACTATCTCGGGGACAGAAAAAAAGCGTTACAATATTATGATCTTGCCGGGGAATCCGGATCAAAGGAGTTACGCAATGAAGTAAAAAAACATGTTAGATCACCATTCACCGAGCACGATCTGGCTATCAATGCTATTGAAGCGCTCATAAAAAAGGGTGAAGTTGCTGAAGCGTTCAAAACTATTCAAAATCGGATTGACAGTGCTAGGACCGACAACGATTATCAGAATTATTTGGCGGTGTATGATCTCCTGTCAGCCGAAATATTCCTGCGTCAGAGTAACTATGATGAGGTGATCCTATTTTTAAGAAAATATCCCGAAAAGAATTTCACAGGTAAAGAACTGAGGGCACGGTATCATTTTGTCGGAGCATTTTCAAATTTGCATGATAATAACATGGATGGTGTCGAAATGCATTTAAAACGCCTGGATAAGATAGATCTGAATAAAATGCCTGTATTTTTTCTGAGAACATTTAATACAATCCAGAATCGGGCATTCGGAGATATTCGATATAGATGATATTTTTCTTTAAGAGTTGGTCGATTAATTACAAAATAAACTTTAGATTTTACCAATACGGCCGAAAAAGAAAACAGATTAGAATATATTAAAAAACAATCCGATCCGGGATATTTTAATGAAAGCACACTGGTTTGTCGGTTTTTTCATTGTGCCGCTTGTGATGATTTCAATTTCCTGTGCCGCCCTGGGAAACAGGTCAGGTCAGAAGATACCGACGAATGCAAGACCGGCTTATGTGGAATTATTTACGGAAGGTGAGCTGGCGTATAGCGCCGGCGATCTTGAAAACGCAGAACAAGCGCTCAGACGCAGCTTAGAGCTTAATCCCGATTATTATCCTGCCGTGGAATTGCTTGGTTTTACCCTGTTGTCTATGGGTGAATACGACGAATCGCTCCGGTATCTTTCAGAATTATTGACAAGTAATGCATATTCTATCAATACCCGGTTAGAAAAAGGACGCATACATCTGCTTCAAGGTGATTTTGAAGATACGATCTTTGAATTTGACATTGCGCTCAATATTGACAGCGAAAAGTCAGAGGTACACTTTTATCGGGGCCTGGCGCTGAGACAGATGGGCAAAAACTACCTCAGCTGGACATCTTTTATCCGTACTATTGTATACGATGCATCATACCGCGCAACGGTTGAAGAACTGATACCGTTAACCAATCCTCATATATCGAGACTATTCAATGACAATTATTTTGAAATCGAGAGCAAGACGGAAATAAACAGAAGCGAAACTGCTGCGCTTGCTACTGTGCTCTTTTTCGACAATCCTGAGCAATCGGAACTATTCAACGTATATTTTCAAACTCCCGGCCAATTTCAACCAGGAGAAGCTTCGTTAACACTCAGCGACGTCCCTGATTCCCATTGGGCAAACGATGCCATTCATAAAGCGGTCGATTTGGGCATTCTCGAACGCGATGCGGACAATTTGTTTAGACCGGAACAGCCTCTTTCCAAGCTGGAATTTGTATATATGCTTCAAGAATTTCTTATCAATATAGTAAAAGAACCTGACCTTGGTTCCCGGTATTTTGGCAGCGGTGAATCTTTTAGCGATCTCAACAGCTCGCATTGGGCATATAATGCCGCCCGGTTAGCATTGGATTACGGACTTGCGCAACCTCTTGGACCGGGTGTCTTCGGTATCAATGAAAATGTTTCTGCCATCGATGTAATCGAAGCATTGGAATCTTTGAGAAAAATTCAATAACATCTGCTCTAATTAATTTCGACACAACCGGCAAATCTCCTCTTAAAAGTATAGTATCATATCTGAATCCACTTGATTTTTTCATTAATACTTGCTACCATTGTTTCTTAATGTCACATGGTAACGGATTTTCCGGTTGATCTATCCCGTTTCATGTTTTTTAGGTCTCAGTGTTGTATCCTATCTTAGCTTTTTATAAAACTCTCACTATTCTAATAGCTTGAGGTGACCATGATACCTGCTACACAATTGCGAGTGGGCATGATAATCAAATATAAAGATGGGATGTTTCGTGTAAATTCAATGCTCCGTCAGGCAATGGGGCGGGGAGCGGGAAAGGTAGTTGTAAAAATGAAAAATATTAAATCAGGAGCAAATGTTGAACAACGCTTCAGGTCGACCGAAACACTCGAACCTGTTCGTATTGAGGCGCATGATTTAGAATATCTTTATTCATCGGGCACTGAGCATTGTTTTATGTACACCGATACGTATGAACAGATCCATCTCAATGACGATCTTCTGAGCGAGATTAAAGAATTTCTTTTGGAAAATGTAAAATATACCGTAGATTTTTATGAGGGGAATCCAATAGGAATTCTTCCCCCGAGGACCATGGAATTAAAGGTTGTCGAGACTGAGCCAGTTCTGAAAGGCGCTACTGCTTCGTCTTCTATGAAACCTGCCAGGCTTGAAACCGGGCTTGTTGTCGGTGTTCCTCCGTTTATTGAAGCAGGTACTGTCATAAAAATTGATACAAGTGATAAAAAATATGTGGAACGGGTTTAAGGCGTTCATAAACTTCATGCTTATACTATAGAAGTATTTTCATAATTAGATTCCTGCATAAGCGTTTAATCTCTGCACTTCAATCCGCTCAGGGTACTATAAAATGAATTTGGGTCTTCGCAATTCAGTAGCCGTCGTTGCCGGCGCCAGCAGCGGTCTCGGAAAAGCGGTCGCTTTTGGACTTTCCAGCGAGGGGTGCAAAGTATCCATATGCTCGAGAAACAATGAAACTATCAATGCCGTTTCTCAAGAAATTGAAAATGCTACCGGGAACACTGTTCTCGCATGCTCTGCCGACCTTACAAAGAAAGAGCAGATACAAAGATTTATAGACGGCACGGTTAAGAAATTCGGGAACATAAATATTCTCGTCTGCAATGCCGGTGGACCGCCTGCAACACATTTTGAAGAGACTGATGAAAATCTATGGGATGATAGCTTTGTATTAAATCTGAAGAGCGCAATACGGTTAACATATTCAGCGCTTCCATCTATGAAAAAAGCGGTATGGGGTAGGATTATCTTCATAACTTCCATATCGGTAAAATCTCCGATTGACGGTCTTATTCTTTCAAATGTAAGCAGGGCCGGAGTAGCCGGATTATCGAAGACCCTCTCAAAAGAACTCGCACAATACAATATTCTCGTCAACACTGTTTGCCCCGGATTTATATCCACGCAACGCACTTTGGATCTTGCCCGGACTCTTTCGGAAAAGCGGGGAATATCTCCGCAGGATGTTGAAAAGTCATTTGTGGATGATATTCCTTTAAACCGAATGGGAACCCCCGAAGAATTTGCTAACTTGGTCGTGTTTTTGGCATCGGACAAGGCGAGTTACATTACAGGGAACGCTATACAGATTGACGGGGGGAAATACCCCGGACTGCTCTAATATCTCAGTTTCGATGGGTTTTGTGCTCTACCACTTGGAAATCGGAATGAATAGACTGCCGATAATAAATCAATCAGGATATCTAAATTCTTATGTCGATATAATATAAACTTGTACCAATTCATAGTATTCAGATGCGTGAAATAACTGGAATATTGACGGACGAGCTCAAGAAACATATGAGAGGTCACTCTGTTTCAAAAGTTGATGCTTTCATCGTGGATTCTTATCAACAACTGATGGAACATATCGCAAAGCCGGCATTTTTTAATAAGGACCATCTTCTGTTTTTTAGAGGACAGGACCATGATTACAGGAATAAAGAGAGATCGTCTACAATTTATCCTTCAATTTATAGAGGTGATCGAGTATCTCGAACTGAACTCGACATAAGATTTGGTGTTCTTAAAAGTGCTTCTCGATACCTTTGTGAGGTATTAGAGAGTAAAGACATTAAAGGATGGAAAGATGTAAGGCGTCGCAGATATATTCAATGGAGCATATTACAACATTATGAGATTTGTCCGACACCTCCGCTCGATTTTACGCAATCTCTGAGAGTGGCCTGTTCATTTGCCTTCTTGTCAAATGAAAAAGGTGATCCTTATGTCTTTGTCTTTGGTTTACCTTATTCAACAAATCGGATTTCTTTGAATTCCGAACATGACATAGTAAATATACGACTTCTCAGTATATGTCCGCCTGATGCCCTGAGACCATACTATCAAGAGGGATATCTGGTTGGTACAGATGAAATAACAATAGAATATGATTCTAAAGATGAACTGGATTTCAATAATCGGCTTGTTGCGAATTGTTGCGAAATTCCGGCTTGAACGCAATAAAGACTTTTTGGGGAACGATTTTGGAAATATCCAAAAATCAGCTTTGTATCCAACGGACAAAGTTTTTGGAGAAATCTGCACACAAATAAAAGAAAAAATTGTGTCAGGCCGACTCGGCAGATTCTTACAAGAATGGACAAACCTTGAAAATCTGATCTTAACACTTTCACGGAGAGGTATAGATAAAGTATATTCAATCAATGAAGCTATCAACATACTGCAACAAGAAGAAACGATTTCAACTGAAATCAAACTCAAACTACACGAGCTTAGACATTTTAGAAACAGCGCCATTCACGGCCCGGATATTTTTACTCATCATGAGTTAAAATCAAAACTCAATGAGATTACTACGCTTCGAAATGCTATAAAATATCTCGACCTGTGATCAGTTATATAGTCATGGTTAATACAGTATATGAATAAAGATCTGCAAAAAATACCGGTTGCTCCGCTGATAAAGCGGGTCCACATTATGGATAAGCGTCTCTTTGATTTATTACATGAGAAAATCCATGCTCCAAATACGGAATTAAAAAAATCACGGAATTTGAGGACCGTCCGTAGTTCCGAAGCGCATAATATTTTTCTTTTATCTCATAAATATTGCGAAATGAACCGGCTTTCACTCGTAACGTTCCGAAAAAACAAAATGCAGCAATCGGTTCTATTCTATTATGTCGGTAATTCTAAATATGTCGGTAATTCTAAATTCAAAAAAAGTTTCCCCGATATTATAGATTTTTCAATTCCCGAACCTGTCGATGAAGCATTTTTGAATCAGGCACTTCAGCATGGATTTGAACTGCTTGGGCAGCGACATGAGATCGATCATCTGCGAACGGAACTCAATTCCCGAAATGTACAGATCCAGGAGCTTGCTCATTTCGGTCAAAGACTTATGATGTAGAAAGACCTCTATGTGTTGCTGAACCTGATTCTTCGTAAAAGCATAGAAGTGGCAAAGGCGGATGCGGGAAGTTTGTACCTTGTTGAAGAAAATGAAGAAATGGGAAAATATCTTCGGTTCATGATAACTCAGAATGATTCTATTTCCATGGATTTTAAAGAATTTACGATACCGATATCGAGAAAAAGTATTTCGGGATATGTTTCCGATACGGGAAACATGCTCAATATCCCGGATGTCTATTTGATTTCAAAAGAGAGCGAATATTCATTTAATAAAGATTTTGACAAAAAACTGGGTTACAGAACAAAATCGATGCTTGTTGTCCCGCTTAGAAATCATCTTGATGAAATAATCGGTGTCCTCCAGCTTATAAACTGTAAATTGGATTGGAAGAGGCTTCTGAAAGAAAGAACAGATTTTGAGGAAAACATTGTTCCATTCGACGAAGAGAATATAGAAATGGTATCGGCGCTTGCCGGACATGCCGCAATTTCTATCGAGAACAATTTGCTGTACAGAAGCATCGAACGCCTGTTTGAAGGATTTGTCAATGCCTCGGTAACCGCTATTGAGTCACGCGATCCGTCAACATCCGGCAATTCATCCCGTGTAGCTATTTTGACAGAAGAACTTGCGAAATCTGTAACCAGGATCAACACAGGTCCATTGAAACAGATCAATTTTAACAGGGACCAGATTAAGGAAATTCGTTACGCTTCGCTGCTTCACGATTTCTGGAAAGTCGGCGTCCGTGAACAGGTCCTGTTAAAAGCAAAGAAATTGTATCCATATGAATTAACCGAGGTGCTGTTCCGGTTGGGATATCTAAAAAATTTTGCGGAAATAAAGAGCTTGAAAAAAAAGATACGGTTTCTCCTTGATTACGGTACTAATAATTACCATATGGTATTTCGTGAAATGGAAAATGAGCTTGATGAGAAGCTTGGCGGACTTGAAGAACTCATGAGCGTAATCAAGGAATTAAATGAACCTACGGTAATGGAAATTGACCGGTCTGCTTTATTGAGCGAACTCGCCGGGAGAACATTTTATGATTACAATAATGAAATCAAAACGATATTAAAAGAGGGAGAAGTGAAAGCCCTATCCATCAAGCGGGGCAGTCTCGATACACATGACCGGTTGGAAATAGAATCGCATGTAACACACACATTCAATTTTCTTTCGAAAGTTCCTTGGACCAAAGATATTCGTAAAATTCCTGATATAGCTCATGCGCATCATGAGAAATTAAATGGAGACTGTTATCCAAACAAGATGGTATCCGGTCAAATCCCGATTCAGGCGAAATTAATGACCGTCTCGGATATATTTGATGCGCTGACGGCAGCAGACAGACCCTACAAAATGAGAAAGCGCTCACAATTCTGCAATATGAAGTAAAGGATAATCATATTGATCCAAATATAGTTAAAATATTTATCGAGGCGGGAATCTATAAAAGTGTTATAAAATCGAACTGAAAGGTATCGAATAGGCATGTCTTCTCAAAAAAAGTCAAATACTGTAACGCATATGCCCGAAGCAACCGTAGGGGGTCTGATCTTCAATAAAAAAGGCGAACTTTTTCTTATGAGATCTTACAAATGGAACGGAAAATATTGTATCCCGGGGGGGCATATTGAAATGGGCGAATCGATGAAAGACGCCATTGAGCGCGAAATCAAAGAAGAAACGAATCTGGATGTAACGGACATACAATTTCATTCACTGCAGGACTGTGTTTACTCTAAAAATTTTCATGAAAAGCGGCATTTTATATTCGTGGATTTTGTATGTAAAGCAATCTCAGATGATGTTATACTCAATAATGAAGCATCGGAATTTGCATGGATAGGACTCAATGACCTTGATAAATTCCCGATTGAATCGAATACGTTGAAATCGGTCGAGTTTCTTTTGAGTATCGGCAAAAAATCACCTTATTTAATATAATTCAGGTTAGAATCATTTAATAATGGTACAAGCTGCAGTGTTGAATGCGCCACATACAGAAGTCAGTGTGGAAGAATTTCCTTTTCCCGTGATGGAAGAGGGGAGTATAGTTTTGAAGACCTTATATAGCGAAGTATGTGGAACAGACGTGCACTTGCTTCATGGAAGATTGGCCGGAGTTCCATATCCTATAATCCCCGGACATATCAACGTCGGGATAATTGAAAAAATCAAAGGCAGCGTTTATGGAATAAACGGGCACCAATTTCAAAAAGGAGAAACGGTAACGTTTTTTGATGTTCATGAAACGTGTAATAAATGCTGGTACTGTCTCGTGGCAAAAGCGGCAACACGGTGTCCGGAACGAAAAGTTTATGGCATTACATATTCCTGCAGGGACGGCCTTCTCGGCGGCTGGAGCGAATATATTTATCTTAAACCGGGTGTAAAACTGATTTCGCTTGGTGAAAAAATGAACCCTCTTGATTTTATTGCAGGAGGGTGCGGCCTTGTGACTTCTTTTCATGCGGTTGAGCGAAGTGGAACACAACTTGGAGATACGGTCGTAATTCAGGGAACGGGACCTGTTGGTTTGAGCGCAATAGCGTGGGCGCGAATGGCGGGGGCCTACAAAATTGTTGCCGTTGGAGCGCCGGAATTGAGAATTGTTATGGCTGGAAAAATGGGAGCGGATGAAGTCGTTAACATTGATGAGTATAATTCGGATGATCGTATCGAAAAAATTAAAGAATTCACGGATGGACGCGGCGCTGATGTAACGATAGAGTGTTCGGGGAATCCTCAGGCTGTCCGGGAAGGGATGCAAATGACACGTGATGGCGGATCATTCCTTGTTGTCGGACAATATACGGATGCAGGGTCTGCCGAGATAAATCCGCATTACGATATTAATAAGAAACATCTTACGCTGAAAGGATGTTGGGGTTTTGATTATAGTCACATTTATAAAGCGGTAAAAATGATGATAAAATATCAAAATGAGTTTCCCTGGAAAGAATTCGTGTCAAAGATTTTCACCCTGCATGAAGCAAATGAAGCGCTGCAAGCAGTTGAAGGTTTAAACGTTATTAAAGCAGTAATAAAACCCTGAACCTGATATTTCTTTTGAACCACACTACATTAAATGTTATGGATTGAATCAAAGAATATTATTTTTTGCCGTATTATGTTAATACTCCCGATCGTATAAATTTTAAACTGTTGAGAATTACTCGTGTTTAAATGGGTTGAGCGTTCGAATATTCCAAACTATTCACATGAAATGCTCCATTATCGAAACGCTATGGTAAAAGAGATCAACTTTGCTTTTTCAAGTCAGGGGAAAGAGCTCGAAACCAACAAGATCCTTCAGGAGCAATTCGAACGTTTTAAAGACCATAGGGAAAAAACCGGAAACAGGATACAAAAAAATTCCGAGCGTAATATAGTGTGGCTCGAATTACTGCTCGATGTTTTCAAGTCTTCTGTCGACTTTACGGCAGCAGATCTTTTCTTAAAATATTTTAATATCCCCGACGAAGCTATTAACGAGGATTTCTTTTCCATTATGAGGGAGGCAAACAGTGTTTTCGATCAGTTAATACAAGATGAAGCATTTAACACTGCATTTCAATTCCTCAATGTTTTTCCTCCGGTAGAGGCGCTCACAGAGTTTCAACATTTGTTAAAAACCGCATCAGAAAAGGAAAATAGTAAAGCGATCCTCGTGTTGGCAGAGAATATTTTACTTGTACCCTTTGATAGTTTATTACGGGATGAAGATACCAGAAAAATTTTAAAAAAAGAATACGATAAAGCCGAAAAAGAAGAAATAGTCTCAGACGCACGAAAGTTGGCCGAAATACTAAAAGATGAGGATCTGCTTAAAAGAGCGAAAGCGCTGGAAGAGATGCTCAAGAACAATCACAATGAAGCAATTACACAGCTTAAGGAAATTGTCGGGATTTCAGAATTTCAACCGCTGGTAGAAGAGTTTTATGGGCAAGTTTTGGACAAAGGCAAACAAGATGGTGATGTAGAACAATATAAAATTGCCTTTTCTTATGCAGCATATGGTAAATTAAACATTAAAGATAAACAATTCACTGAAGAGCCTGCCGGATGTATTTTCAAATACTACCTGACACAATCCAGATCCGGCGAGACAGATTATTATGAAGCAGAGCAGTACAGAGATTCCTGCGATGAAAGTTTAGTGCAAAATACCGTAGCAGAAAAAATGCTTGATCTAATAAAAGATAATGACCGTGTTTTTGCAAAAAACCTGAAGAACAGATTTAAAGTTGTTTTCCAGCCCGGAGAGTATAAATTTGAGGGGGAAATAAAAAAGTACGTGATTGTATACTTCGTTAAACAAGGCATAAAAACTAAGATGATTTCTTTTTCTTCTTCTTGTCCTTAGGTGGGGGTGTTTCAAGAAGCTTTTTTTGAACCTCTTCTGGAGATAATGGATGAAGGGATATTGGCTTGTCTTTTTTTTGTTTTGGTTTTTCATCTTCAAACATGTCACCCTGATGAGGTATATGGGGTTTTTCAATGACCAGTTTTCCTTTCCCATTTGGCAGGCCAATCAACCCATCTAATTTTAATAAGTGATCATCAAAGGAATTTAATACTTGAATATTATTAGATATTGCTGTTGCAACATGAATTGAATCTTGAGGCTTTAGATGGTCGTATGTCCAAATGAGATTTCTGGCCTGCTCTGCAATGAACCTATCAACATTTCTTAAAGTTATAAAATCGTTTTGAAAAAATTCAACTATCGTTATTTCTTTCTCTTTCGGTAAGCGTGGCTTGTCTTTAATCCGTATTACTTCTATAAGAGTAATAGAGGAAGATACTATTTTAAGTTTCCCCTTTTTTGCTTTTGTAAGTACTCCGCAACAAAGGTCAATCTTATCAGGCTCAGCATTAAACCATCCTAAATAACAATCGCTGTCCCAATATCGTATTATTTTATCCATTAATCCTTCATTATCCCCAAAACATCGTTTATGGTAGGCAGTTCATCCTGCTCTTTAAACACCTTTAATTGCTCAACTCTTACAGAATAAGGTTCTCCCTGAGATTTGTACATTATCAATCCATAAACAGAAACTCTTTTATCAAACGCCGAAACCACTTCCTCGGTTATTCCGCTTTTAAAATAACATTTAATAGGTTGATCAGACAGGTCGTCACAAACAACAAATTTGAGGTTTTTTCGTACTGAAATAACTTGTAATTTACCTTCAATAGAGCCATAATCACGATATTTTATTCCCATAATTTTATCAACATTAGCGGCAGAGCGTAAGCTTATTTGTTGTGGCTTCTGTTTTATCCAAATACAAATACTATTAAACTCCTGCTTTTTTTCATCAACAATATAAGCAAGATCATGTATATTTCTTAACGCTGTATCAGTAAAATTAGCTGGTCTTTCTGCTTTTTTCTCTAAAGTTTTTATTCCTTGTTGTATTCTGTCTACAGTTAAATCAACAAGATCGGGGGAGCCGTTTAAAGCAACTGGAGTAGCAATTACATTGGCACTTCCCGATTCAACCGAAACATTCCATTGGATTTCTTTTTTCTTGCCCGTGATATTAACCGTCACTTCGTCAATAATATCAAAAAATGAATTTACGCTTTTTATAAATTTGTCTGCTGAAATAGCAATCCCACCCAACTCAAGCCTAATATTATTATTGCCTATATTTTTCATGTAATTATCACCATTCTTTCGGGTTTTTTTTGACTGCTTTAATTTGATGAGTCCCGGTACATCAATCGCTTTCCTTCGAAACCTTTAATGGCATTTATCGTGCGGTAGGAATCAGGTATTCCACGCAAGTTATAACGAAAATCGAACTCATGCAAGTAGTTTTTCAGGTGCTCTTTACTCACATGCTGATAAACACCATTAATGCCTCGTTTAAGTATGCTGAAGAACCCTTCAGCGTTATTTACGTGTACAATGCCTCTCGAATATTCTTTCTTGCCATGCTCAATGACATGGTGTTCTTTGAACTCTTGATTCAATCCCCAATAAGACCTGAATTCATCAGTCATTATTACAGAGTCTTTGTCAACATTCTCACGGATAATAGATTTCAGGTTCTTTGCAGTAACTTTGTCCACAACAGTAGACCGAACACGACCATCTCTTTCTATCAGTGAAAATACCGGAGTTTTCTTCACAGAACCACGACCACGCTTGCCCTTTCCCTTGCCACCAACATAAGTTTCGTCAGCTTCCACTATCCCACTTAACTTTTCAACCGATTCGATTTCATCATTCATGGCAAATCTAATTCTATGAGCAAGAAACCACGCAGTTTTATAAGTGATACCGAGCATACGGTGTAATTGGTGAGCGGACACTCCCTTTTTGGAAGAGCACATTATTGAAATCACCATCAACCATTTGTTCAAAGGGACATGAGACCCTTCAAATATTGTACCTACAGTAACGGTGAACAACTTCTTGCAATCTTTGCTCTTGCATTTATATACACCCTTTTTAAGCGGTCTATTTCCGTTTTTGACAGGGTTCAATTTATATGCACTTTCTTTCTTACAGTGAGGACATATAATACCATTCACCCAACGAATCGATTCAAGATGTTCGCGGGCTTGGTCTTCTGTTAAATTGGCTAATTGCGGAAAAGATAAAGGTTTCATTTTTTGCCGTTCCTAATTGTTTTCTTAATGTGGTCTACTAACAATTCTGACATATCCCGGTTCTTCTTAATTGCATAATCCTTAAATGCTTCTTTATCTTCGGGATGTATTCGTATTCTGATATAATCTGTTTTTGACATTGTTATAATGTTTGTTATTCTATATGTTATAACAAATGTAACAAATAAAAGTTCCATTGTCAAGTGTTTTTATGCCTTTGAACTTGGTTCTTATTGCTTTTTAAGTTACTTTATAACAAAAACTTTTGGAGGATTAAAATGAAACTTATAACATTAACTCAATTAGACTATAACAAAACCCCTATCGATATTAATCCTGATGATATTTCATCTATTGAAAGTAGACCGGGCGGTGAGTTTGGAGTTTTTACACAAATAATTCTGAAAAATAGAAGCAACTTTGACGTTAAAGAAAGCGTGGATTAGGTGAAAACAATGATTAACAAGTAGTGCCTTGTTTAACGAAGTATACAATCACGTATGTTTATTGTCTCAGTCTTAACTTCTGTTGGTTATTCTGGCGGCCTGCAGGACGAGGGGTACCAAATCGTTTTCCTTGCAATACCTCCTCGAATGTAATGTTTCCAAAAAATAATTTGCAAATTAATTAAAAATATATTTTCTTACTATACGTTATAACTAAAATATAATTATATTTTTAAAATAATTCTGAAAAAGTACTGTGACAAAGTATAATCGCAACCAATTAGTCGATGAATTCATTGAAGCAAAAGCAAGTGTCTTATCATTAACCACTGCTCCATATCAACGGTCATGGATTGAAGATTTGCAAAAACTTGAGTTGGAAAGAGAAACAGCGGGCACTTCAAAAATTGAATATTGAAGGGTTGGATAGAGACACTAGCTCGTAATGTTCAAATAAATAAAAACTTGATATGTGAAATTTATAGCAAGATGATTGCAAAAGCGGGCGATGACCATTGTGCTCCTGGAAAAATTAGACCTCAAGATAACAATGTAACCTTTGGCAGACCACAACACAGAGGTGCTGAGGGGGGTAAAGTATGCGAATTGGCATTCAATAATTTTATACAAGCCATTTCTGTGTCAAATTATTATTATGAAGAAAAAGACGCATACCTTGATTCACTGAGATTCACTGAATGCAGTTAGAGAGCAGGGATACGACTTATCACCATTTTTGAAGTTTTGCTTACGAGGGACTGCTTTGCAGAGCAAAAGATTATTAAAAGAAATAAAGCATCACGTTTCTAAATCTTTGTTTCGAGACACGATGAATGATTTATTTGAAAAACTAGAAACTTCTCATAAGCGAGTAATTGGTAAGCGCCAAGTCGAAATTGAAGTTTCCACTCAAGGCTCTTGAACGAAATATTTGTGGTTTGGAAGCAATTGGCGCATTAACAGGGAAAAAAGAGGTTAACCAGATATATAAGAAAGAGAGGTATTTATGTCAAAGAGGATCGAAGTTTCCACTGCATTGGTGACAGCTTCAAAGAGTTGCAGCAGTATGTTCAGGAGTGAAAAAGCGTTGTCGGCCAGCGCTTCGGATCTGCGAATAAGGGTCTGTGGCATTCCCAGAGGAGCACGTATTCCGGGAAGACACTCCTCTATAGGGTCTTTCAAAGCACTTTTTCTTCGTTTCTTCGGGCTTTTGTTTTTGCTCTTCGTCATTGTTGGCCGGTCCTGGTCACAGGAAGGTACAGGGTTTTATCTGAGCCACAATATGGGCTTCAATTTAGCGCCGAAAGTGATTCTCAACGGAAGCGATACCGACCGTGCCAGTGTGTGCGATGAGTTCATCAACCCGCTGTACGCGGCTATCGATGGATGCACGAGCGCCGATCGAGGGTTAGGCGATGAATGGAGCACTGCGCACAAGGGCGTCCTGGGCATTCTTAGTGGGGTAGCGGTCGGCTATCGATTTACAGACCGCATCCGCGTTGAAGAGCAGTACTCTTACCGGGCATCGGCCTACAATCAGACCGCACCGCTCACTGATGCGAGTGGGGTAACGTTAGCGAAGTTGGTGGATGAAATTGGGGTGGCCAGCCAACGCATCGGTAGCGTTATATCGCACGCGTTTTTCAGCAACGTGTACTTTTGCTTCACCAATGCGAGCCGGTTTACGCCGTACATTGGGGCTGGTGTCGGCGTCGGACTCACTAACGTGGATTACGGAGGACTCTTTGCGCGGAACGCCGATCCGAGTGAGATAACAACGGGGTCAGATCTCCCCAATGAGGCCGAAGTCCGACAAAATCTTGCTGCCACAACGACGAGTGAGCAACAAAAACTCAGCGACACGCTTTTCGGGTATCAGGTGCTCTTCGGAGGGGAATTCGCACTCACCGAGCGGGTATCGGTGGGCACCCAGGGCCGCTGGGTCACGTTCGGCAGCTTCTCCGATGGCGACACGTGGAACCGGCTGCGGAGTCATGCGTCCAACCTGCGTACGGACGGCAGCGAACCGGTGACCTATCAAATGCAGACGAAAGACACAGGGTTCTTTGGTGTCAGCTTCAGTATAAAGTATTTCCTTTAGCCGGTAAGGTGGGTGCGCGCTGCGAAAAGGACGGCCTTGGGTGTCGCGAGCGCACGGGGCTCCGGCATCTCGGTCGATTCCTGCTTAGAATACTGTGCATGGGATAAAGGAAGAACTTGAGCACGACGAGGGGGAAGGTAAGAAATCTTTTACGATAAAGGGTAAAAAGAACTTTGACACAGATTGTTTTACCCACAGAGATTTGCATTATGAAGCAAGAAAGATTGTATTGCTTTTTGCTGGATACTGCTTTATCTTATTCAAATTTTAATCATATATCGTGAGGAGTAAGGGTAATGACAAGGAGGCGCAGCAAGAGGTTATGGAAGATATAGGCAGTCGGGACAGAAAATCACGTGTGTTATTTTCAGAACGAGGACGTAATATGATTATTATGCGCAGCGCCAGAATATTGGGGCGGTCTGTGCTTCTTGCATCGTTGATCGCATCCGCTGTCGTTGGAATTCTGGTGTTCTGTTCCATCCCCGACGCGGCGGCCCAGAGCGGGTCGCGCTCCGGGTGGTACGTCGGCGGGAGTATTGGATCGAATTGGGCGTCCGACATTGACCAGGAGGGCTGGAATCAGGAGACGACCTGCTATCCGAATGACGCCTGTTTTGATGTGGACCCCATTCCCGCAGTCTCCGGATACCGGTGGCGTTACGATATTGCCTCAGCCGCCGGAGCCGTGTTTGACATCTCGACTGGCCTCATTTTCGATCGTACACGCCTGGAGCTATCGTTTGCGCAGCGGACAAACGGCCTCGACCAGAGGTTCCGCAGTATCACCGATTACGAGGGGATGTCTATGGAGGAACGGAGCGGCGGCACGGTCGTATCCAACTCCCGAGCCTCGATCGACAAGCTCATCGTGCGTACCCTTTCGTTCAATGCGTACTACGATTTTCCGTATACGTACCGCGGGATTTCTTTCTACCTGGGCGGTGGGTTTGGTCCCGCGTTCGTCGTGGTGTCCAAGGTGCATTTCTCCACCAATTACGAGGACACGTCGGACAATGCTCAAACTTACGATCCTCCCCTGTCATTCTACAACAGCAGCCAGGAGGCTGACCTGTCCGACACAGTCCTGGCCGGGCACCTGCATGCCGGGGCAGACTACGACCTGAACGATACAACATTGTTAGGACTGAAACTGACCTACTCGATGACAGGTGACGTCAAAGCCAGCGGCGGATACTCAATTCATCCGTTTCACGAGCAGGACCCCGACTTGACAAACCACAATACGTTCACGGGCCCGCGTTACTGGACGCTGACGCTTACAGCCAAACGCCTGTTCAGCAACTGAACTGATCCTTCTGATCGAGGTGGGTGACGCGGTGCCGGGCCTGGATCTTGATTGAGCCCTGAATGGCAGTCCTTGCGAAAATCATGAACGGGGGCCGGTCAAAAATCAACTGTTTGAAGCGTTTAAAAATCCGCCAAAAGACCTGTCGGAATATTTTTATATCCCAACAAGAGAAGAGCTTGAGCACGACCAAGGGGAAGGCAAGAAGTTTTTTACGATAAAGGGTAAAAAGAACCTTGACAAAGATTGTTTTACCCACAGAGATTTGCATTATGAAGCAGGAAAGATTGTATTGCTTTGTGTTGGATACTACCTTGTCTTATTCAAATTTTAAGCATATATCGTGAAGAGTAATGGTCATGACAAGGACATTCTGGATGAAACATAAAGTACACGTTTTCAACACTGTAATCCTGGTGTTGGTATTAGCCGCTGCCGCGGCGGCTCAGTCAACAAAGAGCGTACAACTGCGTCTGGATGCGGAGCAGGGGGACGCCTGTGCCCAAAACAGCCTTGGGTTCATGTACGCCGACGGCAAAGGCGTGCCACGGTGCTTCATTGAGGCGCACCGACAGGCGTCTGGTGCAACCCGCGAAGTCATTCACGCTGCCTGCTGTTACTTGCACCAGCCAGCCGCAACGAACACCGTTGGCGACGAGGACAGGGAAGCATGATCTCGAGGCAGCTGATCGACCTGCTCGACCCCATCCTCGACGCCTGCGTCGCGGTCTACAAGGAGCAGCTCGACGAGGACGGGCAGGTGGACTTTCAAGGGCAAAGCCAAGGCGTTCGGGCGCGTGTACGGATTCCTCGCCTCGATCCAGCCGTACACGAGCGCCGAGTGGGAGAAGCTCTCCATCTTCCTCAACTTCCTCGTGCCGAAGCTCCCCGCGCCCGTAGAAGAGGATCTGTCCAAAGGTATCCTTGAGTCCATCGACATGGACAGCTACCGGGTCGAGAAGCAGTCGACAATACGCGTCCAACTGGCGGATGAGGACGCCGAGATCGATCCGTTGTCGGCTACCGGTGGCGGGTACAGCCCAGAACCTGAACTCGACCGCCTCTCGAACATCCTCAAGACCTTCAACGACCAGTTCGGGGATATCCCCTGGGAAGACGAGGACCGGGTTCGCCGCCTCATTACGGAGGAAATTCCAACCAAGGTTGCGGGAGACACCGCCTACCGCAATGCCCGTGAGAACTCCGATAGGCAGAACGCCCGGATCGAACATGACGAAGCCCTGAAGCGCGTGATGACTGCCGTGCTCAACGACGACATGCAACTCTTCAAGCAGTTCACAGATAACGAGGGATCCGGCGATGGCTGACGGATAACGTCTTCGGCCTGACCTATGCGCCGCCGCAGGCCAAGAACAAAACGACGGTCCCGGATTAACAGCACTGCTTCCCACGGCTGCTCGGGCTTCCAGGAACGGCCAATGTCACACTCCTGAATCTACGTCGGCCGGCTTGCCAGATAATCGCTCCCACGGCGGTCCACAATGGTTGATTCGCATTTCCTATACTCTTGGAGTTCCGGGGATCGGAGCGGCATCGGCATCGAGGCGGGCAGAAGATTTAAGTACCTTACGATAGGCGTTGCCACTTAGCGATTCTCGTCTTGAGCCGGTGCAATCGCGGACCTGGCGATGCTTGCCGCGTGACCTTTTTCGCTTGTTGAACTCCACAAGCCGAGCGCGTTGACGCTCGGCTTCGCGCTTCAAATCAGTATAGTTCGTTTGAATCACAGGTGGGTTGGCAAACGAGGTGCACGCAAGGTCGGTGATTCCACCTTTGCCATTGTACGAGAGCCTGAGAACTACAACCCTCGGTGCATTCACAGTGAGGCAACTGACTTCCCGTGATAACGCATCTCTTGCGGCGGCGGGACGATACCACTTCGGCAAAGCCATACTTGCATGGGGTTTTCATCGCCAAACAGAAAACGGCGAATGGGATGATCGGGCAGTGTCGCTTTAAGTTCCATGATAATTTCGGCGAGGTTGTTCCTGCCGCTGCCGTTCAGATTCCGAATATGAGCGTCCATCTCAAGCCACCCTGCCGGGCGGTATTTGTCGAGCGCGCTCAACACTGCCGTTAGTTCCTCCGGATATTCTTGATGCGGCACAGACGCAGTTCTCCATATCTTGCCTTCGAAATGCCTGTCTATCGCATCGCTGAACGAATCCCATACGACCATGTCGGCTTCCTTAAGTTGATCCTTGATACTCATGTCAAAACGGTTGTTTGCGATGTAAGCACCAAGGTGGTCGATTTCATCGAACAGCATCGCGTTCGGAATCCCCGCTGCTTGCTGTCGCACCTCAAGGTAATGAAAGAGTTCACCGGTAGTCGGCAGGAAACGGTTCAGGACAAACAGATCGTCCACCGACATGGAAATAAACGGGTGTTTGCCGAGCAGCGGCTGAATTTCGGCCAGATCTTTGGACATCGCAGAGAAGGGGGTAAATGCTTCAACCGTGAGACCGATCGGTAGGATCGTTCTAAAGTTACGCTGCCGAAGACGACCTATTTCGACATACTCACCGTCGATCCTGTTATAAAGCAGGACTTCGGGAGTGCTCGAGAGATACTCGGTAAAGCGCTTGCACTGTTCATAGGCCTTGATGATTAGTTCGCGGATAGCACGTACGTGCCGGTCGAAGTTAGTCGCCGGTGAGTACATCGCCATCACGCCAGCCTTGGCTTCAACGACCAAGAGAACATCACCAACCGGCATCACTAAATCGGTTTCGACCCATTGTCCTGTCTTTGGATTTTTGAAAAAGACCTCCGAGTACTTAGTTGATCCTGCGAGTTGGCGACTAAAGATCGTTGGATATGATTGCTCTATTAGAGCCTTTTGACAACGGTTCCATTCCTCGTGATACGCAGGCGAGCGGCGGAGCAAGCCGCGCTGGATAGTGCGGTACAAAGCATCGCGCACGAACTGGCCATCGGTGACATAGTACTCGTCGCCGAGTTTGATACCCGGTTTTATCAAAGCCGGGAGGGACCGCATCGGCGTTCCCTTGAAATCACCATCGGCGAAGAATTCAGTGTTTCCTCCGGGCAAATAGGAGAGGTCCTCAAGCAGGGGCGAAGTGAAGTTGGTATGCCGGGATAAATTACAGATGGCCGCCACAGAGCAGGTCGTGCATGGCTCCCGACATTTCGGCTGCGAAGTTGCCATCACCCTCCTTGAGCTTTTCGATGGCGGCAGCGGGTCCGTAGGTCTGTTCCATGCCTTTCTGTATCTTCTGGGCCGCTTCTCTGACTCCAGTACGTATTGTGTCCGTAATTGCCTGAATTCCAGCGGCGATTGCGTCGAATTCCATCCCATAGGTGGCTCGCAACGCGTTGGCATGCGGTTCGAGAACAAACGTGAAGAATTCCTTTTCCAGGACCTGATATCTATGTCCCCGAATGAGTACCCAAGCGGTTTTGGCGTGAAATTCTATGGTGTTTGCCGCCGAACTCACTATGCAGTACATGATGGTTGTATTCTCAAGCACTTTAAGCGCATCAATGAGTGCCCCCGCTTTTGATTTGTCAAGCGGTGTTTTTTCGTCGACGAGTTGGGCATGACAGCTCCAGACAGCGTGGACATATTCCAGCGCAAATTGAAAAGTCCGGATCAGTTCTTTATTCGATGTGCAATCTTCTTCCTTCTCCCGGAGATCGGCTAGGAGGCCCATGTGAAACTGAGTCCACAAATATCCGAGGAGTTGCACAGGTGGTTGCGCCAAGATGAGGTCACGGACTTGGAGGCTTTGGCGCTCCATATCCTTGCGCAGATCGTCGTTGGAGATGAACGGATGCTCGCGCCTGTCTTCACCCTGGTTTCCCCGCGCCTGAGCCACAGGTTTTCGAGCAGGAAACATTTTGTCGTTTTTATCGGTCATGCCAGAAATTTAATAGTCTCAATAATCTCGGTCCGGAGGAAAGACAGGTTGAAATCTTGGTTTTGACAATTCGTGTGAAGCGGCGTGGGGCTGACGCTCGATACTTTCTAATTTCATGTACGTCGTTTATAAACTATCTGAAGGCCCAGATCCCTTGACGCAGCACAAAACAAGTGGTTCCACGAGATGGCGGCCGCGACCTGATCGCAGTTGTTCTATATCTATTAGCGGCTGAGTTGCACAGCGGAAGAACAGGCAAGAAGCGGACTGTTGTCAAAAGCGAACCGCTTCCACCTGCTTCAAAACCGGATCAGGGATACAAGATGGTTGATTGCACAAAGAACAAAACTGGACGTGTATAGTATGCATCCACTTTAGAAAGGCGGCTTGTGATGTTTGAAGATAACCAACATGCTGAGAAACAAACCATTTCAGAGCTTCGGAAAAGATGCTCATATGAGTACCTTAGCGCCCTCTTCAGGTTGATATATCCTAGTCGAAGTCGAACGGCCCAAGGGAGCTGATCGTGTACTGGACTCTCCTCGTGTTCGTGACGGTCCCTTGTCCCGGCGCGGCGGAGTACTCGACCGCGTACTCTAAGGAACCGGTGCGTGGCAGAGCGGACATATCGATATTTTGGATCGTTCCATACCAGAAGAGCGCTTCGTCTCCAGGATAGATTGGACCGCCACCAGTAGTGAATTGAGGAAGTCTTCGGCGGCCTGGGCGGGCCGGTGAACAAACTACCCTACGGCAACATTCCCCGCCTGCTGCTGGTCTGGATGTGTACGGAGGCCGTGCGCTCAGCTTCGTCTCATGGGGTAAGCTACTGACCTGACTTTAGGCGGTCTGCTCCTGGGGGCCGGGTGAGCCTCTCGCAAGAGAAAGCGTTAAGTGCCATTCTCGGAGAATCCTCCGAAGTGCAAGGAGCACAACAGCCAAATAGGGAACTGATTACAGCGCATTTACGTGCCTATGAGTCCGCCTGCTCGGACCCTTCTGGCGATGGCGTCCATTGGCGGGTTTTTTGCTGAGGATAGCCATTACTATGGTGGGTGGATGCAGGCAATGGAGCGTTTATCAACGCCTCCTAGGCCAATGACCACCACTTGGCTTGCCATTAAAACATATCCCGGAAGATTGTTCCTATATGCGCTGGGGCTAGGTGCGGCAGAAATTAATACAGCAATACGTATTCTTATCCAATCGTTCATTGTATTTTAATTTAATTTTATTTTAGCATCATTTTCCTTTACAATAAGATGATTTACAAATGCTGAACATGAGACCAACATAAATTTTGCATCTGCAAAATCTACAATATTAGAAGAATCAGTTATCGCATGCCGTATTCCCTCTGCATCACTTGCGTATCCATATAACTTTTTCCACGCCCTCAAGTAACGATTCGTGTATTGCTATTGGTGAACTTTTTTTGAGGATATCTAAAGCTTTTCCCAATGATGCTTTCTCATCTCCAGTTATAATTCTGCACATTGTCTCTACAGCGGAAACAGATTCTTTTATTGAATTAGGGTAATCTGGATTTTCTCTCTTTGAAAGAAGCGATAATGCTTTTTTAATATGATATTGTGCACCAGGAATAGCTGCACAACGCTCTAACGATTCTTCAATTTCACTGAATTCCGTTTTGTCAACTATTTTTACAATTGTAGTATCTACGAATCTAAAAGCGGATTTTTCCTCTTCAAAAGCACCGTTAACTGTACTTATAAGTGCATCAAGTATACGAGAATCATTTTGATTTTCATATTCGACTATAAATTCCAATAAATCATATATTCTATACCAATCAAGATGAAAAAAAATATTTTTGTATATACGTGATTCCCTGTGTCTCTTCTGTCTATTCAATGATGAAAGCATGTCATCTATTGGCAGTTTTAAAAATTTTATCCAAATACTCCTTAATATGTGTGATTTCTTCTCCAAATTTGGATCAAAATAATCCACAAAGAGTATACTCCAAATTCGATTTCTCAGCTCTTGATCAATATTATCAATCTATAAAGATTGTTCAGGTATAACCCCCAAACGTTCAGAAAATAATTTCCCCGCCAACGGATTCTACTCCTGTAATAAATGGATGATATAGTAACAGAAATATTTTTGTTTAAGCGTTTCTGTGATAACCTTTGTTACTTTATATGTTATAGTAATTTTAACAAAAAAAGTACCGATTACCTAAGGAAATACGTCGATATTTCCAAAAATATTGCTGAATAAGTTTAACCAAGTATACAATCATAAAAAAGTATTACGGTAATCTTGTAGAGACATATGGGTCTTTCGATGTTCCGAAAGGAGAGGAAAACCTGCTGACTGCTCTTGATATTGCAGTTTTATTTAATTTCCACGCCGAAGATATTGAAACTATTAAATTTCTGTTATGTAAATTTTACATAATCAATAAGATCTTCGAAGGCGCTAAACGATATTATTCCGCAAAAAATGCAGAACTTTATGAATTGGTTTTAAAACAGCTGAACTCTTTTATCGGGTTGAAGGAGTATGACGGGGCGTATGGATTATTTAAGGCAATACCGATACAGTTCCATAGATCAGACAGAGAAAATCGGCGAAAAGACGTGAAAAGTCTGCGATCTAACGAGGATGTGACGTTACGACAACTAGGTCATGCCCTGGTTCTTGATGACATTTATGAACTGAAGGTTCTTCCGAATTCCTATTATCGTGACGCTTTTGTCAGAGGGCTGAATTCAGGTGCAGACGGAATACAGTTTCTTGTTGAATTAAGCGCTCCTTTAAAAAAGAAAATAGAATCCTGTACAAAAATCAGACTATCGAATGCAATTAAAAGATTTATCAGTTCGGACAGATTGTCCGCAGATATTTTGAACCGCACTTATGAAAAATACGTTCATCCCGATATATTAGATTTTATACTATACTTTTTCAAGAGAATATTGGGAATGTGTTAAGGTTTTGACTTCGATGAAAAAGGACTTGACTAACTGCCGATTAAAATGTAAATTTTCCTTATTAAAATAACAGCTTATGTGCATTATTTCTACCTATTCAAAGGAATTTATCGATGGGAGAAAAGACGAAATTAAATAATATTGTACTGTGGGGCGGGAAAAATGATGATAAAAGCCAATCACCAACCAGGTGGTTGCACGATTACATCCTTTTTGCGTCAAAAGAAGTTAAATTGTCCGTTCTTGACGACCCGGGCGCGCTGATACCATATATATTCGATGCAGACCATGACGATATTGAATCGCATGAATTATATGATGGGGTCTACGAATATAAAACATCAGATTTAGTCGTTGAACTGGTTGAAGGTTTCCAGTATACTGAATATAAGTTATACGGAGCGGACATTGATTATGAAGCTATTACGCACCGTTTAAAACAAGCCGGGGTTACATTGCAAAAACCGGAAATTCCGGTAGATATTCCGGGAAGGCCGAAGTTAGTCGATTTAAACAAACTCAATAAACAACGGTTTGACTATCATGAAGAAACGCATGATCGCGATGTATCCTTGGCGAAAAGTATGACTATTAAGGCGGCATTCAAGACTGTTATTGGTTTAGTCGTCTTCATTGGTTTGTCGACGTTTCTCGGTATTCAAATATTTATTCCGAAATTCCAGGATGTCACTCCTTTGCCGGAAGATACGTTAATTACCACAAAAGGCAATTATCTCGTCTACAATATTAACAACAGAATGACGGTGTTTAAATTTGCCGATTTAGTTGACGATATAGGATATGATCCCTCTTACATGATCTTTGTTCCGGAGCAAGCGGCAGTTACCGACAAAATCGTTGTGAGCCGCATGACCGACGCCGATGGCAACCGTGTCTACGATATCGGTAACAGGACTGTTGATTTTGAGACCGATCCGACCGATTATAATTTTGTTAATGGAAAAACATTTGAATTTAATACCTATCGGTCAGGTGGTGAGGACGACTGGTCTACTTATGGAGAGTTGAGTCAGGGCAGGGCTGACAGGATTGTGCTCCAGGGAAGAGTGGTAGAAAGAGAAGGCCGGTATATGATGCTTTTGGGCACTGTCTGGGCAGTTTTAGGAGATATAACCGAAGACGGAACCCGGTTTTATGATCTGCTTGATGACGATATGAGTTATGCTGCAGTGATATATTCGTTAAAAGGGCGCAAGATAATAAACGTATATGGTCAGATCGAGCGTACTTATTCGACCCGCGAAGGAAGAAACAGCGTTGACAAAGTTGTTTTTTCATTTAAAGCGGATTACGCTCGAAAGCGTTAATTCCCTCAGAAATGGTATTATCATACTTCTCACGTTTGTTTTTTTAAAAATTTTGTCTAAGAGAAACCCTTTGAATGGAGTTTCTCTTTTTTTTTGCTCTTCATGATCCGGGGTTGTGCTATGAAACTCTGTATATATTGCGTGATGAAGGATTTTGGCGGCAAGAAAATCCCTCTGAAAAGTATTGACAATCAAAAAGTGATCTTGATTCACAGTAATGAATTGTATGCTGCGGTGAGTTATACAAAACACAAAAAATTTGAGGATACACCCGGAAACAGAAAAATACATGAGGATATTATTAAGACCGTGAGAAAACAGACATCGGTCGTTCCTTTTCCGCTCAACACCATTGTTGGGGAAACGATTGGCAAAGGAGTACTTTTTAAAAACTATGGAAAATTGAAGGATGAGCTTGAAAATATAGGTGATAAAGAGGAATTTGTTGTGTATGTTGACCGGGACACCGACAATAATATGAAGACATTTTTATCGTTGTTGCATCCGGATAACAATCGTGTAAACTCTGGTGATAAAACGATCAAAACCCGGTATAATAAATCTCTTGACATTGCCGGACATAAGATAGCTGCAAGAATACATAACCAGTTCGATCAATTATCAGATGTATCAAGATACGAACGCCTGAAGTCGAACAACCGGTTAATGGAAGGATATTATCTCGTAACAAAGAAAAAAACTGATAAGTTTCGCAATGCAATTACGTGGTTAAAATCACTGTATCCCGATTTGGTCTTTATAACACAGGGGCCTCAACTCCCCTATAATTTCAACACTAGAGACTTGACTGATCGGAACACAAAACTGTTCGGCAGAAGGCATTCAAGAGATTGAAATCGCTTAAAATGGCAGCCTGTTTTTCTCTTGCGAATACTCCGAACACTCAGTATATTTCCCCTGATTAAAAAAGAGAGCAAACAACAGGCATTTTTCCGGAGATAAGTGTGTTACGTTCCGAAAAATACGATCTTGACAGTATATTCAGACTGTTCGTCTCATTGGTTATCTTAACACTTTTTTTTCTTTCTCGTTTTTTACTTGCGAACAATTCTTATTCCCTTTGCAATAGCTTTTCTTATCGCAAATATTCTCGATCCGGCTGTAGATTTTTTTGAAGGGTATAAAATTCCGAGGATGTTGTCGGTAATCATTGTGTTCATCCTTATCGCAGGGACTCTGTTCCTGATGTTTTTTATAGGGATCCCTTATGTTATTAATGATCTCAATCAATTCAGTGCGGTATTTCCGAATTATATTTCTAATATATATCAATACATCAGCAATAATGTCAGTGAGAGTTTACAGCAAAATTACAGGGAATATATTGACGTACTGATTGCCAATCTGCAAACATCACAGTTTTTGATACGGTATTGAGTTATTTGACTGATCTGTTTTCACAATTACTGAACCTGATTTATCTTCTGATAGGTGCGGTCATAATCGTTATGTATGTCTTTTTTTTACTCCGCGATATTGACAAGATGCGTTCCAAATGGTTTTATTATGTACCGGAAAATTATCGTGAACCGGTACGAATGTTTGTTAAAGATGCGTATGATTATACGGTCAATTTTTTTCGGGGACAACTAACGGTCGTTACGATACTCGGTGTGCTGTTTGCGGCCGGTTTTACGATTGTCGATATCAGGTTGTCGATTCTCATCGGGTTGACAGCGGGTTTTCTTAATCTCATACCCAATTTCGGTACTCTCGTCGCACTTATTCCCGCAGTGCTTCTGGCAGCAGGTCGTGCACTTGAAGAGGGAGGCGATCCAATGCTGCGAATAGGCGGTGTGCTGATTGTTTTTATTGTCGTGCAGCTTATTCAAGAGATTGTCCTTGTACCAAATATCATGGGAAAAAGGACAGGCCTGAGACCGGCGACTCTTCTTTTTTCGGTTTTTGTATGGGGAAAATTATTGGGATTTCTCGGTATTATTCTTGCCATACCTTTGACCTGCCTGGTAAAAGTTTACTTTATCCGTATTGCACTTAAGAATGACCCGGAGTTGATCGAAAATTGAAAACGAGCTTACGAAATGTTGCTTAATACGCATAAAGTTATAGGTATTCTCGGCGGAATGGGGCCTGAAGCGACGGTTGATTTATATAATCAAATTATAAAAATAACACCTTCCACAAAAGACCAGGATCATATTCCAACTCTTATTTACAGCAATCCGAAAATTCCGGACAGAACTCGTAATCTGTTATCTGCGAACAAAGATGAACTGGAGATGATCGTCCAATATTTGCAGAGTGGCGCCCGAATTCTCGAGAATGGCGGTGCGGATCTTATCGTTATGCCCTGCAATACTGCTCACAAGTTTTCCGGGGATATACAAAAAGCGGTTTCTATCCCCTTTTTTGATATGATCCGTGAAACGGTTGCCTATATCGTGAATAAAGATCCTGATTTGAGGAAAGTAGGGCTCCTTGCAACGAACGGAACGATAGCATCGCGCCTGTATCAGGGTCATTGTGATAAGAATACTATTGAAACGGTCGTACCTGGTAATGATATTCAAGATGATTATGTAATGCAGGCAATTTACAACATTAAAAGTGGAGAACGTACTGGTGATGCAAAAATGTTGCTTCTGAAAGCCGTTCATTTTCTTGAAAAAAGAGGGTGTAAAGCAATAATTATGGGCTGCACCGAAATTCCACTTGCACTCAACGATTCATTTACTACCGGCAACCTTATAAATCCTACAAAAATTATCGCTGAAATTGCAGTGAGAGAAAGTTTGAATTCTCATTAATACTGTGCTGAAACCAAATATCCCGATGGAAGAAAATACCCTTCACTCCCGATCCGATTTTCCCCAATCGTTCGATTCGTTTTTTTTTAAAAAAGTCTGGTTTATTGTTCAGAACAATTTGAAATTCTTTTTTCAGATAGTATTTTTTACTGCGCTGACAGCAATACTTTTAAATTATATCGCAGCTTTATTTTTTGAAAATTCATACCCTGAACAGATCGAAACGGGAACGGAAAATCCGGGCATATTATTGTCCTATGTGGCATTGCAATTTTTCCGGTTGCTGATCGTTCTGATCCCCAAAATGTTTTTCATGGTCATTTTTATATCTGTTTTACCGAATTTATATGAAAATGAGCACATTAGACTTAAAGACGTAATAATTCTGGGATTTACGAAATGGATGCCGCTTTATATTTATTCAGCAATTATATTGGCGCTTGTGTCCTTAGGACTAATGATGTTGATTATTCCCGGGATACTTATACTGGTCCAATTCACGTTTCTGCAATTTGTGATAGTACTTGAAAGTGAAGTTACAGAGACTAAAGTTGCCATTATTTCCCGTTCCTTCCAGCTGGTCTCTGGGAAACAATGGAAAATATTCTTGATTTATCTTATAAAATTCGGCGTCTTAATGATTATGCTTGTGCCGGCAATCCTGCAAATGGTAGCGGGTGGGCCGGATATTGATGGTACCGGTGTTCAAGAGAGTGACCAAAATTATATTTCTGGTTTTGTTCAGGAATTTATTCTTGAATGGGTAACATACATTATTACTGCTTTGTTTTTCCAACTTTATATGATCGCTCGAATAGAAAATAAAGAGGTTGAAATTATACGGGAATGACAGCAATATAATTGCATTGTTTCCTGATCACTATTCTGATACAAATTTTTTAAGGATATTTTGATATGTTTAACCATATTAAATTTTGAATTTTTGCAAAATCGGTGTATATTTCCTTTTATACAGCGAAGTGGTCACATATTTGTTACATGATACAATAAATTTTTGATAGGAGGCATCATAATGCGTCTTATATCACGGGGAGATGCCGATGGGTTGGCCTGTGCGGTTTTCATAACGACCATGGAGAAAATTGAATCGATAAAATTTGCTCATCCAAAAGACATGCAGGACGGCAAAATAGATGTTACACAAAATGATATAATATGTAATTTACCATTTCATCCTGATTGTTATATGTGGTTTGACCACCATATATCGGAGGAGACCCGGCAAGATAAAGTGATAAGCGGAGACTATAAAGGAAAATTCGGTTTAGCGCCAAGCGCCGCCCGGCTGGTTTACGAGTACTATAACGATCCCAAATTAAAGCGTTTTGAAGAATTTTTTGTAGCCGTAGATAAACTTGACAGCGCACGGCTGGATAAAAGTGATGTTACGAACCCCCGTAGACTGGATGCTTCTTCTGATGAGTCTTGACCCGAGGTCATCGCTTGGTGATTTCGAGTATTACTTTTTTGAGCTGGTCGACTGGATTAAGAAGTACTCTCTCGCAGAGATTATGAAACAATCTGAAGCGCAGCTGCGTTGTGATTATGTTCTTTCTGAAAAAGACAAATTTAAAGATGCTCTCATGCAGTGCACCAAAATGGATGGGAACGTTATTGCTATAGACTTTCGCGACTTGGAAGTAATTCCGATGGGCAATCGATTTTATGAATATATACTTTTACCCGATGGCAATATATCGATAAGGATATTTTGGGGCAAAGACAAGAAAAAAGTTATTTGCGCTTCCGGCCATAATATTTTCAAAAGGGATTCAAATACAAATATCGGACTGCTTTTTAAAAAATATGGCGGGGGAGGGCATGCTGGAGCCGGCACCTGTCAACTTGATGCGGCAGATGCAGACCGTCAATTAAAAGAGATTATCGAAAAATTTAAAATAAAAAACCAGTATGATTCATACCGGTTTTTTATTTTAAATTCACTTACAAATGATTACTAAAATAACTTTTTTTTTGAAAGAAAATTTTGTACATTCTGTCCTTTATTTTGAAATGCGTCTACCTGAATCCATTGATTGAATCGCGAGTGTTCTACACAGGAAAAACGGTAAGAAACAGGATTGCCTGATATAATAGACGCTATCCACTCAAAAAGTGCGCGTTTCATGTCATGAATTGGGCAAATGAGAGGTGATCCCTGCGGCTGAACTATTGACAAACTATCGTGCACGAACAGAGCATGTTGAAAAATTTGGGTTGAAATATTACTATTGATGCGAACGCATTTCCGAATTATTGTAAATTGGACGTATAAGACCTTGGTAAGAAGCAGTTCATTATAATATAATGGATAATATTATTCTTTAGTTAAATACCGTAACATATTAAGGAGTAGAGTGTTATAATTATATTATTGGTCAATAATCAAATATCATTTCTGTTAAAATTATTCTGGCACGATTGTAGCTTTATGTAGTGTGCTGCCGGAATTAAATTAAGGTTTCAATGAACTATTAGACCAATACCATTTCCATGGATAATGCGGCAATAGTATTGGCCGGGTAATTATTTGAAATAACACAAATTTACAATCATGGTTTTCGTATTAAAACGGAGGTTTGTTTGATGTCAGAGTTGAATCCATTTAAGATTGCGCAGACTCAATTAGCCGATGCTGCAAAGAAACTCGGTTTGGATGAAGCAACGCATGAGCTGCTGAGGTGGCCTCAACGGGAATTCAGAGTGACGATCCCGGTAAAAATGGATGACGGAAACACAAAAATATTCCATGGGTATAGAGTACAATATAATAGCGGGCGGGGACCGACTAAGGGAGGTCTGCGATGGCATCCGGAGGAAACAATAGATACCGTTCGTGCATTAGCTGCTTGGATGACATGGAAATGTGCTGTGGTTGATATCCCGTTAGGCGGCGCTAAAGGCGGAGTTACCTGCAATCCGAAAGAACTTTCGAAAGCCGAACAGGAACGCCTTGCCAGGGGTTTTATACGGGCGTTAGGAAGTAATTTCGGAGTCCACCAAGATGTCCCTGCACCCGATGTGTATACTAATCCGCAGATAATGGCATGGATGATGGATGAATACGAAAATATAAGCCGAAAATCTCATCCGGGTGTCATAACGGGGAAACCGCTTCCGCTTGGCGGTAGCGAGGGACGGCACGATGCAACTGCCCGTGGAGGACTTTATACCGTTCGCGAAGCAGCACGAAAGCTGAACATAAACCCTGCAAATGCTACGTCTGCCATACAAGGATTTGGAAATGCAGGACAGTATGCCGCTTTACTCCAGAAGGAAATCCTGAACGGTGGAAAGATTGTCGCCGTGTCGGATTCACGCGGGGGTGTTTTTAATGCTGATGGGATAGATGCGGAACGGATTGTTAAATATAAACTTGAAAAGGGTGCAGTGAAGGGATTTCCGGGAACGACGTCCATTTCAAATGAAGACCTGCTTGAACTCGATATTGAAATTCTCTATCCTGCTGCTCTTGAAAATGTCATTACCGACAAAAATGTCAACAATATAAAAGCAAAGATAATATGCGAGCTTGCAAACGGGCCGACAACACCGGAAGCCGACGAAGTGTTGTATAAAAATGGAGTGCATGTAATTCCCGATTTTTTGGCAAATGCCGGCGGTGTTACCGTATCATATTTCGAGCAAGTTCAGAACACATATAATTATTACTGGACACTCGAAGATGTATACAGGCAGTTAGATGAGAAGATGACACGTGCTTATAATGCAGTATATGACATGCATAAAGAACACCGTGTGCATATGGGGCTGGCAGCGTATATGTTAGCAGTTCAGCGCGTAGCGGAAGCGTGTAAATTACGGGGATGGGTATAAACATTTAGGTAAAAAATCTCATAAAGGGGAACAACCGTTCCCCTTTTTTATTTGGATAACTATATGGTATTCGGTAGAGTATTGTCTCGGGGAATCTCCTTGCTTTTTCATATAAAATTCTGTATATAACCCACCTCATAAACCGTAACAAAACAAAGGTTTTGAGGAGGTACATTATGCAAGGAAAAATAATTATAGCATTAGCAGGAGTATCGCTGTTCGCCCTTTTTATGAATGTGAATTTTACAAAGAGCTCCCGTGAGCAGGAAGAGAGAACGGGGTCCCGGTTTCTATTCAAAACGAAACGATCGATGGTTATCGGCCAGCGCGGGGTTGTCGCAACGAGCCAGCCGCTTGCCTCGCTTGCGGGGCTTGACATATTAAAAAACGGGGGTAATGCCGTCGATGCTGCGGTTGCAACTGCGGCTGTTTTAAATGTTGTTGAACCATATAGCGCCGGTATAGGCGGGGATGCATTTGTAATGATATATCTCGCCGGGGAAGATAAAATCGTCGGGCTGAATGCAAGCGGGCGGTCTCCGAACAACGCTGATGCGAACAGGATCAGAGATCTAAATAAATCGGACGGTACAAGCGGAATAAATGGAATCCATTCGGTAACAGTCCCCGGGGCATTTGACGGATGGGCCACTGTTTTGGAAACGTATGGCACGATGAGCATGGCAGAGGTGCTCGAATCTGCCATATATTATGCGGAAAACGGATTTCCTGTTACCGAGGTCATTGCGCGGGATTGGGAGAAGCACGAAAAAATCCTTGCAGCTACTAAATCCTCTGCTGAAACCTGGCTCATCAATGGCAGAGCGCCGAAAACAGGGGACATATTTAAAAACCGGGATCTTGCAAAGACGTTTAGAAAACTTGCAGACGGAGGCAGGGAGGAATTTTATAAAGGTTCTGTAGCCCGGGCAATTGTAGATTATTCGGACGAACTGAAAGGAGTATTGACTCTGAAGGATTTTGAAGATCATACGTCGACATGGGTCGAACCGATCCATACGGATTATAAGGGCTACCGGCTGTATGAACTTCCCCCGAACGGCCAGGGTATCGCCGCTCTGGAAATGTTGAACATATTGGATAACGTCGATCTTAAATCCCTGGGGCATAATTCAGCAGACTATCTCCATTATTTGCTCGAAGCAAAAAAATTAGCGTATGCCGATCTGGCACAATGGATTGGGGATCCGGAATTCAATCCGCTTCCGGTGGAAAAAATCATTTCCAGGCAATACGGAAACGAGCAGTTTGATCGAATCGACAGGGAAAAAGCGACACATTCCTATGAATCGGGAATAGATCGCGGAGGTGATACCGTTTACCTGTCCACAATGGACAAAGACGGGAATGCCGTTTCTTTCATATACAGTATCTTCGAGCAGTTTGGATCTAAGTTAACGGTGCCAGGTACGGGTATAGTTTTACAGAACAGAGGGGCGCTCTTTTCGCTTCAGGAAGGTCACGTCAATGTTCTGGAACCGCATAAGCGTCCTTTTCACACGATAATTCCTGCAATGGTATACAAGAATAGGGAATTTTTCATGAGTTACGGAATCATGGGAGGTTCGAATCAGCCGCAGGCACATGTGCAGGTCCTTTTAAATATTATTGAGTTTGGAATGAATATTCAGGAAGCGATAGAAGCTCCGCGGTTCAGGCACTATACCGGTATGCACGTTATGTTTGAACCGGGTTTTCGCGATGAGGTTATAGCTGAGCTGGAAAGGCGGGGACATGCTGCCCTGCCGTACGATTTCGGAAATCACGGCGGCGGACAGGGAGTTGTCCTGGACAGGGAAACCGGTACAATGTTCGGTGGTTCAGATCATCAAAAAGACGGAATGGCTGTAGCATATTGATTTTATTTTTCTTTTTGTGATACCGGTATCGTAAGGAAAAGCCCGTAATTTCATCCAATTGCACTACCAATCTTACCCGCATCATGGACGACATACACATTAAGCCACTCCATACACTGGAAGAATATAATCAATTTATCGAACTTCAGAAAATTATCTGGAAAATTAAGAACAACGCCGAGTGTATCCCCGATTATATTCTATTGACAGCGGATGAACACGGCGGCCTGGTTCTTGGCGCCTTTCATCGTAACGCATTGATAGGTATTAACCTTATTGTGCCTGCTTTTTCCCCGGAGAACGGCTATTATTATTATGCTCAGCTCCTGGGGATTCATCCCAATTGGCACCATCAAGGGATAGGGTACATGTTCAAAAAAGCCCAATATCGATTAGCCCTGCAAAAGGGCGTTAAAAAAATATTGTGGACATACGATCCGCTTCTGGGCCCCAATGCCATGCTCAATATAGTTAAATCAGGCGGTATAGTGAGAGAGTATAGAATAAACATGTATGGTGAATTAATCGGAGGCAGTGAACTCATATCCGGTATTCCATCCGACCGGTTCCTGTTGGAATGGTATATAGATACAGACCGCGTCCGTAAAAAAATGAAGCAGGAAATACACGGGAACCGGCTTGCGACCAACAATAATATTCAACCGTTGAATTCTTTATTCCCTGATGATAACGGACATCTCAGGATGAAGTCCGGCAAGTTCGATACCGACGACAAAGTGATATATATCGAGATACCGGAAGACTTTCAATCAATATTTAATAGCGATAAAAAACGTGCTCTCGATTGGAGATTGAAAACAAGAGAACTTTTCACGGATTGTTTTGCCGCCGGCTATGCAATAGTCGATTTTTTAAGATTGACATCAGACAAAGAGAGCAGAAACATATATGTTCTTGAAAAAGAGTATGTTCTGGTTTGATTATATATGAAGATCGATCGAATAAAGCTATTCAGGGTCAAGATACCTCTAAAACATTTTTTTGAAACAAGCTATGGCAGGGTATATCATGAAGAGCACATAATCGTGAGAATGGAAAGCGGCAGCTTTGCCGGATATGGAGAATCTGCCGTAGAGACCGTTCCGTATTATATGTACGAAACTACCGACACGGTGTGGTGCATTCAAAAAAACTTTGTTATTCCGGCGCTTTTACATCAGGAACTCGAAAATTTGGAATCGTATTTGAACCTTATAAAAAGAATTCGAGGGCATAATGCTGCAAAATGCGGATTCGAAGGGGCTTTCTGGCATATATTGACGATGAAAAATAATATACCGCTGTATAAACAGTGGAGAGGAGCCGGGAGAACGATCCATTCCGGTGTGAGCATCGGCATTCAAGATTCTATAGATAAACTGTTGAAGCGCATAGAAGAATTTCTTGAGGAAGGGTACAAAAGAATAAAGATCAAAATTAAACCGGGTTGGGATATTGAGGTTTTGAAAGCAATCCGGGAGCAATTTGGAAGCATCCCACTCATGGCTGATGCGAATTCAGCATATTCTCTTCATGACGTCGATGTTTTAAAAGCTCTTGACGAATATGACCTCATTATGATAGAACAGCCGCTAGGCCATGAAGATTTTGTTGAACATGCGGAACTTCAGAAAAATCTGAAAACTCCTGTTTGTCTCGATGAGAGCATTAACGGAGTGGATAGTTTACATGCTGCTTTATTGCTCAACAGCTGCCGAATTGTAAATATAAAACCTGCCCGTGTTGGAGGATATGCGAAAGCGATAGAAATCCACGATATTTGCCTGAAAAATAATATAGGTGTCTGGTGCGGGGGTATGCTTGAATTCGGTATTGGAAGGGCTTTCAACGTAGCGCTCTGTTCCCTGGAAAATTTCAAATATCCCGGCGATGTTTCATCGAGCAGCAGATATTATGAGCAGGATATTGTCGATCCTCCAATAGAATTCTCGCAGGGAGAGCTGGAAATACCCGATCGGCCGGGGACCGGTTTTAACGTTGATGAAAAGGCATTGGATAAATTCACAATTGACACGTATTGTGCTGATTGACGTTATATCAAAATTATTTCTTTATGATAACGGTAACGGTAAAATTATTTGCTCTCTGTAAAGAGAAGGCGGGTACGGACAAAATCGAGCTTGTATTTGCGGACGGAGCCGACAGGCAAACGCTCGTAAACGAACTGAATATCCGGTTTCCGGCATTGGTCGATCTGCTCCCAAAGACGGCCTTTGCGATCAATAACAAGTATGCTTCCGGTAATTTTAAGCTGCAAGACGGAAATGAAGTTGGCCTGATTCCTCCCGTGAGCGGGGGATAAAAAGATGTGGATAACAGATAAACCTATAGATTCCGGTACACTCATAAAAGCTGTGGAGTCTCCTGAAGCGGGAGCGGTCGTAACGTTTAACGGAGTTGTGAGGAATAATTCCGGTGGCAGGGATGTTTTAAGGATGGAATATGAAGCGCACACGGAAATGGCCGAGCAGCTCATGGCGGACCTTTCACGGGTAATAAAAAGAAAATTCAATATTATTGCTATAGCATTACAGCACCGGACAGGCATACTCGAAATAGGAGAATCAAGCATCATGATTGCTGTGTCCGCTCCCCACCGTGCAGAGGCGTTCAAAGCATGCAGATATGCTATCGATACGGTAAAATCGACATTACCTGTATGGAAAAAAGAATTTTTTAAAGATGGATCGAGCTGGGTTGAAGGTACTTCCGTCAAACCAATCAAGGATTGAATTGTAATGAATTCTGCCGTTATCCTTGCTGCCGGTGAGTCCCGAAGGATGCAGAACGCCCCAAAAGCGAACCTGGTCTATCAAGGGAGAACGTTTCTCAACCATATAGTATCGATTATGAATAAGGCCGGTATCGGCAAAATCATTGTCGTGCTCGGCTGCCATATAGATTCCGTAAAAGAACAGCACGCTTCTCTTCCGGTTAAATTCATTGTAATTAGTGAATATAAAAGAGGTCAGCTCAGTTCAATTAAAGCGTCACTTAAAGTAATTTCCGGCGATACAAAAAACCTCATCGTTCACCCTGTCGACCACCCTTTGATTCAAACTTCAACGGTAAAGGCCTTGTTGTCGACGCGTCAGAATACCAATGCTCCCGTAGTCATTCCGGTTTATCGGAAAATACGGGGCCATCCTGTACTGTTTGGAAGTGAAGTGTTTCAAGAGCTTGCCGATGCGTCCCCGGATGTCGGCGCTCGGGAAGTGGTATGGGATCATAAAAACGATCTCAAAGAAGTTTCAACGGATGATGAAGGAATACTCATCAATATTAACACTCATGAAGACTATGAGAAATGGTGTAATAAAGAATTATGATTCTTCATTCATTCAACTGATCCCCTTGCAGGGCTATTGTTCTCAAAGTACAGTGCCGGTCAGGTAACTTTCCTCGCATTTTTCGATTTTTGAATCCGGTAGTTTTCCCCACTCTTTCTTAAAGCAATCCTGTTACATTGACGATCATTAGTTAAGATAACGATATTCGGATACCGTGTGACGGACTCACGCTGGTCGGACATGAAACAAATACACCCTCAAAAAATTATTTTAGCGGGCGCATTGTGTCTTTTTGTACTGATTTCTGTGCCTTCTGCAGGTATTGCACAGCTCGACGTCTGGACACCTGTTGGCCCCGGGATAGCAGTGGGCGATACGATGTTCTCGATTGCTATAGATCCAAATCTTTCGGACACAATGTACGTCGGAAGCTCTTCTTCACGCATAGAAAGAACGTTTGACGGTGGAACTACCTGGACTCCGCTTGCTACGTTTCCGCCTGGTATAAAAATTGTCGATTTGCTCGTTCATCCGAACATAACTGCTACGATAATTGCAGCATCCGACAGCGGCGTGTATGTAAGTCCGGATCGCGGCGCAACTTGGAGTCGTCGAGTTACAGGCATGGCTGACTCCGTTCTCACCGATATTCTGATAAATTCGCAAAATCCTGACACACTCTTTGCAATCGGACGGGGGGGAGTATTTCGTAGTTTTAATTTAGGAACAACATGGACGTCCAGAAATGACGGCCTGTCTGCCGATTCCGTAAATATTATTGCTATCGGCAATGCAACGTTCGATCAGGCAACAATGTATGTCGGGACCTCAAACGGCCGTACATACAGGTCCGATAATTTTGGCCTTACCTGGATCTTTCGCGGAAGTATTGGGGGAGCGAGTATTACAAGGCTTGTTGTCGACAATCTCGATTCGGATATAATTTATGCGGGAACCGCTAATAACGGTGTGCACAGGTCTATTGACGGCGGCATAATGTGTGGACACAATTTCCCGGAAGCAATCCGGCAACAGATATTCTCAAGATAAAATCTCTTGTGCTCGACACTTCTACACCGGGAAAATTGTATGCAGGAACTGACGTTAACGGGGTGTATCAATTCACGTTCGGAGGAACTGCACTAACAGCTATAAATCAAGGCCTGAATAACGGCAGAATTTTTGATCTGGCGGTCAATCCCGTCGATCCATTTATCATATTTGCAACCACCGAAGAGAATTCACTCACTGCTGTCTACAAATACATCGGGAACAGGAGTCCTGTTATTAACCCGATAAGTGATAAACAGTTGAACGTCGGTGAGACGGTAGCGTTTACCGTTACCGCATCCGACCCGGATACTGGAGAGGCAAACAACCTCGTTTTTAACGTTGACAGCCTGCCTTCGAATGCAACCTATGACTCTCTCGCTACCCATGTTTTTTCATGGGTTCCGGCGCAGTCCGATACAGGTACTACTATCATCACGTTCAGGGTACACGATCAACGCGGAGGGCAGGATTCTGTCGCTGTCACTATCAATGTAAATAGAATTCCAACAGTGACTATTGCTGATACTACCATATCCGGAATAGAAGATTCACTCATAACCTTTACAGTATCCGCGCTCGATCCCGATAACGATCCTCTGCTATTCAGCGCTTCGAATTTACCGGCCGGCGCCACGTTTGATACCAGCGGGGCAAAAACGTTTACCTGGACTCCGGATTTTGATCAGGCAGGAAATTTTGCAGTCACCTTTACCGTGGACGATAATCGTACGGGTGTCGTGACGAAACAGGTGTCGTTTTCGATAAGCAACAAAAATCGCATTCCGCTCTTCGATCCCCCAATAAGTGATAAAACTGTGCTTGAAGGAAGCTTGCTGTCGTTTTTCGTCAAAGGGACCGATCTCGATATCGATCAAATAACATTCGGAATACTCGATACGCTCCCGACTGGAGCAGGATACGATTCGATAGACACAAAACGGTTTTCCTGGATTCCGACTTTTACCGATTCGGGAAGTCATCGTGCCGTATTCACATTAAAGGATGCCCAGGGGGGATTTGCTGTCGATTCGGTTTCGATTACCGTGCAAAATGTCAATAGAGTTCCTGATTTCAGCGCCATAGCTGATACGTTTACGGTTAATGAAGGTGAAAGCATCAGCTTTACCGTAGCTGCAATTGACCTTGATGGAGATTCGGTATCTTTTGAAGCAGCCAATTTGCCTCAGGGGTCTACGTTTAATAAATTTAACGGTCTTTTTAATATGGATCCCGAATTTCAGTCAAAGCGGAACATACAGGGTCGTTTTTAATGCCATAGATGAACAGGGAGGGTCATCGTTCAGGGAAATTTATCTTGTTGCCCGGGATGTACCGGTGCCGCTTCCGGGAATCGACTTTGCTCCGACGATTATTGACATACCTGATAAAAGTATTAATGAGAGTGAAACGGTAATATTTCAAGTAGTGGCTACCGATGACGGTTCGCAGGATTCATTGAAATTTAACGTTGAGGGCGCGCTGCCCGCGGGCGCTTCTTTCGATTCTCTCGGGACGCATATATTTGAATGGGTAACAACCCTCGAAGACAGCGGGACCTTTTCAATAGTTTTTTCGGTGACCGATAGTTTTCCAAACACTTCGCGCGATACGGTCCTGGTCACGGTCAATAATGTAAATAGAATTCCGCAGACGACGCTTCCGGCGGATACGACTATTATGGAAGGGACGTCGATCGTATTGCCTCTGGGGATTATTGATCCAGACGGAGATGCTATTACAATTACCTATTTTGAAGTGCCTTTTGGCGGGGTGATTAATTCAGGCGGCGTTGACACTCTGGTCTGGAATCCCACTTTTCTGCAGGAAGGAGTTTTTCAGCTTCGTTTTACGGTTGCCGATAACCAGAACGGAATTCTGCAGCATACATTACAAATAACCATCGAAAACACGAACAGAGCACCGTCCGGATTCAGCATAATAACCCCCACAGATGGAAATGAAATAAAACTCACCGATTACCTGATCTGGGAGAAGGCGCAAGATCCGGATATCGACGACACTTTAAGTTATACACTCGAAATTGACGATGATCCTGGATTTGGGTCTCTGGATATTAAAATTGATACCGTTAATAATTTTTTTATATCTAATCCAAGCATTGCCGGCGGCAGTGATGGAGAGTTGAAACTCACGTTAGAAAAAAGCTCGGGAACCGGGGATGCTTTTGCACTGAAAGTGAGTGATATTCCCGGTATTGACTCACTGATCGATGACGGAGAGTTTTACTGGCGCGTGCTGGGATTCGATAATCGTGGCGGCCAGACCGGATTAACACCCGGATCGCATTCGTTCCATCTGAATTTGGGGAATGATCCGCCGCTTTCGCCATCAAGTGGCATACGACCCGTTTCTGATGCTTCGGTCACGGTCCCGCTGCCGGTATTTCGTTGGGATGCTGCCATAGATCAGGATTTCAGTGACGGGCCGTCAACGCTCAAGTACGCATTGGAATTGTCAAATAACAATTTTCAATTAGGATTTGATAAACGGGTTATAACCGAGCCGGGAGTCGATTCCATCCTAAGTCCCACTTTTTTTGAAGATAACGAGATTTGGTATTTCAGATTGAGCACAATTGATGATGAGGGAGCAACATCACCGCAAACCCCGATAATGAAATTTTTCATCAATACGATACAATCGGCGCCGGATCCTTTCGATTTGATTTTACCGCAGGATAATTTTGGATATTCATCGAGACCAGATTCGATCTTCTTCGACTGGAGCGACAGCTTTGACCCGGATCCGGGTAATTTCATTCATTACCGTTTAGAAATTAGTATTGCGAATGATTTTTCAAATGAAAATGTCGTCTTATTTATAGACAACTTACTCAAAAACACTTCGTCTATTAATGTTTCTTCGGATGTTCTGGAAAAAGCAACCTATTACTGGAGAGTACTCGCAATAGATGATGGAGGCATCATCACACCAAGCAGTGAAGTAAGAATGTTTGGGTTGATTACATCTATTGAGGAAGACAAACGTACAACAGTTGTCCCCGGTCAATTCGAAGTTGCACAAAATTATCCAAATCCATTTAATGGTCAGACAGTAATACGATATAGTCTTCCGTATGTTTCTCCTGTTACAATAGCGATCTTTACCTTTACCGGGCAACTTGTCTATAAAGAAGCATATTCATCATTGAGTCCCGGAAATTATAAATTTCGATGGAAGGGGAATTCTATTTCAAACAGACCTGTTGCTACGGGTGTGTATATCGCTGTTATTTCGACAAAACTTGAAACCAGTTCACAGAAAATATTGATGGTAAAATAATCCGGACACAGTATCCCTTCCCTATAAATCAAAACAATTTAATTAAAAGCGCCATGAACGCCCGGCTGCCTTCCATCCAGCGATCATTTATAAACCTTTCTCAGAATACTATCCCAAAGCCCGTTACGGCTCTGCAATCGTTAAGTACAGGTGATATTGTTTCAGGCAAAATTGTTGAAACATTTCAGCAGGACGCATATCTAATTAGATTAGGCGGGCAGCAGGTAACCGCCAACTCCCGGATAGAATTGAGCCCGAATTTTCACTATTCTCTCCAGGTTCTTTCGACAGAATCCGGCCTGTCATTGAAAGTCAGCAGCGCTGCAGATCAATCAGATCTCAATCAGCAGGCCGTCAAAATTCTGCAGACTCTTTCACTCCCGGTTTCCGGCATATCACGGCAATTGGTAATCCAAATGCTCATGCTTGATATTCCCAAATCGCAAAATTTTATTATGGCACCCTCTGAAATTCTGATGCAGCTATCCAGAAAATCAGGAGAGAAGAATAGTAATGATGAGGGAATTAGAGCGTTTTTGTTTTTACGTCAGAACGGGATACTCGTTAACGAAAAGACATTGAATCTTGCGCGTTCTCTTTTTGAAAATAACATGACGGTACATGGAAACCTGGCCGGACCCGCACAAGGTTTACTCGTAGATGATGGGCGGTTTTCATTATTAATTCAGCAGATTTTAACCGGTTTTATCAAGGCAAATGTCTTGGCTGAAAGAACTTTGTCACCGGAAAGAATAGCAAAAATTATCTCTTCTTTGCTTAATACACCGAGATTGGACAGTTACGGCCACCTGATATATTTTTTAACAGAGGCCTTTGATTCATGGGCAGGGGACAGCGGCTATAAAACCACTATTCTCTTTGCTTTACATCTTGTAAAGATTCTTCAGTTATCACAACTTGCAACAAGAGAATCGAGTAAGAATGACTTGAATTTTTATTGGCCTCTCAATCTGACCATAAATGCCAGTCCGCTCTATATTGAATTATTGTATAGAAAGATGACGGATTATCCCGAAAATTTCGAAATGCTTCCCGGATTCATCATGCATTTGTTAGTGTATATCAAAGATTCATCTCCGCTCCATATAGTCATTACGAAGAAGGTGCGGAAAATGATTTCAATTCAATTTCACCATCAGGACAATCGCAATCTTGAGCTGCTTAAACGAAATCAAGACACATTTATACAAATAATACGCCGGATCGGACTTTCATCCGTAAATATCACCTACCATGATTCGGACACCTCCGGTCCGGATTACAGATTTCGATTATTTTTTCGGAAAAACGCCTTAATCAAAACAGTTACAATTGCCGGCTGACCCGTTCTGATTATTCCCCTGATATTAGCCCTATATTGACCGGAGTAAAAATATTTTTCAAGCTGTACGTAATCTGACTGCTCTCAGTGAGCTTTTGTGCGGAAATCAGTCTAATATTGCTTGACATTTTAATATAATTCATGTAATTTTTCAGGCTTGATTCTATTTAAATTTGTATCGAGTAAATGTGGAATAGTTCAAACGAATCGAGATGGACGACAGCAGGATCGAGAAAATAATTCAGAGCAGAAATGTTCCCAAACACGTAGCCATAATAATGGATGGTAACGGCCGCTGGGCGAAACAGAGACATTTGCCCAGGGTTGCCGGCCACAATGAAGGGATTAATTCAGTCAGAGAGATCGTAAAACTATCATCAAAATTAGGCTTGGAAATCCTGACTCTTTATACGTTTTCTTCAGAAAATTGGAAACGCCCCCGAACCGAGGTAAATGCTCTTATGCACTTACTGGTTAATACTTTACGTAAAGAGGTTAATGAGCTATTGGAGCAAAATGTACAGATAAGAACAATCGGGAAACTTAAAGATATGCCCGAATTACCAAGGAGAGAAATTGAAGAAGCTATCAATAAAACAAAATTCAATTCCGGCCTGATCTTGAATCTTGCACTGAGTTATTCAAGCAGAAATGAAATATTATATGCTGTAAAATGTATATTGGATAGTATGAAATCTGAAGATAGAATCGATTCGGAAATCACGGAAGACTTATTTTCAGATTTTTTATATACAAAAGGGCTTCGAGATCCTGACTTACTTATTAGAACAAGTGGAGAATCACGAATCAGTAACTTTTTGCTTTGGCAGTTGGCTTATACAGAAATATTTTTCACAAAGATCTTGTGGCCCGATTTTCGGGAAAAAGAATTTCTTGATGCCATCGAGAATTATCAAAGGAGAGAACGGCGATACGGGCTTGTGAGCGAGCAGTTATAAAACAAATGCGTATTTGGTTCGTGAGATTCCTGACGGATGTGACAATTCATAACTTGCTGAAAATATAGATAGTTGGAACCTCTACACCGCTCAAACGTTTAAAATGTACGTATAACGTGGGAAGTAATTATGTCCGGAAGATATTCAATATTGCGTAATTGGTCGATAATTTTTGGGTCGCTGTTCCTCCTCGGAAGCGTGGGCGTTTATATCGGCTGGGATATGATACAGGCAAACGAACGCATAAGGACTCTTATTATTCAGGAAGCCGGACAACAACTTGATGATACGATTAATATTGAACAGGCCACTTTAGGTTTTGGTTATGTAGCGCTTGAAAACCTTGAGTTTTCACTCAATTCGGGTGTGGATTCCATCTCTGTAAGTGAACTACAGATTGGCTGGAGTACATTTGAGTTATTGAAATCGTGGTTTAAACCTCAAAAAGGTATAACGGAAGTACGTATTGTCAACCCGGAGTTTTTTATCGGGTCTTTGGCTTCCGATGATAGTGATGTGATTAAAAAAAGTTCTCTTATTGCAAGGAGAGACCAGATTGTAAACCGGCTCGCAGAAACAACCCGGCAGGTCTTGAACAGTTTTCAAAATGTCTCTCGGATTTCCATAGACGACGCTGTGATTTATTACCGTGATAAGCAGGGGAATGTCAGAAAACTGGCAGATGAAATATATGCTGATTTTTCAATAAACCAACGCACTTTGGCTGAAGCGGAAATTACCGCACGGGTATTTGGAGGACGAGAGGAGAACCTTTCGGCAACGGCACACCTCGATATTCAAAACTTCGATTTTATTGCTGATATAAAAGTTTCAGACTTAGACCTTTCGGTTGGAAAACCCGATTGGCTGTTTCCCGAAATTGATTTTACTCGAGGTAATTTCAGCTGCCAATTACAGGTAATCAAAGATTCCGGATTTGATGAACAACCTGTTTATGATGTTAGTGGGATAGTAGATATATCGGATGCAGATTACATGCTCTTACACTCAGAAACACTGGTAAAAAATGTCCATTTATCGGCCCATTTAGACCAGAGTAGCGTCAACATAATTTACTGGGACCAGGACTTTTCCGGTGGTAACGTTGCAATTTCAGGGAAAATCAACAACTTATTTAATCCTGAGATCGATGTCAATATTCTTGTGTACGATGCAAATATTAATGATCTGCAGCAAAGTATATTTAAAGAGGTTAAGTACAATGTGGCCGGCCTTGTTTCCGGGAATCTTGATGTAAAAGGCTCATCGCTCGATGATGTTACTTTATCTGGTTATGTTCAGGCTGATTCCGTTGTGTACGGAACGTGGGTGTTTAATGATATTAACTCGATACTGAATTTCAAATACCCGGAGTTAAATCTTGAATCTTTCGACGCATTATTCCTCGGTACTGAAGTTACACTAAAAGGATACCACAACATCCTGGAACCTGAACAAACCAATATATCCGGTCAGCTTCGTGGAGACCTACTATCCTGGTTTCGGAATATACCGCTTATTGATCACAATGAGTATTATGGAGAAGCTGAATTTGTTATTCGCGGATCATCATCAGAGGATATGACCGGTGAGGGGACTGTTTTGCTGTCAAGCACGAACGACCGGGGCACTCAATCAATTATCGGATCAATTACTGTAGCAGAGGATATTCAGATTCAAGGCGCCTCGGTACAGCAGGATTTCGATTTTGATGGCTGGCTGTCGTTAGATTTATCGGAATTCCAATTTAACTTTTCAGATGCGTTGCCAGTGTTGAAGCATGAGCTAAATTTGCGTAATAATTATTTCAACGAATTTCCTGTAGAATTAAATATGTCTCTTAACGGCTATGAGAATAATACAGAGATTCTTGCAACTGCTGTAAATGATCGATCAGATACACTTTTTTCTTATATTGGTAATTACGACCAGCAAGAGAATAATACCGAATTATTGAAAAGTGAATTCCATATTTCTCTACCGGGCGACAAATCATTTTTGATAACTGCAGAATTATCTAAAAACGGCCAGAATTATATTTTAAATAATATTAATAGCGAGGGTCTCATGTATGGTTCCGGCGAGGTAATCGAAAATGGGCATCTTGCCATAAAGGGGGGTTTGCAGATAGTGTCCTCGGTGGAATATTTTGAGAACCTGTTAGGATTTTCGATGCTCGAACAGGGAACCATAGATGGAAATCTCTCAATTGACGGGACTGTAGAGTATCCGAAAATTGACGGATATCTGAATTTATCAAATGGTATTAAAGATTCTGTGCGAAATATAAACGGGCGCATCGATATTTCTGCTGATAACTGGTCTGAATACAATTTTGAAAGTATCTCATTGAAGCAAGTCGACAAACCATTATTGGATGGCGCCGCCCGAATTGATTTTACAAGCAATATACAACAGATCAACCTTCAGGGATTTTCAGTACCTTCAAACCTGTTTAATACTTTAATTCCTTGGGAAAACGAGCATCTTCAGGGTGATGTTTCCTTTGATATAAATTATAGAAATGACGGCGATCAAAACATAGTTTCAGGTATAATGGAGATACCTCAGGGTAAATTTGAAAGGTTCGATTTTAAAAATTTATATTTAAATCTTGCATCGCCGCAGGAATTGCCATTTGAAGAGAATAAAAATATATTTGATACGATCGGATTGTTGCCGACCGGTGTATGGGTGCAAAATTTTACCGTAACAACAATGAATGATGTAGGAATAAAAGGCACCGGATTTGTCTCTTTCTCCGATGACTACGAGTCAGATTTCATGTTGTCGGTTAACGGTAATATATTATCGGTATTTCCGGCAATGGATAGTTATTTTCTTAATTCCGGAGGAGTCGGCGCCGCAGATGTGAACATAAGCGGCAATCTGTTAAATCCCAGAATAGCGTATGGTAATCTTACAATAAAAGAAGGGCGTCTCAAATTAAACTCTGTTTTTGAAAATATTGAAAACATTAATTTAGTTGCTGAATTGCAGCCGGGGAGCAGGTTCATAGATTTGAAATCATTTGAAGGGCTGCTAAACGGCAACCCCGCAAAAATTACTAACGATCCCGCAATCATACTTGAAAATGGAGGCGAAGAGATAGTCCTTGATCCTTATGAACTCATGGAAGATGGCCTTAACTTGGGGATATTGACTTTTGAGACAAGTGATGAGGGTGTAGATATAAGCATACCCGATCTGATGTACAATAAATACAGGTCTAATATTCAATTGGATGGGCTTAATGATCAGGAAAAATTCTATTTTTCAGGCGGCAGCGGCGCCTTAGAAAATCCCTATGTCCTGGGGAAGATTACACTACGAGACGGAAGAGTGACTTTCCCTTTGATTGTGACCGGCGAAAAGCCCGGTGTCGTGAGAAATTTTATAGGTTCGATATTCTGGGATGTACAGCTTGAACTCGAAAGTAATAATTTCTACGTATTGAAAGAACCGGTAAGTGTTTTTCGTACCGTCAGCGATATCGGAGGAGATGTAACTATTGAGTTGAAGATAGAAGATGAAAAGGAAGGATTGTATTTCCATGGAGTGGCTTCCAAAGAAATTGACATTCCGTTCAATGTCTCGGGAGATATGATCTCATTTCGTGGAGATGTAGAAACTTTATTAATAGATTTCAATGTGGAATTGTTTGAACTCTATTTCGTTCAAGACGTCCCGTACATAAAAGGCAGAGCCAAAACAACGATCCGTGACAGGAACAAAAACAGTATCACATTTGATAATTTTGTTGATATCTACATGATTCTTGTATCGGAAGAACTGGATTCCGAGGGCAATAAAACCGGCAGGCTGCTTGATTACGGTACATGGGATGAAAACGACGAACCGTTATACTGGTATCAACTTTCACTGGACCAGAACGTTTCTCAAAGCCAGGGGAGATTTTCTGTCGCCTCTCCTACGGCAAATGTCACGAACACTAACGCGCAAATTAATCCGCTGATATCTACGGAAAAAAGAATATTGGAATTAATGGGCATTACTCCCGACACCATTGAAGAAACGGCAGCACGTGTTATGCGCGAACGAATGAGCGAAGTTGTTCTCAGTCCTTTGTTGAATCCTTTTAACAATACTTTGAGACGCTGGATGAACCTTGATGAATTCCGTGTGAAAACATATTTAAGGCGAAGTTATGATGATATCGGATTCGGCACAAGCATTCCGATCCAGAGCACAGCAGCTTTACCGTTCAATCAAAGCCCCTTCAGTCCGAAATATCTTTATTTAAGTCCGGAATTGCGTGTCGGGAAATATATTTCACCGTCATTGTATGTATTATATGAATGGCAATATGTGAGGACGATCAACAAAGGTGACCGTGATGTAGTCGGGCTTAATCATGTTGTGGGAATTCAATACAGAATGCCGAACAGTTTCATGTTTGAATTTCAATATGATTATGACCTGTTTAGATTTCAGGACCAGAGTGATGCAAAAGTGTGGTTCAGGCACCAAATCCAGTTGCCCGTCAATGAAAAAAAATAGAAATTACTGTGAACTTATTAACGTTTAATTGGTTTAAACGATATGCAAAAAGTATTAGCTAAATTAAGCTTGAGTCGAGTACTCTATTCCATACTGTTGTGTTCGGTATTTTCATCGCTGGCTATGGCCCAGCCGGGTAACGGCGGGAGAAACCCGAAAATACTCGGAAGTATTGAAGTAGAAGGAAACACGTCGATATCTGATGATCTGATAAAGCTGTATTCAGAATTAACACCTTTGCCAAAAGCAGTCTTTGCGGAAGATTTTTCTAATGCAGTAAATAAATTATGGGGATTGCAATCGTTCAGCGATATCCAGATATATTCACGTAATCCAAAAGACCGAGTGGTGGATATTGTTATAAAAGTTGAAGAATTGCCATCATTGAATCAAATACATTTAGTCGGCAATAAAAAGATAAAAGAGGAGAAGATCAATGAAGTTATCGGTCTGTTTCCCGGCAAGAAAATCGCAACTGTGCAAGTTCATCGGAAAATTGATGAAATAAAAAATTTGTACATTAGCGAGGGGTATCTACTTGCTGAAGTCGAAACCGAGACGGTGATTAATCCGGAGACTAACAGAATAGATATTGTTTATACTATCGATGAAGGAGAAAAAGTCACCATAGAACACATTAGTTTTACCGGAAATAACAATATAAGAGATAAGGCGCTGAGAAAACAATTAAGCGATACAAAGGAAAACGGTCTGTTTAAAGGTGGAGATTTTGACAGGGCCAAATACGAAGATGATAAAAAGAAGCTGGTCACTTATTATAAAAATGAAGGTTTTCGGGATGCGGTGGTTGTTTCCGATTCAATCTACTATAGTGAAAATCAAAAAGATATGAGCATTCTCATAAACGTGGAAGAAGGAGACCGGTATTATTTTCGTAATATAGAGTTTGAAGGGAACGAAAAATTTAATGACGAAGACCTGGTTTCAATGGTCGGGATCACAAAGGGAGAAAATTATAACTTTGAAAAATTAACGAAAGGAAGAGGTGTCATTGAGCAATTTTTATATAACGACGGACACTTATTCAATAGAATAAATTTCCCTGAAAGACCTGTTGGAAAAGATTCTGTAGACATTCAGTTTGTTATTTATGAAGGTGAGCCTGTCAAGGTCAACAGGGTCAATATAACGGGAAATACGAAAACCAACGACAAAGTCATACGCCGCGAGTTAAAAATTAAACCGGGCAATATATTTAATTATGCACTTGTTGAGCGGAGCCAGCGCGATATATCTATTTTGAATTATTTCAGTATGGTTGATATGAAGATAGACGTCCGGGATGAAGAAAATATCGATCTGAATTGGGTAGTTGAAGAGAAATCGACCGATACTGCAAATATGTCTGCCGGTTTCAGCCAGAGAGACGGAATTATAGGCGGTTTAGGTTTGTCTATGAATAATCTTCTCGGTAATGGACAGCAGCTATCTCTTGACTGGCAGTTTGGAAAAATATTCAGATCATTCCAATTAACCTTTTCAGAACCATGGCTGTTTGATTCGCAGACGCTTGCAGGATTTTCAATTTTCGATATTCGCCGTGGAGGTAGATTTTACGGTTTTAACCAGGAAAGTACCGGTGCATCTTTAAGAATCGGACGAAGGCTCCGGTGGCCCGATGATTTTTTCAGGGGAGATTGGATATATTCTTATTCTGAAAATTCAATATCTGATTTAGAAGATGATAATGACCTCAAACTATTTTTGATAAACCGGCTGCAGACCACACAGTCAGCTATAACACAATTGATTACACGGGACAGCCGGATCAATCTCAAATATCCGGCACTTTCCGCAGAGTTTCCTTCAAGTGGGTCTACTGTTTCATTTGCAACGAAGTTTAGCGGTGGACTATTGGGAGGAACCGAAAATTTTATTAAATATAAACTTAATACAGAATGGTATACTCCGGCAATAGGCGATTTAGTTCTCTATCAGAATATGCAGTTCGGAATCATCGATGTAATTGGTGAACAGAGTAATATATCTCTTCAAGAGCTTTTTTTCATGGGTGGTACGGCAATTGCGCTCGGCACCGGTCTCCGGGGGTATGATGAGCGCTCTGTCGGACCGCTGAGTTCTTCAGGCAATCCTCTCGGTGGTAAAACTATGATAAAGTTAACCACTGAGCTCAGGGCAAATCTTATAAGAAACCCCTTGATCTTCGGTTTGCTTTTTGCCGAGGCTGGTAACAACTGGATTGATTTTGATTTTGTTGACCCATTTGATTTGAAACGGAGCGCCGGGCTTGGAGTTCGTATGGTTGTTCCAATGCTGGGTATGGTAGGTCTCGATTTTGCCTATGGATTTGACAATCTGAATGCCGAGGGTAAAAGTTTAGGTTGGAAAACGCATTTCGTATTTGGAAGGGGATTTTGAAAAATAATTTGAATACAATTTAATAAAGCTTAAGGAGGGACTTGTGAAGAAGTTTCCGGTATATTTATTTATGACATCCGCATGGTGTATGGTGATGTATACACTTTTAGCAGGATCTGCATACAAAGCAGATTTTAAGATCGGTACCATAGATTCTCCCAAAATTCTCGCTGAGCATGCAAATGCTATAGAAGCCCAGAGTAAAATTGAAGCAGAACAGGAACAGCGGCGGCAGCAATACCAGCTCAAACAGGAAGATCTTCAAAAGAGATCTAAACAATTTGAAAATCAGAGCCTCATGCTGAGTGACGCAAAAAAAGCAGAATTTCAAAAGGAGCTTCAGGATAAACAACTCGAAATAATGAATTTCGAACAGCAGCACTTTGCACCCGGCGGATCGTTAGAAGCAAGTTGGCAGGCGATGATGAAGCCTATTGTTGATCAGGTGCACGAAGTTATTGATAAAATCGGAACCGAGCAGGGTTATGATATTATTTTTGACAATAAAGACCTTACTATTCTCTATGCAAAGGATGAATACGATATTACCGAAGATATTATAACAGCGTTAAAAAGTAACTGAATCATGAGTAAATCCGTTCATATGATATAATGCAAAAATCTATTGCTGAACTTGCTGAACTTGTAAACGGTACCGTCATCGGAGATGGTACCGTTATTATTTCCAATATATCTAAAATAGATGAAGGCAAACCAAATACGATATCCTTTCTTGCAAATCCCCGCTATGCGGATTGTCTTAAAAATACCAATGCATCGGCGGTTCTTGTGCCGCGGTCAATCTCCCAATCAGTAACGAATTTGATACAAGTAGATGACCCCTATTCCGCTTTTCAATCAACATCCCTTCTGTATCATCCACGACAGGAAATTATAGAACACTATATCCATCCGTCTGTAGTCATCGAAGATGGCGTAAAAATTGAAGAACCGGTCAATATCGGGCCATTTGTTCACATAGAACAGGGTGTTATCATCGGGGAAAAATCATCCATCGGGTCTCAATGCTATATCGGGAAACGTGCAAAAATCGGAAAATCTGTTCTTCTGCATCCGAGAGTTACAATTCTCGATGAGAGCACGGTGGGAGCTCGCGTGATCATACATTCCGGAGCAGTCATAGGCAGTGACGGATTTGGATATGCGAAAGAGGAAAACCGGTATTTGAAAATTCCCCAAATCGGGAATGTCGTCATAGATGAAGATACGGAAATTGGAGCAAATGTAACTATCGACCGTGCGGCAATGGGCAGTACGTACATCGGGATTGGGTGTAAGATCGATAATCTTGTCCAAATAGCTCACAATGTTATAATCGGAGACCATACGGCAATTGCAGCCCAAACCGGGATATCGGGCAGTACAAAGGTTGGAGAACATGTTGTAATGGCTGGTCAGGTCGGAATTGTCGGACATATCGAGATAGGTGCACATGTGATAATCGGAGCGCAATCTGGTATATCTAAATCGGTCCCGCCAAATTCTTTCTACTTCGGTTATCCCGCCAGGGATCATCGTCAGGCAAAAAAAATCGAAGTTCTTGTGAAAAAACTCCCCGAAATTTATAATAGATTAAAAAAGCTCGAATCTAATTTCAAATCCTGAATTATTAGTGCATTGACTTACCGCAAATATTACCTCCTCCAGAGAAAACTCGTCTTATAATTATCTTGCAAAAGTTAAAAAATTGCAGTAACTTTTGAACTTGTTTTATTAGGAATAGTTCATCCAATATCGTGAAAAACAATACGTAACCAATGTAATATTATGCGTACGAATCAGCAAACTATTAAATGGAAAACTCAACTATCCGGAGTAGGTCTTCACACGGGTAACAAGTCTACCGTTACCTTTTTACCGGCTGCGCCGAACTCGGGAGTAAGATTCATCCGCACAGATCTTCCTGATAATCCCACAATACCGGCTTTGATAGATTATGTGAATGACATTTCGCGTGGTACAACACTGAAGAAAGGCGATGCTGAAGTTCATACGGTGGAGCATGTTCTGAGCGCAATTGCCGGATTGCAAATTGATAATATAGATATAGAAATCAATGGGAATGAACCTCCGGTAGTCGACGGAAGCGCAATGCCATTCGTTGAAGTATTGATGAATGCTGGATTTGAGGAACAGAATACACCAAGAAATTTTGTAACCGTTGATGAAACCGTCACCTACAAAGATGAAGACCGCGGTGTTGAAATCGTTGCACTCCCATTAGACGATTATCGCATCACCGTTATGATTGATTTTAACAATCCCGCTCTCGGAAGTCAACATTCCGGAATGTTTTCCATGGAAGACGAATTTGTAAATGAATTTGCTCCCGCAAGGACATTTTGTTTTCTTAAGGAAGTCGAAATGCTGAAAGACCAGGGGCTTATTAAAGGTGGTTCGCTCGAATCGGCCATTGTTATCGTTGATGAAGAGTTTGACAAAAAAGCGCTTCGAAGATTGCAAAATAAGCTGGGTATTCCTGGGGATATTGAGCTGGGCAAAACTGGATTTTTAAATAATGTCTCACTGCGCTTTAATAATGAACCGTGCAGGCATAAACTCCTTGATGTGATTGGCGATCTGGCGCTTGTCGGTGCACCGATCAAAGCACAGATACTTGCGGCACGCTCAGGCCATAAGGCAAATATTGAATTTGCAAAAAAACTACGGAAACTTTTTGAAAAGCAGGAATTTACTAAAAAATACCAGATTGACCCAAAGGCAGATGTTGTATTTGACATAAACGCTATTCATAGAATACTTCCTCACCGGCATCCCTTTTTGCTTGTGGACAAGATAATTGAGATGGATATCGGTAAACGAATAGTAGGTATCAAAAATGTTTCAGGTAATGAGCACTTCTTTCAGGGGCATTTTCCGGGCCATCCTATTATGCCCGGTGTGCTTGTTATTGAAGCAATGGCGCAGGTCGGGGGTATTTTGCTGCTGTATGAGATAGAAAATCCGGAAACGAAGCTTGTCTACTTTGCAGGAATCAACAATGCCAAATTCAAGAATCCGGTTTTCCCGGGCGATCAGATCTTGTTCGAGGTTGATTTGGTTAACAGCCGTATGAATACTTTCAAAATGCATGGTAAGGCATATGTTGACGGAAAAATTGTCTGTGAAGCAGATTTGATGTCTGTAAGAGTGGACAGGTAAATTATGATTGTCTCCGTACTATGGAAATTGATAAACGAGCCATTGTTAGCCCTGATGCTGAGATAGCGGATGACGTAATAATCGGTCCTTACAGCATTATTGAATCGGATGTGAAAATAGGAAGCGGGACAAGGATCGAATCGTGCGCTGTCATTGCGTCCGGAAGCCGAATAGGGAAAAATTGCAGGATATTTCACAGTGCCGTTATTGGCACAATACCACAGGACCTGAAATTTGAAGGAGAATATACGACTGTACAGATTGGGGATGGCACGATCATCAGGGAATTCTGTACGATTAATCGGGGATCCAAGGTACTGAATACCACAATTGTCGGATCAAATTGTCTCATCATGGCATATGCTCATATCGCACATGACTGCGTAATAGGAAATAATGTTATTATTGCAAACGCAGTCAATATGGGAGGACATGTTTCTATAGATGATTTCGCAAGTGTTGGAGGAGTTGTAGCCATTCACCAGTTTGTTCGAATCGGGAAACATTCCTTCGTAGGGGGTGGTTTCAGAGCAATTCAGGACGTTCCTCCCTACATATTGGCCGCAGGTTATCCTCTGAATTTTGAGGGGCTGAATGTAGTTGGTTTGAGAAGGAAAAAAATTGGAAGAGAAACGTTATCAATCTTGAAAAATGCGTATAAAATTATTTATCAATCTGGCTTGAACACTTCTCAGGCTTTAGAAAAAATAAAAAATATTGAAAAACAGACCCCTGAACTAAAATATATATATGATTTTATCAGTAACAGCATTAGGGGAATTATTTAAAGAACTGCTTTAAGTGTGAGGTTATGAAAGATAGAGAAAAGAACGGTATTTTTTTAGGATTTGGTTCGAATATCGGCAACAGACAGGCATACTTGAGTGACTGTATTGGAAGACTCTCAGCGATCGATCGCTTGAAGATTATTGAACTATCTTCGATGTATGAAACCGAAGCGGTCGGTTATAAGAATCAGGACCTCTTCTTGAATATGGTAATAGAAATTGCATATACAGAGTCCCCGCTCGATTTGTTGACCGCTGTACAAAATATAGAACTTGAAATGGGACGAAAAGACTATTTTCGCTGGGGGCCAAGAATTATTGATATTGATATTCTCTATTTTAATAACAAAATTATTGATATCGAAATATTGAAAATTCCGCACCCGGAAGTTACAAAAAGAAAATTTGTATTGAAGCCTCTTGCAGAAATCGCTTCTGATTATTGCTGTCCATTATCAGGAAACACTGTTCAAGACCTTTTGGAGAATAATCCGGATACCAGCGCTGTCGTCAAATATCCTCTCTTAGCGTTGAAACAACTTTTTCGAATACCAAGGTCGCTGTAACGGATCTTCTTTTAGGCTGCATTGGAGAAATGAAATATTCCTATATTGCTATCGATGGACTTATCGGGACTGGAAAGACCAATTTAACAAAATTATTGGCAAAAACGTTGAATGCGGCCTCGATATTCGAAGAATATGCTAATAATCCTTTTCTTGAACAGTTTTACTCGAATCCACAACAGTTTGCATTGCCGACGCAATTATTTTTCTTATTGAGCCGCTATCAGCAGTTAGCCAATATATCGCAAACAGATTTATTTCAAACATGTTATATTTCGGATTTCACCATTGCAAAGAATACTATCTTTGCAAGTGTAACGCTAAATGATGAGGAACTATCACTGTATTACAGGATACAGGACCTCACCAAAAAGGAGATTCCGTTTCCGGACCTGATAATTTTTTTACAGGCAGAAATGCCATTATTGCTCGATAGAATACATAAACGGGGATTCACGTACGCAAAAGGAATAACAGGTCAATATCTGAAACTGTTGAACGACGCATATAATCAATATTTTTTTCATGTAACGGAAGCACCGGTCGTTGTCATTAATGTTACCGATTTAGAATTCAGTGAAAATTCAAAAGATTTATCGTGGCTTGTGAAAGAATTGAAAAAGCCGCATCATGGATTACAATATATTAATCCAAAACAGGGGTGAAGGGGAAGGTATATGATTCGGATTATCCTGTATTTTGTTATAGCATTGTTTCTGCTTAGACTGGTGAAAAATCTTTTTTTGCCGGGAAAACAGAACAGTTCAAAAGATAAGCATATCCATGAAACATCGAAACCTGAAGATTCCGCTATTGATTATAACGACGTTGAAGATGCAAATTATGAAGATATCGATAAATAATTGACCTTTCAGAGTTTACCAAGGTTGCAAGGACCTTTAGGAGACCAGTGCAGTATGAAACAAGTAATTAAAACCGATAAAGCGCCGGCACCCCTGGGAGTTTACAGCCAGGCATTTGTTGTGGATTGCAACAAATTGGTATTTTTGTGCGGCCAAATACCTGTCGACCCAGGCACAAACGAAGTTGTTCAGGGAGATATTAAGGTACAAACAAGGCAGGCGCTCAGAAATATGCAGGAATTGCTCAAAGCGTCGGGAAGCGGAATGGAACACCTTGTAAAAGTGACGGTTTTTCTAAAAGACTTTAATGAATTTTCACAATTTAACGAGATTTACAAAGAATTCTTCACCGAAGATCCGCCGCCACGCACTGCTGTCGAGGCAAGCGGTTTGCCAAAAGATGTCGGTCTCGAAATCGAAGGGATTGCAATTGTGCCATAAAGTTGCTCTTAATTCTTGGTCCGGTAGTCTGTTTCTACGAAGAGCACGTCTGGTTTTTCTTACGCTTACAGCGGTAGCGGGTTATAGTGACAGTGCAGTATCACAGCAGGTATTCGACTCGAAATATAATGCAAATATCTTTATTCAACAACAGCAGGATACTACTCGTTTCAAAAAATCGCCCCGGAGCGCAATGTATCGGTCGCTGATAATTCCCGGGTGGGGACAAAAGTATAATGGAAAAAATATTAAAAGCGCTCTTATATTTGCCGGTGAAGTTGGGATTGTAACCGGAATATTTGTCCAGCACGACCGATTCAAATCAGCGGCTGATCCGGCGGAAAGGGAATTCTTTTTGGATGATAGGAATAAACTGTTCTGGTGGTTAGGCGCTGCTATTATATATAGTTCAATCGATGCATTCGTAGATGCATATTTGCAGGACTTTGATGTCGATATGGGGGGTTCGTCCCAATCGGAGAATGACAATCAGTATACACAGATCACTATAACGCTGCCATTTTTCTTATTTAACTGAAAGAACTGACATGAGTGCTGGCCACGATCGGGGATTATGGAGTTCAAGAATGGGATTTATTCTCGCAGGCGCCGGATCGGCGATCGGATTGGGAAATATTTGGCGATTTCCCTATATTGCGGGTCAAAATGGCGGTGCGGTTTTCGTCTTGATTTATTTGGTATGTGTCTTTCTGATCGGGTATCCCGTTATGATCGCCGAAATAACTCTCGGTCGAAATATTGTACGGAACCCCGTTGGAGTTTTTAAATCAATAACGCCGGATAGCCCCTGGAAATTCGTTGGCGCTCTGGCTGTCGTGACCGGGTTTGTCATTTTCTCATGGTATTGTGTTGTTGCGGGTTGGATACTCGGGTATTTATATAAAACTGCTGTCGGAGCATTTAATAACCTTTCAGATCCTTCCGATACGGTTACGATATTCACAAATTTTGTATCAAATCCGGCAGCGGTTATCTTATTGACGCTTCTATTTATAGCTTTAACGGGACTAATTGTATATAAAGGAATACAAGGCGGCATAGAGCGAATATCTCGAATTCTCATGCCGACATTACTTATACTCCTGGTCCTGCTTGCGATACGCTCAATCACTCTTCCTGGCGCTGTTCAAGGGCTCATTTTCTACTTAAGTCCTGATTTTTCTAAAGTGAACATTGATGTAATCCTGGCCGCCATGGGACAAGCCCTCTTTTCTCTCAGTCTTGGGATGGGAATCATGATTACGTATGGAAGTTATTTGTCCAAAAAGGATAACATTCCAGTTGCTGCGGCGTGGGTATGTGCTTTTGATACAGGAATCGCTATTTTAGCGGGATTTGTCATTTTACCTGCAGTAGCAGCAATGGGGCAAGAATATTCGGCCGGCGCCGGTTTGGTTTTTCAGGTGCTGCCTTCAATTTTCGGCGATATGCCTGGCGGTCAATTGTTCGGTACCGGGCTATTTCTGCTGATAGTCATAGCTGCCATAACATCAACCGTATCGCTCCTGGAAGTAGCTGTTGCTTATCTGGTAGATGAAAAAAGCATGTCGAGAAAAAATTCGGTCATTCTGGTTAGCATTTTCGCTTTTTTGCTGAGCATTCCTGCAGCTCTTGCAAACGGGGCCAGTGGATTTTTGTCTGATTTACCCGTGATAGGATGGGACTTCTTCACATTGATCAGCACAGTATTTGGTGATATTACTCTTGCGGCAGGCTCGTTCCTTGTCGCTTTATTTGTTGGCTGGAGGTGGAAAGTCTCTAAGGCAAAAGAAGAAATTGAATCAGAGAACATAAATTTTCAAATAGAAAATATCTGGAATGCATTAATACGCTATATTTCACCCATAACGATCCTCATGGTTTTTCTTTATACATTTTGGAATACATTTTTCAGTTAATAATTCGTATATTATACCGTGAGTTGACATAAATAATATTAAAAACAGGACGATCATTGGATTCAAATTCCTCAATTCAGGCAAACTGCGGTGTCGTTGGAGTTTATGGCCATCATCATGCAGCAATGCTTACCTATTTGTGTCTTTATGCTTTGCAGCATCGGGGTCAGGAAGCATCGGGTATTGTATCATCGAGCGGTAAAAAGATCCACCAGCACAAAGCAAAAGGGCTGGTTTCCGATATCTTTTCCGATATGAATATCCTTGACCGCTTAGAAGGTAAGATCGCTATCGGGCATAACCGCTATTCAACGACGGGTGGGAACACCGCCGCAAATGTCCAGCCGATCATAATGAACTTACAAGAAGGTCCAATTGCAATTTCTCATAATGGGAATCTCGTCAATGATACGGCTCTTCGTGATTCTTTGATGAAGCACGGCTCAATTTTTCAAACGTCTTCCGACAGCGAAATAGTAATTCATCTAATCGCAAAATCAAACAAGGATTCACTACAGGAAAAGATCAAGGAAGCCTTATCTCAGGTCAAAGGCGCTTTTTCCATGACATTACTGTCAAAAGATAAACTATTTGCAGTTCGTGATCCGAAAGGTTTCAGACCGCTGTGCATAGGGAAAATAGACGACACTTATATAGTTGCTTCAGAATCGTGCGCTCTGGATCTAATAAATGCTGATTATATCAGGGATGTCGAACCGGGAGAGTTGATTGTTCTCGATGATGACGGGCTGCATTCTGAGAAAATATTCCCCTCGGAAAAAAAGGCCTATTGCATATTTGAATATATTTATTTTTCAAGGCCGGACAGCAAAATATTCGGTGATAATGTTGATAAAACCCGAAGAAAATTCGGTAAGATGCTCGCCGTTCTGAAACCTGCAGAAGGGGACATAGTCATTTCCGTGCCGGACTCGAGCAATACTGCTACCATAGGATATGCACAGGAGTCCAAGATAAAATTTGAAATAGGTTTGATCCGGAATCATTATGTTGGACGTACGTTTATACATCCTATTCAATCGCAGCGTGATTTCAATGTCAGGATCAAATTTAATCCGGTTGAAGGAGTTCTTAAGGGCAAACGTGTTATAATCGTTGATGATTCAATAGTCAGGGGGACAACCCTCAAGCAATTAGTCAAGATGGTACGTGGTGCAGGAGCAAAAGAAGTGCATGTGCGGGTCAGCTCTCCTCCTATAATTTCGCCGTGCTACTACGGTATGGATTTTCCAACCAAAGAAGAGTTGATTGCCAATAATAAATCCGTAGCCGAGATCAAGAAATATCTCAACGTCGATTCACTTGAATATTTCACTCTCGAAGGTCTTGTTGAGTCTGTAAAAAACGGTGCATCTCATTTCTGCCACGCATGTTTCAGTGGAGAATATCCTATACCCGTCAAGGAATCGATTACGAAAGACAAGCACGAAATTTCCGAAATAAAATTGTAATTATGGCGAACAAAAGAAAGCCCGACCGGATTGAAATATTGCACGATACATGCGATCTGTGCAGCGCCTGCCTCGCCGTATGCCCGCCAAACGTAATGAATTTAACGCAAAATAGACTTTCGATCGATTTTTCGGGCTGTACATTCTGTTCCGTCTGTATCGATATATGTCCTGTTCGCGCTTTAGAAGGCCATTTTAAAGAAGTTCACGAATTTGAATGATTAATCATGCATGATGAATTGAAAAATACAGAATTTGATGTTGCAGTAGTAGGTGGCGGACCCGCAGGAACGGTAGCCGCACACTATGCTGCAAAAGGAGGAGCAACTGTCATTTTATTCGAGCGCGACCCGGCCATCGGGTTGCCTGTACGGTGTGGAGAAGGGATCAGTGAGCGTGGTCTGCGGGGATACATATCACTAAATGGTCCATGGATTGCAAATAAGGTCAACCAGGTAGAGATGATTGCGCCGGATACCACAAAAATTTCCATAACATCTAAATTAATCGGTTATATCCTTGACAGAAAGGTTTTTGATAAGGCCCTCGGGGAAAAAGCACAAAAAGCGGGTGTTCGGATCGTCGCTAAAGCCGACGTCACCGGTCTGATCAGGAATAACGGACATATGAGCGGTGTTCATGTTCTGCATGGGGGCAGAAACTATGATGTAAATGCTAAAGTAATTATTGCAGCAGACGGGGTGGAATCAAAAATAGGGCGGTCGTGTGGGTTAAGAACGATGACCAAACTCAATAATATGGAGTCGGCAATTCAGGTCGCTGCTTCAAACATACAGGTCGATCCGAATAAATGCCAGTTTTATTTTGGCAGTGAAGTTGCGCCGGGAGGGTACTTGTGGGTCTTCCCTAAAAATGCACACAATGCCAATATCGGCCTTGCGGTCTCCGGCAACTATTCCAGACAAAGACCTGCGAAAGATTATCTCGAATTATTCATGAAAGATAAATTCCCCGAAGCAGTTTGGGACACAGTCATTGCCGGCGGTGTACCATGTAACCCTCCTTTAAGGGAATTATCTAAGGGCAATTTGATGCTCGCAGGGGATGCGGGCCACCAGGTGAACCCGCTTACAGGAGCGGGAATAGCGAACGCACTGCAGTCGGGAAAGCTTGCCGGCGAAACGGCGGCTGAAGCTTTGCAAGGAAATGATCCGATTGAATCAGCGCTTAAAAAATATACTCAAAAATGGTACAGGTCCAGAGGAAGATACCATAAAAGCGCGACAAATTTGAAAAACAAGGTTATTCAGTTTAATGATGAAGAATTAAATGAGTTGGCTCATTTGGTTCGCGGCACACAAAAAAAAGACTTGTCGATGTTAAAGATTTTTCTTTTCGCTGTGCGCAACCATCCCGAATTGATAGTCGATAGTGTCAGGTTATTCCGGAAATTCTGATGATAACTCGTATTAAAAGTCTCAAAAACGGTCTGCAAAAAACAAGGGACAACTTGACACACTCCCTGAAATCGATATTCGGGGCCGGAAAAAGGAATTCTGAGAAATTGCTTGAAGATATAGAAGAAACGTTGATCCTGTGCGATATAGGTGTCGAAACTGCATCAGTGATAATCGATGAAGTGAGAGAATTTCTGAAACAGCAAAAAGATATGACCTTTGACCGATTAGCCGGTATCATAAAAGCGAAAATAATAAAGGAGTTAGAGATTATTATCTCAAGTAAAACATTAAACGGTGAATTGCCGGCGCCTTATGTAATACTGGTTGTCGGTGTGAATGGGACAGGGAAAACAACGTCCATCGGTAAATTGGCCTATTATTATAAATCACAGGGGAAAAAAGTATTACTGGCGGCTGCAGATACATTTCGGGCTGCTGCTGTTGAACAGCTCAATATATGGAAAGAGAAAATTGGGGTGGATATTGTCAAAAATAAAGAAGGAACAGATCCTGCTGCAGTGGCTTTTGATTCAGCGCAAGCAGCGCTCGCAAGAAATGTGGACGTTCTTTTGATAGATACTGCCGGCAGGATCCATACAAACTTCAATTTGATGCAGGAACTTGTGAAGATTAAACGGGTCATCGGCAATATCATACCCGGGGCGCCGCATAAGATACTGTTGGTAGTGGATGCGAATATGGGGCTGAATTCAATAACTCAGGCAAAGATATTTACTGATGCCATTGATGTGAATGGAATATTTTTAACAAAATTAGATGGTACTGCAAAAGGAGGCACGGCAGTGCCGATCATGAAGAATTTAAAAATTCCGGTCGATTTTGTCGGTGTAGGGGAGAGTAAAGACGATATCCGAAAATTCGATATAGACGAATTTACCAACGCATTATTTGCACAATAAGGCTGTAACAGCAGATATGAGAGTATGATACGGCTCACAATTTTAGGTTCGGGCACATTACAGCCAACTCCGGAGAGAGGATGCAGCGGATATTTTTTAAACATTGAAGATCAAAACGTACTTTTAGATGCTGGGTCCGGCGTTCTACGTCAACTTTCACGCATAAATATTCAGGCATGCGATATCGACCATGTCTTTTTTACTCATTTTCACATAGACCACACCGCCGATCTGGTACCGTTGCTGCTCGCAAAACGTTATACGTCTGATGAAAAAGGAAGAGATATATCGATTTACGGCCCCCCCGGATTCAAAGATTATTATAAACAGCTCTCATCTATATATCGATCCTCTTTTCATTCTGATTCGTACGGTATTTTTATTAATGAATACGGTGAAGCGAAACATATATTTTCGGGATTTTCGGCAACTTTTATTCCGGTAGATCATGCTGAAAATAGCTATGGTTTTCGTTTTGAAGATAAAGAGGGCGTTCAATTCGCTTACAGCGGCGATACGGATTATTGTGATAATTTGGTGTCGTTATGTAAAGATTGTGATGTCGCAGTAATCGAATGTTCATATCCCGCAGGGAAAAAAATTACCGGACACATGACTCCGGCTGAAGTCGGTAAGGCGGCAAATCGGGCACAGTGCAAGAAAGTAGTGATGACTCATCTTTACCCTGATACTCAGAAAGAAGATATACTCTCTGCATGTGCGCTCAATTTTAAGGGAAAAATATCGGTAGCGGAAGAATTAAAAACGATATTTATCGAGTAGAAAACTTGAATTGTGTTAGAAATCATAGCACGATCTATCAGTTTGAAAAGAGAGCAAAATGACGTATGATATGTATCGCACATATTTCCCGAAGACCATCCGGCCGGGGAGACAGCCGGTGTTACGGGTCTTATTGGTGATTCATTTGTTGAAATTACGGGAATATCCCTGAAATAGCGGCGGAAAAAATTGTCGAAACGTGTACATAAAAAATTATTAATACAAATCACTATTATTGCCGGATGCGCCATGTGTCTATACGGCTGTTCGAGCAGTCCTGATACAGAGGAGCAGACTATTGTGGAAATGTATTCCCAAATAATGCAAGCGTATGCACGTGAAGATTTACGAGGTATTATGCTGAATATATCGAAAGATTTTCAATCAAATGTGGAAAGTCTTCGATCGTACAGAGAAATATTGGAATTCCGCAGGCTTTTTATTTTGAATAACAGCAGTGTCTCGGTTAATTTCAGGGATATTTCTATCAATATTGGTGACAACGGAAAGGCAGAAGTGTCATATATAATTAATATTATCACAGACCAGAATGAGTATAGCTGGGAAGAGGTTGATATGCTTCAGAAAAGTTGGGGAAACTGGGAGATTTATTCCTGGGATATTTCATCAAATAATTAAAAGTATGCTACGATATTACTCCCATAGTAAATATCTCAGGGAAACTTATGATTTCCCGGTCAAAAAGATATGTGTTGACGCCGGGTTCACCTGTCCGAACAGAGATGGCGCCAAAGGTTATGGTGGCTGTATATATTGCAATGATAAAGGATCCGGCGCTCCCTATATCGATAAAAAAATATCTTGGGAAGAGCAGTATGAACATAGTGCACAAATGATGCATGACAAAGTCCCCGATTCAAAATTCATTATCTACTTTCAGGCATTTTCAGACACCTACGCGCCTGTCGATTACCTGGAGAATCTATACAAAACGGCATTGTGTAAAGAAAATGTTGTCGGCATATCAATAGGAACGAGGCCCGATTGTGTTTCCTCCGATGTATTGGACTTGATTCAAGATTTATCACAAGAAACGAATGTTTGGTTAGAGTATGGTGTCGAAACGATACACGATGCAACGTTACGGCGGATCAACCGGCAGCACAACTTCAGGGACCTTTTAGATGCATATCGTGCAGCGAAGAACAGAGATATAAAAGTTTGTCTTCATATCATTAACGGTCTTCCGGGGGAAAATTATAACGAAATATTGGAAACTGCCGGAACTGTCGGAAGACTGGAGCCCGACGGAATCAAAATGCATTCTCTCTATATCGAGTTGGGAACGTTGTTACACCGTTATTATCAAAAGGCCCCATGGAAATTGTTTACTGAAACCGAATATGTCGAACTTGCCGTGCAGTGTTTGGAGCTTATTCCCAAAAATACGGTAATCCAGCGTCTTATAGGTGAGGCTGTCCCGGAGCGTTTGGTGGCGCCGGGATGGTCAAAAAACAAACAGCGTGTTATTCAGGCCATTCAAGACACAATGGAACTGAGGGACACCTGCCAGGGGGCACGGTTTGTTCCGAACCGAACGAAGACGGTAAGAAAATCAGACAAATTACGATCCAATTAAAATAGTACCGGAGCTACCGCAAAGGATTTTTTCTTGAAGAAGTAACTTTTATCTCATATATTGATGATAAGAAATAACCGGAAATTCTGTTTTATAAAACCTGGAGAATAATAGTGTTTTCATTGCTAATAGCTTGGATTGCGCCTCCACAGGGTGGAGATTCTAACCCGATCGTGGTCATGTTGCCGCTTTTTATTATATTGATTATTTTCTATTTTCTTATGATCCGTCCACAGGTAAAGCGACAAAAGGTACACCGGAGTATGCTTGAAACGTTAAAGAAAGGAGATAGTGTAGTAGCTGCAGGTGGTGTTGTCGGGACAGTTGCGGGCCTGAAGGAAAAAGAGGAAACAATTATCTTGAAAGTTGACGATAATGTTAAAATAGAAGTCTTGAAATCTTCGGTGTCATCGGTATTGGGAAAGGAAGGGTGACATGGCTGTACAGCCCATCTTGATATATGGAGATCCATTTCTTCATAAAAAGTCGGATCCTGTTGAAGAGATCGACGATGAGTTCCGAACACTCGTCGATACTATGTTTCAAACGATGATCGAAGCACGGGGTATCGGTCTTGCAGCTATTCAGATAGGCGTCAAAAAAGCAGTTATTGTTATAGATATACCGCATGAAGAAGGAGATAAGAATAACAAAAAAGGCTCCATGCTGACCATAATTAATCCCACATTGACCGATCGGCAAGGAATGTGTACTGTTGAAGAAGGATGTCTTTCCATTCCCGGAATTAATGCAGATATAGACCGGCCTGCAACGATCACCGTCCGGTATTTTAATATAAATAATGAAGAGGTGGAATTGACGTGCAACGGACTTCTTGCCAGGGTCATTCAGCATGAATACGACCACCTGCAGGGAATTCTGTTTACTCAGCATTTCAAGCAGTCTGTACGAAAAAAATTGGCACACCGGTTGCAACAACTCGCAAATGGTGTTGAAGTATGAGAGTTATCTATATGGGAACCCCTGATTTTTCGGTCCCCGCTCTCCAGTATCTTGCAAAAAACACCCACCATGATATAGCATATGTCGTAACAGCAGAAGACAAACCCCGTGGCAGGGGAAGAAATCTACAACCGTCGGTTATTAAGACCCGTGCTCAATATTTAAACATTCCCGTTTTACAACCTCAAAATCTCAAAGACCCAACATTTCTTGAAAAGATCCGTTCAGCCCACCCGGATATATTGGTTGTGGTTGCTTTCCGTATTCTACCCGTTGAGCTTTTTACAATTCCCCGTTACGGAGCAATCAATCTGCATGCATCACTATTGCCGTACTACAGGGGTCCGGCGCCGATTCAATGGGCGATAATGAATGGAGAAAAAATAACCGGAGTAACGACTTTTCTAATTGATGCCGGTATTGACACAGGTAAAGTGCTGCTGCAGAAGAAAATTTTGATACGCGACGACGAAACTGCCGGCGAATTAGCTGAAAGATTGGCAAAAACAGGAGCACAAGCAGTCGCGGATACTTTGGGTGGTATGGAAGCTCAGACACTGAAACCGGTAATTCAAGTAGAAATAGAATCTTCACATGCACCGAAGATCACACGGGAAAATCAACCTGTAGTTTGGTCTGAGCCGGCGTATACTATCGTAAATAAAATAAGAGCTTTATCTCCGTCACCGGGCGCCTGGACCTATTATGAAAACACACTCTTGAAATTGTTCCGAGCACGTTCAGTCGAATCGCCCGGTCAAAAAGCCACTCCCGGCAGCATAATAAAAGCAGATCCGAACGAAGGGCTCTTTGTGCAGACCGGGGACTGTGTAGTAGAGATTCTTATTGTACAGCGGGAAGGGAAAAAAATATTGACCGCAATAGAATTGCTGCGTGGGACGAATATTGAAGAAGGTCATGTTTTACAGAGTACCGTGGCCAAATGTTAATTGGCAGTTAATAGAGTTACTTTTTGACGATGGCATGCATGAAAGCAAAAATTAAGTTGCCCCTTACTATTGCATACGATCCATCTATTGTGTAAATTAAGTAATTATATTTGGAAATCATAGATACTAAGATACTGATATGGCGCCGTTCAACGAAAATAGATTTATTCTATACCTGAAATACACTGTTATTTCAATCGCAGTTATGTTTTTGTTGTTCGTCACGTTTGACAATCTTATTATGCCCATGTACGTACATTCCGGAGATGAAATCGACCTGCCCGATGTAGCAGGAAAATCAAGAACACAGGCAATACTTGAACTCAGGAGGCTTGGCGTTAAAGTCGATGCAAGCCAGCAGAAATATGACCCATTTCATTCCGAAGGGACCGTGCTTCTCCAAAATCCAATACCGGGCACTCTTGTAAAACGTGGACGAATTGTTGAACTGACGGTCAGTCTTGGAGAGCAAAAAGTGAAAGTTCCGGATCTGAGAGGATTGTCATCTCGTGATGCGGAATTACAGCTGGCACAATTCAATCTTCAAAAAGGTAATGAGTATTATAATTACTCCGATGAATTTCCTGAGGGAATTGTTATCAGTCAGGCATTAGAATCCGGAATGGAAATCGCAAAAAATACTGTAATTGATCTTACGATCAGTCTGGGACTTGAATCAAAAGAATTTGCAATGCCAAAAATTCAGTTCAAAACACTTGAAACTGCCTCAACAATACTCAGGCAGAACAGATTGAGAATTCGGGGAATTATTTTCAACGTAAACGATGAATATCTTCCGAATACTGTATTGCTTCAGGAACCTCAGCCGGGATTTATTGTTTCCCCGGGAGATGCTGTTATATTAATCGTCAGTAAAATGGATAGCAGCAGGCAGGAGTTTTAATTTCTTCATACTATGAACGTTACAAAAATGGAAGAACGAAAACATAATAGCACAAAGATTGACACTTTGATAATTGCTCCATCAATTCTTTCTGCAGATATATCGAAACTTGAGTCTGAAATTCGACAGCTTGAGAAGGGTGGGGCGGAATGGATACATATCGATGTGATGGACGGTCATTTTGTTCCAAACAGCACTTTCGGACCTCAGATGGTGAAAACAATTAAAACGATAACTGATTTGACACTGGATGTTCATTTAATGATTGAAAAACCTGAACGCTACTTGGGTGATTTTAAAAAAGCTGGCGCAGACATTATTACAGTACATCAGGAAACGTGCACCCACCTGCATGGAACGCTTAAGACAATTCGTGACTTGGGGGTAAAAGCTGGTGTTTCTCTTAATCCTTCTACAAGTGTAGCAACTATTGAAGAGGTGATGCATGATGTGGACCTTGTATTGATTATGTCGGTTAATCCCGGTTTTGGGGGACAAAAGTTTATCGGGTCGTCATTGGTAAAGATACAAAAGACTCACGAGATGCTAAAATCAAAAAACCCGGATGCCTATTTAGAAGTTGACGGCGGGATCGATTCATTCAATGTTGAAGCCGTTGTTCGTGCCGGGTGCAATGTCCTGGTTGCCGGGACCGGGATATTTGTCAATCCCGACAGGGCAAAGGGTGTGCTGGAATTGCGGAATGCCGCGCTGAGAAAATGAATATCTCGCAAGAAATCTATAGAAAATCCATTCATTTTCTATCTCTCTCGATCCCGTTCGGTTATTCCCAGCTATCGAAAGAAAACACTCTGTCCATATTGATCCCGATAAGCATACTGATAATTGGAGTTGATTGTGCAAGATTATTTATAAATCCTGTGAGGCAGTTATTTGATTCCATATTTAAAACTGTCATACGGGATCATGAAGAGCGCCATCTAACCGGATCGTCCTACGTAATGATCAGCGCAGTTGTGACTATCTGGCTCTTTCCGAAATATCATGCAATATTCGGTTTGCTGCTGTTGGGTATTTCAGATACTTTCGCCGCTTTGGTTGGCAAAAAATACGGTAATCATCAATTGTTCAACAAATCGATTGAAGGGACACTTGCATTTTTTATTTCATCAATGATAATAACATATTATTTTTCTCCTATTCCTTTTTTGTATGCAATGATCGCTTCAGTAGGCGCAGCAACTATCGAAGTTATTCCGGTCAAATTAGACGATAATTTCACCATCCCGTTATTCACATGCACCATATTGTGGCTTGTTGATTTCATATGATAGTATTGCAACTAAAATTAAAATCAGGAAATTATTGTGAGGTCGCCATCCGGCAGCAATATTACGAAAATTCCAATATATATTAAAATTGATAAAATGCCTTGACAAAAAATTTTTATATATATACATTATCGTCAAAATTGTATACCAGTAAGTTAGCAGTATGAAGGAGTGGTAAGTAATGCCTCGAGGACAGGTGAAATGGTTTAATGAAAATAAAGGTTATGGTTTTATCAAACAGGAGGATGGGACCGAAGTTTTTGTTCATTATACATCCATCGATGGTGACGGATTCAGGACTTTGGCGGAAGGTGATGATGTTGAGTATGAAGTAGTCGATACCGATAAAGGACTGCAAGCATCAAATGTGAAGCCATTGTAACTTTTAATTATCTTTTTTATGCCCCGATTATTAAATCGGGGTTTTTTTTGATGGTTTTTGAAAGTCAATCGAATTATTCTTAATACATTCATGTATAAGACTGAATAGTAGTAATTGTGAACCATTATTTACAAAGATTTCTCAGGCATTTAAAGATAGAAAAAAATCTTTCCGAAAATACGATTTCTGCCTATGAATATGATCTTAAAAAGTTTTTTGAGTCCCTGCCATTAAATAAAAAGACCGGATCGCCGGAATTGACTACTCCCGAAGACGTATCACACTATGTTTACCAGCTCAACGATTCAGGACTTGCCACAACTTCGATTGTAAGAAATATTTCAGCTATCAGAATGTACTTTAAATATTTACAACGGGAAGGTGATATAATAAATAATCCCGCTGCATTAGTAGATTCCCCCAAATTATCTTCGAAGTTGCCAAAAGTATTGTCGATCGTGGAAGTGCAGTTGCTTCTGGAACAGCCTGATACAAAAGACCGGCTTGGTATTCGCGACCGGGCTATGCTGGAGTTTTTATACAGTACAGGTGTCCGCATATCTGAACTGATAACAATTAAAATCAGAAATATCTTTTTAGATGATGGAATTGTACGAGTACAGGGTAAGGGAGGGAAAGAACGTATAATACCCTGTGGTGAGATAGCAAGACAGTACGTTGAATCCTATTTACAGAAAGTCCGGCATCGCCTTATAAAACCTTCGAGCCGGCCATTGGATTGTCTTTTTTTGAATTGGAGAGGTAATCCCTTATCCCGTATGGGTTTTTGGAAACTATTGCAGAATTATGCTGATAAAGCGGAAATACAAGAGCATATTAGTCCGCACGTATTGCGCCATTCATTTGCTACACATTTGATTGAGGGAGGTGCCGATCTTCGCGCAGTTCAGGAAATGCTCGGCCATGCGGACATTTCGACAACACAGATATATACGCACCTCGACAAAGAATACTTGAGGGAAGTACATAAATCGTATCATCCCTTGGAACAGGTAAAGGCTGAGTTATCCTGATGTTTGACCCGAGAATATTTTCTATTATCATATTGATATTTTCGATTGTAGTGCATGAATATGCACACGGGTGGATGGCCTTTCGGTGTGGCGATCCGACAGCAAAATTCTCGGGCCGGCTCACATTGAACCCGATCCCGCACTTAGACCCTGTCGGTTCGATCATTCTTCCGCTCATCTTGTTCATGAGCGGCTCACCGGTACTGTTCGGATGGGCAAAACCGGTACCGGTCAATCCGGGAAATTTTACCAATCCTGCGATCGATAATGTGAAGGTATCCGGAGTAGGACCGTTGTCTAATTTTATTCTTTCATTTGCATTTACATTCCTGGCAATTCTTTCCCTCGTGATGTTTGATAATATTGCTTTATTTAGGATTTGCCGGTTCGGAATACAGATCAACCTGCTGCTGGCCCTGTTCAATCTTATCCCGCTTTCTCCGCTGGACGGTTCGCACGTATTGGAATATTACGTACCCATAAATAAAAAACCAGCCTATCAGAGATTGCAGCATTATGGTCCGGTTGTACTCATGATACTGATTTTTTCAGGATTTATACTGCCCGTTAGTCTATTTTGGCTGATTCTCAGCCCACCTTTCAACTTTTTTCTTAACATTCTTCAGGGTATCATAGCGTTGTTCATTTAATAGGTTTTATAAAGTGTGAGAATTATTTTTTATGTTGATGAAGGGGAAAAAGCCTCGCAAATTCGATTATATTCCACGGCTTTACAAAGAAGAAGATCAAGATGTTTCTAAAACAAAGTTTTTTAAATCTAAAAAGGGAAAGGCCGGAAGGAACAGAGGTGTTTCACTTTATAAGATCGTATTTCTGATTTTTCTTGTGCTTTTTCTTATGTATTATTTTAAGAACTATACTTGAATGGAATATTAATTGACAGCTGCAATAACTACAATAGAATCATGGAGTAGGAGGGGGCGATATAATCTGCGCTTATAAGTTTACATAATATATATTATGCGACATCTTGTTTTTGTTTAGCTTAGATAAGCTGATTATAAATATGTCATTGATAAAATTTCTGTAATACATGTGTGACGATTGATCAGATACTTTATGTTGAAAACAAGATGCAAAGTAGAATAATCATTAATTAATTTGATTAAACTATTGTACTGACCCCCAAAAAGCAAGACATTTTTAGGCTGCTTTTTGTTTAGTGTTTTTCAGTTCGAACTCAACGGGACTGAGGTAATCTAATGCTGAATGGGGATACAGATGGTTGTAATCATGAATCCATTGTTCGATTGTCTGTTGTGCTTCATCGAGTGAACCCCATTCGTTGATCCAGATGCAGTCCTCTTTGATAGTTCGAATAACTCGTTCGGTATTTGCGTTACCCTTTGGATTATTATACGATGTAAATGCTTGATCTATATTCAATACGCCGCATGCGTTAATAAACGCAACGCTTGTTGGTTGTGAGCCATTATCGTTCATGAGATGTAAATCATGTTCCCGGACACCATCGGGACATTGTTCTTTGACAGCCATATCCAGGGTAGTGAGCCAGTCAGCCGATTTACTCCGCAGGCCGATATGAAAGCCGACGATCTTGCGTGTGTACCAGTCGAGCACAACGATCATATAGACCCAACCCAGCTTGTTGACGAGGAACTTTGTCATATCAATGCCCCACCACTGGTTCATGCGGGTTGGCTTTGGTTTTGATCGCTGCGGTGTTCGTTTTGCTTTGTACAGTTTCTGCTTGACCGTCAGGTTATGCTCCCGCATGATACGGTAGACCCGTTTCCGGTTCACATGGATATCACAACGCCGTCTCAGCCATGCGGTGATCCGCCGGTAGCCCCAGAACGGATGGTCACATCGTATCTTTTTGATTCGTTCGAGCAACTCACGGTCTCTGTCGGCTTTGACCGAAGTCGAGGCAGGAGCCGTGCAATAATATGAACTCCGGCTGACACTCAGTGCCTCACAAGCTGAAGTTACTGTATACCCGGACTGTGTAAGCGCATGTACACGATCCGCTACTCGTTCTCCATCTGTTGAATTTTTTTTAGTATCTCAATGGTAACCGTCTGCTTGCCGATGATGTGCTCAAGTTCTTTGATCTTCACCTTCTCTAGCGTGCCGTTTTGTGCTCGCTTGCCGTTGAGATTCTGCTTCGCGCCGGCAAAAAACTGATCGCGCCACTTGTAATATTGAACTTGGCTGATACCGTGATCGCTACAGAGCTGAGTAACGGTCGTTTCGCCCTTGATGCCCTGAAGAACGATTGCGAACTTTTGCTCAGCGGTCCATCTGCGTCGGCTCATGGGTTTCCTCCATATGTAATGTAAGGTAAACAGGCAACGCAATGACCGCAACAGCTTTATTCGATTTAAGTCCCTAATCCACTGTGGATTAGGGCTATCAATAACTGCCAAACACTAACTTAAATAACTGTCTACTCGGTATGGGGTGCAATATACTAATAACAAACAATTACCGAAAGACCTTATAACTCATTAATAAATAAATAATTACAATCAATTTGACAAACACCTTCTTACTTCTTGTGATAGATCTTCTAGAATCAGGCTATCAGTAATATAAATAACTAATCTGTGTAATTAATCTGAAATAATTTTCTATAATATTCTCCAAATCATTTTACTATTAAATAATCTGGAGAATATTATTTAATAGTATCATGGCCTCAACTAACGAGTTCTCTCTTGGCGAATCTTTGACATGGAAGAGTCCGCGCCTCGTCTTCGTCAACTTCATGTCCGATCTGTTTCACAAGCCCGTACCCTTTCATTGGAGCCGTGTTCAAAGTCATGAATCATGCCTCTCAACACACGTTTCAGGTGCGCACGAAACGGCCGAGCCGTGTCACCCAGCTTGAAAAAAGGCTGAATTGGACGCCTAACATTTGTAATTTCAAACAATGAGGGTATTTGGTTCCCTATTTATTGACCAAGTTGTTGTTGGTATAATTTTTATTTTGATATCAATTTTAATTATACCTACTGCTGTTATTTTTATCACTAATAAAACAGGAATTTCACTTCCATTTAAGAGGAGAATCATTCCTCTTTTATTAATGTTTATTCTTGCAGGAATCTATGGGAAGACTAAGGAGGATAAAGAAAACATTAAATATTTTTCACTAAACAAACACCTAATGTTTGGGCTATTTTTTAAGTTAGTCAATTCATCAATATATTCATTGTTGTATAGAGCCTCAAATGCTCATGATTCATGCCGCTGGACGGCTTAAAATAAGCTAAATTGAACTTTGTGCCTCTGTCTTTGTACACGTTACGAAGAACATGAAGCGTGCCTTTTTTATCAATCTCTTTCGCTATATTACGGCAGAATTTTTCAGTTTTCAGATAGAGATGAGCCATACTGTTTTTCGAGTTTTTCATATTCTTTTGGCTGTGTTGCCGTGATAAACTGAAGAAGTTCTTGGCGGATTAAACACAAATCCTTACCATAATTCTCAGATTCCTGCTTAAAATAGCCAGAGTTCACCAGATGCTTTTCAATATGCTCTTCAAAATCCTGCTCTTTGTAGGTCTGCGGTGTCATAACTCCCACGTATTGAATGTATGGATAGTAAAGAGTTTCAATTCATTTGGGATTTTTTCGGCTTCACTAATATCTAACAGGCTGCTGTTCTATATTTTAAATCTCCAAAATTATCAATAACATAATCGTGCTTTTTCGTATTATTTCTGCTCGATGAACGTGCACCCTTACGTCCTGTGTATAATGGAGTAAACCGATTTGAAATACATTCTCCCGTGCCGAAGAATATATACTCTCGTGTTATAACATTGTTTGACATGATATACACCTGCTCCAATTGGAGCATCTAAAGAATTATTATCAGCTGGATTCGGAAATATTTTCCATTTCTTCCCGTTGTACGTCGTATTGATTTCTGCAAGCTTTATACGCTGTTCTACCGTTAGTTTCATGATTATACCAGCTGTTCTTTGACCATCTGTGCTGTGATGACTCCACCGTTTGAAAATAGATGTTGAATATCGTCCGAACCAAGCGTGATTTGAAGAGGGTCTCTCAGTTTTACATCAACCATTGCAACTAATGCTTCAGCTTCAAGCAATAATACTTCATTCACATCTGTGTCCATCTTGATTGACCGTATCGTAGCATCGAAATCATCGGCAAATGAACTCGAAATAATCATATAATAGATATTTCTGAACTTTTTTCGTTTCTTGATATCTCTGCTCTCAGTAGTGATGTATTCCCGTATCGCCCTGTCATCCGTACCCATACTGTACCCGCTGCTTCTTGCTTTCGAATCCCATATTATTGCATAACTGTCATCAACTGATTCCGCAGTACCATCAGGGACACGTCTCTTTCCCTGTCCGAGCAGACGCGTTTCAAAACCCATGATTTTAAATGCGGCATTCACATGTTCTTCAAAGGCTTTCTCGAGTGAAATGCCTGAATTCTTAGCAGCTTTGCTCACACCCTCACCATTCAATGCTATCTGAGGAATAATTTCTATAATCGGAGGTATGTAGCTTTGAGGAAGGAAATCAGTTTCGACAAGTTTCTTCGATTTTTTATCATCGTCCTTCTTCTTACCCTGTTCTGATACAGCTTGATATTGATTTTCACTCTTAAACCATAATACATGTTCAACCTTATAGAAATCATACTTGCTGCCGCTGTACCGACTGAAAAGGTCGATTAATTCTTCAATTATCTTCTTATAATCGATAAAGTCTTTTGCATTATCTCCGGAGGGATGCCACAAGTTCAGTTCTGTCATGGCTCGTACAGCTGAGGTGTAATATACAGGCCAAACATCTCTATCAAGAATCTGCCAGAAGTAAGAAACAAAGAACGGTATGCTTCCCTGTTTCGGACGTTTGTGTCGTGTATTTCCAGCATTTACCCATGCATCGCTGAGTCGGTTAACGTAACTCTCGAATGTTTTCAACCTGATTGAAGCGGCATTTTCGTTTGCAGGGAGACTGAAAACGGATTTTAATTCTTTGGTACACTCATTTATATCATCTACTTCTTGAGCTACATTAACAACCATGTTAAAAAACATTTGTCCTTTAATGCCTTTGAATCCCCAGAGTTTATTACGCTTATTGATACTGTCTATTTTTGATCTAAACTCCAATATTTGTACTTTCCCGTCGATAAAATCCTGCAAAAGAGGTTTTAATTCCTTTCCTATAATCATGATTCGTTCAGCATCAAGCATCACATTCTCTTCAACAGGTGTTTTCCGAGAAGAATCGGTCCGAGAAGAATCGGGAGGTGCACTCTGGTACTTTTTCATCACTTCGATGGCATGTTTTTGTTGCTTTTCGTTAAGAATGGGCATTTTCTACTCCTTCCACTTCATTTCTAATATCGATTGTGCCTGTTACAGCATTTGTGATTAATGCTGTTCGGTATTCTGATAATAATTCAATTTGTTTCTGCTTCTTTTCAGTCAGCGTGTCGATTTGCTCTGTTTTTCGGTCAAGGTAGTCTGCTATGGTTTTTTGTTCATTCTTTTCAGGAAACTTAAATACAAACCTCTTTAATGTGCTTCCCGAAAGTTCACCAAAAGTTGATCCAGAAGCATTAGCCCTCAAGTATTCTGTATTAATCTTCAATAAATAGTATAGGTACTCTGAAACTATGTTTTCTTTTGGCACAAGGCTTTGAAATCCTTGGTTTGTAGCCATAGGATTTTCTGCAATTGCCACATATCCAATCGGTGCTCTTGTTGACAATAATACTGTGCCTTTCGGAAGTAATCTCGCACTGCTTGATCTGAGTCTTTGGCGAGTTATATTCCGTTTACCATGTGAGATGTAGCGGAAATTATATTTCGACAGATCCTTTGGGGTTAACCATGAAATATCACCGCCAAAATTTCGAGGATCTTCCGTTGAAGGAGTACCGCCTCCAATTACTTCTGCACCATCTGATATCTGAATAGTTTTCCAGTTGACATCGGGATTGAGACCTTTTGTTACTGCCTGATTGATTATCGCCGCACACTGTTCTTTGAGCAGTTCAATCTGTTGCTGCTTCTTTTCAGTCAGCGTGTCGATTTGCTCTGTTTTTCGGTCGAGGAAATCGGCTATTGCTTTTTGTTCTTCAATAGCTGGTATCCCTAAGATATAATTTTCAATAAATGACTGAGGTACTCTTTTCTGTCCTGCAGTACCTGTCATTAATGCTTCTCCCATATCTCTAAAGGTATGTGAACACGTAAGATAATATAAAAATTTTGATTCACTAATATTTTCTAACTTTCTCAGTACATGAAATTCAGTGGAACCAAATCCTATTGGTGAATCAAGGCATTCCAGATAAGCACCTTTACCGTTTTCGAAGCATGGTGTAATTTTCGCCATTATAATGTCATTTTGCGCAAAAAATGTGGACCAACTTGACCTTGCCCCCAAAAGTTGATCCAGATAGTATATGAGTACAGGGATTAGATTGAAAAGAAAGGAGCAAGATCAATGGCACGTAGAATTCACACATCAGCACAAATTATCCACAAGCTTCGAGAGGCAGAAGTACTGCTCGCTCAAGGTCAGTCGGTTAAACAAGCTGCTCGCCAGATTGAGGTTACAGAGCAGACCTATTATCGTTGGCGAAAGGAGTATGGTGGTCTTCGGGTGCATCAGGTGAAACGATTTAAAGCGTTAGAGAGAGAGACTATCCGCCTGAAACGCCTGGTTGCCGAGAAAGAGTTGGATATTCAAATCCTCAATGAGACTCTGGCGGTTGATGCAAAAAACTTCTGAGCCCGGCGAAGCGACGGGAGGTGGTGCAGCATCTTTGCACGACTCTCGAGATCTCGCAGCGCCGGGCCTGTACCGTGTTGGGAGTACCGCGCAGCACTCATCAATATCGCCCGATTTCTCCTTCTGATGAAGCCGGTGTTAGTGCAACGTATGGTCTGAGTTGGCCACGCAGTATGGTCGGTATGGTTATCGACGAATTACCGCACTGTTACAGCAAGAAGGCTGCAAGGTCAATCATAAGAGAGTGGAGCGTTTGTGGCGTCGAGAAGGATTAAAAGTTCCCCGGAGGCAACCGAAGCGCAAACGGTTATGGCTCAATGACGGTTCGTGTATTCGGCTGCGACCTGCGTACCGGGATCATGTCTGGAGTTATGACTTCATGCAAGCACGAACCCGAGAGGGAAGGAGCTAGCGTTTGTTAACAATATTAGATGAATACAGTCGGGAGTGTCAGGCAATTGTGGCAGGCAGGAGGCTGACTCACAATGACGTCATAGAACATCTTGCAACACTGTTCGTGCAGCGAGGAGTTCCGGTTCACCTGAGAAGTGATAATGGCACAGAGTTCACTGCTCAAGCGGTCCGGACATGGCTCATGCGCCTGGGAGTAAAAACATTGTATATTGAACCAGGCAGTCCATGGGAGAACGGGTATAGTGAGTCGTTCAATGGCAAACTGCGTGATGAAGTGCTCAACCGGGAAATCTTCGATACCTTACACGAAGCAAAAGTGCTTGTGGAACGCTGGCGAAATGAGTAAAATCATAAGAGACCGCATAGTGCCCTTGGATACCGGCCACCCGCCCCCGAGGCAGTTATACCACCGGATTCGGTCTCAAGGCCAATGGGTAATACAACAATGAATATATCGATGAATTGACTAACTTAAAAAATGACCCAAACATTAGGGGCAGGTCATGGTCCCAACTATTTTAACGGTTTATACAGAAACTTTTGTAAATATTTTTTCAATCCCGATTAGAGTGAGATTTGGCTCATATGCTTTTATCACCTGCGTCTTTCGGAAAATCAGATTACCCAAACCACCTGTTGCAATAACAAAAGCATCCTGTCCCAATTCATTCTTTATTCGTTCCACAATTCCTTCAACCGATGATACCGCTCCAAACATTATGCCAGCTTGAATACTCTGTTCCGTATTGGTGGCAATAATGTTCTCTGGAAATTTCAATTCAACGCCTGGCAATTTTGCTGCAGCTTTATGCAGGTATTGAGCAGCTGTTTCTAAGCCCGGTGAAATAATTCCACCAAGATAATCTCCATTTTCAGATATAACATCAAACGTCGTTGCCGTGCCGAGATCGATTATGATCAAAGGCCCGCCGTGCATTTCATAACCTGCAATCGCATTACATAGTCTGTCAGCGCCTACCGACGAAGGATCGGTATACCGGATATTCAAACCGATATCTAAATCGCTCGAGATCTGCAGTATCTTTATATCGGCAGAATCTTTAAATATTGAAGTAAATATTGGAGTAGCCGACGGCACAACAGATGATAGTGCAACTCCGTTAATATTCGAAAGCTTCAGATCTGCATGTGCAAATAATGACCGAAGTATCACCATCCATTCATCTTCGGAGCGGCGGGAATAATTATCTAAACGCCACCTGCACCGTAGAGTATGATTTTCGAATACGCCAAGTACGACATTAGTATTTCCAATATCTACAGCTAATAACATCGGGTTGTGTCTAAGAAGACTCGTTTTAATAATGGCGATTATTGACAATATACTAATCACATTCGATTAATTACAAGAAAAATATCCAAATATTGGACAGGTAATGATTTTAAGGTTTTTCTTGATTTTAATAAATCTTTTAATCATACTATCGACGGAGAGTGAGAAAACAGTAATAATTTGAAATAATAAGGAACTTCTTGCTATAGTTCTTTGAAGCGCTGCCATGTTGCTTTACCGCCACGTTTTTAATCCCCGAATTACACTGCTAACATCTTTTGCGCTTATATTTATTTCCGCCTCGTGCGCCCGTATTGTTGTTAAAGATTCCGCGTATACCAGTCTTGTAGAACCGTTTGACAACTTAGATACATCACCTTTATTGAACAGAGTTATCGTGCTTGACGCAGGTCACGGAGGGCCTGCTCTCGGCGCTGTCGGCAGTAAAGGGCTTGAAGAAAAAACAGTCAATCTCAACGTTGCCCTTCAGTTGAAGAGATACCTGGAAGATGCCGGAGCACAGGTCATTATGACCCGTGAATACGATCATGACATGATGACTACGCAAATCGATTCTCTTCGCGGCGACGATCTTGACCTTAGAGTACGAACTTCCAATGATGCTGATGCCGATCTTTTTATTTCACTGCACCACAATTCCCGGCTTCCTGTGGACAGGCAATTCAACGCAATTGAAACATATTACAAAATGGAGGATTATTTTTCTTCCAAAGATGCGGCAAAATTTATTCATAAACACCTGGTGACCAACCTGCAAATTCCGGAGAATTTTCTAAGGCCGGGGAATTACTATGTTTTACGAAACAATTCAAGAACAGCAGTGTTGGGAGAAGCTTCTTATATTTCAAATCCTTCTCTGGAAAAAAAGCTGAAATCGCACGAAGGTGTCGATATTGAAGCTAAAAGCTATTTTTTAGGCATACTCGACTACTTTTCCCGTGGAATCCCCAAGATCGTCAGCGTCCTGCCCGGACCGGATGAAAGTACTACTGAGGCAGTACCCGATATTTCTATAATGGTGGAGGAAGATTTGTATGGCGATAGAGTCGACCCGCAAATGATTCTTGTCGATATTGATGGTAACCGGATTCCGTTTGTCTTTGACCCTCCATTTATAAAAGCATTGCCGGAGCAACCTCTTTCCAACGGGCTACATACCCTCAATGTTTCAGTTGTGAACATCAACGGTAACCATTCGTTACTTTTTGAATCGAAATTCACAGTCGATGAACCGCCTGCACATCTTATCATGAACCATATGCCGAAAACCATTCCCCAAATTGGTACGGCCAGGGTCATGATCCGGGTCGATGTTCTTGATAAATATAATAATGGAGTAAAGGACGGAACCGTTGTCAGCATACAATTTCAGGATGAAGCAGGAAACACAAAAAGAGCTCATACAAGGAACGGCGCCGCAATTTTCTATGTTGCACGATCGGAAATTACAAATGCAGACTATTCGGTTTTTTCAGGAAAAATTTCAGCCGGCGGGATAGTGAATTGGAATACGTCTCAAAAAGGGATGCTCTGGCTTTCAACTCTATCCGGAGATCCGCATTCTGCTTCTATTCTTAGAGATGCTCGAATTGAACTGGACAATACTATAAAAGGATTTACTAATCATGACGGAATTATCGTATTAGACGATATTGACCCCGGAAACCATACGCTGAGTGTACGGAAAAATGGATACTACCCGGAACAAAGGAGTATTGTGATCGAAAGTAATACCCAGCATACTAATGAGATCAACCTGGACCCAATGTATGGCGGAGTATTGTTGGGAAAAAATATTGTTGTCGATCCGGAATTCGGTGGACTCTTTCCAGGTACGACAGGACCGACAGGTTTACTTGCATCCGACGAGAATATGGAAACGGCGAGGTACCTCGTTCGCTATCTTAATACCGCCGGAGCGGAGGCGGAATTGACGATTAATCCGGGAGAAGATCTTTCACTTTATTCAAGAGTCCGATTTGCAAATGCGAATAATGCTGAATTATTCATTTCCCTGCGAAGAACGTCCGGTGCTGTTGAAACGGTCCCCGGAGTTACGCTCCTTGCGTACCCGACAAGTACCCAGGGGAAAAAGTTAGGGAGCCATATCCTGGACTCTTTCAGCGCTCTGTCGGATATGAAAACATACGGACCTGTTGAAGCCGCAGATTATGTATTGCAGCAAACGGGAAGTCCTGCCGTTATTATCGATCTCAATAACATATCCGACCCTCTGATTGAAGAAGAATTATACGGCACACAGAGAAACAGGCAGGAGGCATATACTATTTTTGCAGGAATTTTACATTACTTCATGCCGTCCACAGCAGCATGGGCAGAATTATCCGGAAGTATTACCGATCAAAATGGAAATTCAGTCGGCAACGCTGTCGTAAGTCTGGATAAGACACTATATATTCAAACGAACCGTCACGGATATTTTAAATTCACGGCTGTTGAACCGCGCAATTATTTATTGTCAGTCGAGGCTAAAGGATACCGGGATCTTAAAGAATTTGTAACAGTGAAACCCAATCAACTCTATTCTAAAGATTTCGTTATATTCCGGTGATTAGAATATTTGCGAACTTTGCCGGATTTTTTATCACCGTGATGTTTATAACTCTTTAAAAAATTAGTCGGTCAACTCCGGGTAGTAATTAAATCCTCTGAAATGAGCTCATCAAATTTCTTACTACTTTTTTTCTTTTCGGGTTGGTAATGTCCCGTTTAGCGAGCGCACGGGGGCCGATCTTTTCAGCCCACAATGCCTCGAGAGGATAGGTTGTGGGATCTTGAAAGTAAAGACCTTTAAAACATTCCCGCTGGCCGTTTTCCGGATTGATTTTCATATATCCTTCGAGTCCGAGAGCATATGCTTCCTGCATTTTTTTATTCTTCTCTTCCGGTGACCGAATGACCGGATCGTAGTCTGGCGCCAGATCGCTCAAGTTTTTCATGCTGGTCTTGAAGTAATCTGCGGTAAATACATTGTTGTATGTTGGGCAAGGCTGAAGTACATCAATGACGGATGAGCCTTTGTGTTTAACACTCTTTACGATCATATCTACAAGGTGCTGCACCTGGTTACTGTAACTCATTGCAACAAAGGTATAATGACAAGAAATAGCCGTAGCAATCGGGTTGATCCCTTCTTTGATAGCAGGTGCAGCCATCGACTTTGTCTGCATATTCTTAAGCATGGTAGGTGACTGTTGACCTTTTGTCAAACCATAAACTTGATTGTCAAATACCATGATCGTCATGTCTATGTTTTTTCTTCCGGCATGGAAAAAATGGTTTCCTCCTATCCCCAGGCCGTCCCCGTCTCCAAGAGTAACAATGACTTCCAGGTCCCAGTTAGCAAGTTTTGCTCCCTGGGCAACCGCCAAAGCCCTGCCGTGAAGTGTATGAAACGTGTATATGTTTTTTAACTGGTTCGTAATTTTTGCAAAGCAGCCTATCCCGGATAAAGCCATAACATTGCTTGTTTCCAAACCGGCATGAACATCTTTTTTGTCGAAACCGGTTTGAAACGCTATATCTTCAGCTTCCTCTTCATCATCTGTTATAATAGAGAGATCGGTTGTCAGACCGTTGTCTGTGAAATGAGCTATGGTTTGTTTGTATTCCGGGTCGACAGTTAAAGCTACTATTGCCTTAGCGAGAGCAGTCCGTATCCCATTATCTCCGCAGCCGGGACACCAATCATTCGTTTCGGAATTGACAAGCTCAGTATATTTAAATATCTTGTTTTTGACCATCACATCATCATTCTCAGATAACGCTTTTTGTGCAGTTGGTATTGTTGAAAATGTCATACTCTTCCCCCAAAAATAGTATCGAGATGTTTTTCCGATATTATTTTCATCATGCAGTCACAAATTTCATCTTTGGAAAACGGCCTTGTATTTTCTTTCAATATTCGTTTATCAATCGACATACCGGTCATTGACCTGATATACTGTTCCATTTGACCTCGCTTACCGTATGTTCCGTCATCGAGAGCTACACTCATCCTGTTTTCTTCTATAATAATGGTCAATTCCGCTTTTTCTATATAATTCTTCACGAATTTTGACGGAAAAGGGCTTGCGTATTTAATTTGTAAAAACTGAATTTTGTAACCTTTTTCTTTCATGCAGCGCATACTATCGAGAATCGGCCCCTTCGTGCTGCCCCATCCGATAAGACTGATGTCTGCGTCAAGATCTCCAAATACAGCGACACGGTCTTTCTCAGGCAGTCTTAGAGCCATTTCCTGCATTTTTTTGAATCGTTTTTCGTTGAATTGTATCCTGTTATCCGCGTCATCTGTAATTATCCCGTATTCTGTATGTTCATCAGTGGTGCTGTTATATTCTCCTCCGGGAATACCGGGGAGCGACCGTGGAGAGATACCGTTATCAGTAATTTCATACCGCTTATAATCTCTGTTTTTTGATCCGTTGGAATTGAAGTCCTTATAAGTGAGGATACTGCCGTGGTCGATAGGGATTCTATCGAGATCATATGGCGCTATTGTTTCCGTACTGTTCATAAGGTGTTTATCAGTTAGAAATATAACCGGCATCTGATATTTGTCGGCAAGATTAAATGCATCCTGTACCATATAGAAAGCTTCCGGAACGTCTCCGGGGATTAAAACGATTCTTTCAGCGCCGCCATGACATGCATATAAAGCAAGCAGAAGATCCGACTGGTCCCCGCGTGTCGGAAGACCTGTGCTTGGACCGGGCCGCTGCGCCAGCATAATAACAACCGGGTCTTCAGTCATTATCGCCATACCAATGGCTTCGGTTTTCAGATCAAAACCCGGTCCCGAAGTTCCTGTCATGGCCCGCACCCCGGTTCTTCCTGCACCAATAGCGCCATTAATTGCAGCGATTTCGTCTTCCGCCTGTTCGACCATAATTTTTGCTTTTTCTTTCCAGTGATCGAGCAGATCTCCTGTATCGGAAGCAGGAGTTATTGGATAATATATGTAAAACTGCATTCCGGCATTGATTGCCCCGAGGGCTATCGAATTTGTTCCTCTCATGAGCAAACGATGCTCATTCTTGTCAACATCGCCGCTTATATCCTGTATCCTCATATTGAATTTCTGATCGAAATTATTGCGGATATAATCAAAACCGAGTTTAGCGGCTTCTTTATTCAGAGGAATGACTTTCGGTTTTTTCTTGAATGTAGTTTCTATGACTTTGTGTACCATATCGAAATTCGCACCGAGCACAGCGTAGGTTGCTCCGAGAATAGCGGTATTCGTCATTTTCGCAAGAAGGGCAGGTTTAATATGACTTGAATCCGAGAGATTTCTTATTAATGTAGAAGCCGGGATCCCGTACGCTTGAATATCGCCGTTTTTGATCTTATCAATGGCTTCTTCCACCATCCTTTCAGATTCAAAGTGCTTTGTGGTATTTTCCGTATTATACAATACCGCCCCACCGGGACGTACCTTATCGAGGACGTGTGTCATTGCATCACCACCGAGCAACACAGCAATATCATTCAAATCGTAATGAGAATGTATCGGCTGCTCGGAGATGACAATCCGTGTATAAGAATTTCTACCCATTATATTTGAATGATATTCAATATTTTGGAAAACATAAAGACCCATGCTTGCGGCTGCTGATCCGAAAATGTCCCCGGCAGTGTTGACCCCTTTTCCCTGCTCTGCACTAACCAGAAAACTGATTTCATTGACGATGATCTCGTCTCCCGAAACTTTCTCAAGTCCAGGTGAAACCGTAGCCCCTACCAATGAATCTTGAGATTTACTATGTGTCCCCATCTTTCGACTCCTTGACTTAAAAACGACAAATAATAGAATAGACTGTCTTTTAGTTCTCAATTAAAACGTCCAATTTAATAATAAAATTCCATAATTGCATCATAAAATCGTAAAATATTCTATTTTATTTATTCATAGATTGTTTCTTTGATTGTTTCTTTGATTTTTTGCTGACAATTGTCTCCGTGATTTAGTATATTCGTTCGCACTATCTACCTATTATATTGTTTTCATCGTCAGGTATAACGCAATTATTGAGAGTTTATGAGTATTGCAGCGACAACTTTATCGGAACTGGTGAACTATTTGAAATTTTAGAGCTTCTCTATAATAAATTGAAATACCAATAATTTAATATGTCCGACAATATCCCAAGCGGAATAGCACAAAAAATCAAATCATCCCTTCTTAACCTCCTTGTATTCAAGAACATACTGCTTATCTGGATAATTCTCGCAGGTTTGTTCCTATTAGGCCTCAAATTTAATCTCGACGCCTATGTGATGGTAATTACTCTATCTATCATAGCGTTTTTAACAAAGGCTTTCACCGGATTATTGACTCTTATAGGAATTGTGCCTCGCATCGGGCCATTTTTAATCAAAGTCCTCTCTCTGCCCATCTTCTGGCTCATAAACGGGCTCGGCTATCTTGCAAGTCTTCTCGCTATAAAAAAAGGACACGGTAAGAGCGTTATTACCTATAGAATTATTACAATCGAATTTTTATTCGGTACTTTATTCGGATATGTTCTTGCCAGAATTGTTCATTAATCATGACATTCAACTTTAAAAACCTGTTGAAGATATTCTTAAATATTTGTATACTTAAACCTTCCTGATAGTAATCATTAACCATAAAATCCATAGAGTTTTAATGTCTTACCGAATTGAAGCAGCCACCAGAAATGACGTAGATGATGTTTCCGGCGGAGATTTGAAGACCCGTATCAATCAATACTTCAACTTGAACGTATTGTCTGTAAGGGTTGTTTCCGTTTATATTATCGACCTTCCCATATCGCCTGAAGAAGCGGAAAAAGCGCTCGAAGAAATCTTTTATGATCCCGTTATCCAGAATGCATCGTTTGGAACTCTTGACACGGGGGCATTTGATTGGGATGTGGAAATTAGATTCAGACACGGGGTCACGGACGCAGTCGGAGAAACTGCTAAAGGAGCCGTTGAGGATCTGTTTGAAAGAAAATTTCAAATATCAGATAAAGTTTATACAGGAAAGCAGTACAGAATATGTGCCGCCGGTTTGACTGAAAAACAAGCTTTCTCTCTCGGTTCCGATTTTCTGGGGAATCCGCTCATAGAAACAATAGATATACAATCGTACGACCAATGGAGATTGTCCCCACCTTTTAATGCCCCAATCAGGTTACATCAGTCCGCGTCTATCTCTGTTACTGAAATAGAATTACCGGATGATGACAATTATCTCGTTACCATAAGTAAAGACCGAACTTTATCTCTCAATCAAAAAGAAATGAGAACTATACGGAATTACATCGGTGGAGAAGAGGTGAAAAAGTCCAGGAAGGATATCGGTATATCCGAGACCATTACCGATGTTGAGCTTGAAGCAATTGCCCAGACATGGTCCGAACATTGTAAACATAAAATTTTCAACAGCAGGATACAGTATACGGAAAATGGCAGCACGGATATAATAGACGGACTTTTTACTACGTATATAAAGGGATCGACAAGCGTAATAGGTGAAAAGGTCCCCTGGTTATTATCAGTCTTTACAGATAATGCGGGTATTATCAAATTTAATGAAGATATCAGCCTTGTGTATAAAGTTGAAACGCATAACAGCCCCTCTGCACTTGAGCCGTACGGCGGGGCCCTAACCGGTATCGTCGGCGTAAACCGGGACCCTTTGGGTACCGGTATAGGCGCACAACTGCTCTGTAATGTATGGGGATACTGTTTTGGTTCACCGTATTACAAAGAATCCATGCCTGCCGGTCTTCTGCATCCCGGAAGGATAAGGGATGGAGTACACAAAGGTGTTATCGACGGTGGAAATCAGTCGGGGATACCGTATGGTCGGGGCTGGGAATATTTTGACGATAGATATAGCGGTAAACCGGTGGTGTTTTGCGGAACGGTAGGATGGATGCCATCACGAATATGCGGACATCCGTCTCATGAAAAAAAAGCAACCCCCGGGGACAAAATTGTAATGGTAGGAGGAAGAATAGGAAAAGACGGTATTCACGGAGCAACGTTCTCGTCCGAAGAATTACATCAAGATTCACCGGTACAGGCGGTGCAGATCGGCGACCCGATTACCCAGAAAAGAATGTCCGATTTTTTGGTCGAATCACGTGATAAAGGCCATTATTCGTGTATTACCGATAACGGCGCTGGCGGTTTGTCGTCTTCTGTGGGTGAAATGGCTCAAATGAGCGGAGGATGTATTCTGGACCTTGCAAAAGCTCCCTTAAAGTACGAAGGGCTTGATCCCTGGGAAATACTTCTTTCGGAAGCACAGGAGAGGATGACTCTTGCCGTGCATCCCGAAAAACTTGCCGGATTGCTGGAATTAGCTGAGAGGCGTGGTGTTGAGGCAACAGTAGTAGGTGAATATACCGATTCAGGTAAATTCCATGTCCAATTCGGAGATAAAACTGTCGCGTATCTGGATATGGACTTTTTACATGGCGGCCTTCCTCGGATGTCTCTGGAGGCGGTCTGGAAAAAGCCGCACCTCCAGGAGCCGGAATTTGATGAACCCCGTGATTTGGTATCTGTTTTAAAATCTCTGCTCGGCAGGTTGAACATTAGCTCTAACGAAGGGAAAGCCCGCCAATATGATCACGAAGTGAAGGGACTCAGTGTTATAAAGCCCTTTGTCGGCAAAGATATGGATGTACCATCAGACGCGGCGGTTATTCTCGTTGAATATGGAAAAAATGAAGGTATTGTTCTTGCCGAAGGAAAGAATCCGGGTTATTCCGATATCGATACGTATCATATGGCTGCATCCGTTATTGATGAGGCGGTGCGGCGCGTGATAAGCTCGGGCGGTAAACTCGGATCAATTGCAGGACTGGATAATTTTTGTTGGCCGGACCCGGTACAATCAGACAAAACCCCCGACGGACATTATAAACTTGCTCAACTTGTCCGGGCAAACAAGGCCTTGTACGATTATACCGTAGCATTTTCGGTCCCCTGCATTTCCGGTAAGGATTCGATGAAAAATGACAGTATTTTTGGAGGGAAAAAAATTTCCATACCTCCCACCCTGCTCTTTTCGGTTCTCGGGAAAATCGACGACGTATCGAAGGCAGTCACGATGGATGTAAAAGCACGGGGCGATAGTGTCTATATTGTTGGTGAAACATTTCCCGAACTTGGCGGATCGGAATATTACAAACTTATCGGTGAAGAACTATCCGGAGCACCTTTCATTGGTGAATCCGTTCCAAAGGTCAACGCCGATACAGCGTTGAAAATCTACACAGCTGTTGAGAACATTACTTCGGAAAGATTAGCCCGCTCGATTCACACTCCTGTGATCGGCGGCCTGGGTATTGCATTGGCAAAATCTGCTTTTGCAGGCGGTTTCGGGCTTGAGATCGATTTAAGCAGCGTCCCCTATTCCGGAGCGCGCAGGAACGATTTTATCCTCTTTTCCGAATCTAACAGCCGCTTTATTATTACGGTCCGGCCCGGGAACAAAGAGAGATTCGAAAAGCATCTTGCAGGGACAAGGTATACTGAAATTGGTTTGACGATTGATGAACCGGTTCTTAAAATTCACGGGATTAATGGCGGGATAATTCTTGAAGTTTCACTTGCAGAATTGAAGAATACCTGGAAAAATACATTTAAGGATTTTTACAATGCCGGCTCCTAAGGTCTTAATAATTGCCGGAAACGGTTTTAATTGTGAGCAGGAGACAAGCTATGCATTTTCTTCATGCGGGGGAGATACCGCCATCGTTCACATGAACGATCTACTATCGAAGGAAGTCCGTCTGAGTAATTTTCAGATACTTGTTTTTGTCGGAGGGTTCAGTTACGGAGACCATCTTGGCAGCGGGAAAATAACGGCAAATAAATTCAGGTTTTATTTATCTGATGAAATAATCGAATTTATCGGGCGCAATACGCTGATAATCGGCATATGCAACGGATTCCAGGTCATAACACAGCTTGGGTTACTCCCCGGTATTGGCAATGAAAAAATGAAGCATACTATATCTCTTGCGCCCAATGCATCGGCACGATACGAGGACCGGTGGGTCGATCTTGCTGTAAATAGTGATTCACCATGCGTATTTACAAAGGGAATCTCAAGGCTTTTCCTGCCGGTAAGACACGGTGAAGGCAAGGTGTTTTCTCCTGATGCTGAGGTAGTAGATCAAATGTTTAGATTGAATCGAGTCGTGTTGAAGTACATCGATCCTGCTACAGGCACGCCGACACAAACATATCCTCACAATCCGAACGGTTCGCTTCATGCTATTGCAGGACTTTGCAATGAAACTGGCAGGGTATTTGGTTTAATGCCCCACCCCGAAGCCTGCCTGAGTCCCTACAACTATCCGCATTGGACGCGACTATTAACAGATGCTAATTTTCCCAATGAAGGTGAGGGCATAAAAATATTCAGGAACGCCGTCCATTATTTTCAATAAAACAAAAATCCCCGTTCGCTTTGGAAATATTCAATAAAGAAATAACAATTCTCGGTGCAGGTCCGGCAGGAATGTCTGCTGCGCTGAATCTGGCAATTAACGGATATTCGGTAACAGTGCATGAGCAAAAAGGCGCCCCCGGCGCCCGCTTCTCGAACGGATGGCAGATTATTGAAAATTACTCATCACAAATGGATGCACTTGAAGAATTGAATGCTATGCACATCGCACACAATTTTGACTTTGTGCCTCAATCTTCCATGCAATTCTTTGACAGTCATTTGAAAGAATATGTTCATACTGCCGATCGTCCGTTCGGATATTTTATAAAACGCGGACCCGATGCTCGAACGCTCGATTCATCATTATACGGTCAGGTATTACAAGCAGGTGTGAACTTCCATTTTGATTCCCGGATCGATCCTGCTGATGCGGATATCATTTCCGGAGGATCACTACTTGCCTCGGGTATAGCAAAAGAGGTTGTCTTTGAAACAGATGCGGATGACACGTTCATTACCATTCTCGACAACCATCTTACCCCTCTCGGGTTTTCATATCTATTTATAATTAACGGTCATGGTACAATAGGGGCCGCCGTACTCAAGAATTTCAATCGAATACATTCCATAACCGGTAATGTATTACTTCGATTTCGTCAGATCAAAGACTTTGCAATGTCACACTCTACAGAATCGGTGTCGTCAGTCGGCTTTTATTATCCGAAGTCTGCGGTAGATGGACATAAGTTGTATATCGGTGAAGCCGCAGGGTTTCAGGATTTTCTTTTTGGAATTGGGATCCGAAGGTCGATACAATCCGGATTCTGTGCTGCCCGGAGCATCATATCGGGTCATAATTATGATAAATTGTGGAAACAGAAATTCGGAGATCAACTGTTTTCGGGTATTTTAAACAGATATGTTTACGAAAAATTGGGCAATGCAGGATTTACAGGACTTCTAAACCTCGGAAAGTATTTTGATTTTCGTAAAACAGGGTATTTTTTACAAAATCCCTCCATAATGCGTAAACTTCTCATTCACGGTATTAAGATTTTTTGGGGCAATAAACATGAATGCAAACATGGTGAGCGATGTGCATGGTGCAGACCCCCGGAAAAATAATCAGGTAGTATCCCATGAGACTTACTGAAGCGTATCGGTATTGTAAGCGTCTGACAAAAAGATCGGATTCTAATTTTGCGCTGAGTTTCCGTTTTCTCCCGAAGAACAAGCGAAACGCAATATATGCGGTTTATGCATTTAACCGGTGTGCCGATGATTTTGCTGACGAATTGTCGAACAGCAGTGAAAGTTTAAATAAATTAGAAGTCTGGGAACAGATGCTTCATGCGTGTTATGAAGCCAAGGCACCGGACCATCCGGTGATGGTAGCATTTACTGATGCGATAAATCGGTTCACTATCCCTAAAAAACCGTTTCAGGATGCGATTAACGGATTCAAGATGGACTTAACCGTCACACGTTATAAAACTTTTGACGATCTGCTTAAATACTGCGACTTAGTTGCGGGAACGATAAGCACGGTGTGTCTTCACGTTTTCGGCATGTTGGATAAAAAAGCCATCGACTATGGCAGATACTTAAGCTATGCATTACAGCTCACAAACATTATACGTGATGTAGGCAAAGATATAGCACTCAATAGAGTCTATTTACCGGTTGAAGAGTTGAAAAGATTTAACTACAATGAAAAAGACCTGCTTTCCCGAACCGATACGAAGAGTTTTTACGATATGATGAACTTTCAAATTGAACGTGCACGTGAATTTTATATAAAAGCTCATCCTCTTATTACATTAATATCTCCGGATTCGCGGTTTACCGTTGTAATCATCGGAGCAACGTATAACCGGCTGTTGGAAAAGATCAAGGAACAACATATTCCGGTATTGCATACTGTCGTGAGCGTAACAAGGTGGGAAAAAATCAAAATTATTACCGCCAGATTTTTTTACCCGAAATTTGCATAAAGATCGTAGGTTGATTGGCGGTGCGCTTTCGTATCAATCAGTAATCAAAAAATATGGGGGAATGCTTGTATGCACTGCTTCAATCTACAGTGTACATTTGATTACTGTATGTAATATAATTGAAAACAAATCAGGCGAGCGCGAATTCTTGCTGATTGGATAATCGGGATTGATCTACATCGTAATTCCTGATTATTATGCACGTGATGTTACAACGAAATATCCCGCAAACCATCTGGAGCGAGTCCGAGATAAGAAAGGTATTGAATCGGGAGAATTTGGACGTGTTGAAATTTATTAAGGTGTGGACTATTGGGATAAATTTTACAAACGCACACCTAATCCGAGAGTAAAATCGAAGCCTGAAAAATCAATCCCATAGCTTGATACATTAAGAGGGTCGTCAGGGCTTGATAAATCAAGCGGTTCATTCTGTTTCAGACTGTCGGTATATCGTGCTTTTAAACTTGAATCTATAAATAATAACATAAATATATCAAATTGAAAACCTAGTATTGCATTGAAACCAAAACCAAAATCTTTTGCGTTGGATTTAAACTCCTCGGTTACCGCTGGTGGTAAGCCAGCATATAAACCATGAGTTATTCGATCATAGAGGTCCAAGAATTCCAATTTTTTAATATAGATAGAAGGACCTATGCCAATATATGGAGAAAATCTTTTCTGACCATTAAAGTAATAGCTGTAGGGGTTCAGAACAAGTTGGACTGATTTAGGCTTAAAGTTAAGAGACAGTTTGGTACATGTTTGGGTGATCTGATTAACGGAGATAAGTCATGGACTTATTGGAGTTCATCGTGAAGATCTAATCCGTAATTTGTACCATTATTGAACCGTTTAAACTGTCTTTTGCAAGGAGTTGTGATGAGTCCCAAGAGGAGTTCTGAATCGGTAGTCCGTGATATCAAACGTAGAACCCGCAAGAAGTTCTCTGCAGAAGAGAAGATCCGGATCGTATTGGAAGTATTAAAAGGTGATGACAGTATAGCAGAGGTTTGCCGCAGAGAAGGTATCAACCCCAACCTGTATTACCGCTGGAGTAAGGACTTCCTGGAAGCTGGTAAGAAGCGGCTTCAGGGAGACACCGTCAGAGAAGCCAACAGTAGTGAAGTGACCGATTTACGCCAAGAGAATGATCAGCTTTATCAGTAAAACGAACATTAGAGGAGCTTGATATAAGCAAGAGCACGTTTTATAACTGGTACCGGAGGTATCATGACGGATTGGCCGATAAACGCTCCAATCCGGAATGAAATACCTGAATGTATAAAAGAACAAGTCGTCGATATCTCTTTAGAGCAACCAGAGAAGTCACCACGTGAATTGGCATTGTGCATTACTGACACACAGGAGTATTTTATCTCAGAATCGAGCGTGTATCGTATTCTGAAGTCATATGACCTGATCACCAGTCCCGCATATAGTGTTATAGCAGCAAGAGATACGTTCACTCATCCAACTGTTCGAATAAATGAGCTCTGGCAGACCGACTTCTCGTACTTTCGGATTATTCATTGGGGTTGGTATTACCTCGCTTCGGTAATGGATGATTACTCACGGTATAGCTTATCCCGGAAGCTGTTCAGTACAATGTCGGCAGATGATGTCAGAGAAACATTGGCTATGGCCGTTGCCAAGACCGGTGGTACGAAAGTGCATGTCAGGCACAGGCCACGGCTGCTCTCAGATAATGGTCCCTGTTATCTCTCACATGAACTTAAAGATTATCTCGATACGCGTGGTATCAACACACTATACCCGTGGAGCACCCTCTCACCCGCAGACGCAGGGAAAGATCGAACGGTATCATCGATCGATCAAGACTATCATTAATCTACAGAACTATTATTCACCCGAAGAGTTGGAGAAAGAGACCGCAGCCTTCGTGGAATAGTATAATAACCACAGGTACCATGAATCTTTGAACAACATTACTCCAATTGACGTCTATTATGGAAGAGATGAGAAAATCACCTCAATGAGAGAAAAAATCAAACAACAAACAATGAAATTACGACGTGAATATAACCTGAAAAAGGAGGTGAGAAAAAAAGACTTGAAAATACCAAAACTATCTCTTAGTTTTTAACCTAAAGTGTCCAACTTGTTCTGACAATACAGTGGTTTGCTTTCAAGAATAAGTTTTGTATATTAGCGGGAATCGACAGTATCGGATGAAGTGGAAAGGAAGTGACATCATGCGTGGTCAGCAAATCAACCGAGTTAGCAACATAGGGCTAGTCGTCCTGTCGCTTGCAGTCTTACTGACGGTGCTTCCCACCGCCTTGCGTGCAGTACTGACTGGGCAGATGCCGACACCCGAACTGGACGAAGGCACCGGCGCACATATTTTTCAGCTTTCAATCGTGGCGCTGTGCACCAACCCCGGCAACCGTCTCCAGTACAAGCGGCAGAACGGTCCGTACAAGCTAATCATGACCACGACGGGTGATAGCAAACTTGTTGTGGTTTGCTTTCAAGAATAAGTTTTGTATATTTAGTTTTCAAAGAGCAAAGACGACCGTCAAGTTAAGGAGGTGGATTTCGCTGCTTTCGCGGATTCGTTGATTGGTCATGCGATCGCTTTCTCGCGGAGCCGGAACCGCACCTGATCCAAGTCGTGATGAATGCGAAATCGACCTCCAGATGACTTTTACATACCTTCGGGCAGGATCTTCTCGTATGGATTGGAACATCCCTAGAACTTCAGACAAGGAGCTTTCGATACCGCTTCAACCCGGCGGGCAAATTTTCGTGGTCGGAGCCAACGGTTCCGGAAAATCCACGTTGATTCAACATCTTGTTTCATCGTTAAGAAACAAGAAATTTAAACGTCTTTCCGCTCACAGACGGACATGGTTGACCTCGGGAAACATCGCCATCACTCCGCGGGAACGCACACAACTTAATCAAGAATTCATACGAAGTGAATTGCGACCGGACGCTCGATGGCAGGATTCCAATGAAGAACACAAGAATTTGGCTGTCTTGTTCGACTTGGTTGCCAAGGAGAATTCCCGGGCCCGAGAAATCGTTCGCTACTATCGATAATCAAGATACCAATAGTGCCGAAAAGGTCGCTTCAGAATCGGTGCAACCCTTCAAACAACTCAACGAATTACTTGCGCTCGGGACCCTGACGGTTTCGCTCGAAAACTCAGAAGGAGAAGAGATTCTTGCGCAACACGGGAACGGCGGCGCGAAATTTAGTATCGCAAAAATGTCGGACGGGGAGCGGAGTGCCGCAATCATTGCAGTTACCGTGCTCACCGTCGAGCCAGAAACCGTATTGCTGATCGATGAGCCGGAACGGCATCTTCATCGAGCCATCATCGTGCCCTTTCTGTCAGCGTTGTTTAACCAGCGTAAGGATTGCTCGTTCGTCGTCTCAACGCATGAGATCGATTTGCCGGTTGCTAACCCGGACGCGCTTGTCCTTATGGTCCGATCATGCACGTGGAATGGTGACATAGCCAAGGCGTGGGATGTCGAAGTCCTTGAGCCGAATACGGAATTGCCCGAGGAACTCAAGCTCGCCATCCTAGGGGCCAGAGAAAGAATCCTTTTCGTAGAAGGCGGCTCCAGCAGCCTGGATCTGCCGCTCTACAGCGCCCTATTCCCTCGCCTTTCGGTGGTGCCCAAGGGAAATTGCATCGACGTCAAAAGAGCGGTGAGCGGGCTACGAGGGCCCTCCTGCGACCTCCATCATGTCAAAGCGTTTGGCCTTATTGACAGAGACGACCGATCCGAAGAGAAAATACAGGAGCTTGCTGACAAGAGCGTGTTCGCTTTGGGCGTGTGCTCGGTTGAATCGCTCTACTATTGCTCGGACGCAATTGCGGCAGTCGCTCACAGGCAAGCGGAGTCCCTGGGGTCTAAAGCTGATGAAATGATCGAGTTGGCGGAAAAGAACGCTCTAGATGCTCTGAAGCAGAACGGCCTCGCCGAAAGGATGGCCGCCCGGCGGTGCGAACGCACAGTGCGCAGTTCGATGATGTCGCAGCTCCCAAACTGGAAGGAACTGATGGGCACCGATGCGTCTTCAAAGATCTCTGCGTGCGTCAATTCTCCCTGTCGTGATGAGTTGGAGCGCTTTAGGAAACTCGCTACTGACGGAAAACTGGACGATCTTGTCGCTCGCTATCCGCTCGATACCAGCGTGTTCGATGCGATTGCAAAAGCCCTAACATGTCCTAAAAGAAAGGACTACGAACAAATGGTCGTCACTCTAATTCGCAAAAATGATGATCTGGCCAAAAAACTCAAACAACGTATCAGTGACCTTTCCAGCGCACTTGAAGCGCACGGGAGAATAAGCCATGCCAAACCAATACCCCTGTAGAATATGCGGGACACTGTCTGAAGCGGTACCACCGCACTGTCACTGTCCGCGTTGCGGAAAATACATGATACCGATGGCGACTGAGGTTTGGTCAATCATCAAAAAGAGCGACAAAGCGGACCGGGCAAAGATTTCCGGCTGGGTGTCCGATCAGAATAGGACCGGCACGGTTCCAACGATTTCAGGCGATATGCTGAAGAAGATATCGGCTCGCTCCCTCCCAACCGTAGCCGAACGGGCCGATCGCCTGTTGCTTGAGATGTTGCGGAGACAAAATAAATTGGAATTGAATGCCATGGTCGACATCACCGAGCCAAGATTCGCTGCGGCAACATATTCGCAGAATGTTGACGAAGTTTACTTTCTTGAGAGGCTGTTGTTGGATAAGGGCTATGTGTATGAGGTTGCTGACGCCAGAATTTACCGCGTTCTACCGCAAGGATACATTGCTGCCGACGAACTGAACCGTCGAGTTGCACAATCCGATAAGGGGTTCGTTGCCATGGCGTTCTGCAAAGATCTTGAGCCCGCCTACAATAAGGGGTTTCAGGTCGGTGTTCTGAAAGCGGGTTACGACCCGGTCCGCATAGATAGAGTAGAGCATACGCACCGCATCGATGACGAAATCATCGCCCACATACGGACGGCATTTTTCGTTGTCGCTGATTTCACCGGGCACCGAAACGGCGTCTATTTCGAGGCCGGGTTTGCCCTTGGCCTGGACCTGCCGGTGATATGGACTTGCAGGAAGGGCGATATGCAGGATCTTCACTTCGACATTCGGCAATACAACACCATCGACTGGGAAAACCCCGAGGACCTTGCCACACGACTCCAACATCGCATCGAAGCGAGTGTTGGAAAAGGTCCCAAGACCGTTTTGGATTCTTGACCATGCAGAAATAAGGAGAAATCATGGAGCGTAAACAAGGGTTGGTTCCCATTGCCGAAGCCTTGGCCGATCTGGACGGGCCGGCGAAGGCGCTCCGCGAAGCCTCGCCCCAGGGCGGACCCCGATCTCGGTTTCATGGCGCGGATGGTGGCGCTGCGCAGCCTGCCCCGCACCAATCACCCCCGGGAGAGCGTGTTTGCCGTCGTTTTCAACGTGGCGCCGGATGTCGGCTGACGTCTCGCGCGTTGTTTGGGCCGGGGGTTTCTCGATTGCGTCGACCTTGTTGTCGTCTCCGAGCGTCACTCAGGTCGGGGCTTTTGGTCCTTCGTTTTTATCCTTCCGGCATGAAGAATATGCCATCGCTTCGTGTCGTCTGGCTCGTCGCCCTCTTTGCCGCGGTTCTGTTCGCGGCGCCCTCGAGCACGGTTGCCCAGACCGAGTTCCACTACCAGTACGGCCGGCTCGCGAATCCGTTCTCCGGAGAACGGCACTACACCTCGATTCTGACCGTTCAGCAGGTGTCGACAGCTTCAACGACAAGGAATTCTACGGCGAGTGGTACCCAATCCTGAGCTTCTCCAAGTTGAGCGGTTGAACCGTCGGCGCCGGTCCCCTCCGGGATATCGCACTCATCGGCGGGATCAACTTCGACAGCGATGCCGACGTGCTCAAGTACTTGCCGGGAGCGCGTTTCTCGTTGGACGTTCCCGGTTTCGTCTTCTTCAATACCGACTTTACTGCCTTCATCGACGACAGCAACGGGCTCGACCGCGGCGGAGCGCCTCGGACGTCCGACAGCTTCATGATTGACGCGAGCTGGGGCGCCGCCTTCGATGTCGGGAACCAGTCGTTCTGGTTCACCGGGCGTGCGGAGTACATCGGGGCAACCGTGGATGAACTCGGTCTGTCTTTGCCCGGGTGGATTCTCGCGCAACCGCAGTTTGGCTTGGATCTCGGCAAGGCCGTGACCGGCCATTCGAATCAGCTCTTCCTCGGCGTCGAATACCAGTACTGGCAGAACAAGCTCGGTACACCGACCGACGAAAACGTGGCACAACTTTGGGTCATGTGGCGCCTGTAACGCCTGGTCCGATACCGGGAGTGTGAGATGCGCACCATTCTGACCTTGGGTCGTCTCGACGAACCTCCGCCACCGCCGGTTGTGACAGAGCGCCGGCATGGCCTGCGGCTCGCGGTCCAACTGATGTACCCCGCCGGCTCATCTCGGCTAACGCCGCCTTGCCTCTCTTCGCGTACAACTCCTTGAAGCGGTAAAAGCTGTCACGACTCTATCCCATAACTTGGCAGGCCTGCGACACGTTCCCCACCTGCGTGGCCAACTCCAGGAGGCCAACCTTCGTCTTGATCACTTTCTGTGCTTGAGTCATTGTCATCGTCTTTTTCCCCCCGTTTCGGGTAGTAAAGACTCCGACCAGCACAATGGCGTGGCAGATTAGGTCTGAGCTAATGCCGATAAGGTTTGCCGGCCTCGCTCATGATCCGGCAGATCGTTCCAACACCATTCATTGGCGAAGAAGTGGCCGATCCAGGCACCGGAGATGTTATTGGTAAGGAAATAGTCGGTGATGTCGGCCCAACCTACCGTGTAGTCCTCCGTGATGCCGAACCAGGCAATGCCGTCAAGCTCACCGGTCTGCACGGCAACTGTGACGTCCTCCCAAGGCAGTGTGACCGGAACGACGCCAAACTGCTGAAGGAACCGGCCTGCGGTCGGAAATGTAAAGACACGCTTACCGGCGAGGTCGTCCAAGCTCCAGATCGGATCCTTGGTCGTGAAATGGCAGGGATCCCAGGCGCCGGCTGAGAGCCACTTGACGCCCACTTCCGAATAAGCTGCATCCCAGATTTCGCCCAGCCCGTACTAGTTGAACAGAACCGGCACATCCAAGCTGTAGCGCAAGGCGAGCGGGAAGTACCCCACGAACACCGAGACATCGGTTGGAGCGGCGAGCACGGCTGCACCGGTGCCGAGCGTGGCGGCTCTACACTGTCCTTAAGGAACGAACGTCTTGATCGCGCCATTTTCTCTGATCTCCTTGGTTGTGGTTTGCTTTCAAGAATAAGTTTTGTATATTAAAAACAAAAGAGGCAACAATGGAAATCCCAGATGAAGCCAAACGCGCTGATCGGCACGTAGAACCCCCGGGGACGCGGTCGGTCCCACTCCCACAACTCACACGAAAAGGAGACACATCGTGAAGAAAGAGAATCACAAACCTACAACAACCGACGTGGGAATCCCCGTATCGAGCGACGAGTACTCGCGGACCGTTGGTCCCGACGGTCCGATCCTGCTGCCGGGGGCAAGGACGGCATCGTACATGAAACCATCGTACATGAAACCAAGGCCGGCCGTGATGTCGATTATCGAAATGCAGGACCACTTCACCAAGGTGTCCGCCGTCTATCGCACGGTGCGGACGACCGATCCAGAACCGATACATCACATTGCCCAGAAGCTCGCTGGATATTCGTCTGTTCGCGCGGCGGATATCGGGTGCGGGGCGGGCCGGTACGACTTGCTATTGTTTGATGCGTTGCCCGGGTTGCATGTGACCTGCATCGACACCAACCAGGCAATGCTGGAAAAAGTAGCGCTACTGCTGAGCAACAATGGGATCGATCGCTTCGAGACGAAACAAACGCGGGTCGAGACCCTCAAACTCGGCGAGCAGTCCTTCGATTGTGTCGTTTCATTCAATGCGGTCCATCATTTCGATCTCGACGACTTTTTCCGCATGACGTGTGATGGCCTCAAGGAGGATGGTCATCTGTTCGTCTACACCCGGTTGCCGGCACAAAACGCACGGACGATTTGGGGGCGATATTTCCCGGGATTCGTCGAAAAAGAGGCCCGGTTGATCAAGCGTGAGACGGTGTATCAGTCGATCAAAAGAACCGAGTCTCTGTTCTTCAGCTCTGCCGTATGCTTCCGCTATCAGCGCAGCGCGTGTCTCGACCGGTTAATGGATCAGGCTCACAACCGGCACTATTCAACGTTTTCGCTCTACGAAGACGGGGAATTCGATGAAGCAATGGTTATTTTCGAACGGCGCCTGCGGGATCGGTTCGCCGATCTTGATCAAATCACTTGGCACGACGAAAACATACTCTTTCACGCGAGACGGTTTGCTATGTGAAGTTTCCCTGGGAACTGTTCACCTCGCCTAAAGAAACTAAGGTTCCCACATGAGTGAGAGCGACCTCGGCCTCAAGGAACTGTGCTGGTATGTCTGATTAGTAGGCGTGATGATTGTTGTGGGGATTATTCCACAAGCGAAGGCTGGTGTCCCGGCGGAACAAAGATATCGCCAATCAACTCCCTGCCGAATTACAACTTCTCAAGGATGAAATAGCAGAAGAGAATAATAACAGAGTTGCTGAAGTTGGACTGTTTGGACTGTATTGTCACTATGTTTCGAAGGTATTGTGTGTCGCTTTTGAATAGCAGAAGTTGTGGTTTGCTTTCAAGAATAAGTTTTGTATATTGAACATATCAAATCTGATGAGATGATAGGGGCTGTTGGGGGCGTGCGCTTGAGAGAACCCGGAATCGTCTGAGTGCTTCGGTTTTCTGTCTTTCTCAACCGCGGCCCTGTGGTTCTCGTCTTGAGGACGTGGGAGAATGAGAGGACATGCACCAGACAAGGAGAAGAAGCAATGGCCGACCCAAGAGCGTTCATCAGTTTCGATTTCGACAACAATCTGATGGACAAGTACCTGTTCGTCGGTCAGATCAAACGATCGCGCGGTGCTTGTGCGGGAAGGCGGCAACCCCTTGGTGCTCTGCCAATGCACGATATTGATTTCGCTCACGAGAGAATGCGATGAAGATCAGCGATGAACATCTGTACCACGGGGCAGTTCTCAATCAGATCGCAAAACACCCGCGATTTACAGCGATCAATGCGCTAAAGGTGAAGGGTGAGGTGGTCTCTCGCAGCGCTTTTAAGGTAAACAACGACATAGGCGTCTATCTCAAGATATCCCGTACCAGGAAGGGTATATTCGGAGAGTATCGGTTCACTTTCAACCAGCAGCACGTCAAAAAATTGAGGCGTCTCGCCGAGGCGGGAAACGATCTCCACCTCGCCCTGATCTGCGTGGAAGGCCGAGAGATCTGCTGTCTGACGTACAAAGAGCTAACGAATCTGCTGGAAAAACATAGAACGGCTCGGAGCCGGGAAGAAGACCCGTATCAGCTGCTCATCGCACTGGAGCCAAGAAAAGCGTTTCGGGTCTACATGAACCAACGGGGGAGAAGGGGGTATTGGCTCGGCGATCCCCTGAAAATTCCCAAGAATCGCTACCCGGACATTCTGTTCCGGAAGTAGTAGAAACGGGCTGTCCTGTGGATAAACCGGCCCCCGGAACGGAACCCGGAGCAAAACCGTCCGCAAGGGGACGAGAAGCTGACGCCTCCCTCTTGTTTTTGTATATTTAAAAACAATGAAAAACACTATAAAAAAGTTGTGGTTTGCTTTCAGGAATAAGTGCTGCCGCGTCGCCGCGGTGAGCCTCTGCCTGCTTGGCGCGGCGGGCACCGCTGGCGCACAGGAGGATCGGTCCGGCTTCTACGTCGGCATCGAGACGGGGGTGTCGATCGCATCCACCGTCACCTCGAGCCTGAGCGGCGTCAACCACCCGACGCGATGCGACCGTCTCCTCTATCCGGCGTCGGTTTCTCCGCCCACCAGCGACCCGGCCTGCGTCAACAACATCGCGCAGCAGCTCACGTCCAACGAGTTCGAAGCGGGCGGCGGGTTCGTGAGCAGCCTCAGCTTCGGATACATGGCTGGCAAGCTGCGCTTCGAAGTGGAATACCTCAACCGGTACCACGGAAATGACACTGCGGCGCTCGGTGCGACCTCCAATGTGTCGCTCCAGGGCAAGAACACCGAGTGGAGCAGCGAGGAACCGCCGTACGAGGGGATTAGAGACTACAACGCCCACCAGCTCTTCGCCAACGCGTACTACGACTTCGTGAACGACTCGCGCTGGACGCCATACGCAGGCGCCGGAATCGGCTGGGCAAGAACAAGCCTTCGCTACTTCAACAGGTTCGTTCGAAAGCCGGATGCGGAGTACCTGCAGATCGCCTTCGACCCCGACTGGCCCGACGAGGCCAAACGTGCCGCCGGCGGCACGGTCTCCTTCATTGATATGCCGGTGCGCCAGAACGTCTTCGGCGTCCAGTTGATGACCGGAATCGATTACGCCTTGACGGACCGCGCCTCGGTCGGCGCGAAGGCGCGCTGGGCCACGTTCGGCAGCCCTCAGTAAGGAAGCAACCTTCAACCTCATCCGCAGCCACGCCCCGGTCCAGGCGGACGGTGTTACCCCGTTTGACTCCAACCTTGAGTTCGGCGGCCTCGCATACTACACGGTGACCGTCAACCTCAAATGCCGCCTCTAAGGCCGCACGGAGGCACATCTCTCCGGTTGTGGCTTGCTTTCAAGAATGAGTTTTGTATATTAGGATTGTGAATTGGGGTGTACCAAAGTAAGTTGTTATCCATATCGGTCCCCGCCATCAAGAGTCCGGGCACCACCGCCATCGAGCGGTAACGCCTCGTGTTCCGAGGGGGCAACGACCTTTTACCTCCCCTCTTGTTTTTGTATGTTTAAAAAACAATAGAAAGATAAAACAAACAATTGAATATAAAAAATAAAGATTCTAATCATTTTGTGTTTTCATTTATTTTGATTGTTGTGATGATGCTGGTGGTCGGGTGTGGGGACGAGTCCTCATCTCCGACGGCGTCACCACCTGCGCCTGCGCCAACACCTGCCCCGCCGCAGACCAACCCGGACTTGACGGTAACCCTCAGTATAACGCCCCCGTCTGGCGGCATTTTTCATGTTGGAAGTTCCTTCAGGTTTGGAGCGACGGTGCAGAACGACGGCGACGGCGCCTCAACGGCCACGACGCTACGCTACTACCAGTCTAAGGACGCGCCTGATCAGGACACCCGACACAGAGATAGGGACGGACGCGGTGGGGGCACTGGCGGCCCCGGGCGTCAGCGCTGAGTCGATTTCGCTGACGGCGCCGTCGACGCCGGGAACCTACTACTACGGTGCGTGCATGGATGCGGTGGCTGGGGAGTCTGACACGACGAACAACTGCTCGGGATCCATCGCGGTCGAAGTATCGGAGTAGGTGCTATGCCTTGGGTTGGGGGGCGGGCGCGTGTCTGCTGATCGGCTGTGCTCATCGCCACCAGCCTTTCACGAGTTCCACCACGCAGCCAGCGTAGCCAATCCGCTGCTGAGGACGGCGAGGAAGGTATCCCACAGCCACCGCGCGGCCTGAGTCATCACCTGCGCGGTGTGAAACGAGGCGAGCTTCTGGTCGATCTCGGCGGCCAGGCGCTACTGTTCCTTCAACCGATCCGACAGTGTCTGCGTCATCGGGAGATGCCGGCCTCGCTTCGGCCGCCCACTGCGCTTCCCATCGTGAGTTAGAAGATCCGCCCAGGCATCCAATCGTCGTCATCGCCGCGCCCAGGCTGCGGCTGCTTCGCGGGCTACGGCCGATCGGCCGACGTGTCGGGCTGCGGGCCACGCACCAACCCCTTGACCGTCTCCGTGACCTTCTTGATGCCCCGCCGGATGAGTGCCTGAATCTGCTCCTGGATGGTGTGAATTGCTTCGTGCCCGGCGGCCCGCTCCTGCTCGCGATCGCGGTTGCCCTCGGCGATCCGATCGTTCCGCTCGGCGCGCGCGGTGTCGCCTCGCCCCAGGCGCTTCATCACTTCACCCGCTTCGCCCAAGTGGACGAGCTGGTCGAAGCCAGCGAAGCGGATTCCGATCTGGGTTTCATGGAGCGGCTGCTAGAACGAGACCTTGCGGCGGTTTCGTTATGGTTTGCTTTCAAGAATGAGTTTTGTATATTAGGCTTTTACTAACTTTATGTCCAGTAACGAGTTAGCAAAAATCTTCTTTCGAAAAACCGGTCTTTCAGGTCGTTTTTTTCAGAAAAATTCAAGCTGATACGACACCTCCGGGAGAGGATTTTTCTTTTTGCTGATATACGATTCCATCAGCCCGAACTGTTTGTCGGTCACTCTCAGGATAATGACCGACCCCTTTGCCGGCAGGAACGATTGGACCCGTTTACAGTGGACTTCGGCATTTTCACGGCTCGGACAGTGGCGGATATAAACAGAGTACTGCATCATCGTGAAACCGTCTTTTTTGAGATTTATCACGAAACGCACGTGCGCCTTCCTTTCCCGTTTTGTTTTTACCGGCAGATCGAAAAATACAAAGAGCCACATAATTCTGTACGCATTCAAGTTCATGGTTGTGGAAATTCAAGTAGTGATGATGATTGATTGTGAAAACATTTTTGCAGGCTTGAAGCCGTTCTGGAGGCGGCGACCATGAGCGGCGACTGCTCGCCGCCCATGGTCACGGTTACCGCCGGAATCCCCAGCAACGCCTTTTTCAATTCCGGGGTAAGGTCTTCTACTGCCTGCTGCGTCGACAATTCATATACGATACTGTCAACAAAAGGTCTGTAGGGCTCCATGATATCGTCCGCAAGCGGAAAAGCATTATACCGGTTCCTGTGGTGTATCCCGATAAGCGGAAGAAGGCCTCCCCCAATAAGGCTCCGCGCCAGCAGTGCCCGTAAAACGGCATATCCGTAATTGAGCAAGTTGTTCGGGGGATCGCCGCAGCGCCTCCGCCTGAACTGCTGCCCGGAAAACAAAAGTTTCCAGTACCGCTGTGCTGCAACAGCCTCGATGTTTCCCGGGTCTCCGGAACGTACTTTTTGTAACAGTGCGGACAGAGGGGCATTTTCTATGCCGAATTTTTTAAGAATCAATGCCTGGTTCCTGATTTTTGCCAGGACCGTCTGTTTCCAGAGTCGCTTCCGCACGGGGACCGGCGCGCCTACCTGCTCGGTAAATCGCTTCTGCTGCAGTATATTCGCGTCGAGCGGCAGAAAAAGTCCCGCCGGCAGATGCTTCCCGTCGGTAATAACGACTGCCGCATTGTTTTCCAACAGTTTCGCCAGCAGGGTTTTCGTAATGCGAATCTGGTCATGATCACAGAGAACAATCCCGATATCTTCAATCGGTATTGTCTTATCGTTCTGCTTTGTATGGAGATATGCCGGATTACTGAATACAATTGTTCGTTTAACCATGCGCTTTCCCTATCCTTCCGACCGGATCGACAGCGACTTTGATGCATTTTAATGTGTTTGGGATTTTAAAAATTCTTTCTTTATTATTTTTTAGCCCTGCGGCTATGTGGTGCCGAAACGTGATTTCTTTCTTTATGTCCATTTTCTGAACACGGAATAAGGAGTCTGAAACTCGTTTTGCAGGTTTCGGATCATTCCAATCTATAGTATTTTCATCGATGTCGAGGAGCACCATTTCGTTGATCGAAAGCGACATCACAAATGTCCAGCCGGGACGTGCATTGCGGTCAATTACCGGTTTGCCAAACCGCACCCGCTGTGCCGCTTCGAAAAGCGTGACAACAACGCCCTCCCGTTTCCCAGTGCCGCTTTCAAAAATCGCAATATGGTGATTGCTTCCCGGTTTGACATAGAGGTTTTTCCCTTCGTAGAGCTGTTCCAAGTGATCCAGATCGGCATGGACATAACAGCGTGCTTTTTTAATCTCTGTTTTCCCGTCCGGCATCATGAGCGGCTTGTTCCACATATCCTTTGGAACAGCAAATTTTTTGTCTGCAGCGACGCCGAGACTCTCCAGCCGGTCAAAGACCTGCTGTTTAACGACTGCGTCGACTATTCCGCTCAACTGATTGGGTGTCATATTTACCAATGGCTTTCGGACAACTGGTTTTTTGTCTCCATCCGGTGCGGCTACCAGACCGTACAATGTTTCCTCATGGAGCTTTCCGGTTGTTTTTCTTTTGAAGCGGTGCGAAACGAAAATATTCCGGATCACCGCATCGACATCACTCCAGAAATTATCCCACGGCGGCGGGTACCGCTCCTGCTTCGGTTCACGCCGGTATTTGTGATATACGCTCAGCTCATGCAACTTTTTGGGGTCGGTCAACGCAACGACAACTGCATCGACGGCGTGGTGCCGATGGTCGTCCCGGCTTTTTACATTCCTATCGCCTACAATCGAGTCGAGTCCCCAATATCTCCGAAGAAGCGCGGTTGAACCGCCTTTTACTGACTGCACTTTTTCTGCGACCGGAGCGAGGTATTCCATCGCTTTCCGGCTTATCTACCGCGTGTCGTTTAACTGCTGCGCGATAAAATCATCTTTTAATTCCGTATCCATGAATAGTTTTTGTTTTCCCCTGTTCATGGCAGATTTTCGCACCCGCATGAGGATTTCGTTATATTGCTGCTGGTCTCCAGCGTAGGCTTCGTACGGCGTCTTATTTCCTTTACGCTTATTCTCGTTTACATGGCAAAGCGTCTTGTTAAAGAGGGAATTATCAAGGCTCTTACTATAAGGAATAATATGCTCGATTTCGAATTCACCGGAATAAAGCATTGCCAATGATATTGTCTTTCCGGTATAGGGGCAGAGCCTATCGCTACCGCATTCTTCCCAGAGACAATATTTATGGACGTCTTCGGTTGTCGGGCTCTGGAAACCAAGCTCATCTTTGAGCCGTTTGTGTATTTCTTCATTTTTCCGCTGCCGCTTCAGCAGCTTTATTCGCTCTTCACGGCGTTTTTTCTTTGGATTTTTCAACTCCCGGGCAAGCTCAATCCGGATCATATCAGGTCTTCCGCAGGCATCGAGCGCCGTATTGACTACATGCCGCAGTTCATTCAGCGCTCGCATCACGATGGAGTTTCTGAGATTTTCCGGAGCGGGCAGCCGGTCGTGTTTCCGGGACATTCCCGGTTTTATGTATCCGGCTTTTTCGGCCGCCTCCGTCACCGATACGCCGGGTGCAATGTGGGGGTTGATTTTTTTCAGTGCTCGTGTGCTGTAACTCCCGTATTCTTTTTCAAATGAAACTTCTGCAGCGTGATCCCGCTGCTCGGTTGTAACGTCCCAGTGTTGTTGTAGATAGCGGCCAAGCGTGTCATGATCTTCAGCGGAATAGAATAGGTGCCATAGTCTAAATTTTTCCTCGTCTCCCATAGTGTGCCACCGGCTTTTCCCAATTGCTTTCACAAGTTGTTCGGCGGTTTTGTTTCCGATGAGCTTACCATACTCTTCTAAATTAATATAGGTTTCATCGGGAAGATTGAGTAATGTTCGGATTTTGCTGAAAGTGAGTTCTTTTTTTGCATCGAGTTCTTTGCGCAGATCAGACCACTCAGCATCGCTCAATGGCCGGTCATGCCAGTCTTGTTCACGGAGAGTGATGCGAATACGCGACAGCTGTTCAAGAATACGAAATTGCTGGAAGATGGGACAACTCTTCGGGGCGACTTTCTTGCTCTGTTCGAGACTGCAGTTTCCCACTAAATGTTTTTGCGACTTCAGCGGTCTCTGATAAAAAATGATTTTCTCAAGATTTTTTTTCAATTCATCGGTATAGAGGTTTGGATTGCAGGACTTTTGTGTATTCCATAAGCACGAGAATTCGTCCCGGTACATTTTCCTGAGGGTGAATCTGTTTCGGCGTCTTACTGCATGCGGATCAAGACTGGCGAGATATTCTCCAAGCGTTTTAAATCCGTCTTCCCCGATAGCTTCCTGTGTTTCGGTTATGCCGATCTTGTCTTCATATCCCTTGAAGATTTTAGTGTCGTCTTTTGTATCGGTTTTCCTGTTTGACAGGAACCCCCTCCGTTTGTTAATATGGAGCAGGACTCTACGAAGAATTGACACGGTGTCAATTCTTCGTAGAGTCCCGTCCGCCTGAGCTCATACGGGTTCATCATATAATAATCCGGAATACACTCACTTCGATTGGGAAACATATTCGACTTCCGAAGCAGGGTTATGAGGCGGGAGCGTTTCATCAGTTTTCGTTTATAACCCCGCCGTGTAAGACGAGCCGCTCTTCGGGCTGCATTCTTTGATTCCTCTTGAGCGCCTCCCGGATTGTCAACGCCTTCCGCGAACACCCTCACCCCTGCGGCGGTAATTTTATTGTCCGTTGTATCGACAAACGCCCAACCTATCGAGTTTGACCCGAGATCGAGGCCGAGAATAGTCGCCATGGTTCATTCTCCTGTGTCGTTGTTTTTTTCTTGCATTCTATAAATAATAACGCTATATTAAGTTAAAATATAAGTAATTCTTGAAAGCTTATCATAATAAGTGCTCTTTACTCAATAGTAATGGGCGCGAAGAGCTCACGCTTTGTACCCCGGCTGCCATGGTCGGGGTTTTTTTGTTTAACGTATCAACCTTGTAATAATCACTTGACAATGACCTGCCCCAATTGTTTGGGCCACTATTTAAGTTAGTCAATTCATCGATATATTCATTGTTGTATTATCCATTGGCCTTGAGACCGCATCCGGTGGTATAACTGCCTCGGGGGCGGGTGGCCGGTATCCAAGGGCACTATGCGGTCTCTTATGATTTTACTCATTTCGCCAGCGTTCCACAAGCACTTTTGCTTCGTGTAAGGTATCGAAGATTTCCCGGTTGAGCACTTCATCACGCAGTTTGCCATTGAACGACTCACTATACCCGTTCTCCCATGGACTGCCTGGTTCAATATACAATGTTTTTACTCCCAGGCGCATGAGCCATGTCCGGACCGCTTGAGCAGTGAACTCTGTGCCATTTTCACTTCTCAGGTGAACCGGAACTCCTCGCTGCACGAACAGTGTTGCAAGATGTTCTATGACGTCATTGTGAGTCAGCCTCCTGCCTGCCACAATTGCCTGACACTCCCGACTGTATTCATCTAATATTGTTAACAAACGCTAGCTCCTTCCCTCTCGGGTTCGTGCTTGCATGAAGTCATAACTCCAGACATGATCCCGGTACGCAGGTCGCAGCCGAATACACGAACCGTCATTGAGCCATAACCGTTTGCGCTTCGGTTGCCTCCGGGGAACTTTTAATCCTTCTCGACGCCACAAACGCTCCACTCTCTTATGATTGACCTTGCAGCCTTCTTGCTGTAACAGTGCGGTAATTCGTCGATAACCATACCGACCATACTGCGTGGCCAACTCAGACCATACGTTGCACTAACACCGGCTTCATCAGAAGGAGAAATCGGGCGATATTGATGAGTGCTGCGCGGTACTCCCAACACGGTACAGGCCCGGCGCTGCGAGATCTCGAGAGTCGTGCAAAGATGCTGCACCACCTCCCGTCGCTTCGCCGGGCTCAGAAGTTTTTTGCATCAACCGCCAGAGTCTCATTGAGGATTTGAATATCCAACTCTTTCTCGGCAACCAGGCGTTTCAGGCGGATAGTCTCTCTCTCTAACGCTTTAAATCGTTTCGCCTGATGCACCCGAAGACCACCATACTCCTTTCGCCAACGATAATAGGTCTGCTCTGTAACCTCAATCTGGCGAGCAGCTTGTTGAACCGACTGACCTTGAGCGAGCAGTACTTCTGCCTCTCGAAGCTTGTGGATAATTTGTGCTGATGTGTGAATTCTACGTGCCATTGATCTTGCTCCTTTCTTTTCAATCTAATCCCTGTACTCATATACTATCTGGATCAACTTGTGGGGGCAAGGTCAACAAATTAGAAAGGTATACTTACATTTGCTTGGAATATATTACAATTTATACAATATTTGTCAGCTACTGTCGGCTACTGATTATGTTTTAGGGTAATTATACACTTGACAGGACAAGTTTTATTTTGTATATTATATTAAATCAAACAATATAGGGTACTAAAATAATGAAGACACAAGAGAAATTTAAGAACGTAATAGAGCTTATGCAGGTGTCTTCGAGTGAAGAGGCTTGTTTAGATCACTTAAAATTAGTACGTTGGGGTGGGGATCCCTATTGTCCCCATTGCGGTTCATGTTCTAAAATTTACGAGCTTAAAGACGGGAAAACGTTCAAATGTTCAGATTGCCTTAAGAAATTCACGGTAAAAGTTGGAACAATTTTTCAAGACAGCGCATTACCGTTACAGAAGTGGTGTCTTGCAATATACTTAGTAACTTCACATAAAAAAGGGATTTCTTCAATCCAGTTGAGTAAAGACATCGGCGTTACACAGAAGACCGCTTGGTTTATGCTTCATAGATTGAGACATTCAAGCAATACGGGGTCTTTTGGTAAGCAGTTAAAGAATATTTTCGAAGTAGATGAGACGTATATAGGCGGTAAAGAGCAAAATAAACACACCGATAAGAGAACAAAAGGGACACAGGGCAGAAATACCACAACAAAAACCCCTGTTCTTGGCATGGTCGAGAGAAAAGGCAACCTCAAAGCTATGAAAATTGTTGATAGTAAGACCGATACGATCATGGAAAAAGTTACCACTCATGCTGTTACCGGATCCAAATTAATTACCGATGAGTTTCAATCATATACGAGCCTCTCTTCATTGTTCAAACATGACTTTGTGAAGCACTCAAAAGGTAAATACGTCATCGGCGACACCCATACAAACACGATTGAAGGGTTCTTTTCATTACTCAAGCGTGGAATCGTAGGGATTTACCACTTTGTTAGCGAGAAACACTTAGATATGTATCTTAAAGAGTTCAGTTGTCGCTATAACACAAAAAAAGAAACAGAAGAAAACAGGTTTAATCTGCTGTTAGCAAACTGTGGCGGTTGGTTAACGTATCAAGATTTAATTAGATAGATATTTTATTCGATATAATGAAAAAATACTTGACATAGAGGGCAGACTATAGTATATCCTGTCCCCACCACAGGAGGCACAATGACTAATACAAATTTAAATGGAAGCGTCTTTAGAACTTGCACAAGCGTTTCAAGGCGTTATTTCTGAGGCAGTAGAGCCGATCCACACGGACTCTTCATGGTCGCTTGAAGAGAGAGCAAATAAAGCCCCCCTTTACCTTTAGAAAGATAAGAGAAAATAACGAGATCATATGGGAAGCAATGAAATCGCTCGATAAGAAATGATACTTTATAGATAGCCATTTAAAACCACAGCCGGCAACTAAATTACCGGCTTTTTTATTAATATTTGTCCTTTCAAGTATATAATTGCAATAGAGGAGGCTGATATGAAAGACTTTATGAAACGTGTTCATCTCCTGTTGATCCCCCTGGTTGCGATGTTGGTTTTCGCTCCGGGTAGTGCGCACGGTCAGGGACTGTATTTCGGTTTTGAAATGGGCATGAACTTCTCCTCAGAAATGAATACCACAGGGAGTAGCAACGACCGGGCCAGCGTATGTGACGAGTACATCAACCCGCTGTACGCGGATGTCGCTGGATGCACGGATTCGAATCGCGGGGTCGGGGACGACTGGGGCAACACGTTTAACAGCGCCAGGGGCATTCTGTCCGGATTTGTGCTGGGGTATCGAATAGGAGAGAACAACCCGGACGGGATGAGGGTCCGCCTTCGGCCAGAGTTTGAATACTTCTATAGAGCCGCCCAATATAACCAGACCGCCGACGTTTACACCGCCACCGGAGCCTCCGGCGACAAGATTCAACAGGAAATCCAGAAGGCGACTGACCGCATAGGCACCCTCACCGGGCACAACCTGTTCGGGAATCTGTATCTGGACTTCACCAACATGACCCGGGTCACCACCTATATCGGGTTGGGTATGGGTATCGGTTATACCAAGATGGGATACTCCAGTGTGTGGGCCAGGAACGCCGACCCCACTGCGATCTCCACCGGAGAGGGGCTGCCCAACGTCGAGGAGATCCGCCGGAACCTTGCAGCAACGACCAGTGTTGCCGAATCGTTACTTTCCGACACGCAGTTTAGTTATCAGGTGCTGTTCGGAGTGGACTACGAACTCACGGAGTCTGTGTCTCTAGGGGTGAAGGGCCGCTGGGGTAGCTTCTCATCATTCCAGAGCGACGAGGGAGCGGCAGTATGGGATCCATTGCGTAGCCACGCGCCGAATGTGCGCAGGGACGGGAGCGAACCGGTAGCGGGCACCATCATGACAGACGACATGAAACTGTTCGGTTTCAGCCTGAGCCTGAAATGCCATATCTGATAACCTGTTGTTCGAGGAAGAAAATCTCTATGTGTCAGCCTGGAGGGTTTTAGGATTTGGAGGCTTGCCCAAGACATGGACCATTAGTAGCCCGCAAAGTATCCTCACATATGAAAAGACCGCAGCTACCCTCGTCCACGCTACAGCAGGGTTATGAGGCGGGAGCGTTTCATCAGTTTTCGTTTATAACCCCGCCGTGTAAGACGAGCCGTTCTTCGGGCTGCATTTTTTGATTCCTCTTGAGCGCCTCCCGGATTTTCAACGCCTGCCTCGAACACCCTCTGCAAATCATTTCTCAATTCACAGAAATCAATATATTGATAATTTAAGAAATGTTAGTGTCACTTTAAATGTTATGCCTTTTTTAGACTTTGCATCAAACGGTTATCTTAAAGAATTAAATAGAATAAAAAAAAGAGCATTGTCTAAAATGAAAGAGTTAATGTTCATGGATTACATTCGTTATTTACAAAGAACAAAAGTAATTCAGGAACAAAAAATAAACGAAAGAATGGTTTCGGTATTGGATATCTTAGTTGAACTTAAAAAGTTAAGATCATCAAATTTTCTCGAAAACCAAAATATAAAAGGAATATATACGAAAAAGAGTTGCCATACAGTCAGAAGAGATTTTGACCTGCCCCTAATGTTTGGGTCATTTTTTAAGTTAGTCAATTCATCGATATATTCATTGTTGTATTATCCATTGGCCTTGAGACCGAATCCGGTGGTATAACTGCCTCGGGGGCGGGTGGCCGGTATCCAAGGGCACTATGCGGTCTCTTATGATTATACTCATTTCGCCAGCGTTCCACAAGCACTTTTGCTTCGTGTACTGTATTGAAGATTTCCCGGTTGAGCACTTCATCACGCAGTTTGCCATTGAACGACTCACTATACCCGTTCTCCCATGGACTGCCTGGTTCAATATACAATGTTTTTACTCCCAGGCGCATGAGCCATGTCCGGACCGCTTGAGCAGTGAACTCTGTGCCATTATCACTTCTCAGGTGAACCGGAACTCCTCGCTGCACGAACAGTGTTGCAAGATGTTCTATGACGTCATTGTGAGTCAGCCTCCTGCCTGCCACAATTGCCTGACACTCCCGACTGTATTCATCTAATATTGTTAACAAACGCTAGCTCCTTCCCTCTCGGGTTCGTGCTTGCATGCAGTCATAACTCCAGACATGATCCCGGTACGCAGGTTGCAGCCGAATACACGAACCGTCATTGAGCCATAACCGTTTGCGCTTCGGCTGCCTCCGGGGAACTTTTAATCCTTCTCGACGCCACAAACGCTCCACTCTCTTATGATTGACCTTGCAGCCTTCTTGCTGTAACAGTGCGGTAATTCGTCGATAACCATACCGACCATACTGCGTGGCCAACTCAGACCATACGTTACACTAACACCGGCTTCATCAGAAGGAGAAATCGGGCGATATTGATGAGTGCTGCGCGGTACTCCCAACACGGTACAGGCCCGGCGCTGCGAGATCTCGAGAGTCGTGCAAAGATGCTGCACCACCTCCCGTCACTTCGCCGGGCTCAGAAGTTTTTTGCATCAACCGCCAGAGTCTCATTGAGGATTTGAATATCCAACTCTTTCTCGGCAACCAGGCGTTTCAGGCGGATAGTCTCTCTCTAACGCTTTAAATCGTTTCGCCTGATGCACCCGAAGACCACCATACTCCTTTCGCCAACGATAATAGGTCTGCTCTGTAACCTCAATCTGGCGAGCAGCTTGTTGAACCGACTGACCTTGAGCGAGCAGTACTTCTGCCTCTCGAAGCTTGTGGATAATTTGTTCTGATGTGTGAATTCTACGTGCCATTGATCTTGCTCCTTTCGTGCAAAGTAATCACTATACTAATATAATACCTGGCTTAACTCTTGAGGGCAAGATCAATAACCTTTTACACCTGCACGGATCATTCTTAAAACAACATGTTTACCTAAAATTTTTGTAACAACAACTTCTGAACCGACACATTTTCCGATACATCTCATCGATGAAGGGGATATTATTTTCCTTCATGAATCGTATTAATTCAACTTTTATAATTCTATGATGTCCTCCCGGTGTTTTGTAGAATTTAAGCATTCCTGAATAGGTCCATCTATTGACAGACATGAAGCTTGTATTATAAATATCTGCTGCCTGTTATGTTGAGAATACTTTGCGTTTCATATCGATTACACTTTATTGTTATGTTTATTTTGTATGTTCTATTTGTAAATACACTACATAAATTATGATTAAATTGTCAAGAATTTTTTTAAAATCCTTTGTATAAAAGCTAATTGAATTTTACGAATTACTATGTTTGAGGCGTGTGCATTATGAAAATATGTGGGTGTAGAGAATGGATTGTAATAAAAAAGATTACGAAACTGGTAAGAAATAATTTCAAATATGCTTGTTACAGAATTATACTGATAGATTAATAGTATTTTAGTTGAGATACTCTTTATTTCGCTATTTCAATTATTTTCAAGAAATCTATAATTGTCTACATCGATATAATGAGCGCTATAAAAAAGCTGACCGTCAATCTCTACCTTGCTGCCGGTAAGATTGTCATTCTCTACCAATTCTTCCGCCTGTACTTTATGAGTAAATGACCAGACGTTACCATCATTGCTCAGAAATCCCATTTTGTGTCCCTCAAGGTCGCAATCATGGTCGGCATTGTACTGATCTTTCAGGAAACATCCTACACAAACGAGTTCCCCCACAACACGTGCCTGGATACCGTCAGGTATTATAGATGAAGACACTGTTATTTTTGAAATTGACGCAACGGGTTCTTCCTGCTGAGATAAGAAATTGGAAATATCGGAGCTTAAAATTATTCCCAACAGCAGCGCTGCAGCAATTGCAATACCCGTAACGGGTTTAAATGACAAGTGAACTGTTTTAAACAGCCCAAACGGATTGTAACTTTTCGATGCTGCAATTTTGTTTATGATCTCCCGTTTTAATTCTGGACTAGCAGGTATGCGATCCAATTTTTCATCAATAAGACGATGAACCCCCAACTGCACTTTCATTTCCGTTCTGCAATCCTGGCATTTCTCAATATGCTCGTCGACCTGCGCTTGAACATCCGGCGTCAGTTCATGATCAATGTAGGGAGAAATAAGCTCATTGATTGTTCTGCAATTCATAATCACCGCTCTTCTTGATAATAGCCCTCTTGTTTTGCATAATTCAGCAGAAATTTAAACATCATTTTTCTGGCTCTTGATAATCGCGACCGGATGGTCCCGATCGGACATTCCATAATTGCTGCTATTTCTTTATACGAGAACCCTTCAATGTCGGATAATATCATCACCATCTTGAATTCGTATGACAGCTTTGAAAGAGCTCCGTTCACGTCATCACTTACATAATTGTTTGCAATATCATCATCAAGAGATTTTGAATCGAAATGGTCTTTATCTTTGATAAGATCGAAAAATGGCTCAATGGATTCATAGTCTACAAGATTGGGCTGCTTAATTTTCTTTCGATATTTATTTATAAACGTGTTTTTTAATATTTTGTATAACCAGGCTTTACAACTTGTGCCCGGCTCAAATTGACCGAAAAAACGAAAGGCTTTATAGTAAGTTTCTTGAATCAAGTCCTTTGCATTTTCTTCGTCAAAAGTCAATTTAAGGGTGGAATTGTAAAGCGCATCCATGTACTGTAATGCTTCTGTCTCAAATGCTTCGCGTTTTTCTTCAATGCTTTCCCACATAATTTTGTGCCATCTTTCATATAAATCGGGAGCCGCATAGCAATCATGACAACATATCTCTTGCCTTTAAAGTTCCTTATTAACGGCAAAAAATATTACTTAGAAAGAAAATTGATATTTTTTCGGTGTTGCTCTAGGTTTTTTATAGCTAACGGCAGCCTTAATTAGGATGTTTGGTTATCCAGGAATCCGCAAAACCAAATTCCCGGTATTTTATTAATGTTTCCGCTGCTTCCGAATAATTTTGAAATGTCCCGGCTTGAATTTTCAAAAGATCGTTTTCATTCAGAAGCATCGCATCAGATATTTTAAGAACCAATAAATTTTGAAACAGTTCCCTCTGCTTTATCCTTGCTCCGGGTTGCAACAAGCTGGACGGTATAATAGTACGATTCTTCCGATTCATCGGGCATTTCTGCTTCGTCTGATTGTATCTCCGTTTGGATAACGGATGCTCTATAATTCATAATCCATGCATCTATCCAACCCAATCCGCGAAGTTGATCGCGCTCCATTTCAGATTCTTTTCGTGAAATGTAATCACCTATCTGCACTTTCCATAACACATCTTCACTGGTGATATAAATGGTTTTATCGGTATAGCTCATCAGTTTTATTTTTTCATCCTGCGCACGCTCAAAACTGTTGGTGGCCAAAACCTGAATCTTGTAAAAATCCCGTTCCCCCGCTTCAGGCGGCGGAAAGTCTCCGGAGGACGCCGGATTTTCCGGTTCATATTTGATTTCGGGAGGACCAGTGTCAACCTCCGTGGATCTTAATTCCTTACTGCGCGAACAACTCAACAAAATTACGCAGGCTAATACATATGTGCAGATTTTCATTAAACTATTTCGACGTTTCATTTTTTTATTCTTCTTGTCGTTTGAATGAATATGTTCGAGTTGTCCGCGAGGCAACCGGTCTATTATTTTTATCTCTTGCCGCACGGTATTTACTTTTTAGGGCCGATTGAAGGACCAATTCCTCTAATTTTTTACTATCGGTAGAATTGCTGACTATATCTGCATTCGTTACATTACCTTGAGCGTCGATATATAGCAGTACTTCAATGCTACCCTCACTTCCTTTATTAATTTCAGATTGAGGAAATCGAGGTATCGATTCCTCTAAAGGACGCGGTCCGGTGGATATATTCGATGATTCAAAGGGGGTTGATGGCAATTCCGATGAAAAATAAAAATCATATACCTCTACATGATATTCAAGTTCTTCAAGAGGCAGTTCTATCTCTTCGGAAACAACAGGTATAGTCGGCAACAGGGGCTGTGGCGGCACTATTGTCTGTCTGGTTTCGGGAATATCTTCAGCGATAAAGGTGAAATTCGTTTTTATGTACGGAGATACAGAGTTGAAGTTTGCATCTCTTTGAAATATTATAGTAAGTGCTATAATAATTACCAAAGACACTATCAATCCGATATGAAAAAGTAATTCTCCCCTATCCCTATTGTCCACCTTAGGATGTTTTGGCGATCTGCGGGCAATATTGAATTGCTTTGGAAGCATAGTATCAGTCAACGCAATCATAAAATGAAAAAGTAAAAAAAAAGAGGCAGTTTTTAATACTGCCTCTTTTTATTACAAAATTATGAGCACAATGTTCTATTAATTTCATTTTTCGTAGTATTTCTATTCGCCGCCCTTGGAAAGTTGAAATCTGATTGGAATACTCATCCAGAATTTAACCGGCCTGCCTCTTTGTTTTGCAGGTACAAACCGGACAGTTTTGATTGCATTAATTGAAGCTTCATCGCATCCACTGCTCCCAAGTGATCTCAAGACCTGGAAATCGATCGGGACTCCTTCTTCACTAACAAGAACCTTTATCTGTACAAGGCCTTCCACTCCTGCCTTTTTTGCAAGAGCAGGATACACAACTTTTCTCTGAATTGCACTTAAACCTCCAATAATCTGTGGCTGGTCTTCAAGGGGCAAAAAGTCAGGTATCTCTTCTTCCGCTACAGGCGGCGGCGGGGGAGCGCTAAACTGTGTGAAGTTGACAAGGTCTGTTTCATCAATGGTAATATCTTCAAGCAAATCTTCATCCTCGGATTCAACGGGAAGAGCAGGAGCCGTAGGCGGGGGTGGACGTTTAATCTGTTCCGTTTCCGGGATATCTTCGACTTCAATAATCTTTTGAACATTTTCAAAATCTAATTCATCGCCTTCAAAATTCTTGAAAGCAAGAAAAAGACCAAGATGCACGAGTAGGGACAGCACCATGCAATATTCAAAAGTTTTCCGTGCCTTGATCTTCATATTCACTTTTGGATTAATTTTCATGAAGAATCCTCAAGTTTAAGTTCGAAAACGTTGCGTCTTTTCCCAATTCTCTACTTACGTAACGACACAAAAGCAAAAAAGTTCAACTTATTCACCGTACTTTTACAGAAGTTGCAAAATTTACTCGAAGAGCGCCTGCTTTGCGTAGTTCATTATTAGCTTTCGCTATGGTATCCATAGTTACTCGCTGGTCATATTTGAGCGACATCAAAAGTTGAAAATCCTGGCTTCTTCTGTTATATGCAGCCTGATACAACGATCCTTCATCAGGACTGACCGGAAAATCGTCAAAAGACATTGCACCGGAAACATCGATCCAAAGATAGCTTGTATGTCGACGGCTTTCAATTTTTTCTATCATTTCAGCATCAGGCAAATCGACAACAAGTCCGGTAAATTGCCTGAGAACGGTCGTGACCATAAAGAAAAACAGGAGCATAAATACGATATCCGGCATTGACGCAGTGGATATTTCTGATTTAACTTCGGATTTTCGAGCAAATTTCACTGAGATAATCTCCTATTGATCAATTTCAGCAATCGATATACGAGTTGCGCCGGACAACTTTACCTGGTCAAGAACTTCGATAAACGTTTCATATTCCGTTTCTTTATCAGGTTTAATCGATACTATCAGTAGATCATTTGCTGCAAGTCTCGCCTTAATATTTTGCTCGATCAGCGGGACAGGAGTCATTTCTTCAGCGACCATGACTTCACCTCCGGCGTTGATCAGAAGATTTACGATATTTTCTTTCGGAATATTAAGCTGGTCGCCCCATTGCGGTAATAGTAACGGTATACCTTTGTCTGTGTTGATAGTTGTCGTGACAAGAAAAAATACTAACAGAAGAAATGCTATATCAGCCATTGAGCTTGTCGGTATATCTCCAGCTTCTTTGGGCCGTTTTTCACCTAACATGCAATTTCCCTCCGGTTACGCTGCCGTTTTTTCCATTTCGATCAGACTGTCGACAAGACCGACAGAGCTTTCCTCCATATCGATGATAATTTTGTCAATACGCGAAACGTAAAGATTGTTGAAGAATTGAATAATCATTGCTACAACAAGCCCGAAAAGAGTGGTCAGCAATGCCTGGGATATACCTCCGGCAACGATTGCGGGACTGATATCATTTGCAGCTGCAATGTTTTCAAAGGCAACGATCATGCCCCACACCGTACCGGTAAAACCAAGCATTGGAGCAATAGCGGAAATAGTTGAAAGCCAAATGAGGCCGCGTTCGAGAAAAGCCATTTCAACAGTTCCGGCACTCATAATGCTTTTTTCAACTTGTTCAACACCCCGTCCCGAACGCAAAAGTCCGGCGTGAAAAATCGATGCAACTGGTCCGCGGGTGTTGGAACACAAATCTGTAGCCTGCTGAATCCCGCCATCCTGAAGAGAATTCTTTATTTTTATCATGAATTTTCGTGTGTTAACGGATGCCATAAAGAGATCGTATCCTTTCCATAAAGCGATCGCTATACCCAATACAAGTATTACCAAAATAGGGTGCATAAAAATACCGCCATCAATGTACAATTTCACCATAACAAATATCCTCCCACGTATTCGCTTTATATTTCCTGCTTTACATAGTACGTCTTGAATTTTTTAAATATTAGATTTTTATATTTTTCTGATTGATTTTCAGATGTCAATTTTACATATATTTTAGCCAAATGTCAATAAGTTTTTCATAAACTTATTTGCTCAGTTTGTTATATTCGGAACTTTCACTAATTCACAGAAAAAGGAATTACTGGTCTTTGAGTCTGTTGGCGGCCGAATCGGTTGGACCGAATATCAAACGATAATGACAGTCTGTGTGAGTTTCCCAATTCATTGAAATCGTCAAAACTGGTAAACGCATAATCGACGACTAACTGCTTCAGGTGTACACCAAGCCCAAATGCAATCCTTTTTATATCGTCGAAGCCGACTCTGATGGCTATAAGAGATCTGTACTTGAGTTCCAGGCCGTAATGGAAATCTAAACTAACCGAGCCAATGTTCACTCGTGATGCTGTTCTTCTGTTTTCAAACCGTATATCGCTGTCGAAAACAGGGATAATCGTAAAGGGCAATGATGAGGTGCTGAATGTATATGCCGATCCTATTTTTACGGTAGGAGAGATCAATTCCCGTTTACCGGTGTCCCAGGCAACTACGGTAGATGTAACATCCATCAGGTTTGCACCATATGAGAAATCTCCAATGTGAGACAGAAAACCCGCATCAAATCCTATTCCCCAGGCCGAATTGTCACCGATGTTTCTCCGTATTACTTTGACATTGGTACCAAAATATGTTGAGCTTGATTTTTCGTGGGCATAACTGAAATAAAAAGCATAATCAGTGTTTGAAAAAAAAGTTATGGCATCCACATTGAGTCGCTCGCCCTCATCAATTCTTCCATTAGATTGGATTGTATCGATAAGAGCATTTCTCGTATCGGGAATCCCATCGATTCCAAGGCGCACTACACTAATTCCAAATGTACTTTTTTTTTGAAACGGCAATACTAAGCTGGCAAAATCGTAATTCACTTCTCCTGCAAACTGTTCGGCATGCATCACAGATACTTGAAGCTGTTTGAGCTGTCCAATTCCGGCCGGGTTCCAATAAGTAGCCGTTCCATCATCCGCAAGTGCAGCAAATGCGGTTCCGAGGGCCTGTGGACGCGCTCCGACACCGATAGCTAAAAATTCACCGGCAAATTTCGCTACGCTCTGGGCGAATATCATTCCGGGAACGGCAAATAAGAGCAGGACTTTACAGAAGAGTCTAATAATGAAAATTTTCAAAATATTTGTTCCAAAAACATAAAAAGCCGAATCATTTATAACAAAATCATGATCCGGCTGCTTGAAAAACATATATTGACGAGCTATTGCCTTTGAAATAGCATATCAATTGGTATCGGTATCGGGTTTTTTGTCGCTGCCCTCTTTTGATTTTATGTTCTGGATTTTATCGCGAATGAGAGCCGCATTTTCATAATCTTCACTCTCTACGGCTTTTTGAAGCTGCTCATTCAGTAACGACATTTCCGATACTTCAAATTGACTCTCATCATCAATTTTAACCGCCGCTTTTTCAATAACTTGAGATGCGACGAAAATTGGCGCTTTCATTCGAAGAGCTATAGCGACAGCATCCGAAGGACGGGAATCAATGTCAATGGTGTCGCCATTGTTCTTTAGCGCGATTTTGGCATAAAAAGTATTCTCTTTTAAGTCGTTTATCAAGATCTGCTTTATTTCAAGATCTGCCGAATTCAGCACGGTTTTGAGTAGATCATGTGTGAGCGGGCGCTGCATTTCAACTCCCTGCATGTTCCAGGCAATCGACTGCGCTTCCCACTGTCCGATAACAATTGGCAAAAGACGTTTTCCCACATCATCAATGAGAAGCATTAAGAATTGATTTGTCGTCGGGTCCGCGGTAACACCATGAACTCTGACAGAAATCGTTTCACTTTTTTCAGCTGCCATGTAATTACTACTTATTCTTTTGTGATTATAGTTATTATATAGTCAGATTCCGCATATCAATATAATTACTTGAATGTTTGAATGCAAGATTAAATTTAATATTCAGTCTCTTCATATATATGAGAATTGAATACGGTTGTAACGCTGATTTAAATCATGAAATGTCATAGTGAACTTTTTTAACTTTTCACCCGGCAATCAATCGGACGCCAATTCCTTCACGGCAATTTCCTCTGTTTCATATAATAGGAAACACCCTCCCCAAATTGGCGATACGAAGAAACGAAAAAACACTTTCCCGCAGGCAGCAAAGAGAAAACTTGCCTCCCATATCATCAAGCTGGCGTTTTCCGAATGTGAGCGCTCCCATGCCGGAATTATCAATTGTATCGACCTCACTCATATTTATCAATAAATGTTTTGCACCTCCTGCTATCAACCGTAGAAGCTCTGTTTTGAAAACGGGGGCCTTATCCGTATCGGAGGCTTCTTTCGTGAATGGTAAGGATGCACAGATCGTTGTAAGATTTTTGCGAAAATTGAATATTTTGGTCGGACATATTCATTCCCTAATAATGAATTTTCTGAAGAAAGAAATGTATGAATGTCAATGAGCCCCCACTATTTCCGCAGCCGGATCAATTTCATCTGTTTTTGTGCTGTTGTCTTCATGATTCATCCTGACAGATATCAATTTGGATATACCAGATTCTTCCATAGTAACGCCGTAAAGATTATGGGCGGCTTCCATGGTCTTTTTATTATGTGTAACAACAATGAACTGAGTATCAAAGGAATATTTTTTCAGCATGGCAATAAACCTGGAAATATTTGCATCGTCCAAAGGCGCATCTACTTCGTCCAGGATACAAAACGGACTCGGTTTCACTTTGTAAATGGCAAGCAGTATAGCTAAAGCCGTCAGCGATTTCTCGCCTCCCGAAAGAAGCGCTATGGACTGAACCTTTTTCCCGAACGGTTGTGCAAACACTTCTATTTTTGAATTGATCGGATCATCGGTTTCCACTATTTGCAAATCGGCTTCGCCTTCGCCGAAAAAACTGCCAAATACAGATTTAAAATTATCTTTTACCAGTTGAAATGTCTGAACAAATCTTTCATGTGCCGTGTGATTTATTTTGTTTATTGTTTCAATGAGAGTTTTTTCCGCATCTTCAAGGTCATGTGATTGATTTATCAGGAATTGTACCCGCTCTTTTTCCCTGTTATATTCTTCAAGAGCTTCTAAGTTGACCGGGCCGATTGCCTCTAATTTTTGTATCAGTCGCTGTTTTTTTTGATCCAATTCATCCTGGTCGTAATCTCCGTTCTCGTATACTATCGTTTTTATATCAATGCCTTTTTCTCTCATCCTTTCATCAAGAAAATCCAATTTATTTTGAATTTCAAGTAAATCTGTTTTTTGATTTTGGATTCTGTCCCTCAGACCTGCCATCTCATTCTCCACAGTCATAAAACCGTCAAATTCGGACCGTTTTTCTTCCTGAAAGGCATGTAACTCTTCCCTGCTGACCAAAACCTTTTCTTCGTAATTGTGCTGTTCATTGACAAGATTTTCAAGAGTTTCGTTATGCTCTTCAATTTTTTTATTTGTTTCTTTTTTCTGCTCTTGCGTCTCTTGCAAAGCGATCTTCCGTTCCTGTATATCGTTTTCTATCTCTCTCAAGAACAGATCAAGCCTTGCGGAATCTTTCTGACTGCTCAACAGGGCTTCTTTAAATCGGGCTGATTGTGCTTTGTAATCCGAATACTTTATTTCGATACTGTCTCGTTCAGATTCCAACGCTTTCACTTCCGATTGAAAAACGGCGCTTTCGTCTTGCAATTTATCTTGATTCTTTTGCAGTTCGAAAATTTCCCTGTCAAGTTCTTTCAAACTGGAAAAATCCTTTTTAAAAAGTTCTGCTTGTTTTGCTTCTGAATCTAATTTTTCCAGTTCTTGCTCAATCTGCTCCTTTTCATAGCGCATGATATCCAGACTACGGTTCACAGACTCCAATTCACCCGAAACCGACTCCAAACTCTGAGCATTTTTCGATATAGTATCTAATAAAACCTCATTTTTCTCATCGCCGTTCTTCAACGCTGAATTAATAACTTCTAATTGCGATTCAATTTTTTTAATTAATTTCCGGAGTTCGGATAACCTTTCATTTCTACCTATGATTCCTGTCGATGAGTCTTTTGCGCTGCCTCCCGAATGGAGATACCCTGCAGAATGAATCTCACCCGAAGCATTTACAAAACGCTGATGATATGAACGACTATCGAGTGTATACTTACTGAGTACTTCGTCATCAACAAACACGACATCTCCAAGTAACACTTTGATTACCGGCTTTATCTTATTGTCCATATTAATTTTATCGATAATATTAATGCCTGGTTTGAACTCTTTTCCGGCAGATTTCGGAACTGGGATTTCCGGTTCGTTCTTAATGCTGTCCAATGCAATGAAGGTTGCCCGCCCACCTCGGGAAGACCTCAGGAAATCAATTGCGCACGTTATATTGTCTAATGTATCCACAACGACATAATGAGCTTGTTCTCCCAATACAGATTCTACTGCATACCGATAAGGCTCCGGAACTGATATATGATCCGCGATTGTGCCGAAGATTCCTTTAAGTTTTTCTTTTGCTTTCAATATTGATGTAACACCGCCCGGTAAATCTCCATGTTCTTCGATAAGATTTGTAAGAAATTGAACCCGTGCATTATTTGCTTCATAGGAAACTTTCAACTCATTTTCTTTTTGAACATAATTCAGTATCTCTTTTGTGATTGTTTCCTGAGATTGTATCAAAAACGATTTTTCCTTCTTCAAATCTTTCAGTTTCTTCTCGAGATTTCCCTGATTATCTAAATGTTCTTGCACGCTCCCGGATAGCTTCCCGAACCTGTCCAGAGATTTGGATTTGATTGTTCTTAATTCGGAAAGCCTTGTATTTTTTTCATGACTTTCCCGATTCAAAGCATCTTTTTTTCGTTTTGTTTCTTCGAGATTCTTTACTATATCAAAAATCTTCTGGCTTTTTTCAAGAAACAACTCCTTCTTGCGCTTATACCCCACAAGAAATTTGTTCCTGTCATTTTCAAAGTTTTTGAGCATATCATCTGCTGATTTCAGATCATTTTTGCCTGTTTCGTATACTTTCTCCGCGAGTACTCTTTTCGAGTTTGTATCATTCAGTTTGTCTGACAATCCCGCAAGCTCCTCTTCTAATCTTCGTTCAGTTTCGGACATGGCGGCCAATCGTTCTTTGAGCGTTGCTATTGTGTTGTCTACAGCCCGTACACGATCGGAATATTGATTTAGATCGTCTTGTGCTTTTGCCAAAAGATCCTGCTTTTCAATGATTTTATTTTGTGCTTTTTCAAAGGAGGCCTTGCCTTTAGAGAATTTTCCTGACAGACCGGAGAGGCTGTTAGAGAGCGAAGAGAGTTCGGTTTCCATGGGGTTTTTTCTATTTGAAAGGTCACGTCGTTTGCAGACATAATATAGTTTTTCAACTGACACAACCTCTTCTTTTAATTTTTCATACTTTTTAGCGCGGTTCACTTGTGATTTTAATGAACCGACGTTTCTTTCGATCTCATTAATAATATCTTTGACACGAATCAAATCCTGTCTTGTGGCATCGAGTTTTCTCAGTGTCTCTTGTCTTCTTGTTTTATATCTCGTTATACCTGCCGCCTCCTCGAACAACCGGTTACGAAAATCATCGCTGTCATTCAACAACTGTTCTATCATGCTTAATTCAATAATAGAATATGCGTCGGCGCCCATACCGCTGTCCATAAGAAGATTCGATATTTCCTTTAATCTGCATACCTGTTTATTTAATAAATATTCACTTTCGCCGGACCGATACAGCCTCCGGGAAATCATTATTTGTGAATATTCGATGGGAAGAATATTTTTTGTATTCTCAATAACCAAAGCAACTTCGGCATAACCGAGTCTGCGCCTGTTCATGGTCCCGCCGAATATAACATTTTCCATTCGCTCGCTTCGCAGCACGGATGATTTCTGTTCACCAAGAACCCATCTGATGGCATCGACAATATTTGTTTTTCCGCATCCATTTGGTCCGACAATTGCCGTAATACCGTCATCGAATTTTATACTCGTTTTATGAGCAAACGATTTAAATCCAACAAGGTCTACCTGAGATAAATACATAAACTCGTTACTCTAATTGTGAATGTACCGATTTAAAATAGTGCTGAACGAACGTAAAAGATTGATGTTGAGTCTGAAAATATAGCACAATTACACCGGAAGTAAAAACTAAAATTATAACAAGGTTCGCGAATGCACGTAAGAATTTCGATTGAAATGCTATCCTCAGTGCGAGAAAAAGCCTGAAAACCGACCAAACAAAGAACGATGAAACTATAATCACATAAGTCAGAATAGCTGACGGATTTTGTAATGCGGAATAAAATGCCATGGAAAAAGGCAGTAAAAAGACCATATTTGCAGCTGACCAAACTAAAATATCGAACGAAGCTCCATACTTCCTCCGATGACCTGTTATTTTAAGAGAATAATTATGCAAAAGAGCTATAATCCAAATTGTGCCAAGCATAAGCATTACGGTACATACCGTATTCAATACAGGATGCCAGATCAAATAATCTACGATGCCTTTAATACCATTAGAAATGAAGAATTGCGATAATAGAATATCAAAATAGACACTTTCCCTGTAATAAAACGTAATACTCGCACTACCCAGTGCAAAACTTGAGGCAATACCAATTCCAAGAACAACCGTTTGCCAGGAATGTACGTTTCTCCTGTCCAGCATATCTTCAAAAAATATTTTTGGGGAAATGAGAGACCGTCTAAAATTTTGACCGAACCACCGGTGTTGTTTGAGCGCAACCAGCAATATAATTATTATGGCAAACCCGATATATATAAGTCTGCCCTGTACTTCCAAATTGTTCGTTTCATACTGTAAGGGTACAATTTGTCCGCCCAGCAGGGCCGATTTTAAATGCTGGTAAGCGAACCGCTGTTCGCGCTGCTCTGATAGAAGCCCTTGAAAGTGCACATAATTTTCGGACCAGGCGCCTGCCGTAAGCACCGGAGCGTTGTCCTGCCAGTCGGAAATCCCCCAAAAAATGATACCGCCCACCCGGCTTTCTATGTCTTTCCGCAAGAACAGATCGGAAATATATTCCGCTTGCTGTTCCGGAGATGTCGACCCGGAATATTTTTCATTATCTGCTTCCGGAGCAACAAAAAATCCAATCCTTCCGATATATAATGGTCCTCTGTTTCCAGAGGATGCAACCAAGTTGATTATTGTATCGAGATCGGAGATACCGGGATCATATAATTCCAACAATGCGAAATCCACCAGGTTTCTACACCTGTCATTCTTGACTATTGCCGTAGAGTAATACAATGGCCGTGAATCAAGTGCACGCGCAGTTTTTGAAAGCTCGTATAAAAACACTGCCGTTCGTGCATCGGTTACGTCAAGATTTGAACCAAGTCCCCAACCGATAATCGAAGGGTGATGGCGGTCTCTCCGGATCATTTCCCGTAATTGTTTTGATGAATGGTCCATAAACCCTTTTGAGCTCATACTTTTTGCGGTAACATAGTTAACAGGCAATTCCTCGAGCACAAGAATGCCGAGTCTGTCGCAGAGTTCATAAAAATACGGGTGATTCGGATAGGGACCTGATCGAATGACATTAAAACCGAGGTTTTTTATAAGCATAAGGTCTTCCTTTTGCTGCTCCCAGGGAAGTGATATACCGTAATCAGGATGTTGTTCAACCCTATACATTCCGCTTAATGGTATTTTACTGCCGTTCAAGTAGAAACCATCGTCCTGGAAAACACCGCTTTTAAATCCAAATGGTGACTGGAACCGGTCAACAACTGCGTGATTCGGCCGAATTATTGTCAAGATCATATTATACAGAACAGGGTTTTCCGGAGTCCACAGGGCGACATCTTGAAAGTTTAAATGAAGTGTATCCTGTAACACCTGATGAATTGTAAAATATTCTGGCGCAGCTGCAGTACTTTTTACCAGTTTTCCCGTATCGATGTTATAAATTTCTATAAAATATCCTATCTCCTGAATATCCTCCCGTGCAATATCTCCGCGGGTTGATTGGCCGGAGAGTTCAGCAGGTTGATTGTGATTTTGAAATAAAAACGTTAACACAGCAGAACTGTTCCTGAATTCATTATCGATCTGATAGTCAATTTTCCAGTCCTCAAGCGTGATTTTTGGGTTAATCCGTAAAAATATTTCTCTGATTATGCCCGTATAACGTTTCCATCCCCATGGGCGGGACCGTGATAAATCAAGGATATCCGAATCTTTGGAATTATCAATTTCTATTTCTATAGTATTTTCTTGTTCAGGAATGAGCAAACCATTAAGCACATTCAAAGAAAAACTAGTGTATCCGCCCGAATGGGAACCGATATATGTACCGTTGATTTTTATGGTGCAATTATAATTGATCCCAAGAGCAACCAACTCTATATGATAGCTCGAAATATTGCCGGGCACCATAAAATTCTTACGAAACAGTAATTTATCGGTATAGTCTAAAGAACTCGGGACCTTGATTTTCTGCCACGATTTTGATGAACCTGTCTTGATTTCCCATTCTCCGTTCAGATCTATGATTTTTCTATATTCGCCTGACAATAAAATATTTGAATTGTCAGGAACGTTCGCATAGTCTGAATTCACAAGAGCGGTTACTGCAATTTGGGCATTGCCGGTTGATATTTGTATGAGTAGAATTGATATGATGTGTAAAGATGGAAGTATGATGCGCTTCAGCATAAGATGAAACATTAAAATTGGAAAATTCGGTGTGACCTTAAAACTTATGTAAAAGATAACATTGCGGCGTATAAAATACAATAGAAAAGTTAGAGCTGTATAATGCAAAATCGAACACATTACTATCACTGTTTTTGCAGAGTTATTTATCTTGACAATTTGCTGTGTTATGGCTATTTTTTCGCAGAATAGTGTGTAAAATCCTCGTAATTTTCTGCCAATTATTATGTATCAGATTTTGACATAGTCACCAGTATCTTTATAAGGAGGAAATCCTATGTACCGGAAAATAACATATTATATTTTCGTCCTATTTTTTATAACACCGCTGTACGCCCAATTACCTGAAATTTCTGAAATGACGGGAGGGTTTGAAAAGCAGAATGGGTTTTTAAACTTTTACCGGAATGATAATAACGGGAAGATTTTTATTGAAATAAGCAGGTTTGAAGAGGAATTTATCCTTGTATATTCATTGCCTGCCGGTCTCGGATCGAATGATGTGGGACTCGACCGCGGTAGGCTGGGTGGAACAAAAATAGTGAAATTTCAGAGGAATGGTCCGAAAGTCCTGTTGATACAGCCAAATTACTCCTTTCGTGCGACATCCGAAAATCCGGATGAACGGCGGGCTGTCAAAGAAGCATTCGCTACCTCCGTGATCTGGGGATTCGAAATCATGGCTGAAAATTCACAAAGCGTACTTGTCGATGCTACCCCCTTTTTACTCCGTGACGGGTTTAATGTCATTGGAACTCTGAAAAGGACAAATCAAGGGAGTTATAAATTCGATATGTCGAGGTCTGCGTTTTATTTACCAAAAACAAAAAATTTTCCCGAAAATACCGAGTTTGACGTCCTGTTGACCTTTACATCGGACAGCCCCGGTAATTTTGTGAGAAGCGTCGCTCCCGACCCAACATCCATCTCTCTCAGGCAGCACTATTCTTTTGTTAAGCTTCCAGACGATGGATTTGAAACACGGAGTTTCGATCCGAGATCAGGTGTGGGCGGTATTCAATATATGGATTATGGGACACCGGTCAGTGAGCCTATAATAAAGAGGTTCGCACGAAGGCACAGACTCAAAAAGAAAGATCCTGCGGCTGAAATAAGTGAGCCGGTAGATCCCATTATTTATTATGTTGACCGCGGCACGCCGGAACCGGTCCGCTCGGCATTGATAGAGGGCGCTCAATGGTGGAACGATGCATTTGAGGCAATTGGCTACAGAAATGCATTCATGGTAGAAATTCTGCCCGAAGGCGCCGACCCGATGGATGTAAGATATAATGTTATTAACTGGGTTCACCGCTCCACACGGGGCTGGTCTTACGGCGGAGGGGTCACCGACCCGCGTACCGGCGAGATTATCAAAGGCCATGTCACGCTTGGGTCTCTGCGTGTCCGGCAAGATTTTCTTATAGCGGAAGGCTTGCTCGCTCCGTATGAAGACGGGACGACCGTCCCCGGTGAAATGGAAGAGATGGCGCTTGCACGATTACGACAGTTGTCCGCTCATGAAGTCGGCCACACTCTCGGATTTCCACACAATTATTATGCCAGTATCAACGGAAGGGCGAGTGTTATGGATTATCCTCACCCTCTCGTCGAAATGAATAGCGATGGTTCCATCGACGTCTCCAATGCTTATTATGACGGGACCGGCGAGTGGGACTATATCGCCGTAGCATGGGCATATTCCGAATTTTCAAAAGATACTGATGAAAAGAGCGCGTTGGATAAGATAATTACCGATGCACTTGACCGTGGAATCGTGTACATAACCGATCAGGATGCCCGGCCCCCCGGCTCCGCTCATCCTTACGCCCATTTGTGGGATAACGGGACGAATGCAGTTGATGAGCTTGAAAGAATAATGAAAATCAGACGAAAAGCTTTAGAGAATTTTAACGAAAAAAATATCCGCACGGGGGCTCCACTTGCAACACTGGAGGAAGCGCTTGTCCCGATATTTTTGTTTCACCGTTATCAAATTGAAGCGGCTTCGAAAGTCGTTGGCGGTGCAAACTATTTCTACGCATTACGCGGTGACGGACAAAAACCTATCGAGATCGTTTCGCCTCAGGAGCAGCGCCGTGCTCTCGATGCACTATTAAAGACCCTTGCGCCCTCCGAACTTTTATTAGATGAAAGAATATTGAATCTCATTCCTCCACGCCCGCCCTTTTTCGGGCAAACGCCAGAACTATTTGGAGGTTATACAGGTTCTACGTTTGACCCGCTATCGGCAGTCGAAACAGCGGCCGGTATGACACTGTCCCAGATTCTGAACAAAGAGAGGGCTGCGCGTTTGATAGAATATAACGCACGCAGAGGTGACAATCCGGGGCTTGGTGAAGTTATCGACAAAATATTCGGCGCTACGTGGAAATCCAGTATTCAGGAAGAATTAAAAATGGAAGCTCAGTTTGTTATTAACAATTTGGCGCTTCACAAGCTCATGGATTTATCTGCAGATACTGAAGCCTCCACCCAGGTTCGTGCCATCGCGGGATTGAAAATCGAAGAGTTGAAAATTTGGATTGAAGAGCAGTCAATTCGCCCAATGGATGAAAACCTGAAGGCGCATTATTTCTTTGCTGTGCGGGAGATCGACCAATTTCAGGCCGATCCGGTAAAATTCAAACATTCTCAGCCGCAGAATGCACCTCCAGGGGCTCCTATCGGAATGCCGGAACTTGACCAATGCAGTTATGGCAATACTTTATGGGACTGGTAATGGTTAGATAATCGGCCGGGCAAAAAGAAATCTATTCTATTGAATGAACGCTTTTATTTGAAGTAAGCTTTCACACAAAACGATGCTCTTTGGACCGGTTGGAGGGTATTCTCAGTCATTCATTTTGGCAGAAAAGAGCAAAAACGTTATTATGCAGTGATATCTATCCCCGTACCCCTGATTATTTTTACCGCATTTCTTCCGAGGTCCTGAATAAACGGCAGCAGTTCCGACTTGATAATATCCTGAAATGCCTTCTGGGATTCGATATTAGAAAATTGAACTCCTTTTCTGCTTTGCTCACGGTTTATCTTCGGGTTGACACTTGCCCTGGCTGGTTTCCCGGTACCGATAAAACGTAATTCATTCGTAATTGGCATGTTGAATCCTTTCAATTAAATAACATATACACTTTGGGGAAACGTGATCCAAGGAGGGTGCAATAGCCAGACTGCAGAGAGAGTATAGGTAAAATTCCGGTAAAATGCAAGCAATTAAAAAAACATTTGTTTATTTTACCGTAGCGTCCATCAATCATTAATCAACACTCATTATTTTCGATCCTGAACCTGTTGACTGCTCTATGTGCCTGCCTCGTGGGTTCGGGAAGACGGTACTTTGTACAACACCGGAGCACTACTTCGATCGATTTTTCGATGTCCATACGATGGCCCGGTGATACATATACTGGTTTAACACCGTCTTTTGTCCTGACAATACCTCCTATTTTTTCTCCTTTATCGGTCAAATCCGAAATGTTCCCACGCTTATATTCAGGCATATTTCCTTTGCCGGTGAGTCTGCTCTTTGCACAGCCGATAGTCGGAGTTTCAAGCAGCAGGCCAAGGTGGCATGCAAGCCCGAACCGCCTCGGATGCGCATACCCATGGCCGTCACACACGATAACATCGGGTGATTTGACAAGTTTTTGAAAACATTCCAATAGTAAAGGTATTTCACGGAAACTCAACAACCCGGGTATATACGGGAAGTCAGATACGCCGGATGCTGTTTGCTTTTCGATTATTTCAAAAGTCCGGAAATCCAGGACTATCACCGCCGCATAGAAAATGTTGCTTTTTCTATTATATGATATATCGGCGCCCGCAACATATTGAATGCTGGAGATTTTTTGCTTCAGAAGGATTTGACCGGCAAGTGATCTTTGAATTTTTATCGCTTCTTGAGGCGGCAGGGACCAGGTATGTAAATTATTTATCAACAAATAATTAATACAAATCTCTTAAAGTGTCACTTACAGTATCCAACAGGTTGAGTTGTGTGTCATTCCTATCGGGATTGCGAAGGCGGTCGGTAAGATTTGTATATCTATTCGATGTCTTGTTGTTTTTAACTGCAATATTCAATGCTTTATAAGTACCGATGAATATCATCAATTCTTTTGCCCGTGTAATAGCCGTATAGATAAGGTTTTTTTGAAGCATAATATAATGTTGTGTTGTGATCGGCATAACCACTGCTTTGTACTCGCTGCCCTGACTCTTATGTACTGTAATGGCATACGCATGTACGATCTGGTCAAGCTCCTTAAGAGCATACGCTACATCCCGGAAATCGTACCGGACAGTAAGCTTACCGTTTTCAGTATCAATATCTGCCACATAGCCAATATCGCCGTTATAAACCTCTTTGGTGTAATTATTCCGTATTTGCATAATTTTGTCGCCGAATAAAAATGTCCTGTCTCCCCTTTTCAGGGATTTGCCTCCGGATATCAGCATTTTTTGTAGAAGCGCATTCAAATTAATGGCCCCAGTAGCGCCTTTATACATTGATGTCAAGACCTGTACATCTTTGACGGGATCATACCCGTATGTATCAGGAAGTCTCCGTTTTATGAGATCGGATACCTTTCCAGGGATCAATTCCGGTTCTTTTTCCTCGATGAAAAAAAGGTTTTTATTTTTGGAATTATCAATATACGGAACTTCTCCGCTGTTTATCGTATGAGCTGCCACAATAATGTCACTTGATTCATCCTGACGGAAAATAAAATCGAGTTGTATCGAAGAAATGCTCCCTGAGTCCAGTATGTCTCTTAAGATATTACCGGGACCAACCGATGGCAGTTGGTCGGCATCCCCGACAAGAATCAATCTGGCGGTATCATGAATACCGCTTAACATCGCCGCCATAAGAGGAGCATCTATCATTGACAATTCATCAATGATAACGACGTCCGCTTTAAGGGGACTTCGGTAATTCCTGCCGAACATTCCACTGGTTGGATCAAAGTCGAGTAATCGGTGAATTGTCTGAGCAGGAATATGACATGTTTCTTCCATACGTTTTGCAGCCCTGCCTGTCGGTGCGGCAAGACGTATCGTGACAGACGATTTCCGGAAGAGTGTTACCAGCGCTTTTACGATAGTTGTTTTTCCGGTACCCGGACCGCCTGTTATTACTACTATTTTATGCCTGACCGCATCTGATATCGCTTTTTTTTGACGTTCGCTGTATGACATTCCCGTACTGTGCTCTATTTTTCTGATTTCTTTCTGTATATCAAATTCTTTCAACTTTAACGATGACGTATCTTGAATTTTATTTAAACGTGATACAATGATGTTCTCAATAGTGTACAAAAATCTAAGAAATACATTATTACCTTCCACGTATATCTTATTTTCCCTGGATAGATCTTCATTGCCGTTCGATATAAGTCCATAATCAAGCTTTAAATAATCATTGCTCCGCTGGTAGAGCTCATCGCACGGCAGAAAAACATGGCCGTCTTCGCTTGCCTGTTTCAAAATATAGACCAGGGCGGCTTTGATACGATCGGGAGACGTAGGATCGATGCCGATTTTCAATGCTATGTCATCCGCTTTTCTGAACCCTATCCCTCTAATATCTTCCGCGAGTTTATGAGTTTTATTTTTAAGAATGAACAGGGCATTTTCTTTGTATTTCATAAATATCTTTTCGGCCAAAGAAAGCGGCAAATCATGCTCGGCAAGAAATAAGTTGATATGTTTGAGGGATTTCTTTTTATTCCATGATTGTACTATCTCGTGCACCTTTTTTTCACCGATCCCTGGAATTTCCTTCAGTCTATCCGGCGCGTTTTCAATAATATCTATGGTGTTAATTTTAAATTTTTCCACGATCATTTTTGCATATTTTTTCCCGATCCCCCTGAATTTCCCCCTGGTGAGCAGATTTTCAATGCTCCTGGCAGTCGTCGGAACAATAAAATTTATACGTGATGCGGAAAACTGGCGCCCGTATTGAGGGTCGTTCACCCATTCGCCGTATATATCGCCTATTTCACCAACATCTATAGAAGGAAAATTCCCGACGATCGTGATTTCTTTCGCCCCGAATTCCTGAGACTGAATTTTTGCAATGGTATACCCGTTATCTTCATTGCGGAACGTAATCCGGACAACGGACCCCTGAATGTGCGTTTCTTCCATGATATTCAACTCGATGTATCAGGACGATCACATACGTTCTAAAGGAATGATCCCAAGAAGCCGCAAACTGTTTCCAAGTACCTGCCGTGCAATACGAACCAGTCCACCCCGGGCGGCGGTAAGAATCTTGTTATCAGGATTTATAACCAAGTGTTCACGATGGAATTGATTGATTGCCCGTGCAGTATCGAATATCCATACGGCAATCCGGGCAGGACTCAACGATTCCGCCGAATCACGAACAACATCCGGATAGTGCGCAAGCAATAGAGCCAGATTCATTTCCTCTCTATTACCCAGCGCTGAAAAATCAGACACATTCTCCGGTAAAAGCCCTTCTCCTTTCCGCAATATGCTCGACAACCGCGCATAAGAATACTGTGCGAACGGTCCCGTAGCGCCGTCAAAGGAGAGAGATTCTTCCGGAACGAAATTAATGTCTTTCTGTGTCTGAAATTTAAGAATATAATATTTTAAAGCGCTTAAGGCGACCGCTTCCGATACGTAATCAAGTTCCTCGGTCTCCATATCGCGGGAACGGACAAGAATTTCTTTCTGTGCCAGTTCGTGGAGCTCATCCATGAGGGTATCTGCATCAATAACTCTTCCTTCACGGGATTTTAATTTTCCCTCCGGCAGATAGACCATTCCGTAATTCAGGTGAAAACATTTATCTGCCCATGTATATCCGAGAAGCTTCAAAACGTGAAAAAGAATTTTAAAATGGAGATTTTGCTCCGATGCGACGACAAATATGGATTTATCAATATCGTACTCATTGAATTTTTCGACGGTTGTTCCAATGTCCTGTGTTATGTAGACCGATGTCCGGTCTTTTCTAAGAAGCACTTTTTCATCGAGCCCCAAACTGCTTAAATCGACAACGACGTCTCCGGAGGCGTTCCGTTTAAGAATGGCCTCCTCAAGCCCATTTAAGACTATTTCCCGCCCTGTTTTATATGTCGTGCTCTCATGGTACACTTTGTCGAAACGACAGCCTAAACGCGCATATGTTTCGTCAAATCCCTGATAAACCCAATCATTCATTTTCTTCCAGAGGTCCAGAACCGCTTTATCTCCGTTTTCCCACTTTTGCAGCATGTTTTGGGCTTCTTCTGGAAGCGACGGATCGTCTTTCGCTTTTTGTTCAAAGAGAACGTAATAATCACCCACGAAATGATCTCCCTTTTTCCCCGACTTACCGGGAGAATCCCCGTTACTCCAGCGCTCATAGGCGAGCATCGATTTGCATATATGAATGCCCCGGTCATTAATAAGATTGACCCGCACAACTTCGGTTCCGGCTGCCTCCAGCAGGTTCGATACCACCATCCCGAGAACATTATTTCTGATGTGGCCGAGATGCTGGGGTTTATTCGTATTCGGGGCAGAATATTCTATCATAGTTTTTTTGCCCTGACCTTTTGCCATGCAGCCAAAGGACTCTTTTCGCCGTTGAATGGAGTCGTATAGTTCCTTGATAAACGATGACGCATCCAGTATAATATTCAGATATGGTCCCACAGGGCGAAAGGATTCAACATAGGGAGCGGAGATATCCGATGCCGCAAGCTCTCCGGCAATCGCAGCAGGGGATTTCCCGAGTAGTTTTGCCAGGGGGAAGCAGCCGAATCCAAGATGTCCCAATTCAGGGTCAGGCGGCAGCTCCAACAGGATCGATTTTTTATTTATGACGACGGAATAATGGTTTTCAATACTTTTTTTTAGCTCGGCTTCAATTTCACGAATCGGACTTACATGTTCCATTCACATCCCTCTTTCTTCAGGACCGGTCATACGACATAAATTTACGCTTTTAACAATGAATAGCAATAAAAAACCCCGACCAAAATCGGGGTCTTTATGCAAATATATTTCGCAATATTACGTTTGGTCACTCCACTAATTTCGGCTCTGTTTTTAACGCTCGTTTGAACCCAAAACGCTTATAGGCAAGAGCTATCAGCATAATTGCCACGATAAGCAGTCCGACTGCAAAGACCATCAGCACATAGTGTCCTTCGGTAAATGTCGTTCCGATCAGGGACACCAATGCGGTAATTGTAACTGCGAACATGAAGATCATCGGTATCAGTGTGAAACCATACCGTATGCCCCGTGCGGCAAGCCAGACCGTTGCGGCTAAAAGGGCAAGCGCGGCTAAAAGTTGATTCGCTGAACCGAAAAGAGGCCAGAGCAATTTCCACTGTCCCGAAAAAGCTAACGCACCTCCGAGTCCGATGGTGATCCCAGTTCCTATATACCTGTTTGAAAACAGTATCCTGGCTTCTTCCCCGGCCCTCGGGCTGAAAAATTCTTGAAAACAGAACCTGCACAATCTCGTAGCCGTATCGAGCGATGTTAACGCAAATGCTGAAACGGCAAGTGCGGCAAAGGTTGTACCGGTTTGCAGGGGTATGCCGATATGCACCATGAAGGATCCGACACCCTGTGAAAACAAGACTACCGGTCCCTGTGCTATAAGATTGCTGTAACTTCCTTTTGTGATTACAGCTGCCGTGAGAATCGCAAGAATTGCAAGACTGCACTCAATAAGCATGGCGCCGTAACTGACCATTTTCGCATCTTTTTCCGAATCGAGTTGTTTTGCGGTTGTGCCCGATGCAACCAAACAGTGAAATCCGGAAACAGCGCCACAGGCCACGGTAACAAATAAGAGAGGAAACAACAGACCGAGGTCCTGTTCGAACCCGGCGAATGCTTCAAGATGTACCGTCGGGCGGGCAAAGAATATACCGACAAAGGCCCCGATCATAAGTGCATAAAGCAGAAAAGAATTGAGATAATCTCTCGGCTGCAATAGTATCCAGACCGGTGATGTGGCTGCAACGAATACGTATAGTAGCATAAGCACAAGCCAGGTGTGGAATGATAATGCAACAGGAAATTTCAGCCCGATATAAATGCATAGAAAAAGCAGCCCAATCCCAAAAACGGAAGCCAGACCGAGAGAAACGTTAGACCGCCTCATGAAAAGCCCGAAAAGGACTGCAAGTAGTATAAAAAGAATCGACGAGCTCCCGGCGCTCGGATTATCTACAAATGTTTGCGCAACAATTATCAGGAAAGCCGATACAACAAGTATAAGTGCAAAAAACGAGAAGACGAGGAACAGCCGTTTTCCGTCATGACCAATCCGTTCCTCAATTACTTCTCCTATGGATCTTCCCTGGTGCCGTATCGATGCCATTAAGGATGCGAAATCGTGTACAGCGCCCATAAATATCCCCCCGATAAGGATCCAGAGAACCACGGGAACCCATCCGAATACGGCAGCCGTCACGGGTCCGATTATCGGTGAAGCGCCGGCAATCGAAGCAAAATGATGACCAAGAAGCACAGGTTTTTTTGCAGGCACATAATCTATGCCGTCGTTCATCGTATGTGCCGGTGTTTTCCGGGATGGATCGACACCAAGCCGGCGTGACACAAAATCTCCATAATACCGGTATCCGAGAATGAGGACAATGATCGATATTATGACTATCCAGATGGCGTCAAACATATATATACCTTTCGGGTATTTCTGAACATTGAATGTATTGTTTTAAACATACAAAAGGAACGGAAAGTTTACACACGGTTCACATTTTCATCGATCCACTGCAAGTATCTTTCATTTCCTCCCTGTATTTCGACGCTAATTATCTCAGGAACTTTATAGCTGTGAAGCGACTTTACTGCTTCAATAATCTCAGATTCGGCCGATTTTAAAGTTTTGATAAGCAGCATTACTTCCGCATCTTCCGTTACCTCATTTTCCCACCGGTATATCGATTGTATCCCCGGAATGATACTGCAGCATGCGGCCAATCGACGCTCAACGAGGGCTTTGCCGATCTTTGCAGCTTCTTCCGATGAACTCGCCGTCACAAAGACAAGTATTGTATCAATGTTTTCTTGCATAATAATCTCAATTATCAAAAACCGGATGCGTAACTTGAAAAACTCCGCGGGTCTGCCCCTCCCGTAAAAAATCCTTTTTCGTCATGGTACAGGATACCCTGCGCGTCACCGATCGTGCGTTTACCGAATGAGTGCCCTTTTTCCTCGAGAAGCGCTCTGTCATACTCAGTAAATGCACCATCTTCAAATTGAATGACATCGGGATACCATTGATGATGAAACCGGGGCGCCGAGACCGCTTCCTGAATAGTCATGCCGTGGTCAATAACGTTCAGTATACATTGCAAAACTGTCGTAATGATGGTCGGGCCTCCCGGCGTTCCTATGACCATAAAAACGCTGCCATCCTTCGTAACAATGGTTGGAGACATTGAACTCAACATCCTTTTATGAGGTTCGATCGCATTCGCATCTCCACCAAGCAGGCCATACATATTGGGATAACCGGGTTTTGAACTAAAATCGTCCATTTCATTGTTAAGCAGAAAACCTGCTCCTTCAGTTACGAGAAGACTACCGTAACTTCCATTCAGCGTTGTAGTAACGGCAACTGCCATACCATTTTTATCCATGACGGAAAAGTGTGTCGTTTCTTCACTTTCAGCAAAAAATTCCGTGACATCTCCGTGCCCGATTTCTGAGCTTGGGGTAGTTTTTTCAGGATCGATCGACGCCGCTCTATGGGCGGCATATTCTTTAGAAATCAACTGTTTGACCGGAACTTCGACAAAATCGGAGTCTCCCATATATTCAGCCCTGTCGGCAAACACCCTTCTTTCCGCTTCAACCATCAAATGCGCAGTCTCTGCAGTGTTATGACCGAGAGCTGCAATTTCATATCGTTCAAGCATATGTAACAATTGAATTATACTGGCTCCACCTGAACTTGGAGGTCCCATGGATAGTATTCCGTATCCGCGGTATGTGCCTTCAACCGGAGGCCGCTCAACGGCATCATAGTGTTCAAGATCATCCATAGTTACCAAACCTCCATGTTTTTCCATGGAAGAAACTATTAACCCGGCCGTCACACCTTTATAAAATCCGTCACGGTCTTTTCCGGCAATTAATTTCAATGTATTTGCCAGGTCCTTTTGAACAAACAAATCACCCGGTACATACGGCCTGCCGCCGGGTTTGTTAAAGATTTTATTTGTAGAAGAAAAATGTTTGAATGCATCGCCGCCCATTGGCCTGTCGAGGATCCAGCCATTTTCAGCGAGTTCGATTGCGGGATTCAGAACTTCAATTCTGCTCATTGTGCCGTATTTTTCCAGTGCGTACATTGTTCCGGCGACTGTTCCCGGCACACCCACAGACAAAGCACCGAATGTGCTGAGATCCGGCACAATTTCGCCGTATTTATCAAGAAACATATCGCGGTGAGCACGTCCTGGAGCTTTTTCGCGGTAATCGATCGTTGTGGACCTTCCGTCAGGCAGGCGGACCACCATAAAACCCCCGCCGCCAATATTTCCCGCTTCAGGATGAACAACTGCGAGTGCGTAAGAAACTGCGACAGCGGCATCAACGGCATTACCACCTTGTTTCAATATCCCGGCGCCTATTTCGGAAGCAATTTTCCTGGTGCTGACAACAATGCCATTTTCAAATTTATCGTACGACACCTCCGGCGCCGCACAATAGCATATCGAAAAAGTAAGGCAAACGGATAAAAAATAACGGAAATTGCTTCTTATGATGAATGAACCCATAGTAAAGATAGTGCACGATCTTGATGAACGATCAATAGGACCTCTCAAGGATAAAATCGCCATCAGTATAGCAAAATGCGGATAAAAATGCAATAACTTTCAGGAAGGGAATAAAGCATGTGTGAATTTTGGCAAGACAGCAGGACAATTGTGATAACATACCCGGGGGTTGGCCGGCCGGAGTGTCAATGCAGGTACATATTATTCTTCATCATCTTCAAAACTTTCAACTTCTTCTTCTTCGGCTAACACTTCTTCAGCGCCCTCTTCCTCTTCTTCTGAGAGTTCTTCCTCTTCAAACTCCTCATCTTCACTTTCCCCTGCGTCAGAATCACCTTCAGCAGCGTCCTGCTTTTTCTTCAAGATAAAGAAATAAAGCGCACCGGCAATTGCAAGCAGTATGAGTATTATCGATAGTATACCAAATATGCTTGTGAAAAAAGAGCCTTCTTCAGCTACTTCATCACCACTTTCCATGGTTACGCCGGGATCGGTCGACAAGGATTCCTGCTGCATTCCTGAAGTATCGTCCGGTTGAACGGCAGAAATTTCAGCAGCACGCTCACTTTGCTGAAGACTCATAACTCCCGAACTGTCAACATTCAGCGAAACCATCAGTCTGTTCCCAATCAATTGAAAATCAACACCGACATCATCCGAATACTGCAGTCTGAGAATATTTGTTTTTGAACCGGGAAATTCTAATCTCTCAACCGAAGTCCGTGACGGAGGAAAGTTGAATCCCTCTAAAGCGAATCCCTCGTTCATAAGCATCATTTTGATTTGCTCGAGCGATTCACTCGTCTGCAGGGAAATAGCTCTTTGAGAGATAAGTTCCCTGCCGATCCCGTCAATTTTGACAAGTGCGCTTCTTACTATGTTCATTTCGGCTTGAAGCTGATATACCTGGGAAGTTAGGTCCTGGGCCGCTCGAAGAATGTCACTACTTTGCGATTCATAGACCTGTTGAACGTTTTCGGGGGTAACGGCCTGTTCCAACGCAGTCGCATCACCACCACTCAATCCGACAAGGTCATTGGGTAATATTTCCGTATCCGAAACAGAAACAAATGCTTTCCCCAATTTTCCTATAGATTCTCTCAGCGTAGCCGTACCGATTTGGATAAGAGGATCGTCTACAATGACACCTTCTCTTTCAGGATGGAGAATTTCAATTCGTCTGAAAATCCCGAAAACCCTGCCGACAGGCATCCCATACTCTGCGCGCCATATAAAAAAAAGATCCTTCTCCGAGACACGGGTAACCGTTCCGACTATATTGCTGGGAGGACCTACAGATTCCATACCGGCTGGCGGCACATCAAATGCGATCTCACCGAAAGGATCTGCCTGCAGTTCCGGTTCAACCTGCTGCGGTATCGCCTCCAGGTTGCTTGGCTGTACAAGGGCAAGTTCCACTCTGTCTCCGCTCAGGATATCCCGTTCACGGGCAATTAGCTGCCCGACCGAACGGTCATCCTCAACATCGGTCACAACCAGCCTGCCGATATATATTCTTTTCGGAACAACAGGGGCTCCTGTTACCGGATGGATCGAGGGGCCTTCATCCCTGAATATATCAAAATAAATATTCTGTTCAACACCGTAGAATCTCCCCATGTTGAACGTGATCACGGTATTATCGACATCTGTAACCGTACCTTTTTCGATACCCTGCATAACGCTTCCAGATACGACAGATTCGTCATACGATATTTTAAGGATATCGCCCATTTGGAAGGGCTCGGAATATTCAATGGTGTTTGCAGAGGAACGGTCGCTCTGACTCTCGGTAATTTCAATTTTTCCTATAAATTTTTCGTTGCTGCCGAGACGCTCGCCTGTTGCAATATGGGTAACAATCTCCTCACGGTAGACATCGAGGACTATCCCTTCCTGCATTCCATCGACCGTTCCCCAATTAAGCTGGACCGTTCCATTCTTCATGGAGATAATGACTCCCCTGTCCTGCGCATTACTTTGTGATGGCAGCGTCACGTACAGTAATGCGGCCAATCCGAATGATACAAGGTTTCGACGGTATATGTTGTTTAGTTTTAGCATGTCTTTATAGTATAATTGCACCATATAATTATGATAAAGTTCCTTCAAGCTCTAATATTTCTAATACTTTAAAACAACTGAAAGCCACCATGTGTCAAGTTCGGTCAATTTTGAAAAATGCAGCAGGTCTACCGTTAAGGCATCATTGAATTGGTAGCTCGCACCAAAATGATATGAAGTTGAATTCAAAGTCTTGCCATCTTCATTTATTGTGGTGGATGTTGTACTGCCAAAACCGTCCTCAGGAACAAAAGTCGTTATATCTTCGGTAGTTTCAATGAGTTCGTCGGTGTCATCGATCTCTTCGCTTATAAGCTCGGAATTAAAATTTATAGGAATAATTGAGCGAGCACCGACACGAAGAGTAAGTTTGTCCTTGATCCTTGTCTCGATACCTATTGGAAAACTCACAAACGCTCCACTTATGTTGTTTTTGACAGTTCCCTTCTTGTTGTCGGAAATAATTCTCTGAAAACTCTCGGATTCCGCCGCAGGGTCGTCTATTTCCACATTTATATCAAGGTTCTCCTGAATCCTGCCCGGGTTAAAGTCAATGTCAAAGTCTCCCCAGATATAATCCACTTTTACCCCAATACCGAATAAAGTATTGAGTTCATTAAAATGGCGCTCTACCCCTGCCCCAACTTCGACCCTGTTTAAAATTCCGTCGCCATTTGCAAGAGATACACCATTTTTCGTGGATATCACATTTTTTCTGTTTACTCCCGAAACATCGAGAGAATCACTGACACTTTTTTCCACCGTTTCCACGTCAAACGGGAGTGTATATCTTGTATAATTAATCAAATAAGAATTTTGCTGTAACTGCGTTACCGACGGGTGAATATTCGTTAAGCGTATACCCGCATAAGTCGATTTAAGTCCCATTTCCAGAAATCCGATATCCTGATTATCGAGTATGTCGAATTTATCGGCAATACCGCTTAAAAATGAATCCTTCAGGAGACTCAGTACCTCATTTCCATTAAAAGCCATCCGTTCCGGTCTTAAACCTGCTGAAAGGCTGATTTCACGGTTATCCTCTCTGAAAATCTTCCCAACTGATAGGCCCACCGAAGAATTCGGAAATTTAAAACTTCTTGTCGTGGTTTCCGTAATTGATGCTGTATTGCTGCGTACAGGTTCCGTATCGGGATTAAGTACAACAAATGAATTTGCAGTATTCTCATCTTCAAATTTGAGCTTGGATTCATTGCGATGAACAGAAAAACCCAATCCAATACCATGCACCATCCCGATGAAAGAAAAACTTTGACTGGAGTTATCGGTATCGAACATCTGAAAACTTCTTGAAACGGTCCCGGACGTCGCCGTATTGAATTGTTCATTGACAGTTAAATTATCTGAAGTGAGGTTTCTACCTCTTGTTTCAACAAATATTCCGAATGGAGATCCAAAGCGGTTTGTAATGTTACCGATCAGATTGTTTGGAATTATATCTGAATTTTCCAAAAGCGACGTTTGCTCGCCAAACACACTTTCATCCTTACCTCCCTGAAGATTGCTCAGGTTGGTATACAGCCAATTTCCCTGATACCTTTGGATATAAGCAGGATTGAGGGAAAGATCGGAGTAAAGGTCGTCAATGAATCCATGTAAACCGGTACCCATCCCCCGCAATCTGAACGAATATTTGTCGTCTTGGGCTAAAGCAGGCCACGGTATGAACATCACCATACAATACGCGCAAAGAAATACAAGTATTCCTCTACGGTTAAATATATTAAAATTTTTCCTCTGCCGTTTCTCTGTATCATAACAGTCCGAAAATATGGTCTGATAATAGGGAAATATTTGCCGGACATTCTCATTCAGACCATTAATTGAATCTGCGAATAGTTACTACCTGCCGTTACCATTGCAATAGTGTGCGTTAGCAGGTACAAATACACCGCCAAAAGTGTTGTACCTGTTCCATAGCTGGGCACGGATCTTAAGACTGTCACCCATTACCGCCCGAATTAGATGCAATCCGTTTAAGGCGCCAGATTCATTAAGAATGTCTTTCATTGAACTCACCTGTTCATGACACAAAAGTCGCTGTAGTTGCAGTTGGCAATTTTCATGCCATACCAGGGCCACTGTGCAATTAAGTATCGGCATTTTATCCTCATTAATGAATAAAATCACAAAACTCCCATCGTTCCCAATAAATTGAGCCGGCGACAACACGGTACAAGGATTTTTTTCTTTTCCTTTGCTTGTCAATTACGTACATTCAAAACATTATTTTAAAGTACGATTTTACATTACAAAACGAAGTTTTCCATGTTATTCAGATCAACCCTCAGTTTGACAATGGTATGCATGATTTTTGGTATAACAAGCGGGCAGGAACGCCAACGTGCCCGGGATCTCGGAGTGCATATCGGGATTCTCAAGCCGGGTGAGCTCAACGCCATAACCGATGTGCCCGGAGTGTCTGTCGGTCATAGAACTCTTATAGAAGGCGACAATATACGGACGGGCGTTACGGTTATTCTTCCCCATGACGGCAACTTGTTTCAGGAAAAAGTCCCGGGAGCCGTCTTTGTTGGAAACGGTTTCGGAAAAGCCGTCGGTTTTACGCAGGTGGAAGAATTGGGTACTATAGAGACGCCGATCGCTCTCACAAACACTCTCAGCACCTTCTCCGCAGCAACGGGAGTAGTTGATTATATTCTGTCGCTTCCCGGAAATGAAAATGTGCGCTCGGTGAATCCCGTCGTGGGAGAAACAAATGACGGCGGACTGAATGACATACGGGGCCAGCATATTCAACCTGAGCATGTTCTCCAGGCTATTGAATCGGCACAATCCGGCACTATAGAGGAAGGGAGTGTGGGCGCCGGAACGGGAACACGCGCTCTCGGCTTTAAAGGAGGGATCGGTACGTCATCACGGATGCTGCCCGAATCCGAGGGCGGCTACACACTCGGAGTGCTCGTTCAGACAAATTTCGGCGGCATATTAAACGTGAACGGCGCGCCGGTCGGCAGAGAGCTTGGGAATGTGCCCTTCCCGGGGAGTTTTCCGTACGAAGATAATGACGCAGGTTCATGTATGATCATCGTCGCCACTAATGCACCTCTGTCTGCCCGCAACCTTAAACGGCTTGCAAAAAGGTCGTTTTTAGCTTTTGGAAGAGTCGGCGCATACTCCTCAAACGGAAGTGGTGACTATTCAATTGCATTCTCTACTCATCGGGACGTTAGGACGTTCAACACTATGAATACTGTCGAACATCCGACAAAAGATGTTGTGAACAGCTCTATGTCCCCTCTTTTTCTTGCGGCTGTTGAGGCAACGGAAGAAGCTATTATCAATTCGCTCTTTATGGCTACAGATATTACTGGTAACGGGAGAACTCAAAAAGTGCTGCCGATAAACAATACGCTTGATATTCTCAAAAAATATAACTCTTTAAACTGGAATGATAAACTTCCTCCATGGAAATAATACCAGTTGTTTCAATGAGCGGAATTTTCTTTTTCGGAGAACACAATGACTCGTGAAGAAGCCTGGAAGCTGTTAAACCAATACACAAAGAAAGAGGGTTTGATAAAACATGCGCTCGCTGTAGAGGCCCTTATGCGCGCGTATGCAAAAAAATTTGGTGAAGAGGCAGATGTTTGGGCCGTCGTCGGCCTAATTCACGATTTTGATTATGAAAAGTATCCAACCAGGGAAGACCATCCATACAGGGGGTCCGAGATCCTCGAGGAATTGGGCTTTCCGGAAGAGTACCGAAAAGCAATCCTTTCCCACGCAGAGTACACGGGTGTTCCGCGTGACACGCTCATGGCAAAAACCCTTTTTGCCGTTGATGAACTCTCGGGTTTCATAACGGCCGTCACGCTTGTGCGGCCCAGCAAAAAGTTAGAAGATGTAAAAGTGAAATCGGTTAAGAAAAAGCTTAAAGACAAGGCGTTTGCAGCTTCTGTGAGCCGTGAGGACATTCAAACAGGCATTGAAGAACTCGAAGTAGACCCGGACGAACATATTCAATTCTGCATTGACGCCATGAAAGCTGTTTCAGACGTTCTCGGATTATGACCATATTCTCCGAAGATGATTTTGTTTTTTTCTCCTGAAGCAGAAACAATGGCCGCCGTGCTGCAAATTTTGAAGATTGACAATTCTTATAACCTCTTGATTATTGCATCTGTCATTTCTATGGTTCCGGCCGTGCCGCCCATATCGTACGTACGTATTTTTTTTTCTTTAATGACTGCGGCAACGGCCTTTTCAATCCTTTGAGCGTATCCGGATTCACCGAGCCATTCCAGCATAAGTTTTAATGTCGATAGCATCCCGATAATTGAGAGGATTGCCGGGAAATGCTTTGCAGGGTCGTAAATTAGTATGCAGGTTAAATTCCTGGCGCACTTTTACAATAGGACTGAAGTATTCAAGTCCTTTATTCTGAAAGCCGGGCAACAGGTCGCCTTCGGCCTCCTCTTTTGGTTTCGAAGTGTTCGCGCCGAAAAGGGCACAATCCGTTTTCGAAAGCAATTCGATAGTTCGAACAGGAAGAGGGGTCCCTTCGGTACGCCAGAATTCCCATCCGATGTCACCATACTCGTAATCAGCTCTAAAACCGACTGCATCAAGAGTCTTCATTGCCGTTTCCATAACATCTCTGCCTATTCCGTCACCCGGGAGGACCGCTATGCTTTTCCTTGTCATTCTTGCTACCATCCGCAACGTTTATAATTCCAACATTTGTGTACAAACAATTGATTAATATACAACCAAAACTATTGAATATGCAAGGTGTGAATTATTATATGTATTGAAATCCTGGGATTGTATGATCGCCTGGATAAAACAAAGGGGAATTGCAAGATCCAGCTCACAGGCGCAGAGTCTCTTAATACTTCATGTAGAGGATGTTAAACTGAATTCCGGACTGTAAAGCGGTGCGGGGTCCAATCTCCGGCCGGCAATCAGGTGGGTTGAACCGGTCCGGGAACAATCACTGAGTCATTGAAAATCTTCCGCCCTTTTTCGCAATGAAATTCTCCCCTGTCAACTGAGCAAGTATATTTCGGACTCTTTGCTTATCAGCATTCAATCCGGCAGTCAGTTCTTTTTCGGTCATGTGCTGATTATTGACAAGTTCCTTTAATATCCTGCCCCGAATTTGCCGGTCTGAGCCTTCAAACGGTGTCTGTTTCGCATAATGAGCGCTCTTAGTATTCAATCCCGGGTATTTTTTTTTCAACATTACACCATAATCCATGAGTGCATAGTACCAGTTTCGAGGATCAGATGTATCGAGGGAAGCTGCAATAAGCGGGAGTATTTCATTGTCCGCTACCTGCTCCCTCTCAGGGAAAAAGCAGTGTATAAATACGGTTCGGATATTTGTTTCGATAAAGACTGCCGGCTCGTTAAAGGCAAACGCTGAGATAGCCGAAGCGGTTGCTTTTCCTATACCGGGCAGTTTTTGTAATTCTGAAACCGAACCGGGGATAACGGAGTTGTATGAATGCTGCACGATTTCAACACATTTTTTTAACGCAACCGCTCTCCGGTTATAACCAAGTCCCTGCCATTTTGAATAGATTTCCCGTATCGAAGCTGAAACCAATGAATCGATCGTTGGGAATTTTTCTATAAATGCAGAATACTTATTCAAAACCCGGACTACCTGAGTCTGCTGGAGCATTATTTCGGACACAAGAATATGATATGGATCGACAGTCTCTCTCCAGGGAAGATCACGCCGATTCTTCCGGTAGTATGAATATATTTTATTGCGGAATAGATCTATTTTTTTCTTTGGCCGTGCCATTTTCCATTTATAAGTATTGTAATCACAAATAAAAGATTTATAAAAAAAGGCGTTCGATTTAAAAGACCTGAATAATTCGAACACCTCTCAATTATGGTACAAAAAATTTATTTTCCGGAAGTTTTCATTAAAGAGAAAAGGTAAAATAGTATGAGAATAACGATAATTAGAACTTCTGCAATAGCAAGGGGAACAAATACTATCCATTTAATCACTCTCATAACGCCCTCCGGTATATTTTAATTCCCGCATATCGAATTATTGGTATACCAGCAGCTATAAATAATTATTCAAATAATCCACCGCTTCTTATAACAGTATCCAAATTTTCAATTACAATGCGTGGAAGCGCTGTTACAGAATGCTCAAGAGATAAAAAAACTGCTACTCCCCTCAGGAAGTCATGGCTGGATCAGCATGATTTTTTCATTTGGTGGATGAAGCCATTCAACCCCCCGGCTGCTCACAATGTGATTACCTTCAATATTAATGGAAATTGGAAAACCTGGTCTTTCAGAAAGGTTTGTATGGACCATAAATTCAAATGAAAACATATGGTTTTCATTGATCATTAAATGCCCCCTGTCTGATCGAAATGCCGCCATTGAGGGTCCGACAGTCACTTTACTGCCGGCATTTTGACCCTGCGTATGAAGATCGATAGAAATTCCCGACTTATCGGTATCAGCGAGCGCCTTCTGTATCATCACGTAGTCGGGAGTACCCTTGCCGTCCGCAGTCAGTCCCCGTGAATCATCAAAAGGTGTATAAATATAACCTGCATCCTCCACTGCATTAACGAGAATCTTCAAAGTTTCTCCTGCAGTCCTGCCGACTTTTATGTGTTTCCGTAGTATCTTTTGAGCTTTCAATGACTGATCATAAGCATATTGCAGACTTTCAGGAACTTTTGTTTCCCCTTCTTTCAGAATATAGAAATTACGCTTATAATCCGTCACAAAATAATCCAGATATTTAAGACCGGTATCGAACGTTCCAAAATCGCCGGGTTGAATGACATATTCAGGGTGCATGATCCAAAAACGCACATCAGGCGGAGAAATAGCTTTGCCTTTTTCCGTATAAAGTATCCGGGGGATACTTGCCTCTCGTCCTGTATCCTCCTCTGTCTACATGCTTTTTGTAAAACTCATTCGCGACCCACCAGCCTATGTCACCTAACGTTGTAACACCGGGAGTGATCACTTCACGGGTTAATGAGCGTTCGAGGACCTGACGGTGTTCTTCCAGTGCATTGGTCATGAGCGTAACTTCTCTCAGGATCCTTCGTGACCGGTAATCGGTGATTACTCTTTCTGCGGATACAATTCTCGCAGAATACTCCGGTCCTAAGAGTTTTTCCAATTTCAGATATTGAGTATGGGAGATGCCATCCGCTACAGCGAGCCAATCGGAATAATTTACTGCTATCGTTTTCGGATCACGATCATGAACATATTCTATAAATTCGTTATAGACATCAGGATCTTGATTCCCGTAATAATAACCGTTGATGGCTTGTGCGATTTGCCAGGAACCGCGTACGTCAAAATTCAACCCGCCACCTCCACTGCCGAACATAGCCCGTTCGATCTTGTCTCCAATGTCCGTAAAGATCATATAACCGGATGTCGATCCGAATTCCGGAAACATCGGATCAGGATCCCCGGCACGGGTAACATGGATCCACATGTCCACATTATTGTCGCGCATGGCTCCAGGCAGGATAATGTCAAGTTTTTCTTTCCTTATCAGTTGAATGACTTCCCCACCGGTCTTAACCGTATGAACACCGGGCTGTGCACTGGAAATAGATACGAAAAGGACCATAGTAGTTAAAATCAACACTATCCGAGAAATCATAACTTTCTCCTCTCTTAATTAAAGAGTGCTATTCGATAATAATCTATACGTTTACGTTGCGAAAGAAAGATTTAGTCAGGTACGTTTACATGTTCAATTAAACACATCATGAGACCAATTCGGACATTTCGAATTAAATTGTTCGGCAAGCTATTAATATTTTTGAGTATGTATCATCATCACACTGCATTGTCGGAGCGGCGGGATTTGAACCCGCGGCCCCCAGAGACCCCCCCAGTTCTACATTTTCTTTACATCCTCTACCCTATTATCAATACCAAGCATAGTATTTTGAAGCCTTATTGATAACATAATGCATATTAACGAGAGTCTTTGCACAAAATTAGCACAAAATTTAAAAAACGCAATAATTAAAATAATATCAGGAGGTGCTTATGCACGATACATCTGCATTCAGCGAGACGCGTAGAGATCAAATATCGGATCTCGAATCGCACATTGAAACCATTGAAAGAAAGATTGATGTCGAGGCCAAGGTCGAGGCCCGGCTCAAGAAAGTGTTAACTGCCATGCTCGGCGTATCAAAAGTAAATTTGGAAAGCGTAACATTCTATCATTTTGGTGGTACAGTTGCGGGGTTGGTCAGGTACTTTAATCCGGCTGATCACACACAGCATGGTTCAAAACAATTCCAATATGAAGGTGATGAATTTATCTCCGTGGGAAAAATTTACTGATGAGCAAGGACTACTCAAACACAAAACATAGTTTTCCGGTATTCGAGGGAATATTCGAAAAAAAACACGTGGAGAATATCGGCCCTGCATTATGGCTTTTCTTGTGGTTTATAGCACGTGAAACGGGTGAGGGTCTTGTGTTGGGTGGCAAACCCATCAAAGCTGAGGAAATTGATCTGCCCTTTTCTGAGCGAACTATAAGGCAGTGGATAAAGAGGCTGCGAGATCGGGGTTATATCAGGACGAAACAGGCTCCCCAGGGATTGATTTTTGCCGGTCACAAGGGAGAGCGGCATAAATCTGCCGGTAAGTGCAGAGATGTGCAAAAAAGTGTCAATCAAGATTCGGAGAGAGCGGCAGAAATGTGTCAATCAGAGAGGCATAAATCTGCCGATCTAAATAAAGATACTAATATGAGTTTACAAAAAAGCTTAAGTACTAAGCTTAATGAAAAACAGGAACAGATTCAAGGCGGTAATGGAAACGGCAGGTCTTTGTTAGAGAAAATAACGTCTGGAATCAGAGATGAGCCGTCACCCACTATTTACAGCGATTGCGACCCGTGGGATTCCACAGAGGTTGAGCACGAAAAGTTTAAATCGATGTTTGAAAAGGAGTTTGGTCAATGCTTGGATAATTGCGATGTGGGTCGTTTTTTCAACCTTAAGAATGATCCGATCAAGGCGAATAGAATGAAAGACCGATGCCTCTACCACGGTAAATCATGGTATCATTTGCTTATCCAGAATGGATTCCGGGCAATAAGAGAAAAGGCAAAATTGGAGAAGGTTCTAAATCCCGCAGGATTTTTGTATTTGGGTGTATTTGGAAACAGAAAGGCCGAAGATAAGTCACCGTACTTGTTGATGGAAAAACAGGGGGGATTTTAATGATCATCAAAGTTGAATGCTACCACTGTAAAAAGTAGCGCAGCGATATTGAAAAACTCGCAGAATCGAAATTCACGACCGGAACCGTGTATGCGGGAAAGAAACTGAGTGTTGGTGATCTGCGGGAAGCTTTCGTTGAGATGGAAGTACAGAAGGGATTTTTCTGTGTGTTGCACGAACAAAAGAACGACAACAAGTCATGCAGAGCATGGTGTCCGAAATGTAACAAGCCGACAGATTTTATCTATAACCCGGAAACCGGACTTATTAAGTATCTCTTAATGAGGGAAGTTGCTTAATGAGAAACAGGGTGCACTTTCGCAGCATTGAAGCCTATATCAGCTTTACGGACTATGCTGATCAATAAGTGCACCCTGCATTTTATATACGTCAAATATAATGCAAAAGTTCGAGGGAAAAATGAAATTATCATCGGTTGATTATTCGATAGAGTCTGAACAAGTAGATTGCTCCAGGAAGAGCCTGACAAGTTAAGATACTTATGGGAGACATTCGATGTAGGATTTGAATTGAAATAGATTGGTGAGGTCTAATTGTTATTTAACTCTTTTATACACTTGATAAAAAGTTCTTTTGCATCGGTGTAATATTCAACGGATTTGGTATAGCCGGCTTCGTCATATTCAGAACTGCGGCTTCCAAAGCCTTGAATCTTGGCAATAACTTCAAATAGCATTTTTTGTGTATCGTTAACAATTGGCATGTAGAGTAACTTATATACAACTTCGACGACTCTTTTAATAGGAACATTGTCAAATGGGCGAAAATTTGGATAAACTTTGTGTTTGTCATGATAATGAAGAAATCTGTCAATTTCTTTGTTTATCATTTCAAGCCCATTTATAACGAGTTTGGTGAGGTTTTTGATGGTACTCTTTTCTATACGTTTTGATTTGCGGACATCAAAAAGATAGAAAGATAATCCGGTTAAAAATGATGATAATATAGCGACAAAAATTCCGACGATTAGTGGATTGGTTCTCACAAGATTTAAGAAATAACTGATATCGAATAACATTTCTTCCATGATGTATTATGATATTAATTCAAAACAAAGTCAACAGAATTATTTTGAAGGCCAAAGGGGAGATAATTCGGGGGAATACAAGTCTGTATTAACAACTTCAAACAGTAATTATTATGTCACTTCGTGGACCAACACCCGGCTCCTGGAAAGCGGGTCAATCGGGAAATCCAAAAGGAAGACCGAAAGGAAAATCTGTTACGGTACAGCTTGAAAGAGCTATAAAACGGGTCGAGAAAAATCACAATATCAGGCTTATCGATCATTTTGTGGAGCGTTCTTACGTGAGCGATGTAGTTTTGATAGCTCTCATGAAGAAGTTGCTGCCCGACAAGAGATTTACTGAAAAGGAATTGCAGGATATCGGTACGGGTGGCGTAATTGTTCTACCAGCAAAATTACCTGTAGGAGCGCAGAGTGGAAATATAAACGTGTCGGAGTAGGTAAGAAAAATTACAGGGACTATATATTGCGATAAACAGTCTAATAAGAATTTAAAAACAGAATCATATATAAATTATACCTGTAAACTTCGCAGTGATTATAGGGTGAAATATCTTGACACGAATTGTTAATGAATGTAAATTATATATTCAACTAAAGTAAAGAAATAAATATAGTGTTTTCTCATGGCGGGGACAATAAATAATGAATAGTAAATGCGATGTTTTAAACCTACTGGAATTGTATGAATATTTGAAAATCTTGAAATCCACGCACTATAAGAGCGTTCGGGATGGGAAAATTCCATCCAATAAGGTGGGGCGGTTCTGGCGCTTCTTGATAAAAGTCATCGTTTGATGGTTGGAAGAAACGCGAGTGTAAAAGCAAGATGCTATTCTGCGGAAAAATCCAAACCAGCTTATGTGGCATGACCAGCAGTAACAAAGAGGGGAAGTTAAAATGTTAGATAAAAGTCTAATACGAATTATAAACAATGGACGCTGCTTCGTTCTCATTGGATCAGGTCCGTCATGTGAAGTCGGTTATCCATCTTGGCAAAGGCTTGCTGAACTGACCTATAAAGAACTTGAAAATAAGGGCATTGTTTTAGACTCAGCCTCATATAAAAAATTCCTTGAGAACAATGAATACCCCGAGTTCTTTAAACTTGCGGAATGTGATCTTGGTGACCGTAATGTTTTGGTCAATCTGATCAGATCTCTGCTAACTCCTCCATCCAAGGACCAAGGGGTTCTTTACGAATTGATTAGCAGTTGGCCTTTCTCCTGTTACCTCACCACGAATTACGATGATGAGATTGTGACTCATCTTTCCAGCTTAAAAGAGCATTTTGTGGTCCTCAGAAACAATCAGAAAGACTTCTATTCCATGCGAGATGGCGCCAGTCACTTTATTCAAAAGCTTCACTCCGACCTTGATCATCCTGATGAGGTTATCCTTACTTCATCCGATTACAATCGATTTTATATTGAAGATGCGGGACGGTATTTCCGTGATAAACTTCGTCAAGTATTCGAAATGTTCGATATCTTCATTATTGGGCATAGTTTAATGGACCCTGATATAAAATACGTTTTGCAGATGGCGCGTAAAACAGCAGGTCCTCTACATCCCATCTACATGGCTGCTGCGGATTTCACAAAAGCAGACGAACAAGAGTATCAAGAGAAATACAACATCGTTCTTATACGATATTCGAACAGCGACGGTACGCACTCAGAACTGCGGCGCATGCTTAAGACTGCAGATCGTTACATTGTGCCACGGAATAGTCGTAGTGAGAAAGAAAAAACTACAGAAATATCTAAAGAAGAGGTCGAATCCGCAGCCGCATTGTTCCTTTATAGACGACTTAATGAAGTACAGATAACAGCAAACCTGTCGCCGTTCATTCTTACTGGTCTCTTTTTGTCTGATGCTGGGGAACTTTCGAAGGAAGAGCTTGTAACTCTTCCTTCTTTGAAAACGTTCTCAAGAACAGGAGTTGCCTTCGTTGAAGCTCTCGAGGAGTCCTTGCAATCTCTTGTAAAACAAGGTTTGGTCTCTGAAGTTGATGGAAAATATGTAATCAGCAAAAGTGGTGGTGAACGAGTCAAAAAATACCAAGCAATTAGGGAAACGGAAAAAGACCGAGCCTATGGTCAATTCTGTCTTAATTTGAAGAATGGTTATAGTGATATAACCGAGGAGCAGTTGCAGAAGTGTCGGCAATTTGCTGAAAGGGTTATAATCACTTGCTTTGCAAGTCGAGGTTTGACGATAGCGAACCAAGTCTTTGCCGACCAATCTACGAGTCATGAAGAATTGTCGGACATATTTGGGCATGTGACTGACATGGCTTGTAAGCTCGATGGAATGGAACTTAAAGCCACATTCGTGGAGGCAATGCATATGTTCTTAGTGGAACCAAATCTTCCACAGAAAGAATATCTTGCTTCTATCTCTCAAGGATTTTTTCTGTATCATCTTCTTGGACTTGATCCAAAATGTTCCCAGCTACGAAGGGATGTATTTCAAAGTACACTATGGATATGTGATTCAAGTGTGCTTTTGCCCTTGGCAGCAGCAGGCTGTCACAACCATGAATACGCCTCTGAACTATTTCAACTTCTAACAGATGCTAAGGCAGAACTGTTTACAACACCCAATCTTCTTCAAGAGGCATGGGAGCATTTTCAGTGGGCGTCAAATTTCATCAGGAAGAACGGTGTTGAATCATCAGAGTTCCTTCGAGCATCACTTGTAATTGGAAGCTATAGCCAAAACCTCTTTCTTGATGGATATATTAGACTTTCCGCAGAGGGTCAGATTGGATCATACAAAGACTATTTAAAATTGATTCTGCCACAAGGAATTGATAAATCTTCTTTTGAGGCGCAAATTACGAAGGCTGGAGTGCATGTTATGGACATCTCCGACATTGATGGATTTGTTCAGGAGGACATTGAAGAAATTGAAGAGGCGAAGATCTTAATTCAGAAAAAGCGTCAGGAAAGCGGAACCTATCGTTCAGAACTTCAAATCATTTCAGAAGCTGAGGTATGGGTTTTTTTAGAGAACCTTCGGTCCGGTAAGTATTCGTTACCCGGCTTAAATGACAAGTTGGAATCAGTGTATTTCATCTCAAAAAGTCGAGTCTTAGATAGAGTATTTAATCCAAAGACTGTCTCAACTTGGTCACAGGAAGCCATTTACAGATATGTGACTGCTTTGCCAGGCAAGGAGATAATACCTGATCTGCTCCAGCAGTGTATGCTCCATGAGTATGCAGTAATCTCGTTCATTGATAAAGATCGGTATATCCGCTATTTCGGTCCGAGCATCAATACGGCTAAATTGTCCTACAAAAATGAAAGAACCAAGTATATTTCTGAGATTGAAGATACTCACGCTGGACAGCTTGACAAAGCATTCGAATTGACCCCAGATCTCGAGAAACCGTTCTTTGTTTCTCAAATGGGGTGGAAATTAGCAGAGGCGTCCAGACGTGGAGAAAAACTTGCAATGCAGCGGACAAAGGAAGCAGAAGCAAAAGTCAAAAAACTCGAATCTGAAAAAGACCAGGCCTGGAAGACCCGAGAAAAGAGGAGAAAAGAACATGAGGAAGGGAGACTACGGAACATCAAAGACCCCAAGCATTTAAGCAAACGTCGGAAGCAAGCCAAGAAGCGTAAAAAGAAGGGTAAATAGAAGAATAATTAGCATGCTGGAATCGATATATTCATTGTTGTATTATTTATTGTCTTGTAACCGTATCCGGTTGTATTGCGGCTTCGGGGAAGGTGTCCAATATCTGAGGGTACTAAGCGGCCTTCAATTATTATACTCATTTCGCCAGCGTTCCACAAGCAATTTTGCTTCCTGATAGTTTGTGGGTAATCTGTTCCGAACTGAAGATTCGCCGTGCCATTGACCTTACTCCTAAAAGTTGAGCCAGATAGTATATTATACTACAGGGATTAGGTTGAAAGAAAAGACCAAGGTCAAATCATATTCTTCCAATGTAAACTGGTATTTAATTGTTTTTCTTTTGTGCGTGTTAGATGTATGAGCATTTTAGAATGATTCCAGATCAGACAAATCTGGATCAGTATCAGGCCGGATTCTTATTTGAAGTCTCTTAGTTTTCTGATCGGCCATAAATTTTTTGTACTCAATCTTTTCTAAATTTGTTTTCATTGTGTACTCAAGTTTTTTTATTGCAATTATCAAAGCGGAGATAAGACTAATGCCTCCAAATATGCTTATAGCCCACAACTCTTCTTGAGTTATTGATTTCCCCGGATGGCCAAAAAGTCCAAAAACCATAAGAATAAAGCAAATACCCGATACAAAGTACTCAAATGGGCGTTTCGACAGCTTATCCATCGCTTGGAAAACTTCATTGATGTGTGGTGTTTTCGAGGACAGGTTGTTTAACATTTTCTTCCTCTCTCTATTATTGTGATAAATACTGACACTCTATGATTCGCCAAGGGCCTCGACAATTTTCTTTGCGTTATTACTTTCAATGCGGATATAGGAAATTAATGCGAGTACGTTTAGCAATAGAAATATACTGACGAGAATAAGATTAAGCACTGTAATGACGCCTACTATGAAGTATGCAAACAATGTGATAATAAGTAGTACTGGCAAAAGGAGTGATCTGAGCGCCCAGATTCCGGAAAAGTTTCGAGAATGATTTCGCTTCTCCTCGAACGTACCGCAAAATGTCTCCTGCATCGGAACCTGCAGTTCGGGATACTCATGTGCCAACTTGATCTCCAACAGTCTAACAATAGGAAGCAAGCAGGCTCTTAGCGCCGAGATTGTAGAGAAATATCACGATATTGAAGCTTGTAAAAACGGGCACAAGGAAGTATAGCTCCGGATTTTCGATAGCGAACTTCAGCAATGTGAAAATACCGATCAATGCCAAGGCATACACCTTAAACAAAAAATCATGTCGCACTAAGATCTCTTTCCTCGCATGATCGTAAGAATTTAAGTAGAAGTCAATCCGTGTTCTGTTGTTATAGTTCATGTCACGTTCCTACGTGTGTTGTTTCACAATTTTTTGTTGGTATTACGGACTGCAGTTGACCTGCCCCTAATGTTTGGGCCATTTTTTAAGTTAGTCAATTCATCGATATTTTCATTGTTGTATTATCCATTGGCCTTGTGGCCGTATTGGGTGGTTGTACGTCGTTAAAACAAGTTGGACGGTATTAGCTTAAAAACTGAAATATAAATTTTGTTTTTAATGATATCAACTCAAGAAATAATATCACGTCTATCTAATTAACTCCGATTTTTGAGCACGGTGAAATTCAAAATTAGCGCTTTTAAGGAACCTTTTTTCGAAAGTAATGGAAATGTATTGATGAAGGTACAATTAAGCTATGTGACGATATAAATTGCCGTACAATTGTTGCCACCTAACGGTGCCAACAGCCCTCCAGCGAAAGACCGGATGCATGCGGAATGTTTATTTCCGTTTTGTTTTCCGGTTTTTTTGATCTGAAAAAGGGAGCGCTGGGGCATGAGTTATATGTATATATTGATGGCTCCTCGGGCTGTACGATTTGCGAACCTTTATGCTTAATGTATCAGTACGATTTTTTCATTTGGCGGCTGAATCCACTCTACTCCCCGGCTGGACACGACCTGAGGATTGGAAATATTAATTGAGATCGGATAACCGGGCCTTTCCGGAAGATTTGTATGGACCGCATATTCAAAAGCGAATAGATGATTTTCCTGGATCTTCACATGACCCACATCCGGCCGAAATGCCGCCATAGACGCTCCGGGAACATTCAAACCACTGCCATTATTACCCATGGCGTGAAAATCAATGTAAATTCCCGATTTATCAGTATTGGCAAGCGCATCCTGAATGATCATATAGTCTCTTGTGCCTTTACCGTCAGGATTCAGCCCCCGTGAATCTGTCAACTCCGTATAAATATAGCCAGCATCTTCTATGGCTTTAACCATAGCATCTAAAGATTCCTTGCTTGTCATTCCGACCCTCACATGCGGCCGCAATATTCCTATGGCTTTTATCGCCTGGTCATAAGCATACTGTATACTCTCAGGTACTTTCGTTTCCCCTTTTCTCATTATATATGCATGAGTTTTTACGTCTGTACCAAATCCCAGATAGCTGACTCCGCCATGAAAAGCAAAAAAATCACCGGGCTGAAGCACATAGTCACCATGCCGTATCCAATGCCGCGCATCAGGCGGTTCGATTCGCTCAGATTTTGCCGAGTAGTAAACCCGGATACCTCCCGGTGACCAGGTACTATAGCCTGTCAAACCCCGTTTGAATGCTTCTTCCTTTGCCCACCACGTTATTTCCCGTATCGTTGTTATACCCGGCCTGATACGGGATAATGCTTCTGCGGCTATCTGACGACTCATCTCAAATGTATTGGCCTGTGCTGTTATTTCCCTGAGAGTTCTTCTTACAAGAAAATCTGTAATAACATTCTCCGCAGAGATAAATCTTGCTGAATATTTAGGTCCTAATATCTCTTCCAATTTCAGATACTGGGTATGTGAGATCCCATCGGCGGTGGTGATCCAGTCGGAGTAATTAATTGCGATCGTCTTCGGATCCCGTTCGGCGACAAATTCTTTCAATTCCTCATAAACTTCAGGAATGGAAAAACCCTGCCTCGGGTCTAAATTGTTATAATTGAGGCCGCTGATTGCCTGCGCTATGTTGGTAGAACCGCGCACGTCGATATTCTCAACAGCTCCTGCCGAACCAAACACAGCCCGCTCAATCCTGTCTCCCAGATCGGTAAAGATCAAATAACCGGAGGTTCTTCCAAATTGCGGAGTCAGTGGATCAGGAACTCCGGGACGGGTGACATGAATCCACATATCCACTTTATTGTCGCGAATGGCTCCCGGTAATATCAGGTCAAGTTTTTCGTTCCGAATCAAACGGAGAACTTCCCCGCCGGTCTTTGACGTATGTATCCCCGGCTGCGCAATTGCATTTGATACTGTGAACAGCATTGCAAATAAAAAAAACATAACTCGAGATTTCATGACTTGCTCCTCTTTTGATTTATTGGTGATAAATATTACGATAAGCATACTACTTTTACAAGTTTTTTCTGCTCCTCGGGCTGTACGATTTGCGAACCTTTTCAATGGATCAGTAATATTCCCTCATTTGGTGGATGAAGAAATTCAACTCCTCGGCTGGATAAAATGTGGTTACCTTCTATACTGATGGAAATCGGAAAACCGGGTCTTTCAGGGAGATTCGTATGAACCTGATATTCAAATGAAAAAATGTAATTTTTCTGTATTTTTAAATGGGCCCGGTCCTGCCGAAACTGCGCGACCGAGGGTCCGAGAGTAACCAGGCCTCCTGTGCTGTAAACCTCGCTGTTAAGATCAATGAAAAAACCAGACTTTTCTGTATTAGCTAACGCTTTCTGTATCTCCTCATAGCCTTCTGTGCTGATATCGTTAAAAGGCACCTGTATATAATCAGAATTTTCCAATACCGAAACTAATACTTCCAACGTTTCTCCGGCGGTTCTGCCGACTTTAATATTTTTCCGAATGATCTCACGAGCTTCCAACGCTTTATCAAAGGCATATTGAATACTCTCAGGAACACGTGTTTCCCCATCCCGCATTATATAAGCATTCCGTTTAAGATCTGTCGAAAAGTAGTCCAGATAGCGAACCCCAACTTTATATGTAAAAAAATCACCGCGCTGTAGTACATAGTCATTATGATGGATCCACCACCTGACATCTGGCGGATCAATGCGTTCTGATTGTGCCGAATAAAGCACTCTGGGGATATCTGCTCCGGGCAGGGATTCATAGCCACTTATTAAGTCTCGTTTAAAAAACTGCTCCCTGACCCACCAGCCTAAATCTTCCAAGGTTGTGACACCCGGCGTGATAACATCTTTAGATAAAGAGCGTTCAAGAATCTGAAGGTGCGTATCTAAAGCATTCGTCATGGCTGAAACTTCTCTGAGAATCCTTCTTACTCTGAAATCGGTGATCACATTTTCCGCTGAGACAATTTTCGCAGAATATTTTGGTCCTAAGATCTTTTCCAGTTTCACATATTGAGAATATGATATACCGTCTGCCACTGCGAGCCAATCGGATGTATTTACCGCTATTGTCTGTGGATCGCGTTCCGCTACAAATTCTCTCAGTTCGTCGTAAACGCTAAAATCCTGTGTATTATAATCATAACCAGAAATGGCTCGTGCAATTTCGTGGGAGCCACGTATGTCAATATTCTCTACTGCCCCGCCCGAGCCAAACACCGCACGCTCAATTATGTCTCCACCTCTGTCGGTAAATATCAAATAACCCGATGTCGACCCAAAGTTCTCAGCCATTGGATCGGGGTCGCCAGCACGAGTGACATGAATCCACATGTCCACATTATTGTCGCGCATGGCTCCGGGTAGAATAAGGTCAAGCTTTTCATTTCGTATTAAGCGGAGGACTTCTGAACTGGTCTTTGCCGTATGTACACCAGGCTGCGCTATTGTATTAGGTACTATGAACATCACAAAGATCAAAATATATATTACTCGGAATATCATGACTTGCTCCTCTATTGATTCTTGATGATAAATATTACGTTAAGCATATTACTTTTACAAGTTTTTTCTGCTCCTCGGGCTGTACGTTTTGCGAAGCTTTTAAATAATTAATCGTATCACCTGTCGTGGTTGAAAATTGAGATTTTACCCACTCTCCGGTTGCGAAGTTCAATATTCAGATACTACTGTCCATTTAAATAGGGTGTTTCATTGCTGACAAACCAAAACATGTAATGACTCTGCTTCTATTATTCTAAATCACGGGCCATCCTATATCCCGATGGACTTCCCGCATCGAACCTGCGTCCTCTTACTATGAATCCCTCCAATTTTCCATCCTGGATAAGTTTCTGTAAAACCAGAACATCATCTTTTTCGGATTTCGAAGCATATGACAGTTCGCGGTATGTATCAAAAAAATCGTGCGAATACATGGCTCTTCCAACAACCCGTAATAGACCCTTTCGTGACCTTGGCTCAAATTTGTGTTCCTGTTTTCCGGAATGGGACACAATTTTTACAGTTCGGCTCTCCGTCGGTTCGATGGTTACAAGACTGATACTATCCGATATTTCCGCCTCATGACCGCTCAGCTCCATGACCCCGATGCAGCAGCGACCCCGATTATAATTTTCGACGAGCTGCACGGAAGGAAACGGTCGGTCTGGGTAGTAATTGTCGGGCATCAGTACGAAAAAATCTTTCTTCTTTATATCTGCCTTAGCCAGAGAAAGTGCGTGTGCAACACCGAGCGGCTTTTTTTGTTTTAAAAAAGTGCACCGAATGCCAGTATCCAGGAGATTCCTGAATCCGAAATGCCGGTTATTCACGGTAAATACAGCTTTCGTCTCGATATGCTCGGCAATCTGCTGTTTATCTTTGCTAATAATTATAAATACAACGCGTGCGCCTGCATCGATCGCCTCTTGAATTGTATGGACAATAAGCGGTTTGCCGTTAACATAAAGCAGTTCTTTTGGACCGCCGTTTTTTATCAAGTTCATCCTGGTGCCTTTACCGGCAGCAGGTATAATTGCATTGAGCATACTTTCGAACCGTTCACATCGCTCACAATAATAAAAGTAGTCCGTTCGAGACTACCGACCAAACGAAATAACACTTGCTAATTACGCCCATCCTATACAAGTATTATCTGCTCCTCGGGGGCGGGTGGCCTCCATATCTATCTTAATAATATAGTTTTAACATATAAACATTCAAATAAAAAAAGCTTGACATTCAGTAAAGAAATAGCGATACTTATGTATTACAATAATGTAATACAATTTGATTTTAAGTAAAGGTACATTTAATGCGAAATAATATTGATTCCATTTACGATTCAGTTGTTACAAACAAAAGGAAGGAAAAAATTATAAATATCAGGGTTTCTTCTGAACTCCATTCTTTAATGAAAAAGTCGAGCAGTAATACTAAAGAATCATTTTCTTCGATTGCAAGAAGGGCTCTTATCTCCTATTTCTATCCATGTATATTAAGGGACATGATTGACATATTCAATAAACCTGAAGATCTTGAAACTATGTTAGGATCAATTGAATCAATAGATAATTTTGTCAATAATTTTGACAAATTGATAAAATTAAGTGAAGCAAATCAGGAAATTATTGATTATCTAAAAAACATTAAAGTTGAAGCAGATAAAGTTAAGAGCGAGCACATTATCAAAAATATTAATAAAGTTGTGCAAAAAGATCAAAATAAATATAATCATCTTCTCGGATGGCAGGTAAAATCTATTGCCAAAATTGTTGCGACTAAACTTTTTAACGAATTTGGTAAGAAAGAAGTTACAGATCCGCATACATTTGAAGGATTCGCATTAGCATTAATTGATTCAGAAGCAATAAACTACATGTTTCCCATCACTAAGAAAGGCAGACACCAATTATATGAATTGATTATTGATGCAATGAGAACGGAAGGGACGTTAATTGAGAAGATTTTAGGACCAGAAACATCGAATAAAACTCCACAATCCAAAAAAAAATAAATTCAAAGGCTGGATATGAGCGATTCGTGTTGGTTAAGAGGTATTGCTGCGGCTGCAAAATACTTAGACGTGCCTCCTGGGACATTCAGGAAGTGGCTTTATGTTTATAAAGATGACATCCCATACACTAAAAGGGGTAGAAATCTATATTTTCATACAAGTTTGCTTGATGAATGGTTTACGAGTAAGGACAAAAAATTAGCATGATACCCGAACCTATAAAGGTGTCCCTTTTCGACCGTAATGGCTGGTTTTATTTCAGGTTTAAAATAAACGGCAAATATACTCGAAAAAAAGTAGGAACAAAAGACAGAAATACAGCGGAACTACGCCGCATGGAATTTGAACAGCTGCTCAATTCGAACAATCCTAATGAATTGAATAAAATCGATCAGATATTTTTCAAGGATTATGTATCAATCTTTTTGAAAGAGTATGGAAAAGATAACTACAAATCCGGAACATATTATATGTACGAGAAAAATTGCGAAATTCTTAAATCCTATTTGGGAGAAAAACTACTCTCAGAAATTACGCCGAGGGACATTTCAATATTTTTCAACAACCTTAAAAAAGACCGCAGGTTGGAAAACCCGACTATTAATCGGTACAGAGCATTACTATCAAAAATGTATAAAATAGCCATTAAATTCGGTTACGCAAGTCACAATCCGATTAAAGATGTTGATAGATTAAAAGAACAAAACAAGTCTAAAAACATCGTTGTGTTATCAAAAGAAGAAATTACCCGTTTGTTTGCAGAATGCGACAATGAATTCTACCCCATCCTTGCTACATTTATTTATACTGGTATGCGAAAAGGCGAGTTGTGCGGGCTTCTCGTTGAAAACGTAAAACTTAATGAAAATAAAATAATAATAGAATATAGCTTTAACGAGCCGACTAAGGATCACGAAACAAGAATTGTACCCATTATCCCCTCACCTGAAAAATATCCTCGGAGAACAGATATATAGGGCTAACGGCAGCAAATATATGTTCCCGAACAGCAAAGGAAGTATGCGAGGTGGAAATTTCAGAAAGAAGCTGAAAAGTACATTACAAAGAGCTGGGATTAAAAAGAATATCGGTATCCACGGATTGAGGCACACATTCGCGACAGAGTGCGTAAACAACTATGTTGATATTTATACTTTGAAACATTGGATGGGCCATCACGATATAAGAATTACCGAGAATTATTTACATCTAACGGATGGATTTTACAGAAAAGAAATGGATAAAATGCCCTTATATTACCAATAGAGTATCGATGCGTATTCAATAAAATTATAGCACATAAATGACACAAATTACCAATATTGCACAATGAATGAATCCAAGGAGAAAAGATTTAAGAGGTTGTTATTAAAGGAATTAGTGGTTGTCGGAGCGGCGGGATTTGAACCCGCGGCCCCCAGACCCCCAGTCTGGTGCGCTAACCGGGCTGCGCCACGCTCCGTTAAAATTATTAATTCGATTTATCGTTAAGGATTTTAAGAATATCTTCCAGTTCGGTCTGAATTGTATCTATCAGTTCTTTATTATTATCATTATTATTCAACTCCTTGTTTTGCCTGGTCGTTTTTTGCGATTCATTCTTTTGTTGCAAATAATTCCGGGCGCCTTCGATGGTATATTTGTTTTTATAAAGTAAATCTTTGATCTTCCCGATAAGACGAATGTCTTTCTCTTTGTAGATCCTGTTTCCCGCACGGTTCTTCGAGGGTCGTAGTTCAAAAAATTCCGTTTCCCAATAGCGAAGAACATACTGTTTGAGTCCGGTTATATCAGCTACTTCGCTAATGGAGTAATACAATTTCTTAATTGGCTGTGCACTCATTGATATTACTCCGCTTTAGATGTTTTATATTATGTTTTCGAGTGGTGTGTACGGTAAACCAAATGCTTCCGCAACTTTTTCGTGAGTAATGTTGCCATTATATGTATTTACACCGTGCCAGAGCCCTTTATTTGACAGAATTGCTTTCTCAATACCCTTATTAGCAAGCATCAGTACAAAAGGAAACGTAGCGTTATTTAAAGCTATTGTTGAAGTGAATGGTACTGCCCCGGGCATATTGGCGACACAATAATGGACGACCCCATCTATTGAATATGTAGGGTCATCATGGGTGGTCGGATGGGCCGTTTCAATACAACCGCCCTGATCGACAGCAACGTCAACTATGATCGAGCCATTCCGCATGAGTTGCAACATATCTTTTGAGATAAGCTTCGGTGTTTTGCCGCCCGGAATAAGTACGGCGCCGACAACAAGGTCCGTGTCTTTCAGATAATGCCGTATCGTGTGGCTGTTAGACATGATCATATTTACGTTTTTCGGCATAATTTCATCAAGATATCTCAACCGTTCAAGATTGATGTCGAGCATTGTTACATTTGCGCCCATGCCTGCAGCAACAAAGGCCGCATTCATGCCGACGACACCTGCACCGAGAATCAGAACATTCGCTGGCGCAACACCAGGCACACCCCCTAACAACACTCCCCTGCCCCCGTTCATTTTTTCCAGATATGTCGCTCCCACCTGAATAGCCATCCGTCCTGCTACCTCACTCATTGGTACGAGTAAAGGCAAGGTACCGTCTTCGTCCTGGACTGTTTCATATGCTATGGTTACCGCTTTGGTATCGACCATGGCTTTTGTTAGTATTTGAGATGCTGCATAGTGGAAATAAGTGAAAATCGTATGTTTTTTTGAAATGTATGGATATTCCTTTTTAAGAGGCTCTTTTACTTTTAATATCAAATCCGCCTTGTTGTAGACTTCTTGAGCGGTTTCAAGAATTTTTGCTCCCTCCGATTTGTAGTCTTTGTCTGAAAAACCACTGCCGACGCCTGCACCGCTCTGTATGAAGACTCTATGATTGTGGTCTTTGAGTATAGCGGCCCCGACAGGAAGAAGTGCAACCCGATATTCGTGCTTTTTGATCTCCTTAGGAACTCCGATATTCATGGCGCACTTTCCTCGGTTCAGTAACAATATGCCGCTTCGGCAAAAGTGTGATAACCGCAGCATAAAATTTCAAACAGTTTTTAGCAAATGATTTTTGAAGTATTTTTAAAAAATGGGGTTATTTCGGGACAATCTTTGTCGTTGTTATCTCTTCATCGAGAATTTCTTGGGCAATGGATTGCATATCGTTCGATGAAACAGAATCAATTCCTTCCAACACCTTGTCAAGACTGAAATGGTTTTGCAGATACAGTTCCATTTTTGCAAGTCTGCTCATACGGCTGTGAGCGCTTTCGAGACCAAGCATTAAACTTCCTTTAAGCTGGCATTGAAGTTTTTGCAGTTCATTTTTGGATAAGGTTTCATTCTTTACACGCTCGAAGTCTTCCGCGATCAATACCTGTGATTGTTCAATATTAGATTTATCCACCCCTACATACACGCCGAACAACCCCGTATCTGAAAGAAAATCTGTGAATGTAAAGACTGAATAAGCTACTCCGTGTTTTTCTCTAATGTTTTGAAATAACCGGGAACTCATTCCGCCGCCAAGAAGGGCGTGAAGAACCAATAATGAATATTTTCGAGTGTCTTTGTAGGGTATTGACCTGTTACCAATACAAATATGTGCCTGAGAAACGTTTCTCCGATAAACACGCTCATTTTTTTTTGTGGGTAAAAATCCGTTTTTCCTTTCGGATTCTGTACCTTCAGGCAATTGAATATATTTCGAAATATATTCGCAGAGTTTTGAATGATCTATATTTCCGGCAGCGGTTATAACGAGTTTTTGAGATGTGTAATGCGCTGAACGAAAATCTAGTATCTTCTCCCTGCTGATTGAAGGCAAGTTCTTTTCAGATCCGAGGATTGACAAAGCAAGTGGATGGCTTTGAAAAATATCTTTTTGGAAATATTCATGAATCAACTCTTCAGGAGTATCTTCAAGACTATTGATTTCTTCTATAACGACCTGTTTTTCTTTCTGAATTTCATCTTCATCAATTATCGGATTTGACACAAGATCGGCAATCACATCTACCGCAAGTTCCGTATGTTCATCAAGCACATTTGCATAGTAACAGGTAAATTCTTTCGATGTAAACGCATTCAACATCCCGCCGACAGATTCAAGAGATTCGGCTATTTCCGCAGTGTTGCGACGTATCGTCCCTTTGAATGCCATATGCTCGAGCAAATGACAGATCCCGTTATTGTCAAGATTTTCATCACGGGAGCCGCTGTCAAGCCACGCGCCGAGACACACGGACCGGACATGCGGCATATATTCGGAAACTATCCGCACACCATTGGATAATGTAGTTTTTTCTGATACTGATTCCATCAACTTACAGGCATTTTCATTAATTATACTAATTTTCTTTGGAATGGTTGTCAGAATCTTTCAGGATCTGTTTTCGGGTCAGGCCTACTTTTCCGGATGAATCAATTTTAATCACTTTCACCCGGACATTTTGACCCCTTTTCAGCACATCTTCCACTTTATTGACCCTGTGATTTTCAATTTCAGATATATGAAGCAGGCCATCCTTGCCGGGCATAATTTCTACAAAAGCACCGAAATCAGCGATCTTTGTCACGGTTCCATCATAGATCTTCCCAATTTCCGGCACGGCGACAAGTTCATCAATAATACGCTTTGCCTCATTGCCGTTTTGTTCATCCACAGCAGATATGAATATCGTCCCGTCGTCCTCTATATTAATAGTAGAATCGGTCTTTTCCTGTATTTCCCGAATCATTTTCCCTGAAGGCCCGATTATGAGACCAATACATGAAGGGTCTACCTTAAAGATCAGTATTTTCGGCGCATATTGAGATATATTTTCTTTCGGCTTATCGATCGTTTTGTTCATAACATCGAGGATCGTATTCAATCCCTCACGTGCCTGATTGATTGCCTTACTCATTATATCGATCGAAATGCCTTTTACTTTAATATCCATCTGTATTGCTGTGATCCCATCGGCGGAACCCGCTACCTTGAAATCCATGTCGCCAAGATGATCTTCATCACCGAGAATATCCGACAGGATGGTCACATTGTTTTCATCTTTCATCAGACCCATAGCGATCCCGGCTATCTGCTTTTTTATCGGGACACCAGCATCCATGAGAGAAAGAGAACCTGCACAGACCGTCGCCATGGAAGAAGAACCGTTCGATTCGAGAATATCGGAAACAATCCGCAATGTATAGGGAAATTCTTCTTCATCCGGTACGACATATTGGAGAGCCTTTTCTGCAAGACGGCCATGTCCTATTTCACGCCGTCCCGGACCTCTCGGGAAGCTGACTTCTCCGACACTGAAAGATGGAAAATTATAATGGAGCATAAATTTTTTCCAGAAAGATCCGTCGAGACCCTCCATCTTTTGTTCATCGAGCTTTGTTCCGAGAGTTACCGCCGCGATGCTCTGTGTTTCTCCTCGTGTGAAGAGCGCAGATCCATGAGTTCTCGGAAGGATGGATATTTCACATGAGATATCGCGGACATCGGTATTGCTTCTGCCATCAAGCCGGTTCCCTTCTTTTATGATAAGACTCCTCGTAACCTTCTTTTCAATTTCGCCAAAATACTTCTTTATTTCTTTTTCCGATTCGGGAAAATCTTCGGCAAGCGAATCAATTGTAGCATTGATCGCTTCACGCATTTTTTCATGCCTCGGCATTTTTTCTTTTATTTTCAGCGCTTCATTCACGATCGGCATTGCATTTTCAGAAACTCTTTGATACAGGTCTTCATTAACTTCTGTAATAGAAATTTCCTGCTTTGGAGTTCCTGTTTCTTTCACGAGTTCTTCGATAACCGGTATGATCTTCCTGCAATTTTCATGTGAAAATTCCAATGCCTCAACAAGTTCTTGTTCTGATATTTCTTTTGCTTCGCCTTCTACCATTATGAGCGAATCGGCTGAGGCAGCGACAACGATGTCCATTGTACTTTCCGATAGTTGCTGGAATGTCGGATTTACGAGTAATTCACCGTCAATTTTACTGACTCGTACGGCTGCAATTGCTGAACCGAACGGCACATCGGATATAGAGATCGCGGCAGATGCGCCAATTATGCCCAGAATATCCGAATCATTTTCCTGGTCAGAAGAGAGAACATTTACGGATATCATTGTTTCATAGAGAAATTCCTTATAACACAGCGACCGAATCGGTCTGTCGATCAATCGCGCAGTAATTGTTTCTTTTTCCGTAGGACGTCCTTCACGCTTAAAAAATCCGCCTGGAATCCGCCCTGCCGCGTATGCCTTTTCACGATAATCGACAGTTAACGGAACGAATCCTCTATCTTCTATGAGGGTGTTCGACCTTGTTACAGCAACCAATACTATAGTATCACCGTACCGTACCCATAGAGACCCGGCAGCCTGTTTTGCTACTTTTCCTGTTTCTAAATAAAGAGTGCGTCCGCCTATTTCAATTTCTTTACGTATTTCCATAGTAATCGTTACCTCTTATAGTTATTGCGGTTCTAAAAGATCATAAACTGAAACAAACAGTTTCGGATATAAATCGGATTTCAGTAAAAACATTTGATCTTTCGTAACGTTGTAAAAATACCGGCCTTCTTTCTCTTCTTTCCCAAGCTGGAAGTGTTCGACCTCTTCACCGCCCGTGTACATAACATAATCAGCCTCGGGAGGAGCAAGCCCATATCGGGAATGGTCCATACCCGGATCGTCAATGAATCCCACGGCTCTATTGACAATAAATTCATTTATAACATTTTCAAATCTTATTTGATTCGCCTTTCTGTTCTCGGGTACGGTCATAAACCAATTGCCAGTCGAATCTTCTTTTGAAAAAATATGTGCAGCATTATCTTTGGTAATATGGACCTCATCAATAGTTTCCGACGAAAATCCGACTATCTTCTTATCTCTGAGATCAAACAATCGAGGAGTAAGATAGTGAACAGTACTCGAATCAATTTCAAATACCGGATTGATATGATCGGAGACCGAATAATAATTTTCTCCTTTACTGCCTGCGACACCTCCGAAGAACAATGATTGTGTTGAGTCTCCTGATGAAAGCTCTATCCAGCCGGCAGGAGTGTCAAGCCCGTAAATTCGCAAGTTCTCAGGATGTTCATCAACAAATGATATTATTTTTTGCAATCGTATCCGGTTAAATGTCTCGATGATCCTTATGCTTGCCGCCTCGTATTCTAAAGGTTTTTTAATCTTCCAGACACCATTATTTTCTTTTTGGACCTCAACGGTTTGATCGTTGTTGTGAAAAACAATTTTATTGACATTGATTCTCTTAAAGTCAAGAAGATCTTTGTCCCGGTAATAAAACAAATCGTCATTCACCCTGTCACGCAGAGTTCTACTGCTCAAATAGACATTTTGGTCGTCGGGTTTTCGAGCATACACTTTGCCGCCCAGCGGGTTTAAATTTCCAACAATCAGAGAAAACTTGCTACTGTCTTCAAGTGTAACGGACAGCATTGGAGCGTCAGTTGGCACACCATATTTTTCATGCGCTACCGAGTTTTCAGAAACAAGCGATTCTTTGTTTGACCGGCTTACTAAATCGATCAATCCACGGATATTAGACCTGTCGCCTTCATAGTTCACCGGATTTGTGATGAACCAATCATTACCTCTTTTTTCAAACGACATAGTGATATCCGGCCGGTTAAGTGTTAATGCGGTAACATCATTAGTGTCGAATACATAAAACCTGTTTTTTTCTTCTTCCGCCTGTATCCGGGCAGGATCGCCAAGTATTTCATATAAATAAACATACCCTCCAATGGCAATAAATATAAGTCCCGTAAAATATGTACTCTTAAATTTCATAGTTTGAATCTGTTATCTTTAAGTTTTAATTCAATTTTTTCTCCGCCTGATGAATATTCCTATTCCCGTACCAAGCACCATGACGGGCATAAATACAACTGTCAGCCAAAAAAGAAACTTTGTTTGCTGAGCAGTCATTGTGATTCGCCTGTCATCAACACTTTTCGGCGGGATTGCGACCAAATCGTCTTCTTCAGCAAGCCAGTTTATCGTGTTTAAAAACAATATGCTGTTTGATGTTTGACTGTATCCATTCGTTGCAAAATCCGAATCGCCAAATACAACAAGTGTACCCTGATCAGAGGAATTACCCGGTGCGAAAGACCGGCTCATTGATTTTGAAGCAATGGCAGCTATGGTAACTGGTCCCTCAATATCGACTGCTTCGTCAAAAGAAACGGAAATAGCTTCATCCGGATTTTCCTCGTTCCATTGAAAATTTGATTCCCCCCAACTCTGGGGCGTGGTCCGGGCCAACCAGTCAACAGTTACCCCTGGCGGCAGGTCCTCTGATTTAGGTGTCACAGACCGAACAAGTTCGTAAAAGGTATTCATGTTAAAATTTTCTGCAATGGGATGTGACGAATTGTACTCAGATACAAGCGGCACCGATGCCGAATATCCAAATAACTGGCCGACACCAGAATAGTCGATTACAAGATCGTTTCCGACAATTAATCCCCAATTGTCAAAGAATCCCACCATACCGGGGTCCGGAGGAGGATCAAGAAGAAATAAAACTTTGCCCCCCCTGTTAACGTAGGCGTCGATTGAATCTAATTCCGTGCTGAACATTGTGGTTTTCGGACCATTAATTATGAGAACGGAACTATTCCCGGGAACCGATTTTTCACGGGCGAGATTCAGCACTTTCACGTCATAATTCAACTCTATTATCCTGTCTTTCAGGGTTGAAAACCCCTTTGTCTCAAGACTTTCGATATCATGCTCTCCGTGTCCACTCATATAATATACGGTCTTTTTCTCATCACGTGTGACCTTGATCAGAGCATTGGTCAATGCCTGTTCACTGAATGTCTCTATTTTTTCTGATCTACCTTCCGCTTCCAAAAAGACAACTCCGTATGCCTGGACACCATAGTTAGCGGCAACTTCAGGATTTTTATCGGGATCAAAAAATCTGTACTGCAATTTATCACTGTAGTATCGATATTCGGTGATCATGTCATCTACGAATGTTTGTTGGGCGGATTGAAAAAAAGCTGTAACATTTATATCTTCTTCCAGATTCTGTAGTACCTTGATAGTCTGGTCAGCAAGAGAGAACTGCTTGTTTTCTGTCAGGTCTATCCGGTAATTATGTTTATTGAATATGTAGTTCAACATGACAACGATACCGACAAGGAGAATAGAGACCGCCAAAGCATTGCCTACATGTTGTGTAGCTCTTTTGTGTATAAAACTCTTTAAGCGTGATAGATTGTATGCCGTATATACCAGCGCCGATGCTAATCCGGCTGACAATATGATGCTTGCAGGTGTTGAAAGAAAACCGTCTATTAAATATTTTACAAATCCTGCAAAGAGTAAAACAAACCCGAACATACCGGAAATTCTTATGAACAATTTATTCATACAAACCTACGACCTCCATTTCATGGATTCGAGAGAACGGTATGTAAGGAAAATGCCCAGAATAATGACACTGAGAAAATAAAATAAATGTTTTGTATCGAAAACGCCTTTTGTGAAATCGTCAAAATGCACCGGTACCGCTATATAAGTAAGAATAGCACTGACAGCGCCTTGATCGATAAATTGAGCCGGCCAGTTAATTATCCACATGAGGAGAAAAAGGCTGAAACTTACTGCAACAGATATCAACTGATTTTCCGTGAGTGATGAAACAAATAATCCAATACTTACAAATACTGCTCCCAAGAGTATAAGTCCAACATATCCCGTCAAGATTGGATAGATTTCAGGATTTCCATACAGTGAAAGAATTACGAAATAGACAGCGGTCGGCAGGATCATGAAAACATAGAGCGATAATCCTGCCATAAATTTGCCGAGAACCAACTCTATCGTTTTTACCGGTGAAGTGATCATCAACTCAATTGTCATCATTTTTTTCTCTTCCGACAGCAGTCTCATAGTGATCATCGAAATAAGAAGAAATGTGAAAAACGATAAATTACCGAAGAGCGGCCTGATGACCATGGCATTTACATTGACGGGAGGAGGCGCTTGCCTGTACATCTGGGCTTCCATCATTGTGCGTGCCGAAACATCGAGGAAATATAGTAAAGACGTATAGAACAGCACCCCGTTGATAATAAGGAACCCGGCTATTAATCCATATGCAATCGGAGATGTAAAATACGACCGGAGTTCACGCTGAAAGATCGCTATAATATTTCTCACGAATTATTTCTCCATGGAAACAGGTGATTCGCCCGAAGTATACTGCAAGAAAATCTCTTCGAGCGTCATATGTAATGAGCGGAGCTCAAAAAGGTCCCATTTATTTTCAACGACTGTGCGGGCAAGGTCCTTGCGGACATCATGCTGCACTTCACTTTCAATGATAAAGTTGGTGTGTCCGTCAGTTTCTTTTTGATCAACTTGAATATCCACGACACCCCTGACACCTTTCAACTCCTTATAAATAGCATCGGAAGGTCCCGCAATTTCAAGCTGCAGTTTTTCTTTCCCTTTGATTTTTTTCGTCAAATCTTCCTCTGTGCCCTGAGCGACTATCCGTCCCTCATTGATAATAACAATCCGTTCACATACTAATTTCACCTCAGGGAGAATATGGGTGCTCAAAATAATAGTATGTTCTCCCGCAAGCTCCTGGATCAGTTCGCGCACTTCAATAATTTGCTTGGGATCAAGTCCCGAAGTCGGTTCGTCAAGTATAAGAATCGGTGGATTGTGTACAAGCGCCTGGCCCAGACCTACTCTTTGACGATACCCCTTGGACAACTTACCGCAAATTCTGTCCTGAACATGCGAAATGCTCACCCGTTCCATGACAGTGTAGATACTATTTTGAATATCTCTGCCGGAAATTCCCTTGATACGGGCAACAAATTCCAGATAATCTCTTACTTTCATTTCAGGGTATATTGGCGGGTTCTCAGGCATGTAACCTATAATCCTTCTTACATCCAAAGATCGCTCAATTACATCAAATCCTGCAACGGACACGGCACCATCGTTCGGATACAAAAAGCCGGTTATTATTCTCATCGTGGTGGTTTTACCGGCGCCGTTCGGTCCCAGAAAACCGAGAATTTCACCCTCCTTTACCTCAAAAGAAACATTATGCAGGATTTCCTTATTTCCAAATTGTTTCGATACATTATTTACGGTGATCATCCGAACAACTCACTCCAATATTACCTGATATCCAGGGTGGATTTAATAGTACGATAGCTCTCAATGTTTTTTTTCATCAGATATTTCAACAATCTTTTTCTCTTCCCAACCATCATAACCAATCCCCGTCGGGAATGATTGTCTTTCGGATGTGACTTGAAGTGGTGAATAAGATGATAAATACGGTGAGATAATATTGCCACCTGCACTTCGGTCGACCCGGAATCACTCTTAGTTTTACCAAATTTCTTAATTATTGCCGGGGTATGTTCTTTCATATATTCCATACAAACACCTCAAACCATAAAGTACTGTAATGTGAATCGTTAATTATTCGAATTTATAATTTCCGTGCTCTCCATGAAAAATGAACGGGTGAATTTTATATCCGATTTTATCTGTTTTCGCAAATTTTCCGGAGAGTCAAATTTCATTTCATTGCGGATTTGCTTCAGAAAGGACACTGTTATCTTTTCGTTATAAATTGTCTCATTAAAATCTAAAAGGTGAACTTCGAGAGTTAAAGACTCTTTATCGAAGGTAGGTCTGAAACCGATGTTCATTGCGCCCTGATATTTTACTCCCCCGACATCAACATTCACCACATAAACGCCGCGCCCCGGAACGCATTTAATGTCGTCATTGAGACGAATATTGGCAGTCGGATAATCCAAGGATTTACCACGGCCGTCACCCCGGACCACTGTTCCCGTCAGACTGTAAGGCCTTCCAAGACATTCTGACACACCGGCCATATCGCCGTCAAGGACCAGGGAGCGAATTCTGGTGCTTGCAATTATCCCCGAATGATTTGAAATGGGTTCCTTCACGATAATTTGAAAATTCATTTCATCGCCGATCTTCTGCAAATACTTGCTGTCCCCCGCTCTGTTTTTGCCAAATCCGTGATCGTAACCGATTATTAAAGTTTGGAATCCAATAGTTTTAAACAGTGTATCTTTAATGAATTTATCCGGTGGAGTCTGAGAAAATTCTCTTGTAAACGGGATTATTACAAGGCGGTCCACATTAAGCTGCGCAATAAGATCTATTTTTTCCTTCGTTGTCGTCAGCAATCCAAATGAAGCGCGGTCGTTATTGCTTATTACAAATCGGGGATGCGGGTCGAATGTTACAACGGTTGCGATTAGATTTCTTTCCCGGGAGAGCGATACAACGTGCTCAATTATTTTTTTATGCGCACAATGAATACCGTCAAATGTTCCGATTGTAACAACACTGCCGGAAATGTTTTTACACTCATCTAAATTTTTTATGATTTCCATTTCTAATTTTGTGTCAAATTACGTACCGTTTCCGGCAAATGATCCCACATGGCAGCATCTTTAATTAAATATTCTCCAACCCTCACACGTGTCAATCCACAAAGAACAGCCCCGCAGCCGAGTTTTAATCCAAGATCATGTGCAATACTTCTCACATATGTCCCTCGAGAACACACCATTCTGATTCTGGCAATTCCGGCCTCATAATATTCTATGGACAAATCCCGGACATGTACCATTCTGGCATCAGGTATAACGGGTTCTCCTTTCCGCGCATATTCGTACAACGGTTGTCCGTTGTGTTTTAATGCGGAATAAACCGGCGGCACCTGTGATATTTCGCCACGAAAATCCCGGAGTGCGTTTTCGATATCTTCCCGTTTTAAATCATTTACAGGATATTCCGCTATCATTTTTCCGGAATTATCGTAAGAATCCGTTTCATAACCGAATTGTATACTTCCAATATACTCTTTTTCGCAATTCATTAATTGTTCGACTTTCTTTGTAGCTTTTCCCAGTGCAATAAGCAGTACACCGGAAGCTGCGGGATCAAGAGTGCCGGCATGCCCGACTTTACGAATTTTGCTTAATTTTCTAATGTACGATACTACAGCAAACGAACTTTTGCCAATAGGTTTGCTAACGTTCATGACGGCGCCAAAATCTTTCATCATTCAACGTGTCTCATGATCTGTGTTTTTTTCTTCACTGTTAATTTGATCCAAAAGTTCATTGATACGAAACGAGTTTTCAAGAGAATTGTCAACAATAATGGACAATTTGGGATTATTTCGCATATTTACAGCGCTTCCTAATTGCTTGCGGAGGTTTTTCAATTCATTTTTCAAAATTTTGAGTGATTCTTTTTTCGCACCATCAGATCCGTAAAAACTTACGAACACTTTGGCATATTTTCCATCGTCGGACAACTCTACGCGCATAATCGTAGCCATCCCCGGCATGATCCTCGAAATGTTCCGTTGCATTAAATTGCTGAGACTGACTTTTACCAGTTCTTCTAAGCGCTGTTTCCGTTTAAAGTCCATATTAAACCGTGCGCATATCCCAGCGCGTTACAATTACTCTGCCTTCCCGGTCGATAAAAGATTCCAACTTATTAATCACCGAGTCTAAATGAGCTTTTTCAGTTGATACGATACCCAAACCCAGCGCCGAACGCTGCCATTTATCAAGAAAATCCACTTCAGATATTGAGACGTTGAATTTGTTCAGGATCTTCTGTTTGAAACTCTTGATGATAGATCTCTTTTCTTTCAGTGAGCGAACCTGGGGCAGATAAAGTTCAACATAAATAATGCCTACTATCATTAAAAAAAGGTAAATTACTGGAGAACTCGTTTCACTTCAACTGTTTTATATGTTTCAAGGATATCGTCGACTTTAATATCATTGAAATTTTCAAGCCCGATACCACATTCAAAACCTGTGGCAACTTCCTTGACATCTTCTTTAAAACGTCGCAATGACCCCACCATACCATCATGGACCACTACACCGTCACGCACAAGCCGGACTTTACTGTTTCTCATCACCTTGCCGGAAACCACATAGCAACCTGCTATCACACCCATTTTTGGCACCCGGAAGAGTTCTCTCACTTCAACCGTTGCTTCGATTTCCTCAGAAATATCAGGGTCAAGCATTCCCTCGAGTGCAGCTTTTACATCTTCTATAATGTTATAAATAACATCGTACAGCCTGATATCGACCTTTTCCATTTCGGCCAGGTTCCGTGCTTTCAAGTTCGGCCTGACTTGAAAACCGATGATTATAGCATCCGAAGCCGATGCGAGGAGAACATCTGCCTCATTGATCGCACCGATACTTTCATGAATAATTTTGACTTCGACTTCATCATTGCTTAATTTCAAGAGCGAATCTTCAAGCGCCTCTATTGAACCATCGGTATCACCTTTGAGGATGACCCTGAGATCTTTAATAGCTCCAAGTCTTACCTGTTCAGATATGTCACACAAACTTTTCACGTGTACTTTTCTGAAATTATGCTCACGTTTTAATTGCTGTCTTTTTAAACTCAGTGTTTTCGCTTCCTTATCAGAGTCCATTCCAATAACAATATCCCCTGCCTGAGGCATGCCCGAATAGCCAAGAATCTGCACCGGTGTCGATGGAGGCGCTTCTTTGATCTTTTTGCCACGTTCATTAAACATGGCTTTCACTCTTCCGTATTGCTGCCCGCAAACAAAAAAATCCCCGCTTTTCATTACACCGCTTTGTATCAATACAGAGCAGACAGTCCCTCTCCCTTTTTCCAATTTTGCTTCAAGTGCGATCCCTTTGACCCGCCCCTTCATGCTTGACTTTATCTCAAGTACTTCCGCCTGAATGAGGATCGTTGTAAGAAGCTTATCGATTCCCTGACCAGTCTTTGCCGAAATATCAACAGATGGATATTTTCCACCCCAGCTCTCAACGAGGATGTTATTTTCCGAAAGCAGCTGTTTAATTCTTTCAACGTTTGCTTCCGGTTTATCGATTTTATTAATTGCAACGATAATCGGAACCTCTGCCGCCTGTGCGTGATTTACTGCTTCAAGCGTCTGAGGCATAACACCGTCGTCCGCAGCCACTACGAGCACTACAATATTAGTTACCTGAGCGCCACGGGCACGCATTGCCGTAAACGCTTCGTGTCCGGGTGTATCAAGAAATGTGATTTTTTTATCCTGGACCTCTACCTCATATGCGCCAAAATGCTGAGTTATACCCCCCTTTTCGCCGGCGACCACATTTGTCTGCCTGATAAAGTCTAAAAGCGAAGTCTTGCCATGGTCTACATGTCCCATGATCGTAACAACAGGCGGACATTCTTCGAGACTTTCCTGATCAAATTCGAATTCTTCAATACCAAACTCTTCATATTCGCTGATCTCGTTAACTTCAAAACCGAATTCATCAGCAACCGTCGAGATTGTATCCATATCAAGACGCTGATTTATCGACACAATCAGACCAAGTTCCAAACACTTTGTTATGACTTCATTTGTCGCAACTTCCATAAGTTTCGCCAACTCCGCAACCGACATATATTCGGTAACGTCTATAACATCTTCATCAATTTCTTCATCTATGACATCTTTGGTTCTTTTTTTATATTTTTTCAATTTTTGAGATTCATCCATCTTTGCCAATGTTTCTTTGATGGAAGCATCAATCTCGCGTGCATCTATTCTTTTCTTTCGAACACGTTTACGTTTCTTTGATTTCTTAGAGTCATCGTCGTCAATGTCCGGTGTATCGACCTCGATCGAATGCTGCTTTTTCTCTCTTATTTTCTCAGCAAGACCTATTCCCTTTTTCGAGAGTTTTCTGGACTTTTTGGAGTCTATAATCTCGGAAATCTTTTCTTCTGATTTCTTTTCTTTACGGGAACGTTTTTTGGGCAATTCAATTACATCTACCTGGTCGCCAATTTGTGGAATATGCTCCGCTTTATCAATAGTAACCGGTTCCGATAGGGTCTCAACGGGTACATCATCTTGCTTCACCTTTTCACCATCTTCAGGAATTTCATCTTCAGCTGTCAATATTTGAGCTTCGGACCCTTCAACCGATACTATATCTTCATCAATGGCCTTCTCTTCATCGCCCACCGGAGGCAGAACCTCTTCAACGTCCTTTTCCAAGGCTTCTGGTTTCGGCTTTTTTATCTCATCAATTTGTGCAGTAACTTCAATTTCTTTACCATCATCCGGTTTTTCGGCTTTTTCGGCTTTTCTTTTAGGCGGTTTTTTCTTCTCTTCCGCGGCAGATTTTTTCAGAGAAGCAAGCGCATCGAGAATTGCAGGTCGTTTTGCCTCTTTTGATTGCTTTTCAACCGCCTGAATATCGGCATGCGTTGAAATCCCTCCACTTTCTTCAACACCCTCTCTCATTCGAGCTCTTTTTTCTCGCAGGGTCTCTTTCTTTTCGGCGAGCGTCTTTTCGTCACTGAATGATTCCAGCACCTTCGAATACATATCATCATCAACGGGACTATTCACATTGCTCACCGTGAATCCGGCGTCACGTAAAAATGTGATTAAGGTATCCGAGGCAATATTCAACTCTTTAGCGAGTTTAAATATTCGGGTTTTCTTGCCCAAAGATCTCAGTTCTCCTCTTCATAATATGAATTCATAACTTCGACGATTTTTTTTGCGGTTTTTTCACCTATTCCAGGTATTTCCATTATTTTATCATATTTAATATCCAGAATATCCTCTGCTGTTTCGTAACCATTGCTAATCAATTTCTGTTTTATTTTATCAGAGAGGCCGTCGACCATCATGATATCAATAACTTCTTCCTCTTTGCTTTTCAGGTCGGATTCTTTTACGATCTCAATAGAATATCCGGTTAACGCCGAAGCAAGACGAAGACTCTGGCCCCCTCTTCCATATGCCAACGCTACCTGTTCATCTTCAACAATAACTTTTGCGCTCTTCGATTCTTCATCCACATCGACATTTTTCGGCTTGCAGGGACTCAATGCTCTTGAAATGAACATATTAGGATCTTTGCTGAAACTGATAATATCAATCTTTTCATTATTTAATGCCTTTACAATCGCCTGAATCCGGACCCCTTTCATACCTACACACGCACCCACGGGATCGATCCTTTTGTCGGTCGATTCAACTGCTATTTTCGTGCGGTCTCCTGCTTCTCGCTCAACACCTTTAATCTCAATAATACCGTCGTAAATTTCCGGTACTTCGAGTTCGAACAGATGGATAAGAAACCGAGAATCTTTTCTTGACGCTATAATTTCCGGACCACGTGCCGTTCGCTCCACAGATTTAATAATCGCACTGATACTTTCTCCCCGGCGGTACCGCTCGTTACTGATTTGCTCGCTGCGAGGCAGCACCACTTCTGTTTTATCGAGGCTTATTATTATTTCGTCTTTATTGATCTGCGTAATATCACCGATAATAATTTCACCGATCCTGTTCTTATATTCTTCAAAAATAACTTCTTTTTCTGCTGCTTTAATTCTTTGACTCAAATTCTGCTTTGCAGATATTATCAACCTTCTTCCAAAGCTTATCGGATCAACGATTTCAACATATTCATCTCCGACTTCAAAATCAGTTTCCAGTTTACGGGCATTTTCAAGTGAAATTTCCGTTATAGGGTCTTCGACATCCTCAACTATTGTCTTCTCCTGATAGATCTCGATTTCACCTTTATCAATATTAACAATTACGTCGAAATTGTCCGATGTACCGTACTTTTTCTTGATCATCATAACAAAAATATTTTCCATGATCTCGCCAAGAAGATCCCGTTCAACATTTTTTTCCCGGGCAATCTCTTTAAAAGCTTCGACAATGTCTTGATTCATGACCGTGCAATTCTCCTTTTAAATACTGTCTTGCAATTAATGCCTTACTACGTAATGCATTACCACGGCAAAACGACCCGACCTTTCACCACAGCTTCAAAAGGGATAGTCCGGCTGTTTTTCTTATTTTCTACAACGAGCCTGTGCTCATCTGCTGAAATAAGCTTGCCTTCAAATTCTTCATTCCCTTTGTCACCGCAAAAAGTTACTTGAATTTCTCGCGAAACATTTCTTTCAAAATCCTTAACCGTGCTCAGCGGCCTGTCTGCACCCGGAGAGGACACTTCTAATTTATAGTCAATCCAGGAGGTATCCTGTTTAAACAATTCATCATGTATAATATGGGTCACTTTTTTACAATCATCAACAGTAACGCCACCTTCCTTATCAATAAACACCTTGAATAGCACGTGACCAGAATGTTTTTCATCAATTAATTCTACAATATCGAATCCATTTTGTTCGATAACTGGTAGAATATCTTTGAAAAACGTATTGCTTAACATACTGGTATATCTGCCCTATTTAACACAAAAAGTGGGCTAAAAACCCACTTTAAGCACTAAATATATGAAAATAAATTTCGTAATGCAACAAAAAAATTCTACCGGCTTACAATTGCAACCTGCCTTTCCGAGCCTTCTCAACATTCATGAAAGCAAGCAGTATCATGCCGATTATGAAAAAAAACACAATTGAAAGAATCGAGTTCCGATACGATCCGGTCAGCTGTCTGATAAATACGAAAAGGGACGGTCCCCAGATAGCTGAAAATTTGTTGAAAACCGAGTAAAAACCAAAATATTCTGCAGTGGCGTTTATTGGAATTATTGAGCTGTATAACGATCTGCTCAATGACTGAGATCCCCCCATAACAATACCGATAGTTATGCCGAGAAATAAAAATTCTGCCGTAGTATCTATGAAATATGCGTAGATCACGACGGATGACCATAATGCAAGTGTTGTCATAAGCGCTGTTTTTGAGGAGGTGAGTTCACCCAATTTACTGAAAAGAAGAGCTCCGAAAAATGCAACTGCCTGAATAATGAGCAGCGTAACCATGAGCGTGGTAGCCGTTAACTGAAGTTCCTGCTTGCCATAGATTATTCCCATGCTTATAACTGTCTGCACTCCGTCATTATAAATCATAAAGGCAATCAGAAAAATCAACAAATGTTTTTGCTGTTTCACCTTTTTGAGTGTCGTGAGAGTCCGGGAAATTCCCAATGTAACGTATTGAATAACGGTTGCAGAGAACGAATTCTCTTTTAACGTGATTTCTTCGGGTTTGTGCTCTTTTAAATAATATGCCGTGAACAGCGAAAATCCTGCCCACCATACTCCTGCAAAAGTCATTGCCAGCCGTGAGGCTTCCGCCTGGGAAATGCCGAACAATTCATGTCCGGCAACCAATCCGAGAGAGCAGCCGAACTGCAATCCTCCACCTGCATAACCATAAGCATAACCCTTTCCGGATATCCAATCCAGTTTTTCTTCCGGAGCGATATTGGAAAGAAAAGCATCATAAAATACATTTGCACCGACAAATCCGAATTGCGCCAAAGAGAAAAATATCATCGTTTGCCATACTTCCCCGGAGCCGCAAAAGTAAAGCAAAATTCCGAAAAGACTGCCTCCGTTGCAAAACGAGAGCAAGAATTTCTTCTTTGATCCGGAGATATCCGCAATCGCCCCCAGAACCGGCGCCAAAAGAAATACTACCAGCGCTACTGTGCTCAACATGATTCCCCAGAGGTCAATCGCAGATAATACCGTGCCGCCGATAATAAAACCATCCGAAGGGACTACTACATCTGCAAAATATACAGGTAAAACCCCCACGGCAACGGTAGTGACAAAAGCGGAATTCGCCCAATCATACATTAACCAACCGAAAATTTGCTTTTTATCATTTCGTAACAATCATAACCTCTCAATCAAAATCATCTTTTTGAAACGATACAAAAATATTTCCCAATTTTTTGGATTATATATACTGGAACACTAATTGGAGGATACAAATTTGAAAGCGACACTCTGCATTTTTATCCCTGAGCATCTTGCGAAGCTTTTAAGTGGTTATGGATTTTTTGCGCAAGCGGCATAGAGATGTTATTGACATTTGCAATTGTCCGGGGACTTGCATTTCGGAGCCTTGAAACCGATCCAAAATAGTTCAACAGCGATTTTCTTCTATTCACTCCGATTCCCGGAATAGTGTCCAGTTCGGAAGTCAGGGTTCTTTTCTTACGCTGTTTTCTGTGGTGCATTAAGGCAAACCGGTGTGCTTCATCACGAATTCGCTGCAATAAGCGTAACCCGGATGAGGTTCTCAGGATGTTTTGAGCTACGGAAACATGCGGGATAAAGACTTCATCCAATCGCTTCGCAAGCCCTGCGACGGGAATAGTATCAATTTTCAATTTTTGAAGCGAACCAAGCGCCGCAGACAGTTGACCTTTACCTCCATCGATTAAAATAAGATCAGGCAATTTTGCTTGTTCGGCAAGGAGCCTGGAATAACGCCGTTCAACAGCTTCAGCAATCATTGTAAAATCATCGGGAGTATCTTTTGAGCGAATTTTGAATATCCGGTATTCCTTTTTTTGCGGAACACCATTGAAAAATGAAACCATTGATGCAACCGCATCCTTGCCTTGAAAATTTGATATATCGAACGCTTCAATTGTTTTTGGCTCTATTTGAAGATTCAGATCTTCCTTCAGTGTTTTTACGGAAAAAGCAATGAAATCTTTTCTCTGGTGACGCTGAAGCAAAAGCTCCTGTAACAACAGCTTCGCATTATTCAGACACATTTCCGTCAATTTGACTTTATCACCTTTCATCGGTGTGAGAATTTTGACCTTGCCACCCCGTTCGCCCATCAACCAGTCGGCAATTGATTCACGGTCTTCGATGGCGTGGGATATGAAAATTTCAGGAGGGACGTATTCGGCATTTAAATAGACCTGCATAATAAAACTTTTGAGTATCTCCTCTTCAGACTTGCAGCCAACTCCGTCAAGGGCATGATGACGGCGGCCAAGAATTTTCCCCTCGCGCTCCATGAATACAACACCGCAAGCGATATCGTCATCGGCTGCGACTGCGATAATGTCACGGTCAACGGGATTGACATCTACCACTTTTTGTCGTGCCTGAAAGTTTTCTATCTCTCGCAACCGGTCTCGATATAAGGCGGCGGTTTCATAGCGCTGTTTTTCGGCGGCTTCATTCATTTTAACAGTCAATATTCCGGCCAATTTTTTCGTATGTCCGCGAAAAAAGTCTCTGACCTGGTTCCCCATGTCATTGTAATCGTCTCTTGAGACCAGACCTTCGCACGGGCCGCCGCACCGTTTGGTATGATAGTCCAGGCACAGTTTCACTTTTCGCTTTTGAATCGTGTCGGAAGTGAGTTTAAATTTACAGCTGCGTATCTGAAAAATCTTTCTCGTAGTCCATAACAGTGATCTCATTACTTTGACTTCGGTATACGGCCCAAAGTACGTCCCGCCGTCATTTATTTTTTTGCGTGTAACGACCACTTGTGGAAAATCCTCATTCGTTATCTTTATATAGGGATAGCTTTTATCATCTTTAAGATTGACGTTGTAGCGCGGTTTGTAAAGTTTGACTAAATTCGCTTCGAGTATGAGAGCTTCTTTTTCCGTATCTGTTACAATTGTCTCAAGATCTTTTATCTTTCGGGTCAGTAAATGAGTTTTTATATATGGAGGCAGAGAATCCTGAAAGTACGATCGTACCCTGTTACGAAGCAATTTTGCCTTGCCGATATATAGAATAGCGCCGGAATTATCTTTCAAAAGATATACACCGGGTTTTTTCGGCAGTGCCGCCAGTTTGTCTTTTATATTCCCGTATGCTTCGTTCTTCATAGCAGCGCTTTGAGTAGTTATGCACTTTTAAAGGCGCGAATAAGGTATGTATAGAGTCTTTCGTAATCAAAGTCGGTCTGTATTTTCCCGTTTTGGGCCACTGAGATCTTTCCCGTTTCTTCAGAAACAATTATTACGATCGCATCCGATTCCTCAGTTATACCGATACCGGCTCTATGTCTCGTTCCAAGTTTTTTATCAAGATGTGGATTCTGTGAAAGCGGGAGCAGACATTTTGCAGCCTCGATCCTGTCATGATTTATAATGACCGCACCGTCATGCAGCAGGGATCTCGGTGAGAACAGGGATACAAGGAGTGCGTCGCTGACCTTGGCCTCTATGGAGGTTCCGGATTCAATGATAGCCCTTAGACCTGTCTCCCTGATAAGGACAATGAGTCCTCCGTACCTGCGCTGAGAACATTCTTCCGCAGCAAGCGCGACTTTTTGCAAGAGCGGAGTCTGTTCTAAATTAAGAAATGCCCTCACCAACCTGGACTGGCCGACAACTGTTAACAGTCTGCGGAGTTCGGGTTGGAATAGAATTACAAATGCTATTACCCAAACGGTCTGTATATTTTGAATTATCCATGACATCCCGCTCATATTGAGCCCCTGAACGATAAAAGAAGCGACAAGTATCACGATAAGACCCGCAATCATCTGACTTCCGCGCGTTCCCCGCATAACCTGGTACAATTTAAAAAAAATGTAGGAGACAAGTATGATGTCAAGAACATCAATTATAGAGACGCTCAAGAAGAAAAATTTGAATAATTCAAACCGCAGGAATTCCATAATAATTCCCCATGTTATCCGATATGGTCCGGATCGTGTTCAGACAAGATAGCATCCGTAACCCGTACCGCGCGCGCTATTTCCAGAACGTCGTGAACTCTTACAACGTGGGCGCCGCGGGTAATTGCAAGAACTACGGCGGCAGCAGTACCTTCCAGCCTGTCATCGACAGGAAGGTCGAGTAATGTACCTAAAAAAGATTTCCGCGATGGACCGACAAGGACCGGCCGCTCGAGCTTTGCAAATTTTTCTAAATTATTGAGAAGGGAAAGGTTATGTTCCAACGTTTTACCAAAACCGATCCCGGGATCAAGGAGAATTTTATCGCGCCCGATTCCCGACTTCTCCAGCGATTCTATTCGTTCTGAAAAATAATTATAAATATCCGTAACAACATTATCGTAATCAGGGCGAATCTGCATCGTTGTCGGTGTGCCTAAAATATGCATGACAATGACGGGAACCTCATATTCCGCTGCAAGCTTCGGCATAGCGGTATCAAATCGAAGGCCGCTTATGTCGTTAATCATATCTACACCGGCTTTCAAAGCTTCCCGTGCGACCGGTGCTTTGTATGTATCTATCGATATCCAGATGTCACTTTCTCTGCGAATAGCTTCTATTACCGGCAGTACTCTTTCTAACTCTTCCTCGAATGACACCGGCCCGGAACCAGGACGCGTCGATTCGCCTCCGATATCGATAATAGACGCCCCATTATGTGCCATCTTCATGCTCTCCGCAAGAGCTTTATCGACCGTATCAAATTGTCCGCCGTCGGAGAATGAGTCCGGCGTGCAATTTATTATCCCCATAATACGGGTTCGAGCGCCAAGACAAAGAGTTTTTGTGCCGCTGTTCACTCTGTACTCTTGTGTCTTCATCGAGAAATTATTTGACTGCATCATGAATTCATAAAAATGCCGACCCTTTTTTAGAGCCGGCACTATTAATTTCCATACAATCCGTATCGAAACCGGTTATCACTGCAATTATCCACTCCTGGTCTCAATCAAACAGATTTAACCGATTTACCGGTTTTTACATTCCGGGTCTTTTTCTTTTCGGACTTTGTCTTATTAATTATTGCTTTTGAGGAAGCGGCTCCGTTATCGCTTTTACTGTTCGCTCCTGGTTTTTGGCCCCGGGTCTGAACTTTTTTCTTAATTTTTTTGCCATTTACTATACCATTGATCTGATCACTGTCAAGAATCTCATGGTTCAGAAGTTCATCAGCTAATTTATGGAGGATATCTAATTTGCTTTTCAGTAATTGTACAGCTTTACTTTCTGCGTCAGTTACAATGCTTTTTACTTCTTCATCGATAATTTGAGCAGTTTTCTCACTGAAGTTTCTTTGCACCCCTAATTCACGTCCGAGAAATATTTCTTCTTCTTTCTTGCCGAATGTCAGGGGACCGAGTTTCTTGCTCATCCCCCATTCACATACCATTTTTCTTGAAAGATTCGTTGCCTGTTCGATATCATTCCCGGCGCCCGTAGTTAATGTGTCAAACACAATTTTTTCAGCCGCTCTACCGCCCATCATCTTAACCAATAGCGCTTCACAATAATTTTTTGAGTAGGTGTGCCGCTCGTCGATGGGGAGAGACGTTGTAACCCCAAGGGCTCTTCCTCTCGGAATTATCGTCACTTTATGAATCGGATCGCTGCCTGGAGTAAAGATCGCGGTCAGGACATGACCCGCCTCGTGATAAGCGGTACTTCGCTTTTCATCTTCGGTAATAAGCAGAGTCTTTCTTTCGGCACCCATCATCACTTTATCTTTTGCCTGTTCGAAATCCTCAAGCGCCACTTTTTTCTTATTATTTCTTGCGGCAAGCAGCGCCGCTTCATTCACAATGTTTGCCAAGTCGGCTCCTGAAAGACCGGGAGTTCCTTTTGCAATAATTTTAAGTCTCACTTTTTGTTCGAGCGGCACATTTTTCGTATGCACTTTCAATATCCCCTCTCTCCCAACGAGATCGGGCCTGTCGACAACAATCTGCCTGTCAAATCTGCCGGGCCGCATCAAGGCATTATCAAGTACGTCCGGCCTGTTTGTAGCGGCGATAAGAATCACACCTTCATTGTGCTCAAATCCGTCCATTTCAACCAGGAGTTGATTAAGAGTCTGTTCACGTTCATCGTGCCCGCCACCTAATCCCGCACCCCGGGTCCGTCCTACCGCATCGATCTCATCTATGAATATTATGCACGGAGCATTCTTTTTACCTTGTTCAAACAGGTCCCTGACACGCGACGCCCCGACACCGACGAACATTTCAACAAAATCTGCACCGCTTATACTGAAAAACGGTACACCTGCCTCGCCTGCGACTGCGCGGGCAAGTAGCGTCTTACCCGTTCCAGGGGGACCGATCAGAATCGCACCTTTCGGAATTTTTCCGCCAAGTTTCTGGAAGCGTTCAGGTGTTTTGAGGTATTCAATTATTTCCTGCAGTTCGAGTTTTGCTTCATCTGTTCCGGCAACGTCTTCAAAAGTGACTTTCGGTTTATTTTCTATCAGGAGCTTCGCTTTGCTTTTGCCGAAGGAAAAAATCCCTTTTGCTCCGCCGGACTGCATTCTTCTGAAAAAATAGACCCAGATAAGGATCACGATGATCCATGGCAGGGTCGATATCATAATTGTAGACCATTCGATTTCTTTCTGCCGGAACGAATAACGGACGTCATACTGTCTCCATTCATCTTCCATTTCTTTATAAAATTCCGGCAATATGGTTAAGAACTTCTTGATAGTAACAACCGATCCATCATCACGGTCAAGAGTCTCTTCATTGACCAGAACACCATGAAACTCACGGTCAACAATTTCCGCAGTTCCTATACTCCCGGACTCAAGAAACATGCGGTATTCCATATATGTCAGTTTCCGTTCATTCTCAAACGGCATAGAATTCATAAACTGGTAAAATATCAACATCCCGATAAAGAATAACAACCACACAACCGCAGTTCGACCTCCCCGTCGCCATTGAGCATCGTTAATTTTCTTTTTAGACCGGTCATATTTTTTCCCATTGGGTTTCACTCTAAATTTTATAGAACCTTTCCGGGAATCCGGTTTTTTCGGTGTGTTTTTTTTCCTTTCAACCATCTATATAAATATTCCTTCCATACTGACTACTTACATTAAACGGGGCGCGGAGTACCTGAGACCGACAGCTTCCTGCGTACCGGAAGTGATCTTTACACGATCATCGATCCGCAAACCACATACCCATACAACTTTTTCTTTATCGACAAGGAGCGGATACCTGTTCTTCAAATTCAACGGGACTTTTAGATCGATAAAAAAATCGCTCAATTTCTTTTTATTTTTCATTCCCAAAGGGCAAAAATCATCTCCCGGTTTCCAGGTACGCAATCTCAGATGTCCCTTTATTTTATATTTGTCTACCAACTCATGCCATTCACTTTTCCAGCTCCGTTCAGAAGCGATCTCATTTCTGCCGCTATCTAATTTTACAACGCCAGAGTGAAATACATGACCTTCCCAGGGCAGCTTATGTGACCGTCCATATTGAACAGGTATTTCAAAATCACCGTCGTATAAAGAACTGAGGATCAACGAAGTATTATTACGGCATACCTGTAACGCATTATCTATAGTGAGACTTTTTTTGCCGCCTTTCTCATTTACAAATCCCGTTATCTTGAACGCATATTTCTCGATCAAAGATTCATTTAAAATTCCGAGGACGCTGCAGCACTTCTGTATAACAAATTGCTGCAAAACAAAAAAGTAATTTCTGAAAGATGTAATATCAAGAACAATTTTGTCTTTTTCTTCCGATAGTACTACAGAATTATAATACTCGACCTTCAACAGTTCGATAAGTTCATGCATCTGCTGGAATTTCGAACCGTATTTGACGAGAATTAAATCAATATTCGCCGGTAACGAATCCCGGAGGAACGGTAAAATATCAAGCCTTACCTTATTCCTGAAATAATCGCTTTTTTCATTTGTCGAATCGGAAAAATATTGGATATTATTTTTCTTTGCATACTCATGCAATTCTTTTTTTTTGGCCCACAATAAAGGACGAATGAACCGGTTGCGGCGAACAGGTATACCACGTAAACTTTTAATACGTGCTCCCTGCAGGAAACGCATAAAAACCGTCTCGGCTTGATCGTCAAAATGGTGGCCGGTAGCTATTCTGTCGATCCGGAAATTATCTGCGACCTTTTCGAAAAAATCATACCGCAGTTTCCGTGCGGCTTCTTGTAATGAGACTTTGTTCTCTTGAGCATAATTCTTAACATTGCCCGTTCCCGATTCAAGTAAAATACCATATTTTTTGCACGTTTGCAGGACAAATTTCGACTCGCGAATCGACTCGTTTCCCCTCATATCATGATTAAAATAGCCGGCAACAAGCTCAAAACCAAACTCCGTTTTTAATTCGTTAAGCACAAATAGCAGCACGGAAGAATCAAGACCTCCTGAATAAGCAATCAAAATTCTTTCGTTCCGGTTCAGCAAAGAGTTTTCAAGAGCGAAATCAACAAATCTTTGACTGTATTGGTTTTTTTGTAACGTTTTCTGATTTAAAACGGACATAAATACATTATTTTAAAAATAATCACTTTATTCGAGCAATGAACCCGGCATCAATGCCGTTCCAATTTGTACAAAGATGTTCTGTTTATATCAATATAAGGAATTATTGGCAACAATATCACATTTAATTGCACATGTAGATATTCAAGATATAACAAATCGCCTTGACCAATTTTAGAATATTTTAGAATACTCTCAACAAGTCATAACCCTCCATGAATATAAAGTATTTTTATTCAATAAAGCTCTCAATCACTTATGTTTTTCGGTTAATACAATTAATGTATTGCTTTAATAAATAAATATTAACTACCGTTTATATAATAAGATAGTTATACTCACTGCTTGCTGACAAGGACTGAAATTACTTTTAGAAAAACCTGTAGTTTGCCCATGAATTTATCCTGTCTCACAGATAGTCGCACAATTTACCGTATTACATGAAAGCTTTTTTCCATAGGTCTGTTAAGATATTGAAAGCCGTTCTCTGTAAATGCAACGATCTGTCCGACCCCGATGGCTACTCCATTTTCCTCCCAACCCGGTATGGTAACGCGAATGTGCGGATGAAAAACATGAACTGTGTTATATGAAAGTCTATGTTGGTCGGACACTATCGAAGTCGGATAATATTGAGGTTGTGAAGATATCCCCGCTACATATGTCTTATGTGAAAACATATAGCCACCCTGGAGAAAACGTCGTATGAACATGGGAGGCGGATGAAAGGTTAAATAGGTGCCCGAAGTGTTATGGACATTACCTTCCGATGGAATAGCATGCGAGGCATCCTCTATTTCTTTTCCGGTCCGGCCAACTTTGAATTCCAGTGCGATTTTGTCCTGCAACTTGTTCGCTTTGAGTAATGCCTCGGCCAATTGTGCGGGTACCTCTGTCTCATCCCCCTCAAGTACATAAGCAAACTGGTGCGAATCGGTAACAAGCCCAAGAAGCATTATATCTGAATCGACGCTTACTATATCACCGCGCCGTATTACAACATTGACGGCATTATTGGTCCGGCCTCCGGAAAATGCTTCAGACGGATCAGGATATTTTTCAATATTTGCCTTGTTTCGCTGCACATAAATAGACGGGTGGTTTTCTATCTCAATATCAAGTTCGAGATATCTGTGCCTGAACCACCAGTTAAGATCATCTGTTGTTGTAATACCAGGAATAACGGCCCTGTTCGAGAATCCTTCGGCAATAATATCATTATGAACACCCATTACATAGCGGAAAAGGTTTAATTGCTCGGGGCCCATGGTCTCAAGCCACCTCACTCCGATAAACCACGAGTCGATCGACCGGGAAGCATATTTATTTCCCAACGCTTCAAGCATTTGCTCATTATTGTGTTTGCCAATCGCTATTTTCTGGGGATCACGCTCCCTGACCAGTTCAGTAATATGTTCATAATCACGTGGTTCGACATATTCGATCTCATCTCCAGTATCGTAAAACATCATAAACACGGGTATCAAGGGAATGGACAGGTCACCGACATTATGAACAATGGAGCTTGGAAAAGTCATCCCCTGAAAATTTGCAGGCAGAAGTGAAGTATACACCGGACCTTCATTGTCATAGAATAAATCAGCTTCATTATCCCGTATGATCCACAGATCAACATTTTGTTCTCTCATGATCATCGGAAGCACGTTTTCCTTTTTCCATTCCCACCATCTCTGCATCATCTGGACACGCTCCCGCATCGGAAGGATGTTCTGTATATATTCACCCGGTTTTAAATTGTTTGGGCTCTGGGCATGACCAGTGTCCGAACCTGCCGCAATACAAACGACAATAAATGCAAATATATTAACATATCTTTTCATATTGCAATCCCCCTCACTTTTCTAAATATTCTCTGCTTGCACCCGGTATTCTTTCTTGTAGTGCTGTCTTCATGATGAATAGTTAAAATCTTATATTTCTTCTATTTCTTCGCTGACCAGACAGGATAGAAATGAATTTCATCATATAACATTGTATTGAGTCTACCCCCATTTTTCGACGGTTCACGGAGTTATTTAAGAAATACTACCACGATTCCATAGGAATTTCGGAAATTGCATCGATGATTTCCTGATAAATAGTACCGTTCGTTCCAAGAATTTCCATAGATATGGAGAGCTGCTGAGTTCACAAAATAATTTATATAAACTTTCAAACCGATACAATTATATTTCGACTTTTCCCGGGAGCCGAGAATAAGATGGGATTATCAACCTTAAAAATAGCACTTTTATTTTGTGTAATCAAGTTAATTACATAGTTTTTTAAATACGCCATAGCATTCAAATTTTTTTATAGAATCGAGCCAGTGGTTACAACTCTATGCCAGGATGCCCGAAATGAAATGGAACGTCTTCAATGCTCACCTTCGTGTCATCCAAATAAATTGATCTATATGATTCAATGAAACTGCATAACACACATATTTTATGGATTGACCCATAAAAACCCTGTAATGACCCAACGATATGCGGATCCAATCGATAAAACAAGGCTGAAGAGTTCTAACGTGACAGGTAAAGAAAAAGATAAAATTCTATCTAAACAATTTATTATTGTTTTTACAGAAAACAATTCCAGCCTCAATATCGAATTAATTAGCACACTTTTTGCTCTGTTATTACTTAGTTTGAATTTATGACCTTGATAGCTACTCCGGCAGACACTAAATTCGGCAATTTTTGCCCAACAATACCAGGATGTAAGTGAACAAGGTCATTTTTTTTTGTAGAACCCGGATTAAGCCAAAAGAAATCACCCGGATTATTAGCAAAAACATACAGCTGAAATCTTAACCTGATTTTTGAAATGGCATTGTTAAATCGATCGTTGAGGGCGCTCAAGCGGACTCAGGAATTCCAGGGGGTCTTTTTTTGTCAATTTTGTCAATGGTTTTGGGTAAGCAAATAAATGTAAATCTTAAATCTCATAAAGAGCATGTAAATTTATATATGTGCGTGGTTGCGGGATCCGGAGAAAGGAAGAGCCGGTTACGTGCGGGATGTTTATTTCTGCTTTATTATCCGATTTCTCTGATTGTTGAAGTACAGTGCAGGATGATGAAGATATTGGGACCCTGTTTCAGGTGTAACGTAACAAAAAAGAAGTATTTTTCTTTATAAATTATTTAGAAGAACCTGCAATTCTTCTTGCCTCAAGAAGCTCCCTGTGAGTTTGGATAATTTCATTATACTCATCCCCGTTCCAGGTCCTCTGCTCAGCTGAAGATATGAAATTACGAATGATCTCTTCAAACTCAATGTCTTCGTCTTCAAACAGATGTGGGGGGAGTATAGAATAAATAGTGCCACCTTCATCGGCTTCAATATTGATCTCAATACCGTGGGGTGTTCCGCTGCGATGATCGGCCCCGGCGACAATTTCAATTCCTGAAGGCAGCGTTCCGGAAAGCCGGACGTGAAGCGGAAAATCACACGATTCTTCTATGCCTTCTGCGAGTGCTGAAAAACCGGTCATTTCCTCGCCCCGCGCACCCGCGATCCACCGCGCAAGATCGAGTGAATGAACACCGAGCGTAAAAAACCCGCCGCCGGTCATTTTATACTGTAATGTCCATCCTTTATTTTCATCGAGGGTCTTCATTGGCAAATTGTACATACAGCTTATCTTGCGAACCCCTTTGATGCGTTCTCGAATATTTATTACAGTCGGATTTCATCTGAGGCGGTACCCAACATGCACCGGAACCTTCAATTTCGGAAGAACAGTCTCGAGTTCATCCAGTTCCTCTTCGGTTATACAAAATGGCTTTTCGACGTAGACCGGTTTGCCGGCAGTAACTGCCTTCAAGCAGAATGAAGCGTGCAAAAAGTTTGGCACGGCAATGGTGATAGCATCGACATGGGGAAGCATATCATCAACTGAATGATAAACGGGTGTGTCAATTTCCAGTTTGATTCTTGGGTCTTCTACGATTGCTCTCACCTGTCCGCCTGCTTTTTTGATCTTCGCAGCATGGACTTTGGCAATTTCTCCCCAACCGACTATTCCTACACGGAGTGGCATACTATATCCTTTACTTTTTTTTGTATAATTTTGTGTTAGTATTATACCTCGTCAGAGCAATTTGGACTTTTTAAGTTATAAGCGAAGAGTTGCAATCATCTTTTACAAATATTATTGCTCTCAGGACAGTATGATAATCAAACTTTCAGCGAATTAAACGTATCTTGTTAATTGGGGGATAGAGAAATTCAACTCCACGATCGGTTACGATCACATCATCTTCGATAGACAAGCTGATGTGATTCTCCTCACCCCACTCGGGCACTGGTATTCTAACAACATATTCAAGTACAAAAAGAGAATACGATGGAATCTTCAGGGAGCCCCTGTCTAAACCCCAGTTCGCCATTCTCGGTCCAACAGCTTCATCACTCCATTGGTGCCCCAAAGGATGGAGGTCGATGGAAACCTTGGTCTTTTCAGGATCGGTGATCCCGTCACTCGCAACGAAGCTAAACCCGGCCTCATTCATTTTATTTTTTATAATTTCCTTTGTTTCATCCGCAGTACGGCCCACTTTGACATTTGCACGGAGAATCTTTCGAGCTTTCAAGGCATCGTCGAAGGCCTCTTGAAGTTGCGGAGGTATGGCAGTTTCATCCTTACCCATTACATAAGCAGCCCGTTTCAGGTCTATCCGGTAGTTCATCATAATAACACCAAAATCAATACTGACAAGATCGCCTGCCTGGATTGCGCGATCGGCTGATCCTCTTTCATTACTATCCAGATCTCTCGCAGATGCACCAGGCAGTCCAAATTGGATCACGGAACCAAACCCGCCTGCCATATTCTGGTTTCTCAGCCATCGGGCAATATCATTTGAAGTCGTTACTCCGGGTTTTATCATATCGAAGGCTTTCTCCACCGTCTCAACAGTCAGTCTGCACAGTTCTCCATAAAAGACAATTTCACTCATTACTCTTCTCGAACGAAAATCGGATATGACATGTTCTGCGGAGACAAACCTGCTTGCATAAGTATCACCCACGGCATTGACCAACCTTTTATAATCAGTATGCGAGATGCCGTCTGCCATGGTAAGCCAGTCCGAGTAATTTACGGCGATTCTTTTGGGATCGCGTTCGGCGACAAATTTTCCAAGGTCCTCATCCGAGATACTTCTTTTGATCATATCGTACGCACCACTGCTCCGAACATCGGATGTAATCCGACCGAATGCAGCCCGTTCTATCCTGTCGCCACCGCGGTCGGTAAAGATGACATAACCCGTATTGCCGCCCATGTCTAACCTGAGAGGATCAAGATGACCTTCTTCAGAATTTTTTGACCCCAATACGTGAATCCACATATCAACATTATTCTCCCGCATGGCTTGAGGCAATATGAAGTCGAACTTTTCTGTTCGAATCAGATTGAGCAGGTCCATCTTTACGTCTGCCTCCTGCGCCTGGGCGCGGAGTTCGTGGACAAGGAAAAGCATGCAAACAAGTAAGAGAATAATCCGTATTTTTCTCATGTTGTTAGCTCCATTATTAAAGATTATATGTATTACTTTATATTAGGCAGCTCTTTGCATTATTAATTTTACACTCCCGGCTGACCTGCCCCCAATGTTCGGACCATTAATCAAGTCAGTCAATTCTTCGGTATTTTCATTGTTGTATTTTCCATTAGCCTTGTGATCGTTTTGCACTTTGTTGGTTGCTGGCGTTCTTAAATTTTTCAAATATCAGCCCACTTTTTTCTTTTATTATAAACAGCAATCCATTTAAACTCAAATTGCTTTTTAGGAATTTTAATTCTTTCAGAAATACGCTGCAATCTTTTGGGCAAAGCCATTAGATATTCCCTGGATTTTTCTGCCGAATCATTAATACCGACAATATTTTCGATATTCCATTCCTTTAACAGTGACTTCAAAATATTAATATAATCTTGTGTTGTATAGACCATAATACGTTGAGCAGCACCAGAAAAATGATCAAAAAGCTCTCCAATTTCCCCACCAGATTCTCTTAACAAATGTGCGGGCATCACGATTTTCTTTTTCATCATATCTTCTAAGGCCAGCATTATTTCGTTAGGGTCTATTTCGAATATGCGTTTGACAAAATTTTTGTAGGCATTGGCATGACGAGACTCATCAGCAGCTATGATACCACATATTTTTGCTAATCGACTATTTCCGGTTTTTTTAGCTAATGCAGCTACTCTTTGGTGCGAGACGTTCGTAGCCAATTCTTGAAAACTGGTATAAACAAAATTTCGATACGGATCTTTTCCTGTTTGAATATCAAATCCATCATTTAGTAGATATTGAGTCGAAATTTCCATTTCTCTCATATTTACTCGTCCGGATAAATAAAGATATTTATTGAGTAAATCACCATGACGGTTTTCCTCCGCTGTCCAAGCCCTTATCCATTTCGACCAGCCGTTATTGTTTTCTTGATCAATACCTTCTATTTCCATTAACCATGATTCATAGGTAGGTAATGCTTCTTCAGTAATTGTATCACCAATTAATACTGCCAACAGATCATAACTCATTTCTTTAGCTAATGCTTGTATCTCTTCAATCTCTTCAAAAAAACCGGGTTCTTTTGAGTCAGGTAGTAAATCTGATGGTTGCCAATTTTCTTCAATCGGCTTTAAATATTTAATTAGCAATTCACCCATCGATTTTTCAATGGTCTGCATTACTTCCAGACGTATATTTGATAATTTCATGGTATGGCTCCCAAATAGTATTAGTTTTTATATTGGGCCTGATAATTACATACTAATTTGCTCATATCTGTTTGAACAGTTGTTCGTCTTTTTTGATATAGAAATCCTAAGAGTTTTTCTATGTCCTGTGCTTCTCATAAAACGTCAAATTCACCTAAAATATAAAACAACATGTGGTTTATTCAAATAGCATGTATGTCGTCAGAACATGTTGGAGTGATTGGGTTAAAAGTTAAGAGGTACATTGAGTCTATGCAAGTGTTTTTTACTCTCATCCTTCCGTAAGTCGCCTTTCCGGATATCTCTTCACCAGCATATACACATACAACAAATCTAACTTTATCTGCCTGTAAGGACCGATTATTACCAAATGGGATAGGAATGAGGTTAGAGGCGAGATTTTATTAAACGAAATATCTTTGGGGCCGTACGATTTGCGAAACTTTTATATTGATATTTGTTATAATCTTAAAAGATAAAAGGGCTGATTCAAAAGCCATCAAACCTATGACCTGGTTATTTCGTTATAGTTTGAACAGAGATACCAATAAGCTCTTACCTCTAAAGTCTTCGCTAAAACTTGTGCTATTGCTTTAGTTACTTCTGTCGCATCACTTTTACCGCGCTCCGTTTTATTAACACTATAGTAACATTCACAGATACCCTCGTCATAGAGAGCAAATCCACAAGAACCAATATAACGACCTGAGTCTTTGTCTACTATTGCATAGGAATGAACAGGATCTTCGGATTCGTAGGAGCTGCAAACAAAATCAAAGAGCGCTTTTGCTCCATCCTTTGTTTTCTGTTCGTCATCAAAGGCAAGATATTTTGTTGACTCATCATCAAGCATAAACTCCAGAAAGGCGCTAAAGTCTTTCAGCTCAAACTTGCGAATAACGAATCCTTCTGTTTTTAACGGAACTGTAAACATCTAGTTACTCCAATGTGTTAGCTGCATGAATATAATTTAATAGTGTCTTTGAGTCGAAAAATAAGAGAAACCTATAACTATTTCAAGTGATAATTCTTCCATGCCGTAAAATTACCCACCAGATAAACACAGTCTACTAATTCCAGAAATTTTTCAGAAATTTTAACGAGGTGTTATAACATTATACCAAGATTCCCAAATTGTAATGGTACGTCATCAATTCTCACCTTAGTGTCATTCAATTAGGTTGATCAATATGATACAATGTTCCACTTAAAATATGTGCTCTATGGTGGGAATAGCGGTGGGATAATTTAATTAGACATATTTTAGAGACCGTCAATTGTAGTATAAGTTATTGTTATTAGTAATGCTACATCAATATAACTCAATTATACTCCCGTGTCTGAACAACACCAAAGAAACACTTTCCCAAATAGTCAGAATTGTGGATTTTTAAGAAATCAGGGCATTGTCATGCAGGTATGACGTCTTTTCCCGTTTCGGCGCCTTCATATTCCAGCTCAAATCCTAAATCTTCGATCATGCGAATGGCGTCTTCGGGTGACTGCCCATCGGTTGTGAGATATCCGGAGACAAAAATAGAATTGCTTGCGTACAACAGCAAAGGTTGTAACGACCGAAAATGATATTCCCGTCCTCCTGCAACCCGAATATCTTTATCCGGGAATAGAAAGCGAGCAAGGCACAAAACTTTCAAACAGTAATTGGGAGTCAGTTCCTTCGCTCTATTCTCAAAGGGCGTACCTTTAATGGGAATAAGAAAATTCAAGGGCACCGATTCGGGATTTACCTCCCGCAGCGACATCAGGAAATCGATAATGTCATCTTTTGTTTCACCCTGACCTATAATCCCTCCGGAGCAAAGACCCAGACCGGCATTCCCGCAAAGATCGAGATTTTCAACCCTCTCTTCAAACGTATGCGTGGTACATATCTCGGGATAAAATCGTTCGCTGGTGTTCAGATTATGATTCACCCGGTCCAATCCTGCCTGTTTCAGATCTTCTGCCTGTTCTTTTGTAAGGAACCCGATGGAACAGCATATGCTAATATCGACCTCCTCCTTGATCTTACGAATTGCAGTACAAAGTGCATCGATTTCCCGCTTGCCGTGCCGCATACCGCTCAAAGCCATACAGTACCGCCTGGCATTATTGTTCCTGGCTGAAGCTGCCTCCTCAACAATTTCTTCTAAAGGCAAGAGGGAATATTTATCGATTTCCGCCGTGGAAACCTTGGATTGAGAACAGTAGTGGCAATCTTCAGGACAATACCCGCTTTTTGCATTCGTTAACACCTGAATGTGGACCCGGTTGCCGTGATACTTCTTCCGGACGGTATACGCCGCATTGATCAGTGACAATATATCATCATCTGGACATTCCAGGATGGAGTGACATTCTTCGCGTGAAAAATCGATACCTGAAATTGATTTACTAATAAACCCTTCATAATTCATAACATATTCCTGTTTTTTATTCCGGTCCACCTGCTCTGAAAAAACCAAATAGTTAGTAAATTTGGTTCACCAATGCCATGCGCCGATATAGTTAACCTGCGTGACAAAAGTCATCCCGGGCTGGAAAACTTGTTACCAGCAGGCAGCAATAAGTACCGTAATGATAATTGCTTAAATATATTAATTTTTGATTATACAACCAACAATTTAATGCAAAAAGTGTCGTTTCAGGCAATTGCTTACTATTGAGTTTCATGAAATCATCTGCCCAGCGGATAGAGGGTTTCCTGAATATCCGGTTCATCAAAATTTTGCATGGTTGCAACCGTTACACCTGTATCGATCCGTTTTTCGAGCTGTCTGCCGTTGATAGCGTCTACTGCGGATTTTACTCCTAAATACCCCATCGTGAACGGGCGCTGTACAATAAGAGCCTGAATCACTCCCGTTTTTAACGATTCTATCTCATTTGGAGAAGCATCAAATGCGACCAGCTTTACTTTTCCCTGGACATTTCTGGAACGTAACGCCTGGGCTGCGCCTATTGCGCACGCCTCATTAGCGGCAAATATACCTTTTAGATCCGGATGTGCAGTCAGAATATTTTCTGTTATCGTCATTGCCGTTGCAACATCAGAATGACAGTACTGCACGGCTGCAAGGTTGATATCCGGATACTTCTTCAACCCTTCAATGAAACCTTCTTCACGCCAGATCGACGTTGCAGCACCTGGAATAAACGGGAAACACGCCACATTCCCTTCTTCGCCGATCAGTTCTGCGAGAATATCGGCGGCTTTTTGCGCTCCATATACATTATCAGTCGCAATAAAACTGAGAGGCACATCCGAGTCGAGACCCGAATCGATGGTAATGACCGGTATTCCCGCACGGTCCGCTGCCTCGACCGGGGGAATCAACGCTTTCGTATCGCATGCAGCCATGACTATAGCATCGACCTGTTTGTTAATGTAATCTTCAATTATGCTGATCTGACCGGCAATATCCGTTTCGACTGCGGGCCCTTTCCAGATCACGTCGACATCGAATTCCCTCGCTGCAGAATCCGCTCCGGCTTTGACCGTGAGCCAAAAATTATGCGTCAGACCTTTTGGAGACACAAGTATCTGAAGTCTGTCCGATTTTTCTCTGCCGCAATACATAAAAACTGTTACCATTAAAAGAGTAAAAAATGAGAATCTGCCGATCGTGCTTTTAATCTTTGTCACCTTAGCTCCTCTATTTTTGCCTGTGGGCATGTTTATACTGGTCTATAAATACCGCGACTATAATGATAGAGCCGATCGCTATCTGCTGCCAAAAAGCGGAAATATCCAACAGATTACTCCCGTTCCTCAGAACACCCATTATGAGCGCTCCAATGACCGCACCGAGAACTGTCCCCTCCCCCCCGCTCAGACTTGCGCCACCGATAACACACGCAGCGATAACATCCAATTCCCAGCCGGTTCCTGCTGTCGGCTGACCCGACCGCAAACGGGACGAAAGGATCACTCCTGCCGACCCGCACAACAATCCGCAAAAAGTATAGATCAGTATAAGATATTTTTTAACGTTCACTCCCGAGAGCCGGGCTGCTTCAGCGTTACTGCCGATTGCATAGGTGTACCGTCCCATTCGAGTGTAATGCACTATGCCGAAACCGATCAGGACAACGATGAGCGTAATAATGACAGGGACAGGAACAACTTCAAATACCCGGCCACCCCCGATAAATGCATACGTTTCAGATATAGAGACGATTTGTACTCCCGCGCCGCCGGATATTACCAATGCAACTCCCCGGGCTATTCCCATCATTCCCAACGTAGCAATAAACGGTGGAATCCTTCCTTTTGCAATCACAAATCCGTTGAAAGTTCCACAAAACGTGGCAATTGCAATCCCGCTCAATACCGCTATGAACAACGGGAAACCCGCTACAACCAGCGTTGTACATACTACTCCGGATAGAGCGAGAAGGGAACCGACCGAAAGGTCTATTCCGGCAGATATTATGATCATCATCTGTCCGACCGCCATGATGGCTATAACCGATATCTGCAACCCGATAGCAAATAGGTTTTCAACGGTAAGAAAGTAAGGAGAGGAAATAGATAATACTATGCAAAGAATTATTAAACTTACAAAGGATGCAAGTTTTCCGAACAGCGCCCCGAATGAATAACCATCCGGACTATTTTTGCTTTCAATATCGGCCATAAGTACGTGTTACAATCTATAAATTATCGAGTTTTTATTCATCAATACTACTCTGAACTTCTAACTGCGCTATAATAGAGTATCTCTTCCTGAGTAGCTTTTTCACGTGGTATTTCACGAGTGATCCTGCCACTGCTCATCACAAGAATTCTGTCACATAACGCCAGCAATTCAGGAAGATACGAAGAAATGAATATAATTGCTTTGCCATTCATCACTAAACGGTTCATGAGCTGGTAGACCTCAACTTTTGCTCCAACATCCACACCGGTAGTCGGCTCGTCAAAAATGAGAACGTGAGCATCCGTTGCTATCCAGCGGGCGACAACGACCTTTTGCTGGTTTCCTCCACTGAGATATTGAACTTTCTGATTCGGATTTACGGCTTTTATAGCCAGGTCTCCCATGTATTTTTTTGCCAGGACCGATTCTTTCTTCCGATTCAGAAATGGTCCGAAACAGTATTTTTGCAAACTTGCGAGTGTTATGTTGGCTTTAACCGACATATTCAGGGCAAGGCTGTATAGTTTCCGGTCTTCGCTGAGATAACCTATACCAAGTTTTATTGCGTCTGCGGGAGATTCTATTCGCACTTCCTGTCCCCGAAGATATATCCGGCCTGAATCTCCCGGGTCTGCTCCGAATATAGTCCGTGCAAGTTCGGTCCTCCTCGCACCGACAAGCCCTGCAATACCGACGATCTCTCCTTCCCGGATAGAAAACGAAATGGAATCAAGAATACCTTTACTATATAACGTATCGACGCGGAGGAGTTCCCCGCCTTTAGGGACGTTCGTTTTTGGAAACAGCTCTTTCACGTCTCTTCCGACCATCATTCGTATTAATGTATCCATTGAAGTGGAAGGCGGAACTGTTCCGATCAATTTCCCATCCCGTAATACTTTGACCCGGTCGCCTATTTCGGCAATTTCGTCAAGACGGTGGGATATGTATATGAATGACACCCCCTGCAATTTGAGCTGCCTGATAATTTTGAATAGTTGTTTGATCTCCTGATCCGTCAGTGATGCTGTCGGCTCATCGAGAACGATAATATCTGCGCCCGCCGACAGGGCTTTTGCAATCTCTACCATCTGGCGGTGAGCAATCGTCAGATTTTTTGCGGGTATCTTTGGAGAAACCGGCAGATTTATGGTCTCCAATAACGATTCGGTCTTCTCATACAGCGTTTTCCGGTCAATAATTCCCAGTCTGGAACCATGAAGGAATTCCCGACCTAAATATATGTTCTCCGCAACGTTCAGATGGAGTGCAAGATTGGATTCCTGGTAGACCATACTGATACCCAGACCCAATGCTTCACGGGGATTATTTATTACAATCTCTTCGTCCCGTATAAAAATTCTGCCCGTATCTTTCGGAAAAACACCGGTCAAAATTTTCATCAATGTCGATTTCCCGGCTCCGTTTTCACCCAATAAGACAAGCACTTCTCCGGAATTCAATGTTATCGATACATCATCCAGGGCGAGAACTCCGGGAAAATGCTTTGAAATATTCTCCATTTTCAAGAAGGATTTCTCACCTTTAGATCTTTTTTGACCGGTTATAGAATACATATATTCAATCTTCGTTTTTGGCGAATTTCACTTCCTCTTCTCCATCCGGAACAATTACCGTACTTATTCTTGTCTGACGATCTTCAAATCCGGCTCAACTATCGGGGGCACGTTCAAGCAATAATCTTTCATTTCATCATTTTTAATAACTGATTCATTCAAGTATTTTGCTCAACAAAGTTCCCTAATTTTTTGTATTTATTATATAAAATATTATATATTTTAACATTTTTTGGATTTGGTCTATATTCAGTTTCATATCCACTATTCATTTTCTGCATAGCCTCTGATACGGATCTATATATACCACCAATTGTTGCCGCAAACATAGCCGAACCGAGAGCACATGTTTCTTCCGATTTGACTACTTTGATGTTCCGGTCCATCACATCAGCTAATACTTTCATTGCAAAGGGAGATTTTTTTGCTACGCCACCAAGCGCAACAACCTCTTTAATAGTTACACCTTCATCTTCAAACTGTTCTACGATCCGCTTCGATCCAAATGCAGTAGCCTCAACAAGACCTTTGAATATCATCGGTGCATTGCTTCCTAAGTTAAGATTGATAATAGCGCCTTTAAGTATTTGGTTGGCATGTGGTGTACGGCGGCCATTCAACCAGTCCAAAGCAATGATGCTTTCTTCACTAATTTCATAACGTTCTGCTTTTTTAGAAAGTGAAGGGATAATTTCATCAGTAAGTTTGTCAATTTCATCAGAATTCAGCAACTCGTTATTGACTCCGATAGTATTGACCGGCCATGAAAGAATATCTCTAAACCAGGAATATACGTCCCCAAATGCAGATTGCCCCGCTTCCATACCGATCATTCCAGGTAAAATCGAGCCGTCTACCTGACCGCTGATTCCGCTAATAAATTTGTTTTTTATGTCTTTTTTTGGCACTACGAGCATGTCACATGTTGATGTGCCAATAACCTTCGATAGAATATTGGGTCCGATTGCTCCGCCGACGGCACCCATATGTGCATCGAGAGCCCCGACAGCAACCGGAATACCCTCTGGTAATCCCAATTGATCTGCCCACTCCTGCGACAAATATCCTTCAATTGTATCTGAGGTATATGTCTGTGAATAAAGTCTTTTACGAAGTCCTTGTAACAGTGGATCGATGGTAACGAGAAACTCTTCTGAGGGCAGTCCGCCATGCGATTCATTCCACATCGCTTTATGACCTGCAGCACACCGACTTTTTTTAATTGTTAGAGGTTCACTATTACCGGTTAACAAAGCCGGAATCCAATCGCAATGCTCCAACCAGGTAAAAGCACGTTCACGAACAGTCCTCTCGCTGCGAATGATATTCAATATCTTTGACCAAAACCACTCGGAAGAATAAATGCCACCGGAATACTTTGTGAAATCCACTCCACCCCAGTTTTTTGCCGTTCTATTTATTTCTTCCGCTTCTTGCACTGCGGTATGGTCTTTCCAAAGATTAAACATAGCATTCGGATTGTCCTTGAATTCAGGCAGCAATGCTAAAGGCGTACCGTTTTTATCTACCGGACCTGGAGTAGACCCGGTTGTATCGACACCGATACCAATAATATTCCGGACATATTTTGAAGAGACGGCGCTTAAGCACACTGTAACGGCATTTTTGAGACTTTCTATATGATCAAGAGGATGCTGACGATATTGATTCCTGACTGCGTCGCAATAGTCTCCCCGTTTCCACCGCTCAAAAGGGTAAACTGCTGAAGAGATCTCTTCACCCGATTCAGTTTCTACCAGGAGAGACCGAATTGAATCGGTCCCAAAATCCAAACCGATGGCACATGAATCATTCATTGTTTTCTTTAGTTTCCACTTCTCACAAATTTCACTTCGTCTTCTACATCCAGAACAATTACCGTATTTACCCTGTCTGCCGGACGCCCGGTATGGGTAACAACAACTGATCTTCCTTTCTGTTCTGTGTCAAACGACCTTCGGGGTATCGCAGTGAGCGAATAAGCCTGTATGGGTTTGTTCGGCAGACCATTCACAACGATCTCCCTGGGTTGTGGATTTCTGCTTCTTACCCAGTCAAATACGTGAAGATACAGCCGGGTATTGCCGTCATCGAGCTCCCTTTGTGTTATCCGTCCCCATTCCGGCTGTCCCAAACGGCTCCCCCTTGTGCCGTAAACTGCTTCGGCATTACGCTGGATCCATGTGCCAGCGCCGAGGAGCATAGTCACTGAAGTAGGTGGAATTTCACCTTCCGGTGTTGGACCAATATTTAGTAAATAATTGCCATTTTTACTGATAATATCGACCAATTCGAACACAATATCCTTCGGACTTTTCCAGTTGATATCCGCCTTATTGTATCCCCATTCGTCATTCAATGTCATGCAGACCTCGAAGTTCTGATTGAGTTCTCCGGCATTCATTGGCGGAATTGCCTCCTCAGGTGATATATAATCTGCCGTTTCGCCACCCAAACGGTCATTGATGATTATATCCGGTTGCAGAGAACGCATGATCTCCATAGTTTCTTCCGCATGAATTAGCCGGGGGTGTTCAGGCAGATAATATTCATCTCCTCCGAACCGGGAATCGGTTGTCATGAATGCTCCGCCGTCGTCAAACCAGAATAGACTGACAGGTCCGTAATTGGTCAACAATTCTCTAATATGGCTCTGATAGTACTCTACATATTTTTCCAGATCAGCATCCGGATTAGGATTGCCGTGATACCCATGCCATTTCTCAGCAAAATCAGGGTGGTGCCAGTCTGTTATAGAATAATAAAGTCCAAATCTGATTCCTCTCCGCTGGCATGCTTCGGCAAGCTCTTTAATCGGGTCCCGGCCGAATGGAGTCCTGTCAATTATATCATAATCTGTATTTTTGGAGTCAAACATACAAAATCCATCGTGGTGTTTTGTAGTGATCATAATATATTTCATACCAGCCCTTTGTGCTATATCCACCCATTCATCAGCATTGAATTTAGTCGGATTGAATCCTTCAGCAAACTTTTCATACTCATTGATCGGGATGTCGGCGCCCCGCATTATCCACTCCCCATACGTTGTCTCACCTTCCCATTCACCGGATGGAACCGAATATAAACCCCAGTGAATAAACATGCCGTAACGGGCATCACGCCACCATTCCATACGTTTTTCCATCGATTCATCCCAATCGTTTCTTACATGGGCTTTTTGCTGTGCCGACAGTTGCGGTGAATACGCAAAAACAAGCAGGCAAATCAAAGAGATGGATTTTGTAATTCCTGATGTAATCATATTTTGCCCTCCACTATTAATATTGTATCCCGGCAAAGCATTCGATATCCAAAGTGACTGTTCTGTAAGATATAACATGTTCATTGTCCGGAATATTAAATTTTTCTCCCGGTATTACATCCATTTAAACTACCTAAATATTTTACGGAAACAGATGTTTTACCCTGTGATAGTAGGAATCCCACTTATCAACGTCGCCCGGCTCGTACTGCCGCACGGGAAACGAATCCGCTATTATTGACCGTGCTTCCCCGATCCCGGACAATTCTCCCAGAGCAATTGCCTGAACGGTAATATTTCCAGCAGCCGCGGCCTCAACCGGTCCCGCAATAACGGGAAGCCCTGTCGAATTGGCGCTAAACTGGTTCAGCAAATCGTTCTGCGATCCTCCTCCAACTATATGAAGAGCAGTTATGTGCTCGTTCCGGACATCATTGATATGACCGATGATAAAACGATATTTCAATGCAAGGCTTTCTACTATAATCCTTACAAATTCACCGGGAGATCCAGGCGCTTTTTGTTCAGTCTTCCAGCAGTAATCTGTTATTGCCTTTGTCATATCCGGTGGATTAAGAAACTCATGATAATCAGGATCGATGACACTTATGAATTCCTGAGCCTGTTTTCCCATCGCAACTAAATCGTCATACGAATATTTTAAACCGCTCTCATTCCAGCTTTTTAAACAGCTTTGCAGAAGCCATAATCCCATCGTATTGCGCAAAAACCGGATCGTAGAATTATAACCGCCTTCATTTGTGAAAAGGCAGCGCAAGGACTTTGCATTATTTATGGGTTCGTCCACTTCGACGCCCAGTAACGACCATGTTCCTGAGCTTAAAAATGCGCTTGTCCTGTCCTTGAAAGGCACACCGACGACTGCGCTCGCTGTATCATGTGAAGCAGGAGCTATGATATCGACCTCGTTCAATCCTGTTTCACTCCGTATTTCCGGCAATAAACTCCCCACAACCGATCCCGGCTGAACCAGCGGCGCCATAATATCGATTGGAATACCAAGTTTATCAAACAATACCGGTTCCCAGCTTTTCTTCGACGCATTCAGCAGCTGAGAAGTCGAAGCAATTGTGTATTCAGAATATTTCTTGCCGGTCATGAAAAAATGGAACAGATCGGGTATGAACAGGAGTGTATCACTTCTGTCTAAAAGCGGACTACTTGCTTCAACCATACTCAATAATTGAAACACAGAATTGATTTGCATGAATTGAGTCCCGGTGAGAAAATACATCGACTCCCGGGGGATCAGTTCAAAAGATCTTTCTATCATGCCGTTCGTTCGGGAATCCCGGTAGCTGTACGGCTCTTCAAGGAGCGTATCGTCTTTATCAAGAAGCCCGAAATCAACTCCCCATGCATCAACGCCTATCCCCCTGATCTTTTTGTGTCCTTTTTTTACCGCTTGGGCAAGTCCGGTCTTAATCTCACCGAATAATTTTTGCGTATTCCAATGAAGATGTTTATTCTGCACTATTTGTTCATTTGAAAAACGGTAAATTTCATCGAGCGACAGATTTTTGTCCTGTAACCGGCCAAGAATCACTCTACCGCTTTCAGCACCTATATCGACTGCTATAAAATCTGATGAAGTCATATTTCCGGTGTAATCTGCTCGAGATTAATACAATTCGGACGAAACGGGTCCCTCACAGTCCTATTCATGAGTCACCAAAACTTACCGGCATTACACGATTTACGTTACTGCAGGAACCTGAATAAACCGACTTTCCTCGTAGGATCGAACAGCTGCATGGGCCAATTCCAGGGCGCGTCTGCCTGCACGGGCATGAATCGGCGGTTCCTTCTCAGCTCGAAAATTTCCTATCAGTGCCTCGAAGTGCTTATCAAAAGTCCGGTGAAACTCTCTGTCAACGTCGTTGAAGTAACCGGCTTGCCACACTTCCGCAGTTTCAGCGCCCGCTTGATTAAACGTGTATTTTTTAACCGTATCTTCGATAAAGAGTCGTCCCTTGTTTCCGTTCACTTCGACCATATGCGTATCGGGATACGCATATGAACTATCGTATGACCCTGTCATCGAGCCCACCGCACCGTTCGAAAAATGGAGCGCCATAGCCATGGTACTGTGCTGACGCTCATCAGTTTTGACCATTTGAGCTGTTATGGAGTCAATGGGACCACATAAGAATTCAAGCATATCAAAACCGTGACACTGAGTTTCAATGAGGTTTTCGTGCACCGGGCTGTTCGGCCCTTCACCGCCGAAACGCCACGTGGCAAAGTTGATCGCCCCTACCCGTCCATTTTGAATTGCTTCATGTGCCATTTCAACGGGTTTCGCGTAACGATGGTTAAGGTTTATAGCGAAAAACAGACCTTTTTTTTCCGCTTCCTGCAGCAGCATGTCTGCTTCCTGCAGATCAAACGCAAGAGGTTTTTCAACAAACAGGGCAAAACCCGCTTTGATGACTTGAAGTGTTGGCTCGAAATGTCCTTGATTCGGCAAACAGAGACTTACCAGGTCGGGATGCTCATTATCCAGCATATCCTGTATATCAAAATAGTAAGGCACATTATATTTAGCAGCCCGGACCCTTGTTTTTTTTTCGGTGCGTCCGACAATTGCGCAGAAGTTAACCTCAGGATGAATCGAAAAGATTCGAGCATGCTGTTCTCCCCATACACCGGCGCCGATTAACGCTATATTTATTTTACTCATTGTTCCACCACTACCTTTCCCGTATTTCTCTGAATAAATAGTTCAAACGCATCACTGACTTTAGAAATGGGTAAACGGTGTGTAATAATCGGCCTCAAATACTCTTTGTGTTTTCGAAAAAGCTGATAGTTCTCTTTCAATTCTTCAAACTGAAAATATTCACTCCCCAGCACCGCCCTTTCAGTGGCAATGAGATCCGGAGAAATAGTCAAATTCAATCCCTCGCCATGACCGACGCAAATCAACACGCCTCTTTGTGCTAACCGGTCAAGTGCGTCTCGACGGGCAGAGGTTTTACCTGTGCTGTCGATAGCTACATCAGCCCGTTGATGCCCATGTCTGATCATACCACTCTCAAGTGATTCATTGTCGAGATTGATAGGAAGTGCGCCAAGGCTTGCTGCCAATTCCAAACGATACGCAATCATATCGGTAACCAGGACCAGAAAATTCATACCAAGCCTGATTTTTGCCATGGCGATAAGCCCTAATCCAATCGGGCCGGACCCCAGAACCAAAAGGGAAGTAAGGTCAGGATGAACTAAAGCCGCCCTTTTGAGAGCATGACTACCGGTCCCCATAATGTCTAAGAGCATCGTGGCTTCTGCAGGATCGACATCATTATCAACAGCAAAGAATACATTTTCATTGACCAGCATATAGGGGCCGTATCCCCCGTCGTGAGTAAAACCGTAGTCCGCTCTTTTTTTGAGGCATTGGTTTGTAAATCCCTGTATACAACTGCGGCATTCACCGCAGAAGTCCATGAGAAATATCACTCCGGGAGTTCCCTCTTTAGTCGAGGTTCCCGGACCGCATGCCGCTACTATCCCTGCGGCTTCATGTCCGAGCGAAATCTCTGTTCCTCCATGGTAAAATTCAAGCTCGGAAGCACAAAGGGCATTCGCCTTACATTGAATTAACAATTGCCCTTGAGCAGGTTCAGGGATACTCATTTCTTCAAACTCGATGATTCCGCCACCGCGGAATTTTGGATACATTGCAGTTTTTGTCACGTGTTCATTCCTTTCATGATTTGCTCCTGAAAATCAAGTGTCATCTACCCCCTGAACTGCATTACTGAAATTTTCATAGTGCTTTTATAAACGAATTCTTCTTAACAGTTTGGATAAAAAATATTTTAAAAAGGGAATTGGGTTGCACGTGTTTTACCTGTACCGTTGTTGCGAACAGCACGTTTTAAAGTTTCATAACACAAATACCAACAATAAGTTAAATAATAATACTTAAAGAATCAAAAGAAGACACTATACGACATATAGAACAGGCCGTCAAAGAAACAGTATTTTTATCTGACATTTGTATCCGGCTTATGAAATGAGAAGTCTACTTTGAATAATTTATCGGTCGTAACATTGGTGAAGCAGGTCCAATATTTCATTATAGGAAGCGATCCGGGGATTGTTTTTGTAATCGGGCAATACCAGAGAAGCGTGAGCCAGATCAGGCAATTCCTCTACGGGAATCTTGCATTGTTTAAGATCGGTCCATAATTCGATACTTTTAAGAAAATTATCGAGTTCGCTACAGGATTCCCCGGCTGCAACTTCATTAGTTTCGGTTATCAGCTCTTTATTCAATATTCGTCCGAGTACGGCAAACTGCTCGATGGCGGAATTAAAGGTGTAACGTGTAAATGCCGGGTACACTGTTGCGAGAGCCTCGGCATGCGCCACATGCGGGTAGAGCCCGCCAATTGCCATCGATATGCCGTGCGGCAGAGTAACTCCGGCATTGGCAATGCAGAGACCCGCAAGAGTGTCCGCCCATGCCATTGCAATCCTGGCCGCTTTGTTTGAGGCACCGGTAACAGTGGTCTGCAAATTTTGCACTACTATAGTGATTGCTTCTTTTGCCATCATATCCGTATAAGATGAGGCATTACTATGAATCAACGATTCAAAAGCATGGGTGAAAACATCGAAGCCGGTTATTGCTGTCATTCGTTCTGGAACCGTTATCATAAGTTCAGGATCGACGATACCGACCCTTGGAAAAATGAACGGATGATAGAGGGCAGATTTGCATCTTTCCGCAGGATTAGTGACGACAGCAACTTGAGTAACCTGAGAACCTGTCCCGGAAGTGGTATTGACCGTTATGACCGGTAATGTTTTTTTTGTCGGCTGATGTTCACGAAAAAAGAGGTAATCCCAGCACGAACCGTCATGCGAGGCTTCTACAGCTATAGCTTTGGCTGAATCCAAACTCGACCCACCCCCGACTCCGAGAACTACGTCTGCTTTATGCTCCCGTGCCATGCCGGCGCCGGTAGTTATGCTGTCGGTTGTCGGATTCGGGGTGATCCCGTCAAAGTGCGCTAATTCAATACCTGCGACTTCGAGGGAGGAAGTGATCTTTTTGAATGCCGGAGAAACCTGATGAAACACTTCTCCCGTGACGAGCAAGCACCGCTTGCCATGTTGTGCCACCGCTTCGCCGACTTCATCTATGCGACCCCAGCCAAACCTTATCTCAGTCGGTTGATTATAATTAAATTTTTTCAAATTCATTTAAGTTGCAGTGATTGTTAATTTCTCATTGAATAGTGAGCCCGAAGCCATGTTCATGTCTTGTCAGCTACAGATCGATCATGACCTTTAGACTTTTGTCACCCTGGCTATCGATAAACTCATACGCTGCTTTAAATTCTTCAAATGGAAAATGATTCGTGACCAGCGGCCCGGTTATCACTTTTCCTTCGGATATGAGTTCCACAGATTGCAAATAGTCTTCATGTTTATACATAATAGTACCAATGATATTGAGTTCCCGGTCTCCAACTATCGGCATGTCAATCTTGACTTTTTTTTCAAATACTCCTACGACGACGATAGTGCCCCCTTTTTGAATTGCTTCCACTGCGGCATCCATTGTCGCTTCAACACCTACCGCTTCAAATGCCACACTAAACCCTTCTTCGCCAAAAACACGCATAGATGCATCCACGAGCGTTTCTCTTGCGGCATTGGATGTTTCCGGTATACCGCATTTCTTCGCAATATCGAGACGGAAATCGCTTAGATCCGTGATCAATACTTTTTTTGCACCGTGGCATCCCGCCACCTGTGCCAGTAAATTTCCGATCGGGCCTCCTCCAAGGACAACTACATTCTTTCCTTTCAGGTCTCCCACCCGGGCCGTAGCGTGAACGGCGACAGATGTCGGTTCTACCAACGCACCCTGCTCGAACGTAACAGAATCAGGCAACGGAATTATTTTATCTTCCTTCGTTACAAACAAGTCCTGTGCACAGCCGGGAGCCTGGAACCCCTGGACTTTCAACACGTCACAAATGTTATAGTCACCCCGCCTGCACGCGGGACATTCCCCGCAGACTATCTGCGGTCTGGCAGTTGCTTTTATCCCCGGGGTAATATTTTTAACATTTTCACCGACCGCCTCGACAACAGCCGAATATTCGTGACCCTGTATTACCGGGTAAGGAGTCAAAGGGTGCTCCCCGTGATTGACATGAATATCCGAACCGCAGACGCCGATACGTTTGATCCGTAAAAGAATATCGTCCGGACCTACTGCCGGTTCCGGGACATTGCGGAATTCGATCTTGCCGGGCTCGACCATTACCGCCTGTCGCATCTTAATCTCTCCTTATAGATATATAAATTTCATTTATTATGAACTTGAGCGCCAATTGACCGTACGGTCAATGACGACTCCAAAAAGAATGACAACTGCCATGACCGTAAAATTCAAGGAACTGGGAATTCCTAATAAATTCACTAAATTCTGTAATACCTGCAGCAATGCCACCCCGATAACAATTCCCAGAATTGTTCCTTCGCCTCCACGCAGTGAACACCCCCCTAAGACCGCTGCAGCAATGCCATACAATTCGTAAAAATTTCCATGAGAGGAAGGAGCTATGGCGTTCGAGTAGAAAGCAAACAGAATCGCGGATATGCTCATCAGCAATCCTGATACCATGTAGGCGCTGCTTATAATCTGTTTTGTATTTATACCCGAATATCGGGCAGCTTCTTCATTGCGACCCACAGCAAACAGATACCTGCCATACACTGAACGATGCATCGATACCCATGCCAATATACTGATTAAAACCAGGAGTATCAAGGGTGTTGGTACACCGAGCAGATTTCCGGTTGCCAAATATCCCAATGTTTCAAACCCCTCATGATAACCAAATCCCATTGTCGAATCCTGAGCAACAAAACGGGCCAGACCCCGATAGAACATGAGGCCGATCAACGTAACGATAAAAGGTTGAATACGAACTCTGGTCACCAATACACCATGGGAATAACCGATCATTATCCCGGTAATTATAATAATTATTACTACCAGGGGCCACGGCCAATGCCAGCGGGTCAACATAAAACTCATGAGAACGCCGAGCCAGGCAAAGACAGATCCTGGAGACAAGTCGATCCCGCCCGTGATTATCACCAGACCGATTCCAACGCTAAAGATACCGAACATTCCTACCAGTCTTCCCATATTTTGCAGATTCGTCATGCTCAAGAATCGAGGATTCATGATCGACAAGACCGTGCAAAGGATAATAAATATTACAAGTATGCCTGATTCTTTTTTCATAGACTCACGGAGCGCCGAAAATCATTTCAAATAAATTGCAACTTTCTTTACAGTATTGTCCCTACATTCAATACTTTGTCATTCGCATCACTCATACATGACAGCAAGTTCCATAACCTTCTCCTCATTAAAATCCTTGCGCTCTAAAATCCCCGTAATCTTACCGTTACACATGACCGAGATACGATCGCTGACAGTCAGTATCTCTTCCATATCCGAGCTGATAATGATCACGATCACTCCACTATCCGCAAGATCTCGCATTAAGCGGTACAGTTCCGCTTTTGCCATAACGTCTATACCTCTCGTTGGCTCGTCGAAGATCAAGACTCTCGGCCTCATTGCCATCCACTTTGCCAGAACCAATTTCTGCTGGTTTCCTCCGCTTAGATTTCCGGTCTTCGTTTTTAAGGACGGTGTTTTTATATTGAGCCGTTCTACCTGGTGAGAACTTTTCTCAATTTCACTGGGTCGTTGTATCAAACCCATGTGTGAATACCTCTTTAAATCCGGCAGGGTAATATTTTCACAAACACTCATCCCGGTCAACAGCCCATATTTACGCCGCTCTTCAGGCACCAGGAACAGACCGTTTGCAATAGCATCGCCGGCAGAAACAATCTGTAATTCCTGATCTTCGAGATAGAATTTCCCGCCTAATCGTTCATCTACACCAAAAATTGCTTGAGCCATTTCAGACCGCCCTGCCCCAACTAACCCGGCAAAACCAAGTATCTCACCTTTGACAGCTTCAAAAGTTACCGGACTGCCGGGAAACTCTTTCATTACCAAATTCTCAACCCGGAAAGAGCCACTGGTTTTACATTCTTTCCGGGCGACAATGAAGTCGTTAAATGTTCTGCCTACCATCAATTTTATCATCTCGTCGTGGTTTATCTCCCCACGAGAGAGTCTGCCGGAATTTCTGCCATCTTTCAATCCAATCACCCTGTCTGCACACTGCTCAACTTCAACAAGTCTGTGGGAGATATAGATAATACTGACTCCCTGAGCCCGCAATTCCTGCATTACAGAAAACAATCTCCCTGACTCGGTAAGGGTTAGACTCGACGTGGGTTCATCCATAATGAGGACATCGGCGCTTTGCGAAAGGGTCTTTGCGATTTCCACCATTTGCCTTTGAGCAATACTGAAGCGGTTAACCGGCATGTCGGGAGAAATATGATATCCCAGCTTTTCGAGGAAGGGCACGGTCATTTCGCACATCTGTTTTCGATCGATCAATTTTAACGGACCGCCCCAAGTCGGCTCACGATTTAAAAATATATTCTCGGCAACAGTCAGATTATCCAGGATGTTCAATTCCTGATGAATAAAACTGATGCCCAGCGCAATACTGTCAGAAACGTTACGGATATATACTTCCCTGCCTGCAAATCGGAGAATTCCCGAATCTGCCGGGTAAATACCGCCAAGAATATTCATAAGCGTTGATTTGCCCGCGCCATTCTCACCGATCAAAGCCACAATTTCCGCCGGATACACATCAAAATCGACAGAATCCAATGCCCGCACTCCGGGGAAATGTTTACAGATTCCCTGCATTTCCAGCACCGGCAGTTCACCATGCATGGTTATTATTCCGGGGTTTTTTCCAAATTAAGGTCACAGCTCAATAAAACGAAAGGTCAACCGGGCAACACGGTAAGCAATTTTGTTAACCCACATGTATCAGCTATTCACCCATCAGCCCAGTGTAGTTTCTAACCGATCAGATCAATACGGGAAAAGAATTGCAATCACCGGAGAAATGCCTCTGTCAGCCCTCCATCAACCGGTATAATGTGACCGGTAGTTCGACGCGAATCCGGACATATTAGAAAAAAACCGGCATCAACAACAATTTCAGGAGTAATGTGCTTTTGAATGAGCGTTCTCTGAGCATAAAAGTCTGCAAGTTTTTTTACAAGTTCGGTAGTCTTTTCATTTTTATCATAGTGAAGTCCATACTTTTGTAAACTTTTTTCAACACGGTCCCGGGAAAACATGGAGCTTCCTTCTACCACGGTCGCTGGGCTTATGCCGTTAACCCTGATATTCGGAGCATAACGAATAGCCAGTTCGCGTATAAGGTGACTCACAGCGGCTTTACTCACATCGTACGGTTCGCTGCCCGACTTCGGCGCCACGGCATTTGCTGAACTCGTGAGTAACACGGATGCTTCAGAATTCTGAAGACCTACTATGCGTGCGAATTCTTCTGTCAGGATAAAGTTACTGCTGATATTTGCGCTGAAAGTTTTGTCCCAGGTTTCGTCAATGAAGGTATCGCCTATTGCGGGAGGCGTAAAAATTGCGGCGGTATTGATCAATATATCTATGCCTCCGAATTGTAATACGACCTTCTTAATGGCTTTTTGAACGGATTTGCGATTCGTCATATCTATTTCTGTAACGTACGACAAATGTTCTGCTGCTTTTTCCTGCAACATTTTTTCAGTCTCGTGTGCGGCCAGAACATTCAGGTCGGCAATGGCTACGTGCGCGCCATTCTCTGCAAGTTTAAAACAGAATTCACGTCCTATCCCACTCCCCCCACCGACAACGAGAGCACTGTGTCCGGCAAGCCGTCTCTCAGCAGGTTGCCGCCGAATTTTAGCTTCTTCAAGTAACCAGTATTCTATACGGAAGGCTTCACGCTTTTCAAGAGCGGTATAGTTATTGACCACGAGATTAGAATCGATATCTTCGATACCATCATTCGCAAGTGACGTTGCTCCTTCAATAACATGAATAGCATTTATATAAAACTCTCCCGTTCTTCTTGCTTCTTGCATGTTTTTACCAAAACTGAACATCCCAAGACCGGGGATTAGCACAATGGTAGGATTCGACCCCCGCATGAGAGGCGAATTTTTCTCTTTATTGGATTCATAATAATCTTTATATTCGCTGCGATAGTGTACTATTTCCCGATCGAAAGCCGATGTGAGCGAGTCAATTGAGCCTTTACCGGGATCCCAGTTAACAAATAGAGGACGAACCCTCGTTCTCACAAAGTGATCAGGGCAGCTTGTGCCTTGATACGCAAGTTTTTCACCATCGGCATTATTGACAAACTGAAGAACGTCCGGCACGTCTGAAAAAGTGCCTATAACCGGCTTTTCGCTGCCTACGGAACCCCGGATATACGGAAACACCTCCGCAGCAATATTTATTCGGTCCTTACGAACAAAATATTTAGCGCCTCCAAATATTCCGTTGCTCTTCTTTTGTCTGAATGATTGTATAAACTTCCCCATTGCATCAATTATATCAATCGTTCTTCTATAACAATCATACTGTTCGTCTGCCCAGTTTAGCAGCCCGTGTGATGCCAGGATCGCACCTTCAGCATCGGGATTTTTTTGAATTTCGTCTTCGAGCATTGTACCAAGGTGATAGCCGGGCCGTTGCCACGGCAACCAGAAAAGATGGTACTCGAACTGTTCATTGAATTCACGGAGGCGGTCCTGTCCGTTTGCGGATGCTGCCAAAGCGATCGACCAGTCCGGATGCGTATGATCGACATGCTTATACGGTATCAAGCCGTGCAGCGGCGTGTCGATCGAAGCAGGTCGGGAATGTAATCCAAAACGGCACAATGGATAATACTCGACCATATCGTCTTCATGTGCTTTGCCCCTGTAGCTGTTTTTTAACGTCATAAATTTACTCATATACAACCGCGCAAAGCCGTCCGTCGTTATTGTTCCCAGGTCTCCGCCGCTGCCTTTCACCCAAAGAACTTCAACTTCTTTGCCGGTAATATTATCAGCTTGTTTTATCTTCGAGGACGTATTGCCACCTCCAAAATTTGTAATGCGCAAATCCGACCCAAGCAAATTGGACCTGTAACACAGTGTTTCGGCTTCACTCAAGGCGCCGACTCTTTTCTTATCCCATGTATCCTCAAGATATTGCAGCTTCATTACCTATTCCTCATCATTGTATCGCCATGCTGCTTGCCGGAAAGATACCCGCTGCCAAACAATTCCGGTACAGAACGTTTATCCATATAAAGGGCCGAAATTCTTACATGCCTGGAAATCCGCACTCTGCAAATCAGATGTACCGAATGCGTGCCAGGCGCTTGGTCTAAAAATCCGTTCTTCAGCTACATTATGCATATAAACGGGTATCCGCAGCATTGAAGCAAGCGTGATAAGAAGACCGCCAATATGGCCGTAACTGACCGCACAGTGATTTGCGCCCCAGTGGTACATAACCGAATAGACATCCCTGAAGGGACCCTTGCCGGTCAAATTCGGGACAAACCATGTCGTTGGCCAGGTCGGGTTCGTTCTTTTGTTCAGAATATCGTGGACTTCATCAGGCAGGTTTACCGCGTATCCTTCTGCAAGTTGCAGTGCAGGACCCAACCCTTTTATCAGGTTTATTCGAGCCATGGTGACCGGCATTTCGCCCTTTGTCAGAAAACTGGTCGAAAATCCACCCCCGGGAAAGTATTCACGGATCGCAGGACACCAGGTAACCGCATCGATGCACCGTGCAGCATCTTCAGGTGAAATTTCCCAGAACGGTTTCATAACCGGCATTCCGTTTCTCTGTTGCCCGCCTGTGCCGTCAAGAGCGGCCGGGCCAGAATTGATAAGGTGGAGAATTCCACCGGAAGCCTTGCCGGATAGTTTCTTACCGGTGACACGTTTTATAGAGTCCGTACTCCAAGAGGTCCGTACATCGGCAAATATCTGGGCAGTACCCGTGAGCAGGTGATTGAATGCCATGGTCACGCCATTAAGACTGTCGTTCTCGGTGGCAATGATAAAGGGTTCCCGGATACCGCTCCAGTCAAAGGATGAGTTTAATATGGCCTCAAGAAAATCACCGTTCGGGTAATGGTCAGTCCACTGACGCTGCCCCTGAAATCCGGATATGAGGGCATTATGACCGAGCGCCTCTTCGCCGAACTCAATTTCTTCCAGACGGGGATTCCCGATCATGAGGTCACGAACAATGAGCGCCATTTTCACAACCGTCTGCCACTCCGAATCTATCCGGTCATCCGCAATACTCTGTCCGGCAGGATCAACATCCTTTCCTCTTTTGCAGTTTACATTGACCCATTCAAGTGCACGTTCATACTCTTTTTTATCATAGATTTCCCGTTCTATACGCCTCAAAATCTCGGTCATATCGACAGTTTGCACACGCATACCGAGGTAATCCTGAAAAAAATCATGATCAACGACCGATCCGGCAATGCCCATCGATACTCCTCCGACAGATAGATAGGATTTGCCTCTCATTTCTGCAACGGCAAGACCAGCCAACGTGAAATTGAGCAGTCTTTGTTTCACGTCTTCAGGAATGCCCGTGTCATCGCTGTCCTGGACGTCTTTACCGTAAATACTGAATGCCGGAAGACCGGTCTGGCTGTATCCGGCGAGAGCTGCGGCAAGGTAGACGGCCCCGGGGCGCTCAGTCCCGTTAAAACCCCAGACAGCTTTGGGAGTCAGAGGGTCATCATCCATAACTTCCGTTCCATAACACCAACAGGGCGTTACTGTCATGGAGGCGCCCACACCCTCCCGGCGAAACAGGCCGGCTGATTCGGCGGCTTCTGACGGCCCGCCAATACACCGGTCGGGTATGACACAATCGAGAAGCAGTCCATTTGAATGCCGTATATTTTCCTGCAAAAACCTGGCTGCCTCATGTGCCATTTTCAAGGTCTGTTCTTCAAGAGACTCGCGGACCCCTTTTCTTCTTCCGTCGATAACAGGACGGATACCAACTTTCGGCATTGCTCCCCGGAGGCGTTGTGCAGGCTTGCTCATGACTATTTTTCGGATATCAACCATCGGTACTTTCATCACTCGAAAAGAATCAGGCAATGGAAAATAAATACGGTATGCCGGGAAATTGAATTTTTATTTACTTTCTCCGGACAACGATCACCTGATTGAATTTGCACACAAATTGTATTGTAACATTTTTTCCCACTATTGCCAATATTAATTTGCTACAAATGGTCGTGATCTTTATGTTGTCATGCAATTTATAACGAATGCCGATACCAATATAAAAAACCGGAAATAGTGCGGCGGCAATAAAAATCGTAACATCAGTATAAAAAATTCCCGCACCAAATCAAAGTATTTGGATATTTAAGTATAAAAAGTGGTCAGGTTTAAGATAGTAAAATGAATGGATTGAAGAAAGGTCCCGCCAATCTGCCTGCTCGTATGCTCAACATTCAAAAATAGTACCTGACCCGGGCAAAAGCATTGTTATTGTCCTCGAATTGACCGAAAAGCGTGTGCTTTTTTGATCCGCCAAAGAGATTGGCGCCGGCCGTAAGACTTATCTGGTCAGAATATTTTAACGATGCATTCGGTCTTACATGCCAATCTTCATCAGACGGGCTGTAAAATCCAAAGAGCGATAGCGTTACATTTTGATAAAAAACCAGTTGTGTCAACCTGGCAGTCAACACATGCCGAATTTCATCAAAAACAATGGAGCCGGGAGGCAGGTTGTTCGTATAGGTGGAATAGTCGTCGAAAATTTCACCGTAATATTGAATACCGAACGTAAAATCGGTCCACGCCTGCCGTTCGATTCCAAGTAAAAATTTATGCTGGCTGTTCGGTATAAATTGGTTAGAACCGCCCCGGTCTTCGCGCGAATCATAGTAGCCGTATTCTGCAGACAAAACACCCGACCAGAATGGCCCACGGACACTCGCACCATAGGTTGAAAGATCCGGATAATACAGCGACCCCTGCTCAATGTCAATGCCAGCAGGCGCATTAAAAAACCCTCTGTACCAATATCCGGCAACCTGAAAACTTCCCAAATATTTATACATTCTTACCGCTAATTCCGAATTTCTGAATTTTGATTCCGGTACCAGTATGGATGTGTTTGCATTGGGACCGGTAGTTTCTACCCGATAGCGGATCAAAATAACTCAGGCGCCTTCCATCCGGAAGCAAATCGGCCTTAAACTCCGAAGTCACTACCAGGTCAATGTTCACCTCCGGGAGAAAAAACCCGAACTTTGCCGCGTCGCTCGGATGCTTAAGATATTGGTCTTCTCTGCCCGTAAAAAATGAGACAAAATCTTTCGGGAACACATCGTTGATAAACAGAAGACCGCCGGTTCCCCAGGTCAAGATCTGCCGCCCTATCTTCGCATCAACAGAGCTACCGATCGAAAATTGCGCATAAGCTTCGCGAATCGACGACCGTGTCAGATCGTCAATAACATTATTCGCCAAAAAATCGACTGAACCGTAAAAATCGGCGCTTCCGGCTGAATGTGCCAGCTGTACCTGAAGTCGAGTCTCGTTGAGCGTATAATCTCTGTCTTTTAGATAAATATTATCACTGATTCTCCCTCCAAATGCTACTTCAGCAAAACCATTGATCGTCAATTCCTGGGCAATGACTGAATTTGAGTACAATAGTATTCCGCTCAATATCGCAGTCACAAGACTTCTTTTCATTTTCAACCCTTTAATTCCGGGACTTCAAATAGTTTCAGGACATTTTACAGTCATACTATGTTTTATACATTGAAATGATTTTGTTATTTGACAAACCTGGACGGCGGTCTCCTTAAATATCTTTCGGTAAAAATATTTTCCTCTATTCCTGCATTGAACTGAATTTCTGAAAACACACCGGTCGTCCGGTGATTTTTCTTTTTATTCTCCATTGTTCTTTGTGTAACAATGAAAAAACCTTCGATCTCTTCTATTTTATCAGCGGTAAAAATCTTCACCAGAGTATCCTTTGCATCGTAATACTCCTCTTTCAAGGGAAGAAACGTACGTTTATCAATCCAGGACTTTTTGTAGCTGAAACTTGCGTTTTTCGCATGTATCGGAACGCTCCGAATCACGAATACATCATGTTCATCTAACACATCTTCGGTCAAGAGCGAATGTTTATCTTCCGTCCAGTGTCGTCCCGAAACATCTTCATACGAGAAATCGGAACCGACGAAACTTGAGTTTTTGTCTTTCACCGCAATACGTTTCACCAGATCAAGAGAAGGAATATATATCCACCGGTCATCATCTTTTTCGGTATATTTCCATACCATGAATGTCATCCGTTTGACATCATTCTGCTCAATGAAGTAGGTAAAATATTTCTGTTGCCCTCCTTCTTCACTATCCATTCTGAGCATTATGAACTTTCTCTTTCGTTCTTTCCCTTTTTTATCTGTCAGTTTCATTTCCACCTTCGAGACTCCATCATCGGCAGTGTAGTAGTATGCCAGATGGGAGCGCTTCATGATCTCTACCGCCGACTGGGCCAAACTCCATACCGGAAAGAGCGAGAGTGCAGCGACAAACATGGCCGGCATGAGAAGAAATGCTGTCACTTTTGAATCGTATTTCATGATATAATTCCTTGTATAATAATCTTACTATTGAGGAAATAACCTTTTTTGCATGACTTTTGAAAGGGCAGGCAGCATGATCAAAGTTGCTATGCCGCTTGTAATCATAATCAGAAAAAGAAAGGACCCGACAGTAATATACGGCACAAGGCTTGATCCGAGCAGCGGTAAAAAACCGAATGCAACAATGACCATATTTATAGCAATTGCTTTTGCAGGCTCTTCAAAAACCTGATTCACGGTTTCACTGAAATCGTTGGTATTTTTATGTATCATCTGTGCTCTTCTGATGAAATGTATGGCAAAATCGATAGAGAGTCCCAGTGTCAGCGACGACAGCACCGCAACCGGCATATCGTATGCTTTTCCCGTAAAACCGATAAATGCATATATGCCGGTTATGGTCGTTGCCAGAGGTACCATGGAAAGAACCGCCCACAGGAATGAGCGGAACAGCAGCGCCATCATGATAAAGACCGCTGTGATCCCGCCCAGCAGGGAAATGACCATTCCATTTACCATTTTATCCTGCCACACAACATTTACGTAATTCAAACCCGCCCATGTAAGAGAAATAGTGTCCGGCGGCGGATTTTGACTTACGTAATCCTCAACTCTGTCAACAACGTTTTGCATTGTCAGGTTGTCTCCATTTGTCATCTGTACCCAGATCTGGGCCTGGTCAAACTCTGAGGTAACAAAAGTAAACAGGTCCTCCGGATCGCCGCCGCCTATTTCTTCGGCGCATTATTTCTTTTCGGAGTAAGCTGACCTTGCCCCCCAAAGTTGATCCAGATAGTATATGAGTACAGGGATTAGATTGAAAAGAAAGGAGCAAGATCAATGGCACGTAGAATTCACACATCAGCACAAATTATCCACAAGCTTCGAGAGGCAGAAGTACTGCTCGCTCAAGGTCAGTCGGTTCAACAAGCTGCTCGCCAGATTGAGGTTACAGAGCAGACCTATTATCGTTGGCGAAAGGAGTATGGTGGTCTTCGGGTGCATCAGGCGAAACGATTTAAAGCGTTAGAGAGAGACTATCCGCCTGAAACGCCTGGTTGCCGAGAAAGAGTTGGATATTCAAATCCTCAATGAGACTCTGGCGGTTGATGCAAAAAACTTCTGAGCCCGGCGAAGCGACGGGAGGTGGTGCAGCATCTTTGCACGACTCTCGAGATCTCGCAGCGCCGGGCCTGTACCGTGTTGGGAGTACCGCGCAGCACTCATCAATATCGCCCGATTTCTCCTTCTGATGAAGCCGGTGTTAGTGCAACGTATGGTCTGAGTTGGCCACGCAGTATGGTCGGTATGGTTATCGACGAATTACCGCACTGTTACAGCAAGAAGGCTGCAAGGTCAATCATAAGAGAGTGGAGCGTTTGTGGCGTCGAGAAGGATTAAAAGTTCCCCGGAGGCAGCCGAAGCGCAAACGGTTATGGCTCAATGACGGTTCGTGTATTCGGCTGCGACCTGCGTACCGGGATCATGTCTGGAGTTATGACTTCATGCAAGCACGAACCCGAGAGGGAAGGAGCTATCGTTTGTTAACAATATTAGATGAATACAGTCGGGAGTGTCAGGCAATTGTGGCAGGCAGGAGGCTGACTCACAATGACGTCATAGAACATCTTGCAACACTGTTCGTGCAGCGAGGAGTTCCGGTTCACCTGAGAAGTGATAATGGCACAGAGTGCACTGCTCAAGCGGTCCGGACATGGCTCATGCGCCTGGGAGTAAAAACATTGTATATTGAACCAGGCAGTCCATGGGAGAACGGGTATAGTGAGTCGTTCAATGGCAAACTGCGTGATGAAGTGCTCAACCGGGAAATCTTCGATACCTTACACGAAGCAAAAGTGCTTGTGGAACGCTGGCGAAATGAGTATAATCATAAGAGACCGCATAGTGCCCTTGGATACCGGCCACCCGCCCCCGAGGCAGTTATACCACCGGATTCGGTCTCAAGGCCAATGGATAATACAACAATGAATATATCGATGAATTGACTAACTTAAATAATGGCCCAAACAATTGGGGCAGGTCCATAGTGTGTTCTATTGACACGGCTTACTCCTTTGTTAAATGATCTCATACTGTTATCACTGTATAGGATGCTGTAGATTTTGAAAGGTTACTATTTTATAATTAAAATTACAAAAATGAAAATATACTCAATTAGGATTGCTTATTTATACATTATTATATAATTTGAGGCGATAAAGTATAATTTGATTTAATTTGCAATAATCTATTTTGCTAATCATTTTTAAGAAAATAAATGCAATGAGAATTATATATTCTTTACTAATTTAGAAATGCCAATTGTTAAATGAACATAATTTTAAATGCTCGATTTTTCACTTTACAAAATACAGGTATCGGTCAATATTGCGTCAATCTTTTTAATAAATTAGTTGAGATCGATACCAGTAATACCTACCATTTCGTTTCCCCCGAATCAACAAAAGAATTTCCCATTACTACCAATAACAAGCACAATGTTATAACCATACCTTACAAAAAAATATTTGTTCATAAAGATTTACGAAAAACGTACTGGGAGCAATTTCAATTTAATAATTTTTGTAATGAACATAAAGAAAGTGTGGTTCATGTACCATATATTGCTCCGCCCGCTCTAAAAAAATATAAATTAGTATTAACAGTTCACGATTTAGCGCCTTTAGTGTTTAGTTTAAATCAATTAGGGAGAAAAGGAGCATATGATAAATATCACACTATGTTATTAAAAAGTGTGATAAAAAAAGTTGATTATATTATTGCTGATTCCGAATATACTAAAAAAGAAATCATACGTTTTCTAAATTTTCCACCAGTAAAAATAGAGGTGATTTATCTTGCGGCCGATGACATGTACAGACCGGTCAAACTAGAAGATTATTGTGATATTATAGATAAAAAATATACTATTAAAAAAGATTATATTTTTTATCTAGGAGATTCGGGATATCGCAAAAATGTATCAGGACTAATTTATGCTTATCATAATTTAAATGACACTATTAAAAGTAAATATGACCTGGTAATTTGCGGGAATGCAATAAATTCTAAATTTCTTACTAATTTAGCCGAGAAATTGGATAATAACAAAATTAAATTCATTGGATATGCTGATAAAAATGATTTGCCGGCACTCTATTCCGCGGCACATCTATTTGTATTTCCAACAATATATGAGGGCTTCGGGCTTCCTCCGTTAGAAGCAATGCAGTGTGGAACTCCCGTTATAAGTTCAGTCGAAAGTTCCATACCTGAAGTCGTTGGTGATGCAGGTATATTGATAGATACAGCCAGTACAAATGAATTGACCAATTCTATAACAAAAGTAATTGATAATATGGATTTGCATGAAGAATTAAAAGAAAAGAGTTTACAGAGAATTAAATTATTCAACTGGGAAAAAACTGCGAAACAAACTCTTGAAGTTTATTCTAAAGTATATTGTAATTAAACCATTAGATTAAAATCATCAAATTATGCAGAAATTGGCATTAAATATGGGTTGTGGAAATAAACCGGAACAAGTTGATGGGTATCATTCCATTGGTATTGATTTAAAATCTAATACAGCAGCTGATGCTTTAAGTAATCTTGAAAATTTATTGCCATTTAAATCTAATACATTTGACATGATACTGTGTTTTAATGTTCTTGAACACATACATAATATTATTCAATTATTAGAAGAGATTTATAGGGTCGGTAAACCGGGTGCTTTAATAAAAATCAATGTGCCGCATTTTAGCGGAATGGATACGCACCAGGATATTACTCATGTCAGAGGTTTCGGAAGCAGAGTGTTTTACCCGTTTACAGGAAAAAGAGAGGAGGTATCTCATTATGCGAATTGCAGATTTTCCCAATTAAAAAGTAAAATAACCTTTTGGCCAATTACGGAATTAGGAAATATCAGAATACAGGAATTTTTTGGAATAGGACTATTAGCAAATAAATTAACATCTTTTTACGAGAGGTTTTTTTGTTATTTATTTCCGGCACAAGCAATTTATTTTGAACTGAAAATAGAGAAATAGAAAATAATTTTTCGCTTATAATATTTCGATAACTTACTACGGGACATTGACTTACAGGATAATCGCTTAAAATTATCTTGTCAAGACCCTAAATTTTACATCTCTAACGACCATAATCCTCAAAAAGACGGATCCTTCATTAGTGATCAAGAAATGATTGAAATCATAGACGAGTGCAGGGATGCCCGTGATAATCAATTTAGGTAGTTCGTTAAAAAGCGACCGAAAACTGTCTTAATTAAAAGTTTTAAGCCAATTTAATTGTATTAATACTATTGCATATGCTTCTACTATAAATTGTAACACCAATTAAGATCGTATGGAGAAAAACTGCTTGTAATTGTATTCATTTCTTTTTATGCTTTTTTGAGAACATAAATGGTTTATATTGATATGTATGTCGAACTTTAATCAGAGATCCTTTGTAAAATATTCATTACGTTTAGCAGCAAGCGGCAGATTCCCTGGATTGTGGAACCCTCATCTGATTCCCGGCAGGCAATTTTATCATTTGCTTCCACCATCGTACAAAAGACCTTTAGAAAAATCTATTTTTTCAATGTGGATGATGGTTATCCCGGCACAGTTCCGGTCAACAATTTTTAATTACAACGTATGGAACAATATAAGCCACTACACAGGCAATAAATTTTTCTGTTAACTTCTATCCATTTTCAAAGGAGGGATTTTTGATGAAAAAATTGTCCTCAATACTATTTTCGATTGTATTGTGCTGCTCTATCCTGGTTACGTGCGGTCAATCCGATCCGTTCAAGATTGTATTTATATCCGGCTCCAATGAGTATTTTTCAGATATATCACTCAATGATTACAAAAACTATCTTGAAGAGACTGTTGAAAATGTCCGGATCACTATGCTCCAGGCGGGCGGGGAAATCAATTTTAAAGGTGAGTATTCCGACCTCAAGGGGCTTGAAGCGCTTGATGATTGTGACGTGCTGTTAACATTTACCCGCCGTATTACTATAGATGGAGAACAGTTGGAAGCTGTGAAAAACTACATAACATCCGGCAGACCGGTGGTCGCGATCAGGACGGCGAGCCACGGGTTTCAGAACTGGTTGGAATTTGATAAGCTCGTTCTTGGTGGAAACTATAATGATCACTATGACGGAGCCCCTGAACAAGCGGTAAGAGATGAAAATGGGAACCGTATTCCCGATCCTGCAGGCATTATTACGGGATTTTCTCAGAGGATTAAGATAGAACCCGACGCAGAGAGTCATCCGGTGTTGAAAGGTATTAAAAGTTTCAGTTCACGGTACAGCCTGTACAAAACGGGACCTGTGGCGCCCGATGTTCAGGTATTGATGTCCGGTTATATACCAAATAAAGATATGGCTAAACAAGACGGCAGGCTAATCTATTATAACAGAGAATATGACATATCGGAACCTTCGGTATGGGCACGGACCTATAATGGCGCCAGAATATGTTATATTGCAACAGGCGGGCTTCAGGATTGGAAAAGTTCAATATACAAAAAGCTGGTGACCAACGCCCTTTTTTGGACCGGTAAACGTGAACCCGAGTATAAAGAGAGCCCTGAGCCGAAACAAAGACCAATGCCAACGGGAGAAATGGATCTGGTTATGCGAAGCCGTATAGAGGTCACAAACGGAAATGATACATGGCAGGAACTTGCGCTGGATAAGAACTGGAAAATTGCCGAAACGGCAATTATTCTTTGTGATATGTGGGACCAACACTGGTGCTCAGCTTCCTCGAAGAGAACCCTTGAATTAGCTATAAAGATGAATCCCATCCTAAAACAAGCACGGGAAAAAGGTATTCAAATCATCCATGCCCCGAGCGGAACTATGGGCTTTTACGACGACTGGCCTCAAAGAATGCGAATGATAAATGCACCGAATGTACCAAAACCTTCTCCGCCCATAGCTCCAGACCTTCTTGACGATTTTTCTGATAATCCCAAACCGATTGAAGATGAAGATGAATGCGAGGTCGACGGTGATATTGACTATAATGCATGGACACGTCAAACATCTCTTATCGACATAGGCGAGTACGACGGTATATCGGACAGAGGGAATGAAACGTACAACTTTTACAAGCAGCAAGGAATCAAAAATCTAATTGTTATGGGTGTGCATACCAATTATTGCATTTTGACACGTTCTTTCGCCTTAAAACAAATGACGACCTGGGGAATAAATTGCGTCTTGGTGCGTGATCTGACCGATTCCATGTATGATCCTGGAAATTTTCCCTATGTCAGTCATGACGAAGGAACACGGTTGATGGTTGAATATATCGAGAAATACTGGGCCCCCTCGATGCTGAGTGAAGACCTTGTTGCAGCACTGGATTAGCACATTTATAGTTTTGAAATTTTTAATATAAATTGTTGTAATAATCTATTAAATCCTTAACATAGGTATTGTAGATTGTATCTATCTCAGTAACGTATCTTAATTTTTCCGAACACACTAATCTTTAAAATTCTATTTTTTTGTCAAGATGTTCATTAATCGAGGTGCACATTATGAATAAAAATTTTGTGGAGGGTTTTCATCTCCAATTTTGCTGCGTGGTATTGACTGCCATAATAGGTATTGCAGCAAGCGGTTGCGCTCCACAGGATAGTCCCGATATTCCCGATATTGAAATACAGAGTAGTCCCGGTATTGAAATAGGGACCATTACGGTTGATGCGGGGGAATATGACCGTACCAATACGTTGATCCGCTTTCAAACATCGGCGGATAAAATTTTTGGCGACCCGATGAAATTCCGACGAGAGGGATATTTCCATTATCTGAATGAAGAGACCGACTTGGAACTTCTCAGAGACAACACATTAGTGCTTGTCGAAGAGGACAGGACACGATCCAGATTGACGGTGCAGTGGGATGACCATTCAGATTTTGACTGGAGAACAGTTCCGGGAAAAGGCGCACTTGTCTGGATTTTGACCGGAGAAACCCCGAAAGGATCCACGAGAACATTTAAACTTATGCTGGAAGAAGGCCCATCTCTTGCACGTCCGATAACTGTTGAAGATTCTGATAATACACATTTTACGGTCAATCAAGGCAGCAAACCATTATTGCGTTACAACTACGGTGTCGTTCAAGACAGCAGCAATGCACGTTCTCTCGACAGATCATTTTTTATCCATCCGATCTGGACTCCGTCAGGGGAAATTATTACAGGAGAATCTTCCCCGGAACATGGTACTCATGCAGGAGTGTTCAACTATTGGAATACGATACAACATGTAAACAGGCAGCTTAATTTTTGGGAACTGGGTGATAACCCGGGCAGAAAAGTACCGGATGATCTTGGACCAAGTATTACAGAAGGGCCCGTTTTTACGTCTCTTGAATTTATCAACAAAGGTCTTTATAACGGGAACACGATTTTTCGGGAATTATACATTATTAAAGCGTATTCGATTCCGGAAGAAGAATTACGGCTCGTAGATATATCAGTCCGGCAAAAACCGATTCCTGAAAACTCAAGATATATTCCATTAGAAGAAGGCGCAACCGGAATTGATGAGGAAGGGAATTTAGTTGAGGGTACTTCCATGGATTTGCTGCGGAGTAATACCGGTAGTATCGCTTTTAGCGGCAAAGCTGAATGGCTATCCGATGATGTTTCGCTCGATGCATTGACAAGTGAGGGCAAAAACCGCATTGATGGTGATGGAACCGCCGCCCGGTGGGTCGATTTGTCAGGACCTCTCGGCAATAACTGGGGCGGACTTGCAATGTTTGATCATCCGTCAAATCAGAGATACCCGACCCCGGTAACGATTCACTCTAAAATCCCCTATTTTGGTTACGCTTTTACAAAGAACGGTCCTTATACCGCTACTATGAACGAACCACTTAATCTTGTATATAGAATTCTTGTTCATGACGGACGTCCTGACAGGGAGCTTAATGAACGTATTTCTCAAGACTTTGCAAATCCCCCGTCAGTCACTTTTATATCGTCAAAAATGTAAAAATCAGTACAGACTTATTATGTAACAGGAGATAAAAATGTCAAAGAAAAAAATTAAAAAAGAAGCTATGGACAGACGGAAATTTATGAAGTTCAGCAGTGCGGTAGTACTGGGAACTTCATTAAATGTGCCCGGTATTCTTTCTGATACACGTACTATTTTACCGGATGATGTCCAAACCGACGACCCGCATTACAGGCCTGAAACAGGGATGAAATATAGAAGATTCGGCAGAACCAATGTTATGTTATCGGAAATCGGGTTGGGGTGTGCCAGCCTTTCTCTTTCCAGGACACTCGGTCGTTTTCTGTTTGAAAAATGGCGGAGGGAAAAGGGAGATGTCGTAAACAAACTCCTCGACCTTGGGGGTAATCTTGTTACGACCGCTCCAAGCTATCATAACACTCAGGAACTTTTGGGTGAAGCGCTGAAAGGCAGGCGGGAGGAGTTTTATTTTGCTATATCTTTAGAGCAGGGAAACGAAAAAGATATGCGCGATATGATTGACAATAGTCTTAAGTTGTTGCAGACAGACCACATCGATTTCTCTTTTTCAGATGGTTTCGGTACTCCTGAAGGCTTCGAGGTCATGAAAAAAATTCAGGACGAAGGATTGATAAATTTCATAGGAATGAGCGGTCACAATCCCCGTAATCATGAATGGGCCATCAGGAACGGTTATGTTGACTTTTTAATGAAGCCCTATAACCGGCTCAGCATGATCAAACAAGGGTCAAACGACCCTGTCGGTACCGATAGATTGTTTGAACTGGCGAAGGAAAAAGACGTTGGTGTTATTGCCATAAAGACTATGACAGGAAATTTTATTCCCTACTGGGCAAACGAAACTCATGACCCGGAAATACAGGAAATTCAGAACAAACTCAAAAAATACGGTCCGAACAACTTGTATCAGGCGTTGATACGATGGAATCTCGGCAATCCGAATGTTACGTGTTGTGCAATAGGGATGGACAGAGTGCAGCAGGTAATTGATAACGTTGAGGCGGTCAAGACACGTGAGCAATTCATGTCCGGCGTACAAGATGATATAATAGAACAATACGCCAGTCTTGCGGACAAGGATTATTGTAGATTGTGTGCGGAATGCATCCCTGCTTGCCCAAAAAATATTCCCATTCCGGATCTTTTACGTTTTCGTATGTATCATAATAATTATAAACAGGTATCCCTGGCAAAAAACCTCTATAACCAATTACCAGGAGGGATCAAAGCTTCAGCGTGCGACAGCTGTGGAAAATGCGAAGATGTGTGTCCGTATGATCTGAAGATCATCAATAAAATATTTGAGGCGCATGCCAACCTGGATAACGGTACTTCGCCAATCGCACCTGTTTTGACGTAATACTTTATACTTCGGTTGAAAACATACTGTAAAGTCAAAATAGGCGAATATATTTGACTCAGGTCGAGTAATTCATGGGACCAGGTCTTTAGTATCTGTACAATCTTAATTAAAACCGGTCCACTTTGTCTATCTTAAATTTATTATTAAAATGTCAGTCCTTATATGAATCCATTAAATCCAAATAAAATTATAATTATCATATTATTTTATTTGATAGGCCCGGTAGAAGGATTTTCGCAAGAGAGAATGCAGTTAAATCTGCCTACATTGAACAGATTTGCCAACGAGTACACGTTAAATATTATAAAAGCAAATTACTGCGAAGCGCCTTTAATATCATACATGGCTGCAAAAATGACAATCGAAGATATGGGTTATGACTACGACAGAACATTTAGATATTTTGTATTGTTCCAGGATTCCTTATATGCATCGGAGGAAAACTATGACATTGTGGATATGATTTTGACATATTATGAATTCTCGGCCTGGAATTTAAAAAAAGCATTTGATGAAAAGCTCATATCTGACGAGACGTACAAAATAACCAACTATGACATTGCAGTAAGAAAATATAATCTTAAAAATGTACAGGCGCTTCTGTTCCTGTCAAATAAGTACAATACCACCTCTATCAGTAACAGACAGGTCATTGAGGGATTAGCGTATTTAAACTATGACAATATCAAACTGTATAATAAAGAATCTTATCCCGAAAAGACTGATGAGTCCGGTCGGAATTCAATGTTTACGGAAGAGTTTCGAGCGTTACTATCGGATGGTTATCTATCGGTGAAAAATGACAGAGTAGAAATACTGAAACCGGAAGGTTTGAATGAAATTGTCACTATGGCGGAATATCTTCAGAGAGCGAGATCAGCATATATAAATAACTGAATGCGCAGTTAAACAGCCGGAATAAGCGCCGGCGACAGGAAAGGAGAAACGGATGGCGGTCAACAAAGATTCTAAAGGACTGGGAATGCCCTGGGAGGCAGACTATGGCTATGCTTAGGCCGTAAAGGTTGGTGATACGATCTACCTTTCAGGTCAATTGAGCCACGATGATGAAGGAAACTGCGTTGGCGAGGCCCCGCTGGACGACCAGGGCCTCATACGCGATCACTCCAATATGGAAATTCAGATGCGGCAAACGTATGCGAACGCAAAGAAACTCCTCGGGCAGTATGGCGCCACGCTGGACGACGTGGTAGAGGAAGTCGTGTATGTTACCGACATGGATGCGGCGTTTGCGGTGGCCGAACAGGTGAGAAAGGAGGCATACGGATCAGAGAAACCGGACGTTGCAAGCTCTATCCTTGTGACCCCGCGTTTGGCGTTTCCTCCGCAGCTCATCGAGACCAAGTTCATCCCAAAGGTTTAATCTTTCGGAAACAGACCGCAGGTTGTCTAACACCGGCTACACCGGATGGTGTGCGGTATCTCGTTGGAATGTACGGCGTGCTGCCGGTGAGGGCTACCCGGTGAATTTAAAACAGACAATTATTACTTATGATACTCTATTAGAATATTTAAAATACAGAAGATTTTACACGGGATGATTATGAACCTCGATGAAAAATATGAAAAATTGAAAGATATATTGCATGATATGGAGAGTACAGCCATAGGATTTTCCGGTGGTGTAGACAGTACATTGCTTCTTAAAGTCGCAACAGATATATTGGATGATAAAGCACAGGGAATCATTGCCTCGTCATTTTCATTACCTGAACGGGAGATCAACGATGCAATACGGTTAGGCAGAGAGATCGGAGCGCATGTCCGGGTTATTACGTCAGATGAGGAATCAAATCCACAATTTGTCAATAACCCCTTAAACCGCTGTTATTTCTGCAGGTCTGAATTATTTAGCAAAATGGTAGAGATAGCGGATAATGAGGGATTGAATTATATTGCCGATGGCGCAAATATTGACGATGACAGCGATTACCGCCCCGGAAAAATCGCACAAAAAAAATATTCAGTGAGAAGCCCTCTCAGAGAAGCCGGGCTGCATAAAAATGAAATACGGACCCTTTCAAAAAAATTAGGCCTATCGACTTTTGACAAACCTGCATATGCCTGCCTGGCGTCTCGGATCCCCTATGGTTCCAAAATTACACCGGAAAATTTAAGCATGGTAGATCAGGCCGAAAATTACCTGATGAAACTTGATTTTAAGACAGTTCGTGTAAGACATTATGAAAAAACTGCCCGTATTGAAGTCGGTATAGAAGAATTGGAAAGAATATTGGATACCGTTTTAAGGGAGAAAATTGTAAAAAAATTCAAAAATATTGGTTATGTATATGTGACTGTGGACCTGGAAGGATTTCGCTCAGGAAGTATGAACGATGTTCTAAACGGAAATAAGGAATATAGAGCGCTGAATGAACACTCTTGACATGGCGCTCAGTCGATATTGATATTATTTCCATTGTTTTTCGACTATTGGCACATAGCTACACACATAAATCGTCAGAACAAGCCGGACACTTAAATATTACGATAAGCATTGAATTTTTACAAGCAGTATCTGCTCACCGGGTAAACGTTTTGCAATTAACGGATATTGAGAATTACTGATTTTTACTACGGATTGCAATTGCCCGTTCTTCCAGTTTTTTTGCCTCTTCTATCCTATCGGTTTCACTATATAACGTAACCATATTCTCCAGAACTCTTGCCACATTGAGATTCTCGGGCCCCAGGGCTTTTTCATATACTTCCAGTGCCAACTTATAATGGGCTTCGGCTTCGTCTAACCTGCCCTGATCTCTATTTAGCTCAGCCAAACCATGTAGGGATGCTGCCACCTCAGCATGGTTTTGACCGAAAGATTCTTTTGCAGTTTCAAATGCCCGCTCGTGAAGAGGAACTGCTTCGTCATATCTGCCCTGCGCTCTATAAATTTTTCCCAGATTATTAAGAGATAGCACCACATCCGGATGTTCCGGCCCATGGGCATTTTCTTCAATTCCCAGAGCTTGCTTTGGAAGGGGTTCAGCATCGCTATACTTACCTTGATGATAATACTCCATTGCCAGACCGTTCAAAGTTGTTGCTACCTGATAATGAGGAGGTTCCTGAGCTTCTTCTACGATTTTCAGCGCCCTCTCGTAAAGAAGCACTGCTTCGTCATGCCTGCCTTGTGCACTATATGTTGCTGCCAGGTTGTTCAGGGAGTTCCCCACATTGGGATTCTCTGGCCCATGCACTTTTTCATCTATCTCGAGTGCTCTAATGCTATGAGTTTCGGCCTCATCATACTTGTTCAATTCAATTAACGTTTCAGAAAGACGGTGCAGGGATATTGCCACATCAGTATGGTCAGAACCCAGGATATTTTCTCGTATTTCAAGAGCCCGCCTATAAAGAAGCTCTGCTTCATCATACCTGCCCTGGTTGCTGTATGCTTCCGCCAGATTTTCCAATGGGAGTACCACATCGGTATGCCCGGGCCCAAATGTTTTTTCAGCTAATGCTAATGCACTTGCTGCTACTTCCTCTGCTTCATGATATTTGCCCTGCCATAATAGTTGCAAATATTCGTTATTAAGTTCATCGAGCCCTTGTGAACATGAAAGGCTCAGTGCTATAAATAAGACAATTGTTAAAAATATTCCGTTTTTCATTTGATTGCTCCCCAATAAATGGCAAATAATCTATTTTTCCTTTTATAAATTCCAAGGATTATGATTTGAATTTTTATAACGCTTTGTCATTACATCGAATTTTTCAGATTATCAAATAGCTTATGATTTAATGGAGCAGAAAAATTTTCTCATTTGGCTGCTGTATCCATTCAACTCCCCGGTTTGATATAATTTGAACATTTGAAACATTAATTGATAGTGGAAAACCGGGTCTCTCAGGAAGGTTCGTATGGACCATATATTCAAATGCAAAAATATTATTCTCCTTAATCACCAGATGGTCCCGATCTGATCGAAAAGGCGCCATTGAAGGTCCGACAGGCCCCATGCCGCCACCTCTATTACCCATAACGTGATTATCAAAGGAAAATCCCGACTTATCTGTATTAGCAAGCTCCCTCTGGATCATTTTATAGTCTTCTTCGCCAATATCGATAAAGGGTGTATATATATAACCTGCTTCTTCCATGGCTGAAATCATTGCCTCCTTAGATTCTCCGGCGGTCATGCCGACTCTCATATGATCCCGCATAATCCATTGACCTTTTATCGCCTGATCAAACGCATATTGTATACTCTCGGGAACACTTTTTTCTCCCTCTCGCAAGATATATGCGTATCCTTTTGTATCTACTCCAAAGGATGAAAATCCAAAGTCCATCCAATCGGCTCCAGGGCTACAAAACAAAAAATCACCCCTTTGTAATACGTAGTCATCAAGGCCCCCTAATTGGGGTTGATCCATTGTTTCACTTCCAGAAATTGCTCCTGAAGCTGAATAGAGAACCCGGGCACGTATATCCCCCGCCGATGTTTCACCCGGAGTTATGCCCGAAAATATTTTCATAAGATTCTGGCGCGCAATTTCCAGCGTATTGGTCTGTACGGCCACTTCCCGGAGAGTTCTTCTTGACCGGAAATCCGTAATGACATTCTCTGCCGATACCATTCTCGCCGCATATTTAGGTCCTAAAATTTTTTCCAGTTTCAGATATTGTGTATGTGATATACCGTCCGCCACGGCAAGCCAATCGGAATAATTTACAGCAATCGTTTTCGGATCATGTCCGGCAACATATTCTGTTATATCATCATAGATTGAGAAATCCACTTTACCATAATCATAACCGGCGATCGCTCGTGCAAGTTCAAGAGAACCCTGTACGTCAATTTTTGCAACAGCTCCTGCACTGCCAAACACAGCCCGCTCAATCCTGTCGCCTAGGTCGGTAAAGATCAGATAACCGTCAATTGATCCAAATTCATATTGCAATGGATCGGGATCGCCTGCACGAGTGACATGGATCCACATGTCCACATTATTATCGCGCATGGCTCCCGGCAGTATAAGGTCAAGTTTGTCCATTCTTATCAGACGAAGAACTTCACTTGCATCTGGCGTATAGACATCTGGCTGTGCATTGGCCGCAGGCACAGTGAACATCACTAAAATCAAAAATATCATAAATCGAGATAGCATGACGTCCTCCTTTTTTAATGAACGGTAGTTATAGATTTTACAAGTGTTTTCTGTTTTCAAGAAATTACGATTTTCTAACCTTTAAGTTTGCAATTATTCATTACCGGGTGGTACATGGCGCGGCACAAATATCTTGCCGTCTTTGACGACGATGTATCCGTCACGTATGACCATATCCGTATTCGCAAGGTCGCCGAGATTAACATCCGGCCTGCCGTCGATCACAATGACATCGGCAAGCTTTCCCGGTTCTATCGTTCCCAGCTTATCATCCATATCGAGGATCTCTGCCCCTGTCTTCGTGGCAGCAATAAGGGCTTCGGGGATGGTATACCCTCCCTCGACAAAAAACTCTAATTCCTCTATATAGATAGTGGGAAAGGAAATAACATCCATTCCTTCATCTATCCCAATACCCATTTTTATTCCGGCACGTTTCTGCTTCCGGAACAACTCCATCATTGATTCCCTTGTAACCGTATACCTGTTTGTAGGACTGCCGAATTCTCCACCTTCTTCGTCTTGAGATCTCATAAATGTCATAATCGTCGGAACTGATTCCGTACCTTTTTCCGCCATCAATCTGATCGCTTCTTCCGAGCGGGGTTGCAGGTGTTCTACACAGTCCACACCTGCTTCAACCGCCCATTGAACATAGAAAGCCTCTGAATCGGTTGTCACCTTCATCCCGAGAGCGTGAGCCTCTTCAACGGCTGCCGCAATCTCATCACGGCTAAAGTGACTGGCAGTTTTGATAAGATCAGCGCCTTTGTTGAATTGTTCCCGGATTGCTTTCCGCCATTCGTCAGGGCCATCAACCGCCCGTTCCGCATTGACAAGCGGGTTGTCCATGTGTCTTCCCTCAGTACCATGACCCCCCGTAGAGGTGATGATTTGACCGGCCGGAAACACTCTGGGACCCGGTATTCGATTTTCTGCAACAAATTCCTTTATTCGGAAGGGTATATCACCATGTGATGCAAGATCACGAATACTTGTTATACCGCTTTCAATATAAAATCGCATACGTTCCACTGATTTAAGCGTATTCATTGCTTCGTTAGTAAGTACGGTAGGACCGCTCAAGTGACCTGCCTCTGTCATATGTTCATGGAGAGATATAAGGCCCGGCATTACGGTTTTCCCCTCAACGTCGATCACTTGAGCATCTTGCGGCCAAGCTTTAGAGCCGGATGGAAGAATTTCTTTGATTATGTTCCTTTCAATGACAATTATTCCGTTGCGAACTGCCGCACCGGTCCCGTCAAATATCCGTCCGCCAGTTATCACTAACCTTCCTTCGGGACCTTTCTGACCCGGAGGCATGGGAATACGCCGGGGATCGTCAGAGGTATTGGTATTTTCGTCGATCCAGGTTCTTCGATCCTGTGCCCTCTCCTGACCCAGCGCTGGCCCGGACAATGTAAATACACCAATAAAACAGAGTAACATCAATTTTACAGGTAAATGCTTCATTGTAAACGCCTCCTGTTTTTGTCTGAGTATTACCGGTTATACTAAATACAGTACATTACGCCGGCAAAATTATCCATATCAGCAGTGAAAAGCCGGACAGAGTACAGCATATGTCATCAAAATAATTTGGACAATATTAGTTAAAATTTAGGTAATTAGGTTATTTCCGTTTCGAGATCAGGATACATGCGGCCATTCCCTTCGGTATCGAGGGCTTCAATGAAATACATTAAATTCCATTCCGGGACGATGAATTGAGCCGGAATGGTAGCAACATAAATACGGGACGATTTCGTAGGTATCATCTCAAGTGTTTCATAGTCTTCAAATTGGGTCACATGCCGGTAGCGCAAACGCACCCACTGCACACCGGATGGGTCTTCAACTTCGACCGTTACTCGCAGCGGCGTCTTCGGTTTTGCATTTTTTATACGCTTGAGATTGACCGCGGGTGGTTCCCGATCGTGGGATTTGGCAAGAATTTTTGTTTGCGATTGCTCGTTGACTTCATAACTGCTTCCGTGAAGTTTATTTTGTTACCGGTGACTAGGACGAAGCCCGATTCCCTCCCTCACTATGCGTAAGCCGCGTTTGCCCGGTTCCGTCCGCATTCATACTGTAAAGTTCTTCTTGCAAACCACCATCTCTGAACGAATAAAAAGTAATCTTCGAACCGTCCTTCGACCAGGATGCGTATGCATCTTTTGCAGAATTTGTTGTCAATCTGGCAAGGTTCGTCCCGTCAATTTTAATTGTATAAATATCACCAAGATCGTTTATGTTGGAGTTGAATACAATATGTGAGCCATCAGGGGACCAGTGTGGATTTTCTTCATCGCCGGACCTCTCGGTCAACCTCCTCTGATTTGAGCCGTCAGCATCCATAATATAAATGTCATAATCGCCGTTCCTGTTTGATTGAAAGGCAATTTTTGAGCCGTCTAAGGACCACCGGGCAGATTCATCATCTCCCGGGTTTTGAGTCAGGTTCCTCCTGTTATTTCCATCTCTGCCAATTGCGAAAATCTCGGAATTTCCATCTCTGTTCGTATAGTAAATGATCGTTGATCCATCTGGTGATATATCCGGGGTGGTGTTGTTAGCCGGATCATACGTGATTCGCCTCTGATCCGACCCGTCCGTATTCATGACGTAAATTTCGGAATCGCCATCTCTGTTAGAATGAAACGCAATCTCCGTTCCGTCCGGTGACCAGGTAGGATACCCATCGTTCACATCATTGTGCGTAAGTTGTATCACATTAGACCCGTCTGCATTCATGACATATATTTCGGAATCGCCATCTCTGCCGGAATTAAAAGTGATCCTTTGGTGTATAGTTTGTTCCATTTCAGCTTGTGGATTATTCCCACATGAACTTACAATAAAAATGGTTGCAAGAAGGAGAAAAACTCCCTTGATGGTTTGTAGAATCATAGCTCGCCATACCTCGGTTACAGAATTTTGAGTGTATTTGCTGGACACCTTGAATAGTGACCGGAACAGTATTCCATCCCAAACATCATTAATCGTTAGCTGTGTCAAAAGTAATCTATCTTTTAACGAAAGTTTAATAAAAATTATCTGAACCTATGCATGTGTACGCCGCCAGAACATAGTGGACACTGTGATTTAAAAAGTAAGATATGCATTGTGATTGTTCTGGAGAATAACCGGCAGATTCCCATCTGCATCGACCTGAAAATAAAGGTCGGTCGATAATCGTGTCCCATCTCTCATGGGAACCATGACGCTTTTTTCCAGACGTACTTCATAAGGACCATCAACCTGCTGTGCAAGAATAGTTTCCATCGACGAAAGAACAATACAAGGTAAAATTGCCGGTAACAACCATATCTTACGTATAGTATCCTCCTATTATTAAAAGAAAAAAATGGTAATTTTTGAATTATTGATGCTAATCGAAATGTAAAGTTTGTCGTCAGGATAGATTGGAATTATGTCATAAATAGTACAGAAAGCATATGGCTTTTACAAGTGATTTCTAAACCAAAGGCGGAGCGATTTGCAACTTTTAGTTACTTAATCATAGCCCCTTGACTCGGTGGAGTAGAAAACCCAACTCTGTTTTCAGAAACTATCGCAGCATCATGGAATTGTATGAAAATTTGATTTTCTCTACTCAATTCAGGGGCATGCATATGAATCATGAATTCGACACTATGGGTATGATCAAGTCAAACCCCTCATTAATAATTGACAAAATTTGACTTAAAGATTGTGTAACTGATAATTAAGGTATTAACCCCGATTCACCATATAAAACCTGTAAATCGTTTTGAAGATTCACTCTAAATTGTTATTTTTCAATGCGGAAAAGCAAGTATGAGGCATATAAGTGGTCAGGCACAGCAGGTATGTTACTTTTCAAATGGCAGAGGTGACAATAAATAAGAGGATATTTACAGAGAATTTGTTTCGAATAGACCAATTACGATATCGTACAGTTTGATTTAGAAGTATTGTAAGAGAAATCAAAGTAGAAGTGTCTCTGATATTACATGTTTTGAACAGATAACGTGAATTTTAAGGTAAATTATGATATGTTGATTCCCAATAAACCATTTTTCATTTGTAGATAGAAGGCTCATTTGTTAACTTGCTGTCATAATTCAACAAAATCCATGTTAATCTCTTTCAGAGAAATGATATGGGGAATATCAGATAATATTTTTTGATCGTTACTGCAGGTGCAGTCTATGACAGTTATAGTCCAAGTCCATTTGCGAAACCAGTGTCCGGTCTTCGTATCAAACAGGGTGCACCGGCTTTTCCACAATAGTATTCTATTTTTTTTACTTGAATATTTTTTTTTAGATTAGTTAGATTGACTACTACCAGTTAAGCCAATAACCAATATATTGTAAATTATTATGGAGACAAATATATCACCAAAATTCCCATTTGATTCAATATTTATTGAATAAATGATTCTAAAATGCATTACATAGACGTTGGTAAAGGGGACACGATATTATTTCTTCATGGCCAGCCAACATCATCTTACCTTTGGAGAAATATCATCCCCCATCTACAAACAAATGCGCGATGCATTGCTCCAGATTTAATAGGGATGGGAAAATCTGACAAACCAGATATATCCTATACATTTGAGGACCACTATGATTACTTGAAAAAATTCATAGAAAAATTAAACTTAGAAAATATAACCTTCGTAATCCATGACTGGGGATCAGGTCTTGGTTTTCATTATGCGAATGAACATCAGAATAATATCAAGGGTATTGCTTTTATGGAAGCAATAATTAAACCTATGACATGGACGGATTTCCCAACAGAGTATAAAGTTATATTCAAGTTGATACGATCTTCCTTTTATTGGGTGGTTAATGCTTAGTGTGGCGAATATGTTTCTTAATAAAGTGGTTCCTGATTCAATTATAAGAAAATTGAGTAAGGAAGAATTTGATTATTACAAGAAGCCATATCCAACCGTTGCAAGTAGAAAACCAGTAAGAACCTGGCCATTAGAACTCCCAATTAGTGGGAAACCTAAACGTGTTCATAAAATAATAGCAGCATATAACAAATGGTTAACAGAGACAAATATTCCAAAACTATGTCTTTATGCTCATCCAGGAGCAATTATTAAGGAAAAGGAAGTTGAATATATCAAGAATAGTTTTCCTAACACTAAAATGGTAGATAGTAGGAAAGGGAGTTCACTACCTCCAGGAAGACAATCCGCACCAAATTGGGGAAGAAATCGCTAAATGGTATAAGGAAATTTGATGATTAGTCATATTCAGATAAATTTAAAAATACACAAGTCCCACAGACAAAAATATGATATACAAAGTCCAAGCCAGGTTTATTGAAGACAAAGCAAAAGAGTTTTATCAATTGCTCAACAGCAAAACTCTAAAAAAACAACGGCCTGATGGCCCTGATATAATCGCCTCAATTCATAGAGCCACACTTGATTCTTCAGGTTTAGTTAGATGGACAGAACTTTGTTACTGTCCTACGCCTTTAAAGCATGATAGATCAACAGTTTATTATCAGTATTTCTATGATTTAGAAACTGAACAGGTCGAAAAACATGAGAAGGCCGAGGGAGAATCATTTGTGAAGTATCTTTCTCAGTTCTAAATCTTTCCTGATAAAAAAGTAAAATTCTACCTCAAAGGTTCGCAAATCGTACAGTCCGAGTAACCAAGCTTTACTTGTATGATGCAGTATTAAAATAATCTTCTCAAAATGAAAATATCATATCTATATATGATTTGCATTTTGATTCAGACTTTCTTATAATATATTTTACGATGTACTTATGATGATTTTGTTCAATTGGTAAAAGAACGACAATTTCCGGCATTCCTTCCTTTTAGAAGTAATGGTCTCCAAATTGAATAGAACGAATCGCCTCAATAAGCAATTGAAACTCCCTTCCATTCGACAAGCAAGCTAATCCATGAATGATAGTAAATGGTGTCGTTATCACCTGACAAATAGGTTTACTCTACATAAATAAAAGGAAACTACATTTTTATGTGCGGAATTGCAGGCTTTCTTACGAAGACAAAAAACAACCTTACACCGGTAGGAAATACAATTCTTCAGATGCTGATACCTTTAGCTGTGCGGGGTCCCGATTCCGCCGGGGTTGCACTGTATGGTCCCAGGGTGAATGATGGAATTGTGGTGCAGATAAAACTCGGAAAACAAAAAGAGGAAAATTTTATAGTAGATCAGATAAAAAAATTGGGACCTGTCGGTGAGGTAAAAACAACAGCTCAGTACCTCCGTATTGTGATAGATATTAAAGAAGATATTGAGTCTTTTCTAAAACTTGTCGAATCGTTGGACGAAGGCATTGAAATTGTCAGTTTAGGTACTCAACTTGAAGTCATAAAGCAAATAGGCTCGCCACAAAATTTGGAATCTACGTACAATGTCTCCAAATTTACCGGTACACATGGGTTGGGACATACCCGACTTTCGACGGAGAGCCTTGTTGATCTCAGCCATTCACAGCCTTTCTGGGCATACGGATATCCCGATCTTGCTATTGTCCACAACGGCCATATAACGAATTATCACAAAATGCGTCAGCTATACGAACAAGAAGGCGCCAAGTTTTACACCGAAAACGATTCCGAAGTTATCGGTATCTATCTTGCCGATAAAATGTCAAAAGGAATAGCACTAGAAGATGTGTTGGAATCCTCGCTTGGTGACTTTGACGGCTCGTTCAGCTACCTGGTATCAACGTCCGACAGTATTGGATTTGCCAAGGACCCTTTTGCATTTAAACCACTGCTCTTTGCCGAAACCGATGATTTTGTTGCAATTGCTACTGAAGAGGTGGCAATTCGTTCTGCCTTCCCCGGTAGTTACACAGTGCGAGAAGCTCAATCAAAGGAGACACGAATATGGCAGAGATAATCTGCAACGGTCAAAATACCCGCGACATAAATAATCATATCAAGCAGCTTATCAACAAGGGAGAAACGGACATCATTGTTAAAGGAGCTTGGGCTAAACACAATCTTGGCGTGGCAATTATGAAGCCTGTTTCTATCACTTTTGATAGCAGTGTCGGTTATTATTGTGCCGGAATGATCGATGGGGCAACGGTAAAAATCCATGGAAGCGCCGGATGGGGATTAGCGGAATCCATGATGAGCGGTACGGTTATTGTCGACGGTTGCGCCGGTAATGGCGCCGCAGCAGCAATGAGCGGAGGAACAGTCGTTATTCACAACGACGCAGCAGCCCGTTTAGGTGTCTCTATGAAGAGAGGGCTCGTTATCGTTGCCGGTAACTGTGGATATATGGCCGGTTTTATGGCGCAGAAAGGAACGATCATCGTCTGTGGCAACACAGGCGAAGCATTTGGGGATTCAATGTACGAGACCATCTGTTATGTCGGGGGGGAAATCGACCAACTCGGAATTGATGCTGTCATTGAAGAACCGACAGATGAAGATATTAGTTTTCTAAAATCCACCATATCTGAACATTTTCCTGAGAAGAGCCAACAAATCACAGACAAAATTCAAAATTTTAAAAAAGTCGTTTCCGGACGCAAACTATGGCATTTTGACAAAAATGAGCGGAATGTCTGGCGGGAAGCGCTCTAATGGATACATAATCGAAGTTCGTGTAAAATATGAATTTTATTGCCTTGAAATTGACCGTTAGCTGTAGGGTCATTGTAATAACGTCACAAGGAGAAATCAATTTTGTCTAATAAAACAACCTCGAGTATTCCACCGCTCCGACAGAGTAACACATTTCCCCCGATGTAATAGAAGATATACAGGTCAAGTCTGAATTGGGACGATATCGTATCCGCGGTTTTGGAACTCTCCGTCAAAGGCGATGGTCGACATTTGACGACCTGACATTTATTCCCTGCTCCCTAACTCGCATACCCCTGGAGGGGTATCGTGAGCGTTGCGAATCAAAAACCGTTCTCGGCACCCGATTTGCCAAGAAACCGATCGAACTTGATATCCCAATAATGATCACCGGTATGAGCTGGGGAGCCCTGTCCTATAACGCGAAAGTCGCCCTCGCGAAGGGAGCCAATATTGTCGGTTCTTCAAACACGACGGGCGACGGGGGAATGTTAAAATCTGAACGGGAGCATAGTAATATCCTGATCTACGAAGTGTTGCCGTCCCGATACGGTTTCAGCACTCACGACCTGAAAGTAGCGGACGGAATCGAATTAACGATCGGACAAGGCGCTAAACCGGGGACCGGAGGGTTATTGCTTGAAACAAAAGTCCTCGAATCAATTGCCGAACAACGGGACTTACCCGTCGGCGTCGATCAGCGCAGTCCTGCACGACATCCCGATTTTCTCGGTCCTGATGATATGATCACAAAGATCGAAGAACTGCGGGAAGCCACCGACTGGCAGGTTCCGATCTTTGTGAAAATGGGGGCGACTCGCGTATTTGACGATGTTAGATTAGCTGCAAAAGCCGGAGCGGATGTGGTTGTCGTTGATGGAATGGAGGGTGGAACCGCTGCCTCGGCCGAAATTTGTCAGGAGCATACCGGCATTCCTACGTTGGCTGCCGTCTGTGAGGCACGGGCAGCGCTCGAAGATATCGGGTTATATGGCGAGGTCCAAATAATTATAGCCGGCGGGATCCGGACCGGCGCCGATGCGGCAAAAGCCATGGCGCTCGGTGCAGATGCGATCTATATAGGTACGGCAGCGCTTATCGGTCTTAACTGTAATAAACCGATATATGTTGAAGACTACCACAAACTTGGTACAGAGCCGTACCACTGTCATCACTGTCATACAGGTCTTTGTCCCGTCGGTATAACAACGCAAGATCCCGAACTTATGAAACGCCTTGACATAAACGAAGGCACAGAACGTACAGCAAATCTTTTACAGTCAATGACATCTGAAATCAAGATATTGGCCCGGGCCTGCGGAAAAGCCGACGTGCATGATCTCGATCCTGAAGATCTTCGAGCCTTGAATGTAGAAGCATCGATGATATGCGGCATTCCACTGGTAGGTACTAACCGGATTTTTGGTGGTGGCCCGGGATGGAAAGCGCGGGAACTATAGTCAATGGAGTCTGTATTCTTTCAACCTGACGACAACTAAAATATTCAATTTCATGTCTCTGAAACTCTTACGTCAAGCTTTCACTAATCACAAATCTTTGCCAAAAATGTGGCATTTTCATGAGCTGAAGGATAGTTATGACGTCGTGATTATCGGCGGAGGGGTTCATGGGCTTGCATGTGCATATTACCTGGCAACTGAACACGGTATAACGAACGTTGCAGTCCTCGAGAAGAACTATATCGGCTCAGGCAGCAGCGGACGGAATACCGCCATCATTCGCAGTAACTATCTCACACCCGAAGGGGCAAATTTTTACAACGAGAGTTTAAAGCTGTTTGAGAAGATGTCCATTGATCTGGACTTTAACGTGATGTTCAGCAGGCGGGGACATATGACGCTTGCTCATAGTGACGGCGCTGTTAATACCATGAGCCGTCGAGCTAATGTCAATCAAATCGAGGGTATAGACTCGCGGCTTATCTGGCCGGATGAAATTTCCCGTCTTTGTCATTATCTTGATATGAGTGATGAACCCCGTTACCCTATTTTAGCCGCACTCTATCATCCACCGGGAGGAATCATCCGGCACGATGCAGTTGTCTGGGGATATGCCCATCAGGCGGACTGGCACGGTATTCACATACATCAACAGACTACGGTTACCGGTATCACTACACAAAACGGAAAGATAACAGGAGTACAAACAAACCGAGGTGAAATCAAAACCGGAATCGTACTGAATGCTACCGCAGGTTGGGCATCTACGATCACAGCAATGGTTGGGATCAACCTCCCTTTGGTTACTATCCCCCTGCAAGCGTGTGTGACCGAACCGCTTAAGCCTTTCCTCGATGTTGTAATCGTATCCGGTAGTTTACATGTTTACATTAGTCAATCGGACCGCGGAGAACTTGTGATGGGGGCAAGCGTGGACCCATTTTCTTCCTATTCGATGGCAGGTTCACTTTGGTTTCTTGAAGACATAGCAGGTCACGTACTGGAACTTTTCCCATCTTTTAGTAAAGTGCGTGTTCAGCGCCAGTGGGCCGGGATTTGCGAAATGCCCCCCGACTTTAGCCCGATCATGGGGACGACACCGGTTGATGGATTTCTGGTAGATGTAGGATGGGGAACCTATGGGTTCAAATCAGCCCCAATTTCCGGCAAAATGATAGCGGAAATGATCGCTACTGATAAGACTCCGGAACTGATCGCTCCTTTTCGTTTGTCACGGTTTATTGAGAATGACCTTGTCGGAGAAAAAGGAGCGGCATCGGTTGGAAATTAAGTGTTTTTTTAATTTATACACGAAATTCGAGTATATAAACAATATTGATTTGGAGATTTATTTGCTTTTTAAACAGTCTTCGAATGAATTTCAATAAATCTTTCTGGCTGATTGGTTTGACAATAATTTTAATTTCCACTATTTCAAAAGTCTATGAGGAGTAAAACATGTTAATTCTAACGTGTCCGAATTGCGGGGACCGGAACGTCAGTGAATTCCGTTTTGATGGTGAATACATCCCGCGCCCTGAAGATCCTTCTGCATGCAACAATTCAGATTGGACCGATTATCTCTATATTCGTACCAACAGCATGAAAATTCAAATTGAATGGTGGTATCATAATGCAGGTTGTGAGCTTTGGTTTCTTGTTGAAAGAAATACACTGACCAACCGGGTCGTCAAGACCTATCTCTGGCAACCAAATTTCACTGTAGGAGAAACATAATTGCAGACGGATCTACCGGTAAAATCTCCTCGTCTTCCTCCGCAGCAATGCGAAATCATAAATCGTTCCTCCGTGATTGCCTTTTGTTTCGACGGTAAAGAATATACCGGCTATCAAGGAGACACCATTGCTTCAGCGCTCACGGTCGCCGGGGTTCAAATTTTGAGCCGTTCCTTTAAGTATCACCGGCCACGCGGATTGCTCTGTTGTTCCGGCGATTGTCCAAATTGTTTGGTACAGGTTGACGACGAACCGAACATTCGTGCATGCACGCGGAAGATAATTCCCGGAATTGATGTCCGGCCGCAAAACGCATGGCCGTCACTCAAGTATGACTTCCTTTCATTGACGCAGCTCGGATCACAGCTGATGCCGGTCGGTTTTTACTATAAAACCTTTATAAAGCCCTCGATATTATGGCCTCTTTTCGAACGAATATTACGTAAGTCTGCCGGCCTGGGAAAGATCGACCCCAACACTCCACCGGGTGAATATGATAAACAGTATCTGCATGCCGATGTCACGGTAATAGGTGGCGGACCGTCCGGAATAAGTGCAGCGTTATCAGCCGCAAAACAAGGAGCAAGAGTGATAGTGTTCGACAGCGAACCAGCCCTTGGCGGTCACTTACGGTTTAATACTAATTCTGTTTTACGTGAGCTCACAGAATCCCTGAGCCAATACGAAAATATCGATATATTTACAGATACAACTGTCCAAGGAATATATGAAGACAATTGGCTGTCAGCTTCCCGAGGGAATCGCCTCTTCAAAATTAGATCAAAATCTTTGGTATTAGCTACTGGAGCTCATGAAATACCACTTGTCTTTGAGAATAACGATCTACCGGGAGTGATGTTAGGAAGTGCCGTACAACGCCTTCTGCACCTTTTCGGTGTTAATCCGGGAAAGCAGTTCCTGATAGTAACGGCCAATGAGGATGGGTGGCGATTGGCCGGTTATCTCCAATCCGCAGGAATTAATGTGTCTGCCATTGTGGATGAACGATCCCAAGATGTCTGTAATAGTTTGCTCTTAAAAGAATTAGTTGCTGATAATACACTGGCCTTTTACGAGCATACAATTTTAAAAGCAGTTGGTTCGAGATCCGTGAAGAATGCACAAATAGTGCGAATTGATTCCCATGGAACTATCGATCCATCGACTAAACGGTCGCTGGAATGCGATATAATCGCAATGAGTGTCGGCTGGACTCCGGCACTTGGATTATTTCACATGGCCGGAGGAAAAACGGAGTATAACGAAGAATTGTCAGAAATAGTGCCGAAAACATGCCCGCCTCATCTTTCCGTAGCCGGACGGGCAGCCGGAATACATACCTTAGATAAACAAATCACCCAGGGTGAACAGGCTGGTTTGTACGCGTGTAATTCCTTGGGAACTGAAAAAGGAGACCCTGTATGGACAGCGCCTGATATCACCGGTGAATCGTATCGTACTTCTGCACGCGTCAGTATACCGGGTAATAAAAAAGGGTTTGTCTGTTTTTGCGAAGATGTCAGCGACCGGGATATAGAAACGGCGATTACGGAAGGTTACGACAGTATTGAACTCCTTAAACGGTACAGCACCATTTCAATGGGACCATGCCAGGGGAAAATGTGTTCAATGAATACTATTCATCTTTGTGCACGCACTAATAATCGGACCGTGCGAGAAACAGGTAAGACAACGGCGCGGCCTCCTATAGAACCCATAGCACTGGGTACTCTCGCCGGACAAAAGATGGAACCGGTACAGGTGACCCCACTGCATACTTGGCACATGAACCGTGGCGCCAAAATAATGGTAGCCGGTCAATGGTTGCGTCCCGAACAATATGTTGACCCTAAAGACGAAGTCCTTGCCGTTAACGAGCGGGTTGGCCTCATTGATGTCGGTACCTTAGGTAAATTGAAACTAACAGGACCGGGTGTACCGGATTTTCTTGAACGTATTTATTTGAATAAATGGCGTAAACTCTCTGTGGGACGTGTTCGTTACGGTATGATGTGTAATGATGAAGGTATAATACTCAACGATGGTGTCTGTGCTCATATAAGTGATGAAGAATGGTACATGAGTACAACTTCATCAGGAGCATCAGGAATCTATGAATGGTTGCAATGGTGGTTACAATCAGGTTGGGGAGATGGTGTCCATTTAACAGATTTAACCGATGTATATTCTTCAATCAACATTGCCGGACCTCGGGCCCGGGAAGTGCTGAAAAAGATAACTACGTGCAATCTGGATAAAGATGAATTTCCCTACATGTCTGCCCGCTCTGCTGAAGTAGCAGGTGTCATGTCCCGAATACTGCGAATCGGATTCACCGGTGAACTCTCCTACGAGATTCACTGTCCGTCCGGTTACGCGCTGCATATCTGGGAATCATTGATGAATGCCGGGGAGGAATTCGACATAATTCCTTTTGGAGTCGAAGCTCAACGAATACTGAGATTACAGAAAATATTTGTTCTTGTCGGACAGGATACCGACGCTTTGTCCGATCCGCTTTCAGCCAATATGGAATGGATCGTAAAGATGGATAAACCTGACTTTCTCGGAAGACGTTCTTTTACACGGATACTGGATGAAGGCAGGAAACAATTGTTGGTTGGATTTAAAATGGATGATCCGGGCATTGTTCCGGAAGAAGGCAGCCAGGTCGTGAGCAAAAATTCGGGTAAAAAAATGAAGATAATTGGTTGGATAAGCTCCAGCCGTTTCAGTCCGTCTTTGAATGAAGCAATCGGACTCTGTTGGCTGCCTCCGGATATAGGCGGAAAAAATGGAGCTACCTTTACGATAAAAGTGAATGGAAAGTTAGAAACGGCAAATGTTTTCCACGGAGCCTTTTATGATCCGGAAGGCATAAGGCAGAAAATGTAAAAAATGTCCGATACACCGAAAAAATCAACACCACTCCATGCGATTTCCCGGCAGTTTAATCCACAATATACTGAGCATCAGGGCTGGGAAATCCCCAAAGTTTACTCCACCGTAGATGCAGAATTGAGCGCTGCCCGACGCAGCGTTGCAGTCGCCGATGCATCGCCAAATGGTAAACTAATGGTCCGGGGCAGTCAGGCTCAAGAATTTCTTAACAAGGTTATTGATCTGCCGCTCATTGCCGTTAATGCAGGAAAAGAAATTATGGGGATGAGAGTTTACCGTCTGCGAAACGATCTCTATTATCTCAGCACACTTCCCGGTAATGAAATGGATATCAATAAAAAGTTACTGGAAAAAGCGAACGAGACAGATAAATTTATTACAATTACTGATGTCACGCACGGTAGATCAGAAATTCTGATTGTAGGACCGAACAGTCAGAAACTCATGAGCAAATTGTGTGGATTGGATTTTCATCTTTCTGCTTTTCCAAATGAAACTGCAAAACAAAGCAGTGTAGCTAAAACAACTCAGTTAATCATCCGTCAAGATATTAATAAATTACCAGCATTTTTTATTATTGGAGCGACATCCTTAGGGGAATACCTGTGGAATACTATCATCGAGGCCGGCCGTGAATGGGACCTGATACCGATCGGCCTCGATGCATTAAACACACTGCAAGAATAAACCGCTAAAAAAGGAGGGAAATTTGACTTTAGATCAAGTTAAAGCGCTTGTAAAAGAGAAAGGCATTGAATATTTCCTGTGTTCTTTTGTGGAAATGAGCGGTGCACCAAAAGCAAAAGTGGTTCCAGTGACGAATATAGATGAAATGGCAACAGAAGGTGCAGGTTTTGCCGGTTTCGCTGCAGGATTTATGGGACAGGGGCCGCATGATCCGGACATGGCAAGCATTCCAGATTTTAAATCTCTATCAATTGTTCCCTGGCGCAAGAACATGGCCTGGGTCCCCGGCAATATTCGTGTAAACGATCAAGCATGGCCTTATTGTCCCCGAACCATTTTACAACGACAGTTGGAAAAAGCTACACAGAAAGGTTATGTTTTCAACGTGGGAGTCGAGGCGGAATTTATGCTGCTGAAGCGCAATGATGACGGCCGCTATGAGCCATGGGATTCTCTCGATACGTTACATAAACCATGTTATGATTTGCGGGCTTTGCACCGTAATCTCGATATCATGACGACACTGATCAAAAATATGCAGGAATTGGGTTGGTCTCCTTATGCAAATGACCACGAAGACGCCAACTGCCAGTTTGAAATTAACTGGGTCTATTCCGACGCTTTAACATCTGCAGACCGGCTTACTTTCTATAAGTGGATGGTGAAAACCGTTGCTGAAGAACATAACCTGTTGGCAACCTTTATGCCGAAACCATTTTCCAACCTGACCGGAAATGGTCTTCATCTGCATATGAGCCTCTGGGACATTCAAAATCAAGAAAATCTTTTTCTCAATGAGGAAGATGAAAATGGTTTGTCACAGCTTGCTTATTCTTTTATGGGAGGCATTCTTAAGCATGCTAAAGCATCGGCCGCAGTAACAAGCCCCCTTGTCAACAGTTATAAACGTCTCGTTAGGGGCGCTCCAAAATCGGGAGCAACGTGGGCTCCGGTTTATATAACGTATGGCGGGAGTAATCGAACGCAGATGATACGTATTCCATCTCCGGGCCGCATTGAAAACAGATCTGTAGACGGTGCTGCGAATCCATATCTGGTGATGGCATTGATGCTTGCCGCCGGATTGGATGGAATCGAAAATAAAACCAATCCCGGGAGTCGTAATGACGACAATCTCTATGAAGTCTCAGAAGATGAACTTCGACGGCGGGGTATAAACTTTTTACCGAGATCTCTTAAAGAAGCGATAGATTATTTAGAAGCCGATGACCTCATTATTCAGGCGCTTGGAAGCGAATATGAAAAATATTACGTTGAAGTCAAAAATGACGAGTGGCGCGAATATCACAATACGGTGAGTGAATGGGAATCAGATAATTACCTCGGTCAATTCTAATACCCGGTGCGATATGCTCCACGATACGAGGGGCGTACTCATATTTTATCTATTCAGAATACTGCGCGGCGAACTGGTGGATCAAGACGTCATGCGGCCCTCCCAGGGCTGAAGGGGGAATCGGGCAGATCCAACCAACGTGCATTTATTACGGCCGGGCTGCCGCTTCTTCACACTTACTACTTCATTGTCACGAGTTTCACTGAATTATATGAATTTTGGCAAGACTTGGCAAGGTCTTTTACTTTTAATCAAATCCGCAAGGGGGGACATGGGGAAAATCGGTGATCTTGGTGTATATATTCAAGCAGTCAGATTTTTATGACGAAAAATTTTAGAGAGATCAATTTTGCATTTTTAAACAAAAAAGGCTGACCCTTACGAATCAGCCCGTTAGAATTTGAATGTTCCTCATTTGATCAGGAAAATTTCCTCATTTGGCGGCTGAATAAATTCAACTCCCTTGCTGGTTACAATTTGCGGATTTGAAATATTAAAGTGTAATGGGTAGCCGGGTCTTTCATCAATGTTCATATGGACCATATACTCAAATGCTAATATATGATTCTCCTGAATTTTCAAATGCCACGTATCTCGCCGAAAATCCGCCATAGAGGGTCCTTCTAATCTCATGCCGCCACCGCCACCAGTATTGCCAAAAGAGTGATTGTCAATGGAAAATCCCGGCTTATCAGTATTAGCAAGCGCCTCCTGTATTTCCTTATAATCTTCTGTACCTACATCTGTAAGAGGTGTATAAATATAACCCGCTTCTTCCATGGCTTTTACCATAGCCGACATAGATTCACCGCCGGTCATGCCGACTTTCATATGTTCCCTTAAAATCCATTGACCTGCTATCGCTTTTTCATAGACCTCCTGTAAAAAATCGGGGACTTTTGTTTCCCCTTCTCTCAAAATATATGCATGAATTTTTGTGTCTACCCCGAAGCCCATATAGCTGCCCCTGGAACCTCCACCACCACCACCACCGACAAATAAATCACCGCGTTGTAATACAATAGTCAGGATTAGGAATAAACCTCCCGGCGGTAGGTGGAAAATCATGAACTGTATCTTCAGGTTTACTCGTTGCTGAATAATAAATCCGACCCCCTATATCTCTTACTGTTGTTTCACCCGGCACAACTTGAGATAATCTTTGTTTAGCACGCTGGCGAGCCAGTGCCAACACTTCGACCTGTGCCGCAACTTCCCTGCTTGTCCTTCTTACCAGAAAATCAGTAATTACCATCTCTGCAGAGACAATTCTCTGAGAATATTTGGAACCCAAAATTTGTTCCAATCTCACGAATTGAGAATGCGAAATCCCATCTGCTACCGGCAGCCAATCGGAATAATTTACTGCAATCGTCTGCGGATCGTGTTTTGCAACATAATCCGTTATTTCGTTGTAAACTTCGGGAACTGAAAAACCCTGCCTGGGATCTGAATTACCATAATTATAACCGGTAAAAGCTCGTGCGAGGTTGAAAGAACCGTGTACATCAATATATTCAACAGATCCTGCTGGATTACCAAATGTTGAACCACCAAATATAGCCCGCTCTATCCTGTCTCCCAAATCGGTAAAGATCAAATAACCGGAGGTTGACCCCAAATACCGACGCATTGGGTCTCCGGAACGACCGACGTGAATCCACATGTCCACATTATTGTCACGCATTGCTCCCGGCAGAACAAGGTCAAGTTTGTCGTTTCTCATAAGACGAAGCGCTTCCCTATCGGTCTCTACCGTACGCTGAGGTAGCGGGTTAAAAGTATCTCCTCCTCGTTGTGCATAGGCATTAGGTACGGTGAAACATTACAGATAATACTATTACCATTACGCGAGTTATCATAACGTCCTCCTATTTTTATTAACGGTGGTTTTTTGTTAATTTTTATTTGTGAATTGCTTCAAGTGTGGTCAGACTTTATGACAACATGATTCTTGCAACGGATTATTCATGAACACAATTCAATTTGTGTGTGTATCGTCAAAATAATGAGGGCACTATTATGTAGATAGTAAGGAGTGTATTTTGATTTTACAAGTCTTTTCTACTCCTCGGGCTCTACGTTTGGGAAACCTTTTTGCTTATTATTCTTGCGACTCAAGATGAATCAAGGTAATTTAGCATAGAATATAGAAAATTATTGAATAATTTGTTAGACGCTATAGAATTATCATTGAGTTTTGATGACAATACAATGGCATATTAGAAAAGCAGTATTGGAAGATTCTGTTGGTCTTCAATATTGCATGGAGTCAGCATATGCCTCTTACCAAGATCGAATGGAAGGACAGCGTCTTCCACCCATGGATGTGGATTATGCATCCGAAATCAGTGATTATCCCTCTTGGGTTGCCGAATTTAATGGCAATATCGTTGGTGGTCTCATTATGAAGTTTGAGAATGAGTATGCATCAATAGCAAACATTGCTGTTCATCCTGAGTTTCAGGGTCTGGGCATAGGTGGTGGGCTTATGAAATTTGCTGAAACAAAGGCAAAAGAAAAGAATTATTCAGAATTGCGCCTGGTTACTCATATCCTACTGACCGAAAATGTATCTTTCTATATTCACTTAGGGTGGACTGAAATTGATCGAGATGATAACCGAGTCTATATGAAGAAAGGAATCTAAAAATTAAGCGATCCGCTTGTTGTCAAATTGTAATTATATAGATCAAATTACCTAACAAGTTGTACGGAATCGCTAGAGCTCGCTCCTCGGGCTGTATGATTTGCGAACCTTTAATAGCAAATTTAAATCTGTCCAAATTATTCTGACAACGTACAGCCTACAAACTTCAAATGGTAGTAAATTTATAAGACCCATGAAAGTTTTGTAAAGAACGTTCTTTCCTGGCCCTCTATGTCGGTTACCCTGGTAGTGCCTTCTTGGTAAGCAAGCTGAATTGATCCAAACGGCGGCAAAAAGCGCCACACAAATACAAATCGGGGATCAAAAAAACCGCGTGAGGTATTATATTTTGTTTGATAAAACAATTTGAAATAAAAATCTTTGTCAACATAATAGGTGGTTCTTACAAATTGAATCCAGCTGTTTTCATCTTCAGGATCAGGTTTTAACCAAAATTTAGTAAAGCTGTAGGTAGCATTCCATCCTTCACGTAATTTAGCACCGAAAGTTCCAGTAATTTTTTCAAAATCTCTATTAAAATTTCTCCCTTTACCATAACTCACTGACACCCTATTTCCTGTTTTCGAGTCATAGGTCAGTGTTTCTTCAACAATACGGTTTCGAAAGTCTTTTTCGTATAAATCGGCATATTTTCCTTTAAAGTCTTCCCTGTAAGATAGTTGAAATTCCCATTTTTAAGAAACTTTACTGTTAATCGATTACTATCATCCCAGCTTCTTAAGATGCCTTCCTGACTCCAGTAATGGTTATAATTAATGCTTGGAGAAATTGATTCAATTCCGTTTCTATTAATCCAGAATATCCTCCGGATATTTGTATCAAATTCTTTTCGGTCGTCATCCTGCTATGAATCCAATCGGATTGATATTTTCCTTAATACCTTCACCGGTATGTGAATATCGGACATGAAAATGAGAATACTGAGAATCAAATGACGGTCTAACAAAAAATGTCCAGGTACCCTTATCCTCTTCACCATAGCTTTTAATAAATTGCGAAGTCATTCCCAAAACATCTGTAAAAAACAAGGTCCCCACCAGACCGACAGAACCACTGTTTTTATCCTTGTAATAGCGGTTTGCACCAATTATTCCAATATTCGATCCGTTTTTAATATCGCGATTTATCCTAAAAACAGAAAAACTCGCCTCTTCTCCAGTAGGAACGTCTGCACCTGCTGTTGAAGGATCAGATTGGGTAGAAAGGAAGTTTAATTTCCATTTATCGATTTTGCCATTTAATTTCATTCTCCAGGGTATTTCGCCTATTCTGCGAGAGTAAAACTGTTTAATCCTGGTAGAATAATTTTCAGCTCCTTCCAGAAAAAAGGGTCGCTTTTCTGGAAACGACAATTCAAAACGTGTAAGATTTACTTGTTCGACGTCACCTTCAACAGTTGCAAAATCGGGATTTTCTGTTCCGTCAAGTGCCAGATTACTGGATAGACTGTAATTTACATCCAAACCTATATTTCCATCGCTTTTATTCTGTTTCTGAAACTGTGACTGAGCATATGGTATGAACTTATATTTTTTAGTGGATACTGTACTTATATCTAAACCGGTTATTTTCCCAAACTGAGAAACCCGATACTTGTCGGTCAAATTAGCTATCCAGAAACTTTTTTCAAGATTTCTTGGAACACTCCGTCCAACGTTGAATCCCCATTCACTACTTTCCATGTTGAATTTAAGAGAACTAAACGGTACTGCAATTTCAGTAGACCAGCCATCCGCATTAATACTGCCTGCTGATTCCCAGCTTGCATCCCAGGAACTATCTTTCGTCCTTCCGTTATCGGCTAATTTACCATCCTGCTGTGTGCCGAGAGCATTTACTAAAAAGAAATAGCCATTATTTTTATCATTAAAGGTATCAAGCATGATACCAATGGCATCATCCGTCTCTAAACTCAGGGCATTTTCCCCTCTCGTTAGGCCACCTGACTTTATTTTACCATCTCTTGTCGTGATCTTTGCGGATATTTTCTCCGTATCCGGGTCCAGACATTCAATACAAAAATAAATATTTGTATCGTCATACAGGATTTTTACTATCGTTTTATAGGGAGAAGGCAATCCATATACTGGTTCAAATTGAATAAAATCCGAGATTTTGTCCCCATTATTCCAAGCTGATTCATCTAATACGCCGTCAATTTCTATTTTCTCACTAATCTTTATAGCTTTGATTTCCTGTGCAAAAGCCTTAGCAGCAATGAGAAAAAACAAGAAAACACAATCAAAAGAAAGTGTTTTTGATTAAATCTAATCATAGGTTTTACCTCTTATCCAATCTAATATTCCCCATATCAATTCTCTGAAAATGATTAATTGGATTGTGTTTGAGATATGAAGCTTTTTTAAGATGTGATATACTTCGTCAAAATGTATTATTAAGATATATATGTGGCTTATACAAGTATATCTGCTCCCCGGGCTGTACGATATGCGAAGCATTAACGAATGAGACGTATCACCGTAGGCGGTGGAGATGGATACTCGACTCCACGTTCGGAGAGATACGCACCGTCATGAAATTGTAAAGATAAATATCTCCCTTCACCCCATTCTGGCATCGGAATATAGACCCAGTATTCCATGACAAAGTGGTGATAGAGTGGGAGTGTCAACTCCCGTTGCCAATCGGGACCTAAAGGAGCGATCCTTGGGGCATTCGGTCCTTTTCCCATAGCATGAAAATCGAAAGGAACTTTGGTTTTATCAGGATCCAGATCTTTGTTGTAAATTTGTCTATTTACATAAATAAAGCCTGCCTCTTCAACTTTTCGCTTGAGGATCCAAAATGTTTCACCACCGGTTCGACCTGCCTTGATGTTATCTTCAACAACCTTTCGGACTTTCACTGCATCGGTCCAGACTTTTTTGATCTTTGGAGGCAGTTCGGTCTCTCCGTCACGGAGCACATAGGCGAATTCCTTCAAGGTATCATAGAAGTTCCCGAATTTCCATCCTCTGTTCCTGTTCATCATGCCATGAGCATCGACACTAATAAAGGAGAGGGAGTTATAATAGCTGTCTTCGAGTCCATAATCTAACAGGATCAAGCCTCCTCTCCGGATCACACGATCTCCACTACTGCTTCTTTTACCTTCAATATCCATGACGGCAACATCCCCTTCAAGATCGCTCAATTTGGTGACGCCCGGCACAATTTTATTAATATCTCTTTCAAAAGACTCTGTCATCATCTTACGTATTTTCTTATAAAGTACAAGTTCACTCTTCACCCCCCTCGATAAGTATTCGATTATTAAATATTCAGCCGAAACTATCCTCTTGGCATATTTGTCACCGAGAGCTTTGACTAATAGATTGTAGTCAGTATGCCAAATACCTTCGGAGCGTAATCTTGGAACCTCATGCTCCACGCGCGGTCCCAACTTTTCCAGGTAATTTATGCCAATGCGTTTGGGGTCACGTTCGGCGACAAATTCTCCGACACCATCAAATCTGTGATCCAATTCAGTTACCGGGCCTCATGGCAATTCGCGCCTTGAAGCATGAGACACTAATGGAAAACCTTCGGCAACTATGTCGTATGCACCACTTTCCCGAACTAAAGTAAACTGTATTGGTGCATCCGAACTTTGACCGAGAACTGCCCGTTCGATCCTGTCGCCTCCACGGTCTGTAAAGATGAAAACACCTGAATTACTTCCCAGATCCGCACCAATGGGATCAGGATTTCCTTCTCTCATCACTTGAATCCACATGTCGATTTTGTACTCCCGCATTATTTGTGGAAGGATAATGTCAAACTTATCCCGGCGAATCTGATTCTGCAATTCCTTGATCTCATCCTCGTCCTGAGCCTGAACATTAGTCATAGCCGTATCGGTTGATACTGATTCAGCAGTTTCTGAACTACAGAAGCTCAGTAATAAGAACATTGAGAGGATAGCACAACATACTTGTCGAGTAGACATAATTGAGCCTCCTTCATTTAGTAGATATTCCCCATATCAATTCTATAAAAGAGATTAATTGGGATTTTGTTGAAATATGACGCTTTATTAAGGTGTAATTAACATTGTCAGAATGTATTGGGAATTATAATAGTGACCTTGCCCCCAAAAGTTGATCCAGATAGTATATGAGTACAGGGATTAGATTGAAAAGCAAGGAGCAAGATCAATGGCACGTAGAATTCACACATCAGCACAAATTATCCACAAGCTTCGAGAGGCAGAAGTACTGCTCGCTCAAGGTCAGTCGGTTCAACAAGCTGCTCGCCAGATTGAGGTTACAGAGCAGACCTATTATCGTTGGCGAAAGGAGTATGGTGGTCTTCGGGTGCATCAGGCGAAACGATTTAAAGCGTTAGAGAGAGAGACTATCCGCCTGAAACGCCTGGTTGCCGAGAAAGAGTTGGATATTCAAATCCTCAATGAGACTCTGGCGGTTGATGCAAAAAACTTCTGAGCCCGGCGAAGCGACGGGAGGTGGTGCAGCATCTTTGCACGACTCTCGAGATCTCGCAGCGCCGGGCCTGTACCGTGTTGGGAGTACCGCGCAGCACTCATCAATATCGCCCGATTTCTCCTTCTGATGAAGCCGGTGTTAGTGCAACGTATGGTCTGAGTTGGCCACGCAGTATGGTCGGTATGGTTATCGACGAATTACCGCACTGTTACAGCAAGAAGGCTGCAAGGTCAATCATAAGAGAGTGGAGCGTTTGTGGCGTCGAGAAGGATTAAAAGTTCCCCGGAGGCAACCGAAGCGCAAACGGTTATGGCTCAATGACGGTTCGTGTATTCGGCTGCGACCTGCGTACCGGGATCATGTCTGGAGTTATGACTGCATGCAAGCACGAACCCGAGAGGGAAGGAGCTATCGTTTGTTAACAATATTAGATGAATACAGTCGGGAGTGTCAGGCAATTGTGGTAGGCAGGAGGCTGACTCACAATGACGTCATAGAACATCTTGCAACACTGTTCGTGCAGCGAGGAGTTCCGGTTCACCTGAGAAGTGATAATGGCACAGAGTTCACTGCTCAAGCGGTCCGGACATGGCTCATGCGCCTGGGAGTAAAAACATTGTATATTGAACCAGGCAGTCCATGGGAGAACGGGTATAGTGAGTCGTTCAATGGCAAACTGCGTGATGAAGTGCTCAACCGGGAAATCTTCGATACCTTACACGAAGCAAAAGTGCTTGTGGAACGCTGGCGAAATGAGTAAAATCATAAGAGACCGCATAGTGCCCTTGGATACCGGCCACCCGCCCCCGAGGCAGTTATACCACCGGATTCGGTCTCAAGGCCAATGGGTAATACAACAATGAATATATCGATGAATTGACTAACTTAAAAAATGACCCAAACATTAGGGGCAGGTCAAGATAGATAATAAGGTATACACCGTGAAATTACAAGTGTTTTCAGTTCCTCGGGCTGTAGGATTTGCGAACATGTAAATTAATTATTACATAATAAAATCAAAAAAATAGAGCTTGAGATTTGTTTTTCGCAATGCAATGGTTTCAAACTTAATAATAGTCAATTCTTATTGCTATGGGATAGAATTTTAGTTATGTTTTTGCATTAAGTTTTATTATTTATTTCAAATCGCAATTCTTATTTATCTCAAAATTTTAAACACTATAGTATTACTTTAATATAGGATGAACCATTCTCTTGAGGAGGAATGCCATGAAAGTATTAAAAATGTTAATGTTCCTTATCCTGGTAGCAGCTTTCCTGTTTCCGGGACAGGTGTATTCTCAGGGTGCGGATGATTTTAAGACCGTTCTTACGAATTGCAATGTGATTGATTGTACTGGAAGCGCCGTGATGGAGAATATGACAGTAACCTTATCGGGGAACATAATTGAGTCAATAAGTGAGGGGACGTATCGTCAATCCCGGCAGGATAACAATGTTCGGGTAATCGATCTGGAAGGAGCATATGTACTTCCCGGCTTCTGGAACATGCACGTGCATATGGCAAGTACCTTTCCGGGGAATCCTAACTTATCCGGTGAATCTCTTCCTTCAGAAGTCATCAGGGCCGGTTTGAACGCCATGGATGGTCTTCGGAACGGATTCACAGCCATTCGTACGGCCGGTGAGAATGACAAGATGTTTGATCCTGTGAAGGGGAATGTACTTCCGGACTTCAAGCGGGATTATCTTGACACTGCCTGGAGAGATGTTTTTGATCATGGATTTTATATGGGGCCGCGCATTTTTGCCGCCGGAGAGATCATAATGGTTACCGCCGGCGGGCGTGGTAACAACCCCGCCGGGCCTGACGGGCCATTCGAAGTCAGGAAATCAATACGTTCGAGCATCCAACGCGGTGTTAATGCAATTAAGATTGTAGATGTAGAAATGTTTCCCGACGAAATCGAAGCTCTTACAGAAACCGCCCATAGTTTTGGGATCCATGTTCTCAGCCACTCCAGAGAGCCTGCAACCTACCGATCCGTTGCAGCCGGTATAGATTGTATCGAACATGGGTATGGGATTACTGATGAAACTATTGCACTCATGGCCGAAAAAGGGACATTTTATTGCCCGACAATCATTTGTAACTTGAGTGACCAGTACATCAAAGAAAGGGAAAACCGGCTGGCAAAGCTGGGCTATTCCAATGACGAACAGGTCATTAAATGGCGCACCCTTATCGCCTATGGTGACGAAAGATCTCCGGAACATGCCCAGCATCAACGGGAGGCATTGAAGAAGGCGGCTGATGCCGGTGTGAAGCTCCTCATTGGTTCTGACTCCAATCCTATTGGAGAAATCGGAATCCTGGAGATGGAACAATTTGTACTTTCCGGCGTCAGCGAGATGGAAACGCTTATTGCCGCCACGCGTAATGGTGCGGAAATGTGTGGCGTGTCGGACATACTTGGGACTGTAGAGGAAGGTAAACTTGCCGACCTTGTGGTTGTTGCCGAAAATCCACTGGAGAACATCTCCAATATCAGGAAAGTTAAGATGGTTTTCAAAGACGGAGTCTCTGTGGACTTGAGACGACCTCTGGGAACAGCCAGTTATTGGGATTACTTTAATGTTAATTTTCCAAGAAAAGGGTATCTGGGCGATGCCGAGAACGTTGCCGGTTTTAGAAGGGGTCAGACTGAACCTCCGGAATAATTCCCAGATTACGTGATAAAAAGTTCGGTCTTCAGAGTTTTATGTCATTAAATCCGGATCTCCTATAAAAAAATATATGCTACGTATATCGTTAATCCTCAGAATATTAACACAAATGCAGGTAAATTATGGGAAAAATTTTCCGATGTTAAAAGGAAAGATCCGAAACAATCGGGCCATTTCACTTCACAATTTCACCGTTTCCATGAATTTTGACTGTCAGATACCTTCCTGTATAAGACAGCGGATCAACATTCGACAACCGGACGCTTTTCCTTCCACTGTTTGTCATAACAGTTACCTCAATATCCACCTGCCGTTCATTTCCCAGCCCAAAATGAACCGGCATTGCATTCTGAGAGTTATATCCGGATCCTGTGTCGAGAATTCGTGAGCCGAGCAGTACCTCATTTCCGGATCTGTAAACTCGAATCTCCGATCCAGCCTTCGTAAAATGTCCCTTTTCGTCAAGCACAATTACTTGCAGTGACCGGTTTGAACGTTCTGAATCCAGCATATTCCGGACAAGATTATGCATACCGTCCTCTCCGGCACCGGTAAGTGACAGGTCCAGGTCTCCGTCGGTGTCGAAGTCAACCCAGTGAACACCATGATCTGCCTTCAGTCCAAGTAGCATCTGTGTTGTGATATCCGTAAATCGGTCTCTGTCATTATGAAAAAGATAATCTCTGAAATTCTGACCCCGTGTAATGGTTCCGTTTACGTACAGATCCAAACGGCCATCATTGTCAAAATCGCCCCATGCTCCTGTATCGTCATAACTGTCGATCGCAAGGCCGAGCTTCGGAGCGGTATTCACGAAGGTGCCGTTTCCTTTGTTCATATAGAGAGCATTCGGTCCGTAATTGGCAAGAAATATATCTATGTTACCGTCGTTGTTAAAATCTGCGAGTGAAGGCCTGACACTGCCAAATGCCGCCTTCCCCAAAGGCCTCCCGCCGGAATTGACACCAAGATCTTGAGCGACATCAACGAATCCTGCTCCGTCATTGCGATACAGACCGTTTGCGTCCCCATCCATGTTGCTCACGTAGAGATCGAGGTCCCCGTCTTTATCATAATCAAACCACGATGCCCCGACCGTTCTTCTGGGATCATCGATGCCCATTGTCTTTGAGACATCGGTAAATGAATCGCCGTCATTGCGAAAGAGGCCGTTCGTCCTGTCCCGAAACGCCATGAAGAGGTCAACGTCTCCGTCATTATCGTAGTCAATCCAGGATATCTGGCGTGAATTTCCGGAAAGGTCCACTCTAAGACCGGGAGCGACGTCTGTAAAGCGTCTGCCATTTCCCTCGTTCCTGTAGAGTCTGTTCTTATGACCCGAGCCGGGAATAAAACCGAGATACAGGTCGAGATGGCCATCACCGTTAAAGTCGCACCAAGCTGCAGACCGTGTCACAATGTTATCCGCAAGTCCGACCTGCTTTGCAATATCGGTGAAAGTTTCGTTATCGTTGCGGTACAGACTGTTCGGCCGCCCTCTGAAACCGACAAAAAGATCGAGGTCGCCGTCGTTGTCGAAATCTCCCCACGCATTCGTCAGGGATCCAGGGGCGTTAAAAAGATCAGGTTGATACAGCTCAAAACTCGGCCTCCAGTCGGTGAACGGTTTCCGCGGCATTTTTTCATCGCGCATTGCCGCATGAAAGGTAAAACTGGCCGCAATGACCGCATTGATCATGAGATCTCCCGGAAGCATATGATCGAACACATCCATATTCCCGTGCCAGGTGCGCGACCGGTAGTCGATCCGGTCCTGAATAAACTGAAATCCCGGCAGTCCCGCTTCATCGAACGACATGCTGTCAGTACCTCTGTTGCTGAACTTTGAGAGTGATCTCATATTCAGATCGTGAAACGGCTTCATCCATGCTTCATAAATAGGAGTTACATACGCATTTCCCTGCAGGTGAATACCCCTGAACTGGCCTGTACCGTTATCCGTGTTAAAATAGACGGAAAATTTATCATATTCGGGCGTTGTGCCGTCGCGGGGATTGCCGAAATGGTTTTTGACATATCCCCTTGATCCTTTTAATCCCCCTTCTTCGTTACTCCACAACCCTATCCGGATCGTTCGGCGGGGTTCCGCTCCAATCACCTTGAGAATGCGCATTGCCTCCAAGGCGACCGATACGCCTGCGGCATTATCCGTTGCACCGGTCCCCGTATGCCAGGAATCCAAATGACCGCCGATAATTACTATTTCATTCCGCAGGACAGGATCGGTACCGGGAATCTCTCCAAGTACGTTAAAACCTCGTGTGTCTTTGTCATCAAGTCTGATCCGTATGTCTATTTCCATAGTGACTGGAATTTCACGCTCGAGGATCCTGTAGATCCTGTTATAATGTTCTGCGGCGATGGCGAGCATCGGAACAGAATTTCGTACACCTTCGATTGTTCTGTCGTTACGGCTTGTCGGGCGTCCCGATGCAAATACGGTACCGTCACTGCCCATGCTCGCTTTCAGCACAACTCCCACGTTTTCAGATTTGAAAAACGCCTCGAGTTCTGCCTCTGAAATCCCCAGAGGTCTGAAAGCCTGCTGACCGGTCTGACCGTTTCCGTATCGCTGACGCAGTAGATCGGTCCCCTCCGTGGCATAGTTCGATAACGACTCTTCCGTATGACGGAACGCATCCTGATTGAACCGGGGATTTACCGGCATCGGTGGAGTAAAAAGTACAATTTTGTCACGCAGCATCCCCCGGTATTTTTCAAGGTCTTCTTTTGATTCAACCTGAACGATTACCGGTTGTCCGGTCACCGATCCGTCGGTGCCCGGTGTGAACGCGTACGGATAACCGATGATCATCTGATAGTCGGGTTCCAGCATGTGGATTGAAATTCGTTCAATCTCCCAACCGACAGAGTGATCCCCCCACGGTTCGATCGCGATATTCTCCAGCCCCATTTCGTCCATTTTCATTTTAGTCCATTCCTGGGCTACCCGCATATTGGGTGAACCTGTCAAGCGCGGGCCTATGACATCGGTTAAATACCCAGCGTATTCGACGATCCTCGATCTGTCGAACCCTTCTTCACGTATTTTAGCTACCATTTCCCAGTCTGCCTTCTCTTGGGCGACCAAGGAAGAACCGCAGAATATGGCTGTAATTATAACGGCTACGATATTTGATAAACTGTGCATAACGTACTCCCAGATTTTTTTTAAGGAAATGCTGACAATGGCTGGTATATAATCATAAATCTGAAGGTAAATAGTACGTGGTACAAAGTACTTTTACAAGTATTTTCTCTTCATCTAATTTTAGAAAAGAATATACTACAGGAAATGTCAGAGTATGGCCCCGGAAGGAAAATCCTGATATACTGTTCATTCTTTACTGCACTTAAAGTTAAAATTGGGATATATGGTTAATGATATGTTATTAAAGAGGTTAAGTCTTGTCGGGGCGAGAGGATTTGAACCTCCGACCTCGTGCTCCCGAAGCAGATGGAGCTACAATTCACAAAAATATATAAATCATTGATTATTAACAATTTTACGCATGGCTGCCGCTTCTTTACACACTCTAATTCACTGTCACAAGTGCCACGATTACCACCATTCCACACCATTATTGGCAAGAATTGGCAAGGTGAGTATAGCCGACGTACCATTTCAATTTTGGGAATCCTGGTATAGAGTTATAACCCCTCGTGAAAATTTCTGAAAATTTTTTGGAAAAATTACACTGTGTTTATCTGGTGAGAATTAGAACGGCCTGGTGTTATCACTTAATTTCAATCTCCCCCCAAGCTAATTCTCATTTATAAATTGTTCATGATGTAATCATCAGGAAGACCACAATCTTTTGCTCCTCGTATCACAATTTTTTGGTACAGTGGATTTGGCTTGTCCTGTTTTTCTCCTTCTCGAAAATAGAATATTGCTTCGTAGGTATTGCTCTCATCATCCTTAACGTCAATTTTCATTCTATCATAAAAATTAGGACATCCTTCTTTCCTGTCTAATGACGAGAGGTCTTCATTATTTATTTCAAATAATCCCCCGTAAACATCACTATTACTTGAAACAATTAAATTAGCTACTGCACCAGCACGATTTTTTGAATGCCCATCATATACTAACTTATGGGAATTATATACATAAATAAAAAATATAGCTTGCTTTTCTCATTTATTATAGTATATTATACAGTATAAACAAAGGAGAAAAGTAATGGGCAAGACAACGATTAGTGAGTTTAAATTTTTAGAACAATTCAGTACAGAAACGAAGGCAGTCGCCTTTTTTGAGAAATGCCGTTGGAAAAACGGGCGATATTGTCCCTCATGCGGAAGTCTTAAGACATACCCGCATACAACTCGAAAGTTTTATTATCACTGCAAAGAGTCAACGTGCCGTAAGCAATTCAGTTGTAAAACTAATACTATGATGCAGTCCAGTAGGCTTCCTGTAAAGATGTGGCTTTATGCAATGTACAAAGTTAGTGTAGGTCGTAAGGGCATATCCAGTCTTCAGTTGTCTAAAGAGCTTGGAATAACACAGAAATCAGCATGGTTTATGCTTCAGAGGATTAAAGAGGCTTGTGGGAATGATAGCAAGATGTTGTCGGGTATTGTAGAAGTAGATGAGACGTACATTGGCGGTTTAGAAAAGAACAAACATGAGAATAAAAAGCGCCATTCGGGTCGTGGGGGAACCGGTAAGGCTTGCGTTCTTGGAATGCGTGAGCGGGGTGGAAAGACTAAAGCAATACCGATCGAAGGACGGGACGGGGCAACGCTTCAAAGGAAAATAAGAGAAAACGTTGTTTCCGGCCACACTGTTTATACTGATGAGTTTACGGGGTATGCCGGACTCAAAAAAGAGTTTAAACATGATACGGTAAACCATTCAGCACAATCGTTCGTGAACGGGATGGCACATACAAACGGCGTGGAAAGCGCATGGGCAGTGCTTAAACGGAGCATTACGGGAACGTACCATCATGTAAGTGCACAACATCTCCAGCGATATTTAAATGAAGCAACGTTCCGGTTGAATGAAGGGAATGTGCGTAATATGCTAATGGATAGAATTACAAACCTGTGCAGTAAGATGGCAGGGAAAACCCTTTCTTACTCTGTTTTGACAGGAAGCTGATTAATAATAACATGAAACCCAACTGGAAAAACCGTACCATGTGGACGGGTGACAACCTCGACATTATTCGTGGTATGAACAGTGAATCTGTTGATTTAATCTATCTTGATCCGCCTTTCAATTCTAACAAAAACTACTCAGCACCCATAGGGTCACAGGCGGCCGGTGTTGCCTTTAAAGATACGTGGGCGCTTGATGACCTTGATATTGTCTGGCATGGTGAGATCGCTGACAAACACCCGGCTTTGTATTCAATTATCGATTCGGCGGGCATGGTTCATGGTAAGGGTATGAAGTCGTACCTTATCATGATTGCCGTGCGGTTGTTGGAGATGAAGAGAATTTTGAAGCCGGTCGGTTCGATATATTTGCATTGTGATCCGATCGCGAGTCATTATTTGAAAGTGACAATAGATGCGGTATTTGGAAATGATAATTTCAGGAATGAGATAATTTGGTCTTATCAGGGTACAGGAGAATCCAAAAGGAATTTCAAGAGAAAGCATGACGTAATTTTGTTCTATGCGAAATCATCAAATAGTTTTTTCAGTGATAGCGGTAGTAGCGAACCTATTAAGGATTTTTCAAAGTCGAAGTTCACGAAATCTGACGAAAAAGGCAAATACAAAGAAATTAGACATCCCGATGGCAGTATTCACAGACAATATATAAGGGAAAGACAACGCATGCGAGATGTTTGGGATATATCAATCATCAATGCTATGGCAAAAGAACGCACGGGCTATCCAACACAGAAACCGATTGGGTTACTTGATCGTATTATCAAAGCCAGTAGTAACGAGGAGGATGTAGTATTTGACCCTTTTTGTGGGTGTGCAACAACGTGTGTAGCATCAGAGGCATTGAATCGCCAGTGGGTAGGCATAGACCTAAGTCCGATTGCTATTAAATTGGTAAATGATCGTCTTCGAGATATTCATGGCATATTTGGGCAAATAATACAAAGAACGGATATTCCCAAACGAACAGACCTTGGCGTTTTGCCGAACTATCGCACACACAAACATCAGTTATATGGGAAGCAGGAGGGTATATGTGCAGGATGTCTGATGCTGTTCCAATTAAGGAACATGACGGTTGATCACGTTGTTTCGCAGAGTAAGGGCGGGGGAGATCACTTTGAAAACCTGCAACTATTGTGCGGTGCGTGTAATAGCATTAAGGGCGATAGAGGGCAATCATTTCTGATCGCCAAACTCAAAACAAATGGGATGCGTTAAGAAACCTATTTTTATTTATGTATATAATTCCCTAACTTATATCCTTTCAGATTTACTCTTTTTATGAACTTACTTCCCGGACACCATTTTTGCATTTCCTGATGACTCATATTTGAACCATATGCGAAATAGTATATCTTCTTATCATTTTTCACGTCATATACCATAGAAATTTATAACCGATGAAAAAATATAGCTATTCTTCTATTTCAATACAAGGAGTATTGATTAACTTGTTCTTATTTCCCGTACTATTCTATTCATTCGTTGAATATCGTCCTTACAGATAAAGTTTGAAACACTATATCTGTTTTGGTAGGTGACACACGGATATACAATCCGTTTATCACTGATATAAGAGAAACTTTTTTAATAAGAGACCACCTAAACAAGTTCTAAATTATCATTAAATTGAATGGTAAATCTGTCTAAAACGTTCTATTCAGATAGACTTCAGGCGGGATGAGAAAATCCTATCAAAAAAAGAAACAAATATTATTTAATAAAAACCATCTTTTTGCTTGCCAGCACCATTCACATTTATTGCATCGTATATATACAATTTAGAATCGTTATCTTCCGGAATAAAATAAAATCTTATGTGATTGCCATATATTTCAAAATAGAAAGGATTATTGCTCATAACCAGATCGGGGGTTACCCGCTCATTTATTGGAATCTGATGGATGGCTATTAGCAAGTCAAGATCGACTAGATCCAGCCCTCCAAAGGCAATTTCTCCTACATCTCGAATAGGGTACTTATTTAAACCACTGCAGAGCATATAATGATCTTCTATATAATGGCAATCTTGGTAATCAATATAGTGATTGCCGTTCAACTTCATCTCATATTCGGGCACTTCATATTCAGGCACTTCACCCAAATTTATCGATCCAATCCACTGGTCCAGTTTCCATGTGTAAAACCTTCTGGATCCCCAACTTACACCATGCAAAGTATGACTCGACGTATTATAGACAACACCACCAATGTGGTTATTAAAACTGAAGACCTTTACTGCTTCTAAAGTGAGTGGATCTACCCGATAAATGATAGATCTACTGTTCGGACGATATTCTGCCACGGGTACCCAAATATACTTTCCGTCGTAATCAATACCCCCAGGATGATAGATGATACTATCTCCTAATGAAATTTGTGATATTAAATTACCTTTTAGGTCAAACTTAAAAAGATGACCAATCCCCTTGCCAGGAGTTCTATCGTAACCATCCTTTAGAATTTTGAATTTTTCTGGTTCTACGATTATTTCAACTGAGGAGAAGTAAAAATATTCCCCGATTTTTACCATACCCTGAGGATGGAATGTGCGAAAATTTATTTCGATAACATCTACTATTTCCCATTTTGTTGATTTGTTTAAGCTTTTAACGTATTGAATAATTGTTCTCGAATTTTCATCAACTTGGACATTTTGTGCATAAACAGTACTAATACCAATTAAAACGATGAAAACCAGAATCATAACGATTGCCCTTTTCATAATTTTTATCCTCACAAATTTTTTAAATATTTCAATTTTTCCTTGTTTATATGCCTAACTTTTGGATATACATTCTTTCTGTTTTAACAAATACCCGTTTTTCACAGTCTAATTCGGACGCACGATTAAATGTATTATGTCCACCGCTACTACCTTAGCGATCCGAATTCATGAAAATCATTGGAATAAATAAACAGAAGGTCGTTCAAAAGGTATAAACTTTAGAAGTGTATTACAGAAATCTGTCTTGCATCAACACCAAGGCTAAACCAATAATTACTAAAATTCTAGCCCAAATATATTTTGCTATATAAGTGTAGCATTTTCTATCTTTTTCTCCTTTAGCCCTGATACCTTTCAATTCAATATTGGGAACCGATGACCTTCTATACCAGCCGGTGATCTCCGCATCGTTGTTTTATTGTGTAATCTGTATATCTGCTTTCATTCTCTGAAGACATTTTAACATAAGAGCGTAAAATATTAAATGAACATATTAGTAGTATTACTTTTATAAAAAACAAGGTTGAAAAAAATATATCTTCTCAATGTCATTTTTTGAATAAAGGAATATTGATGTAATCTACCCACTGGTTTGGTACATTTCGATCTTTGTGGGGGAGGGCTTCTGTGGGGTCAGACGTGAGCGGAATTCGGAGTACCGTCGTCCCGTTTCTTCCATACTTATGCAATAAATCCATACAATGGGTCGCGCCGGAGGGGCGAAGCGGTTCTATCGTTTCTCTATAATCCGCACCTAAGATGACGTGAGTGTATATCTGTCGATGACCGGTGTTTCACGATCCTGTTCCCTCATTTTGACTTTCAGATTCTTTTGTGCTATTACCATGATATTTTCATCGCGCCACCTGATAGTATTGATATCGGAAAAATTGTCAATAAGATTGTTTTTGAATGACTCCAGCGCATTATTAAATTCATCTTTCTCATAGAAATCAAACGTCGAATAATGGCGGTTGACTGCCTTGTGCAGTAATATATTCAATGTCGAGGTCCGTTCAAATTGAAACGGAATCACTGCTTTCAGGTCCAGACCGGGTGTACAGGTAACAGAGGAAACAAGCTTGTTGTGTTCATAGAGCCTATTTTCTTTTTCGTAAAATTTCGGAAAATACTTTCCCCAGATAGTACGTTTATTCTGGTTTCGCAGGCGGGTATACATAAACAGATACCCATTCCTTCGCATTACACGGCAGCATTCGTAGAGAAATTCTTTTAACGAGAAATGATGGACGGCATTGAAGGTCATAACCGCTTCGAGCATTCCGTCAGGTAAAGGAAGACAACACGCAGATCCCTGCAGAGCAAGACATGTTCGATTATACCGTAAAGACAGAAATTTCTTAAATTGTTTCAACATGCGGTAATTGGCATCGATACTGAGGAGGGACAACCTGCCGTCGAGGTTCCGGAAAAGTTCACTCATATATCTGCCATCACCACACCCGATATCAACCGCTTTTACAAACCGATAATGAGTTAGATAATCAGAGATGATTGAAGTTACTTCGGGATCGGTTGTTCTCAAACCATTATACTTGTGTGCAATATTTGAAAAATGCTTTTGCGTACTTGATACATTTTCAAATCGGAAAGTACTTTCAATATTCTGAGTGTCCCGTAACATTTTCTTGTGCCTCCATTAGAAGTAGTATGATATTCCCAATATCAATTCTCTGAAAGAGATCAATATCCAAAAATTTGACTTCCTACAGCGTTGAAACCCTGTTTCTACCTTATTTATGAACGTCTCTCAAACGGCCGGAAAACGGTGTTCACATCGAACCTGAATTTGGATCAGGTTGGGAAAAACTTGATGAACGGATTGCAACTAGGCTGTCGAAGTGTAAAGTTGTTCAAATTGATATGCCGGACTGAGATGTGCCTTTAAGCTCGTGCAGCGGTTCTACATGAACTGCTCTGCTTGTGGAACGCTGGCGAAATGAGTATAATCATAAGAGACCGCATAGTGCCCTTGGATACCGGCCACCCGCCCCCGAGGCAGTTATACCACCGGATTCGGTCTCAAGGCCAATGGATAATACAACAATGAATATATCGATGAATTGACTAACTTAAATAATGGCCCAAACATTAGGGGCAGGTCATGATTAATATGGATTATTTTATAATTGTGATAGTAAGTTAACAAATTATCCAGCTATTGCAAACGTAAAACGTCTTTTATAGAATCAACATATCATCATTTCCCATGAAATCCAAGCTTAATACCACCATCACAACCCACTTTTAAAGCTTCATCCTTGAGATGATTCATATTATATGCCTTATAACTGCCATTTTGCATCGTAAAATAACAACTTGGAGTGAATCTTCGAATAGTGACCTGCCCCTAATGTTTGGGCCATTATTTAAGTTAGTCAATTCATCGATATATTCATTGTTGTATTATCCATTGGCCTTGAGACCGAATCCGGTGGTATAACTGCCTCGGGGGCGGGTGGCCGGTATCCAAGGGCACTATGCGGTCTCTTATGATTATACTCATTTCGCCAGCGTTCCACAAGCACTTTTGCTTCGTGTAAGGTATCGAAGATTTCCCGGTTGAGCACTTCATCACGCAGTTTGCCATTGAACGACTCACTATACCCGTTCTCCCATGGACTGCCTGGTTCACTATACAATGTTTTTACTCCCAGGCGCATGAGCCATGTCCGGACCGCTTGAGCAGTGAACTCTGTGCCATTATCACTTCTCAGGTGAACCGGAACTCCTCGCTGCACGAACAGTGTTGCAAGATGTTCTATGACGTCATTGTGAGTCAGCCTCCTGCCTGCCACAATTGCCGGACACTCCCGACTGTATTCATCTAATATTGTTAACAAACGCTAGCTCCTTCCCTCTCGGGTTCGTGCTTGCATGAAGTCATAACTCCAGACATGATCCCGGTACGCAGGTCGCAGCCGAATACACGAACCGTCATTGAGCCATAACCGTTTGCGCTTCGGTTGCCTCCGGGGAACTTTTAATCCTTCTCGACGCCACAAACGCTCCACTCTCTTATGATTAACCTTGCAGCCTTCTTGCTGTAACAGTGCGGTAATTCGTCGATAACCATACCGACCATACTGCGTGGCCAACTCAGACCATACGTTGCACTAACACCGGTTCATCAGAAGGAGAAATCGGGCGATATTGATGAGTGCTGCGCGGTACTCCCAACACGGTACAGGCCCGGCGCTGCGAGATCTCGAGAGTCGTGCAAAGATGCTGCACCACCTCCCGTCGCTTCGCCGGGCTCAGAAGTTTTTTGCATCAACCGCCAGAGTCTCATTGAGGATTTGAATATCCAACTCTTTCTCGGCAACCAGGCGTTTCAGGCGGATAGTCTCTCTCTCTAACGCTTTAAATCGTTTCGCCTGATGCACCCGAAGACCACCATACTCCTTTCGCCAACGATAATAGGTCTGCTCTGTAACCTCAATCTGGCGAGCAGCTTGTTGAACCGACTGACCTTGAGCGAGCAGTACTTCTGCCTCTCGAAGCTTGTGGATAATTTGTGCTGATGTGTGAATTCTACGTGCCATTGATCTTGCTCCTTGCTTTTCAATCTAATCCCTGTACTCATATACTATCTGGATCAACTTTTGGGGGCAAGGTCACTATGGCTTACTTTGTTATCGGGCGGTTTTTTAAACTATAAAATTATAGTGCTTTCACGCGATTCGGGGTTCTTATCTCCAGACAGGTCCTGGAGGTCGGCAAAATTTTACCGGGATTTAACTTACCCGTCGGATTGAAGACCCTTTTCAACTCGGTCATATATATCAGGTCCTGCTCGGAGAATATCAAATGCATATAATCCTTTTTTTCAGTACCGATCCCATGTTCACCTGAAATCGTCCCCCCCAATTCAACACATGCGTTCAAAATCTCTGCTGACGCCTTTTGCACTTTTTCAAAATCACCCGGAACCCTTTCATCATACAGCAAGCACGGGTGAATATTTCCGTCCCCGGCGTGAAAGGCATTTGCGATCCGTATCCCATGTTTTTTCCCGGCTTTGTATATGACTTTCAGTATATCGGGCAGTTTTGTTCTCGGAACGACACCGTCCTGAGAATAATAACAGGGGCTCAACCTCCCGACTGCACCAAACGCATGCTTCCGTGCCCTCCAGAGTTCAGCGCGCTCATCGGCTTTGGTTGCATATTCGATACTTCTGACATTATAGGAGCGCGTGACATCTAATACGCGCTTTTTAAGAGTTTCCATACCCACCTTCGGCCCGTCAAACTCAATTATCAATACTGCTTCCGCATCTTCAGGCAGATTCATGCCGAATGCTTTGTTCACGGCTTCAATAAACGTTGAATCGATCAACTCCAATGCAGCGGGTGACAGTCCCGCGGCAAGCATACCGGATATAGACTGTGTGGCATCATCGACGGAATCATAGATCGCACAAAATGTCAGATAGGATTCAGGCAAACGGAGAAGTTTAACAATTATTTTCGTTACAATTGCGAACGTCCCCTCAGAGCCGGTCAATACACCGGGCAGATCATAACCGGGTGTTTCGGAATATCTGCTTCCTATATTGACTATTTCTCCGTCCGGAAGTACAAGTTCCATTCCGAGAACGTTATTGACCGTAACTCCATATTTCATCGTATGCGGTCCCCCGGCGTTCTCCGCAACATTGCCGCCAATTGTACAGGCCTGCTGACTGGAGGGATCGGGAGCGTAAAAATACCCCTTTCCCTGAACAGCGTCGCTGATCCACAGGTTGACGACGCCCGGTTCAACGACTGCAATCCTGTTTTGCACGTCGATCTCAAGTATTTTATTCATCTGCGTTAACGAAAGTATGAATCCTCCTTCAATCGGGAGACATCCTCCGCTGAGACCCGTTCCGGTACCCCGGGGGACGAACGGAACATCCGCTTCGTGCAAAACTTTGACAATTTTCGAAACTTCCTCTGTGGTATGAGGAGAGAATACTGCCCATGGAACGGCTCTCGAGATCGTAAATCCGTCGCTCTCATAGACAATCAGTTCATCCGGATCGGTGATGATCCGGTCCATACCGATAATACGCGCTATCTTTTTTATTAGCGACTTATGTTCCATGATAACAGGATAATTGACCTGATGTCAAATAATCAAAAACAAAATAACTTACATTTTTTAAGCAATATTTGGTAATAATATACTACAAAATCAATTATATCACAATAGAGTTTATGTTCTGCGGGCAGGCGACCGGGAAACTGTCAATGTACAAATGATGAAGAAAGATGGAGAGACAAATATTCGGATAATATGACAACATTAACTTATTATATAAATAAGAGTTACACCATATATTAAAACCATAACATTAGATATATTCACTATATATACATATTTACTACATTACAATTGTTTGACATGCCGGATCAAAGAAATATATGCGGCCGGTATCCGCATACTTATAACGTTCCGGCTTCCAATTTCTTCTTTATTCGCTCTATTGTTTCAATAAGTTTCTTTTGCTTCTTATGAAGAGAAAACATATATGCCGACAGCATCAGCCATATCACCATATAAGCAGAAAATAAAAATTCCATAGATACACCTTGTCTATTTATTGTTGCTCAACAAGTTTTTGCAAATAATCTACTTCTTCCGCAGCATCCTCGAGCGCTTTTCTTCTACCCAGTAGATAGCTGTAAAAAACCGTAAATGAAAAGACACAAAATAGGAGCGTGAACAACATTGTCGATTCAAGACCGGAACCATCTCCCCCCGCAATGACCGGGGAAGGATGCTGTGTGTTCCACAATCTGATAGAAAAATATACTAAAATAACATTGATAAAACCTATAATCCCTACAACGGCAGACAGATAAGCTCTTTTTACTTCAATATCGATATAGCCCCGTAACATGTTATAGGAAAGATATATCAACCACAATATGAGCGTCGTTGTCAGTCGTGGGTCCCATGTCCACCATATTCCCCAGACAGGACGTGCCCATAGTGAACCGGTAATCAACGTAATGGTACAGAGCAGCAGTCCGATTTCGGCTGAAGAGTGAGCATATTTATCCCATTTCAAGTCTTTTTTTATAAGAAACGCTGCCGAAGCGTAAAATGTTACACCGAATGCAATGAAAGAGACCCATGCGCTTGAAACGTGAAAATAAAATATCCGCTGAACGTTTCCCATGGTACTTTCAGTCGGAGCATACAGAAAAACAAGATATAAAGAAACTGTTATCAACAGCACGGAAAGTATAAACAGCACATTGGATTTCGTAATGTTCTTCATGAAGTAGTTACTCCTCGAGTACATATTCAAACAATAACAGGCATACAGTAAAGAATATTACATCAAATGGCAATAATATTTTTATTGTCGCAAAGTAGTTTTCCAGGGTGCCGTCATTCAGCAGGACTGCGGTCGCCTCCACAGAAGAGATAATTATCGGGATGACGAGAGGAAACTGCAGGATCGGCAGCAGAAATACCCTCATGCGTACGCCAGAAGAAATTGCCGAAAAAATTGTTCCGACTGCAGAAAAACCGAATGTTCCGAGAAACACGGTCAAAATAAGCCAGTGCCAGCGTCCGGTAAACTGTATATCGTACAGCCAGACAAAGAATAGCAGCATTATCACTTCCGCGAACAGTATGAAAAGCAGTGTGCTTGTGAATTTTCCGATAAATATGGCGCTTCGCGGTACCGGAGCGAGCATAAGTCCCCGGAGATTGTCGTTGTCCTGTTCAGCGGCAAATGTATGATTAAGTCCCAGTATTCCGGAGAATGTAAAAGCCACCCACAATAGACCGGGAGCGATGGTAATCTGCTCCTGAATACCGAGATTGAATGCAAAATTGAATATAACAATAACCATCAGACCGAACAAAAGCATGGCGCTGACCGCCTCTTTTGCACGTATTTCGGTCGTTATATCCTTCTTTACGATAGTTATTATTTGAATCCAATAATCCATTATGTGCCGGTACATCGATTTTATTTCACTATAGCGCTGTAGACGGAACTCACTTCACTGCTGCTGATGTCTTTTGTAGAGGCAAAATACCGTAATTCCCCCCTGCGGATTATCGCCATATGGGTCGCAATTTCGTATCCTTGTTCAATATTATGCGTTGTCATAATACCCGCCCGTTCCGGAGAATTGTAGGTCGCAATGACATTGTTGAGCATTTCAGATGCGTTTTTGTCCAGACCCGTATACGGTTCATCTAGAAGCACGATCGCAGGATCATGCAGGAACGCGCGCGCTATCGTAAGCCGCTGCTGCATTCCTCTGGAAAATTTCCCTGCTTCATCGTCGGCCCGGTCGGATAATCCAACGGTATCGAGCTGACGGTCTATCCGGTCCTCCAAACCATTAATCCCGTACAATTTTCCATAAAACCTGAGATTCTCCCGGGCGGTCAGATTATGATACAGATAGGTGCTGTGTGAAATGAACCCGATACTCTTGCGGACAGCGCTGTCAATTTTGTTTCTTGGCCGACCGTCATAGTAGAGAGTGCCCTTCGAAGGGGCCATGACCATAGCGGCAATTTTCAGGAACGTGGTCTTTCCGGTGCCATTCGGGCCTAAAATGGTGACAAAATCACCTTTATTGACCGTAATGTTAATATTATTAAGGGCAGTGAAGCGTCCGAATCGTTTATACAATTCTCTCGCTTCAAAAACAGGCCTGGATGTTTGCACGGAATCGTTCAGTGTGAAGGGTGAAAGTAGTTAAAGGTTAGTCGGCGTGCTCGATCTTTTTATATAAATCCATCAACTGGTTTTTGAGCTGCGTTCGCTTTTTGTAATAATCTGATTCCTGAATACGATGATCGGCAAAGGTGTCGTCAAGTGAGGCAATTTCTATGATGAGTTCATTTTTACGGTTTGCTATCTTTCTGGGCAGGATTTTTTCCTTTTTCTCCAATACCGGCGTTTTATTCCGTGAAATAACCGATCCTGCACCGAGAATTAACAATAGTAAGAGTACTGCCATCAGTATGCCGGACAGGTCAATTTGCGATGTCTGAACCGCACGCTGTCCCGCTGGTACGCTGGCAAGCGGGCTCGGCGCGCCCCCGGAAAGTGTAAAGGTGAGTAATTCGCCTGCAGATATATGTTCAGATTTATAAATACTGAAATCCTGATGTGCGTCGGCTTCGGCGGGCGTAAACCGATCCCCCGTAAGAATCATATTTGACGGCGTGGTAACGACGACAAGGTCATCGATTCCGTACAAAACTTCTTCGGAATATAAATGTATTTTTTGACCGTATTCCACGTGATATGACACGGAAACCTGCGTAAGGCCCGGTTTTATCGGGTAATCAACCGCGAACACACCGGGATTGTCTGTACTGACCGGTTCTTGATTGACAGGGACAAGACCGGTATTGACCGTTAGAAAGTTTATGCCATGACTTTCCTGAGGAACCCTGAACAAAAACGTTCCTTCGCCATTTACATAGGTTCTCGGATTATCCGATTCATTCGAGACATTATAAATCTTCAAAATTTGCAGGGTTTGTTCAGACATCGAAAACCGGTACTGAGCATTGGTAACCACAAGATCTTGAGGAATATCGGTCTGTTCATAGACGACAACCTCCACAGACACCGTTTCGCTTCCGGGTGGAACGGTAACGTTCGTAGTATAGAGGATGCCCTTATATTCAGCCTGAATCAAGTAGGGCCTGCCGGAAGAGGGAGAGACATTATGAAAAGTGAACGAGTCCGATACATTGCTCAAAGCATCAACAATATCCATCCCTGTTTCAAACCCCGTCAGAGTCAGGCTCTCGACCACTGAAGACCCGCCGGTCGTTCCGTTGCGGATTGTACCCTGAATGGTACTTGTCTGTGCGATACTATCGTCATAGAACATGACGGCCGGGAGGACTAACAGGACCCGGAAAATCCTGCTGAAATATTTTATTGTGTGTGCTCCGATCATAATCATTGATAGTTTCAAGATAATTTCGCACCGCATTTCGAGCAATAATTGCTTTCCGGATTATTTTCCGCCGAACATGCCGCACAGAGTAAACCCCTGGACGCCGTGACGGCAGCGCGTGGAGACGTTCGCTTCAGTTTAATTTCCATTTCCACCTGTTTCTTGAGGTCGGCATAACCGTCCGAACTGCCTAATCGGTCTAATTCCTGATTTACCGTATCCAACCGTGAATGATATGCTTTCCTTAACTTCGTATAGTCATTTTCCTGAATTTTACCCATCGCGTTTTCGAGATCAATATCCCGGATACTTGAAATGACATCCACTTTTTTCGTCCGCAAGTCCTTTGCTTTGACCTGCTTTTTCGTTATGAACCTTTTCGGCAGTTTTCTTCCCGTTATAAACGGATTTATTATAAAAACTATCGTGAGAATCACGATAAGAGGTAAAATAGCCGATGTCATTTTCAATCTTTCTACTGTAATGACTTTTCAGGATCGGTTTTTCCGGACCTAAGTTCTTCATATGTCAATAAGGAACGATTGGAAAGCGAGTCCGGGACCATTGCGATAAGACTGCCGATCACCATGACAAGACCCCCGAGCCAGACAAAGAGTATCATCGGGTTGACATACGTGTTGATAACAGCACGGTTCCCGGATGAAATTTCAGAATAAATAATGTACAGGTCCTCGGTAAATGCCGAGTGAATTGCAACCTCTGTCGTCGGCTGTTCACTTGCAAAATAATACCGTTTTTGCGCCAATTCTTCCGATACCTTTTTCCCATTTTTCATGACCGTAAGATAAATCTCGCTAAATTCATACAGCGGTAAAACGCCATTGTTGATCCGGTCGAGGCGAAGTTCATAAGGGCCGGCTTTCATCACGTCGCCGACGCCGAGTTCGGCTTTTTGTTCGGTTCTGAATGCGTTACCGGTAAAACCCATAAAAAGGAACACAATCCCGAAATGAACGATATATCCGCCATAGCGGCGTTTATTCCTCATTGTCAGGTTCAAAAGCGCTTTTGTATATGGTTCGGCAAGATTTTTGTGACGCGCCCGCGCGCCCTTTGCAAACTCCTGAAAAATGGTAAGAGAAACAAAAAAGCACAACACAAACGAAAGCAGAGCGTAAAAGTGCTGTAACCCCGCAAGATACAGGACAATCCCAAAGAGTACAGAGAGACTGCCGGGATAGAGAAAATTTCGCTTCAGGCTGTACTGTGACGTCCTTCTCCAGGCAAAAAGCGGACCGACACCTGTCAAAAACAGCAGAAACAGTCCGATGGGTATGTTGATCCTGTTAAAATACGGCGCTCCAACGGTGATCTGCGTACCTCGAACCCATTCGGTCAAGACCGGGAAAATCGTCCCCCAAAGTGTAGCAAGCATTGCCCCGACAAGAATCAAATTATTAAACAAAAAACTGCTCTCACGAGATACAAGGGAATCCAGATTGTTCTCGCTTTTCAGGTCCGGCAGTCTTTTGACCAACAATATGACCGATACTGCGATCATAAACATTAAAAATGTCCCGAATGCCGGTCCTATCGATGATTGTGCGAACGAATGAACCGAAGATACGATACCGCTCCGGGTAAGGAACGTCCCGAAGATGCATAATGTAAAAGTCATGAGTATTAGCGTTATGTTCCACACCTGAAGCATGCCGCGTTTTTCCTGAATAATTACCGAATGCAGGTACGCAGTACTCGTCAGCCACGGCATGAGTGAAGCATTTTCTACCGGATCCCACGCCCAATAGCCACCCCAGCCAAGCTCAACATACGCCCATTTCCCGCCCAGTAAGATTCCCGTACCTAACACCATCCATGCGAATATTGTCCACCTGCGGGTTGTGCGGATCCAATTCGCATCAAGCTTTCCGGTTATGAGAGCGGCAATTGCAAACGCGAACGGTACTAAAAACCCGGAATACCCGGTGAATAATATCGGTGGATGTATTACCATTGCCCAATGCTGCAGCAAGGGATTTAAACCGTTTCCGTCGGCAGGAGCGAACGGGACCTCACCCCCCGGCGTATGAAATATCCACTGATCAAAAGGATTTGAGATGAAAAGATTGATAAATATGAAGAACAATGTTATCGTGCTCATCGTCGCCATAACATACGGCATCAGTTCACGGTTATGGTTCCTATTTTGAAATACCGCAACGGCAGAGATACTGCTGAGTATGAGAAGCCAGAACAACAAAGAGCCTGCCTGCCCGGCCCATAATCCGGCGATCTTGTAAAAAAGTGGCAGATCCCTGTTCGAGTAGCTCGATACATACGTATAACTGAAATCGCTCTGAACTATGAGCGTTATGACCGAGATTGCTGCAAGCCCTACCATTATGCTGCTTCCATACAGACTTCGTTCTGCACTAAGAATGAGATCGTTCCTTCTGCGGCGGACACCGGTAACGGAGGCCGCTATTGTATAGAGTGAAAGCGAAAATGCTATGATAAGTGCAAAATTACCTATTGTTCCCATTTATATCCTCTTGGCACTATAGTTTAAATTTATTTATTACATAAAAAGCAGACCGAAGAGGACCGCCTTGTCTGCCTCGTTATGATGTTACGTTAGGTTATTGTTCATATCCCGACTGTCCCTCATCGAGCATCGCTTCATATTTCGATGCACACTTCGCCTGGATTTGATCGGCATGAAATACACCGTCGGCTGACATTTTTCCTGCAACCACCGCCTGTGCGTGATCGACGAAAGTATCGGGAACAGGACCTTGACCGACATAAGCGACCGGGAGTACGACATCATTATAGTCTATCTCGAATGTCATGGGGGTTTCCGAACGGTCTATCGATCCCATAACCACCTGCCCGGCAACTCTGTATTTATCCTGATACGCGACATCTCCCATTTCATTAATTTTTATTACGAACTCATCGGCTGTCAGATAGTATGAATAGTCCTGTTGAAAGCCGGTAACCGCAAGATAGAGAATTGCGAGAGCAATCACTGATATTCCAATGACGAACTTTTTGTTTTTCATGTAAGGACACCTTATTTTTATAAAGTTTCAATGCTGATTTGGCGTGTTGGCGTGTTATTGATTAATGAACTCATCCTGATAAATATATAAATTCCCTCTATTGTTTCCAAATGAAATTATGCGCTTTGCATTTAATTTCAACAATATCTAAGGATAGATAAAAGCAAATTACATGCCATAGAGGTTAATAAAGACCCTTATATATACTTTTATGCTTATATTACTGCAATAATTCCCGCATTTCTCGGTGGAGGGTGTTCACAACACTGAATTTTTTCCGATAAATAATAATTCCTGTCCTTTGATTTCAAAATTCAACAAAAATAATTGTGAGATACTACCATAAAACTGTGGCTGTCCTATTGAGGTCCTTATTGACGGTCCGGCCTGTCATGCAACTATTCAATACTGTGAGTTTATCCCTTTATAACGCCGATCGGTTTCAGGCGTGCGACTTTTTTCGAAATTCCGGCATTGTGCACAACGTTGACAACATCCTTCACATCTTTGTACGCATCGGGAATTTCCTCGAGTATGGTCCTGCGGCCGTGAGACAGTACGTACACTCCCCTGTCTTCAAGCTCTTTGTAGATCGCCCTGCCTTTGCTCGCTTTTATTGCCTGCTTTCTGCTCATCATGCGGCCCGCACCATGACAGGTAGACCCAAATGTTTCCTTGACCGATTGTTCGGTTCCGGTAAGCACATACGAATAACGCCCCATATCACCGGGGATGAGTACGGGCTGGCCGATCGGTTTATAAACCCCGGGTGTCTCTTTGGATGGCCCGGAGGGAGCGCCCTGGTGGCTCCTTTGCGGTGCACACATAATTTTCGCAGTTGCCCATCGACCTCATACTCTTCAAATTTTGCGATATTATGACATACGTCATAGATCAGATTCATCTGTAGGGTTTCCGCAGTTGCGTTCATAACTTTTGCAAATACTTCCCGGGTCCAGTGCATAATCGTTTGACGATTGGCCCAGGCATAGTTGGCCGCTGCCGACATGGCAGCCAGGTATTCTTTACCCTCCCGGGATTTCAACGGCGTACAAGCGAGCTGCCTGTCAGGCAGCTCGATGTCATATTTTTTAACGCAGTCCATCATTATCTTCAAATTGTCGTCACAAACCTGAAAGCCGAATCCTCTCGATCCGGTATGAATTATCACGGTTACCGTGTTGAGGCGTAATCCAAGTATTTCTGCGGAACGGTCGTCGTACACTTCTTCAACGTATCCTATTTCAAGAAAATGATTTCCGCTGCCGAGGGTGCCGACCTGAGTTCGGCCCCGTTCAAGCGCCCTGCTGCTGACGGTATCCGGACTGGCTTCTTTCAACCTGCCGTTTTCCTCTATCCGGTCGAGGTCCGACTTACTCCCAAAACCGCGCTCCACTGCCCATTCCGCCCCTTTTTCCAGGAGTTTTTTCTCTTCTTTGACAGAGAGTTTTAATGAGCTTGAAGATCCCACACCGGTCGGAATGGTGTTATAGAGCGCACCGACAAGTTCCCGGATCTTCGGTATCACTTCGTCCTTGGTAAGAGACGATCCGACAAGCCGGACACCGCAATTTATATCATATCCGACACCGCCCGGTGAAATCACTCCCGTTTCGGCGTCCATTGCGGCCACACCGCCGATGGCGAAACCGTAACCCCAGTGAATATCAGGCATTGCGAGTGATGCGCCGACAATACCGGGAAGATGCGCAACGTTCGCGACCTGTTGCACCGCCTGGCCGTGGTGGATATCATCGATAAGGGTCCTATCGGCAAATATCTTTCCCGGGACCAGCATTTTCCCCTGTTTTGGGATCTCCCACCGGTAGTCGTCGATCTGCCGCAATTTTAAGTTTGATCGTTCCATTTTCCGCACTATGTGCCTGAAAAAATTATTTTGACCATGTCGGCCACCTGCTGTTTGCCGATGCATCTGAGTGCTTTAGTATGCCACTACCATCGGCGTTCATTACAAATATTCCGTCAGGCCCGTCCCGGTCCGAAGATAAAGCGATCTTATTTCCATCCGGAGACCAGGATGCGTCGAACTCATTAAAAAAAAGACTGTTTAATCGAATCTGCTGAGAACCGTCGCTGTTCATACTATGTATCTTTCTGAAACCCGCTCTATTCGAATGATAAGCAAGCGCCGATCCGTCGGGCGACCAGGAGGGCTTATTGTCATCAAAAAAATTATTCGTCAAATTCACCGGGTCAGACCCGTCGGTATTCATCACATAAATTTCGTCATTTCCGTCCCTGTCGGAAACAAACGCTATTTTCATGCCGTCCGGCGACCATACCGGATCCACTTCAGTATTGGAATTATTTGTCAATCTGGTTTTATTTGATCCGTCGGCATCCATTATATACACCTCTCTGTTCCCGTCTCCCGTCGATACGTAGACGATTTTTGTGCCGTCCGGGGACCAGTCAGGCGCCTCGTCCGTAAAATTATTATTCGTTAACATCATCACGTTCGAACCGTCAGAATCCATAACCAGGATCTGATTATTACTGCTCCCTCCCATTAATTCAAAGGCGATCTTTTTGCCATCCGGAGACCATGCCGGGAACCCGTTGGATATACCGTCTGTCGTATCGGTCAAGATGGTCTTATTCAAACTATTTTCTTCATCGATTACCACGATCTCCCAGTTGTCTCCGAAACCGAGTCCGCGGGACATGAATGCAATGTGCTGTATAAACGGTTCATTCGGTCCGGATAACGGTTCTGCATCGCAGCTCAATAAAACTGCCATGACCATACCGGTAACCACTAACCCCCTGCGCAGCGGTCTCTTGGTCCGGCCCGGGATCTTTCTTGATTTTAGAGTAAAAAACGGATCGATTTTACAATTCATTACAATTTCCTGTGCAGTGCACGCGGGGGGTAAAACAACTATAGTTTGCTGCCCTATTCTTCAATCACCGGAGTATCTCCCCCGATACTATTGAAAAAGCATGACCGTTTACCGGTATGGCAGGCAACTCCTTTTTGTTCAACCTTTATGAGAAGTGTATCGGCATCACAATCAAAGCGTATTTCTTTTACTTCTTGAGTATTTCCGCTTGTGGCTCCTTTCACCCAGAATTCCTTGCGGGAGCGCGACCAGTAGCATGTTTGACCTGTCTCAAGCGTTCTGCGGAGACTTTCACGGTTCATGTACGCAAGCATAAGAATGTCGCCGTTTCGAACATCCTGAATGATGGCCGGGATAAGACCCCGGTCGTCATATTTTAATTCATCGAGTAGTGTATTCATAGTACCCTCACCGGTACATTTCTTTCACGAAGATACATTTTGATTTGTTCAATTGTCAGATACCGGTAGTGAAATACCGAGGCTGCCAGCACAGCATCCGCTTTTCCATTAACGGCTGCATCGTAAAAATGCTCCGGCTCGCCACCGCCGCCAGAGGCAATCACCGGAATCGAAACAAGTTCGCTTATCCGTCTGGTTATTTCAATATCAAATCCCGTTCTCACCCCGTCGGTATCCATGCTTGTGAGTAATATCTCACCGGCGCCCCTGTCTTGCACTTCTTTCACCCACTGGAGTGCATCCCGCTTCATGTCTTTTGCTCCCCCATAGGCATACACCGTCCAACCGTTCCCGATCTTTTTTATATCGACTGCAACGACTGTACACTGCGACCCGAACATGCGGGCGGATTCGCTGATCAGGTCAGGATTCAACAGTGCGGCAGTATTGATCGATATTTTATCTGCGCCCTGTTTAAGGATCTCCCGCATGTCTTCAACCGTCGAAATACCACCGCCGATTGTAAAAGGAATAAAAATCTCTTTTGCTACGTTCCGTGCAAGATTGATCACAGTCTTTCTATTTTCTTTGGAGGCGGTAATATCGAGAAAGACAAGCTCGTCTGCACCTTCCCGATCGTAATATTTTGCCTGGCTGACCGGGTCTCCGGCGTCCTGAAGTCCCTGAAAGTTAACTCCCTTGACGACACGTCCGTCTTTCACATCCAGACAGGGTATGATCCGCACTGCGAGCATTACACAAAATCCTCTATCAGAATTGTCCCTTCGTAGACGGCTTTTCCGGAAATCGTCCTGTCGACACCCGATGATTCAAGACGCTGCAACTGATGGATGTCCTCCGGTTTCGATACGCCTCCGGAAGCAGTAATTTTGACCGCAGTTTGTTCCGCTATCGATTGGAAGGCGTCTATATTCGGGCCTTCCATCGTTCCGTCCCTGGTGATATCGGTCAAAATGAAACGCTGAACACCTCTGCCGTGCCACCGGTTAATTTCGTCAACTATCGAACCCTCAACGAGTTCTTTCCAGCCCTTGACCGCAAGTTTTGTACCGGAGAAGTCAAATCCGATCTGGACCCTATCGCTTCCGACGGATTGAATTATCGCATCGGCAATTTCCGGGTCCTTGATCACTACAGTTCCCACTATCACCTCTGCCGCACCAGCATCAATAAGGTCACTTGCCGCATTCGGGGAGCGGACCCCGCCCCCACACTCCACGGGAATAGCGACAGATCCGCAGATGTTTTTTATTAAGTCGAAATTCCCGCCGGTGTCTTTTACGGCCCTGTCAAGATCCACAACATGGATCCTTTGTGCACCGCGGACTTCAAACTCCACGGCAACCGCAACGGGATCGCCGCCGTAATCCGATACTTCATCATATTTCCCCTGAAACAAACGGACACAGCGCCCTTCACGTATGTCTATGGCGGGTATTAGCAACATATCAAAGAGAACAAAAGTTTTTCAGTAGGGCCAGTCCTGTCTGCTGGCTTTTTTCCGGATGGAACTGCACCCCGAATATACTATCCCGGCCAACAATTGAAACAAAACGGGTACCATATTCTGTTTTTGCTATAATAAAATCGTCATTTTTCGGAACACAATGGTAACTATGCACAAAGAAAGCATACTTTCCACTCCCGATCTCCGAATTCAACGAGACGTCACGTGAAAACTCCAGACTATTCCAACCCATGTGGGGTATTTTCATTGCGCCTTCAAATCTGACAACTCTTCCCGGTACCAGATCAAGTCCCCGGCACAGACCCCCTTCTTCGCTTTCCGTGAAAAGAAGCTGCATACCGAGACATATTCCAAGCAGGGGTGTTCCTGCGCGGGCTTTTTCGCTGACAGGTTCGGCCAGACCCGAAGTCTTTAACCGCTCCATTGCCGGCGCGAAAGCACCAACGCCCGGCAGAATGATCTTTTCCGCACTATATATACGTTCAGGTTCTGTAACAATTTCCGACCCGATACCGAGATGGTTAAGAGCATTTGTAACGTTTGCAAGGTTACCCGCTCCATAATCGATTATCGTTATCATAACACACCCTTTGTTGAGGGCACACCCCCCTGCACCTCTCTGCATCCTTCTGAGAGCGCTCGTCCGAACGATTTGAATATCGATTCAACTTTATGGTGGTTGTTCTCACCGAACAGGTTCACAATATGGAGATTGATCTTGCTTTCCTGCGCAAATGCTTTAAAAAATTCTTTTATCGTTTCGGTTTCAAGCTCGCCAAGCCGTTCCTGCTCGAACGTACAGATAAAAACAATATATGGCCGTCCTGATATATCTATGACCGTTCTGCTCAAACTTTCGTCCATCGGGACAAAGCTGAAAGCATACCTGGTGATCCGGGGATCCGGTCCAAGCGCTTTCCTGAATACCTGCCCAAGTGCAAGCCCGACGTCTTCCATAGTATGATGGCTGTCGACATTCAAATCTCCTTTGCAGGTCAACTCAAGGTCAAATCCACCGTGAAACGAAAAAAGGGTCAGCATGTGATCCATGAACCCGATACCGGTATCGATTGCGCTTTTTTTCGATCCATCGAGATCGAGCATTACGGAAACTTCCGTTTCGCTCGTTTTTCTGTATACCGTTGCTTTTCGCATACGAGTGCCCCCGGACTTTTTCATTGCTGCATCATTCCGTTTTTTGAGTTGTTATGTATGATAAAATCCAGTAAATCGTTCACTGAACCGGCTTTGAATTTTTGTGCGTCTGCCGGAAAGTCCTCATTCAATTCCGAAACCAGTCCGAATTTCAACCTGCCCGGCTCCCCAAGTTTACCGTAATTAACAACAGTGAGATAGTCATCAATTGAATCCCCGATAAAGAGTGCATTTTTGCTCTGTGCGCTCCGCATTATTCGTATGATTTTCGCCGGATCGGGCTTATCGGGAAGCTCACGATCCGAATATTGAACCAAATCCCTGTCGATACTGTTGAAATCGAGCATACGCAGTGCAAATTCGGTCTCGTTTTTCATGCGCCCGGTCAAAATTCCAACCTCACCTTTCCATTGCTTCATAAGACCGGGATCCAGCATGACAATTTCCGATTCTACACTTCCCGCCCCTTTGTACATATCGGGCCTGAAACCGTAAAGGGATTCACAATACCGTTCACCGCCGTAGATTTCCTGAAAAGCCCTTATTATCTTTTCTTTGTCTACCTTTCCCCGAATCCAGCGTAACGATTCCTGGTCACAGATTTCCTCAATAACCGCCGTAATGCCGTGTAATCCCCCGCCTTTTTCGTCTGCTTTTTGCAGGAAATTATCAAAATTTTGACTTTTGCCATCACCTTTATAGTTTAAGAGCTGAAAGATCACCATTCCTTCAGTCAGGTCCCAATCGTTGTTATAGCCGGTATATCGCTTGAATTTATAGGCTTCGTCAACAGACAGGCAGCTCAAATCGATCGGCAATTCAAGAATGGATTTGATATAGTAACAGGTCGTATCGACAATAGTCGCTATAAATGAGAATCGGGTATCAATGAGAACGCCATCCACATCGAAGACCAGCAAATCAATTCCCGCAATAAATTTTTTCATCTCTGGTGTACAGCTGACACTGCTCATGCATTCCCTCCATCACAAACGGTTTTCATAGTCCGGACGAGCTTTTCGTTATTTCCCCGTGATCCGACAGTTATCCTGATGCAATTTTCCAATAACGGCTGACCGGAAAAATCCCGGACAACAATATCTTTCTGTGCCAATTCGTTTGTAATTGCAGGTCTGTTCTTACCGACGTCGGCAATAAAAAAATTCGTATCCGAAGGATAAATTTTTAGTGTACCCATACTTTGTAAATCTTTTATTAAAACGGCTTTATTCCGGTTGATCTTCGCAATATTGCGTTTAATGAGATCGTCGTGTTCGAGTAAAGTAACAGCCGCTGTTTCCGAGAAGAGATTCAAACTGAACGGCAGTCTGACCTTGTGAAGATATTCGACAACGGAGGGGTCCGCAATACAATATCCCACACGCAGACCCGCAATACCGAGCGCCTTGGAAAATGTGCGGAGGATAATACAATTTTTGTATTTTTTCTGAAGGCTCAAAGCAGTCTTTCCGCAGAATTCATGATATGCTTCATCTATGAGTACAAGCCCTTTGGCTGCCTTGACAATTTCTTCCATATCGGACAATTCCATGCTGTTCCCCGTTGGATTATTTGGAGAAGTCAGGATAATAAGTTCAACCTGTTTATTCCGTATTGTATTCAGGATTTCGTCGATGGGAAATGAAAAACCGGCGCCTAACCGCGGTGTTATCTGCTCAGCCTCAAGATTCCTGGCATTTATACTGTACAGAGGAAAGGTCGGAACGGGATACAGGACCGTTTTTCCTTGTCCGAGCACCATTACCATCGCGATATGGATCATTTCATCGGAACCCACGCCGACAACGATGTGCTCAACCGGGATATCCAGTTTTGAGCTCAACGCTTCCCTAAGCGGGTCGCTTAACATCGTGGTATATCTGTTCCAGGCCTTTTTTTTAACCCTGTCGAAAATCTTCTGCTTCAGCCCGGCGGGGATATCGTAAGGACTTTCATTCTGGTCAAGCTTAATACCGGGTTTTGCATTAAAATTGTATGCAGCGCCATTCCTGATACCCGGTTTGATGACGTTACGCCAACTATCCATTTCTGACCTCCACTGATCGAGCATGCGCATACAGCTGTTCAGCCCTGGCGAAAGCGCTGACAGCTTTTGAAATTTTCGCTAATGCTTCATTTGAATACCCTGTAATAGAAGTACATTTCATGAAATCAAGTACGGTAAGCGGTGACGCGAACCGGGCAGTCCCGGCGGTAGGCAGGGTGTGATTCGGTCCCGCCCAATAATCGCCCACGGCTCCGGGCGTATGAGAACCCAAGAAGAGTGCGCCGGAGTTCCGTATCTCCTTCGATAATTTTTCATCATCGCTTACCATTAATTCGGTGTGCTCCGGTGCAAGATCGTTAATTATATCGATGCCCTCATGCATGGAGCCAATAAGGATCAATCCGCCGTTTCTTTCTGTCGAACTTTTGATTATATCACCTCTTGGAGAACGTTCAACCGCCACCGCCAATTCCTTTTGGAAATTGCTGAAAAGCGCTTTTGAAGTTGTTATCACAAGGGTTTTAGAATCAGGGCCGTGTTCAGCCTGTGCGGCGATATCCCATACCACGTATTGTACGGGAACAGAGTCATCAGCCATTATGACAAGTTCCGTAGGCCCTGCGGGAAGATCGATCCCGACTCTGCCGAAAACCTGTTTTTTTGCCTCATTAACATATTTATTCCCGGGACCAGTGATCTTTACCACCGGTTGAACCGATTCCGTCCCGTATGCAAGGGCCGCAACTGCCTGAGCTCCCCCGATGCTATACACTTCGGATATACCCAACAGTCCTGCGCAACCGAGTATATACGGAGATATCTTCCCATTCCCGCCCGGTGGAGTGGCGATCGCTATCCGCGAAACTCCCGCAACCTGAGCGGGTATGCAGTTCATCAGCACTGTGGACGGATAGACGGCCCTCCCCCCCGGCACATAGACACCAGCAGACTCTACGGAAGAATACCGCAGACCGAGTGTGATCCCGTCTTTATCTGTTTCCAACCATGAATCCGGTTTCTGCCGCTCATGAAACGTGCGGATGTTATCCGCAGCCTGCAAAAATATATCCCGCAAATCGGGATCCAGACCTTTTTGAGCCCGTTCAATCTCTTCGACGCTTATCTTGAATGAGGCGACCTGCGTCCCATCATATTTAAAAGTGTACTCTTTGAGTGCAGCATCTTTCCGGGTTCGTACATCAGTGATGATCTTCCGTACGGTTTCAGCGGTTTCTTCGTTTGAGCTTTCCCCTGAGGAAAACCAAAATTCATTCACCGCTTTTTTTGATTTTAATATTTTCATTTCGTTCAACAATTAATATATGATTTTATTTAAGGGATATTCAACGATATCCCGCGCTCCGATTTTTTTCAATTCAGGAATAATAGTGCGGACTTCTTTTTCGAGGATTATTATCTCAAGCGCAACCCAGTTTTCGTCGAGGAGTGATGAAACTGTTGGATCTTTCATGGCAGGCACGAGATTCCGGGCGGTCTTGATCTTGTTTTTTGGCAGATTGAATTTCAGACCGGCTTTATCTTGAGCATTCAACGCTCCTTCTGCGAGCAGCGCAATCTGGTCTATTTTATTTTGTATCCACGGATCTTTATAGCTCTTTTTATTCGCGATGAGCCAGGGCGTCGATGTGAGCACCGTATCGACAATACGAAGGTTGTTTTCTTTGAGCGATCTTCCCGTTTCGGTTGCTTCCACAATAGCATCGACCAGAATAGGAGATTTTATCTCAGTGGACCCCCAGGAAAATTCCACTGAAGCGTCGACCCTGTGCTCGTCAAGAAATCTCCGGGTGGCATTTACAAGTTCAGTCGCTATTCGCTTTCCCTTGAGGTCCTGTATATTTTGAATGTCTGAATCAACAGGGACCGCAACCACCCACCGAACCGGTCTCATGGATTGTTTTGAATACGCCAGTTCCGTTATTTCTATCACGTCGGCATCATTTTCCATGATCCAGTCTTTACCGGTGATACCGGCATCAAAAATCCCTTTGTCGACGTATCCGGCAATCTCTTGGGCCCGTATCAAAACTGCCTGCAATTCATCATCATCGACCGATGGGCTTAACGATCTCGTACTTTTAGTGAAATTGTACCCGGCCTTTGCCAGAAGTCCGAATGTCGCCTCCTGCAGACTTCCCGATGGAAGGCCCAAACGTAAAAATTTGCCGTCACCGTTATTAAAAGCAAGACTCATTTTCTCTCTCCATGGTAGCTATAAAACAAAAAACCCACCAGACACTGGCGGGTAATTAAATTTTCACTATACTGAAAACGTGAAACTATACTCTCGCCATTATCCGGTTGTAAGCAGCCTGATGCGTATGATGATGGCGGTGAATATTGTCAAATTTCTGAGTGACCATTGATTTAAATGTATCAGTATAGTTTAAAAGGTTCTATATAATAATTATAATTTTTAAAATCAAGCGAAAACTTCTTATCCTGCCGCTTCTTATTTATACAATCGTACGTATCCCGATAATCATTACTTTTTTTAGCAGAAAAATAGTCCCGGGCACTCTTATTTGCCGGCCGTTCTGTTTCCGGTGGCGGATAACCGTGTTAGTGTCACTCCGCCTATAATCCCGATTCCGCCAAGAATTTGAGACATTATAAGTCTTTCATTCAGATAGACCATTGCGAAACAGACTGCAAAAACCGGCACCATATTCTGATATATTGCAGTTTGAACATTACCGATCTTCGCTACACCGTAAAACCAGACCGTATATGCAAAAACGTTTGCAAAAATAAACGAAAAAGTAAAATAGCCCCAGCCTTCCAATGATATTGCTGAATAGTCCATCGTCAGGAGGTCATACATGCCAAAAGGAACAAGCAGGATCGTTCCAAAAACAAACGTCAGCGATACAACCTTTATCGTTGAGGACTCATGTATCAAAGGTTTTGATAAAACCGTGAAGAGGCTCCAGAGCAACGCACAGACTAAAATAAGAATATCTCCAAAGATGTTTCCGGCCCCGATATTCAATCCCGAACCTGAAGTGCTTACTACGAGGGCAATACCCATAAATGATATAACGACGCCTATCCATGCAAGAACGTAGACTTTTTCATATTTGAAAACCGCACTTAAAAAAGCGACGAGCATCGGTACCGTTGAATACATGAAAGAGGCATTGCTTGCACTGGTGAACTTGACACCAAATACAAAACAGACCTGCAGCAGCGTATTCCCCACAAAACCGAGCAGGACGAGTTTCCAAAAATATTTTTTTACAAAGGCATAATCACCTATTGTGTAATGGTAAAAGACCATAAAAAATACCGCTGAGGCCAGGAATCGAAGTGTATTGAAACCCAATGGAGGAAATTCCTGTAATGCGATCTTAACGGCAGTAAAATTGAAAGCCCAAATAACCGCTACGGAAAAGAGAAGTATGTCGATCAGCTTAACAGAATTCTTATTCACAAACATTTTTCAACTCTTTATCGATCTTTCCCTGATTTTCAATGATTACGTTTTTTACAAAGCGGACAATATACGGGAATTTTTACATTTACTCAATACTTTTCAGATGAATTATCTAAGAATAGACTGGAAAGGCCGTGAACGCCAGGCATTTCTTTTATTGAGGAACTGGTATGGAAGGTTATTATAAAATCCGGTCTGGTATATGTATTTTATAGTGAGGTTTTTCAAAGAAAAACGGTGTGTCGGGAAACAGGACAAAACTATAATTACCGTCGAGGGGACTCCACAGGAAATAACCCGTAGAGAGATCACGGAAGAATTTTCAGTATCTTTTTCTCGAACCATACTGCAAGAGTTTCGCCTGCCTCTTCATCGAGATATGCATCGGCAGAGCCGATATGCGTATAGGATATTCTCCCCTGCGGATCGAAAAAAATTGTAACCGGTAAACCACGAAAGGATACACCGAGCATTCCGGTCAATTCAGCCGATTTTGACAGAAGAACGGGATAATTGATGCCTAATTCCTCTGCTTTCGGCTCAACAACGCTTTTCCCCTCGATATCGGTCGAAACTCCCCATATTTCCAGACCTTTATCTTTATATTTGTCGTATAATCCGGTGAATATCGGTATCTCTTCGAGACATGGCGCACACCAGGTGGCCCACGCATTCAACATTACTCCTTTTCCTCGAAGATCTGCAAAATTTTTGGTATCGCCATCGAGTCCCATCAGTGAAAAAGTATATACCCCGTCTACCTCGTAGACTTCCCCACTTCCATCAGAACAGTTTATGATACACGTTAACAGAAACAAGAGCACAATTGCCGATACCGGTCCGATTTTATACATACTACAATTCTCTTAGCCGATATTTTGCAGGAACGGGAACCATTTATTAGTGTAACTCGATAATATTGTAAAGAAATCGAACAGTATAAGAACACCTATAATTATAAGAAAAATACCGCTCACGATTTCAACAAGGTGCATATGTCTTTTTATGCGTTTAAATACACCTATGCTATAATTTGTAGCGATCGCCGTGAGGAAAAAAGGAAGGCCCAGACCAAGAGAGTAAACGGATAAAAGAACCATCCCCTGAGAAACATGCTCTTTCATGGCCGCAATTCCGAGTATACCCGAAAGAATTGGACCTAAACAGGGACTCCATCCGAACGCAAATGCCATGCCGATAAAGAATGTACTGATGTAACCGACCTTTGATCGTTGTTTGTTGATCCGCTTTTCATACAACAAGAATTTGATCTTAAAGATACCTGTCAAATGCATCCCGAATGTAATGATCACAGCGCCTGCAATAATTCTGATAATGGTCATTCGTGTTAAAAGAAACTTGCCGACATAGGTAGCGGATGCCCCAAGCAGCACAAAGACCAAAGAAAAACCAAGAATAAATACAAGTGAGCTTATAAGGATCTTTGTCTTTTTCTTTGCCGAATTATCATTTACAAGCTCTTCAAGAGACACTCCCGACATTATTGAAATATATGCTGGAACAAGAGGCAGTACACACGGAGAAATAAACGAGATCACCCCTGCAAAAAATGCTGCAATAAACGTTATATCCGGCATAAAAACTTCCTTAACTACTGAAACCTGAACAGACTGTCTAACACAATTGCTTCAACATTTATACAGTACAACAAGTTCCTGATTTCTATCATTAATTTTTGCGTTCCGGCACAATTAAAATTGTCAACGTGGTACGTTCCGCGGGTTAGTTGTAAACGTCCCGGCCATGATCTCAAGTTGTCGTATGAACGGCACTTTTTCCCGGCTGAATGCAGGAGCGAAGACCGAGAGATCGACCATATACACTCTTCCTGTCGTTTCATCATAAAACGTATAGATGACCAATGGCCCTCCCATGATCTTTTCAGGATTTATCCATATTCCCCTGTAAACGAGCGCGCTATAATCTGCAAACGTATCGATCGAAAATCCGGACGAATCGACATCCATTATCCTGCCGTCAAGCAGTTTCCTTCCAAGTTCCTGTCGTTTTTCTATAACCCAGTCGCGGGGAATAAAACCGGCATCGGTTGTGTCGACCCAGTGAATTGTCAACATCCTTTCAGGATCGAACCTCCTGAGAAACACGGTACTGCTATCCGGCCATTCTTTCATGAAATAATCGTGCTGTATTCTGAATGTGAAACCGTACTTTTCAAAAATTTCCTTTGAAAGATCAACCTGCTCCAACCGTGCAAACATTTCATTTTTCTGATAATTTTTCGATTCTCTGTCAACCATCTTAAACAGGGCTGAGCTGTTTTGTGATATGTGAAACAAGAGTTCTTCTTTCGTCGGAGCGGCCAGAATCAGGACATATTGGCCTGACGCCCATACATCCCGCTTTTGCAGGTAAAATATTTCGCCCGATTCTATGTCGCTCATCTCCCGGGGAGTCATTAAATCATTAAAAAGCTCTTCGATCTCAGATCCGCTCTCCAGGGTTCCAAGAATGATAATTGTATGGTGTTTTTCATAGATGTTCCGATTTTCAAATTCCGGGTGAGATACGTTATACGTTTTCTCTATTTGAGGAGTTATTGCTTCCCGCTCGTAAACGGCATGTACTATTTCTGCTGCATAGTTCCAGTCATTGTTTTCCGCAAAAACGATTATATCTTCAAACGGACCTAATGCCGGAGATTTATAGTCACACGAAGAGATTGCAAGTATATTCATCCCTGCAATGAAGAGTAACAGTCTGGCGGAAATTTTCCTGAAATATTTAATGCTTCCTGAATACAAATGCGAGCCCTCCGGGTAAGCTGCACAGTATAGCGACAATATACGCCATTCCTTCGAACAGCACGGCGTCCTCACCTGCGACACCCGCAAATTTAAACAATTCCGCTGCCGACCATTCACGCATTCCGATACCGCCGAAAGAAAGCGGAAGGGCAATTACCAGAGTTATGACCGGAACGAACAGAAAGAAAAATGCGAGATTTATCGATACTCCGATAGACCGCGCCAGGCAGTAGTGAGTACCAACACGGGCAGTCTGAACGCACAGGGCCAAGATAAAAATTTTCAATAGCAGAAGGGGATGCTTTCCATAATCATTCATCGAATTATATATTTCCCGTATCGCTTCTTGAGCACGCTCTGGGACAATTTTCATTCCGATAGCCTCAAAACGCTTTGCGAGGGGCTTTTTAAACAGTAGTAATACGGCAAAGAGCATCGTAAAAAAAATGACCGGAAATACCCAGAGCACAACCATAGAATCCAATCTGCCGATCAGGTAAAAGATACCGGCCACCCCGATCGTGGACAGTGTTAAAAATCCGATGAACCTGTCCATGAGAACAGTGGATATTGCCGCGGAATTGCTCCCGGAGGTTTTTCTTATATCATACACTCTGACAATATCCCCCCCGATGAAACTCAGAAGAAAATTGTTAAAAAACAATCCGGTAAAATAGTAAGCAAAAACACGCCGGAGAGGCAGATTGATAGATAAATTCTTTAATATAGTGTTCCATTGGAACGTTCCGAAAATGTTACTGACAATCATTAACACCAGAGCAGTCAGAACCCAGACTCCCTCAAATTGGATGAAAGTACGGTATATGGTTTCTGCATTATATTTGTTAAAAAGAAAATACAGGAGTAGAATGCTAATTATCAGCTTAATGATTGTGCCGCTAATTTTACTCATCGTATAACAGGCCTTATCTTATTCGGTCGAGTCCGCATTTGCCTGAAGCTGTTCAATGTTTTTCAGGAGGGACTGAGCGTTTGTGTCGTTCGGATATTGATCCAGCCATTTTCTTATATACAAGAGCGCATCGGTGTATTTATTATCATCCCTCAGGGCAGATATCAACAAGGAATATGCATCCGGTTCAAAAGGATTGACCTGAAGATATTCCGTGAGCAGCTCAGCTGCCTTCCTGTAATCTCCCATGTACACGGCATAAATCCTTGCAACATCTTTCTTGCTTTGAATGTCTGTCTGGTCCTGTGCGAGGATCTCATCAAGGATTTCATCCACTTTTTCCATTTCATTATTTCTAAAATAGAGCTGCGCTATCTGCAACCGGGTCCGATAATCCGGAAACGGTATTAAATCAGCCGGAATTCGCTGTTCCATTTCACCAAGAAGCCGGGCAGCTTCGTCCACCATCTGATTTGTAGAATAAAAATTTGATGCATTGAAAAATGCTACCCGTAAATTCTGGAGCATATCTTTCTGAGTACGGTCAAAATAGACATCCGGATCGTTATAACCCCGATACCTGAACACATCAATGATATTCGACGTCAGGAGCTCAACTGCCAGATACCGGTTACTGAACGGTACAAGTTTAAAAGCAAGTCCGTCTGTCCTGAGATATTCGTGCAGACCTAACTTATTTTTTTCCGACACGGTCATCGCTATATAGACAGGCCTTTCCCAGTTGTTTGCGCGAATAATATGTTCTAACAGAATGTCCTGTACCCGTAATCCGGTCTGATTGCCGTCCGGTGTCGTAAACGTGGGAGCCACGTTAAATGACATTACCGTATCGGCGGTAATTTCCAGTAAGTCAAATTTTTCATGGACGTCTTTACTATAAGTGTTGTATGCTGATGCAGGAACCGGAACAGTGACGGACCGTTCAGTCCAGACACGAGGGGCAATCGCTTCTATTTCATTATCGGACAATGTGACAGGGACCGCAGGATTGCCATATTTCAACTGCTTGATATACCAGTTCGTATTCAGAAGACTCAGATTGACGATATTGACATCCTTGCGTATACCTTCCACTTCCTGAAGATACCAGATCGGGAATGTATCGTTATCTCCGTTCGTAAAGATGATGCCGTCCTTTTCACATGATTGCAGGATATTGTAGCCATAATCCCATGCCATATAGTTCCCTCTTCTATCGTGAGAATCAAAATTGTGGTCAAATTCTATAGCCGGCCCCATATATAAGCAGAGAGAGAACGCCGCCAACACCGCAGGTTTCTGAATAGTACGGAATGCCCTGAAAGTCTCTCCCACTTTAGCTATGATCCAGGATATTCCGATCCCTATCCATATCGAGAACGCAAAAAAGCTCCCGACATATACATAATCACGCTCCCTCGGCTGAGGATCGGGCTGGTTAAGATACAACACTATCATAATACCGGTAAATATGAACAGTATCAGTATTGCAAATGCTCTAGGCAGATCGTTTTTAAAATGGTGCCAGACTCCGGCAATCCCTAAAAGGAACGGCATAAAAAACAGCCCCTTCGGGCTAAATGTTTCGATGATAAATCTGTCGGGACCGAAAACCGTACCCTGGCCTATGAAATTCCAGGCAAAATAGCGGAGGTACATTTTTTTTATCTGGTAAATCCAGAGAGGGGCCTTGCGGGGAAAAACCGATGCAAATAAACTCTCCGTTCCGTATTGTTCTCTGTTCCAATAACTGTAGAAACGCTCCCAGTTCGACGGATCGTTCTCATTTATGACCGGGCCAAGCCCTGCACGGGTGTATATCATAATGTAACTTGTCCACCCAATACACAGCAACACTATTACGATCAGCCGAAGTCTCGAATTGCTTATAAGATCCATGATCAGATCTGGTTTATATTTACTAACTAAAAATAGAATCGTCGGTACGACGAGGATATTGAGCAAATGCACTCCTATGGTCAGACCTGCTAAATACACGCATGCAAGAAGATACTTCAAAGAGGAAGGATCATCCCTGTTTTCCATCCATTTCAAAGCAAACCAGAGGGTCAATGCAGTGAATAATATGCTCGGGGCATACACTTCGGATTCTACGGCATTGAACCAGAGCGTGTCGGTAAATGCAAACGTTAAAGCGCCAAGCACACTCCCACCATACACTGACATTTTTTCTGCAAACCCTTTCGGTTCCCCCCGGTATGCTTTTATTAATATAACCAGTATCAGATAGAGAAACATCACCGCCAAAGCCGTTGACAGGGCAGATATCAAGTTCACCCTGTAAGCGTCATCAGGACCGAAAGGCAGAATGCTAAAAACTTTTCCCACCATAAGATAAAGCGGAGCGCCGGGCGGGTGCGGGATTCCCATAGTTACCGCACAGGTAATGAACTCCCCACAATCCCACAATGAGACCGTCGGTGAAAGAGTAACAACATAGACAATCAGCGATACCGAAAATGTAATCGCTGCCGAAACAATATGTACGGCCCGCTTCATTTTTTCTGAGCGATAATCCCTATGGTTAAAAAGGTATACATGGAAAACTTCTTATGTAATAAACAGGATCTGCATAAACGGCGGAGTGTCTTCAAGACCGGAATACTTTTGGGGTACATCGGAAGCCGTATACCGGCAAGTTTTAACAGCTCTCTCGCTATCCTGTAAAATAGAGAGGGAACCATCCAATCCCCGTATTCCCGACGTATTGTCAAGCCGTTCTGCAAAAACAGTTTTCTCAGGGAACCGATCGTGAATTCGGTCTCCCAGCCTGCAAACCATTTATCAAGTTTTATGAGAATATGTTTAATAATTGTATAAATATGGTAGGTCTGAGGAACATCGACAAGAAGATACCCGCCTTTTTTAAGTACTCTGACATTTTCCTGAAGCAGCGATTGAGGATCATGAAAATGCTCCAGCAGACCTTGATGGAAAACAATATCAAAACTTTCGTCGTCAAACGGTAATATCAGTCCGTCCCCGCGAACCAGATTGAGCTTTCCTCCGGTTATATCAAGAGCCTGTTGCACCTTGTAAAGCGCATTGTCCGCAAAATCCAGAACGGTTACCACTGCGTTCCGCTCACTGAGTTTAATACTGTCTCGCCCCGTACCCGCACCAACTTCAAGGATCTTAAGTCCCTGCACATCGGCAACTTCAAACAAATTACGAAGTATGCTCGCGGAGGCCGGATAAATTTCCTCGACGCTTCTATCCCGGCTCCAGAAATTTTCCCAATCCGCTTTCGATGATACTTTTGCCATACAAGCCGGTTACAATCGTCATTTTTGAAGATTATAAACTGTTGAATATAGGAATTTTTTGTCGGTTACGCAATGAAAAGCGGTTATCGATCAATGCAGTATTTGAGAATTGATAATTAAGAATTACTGATTGGGGTTTTGAAGAGAATGATTCAGAATCCTGCCGGGTTTGAAAAATGTTTTTCTGTGCGGATGAACAAAAATTATTTCATTGGTACGAGGGTTTCGGGCTTTTGGTTTCGCTTTGGCTTTTTTTATGCCCAACACCCCGAAACCACGAATCTCAATCCTGACTTCGGGATCGGCATCTTTTAAAAATTCCGTCAACGTCTTGAACACCCCGTCAACAATCATGGCAACTTTATCTTTTCCCAGTCCGGTAGAATCAGAAACTGCTTGAACTATGTCTTTCTTTACCAATGTTTCCATAGTGTCCTCGACCCGATTCAAAAGAGATATATGTTAAGAAAGTGTAGAAATTAAATATTTTTAACTACTTATGGATGATGAATATACAAAAATAAATACCTCTTGTCACTAATTATTTTTAAAAAATTACTGTGAATTCAAGCCGGCTCCGGCAATCGTCTATTCTCTTCCTACTATGATACGGGTAGAGGAAAATTTTACCCATTATCTTGATCAGGAAAATAAATTCTTCCTACCAACACAATTGAAATGAAACGAAACAATGTTTTATTCAATTTGTATGATACTTGTAAATACTATATTAACAAATGGTTACAATCATTTTACATGGCAATCTATAAATTCTGGCACGTTCATTGCCCTAATAGTTAAGCGGTTATTCTTATAGTGAATAATGTTTAACTTTTTATAAGAAAATATTCTGATCGAGAGAATATGAAACCATCTCTTGGCTGGTAAAAGGAGGTAACAAATGGCATTAGGAGATGCAACCCGTATAAACACCAATATAGCGGCTTTTAACGCTCTTGCTGCTTTGAAGCGGGTGAACGTTGACCTGGAAAAACGGCAGTTAAAACTTGCAACGGGTCTGAGAATCAATGAAGTATCGGATGACCCCGCAAATTTCGTTATTACGCGCCGTTTGGATGCCCGTATTCGAGGTTTAGGCGCCGCTCTCGATAATGGGGGGGGGCGGCACATCGAAAAACGTCCTCTCCATTGCCGAGGGTGGTCTGATAAATGTCAGTAATATCCTCGTCGGGATGCGGGATGAAAGAAAAACTTATCCAGGCGGCGAATGACACGCTTGGTCAAAGCGAGAGAAATGCAATCAGATCGGAGATTTTGCAATTTACTGAAGAAATCAACGATATTGTCGAAGAAACACAGTTCAATAAAAACGTCCTGCTGGACGGGACATACATCAATAAATCCTTCCAGACCGGTGAAGGAAGTACAGACACACTTTTCTTCAGCATAACTGCGAACAGCAACGCTACCGGGCTTGGAATTCAATCTGTTAATGTAGCAAATAATGTTTTCTCTGCTGCGAGCGCCGCATTAGCTCAGGATGCCGTTGATACTGCCATCGATCTCATATCGGCCACCCTGCAGGATATTGGCGCTATCATAGCGCGGCTGACCGTTAAAGAAGCCACGCTCCGAATCGGGATCACGAATACCGAGGCAGCGAAGAGCCGTATTCTGGATGCCGACATTGCCAGGGAGCAGGTCGAATCGGCACGGCTCCAGATATTACAGCAGACGGCAACGGCGCAATTGGCTCAATCGAATATCGCGCCGCAGAACGTTCTGGCGCTATTCCAGTAAATTTTCATCTTTCCTCCTTCAATACAATGAAAAGGGACGGGCAAAATGGCCGTCCCTTTTTGTTATTATTTACAAGAATTTTCTGCGATCATACCATATACACTGCTGTTCAAAATACTCACGCTCTACATTTTCATACAGAGACGTCTCAGTTGGAAATTTTCTTCATCAAAACCCTTTAATTCTGCATCAAATTGTTCGACGCCCAATGAATATTGTGACACAACACGCGGCACTTCCATATCCCTGTAAACTGTATCCGACAGAATAACGTCCCCTCCATTTGAAAATCCTTCGAGGCGTGCCGCCATATTAACCGTAGTGCCAAAATAGTCGAGCCGGCCATTTAACGTTACTGCGATACACGGTCCGGTATTAATTCCGGCTTTTAACCGCAGTCGTCTGTCTCCTTCAGCCGTGGAAAACGCTTTTTGAGCGTTTAATATTGCCCGTAAACAGGCTGCCGGATTGGTGAAGACCCCAATAATAGCATCTCCGATGGTTTTAATGATCGCTCCTTTTTCCATACTAATTGCATTTTTAAGCACATCAAAATGGTCCATCACTTTCCCGAATGCAGGGGCATCTCCGATCTCCCGGTACATTTTTGTCGATCCTTTCAGATCGGTAAACAGTATTGTCACCGTCCCGACAGATACCTGCTCTCCCGGACGGAGAGCTTCATCTGAAAACAGGTCTCGAAAGAGTTGCAGCGAAATTACATCCCCTGCGATGACCGCATCATCTCTCCATCTGATGTGTTCAATAATAAAGAGTCTTGCCTCATCAGAATTGTTCACGAGATGGACAACCGGACGTTCGGTCAGCTGTATAGTGTCCGGTATGTCTTCTGTCTCATTTACAGAAAATGTCGCCTCTTGACTGCCTGCATCATTAACTTCAAAAAATCGGTCGACTTCTTTATCAAATGTCCGTAACCGGTGACTCCCGCTATTCAATACCGGATAGATTGTTCTCTGCTCATTCGGCTGGATCATCTGCTGCGCATAAATATGTGGTGTGACCTGCGGGCCGCCAACACAAAATTCGTTTACTTCGATATCCCGGATTGAGGGATTCGGCTTAAATGTCAATTCAACAGAGCGGTCAAACTGTGTCTTAAAGTTAATATTACATGTATTGCAATGAACATCCGACTCCATATCTTTGAGATGTTTGCTGCTTGCTTTGGTTCCACGGCACAACGGACACATTAGATCCCATTGAAAATCAACCATTCCGGCCCGGGTTGCATACAGGAAATGCTCGAGAACATCTTTTCTCGGATTCCCCAATTTGTCGGCGAGAATATATGGTTTGATTCGCAGAACCGACATATCCGGCGCTGTAGCGATAAAATCGCTTATTTTATCGACAATTTCGGTATCGTCAACCTGTTTTTTGCAGTCTGAACAAACACTGTTCAATCTGGCTTTTCCATTCGGGGTATAACGGATTTTCGGAACAGCTTCAGAAGAAGGTTCAAGAGACGGTTCCTTTCGCTGTGCAAGCACGTCAAATTTCCTGAATACGCTCTCAAATTTTCTTGCATTCACTATTCCAATAGTGACCGGGATCATAAGCGCTGCAAAAAACGAACGTGCCGACGTCCGAACGGTGTATATAAGTGTCGTCCCCCCTTCCGGACGGGGTTTCAGTTCCGCTTTGACGTGAAGTTCTGTGACCGGACCCTTGCTATACTGTCTGATCAATGTAAAGAAATGCGGTTTGACCCATTCAAACGGGAATTCTTCGTATTCGACTTTTACTCCCAAAAAGGAAAACTGCAGTTTTCTATTTAATAAGAGCTCCGAATCCTTTCCGGATGCATAGGTTACTGAGGGAAGTTTTGAATCTTGATTAAAGCGATTTGTATCTGAAACATACGGCCAGAGAGACTCTGGAGAAGAATTCAGCTCCCATTCCCATGTGTATATGAATTCTTTTCTGATCATATAACCTGAAATGTGAATTGTGCACGTACTTTCACTATTTCACGTAAAAGCGATTTGACCCGGTGATCACGCCTTGATAGCTATGTTTTTCACAGCATCCGAAACACTCGGCTCTAAATATTTAAAGTTCGATTCGAAAGCTGCTGCGAGTTCTTTCGCTTTAGAAATGTATTCGTTTTTGTTTTTCCAGGTATTTTGCGGTTTTAATATCTCGGCAGAAACATTCGGACATTCTCTGGGGATGTTAAGGCCGAAAATCTCATCCGGTTCCGAAGGAATTTCTGACAGTGAACCATCGAGAGCGGAATGGACGATCGCGCGGGTATCCTGAATGCGGATTCTGCTACCGACGCCGTATGCCCCTCCGGTCCACCCGGTATTTATGAGATAACAGTTCACATTGTGTTTTTCGATCTTCTCACCCAGTAGTTTCGCATATACCGACGGATGCAGCGACATGAACGGCGCTCCGAAGCACGTGCTGAATGTTGCGCTCGGTTCCGTGACACCTTTCTCAGTGCCTGCAAGCTTTGCGGTATATCCCGAAAGGAAGTGATAAATAGCCTGTTCTCTCGTTAATTTAGCTACAGGCGGCATTACCCCGAAAGCATCCGCGGTGAGAAATACGATATTTCTGGGATGGCCGGACCGTCCGTCCGGGACAATATTCGGGATCTGGTCTATCGGGTAAGCACATCGCGTATTCTCCGTATAGACATCATCATCGAGATCGATCCTGCGTGTATCCATGTCAAGAACCACATTTTCAAGGACGGACCCGAACGTGCGTGTCGTTTCAAAAATTTCCGGTTCTGCTTCCTGGGATAATCTGATGACTTTCGCATAACATCCGCCCTCGAAATTAAAGATACCGTCATCACTCCAGCCGTGCTCATCATCCCCGATAAGCCGACGTTCCGGGTCTGCCGACAACGTTGTTTTTCCCGTTCCAGACAGGCCGAAAAAGAGCGCACTATCACCGGAAGCGCCGACATTGGCCGAACAGTGCATCGAGAGAACATTCTTCTGAGGAAGCAGGTAATTCATAATTGTAAATATGGATTTTTTAATCTCTCCGGCATAACTTGATCCGCCGATGATGACCAGCCGTTTGGCGAAGTTTACCATTATAAATGTCCCCGACCGGGTGCCGTCCCTTTCCGGTTCGGCCAGAAAGTCCGATGCCTGCATGACGACGAATTCAGGTTTGTGAGATGCTAACTCTTCTGCATTTTTCGCCCTGATAAACATATGATGAGAAAACAGACTATGCCAGGCTTTATGAGTGATAACGCGAACGGGCAACCGGTATGCCGAGTCTGCTCCGACGAAGCAATCCTGGATAAATATGTCCTTCCCCTCAAGAAAGCTGCACAACCGGCGGTGCAGCCGGTCGAATTTGTCGGATTCGATCGAAACATTTACCTTTCCCCACCAAATCCTGTCTTCGCTGGAGGACTCTTTGACGATGAATTTATCCTTTGCAGACCTGCCCGTATGTACGCCGGTAAGCACGACTACCGGTCCATCGTGAGACATATGGGCCTCGTTTCGCCGAATAATTTCTTCATAAAGCGCAGGTGTCGAAAGATTCCGGTGTACTTTCCCGGGGTTTACTATACCCTGGTCTTCTACGCCGAATGTTGCATGAGCTGCATTGTTCTGAGAAACCATAATAGCACTCCACTCGTATTAGAGAAATCGTGAATGTGTATGATTAAAGTAATTTTACAATTAATTTCCCCAACCATTGAAGAACAATTAGAGATGGGTTAACTCTTCGATTTATCAATGTGCAGTTATCGAATACCGGTCCGGCTCAATACATCATTCATGCCACCGGGAAATTCTCTACAAAAGAACACACGTGCACCGGCGCTATTCCCATGAGTATCCGTTATTTTCCAACCCGGTATTCCCGCACCGGCACTGAACAGTAATTAATTCTTTGTTAAATTCAAAAACGTTTTCCAAAAATTCCAATAAATTACTTGAACTCTATGAGAGATCTGTCGTAATATTCAACATTTTCAAAGCCCAGCAGGTTCAGGATAGTTCCGGAAATATTTGTTAATCCGGGTTCTGAAATATCTGCCATACCGTATTCGCCGCTATATATCGAATCGTGAATATAAAACCATACAGGATTGAGTGTATGGGATGTTTTAACTGTCTTTATGCCGTTTACCGTGGTGAACATTTCGTCGGAATTCCCATGATCGGCAGTAACGATCGTTATCCCCTTCAGCTTTTCAACAGTAGTGAGCAAATTGCCGACACATTCATCCACGGTCTCAACAGCAGTTACGGCGGCATCAAACACTCCCGTATGTCCGACCATATCGCCATTGGGGAAATTCACTCTGCCAAACCGGTACCTGCCCGATTCGAGAAGTTCGGTGCATGTACCGGTGATCTCGAATGCTTTCATTTTCGGCGCTTTTTCGAACTGTATCCTGTCTGACGGTATCTCTATGTACGTTTCCAGGTCTTCATCGATATATCCTGACTTGTTCCCATTCCAGAAATAGGTGACATGTCCAAATTTCTGCGTCTCGGAGATAGCGAACGACGACACCTTTTCCGCACATAAATATTCAGATATGGTCCTGTCAATATGCGGCGGCGGCACAAGAAAATTCTTCGGTATATGAAGGTCGCCATCGTATTCGAGCATTCCGGCGAACAGGACGTCGGGAACAGCGCCCCGGTCAAATTCATTAAACTCGGAATTTTCAAATGCCTGTGATATCTCTATAGCACGGTCCCCTCTGAAATTGAAGAATATGACCGCATCGCCGTCCGTAATCTGCCCGACAGGACTACCGTCCCCGGAAACGACAACAAAGGCGTCAAGATATTGATCGTTACTATCACTATCCTCGTCGTACAGAACCGCAACAGCTTCTGAAGCGGACCTAAATTTCCTCCCGATTCCGTGCACATGTGCTTCCCAACCCCTTTTTACAATATCCCAGTCAGCTTTATAGCGGTCCATCGTCACGTTCATTCTTCCGCCGCCGGAAGCTATCCGGTAGTCAAATCCTTTATTGCCGGAGATGCCGCTCAACAGAGCTTCAGTCGGTTTGAGATAATCGAGCGCTGTTCTTCCACCGACGTCTCTCCCATCGGTCAGTGCGTGTACGCGTACTTTCGGTATACCGCCTGAGGCACATTCTTTCACCAGGGTGAACAGATGATTAATGTGTGAATGGACGTTCCCGTCGGATAACAGCCCGATAAAATGGATAGCGCCTCCCTGTTTTCCCCGGTTCACGATATCTTTCCAGAGGCCGGTAGCAAACAGTGTCCCCGATTCGATCGATCTTTTTACGAGTTTTACACCCTGATCGAACACCCGTCCGGCGCCGATTGCATTGTGGCCTACTTCACTGTTTCCCATATCGCTTTCTGAAGGCAGACCGACCGAAGAGCCATGTGTTTTGAGTTTTATTTTCAACGGCAGTCCGCTGAGACGGTCCAGTACCGGAGTATTCGCACAGTGGACCGCATTCGAATCGTCGCTCCTGCCGATACCTATGCCGTCCATAATAATTAACAGGAGCGGTCCGGGTCTGCCCGCGAAATTCGGAAGTTTTTCTAATGAAAAGGTCATTTGGCAATTAAGGCATTATACCGGTATTGTTCACAAATTATGCCGGTAAAATAATATGAATCAATCTTCTCCGGGATAGGCAGGAAGATACTGGTCCCATGTTCCGACCTTTCCGGTTGCGTCAAGTTTTCCGGTGATGTCATCAATGATATCGTACAGTCTCTTCCGGGTAGTGAAAGATTCCGCCACAACGACCAGTGAAGGCTTGTTCGAAGACGCCCGTACCAGACCCCAGCTTTTATCTTCGTAATGGACGCGCACCCCGTTCACCGTAATGATCTCATCTATCGCGATACCTGCAACCCTGCCGTTTTCGTCCTTTACCTTTTGGAATATTCCGGTTATCCGGTCCACAACGCTGTACTTTTCTGTATCCTCGCAAAACGGCGCCATCGTCGGAGTCTGATACGACAACGGAAGACCGGCAAGCAGTTCCGAAACAGAGTGATGCTGCCGTGACAGAAAATTGCAAAAATTTATTGCGGAAAGTGTGCCGTCGTCGTATCCTCTTCCGAGCGGCTCATTGAAGAAAAAATGGCCGCTCTTTTCAAATCCGGCAAGCGCTTTTTCTTCACGCACTTTTGACTTTAGATAAGAATGGCCGGTTTTCCAATAAATCGTTGAACAGTGATTGGCCGACAGAACGTCGTCAACTTTGAACAACCCTGTCGATTTCACATCGACAATGAAGAGCGCTCCTGAATGCTTTGTGGCGAAATCACGTGCGAGCAGCAGGCCTATCTTATCACTGTAAACCTCTTCGCCCCGTTCGTCAACAACCCCGAGCCGGTCACCATCACCATCTATACCGATACCGATATCCGCCTGTTCCTGCCTGACCCTGTTCCCGATATCCTTCAAAAATGAAACATCTTCGGGATTCGGATTAAAATTCGGGAAATTCCAGTCAAGATCGACGTGCTGGTCTATGACGTCATGGCCTCCCCGCCTGAGAACTTTCGGCGTAAAAAGACCGGCTGTGCCGTTCCCGGTCGCAACGACAATTTTTAGTTTTTTATTCCGCTCGATTTTTTTCAAAAGATCGTTACTATACGCTTCAGCAATAGAGGTTTCCGACCGGTAGGTTCCGTTCCCGTTTAAGAATTTTCCCGAATAAACGATCTCTTTAAACCGTGCAATACCGTCGGGTCCGAGTGTTTGAGAAAGGCCGTAACCGAGTTTAATACCCGTCCATCCATTCTCATTGTGACTCGCGGTGACCATTGCTCCGCCCTTAATACCAAGATGATGCTGCGCAAAATAAAGTCCGGGAGACACACATAATCCGATATCGACTACCTTCATTCCGCTTCCAAGCAGACCGACAACAAAGGCATTTTTGATATTTTCCGAATACTGTCTGAAATCATGCCCCACAATAATTTCATCAATATTAAAATCGGTCCGGAGCAGTGTGCCGTATCCGGCGCCAAGCGTCAAAACCCCGTTGTAATTCAATTCCTTTTCGACCAGCCAGCGTACATCGTATTCCCTGAAACCTGTCGGTTTGATCAGCGCTTTCCGGAAATATTCTCCTGAATTCGCCGGAAGTTCTTCAACAACAGGTATAGTTACTCCCGCATTGTCCATTCATCGATCCTGATAGTATTCTTGTGATAATTAATTAGGTGTAACGCCGGTACATGATTGACATATGTATACATTTCCTGCGGCTGCTTATATCAGGCAACCGTTACCTCGTCCGAAAGGTACACATTTTGAATTGCATTGAGCAGTTCAACGCCGTCCCTCATGGGACGCTGAAACGCTTTCCGGCCGCTGATCAGTCCAATTCCTCCGGCACGTTTGTTAATGACCGCGGTTTTCACAGCCTGAGCCAGATCATCTTTGCCAGAGGGTCCTCCCGAATTTATCAGACCGATCCGTCCCATATAATTATTTATTACCTGATACCGCGTCAGATCTACAGGATGGTCCGAAGCCAACTCCGCATACATTTTTTCGCTGTATTTTCCGAAAGTCCCGTTCTTGTTCAATGCCGCATATCCGCCGTTATTCTCAGGCAGTTTCTGCTTAATAATATCTGCTTGAATGGTGACGCCGAGATGGTTTGCCTGTCCCGTCAGATCGGCGCTGGCATGGTAGTCGGTGCCTTCCACCTTAAATCCGGAGTTTCGAATGTAGCACCAGAGTATCGTTGCCATACCGAGTTCATGCGCTATTTGAAAAGCCTCACTGACTTCCTGGATCTGCCGATTACTTTCCTCAGAACAAAAATAGACCGTGGCGCCGACGGCGACTGCCCCCTGATCGAATGCCTGCTGCACACCAGCAAAATGTATCTGGTCGTATGAATTCGGATATGTTAATAATTGATTATGGTTGATTTTCAGGATGAACGGTATTTTATGAGCATACTTCCGTGCAACACTGCCTAAAACACCAAGCGTCGAAGCAACAGCATTACACCCGCCTTCAATGGCAAGCTGAATAATTTTTTCCGGATCAAAATAGTCCGGGTTTGGAGCAAAAGAAGCGCCGGCAGAGTGTTCGATCCCCTGATCGACGGGCAATATGGACACGTAGCCGGTGCCTTGCAGGTTTCCGTGGCCGAACAGTGCAGCAAGGTTTCTCAGAACGGGTATCGTCCTGTCCGTACCGAGAAACGTTCTGTTAACCCAATCAGGACCGGGAATATGTAACCTGTCTTTACTAATTTTTGGTTTATTAAAATCCAAGAGATATTCAGCTTCATCTCCGAGTATTTCTATTATTTTCTTACTATCTCCCATTATGCAATCCTTTACATTTATACATTATTGACAATTAATTCTGTCGTTCATAAATTCTTTTGTGTACGCCGAAACTATATTTATCGTGTTATTGAACGCTACCTGTTGATGAACTGCTTGGGCTGCCCGGTCGATTCGAGAACTCCCTGCCAGAGACCGCTTTCAGGTGAGACCTGCTTTTTATATTTTACTGCCGCAGGGATAGGCACGTTCACGAATGCGTTATGCCAGAATCCGACAAGCATGTCCGTTTTTCCGGCCATTGCGGCATGAACGGCGTGACGGGCTAAAGAATTGCAGAACAGCCGGTCGTCGCCATTTGCAGGCACACTGCGGATTATATAACTCGGATCAATATATTGTATATTTATTGGAATATCATTCACCTTAAAATACCGTATAATCTTGTCTCGCAAAAACACGCCGATATCATTGAGCTTTTTATTCCCGGAAGCATCTTTACCGGAGGGGTCTGACAGTATTAAATCCTGACCGGCGCCTTCCGCGACAACAATTACAGCATGTCCCCGTGCCAAAATCCTCTTTTTCAGAGCGTATAGAAACCCCTTGTTTCCCTCTAGTTCGAATGCAATTTCAGGAATAAGGGTAAAATTTACTTCCTGGCTGGCCAGTGTAGCCGCAGAGGCGATAAAATCGGCTTCCCGTCCCATAACCTTTACAAGACCTATACCATTTGGAGCGCCCCGCGCCTCCATATGACCGCAATCGATGATTTCTTTTGCTTTATCTACCGCCGTGCTGAATCCGAAGGATTTCCATGCATATTTTATGTCATTATCAATAGTTTTGGGGATCCCGACTATAGATATGTTTTTATTGTCCCGTTTTAATTCCTCAAAAATTGCATGCGCCCCCTTTAAAGTTCCTTCGCCGCCGATACAGAAAAGAATATCCACTTCATTATAATCGAGAAAATCCACAATAGTATGCGGGCTTTCAGGTCCGCGGGAAACACCAAGCACCGTACCGCCTTCCGTATGAATATCCTTCACAAAAGAAGATGAAAGATCAATCGTCGGTTTCCCTTTTGCCGGGTTGAGACCCTGATATCCATATCGTATTCCAAGAATTTCTTTCACTCCGTAGTTGTGATATAATTCCAGCACGATAGACCGGATTACATTATTGAGACCCGGGCATAAACCTCCGCATGTCACTATTGCCGCTTTTGTCTTAGCGGGATTAAAATAAATCTGCTCGCGGGGACCCGATTTTTCAAAAAGAAGTCCAGCAAGCTTTTCCTGACCGGGATAATATTCTGCCTGATAACGAACACGCGCCTCATCGGGAACATAGTTCCCGCTACTGTCTCCGTTTACGACCGAGAGCCCGGTCGGCGACGGGATATGTGCCGGACCCACTGTCCTTACAATAAAATCCTCAGGTAAAGGCACGAAAATCCTCCCATTATCTGCCGGTGAATCGCACGCTATTCAAATTGATCCACCGGGTGCGAACAACGTAACCGGACCTCTTATTCCACTGGATCATACAGTTTATGCGACTCCAACGTGTTCCGGTAATGTGATTAGAGGGTTGGTAACGAAAGAGTGAAGTTTTCTTCATAACGCGACTGCCCTGGCATCTTACTATGAAGACCTTGACCTAACTCTGATGTAGTGTGCAACACTGTATTCTCTATGCTTGAATAAATACCGTGCCATAGAATATCAAACTTTCCTGACAAAAACGCCCCTCCCTAAAAATTCTGCGCTTCCATCAAGTTCGTCTTCAATTCTCAACAACTGGTTATATTTTGCTATCCTGTCCGTTCTCGAAGCAGAACCTGTCTTTATCTGACCTGCTTCCGAAGCTACCGCCACATCGGAGATCGTTGTATCCTCTGTTTCACCTGACCGGTGAGCAATAACTACCGTATAACCCGCTTTCTGAGCAATTTTGATCGCATTGAATGTTTCCGTCACAGTGCCTATTTGATTCAGTTTTATCAAAATAGAATTTGCGATATTTTCCCCGATCCCGCGAGCTAACCGCTCGATATTTGTCACAAAAAGATCATCCCCGACAAGTTGGACTTTCGAACCGAGACTCTCCGTCAGGGAAGACCATCCTTCCCAGTCGTCTTCCGCAAGACCGTCCTCGATCGAAACGACGGGATACTTTTCAACAAGTTCACCATAGAACTCTATCATGTCTTGTGCGGAAAGCGATCTATTTTCCGATCTCAGGTTGTATTTGCCATTTTCGTAAAACTCGCTTGATGCAGGATCTATGGCGATGGCGATATCTTCACCCGGATTATAGCCGGCCTCTCCTATCGCCCGCAGAATATATTGAATCGCTGCCTCGTTTGATTTTAATACCGGAGCAAAGCCCCCTTCATCGCCGACAGAGACAACGAGACCCTCTTTCTGCAAAACCTTTTTCAAATGGTGAAAAACCTCAACACCCATGCGCAGCGCTTCATTGAAAGATTTTCCTCCGACAGGGACTATCATAAATTCCTGGATATCGACATTCCAGTCCGCATGCCTGCCTCCGTTCAGAACATTCATCATCGGCGTAGGAAGCAATTTCGCATTTACGCCCCCCAGATACCTGTACAGCGGCAGCCCCAGACTGTTTGCAGCTGCATGAGATGTAGCCATGGATACACCGAGTAATGCGTTTGCTCCCAACCTCTGTTTATTCGGCGTTCCGTCGAGGTCGATTAAAATACTGTCGATCCCTGCCTGGTCTGAAGCGTCGAGATCGAGGAGTTCGGGAGCGATAATTTCATTGACATTTTCAACAGCTTTCAAAACACCTTTTCCCAAATATCTTTCAGGATCGGCATCCCTGAGTTCAACGGCTTCATGTTCGCCTGTGGAGGCACCCGATGGAACAATAGCGCTGCCAAAAGTACCGTCTTCAAGGTAAACTTCAACTTCCACGGTTGGATTTCCCCGTGAGTCCAGTACTTCACGAGCATGAATATGGTCGATTGCTGTCATTTTGATTTTCCAACAAGGTTTTGTGTTTAAAATTTATTTGTAAACATGCCCGGCTTGTCAATTATCGGTCAGCGCTATAACACCGGGTAATTCTTTCCCCTCGAGCATCTCAAGCGAAGCGCCGCCGCCGGTCGATATATGTGTCATATTATTTTCCAATCCGAATTGGGCAACGGCAGCGGCCGAATCTCCGCCGCCGATTATGGATATGGCGCCACCGCCGGTCGAATCTGCAATGAATTGTGCGATTTCTCGGGTTCCTTCTGCAAACGGTTCCAGTTCAAAAACGCCCATAGGACCATTCCAGATAATAGTCTGGGCCTCGATGATATATTTATAATAAAGACGGATAGTTTCAGGCCCGATATCCATTCCTCTCCAGCCAGGTTCAATGTTATCTATTTTTACTTTACGAGTTTCTGCTTCGGCAGAAAAACTGTCGGCAATAACACAATCTACCGGCAAAATGAGCTTACCGCCGGCTTTTTTTATTATTTTCCGTGCGACTTCGACCTTGTCTTCCTCCAATAATGAATCCCCTGTTTCAAATCCCGATGCCTTTAAGAACGTAAACATCATGCCGCCGCCAATAACAAGAGTATCGATTTTGTCCAGCAAATGTTCGATCACATCGATCTTCGATGAGACTTTTGCTCCCCCGACAACCGCTACAAACGGGTGATTCGGTTTTTTCAGGACCCCGGAAAGATACCCGACCTCTTTCTGTAGATGATACCCCGCTGCACACGTGTTTATATAGTGAGTAATCCCTTCCGTTGAGGAATGTGCCCGGTGTGCTGTGCCGAACGCATCATTTACATAATAATCCCCAAATTTGCTTAATTTCATAGAAAAATCTGCATTATTTTCAGATTCTTCCGGATGAAACCTTACATTTTCGAGTAGCAGGCATTCGCCGTTATTTAAATTATTGACCATGTTCTCTACGTCGGACCCGATCGAATCAGGAGCCAGCGGTACGGGTTTTCCCAAATGTTCACTTAACCACTTTGCAACAGGAGCAAGCCCTAAACCGTCGACGACTTTACCTTTTGGGCGTCCGAGATGAGAGATTAAAACAGCTCTCCCTCCATCACTTAAGATTTTCTGGATGGTCGGCAAAGCAGCTTGAATACGGCTGTCGTCAATAATTTCTCTGTTCTCGCTCAACGGCACATTGAAATCCACACGAACCAATACGGATTTGCCTTCAAAATTGATATCGTCAATTGTTATTTTATTCATACTTACTCAGCTCTTTGCTGAACACAAACAATATACGTACGATCTTACGGAAGGTTATGACGCTGCCTGAAGTGCGAAAGTTTATCTTCAAAACATTTAACGGCATAGTGTCATGCGCATATAAATTTTATCAAATCTTTCACTCTGCTTGCATAACCAAATTCATTATCATACCAGGACATCACTTTTACAAGATTGCCATTCATCACATGAGTCAATTCAGCATCAAAAATCGAAGAAAACGGTGATCCGTTGAAATCTGCCGACACAAGCGGAAGGTCACTGTACGACAGATACCCTTTCAATGTTGTTTCGGAGGCATCTTTCATGGCTTTATTCACTTCTTCTTTTGAGGTTGACGAGTCCACTTCTGCAACTAGATCGACCAGCGATACGTTCGGTGTCGGTACGCGGATAGCGAGTCCGTCCAGTTTTCCCTTCATCTCAGGCAGAACAAGTGCTACTGCTTTGGCTGCTCCTGTCGTTGTCGGAATCATAGAGAGCGCAGCCGCACGTGCGCGCCGTAGATCCGAATGTGGAAAATCGAGAAGGCGCTGATCGCTCGTATATGAGTGAATAGTGGTCATAAAGCCGTTTTTGATGCCAAATTCCTCATGCAAAACTTTTACTACGGGTGCAAGGCAGTTTGTCGTACAGGATGCATTTGAAATAATATGGTGCTTTGCGTGATCGTACGTCGAGTCGTTCACCCCGAGCACTATCGTCAGATCTATCTCACCTTTTGCAGGGGCGGATATTATTACTTTTTTTGCCCCTGCATCCCGGTGCAGTTGTGCTTTATCACGGGAAGCAAAGATACCTGTTGATTCGACCACAACGTCTACACCAAGGTCACCCCAGGGGAGTCGGGCGAGATCTTTTTCCGATAGAATTTCCAGCTTTTTCCCTTCTACTGCAAAAGAGTTTTCATTCACTTCAATTTTTTTTCCCAAGGCGCCATGGATCGAATCGTATGCAAAAAGATGCGCCAATGTCCGGACATCTGTCAGGTCATTAATCGCTACAAATTCTACTTCAGAATCGGCCAAACCAGCTTTAAGCACCATACGCCCAATTCTTCCAAACCCATTAATTCCAACACGAATCGCCATTTCGGTCTCCTAAAATGAAATAAAGACACCTCTAAATTCGGTGATGAGATTTATTAAAATTGCTATTTGTAAATGCCTGATACGAGGATATGTCATACAATGTAAGAACCGCTCCGGAAAGCGGTGAACGTCACAAAAAAAATCCATGTGGTATAGGTAGCAATATACCAATAATATTTAAAGTATTCCACACATTTTTATCGTGAAAATCAATATGACATTTACCCTCAATCGTCAAAAATATTCAGTAGACATAATCTATTTTACTGAGTATATTCATCTCTATTGTCTCGATCTCACGTGCAAGCACGTTGATATTTTGTGAAAGCGCACTAATGATCGAAAAACTCATACACCTTAGTCCTGAGGAACTCGTAGAAATAGCGCTGGGAATTTCCGATAAGGATATTTTCAGCGATATCGATAAGAATATCGCTCATAATTATGATGCTTTCGAGGAGTTTGTGCCGGTCAAAACAATCGGACCATGGCTTTTTACAAATTTTGGCAAGAAATACCTCGACGGTATATCTGCATGCTCGGCGGCCATGCGATGAAACCGATACACTGGTTATTTGTGACGAGGTCCAGACCGGCTGGGGAAGGACGGGAAAGCTCTTTGCATGGATGCATTCCGGAGCCCGACCTGATATTTTATGTACTGGGAAATCACTTTCCACAGGCATTCTGCCGCCTGGCGGATAAATGGCTGATGGATGCATTTAAACCGGGTTCTCACGGGTCGACATTTGGCGGCTCTCCACTCGCAATAATGACTGTAATCGCTTCACTTATTGAAATTCAACGCCAGAAAATTACTGAGCGGGCACAGGAGTTGGGGACCTATGCTTTTATTAGATTAAAAGAACTTGAAAAGAGGTCCCCTCATATAAAAGAAGTACGCGGAACAGGACTGATGACTGACATCGAAGTGATCAAAGGAGAGAAAAGCTGTTACGATTTCAGCAATGATCTTATCAAAGAGGGATTGATCGTTAAGGAGACTCATGATCGGGTAATCCGGTTTTCACCTCCTTTGATATGCACAAAAAAAGAAATTGACCACGCGATGAAATGTTTTGAGAAAGTTTTCTTGAAGTAGGTATCGCTGCGGAATCGCGAGAAGCTGCCAACGGGGTGAATTTATTTGTTTTCTTCTTTTCTTTTCTTCCAGTCTTTTGCGATCGTTTTCAGATCGAGTTTCAGTGTTTTTGAAGCCTGCCTGTTCTGTTCGAGAATTTTATTGTAAATCTCTTCACGGTGAATAATAACATCTTTCGGCGCCTCAATCCCGAGACGCACCTGTCCACCTTCAAAATTTATTATTGTTACCTTGATTTCGTTGCCGATATTTATACTTTCGCCAACTCTTCTGGTTAAAACTAACATATACCTTTCCTTGGTATTTAATCCTTCATAAACTCAGGGTTGGTTGAGTACCGGTCATCTCCGAGAACGATTTGCTGACCTAAGCGCTGTATGTGATTTATAATAATATGACCTTGCCCCCAACAGTTGATCCAGATAGTATATGAGTACAGGGATTAGATTGAAAAGAAAGGAGCAAGATCAATGGCACGTAGAATTCACACATCAGCACAAATTATCCACAAGCTTCGAGAGGCAGAAGTACTGCTCGCTCAAGGTCAGTCGGTTCAACAAGCTGCTCGCCAGATTGAGGTTACAGAGCAGACCTATTATCGTTGGCGAAAGGAGTATGGTGGTCTTCGGGTGCATCAGGCGAAACGATTTAAAGCGTTAGAGAGAGAGACTATCCGCCTGAAACGCCTGGTTGCCGAGAAAGAGTTGGATATTCAAATCCTCAATGAGACTCTGGCGGTTGATGCAAAAAACTTCTGAGCCCGGCGAAGCGACGGGAGGTGGTGCAGCATCTTTGCACGACTCTCGAGATCTCGCAGCGCCGGGCCTGTACCGTGTTGGGAGTACCGCGCAGCACTCATCAATATCGCCCGATTTCTCCTTCTGATGAAGCCGGTGTTAGTGCAACGTATGGTCTGAGTTGGCCACGCAGTATGGTCGGTATGGTTATCGACGAATTACCGCACTGTTACAGCAAGAAGGCTTCAAGGTCAATCATAAGAGAGTGGAGCGTTTGTGGCGTCGAGAAGGATTAAAAGTTCCCCGGAGGCAACCGAAGCGCAAACGGTTATGGCTCAATGACGGTTCGTGTATTCGGCTGCGACCTGCGTACCGGGATCATGTCTGGAGTTATGACTGCATGCAAGCACGAACCCGAGAGGGAAGGAGCTATCGTTTGTTAACAATATTAGATGAATACAGTCGGGAGTGTCCGGCAATTGTGGCAGGCAGGAGGCTGACTCACAATGACGTCATAGAACATCTTGCAACACTGTTCGTGCAGCGAGGAGTTCCGGTTCACCTGAGAAGTGATAATGGCACAGAGTTCACTGCTCAAGCGGTCCGGACATGGCTCATGCGCCTGGGAGTAAAAACATTGTATATTGAACCAGGCAGTCCATGGGAGAACGGGTATAGTGAGTCGTTCAATGGCAAACTGCGTGATGAAGTGCTCAACCGGGAAATCTTCAATACAGTACACGAAGCAAAAGTGCTTGTGGAACGCTGGCGAAATGAGTATAATCATAAGAGACCGCATAGTGCCCTTGGATACCGGCCACCCGCCCCCGAGGCAGTTATACCACCGGATTCGGTCTCAAGGCCAATGGATAATACAACAATGAATATATCGATGAATTGACTAACTTAAAAAATGACCCAAACATTAGGGGCAGGTCAACACAAACAACCAGTGAAGCCGCACAGGTATTTTTTGCTTACTAAGTAATCGTCAACAATCAACAAAACTTTAAACATTTTATTCAGTTTTTTTGTATTACACAAATTTTACTTTTCTCGCTTATGAATAAGATTGAAGTGAGATTACAAATTTACATGCAAGTTCTGTGCCATGCTATTTTCACTATAAAATCAAATGCAGCTTGCTGCAAGAATGGTGATCATTGCACATTCGGGGGAAATTTATTCCATAGTAATGCGTAATTTAAAGCACTATTACGAAAAGAAACGGTTATTGAGATGGTGAGGGGCGGTCATTGGAATTTTCAAATAGCAATTGTCTTAAATCAAAGAGTATTTGTATAGCTTCGCGAGGTGTGAGCGCTTCGGGGTCTATAGCAAACAATGTTTTCCTTATTTTAGTATTTTCCATGTCGAACAGACTGATCTGATAGTCGCCTGTACTGGCTTCCGGGTTGACACTATTCCCAAGAGGGTTCAACTCCATTGTTTCAAGGCGGTCGAGCACTACCCGCGCTCTCTGCACAATTGCAAGAGGGATTCCAGCCATTTTGGCCACATGGATTCCATAGCTGTGGTCGCTGCTGCCGGGAAGAATCTTTCGGAGAAAAACTACAGTGTCTTTCCATTCTTTGACCTGAACATAATAATTTTCGACGCGCCGTAAATGGTGTGAAAGTACGGTGATTTCGTGAAAATGCGTAGCAAATAATGTTTTTGCTGCCACAGCAGGAGCGTTATGGAGAAATTCCACCGTGGCCCATGCGATCGACAGGCCGTCAAACGTACTCGTACCTCTCCCGATCTCATCAAGAAGAAGAAGGCTATTTTGCGTCGCATTGTGCAGAATGTTGGCAAGTTCAGTCATTTCGACCAAAAAGGTGCTCTCTCCTCTACTGACATCATCATGGGCGCCAACTCGTGTAAAAATTCGATCGATTATTCCGATTACAGCTTTTCTCGCAGGGACGAAACTCCCTATTTGAGCGAGGAGAACGCAAAGTCCAACCTGACGGAGAAACGTTGATTTACCCGCCATGTTCGGACCTGTAATGATATGAATTTGATCTTTCGCGATCGTGAAGCTGTGATCGTTCGGTATAAACGGCTCATCGGCTGCAAGCATCTTTTCGACGACCGGATGACGGGAATCAACTATTTCCAGGTCGCTCGATTCATTGATTACCGGCTTGCTGTAGCCGTTTTCCAAGGCAACGTGCGCAAAACTGCAGAGAACGTCAAGCGCTGCTATAATACCGGAGTTCGTCTGCAATTCATGTGTTTTTTTTGCTATCTTTTTGCGCAGCACATGAAAAAGCTCCAGCTCCCTTTGTGCAATTTTTTCCACCGCATTTACAATTTGTTCTTCACGGCTTTTCATTTCAGGAGTTATGTACCGCTCTGCGTTTACAAGCGTTTGCTTCCGTATATAATGAGAAGGAACTTTAGATAAATTCGATTTTGTGATCTCTATATAATAACCAAACACCTTATTGTAATTGATCCTCAACGATGCTATACCGGTCGTTTCCCGTTCTTGATTTTGCAGATCAAGGATCCATTGTTTTCCATGCCGTGCAATTCGAAAAAGTTCATCGAGCGCCGGATCAAATCCTTCACGGAACAGGCCTCCTTCCGTTACAGTGACGGGCGGATCGTCGACAATAGCTTTTTCAATACTATCAACACTATCATGGAGAGGAACAAGGTTTTTTCTGAATGTGCACAACAAGTGAGAACTGCATCGTTCCAGACTCTCAACTATGCCGGGTATGATTTTCAAACTTTGACCTAATCCTTTAATATCGCGTGCATTTGCTCTCTGGGAATTTATCTTTGATGTCAGGCGTTCAAGGTCATTTATTTTCTTCAAAATCTTCCTGAGATAATCACGCAGGCCGTTATCTTCGAATAATTCTTCAACGGACTGGTGTCTCTGCTGAATAGCTTTTTTATCAAGAAGGGGCCTCAGCAGCCAGGATTTTATAAGACGCGCACCCATCCTGGTGCAGGTTACGTCAATAACTGCGAGAAGACTGCCCGTGCGGTTATTTTCATGCATCGGTGCTATGATTTCGAGATTTCTTCTCGTGGCATTGTCTAAAATCATATAGTTTTCAAGATGCAGAACGGACAGTTTTAATATATGACCGAGCTTGTCATTCTGGATGGTCTGCAGATATTTCAACAGAGCCCCAGCCGCCGATATTCCTGCATGATAATCCTCACAGCCGAATCCTTTGAGAGATACCGTGTGAAAATGACCCGTAATTATAGAATATGCATAATCATGACTGAAATAATAATCATCGAGAGCTGTAAAAAGAGGACGGGAAGTCCATTGAATAACGCTCTTTACCGTATCTCCTTGCTCAAGGGGATAGACTATTTCTTGCGGATTCATAGTTTCTGCCTGGGTAAGTACGAGACTTTTTTCACCCTGAGTCAAAAAGAATTCTCCTGTAGAAATGTCAAGGCAAGCCATGCCGACACTATCAGCTTCTAAGACCAGTGATACCAAAAAGTTGTTCGACCCGGCATCGATCACATTCTCCGAGGTTGCCGTGCCGGGTGTGACAACTTCAATAACTGCACGTTTTACAATGCCTTGTGCTTTCTTCGGGTCCTCTACCTGTTCACAAACGGCAACCCTGTGTCCTGCTTTTACCATTTTAGAGAGGTATTGTTCGATACTGTGGTACGGGAATCCCGCAAGTGGTACGTCGGCGGTTTTTCCGTGAGCCCGTGAAGTCAATGTCAAACCCAAAACTTCGGATGCTAACCGGGCATCATCGTAAAACATTTCATAGAAATCTCCCATCCGGAAAAAAAGAATCGTGCCGGGATATTTATTTTTGATGGAATGATATTGTTCCATCAGGGGAGTGGTCTTTCCCATGGGATTACAGCGCTTTACGGATGATTCTGCGGTGTGATTGACGCATGTATTTACACGTTTCTTTCATAAAATCGTATAACCACTGAAAGGCCACCAGATGGTCCGGGGATTTCAGGTCCTGTTAAAGAGGCGATTCTTTGAGATAAGATTCAGCGGCCTTGAGACGGAGCTATTTTTTCAAATCAACGACAAAAACATCGGGTATCCGGAACCGGCGTCTGTATTCATTACGTTTCTTTTCTGCTTCTTCTCTCGTAGTAAATTCGCCGACCCATATTTTATACAGAATTCTGCTGCCGACATTTTGTTGTTTAATGATTGAGCGGGTCAAACCGAGCTTGCGAAGATACCCGAGCCTTGTCGCGGCGCCTGATTCATTACCGAAGGCTCCGAATTGCAGCACGTACTGAGGTGCGGGATCTTCCTCTGCAGGAGTCATTACCGAAATCGATCCGGCAGAAATTCCCGTTATCCTTTGCTGCATCCGGTAAGCAGATTCACTAAATCCCGAATCAGGGAATAAAACCTGGAATCGGGAAATATTTTCCGAGCATTTTTCATACAGCCCCTTTGCATAGAAATACTGGCACATCCTCCATAAGGTGTGTTCGAATAGCGGAGTATCGGGTGACCGTTCATTGATCGAGCTGTACAATGCAAACGCCTGCTCACCATCGCTCTCCAAAAGAGCATTAAGAAAAATGAATTTGGGCTGATCGTAATGAGTTTTTTCTAATGCAAGAAGTGTATTCCTAACTGCTGCAAACCTGCCGTTTTTATAGTCTTCCAGAGCGCTATATATATCTTGCGCAGATGCACCGCCAGTCAAACTCAACAATATTGCTATAAGAATAGCCGTTGAGAATACTGGTAATATTTTCTTCATACCAGTCATTTGTAATTTTTGCAGTTATCAATCTATGAATGGTTTAAGGCGCTTTAAAATTCAAAAGCATCCCAATGATTGCACGATGGACATTGTATAAGAATATTTGCCGTCGTAAATCGGCAGAATTTGCATTGATATGTTGTAGAGTCTGTAACCATTTCCGCAAGAGAAAGCGCTTTTTCTTTAATAACTTGAATATCTTCGGAATTGTTCAGATAGAATATAAGGTTTTTTAAACTATCCGGAGAGTTCGGATTGATCTTCAAACTTCGTTCTGTCATATCAAGCGCTTTATCACGCTCACCTTTTTTGAAATATATCTCTCCGAGTCTGAGAAGCGCACGGTAATTATCCGGATCTTTTTCAATTACGTCGGAATAAAAATCTTCAATTGCGCTATAATTTCCCGATTCAAAAAATGCTTCATCAAGGTAATCAAAGACCAGATATGACCTCTTTGGAACAGTTTCGGCAAATTGTTTCCACACTTTTACAGCATCATCCTGCCGGTCTTCCCGGGCATATGCGTCACCGAGATAGAGATATGCCGCCGGATATTCTTTGTCAAATTTTATAGCTTCCTTAAAAATTATACGAGCTTCGTGGTATTCGCCTCTATTTACCAGGTTTTTTCCATATGCTATTTTATATAAGGCAAGTTTATGGTCCACTTCGGCGCTTTTCGGCGCATTCGCTTGAAGATATTTAAAGGCGTTTTTGAAATCTTTTTTGTATTCGTAAATTGTCGGTTGCATTTCAAGAGCAAATCTGCTTTTCTGATCGTGTTCAAGCAATTTTTTGCAATAATTCATTGCTTCATCATATTGCTTAAGCTCTATATGATCGCTGATTATATTTTTATATATTTCCGTCAATTGACCATACGACATTCCCCGTCTGATAGTAAGTTCTTTGTGTATCTTGAGCGCTTGCTGGGCAAAATTCTGAATACGCCACAACATTCCAAGTTTAATATAAGCGTCAATATTATTCGTATCGTATCTGACAGCATCTTTGAAGAGTTCAATCGCCTGATTATTATTACCGGCAATGAACTCGTTCAAAGCATTGACGTATGCATTTGATTTTCGGGTATTGAGGGATTGTTTACGGCTGATCTTTAGGCGGACGAAAATTAAAATGGCTGCAATAATGAAAAGGAAAACACCTATACTAAAGAGGTTGACCGAACTTTCAAAGTCGAACAGATTCATTTATGTTCATCCTTTGAACGGGAATCATCTTCATCCAACGACACATTTCTTAACTCGCTCAGTTCTTTCTGCAGCCGGTTGTTTGCTTTTTTTAACTGCCTGATCTCTTTTGAATGATTCACATACTGCAAGAACGCGATTGGGAACCATGCCAGTGCACCTGAGATCAGGGTAACAAACAGGGCCATAAATAGACGCGTCTCTACTTGATAATTCCAAAACGTAAAGGTCACGGTCGTAATCATCTGGTCAATATTCAGCCAGCCGATAACCAAAGCAAAAATTATGAGCAAAAGCGCTAACAACCAACGTACTACCCACATGAGAACTCCAATGTTACTGTTATTGTATCAGTTTTTCAGACAGAGCACTCCAACATATGATAATCTATAAGATATCACGCGTATACGTCACGATCGTCTACAACATGCTCAAACGAACCGATGAGCGTTTGACTGGAGGAAGCGCTGATCCGTGCGGCACAAAATGTTCCGACCGGCAGATCCGTTTTGGATACGATGACATTTTTTCCGCGGTCGGTTTTGCCAAGTATGTCTCTCGGTGAACGCTTGCTTGTTGTTTCAACCATTATTGTCAATGATTTACCGATATAGCGGTGATTTTTTTTTGTCGTAATTTCTCTCTGTAGATTACTCAATTCGGTTAAACGTCTTGTTTTTTCATTTTCGCTTATAGAATCGGGCAACGTGTATGCCGGAGTTCCTTCCCGCGCCGAAAATTTAAACGTGAAAGCACTTTCAAATTCAACCTCCTCTACCAGATCGAGTGTTTTTTGATGGTCTTCATCAGTCTCTCCGGGATATCCGGAAATTATGTCGGTAGTAATACTCACATCCTGTATCTCACGTTTCATCATTGCAACAATATCGAGATAATGCTTCGCCGTATACTCTCTTCCCATAATTTCCAGGACTCTATCGGAACCGGATTGAACGGGCAAATGAACATGTGAACATACATTTTTTCTGTCTCGAATTACATTGATTAACTTTTCGGAAAGGTCCTTTGGGTGCGACGTCGTAAATCTCACTCTCATAATGCCGGGTACTGAGCTGACCATTTCGAGCAGCAGGGGAAAATCGATACCGTCATTCCGGTAGGAATTCACATTCTGTCCTAAAAGAGTTACTTCTTTGAAACCTTCTGCAACGAGATTCTCAACTTCCCTGATTATATTTTCGGCTGTCCTGGAACGCTCTCTACCTCGTGTGAAGGGGACAATACAATAGGTACAATTATGGTCACAGCCCCGTGATATTGCTATAAATGCGGATGCACCTTTTTTCCGCAGCGGAGGAATATCGTCATAATTTTCAAACGGATCTTCTGCTTGAACATACGATTTTTTCGGAATGTGCTGAAGCAGTTTCGGTAGGTTCCGGTAAGCATCCGGACCGAGTATCAGGTCGAGCTCAGGAAGCGCGTCCTGAAGTTCTTCACCGACCCTTTGTCCCAGACACCCCATGAGTCCGACTAACAGGTCCTTTTTCTTTTTTTTACGGGCCAACACCTGTCGTAAATAGCCGAGAGCACGCTGGTCTGCATGTTCGCGGATTGTACAGCCGGTCACCAGTATCACGTCTGCAGTGTCTTCGTCATTGACTAAAGTATATCCGCTTTTTGTTAAGATTCCGGAAGCAAGTTCAGAATCATAGACGTTCATCTGGCAGCCGTAAGTACGTATGAAAACATTTCCCATTATTGAGATACCTGAATATCGATTTTTGCTGAACAATCTTTCGGGTGGAGTGCACCGGAAAGAAGCATCCCCTTTTTGCCGGTAATTTCTACACTTGCAAGAGTATTTTCTCTCTTTATATCACTGCACCGCACCCGGACATAATTTCCTGAAAATCCTTCATACTGACCGTCTGCCTGCTCTGTTTCGAACAACACTTCAGCAACTGTTCTCATCTGTTTTTGGAGAAACTCCTCTTTTTTCTGCAGACCGATACGTATCAGCTCTCTACTCCTTCTGCGCGCGGTTTCGGGCCGGACTGTTTGGTCAAGCTTGAGCGCTTCTGTTCCGGCACGGGGAGAGTACCTGAAAACGTGCAGGTAGGTAATCGGCATATTGCGTATAAATTTAGCACTTTCTTCGAATTGTTCGTCCGTTTCGCCGGGGAACCCAACCATTACATCTGCGCCGATGGCGGCGTGCGGAAGATATTTCGCTATCCAGTCCATACTGGCTGCATATCCGGACGTTCCGTATCTGCGCCTCATTTTTTTTAAAACCTCATCCGAACCGCTTTGCAGGGGAACATGAAAATGGGGGCATATGATTCCACTGTCGGCAGCAATCTTGACCAAATTCTCGGATATGCAATTCGGTTCTATCGACGTCAAACGAATTCGTGGGATATTCGAGACCTTTTTCAATTCCAGTATAAGGTCTGTCAATGTTCCTTCATTACCGTCACTATATTCTCCAAGGTTTACCGCCGTTACTACTATCTCACGGTATCCTGCATCCCGCATTTGACACACCCTGTCAATAACATCGTCTTTTTTTCTGCTCAGACCCGGACCCCGGACCTGAGGAATAATACAGTATGTACATTTATACGAACAGCCGTCCTGCACCTTCAGAAATGCTCGCGTACGCTTTGTTCCATACGACATATATTTTTCTGATTCGAACGGGTCTGCGAAAAGATCCGTTTCGACAACCGGACTCGTAAAACAAGAATTATTGTTCAGGTGTTCAAAAATGGAGAATTTTTCTTTTGTACCGAGAATGAGATCGACACCGGGTATTCCGGCGATTGTATGAGGATCTGCCTGGGCATAACAGCCGACGACCGCTATCACTGCTTCCGGGGAACGTTTTCTCGCCTGTCTTATCACCTGCCTGCACTGGGCGTCAGCTTGATGAGTTACCGTGCATGTGTTGATAACGTAAATATCGCTTGATTCGCTAAAATCGACAACTGTGTACCCGCGCTTATGAAACGTAGCAGCTAACACGTCCGACTCGGCGGAATTAACTTTACAACCGAGTGTATAAAAAGCAACTTTCTTTACCATTATTTCATATACACATTATTCTTTTTTTGTTTTGGACGTCTTCTTTTTTGGTTTTGCTTTTTTCGATTTGGCGCTCTTTTTGGCGCTCTTTGCCGTTTTCTCTGTTTTTTTCTTTTCGGACTTTTTGGAATCCGTTACTGATTCAATTTCTTCAGTTTCTGTTTCGGCTGTGTCTATGGTTTCCGCACCTGTCTCTTCCTGACCGGATTCTGATGCTTCTTCTATTTCCGCAGGGGTTTCAGCTTCAGGAGAAGATTCTTCTTTTGATTCTTGGGCGTCATCCTGTGCAGATTCCGGTTCCTTATCATCTTTAGTCGACCCTGAATCATCTTCCGTAACCATTTCAGCGGTTTCTTCCGCCGTACCGGTTTCGGCTGTGTCTGCAATTTCGACAGTCGTCACGTCCGTTTGGGGTTCCACAGCATCTACAGATTCAGCAGCTGCAGTTTCCTTTTCATCTTCCGTTTCACCACCGTCTTGCGTTTCTTTCTGTTTCCCGAGATACTCCTGAACGTCCCGATCTTCGGAATCCTTCATAAATTCGGACTGCGATAGAACTATTTTCTTGTTTTCCTTATCAAATTCTATGATTTTCAAATTCATCTCATCGCCAACATTGTATTGTTTTTTGGATTTCTTTTTTCCGTCCTCTTCGGATTGCATATGAGAGGATGGAACAAATCCTTCAAAACCTCCGACCAGTTCTACAATGATGCCTTTTTCTACATGACGAATTATCTTCCCGGTCGTGACCACACCTTTTTGCAGTTCAACTTCGAACGATTCCCATGGATTTTCTTCAACCTGTTTGTGTCCGAGAGAAATACGGCGGTCATTGATCGACACGTTTAAAATTACAACTTCGATCTCATCGCCCTTTTTAACTATCTCGCTCGGGTGGCGTACTTTCTTTGTCCAGGACAGGTCGGAAATATGAACGAGTCCATCGATTCCTTCTTCAAGTTCAACAAAAACACCGAAGTTTGTAACATTACGTACAGTGCCGGAATGTTTCGTGCCGACCGGATATTTTGAAACGACGGTAGTCCATGGATCGGGTTCTATCTGTTTTAAGCCGAGCGATATTTTTTTATCGTCTTTTGCGAAATTTAAAACAACAGTTTCAATTTCCTCGCCGATTGAAAGAATCTTTGACGGATGTTTTATATGCTGTGTCCACGACATTTCTGAAATGTGAATCAGGCCCTCGATCCCTTTTTCCAGTTCGACAAACGCTCCGTAGTCCGTGATCGACACGACTTTTCCACTCACTTTCGAACCGACAGGGTATTTTTCTGCAACATTTTCCCAGGGGTGCGGTTGAAGTTGTTTCAGTCCAAGCGACACCCGCTTTTTTTCCAGGTCAAAATCGAGAATGACAACGTTTAATTTTTCATCAAGGCTGACTATCTCGGATGGGTGCGAGACACGTCCCCATGAAAGATCTGTGATATGCAGTAATCCGTCAATACCGCCCAGATCAATAAAAACACCGAAATCTGTAATATTCTTCACGAGTCCCAGCCGTACCTGGCCTTTTTCAAGCTCACTCAGCATCTTCTCCCGCTGCTCCGAGAGTCCTTCTTCAATGATAACGCGGCGCGATATAACGATATTTTTTCTGAGGTGATTGACTTTCACGATCCTGAATTCCATTGTCTGACCTAGCAGGGCATCGAAGTCACGTACCGGTTTTACATCGATCTGAGAGCCGGGGAGAAAAGCGTCGATACCTTGAAGGTCGACAACCATCCCACCTTTTATCCGGCGGACACATTTTCCCTCGACAATCTCCTCGGCTTCAAATTTCTGGACGACGATCTCCCAAATACGGGCAAAATCGGCTTTTTCTTTTGACAGTCTCAACTGGCCTTGGCGGTCTTCCATTTTATCAAGGAGAATATCGATATCGTCTCCTACTTTCAGATCTTCGGTAGTTTTAAATTCATGAGCGGGAATAACACCCTCCGATTTGAATCCGATGTCAACCGCAATTTCTTTATCGTTGATAGAGAGTATCTTGCCTGTGACAATCTCGCCCTCGGAAAAATCCAGTATTGTTTTATCATAAAGATTTGTCAGAACGTCTAATTCTTTTTCATCATATTCCGTTTCTTCTTCTAAATCTTCAATTTTGACAACCTTGCCGGATTGAAGAATCGGTTTTTCAGGTATTTCAATCTGATCTGCAATAATTGCTGCGGAAGGAGTCTCATTTTCAACTGGACTCGCCAGTATTTTTTCATCCGATTGTTGGTCCTGTATTTCTTCTGTGTCACTCATCAAAAGCCTCCAAACAACCTACGTGAACATTAGGGTTGAGGGTTAAACATACACTGGTAATTGTAAATTCATACTGCATAAAATGGAACATATAGTATTAATTTCGAATCTTGATTCAATAAGTTATTACAATGAACTTCTTTTCATTCCGGTACACTCTTTTAACCGATACCATGATATAATTTATCAATTTCCATTCCGGTCAGGTATCGCCAGCCGCCCCTGGGAAGTTTCCGCTTGGTCAGTCCTGCAAATGCGATCCGGTCGAGTGACGTAACCTTATAGCCGACCATATCGAACATGCGCTTAATCATATTCTTTCTGCCCTCATGAACGGTAAGCGTTACAAACAGACCGGTCGAAGAAAGTGCACGTACTTGTGCGGATACTTTCTCTCTTTTGCCAATTTCAATCCCGCTTTCTAACAGCGTTATATCACTCTGCTGCAATTTCCTATGTATACCGACTCTATAAACTTTGTTCACTTCAAATTTCGGATGTGACAGCCGGTAACTCATGTCTCCGTCATCAGTTAACAAAATAAGGCCCGTCGTCGTTATATCGAGCCTCCCCACCGGGAATATCCTGCTGTCAATTTTTATGAGATCGGTAACTGTAGTACGCTTCATGTCGTCTCGTACCGTACAGACAACTCCCCTGGGTTTATTCAGCAGAATGTATGTATGCTTCTTTTTTAAATAAACGGCCGTGCCTCTGAACCTGATCTCATCTTCGTCCGGTTTTACTTTATAACCGGGTTCGAGGGTTATTCGGCCGTTTACAGATACCTGACCATCCTTAATCAGCCGATCGCTTTTCCTCCGAGCCGCTATTCCCGCCTGAGACAGAAATCTGTTCAAACGGAAATCCTGCCCTTTCTGCATCATGGTACATTATTTCCTCTATTTCTTCGATCTTCGGAAGATCTTCAAGCGAATCTACGCCGAAGTAACGCAAAAATTCATCTGTTGTAGCATATATCAGCGGACGTCCCGGCGATTTTTCACGCCCGACTATAGTAATCAATTTTTTCTCTAACAGAGTCCGTATGGAACCGCCGCAATCAACTCCTCGAATTTTTTCAATTTCGGCACGAATGATTGGCTGCCGATACGCAACTATCGCTACGATTTCGAGTCCTGCCTGGGACAAACGTGTCCGCTTTTTATCGGAGGCAAGTTTTTGTACCCAGAGGGCAAATCGCGGCGACGTAACAAATTCATATCCTCCGGCTATTTTTTTTAAAATAAAGCCGCCGCTGTCGTTATCAAACTTATTTCCAATATCACCGACAATCGTTTTTGCTTCACTCTCATCCAGATCGTCCACTATCTGGCAAATCTTTTTTATGCTTATCGGAATATCGGATGCAAAAATCAAGGCTTCAACAATTTGTTTCGTTTCGTTATCTGCCATTTATTAAGGATCCGTTATCCTGCCTTTATGCACTTGTTGGTATATCCATATCTCCTGGAATGGCTGAGATTGAGTAATACGCACTCTGTGCATTCTCACTAATTCAAGGATGGCGAGGAAATTGATAACAATAATTATTTTTTCATTATAATCCATCAAGATCTTCTGAAAAGAAACCTTTTTTCCCCCCTCAAGTATCTTGAGGATCTCATCGATTCTTTCTTCAACGGTATACGGTTCAGGTTCAACGACATGAAACTTCTTTACTTTTTTCTCCTTGATTATTTTCTCGAATGCAAGCATCAGTTCGTACACCGACATCTGCATTTCAAGATATTCTTCCTCTTTCTCTAAACCTAAATCGTATCTCACATTACCCCTGGTGAAGTGACATAGTCTGCTCCCCTCATATTCTTCAAATCGTTCAGCCGCATTTTGTATTCGCTGATATTCCAGTAGATTTTGCACTAACTCCGTACGGGGATCTACAATTTCTTCCTCTGCTTCAACATAGACGGGAAGAAGCATTTTTGCTTTAATTCTCATGAGGGTCGCTGCCATGACTATAAATTCACCGGCTATCTCGAGGTCGAGCGACCGCATTAATTCGATATAATCAAGGTATGCTTTTGCAACTTTGGCTATCGGGATATCATAAATGTCAACCTCTCCTTTCTTAATAAGAAACAGGAGCAGGTCGTACGGACCTTCAAAAACGTTGACTTTGACCTGGTATGACATTATTTTCGCATTTAACCTATGTGCATTGAACTTTGTACTTCCAACATTGTTGACCGGGCAATTTCACGCGCCTTTTTTTCCCCATCATGCAGAATATCCTCGATGTCATTATTCCGCTTTACGTAATACTGCCTGTTTGTTCTGAACGGTTCCAAAAACTTTATAAGCTTATCGGCAAGCATTGTTTTACAATCAACACAGCCCAATACGCCGGAACGGCAATCGCGTGCGATTTCATCTGTACTGCCGGTATTGAACTTTTCATGATGTACATATATCAGGCATATTTCCGGCCGTCCCGGGTCTCCTTTTCTAACCTTTTGTGTATCCGTAACCGCTTTACGTAGTTTACTGCGGATCTTTTCCGGTTCATCAGTAAGCAATAGCGCATTTCCTGCGGATTTGCTCATTTTAGCCCCGTCAATTCCGGGCAATCTGCTGAATTTTGTAAGCTTGACTTCAGGTACGGGAAATATCTTTCGGTATAGTTTATTAAAACGCCGGGCGACCTCTCTCGTCAATTCCACATGCGGCGCCTGGTCCTCTCCCACCGGAACAAGATTTGCCTTATATATGAGAATATCTGCGGCCTGCAGCACGGGATAGCCGAGATGGCCATAACTCATAGTTTCTTCAAGATTAAGTTCCTTCACCTGTTCTTTCACAGTTGGATTTCGCTCAAGCCTGCCGACAGTGACAAGCATCGAAAAAATCAGATGTAATTCTGCATGTTCTTTGATTTTTGACTGGATGAACATCGGGCTTTTTGCAGGATCGAGACCAGCTCCGATCCAGTCGATGACCATGTCAATAGTATCCTGATAGATCGTGTCGGTCTTTACCGCCTCGGTCGTTAAAGCGTGCCAGTCTGCTACCAGATGGTAATTTTCATATCTGTCCTGAAGATGAACCCAGTTTTCAAGGGCACCGACATAATTTCCGAGATGCAGTCTCCCGGATGGGCGCATCCCACTGAGAATTCTTCCTTTTTTCGACACGGTCCCCAACAAATCAGTGCATAAACAGATACGGTTTCCATTCTTCACGAAGAGTATCGACAAAGTACCTTAGAAACGATACATAATTTGGTTTGCGCGGGGTATTCAGCAATGTCATTCCCGCTTCTTCGGGAGTCTTGTTGCCCTTTCCGCTATTGCATTTGACGCATGCACATACAAGGTTTTCCCAGGCAACGTATCCTCCCCGGTCCCTCGGCAAAACATGATCGATCGTCAATTCAATATTTTTCTTTCCACAATACTGACACTGGCAATTGTCTCTTATCATAATATTCTTTCGAGACAGAATCACTTTTTTATCAGGTACTTTTTTATACAATAGCAAACGCACTATCGAGGGCACAGGTATCTTCAAATGCAATGACCGTAAAAATCTATGATCAATAAGTTCGATAACTTCAGCTTTGCCTAAATAGAGCATAATTACAGTCCGTCGAACATTTGAAATACACAGCGGTTCATAACTTTGGTTCAAAACCAATACTTTTTTGTTGAGCATGATCATTGCTTTGAGATGGAAGCGCTCATTCACATTCTTTTCATCGTGGGATGTGGGATATAGTACAATCTTCTTAATTGAAACACACGTTTCCCGGCACTCATTCACACCCTTCATAAGCAAAAGAAACACCCTGATAAATTATCTTATAAAACCCTATAATTTATGACAATTATGAGAAAGAGTCAAGCATTATTCCCGCATGATTCCGGGTGTTAAGCACTGTTCATTGTGATACGGATTTTCACCGATATATTTCTCTGTTCTGTTGGGGTCATGAGCTTTTAACACTGTAAATTATTACACACTATGTGTCTTGAATATGCAATATTTTCCCGTGCGATTATTAATTATTACTCACTATATGTCGATAAAAATAGAGAGGGAGGAATATGTTTCAAGGTAAAATCAGCTGATATTTATCTCGCCGGGAGCGAATTATTGACGATTTCAACTTATTGGCATTGAAATTGCTACTTTCATTGGCAGAGTTAAACCGGAAGGATTTTCTATGACACGCAGCACGTACAATTCTTTCTCAGACAGCAAGATACAGGAGATCATCACCTTTCAAAATAAGCTGTCAACATCGTCTGATCGGAATATATCTCTTTCAGAAGCTATTATCAACTGGATTGCACTGGGATATGCTGAAGATTACAGGAATGGGTTTTTCCCGCAGAATGGAAACATTGGATAGCGAAGACCGGGTATTATGCAACGATGTCTATTTGATTTCCTAATTGATTTTCCTGGTTTAAGGCATTTTGTGCCGGTGTGAGTTGTGGCGGGGTATTAGCTTCATTAGCATTTGCATTATCAATCCTGCCGATCTGCTCATCTGCTGTACGCTGAACGGCGACGTCTGCCGTATTTATTTCAACCGCCGGTGCGGGCGCAACTCCTGCCGCGGTATCCGTCCTATTAATTTCCAATAATGTATTTTCGTCCGAATCGGCTCCCGTTCCCACATTTCTATTTTGACCGATATTCTGAGTCCGCACATTTTGTGTTTGTGGTACGGCACCTCCATTTTCAACTACGTTTGCATTGTCTCCACCGGTATTCTGCGCAGTATTTACGGGTTGAGTTACCTGTTACGGAGGCACAGTATTCTGCGCAGGATTTGTGGGTTGATTGACCTGTTGCGGCGTGATGTTCTGTGTTTGAACGGTGACGTTAGCAGCATTCTGAGCAGTCTGATTTGCAGGATTGTTTTCCTGATTTTGGGCTGGATTTGTTTGCTGTCTGTTTTGATTTGTAACTTCGCCGGTTTGATTGATTTGACGGCCAATGTCAAATCTGTTTTGAACATCACCAATAGCCATAATTCCTCCTTACTAATTCGATGCGCTCCTACAAGATGTAACGCACTTCAACGTATTGAATGTTCCTGCAAATGTCAAGAAATTATTGAATGAGAAGATTAATCTGGAATACCGGTTGGAAAAATGGGGCGCTTTTGAAAAATTCCGTAGCAAAAAGCAGTATATGATATGGTATTTCGCGGAATATGGTAGTGACGTCCTGTCGATAGTAATCTATATTCCCCACTCTAAAAGTCACTCCCCGGATTTATGACAAGCGCTCTCGGCCCATCGAAATTCGTGAACACGCCGATAGTAGTGAACGTGATCCCGTTGTCCAGGACTTTAACGACTCGGAATTCTTCGGAAAACCATACCACGTTATCGTTTACATTGAGATCAATAGCCAATGGCTGGGAAAAACCGGTTACGGTAAAATGGAATCCGGCATCTTCATCGATATTATATGAAGCAGACGGCGTTATGTTCGGTAAAGAAAATATATCCGCAAATATTTTTATTACTTCATCTTCTCCGGTATTTGTAACCCATACCGAACCGTCGGACTTGTTAACAGCCAGACCCTTGGGATTTTGGAAGCCGCCGACTATAAATTGGCTAAAATCAGCACTTATTCTCATTACTCTGTTATTCCCGGTATCGGCTACCCAGCTTTCGCCTGTTTCCTGATTTACGTCAATGGCCCTGGGTTGTGAAAGATTTACAGTTTGCTCATCAAATCTGACAGGAACCACATTGATTGAATCAAGATCATAGCCATCAAGTACATCGGGGCTGAACCGGACCACACGGTTATTACCGGTATCCGCTATCCACACCTGGCCGGTAGACCTGAATATATCGACCGATTCCGGATTAGAAAAACCGTTCAACCTCCGCTTGACCTCACCATCATGCGAGACCTCAAATACTTGATTCGAATCGCCCAATGACGTAACCCAGACATTTCCACTTGTCGTGATTGCAACATCTGTCGGTCTTTCAAACCCTGCTTCAGTGCCTTCCACTATGAACAATTGCTGTCCTGTCTCGGTATACTTCACAATTCTGTCATTTCCAAAATCGGCAACCCAGAGGGAGCGGTCGGAATTGTCGTCTGCTAAATTCTGAGGACCCTGCAGTCCGTCAATCCGAAACAGTTCCGTTCCATTTGAAGCCAGCTTTACCACCTAGTCATTGAACGTATCAGCAACCCAGACGCTCCCGAGTTCCTGGAAAACATTTACGATAATATTCTTTGAAACAGAATCATTGCTTTCATCGGAAACGGTTACGGAAATTGTCACCGACGATACCGTTGTCGATGCTCTCCAGATTACTTCTTCCCCGGTAGTACCTCCAATAAAAACTCCGTCGCTTGTTGACCACTGGAATGACAACACATCACCGTCGGGATCTGTGGCAGCAACGTTAAGGGTAATAATATTTCCGACCAATATATTCGATTCCGAAGCCGTCAACGAAGAAATGACAGGAAGCTGATTTTCAACAAGAATTGTTGTACTGTCAATATTGGCGCCGTTAAATGCATCGTTGACTTTTAATACGATTTGTGCACTGCCGGAAATGCCGGGGGCAATCCAGAGAGCCGAATCGAGTGAAGTGAATGTAAAGTTACCTTGACTCGCAGTCCATAAAAAAGAGAGGGTATCTCCATCAGCATCATTGATGTCGGCTAAGATCGAAATTGATTCTTGAAATTTAACCGTGGTTTTCGAAGGGGTGAGCTTCAGTATATTCGGCGGACTGTTGCCCGGCCCTGTGCTTCCCGAACACTGTAAAATCGCAATTAAACCCACGACTACAACACTTTTGATGAATAGAGTGAACTTGAAATGAAAACCGATTTGGTATTGCCATAATTATTATTTCCACTCGTTCCGTAACTTGTAAATATAGAATATAAGCTCCGACACTAATGTAATCATTTCTTCCGGCATCTTTTTGTTCAAATCGACGTTTTTAAATATTTTCATTAGTTCCGGATCATTTTCAATATCTATTCCATGCTTTCGTGCAAATGTAACAATTTTCTCCGGAAGTAGTTTGCTTTCTTCTGCAGGTATTTGTCCTTGTGTCGAATCCACGTTTCTTACGATTATTTTTTATAGAATCTATTGCACGACTGCCGCCTGCTGTCCATTTCTCATTTTGAACGCGAGTTTCACTTCTTCTTCGCCTACATTAAGCTTTTCGGCTATTTCTACAATATTGAGGTTTGGGCCGGACTGATCCGATCGCACCGGTTATTTGGTTTAAAATATTGTTTTCTGCGGGCCAGCTATCCTTGCTTTTTTTACTATGACTTAATGCCATTTTAACTTCTTCTACCCCCATAGAAAGTTCTTTTGCGATCTCCCAGGTTTCCCAGTTCTTTCCCGCAAGGTCCCGGGCTGCATCATATTTATCGCCTGTCGATTTTTGCAGATAATTATGAGAGCGGAATGTTTTCGTCAAATTTACTGTTTCCGATTCATAATCCGAATTGTCTATAGTATTGAATGCCGTTTCGATTTTGCGGGTGTGTTCCTGTGTCGTATTCCGGGACGCTCCCGCTCCGGTCCGGTCCGGGAGTTGCTGTTTAATCCGGTCTGTTTGCGAGTATATTTTTGTAAGTTTTCTGGCAAACAGCTTAGCATCATGAAATTGTTTATTGCTTACTTTTATTCTGTTACCGGTACTTGCTTTAAAAGGATCATCAGATCTGCTTCGTACTCTGCTTTTGCTTTCCTGAACATGATTGTGCTTCTTAGAGGCTCTATACAGCTTGATGAGTCTCTGGATTAGCACGATCACGATAAACGCCAGGATGCCGGCAATACTATATAGTCCTGCAAGAACATTTGTCTCTGTCCCACTTTTTTGAAGCAATTCCTGAAAACCGATCATATCGTCAGGTTCGGAAACAGGATTGCCATTGTTAAGATCGTCAAATGGCCGGTTTATATCACCCGACAGATCCGCCGGGTCAATTGCAGAACCGTCCGACTGTGGTCCTTGAGCCGTATGCTCTTCCGTTTGAGATTCGGAACGTTCGATATTCGACATGGCTCCTTCATCAGATATGGTTGTCGTACGAACTTCAGGTTCATCAGTACCGTTTAAGGAACCGGATGTAAAATCATGCGCTAATCCGGCAAGTTCACTTTTATTCGATGAAACATCCGTGATCTGGTATGATTTTTCGTCGAGCAGAGACAGCCGGTATTCAGCTTCGGAATTATTCGGGTCACTATTCAATGCCTTTTGATATTGCAACGAGGCCTTCCGGAATTCTCCGCGTTCATCATACGACCGGCCGCGCATTAACAATACAGTGGCATTCTGTACAGTCTTATTCAGATACACATCCAGAAAGAGAACCCGTTCATCCAAACCGGTAAATATTTTCGTTTCAAAATCAGTATTGGTATTGATAATCAGCTGCGTTTTGCCCTCGATTTCCCGGACTTCGGCACTCTTTACGATATAATCATGTGCTCCGTCCAGGTCATATTTTCCGCCGCCGGGAACGTTGATCTCAGGAAACAGCAGCGATATAGTCCTGTCCTCCCAATCTTCGACAACATCATACGTTGTCTTATGGGAGAGATCGATCTGAAACCGGGATTTTTCTCCTGTAAATTTGTACCGTACATTTTTTATGGAATCCTGTGCAAAAACATCAGCTATCATTAATCCGGCCAGAAGGAGTCCGAGGACCATAACCAGTAAATATTTACTTAACTCTTTCATTTCTTGTCCTTATCAGATTATCAATAGTATAGTTATTGCATTCTCTGTGCATGATGTGTTTTTTTTAATTAAAACTTTGCAACTTCAGTTCCACCCGATCAGATAAAGCGGACAACAATTCAAGATCCCGGTTCGTAAATTCATCTTTTTGTTTTGAAGTGTACAATAACAATATCCCCCGTTTGTTCCCGTGAAACGTCAATGGTACCAGCACGATATTTCTTTCCTTTTCTGTTTCAAATCCGCTGCCGACCGTTTTGAAATTTTCGATAACGACAGGCCGGTTCTCTTCCATGACCCAGTCAATTATCCCTTCTTCTACAAATGATTTAAATTCATCTTCAAAAATTCGATTACCTTTTTTGTCGATATTCATGATACCGTATTCTTCTTTTTCAGCTATCAAGATACAACTTTCTTTGACAGGGATAATCTTGCCAGCAAATTCACTGAGCACGGAAAAAATTTCCTCTCTGTTCCGGGCGTTTTTAATCTCCCTTGCCATAGCATATACAGAGCGTAAATCGTGGAGAGACTGACGCAATTCATCCAGTTCAAAAGTATCCTGTGGCAAATATTTTGCCAAGATGTTGTAAATATTGCGGGTTTCTTTGTCGGCCGTCAAAAACGATTTCTTTAATTCTGAGGAAAGTTTTTTTAAACGTCGTTTCGTGAGCTTAAAATTTTGCTTATCAAGAGTTTGAAGGAGGGAAATTATTTCATGAATTGTAAGCTCCGGAGCATTTTTTGAAGTGTGATCCATTTCCTGAATCAGTCTGTATATGTTCGTTCAGGCACTTGTTTCCCCTGAATGAGATTTATGAAAGTCTCAGCTTTTTCAAGTTCTTCATTGACCAATTCAATATAGTAGTCGGAGTCGATCCCGTCATTTTTCATCCTGACATTTAATATTTGAAGAGTTGCTTCACAAATCTGCGGTATGACTGAGTCTCCCGAATAGCCTATCCCCCGCCATTTACAGAGATAATCGGCAAAATGAATGACGGCCGCAAGCTGGGAATGTGTGGGGGCATTTTCAGGATCATGATGAAATGCAATCGTTTCGACAAGCTGTGCCGGCAGGTTCCATTTTTCAGCCAACCAGCTTCCTATTACGGCATGACCGGTACCGAGGACTGTATGTTCTGCCTTGTAAAAGCTTTCCCCGTATTGCAGAATCCTTCCGGATATCTCTTCAAACTCTTTAGGGAAATACTGGCTCAGGACGAGCTTGCCAATATCGTGCAGGAGACCGGCAACGAACATCTCACCCGTTATTCTGATTCTCATAGATCGCGCAAGAAGTTTTGCAAGAACGCCGCATGCAATAGAATGCTCCCAAAATCTACTCATATCGAACGAGGAATCGGTATCACGCGGTTTGAACCGGTCTATTATCGAAACTCTGAGCCCAATGTCCTTGATGGTGTCAAAACCCAGGACAACAATCGCAAGATTAACAGTTCCGATTCTTCGTGGGAAACCATAAAAAGCAGAATTAGCCAGTTTCAGTATCTTTGCCGTTAATACCTGGTCGGTTGATATGAGTTTCGTTAATTGTGAAGCCGACGTACGGGGATTGTCGATAAGTTCGATCATTTTTGCAATGATCGTAGGCAATGCAGGCAGACTTAGAACATTTTGCGCTATGCGCTTTATTCTTTCATGCTGTTGATTTTTATTCACAGTCTATCGTTATAAACAAGAAACCAAAAATCGTTTTCTGTTTAAACTCGAATATCAATATGTTTAGAGACGTTACTTATGATCGTTTGGGCCTGAACGACATTATTATTTTGGGCGCCTGTTCTGTCCTTTTTCTTTTTCCTGTTTTTTTTTGCCTGCTCTTCCTTTTCTTTTGTAACATGCAACTGTGGACCCTCTGATTGAGGATTCTGCTGCGCCTCCTGCATCTTTTGGTCGACAGCCTGCTGTTGAACGGTCGTTGCCTGACGCTGCTCATTATCAACCTGCGCCTGACGGGTTTGAGTATGGACAGTTTGAAAATCTATATTACGCATACATTCCCCACAAACCCATGTTCAAATCAGTTAGTACCGATATTTATACCATCGACTACATTTTATTTCAACTGAAATCTTCAGCGGCAAAACACAATTCCAATATTCGGATAGTTATCCTTTCATCGCATTTTTCAATTTTCCACGCAGGCTTAATATCGTTTTCGTATGAATTTGGGATATTCGTGACTCAGACAGCTGCAAAACCTGACCGATTTCTTTTAATGTTAATTCTTCATAATAGTATAACGCTATCACAAGGCGCTCTGTTTCAGGCAGATCGTCAATTGAACCAATAATCAATTCTTTGAGTTCTTCCCTGTGCAGGGACTCATCCGGTTCTTCTTCTTCTTTGTCTTCAATAACTTCGTGAAGCTCACCCTTTCCACCTTCTTCATTATAGATGATACCGTCTAAAGACATGAGCGATACGGCGCTCACTTCTTTCAAAAGATTAAAATAATCTTCTAAAGAGATATTCAGGCGCCGGGATATTTCTTCATCTGTTGCCGGCCCCCCTTTTTCACCTTCAATCTTATGGATAACTTTCTCCAATTCACGGGTCTTGCTCCGTATGGATCTCGGGACCCAGTCCAGCTTGCTTAATTCATTAAGCATAGAACCTTTTATCCGCGGAATCGCGTAACTCTCGAATTTCACTCCATATTTTGGATCAAATCTATCAACTGCATCTATAAGTCACATAATTCCCGCACTTTCAAGATCATCTATTTCTACAGACGGTGGCAGTGATATCATCATTCTTCCCGCAACAAACTTAACCAGATTCGCATACTGCATAATGATCTGTTCTTTAACCGTAGGATCGTGAGACTTGGTGTATTGTTTCCACAGGGTCTCTGTCGGGAGACTCATCGTATAATCCTTTTACATTATTCCTCTAATTCTTCAGGGTACTCTTCTTCTTCTTCAGCTCTCAATTCCTCGGTCGCTTTAATAATAATAACTGCCATTAATACCAGAACTGATTCAACTGCAAGAAAACCGATAAACGACCTGAACACTATCGTAAATACCGGCATTTCTCGAATCGCACCAACGAGAAAAGTGAACGTGAACATCAAAATACCAAGCTTTAATATCAGAATTTTCATCCGCTAATCCAAGCAATATTTACTGGAAAATCGAAAATTTCTCCAAGCTGCTAAAGAATGAATTTCCACCGTTTACAATCTTAATTTTGCTTTGTAAAACAATTCTTTCAGCAATACTATTTATACATTTCGATGCAGGACACTTCGGGAACTCAGTCACTACAGGTTTTTGCATCATGGTAGCACGGGGAATCGATTTGTCCGTCAGCATATACCCGAGTAAATAGATCCTGATCTGTAAAAACCTGTCGACAACCAGTTTCATTTTTGAATACAGGTCTTTAGCCTGTTCATAGGTTTCGACCATATTGAATAGTATGTGGATTCGACTTTCCGATCGATTTATCGTCAATATTTTTATCATCGCATATGCATCGGCTATCGAGGTCGGTTCCGGTGTGGCCACTACGACAGCATGCGAAGCATACGTAACAAAATCCAGAACATTTTTGTGAATTCCGGCAGGTGTATCGACAATGATATAATCATAGCTATATTCCAGATTTTCAAGTTGCCGCATTATCCGCGCCTGTTTTTGTGACGGCAAATCAGTCAATTCCGAAAACCCGGATCCCCCCGGCAGGATATGAACGTCTGCCGGTCCGGTATAAATGACTTCTTTAACCGGATAATCCTTTACAATTGCATCCGCTATGGTGCGCTCGGGTGTATGACCCAATAATATATCGGCGTTTGCCAGATTAATATCTGCATCCAGAAGGAGCACTTTTCCTCCTAATTTTCTCATCTGAATTGCAAGATTGACGGCAATATGGGATTTCCCTACTCCACCCTTTCCGCTGGAAATCGCATACACACGTGCCCGCGTTTTCTTTCGATCTTCCGCCGCATAAACATTGTCGCTGTCGGTATGCAGCTCTGTCGCTATTGCACGTAGTCGTGTTGCCTGGTCTAACATTAATTACTTTTCCTCCTGACGATCATTCTCGCCAGTTTCTTGACAGTCGCCCGTTCGATATCATCCGGAACATTTTGACCTGTAGTCAGGTACGAAACGGGATTGGAAATCCTGGATACTACGTTTAAAATCATTCCGAGACTTGTCGTCTCATCAGTTTTTGTAATAATAAGGCGGTTGTATTTCAGAACAGAAAATTTGTCAGCGGCATCCAGCATATCTTTTAATCTTGTCGTTATGCTCAAAACAAGATGATTTTCATGAGGGCGGGCGCTCGCAACAAATTTTTCCATGTCTTTTAAGCGGGATGTATCGCGCTGGCTTCTTCCGGTCGTATCGATATACACGACATCCATATCGCCATAATTCCGTACGGCAGCTTTCATGTCGTCCGGCGTATACACGACCGAAAGCGGAATTTCTGCGATATTTGCGAATGTTTTCAGTTGATCGACGGCTCCGATGCGAAATGTATCGGCAGAGATCAGGCCAACCTTTTTTTTGTTCAGTAATTTTTGATTGGTAGCAAGTTGTGCTATAGTTGTCGTTTTCCCAACCCCTGTGGGTCCGACAAGCATAATCACCCGGGGGCCGGCGCCGGGTATGTTGCCGCTTCTACAAACTTTTATCATCGACCCGATCTTTTCCAGCGTCTTGGAAAGAACGAAACGCATATCATCATACTGCTCGCCTGATATCTCGTTATGTATCTCCTCCATGATCGTCCTGGAAATATTATCTTCCACTTCATTATCGAGGAGTTGTTTCATAAGAAATTGTAAATTCTTCGGCAGCACCGGCATATCCCGGTATTTCAAAAAATTGCTCACCTCTGCAAGATTTGTCTTCAGATCATCGATATCCGTCTTAAGCATTATCATGTGCTGAGCGTTTGCTTCTCTTGCGGGGTGAGGAAGACTTATTTGAGCAGCTGGCGCATATGCAGCAGTTCTTGCCTGGGGAACGACTGGTTTACTCCCTTTGTCAACTGCCACCATGACTTCAACGGCATTTTTTCCCGTGAAATCCAGAAAACCACCTTTTTTTATGGTATTTGATTTAAGAATAACAGCATCAGACCCAAGCTCTTTTTTTGTTTGGGCCAGCGCCTCTTTCAGTGTCGGGGCGACAAATTTTTTAATCCTCATAACTGCTTATACCTCCCTCTGATTCTACCGGAACGGTCGGGGTTAATTCACTGTAAGAAAGCACAATCAATCCAAGTATAATAGGCTCGATCATTGCATGAAAGTGCATTCTGATTCCGGGTGATGTCAAGAGTATTGGTGTATGACCTTTTGATATCATTTGTTCTACCATTTCCGCTGCAACTTTTGTGAGTTTCTGAATCACATCCGGCGACAGGATCGCAGCGGTACCTGATTGTGCCGCTTGCTTGATCCATTCATTTATCATTTGCTCATTTCTCGGATCAAGCGTCATCGCATGTATTTTACCATCGGCAGATTTGAAAATTTGTGTTATTGTCGTGCTTAACGATTGTCTGACATATTCAGTGAGAGTGTTCGCTTCTCTCGTTACGGGAATAAAATCGGCAAGCGTTTCCAGTATTGTGATCATGTCCCGTATGGGAATTCTCTCTTTCAACAGATTTTGAAGTACTTTTTGGACAGTTCCAATGCTTATCTGCGGGATTACTTCTTCAACAACTGCAGGATTTTCGGCTTTAATGTTATCAAGCAATTGTTTTACGTCCTGTCTGCTTACGATATGCGCTGCATTATTTTTAATTATTTCCATCAAATGTGTCGCTATGATGGCTGATGTTTCGACCACAGTATATCTCGCAAGTTCCCCTTCTTCTTTTTTATCTTCTTCAATCCAGTAAGCAGAAAGTCCAAACGCGGGCTCGGTAGTCGCAGTACCTTCCAGTTCTTTCGTAGCTGTACCGGGATTCATAGCGAGAAACAGACCGGGATAGACCTCATACTGTGATATTTCTATACCTCTAATCTTTATGACATAGTTATTCGTCCCAAGTTGAACATTATCCCTGATACGGATAGGAGGTACTATAAATCCCATTTCCGAAGCTATCTGTTTTCTCATGGTTTTTATCCGTCCCAGAAGGTCTCCCCCCTGCTCAACATCGACAAGCGGTATGAGTCCGTAACCGATCTCGAGTTCCAGCGGGTCTACCTGGAGATAAACTTCGATTTTTTCTTCGGGTTCCGGCGGAGGAAGTTCAAGTTCGGCTTCCTGTGCAACCTTCTCCTGTTGTACCTGACTACTCATATATCCCATAATTCCTGCTGCAATAGCAAGGAGAAAAAATGGGATCATCGGAAGCCCCGGAGCAATCCCGAACATAAAGAGCGCCCCGGAGGCTATGAAGAGCGGTTTCGGTTGTGCAAGAATTTGCTTCTGAAGGTCCTGCCCGAGATTTGATTCCGCAGCAGCCCGGGTAACGACTATACCCGCTGACGTCGATACAATGAGAGCGGGGATTTGTGACACAAGCCCGTCACCGATAGTGAGTATCGAATAGGTCTGTATCGATTCGGTAAAACTCATTCCTAACTGGATGATACCGATAAAAAACCCTGCGAGAAGATTGACTCCGGTAATGATCAAGCCTGCGATCGCATCACCTTTCACAAACTTTGCCGCACCATCCATAGCCCCGTGGAATTCGGCCTCTTGCGAAATTTCCTGACGGCGCAGCCGGGCATCTTCATCCGATATTGCCCCGGCATTCAGGTCCGCATCGATAGCCATTTGCTTACCCGGCATCGCATCTAACGTGAATCGCGCCGCCACTTCAGCGATCCTGCCGGCGCCTTTTACGATTACGAGAAAATTAATAAGAACAAGAATCATGAAAATGATGAATCCGACAATGTAGTCCCCCCTGGTTACGTATGTTCCGAATGCCGCAATGACCTCACCTGCGTCCGCCTGACTCAGTATCAGGCGTGTCGATGCAACGTTCAATGAGAGGCGGAACAACGTCAGCACAAGAAGAAGCCCGGGCTTTCAATCTGGGCATAGACACCATCGACGGCGCAAAGAATTAACGCGGTACAAGACACTGCCGGTACTATCTTTTTAAAAATATATTGTATCATACCGCACAACACTGGTATCTCATCCTTTATATATGGGAAGATTTAAGTGTTTTCAACACTTCCTCTTTATGTATAAGACTTGTTATTCTTATCCCGAAATGCTCGTCGACAACGACAACTTCACCTTCAGCAATTTTTTTGTCCTCTACCAATAAATCGACAGGCTCGCCGGCGAGTTTTTCAAACTCTATTACCGACCCATGGCCCAGGTCAAGAATGTCCTTGATTAGCATTTTTGTTCTTCCGAGTTCTATCGATATGGGAAACGTCAGGTCCATCAGGAATGCCATTTTAGGATCGACAGTATCTTCCTGCCTATCCGCAGAAGGTACAGGAACTTCAGGAGCTTCAACGACAGAATCCCCCATATCCTCGGCATCGTCATCAAGCATCCCGGAAAGATCGAAATCGCCGCCGGCACTCTCCTCTTCACCTTCTGCGCCTTTGCCTTCTTCTGCACCTTCTTCGCCCTCTGCAGCCGCAACCGCCTCCTCATCTGCCACTTCCGTTTCCTTTTCGGCATCGGCCGTTTCTTCTGCAGCTTCTGCCTCCGCACTGCCAAGCAATCCTTCTATGGAGCTTGCGGTCATAACACTTACAACATTTTTTGCTTCATCATCCCCAATCTTGAGCGAAAACGTCGCGACTGCCAGGTCGGGTTTGTCGAACATTTCAGCATTCAGTTCCACTTCCTTACAGTTCAAATCAGTAACCGAAAACGCTGTTTCATCCGTAGATTTCAATGTTGTAGAAATAGAGCCCAAAATCTGGTTTGCCGTTTCTTTCATTGCGTCAATGTGTTTTGCTGCAAATTCGACGTTTTCTTCTTCCATCATCATCATCAATGAACCGATTCGCGCTGCGGTCATTTTGTCGATGAATAGAAACAAAGCGCCGTCCGGATCATTTTCGGTCTTAAAATCGACGCCGACCACAGATTCGGAGAAATTTGAGTTAACGTTTTCAAATTCAGATACATCCTTAAATTCAAGCTCAACTTCTTTGTTCGTAATTTTTCCAAGGATTTGTTTTGCCTCGGAAACAACCATTTCGGCATGCGAATTTATATAATCCACTATTTCCGGTTTTACGGCCATGGGTTACTCCTTATTAGATTGTACAAACTTTTTGAATAATTGAACAAAACAGTATACTATTTATATAACCTCGTGTTCCTCGATATCGTCGTCGGTGACACTTCGTGTTATCTTAATAGCTTTTTTCTTGCCTTTAACCCCCGGTCTTCCAAGAAACTTTTTATTTCCGCCGATCGTGATTTCCAGTAATTCATCAATTTTTTTATTGAGCCGAATGACGTCGCCGATCTGCAATTCCACAATATCCTCGAAAGTAATACTTGTTCTTCCCATAAATGCTATGATCGGCAGTGACGACAGGCGAAGTCTTTCATTAATTGTTTGGGCCTGTTCTTCCGAAACTTCCTTTTTTGACATCGAAATAAAAAGCTGGACATTCAATTTGGAGATAATGTCCTCGAGAATCAGATACGGAAAACATATGTTCATCAGACTCGACGTGTCTTGAATTTTTATTTCGAGCGATATGGTGATCACTGTCTCACCGGGAGGAGCGATCTGAACAACGTCAGGATTGCTCTCGAATCCTTCTAATATGAAAGTCAGCGGCGCAACCTGCTACCAGGCGGTCGACAGAGTCTCCATTGCCTTTTCAATTATCTTTTTCATGATGGTCTGTTCGATGTTTGTGATGGCGCGCGCTTCTTCAGACGCCTGTCCTTTCCCACCGAAAAGACGATCAACAATATATAAAACAAGGTTGGGGCTCAACTCGAGAATTGCCACTCCGTTAAGCTCCTCTACTCTAAAGATATAAATGCAGCTTGGGTCGGAAATAGAGAGAATGAATTCGGAATACTGTAGCTGGTCGACTGAAATCAGGTTTATATCCACGATAGTTCTCAGCCGGACTGCAAGATAGGCATTAAAGGTTTTTGCAAATGTTTCATGAATCGTCTGCAATGTCCGAAGCTGGTCTTTTGATACGCGGTTAGGGTGCTTAAAATCGTAGATATTTGCCGCTTTTCCCTCAACCGCAATATCGTCGCCCCCTTCATCGGAACTCTCTACTCCTCCGACACCTTCATCGTCTTAGACGGACGAAAGCAGAGCATCTATTTCTTTTTGTGATAATATTTCAGCCATGTGTAATCCTTTACTGTGTGACTATTTGTAAAAATACTCTTTTCACCATGTTATCGCTGTCAATCGGCAGATGAAGATTGACATTATCCCTGATTCTCGATTTCAGAGTATCTTGCACCGATGGGTTGAGTATCTGTTTAAATGCGAAATTACTGAACTCATTTTGTATAATATCCGTTATTAATCCTGGACGTACCGTCAACTCGGCAACCAAACCGGAGGAGGTTTCAAACGTGGCGTTGATCACAAGATTCTTTACCCTTTCCCGTTCGTCGAGCATAGTATGAATTACTTCAGGATGTAAATATTCCATACCGTATTCGGTATCGATTTCTGAAGTTACGATAACTGCCTCTGCACCTTTTTCGGGCTCTTCTCCCAATATAAAACTGAGGGGCCCGAAAAATACGAGACCAACCGCTATGACGGCAAAGGCACCCAATATAATAATCATTTTCATTGGGCTGCCTTTTGCCTTAGCGGGTTGCGGCTCTCCGCCCTCCTCGTCTAAGCCTTCTTGTTCCAGTTCATCTTCCATGGAACGCTCCTTAGTAATTTATATTTAAATCATTTAAATATGACCGCACATTCTGCGGGAGATCCGAATCGCGGTCATATCGAATGAGAATTTCTACTCTTCTATTCTTGGATTTCCCCTGGACTGTATCATTCGAGTCTATCGGTTTATATTCACTCATCGGAATGGGTATGATATGTTCTTCTTCCAGTCCCTGCAATGCAAAAAACCTCAGAACTTCCATCGACCTGCCGAATGACAGCTCCCAGTTATCTCTAAAATCAGCATTTGCCCGAATCGGATCGCTGTCGGTATGACCGAAGATCACGATTTGATTCGGCCAGCCGCGGGCGATATTAGCAATCGAGGCAAAAAGCGGTAAAATAGGATCTTTTAAACGCGCACGTCCCTGATCGAACAATACCGAATCGCTGATTGTAATAAGAATCCCCTCTTCAGTTGTTTCAAGCTTCACGGCTTCGGCAACATCCATTGCTGATGTTGCCTCCTGCATTTCAACAATACTTTCAGAGATTTCTGATTCCTGCAAATTAGACAACTGGGGTATCGGCACATTTTCCGGTACAATGACCGCTTGTTCGTGAGGAAGCACTCCCAATGCTCCTTTCAAAGACCCTATTGCTCTTCTAAATTTTGCCTCCCGCATAGAAGAGAAAGATAAAAGCAGTACGAAAAATGTCAGAAGCAATGTCATCAAGTCCCCGTACGTACATCATGTATGCTGGGGCGCCTTTGGGCGGACACACTTCCTGTTTTTTATTACCCGGCATGATTATTCTTCTTTCAGCACTCTTTCCTTGGGCGCTATGAATGAATTTAATTTTTGTTCAACGATCCTCGGATTATCACCCGACTGGATCGACAAAATTCCTTGAATCATTAATTGGCGCATCAAAAGTTCTTCTTTTGTACGCCCTTTTAGTTTTGTATTCAAGGGGATAAAGAGCAAGTTCGCCATAATCGAACCATAAAACGTCGTTATAAGTGCGTCCGCCATACCAGGACCGAGAGCATCGGGATCACTCAGATTGGCAAGCATGAGAATAAGTCCGATCAATGTGCCGATCATTCCCCATGCCGGCGCCAAAGCTGCAAACTGTTCCACTTGTTCCTGACCCTTTTTATGCCGTTCTTCAAGATACATTAGTTCGGTCTCCATAATATCTTTCAGCAGCTCCGGTTCAGTACCGTCAACTGTGACCTTGCCCCAAACAGTTGATCCAGATAGTATATGAGTACAGGGATTAGATTGAAAAGAAAGGAGCAAGATCAATGGCACGTAGAATTCACACATCAGCACAAATTATCCACAAGCTTCGAGAGGCAGAAGTACTGCTCGCTCAAGGTCAGTCGGTTCAACAAGCTGCTCGCCAGATTGAGGTTACAGAGCAGACCTATTATCGTTGGCGAAAGGAGTATGGTGGTCTTCGGGTGAATCAGGCGAAACGATTTAAAGCGTTAGAGAGAGAGACTATCCGCCTGAAACGCCTGGTTGCCGAGAAAGAGTTGGATATTCAAATCCTCAATGAGACTCTGGCGGTTGATGCAAAAAACTTCTGAGCCCGGCGAAGCGACGGGAGGTGGTGCAGCATCTTTGCACGACTCTCGAGATCTCGCAGCGCCGGGCCTGTACCGTGTTGGGAGTACCGCGCAGCACTCATCAATATCGCCCGATTTCTCCTTCTGATGAAGCCGGTGTTAGTGCAACGTATGGTCTGAGTTGGCCACGCAGTATGGTCGGTATGGTTATCGACGAATTACCGCACTGTTACAGCAAGAAGGCTGCAAGGTCAATCATAAGAGAGTGGAGCGTTTGTGGCGTCGAGAAGGATTAAAAGTTCCCCGGAGGCAGCCGAAGCGCAAACGGTTATGGCTCAATGACGGTTCGTGTATTCGGCTGCGACCTGCGTACCGGGATCATGTCTGGAGTTATGACTGCATGCAAGCACGAACCCGAGAGGGAAGGAGCTAGCGTTTGTTAACAATATTAGATGAATACAGTCGGGAGTGTCAGGCAATTGTGGCAGGCAGGAGGCTGACTCACAATGACGTCATAGAACATCTTGCAACACTGTTCGTGCAGCGAGGAGTTCCGGTTCACCTGAGAAGTGATAATGGCACAGAGTGCACTGCTCAAGCGGTCCGGACATGGCTCATGCGCCTGGGAGTAAAAACATTGTATATTGAACCAGGCAGTCCATGGGAGAACGGGTATAGTGAGTCGTTCAATGGCAAACTGCGTGATGAAGTGCTCAACCGGGAAATCTTCAATACAGTACACGAAGCAAAAGTGCTTGTGGAACGCTGGCGAAATGAGTATAATCATAAGAGACCGCATAGTGCCCTTGGATACCGGCCACCCGTTCCCGAGGTCGTTTTAACACCCGATGCGGCCACAAGGCCAATGGATAATACAACAATGAATATATCGATGAATTGACTAACTTAAATAATGACCCAAACATTAGGGGCAGGTCAAATTAACCAGGTATTTAGCAGTGATGCAACGTTTGAAGGTTTTTCTTTCGTAAATCTGGATACCTGATCCAGCATCTGCGCACGACGCTGGGCTTCAGCTGAAATTTCTTCCTCGATAGCTTCAGCTTCAATATCGATAGCAGGTTTCGGTTTCGGCTTTGGTAACAGGAGGTCGAGGCTTCTGAAAACCGATCGTAACACAAATATGAAGAGTACTCCCGCGGCTCCCATCAATATCCATTTAATGATATTCTGAATCAGATCGGCCTGCACCTGTGCACTGAGTCGTTCTGCCTGCTCTGTTGTAACCGTCGTATCGAACTGATAATCAATGACGGACACCTGATCGCCACGCTCTAAATTCATTCCGATAGCGTTGATTACACTTTGCTGCAGGGAGTTTAGTTCCTCCTGCGAACGGGGCTCATACACCAATGTTTCGTCGGGCTGTTCGACCATTCTGCCGTTCACCAAGACAGAAACCGTGATCCTTTCCACACTGCCGAATTCCTCGACTCTGTTTGTAATGGTTTCGTTAATTTCATTATTTGTTGTCGTCCGGTCGCCGGTAGCGGCCTGTCCTTCCGTTTCGGTCAAACCGCCTGAGGTTGTTTCACGTTCCTGGGACCGGATCACGACAGATGCCGGGTCATACACTTTACTTGTTGTATTTGTCTGCACAAAATTCATTTCGACGGAAACGTTGACGATAGAATTATTCGGACCTAGAGCTTCGGTCAAGGTAATTTCGAGGCGTGACTTCAGATCGAGTTCGAGAGAGCTTTTCAGTCGAAGCTGTTCTGATTTTGCAGCTAACAGCGGGTCCTTATTAATGACGCTCGAAAGGTTATTGCCGAACGAATCTGAAATTACCACGTTTGCCGGTATCAATCCCTCTACACTGTTCGCCACGAGAGATGCGATAGTCGTTATCTGTTCGGATGACAGGGTTGTATTCGGCCGCAGAGTAAGTAGCACCGATGACGTTGTCGGTTTCTGATCCTGAACAAACAGGCTCTGCTGCGGAACAACGATCCGTACCTGGGCGATCTCCACCATCTCCATAGCCCGTATTGTCCTGCTGAGCTCGCCCTCCAGCGCCCGTTTAAAATTGACCTGCTGGATAAAATCGGTCATGCCGATATTAGTCCTGTCGAAGATCTCATAACCGATAACACCGCCCGTAACAAGTCCGTTCGCGGTAATTTCCAGCCTGAGTTCCAGCTCCTCACCCTGCGGGACAAGGATCGCAGTACCCTCTGTTTCCAATTGGTAAGTAACTCCCTGTTCCTCGAGATATTGCACAATTGCCTGGGCGTCTTCGGGTTGGAGATTTGACTGAAGCACTACCCATTGCTGTTCGCCTGTCCATGTCATTACGAACACAATGACGCTGACACCGAGCACGGCTGCAAATGCTATGACACCTTTCTGTTTGGCATCGAGCTTTGAAAATACAGAACGCGCCTGTTTGATAAATTGTATGAAAAAATCCAACATAACTATCGAGTATCCGAATTAATATTAGTTATGAATTCCGTTTTGATCTCCGACTATACTCATTATGTTCTGAAAGGTAAAAAATTTTTCGAGCCGCTTATTTCCGCAGATTGGATCTCGCTTATCCACGTATGCATACGACGATCACACCTGCATTCTGAGAATTTCCTGATATGCTTCAATCATTTTATTCCTGAGTTCCATCATCAATTCAAAGCTCGTACTGGCCTTTTCAACCGCAACCATGACATCATGAGCATCTTTGATCTCACCTGTCAGCAGTTTCTCTACCGACCTGCCCGCTTCATGCTGAAGATCGTTAACGTCCTGCATAAAACCTTGCATGGTCTCAGAAAATGACTTGTACTGTTCTTTTGTATGATCGATTACGGGATTTTGAGGTCCTGGTGTTGTTTGCGGCCCCATAACTCCCTGCTGAATGCCCGGTATTTGTACCATAACATACTCCCGATAGTTGGTTTATCCTCTTATATCCAGGCGGCTCCCAAGTGTATTGTTCTGAGCTTGCCCGGAATTTTTATCCTGTTGGACATTTCGACGTAGTGAATATGCCTGTAACGGTCGTGCGGCGGTTGTTGTATTCTCAACTGGAAAAAGCATTTCAAACATTTGTTTTTCTTCAACCGACATCAGTTTCTGTAATTCACCGGTCTGCATTTCCGGTAAAATTTTCGGTGTGGGCAAAGATTTCTCAAAATCCGGAACAGTGAATGATTTTGATGCCCGTGTCTTGCGGATGCGGGCCGGATCATTCACACCTGATGTTTTGTGAATCCCCCCTCCGATTTAAAATTTTGAATTCCTTGTACAGCCATTGTTCACACTAACTCAATTTGGTTATTGCAGTTTATATATCGAGTGCGGTCATCATCATGTTCTTGGAAGCATTCATCGCCGTAACATTCGCTTCATACGCACGGGTTGAGGTTATCATATTGACCATCTCTGTCACGATATTGATGTTCGGATATGCAACAAACCCGTTCTCATCGGCATCGGGATGCGACGGATCATACACTAAACGAGGTGGAGAATTGTCTTCGAATATTTCGCCGATCTCAACACCCTGGAACATATTTTCCTTCTTTTCAATGGTCTTATCGTTATCAAAATGTCCCTCTTTTGTCCGTTTTATCCGCAGGATCTCTTCACTTAAAAGCGTTATGAATTCGGCTTTTGTACCGGACTTCATGGCGACCTGCTGCCTGCGGTAGGGACCTCCTTCATCGGTCCGGGTTGTTTCCGCATTAGCAATATTGCTTGCGGTGCTGTGCATTTTTGTCCGCTGGGCTGTCAGACCTGTGGCGCTAATGTCGATAGCTGAAAAAAGTCCTCTGATAGGCATGCTTGTACCCTCTTATTATCTTACGGGTTCTCCGCGAATTGCCGATTTTAATTTACTGAATGACCGCTGCATAAACCGGGAAGCATAAGAAAAGCGGATCTGGTTTTTTGCCAGTTCAGCCATTTCCCGGTCAATGTCAACGTTATTTTTACCGCTTGCGAGTGATTCGTCTTTCGGAATGAATGCAATGGGTTTTACATCATCGATCTGCGGTTTGCCGACAGGTAGATGTTTCGGGTCAGTGCGGTAACCGGTAACACCCCGTTTATTAAGCGCCGCTTCGAGGTCTTCTTCGAATGTCACTTCCGAATCTTTTATAACCGGGTGTGTCTACATTCGCAATATTGTCGGCGATTGATTTCTGGCGCAACGTATATGCGTCCAGGCTTTTATGCAGAGCAGGTACTTTTGTCCTGCTGAAAATAAAATCACTGATCTTCATTGGCGTTTCCTTTTGAGCGTTTCGGGACGCACTGTCCCATTCTTTTAAAACAGAAAATCAGTAACTCATTGCGCAACATTTGTGCCAATAGCGTGAATCTACCGAAGGGGAGGAAATTTTATGCAGAAAAGGAGTGTTGAATACTATTTTTTAGTATAAATTCGGCTGAAAAATATACTGTCTCATCGGCAAGAATTGCCGAATTCTTGAGTATTTTCATAAAATATTTGAGAGTCGGCTACAGAGAATTCACAAGTGCCGGGTCAAGTTCGTTTTTCGCTTTATATTCGTTCAATTTGTTTCTGAGCGTTCTCACGCTGATCCCAAGTGTCCCGGCCGTTTTAGTCCGGTTATTATCTTGCTGTCTCAATGTCTTGAATATAAGCTGTTTTTCCATTTCGTAGAGTGTTAAATTCGTATCATCGGATTCGTACGATTTGAAAAAGTCAAAATTATCATCTTCAAACACAAAATGTTTCGTCTCAAGCATATCACCTTTTGACATAATAACCGCTCGTTCTATCCTGTTTTCCAGTTCGCGGACATTCCCGGGCCAATCGAGCCTCATTAAAAGGTCAATTACATCATCAGAGATACTGACAATTTTTTTCCCGTGCTCCATATTATATTTTTCGATGAAATGGTCAACCAGGAGCGGAATATCCTTTTTTCGCTCTTTCAGAGGGGGTAACGTTATGGGAATTACATTCAGCCGGTAATACAGGTCTTCACGGAATCTACCCTCTTTTATTTCCTCTTTGATTTCTCTGTTCGTAGTGGCGATTATCCTGACATCAACTTTGATACTGGCATGATCACCGACACGCTCAAATTCTTTTTCCTGAAGTACCCGAAGTAACTTTGCCTGAAGCGGTGGGCTCATTTCGCTCACCTCATCCAGGAGTAACGTACCGCCATCTGCAGCTTCAAATCGGCCTTTTCTTGTTTCTATAGCGCCTGTAAACGCCCCTTTTTCATGACCGAACAACTCGCTTTCCATAATACCTTCCGGCAGTGCCGCGCAGTTCGTTTTAATGAATGGTTTCCCGTTTCGATTACTGTTATAATGCAGTGCACGAGCCACCAGTTCTTTACCCGTTCCACTCGGCCCCTGTATGAACACGGTAGCCGAACTTTTTGCCACGGTTTCAAGAATCTCAAATGTTTTTTTCATTATGGTACTTTTACCGATAATCTGATCAAATCCATATATTCCTTCAATTTCTTTACGTAAATGGCGGTTTTCTTCTTCCAGATTCATATATTGAAAAACCTTTTTTACGGCAATTTCTATTGCATCGGCAGAAAACGGTTTCGTAATATAGTCGAAAGCCCCGATCTTCATAGCTTCAACGGCATTATCAATGGTTCCGTAGGCAGTCATTATCACAACCGCAGTATTTGGCTTAACGGTCTTCACGTGCTTTAATACTTCCATACCGCTGACGTCAGGCATTCGAATATCTGTAATGACCAGATCGACGTGACCATTATTAAATTCCTCAATACCTGTTTTGCCGTTCGTTGCGGTTGCAAGCTCAAAATCCATTCGCGACAAGGTTTCCGCCAGAAAATCACGAATCAATGAATCATCATCGATAATTAATATTTTCTTTTTCTCCATGCAATGTCCTTGTTAGAATATTAATTCGGCAAAATAATATGGAATGTCGTACCGCCTTTTTTGTTATTTTCAACAGATAGTGTGCCCTCATGGGCATCGATGATCTTTTTTGCAATCGATAATCCCAGGCCAGTTCCATCCGTTTTTGTCGTAAAAAACGGGAGAAAAAGTTTCTTTTTATCTCCATCCGGGATTCCCGTACCGGTATCGCGGACATAAATCTCCACACATTCCGAATTTTTTACGTGTTGAATGCCGACTACAAGCTTTCCCGAATAGGACATTGACTGAACTGCATTTTTGAGGACATTTAGTAACACCTGTTCGAGAAGTTCGGGGTCTATGGAAACGAGCAACGACTTCGTGCGGAATTTTTTTACCAGGTCTATTTTACTATCGTCTTGTTCAAGTTCAACCTGTACGAGCGCAAGCACATTGTCCACGACTTGTATTATATCCTCCGGACGCTTTTTGAGCCGGACCGGTCTCGTATAAACAAGCAGGTTTGTCGCAGTCTTATTAAGCCGCGAAACACCCTCGATTATTTTTTGAACAAGCTTACGTCTCGGGTCTTCCCGTTCCAGATCACGATCCAAAAGAGCAGCAAATCCGCCAATGCCGCCCAAAGGATTTCTCAATTCATGGGCAACTTGTCCGGCCATTTCTCCCAATGTGGCCAATGTTCGTGATTGCTGTACTTCTTCCTGGAGTTTCTTTATCTCCCGGAGGTCGCTGAACAATTCTACGACACCAAGCGTTTCCCCGTCTTCGCTGGTGACAAGCGCTGTACTGTATTCCACAGGTATGGATATATTGTCTTTTGAAAATATTTCCTTTTCTTTTTTTCTGCGGTTCCTCCCCTCATGAAGTGTAAAGAGCGGGGTCGCATCTATGGGCACTTTTTTGCCGAGTGTTTCTGCATACGGTTTTCCAATAATCGATTGCGGTGAAAATCCCGTTATCTCGGATGCCGCCCGATTGAATATCGATACAGTTCCGTCAAGATTAATAACCACGACTCCGAGCGTCATGCATTCGAGAATATTTTCAAGATGGTTTCGCATTGTATCCATCTTGCGCAAGTTCAGATCAAGCTCTTCGTTCTTTCTCGCCAATTCCAGGTCCGACACGGAGAGCTGCTCCAGCAACTTTTCATACGACTCTCTGAGTCTTTCGGTATTTTCCGCAAAATACTCAAAAGCCTGGATGAGCGAGGCAATTTCCTCATTCTTCACAGGCTTATCGGTGTGATTAATGTTCTTTGATACTGCAGTCTGGGAGTTTTCTTGTTGTTTACCCATGCAGAAATGTAACGGTATGATTCTCGCCCTGAATAGTGTACCAATTTATCATTGAATTAGTGCAAAGTCAAGTTAAAAGTAATGATTTACACCTCCCCCCCTTTTCTTATTATTATCACTATAATCAAAACTGCACGCCGGAAAAAATGTCAAAGAACAATGGAGTGAGAGCGCGATATTGTGTGTATTTGAGAATGTTCATGAAGAACTATTTTAAGAGTCTGTCAATGTCGGGCCTATTAAAATTGGCGAATACGGATATATGGTTTGCACATTGCACTGGAATTGATAACTGAAAGGTGTCTTTATCATTTCTCAGCCGGCCGCCCCAATAATTTTTCTCCCTGCCTGAAAAACAAAAGTATCAAGGAACTGCCTGATGATAATTGTCGTTGCTCCCTGACTCCGGATCACGGAAACGATTCTTCCTGTTTTCAACAGGTGTATTCATCGTATTCCTGTACCTCGTAGCCGGTGGGGAATTTTCAGTTATAAGCTCAAGACCCTACAGGCGGACTGTTAATTCAAAATTTCCGAGAAAACGCTCAAGATCAGCTTTGTCGTCTCATTGATTCAACCGGATAGCCCGTGGGTAGTGTTGTGGACATTCCTGTTTGTTAATTACAGTTTTGAGATTTAAGAAAGAAGAGGAGTTGGACGATAATTCATTGAATCAATTTTATGCAGATTTCCATACTAAAAGCACAGTTATCGAACAACATCGGTATGACGATTATCGGGGAATTATGTCTATGTTTGATAATATGGTCTTTTCCCTCCACCACCAACGGAAGGCTGATATGGAATGGATACCCTAATTCTGAAAATTCATTCTTTGCACCTCCAACCACAATATTGGTAACCTCTCCGACAATATCATCGACATCTTTGTTGATTTCATCAATATGTTCTCCCATCATAGCTTCATAAATCTTCAACATCGTCAACGACTAAAATATTCATCAAAGCCCCTGTTTTAACCGTAGTATCAGTGTATGATATGTCCCGAAATAGAGTGAACAGATACTGTCAAGAAAATTATTCCTGTGTACTGCCCGGTTTCAGAATAATAACACTTACTGCATGCCGATTTGTTCAATAATTTTCATTCCGCCCAGTTGTTCGGCATATTTTTCATAGACAGATTTGACTCTATCTCGAAATGGATCCAGGTCTACTTCATTAAATTCTATTCCATATTCTTTCAGCTTTATAAAGGCTTCTGCGGTAAAGTTTTTTTCCGCTTCACGCGCAGTAAAAGCCGCCTCCCGTCCTGCCTTTAAAATTGCAATCTGAACATATCCCGGAAGCGAATCATACTTTTTCTTACTGAAAAAGAACGGGGCGGCTCCGATCATATGATTTGTTAATGAAACATACCTGGACACTTCATAGAACTTTTCAAAATACATATCTACCACACTGGTTTCTCCCCCGTCAAGAACACCCTGCTGAAGCGCCGAATAAAATTCACCCCACCCCATATTCGTTGCCTGAGCGCCGAAGGCATTAAAGGAGTCGAGCAAAATTGGGCTCCCCATCACCCTGATTTTCAGACCTTTTAAATCTTCGGGGGTAAGAATCGGTCTTATTGCGTTCCACGTGTTCCTGGTGCCGAATGTCCAATAATTCAAGAATATACTGTTTGTATTCTTTTCAATGGCCTTGCCAATCCATTCTCCAACCGGGCCGTCAAGTACCCGGTAAAAATGATCCAGGTTATTGAAAATAAAAGGGAGGTTGAACAACTCAATTTCCGGAACGAAAGGCGCCAGGTTACCTGCTGCAACTACCGTGGCATCGATCGTCCCGAGTTTAATCCCGTTAACCTGGTCCTCTTCGCTGCCGAGCTGGGCATTCGGGAAGACATTTACCGTGACAATACCATTCGTTTCCGCCTCAAGAACTTCTTTGAATTTTTCCATTCCTTTATTGTACGGGTGGTCTATACTGCCGTTTGCCGCAATTTTCAAAACAATTGTATCTCCTGGTGCAATACCGGTCCCCGGTGCATCGAGACTGTCCCGACCGCAGGAAATGAGAATAAACACCGGAAAGATACAAGAAATAACTAATCGGAATATCATGACTTCCCCTTTTTACATCGATAATGCAAAATAAACAGCTGTCAAAAACCAATATATTGATGACCTCTATGCAATTCCTTGCAGGGAGAACCTATGAAGAATCTGATGATGCGGTACTCATAAAAATATTATGAAGGTTATGGTAATAATTTAGAAATTATAATTTAATAAGCAAGGCATGCATACTATTTTCACGAGATTTTCTACTCCACGGGCTGTATGTTCGGCACATTGTTTATATTTCATATTTTTTAGTATAAGGACTCACTATGTAGGGAATCGTTACTGAGTAAATTCTTCGAGTGTGGACAGACTTGGGGATACCATGATTGTCGCAACGGTCTGTTCATACATCGCATACAATTGAGGCATTTTAGCCTGAAAATCGGCGTTATTCCTGATCGTCAATTCGTCGTGACCAGAGCCATAGGGTTCCTGGAGGTTCCATGCGGTTGAGATGATCCAGTAACCGAACTCCTGCAATTTTCCTCGCACACTGCGGTCTTCTTCACCAGCATCATCGTCCGGCCCGATGTTGTAATATTCTTTCTCCATGGCTTCCAGCATAAACTGATAAAGACCGGACTCATTCGTTACAGCCCATTCCTCCGGAAAAGTGTAATGCAGTCCTACTGTCGTTCGCGTAGTGTAAAATGTGTTCAATAACCTCATTTACCTGCCCCTGACAAGGCGCTTCCATAATAACACCGCATACGCTGTTCTGACTTCTCGTAACGTTCCACGCTGCCAGATCTTCGGAAGAGGTAATACGGTCTGTTCCCTTATAAAAAGGGATCAAAGCGCTGTATTCGTACATATTCCTGATAAACTCTTCCTGCAACCCGGCATCGATGGGTCCACTCTGTGGAAGTGTCTCTATGATAGTTTGAGCGACGCTCAGCATAAAGTCATCGGTGATATCGTCCCGTCCGACCAGTGTATAACCGTAGACGGTAATCTTTTTTGTGAACGGCGGGTACTCGTCTGTCGGGACTACACCGCTATTCAAATACAGATCACCCGGCGCCACAGCAGCACTTGATCGCAGGATACATCCGCTGTAATGAGTAGTATCCATATCGATCGCTGCCGTTTCGGCTTGTTCCGATACTACAACCGGTCAGAAGTAATGTCAAAGTAATGATCGCGCTAAAAACCGGCCGAATATTCATAGTGTAATCTCCTTTATTTAGTCTAAAACTTTCTGTATCAATTCTCTCAAATAATATAATTTGAGTTTTTGTGGAACTATGACGCGCATTAAAAACGTAATACAGCGTCATCCGGACCTGCCGGGCACTATTTATAAATTTTAAAAATGCAGTTTACATTTTCAAGGTTGTGTACGGTTCATATACACTATAGCAAAGTACACATTAGAATATCAAGAGCGACTCTGACCCAGCGAAAAGAGGACGATGGTTATGAGTGCGAATAAAAAAGCTGCCCAATGATAGAGGTTATACGTTTCCTTGAATATTACGAGTCCTACGACGAGCGCTGTCATAATTATAGCAATAACCGCATAGAGAATATAAAAACCGGCGCCGTACTTTGTATACAAAAGATTGAATCCGACATTAGTAAGAAAGAGTCCCACTCCGCTTAAAGCAGCCCAAAACCAATGTTCTTTAAAAGCAGAAATATAATTACTTTGTCCAAAGAGCGGCATCGATGCAAATGAGAGTATGACAGCGGCAGTCGTGCAGATCGCCACAAATACGAAGGGATTATCCAGTCCTTCAGTTTTTTTGTTACCTATGGCAAACAGGGAGTTCCCTATGGCAGCGATAAAAGCATAAATTATTGGCAATACAATATTCATAATCGATTCCTGCTTTATTTAGTAGTGAGCCGTACATCGTCAGACTATGTTGGAACGTCAGGTTAATAGCTAAGAGATGCTTTGAGATAAATCGCGTTTTTTATAACCATCCGGGGAGTTTCTCTCATCAACCGAAGACATTTTCCGAATTTCCGCACCGCACTATCGACACCCGTGAATAGAATAAACCGCACATAACACATTTGAAATGTTACTCAATGATCCCATAATGTATTCTTCCGGTTCGTTGCACATTTATTCACAAAAACCGTCCCGTAAAACATCATTGCACAAAAATATAACGTATTACTTATGCCACCGCCTGTTATTTTTCATCTGATTATCGGTTCGCGGGATCATTTCATCACGCATTGCCGCAAAATAAGCCCAGCTCGCCATGATCACTGACGCCTGTACCAGGTCATCCGTGACAAGACGGTCGTAAACATCCATATTGGTGTGATACGTTGTTGTGAAAAATTCTAGATCGTCCTGTACAAACTGGAAGCCAGGCAGACCGGCACTAATAAAGTCGAGATGGTCGGTCCCTGCTGTATTCCCGGGAATAAGATAGGTCATACCGACATCATGAAACGGTTTCATCCATGCTTCGAATATCGGACGGACGAGATCGTTTCCCTGCATATAAATTCCCCTGAATTTTCCATACCAGTCCATATTGAGATAGATAGATAATTTTTCATGACCGGGCAATTTAGTAGAAGGATCCGGACCGCCGAAATTCTGAGCGATATACGCGCTCGCCCCTCCGCCGAAACTCTGACCGACATACCTGCTCGCCCCTTTGTTCCCGATTTCTCCGGACCCCCAAAGGGCTCCACGGATCGTACGGCGGGGCTGTGCTCCCGTCACTTTCAGAATACGCATTGCTTCCATTACCGTTGCCGCTCCTGCTGCATTATCGGACGCTGCAGTCCCGGCAGATTCCCCATCTAAATGGCCGCCTATGATCACAATTTCATCCCGAAGATCGCTCCCGGGCATCTCTGCTATGATGTTATAGTCTTTCATGTCTTCGTCTTCGTAATCGTTCGTTATCTCTACTTCCATTTCAACATCGATACCTTTTTCAAGCACACGCACCACCCTGTTGTAATGCTCGGCTGCCATTACAAGTTGCGGCAGCGGTTTCGGATCATATTGCCCGATGGGATTTTCCAATGGAACATAGACGACGCCTTTATCAAAAGGCCCGGTATAGGCCGGCCCGGGAGATACGATAACTGCGGCGTCTTCCCGTTCAAAAAATGCATACAGTATTTGTTGAGAAAGTTGCTCTTTTACCAGCCCCTGGCGAAGTTTTGCATACTCATCGGCGGTAACCGTGACGGTCCTCTCTTCTTTGATAATGTGCAATTCCGCCATTCCTTCAAGCTCTTCTTCTGACAGTCGTACCGCAAGTGGGTCGAATTGCAACTCCAGATTTCGTTTCGGCATGATAAAAACGATCTTATTACGAAGTTTTCCACGGTATCGATCGAGGTCGGAATCATCGTAAATTGCCTGCGAATTCATATACATAACATTGCTGATAATTTTTCCATCGGTGCTTCTTGACCACGGAACCGGGTAGGCGATGACCGGTTGATATTCCGGTTTATGCATGTGCACGGAAGTGTATTTATTTTCCCATGAAATACCCGGCGTTTCGAACTCCTGCATCTCAGCGGAAATGCCATAATCATTAAATTTCTCCGTTGCCCATTGTGCGGAACGGTTGAAGCTTGGGGAATTGGTCAGACGGGGTCCATATACATCGGCCATAAAGCTTGCTAATTCCATGACCTGAGATCTGTTGAATCCTTCATTTCTGAATTTGTCTACCATCTTCTGGTCTACTTCTTCCTGCGCTGCAGACGGCGACGCTATTAAAAACAGAGCCGCGAACAATAAAACCGGCGTTCTAAACGCTTTCATAACAACGTCCTCCTTGAATTAAGGTTTAACACTATCTTAATATTTTCCAAACAAAGAAGATACCGGGTAGGCGGAAAGTGAATCTTACGAATTTATTATAGCAGTTTATGAATCTTATGAATCTTATGAATAAAATCCACTTTATCAAGCAAAATTCAGAAACGGGGTTAGAAAATATCGCCTGGACGGGTTAAGAGTATTTCTTGTTCTATAACTAAAATAGTCCGGTTTACTTTGTCGACGCACAGTAAGGTAATTTATAACTATACCTCCAGCTTACCCGAAAGGGACGGTGCGTCGTAAAATTCTTACCTACATGTCATAAGTCACATACACTTTTATGCAGTGCAATTTTTTGCACTATTTTTCACGATAGCATTGAATGATGAATAGTAAGTTATTGTTTATTTATTATTTACAATGCTGCAAAGTCCCGAATTTTATTGGAATAGTTTTTGCCTTAAACTAATTAATTCCCTGCTATGGGATATGTGTAACGGGGGTTAGCATGTCCGCAAGGTCAATTCGACTTTTAATTTGTATCTTCTTGTTTTTTGGAGTACTTATTTCCTGCAGTGAGGTCCTGCCAACCAATCCAGTATCCGATACCTTTAGTTCCGGTTTTAAGATATCATTTATTTTAAATGGTGGCGGACATTATGACGAAATTTATTCCATGAATACAGATGGGACTGACCGGAGGTTGAAAGTGAAGGCTCCCGGTTCGATGACAGGATTGGGAAATTATCACTGGTCTCCGGATGGCTCAAAAATAACCTTTTCAATTGCTTCCGGTGCAACTGCTGGAAGTCAAGTATGGGTCCTTAAAGTGGATGGTACTGATCGCCGCATGATTGCAAGTGGTGATTCTCCTTCTTGGTCACCTGATGGATCAAAGATAGCATTTCGAATGGCGTATAATGCAGGAAGATCCAGTCCTACTCCTCAAAATATTGAAGTACTTAATTCTGATGGGAAAAATCCACTTTTGTTGACGGAGAACTCAACTATTGATGGCTATCCTGTATGGTCTCCGGATGGCATGAAGATCGCGTACAAATCGGACTTTGATGGTCAGCACCATTTAAGAATAATGAATCCGGACGGCTCGAACAAGACCACCTTGGCAATTATTCCAGGTAATATAAGCAGTCCTTCATGGTCCCCGGATGGATCAAGGATCCTTTTTCTCTCAGGGGAATCCGACTTAGAAACGATTGTTGTTATAAATACTGACGGTACTAATCTTTTTACTGATTTTGAAACAGATGAAACTATCAGATGGACGTCGTGGTCCCCGGATGGTAAAGCTCTACTATTTTCTTCGGGTATACATGGTTATGGTGATATATACACAGTAAAACCGGTTGGAAACGATTTGACAAACATAACAAACGACCCTTACTATAACGCAGCTCCCTCTTTTTCCCCTGATGGTTCAAAAATCGTTTTTATTTCAAATAGAAACAATGGTAATAATTCTCAAATCTATATAATGAACAATGATGGTTCGGATATAACCAACCTTTCCAATAATTCCTATTCTGAACATCATCCGCAATGGATACCTGTGCAATAATCAGTATAAGCAGAGGAATAATTATGGCTTTATTGAAAAAAATTCAATTCTTAGGTTTGCTACTGTTAGGCTATTCTTTAGTGATCAGCAGCTATATTGTATATTGCACCCCATACCGAGTAGACAGTTATTTAAGTTAGTGTTTGGCAGTTATTGATAGCCCTAATCCACAGTGGATTAGGGACTTAAATCGAATAAAGCTGTTGCGGTCATTGCGTTGCCTGTTTACCTTACATTACATATGGAGGAAACCCATGAGCCGACGCAGATGGACCGCTGAGCAAAAGTTCGCAATCGTTCTTCAGGGCATCAAGGGCGAAACGACCGTTACTCAGCTCTGTAGCGATCACGGTATCAGCCAAGTTCAATATTACAAGTGGCGCGATCAGTTTTTTGCCGGCGCGAAGCAGAATCTCAACGGCAAGCGAGCACAAAACGGCACGCTAGAGAAGGTGAAGATCAAAGAACTTGAGCACATCATCGGCAAGCAGACGGTTACCATTGAGATACTAAAAAAAATTCAACAGATGGAGAACGAGTAGCGGATCGTGTACATGCGCTTACACAGTCCGGGTATACAGTAACTTCAGCTTGTGAGGCACTGAGTGTCAGCCGGAGTTCATATTATTGCACGGCTCCTGCCTCGACTTCGGTCAAAGCCGACAGAGACCGTGAGTTGCTCGAACGAATCAAAAAGATACGATGTGACCATCCGTTCTGGGGCTACCGGCGGATCACCGCATGGCTGAGACGGCGTTGTGATATCCATGTGAACCGGAAACGGGTCTACCGTATCATGCGGGAGCATAACCTGACGGTCAAGCAGAAACTGTACAAAGCAAAACGAACACCGCAGCGATCAAAACCAAAGCCAACCCGCATGAACCAGTGGTGGGGCATTGATATGACAAAGTTCCTCGTCAACAAGCTGGGTTGGGTCTATATGATCGTTGTGCTCGACTGGTACACACGCAAGATCGTCGGCTTTCATATCGGCCTGCGGAGTAAATCGGCTGACTGGCTCACTACCCTGGATATGGCTGTCAAAGAACAATGTCCCGATGGTGTCCGGGAACATGATTTACATCTCATGAACGATAATGGCTCACAACCAACAAGCGTTGCGTTTATTAACGCATGCGGCGTATTGAATATAGATCAAGCATTTACATCGTATAATAATCCAAAGGGTAACGCAAATACCGAACGAGTTATTCGAACTATCAAAGAGGACTGCATCTGGATCAACGAATGGGGTTCACTCGATGAAGCACAACAGACAATCGAACAATGGATTCATGATTACAACCATCTGTATCCCCATTCAGCATTAGATTACCTCAGTCCCGTTGAGTTCGAACTGAAAAACACTAAACAAAAAGCAGCCTAAAAATGTCTTGCTTTTTGGGGGTCAGTACAGTATATTGCACCCCATACCGAGTAGACAGTTATTTAAGTTAGTGTTTTGAATATTGATATGGGAATATCAGAATACAACAGTACAAATGAATACACATTTTTTGTAATTGTTATAAATTGATTAAAAAATCGTTACTATTTAAGCTTACAAAGCTACTATTTGAGTACACTGTCAACACGTAGATAAAGTAATACATATCATCAAATATTTTCAATACTTTGATGTGTAAAACTTTGTTTTTGACTTTTTTGAACGCTCAGTGTATATCAATTTGTTGAACTTATATTTCTTTTTAATTGTATTTAATCACTCTGTCAAGAAAACGAACTTACGCTGTATGCCTGTCATAAAAAGATTTCTGCAGATTGGTTCGAACGCAGGTACCGTTTTGATAGCGTGCATTTTCTTATCATGCCGGCAGGTCCCTGATTCTGACAACAGTACCAATACCGGTTCAAAGATCGTTTTTGTTTCCGGCCGTGATGGAAATAAAGAGATCTATACCGTAAACAGTGATGGTACGGCACTACTGCGGCTGACGGAAGATCCTGCTGAAGATGAGTGGCCGGTATGGTCTCATTACGGTTCAAAAATTGCGTTTAAATCCGACCGCGACGGGAGCCAGGAAATTTATATCATGAATGCTGACTGTTCAGACCAGATAAAAGTGACTGCGATCAATGTGTCGGGCAGTTTCTCCGCCTGGTCTCCCGATGATGTTCACCTTGCCTTTGAAGTAACAGTCGGAGGGACAAAAGATATTTACACGGTTGAGGTTCAAAACTTTCGGACTTCCCGGCTGACATCCGGCGAAGCAACTGATGAACGTCCTTCATGGTCTCCCGATGGAAACCGCATAGCGTTTCTATCCGACCGGGATGGAAATGCTGAAATCTATGTCATGAATGCAGACGGGACTGAACAATCAAGGCTGACAAACACAAATGCTGCCGAAGGGTTTCCTTTGTGGTCTCCTGACGGTTCGCTCATTCTCTTTGAGTCACACAGGGATGGTAATGGAGAGATCTATGTAATGCAGTATGACGGAAATTATGACTTTTTTTCCCTGAGTGTCAATGGAAAGGAACACATTCGGCTGACCGATAACAAATCGGATGACGGTTACATTTCATGGTCGCCGGATGGGTCCGAGCTTGCGTTCATGTCTGACCGCGACGGAAACTATGAAATTTACAAAATGGATTACGACGGCGGCAACCCGGTAAAATTGACGAACGACGATGCCGCAGATACACAACCGTCGTGGTCACCATTTTAAAGGAAACGGGATCATTTCCAGCACATTACCGATGGCCGTGAGGAACGTGGTAACCGATTGAACAAAGGCCGGTGAGGTTACTGTATGTAGTCAAAACAGGTTAGACAGTATTAGTTTAAAACTAAGAGATACATTCGGCTTTTACAATTGAATTCTGCTCTCCCGGCTGTACGATTTGCAAATTTTAACAGCATTATTGTTCTTGACCGGGTGGAACATGACTCGGAACAAATATCTGACCATCTTTGACGACAATGTATCCGTCACGGACAACCAGGTCTGTATTCGCAAGGTCATCAAGATCAATATCCGGTTTGCCGTCGATCACAATGACGTCCGCAAGCTTTCCGGATTCTATTGTTCCCAGCTTATCATCCATATCAAGGATCTCTGCGCTCGTCTTTGTGGCAGCAACAAGGGCTTCTGGAATTGTATACCCTCCCTCGACAAATCTCTTTAATTCATTTATATACCTATTGGGCAAAAGTTCAGCTCCCCCCTCTAAACCAATCCCCATTTTTATCCCGGCACTCCTCTGTTTCCGAAACAATTCCATAACCGATACTTTTGATCCGGTTATCTGGTCTATGGTTGAAGGATTCAAGACAATAGGAACTGACTCTATCCCTTTTTCCACCATCAAACTGATAGTCTCATCTGTGCGGGGCGCCAATTTCTCTACAACGTCTACCCCCTCTTCAACCGTCCACTCAAGATAGTATATGCCCGTAAGCCACGATGAACTCCAAGAGTGTACTCCAGCGTCTACTGCAACCTTCAGACCCAGGGCATGAGCTTCTTTTATGGCTGCCGCAACCTCATCACGACTGTAAATGTTGGTGATCTTGATCAGATCAGCGCCCTTATTGAATTGCTCTCGCACAGCTCTTCGCCATTCGTCCGGTCCATCAGCGACGCGCTCTGAATCGGTCAACGGGCTGAATGTTTGCCTTCCTTCGGTTGAATGCCCCCCCGTACCGGTAATTACTTGACCGGCAGAAAACACTCTGGGACCTGGAATTCGATTCTGGGATACTAATTCTTTTAGTCGGAATGGTATATTCCCATGTGATGAAAGATCACGTATACTTGTAACACCGCTTTCGATATAATAGCGAAGACGTTCAACGGCAATAAGCGTGTGTAGCGGATCATAATCAATGGCTGGAATAATTTCGGTTATATGAGTATGGAGATCAATAAGACCCGGCAGAATAGTCTTCCCTGCAACATCAATCACCTGTGCATCCCGGGGCCAATTTGTTGACCCGGGTGGAAGGATCTCTTTGATTCTGTTCCGTTCAATGACAATAATTCCGTCGCGCACTACCGCACCAGTCCCGTCAAAGATCCGCCCGCCAGTTAAAACCAGCGTACCTTCGGGACCCTGCTGAGCCTGAGGAATGGGGATACGCCGGGGATCGTCAGTGGTTGCTATATTTTCATTGAGCAGCGTTCTCCGACTCTGTACCCTCTCCTGACCCAGCAATGATCCGTAAAGTGTAAATATCCCGATCAGGCAGAAACAAATAGTCCTTGTAAGTAATTTTCTCATACTATACTCCTCTCTATTATCTTTACAATAATTTTGACACTTATGATATAAATAGTAAGATTCACATGTGGCTTTTACAAGTACTTTCTACTCCCCGATCAATTAATCATCACCCCAGCTAACCAATAAACTGTGAATGGCGGTTTAAAAGTGAGTATAGTGGCGGTCTAAAACCATGACGTTTTGGGATAATCCCGTAATGAAATGGTACGTCTCCAATTATTCGTTATTTTCATTAAATTTTACATTTTCTTTAAACCCCAAATGAGAAGGTATAGCTTTTAGGTGGGTTTTATATAAGAATGAACGCCTAAGAGAGTATTGCTTTTGAAAAATACTCCTGCTTGGATTGGATATGGGAGATTGAAATATATCTAATGGAATGAATATACAGAGTAGATAGAAGTGTATAGAAATTATTGTACATCACCGATTCTGGGCGTATTTGAATTGGTGTTATTTCATCACTCTTGATACTTTGTGAATAAGAAACAAGATTGAAATTACATTAACTGTGATCAGTATGGCATTAAATATGTCACCCACACTCCAAATTGTTTCAACCTTGATAAATCCAATAGAAATCATAATACAGAAACCAATGCGGAAGTATTTTTTGGTTCGTGCTCCAAACATAAATGAAAAACACTGCTCTCCGTAAAAACACCATGCGAGTAAGGATGATAATCCAAATAGAAAAGATGATAAAAGACGATATAACCTCCATAATTGCCATATAGTGTTTGAAAAGCTGACGTTGTGAGGGCGCTGCTCGTAGTACCGATTGTCCATACACCGGTAATGAGAATAGTCAACGCAACTAATGTTGATACTACCGTATCAATAAATACCCCGAACATTCCGACAAGACTCTGCTCATGGATATTATCTACTTTAGCAGCGCTGTACATTATGGGTTGACTTCCTGATCCTGCCTCATTCGAATAAAAACCACGTGCAACACCATACCGTAAAGCATACATTATTGAAGCGCCTGCAAAACCACCTGCCGCACTGGCAGGTGTAAATGCCTTCTCAAAGACTAAAGCGATAGTAGTGAGGAGCAAATCAATGTTAAACACTATTATTATTGATCCCATGACCATGAACATAAGGATCATAAATGGTCTAATCTTTTCTAATGCCCGTGCAATTGACCATATCCCGCTGATTGTAATAATTAGGGTTAAAATAGCAAGAAGGGCACACACAGGCAATAGCGGTGGCATCCATTCCGGTACCCATGAGAAATCAAATGCTGAATATGTGGCAAGTGAAACTGAATTTGACTGCATCGTTGTAGTTCCAAAAAGTGCTTTGAACGTCAGCGCCAATGCATAAATGAACGCAAGCCATTTGAGTTTGAGTACTTTCTGGATATAAAACATGGGACCGCCAGCATAAGTGCCGTCAGAGCTTATTTCACGACTCATCAAAGCAAGTAATGTTTCAGAGTATACTATAATCATTGCGATGAACGAAGCAACCCACATCCAAAATAGTGCTCCCGGTCCACCTAAATAAATTGCAGTTGGAATTCCAGCTAAAGTTCCATTTCCTATTATGCCACCTAAAGCTCCAAAGAGCGATTGAAGCGGGGTTATATTTCCCTCTCCTGATCCGGTACGTTTAGTAAATGTGAGTTTTGCTGCTTCAAAGAATTTCGTAAACTGTATACCTTTCAAATGAACGGTGAAATATATACCGGCTATGCAAAGTAGAATCAGCATCTGAGGACCCCATAGCCATGCAGCAATTCTTTGGATGGATTCTGCAAAGGTGTTATTCATAGAAGTCACTTATATATTCGTTACACTGCCTGATGAAGATTAAAATCGGTTAATATCGAGAAGACCGATATCGATTGCAGGCTTCTCATGAGTGGTAATTTGAGCCGTGATCACACCGGTAATCGGACCAAGGGCCATTCCGAACATACCATGCCCCGTTGCGATCGTTACATTGGTGAAATTATTCAACCTCCCAAGCACGGGCAACCCGTCGGGAGTAAGCGGCCGTAATCCACACCATGCATCTTGGACACAGTGTTCAGGAATTGTGATCCGGGGCAGATAGTCTGAAACGTTCTTGACCATTGCAGCAACACGCCGCCTGTTTACCGAGTGGTCCAGACCGGTAAGCTCAAGCGTTCCGCCGATTCTCAAAGTGTCGCTCATCGGAGTAACGATAATTTTACTTTCGGATAGAAAAACTGGAAAATCAGGAACATTCGGCGGTCGTGGAAATGTCAGGCTATACCCTTTAGCAGGTTGTATCGGTACGTTATAATTTAAGTGTTTCGCAATACCGGCTGACCATGCTCCCCCCGCGATAACAATCTCTTCCGCCTCAAGATCACCCCGATCCGTTTTGATCACGGTAATCGTACCGTTCTGTTGGTCAAATCCGAGAACTTCGGTCGAAGTCCTGATCTGAGCCCCGTTCGATTTGCAGATTTGAGCGAGATCTTTTACGAAACGGTGGGGTATTATGTGGGCGTCCCGTGGAAAAAATAATCCTCCGTGAATCGTCATTTCCATATCCGGCACGATGTTTTTTAATGATCCACCCTGCACCACTTCAAATTCGAGTCCGAGTGGACGGAGCTTTTCATAATCATTAAGTGCAGACCGAAATCCATGTTCCGATCTGCACGCAAGGAACATTCCCTTACGATAAAATATATTGGTATCACTTAATGCCGGGGATATTTCATTAAAACGCTTCAAACTTTCCAATTTCAATTTATTGATCAGTTTCATTGCACCGAGGAACCGCTCTTTATCAACAGATGCGCGGTAAAATTGCCACAACCACAAAAACAGCTCGGTACTTAACCGGGGTTTTATATAAAACGGGCTTTCCGGATCGAGAAGCCACTTGAGTCCCTGAGATATAACACCCGGTTTTGCTAGCGGCATGCTCTGACTTGGCGCTACGAGCCCTGCGTTACCGTAAGAAGAACCGGAACATATATCACCCTTTTCAATCAGGGTGACATCTGCTCCTCGTTTTGACAGGTAGTATGCCGTACAGACGCCGATGACACCGCCGCCGATAATTACTACATCCGGTCTGTCTTTCATCGAACTGTCCAGTATGCAGGTTCAATTCTATCACGCAACCAGAGCGTCGAACCGGGACCTTGTATAATTTCAATCCTTTTAACTTTATTAACCATATGGATTGTTCTGAAACAAGTCATAAGAGCAAACCCAACACAAACAACTCACGAATCACTAAATCTCTGGTGGATCTAAGCTCAGTGGAGAACCGCGTAGCGGATCTCATTTTAGGATTCAGACGAACACGCCGATTAATAATCCCACTCCCAGCCATGATGCGAGAAAGCCCAGCACACGAACAAGGTTCGGTTTCATAATTTCAAAATCGAGATAATCGACCAAAACCGACCGGGGAGCCGGTTTGATGCTTGCAGGGAGAGTAAGCGGTTCAACTTCCGGTTCGTCCGGTAATACCGGAGTGCGAAGACATTCATAAAAGCAATCCAGTTTGTCTTTATCCTGTGATTTTGTAAAAAGACTAACACCCACCATTACAACCAGCCCTATGATCAGGTAAAAAAACATCTGCCACGGCAGCGATAGAATGCCTTCCCATGCCATGTAATCGGGAAGATAACGAGCAAAATGAACATTAAAATCCCAGCCGATGAACTCAATTCTGCTGGTGAAGAACCATACTGCAAAACTGCTCAATGTTGAAGCCCAGGCAGCAGCGGCTGTCGCTTTTCTCCAGAACAAACTGAGCTGCTCCTAAAAGAGAAGAGTAGAAATTATATTGGAATGTGGTATCATGATTGAATATCGAATTTGTTATTCATCGACATGTAGTACGTCGTCAGAACAATTCGGACAGTATTAATTAAAAATATAATAGATACATTTGATCTTTGCCAGTGATTTATACTCATCTCCTTCAGTAAGTCGCCTCTCCAGACAATTCATCACCAGCATATTCATAGAAAACAATTCAAACCTTGTCTGCCTGCAAGGACGAATTTTACCGAATAGATATAAGGGTTGAAAAGTCGAAAAAACTGGGGGAAATTCAATTGGAAAACGATTGGAATCCAGGAGTCATTTGATGCTGTGAGTCGAGTCAAAATATTTACAAAATGAAATTTGAAGTAAGAGTCGGTTTGGTTGCGGGAGAGTTACTTATATACTGATTGTATATCCGTGTGTCATCTACCTATAATATGTTGAATCCTAAAAAGCCGTATTACGTTTGCAATTGGAAGGCTCATTTTTTAACTTGCTATCACAATTCTAAAAAAATCCATATTAATTTCTTTCAGGAGTATTAACATGACGGGAGATGCAGTTAAAGTGGCGCCCCATGTGCACAAAATTGTCTTGGAAAATGAAAAAGTTCGTGTTCTTGAATCCACTTTAAAACCAGGTGAAAAAACGGAGATGCATTCACATCCTGACCTCGTGGCGGTTGGCATTTCTAAATATACGTTATCCAATGGGAAATCAATAGAAGTAGCATTAATGGCCGGTGAATCAATATTTACAGAGGCAGTCGAACATACTACTGAAAACATTGGTTCCGGGGTTGGACGTACAATTTTAGTGGAGTTGAAGTAACTGATTATCAATCAGATTGGGGACTTTGTTGGGCTAATCTTTAACGGGATTAATTGATGTAAGGTCTGATATTGGTATGGTAAGCTCTAAACTGAGTAGTGCCGAGCCCGAGGAATAATAAACACGTGCATAGAACTAAATGCACCTCTTAACTTTTAACACAATTACTCCAACATGTTCTGACGACGTACACTTATCATGCTTTTAGAGAAGAAAGGAGTTGTCAGCCGTGAGAAAATCTTAGAGTCTATCAAAGAGATGAAAGAATCTGAAGGTGAGAGGAATAATAAGTTAGGAAATTGAATTATTTTGGGAAGATTTTTCAAGATACATCGCAATCACTTTTTTGAGTAATGATTGTAAATCTAAAAACCATATAATTGCAAAATTATTGAGTCAAAAAAACCGGTGCCCATAGGTCAGGCACCGGTCAATACAACTACGATCGGGATTTCTTCCCGTTTACCACTATCCGGCCGAATTAAATTGTTTCGCCGGATTGAAACAGTAATGTACCCATTAAAGACATTATAAATTCTCGATGGATATAAACAAACAACTTTATATTGCCACCCGCTTTCATGCTTCACCGGGTACATTTATTTCACTATTGTTAAAAACCTTTGTTCCCTATTTCGTGATTATTATACGCAAAAATATGGATAATAAAAAACGCTACCTGGTAGAATTCGATTATTCCAGTAGAGATAATCTTACTTTCCAAACTATTTTCATTAATGGTGGACTTGGGCTTTAGTGATTATCCGGCACGAAATGCATCAAAACTTGTAATTCACCTCCGAATAAAGTACGATTTACGAACCTTGCTTAAAATTGAGGATTATCTGAGTTCTACTGTTCAAAAATCAGAACTTTCAAAAGTATATTTAAATTCTCAAATAAATGAAACGTCACCCAGGGCTGTACGTTTTGCGAAGCTTTAAGCTTAATGGATCAGGAAAATTTCCTCATTTGGGGGCTGAATAAATTCAACTCCCTTGCTGGTTATAATTTGAGGATTTGAAATATTAAATGCCAACGGATAACCCGGTCTTTCAGCAATTTTCTTATGTGCCATATATTCAAAAGCAAAGAGATGATTCTCCTGAATATTCAAATGATGTGTGAATGGACGATGTGCCGCCATAGAGGGACCTTCAGTTCTCGTGTCGAATTCAACTTCTCTTGTATCGATGGCATTATTTATCATACTGTGATTATCGATGGAAAATCCCGGTTTATCAGTATTGGCGAGCACCCTCTGAATCATTTTATAGTCTTTTTCGCCACTATCGCTAAAAGGTGTAAAGATATAGCCTGCATCTTCCATGGCTTTGACCATAGCAGCCAACGATTCCCCGGCGGTCATGCCGACCCTCATATGCGGCCGCATAATCCATTGACCCGCTATCGCCAGATCAAAGACCTCCTGTAAAAAGTCGGGAACTTCTGTTTCCCCTTCTCGCAAGATATATGCATGAATTTTAGTGTCTACTCCGAAGTCCATATAATTGCCCAAAGGACCACCGCCGCCACCGCCGACAAACAGATCACCTCTCTGTAAAACATAGTCGGGGTCACTAAAAAAAAACCTGACATCTGGTGGAGATTTTGGTACGGTTTTATCGGGTGTGTTTACTGCCGAATAGTAAACCCGGCCACCTATGTCCCGTACCGTTGTTACACCCGGTACGACCTGAGACAACCTTTGTTTAGAACGCTGGCGGGCAAGAGCAAATATTTCGACCTGTGCCGCTACCTCCCTGCTTGTTCTTCTTAACAGAAAATTTGAAATAACCCGCTCAGCAGAGACTATCCGTGCAGAATATTTCGGACCTAATATTTTTTGCAGTTTCAAAAATTGAGTATACGAAATGCCGTCGGATACCGGAAGAAAATCAGAATAATTAACGGCGATCGTCTGAGGATCGCGTTCGGCAACAAATTCTGTTATTTCGTCGAAGACTTCAGGAACCGAATATCCCTGACTCGGGTCTGAATTGTCATAATTATAACCGGCAAATGCCCGTGCAACATTATAAGAACCCCGTACATCTATATTTTCTACAGCTCCTGAACTTCCGCCAAAGTGAGCCCGCTCGATCTTAGTTCCCAGATCAGTGAAAATTAAATAACCGGATGTCCGTCCAAACTGCATTCTCAACGGGTCTTGACCGCGAGTGACGTGGATCCACATGTCTATATTATTGTCACGCATTGCCCCCGGCAGTACAAGGTCAAGTTTGTCGTTCCTCATAAGACGGAGCGCTTCCCTGTCGGTCTCTGCGGTACGTTGCGGTAGTGGGTTAAATATATCTCCTCCTCGCTGTGCTAATGCATTAGGTACGGTGAACATCACAGCAATTAAAAATACATATACTCGTCCGCTCATGACTTTCTCCTCTAATGATTTTTAGTGATAAATGTAACATTAAGCATTTAACTTTTACACGCATTATCTGCTTCTCGGGCTGTATGATATGCGAAGCTTTGAGTTAGATTTAAACCGCAATATTATCATGTTTAATACTGTTTATCATACCAAAAATCTGGAATATAGTGTGCAATTCCGATTAATTCTGTATCTCCGATAGTTAGTTTAACAATATATTCATCCGTTTTTACCGGCTGGGTAAAGAACCTCTCATCCAAATTGTCTCCGCCAATATCGTGATAGTCAACTTCGTCATAGACATGAAACCATGGTTCTTCAAGCGCCTCTAACTCAAGTTGCCGCTGCCTTTCCGCTATCTCTGCATCCGTCCGATCTCTGACTTTCCTCATATCCCATAAAACGGTATTCAATCCGGCTGATCCAGGACCTTGCAATTCACGAATTAGAACCGACCCATCGTATACAGTTACTTCAACACCATCAGTCACATCGTTTTTCAGATAATAATTTATTTCAATACCGTACGGTTCATTGGGACCTGAAAAATTCTGAGAACTGACGACTTTCCTGGAAGGGATCACCCACTGAATCTGTGGTTCCATATTAAAAAGATGAAAATCTTTTTCAAGTAATCCCGGTGTAATCTCCTGCAGGGGTGAAATATCGGTTATAAAGAATCCTCTGCCGTGAGTACCGACGATCAGATCGCTCTCTCTTGGATGGATTACCAGGTCGTGTATCGGTTGTGCCGGCATATTATTCTGCATTCGAGACCAATTCTCACCTCCGTCAGTCGATACGAAGACTGCTTTATCCGTTCCGACGAAGAGCAGATTCCGATTTTTCCGGTCCTCTCTTATGACATTGACCGATTCATCGGGCAAATTGTAAGCGATGGATCTCCACGATTTTCCATAATCCGCTGTTTTGTAGACGTACGGTTTCGAGTCGTTATGATAAAAGCCCGTATAAGTCACATATGCTGTTCCGGCATCATGATGAGAAGCAATAATCCGGCTTACCAAATACCCGGGATTGCCTGTTATCCTGCCGTTCAATTTCGTCCATGTTGAACCGCTATCCCGGGTCAACTGGACATTTCCGTCATCGGTTCCCACCCAGATCACTCCCGGCTGAATGGGTGACTCGTCTACCGTTGTAATCGTACAATGTCGGACCGCACCGACTCCATTGATTTTCATCGGATCGTTCGTTGTGAGATCGGGACTTATTTCATACCAGTTCTCACCTCTGAAATCTGACCTGAGCACTTTATTGGCACCGTGATATATAACATCATTGTCATGGGGAGAGATTAATATAGGAGCATTCCAGTTGAAACGGATATCGGGATCGTTCCGGTAACGAATTCCCCTTCTCCGTCCGGTTTTCCGGTCTATCCTTCGAATTCCACCAAATTGAGATTCTGAGTAGATCCACTGCCCATCTCCGGGATCAACCTGATGGTAAAATCCATCCCCGCCTCCTATATGCTCCCAATCCTCAAATCGTATCGGTGACGTCCCTTTTTTTGTGCTTTGACCTTTCCAGGAACCGTTATCCTGCGTACCGCCGTAGACGTTATAGGGATAATCCATGTCGACACCGATTGCATATAACTGTGCAAGAGGCAGTTCATCGGGATGCCGGAAGGTTTCCCCCCCGTCGTACGTGATCCCGATTCCGTGATCGTTTCCAAGTAGAATATGATCCGAATCGTCGGGATCTATCCAGAGCGCATGATGGTCATCCTTGAATTCATATGCATTTTTCCATGTTCGGCCGCCGTCAACAGATTCACGCACACTGACGCTCAATACATAGAGGTGATTTTCATCGTTTGGATCGATCCGAATCTGACCATAATAGTTCGATCTGCCGCCGATGCTTTCGCCTTGAGCACTGACAAGTCGCCACGATTCGCCGCCGTTATCGGAACGGTATACCTGATGTCCGATAGTCTGTGTAGCAGGGCGCCGTCCCGCACGAAGTTCCTCATACCGTTCTTCGGTCGAAATACCGGGGGAATTTGCATTATCAATCGTTGCATAGAGAATATCAGAATTCCTGAGATAGATATCGAGCCCGATCCTGCCCAGCATCCCGTCGGGAAGTCCGCGGGTCAGTTTTTTCCAGGTAGTGCCTCCGTCGACAGTTTTATAAATACGGCTGCCGGGGCCTGCGGTTGTAAAGGTCCACGGTTTTCGTAATCGGTCATAGCTTGAAGCATAGAGAATATTGGGGTTATCAGGGTCCATGACAAGATCAGCAGCGCCAATATGTCTGGCATTCACGGTCACTTCGAGTGATTTTATCCAGTTCCTGCCGCCATCCGTGGTTCTATAAACACCTCGTTCCGGATTTTCGGTGTAGAGGTGACCCTGTGCCGCAACATAGACTATATCTGGGTTTTCAGGATGAATTATCAATCTTCCGATGTGGTGCGATTCTTTTAGCCCTTTAAACGCCCATGTTTTCCCCCCATCCTGCGATTTGAAAACCCCTTCACCACTGTAAGTACTGTTCCTGAGACTTGATTCCCCGGTACCTGCCCATACTATATTTTCATCGGACGGGGCAACCTCAACATCACCGATCACCGAGGTGCTTTGCTTATCAAAAACAGCGTAAAATGTCGTTCCATTATTAACTGTTTTCCAAATTCCGCCCGACGCAGTTGCAATGAAAAATAATTTTTTGTTCTGGTGAGAAACGGCGATATCGGTTACTCTTCCACCCTGCTTTGTCGGTCCGATACTTCTATATTGAAAATGCTCAACAATATTCTGTGATAGCATTTGTGCAAAGGTGTCCGAAAAAAACAGCAACAGAACACCGGCGAAACTGCATTGCAATAAGTGTCTTGTTTTTGCGCTCATAATGATTGCCGTTTTGATTTGACCACTATTTTTATACAATGTGCATTAACTTTGACTCAACGACTCTCTCATGGTCCTCCGATGGTTCGAATTCCGGCTAGACATCCACCAGAGATGTTTATGCCAGTATATAGAATAATGATTTGACTGGAATTTGCCTTATTGGAGGGATACATTCTCTAACCCTAATTACCCAATAGGAATATGAAAAACACACAAAGCGTACATTCACGTTTCCCCTCGGTCAGGAGGGAAATAGTGCTTATGTATCATAAAGTAAGCGGTAGACAGGTCTGAAAATTTACAGATAAATTATTACTATTGTAAAAGCAAACTTTTACGGAGCCTGACGTTAGCGAATTAAATTAATCCGTTCTGTTGGTGGATAGAGCCACTCGATCCCGTTTTCGGTAATAATCATGTTTTCTTCAAAATCCATCCGCATTTTCCTGCCACCCCATTCGGGTACCGGATAGTACACGAAGAATTCAAAAGAGGTGAGCTGGGTTGGCTTGATCATCAATTTACTGGAATATGGCTGTTCTTCATCTATCCAAACGGCAGGACCGGAACCATGACCCTGTTCTCCAACACTGTGCCAGCCAATATTGATCTCAATATTCTGGCTGTCAGAAACATGGTCTTCCAGATAACAAATCTCATATCCAAGCTCTTTCAGTTTATCGTACATTATATTCAGCGTCTCGAGGGCAGTACGGCCGGGTTGCGTGAGATTATAACATATTTCCCGAACTTTCAGCCCATGGTCCCAGGCTGTCTGTATCGTCTCAGGTACGTCAGTCTCACCTTCCCGAAGAACATAGGCCCACCGCTCTATGTCTGTGCTGAAACCGCCCAACATGCGGATACCAAAATCCCAACCAACTAGATCTCCTCTTTTAATGACCTTATCTCTTGGTCCTCGTGTGGGAGTTCTGACCAGTGGACGGCCATCTTCATCAGTAGGCATTTCCGGATAAATGATTCGGGCCGTACCATAGGAAGGAGCGTGCCCTCGAGCAATCAATTGATCTGCGATCCAAAAGCTTAGATCCCCTAATGTAGTCACTCCTGGTTTTATGACTTCATTGGATAAGGCTCGCTCCACAAGCTGTCCGGTTAATTCCAAAGAGTTTCTGAAAACCGCAATTTCGCTGGCTACCCTGCTGGAACGGAAGTCACTGACGAGTCTCTCCGAAGAAATAAGTCTTGCAGCATACTTCTCGCCGAGAGCTTTGACCAGTGCCAGGTAATTTGTATGGGAAAGTCCGTCAGCTGTTCCAAGATAATCAGACATATTGACCGCAATATTTTTTGGATCCCGTTCTTCGACAAACCCTCTCAATTCTTCTGTTGCACCAAAGATGTCGTAAAGCTTGGAATCCCCGCCGGCTCCTAAAGCAGCACGCTCGATTCTGTCACCACCGCGGTCAGTAAAAACTAAATAAGCAAGATTTTCTCCCTGGTACCACTTATCTGAAGCGCCACCGCCACCAACGTCTGCGGCAAGCGGGTCAGAGCGCTTATACTTCTGCACGATGATCCACATATCGATGTTATTCTCCCGCATAGCTTTGGGCAAGACGATATCGAGTTTCTCCTTGCGAATCAGTTTCATCGTTTCGTAGCGCGCACGGGCTTCTTGTGCGGCCATATCATTTCCCTGAAGAATAACAGCCACCAATCCGAATAACAGTACAATCCGCTTCATATTCATGATCTTGCCCCCTTGTTTCTGTATGATCTGATATTCCCCATATCAATTTGCTGAAAGAAAATATATGTGAATTCTGTTGCGGCCATTTTTTTAGGCGGATTTTTCGTCCAGAGGCTTTGTTACACCGAAAAACAACCATGCACCGATAGCGAGAAGCGTCGGCACAGCAACAAATTCATAATATGGATCAATAATTTCATACAGCCAGGTTAAACCTACGTTATAATTTACGAAAAATAATATCCCGTGGAGAAAAGATATAAATAAAAGAACACTAACAATTTTTTCCAATCCTCTGCTTCGCCAAGTTGCCAGAAAGTAAAGGAATGTACCGACAAGAATTAAAGGAATGCGCGCGAACGCAAGAGCTCTGAAAATTCCATCCATATGATTATATGCTTCTTTAATGATGCTTTTAGCGATATCGCTCGTTGCGTGGGTGTAACTGACAACGAGATCGTTATGAACGAAAAAAAGGCGCAATGAATGGTTAACCAAATCAAGAAGCCACCAAATTATTATTAATATGAATGCCGTAAGAACGGTTGAAGCATGAGTATTCATCTTTTTAATCGTCATTCCCCAGTAGACTGGAAGATGAAAAAACAGACTGAGCACGATGACATACATCTGAGCAGGATAATGCGGATCGGACACCATTGAAGCATGTTCGTTGATATTCATTGGGTAGGTAAAAAACCCCACTAGAATCCAGCTGATAATTTGTAATGCACCTGATGCGAATGCGCAGATTCCCATGATCCTGAAAAAAGTCTTTCCAAATTCCAAAGCCCCTCCTGAGTTTGGATAAAAATAGAAATTATTGCGTGACCATTCAAGGATTTTCTGCTCCTCGTGCTGTACAATGTGCGAACCTTTGAGGTAGAATTAAGTGATATTCCCCATATTAACTCGCTAAGAGGGATTAATTGGAGATACCCTGATTATTACAAACGATCAGGAAGATCTCTTTGAAGTGTCAATAAGCAGGTTGATTGAATTCATGAAGTGAAGATTTTACGGTATTGAAGAACTATCGGTCCTAAATCCCCGCGACTATGCCTAATAATACTCTTGATTTTTCGTTGAATATATCGTACCGGTATTCCGCAATCATTTTTATGTTGGTCTTATACAGGTAGGTCAGGTTAAAGTTCAATGTTTCATATTCAGGGACGATCTTGTCGTCAGACCAGATTTTATTGTATAAGACAACCGCATAGAGATAATCTTTCGGCTTAGTGACTATTTCACCAATGACAGATTCTACTCTTGATTCTTCCGGTTCTAAGAATTGTCCAAGTTCAAGACTGAATGGATTGAACAGAGCATTCGAATCTCTTCGGTGAATGTATTGAAAACTCAGGTTCATATTTTCCGAAGAGAATGATATATCGGGTCCCAGGTACAGGAATTTGTTTTCTCCATTTTCAGTCTTTTCTCTCCCGAAGTAGGTAAATCCGCCAAAACTGAAATTTTCATAACCCTGTAGTACACGAAAAAACCCCGTTTTTTCGCTATCGGTGTCGAAGTTTATATTGTCCTCCGATTCGTCCTTGCCGTTACCGTTCAGAACCTGCAGGGCGAGGTCGGTACCATGGGGCAAGCTGTAGGTCAGCATAATCCCCCGGTCATAAGTGAGGTTAGCGTTGCTTAACCCAACACGTGTCTTATAAAACTGGTAATCCTCAAAGGTCAGCCTGAGCTCGCGCTTGAACGAGGGGTCGGATATCTGGAACTGACCTAAAAAAAATCCAACTTCGTTCCGCCTATGTTATTAAAATGAATCTATGCGTCCTCGATTCCGGCAATTACTCCCCGTTCTGAAAAATAAAAGTAGACATAATACCCGACATTACTTGCGACGGTGCCCCCGGAGAGGATCTTTAAACCCCAGGGATACTTAAAATCACTCTTCACATCGTCATCGGGAGTTAAAGAATAGTACCCGTCAAACCGGAATGCCAGTGGCAGATCTCGCTGTAGAAGCAAGCGCTCGTCACCTGCATCGATGTAAGCGCGGGGCGGTTCTTCTTTGTCGGGTAGGGGGAATCCGTTTCCGGCAAAGTCCTCGCCGTAAGCGTTCAGGCGGGGAAAGGGATCATGACAAATCTTACATGACAACCCGTATTTCCGGGCAAATGCAGGGATCGCCAGTGATTCGGAGAAGATGATAGAGAATGCGGCAATAACAAATGCAAATAAGAGAATGGGAACAGCAATATATTTGTTCGATTTGATCATGGAAGATGCACCAAATTGATTAGAAAAGTAATAACCTTAATGAAAAAGGACGTCCTTATAAGGATTCCATGCCGGTCACCAAACTACGCTAAACTGAGTCGTAGTCTCGTTAACCAAAACCGCCTCTGTTTCATCTTCAGGTACACTAAGATAGTCTGCTACCGATTTTACCAGTCTTCTGTACCACAACTGTGCAGTTACCGTAACCTCACCCTCCGGAATGTCTCCGGGAAGCGTCCATGTGAATGTCTCTATTTTTGTTTCTCTCGGACCTATTCTGTAATCTACTCCAAGAGAGGCAGTGTTCCACTGCATTATGGTCATACGCCCTTGCTCATCAAAATAGTGACCTGCCCCAATTGTTTGGGCCACTTTTTAAGTTAGTCAATTCATCGATATATTCATTGTTGTATTATCCATTGGCCTTGAGACCGCATCCGGTGGTATAACTGCCTCGGGGGCGGGTGGCCGGTATCCAAGGGCACTATGCGGTCTCTTATGATTATACTCATTTCGCCAGCGTTCCACAAGCACTTTTGCTTCGTGTACTGTATTGAAGATTTCCCGGTTGAGCACTTCATCACGCAGTTTGCCATTGAACGACTCACTATACCCGTTCTCCCATGGACTGCCTGGTTCAATATACAATGTTTTTACTCCCAGGCGCATGAGCCATGTCCGGACCGCTTGAGCAGTGAACTCTGTGCCATTATCACTTCTCAGGTGAACCGGAACTCCTCGCTGCACGAACAGTGTTGCAAGATGTTCTATGACGTCATTGTGAGTCAGCCTCCTGCCTGCCACAATTGCCGGACACTCCCGACTGTATTCATCTAATATTGTTAACAAACGCTAGCTCCTTCCCTCTCGGGTTCGTGCTTGCTATGAAGTCATAACTCCAGACATGATCCCGGTACGCAGGTCGCAGCCGAATACACGAACCGTCATTGAGCCATAACCGTTTGCGCTTCGGTTGCCTCCGGGGAACTTTTAATCCTTCTCGACGCCACAAACGCTCCACTCTCTTATGATTGACCTTGCAGCCTTCTTGCTGTAACAGTGCGGTAATTCGTCGATAACCATACCGACCATACTGCGTGGCCAACTCAGACCATACGTTGCACTAACACCGGCTTCATCAGAAGGAGAAATCGGGCGATATTGATGAGTGCTGCGCGGTACTCCCAACACGGTACAGGCCCGGCGCTGCGAGATCTCGAGAGTCGTGCAAAGATGCTGCACCACCTCCCGTCGCTTCGCCGGGCTCAGAAGTTTTTTGCATCAACCGCCAGAGTCTCATTGAGGATTTGAATATCCAACTCTTTCTCGGCAACCAGGCGTTTCAGGCGGATAGTCTCTCTCTCTAACGCTTTAAATCGTTTCGCCTGATGCACCCGAAGACCACCATACTCCTTTCGCCAACGATAATAGGTCTGCTCTGTAACCTCAATCTGGCGAGCAGCTTGTTGAACCGACTGACCTTGAGCGAGCAGTACTTCTGCCTCTCGAAGCTTGTGGATAATTTGTGCTGATGTGTGAATTCTACGTGCCATTGATCTTGCTCCTTTCTTTCAAAAATATTCACTATACTAATATACTATCTGACTCAACTTTTGGGGGCAAGGTCAATATGAAAGGAGATAAGCTTGTTATACATGAAGGTCATATTAATGCCGCAAAGGGAATTGAGCAGTTGCTCTTTGAAAAGATAGTGATTTCGTACAACAAGTTTATACTCACTATCGCCGGTGAATCAGGGAGCGGTAAATCGGAGATTGCAACGGTTCTTTCTGAGGAGCTTGCGAAAAAGAATATAAAAAGCCTCATACTTCAACAGGACGACTATTTTGTTTACCCGCCAAAAACGAATGCCGACATACGCCGGGAAAATATTGACCATGTCGGACTTTCTGAGGTCCGCCTCGATGTCCTCGACCTAAATCTGAAAAGCATACTGGAGGGAAAACGCGAAATTGTGAAACCGCTGATCAATTTTACGGAAGACCGCATACAGGCTGAGACCATTGCTATTGATGATAAAATTGTTATTATTGTCGAAGGCACCTATACGACTGCTTTGAAGAATGCGTATCAGCATGTTTTCATTGACCGGACCTATATCGACACGAGAGAAGCACGCCACCGCCGTGCACGTGAGATTCAGGATGATCTTCTCGAAAAAATACTTGAAATCGAACACAAAATTATTTCCTTACAGAAACCGGATGCCGACATTATTGTCACGAAAAATTATGAGGTAACAGCACATTATGAGACGGGGAAATAACGGAATAAAAACTTTTTGCATGCTGAGCACTCACGGCTATTTTGATCCTGTTCCGATACTGGGGAGAACGGATACCGGTGGACAAGTTGTATATGTGTTGGAACTGGCGAAATCCCTCTCAAAGCAAAATATAAACGTTGATATTTACACACGATGGTTTGACCAATCTCAAGAACAGGTTGACCCTGTACCCAATTTCCCTGATGTACGCGTCATCCGTATTCCTGCCGGACCGTGGGAGTTTATACCGAAAGAGCAGATTTATGAAGTCCTGCCCGATTTAGCGAAAAATATGGCTGGGTTTATCAGGGAGAATGCACTCGACTATGACTTTTATCACGGGCACTATGTCGATGCGGGAATTGTCTGTCTTGACGTAGCACAGATGTTTGATAGACCGGCGTTCTTCACCGCACATTCGATAGGAGCCTGGAAACGTGAACAGATGGGCGGTGATCCTGAAAAGATGGAGAAGAAATTTAATTTCAAGCTCAGGACATCTGAAGAACTCAGAATATTCAAATCGGTTCAAGCCCAGACATTTACAACCTACCTTCAGCAAGAAAAAGTGAAGGAACTCTACGGATTTTCTGCTGATAACACCAAGGTCATACCACCCGGAGTGAACGTTCATAACTTCAAGCCGCGTAAACCCGGTGAGAAAAAAATCGATACCGGTCTCCAGGACAAATACATTTTCTGCCTAAGCAGGATAGACTCCAATAAAGGACATGACCTATTGCTTAACGCTTTTGACCTGGTCAGAAACGATCAGCCAGATGCTCAACTTGTTATCGGCGGCGGGTCACCCGAACCGAAGCTGACAGAAAAAGAAGTGATTGCTTCAATAAAGAAAATCATTCATGACAAGAACCTGGACAAACAGGTGCATGTCATCGGTTACATTCCGGATAACCTGCTTGTGCCGATATACCAGCAGTGTGCGATGTTTGTGCTCCCGTCAACCTTCGAACCGTTCGGGATGACCGCGCTGGAGGCGATGGCAAGTGCGAGACCGGTAATCGCTTCGGATCGCGGCGGGATAAAAAATGTTATAACCTCGGGTAAAAACGGAATCCTTATAGACCCTTCGGATGCCGGGGAATTTTCTGAAGCGATGGTATCGCTGCTCATTGATACAGACTACGGTGAAACAATAGGCGAAAATGGACTCGGAACGATTCATGAACACTTCAGCTGGGAAGCAATCGGAAGGCAGTACCTAACATTCTATGAGCACTATCTCTAACCGGGTAACATAATAATAGAAAGGGAAATCTGTATAGGATCAATCGTTTCGATTAATTTACCTGTTGGTGATACCGTTAACTGAAATGAAGTTTCTTATAGAGTAACAATTTTTTAAAAATATTCAAGGTTCATATATCGTACAGCCCGAAGAGCAGATATTATACATTTCAGAACACTCAGAATCAGTGATATACAATAATTTCAATATACCAATATAAATCAATCATCTGGGAGAACATTATGCCAATCGTCATTATCGAAATGCATGAAGGTCGTACTATCGAGCAAAAAAAGCAGCTTGTGGAGGGCATAACTTCAGCATTTTTAAAAATTGGGAAAACCTCGGAAGATGTGAAGATAATTATGAACGATAATCCTCCACATAATTTTGCATTGGGAGGAAAACTTGATTCTGAACAATGATTTTATTATCGGATTAGACAGGTCTGCATCTAATAAACCAAATCCAAACATAACTCCGTTCCCCCTTTACCACTAACCATTTATTACTCAACAAGTTAATACCATACAATCAATGTATCATTTTAATACACTTCTCCCCAAATACCCATATACTCCGGGATAGACACAGGTGGATATGGGGATGTTTATAACCTATATTAGGGGCAAATGTCTACAAAATTTCTATGATACAATTGTCAAAAAAATGTCCCCCACTGACCTTGCCCCCAAAAGTTGATCCAGATAGTATATGAGTACAGGGATTAGATTGAAAAGAAAGGAGCAAGATCAATGGCACGTAGAATTCACACATCAGCACAAATTATCCACAAGCTTCGAGAGGCAGAAGTACTGCTCGCTCAAGGTCAGTCGGTTCAACAAGCTGCTCGCCAGATTGAGGTTACAGAGCAGACCTATTATCGTTGGCGAAAGGAGTATGGTGGTCTTCGGGTGCATCAGGCGAAACGATTTAAAGCGTTAGAGAGAGAGACTATCCGCCTGAAACGCCTGGTTGCCGAGAAAGAGTTGGATATTCAAATCCTCAATGAGACTCTGGCGGTTGATGCAAAAAACTTCTGAGCCCGGCGAAGCGACGGGAGGTGGTGCAGCATCTTTGCACGACTCTCGAGATCTCGCAGCGCCGGGCCTGTACCGTGTTGGGAGTACCGCGCAGCACTCATCAATATCGCCCGATTTCTCCTTCTGATGAAGCCGGTGTTAGTGCAACGTATGGTCTGAGTTGGCCACGCAGTATGGTCGGTATGGTTATCGACGAATTACCGCACTGTTACAGCAAGAAGGCTTCAAGGTCAATCATAAGAGAGTGGAGCGTTTGTGGCGTCGAGAAGGATTAAAAGTTCCCCGGAGGCAACCGAAGCGCAAACGGTTATGGCTCAATGACGGTTCGTGTATTCGGCTGCGACCTGCGTACCGGGATCATGTCTGGAGTTATGACTTCATAGCAAGCACGAACCCGAGAGGGAAGGAGCTATCGTTTGTTAACAATATTAGATGAATACAGTCGGGAGTGTCAGGCAATTGTGGCAGGCAGGAGGCTGACTCACAATGACGTCATAGAACATCTTGCAACACTGTTCGTGCAGCGAGGAGTTCCGGTTCACCTGAGAAGTGATAATGGCACAGAGTGCACTGCTCAAGCGGTCCGGACATGGCTCATGCGCCTGGGAGTAAAAACATTGTATATTGAACCAGGCAGTCCATGGGAGAACGGGTATAGTGAGTCGTTCAATGGCAAACTGCGTGATGAAGTGCTCAACCGGGAAATCTTCAATACCTTACACGAAGCAAAAGTGCTTGTGGAACGCTGGCGAAATGAGTATAATCATAAGAGACTGCATAGTGCCCTTGGATACCGGCCACCCGCCCCCGAGGCAGTTATACCACCGGATGCGGTCTCAAGGCCAATGGATAATACAACAATGAATATATCGATGAATTGACTAACTTAAAAAATGGCCCAAACAATTGGGGCAGGTCAATTATATAAAACTACTCTTGCAATATATGATTACGTATTGTAATTTGATATGACATAATTAATTCTTATTTTATATGAAATAAATAGAATGCTTTTCGTAAAGGTGTCATAATTAATAGTGAATAACCGACGGGAATAATGTACAGAAAACTATCCCTCTTCTTAAAAAAGCTGCCACTCAGTTCAATTGTATTCTGTTATTTACTCAGTACTGTTTCTTGTTCTACGATGACGGGACTCACTAAAAGATCGCCTAATAATGAATATCCGGCATGGTCTCCCGATGGTACGAAAATAGCGTTCTTTACAAACAGGAACGGAAATAATGAAATCTTTCTTATGAATGTTGACGGATCACGGCAAACGAGATTAACGTTGACAGAGGCGAACGAATTTGATCCGACATGGTCTCCCGATGGTTCTAAGATCAATTTTTATTCACGAAGGGACGGTAACCGGCAGCGCTATACTATGAATGCAGACGGATCCGGCCAGGAAAAGATATTTTCTACGCCTTATGAAGAGTATCATCCTTCAATATCCCCTGATGGGTCAAAAGTTGTTTTTTACTCGAGAAGAGACGGTAGCAGAGAAATTTATGTTGCTGCATTGAATGGTACAGGTGTTAAAAGATTGACTATCAACGAATCGTGGGACAATTATCCGGTATGGTCCCCGGATGGGGAAAAAATTGCATTTCGGTCTGACCGGGACGGAAACGCGGAAATATTTGTCATGAACGCAGACGGTTCCGGTCAAACAAATTTGACGAACAATGAAGCCTTTGACGGAAATCCGTCATGGTCGCCCGATGGGTCACAGATAGCATTCACCTCCGACAGACCCGGTAATAGTGAAATATACATAATAAATGCAGACGGTTCCAACCCCGTTAATGTTTCGAATAACCCTGGTATCGATTATGCCCCGACCTGGTCACCCGACGGCTTGAAGATCGGTTTCACATCCACCAGGGACGGTAATTCCGAAATTTATACAATGAACAGGGACGGCTCTCAGCAAACCAGACTTACCAAATAACATTAAAGTCGTCAAACATGCCTTTTTATACGATTAATATACATCGATAATAATTTGCAAGGAAGAAAAGTATGACTACGTTATCAGGGATGCTTCCCGGAACGATAGTAAGCTTTATCGTATCCGCGATGCTTTCCATGATGTCATCAGTAGTATGTTTTTCTCAGGATGCAGTCCACGATACAAATAGCTGGCTCATTCCTAAACAGGATGTTCTGTCGGGCGGTGTTCCGAAGGACGGTATCCCTTCTCTGGAAAATCCTGCGCTTGTCCGGGCGGCAGACGCACGATATCTTTCGGATGACGACTTGATATTCGGAGTGGTTGTCAAAGGTGAGCCGCGTGCATATCCTCTTAAAATTCTTGATCGTCACGAGATAGTCAATGACGAAATTAAGGGCGTTCCCATCAGCATTTTATATTGTCCGCTGACCGGTTCCGGTATGGGCTGGAATCCGGTGATTAATGGACGAAAAACCGAATTCGGTGTTTCCGGTCTGCTCTATAATTCCAATCTCATTGCTTACGACCGAACGACCGACAGTTTCTGGTCGCAAATTGGCCTGCAATGTGTACAGGGAGAACTGAAAGGACAAAAGCCCGAAACGATTCCGCTTATAGAGACAACCTGGGAGACTTGGAAAGATATGTATCCGGATTCCAATGTCTTGTCGGACAAGACTGGAATTTACCCAAGCTATGACCAGTATTCCTACATTATCTCTGGAAAAGACTACAGAGAAGATGACGTCATCATGTTTCCCGTTGGTACGGATGACAAGCGGCTGCACAGAAAAGACAAAGTGCACGGTGTCATTGTCCGGGATACGTCAAAAGTTTATAGGATCAAAAAATTTTCACGCTCTGTGGAAACAGTCAATGACACGATAGAGTCGGCCCCCATCGTTGTAGTGGGAAGCAGTGGAAAAAATTTTGCCATGTCTTTTGAGAGGACTTTAGCGGACGGTACAATTCTCGAATTTTCTCCGGTAAAAAACAATCTCCCTGTTGCTATGGAAGATAACGAAGGCACGTCATGGGACGTTTTCGGTTATGCAGTTTCCGGACCACGAAAAGGAACCCGGCTTAAACTGACGAAATCGTTCACTTCGTACTGGTTTGCATGGGGTACATTCTATCCGGATGCTGAAATATATAAAAAATAAAAATTCGTTGTTACACTTTAGATTATCGAGGCGCGGTAAGAATTGTTTACAAATCTTCGATTTTCCCTTCAAGTATGCTCACTAAGACCGGACCCTTTTCTATAAGTACATCCATTTTCTCGATGATCGTGGCTGCCATTGAGTTGTAAAAAAGAGCGGTAGTCTCGTCATCTAGTTTTTCATTCGGTTTGATATTTTTTTCAATGAAAGACAGGCACATTTCGTTCGCGCTGTTAAGATCATGCAGTTCCACGTAATAATCCTTGAGAGCGCTCAGCAGTTCTTTATCGGCAATCTTATACAGTCTTTTATCATAATTCTTTAACAGAATATCGATTGACTCAATCTGTTTTGAAAGCTTGAGCTTTTTTAAATCTTTCTTCAGACGTATCGTATTGTTCTTTACTTCGATCCTGAACCTTTCCAGTATCTTTTTTTGCCGCGCCTTTTTCCCGGCGAACCGTGCTGCTCTCTCCGACACAATTCGTTTCGAATAGGCCCATTTACCGATAATCCACCCTGTAACGAGGCCGATCAGAACACCTTCAATGATATACTGTGTATTCATATATATATTTAGGGGTTAATATACCTATTTACACTAAAGCAAGACATATTTTTTATTTATGTATATAATTCCCAATTAAATGGAGTAAATATGGATTGGATTGTACAGAATAACGAGTGGCTGCTTAGTGGATTACTTGTAGTCGTACCACTAACTATCTTTGGTTGGTTTATATCAAGAAAGATAAAGATACGGAAGCAAATACAAAAGGGAGGAAAAAGTTCAACAAACATCCAAGTGGGAAGAGATATAAATATCAATAAAGGCCGTGAGGATAAGGATGAGTAAGAAAGTGCAAAAAGGTGGTGAGAATTCTACTAATATACAAGTTGAAAACATAAATATATTTCAAGGTATTACATATTCCTAAGCACATAAAATAGCCTGCGACGTATACCGTTCAAATTTTCTAAAACTTTCAAAGGAAGCTGCAGAAGTTGCTCAAGCAAGGGCAGAAAAAATAACAAAAAAATTTCTTATGCAATTGCATAAAGAATATGCAAAGGGTTTAGAAAACGCTGAGAATCCTGACTTTCAGCGAGCACTATTCACTGTACAAAAAGAGTACGCCCTAACGGGAGATGACGAATTGGGGGATCTCCTTGTTGATTTGCTTATAGACAGAACAAAACAGGATAACAGGTCATTATTGCAAATTGTTTTGAATGAATCTATATCTGTAGTTCCAAAATTAACAAATGATCAATTGGCTGCCTTAAGTGTTTTTTCCTTGATCTTTTCTACGATTGAACGCGACATCAATAGCTATGATTCGCCAGGACAATATCTCGATCTATACATTAAACCATTTTCTGGTTTCCTTACAAAGAATGCTTCATGTTACCAGCATTTAGAATATACTGGATGCTGCGCTATTGGTACAGGGAGAAAAATATTGGTGCGATTGTTTAAGGATAGGTATAGTATTGTTTTTCGAAGGGCTTTACAAAAGAATTTTTGCAAGATCAAGGTATTTTAGTCTCTGAAAAGTCACCAATTTTTAATCAATGCCATTATGACTCAAGAATGCTGCAAATTGACGCGTTAAATGAAAGTTATCTTCGAGATAAGGCGCTGCAGCTAAGAATCAATGAGCAAGAAATTAACAAGTTAGTTAACCTAAGAAACACAGTTTTGATAAAAGATAATGAGATAAGGGCTATGCTTATTAAATTGCGGCCATATATGTCTAAAATATTTGATGTCTGGATGAATTCGTTAATGAGTCACTTACACTTAACAAGTGTTGGTACTGCAATAGGTCATGCTAATATTAAGCGGCAAATAGGAGAAGTTGCTTCCGTTGATTTATCCCTATGGATAAATTAAAGTTTAAAATAAGGCTTCTATAAAGACCACCATTCGTTTTACAATCAGCAGTGCGTTGAAATGGACAATACTATTTCAGGTTCAAAAATGGCGCTGTATTGTGTTCGACCGAGCGTTCTTAAAGGAAATGTCCTTATTGAGAGACTTTCAGCATAACCAGCAAGGCGAATTTCGAAAAACTGTGTCAATCAGACGATACAGTAGGTTATATGATCACCGGGCGTGCTTGTCGACCGGCTGAACAAAGCACAGAGAGATGTGCTCACACTCGCTGCAGCATTCAGCATTGCTCTTGAAGTTTGCTGCATTGTGCCATATGATTATACATTACACCGCACCATTTCAAAAACATTCTTGCACTTTTCGTGAAATTTTTTGTAATTTTTATACGGTGTATTTTTTGCGGCGTGTCCGGTAGACATCTCTGAATATCAGTTCTATATGAGCACATTAGTGTGCATGACAGGGTTAATTGCCAAGTCGAATATACGTTTCTTTCTCCCCGTTCGACTGCTGAACGATATAAACATGGTTGTTGTTCGAGACGATTCAACAAAGTATGAGCACAGACATTCATCGAGAATGTGCAATAATTCTGAAAGGAGCTTTGATCCATGATTAAAAGAGGTGGCATTCATTCCAGCGGACTGCTGTTCCTGGTCTGCATCAGCGTTGGTTCGGTTTGGGCACAGGAGAGGACAGGGTTCTATCTGAGCCACGATATGGGTTTCAACGTGGCGCCGAAAGTAGTTCTCACCGGAACCTCCTCCGACCGTGCCAGTGTGTGCGATGAGTTCATCAACCCGCTGTACGCGGCTATCGATGGATGCACGAGCCCCGATCGTGGGGCAGGCGACGACTGGAGCACTGTATACAAGCGTGCCCGGGGGATTCTCAGTGGCGTAGCGATCGGTTATCGATTTACAGACCGTATCCGCGTCGAAGAGCGGTACTCTTACCGGGAATCGGCCTATGATCAGAACGTAGCGGTCACCGGTGCGGATGGTGCGTCGTTCGCCAAGCTGGGTGGCGAAATAGAGATAGCCAGCGAAAGCATCAGCAGCGTTACATCGCACGCGCTTTTCAGCAACGTGTACTTCGACTTCACCAATGATGCGAGCCGCTTTACGCCGTACGTTGGGGTTGGCTTTGGTTTCGGCTTTACTAATGTTGATTACGGAACACTCTGGGCTCGGACGACTGATCCGAGTGCGATCACGACGGCATCCGGGCTCCCCAATGAGGCGGAGATCCAACAAAATCTCGCCGCCACAACGACGAGTGAGCGAGAAAAACTCCGCGACACGCTCGTGGGGTATCAAGTGCTCTTCGGAGGAGAGTTCGCACTCACCGAGCGGGTGTCGCTTGGTGCGCAGGGCCGCTGGGTCAGGTTTGGAAGTTTTTCCGCCGATGGCGGCGGGTGGGACCGTTTGCGGAGTCACTCGTCCGACCTGCGTCTGGACGGCAGCGAACCGGTAACCTATCAAATGCGGACGGACGACACTGGGCTCTTGGGCGTCAGCGTGAGCATCAAGTATTTCTTTTAGTCGGCAAAGGGAGAACAACAAGTTCCCGCGGGAAATCAGAGATCTACTGGAATCGATCACAGAGCAGAACGCGTTTCTTTTGAAGACCAGACGACTGACCGTCTCCGTGATCATTCCATCGCCCGCGAGGAACGAGCTGCAACAGATTTCTGCTGATTATAACCCAGGAGAAGGAGAGGAAAAGGCTCTCAGTATTACTCTTGACAATCAAGCTATACCAAGGAAATTCGCTCATTATGAAAAAGAACACTCCCAGTAAAGTTGTTCATCTTCTCAAACGCGTTACCGCTACGGTAAAGAAGGTGAAAAGTCCAGACAGAGCGCAAGTGCTGCAAAAATGTATTAACGAAGTGTGCACTCGACTCGAGTGGCCGATTGGACATGCATATTTTCCTGCGGAAGACAATCCGACGAGACTAGACTCTTCGAAATTATGGTTTTTTGATAAACCTGACCAATACAAAGACTTTCGCGATATAACCGAAACCACTGCATTTGATATTGGCGCAGGGTTGCCCGGTCGAGTATTAACAACTAAAAAACCTGCATGGATTCCCGATGTTACGAAAGATACCAATTTCCCTCGGGCAAACCGTGCTGAAAACATTGGGGTCAAAGCGGCTTTTGCTTTCCCTGTAATATTGCATTCAGAAGTCGTTGCTGTTCTGGAATTCTTTTCGCCGTTGGCCATCGAACCAGATGAACAGATCCTGGAGGATATGGAAAATATCGGCAAGCAGATCGGGAGAGTCGTGAAAGTCAAGGAACAAAGATTTAAAGCTGATTTTAGAAAATTAGAGCAGATACAGAAAGAAGTGGATTTGAGAAAAATCAAACCTAAAATTAATTCCGAATTCCTTGAGTCTTATACAGAAGACATTGAATTTCTCTGGCACAAGGTTTGCCAACTCAATTCAAATGTTTATTATTTAAAGCGTATAGAAGAGTTCCCATTTGATTTATTTGAACTCATAATCATAAGACCTTTCTGGACTCGTGTCGTGGACAGTATGTTTGAATCTTCGATAATGATAATAAATAAGATATTAATAGATACTGGCCGCAAGACGCGAACACTCAAGAAACTTAAAAATGAGATTGTCAACTGTTTTATTAAAGAAGAATATAAAGAACAATTTCTAAAGGATTTAAAGGATTATCAATTGGGGAAAATTGGCAAAGATTTAGAAACTGTAACGGATAAATTCAAAGACCTACGTGATAAAAATTATGCTCATTTCGATAGAGATTTCAATTTGAATGTTTCAAATAAGAATAGTAAAGAACGAACCGTCTCTCTACCAGAAATAGATGAACTCACCGAATATATAAATTTTTTCTTTGAATTATTACATTTTAGTCGTGATACATACCCAACTTACCCGTTTTATTTTGGTAATGATTCCAGAAGCGATATTGAAATTCTCCTCGATACAATTGCTGAAAAAAGCGACGTTATGCACATGCCGGAAGAAGACCCTAAATTTTGGGAGGCATACCGAAGAGAAATTGTGAATGATTCCAAAATTGAAATTTTCAATAAATACAGAGAGAAGTTTAATTTACCTCCAGCTTGAATAAATAGGTCATACCGGGTGACCCAGTAAAAAATATAGTGCAATGCAACAAGGAAATAATGTATGGCAGAAAAAGAATCCATGGAAAAACAGCTTTGGAGAGTTGCGGACAAGCTCAGAAAGAATATCGATGCCGCTGAATACAAGCACATTGTACTTGGGTTGATGTTTCTTAAATATATCTCCGATGCTTTTGAGGAACTGTACAGTACGTTACGCAAAGGAGAAGGCGACTATGCCGGATCCGACCCGGAAGACAGGGATGAGTACAAAGCAGAGAACGTATTCTTTGTACCTGAAAAAGCCCGGTGGTCTTATCTGCTGTCCACAGCGAAGCTGCCCGATATCGGTAAAAAAGTGGATACTGCGATGGATGCCATTGAAAAAGAGAATCCTTCACTCAGAGATGTTCTGCCGAAAGTTTACGCCAAAAGCAACCTCGACCCCACAAGTCTTGGAGGGTTAATCGATCTAATCGGGAACATCGCTCTGGGCGACGCACAAGCAAGAAGCGCCGATGTACTGGGACACGTATTCGAGTACTTTCTCGGTGAATTCGCGTTAGCCGAAGGCAAGAAAGGCGGGCAGTTCTACACGCCGAGAAGCGTTGTGGAATTGTTGGTCGAGATGCTCCAACCTTACAAGGGACGAATAGTGGATCCATGTTGTGGATCGGGGGGAATGTTTGTTCAATCCGAAGAATTTGTTCGGAGTCATCAGGGGAAAGTCGATAACATTTCGATATACGGCCAGGAAAGCAACCTGACGACATGGCGGCTGGCGAAGATGAACCTCGCAATACGGAGTATCGACAGTTCACAGGTCAAGTGGAACAACGAAGGTTCTTTCTTGAACGATAGCCACAAAGATTTAAAAGCCGATTACGTCATTGCCAATCCCCCGTTTAACGACAGTGACTGGAGCGGCGACATGCTGAGAAAAGATGGCCGATGGAAATACGGAATACCGCCACCAGGCAATGCGAATTATGCCTGGATACAGCACTTTCTTTATCACCTCAGCCCGAGCGGGCAAGCCGGATTTGTATTGTCGAAAGGTTCATTGACCTCCAAAACGTCCGGTGAAGGCAGTATCAGGAAAGCATTGATCGAAGCACGGTTGGTTGACTGTATTGTCAATATGCCCGCCAAGCTGTTTTTGAACACACAGATACCCGCCTGTTTATGGTTCCTGAATCGTAATAAAGCAAACGGAAAATATCGTAATCGCACAGATGCAATCCTCTTTGTCGATGCCCGTACCAGGGGGCGTCTGATAAATCGCAGGACACGGGAATTTTCACCCGAGGATATTTCAACAATCGCTGACACCTATCACAGCTGGCGTGATCGTGAGAGTAATTATGAAGATATAAAGGGATTCTGTAACTCCACATCGATCGAACGGGTGAGGGAACTTGATTATGTGCTTACACCGGGAAGGTATGTGGGTTTGCCGGACGATGAGGATGATTTTGATTTTAATGAGCGATTCACCAAGCTGAAAGCGGAATTTGGAGAACAGTTGAAGGAAGAAGAAAAGCTGAATGCTTTTATATTAGAGAACTTGAAGAAGGTGAAAGTCAATGGGTGAGTGGGAAAAATGTACTTTGGGTAATGCACCCTTTGAAATTATTGATGGAGATAGAGGGAAAAACTATCCAAAGCAGGAAGATTTCTTTGCTATAGAGCATTGCCTTTTTCTTAATGCTAAGAATATAACAACAAGTGGATTTGCCTTCGATGAGTTAAATTTTATTACGAAAGAAAGAGACCAACTGTTAAAAAAGGGTAAGCTATTAAGAAATGATTCGGTTTTGACAACAAGGGGTACGGTAGGACATATAGGATTCTACAATGAATCTGTTCCATTCGATGAGATCAGAATTAATTCAGGAATGGTTATAATTAGACCGAATGGAATTGATGAACGGTTTAATTATTATCTTTTTAAATATCTTAATAAAGACTTTGATGTTTTCGTCTCCGGAAGCGCTCAGCCGCAATTACCCATAAGGGATTTAAAACAAATCGAATTCTTGCTTCCTCCTCTCCCGGAACAAAAAGCCATTGCCTCTGTTCTTTCCAGTCTTGATGACAAGATAGGCCTGCTCCATCGGCAGAACAAAACCCTCGAAGCTATGGCGCAAACGCTTTTCAGACAATGGTTTGTAGAAGAAGCACAGGATGATTGGGAAGAGGGCGTTATTAAAGACTTAATTGAGGTTGTGTCAGGGTTTGCTTTTGAGAGTTCCTCATTTGTTGAAAGTGGAAAGTATCAACTAATTACCATAAAAGGAGTTCAGGATGGGTTTTTAGATATAACTAATGCTGCTAAAATTAATGATATTTCTTCAAGGATGCCAAATTATTGTTTCTTGCAAAAAAGAGACATACTATTGTCATTAACAGGTAATGTTGGAAGATGTTGTCTCGTTGATAGAAATAATTTGCTATTGAATCAACGTGTAGCAAAGTTGCAACCAAAGAATAACCGTGATTGGGCATTCACATATATATTTTTTCGCCAGAATGGCATGAAAAAAGCCTTAGATGACTTGGCTAAAGGAACCGCACAAGCCAACCTCAGCCCAATTGAAATGGCGAACATGCAAATACAAATATCACCGGAATACTTACTCGAAAATTTTTTTAAAGAAGTTACTCCTAGTCTGGAGAAAATTATGAGTAACAAAATTCAAATCCGCACGCTAGAAAAGCTGCGGGATATTCTCTTGTCGAAACTGATGAGCGGTAAAGTCCGCGTGGAATATTGAGAATATTGAGATTATTGAGAAAATGAAAAGAATAACCGAAAGCGCTGTAGAAGAATATGCTATTGAACTGCTTGTGAAAGCGGGTTATCAGTATATTGACGCTCATTCTTTCGCTCCTGACAGCAAAACACCGGAAAGAGAATCGCTCGAAGACGTTCTGTTACGTGGACGTCTTCACACCGCAGTCGACCGGATTAATCCTTCAATCCCGGCAGATACCCGAAAAGACGCCATACAGCAAATAGCAAAATTACATTCACCTGAGTTAATAGCCAACAATGAAACCTTTCACCGGTTACTGACCGAAGGAATAAGCGTATCGTATCGGAAGAATGGCAGTAGTCGCGGTGATCTCGTCTGGCTCATCGATTTTAACAACCCGGAGAATAACGATTTTATTGTCTCAAACCAGTTTACGGTCATCGAGAGCAATGTAAAGAAGCGGCCAGATATCATTCTGTTTGTCAATGGTATTCCTTTGGTTGTCCTTGAGTTAAAAAATCCTGCCGATGAAACCGCAACGGTAGAGTCGGCTTTCAGGCAATTCGAGACCTATATGGAGGCTCTACCAGGCCTGTTCACATACAATGGATTTATGATTATTTCCGATGGTCTGGAAGCGAGAGCAGGTACAATCTCTGCTGGTCTCAGTCGATTCATGGCGTGGAAAACATCCGACGGAAAAGGCGAAGCATCTTCACTCATCGGTCAACTGGAGACGCTCATTAAGGGAATGCTCAACAAGAAAACGCTGCTGGATCTTATCCGTCATTTTATTGTATTTGAGCAATCCAAACAAGAGGACAAGGAAACAGGTATAATAACCATTCAGACCGTGAAAAAACTTGCGGCGTATCATCAATATTATGCCGCGAATCGTGCTGTGGAATCTACGCTGCGCGCATCGGGTTATTCCGTGATCAAATCAAAGCCATCCAAAACCGATATGGTAATGGCGTCAACGAAACGTTACGGCGCTGCCGGGGTGAGTGCACAGCCGGTCGGTGATAGAAAAGGCGGTGTCGTGTGGCATACTCAGGGAAGCGGTAAATCTCTTTCAATGGTTTTCTTTGCCGGGAAGATTGTTTTAGCCCTGGACAACCCGACTCTAGTCGTTATAACGGATAGAAACGATTTGGATGATCAATTGTTCGATACATTTGCGGCCTCAAAACAGCTTCTTCGGCAGGAACCGGTTCAGGCAGAAAACCGGGAACATCTCAAGACGCTCCTCAAAACAGCGTCCGGCGGTGTCGTTTTCACCACTATACAGAAGTTCCAAACCGATGAAGGCAATGTATTCGAAGAGCTGTCACGAAGAGAAAATATAATTGTCATAGCTGATGAGGCTCACCGCACACAGTATGGTTTCAAGGCGAAAACGTTGGATGAAAAAGATGAGAAAGGTGCTCTTGTCGGGAAGAGAACCGTCTACGGTTTTTCAAAATATATGCGCGACGCACTTCCCAATGCCACCTATCTCGGTTTTACCGGCACACCGGTTGAAAACACCGACAAGAATACGCGTGCCGTTTTTGGTAATTATGTCGATATCTACGATATTGCGCAAGCTGTCGAAGATAAAGCGACCGTTCCGATTTATTACGAAAGCAGGCTTGCTAAAATTATCCTCAGCGAAGAAGGCAGAAAGCTTGTTGAAGCAATGGACGATGAGCTTGAACATGACGAGCTTTCAGAGACACAAAAAGCCAAAACCAAATGGACACAACTGGAAGCGCTTGTTGGCAGTGAAGCCAGGATAAAACAGGTGGCTCAGGATATTATCAGTCATTTTGAGCACAGGCAGGAGGTTTCCGAAGGCAAAGGGATGCTTGTCGCCATGTCGCGCCGAATCGCCGCTGCATTGTACAAGGAAATTGTTACAATCAGGCCTTGTTGGCATCATGATGATTTGAGAAAGGGTATTGTAAAAGTCGTTATGACTTCCGCATCGTCCGACGGCCCCGAAATATCCAGGCATCATACGACAAAAGACCAGCGCAGGGTATTGGCCGATAGAATGAAAGATCCCGAGGATGCGCTGCAGCTGGTCATTGTACGGGATATGTGGCTTACCGGTTTTGATGTTCCCTCATTACACACGCTTTATATTGACAAACCGATAAGAGGCCATAATCTGATGCAGGCAATTGCGCGTGTGAACCGTGTTTATAAAGACAAACGAGGCGGGCTTGTCGTTGATTACCTCGGCATAGCATCAGACCTTAAAAAAGCCCTCTCTTTTTACTCGGAGAGCGGCGGTAAAGGCGATCCTGCATTGACACAGAAAAAAGCGGTGCAAATAATGCTCGAGAAACTGGAAATCGTTACGCAAATGTATTACGGGTATCCTTATGAAGCATATTTCGAGGCTGATACAGGGGAAAAACTTTCAATCATCCTCGAAGCTGAAGAACATATACTCGGATTGGACAATGGCAGAAAGAGATACATCGATCAAGTCACAGCATTGTCACAGGCTTTTTCCATAGCCATCCCCCACGAACACGCGATGGCTGTCAAAGACGAGGTCGCGTTTTTTCAGGCAGTCAAATCACGGTTAGTAAAATTCGACCGTGCCGGTACCGGAAAAACCGATGAGGAAATCGAAACAGCGATCAAGCAGGTGATTGATAAAGCTTTGGTTACAGAGCAGGTCATCGATGTTTTTGATGCAGCAGGAATAAAGAAGCCGGATATATCTATTCTATCTGAAGATTTTCTATTGGAAATAAAGAACATGGAGCATAAGAACATAGCTCTGGAAGTCCTGAAAAAACTGCTCAATGATGAAATCAGGGCGAGATTAAAGAAAAATCTGGTTCAGAGTAAATCCCTTATGAAAATGCTTGAAGAGTCCATCAAGGAGTATCATAACAAGATTTTGACAGCTGTGGAAGTCATCGAAGAATTGATGGAATTAAGTAAAGAAATCCAAAGAATGGATAAAGAACCGCAGGAGATGGGATTATCTGACTTTGAATATGCATTTTATACAGCTATTGCAGATAACGAGAGCGCTCGTGAAGTAATGAAAAAGGATAAACTAAGGGAACTGGCGGTCATTCTTTTGGAAAAGGTACGGGCTAATGCTTCAATTGACTGGACAATAAAGGAAAGTGTCAAGGCAAAATTAAGAGTTATTGTAAAAAAGACTCTGCGACAGTATGGATATCCTCCCGATATGCAGAAATTGGCAACGGAAACGGTTTTAAAACAGGCAGAATTAATAGCGGATGAACTCAGTAAAGATTAATTATGCTATACAATCACAGAGTGCAAGAGAGGATTGAAATGGTAAGGAAAGTTACTGCTCCTAAGAAAGAATCACCAAAAATATCAACTGCAGCAGAATGGAAAGCAAAGACCAGTAAAGAAAAAACAAAAGTTACCACATTGCCATCTGATGCTGTGAAAGAAATGATGAATAAGCACCAATTGGAAATTTACAAGTCCATGAAACGCTTCAGTGAAATTACGTCCGAAGTGTCTCGGTCGGTAGCGGCTCTTTTTCCCATCTTTCAGGCATTTTTTCAGACATTTGAGTCAATTTCTCCAGAATTAGCGCCTCGTTTCGAGAAGTACCAGACATTCATAAAATCTGTAAATGAAACGGGTTGGTTACTTTATTATTCTGTTCCATTCCATTATGTCGAAGAATGTGACGGAAATATAGATTTACTCGAAAACCGCCTTTCGAATTACTATACAACGCACTGGGATGAAATTCGCCGGGACATCGAGTCAAGATTGGGGAGTTATCATGTTTCTGAGGAAACGAGAGAGACATTTCGCGAAGCACTTTCTGTCCATGAGGGTAAAAATTATCGATGTGTCAGTGCCCCGTTATTTTCGGCAATAGACAGGGAATTTTATTTCCTGACCGACAAAAACCCATCAAAAATCCTCTACGAATCAGCTCTCTTCGATACATTGCAAAACTTAACTTCCCACGAAATAATCAAGGAATTAACTGGTCATTGGCCACAAGGGGATTCCGGTTCAATACAAGCCTATTTTTGGGTTCTACTCGATCGACTGGTGAACCACGTGTATAAAACAGTAAACGATGAGAACAGGAAAGAATATGAACAGGACTTCACTCCCAATCGCCATGCTGTCGAGTACGGGCTGGTGTCATATTCGAAACATAAACATAGCGTAAACATGATTATTATGGCTGATTTTATTTTTCAGATACTTCCCCCGAAGAAGATTTTTCATGAAAAAACGATATCAAAGAACTAAAAGAACATTAAGAGGAAAAAGGAAAGCAAGAAAACCTACCTGAAAAATGAGATGCAGCATGGAATAAACGGAGAAAATGGACACTAAAAAAGGAAAATAGGGTAAAATCAAGAAGAAAAAACGGGGTCGTCCAAAAAAGACTTATGAAAGCGCCAGATAAAGCCCAGCCGTGATGTATGGTATTATTTTGGTATGTCGGTTTGGTTGACACTTGTCAGAATAAATGGACATCATAACAAAAACGAGTCCGCCAGCGAGGCGCTATTTGAAACCGAAAAGATTAGGAAAGACGATGACACCAAACTGGAAAAACCGCGCCATGTGGACGGGTGACAATCTCGACATCATGCGCGGTATGAACTCAGAGAGTGTCAATCTGATCTACCTTGATCCTTCCTGCAACAGTAACTGCAACCGCGGAAGAGTTGGAGGGAACCAATACCAAATAATGTATTATGAAAGGTGACTTATGGACATCGATCCTGAATTAAGAAATTAACAGTATCTATTAATAGTGATATCACTGATTATTCCGTCGATATCAACGGTTTTGAAGCTATCAGAAAGTTCCTTAAAAAAGAATATGATTTTTGGAAAAAATCTAAAAACAAAGGAGACGTTATATCACAATTATTAACACATTTTGAGAAGCGAAATGTTAAAATCAATGGTTTTTATAACTCCTTAAATACTATAAATGATATCGACGCCCTTAATGCTATATGGACACCTTTACAAGCTACATTAGAGGATAATCTTTCTACTCGAGGTCGTCTCCCTATACTCTACTCAGGTTTCTCTGAAGCAATCCATGTATTAAAGATTGATAAAAATTTTTCTGCCACTCACACTGAAGGGGCATATAGTTATTTTATAAATAAAATTAATTTCTCGCAATTCAATGATATCGCTTATTTTGATGGAGTTATACAAGCCTATGAATTTAAATATGCTGCAGAAACGAATATAATTTCAAGAAGAAGAGTAGAACGTATTGCATTGAATAAAACTAAAAGTAAAATGACACAATTATTGGAGGATTTTGATGCGGATTGTGAGTCTCGTAAAACAGAGCTGGGAAGCTTGGAAAAATTATATACCGAAAAATTACAATTATCTGGACCGGCAGAATTCTGGGAGAAGCGTGCTAAGAAGTAGAAAACTGAGGGCAATAGGTGGATAACAGCTCTTATAGCAAGCTGTAGCGTACTTTCACTGTATATACTTTACTTATTGTATGAACCACCATTGCCATTTCATTTAAGTATTTTCAAAGGTGATCCTCTTGCTATAAGAGGCATGCTATTATTTATAACTTTATTATCCGTATCTGCATTCATGATACGAGTTTTTTCCAAATTATCCTTTAGTTCATATCATTTGTCAAGAGATTCTGAAGAGAGAAGACAGTTGACTATGGTGTATCTTGCTTTACTCAAGAAAGACGCCATTACTGATAAAGAGAAACAAATAGTGCTCCAATCTATTTTCAGTCGTACTGATACTGGTTTATTAGGAGATGATAGTTCTCCGACAATGCCAAATATAGGCGGTATCGGTTCTCAAGGTTCATAAGAATAAAAGATGTCAATTTACTGTAGGGGTTCAGAACAAGTTGTACGGCAAAAAACAAACTCGAAAGTATGTCCGGCATAAATGTTCGATTTGTTACTCTATCAAACGGAAATCTTCACTATTTCTGGGATTTGAAGACGAGTAATCATCACATAATAACTTCTATTCCAACTCATGATTCTATCACAAATCACATTTCTTTCGAGCCACATCCAGATACACTCGTAAACGAAATTATTGAAAATGATTATGTTGTGTTTACACAAAAACCAAAGTATGCTACCGATCCACAGTGGACAGATGAATCAAGCCGCAATACATTTATTTATGAGAACTTCTCATAAAATAATGGGATTAATATACTTATTTACACTATTATTAAATTATTTTGTTTGTGCCGGTGCCGGATAGTGGAATATTCCTCTTCTATCTTTAATTCGTTTCATCAGATATTCCATTCCCCTGTCACCCTTTGTTGAATTGCAATGCCCACAGAGCAGTTGAAGGTTGTCAATATGATCAGTACCACCCCGTTTCTTTGCGATGATATGATCCACATGAAAGTTTTGTGGGGCAAAATGGGTGTAGCACCCCTTACAATATCCACCCTGTTCATGTCAGCCTTACCAGTTTCCGAATGTACGTGCAGCTTCACCATAGGCGATTATTTCTGGTGAATATCCTTTTACCCTGTTAAAAGGCGAGGGTTGGAAAGTTCTTAACATATTCATGAAAGGCTGTTTCAACAGATTAAATCTAACTTCTCCATAGTGTTGATTACTGTCATTTCTCATTTCCAGTTCACCGATATTGCGATCTTCATATTTGAATATTACCTTCTGTTCTGGTGGATTTCCTGCGCGAGCCGCCTTTGAATTTTCAACAGTGAATGCTTCCCCCATCACTTTTACTACATCTTCATTCCGATAAACATGAAACTTATCTTCATGGTAGATCTTCAAATAGTTAACTTCACCGCCGTTGAAGATGGATTTCATCAAAAAGGCCCGAAGCAATGCCTTGCGTTGAAACCTGTCTTTCAATTCACGCATCGGTGTTTGTAAGCGTTCCTTTGATGGTCTCTTATTATCCACATAGTCCTCATACCTGGGCGGGAAGACATCTATGCAATGTATCAGCAATGAACCAATTCCATTCAGGGCCTGAAAACCATCATCAGTTTCAAACCTGGATCGCCGATATAAAAATATCTGCCACTTTACTTGTCCTGATTTAACTGAATGAGTATCACCGGAAAGATCAACAACATCTTTTTTGCAGCCGCATCATTCTTATATTCTTCTTCTACTCCTATAAGCAGGGCAAAGATTGTTGCATCATCATGTCCAGCTTGTCGATATTGACGGGCTTGTTCGGCGTCACCGCCGCGCCTTCGAATCATGGATACTTCCAGATCATGAGTTCATGTGACTTTTTGACATGTGATCCGCCGTTCAACTTTTCCCTGTTTTCGCCTATTCGGGTATTCCCTTGTCCGAAAGTGTACTGCCACTCCGGTTCAAATATTTCGCAGTCTGAATACCAGTCTCGTATCACTTCACAATCATTATAAGAAAGAATAAATCCGCCCTTATGAGACAAAAGCAGGTCCCGCAATAACTCATGTTTAAAGCCGTTATGGTGGACTGGGAAATTGCGATGGGGATACATGCCAACAAATGTCTTACCTTCGTCCAGATAGTAGGGCGGATCGCAATATAAAAACTCATTGGAATGCTTAGGTATTGACTCCTCAAAACTGGAACACGCTACAGTCAGGGTCGGTGCACGAAAATCCCTCACCTTTTCAATCATTTTCCTGTAGCGGTTCGGACTCAGGTAAATATCCGAAGGCCAGCCTAGGAAGTGAGGCCCATAGGACGTGTTGGAATTAAAGTAATAATACGTAGCCAGATCGTAATAGTTTAATTTCTTTTCTCCGTCCCAATGTTGCTTGAGACGTGCCTTTACTTGCTTGAACGTATCCCTGTTTGGCTGAAAATTCAGCAGCCGTTGGTATAGTGCATTAGGTGTTCTTGTCTGGACTTTCCAATACGTGCAAAGAATATCAAATACGTCATAAGCGATAACATCAATACCTAACTCGCGGGCGCAGGCTATTTCCACCGACCCGCCCCCCATAAATGGCGACACAAGACGTTCAACGCCATTAGGCAAGCGTTCTATCACATACCCAACACCGAGACTCCCCCCCCGCATAACGCAAAGGCGATGCCGTATAACGTTTGTAATCCAGCTTACCGGAACTTCTTAAGATGCTTAAAAATTTATTTTTAGGGCTTAGAGGTTGTTCAGCAGATGAGGGATTGCTAGTAGCTGGCAAGATTAACTGTTGGTACATCATGCTGTTAAAACCTCGTAAGTGATGGTCTTTCCAGCCATAGACTTGAACAGATCATTCAGCCGGTCTTGTGTGTCTCTGGAACAGTTACCTTCGTTGAGGCGGAAGGTGAACTCATTCACGTATTGCTGACAATGCTTCTGGCTCCAATGATGATAGATGCCATTGTACCCACGCTTGATGACTGACCAGACTGACTCGACCCCATTGGTATGAGCCATGCCGTTACACGTATTCCTTTAGCCGAATGGTTGACACTTTCGTGCTGATAGAACACCCCTCCGATGCCTTTATACCCACTATGGCCGTCAGTGTAAAGGGTCGATCCCTGTTCTATGTTCGCAAGAATTGAACGATACAAGGTTACACGATCCTCACTCTTGACCGTCATGGCTTTAACACGACCTTCCCGTTCCTGCATACCGAGTACGGCTTGCTTGCCTACAGTACCCCGTCCAGCCTTCAGTTTCTTATTGGCATGCTTATTCTTTTCAGCCCCGCCAATATAGCAGGCATCAATTTCCACTATGCCACGTAAAGCCTCAAGATCACTACCACAAGCCAGTCTTAACCTATGCAGCATGTACCATGCCGTGGTTTGCGTTACAGACAATTCCTTAGAGGGTTGGTTACAGGTCATTTTTTCTTGGGGGTTTTTACAACCTGTTTCGGTAAGTCTTTAGGGTTAACCCTTATAATCCTGTTTAAAGCTTCAAAAAACCCCATTTCTTTGGGGAATATGCGTTTTCTCATTGGGGAACTCCTTTGATATTATTCATACTTTATATATATACAAATAAAAACAATTATAAGTTCCTTGTCAGTTCTTTATAAGACAATTTCTTGCCACCTATACGTGAAAGAATCATATTAAACATAGCGGCATGATCTCCCCTGTTATTATACCTGAAACTCTGCTCATTTATATACCGCTGGAGGTGCTTGGCCGTCACAAAATGATGGATGCCGTAAATTGACCGCTTCATAATCGCCCAAAACCCCTCAATGGTGTTCGTATGAATGTCCCCTCTTACATACTCCTTATTACTATGATTAATACTTTCATGATCATAGAATTCGTTTAATTTCTTGTAAGCTTGCAACTCATCAGAAATAACCCTGGATCCGACATTAACGTGTTGAAGTAACTTCTGCTCAACGGTACTTCTGTCAACATGAGCGACCTGTTCAGCTTTGACCTTGCCAGTTTTTCTTTCAATCATTCCAAATACCGATTCTTTTGTTTTTAGGCTTCTACCCTGCGTTCCCTCCGTTCGCTTGGAAATATGCTTATTTTTTTCCTTCCCTCCAATATAAGTATCATCTATCTCAACAATTCCTTCCATAGAAGCAAGAAAATTCTCATTTTTTACGGCTTCTCTTATCCGCTGAAGCATGTAATAAGCAGTCTTCTGAGTAACCTTCATATCTCTTGCCAGTTGGTAAGAACTCATACTCTTTTTGTGAGTAGTCAATAGATATATCGAGAGGAACCACTTACGAAGAGGTATCTTTGAGTCGTGAAAAATTGTTCCAGTTTTTATGCTAAAATCTTTTTTACAACCTGAACAGCGGAATCTCTTGCCACCCTTTAAATGGTAAATTTTTACAGCCCCGCAATGCGGACAATATTCAGAATCTTTCCAAAGTACCGATTGAAGATATTTCTCACATGATTTCTCATCATTGAAAAAATCCATTAAATCAACTATGCTTTCCATCATTAACTCCTTTTTTATCTACTAAAATGTAAACAAAAATAATCAGAATGTCAAGCAAAATTGGTGTAAATAAGTATATTAATTCCTATATTTAAACAGTTCGTAGAAACTTTGTTTTAAGAAAGGTAATTTTAATAAAAAACGCAATACTATTCGAGCGTCAATTATTTTACGTCCTGCCGAACATCTCCACAAGAATCAAACTTAATGACGGAACATACGTAATAATCAGGAGAGCGAGAATCATAATAATGATAAATGGGATTGCCGCCTTGTAGAGAAGGAGTACCGGTTTGTTAAAACGAAAACCGGCGATAAACAAATTGAGTCCGACCGGCGGGGTTGAATATCCTATTTCGAGGTTGGTCAGAAAAATAATGCCAAGATGTACAGGATCTATACCAAACTTCAATGCTATGGGGAGAATGAGTGGAACGACCACGAATATTGCGGAAAAAATGTCCATGAGAAATCCGACAACGAGCAAAAAAACATTGAGAACTATTAAAAACATTACCTTGCTGGTGATATAGTTTTGCATTAATTCAAGTATTTTTTGGGGGATTTCTTCATCCGTAAAATACCCGGTCATTCCGAGGGCAAGTCCCATAATTACAAGAATACTGCCTACAAGAACCATACTTTCATTCATGATCTTCGGGACATCTTTGACAAGATGCAGATCCCTGTAAATGAAAACTTCAACGATCAGCACATAAAATGCCGTAATTGCCGCGGCCTCTGTTGCCGTAACATAACCGCCATAGATACCGACAATAATGATAAACGGCAGCGGTATCTCCCAGGCCGCACCCTTCGCAGCGCTCCAGAGTTTCGACAATGAGAAGGCCGTTCGCTCTACAGCTTTTCCTCTGTTTTTATATATACTGTACAGAGAAAGCAGGACAATCAGAAGAATTCCCGGAACGATACCCGCTAAAAAGAGATTGTCAATACTTGCGCCTGCTATCATTGCATAAAGAATAATGGGAAGACTCGGAGGAAAAAGCAAGCCGAGACTGCCGGAGGTGGTCAGCAATCCGAGGGAGAATTGTTCCTGATAGTGATCTTTCAACATTACGGGATACAGCAGACCGCCGAGAGCAATAATAGTCACTCCCGATGCTCCGCTGAAGGCGGTAAAAAACGCACATGCGCTTAAAGCCACTACTGCGAGACCGCCTGGCATCCATCCCAGAAGCGCCGATGTCATTGCAATGATTCTTTTCGGAGTATTGCTTTCAGAAAGCATATATCCGGCAAAGGTAAATAAAGGTATTGCAAGAAGTGTGGGGAAGGTCGCGATCTTATACAACTCAACAAACATGCCGGCGGGGGGAAATCCGGTTGAGTAATAAAACAAAAGCGTCAGAGCGCCGATAATTATGAATAAGGGAGTACCGAAAAGAGCGAGAATAATAATGAGAAGTCCTGTGAGCACAGTCACTTCGATCCCTCCTTGAAAATCAGTACGAATTCCTCAAGAAAGTGGATAAGAAACCGGTAACCGATGAGAAAAAATCCTCCGGGTATGACAAGCTGGTACACCCAGACCGCTATGCCAAAAATATAGGATGAGCCGAAGGATCGCTCGATCATTACAAATTCCCATGCCGCCAGAGCGAGAAGGACCGTGACAAGCAAAGAAATACCGTTAACAACGACTCCGGCTATATGACGAGAGCTGCCTTTTAAAAATCGAGTCAGAACATCTATGCTAATATGTTTCTTGAGGCGGGCCGCTTGCGAAGCGCCGAAAAATGCCACAAGGAGAACTAAATGCCGGAGCAATTCATCTGCTCCGACAATCCCCGAATTAAAAAAATTACGCAGGAGAACAAGAACAAATGCAAGAGAGACCATCGTCAGGAGCAGCGCTACGAGCAGGACGCTCTCAAATGCAGAAATTTTTTCATCCAACCAGCGGAGGCATCTCAGCATAACGAAGGTGCTATTTAATTATTACGAAATTCTTCTAACAAAACGAGCACTTCTTCCAAAAGCTCAATTGGATAAAGATTGCCGGAAAGTTTATCACGAACGCGCTGGCCCGCATCAATAAACACTTCCAAGTCTGCGCCTTCGGGTTTGGGAATGAACTCGATCGAGTTCGATTGCAACAGGTTCAGCGAATCTTCATTGTCCTTTCGCGTCTGCTTGACGAGTTCCGAGAACCATTTTGCACTTGTCATCATCAGCAGTTCCTGAAGACCTGGTTCGAGCTCATCAAATTTGCTTTTGGTAACAAGCACTGCACCGGTGGCATACGTTACCGGAAGCAGTGACATATAATTCGTCCGTTCGTGCCACGAAAGAGCAAGCGCCCCGTACGGATGCGCATACACAGCATTTATGAGCCCCGTCTGCAGAGAGGTCAGTGCGTCGGGGAGCGCCAAGGGGACCGGGGTAACATTCAATGCATCAAACAATTCCCGTGCAAGAGGGTCCCCGGACCATGTCCACATTTTAACCTTTTGCAAATCTTCCTGAGTAACCACTTGGTCTTTCGAAAACATATACACAAATCCGACTTCCGCCCAGCCAAGCAGTATGAAACCTCTTTGTTCCAATTCTTCTGCGAACCGGTCATACAGCTTTTCAGTAACGTAGTCTACTTCGTCATAATCACGAAACAGGAATGGTAGCTCAAGAACCCTGATCATCGGGAGAATCTCTCCTAATCCCCTGCCGGTCATACCTGCAGCATGCAGACGTGCTAACCGGGGGTTCAATTTTCTGATAATGTCACTTTCGTCTCCTTGAGAATTTGCGTAGTTTTTTATCCTTAACCGGCCATCCGAAAGCATCCTGAGTTCCTCACTCAAACTTTTTATAATACGGTCGGGAGTGGTGTTTGGCGGTGCGATCGACGCAAATCTGATCTCATGGACTTTTTGTGCGTACAATGCCGGCGCGGATAAAAATCCAAAAAGACAAATCCAACCGAATAACCGTAAAAACATATTCAATACTTTTGTAAATCTATCCACTATGTCTTCCGTTCTCCGTTCCGGTTACCGGATGATATCAAAACCATTCATCCTTATTTGCAAGATAAAGGCGGGCTTTTTCTTTGGCAATCTCGTTTATCAATCTATATTCCGGAAGAATACCGCCGGGAGATTCCAGCACCTCCTGTAAGGTAGAAACGAAAATTTCTTCGTCAAACGTTCTCACAGCGTAATGACGGGCATAAAGAACTTTTGTCAGTAGAAACCTGCCGTCTGATATCTCAAGGGCGCGGTCAAAATGACCTTTAGCATTTTCAGTGTTGCCTGCAATACCTTTTTCGATTTCAATAACGCCCAAAAACAGATGAGCGGTTCCAAAATAAAAATCTTCGTCAAGTTCTATAACCCGTTCCATAAGAGCGTTCACTTTCCCCATTGCAGCAAGCGCAGACAAATCGCCGGGATTCAATTTTATATAGCTTCCCCATGCATTTGCCGTCCAGAACAGATCCGGGACATCTCCCGACCGTGTTTTGCTCAAAGCCGCTTCGAGCTGGTCAAGGTTTCTGTCAAGAGCACGTCCAAGTTCTCTATTCCGAGAGAGAAGATCAAGCCCGTAATCACGTGCCCGCGCATAAAGAACGACCGCACGGTCGGTGTCATAATCCTCAACAAAACCGAGTGCATACCCGGTGTATCCTTCGGCGGCCCGTAGAAGCAATCTCCTGTTCTTCGGGTCACTTTTGAGCAACCCCTCAATCATTTTTAAAAAACCGGCAATAGAATCCTTTGCGATTTCGAGGTCCGATTCTTCATAAACGGCGGTAAGTGTATTATCGATTATACTCCCGGTTGCGCTCACAGCAAGCTTTTGAATTGAACAACCTGCAAATAATAGCGCCGCTAACAAGATCCGGCAGGTCAATTTGATAGTACGTGCATTCATACTATAATTTTTCAGCCCCCCGATGCCACGTGACAAAAAATCATTTTAATGTTATGTACGACATGGGCATTTAAAATGTTCATCGGCAAATAAAAAATGTCTCCCTCTAAACAGGCAGACATTTATCAATATTTTTGCATTTTCCCAATCAATTTTTTTTAGAAGCATACGCCGGCCAATCCACCGGATCAGGAAACTCTCCGTGACATCCTTTTGAGATTTCGTACCCGGCGTCTGATGTTGCGAATTTGCCCGCTTTTTTTCGTCTTTTGTTTCAGCAATTCCTCTTTTTTCTGTTTGAGCCTGACTATCTCAATCTTTATTTCCTTCTTTTTTGACAATTTCTTGCCGGTCTGCTTTTTAGGAGCATCAACCCCGAGCGCTTCAACAATGGCAGTAATAAGCGCATCTTTTTTCAATCCCGAGATACCGGAAAGTTCTGTGTTCTTTGAAGCGAACTCCCTTAATTTCTTCACGGTCATTTTTTTCAGTTCTGGCTCTGTCATAGTGCCCTCTTTCATGATATTCGGATAACAAATAGTGAACGCACAAAGTACAAAATTTCATCAGAAAATCAAAACAGTAATTTCTTATGTAAATTACAAATCATCATTACATATAGTTCTATCCATCAAAAATTTTACCATCCGGGCATTTTAATCTACAAGGAATGACACACCGACACGGGATGTTATTCCAAGTTCAGTGTGCTGTTTCAGGTGATAATCAAGCATAATTTTCTTGAAACGTAATTCAAGCCCAAATCCAAAGTGTGAAGGATTTGTACCGATTTCGGAAAGAAATGAAATAAATTTTTGAACTTTTAACCGGTTTTCAAATACAAACATGGTCGGCAAGCCCGATTCCGTTAATAGCGCCGAGGCAAACGATAATCGTGCCGATGGAGCATATGCTGCATTCAAATTGAAAGCCCGTGATTGAACCGAGCGGGAATTGGCATCTCCGCCGGATACCAAATTTATGAAACGAATCAGAGGGAACACATGTATCAAAGCTACCGTGTTTTCAGAATATATGTCTGACCCGAACGTGGTAAAAGCTATTCAAAACCTGTTATCTGTGAAAGGAAATGATACCAATACCGAGCTGGTATCCAGCTCCCGGATACCAAAGAGGCGTGTATAGTACGCATCGACACGAAATGAAAAACTTTTCGTGAGCAATCCCGGATGAAACAGAACACGCTCGACGTTAAGCCTCGCTAAATTCCCCGTATTCCATGCCCCTTTATCCAGTTCATCGTGCTGAGCCCGGACAGGCATCACGCTCCAGGCGTTCATCAGAGCAATGCTAAAAAGGAACAATACAGGATTTCTCGTCATAGTATACTATAATAACAGAATATTGAACCGGCAGTGTGTTTGGATACATAGCACTGTTAAGAAATTATCAGTTACACGTGTTAAACTTTTTGTTATATAGTAAGACAAATCAAAAGAACTTGATTTCACACTTCAAAATTGTTAATTTAAATTTGTAAAATATACGGCGCCTGTCTGTATGAGTATAAAACACAAAAAATTTCTTTACATTATCATTGTATCTGCATGCACGAATAGTTTCTTTACTTCGGCAACCCACTCGTATGGCCAGAAAATTCAAGCAGAGGTATCCGTAAATCTCGAACAACTCTATCAGGACAAGCAATTCGTGCTCCAGGATTTTCAAAATACGATCAAACAATACTTCGAATTCACCACCTGGCCTGAAGGAAAATATCCATATGAAATTTTTATGAAAATTCAAATTGTTATCGACAGAGTTCAGTCATCGTTTGAAGACGTTCATCGTGCGCGCCTTTTTATCGCAAGCGATGCTACAGGATTTAAAGCAGTAGACCGCCGGTGGAGGTTCCCGTTTAAGCAAAATCAGACTCTTCAATTCAACCCAATATTATTTGAACCTTTGACAGGATTGCTTAATTTCTACACATTTATCTCCATCGGAGAATATTTAGACCGTTTAGAGCTATTTGCCGGTGATACATTTTTTCAAAAGGCGTTTGAATCATCATTACTTGGGCAATCCGACCGATATAATTTTTGGTGGGATAAAAGAGAAGAACTTATCAGAACTTATTTAAAAGATTCACACAAGACATTCCGGGCAATGACAGCCGCATTCGATGCCGCACTTTACTGGCATACCGACAACAATGAAGAGGAAAAAATTTTTGCGGCCAATGAAACGATAAAAATGCTCGAAGAAGCTGCAAAAGATATCGGTGAAGAAAAATTCATGACCGATTTTTTTGAACGGGAATATTCAAAACTTGCCGCACTGTTTACCTATGACGAATCCCACCTCAGGACACTTGCCCGTTTAGACCCTGTCAGAGAGGATTTCTATCTCAATTACAACAAGTAGCCCGCCTATAAGTTCACCTCGACAATTTCATTATCGTCAACCCTAAAACGTACTTTTGTCGTTTCATCCTTGATGACTTTACTTTGACTGAGCAGGGAAATACGAACACCCCGATTTACCTTTGATAGTACATCGATAGTGACTTCCTTGTATTTTTTCATTTCTTCTTCGATCTTCTTCTTTTTTTCTTCCAGTTCAATTTTATGAGTGGGAATATTCTCCTGAATACCTTGTAATTTGTGCAGGAGTTGTTCCTGTTCCTGAGGCAATTTTTTTAATTTCATTTTTTTCTTATACAAAACATATATCGCTTTCTGGATCTCACCCATGTTTTGATCGCTTTTAGCTCTTTGTTCTTCAATATCATCGAGCTTTTTCAAGAGTTCGTCGTCTACACCGGCAATAACTTCAGTTTTCACTTCTTGATAATTCCCCAGGTCCTTTACAACCAAACCCTTCGTCGCCAGGATTACCCCTCCAACTATTGTTCCTTTCGATCCTTGAACTTCGATGGAAGATTCACTTGTGAGATTACAGTGGAGGACCGCTTCTCCAACAATAATATTACCTTTTGCTTTAATATTCTGGTTCTCGCAGAATTTTAATATGACATCCCCCCGGGCGTCTATCAGTCCGTTTCCTTTTCCAATAAAGCCCTTTTTGATTATGACATTCCCGCCGCTCACGATCTTCGCATCTTCTACAAGTCCATCGATTTGAATATCATTGTCGGATTGCACTTCAAATCCGGATTTCACATCGCCTTTTATATGCAAAGACCCGACATACTTAACATTTCCTGTCTGAAAATCAATAGAGGTCGGGATAATATATACTGAATCGACCATAACAAGACCGCTTTTGAGCATGACATTTCCGTCAATACCCGAAATCAAAATATTCGGGTTATCCGCCGATATTTCTGTATTGGCCCCGAGCGGCATTTGTGCAACTTTCCCTAATTCGGGTACGACTCTTTCATCCAACACTGTCCTGCCCTCTTTTCCGGGTACGGGGGGAGTGACTTCTGCAAGTTTGTCGCCTTTTTTTACATTTTGTATTAATTGAATATTCTTAAAATCTACATTCCCTTTTTCATCTTCTTCTGGAACGAGTTTGCGTGTGGTAGAGAAATTAAATTTCACTTTTCCGTCTATACCGTTCACGGATGGTGTTCAAAATGCAATATCAACGTCTCTGTCAAACCGATTCTCATTAATAATTGAATGAACGAGATGGGTATCGATACCGAACGTGACTTTTTCTTTTTTCAGCGCTGCAAAAGTCATTTCGGCCGTCGGAGGGGCTCCTTCATCCAAAGAAGAAACGACATGTACCGATGCCCGCATTTTTTTTTCTAAAATTTTAACTTTAACCAAGCCGTCTCTTTTTTCTGCTGTTGCGCTTTCAGACATATTTTTTCCGCACGACTAACACATTTATAAATAACTGATTAATAACGACTCATAAGAAGCGTTATGATAACTGTCAGGCAGACATAATGTCAAGAGTATTAAGAAATTATATATTTGTGCAGTTAAGAAATAGTGAGGCGGTGAACTTTTACCGGTAGAAAAAGATGGCGCTATTCTTTTGTATCAATAAATGTGGAAACAAATTGCTGCGGATTCAAATAACCGTCATTCATCTTCTTGCCCTGGTACAATTCTTTCATTTCTGAAAGCACAGAAACTTTTGACGCTGTCAGAATGAAAGAAGCTTTTTTATCAATGTCAATAATGTTACTTACCAATTCTCCGCGTTTTAATTGGTACTGTTCGATTTCAAGTGGCGCAATGCAGTCCGGAGAATCCAGCATAAGACGGCTGAGCGCATGTTCTAATTCATGACCTTGCCCCCAACAGTTGATCCAGATAGTATATGAGTACAGGGATTAGATTGAAAAGAAAGGAGCAAGATCAATGGCACGTAGAATTCACACATCAGCACAAATTATCCACAAGCTTCAAGAGGCAGAAGTACTGCTCGCTCAAGGTCAGTCGGTTCAACAAGCTGCTCGCCAGATTGAGGTTACAGAGCAGACCTATTATCGTTGGCGAAAGGAGTATGGTGGTCTTCGGGTGCATCAGGTGAAACGATTTAAAGCGTTAGAGAGAGAGACTATCCGCCTGAAACGCCTGGTTGCCGAGAAAGAGTTGGATATTCAAATCCTCAATGAGACTCTGGCGGTTGATGCAAAAAACTTCTGAGCCCGGCGAAGCGACGGGAGGTGGTGCAGCATCTTTGCACGACTCTCGAGATCTCGCAGCGCCGGGCCTGTACCGTGTTGGGAGTACCGCGCAGCACTCATCAATATCGCCCGATTTCTCCTTCTGATGAAACCGGTGTTAGTGCAACGTATGGTCTGAGTTGGCCACGCAGTATGGTCGGTATGGTTATCGACGAATTACCGCACTGTTACAGCAAGAAGGCTGCAAGGTCAATCATAAGAGAGTGGAGCGTTTGTGGCGTCGAGAAGGATTAAAAGTTCCCCGGAGGCAGCCGAAGCGCAAACGGTTATGGCTCAATGACGGTTCGTGTATTCGGCTGCGACCTGCGTACCGGGATCATGTCTGGAGTTATGACTGCATGCAAGCACGAACCCGAGAGGGAAGGAGCTAGCGTTTGTTAACAATATTAGATGAATACAGTCGGGAGTGTCAGGCAATTGTGGCAGGCAGGAGGCTGACTCACAATGACGTCATAGAACATCTTGCAACACTGTTCGTGCAGCGAGGAGTTCCGGTTCACCTGAGAAGTGATAATGGCACAGAGTTCACTGCTCAAGCGGTCCGGACATGGCTCATGCGCCTGGGAGTAAAAACATTGTATATTGAACCAGGCAGTCCATGGGAGAACGGGTATAGTGAGTCGTTCCAATGGCAAACTGCGTGATGAAGTGCTCAACCGGGAAATCTTCGATACCTTACACGAAGCAAAAGTGCTTGTGGAACGCTGGCGAAATGAGTAAAATCATAAGAGACCGCATAGTGCCCTTGGATACCGGCCACCCGCCCCCGAGGCAGTTATACCACCGGATGCGGTCTCAAGGCCAATGGATAATACAACAATGAATATATCGATGAATTGACTAACTTAAAAAATGACCCAAACATTAGGGGCAGGTCAGTTTTCAAAAAACCGCCTTTTGAATTACTGGCTACCGCTCTCACACTACCCGTCGGCAGTCCCAATTCGTCCAACAGACTGCTTCCGGCATCGTTGTTAACCGATATAGTATTAGCCGAACCTGTCTCTTCTGATACTAATGCCAATCTGACTGTGTTCTTCTTTACATTAATTGCATTTGCCGTAACACCCGACCCGCTCGTATTAATACTATCTGTGATACGCTTAAGTACATCACCATTCGTTTCATTCTTATCGTTAAATGAAATGGTAATATCAACAGGAGCATTATCGCCGACTTGAATCGTAAACCGCTGTGTTGTACCGTCAAATTTTTTTGCCAGAGTGTTTTTTCTCGAATCGACAGCGTTCGATATTGCAGTGTCGCGACGTGCGATCCGGGATACAAATAGAGTAGACACTCCGATATCGGCGTTTTTTTCTGCTTCTGCAGTAACAATAGAATCATTGCTCGATAGAGCCACCCGTGCACTCAAATTCGAGCCGGAGCCGACCGAAAGAAATCCTTTTACTCTATCACGCAGAGTCGACAACTCGGTTTTTAACTTGGAGAAAGTCGAAATCTTGTTAAGAATATCCGATTTTCGATTTTCTAATAAATTTAACGGCTTGCGATCGACCCGTATAAAATTCTCGACAAACGAATTAATATCCAATTGTCCGCAGAAACCACTTATTGCCACCATATCAACTCAAAAGTCCTTTCCGAATAATTGTTTTAGCTTTGGCTCTTGCTCCTCCTGAATTTAATCCCGTTGCTTCAATCCAGCTTGTCCTCAGACTCTGAATAATACCAATAACTTCTTCAAATTTACTTTGTTTAGCCTGATCCATGCAATATTGATATAATCGAAAAAATCAGAGAGCGACCTCTTCATGTTGGAAATTCAGCGAAGAAATAAGCTCAACCAAACCTTTACTGGCTTTATCACTATCGCCTTTTTTACATTGTATAATTATAAAATCATACACTTTAATTATTAACTGTATCGGATCAAGGCCTAAAATCTCACTCTTCTGGTAAGATTTAATGTTCTGGTTCTGCATGAGCGCCGCATTTGAATTCCGCAATATTCTCTCCTCCGTTCCATTCTATAATGACTTTATAGTATTCCGATACAGCTATACTTATCTATATAGGTATCGGCTATTATCGGAGAATCTTTATTCTTATTAACAGTTATTTTCAGGAAATTTATGCGGACAGGTACATTCTAATCTTTTGAATTAATAGAAGTTGTACCGGTAAAAGTATGATAAATCCAATTTTACAGAGGAAAATCAGTGTCAACTAAAGACCCAATAATTCATCAACTTTTGCAAGGGCATCTTTGACTTTCGGTTTCGATGTCTGGGCATCGAATGATTTTCCGATGGCGAGTTTGTAATTCTCAATGACGTTCTTATATTCACCGGCATTTGCTCCCAGTGTACCATATTTTTCTGCATTCAAATATCCATATTTGATCGCATTTTCAAATGCATCGGCCGCACCGCTGTAATCGTTTTCTTCCATTAATAATTTCCCGAGACTGTTGTGGGCGTTCCAGTACAGATGATTACTCGCGAGAGACTCTTTAAACCGTGCTTTTGCTTTGTCAAATTCTCCATTTTCCCGGTGGATTTCGCCGATCAGATAATGTGCCTCGTAATCAGCGCCAAGTTTACTGAGTATCAAAAGATTGAATTCTCCCTTGTCATTGAATTCTCCCTTGTCAAGGTGGTCTTGTCGATATTCAAGATATTTTTCTAAATGCTCTTTTGCTTTATCATATTTCATGCGTATAGTAGTAATTCAGACCTAATATCAAACGCGGATCAATATAATTCTCTTTTTTCTCGAGGGCTTTCAAACAGTATTCTTCGCATTTCGCATAGTCGTCCTTGTTCAGATTAATAACTGCTAACTGAAACAGTCCCATAAGCAGAAGATGTTCATTAATCCCCGGATCATTTTCCAGAAGTTCAACACAATTTTTTGCATACGGTTCGGCTTTATCGATGAAATTCCTGCTCAAAAACATCTGTGCAGTATTCATCTGGACAAACGGGTTGTCAGGTTGATCCTCGACCTGTTCGAGAAGGATCGTAATAGACCGCTCAAATTTCTTTTGCATCTTTTCTGTATCCAGATCATATCCCAGGTGAAATATTTTGATATCCGAGACCACCATTTTATCGGGAACCTGCAGTACATTGTGTACAATGCCGTAATAATAGATGTCGGGGGATTTTTTGAAAAGGCGCGGTGAATAGTGTTTTCCGAAATTTGCCCCGCCTGCCTGCCCGGGCAGCGAAGAAAATACGGAAAAACATATGGCTTGATAATCGTTCTGCCATTTCAACGATCTAACTTCAGAAATGTCTTCCTTGGCAAGTCGCTCATCGGCATCTATAATCAACACCCAGTCACCGGTCGTTTTATCTATGGAAAAGTTTCTCGCTTTGCTGAAATCGTTTTGCCACTCAAAATGATATAAAGAGACCTGGAACTCTTCGGCAATTTCTACCGTCCTGTCGGAAGAGCCGGTCAAGCAGAATTTTTTGGGCCTCTTCAAAATTTTCTTCACGATGATAGAGAATTCCAAGATTACTGTAAAATAACTGGTAATTGGATTTTATTAGAATACCTCTTTTGAGGACTTCTTTAGCATCTTCATACTTCTCTTCATGCAGCAGCGCCGCCGCGAAGTTATTGATCAGCTCATGCCCATTTTGGATTGCGGTCGTTATACTTTCCGGCGGGTTGTCGGGATCGGGTATGGCATCGAGGTAAAGGGCACCGTAACGAATGACATCCTCGGTCATTTTTTCCGTATGTGCAATACTGAATAATAAGAATACGGCATCGATCACACCGAGGTTGTTATCGAGAAGCGGTTGTAATACCAATTTTGCATCTTCAAAATTATTGAGCCGGATAAGGGAAAAGCCGAATAAGACCGAGACCCGAACAAAATTTTCCGTTCCCAGTTCGTCTAACGGCAACGCTATTAATTCACGTGCGATTATAGCAGTATTCCCAAAATCTCCAGCATCCAGGGCAGCGTTCATTTTTCGTAATGCATTTTCAATCGAATCATCCATACTTACCTCAATATAGTGTCTCAACAGTATTTATCATTCACATTGTGGAATTTTCAAAACAGTTTTTTGTGATTTTTCTCAGGTTATACAGCTTTTTCATTTCAGATACAGACCAATAACTTCATCAATCGCTTTTAAATGATTATCCAGTGAAAATTTTTCGGTCATGAGATTTCTGTTATCAGATGCTATGGTTCTTTTATCGCTTTGCTCATAGTGTTGTAATAGTGCAAGACATTCATCGACCGTGTTATACAGTATTTCTTTTTGATAGAATTCATCGCTCCCCGGCCAGTTATGGACAAGCGGCATGAGCCCGCTGCTAATTCCTTCCATGACAGAAAATTGAAAACTCTCGATCATTGAACTGGAGATAATGTAATCTTGATCTTGAAGCCATGAAGCAATATCTTCAACCAAGCCGTGGTACCGGACAGGAACGGAAAGTTCCGCGCATAGATGATTGAAGTATCTTTCAATGACCGGGTCCTGGTGTACTCCTGCAACGTGAAATCTGTATTCCGGGTCATAAGAATGAATTTTTGCAAAGCACTGGGCTAAGAGTTCAGGGCCTTTTTCTTTTTTGATATATCCGACATAGGCAACGTTCTTTCCGTAGGTTTTGTTCTCAGGAGGAGCAAATTTTTGGAGATCGACTCCATGTCGTATAACCGTTAGGAGAATTTGTATATCGAATTTTTCACGAACAAACTCCGCCATATAATTCGAAACACAAATGAGATGATCAACGTTGTTCCAGTTCACTTTTGCAGGCATATCGGTAAAAGCCTCATAGCGGTGAATCCTGCAAATCGTTTTACCGTATTTCGGTAGCTTTGACGCATGAATGATGAGATTGTCGCACCATTCGAACCAACTCACTTCGCTTTCCTGCATCATTCCTGCAATTGCTGAAATGGTAGAACCGGAAAATTGACGGACTGCATAATTTTTTTCCAGATGCGATTTGATATCCCGAAGAAAAAAATCATTCGTCGTAAAGAACGAAATTCTTTTCCTGTCTCCTGAATGATTTCCCGCGATCTTTTTTCTGATATCCTGCAGCTTATCTTCAACGTCGTTTTGTAGAGGGTCCATGCTGAGAGACCGCTCCAGGGCCTCGATGCAATCGGATGTATTACCGACTCTTTCAGCGCACAACGCGTAACCGTTCAATGAATCCGCAGAATCAATATTTTTTATTCCAATCTGTTTGAAATATTTGTATGCTTCGTGATTGTCGGAAGTTTTATAATAATGAAGAGCGATCTGTTCGTTGTATCGGGAATTGTGCGGGTCTAATGTGTGTGCTTCCAGGAGAAATGCAAGTGACTGGTCGTACATCTTAAGGTCAGAACATGCCTGAGCCATAAGATAATATACGTCATGTTGAGCCGGTCCGTGTTCTATAGTTTTTCTGAATATCTTCAGAGCATCCTTCGGACGATTTTGAGCAAGCAACGCTTCGCCTTGCTCTATAAAATTGACAGCTTTTTCGGGCATAATTTCTGACGATATTTATGTGGAAAGGTACTTTCCGTATCTTTTAAAGCATTTCTTTCACTCTATTCCACAAAAAATGTGATTACGATACCATCCGCACCGTTTCTATAATCGACCGGGCAGGAAAATTAATTTAATATTTGCCCTCTGCCAAAAATCATCCGGGAAAAGTCTTAAAGAGATAAAACCGTTCTTTTTCATGTAGTGACAGCATCTTGTTTTGAGCAGAGGCAGATGATTTGAGGACTTGTCTGCGAAAATTCCGACCTGTCATAATTGCCAAAAACATCCATAACAAGAAATCCGTTCTTTTCCAATAGATAGAGTAATTCATACCTGAAAATAATACTCATTTTCAGGTTATGCACACGTTGGGTTACTTTACCATCCTGATCGTATTCCTCGTATAAAAAGTCAATATCGATGAGTTGATTAGCCATGTCCCTTCTTGCCAGCTCCCATAGAACCACCACTTTCCTGGTCGCCTGTATATAGAAGTGCTGAAGAAACTGCATTTTGGGTTCCTTGACGGCACACAGCTCGAAGTTCGGAGAAAATACATCGATTATGAACCGTCCGTCATCATCGAGATGCCGCAAACAACATTGCAGACATCTGTCAAAGTCATTTCTGTCTGTCAATAATAAGAAAGAGTTAAATGGGATCATAATCAATTTGAATTTTTGTTCTATCTGAAAATCGCACATATCCTGCTGAGAAATATGAATTCTCTTGACAACGCGGGGATCTTCATTTTTCTTTTTATCTTCAAAAATCTTTAACATCTCCGGCGAATTATCAATTCCCCACACTTCATACTCTTCCTGAGCAAGAGGAAACGTTACTCTTCCGCTCCCGCAGGCCAATTCCAGAACGGGACCGCCTGCCTCGCGCATTTCTTCAACGAGAAACGGAATATCCTGTGTGAAATTCCGCCATTCCGCTTCATAATATACAGCTAAAGGATCGTATCCAGGCATCTGCTTTGGTTCCTTTCGTTAACAGTACAAAAAAACCAGCACTTCCGGTATAAATGCTGGTACAAAAATATAGAGAAAAGCACTTTATTTGTCAAGGTTTTTGCATCGGCCTGACGGGACACGTTCTAACCGGCCACTTCTCCCATTCACATAGCAGCATGTGAACCGTTCACAAAATGCAAATCCTTTTCTTTGGTTATCTTCTTCCTCCCGAAAAGCGAGAGTCTCAGATTTCGCCGTGGGCGATCATCCTTGATACAATTCAAATTATATTGCGGCTCTAAAAAGTTATCGTCATATTCCAAAGCTTTTTTTAATTCTGAAATAGATTTATCATATTTGCCCATAAGATAATATAAAACTCCGGCGTTATTGCTGCATCCGGCATGTTCAGGATTGCGGTCAAGACATTTTAAATACGATTCATGGGCCATTTTGTATTTTTTAGATTTATAGTAGCAATTCCCGGTATGAAAATAAACATCATCATTTTCGTTATTGAGAAGCTGTGCTTTGTTGAGATGAAGAAGAGCATCTTTGACCTTCCCTATTCTATAGAGAATTTTCCCGAGAGCTACACGAAAGTCTTCTTCATTCCGGTATACCCGGGACAGATGGGAAGCTATCTGTGTCGGGTCGTGCTTTTAAATGACCATCGTCTCAAATTTTCTATAATCGTTCCAATCGGTATCGATTTTTTCGGGCGTAATGCGATTCCTGATGAGCGGCAGATCGATATCGTCCGTTCTGCTTTTAGAACCGATCCTGAGAAACAGATCGTATTCATATGAATAAATTAACGATTCATCAAAACCGCCGACATCCTTAATGACTTCTGAGAGCATTACTGTTGAAGAAATAGTTTTGATATGATTAAGTTCGAACATCTTTCCGAGAAAAGAATCCTGAGTATACTCCTGGAATTTACTCACCCCCGTCATAAAGGCGCCATGTTTATCTATAAAAGTTGTTGCACAAATTACCATTCCGGTCTTCGATGTTCCCTGAAATCGCTTCATACTGAGCTCATAACGCATTTTGCCATTAATATCCTGCACATTAAAAAATGAAACGTAACGCCCGGTTGCTTTGCTTAATCCGAGATTGAAGGCGGCAGGCATGCTCAAACGATCGGAAGATATAGACAGTATATCGGATTGATATTTTTTTGAAGCTTCAAAAACTTCATCACGAAATCCATTATCAATTATAATGATTTCAAGATTTCGATATGTGCTTTTAAAAATCGATGAAAGGCAATCGGTGATATAGGACACATTATCCGTAGCGGGAATGATAACACTTATTTTGTCCACAGAACTATTCCTTGTTCTCGACGTCGATCTTGGAGGATTTCGACCGGTTCAGAATGGCGTAGAAACTCCTTTTGTTGTATTTTCGGTCATAACGGTCGGAAAGTTTATTTTTAACAGGAAAAAACCTGATGCAAACGGGATGGCGCCGTAACCGTGCTCCCATTTGAAAAAATACAATGAACCTCCCCCGAGATTTTTTTGATTATTTTAATACGCGTATCATTGTCTGTTTGATTTTATTAAAATTATTATTAGAATTAACTCTTGGGGAATAGTGCGGAACAGTAATAAATTTGTGAACAAATTTAAAATCAGATTTGCTTTTATCCTAACTATCTTAAGGTATGTACGGAACACATTGAATAAACAATTGCAAGACTATAAATTCAAATTTTAGACCGGCATGGACATTATCGATATTTTTTCACCTGAGAGTGATACTATAGATATCACCGGTTTGGATTCTCTCATAGAATTGTCTCACTACCAATCGAACCGTCAGGAAAGTTTTTATAGCGGGTTAATCCTGGCAGATCTGTTAACCGACAAGGGTGTAACGCTGTACACGAACGGGACACTGATCACTCCCGATAAGATCGCAAGGTTACTCACTATTCAAGCTGGTAATCCGAAACGGGAGATGAATTTTAAAATCAAGCGAAGCGGCCAATTGATGGAGAAGTTTAAACTTGAACTCTTGAAGCGGGTCGGAAATCAGCTCTCATTCCGCACAAAGTATAAAGTTTATTCAAATCTCCTGGCGGCTAACAATGAAAAAATCCTCACTTTCTTCAATGAATTCTTCAGCGACGAGGCAATAGTGCTTGCGGCATATAAAATGGTGTATATTATAGAAACCTGTCCGAAAAAATCTGCCGCTTTATTTTTAAATCATGCGATTTCCGTCGCAAGTCTGTCGTATGCTTTAGCTTTGAGTCCGCAAATCCAGGAAGAAAATTCACTGGAACAGGATGATTACAACGATCTCGTAATGGTGGCGCTGTTTCATTCTATGGGCTCAATAATCTCCGTAAACGATCTGCTGAGGGAAGACCCCAAACTCCTGCCAAGATTATACCGGAAAGCCAATTTAAAAAGTCATGAATATCTCACAGGCATTACATTGAATAATAATTCTGCTCTGGGATTGAAATACATAAATGAATTTCATTGTGATAAGGGGGATAAAGAATTTTTGCAAAAGAGTAATGACACGGCCAGTCTTATCGAAAATATTATTATTTTCATTGATCATTACGTTCTTCATAAAAGCGGTCTATTTGAAGAACAGTCAAAAATTTCCCGTATTATCGACGATATTAACATCCTGGCTCTTCAAAACAAAATTAACACTGTAGTCGTAAAGGCCCTGACTCTTGCATTGCATTATAACCATATTTTCGATTTTTACGAGGTAATAGACACTCTTCAAAAGATGTGCACTTTTCAAGGCGGCAATCATGCACGTCCCTACCCGATGACCGGATTCAAAAGTCCGACACTTTTTCTTTGTAAAGACCATTGCAATGATTGCGAACATTACGAAGCATCCCTAAAAGCCGTATCGATAGTCCGGAAAAACGAAGAGTTTCAGGAAGGTAAATATTCCCGATGCATTTTGACAACAGCAGAGCTTTTACAATTCTACAAAGGACATTACAGCGAGATAAAAGAAGTTACTCTTGATGCTCAATCGGACAAAGATACAACTCAAATAAAAAAACCTCATTAAAAAACCGGCTACCGGCAAACTGTATTCCAATATTATTGCTTGAATATCATCACAATTAATTGTACAGTTGGAGTATCCGGGATGACATATGTATTTCTACCAAAATAGTAAATCCTCACTATTTATCCGGCTAATCCAGCTTATCCATTACTAATCGTGAGTGTCATCCTTTCTGAAATGAATTAGAATAAATCGTGGGGGTGAAAGATTCATCAAGGTCGGGTAAACAATAAATGCCCGGCTAATGACCCTGTTCAAGGCATTCAAGTACCGCGTTCCGCCTGTCCGTTTCAAAGAATGCAGAATTGCTGATAAGTAACATCAACTTATTTTCCAAGATTAGAATACTATGAATATTACACCCGATACATTAGAATTTGGTAGTATCGACGATCTCAGTATTTTCGTTCGATATGATGCGAAGAACCCAAAATCAGTACCCAAAGGATATGTTCTCGCAGAAGACATGCTGAATAACAAGGGCGGAGTGCTCTATGCAAAAGGCACCGAAATTGACGGTTCGCATATTGGAAGACTGATACGGATCTTAGAAAACAACCCTGAAGTGAAACCAAAGTTCATTTTAAAACTTAATGATATTGTCATTAAAATAGAGCAGGCAAAAATTTTAGCGGGAATTAAACAACTTATTGATTCCAAAGCATCACGTAAAGTATATGCACGCTTTATGGCATCGGTAAAGAAGGTAATTGAATTGCGATTTCACGACATTTTGACCTCGCCTGATATAATTCTTTTTATAAGCAAATTGAAATTTATTGAAGACAAATGAAAAAAATCAAAGATAAGTACTTTGTATAATCACATGCTGAACACCCTCATTTTCTCGATGGGCATTATATCGCATCTCTAGGAAGAGGCCGAAGCAAATATCGAAACCGACGACATCGGCACTGTAGGTATTCTGGCATTGCTCCATGCTGTCGGTGGTTGGGAAACAAGCGGTGAATATATCGATATGCCGTTAGAGAACAGAAAAGAAAAATATATCGAAGCTAATGAAAAAAATTACGAGACGTCAAAAAATAACGAATCGATATCCGGGGATTTCAATAATGAAAGTATTCTCGATGCAATAAAGTACTGTTATGAATTTCAAAAAGGTAACGTAGATTTTATCACAGGCGAGACAAAAGCAGCTCTCTATGCGAATATTGTCTGTGTTGCGAGTGCATTTAACGAGGAAATAGCAGGTTTATGGAAATCCTCCCGGACAGCGCGGGAAGTTGTGGATTCACTCTACATCCAGGTACAATCTCAAAAAATGCCGAAATCGTACGTGGACGCACTTGCGAAGAGTCTTAAATTTACGGATCTTTTCGATTTCTACAAGGAGATTGAGATATTAAACAATTCATGAATGCAAAGAATATGTTGCAAGCGCTAAATCGATTTCAGTATTCAAAGCAATAGGGGGATTAAAAGAAGGACACTTCGGCCGATGCGAAGGGTTGTCGGGCCGCCTCGTTCAATTCTATGATGAACATTATAAGGAGATAAAAGAAGAGGTAATGGCAAAACAATTAGGATTAGGAAAACAAGATGATGATGCGGAAGAAGTTAAACCTGCCTCAAAACCTGTCGATCCTGCTCACGCTTCATCAGACACGGTGCAAAAATCTGAAAGCGGTCCAAAAGGTTAGTAGTAATTACTGCACCGATTAATTTCACATGCAACTGAGAGTCAAATCAATTGAACTATCCAGGTCATGGTAACGTGATTGAGCTTCGAATATCAGGAGAAAAGTTATGCAGACTGTTCTCATCGTAGAGGATGACCCAAGTATTCAAACTTTATTGCACGATGCATTAGGTGAGCAAATAACGTGCAATGTTACTATTGCCGGAGATGGGGAAGAGGCGCTCGAGCACGTGATACAAAATCCGCCTGATCTTATAATACTGGATATGATGCTACCGAGAATTGGCGGGAATGCGCTTTATTACGAATTGAAAAAAATCAATGACGCCAAAGACATTCCCGTAATCTTTATGTCTGGAATGTTTGTCGATAAGGAAATACAGGATGAGATAAAAGAAATGGGCGCCCTCGCCTATTTCGTAAAACTCATCGATCTGAAGGAAATGATAAACTGCGTCAAATCTGTCCTTAAATAGCAAAATCTCCCACTTCAAATCCCTATGAAATAACCGCCGGGAACATATAAACTATACAATTCCGGTCATAGAGAAGAGATGACTCCGGTCAGGAACAAATCCTACGTTCTCCCGAGATTACTATGTTCGATCTTCATACACCTGTTCATAACAACATCGATCCCGGCCGATCGGGCTTTTTCCGCAGCGTCATTATGTGTAATACCAAGCTGCATCCACACCACCTTCGCTCCTATTGCAATAGCTTCAGCGACGATTGGCGGAACATCCGATGGAGGGCGGAATATGCACACGATGTCCACCATACCCGGAATTTCTTTCAGTGTCGCATACGAACGTTTTCCCATGACAGTATGATCGCTCGGATTTACGGGTATAACAGTATACCCGTGCATTTCCAGATATTGCGCGACCCGGTGACTGTCCTTATGAGGAAACCTCGACAGCCCGACAACCGCAACTGTTTTGTATTTTTCCAGGATCGAACAAATTCTATCTGAAGATGCGTTCAAAACGGGAAGTTCACACATTTCATCCTGTGGTTGTTCTCTCTGTTCTGTCGGTTCCTGTTTCATGCTTTTAACCTTTTCTATCAGGACACCCTGTCCGGCTTCGTTACGATCTTCAGGAAAATCCGGAAGCACAATTCGGCTGGGGATACGAAGAAATCCCAAGTCCTGATGAAGTCACTGCCGCTGCCGAGACCATTTTTTCAGGATCGGGAAACCCGCAAGACAGGCAGATTATTTCATCACTATACTTTTTGACCGATAAAATCAATTCTTCGAAAAGCAGACCGCAATTTGCGCATTTATATTCGTATATTGGCACAGTATCAGCTCCTTACACTCTATCTATGACATTGTGAAGTTTTTGTTTCACTTCAGTCGCCACACTCTTGATAGTATCATTCGGAATAATTGACATCATTGTATCGGGCTCGATCGCCGACACTACAGAATCTCCCTGTGAATTTTCATATACAATGACATTGCAAGGTAACAACAGGCCGATCTCCTCTTCGTGTTGCAGCGCTTTATACGCTATAGGAGGATTGCAGGCTCCCAATATCACATACGGCGGGTGGTCTACATCCAATTTTTTCTTCAAGGTCTCTTTTATGTTGATTTCGGTCAAGATGCCGAAACCTTCGTTTTTCAGCTCCTCTATTACTCTCTGTCGCGCCTCATCAACAGAATGATCAACAGTTTTAGCAAAGCCGTAGGTCATGATTTCCTTCTCTTTTCCAAAGCATGATCTTCTTCATTGTGATCTTTGTCCCGCACGCGGCACATTCCGCCGAGTCATGTCGGCACACCCAGCCGTGGCAATACAAATCCGATGAGAACAAGATACAATACAATAAAAATTAAAAATTCCATCAATCGACCTCGCTATTCGGTAAGTTCAGATACATATTTATCCAGCATTTCAGCTATCTGACCCTTCGGGACCACGCCGACGATACGGTCGACAACTTCGCCGTTATTATATAATAAGAGCGACGGTATACCCATTATATTATATTTTACGGCGATTTGCGTGTTTTCGTCGGTATTCAATTTTCCGATTTTTACTTTGCCGTCATATTCTTTTGCCAATTCTTCAACTATGGGACCGACTACCCGGCAGGGTCCGCACCACGGCGCCCAGAAATCTACCAGCACCGGCTTATCTGCATCAAGCACTTCCGCCTCGAAATTCGATTCGGTCAGCGTTATATAGTTATCCATGATGATCTCCTGAGATTAAAATATCAATTGCTTTTTGACTTACACTACATTAGATGCACTGATTTGTAAATAGTTACAGTTTTTGTTTTTTGCATTATGTTTCCTGCAGACATTAGATTCAAAAAGAACTAAAAGACACGTTAGTTCTTTACGGAATTGAAGAAATTGTTGCGGGCTGATCAACCGGCACTGCACATGGATTGCGACAACAGAGAATTTTATAATTTCAATACTTTCATGAGTCTTGCATGAACATTACCTGGGACCTGTTCATTTGGAAGAATTTTATACAACTCAACTGTCTTTTTTACCGTATTGACATAAGCGCAGCAGGGGGGGCAGTCTTCAAGATGCTTTTTAATTTCGTTGCATTTTTCCGAGTCAAGGTTTTCACCAAGCTGATCGCAAATCTCTTCTATTTTTCTCTTACAATCCATACCACTCTCATTTTACGAGACTATTTCGTCCGCCAGTTTGTCCCGGAGGATAATACGGGCGCGCATCAGATTTGTCTTGACCGCAGAAGACGACATGTTAAGCAAATCGGCGACTTCCCGGGTAGAAAAGTTTTCGAGATCCCGCAGCACGAAGACAGAACGGAGTTTTGGCGGCAGCTCATCGAGATGGTTCATTATTTTTTCAACAATATCTTTGTTCTTCACTATTTCATACGGCGACTGCGAAAAACTTCGGTCAAATGCTTCGTAATCGCGCGACAAATTGACCGTGTCATCATCCAGGGATGCAAAGATCCGTTTCCCGGACCGTAATTTCATGAGAACTGCGTTAGTCGCTATCTTGTATATCCACGTCGATAATTTTGACTGCCCTTTAAAAGATTGTATAGCTTTTACAACACTCAAGAATGTTTCCTGCAAAACATCTTCTGCATCTTCCCTGACCTTGAGCATTTTCAGAGCATAATTATAGACATATTCCTCATATTCATTTACAATCTCTGCAAGAGCAGCCCTGTCTCCCTCCTGTGCCCGCCGGATGAGCCCGTCTTCAGGAATTGATGCAGTCTTACTCTTTTTTTGATGCTCCATATGGAAAAAGGCTACAATAAATTTCAGGCGCTCGATCACAATATAGCAATCAGCCGGGAACATATCTATAAAAATAATTAATGGAGAGGTAAGTCCCGGAATGGCCGATAATAAATAGTAGAGGATATCCGGAAGTTACAACAAAACAAAAATATTGAAAATGTTTTGGATTTATAGTACATTGCGTGTTGATTGGCTATTAGTAAAACGGAGGATTAGTCCTAATTGGTAAGGCAGCGGTCTTGAAAACCGCCGGGTTTACGCCCTTGGGGGTTCGAGTCCCTCATCCTCCGCAACGTGGACAATTCAGTACAGTTGAATACGGGGTGAGACACGTAAAATTTTCAGTAACGTCGTGGATTCCAAAGTTTACCATTTAGATTTGTTATTGTCATAAACCGAAGATAGAGTATTGTTTTGTGTACAAGTAATTAGGTCGTATATAAGAAATATTTTGTATTTGAGTAAAAAGATTTTATATTTTTAGCTAATACTATAGATATATACCTGGTATCTCATACGTAACGGAACAGTATTTTTGATACTTTCCCAAATCTTCTTTTTGTTTACCAGCTTACTTGATTCCTGCAAACCGGAATTTCAAATAGTAATATTGCACAGGAAAGGCACGATGTATGAAAGCCTCGGATCTTTTTGTAAAAGCTCTGGAAAATGAAGGTGTCGACTATATATTCGGTGTACCCGGTGAAGAAAATCTAGATTTTCTTGAATCTTTGCGCACTTCCAAGATCAAACTTATCTTAACACGTCATGAACAGGGTGCAGGATTTATGGCGGCGACCGTCGGCCGGCTGACCGGAAAAGCAGGAGTATGCCTTGCAACACTGGGGCCCGGTGCAGCTAATTTGATCACCCCTGCTGCATATGCTCAACTCGGTGCAATGCCTATGCTCATGATCACGGGTCAAAAGCCGATCAAGGCCAGCAAACAGGGACAATTCCAGATCGTTGATATTGTCCAGATGATGACGCCCATTACCAAATATGCCAAGACTATCGTCAGCGGCAACAATATACCTTCCCGTGTCCGGGAGGCGTTCCGTATCGCGCAAGAGGAGCGGCCCGGGGCCGTTCACCTTGAGCTTCCTGAAGATATCGCAGCGGAAAAAACTGTAGAACCGCTCTATCCGTCAAGCAAAGCACGACGGCCCGCAGCAGAGAAAAAAGCTATTGCCATGGCCGTTGAAATGATTGAAAAATCAAAGAAACCGTTAGTACTGATCGGCGCCGCCGCAAATAGAAAACTAACCTCTAAAATGCTTCTCGAATTTGTAAACAAAACCGGCATACCGTTTTTCAGTACACAAATGGGAAAAGGAGTCATCGATGAACGGCACGAGTTGTTCCTTGGAAATGCCGCCTTGTCCGCTAATGATTATCTTCATGGAGCGATCGAGGATGCAGACCTGATAATAAATGTTGGTCATGATGTTGTCGAAAAACCGCCGTTCTTTATGAAACATAACGGATTAAATGTTCTTCATATAAACTTTTTGACCGCATCTGTCGACCCGGTATATTTCCCTCAGGTCGAAGTTGTCGGTGATATCGCCAACAGTATCTGGCAGATAATGAGTTCCATTACAAAACAGGCGCACTGGGACTTTTCGTATTCTATGCGTGTCCGGGAAGGGAACAATTACCGAATGAATTACGGAGTTGACGATGACCGTTACCCCATGTATCCGCCCCGGCTTGTTGCCGATATTCGGAAAATAATGCCCGATAACAGTATTATTGCTCTGGACAATGGTGTCTATAAGATCTGGTTCGCTTTGAACTACCGTGCTTATGAGCCGAATACCGTTCTTCTCGACAATGCCCTGGCTTCAATGGGCGCAGGTCTGCCGTCCGCAATCGCAGCAAAAATTATTCACCCGAATAGAAAAGTCATGGCGATCTGCGGTGACGGCGGGTTCATGATGAATTCACAGGAATTAGAGACGGCTGTGCGGCTCGATCTTCATATTATAGTTCTTATTCTTGTCGATAAAGGGTACGGTATGATAAAATTGAAACAGGCCAATATGGGATTTGAGGATTTTGGCCTTGATTTTAACAATCCGGATTTTATTAAATATGCGGATAGTTACGGTGCCATAGGTCATGAAGTCGGAACAGCTGACAATCTGTCACCATTGCTTGAAGAATGTCTTAATTCGCCCGGTGTTCATGTCGTGCAATGCTCCGTTGACTACTCTGAAAACAAGCGTTTTCTGGGTTGAAAGCCGGGTCTTTTGTTCAAATATCAGGAAATCGCTTCAATAATTACCGTACAACCACTCACGAAACTGAGCGCTATAGAGACCGAAAGGAATAACCATGCCCGTTAACTGTCCTTTAATGGTACCCGGAGCCTCTTCTGAGGATAAACCTCTTGAAGTATATGCTCCCTATGATAACGCTCATATTGCTACCGTGCAAACTGCGGATAAATCTGTAGTCGACAAAGCATTGCAGACGGCATACGACCTGTTCCGGAACCGGGATGCATGGATTCCAATTCCCGAGCGGTTGAAAATATTGAAGAAAACCGGCGAAATAATGTCGGAACAGGCGGAAAAACTCGCCCTGGAAGCTGCCCGTGAAGGTGGAAAACCTCTTATCGACTCCCGGGTCGAAGTCGCCAGAGCAATTGATGGAATCGATATCTGCATCGAGACGCTTCGCACCCAGCACGGAGAAGAGATACCGATGAAACTCAATCCCGCTTCGTTGAACAGGCTGGCGCTTACGCGGCTGGAGCCGATCGGCGTCGTCGTAGCCGCAAGTGCATTTAATCATCCGTTGAATCTCATTGTTCACCAGGCAGGGCCTGCGGTGGCAACGGGTTGTCCGGTCATTGTTAAACCTGCTGAAGTAACCCCGATCTCTTGTTATCTCTTCGTAAAAATTCTACGTGAAGCCGGTTTGCCCGAGGAGTGGTGCCAGGTCCTGTCCGTGAGCGACCTCGATGTCGCCTCTGCTCTTATCACCGATGAACGGGTAGGTTTCTTCACATTTATCGGCAGCGGCCGCGTTGGATGGATGCTCCGGTCAAAACTCGCACCGGGAACACGCTATGCACTTGAACACGGTGGAGCGGCGCCGGTCATCATTGCTGCCGACGCCGACCTCGACGAAGCGATAGCGCCGCTGAGCAAAGGCGGTTTTTATCATGCAGGCCAGGTCTGTGTTTCGGTACAGCGTGTTTTTGCACATGAATCGATCGCGCACGAGGTAGCGAACCGATTGGCCGAAAGCGCCGACCAACAGAAGATCGGCGATCCTACCCAACCCGATACCGATGTCGGCCCGCTGATACGCCACGGTGAAGTACGGCGCGTTAAAGAGTGGGTAGAAGAAGCTGTTGCGGGCGGCGCCAAACTTGTAACCGGCGGCAAACAGATTTCCGATTCCTGTTACGAATGCACGGTGCTGTTCGATCCCCCTGCCGATGCAAAAGTGAGCAAATCCGAAATATTCGGTCCGGTCATTTGCGTGTATCCCTATTCCGATATTGACGAAGCGATAGCTCGTGCGAATTCGCTTCCGTTTTCCTTTCAGTCAGCGGTATGGACACGGGACATTGACACCGCACTCCGGGTAACACAACGCATCGACGCCGCTACGGTAATGATAAACGATCATACAGCTTTTCGTGTCGACTGGATGCCGTTCGCAGGATTGAAACAATCGGGAGAAGGTCCGGGCGGTATCCCCTATACCATGAATGATATGCTGGTCGAGAAACTTGTCGTCGTAAAATCAAAAGAACTCTAACGTTTTTTATGCTATTCCTTTTGAACCTGTCTCTATCGGCTGGATAGCATTGTTACCCTGCATGATTATTTTACGGATTCGTATCTTTACTCAGTTGCAGTATTCGCCGTATCATAAACATTTTCATAAACTTAATAACATATACTAAAGGAAGGTATCATGACACACCTGATCATCAGGCATAAGGTAGAAGATTTTGGTCGGTGGAAATCTATTGTTGACGATCATGACGGAGCAAGACGTGCAAACGGATTTGGCGACACCCAGCTTTTTCAAACTGTCGACAATCCGAATGAAGTTGTCATCCTGTTTGAGGTCAAGGATGTCGATTTGGTAAAACAGTTTGCCGTTTCGGATGAACTCCGGAACGTAATGAAAGAAGCCGGAGTGTCAGATTCACCCGACTTTTTCTCTCTTGTTTCAGTGTAGGACAGACCCATACTAAATTAATTCCTTTTGAAACGTGTGAAGTTTATTTATGCATTATTCATTATCCCTGTTCTCGTGTATTCAGGGTTTGCCATTCTCCTGTATATATTTCAGTCACGTTTGATCTATTTTCCGGTTCGAGAGTATTCAGCCACCCCTGAGTATCTCGGACTTCACTATGAAGAGGTGACTTTCCCTGCAGATGACGGCACATTGCTGACCGGATGGTTCATCCCCGCAGGCGTTTCCGATACGGTCATCCTCTTCTGCCACGGAAATGCCGGAAATATTTCTCACCGTCTGGAGTATATCCGTATATTTCAATGCTCTCGGACACAACGTTTTTCTATTCGATTACCGCGGATATGGGAAGAGCGAGGGGCGCCCTTCGGAATCGGGGACGTACAGGGATGCGCTGGGAGCATGGAGTTACCTCGTCAAAGAAAAAGGTTATCAACCGGGGTCCATAATAGTTTACGGGAGGTCTCTCGGGGGAGCTATAGCATCCTGGCTCACGCAAGGACGCAGCACGGCTGCTCTTGTGCTCGACTCGGCCTTTACCTCGGTAAAAGCTCTCGGTTCGCAGCTTTACCCTTACTTACCCATACGGTGGCTATCACGTTACAAATATAACACGGTCCGGCATATGGAAAAGGTTACCTGTCCTGTTCTCATTATTCACAGCAGAAACGATGATATTATTCCGTTCGAGCATGGAAAAAAACTTTTTGAATCGCTGACATCCCCGAAGGAATTTCTCGAAATTTCGGGTTCACATAACGAGGGTTTCTTAGAATCACAAGGAAAATACCGTACCGGTCTTCAGGATTTTTTGAGCGCCTTTTCCAAGGAAGATCAATGAAAATCTTTGAGCGATTTTTGAATCATGCGCTACGGTAACCGGATAAATTCCGGCAAATATTATTTTTGTAAAATAATCGTGGTCTGAGGCATAATGAATAGAAGAATTGCCCTATCACTACGCTCCATGTTATGACCGGAACTTATGAGTATTATTGAGATTATTGACTATCATTTCGGGCGAAGCCGAAAAATCAAAAAAGATGAATCTTCAATTCAGTGTCAACGCAAAGACACACTACCCGGCAACACAATGATTTGTAACGTACTATGGTAAAAATCATGGCACACGAGATCATAGACGCACATACGCACTTTTTTTCATATCAATTCTTTTCTGCGCTCATACGTCAGAAAGACAAGAACGCCGATATTGAAAAATCTCTGCATAGTATTCAAAGCAGCCGCAACATAACGATCCCCGATAGTAACGTTCACGAGCATACAAAGAAATGGCTCGCGGAAATGGATACCTTCGGGATCAGCCGGATGGTAACCTTTGCCAGTCTTCCCGAAGAATCCGATACCGTTGCAGAAGCGTTACGGTTTAGTTCAGGCAGGTTGACCGGTTATGCGCTCCTCAATCCCTGTGCCAATGATGCCGTCGATTTTGTTCATGCCGTTCATAAAAAAGGATTCAAGGGATTACTCCTTTTTCCGGTCATGCACAGTTACAACATGTCTGATGGATCTATAGTCCCAGTATTGAAAGCTGCCGCACTCTACGACATGGTCATTCTGGTACATTTCGGGCTGCTCTCGGTACCACTTCGCGACGTTATCGGGCTCCCGCGCCCTTTTGATATGCGCTATGGCAATCCTCTCGATCTCCAGGTGACTGCCAACAGGTTTCCCGAAACAATTTTTGTCATTCCTCATTTCGGCTGCGGTTTTTTCCGGGAAACCCTCATGCTTGGATCACTCTGCGAAAATGTTTATGTCGATACATCAAGTTCAAACAGCTGGATACGGACTCAGCCGGAGAGTAAAACTCTGACCGATGTTTTCAAAAAGGCGTTTGAGATATTCGGAAGCAGGCGGATCATGTTCGGGACTGATTCTTCGGTCTTTCCCCGCGGCTGGAGAAACGATCTTTTCAAGGAGCAGTCGGATATTTTAAATTCAATTGGTTTAAATCCTGACGACCGGCACAATGTTTTCGCAGGCAATGTCAAACGTATCCTGAAACTCGAAGAGATTTGAATTGGAGAAAGTCCTATGAAAACACGGTGTTCATGGTGTAGAGAAAATCCACTGTATATTGACTATCACGATAACGAGTGGGGCGTCCCGGTCCATGATGATAGGAAATTATTTGAATTTCTCCTGTTGGAGGGAATGCAGGCCGGCCTGAGCTGGTTGACGATTCTCAAGAAGCGGGATAATTTCAGAAAGGCATTCGACGATTTTGATGCGGAAAAGATAGCACACTATGATCAGAAAAAGACCGATGCGCTCCTTGCCGATGCCGGGATCATCAGGAACAGGCTGAAAATCGCAGCATCGGTCGGGAATGCCGGAGCATTTTTGACACTGCAGGAGAAATTCTGGTCCTTTGACAAATATATCTGGCAGTTCACCGGCGGCAAACCGCTCATTAACAGCTGGCAGACGATGAAAGATATCCCTGCAAGCACGAAGGATTCGGACGCAATGAGCAAAGATCTAAAGCAGCGGGGTTTCAAATTTGTGGGCACGACGATCTGCTATGCCCACATGCAGGCGACAGGTATGGTCAACGACCATATCGTCGATTGTTTCAGATACAGGGAAGTAATGCGGCCGTAACGCTGAAATTTATTGAACCAATCCTGAGACAAATTTTTTTCGGGACTTATACAAACAGGGCCGCGGCCGCTTCGGCCGCCCGCTCCATCTCCTCCATTGTGTTATAAAAATGCGGGCTGAACCGGACACCCGGGAAGCTGCCCCCATGAACGGCACATCCAACATCATGCTCTTCATACAGACGCTTGCGAACACCACGTATCTCGTCTCCCGGTACAGGGAATTTTACAACCGGCGAACTCATAGAATGTGCATCAGGAGAGTAGAAGGATATTTCCGGAATTCTCTTTCTGAGTCCGCTTCGCAAGGCTTCGGCAAGCGCATAGACACGTTTTTCAATACGATCTATCCCTATTGTATCGAGCAAATCAACGGCTGTTTCGAAAGCGGCGAATTTCGCATCATCCCGATGACCATACGTTTCAAATTTTTGAGCCGTTCCTCCTTCGACCGCGTTTTCCCATCCAACTCCCACGATCGACGGCCAGAGACCGGCGATATGTTCTTTTCTTACATAGAGAACACCTGCCTCACGAGGTCCGGCGAACCATTTTTGTGAACTGCTCGTAAAGAAATCGCACCCCAGATCGTGGAGGTCTCTGACAAGGCAGCCCGCTGTCTGTGCACCGTCCACCATTGACAGAATACCCCTCTGACGGGCAAGGGCACATAACTCTTTGGTAGGAAGCCGGATTCCGGTATCGCTTGAAAAATCCGTTATCGAGAGCACTTTTGTTCTCATTGCAAGAGCATTCCGGAACGGTGTGATCAATTCCTCCGGAGATCCAGGTTCAGGCGGTGTCGTGACCCGTTTTACAGTGAATCCATAACGCTCCGCCCGTACATCCCAGGCAACATTGTTAGTCGGATGGTTCTGGTCCCATATGACTACGTCATCGCTACTGCCAAGCGGCAGACCGCTTACCACAATGTTATTCGATTCACTTGTATTGCGGGAAAGGGATATCTCATCTGAATCGGCGCCCAGAAACGAAGCAAGTTTCTCACGGGATTTCTGCCGGTATATTTCGATTTTCCCCCTGTTTTCATGAGAAGTATCCACATTAATTGACCTGATATAGTTAAATTGAGCTTCCATGACCGGCAATGATGCCGGCGCCATGTTCGCTGCGTTTATGATGATAAAATTTTCTTTTATAATGAATTGATCCTTGACACCCCGCCAGAATTGCTCGTCGCCCGCTGAACCCGCACTGAGCACGGCGGACGATTCACGCAGCGACTCCATAGAGTGGGAAGGTCTCCCACAACCGATATAGGGAGCGCCCAGTATGAACGCCGCCCCACCGAGACCATGTTTTAAAAATGAGCGGCGCGAAGAATTCGCCTTGTGATCGTTTTCTTGTTGGATTACATTATTAACAATTTCTTTATTATCCATAACACACCTCATTTATTGAGACGGTTTGTTTTTCAAAAAATACAAAAATTTTCTTTGTTGATCTTTCAGAATGCGGGATCAATACTGAAATATACTATAAAAACCGACGGAGTCAATGAAATTGATTTGGCTTTATTCCCAGCACGCGGTTTCGCAAAAAACCGTCCCCGCTCACTTTCGACACCATGCCTGTTCTCAAATAATTCATGTTAAAATGTGTTGCCCGGTACTCTCCCGAAAAATATTTTTACGTGCAGACGCTGTAATACCTGTATCAACAATTTCCCGATGCTCAAATATCACATTATGTAACATCGGTGATAATGCGAGGGTAATCTTACATCAGTTTTTGAATAATTCTCTTATAAAGTTTTCTTGTACAATTGCCGGCGCTATGAGCAAAGCATGCGCTTTTTTTCAGATGTGATATGCCGCATTTTCATTACCTGCCGCAGAAGGCAATCAATCCTGATTTTACCGGACTCATGAACGCTGTATACCGCTTCATGAATTAGTACGTGATTAGTTTATAAGCGTGCTTTCTGCGGAAGATGTTTTTTCACTTGTAACAATGTACCGCCAGTCGTATCATTGAGGAAAGATCTGCTCCGTTGACCTGACTTTAAATTTACATTTTCATTAAAAATCATTATACTATCCATCAAATGTCACAGCAACACATTCTCCCATCGTTTGATCCCGAAATAATCCGGCAGGAACCACTCTTTTTTCTCTTTGAGACAAGTCTTGCCGATACTGAAAATTTCAGAAGTTACCTTTTTACACGCCCTGTCGAAACTATACTCGTTAAAGATGCCGAACATGTCGAATCGGCATTTAAGCGTATCGAAGAGTATTCTGAAAATTTTTATATTGCCGGATATTTTGCCTATGAACTTGGACCCTATTTTGAAGATTCTCTCTGTCCGAAACCCGGACGAAACAGGAGACCGAAAAGTGATTTGCCGGGAAAGACACCGCTGATCTGTGCAGGTGTTTTCGACAGGGTCATCGAATTCGACCACCGGACGGCACGCTGGTCAACCCCGGAAGTCAGCCGCTACCTGTTGTCTCCGGAAAAGACGAATAACCGGACCGATTGTATCATAACATTTGAAATCGGCGATTTACTGCCAAATATTACTCAACCGGCTTACCGGAAAAACGTGCGGAAAATTCTCGATCACATCGCCGAAGGGAACACCTACCAGGTCAATTATACGTATAAATATAAATTTTCTTTCACAGGATGTCCGTTCTCGTTGTATGAGGAACTGAAAAGCACGCAATACGTTCCCTACAGCGCATTTCTCAAATTTGGAGAAAATTCGGTTTTATCCCTATCACCCGAGCTTTTTTTTAGAAGAGATGGCGATACTATCGTCTCTAAACCGATGAAAGGGACCATGAACCGGGGGAAGACCAATCCTGAAGATAGAATAAAGATAGAAATGTTAAAAAACAGCCCCAAAGACCTGGCTGAAAACACAATGATCGTTGACCTTATGCGAAACGATATCGGCAGGATAGCGCAATGGAACACCCTGACGGTCCCAGCTTTGCACAGCGTTGAGAAATACCTGACCGTCCTTCAGATGACATCGACGGTTTCCGCTCGGCTACGCAAGGATATAACCTATTACGATATATTCAAAAGCATGTTTCCCTGCGGATCCGTAACGGGCGCTCCGAAAATAAGGACCATGCAGATCATCCGGGAGATGGAGAAAGAACCGAGAAATGTTTACTGCGGCGCTATAGGGATTATATCCCCCGGGAAAAAGGCGGTATTTAATGTACCTATCAGAACCGTAATGCTGAGCGGAGACAAGGGTGAAATGGGTATCGGCAGCGGGATCGTCGCCGATTCCGACCCGGAAAAGGAATTAAATGAATGTCTCCTTAAGTCAAATTTTTTGGTCAACCGGTTTCCCAGTTTCAAACTGCTTGAAACGCTCTTATGGGATTCTGAGTATGTATTCCTGAAAGAACACGTGGACAGGATCCGCGATTCGGCTTTTTATTTTGATTACCACGTTGAGCAGGAAACCCTCACCGGGGATCTTAAAAAGCTCGCAAACCGTTTCCATTGGGGGGAGTGTTATAAAATCAGGATCCTGCTTGACAGATCAGGAGCGCTTCACTTTGAACATACACGCCTGGAAACAAAATCTCCGGAACAATCAAAAGAGAAAAAAATTGCAGTATCCGAATTCAGGACGGATAAAGACAATGTATTTCTCTATCACAAAACAGATAACAGGGTTTTGTATAACGAAGAATATTTGAAATACTCGAAACAGGGATACTACGAGGTTGTATTCAGGAACTTTCAGGATGAAATCACCGAGGGGGCAATTTCAAATATATTCATATATAAAAACGGGGCTTACTTCACACCCCCGGCCGGGTCGGGGATACTCGAAGGCATTTACCGTGCATATTTTATGAAAACGCACAAAGTTAAAGAAAAGATACTCTACGAGAATGACCTGCATGAAGCCGATGCACTGTACATGTGCAATTCCGTAATGGGTATGTTCGAAGTATCATTATCTTGAAACTCAATAGCCGCCTGCGGCAAGTTTCTCACCGTCGGTGGTTACATACCTCCGTAATTCGTTCACCGATAAACATGAATGGACAGGTGCAATGAAGACAAAATCACCCACATTTGTATTCTCGAATGTTGTCCGGTCAACTTCAATGATCCCATGCTCCTGATAGATCTTGGTCACCGTGGAATTCTCCACCACATCGCCAAGTCCGTTTTGTTCCCAACTCATAAGTTTACCGAAATAGAATGAACCGTCATCCCTTTTCATAAAGTCTTTTGATACATGAACCGAGCCACCGTAGGTCACGAGTTCGCAGCCGTCTTCCTGTTTTGCAACGATCGGACATGCGACTGCGAGAGCAATTTTAGAACCCGTGCACGATCCGATCTCTCTCTGGGACAGATCATAAAATATGAAATTCCCCGGTCTCATTTCATCGACATTTGAAAATTCATTCATGACGCTGCAGCAAGGGGTATCGCCGGAAGATATTTCAAGTCCATGAAATCCTTTCTCCGCAAGACGGTCCCGGACACTGTTCATGCGCTCTATCGTTTCGTTATATACTTTTACGAGTCCTTCATTCGTACGCTCGTCATAAGAATGGCCGGCATGAGTAAGAACGCCGTTCAAATTACAGGTGCCGGAGTCGTGGATTCGCCGGGCGATATCAAGGATCGCATCTCTTTTTGCCCAGTCTATTCCCGCTTTATGATGACCGATATCAATATTGATCCATGCTCCAACAGTGTTCGTCAACCGGCTGCGGAGAACATCGGCAACTTCCGGCGATTCGACCAGAACGTTCAGTGTAATTTCTCCGGCAAGTGAATCGATCTGCCTGACCTGGTGCACGTTCACGGGAAACGCAATGGTAATGTCGGTCCAACCATTCTCGGCAAAATAGGACGCCATATCGACCGAAGAAGTCGTAATATGTGAAACCCCGAAATCTTTGAACCATTCGCCTATATCTGCGGATTGGTGCGTTTTAAAATGAGGCCTGAACCTGACGCTGCTCTTTTGCATTTTTTCGGCAAATGTCTTAATGTTTTTCCGGGCTTTATTTTTATCGACCACCAGCGTTGGTTTTTCTATATGAAACGGCAGGTCTTGCAGAGGTACACTGTTCATAACGTCTCCCTGACTGTCCAATTGGCATCCGATAGTATCGTATCAACAATATGACAAGGTAAGAATATGTGCGATTTTCCGCAATTTATTTTTTATAGAGACAATGAATCTTTGTCCATTATTATAGTATAATAGTGAAGTTTACACACTGTCTTTCGATAATGAGGAGAGACGTTGTACTATTAATTGATTGAATTCCTCAAAAAAAATCGCTATTTAAGGTAACGATTTTACGAATCTATACGTAACCTTTTTGTAAACAGGAGATGATCGGATGTTCGAATATAATCCTTGCTCTCATACTCGAAAATTTCATGCTCGTATTACCCACGGGATCTCTGTCTGCGTACTGGCAGCGCTATTTACACTCATTCCATTTGACCGGGCGGCGGCGCAGGACAACAATCTGGAAGAGACGTTAAAGCAGCTATCGGCAACCGAAGCAAAGAGTTATGCCAGACCGATCACCGATGCGGTCGGGATCAATCTGAACGGGGGCTGGTTCCACAGGGCGCCCGAGGTAAAACTGTTTGGATTCAATCTTGAATTCGGTGTTGTTGCCATGGGAACTTTTTTAGACGATGAAGACAAAATATTTTCAACTTCGGCTCCCCGGCGGTTCACTTCCGGACAGGCAGCGGACCTGGCGGCAGATGTCGATCCCCTGGTTCGTAACTTGGTGGTGGATGAAATTTTGAGCAATGATTTCAACGTTACCATCTCCGGCCCGACGGCGATTGGCTCTGACGAAGAAAATGTGTCCGTTGTCTTCAGCGGCGCTGAAGTATTGGGAGAGACAATTGGGGGACAAACGTTTGAGCTCGCCGGCGTAACAGGTCTCGCAGCAGACCTTGACATTCTCCCGCTCGGCGCGCCGCAGCTTACTATCGGCACTGTGTTTGGTTCTATGGTGACGTTACGCTGGCTTCCCGATATAGAGATCGATGAAGATATCGGGGAGATTAGCTACTTCGGATTCGGGATCCAGCATAACTTTCAATCCTGGATACGGACGCCTCTGCCGGTCGAAGTATCTTTAGGATATTTTACTCAAACACTCGATATCGGCGATATTATCAAAGCAAGTACGAATTCATACGGGGTGACATTGAGCAAACAGATTAGCGGAAGATTCCTGAACCTGACACCCTATGCGGGCTATATGTTCGAGAGTTCCGCAATGGACTTCGACTACACATTTGATATTGACACTCCAACCGGAACAGAGACGCAAAATATCGAATTTACGCTTGACGGTATAAACGAAAACCGTTCAATAATCGGCAGCAGTCTCCGGTTCTCGATTTTCAATATTAACGCCGACTATAACTTCGGCAAGAAAAATTCCGCTACCGCAGGCCTTATGTTCGCGTTCTAAAGCATAGTTTCAGGAAATATAAAAAGCCGGTCTGATTCAGTCCGGCTTTTTATATGCTACCAAATTAATTTAAACGGATCTAATACATAAACCTGAGAAATTTTTTCACGAACGGCGTCAGTTTCCCGGATAAATGTTTCAGTATGATACTTTTATTGATCCTGCTGGCAGTCGGATAGGGATAGGTCTTGTTAAAAATGTTCTTCACGTTCATCTTGCTGCTCATCGCCAGTGACAGTTCCTGGGACAATTCACCAGCGTGCTCGGCTATCATCGATCCGCCGATAATGCGGTTTTTTGAAATATAGAGTATAACCAGTCCGTCGGTCGCTTCATCAACGATAGCCCTGTCGTCATCTTTAAGATCGATGGTCACCTTTTTGTAATCGACTCCCCGTCGTTTGAGTTCTTCTTCATTCAGACCGAATGTCGCTATCTCGGGAGAGGTATAGGTGACCCACGACAGATAATCGTTCGTGAGTTTTTTCTTAAGCGGCGAAAAAAAGTTATTGAACAGTACGCTCGCATGAAGCTCGGCGGCATGAGTAAATTGGTATGAACCGGCAATATCTCCGCAGACAAATACATTTTTATTCGTCGTTTTCAAATAGTCGTCGACTTTGAGTTTGCCGTCTTCTACCTCAATGCCTGCTTTTTCAAGCTGAAGTCCCTCTATATTCAATACACGGCCGATACTGACCAAAACAGCATCGAAACCAGTTGTGTGTTCCTTTTCATCGACAGTAAATGTAATGGTATTCGGCGATGTAAACTCCTTGAGCCGGGAATTGAAATAAAATTTTACCCCCTCATTTTCAAGCCGGTTTTTCAATATTTCTGCGATTTCGGAGGCCTCTTTCGGGAGAAATTTAGGAGAATACTCGAGAACGGATACCTCGGAGCCAAGTCTCGCGAATGCCTGGCTCAATTCCATCCCTATCGGCCCGCCGCCTATTGTCAGGAGGCGTTGCGGAAAGAAATCAATATCAAAAATAGTTTCATTGGTGAAATACTTGACCTGTTCGATACCGGAAAGATCGAGCAACCGGGGCCTGGAACCGGTTGCGATAACAATCTTTTTTCCTTCGTAGACGGTACCCTCCACTTTCACCGAGTTTTTTCCCGTAAATTCTGCCGAACCGATGGCGACTTCAATTCCTTTCTTCCTGAAATAATCTGCGTTATCATGAAGCCGGATTATTTCTTGTTTATCGTAGACATATTTCGTAACCTTTGAAATATCTATGTCGCCGGAGACCTTGAGTCCGAATTTCTCCGCTTCTTTCGCTTCACGTGCTATCCGGGAAACATGAATGAGCGCCTTACTCGGTACGCATCCGAAATTGAGGCAATCACCGCCGATGTTTCTGTCGGTCTTATCGATAAGCAGCGTCTTAAAACCAACGGTGTTCATAAAACCGGCAACATTGAGACCTCCCGAACCAGCTCCTACAACGATGATATCATACATGACACACTCCGAATTTATCAATGAAATATTTATTCTTCCTTTGCTTTTCTGAATTTTTTATACACAGCCGGAACGAACATGAGGAGAATAAAGGCAACAAGCGCGACGACAAATTTTAGCGACAACGGATTCTCAAGACTTGACCCGAGATAGGTCGTGAAAAAGCCGCCGGGCAGCATTCCGAGGAATGATGCCGCTACATAATCTCTAAACTTAACCTTACTCAATCCGCAACCGTAATTTAACACATCGAACGGCGGAATTCCCACAAGTCTCATTGGCAGAACAACGAGGAAACCTTTTGCTGCAATTTTATCGTTGAATTTATCAAACGATCCCGACTGTAAACCCGGTATCATAGCAAGAAATCCGGCGCCAAAATAGCGTGCAACCAAAAACGATGCGCATGCACCCATCGTTGCACCGGTCACGTTGAGCAGCCAGCCCCACAACGGGCCGAACGTTAGTCCGCTTGCCAGCGACACAACAAAAACCGGCATAAACAGCAACACACTTCGGAGTGTATAGATCGTTAAAAATACTGCCGGCGCATATATACCGAATCCGAGAATAAATTTTTTCACATTTGTCGGTGTAAAATCGGAAACGTCAAGTGATGTAAACCGGAAGATTGCAACGACCCCAATGGCAACCATTCCAAGTAACAGCAGTTTTAACAGATTTTTTTTCTTTACCGGTCGCTTACTCATACTTCAGCCCTTATAGTATTCACCATGCCCGTTCGCAGATCTAATTTTTCACGTTCCGGACTATATTTTTTCCCTGATACCGGACAGGATTTTGTATGTCATCTCCGGCATTTGCTTAAGATTTGACCTATTCGTTCCGCCAATTTTCTGAAACAGCCTTTCAGCGTCCTGCACAGTGTCTATGTCAAATTTTTTTTCCAGTACGGTATAGCGTAATGACGATGACTTCAGTTTTTGAATTGTCTGCGTAAATACAAGCTCAGTGCTCCAGGCGATAGTATCGAAAAGACCGGGAATCATTTCGGCCGTCCCTATCAGGTAATACCCCCCATCCTCAGTCGGACCGATAACAGCATCATCCGTTTCGAGCGTCTCGAAAGCCCTGCTGATCTCTTCTGCGGTTATCGTGACACAATCCCCTCCTATCGCAATAACTTTCTTATACCCGTCATTGAAGCAGGATTTAAAAGCAGTTCCGAGTTTATCACCCAAATTGCCGTCACATTGATTTTTCAGAGAGACTCCGCTTCCGAGCCAATTTTTGAAAGCGCTCCTTTGCGATTCGGGAGTAAAATAAACGATCGTATTAAAATCACCTGAGTGATCGAAAGAGATATACAGATCCTCGACCATGGCCCGGTAAAGGTCTGCGGTATCCTGCGCTGAAACCTGCGGCTGCATTCTGGTCTTTACTTTTCCCGGGTCGGGATATTTTGCAAAAATCAAAAGGGCATTTAATGAAGACATTGTGCCTTAACTTGATGATCCATTCGGTGTGACCTTTTCTCTTAATCCGGTCTCGAATGACGCCGCCATTCGTTCAGCGACCAGTCATAATCACTATACTTGATGCGCATTTTATCAGCCATTACCGCATCGTGTTCAGCGGGGCTTTCCACCAGGTACCGGAAAACGAACCCGATAAATCCGCGTTCGTTTTTGCCGTATTTTCTGATCCAATTATTTGAGTGGTCAACTGGAAAATCTTCCTTATACCAGTCAAATATTGAACTGAGCTTTATTTCTTTTTTTTGCATATCGAGCAGTACGTAATTATTGTCCAATATAAATTCTTTTGTCGCTGCTTCAAGCTGCTCTTCGAGCTTTTCGGGAAGATACGCGGCATTCAACAATTTCGGGCATCCTATCGAAGCACATACGATCGCAAAGTGTATGCGCGGGTCCTTGAACTCTTTCCGCAGGATTGTATGCTCGATTTCATTAAGCGTCAGCTCTTTTCCCATGATCCTGACGTGAACGGTATCCCAGACATTTTTTATCTGCCGTATAGAATTTTTCGGGAACCGTACTCTCGACATCAAACCCCCGTATTGAATCGGATAATTTTCTACGATAGCGTACATGGTAACGGCATTGTAAGCATTGATCCACAGCGCCATTTTTGCATTTCGGTCCCAGGTCTCAAAATCATCGGGATCGATAGTTTTCATCTCTTCAAGATAATCCTGCAGGAGCTCCAGGTCCTTTTCTTTGATATTTTCGTAATCGACCAGTCCATTCCTGACGTTGTTTTTCAGTAATTCATCGAACAAGGAATGGTCGAAATCGGAGGCAAACAAACTTCCGGCCGCGAAAATAACAGTTAAGATAATTCCAAACCGATGTAGTACCATATATTTCAAACCGGAATCGTGATCAGTAATATTTCCGAAGAAATTCTGGAGAAAACCCAAGTTTATATGCTGTTTTAATTATGTGATTCTTAATAAAAGTTCTCAATGGTCCCTTTATAAGGAGCCGGCGGTCGGACGAATAAATTATTTTATTGATTATGACCGTCTTACCTCTCTTTTTGAGGCGGTTGTTAAATTCAACGTCTTCCAAAAATGAAATCTCCGCAAATCCACCCATTTCCCTGAAAACTTCTGTCCGTACGAATATCCCCATATCTCCATATAAACTCCGGCGGATAGTATTTTTTACTTGAGCGAGCATCGTCACAAGACCGTAATACCATTTTTCACCGATCAGTCCCCATCGGAATCCTCCCCCGATAACCTGTTCATCCCGAAGTGCCTGGTGAATCATCTCTTCGGCATCTTCCGGGGGCTTACAATCTCCGTGGAGAAACCACAATATTGTGCCGGTGGCTGCCGCTGCACCTGCATTCATTTGTGCCGCTCTTCCGCGGGGAGTATGTAATAATGTCGCTAAATCTGCAACGTGTTTGACGGTACTGTCCGTACTCCCGCCGTCGGCAACTATGATTTCCGTATTCCTGGTCCGATGACGTAGAACCTTGATAAGTTCAACGACGTAACCGGCTTCATTCAGTGTCGGGATCACTATAGATATCATGTCATCCATAGAACCGGCCCATCAATGGTTTTCCTACAACATAAATCGGATTATGCAAGTTCCTTTTAACTCCCTGCAAGAGAAATAAGAACACGCATGGTACGGTAAATCTCCTCGTAATCACTGCCCGTAAATGCAATCGTTCTTCCACCGATTCGCTCTACGCCGGGAAGCCAGGAAGGTTTGTCTACCAGGCCGGAATTATGAAAATCTATCTCAAGCCGAACAGGAGTCTGCACTGTAAATACCGGCATAGAACTTCTTTCCTCTATTCCGCGTTTTACTCTATCCCGGATCATTGTTCTCACCTTATCGACAGGGAGATTGCGAGCGGCCTGACGCGAGACAGCTTCTTTAACCGCAACGGCCTCGATCTGCTCTCCGATGAGTGAACGTGCTTCGTCGACGAAGTCCTTGTCTCCGGCGACAAACACCACGGGCACCCCGTAATATCCTGCGAGAGCGGCATTGAGCGCAGCTTCGTTCATCACAATCCCGTTTATCCTGACATTAGCGACCTTTCCGCTTGAGATGGTGTGATCGAGAATGGCGGTATCCGTTCCCATACGTGCGTGATAGCCGATGAATACAACCGCATCATACGATTCATCGATCCCTTCCATCATGCCATGTTTTTTAGGCGAACCGGATATAAGATCGGCGGAAGGATGAAGGTCTTCGATGAGAAGATTCCGTTTCGCACCATGCGAATCATTGACAACCACCTCGGCCGCACCTGCGTCGAGAGCGCCGAGCGCTGCCGCATTGGCCTCTTCGGTCATGAGACGGCGAAAACGGCCATAATCAGGGCCTGACGAGCCGACCTGATCACCGGAGACAACCCCTCCGATACCTTCCATGTCGACCGAAATGTATACTTTCAGTTCCTGCCACGCCGAAGCATCGTACGTAACGCTCAACACAACCCAGCATATAATAATTACAGCAAAGCGTATCATAGGACACCTCCTTTTCACAGTAATGTTATGGCTCAAATGATAGGGTTCAAAATTTGCCGGAAACGCAAAAACAAAGCGCAGGCACGCCTTTTGTAATGAAAGTCAAGACAAAAAAATGCATGTATCTCTCTGGAAGTGTACACTGATCGCAGGAAAAAATCAACTCATTTTTTTCCGATTTCGATTTCTTCATTTAAGAGGGCGAGCTTTATAAGCAGGTTTTCAAGACGGTCGTAGTATTCCTGTTCGGACATTTCCAGCTTCATGTTTTTCAGAGCGGCGATATCCAGCTCCAGCTGCCTGACACGGACAAGGAGAGAACTGCCGGACTCACCGGAAAGAGTCTCCGCTAATGTGTCCAGTCTCCGTTTCAGAAATGTTATCGACGCCAGATTTCCTTCAGCGCTCTCTTCGAGTTCCGAAAGCCTGAACGATCTGCCGTCCCCCCGTGTCTTCCAATTGCGGATGCTCTGTAGCGAGGTGATTATTCTCTTCAAAAAATCTTTCTGTCATATCCGATGCATAAGAAAAGATTTCAAGCACGGAAAGGTCTCCGTTCTTATCGAGATCGGATGCGGGATCTCTGAGAGCCGTAACAAGATAAGCGGGAAAAACGGTTTCCGTCTTTTGTGTGCCGCTTTTTGTTGCAGTGATAACAATCCTCTTTTGATTGCTCAGCGCTTGAATAAACGGGATACTTGCCTGGGTCGTATTGATAAATATTAACCGGTTCGAATTGATCCCGCTTAGAATCGCAGCAAAATCGGCATCAGTTAGATCTCTTCCGGGTATATTGAATTTTCCATTCTTACCGTCATAACTTCCGTGACCGAACAAAATCACAAACAGATTATCATCCGGTGTTACCGATTCTGCTATTGATTTAAAAAGAGACCGGATTCGCTCCGCCCGGGATTCTCCGTTAAACTGTTTGTCCCCGGTGGGAACGGATTCAGCAAGGACAAAAATCGGCGATCCCGAAAAATCGAAGTTTTCAATGAGTGCACGCTTCGTCTCCAGAAGAAATTTTTTATACTTTGAAGAATACTCCTCATTCCAGCCCGAACCGCCGATCAGGACGGCAAACTTTCCTTCCTTAATTCTGTGCAAGACCGAAACCCGAAGTAAGGATGAAAAACCCAAAAAGACCGAAAATAAACCGGATGCTCTTTCTTTGCATAACAAATAAAACCGGAAAATACGTTACGGCAGACCTTTCCGCCTGCGATAGAACCACTCGGCTGAAAATATGATCAACGCTAAAAGATACAACAGCGGCATATCCCACAGATATTCAGTTTTGAATACCGACGTGCTTGTCTTCCTCAAGATGAGGTTATCCGGAATTTCAGCAAAGTCCGAAGGTTCGTAATAAACACCGCCGTTCGCTGCTGCCAGATTTTGAAGAAATTTCTTCTTCAGAGTCGCATTGAAAAATTCTTTTTTCGATTCACGACTGAGAAAGCTCAGCGAGTGCTTTCCAAGTTGGGACCCGTCCTTTTGTGCGGATACATGCACTGTATAAACACCAGGATCTTCGGGAATATATGAGGCGGTATATTCACCATCGGCAGACAAATCGGGATAGAACACAACAGGATACACGGTCCCGAATGGACCGGTAACGGTCCATTCCAGTTCGGCGAAATCCACAGCGTCAAATTTCCGGTCGAATACGTTGACCCGTATCGAAATATTTCCGCCCGGTGAAATAACGTTGTTTTCCAGACTGATAGTAACCTGGTCCGGGGTTGATGCTACCAACCAGCGAACCAGTTGCCGCCAGAACCGTTCATGGTAACTGTCTTTCGCATCACGCTGCAACTGCCACCGGCCATGTGCTTGCCGTGGCAAGAACCGCTGTCTGCCCTTTTCCATATTGTTGAATCACAAGTAACGGTTCGGCGCTGCTTCCCGTTTCAGCAGATTTTTCTGCAAGAACCATCGCACCGGGTTTTACACCTCCGAAAAGACTAATATGTGTGAGATCATTCATCTCATTCCACAACGCTCTGTTGTTACTGATATCCTGAGCAAATTTCAATATAGGATGCTCATATCCTGTCCGTGTCGGAACGAAACCGAATCCCTCATCCTCAGACCTTTTGTGTACGAGACATCCAGAAATTCCCGCTCCTGCTCAAAGGTTTCGCTTCCGAGACCGACGACATGAATGGGAATACTAAGACTTCCAAGCTCTTCGGCCAAACTCTGCGGGTCGTCCGGGCTGTTATCACCTCCGTCGGTCAATAACAGAACACCCGCAAGCGGCAATCCTTTAAAATCTGAAATCGTCCGCCGCAGGACCTTTGAAATATTAGTTTCGGCCCCGTTAAATGTTAAATATTGCACGCTGTCTACCCGTGACACATCATCATCAAAAGAATAATACCGCACCTTAAAATTTTCTTCAAGTCCGGTTCTAATACCCGCTGTCTCATTCAGCAAAATATGCCGTACGTCACCGGAGCGGGAACCCGACAAAGAACCGTCCTCTAATTTCATGCTCGATGAGTTATCGATGAGAACTGCGAGAAAATTTTCGTTCGGGATGATATCGGGGATGAGCAATCCGGGTTCGAACAGGGGGAGACACAGGAGCAGCAATCCCAGTATCTTCAGGAAAAGTGAAACCGCTTTTGTGCGGGTATTTGAAAAAATATTCGTTAGAAAATAAACGGATAAAAACACAACAATGAGTACAAGCAACAGAGCAAGGAAAGGATACAATGCTTTTCCGGCTTCAAAAATAGAATCGCCTTCGGAAAAAACGTCCCTGTTGAATTTAAACAGCTGACCTTGCCCCCCAACAGTTGATCCAGATAGTATATGAGTACAGGGATTAGATTGAAAAGAAAGGAGCAAGATCAATGGCACGTAGAATTCACACATCAGCACAAATTATCCACAAGCTTCGAGAGGCAGAAGTACTGCTCGCTCAAGGTCAGTCGGTTAAACAAGCTGCTCGCCAGATTGAGGTTACAGAGCAGACCTATTATCGTTATCGCCCGTCCCATTCGTTTACCTTCTAATTGTCAATATTTACCAGGAGTGTCCGCCACTCTAACGTTGCCTGCGGCGAAGCGGCGCTCTTTTCAAATACGTTGAGAAACTTCAACCTCGTTCCAACGCACCTGACACCGCCAGGAGTTACGGCGGCGTTGCCTTCTCCGTCATAAAAAGAAAATTTCACCGATGCTTCCCCCAGCGATTCTATATTTTCAGGTACGGATCCAACCAGTCTTTTAAAGGCATAAAGTGTGTCCCCCGCTCTGTTCAATTATCTCATCGAGAAAATAATGGAGAGAATCAGCCGTACCATCCAGATCGATATCACCTAAAAATAATATCCGTGTCGAGTCGGCTGTAAGAAAAGTGTCCGCCGAATCCGGAACGCCGATACCTGCCGAATGCAGATCGGATTGCAGCATGTTTGTCACGGTGAGCAGCCGTCCATGTGTCGAAATCGACTGGATCATACTATAACTGGCATCCTGCGTTGCGAACAACAGTGTCAACATTGCAAGGATAAGCAAACTGCCGATTATCCATGTACCCGTAATTTCCAGGAGTGTATTCATACCCTTAATTTCCCCAAAAACTAAAAACGTGGATGAGTTTGACCGTGTCCTGTAAAAATGGTGTTGTTACGTTTACCGTCAGCCGTTTGTACAGCGTCCGGTCAGCATTCGAAATGTTCATATTATTTGTATCTACGTAGGTGACCGAAGCAGAGATAAAATAGGTCAGGAATTCTGTTGTCGCTGCTTGATTATAATTGTGAAAATCATCTACATCATCGAATCCCGGATATATCTCTCCTCCTTCGACACCCAGATCACCGGGATTCGTCAATACTGTCGGGTCGAGATTTCCGGAACCCGCAATTGTCGCGTTGTCAAAAGCAAGCCGTTTGGCGTCTTCAATATAACTGAGCGCCAAGGCCGTGGCGCCATTCATGATTTTGGCTTCCGTGACGGCATTGCCACTTTCAAGAATTTCATAGTTTGTGTAGACTGACGTTAATGAAAAGATGAATACAGCTCCGATAATTAATAGTGTTTCACCCGTACTCATTTCAGTATCCTTTCTTAATTGTATTCGGCTGTAGCGAATGCGACTTCCGCGCAGGAGGTCTCACCTGCTTTTATACGTTCCCTGCCGGAAGCCCGCAAAGTCAGTATTCCCTCCCTGAGCGCAATACTTTTAATGACGTCTTCATCGATCGATCCCGACATTTCCAGTATTTTTTTCCTGATCCCTGCTGTGAACGGCAGGACTTCGTGAATAGCCGTTCTCCCGAGAAATCCGTTATGACAGGAATTACAACCTGCCGGAATATAAAATGCAGTATTTGCTATTTCATCTTCCGTGAAACCGAGGTCAAGCAGAACTTCGGGTACGCTGTCCTGATCAACTTCTTTACATTCCGGACACAGTTTTCTTACAAGTCTTTGCGCAATAACGATAGTGACCGAATGACCGATTAAAAACGGTTCAACGCCCATTTTGTACAAACGCGAGATCACGCTTGCAGCATCGTTCGTATGCAGTGTCGTAAATGTCAGGTGCCCCGTGTTCGCAAGTTTAAATGCGATATCTGCGGTAATCTTGTCTCTCATTTCTCCAACCATAATAATATCCGGATCGTGATGCAGAATTGCGCGGATCGCTTGTTCGCAATCCATTTTTGCGTTGATCTTGAGCTGCCGTGCACCCTGAATGAGATATTCGACTGGCTCTTCCACCGTGAGCACATTGACTTCCGGATTCATTACGGAGTTTAATGCGGCCATGAGTGTCGTACTTTTACCGCTGCCTGTCGGTCCGGTCAGAATGATCATCCCCTGCGGTTTTGCAATGGCTTTCCTGAACGCCTTATTAGCATCGGGCTGAAGTCCAAGTTTTTTTATATCATATATTACATTCAGGTCGTCCAGGATACGGACAACATCGCTTTCAAGCTTTCGTTCATAATCGGTATTCACAATCGGCAGGATCGAGACCCTGAAGCGGATATTCCTTCCGTCAATTTCCCGCTGGAAAAAACCGTCCTGTGCACTGTCACGTTCAAACCGGTTGACATTTTTAGACCGGTCTTTGAAGACCGCAGCCATGGCTTCGGCTTTTGTCACTTTTTGCGTATTCCAAAGAACCAGTCTCCCGTCAATTCTGAAAAAGATTTCAATATGACTCCCGGTTTTGGGGATAAAATGAATATCACTCGCACTGGCGCGTACTGCTTCGACGAAGCAACCTTCGATGAGATTTGTTAATTTACTCCTGTTAATCTCTGCGTCGAGTTCAATTTCGTCGATCTCGCCATTTTCGCCGTTACCTGTTTCATGTTCGTCGGGTGTTTCTTCATAATCCTGCAAATATTCGTTGTGGAAAGGAAGTACTTTTTCAAATAAATCATTCACTGTTTCAAGACTGCAATACCTGATCTCATACCGGGAATATCCTACATGCCGAGGCGGTTTCAGTTACGAGATGGGAAGTGGGATCAGCGGCAACAATAAAGAGAATCCCTGATGAACCGGCGCCTGAGATTCGAAACGGCAAAATCGCTTCATCACGGATCTGCCGCTGCATATCCGGAGAGAGACAGGCGACCAACCGTTTAATTTTCGAATATTCTTCATCCCCGAATGCTCCGCTGCCAAGGTCAATTTCAGGAATAGCGTACATTTCGGCAAGTGTCCTGTAAACGGCATTCCGTTCAACGTCGAAATCGGAGATAAGAATTTCCCCGAGTTTCCTTCGGCCGGATGCGGTCTCTTTTTCCTGGACCATGAGCGCTTTTTCAAGTATCTCTTGAGACACAATGCCTTTTTTAAAAAGACATCCCCCAAACCTATACCCGGAGGTTTTATGCTGTTTTACAGCGCTCAAACTCATTTTTCGGTCTTTCGGTGTGAAATTATCATACACACATGATCTTTTATCATCAGCAGTCATGGTCAAATCTGAATTATTTATGATCTCGGATATGGATTTCATCACAGCTCTTAATATGTCAGACCGGGCATTGTCGGACTTATCACTGCAGTTTCAGACGAAATAATCGTCAGTCCGATCACCACAAGGATTATGAGTATTGAAATTGCAATATTAATTAATTCGATACTGCTTTTCATTTTATACGATGTTTCTTTTTCATAATAATTTGCCAGTTGTAACGTTGCCGATTTGAGAGCCCCGGCTTCACTTCCTGACCGAAACCGGGACAAAGCGGAATTCGTGAAGACCCCGGTTTTTTCGAGCGATTCGACCAATCCCTTTCTATTTTTCAACATGAGAGGGATCGCAACGGATTTTATGCGGGATTCCATAAATGTGTTTCTGCATGCTTCTGCGGCTACTTTTATTACGTGAATATTGTCTCCCGAATCGCTATAGAGAGCATGAAAAACACGGGAAAATATTTCTATACTCGTTTTATGCAGAAGCCCCCCAATGTACGGTAATCTGATGCTGAACGTGTCAAAAATTTTCCGCCCCTTAACGCTTCTCATAAACGAAACAACAGACCAAATTCCCACGATACTACCGATTACCATGAGCGGAAAATTATCTCTGGTAAACGTACTCATATCCAGAACTGCGGTTGTCATCGGCGGCAGGTCAATATCGTATCTCAGGAATAGCTCCGCTGTTTTCGGGAATACATACGCCACATAAAAAATGATGGCGAGCGCCAGAAAGACTATCACAACAATCGGCATGATGAGCGCCTGACGGAGATTTTTCTTGAAATCTTCATTCCGCTCCATGAACCTGGCTGTACTGGCATATACATCCGACATATTTCCGCTTGTTGAGGCCACTTCCAACATGTAAGCCGGGAATTTTCCAAAAATTCTTTCATGTTTTCAAAATACTTCTTTTCCGTCCTTTCCATCTTTTAAATCCTTAGAGATCTCACGGTGAGTCATTTTTAAGGACTTATTGGTAGCATCGGTAATCAACAACTGTAAAATTTCGTCATAGGGGAGTTTTTCTTTCAACATGTCCGCACATATCCGGATAAAAACGACAATATCCTTTGCCGGGGGCGCTAAATTCAATAAATCAAACTTTCTATGCACGTTCAGGACCCGGAAACCCAATTTCCGTAATGCCGCTTCTACGTCTGATTTTTCAAATGCGCGCTGTTCACCTCTCACCGGCTTCTCAGACCCTTTCTGTGCCTGGTATGCAAAAATCCGCTCCTGAATTATTCTGCGAAGTGTGAATGAATCATTTGCTTCAAGCTTCGCAATTGCGCTTTTGGCGGCATTTTTGTCCCGGGCGGTTAGTGTACCTCGTGTGGTATGGCCGGTGGCGCTCGTTCCTATGTATCTATATTTTTTCATTTAATTCTTTTTTGAAAATTGCGGGCTTCCCAATTAAACGGGAAGCCCGCTGGCCCTGCCTCTGTCTACCGACTCGAGACAACCGGTGCTACTGAAACTGAGTCGGGATAAACAGTTAATGATATTGTGACCGGTGTTCCATCAGAATCGCCGTCTTCCTTTCCGGTACCGGTAATATCAAAACTTCCACTGCTCAGACTTGTAACCGAATAATCTCCGTTCGCGTTACTCCCATTCACATTGATATTTGGTAACGAAAAAGCTGCAAAAGAACGACCGCCACCGCCGAGTGATCCGGGCTTCATATACCACTGCTGAGCGTTCGAGGCGATCCGAAGCATGTCGGAGATTACGGCGTCGAAATTTGCCTGTGCGGCGCTTTCGGAAAACATATTAATTCCGATTGCTACGGCAATGCCGACGACTATCACACCCAATACGATGAGTAATAACTGCTGCTGACCCATGATTAATCCTCCTCATAAATATATAATTGACTTCACGACTCATTAAGGCAATGCTCATGCAAAAATATGTAAGTTACTAATAAACAAATACTTACATTTTTTGATGAAATTAAAAATATCGCTAAGTTGCAATAAATTGGTTATTATGAACCATTAACAACCGGATTTCCATCGATTATTTTAATTGACGTTTGCTCTGTTTAGTGGGCATGCTGCGGCGTGTTTTTTTCAAGACCAGGTATGGTTATGCGGCATGTTAGAAGGGATGCTGTGAAAAATATGAGCAGACTGAAGTTCAGACGTGAAAAAGATTGAATACCTGTTCAATTAATCGTATATTTATGCTCTCACGGATCAAATACTTCCTGAGAATATAAAAATCAGACAAAAATATCGATCAATCTGTCAAGGGGAGTTCTGTTTTTTTGGACGTTAATGAGGAATTTAGCAGAATTGAACTGGATTCTTCGTGGAGAGAGTCTTGGTTGGTTCTGGTTAACTGCCAAACCGCCGGAATCACTTCGATTTCTGACGGTGGGATTTTGACTTATTTTGCTGCCGGATTGGCGAACAAACACCAGGCTCCTGAGTGAGTTTACTCCTGTGTCGAAATCCGCCATAATAGTTCCTATGTATTTACCTAAAGTGGTATACAATAATATGCCGGAGATGTCAAGTAATAGTTAACATCCCGGTAAGAACAGCGCCATGTACGGGAAGATAATAATTCCATTTAATCATGAATCCTTTATCTCAAGAACATCTGCAAACCTATAGGATCCGGAAAGGCATGCTCCATCCGGAGACGGTGTCCACTTCTATCCACTCCGCAGTGAAACATATTATTGCCCTGCCGGCTACTGACATCCGGGGCGCCTATCTCGCGCTGTATAACAGGGTACGTCATTTTTCCAAGCAGGCATTTGAACACTATCTGTATACATCGGGTATGGCAGGCAGACTTCGGGGAATGAGAAAACAGTTTTTTGTCATTCCCAGGGAAAATTTCGAAATTTTGTTCACGAGTACCTTTAACCGGCGCGAATATGCTATCAAGGAAGACTTGAAAAACAGTTCTGTTCCCGAATCCGAGATCATCAAATTCTCCCGGAGGATCCTGAATGAAACAGTGTCACGGGACAGAACCAGAGCGCAGCTTATAGGATCACTTTCCGGTGAGGAAAGGAAAGCAATTCAACTGCAGAGCGCCCGGCAGGAGACGATGGCAACTCTTTTCGACCATACACTTGATATCCTTCTGGAAAGATGGCAAATTATCCCGGGCAGAGTGACCTGGAAGAGTAAACGCAATTGTTATGGTACATTTAGTTCCAGGCATTATCATTCCGGATTTTCTTTACCTTATGACCAAGCGGAACAGCAGCTTGTAGAAATGTATATCAGGAACTACGGTCCTGTGGACGATACCGATATTGCATGGTGGTGCGGTTTAACCGACAGCAGGGTTCTTGAGATCATCCCGGAACTTGGAGAAGACGTGATTACTGTTGACATTTCGGGAAAAGAGTTCAGGATATGGGAATCGGAATATGACGATTTTTTCAGAGAAATTCCGCAAAACACAGTTTGTTACCTGCTTGGCAGGAACGATCCGCTTTTAAACGGGTATGTATCGGGTGGCGGATTCGTCTCCGGCGAAATCCTGAAAAAGATCCAATCTCCTGCCGGTATTTCAATACCAACTATCCTGCTGGATGGAAAAATAGCAGGAACCTGGTCAAGCAAGGTATCAAAATCCTCACTCAAACTTTCAGTATCACTTTTCAAACATCTCAACGCAAGTGAAGAAGATCTCATGTGCAAAACAATTGAACGAATTGGCGATTTTCTTGCCGGTGAAGATACAAAACGTAACGTTGAACTTATCTACACCTGAATTTTTAGTCTCAGTAACTTTCCTTACTATGAATAGTTCCCGGAAACGCTTTACATCTGAATATCATAATGAAACATAGACAGGCGAAGAAAAAGTCACATAATGAACCTCATCAATTGATCAAACTGACGGAAAAACATGCCGACCGGCTCAAACAACACGGTATCGATCTACAGAAAATTTATGCTCTTCTTCGTAAACAGGTCATTCACAAGAAAGACTTCGAAAAGCAAAAAACACTGCTTCGGCGTGATACGTTCTCAGCGATAATTGACGATATCCTGAAATTGTCGGATTTCACTTTTTCGCTTGAAGAGAGAATCGGGCTTTGGTATTCGGTTTTCGAACTGCTGCCTTATTCGTATCCCGAAAAAGAGCAGGACGCAGTTTTCAATATCTATCCCCGTTACGATTATGCCTGTATTATTGGAGCTGCCTATGTTCTCGGGGGGTATCAAAACAAGCTTTTGAAAAAAATATTATGATCAAAGCCCTGAAAGGTGAACGTTCTACGCCGGGAATGAAAAAACTATTCAAAGACCTGCTTTCGTCACCGTACAACAATGAATTTATTGCTCGAACGAAAGATTTTCTCGATGAAGCAAAATTGATACATAAACATACACAACAGAAGGATGTGCGTTCTTTGCTGCAGATCGAAGAAGATTTCAATTTCGGATTCAGCTGGATAGGGTTCCACCTGCCATAGAATTAACTATGGCGGGAGAAGTGAGATAGAGCGCCATATTTCAACCAGGAATCATTACCGCCGGAGCGGAAAATTAACTTGACAATCGGACTAAAAAAATATATCTTCGCTACCACGATTTCCCGTAATAGTACATGCACGTATCTGCGCACTCAGAGGAGGAAGTTTCATGGCTATCAATGAAAAGATTCACGGTGACATAGCAGTATTGAAGATCAGCGGTAAAATGATGGGCGGCCAGGAAACGAGTGAGATCACCGAAAAGGTCAAGAGCCTTCTGAATGACCATGTCCATAAGATTGTACTCGATCTCGGCAAAGTGAAGTGGATGAACAGCAGCGGACTTGGGGCGCTCATCGAGTCGAGACGCCTTATCACGGAACAGAAAGGCGTGCTGAAAATTGCGTCGGTAACTGAAAAGATCAAAAGTTTGCTTATCATTACACAAATTATGGAACTATTTGAGACATTCGAGACATCCGACCGCGCCCTGGCAAGTTTTCAATCCACCTCGTAAGAAACAATTTTTTACCTGTATGCAGTACCCCCATATTCCTGGTACTATCCCTCATGGTTCAGGGAAATTTTCCGAATCGAAGATATTTCCGCATGACGAAAAATGGGCGCAGTATTCCGTGCTGATACTATTGTTTTCCCATTTCATAAGAGGCACAAACTCTATCTAAAAACTATAAAATTCCGGAGGAATACAATTATGGTCAATCATAACACTCTGCGTATTTCCGCAATTTTGGGCAGTGTCCGTCCAAATAATTTTACATCAAAAGCGCTGCAATTGGCAATAGACGAGCTCGATTCAAATGACAGATTTACGACCACTCTTATAGATCCCGGTTCGATGAATCTGCCTTTTCCGGGGCATCAGGAAAATCCCGACGCTCAATCGATCAGAGAAACGGTAATCAATTCGACGGGTGTCATTTTTGCTACTCCGGAATACCACGGCGGTTTCAGCAGCGTCATTAAATTGGTGATAGAAAATTTAGGATTCCCGTCCGTTCTGTCCGGTAAACCGGTAGCGCTCCTGGGAGTTGCCGCCGGGCAGATCGGCGCGATCAAATCTCTCGAACAGCTTCGAAGCATATGTTCTCATATCGGCGCTATCGTTCTTCCGGGTCCTGTTTCCGTTCCGAATGTGCAGAAAGTTTTTGATGAAGAGGGCACGTGTCTTGACAAATCTGTCTAAAAACGTATTCGCGGTCTCAGTTCGGACCTAATGAATTACATAAATAATAACATCTGTCCCGGACACGCCCTTGAAGCAATGGTACGGCAAAAAGCAAGTTCTTAGCTTGAGCGTATCTTATCCAGTATCCTCACCTGCTTATTACGTAACAAGTAAAAAAAGGTCACCACTCCCCGGGGAGCGGAGAAAGGCCGGCCAAATTAGTAAGTGGATAGTAAAAATCAACACGGTGAAATATAATGGGAACGACTTGGTATGCAACGGAGAGATTTTGAGACACCAACATTACGGTATTTGAATTACGGGTTCGTGATACGTAATTCGATTTCATGTGCCGATGCGCGGCGTGGCAGCGTTAGCGCATACAAGATCGTGCGTACACAATCTTCGGGTACTAAAATTTTTTCATCATCTTTAAGATGATCGCCCCTCGTATGGAACCGGGTGGCTACCGACCCCGGGCATAGCGTCACCACTCTGATATTATATTTTCGGACATCGAACATTACGGACTTCGAAAAACCAATTATTGCAAATTTACTTGCACAGTACGCTGCACCACCGGCAAAGGCATTCTTGCCTGCAATCGAGGAAACATTCACGATCGTCCCGGATTTCTTCTTGATCATGTGCGGAAGAGTGAATTTTGTGACAAGAAACGTCCCGCGCAGGTTCGTATCGATCAACCTGTCCCATTCCTGCACGGAGAATTCATGGACCGGTTTAAAAAGACCGATGCCTGCATTATTGATAAGATGGTCTATCCTGCCGAAGTCCGCTATCGTCTTACCGATACATGCCTCGATGAAATCTTCATCCGCCACATCCCCGGGAAACGCTCTAAACTCTCCCGGGCAATCCTTTGCTTCGCCGGCAATCTCTATTAGATCGGACTCTGTCCGGGATATTCCGCTCACATTGACTCCCTCACGGAGCAGCGCCAGCGTCAGGGCACGGCCAATGCCTTTGCCGGCGCCTGTGACGATTGCACCGGTGTCTTTCAGTTGTGTCAATCCATCTCCGGAAAGATACGTTTGAATGATAAGCCTGGTAAAGTTATTAATAGATTTTCAATGTGCGGGAATAGTACGGTGCGGATATTATTCAAAACTTTTAAGCCGTTCGACGACTTCATCGATTATCCAATCCGGTGTGCTCGCACCGGCAGTGACACCGACCGATTCGGCGTCTTCCAGCCACTCTTCTTGTATATCATCGCTACATTCGACCTGATATGACCGGGAATTCAGAGATTGCGATATTTCAGCTAGTCGTTTTGTGTTCGCGCTCGTGAACGATCCGACGATTACCATGACATCGTTCTCTTTCGGCATAGTGCGGATCTCCGCCTGGTAGAGTTTGGTGGGTTTGCAGATCGTATCGAAATATTTCAATTCTCTGCCAAGGGTCATGAGTGTTTGTACGATCTTCTGGGCATTCTCGATATTTTGCGTTGACTGGACAACAACGCCGATCTTCCGGACACGGCTGGGAATTTTTTCTTCCACCTCTTCGGGTTTTGATATAATTATCGGATTCTTCACCTGTCCGGCGATACCTATAACTTCATCATGAGGATGGTCGCCGATAATGACAACTTTATAACCGTCACGTTCAAGATTACGTGCAAATTCATGGATCTCAAGCACAAGCGGACAGGTTGCGTCTACGATGGTGTACCCTTTTTCCCTGGCTTCATCATACACTTCAGGAACGGTCCCATGTGCCCGAAGAAGCAGGGTGCCGGGATTTTTGCCTGAGAGGTTATCGACCACCTGCACACCGGCATTATCTATTTTTTTGACAACGTGCTCATTATGGACAATATCGCCAAGCATGACAACATGTTCGCTTTTATCCGATTCTTCAATCGCTTTATCGACCGCCATCCGGACACCAAAGCAAAAGCCGGAGTTTTTTGCTACGTTTATCTTTTTCATTAATCAGCTGTCTAACTATATATATACAGGATTTCAAGGTTCACAAATTAAACATTTTAACTCTTAATTGCAAGTGTATTATAGTGAAAGTCCTTGCTTCATTAGAAATTTTTTCTACATTGAATTACAGGCTATTCCCGAATGCAATCGATTAACTTCCGCAATCAAGAAATAGTTCTGATTATGAGGATCTTCTGTGACTTGTTCAGAATAATCAGCCGGATATCAGACAAGATAACGATTGGATATGGAATACTGATCTGCTTTACCGTTTGTACGGCCGCCGCACAACCCCAATTCAGCGGGTTTCTGGAAAACCGGTTTTTCATCACGATCTCAGACAATGACGTTGCCCTGTCCCATCTTGAGGAAACACTTCGATTCGGCGATTTTAACCGTGCACGAACGGTCATGACCCATCAGGTATCCGACAACAGTTCATTAACGGTTGCACTCGACTATTTCACGTACCACGGTTTTTTGCAGCAGCAGTTTCGCCAGCCGGGAACGGGGACAGACCCTACCGCTTCATCGGAAGACCAGCGGATCGTTGTCGATAGGGCATATCTCCGCCTCTATTTTAGCGATGTGGACCTTACTATCGGCAAACAGCGCATTTCATGGGGGAGATCTTTGCTCTGGAGTCCGTTCGATGTTTTTAACCGTGTCAACTTCTTTGAACCGCAGGAAGAAAAATTTGGCGTCATTGCGTTTCGGGTGACTATCCCGCTCGGCAATACCGGCAGCCTTGAAGGAGCTTACGTTCCTGAAAACAGGTTCGATACATCTTCGGGAGGAATGCGGCTACTATGGAACTGGAAAGGGATAGAATTTACGGCATCGGCGCTACATTTCGCAAATCCGCTCATAAAACAAAACATATTCGGCCTGGATTGGAAAGGCGATGCCAAAGTCGGTCTATGGTTTGAGGGAGCCATCTTTAACGAAAAACCGTTCGCTCCTGCGGTGATCACTCCCCGTGAATACTTCAGGTGGCTTTTGGGGACAGATTATTCTTTTGCTATAAAGAACGGCCTTCTCATCATGGCGGAATACAGTCATGACGAAAGCGGTGTAGCAGAGAAGAGGACGTATAATTACGATCTCCTCTTTGCCGGGATACGGCCGTTACTTGGCCGCGATTATCTCTACGGATCGACAGTCCTTCAGTACAGCGATCTGCTGTCCGGGACCGTTGCGGTCCTGGCAAATCTGAATGATTCCGGAATCTTAATTATGCCGTCCGTCCAGTATCTTATCTTTCCTGATACGGAATTACGGATCGGCGCGTTTATTTCTGCCGCCGATACCGGCACAGAATTTAATCCCTCCGAAGAGGTCGACCCGGTCGGCGCATTCGGAAATTCGACCGTTTATACATGGCTGCGGTTGTACTTTTAAGATTGTTTTAAAACCAGATGTAAATTCTATCAGGATCGTAATGGAAATCATAAAACTGAAGAAAGTAGAGAAAGTTTACCGGACAGGCGCTACGGAGCACAAAGCGCTCCGCGGGATCGATCTGAGTATCAAAGCAGGGGAATTTATCTCGATCGCAGGACCGTCCGGATCGGGAAAAACGACGCTGCTGAACCTGATCGGATGTCTCGACAAACCTACATCTGGCGATGTTATCATTGACGGGGATCCGGTACAAGACCTGGACCATAATCAACTTGCCGACATGCGGAATGAAAAAATAGGATTTATATTTCAGACATTCAATCTTATTCCCGTCCTGAGCGCATACGAGAATGTAGAGTTTCCTTTACTGCTCGGTCGCACTTTGAGCGCGAAAAAGCGGCGGGATATGATAATGGATATTTTACACGAGGTTGGACTGCACGACCTGATGCACAGGAAACCTGCGGAATTAAGCGGTGGACAGCAACAGCGTGTCGCCGTAGCACGAGCATTGATCAAGAAACCGGAACTCATACTCGCCGATGAACCGACCGCAAATCTCGATTCTCAGACGGGAAAAGCAATTTTGGAAATGATGCTTGATCTCAATAAGAAAAATAACATCAGCTTCGTCTTCTCGACGCACGACAAAATGGTTATGGATTTCGCTTCACGGCTCATACTATTGAAAGATGGCAAAATAGCCGGGGACACAATGCAACCGGGGCAAAGAACTTCCCTTAAAAACAATGATCTTTAAACTTGCATTCAGGAATATATTTCGGAATTTCAGACGGTCTCTTCTATCATTTCTGACCATTTCCATCGGTATCGGCCTATCGATACTTTTAATCGGTTTCTCGATCGGAATGGAACAGCAATCGGTACGCCTGTCCGTTGCCACGCGATTAGGGCATGTGAAAATTTACGGAAAGGGTTATACGGAAAACAATATGACTCTCTCTCTCGATAGTACCATTTCCGGGTATGATCGGATAATTTCCGCATTGGAGACCGAGCCTGCCGTTCACAACATGGCGGAGCGGATTCTTTTTTCCGCATCATTGACCGATGGCCTCGATGAGTTGCGGGTCACCGGTACAGGTATCGATCCCTACCGGGAAAACAGAGCTTTCGGGCTCTCCGGCCATGTTTCCGAGGGAGAGTATTTGAACAATAATGAAGAAAGAATGCTCCTCAGCAATGTTTTGGCCGAACTTTTCAATGTCTCAACCGGTGAAATTTTAACAATAATCTCACGTACGAAATACGGTGCGATAACCGCACTTGACGCTGAAATCGCCGGTATTTACCATAGTGCGAATCCGGAAGTGGATAACAGTTTTTTCTTTCTTCCGCTGAACACAGCACAAATGCTCCTTGAAATGGAAAACGAAGTAACCGAGATAGCGGTATTCGGGAACTCTATGGAAGAGGCGGTTCCGTTGCGGGGAATTATCGAAAGTTCCATCGATACCGGCGCACTTGATATCGTTACCTGGGAATATATGGCCAGGGACTTGCTCAGGCTCTATGACATTCGGGCTAATGCACGTATAATTATATACACGATACTGTTTATCATGGCGTTTGCAAGCATTATGAACACCATGCTGATGTCCGTATACGAACGGTTTCGGGAGATCGGTACGATCATGGCTCTCGGTCTCCGGCGCAGAAAGATATTGGCCTTGTTCGCATGTGAAGGAATGTTTCTCGGAATTTTCGGCAGCGCATTCGGTTGCCTGCTGGGAGGAGGATATACCTATTATCTCAAACATTACGGTATCGATTTCAGCAGATTTGGAAGCAGTGGTTTTGGTAATATACCTCTTGGTTCTGTCATATATGCAGATATAAATGCAGGAATGGTACTAGTGTTTTTTCTTATCGGTGTAGCCGTAGCGCTCATTTCCGCTGTGTATCCGTCGGTCAAGGGTGCACGGTTGGAACCGACCGACGCATTACGGTCCGTGTAGTATCTATGAAGTTCAAACTCATACAATACGAAAGTTCAGGGTAAAGATCTCCGATGGTCTCATATAATTATTTGATTAAACTCGCTTTCAGGAACGTTTTTCGGAATAAACGGAGAACGCTTTTGACGGCTATTGTCATTATGGTATCAGTCAGCCTGTTTCTGTTTATGTTCAGTTATATAAAGGGGGTACGGGACGGTATCGTTGAAGATTCCATCAAGCTCACCGGTCACGTATCGGTCCAGCATCCGGAATACGGCCTGAAAGAGCGGATGCTGTCGTTGTCGGTCCCGGTACGGAATTATTCGGATATCCGGGGCGGCATTCTGTCGATCCCTTTTGTTTCGATCGCTGCTGGAAGGATAAAATTCGGCGGTTTGATCGATTTTGAAGAGAACAATGAAAACGGTATCGGCCTTGCCATCGATCCTTCCGCGGAAAAGGATATACTCGGCATACAAAATACGATCGTCTCCGGCCGGGGATTCTCCGAGGGATCTGAAGGGAAGAACGAAATAATCGTCGGAATAAAACTCGCCGCCTCTCTTGACATTCAGCCCGGCGATACCGTAACGGTCATTTCCCGTACCGCATACAATTCCCTTACCGCGGAAAACCTTCGTGTTGCCGGTGTTGTAGACCTGCTGAGCGGCGTTATGAACCGGCTCTTTTATATACATCTCGAAACCGCGCAATATCTACTCGATATGGAAAACAGCGTTACGGAAATTGCAGTATATCTCGAAGATGATTATGATGAGAACGTTCTTAAACGTACGATAGAAGACCTCCCGGATATTTCAAATACCTACAGCGTGATGACCTGGCTCGACAAAGGTATCCTGAAAGATTATCTGCCCATGCTCGACACGGGGAATTTTATAGTCATATTGATTTTCGGAATGATCGCCGCTTTCGGTATTATCAACACAATGCTCATGGCAGTTTTTGAACGGACGAAAGAGATAGGCGTACTCACTGCATTCGGTATGAAGAAACGGGAGGTGCTGCTTGTCTTTTTATTTGAAGCGCTACTCATAGGATGTATCGGAAGTTTATCCGGCGTGGCCGTCGGAGGGTACTGGGCAATTTTTTTAGAAACGCACGGTTTCACCATGGGAAGTATTACCGAAGGATTGTCGGTCCCTATTCGTACAACAATATACGCCGACTTTCAGTGGCTGCATGCTTTTACGGCATTCTGTCTTGGATTAGGTATGTCGGTCGGAGCGGCACTGTTTCCTGCCGTTAAAGCGGCACGTATGCAGCCCACCGATGCCTTGAAAACATATTAAGGTCATAATAAATCATGAAACGGATTACCTATTTTTATACCAGTCTGTTTTTTTTATACCATTGTATTCTTCTTTCATGCGAGTTCCCCGGTACAATCTTTGCCCAGGACAGACCTGGTCCCGAAGAAATACTAGACAGGATTGATGAAAACATGGTTTCATCAACGGTTGATTATTCGGCACAGATGATCATTCACCAGCGCGACCGTGTCGATGTCAAAACAATGCGGGTCTGGTCGGAGGGCAAAAATAGCGCCTTTGTTGAATTTCTCTCACCCGCACGCGACAAGGGAACAAAGTATCTCCGTCTTCAGGAAAGTCTCTGGATGTTTCTGCCGAACATAGAAAAAACGATAAAAATTTCGGGCCATTTGCTCAGGCAGAGTATGATGGGGAGTGACTTTTCCTATGAAGATACGCTTGACAGAATCAAACTGCGTGAGGATTATACTGCTTTGCTGCTCGAGGATGAATTCTATAACGAGCGCCCCTGTTACGTCCTCGATATGGTAGCGGCACGAAAAGATGTGACCTATTACCGCAGAAAAATATGGGTTGATAAAGAACTGTTTATAAGTCTTAAATCCGAATTATATGCTAAAACCGGTAAACTGCTCAAAATCATGACCGCCGACTCTATTGAGAAATTCCAGGGCCGGTTTTATCCTGTTCATATGGAAATGCACGACCAGCTCCGAAAGTATTCCAGCACCGAATTTATTATAACTGAAATTACATTCGACGCACCTATTCCTTCAAATATTTTTTCGTTAAGAAATCTCGAGCGGAGATAAGGATTCGTTTATCGGTGCGGCAGCCGGCCTGTATTACCGTTCCTGTTCTCCCTGCAGACTGTCAAAAACTGACTGAAGCATGACGGCGGGGGCATATCCCATGAGTATAAAATTTGTCCCGTCATCACGTTTTATAAGAACTGTCCCACGGGGCGCGAACAGCGGCTGCGGACTCTGTCTGCTTCCCGTCTCATTTCTGAACTGTCCGGGCAGATCGCCCTGTACCTGAAACAGTGAAAACATCATAAGTCCATCCGTATAAATCTGATGATAAATATTAGATTGTTTCCGGCTTATCAATGTAACTTTGTCAAGCACAAATCCCTGAGGAAGTGATCCCGGTATGTGAATAGCTGTCCGGTGCTCGTCCGGAAGGTCTTGCAGCGCCGGGTATTCCACCGGCAGCGGTCTGTCTCTCCGCTGACGGTTCATCTGAGGACGAATCATATATCTCTCCGTAGACTCACCTGCGGTAACGTCGAATGGCGCATCAGGATCAACAAAATGTATTTCTATAAATACTTCTCTGTAAACCGGCTTATTTGGTTCCTTCGGATTAAAGATTTCTCTCTTGAGGATAACGCCCGTTTCAACATCGATCCAGATTTTGTTACCGGGCCGGTAGTCGTAATCGGGACGAATGACAATACCGTCGGCGCTGCGCCCGGCTATTGTTTCATCGATCCCCCTGATTAATGTGTAATTTTCACGCAGTTTATCGATCCGGAGCGGGCTGGTGAAATTACTTCCGCTTCCGGGTGCTGTCCTCTGCATATCACGGTTATATTGTTGCATCATTCTCCGCTGCCTGATCGACATTCCGCGTCTGAAATCACGCCGGATCCGTTCCCTGATTTCCTCAATGCGCGCTTCGAGCTCCGGTCCCAGCACTATCCGCTCCCGGTAACGGTTCTTCACAGGATTTACATAAACTTCCTTTTCGAAATGCCGGCCTGTTCCGTCAATCAACCGTTCAATATTCATTTTCCCCCAGTAACTGACACTACTGCGTGCTTCTACCATCTTATTGAACAAATCCGTTATTTCAGCTTCATCCTGACCGGGCGTCTGTGAATATAGAACTGTGCCGGAAAGCAGACAGACAGCAATTACGAATAGAATCGCAGAATATTTTATTTTTAATATCATAGTATTTGTTCTGATACAGTTTAAACTTTGTCGCCGTTCCCAAAGAAAGTAACCTTCAATTCTATTGTTCGGGAACCGTACCGTTCTCCCAGTTTTCAGGTACTAGATCCTCTACAAAGTAAAGCGATGTCGGATCGAAAATATATCCGGACAAGGCTCTGTTATGCTCCTCCCAGATCACATCATACGTTGCAGCATATACCTCGTCCTGCGGTTGCGAACTCGTGAACTCCTCCCGGTCATACAGCAAAATGGTTGCAAAAAGAATGGCGGCCGCAGTCGGCACAAGCGCCCATTTCATCCGGCGATACCAGATTCCTGTTTGGGGCCGCATATCCTTACTGGTCGCCCGTTTCATCACAGTTTGAAGATAATTATCCCAGAAAGACTCATCCTGCCGTGCAGGCCGTCTTTCCGACAACAACTCTTGATACCTCACCGTCTCTTCCAAAGAACGGGCACAATGAGCACATTCTTTGCCGTGATCACGCGCCGGTCCGGGAATATCTTGCGATCTAGCCGGCTGAAAACCGGACAACCACGATTGAAATTCGTTACAATTCATAGTTATATCTCGTTATTATACAGTAGTAACTTTTCCTTTAATTCTCTCCGTGCATAATGGAGCCGGGACCTGACAGTTCCTACAGCCACGCCGAGGATTTCCGCTGCTTCTTCCTGAGGAAAACCCTCAATATCACAGAGAACAAGAACTTTTTTTTGTTTTGCAGTTAGCTTATCAATTGCCGACCGGACTATTCTCTCTCTGTCGGCAACTGCATCATGACTATCCTGTTCGCAGGGGAATTCCTCCTGTCCGGAATCATCCGAAGAGAAATACGTTGAAAACGGGATGAAAGCAAGCGCTTTCTTTCTTCTCGAAAAATTTATACAGTGGTACATTAAAATACGGTAGAACCATGGAAAAAATTTTCCTCCTTCTTTAAATCGCTGTATCGATGAAAATATCTTTACAAAAACGTCCTGCGACAGGTCCTTCGCGGTTTCCATATCACCGACCAATTGATAGGCAATTGAATAGCTCGTGCGCATGTACCGTTGCACGAGTTCGGCAAAGGCCGCCTCAGATCCTTCTTTGACCAATGCAACAAGTGATTCATCCGGGCTGTCCGTAAGACGAGCAGCGGCCGGTTTCGTATTGTGTCCGAGTTTTAGATCCTGCTCCGGACGTTCGCCGGACTTGGTATATTCAACTGCATTTCGACCGACAGTTTCCGTCATACAGTACGCATTAGCATTCAATGAATTAATTGTTTCGTTATTCACTATTGCTGCTTCCGGATTCGCACATTCTCTTCCGGACCTTCGATATATATCTCTAATTCTTCTTTGTATTCGTCATACTGCTCCGGTAATTCCAGCATTACCTCTAATTCTTCTTCAATCAATACGTCGAATAGATCCTGGTCCATTTCTCCAAAGACCGCACGACCGATCCAGGCAATATCTTCATCGAAATCCTCAAACCCCTCAATGGAAAAGTCTCCCCCGTTCCGTCTGTTCCTGACATCAAAGCTCCGGTTAGCTCCGGGAAAATTTCCGTGATTACCCCGGAAACTTCGCTGTTGTCCCGGCGGGGCATTTCTTAACATCCTTCTGCCGGGATGCATACCGTTTCCGCCCTGGCGGCCCATTATGCCGTAACGCGGCCTCAAACCGAATTTCGGGAGGTTTTCCAGCTGTTCCTGTGTTAAAATACTCTTTACATTGTTCCTGACTACGATTCGCCCCATCTTCAGATCGACCTCGATCGAAGCGATAGTTTCCAACTGGTCACGTATTTGCGACTCGGAAGCGGATTCGTCTTCAAGAAGCTGACGGAGTTCGATATTCGCTACCTGCATATCGGCCCGCAACCGCACGGCTTTCTTTTCCCATTCCTGTTTTATATTCCGAATCCGCCCTGTCTGTTCCCCGGTGAGCGATTCTCTGAATTCAAGCATTTTCCCGCGCGGTCCACGGTTTTCCTCCGGTTCATCCTGCGCAGTAGCGGAAACAGGTATGAACATTATTCCGGTAAGTACGGCGATCAATAAACGATTCATTATTCCCTCCATTGTTTATGTATATTTTTTCATAGGATTGTATAGTAATAAGCATGTTCATTTCTAAGCTCTTCATACTATACATACACGCGGGATCATAAAAACATTCATTTAAATCCAAATAACATTCATTTTCAGTTTCAGTTCTTTTTGGGTATTTACTTTATCGGATAATTCTTTTATTTTCAGGTACCGATTTCATTATACGTTCGGGAAACTGTCTTGATCATTCCGTTATAACACACTACTTTTGGAATTCAAAATATTATGACTGACCCCGATTTCGCTTTATTAAATGGAAAAATATGGACCGGAGATCCCACCTGTCCGCAGACGGAATCGTTCGCATCTTTCCGGGGAAACATCATAGCGGTGGGTTCAAACGAAGATATCCGATACATCTGCGGAAAGGGTACGGATATTTTTGATGCCGAACGGCGCCTCGTCATTCCAGGTTTCACCGACGGACACGTGCACTTCGTTCAGGGCGGATTATCATTACTCAATTCCGATCTCTCGGGCATTCGAAGCAGAGCTGAATGCATCAACCGTATCCGGGAGGATGACAAAAGACTTCCTCAGGGGGAGTGGCTGACAGGTTCCGGCTGGGATAACACCTTATGGGAAGACGAAACGCTTCCCAACCGGTTTTTACTCGATTCCGCTGTATCCGACCGGCCGGTCTACCTCGTCAGGCAGGATATGCATATGGCAGTTGTGAACAGCCGGGTCCTGGATCTTGCTAACATGAGCGAATCGACACCTGATCCTGGCGGCGGCACGATTGACAGAGATCCGAAAACAGGAATACCGACTGGAATTATCCGTGATTCGGCGATACTCCTCGTCGATAAGATCCTTCCGGAGCCGGATGCGGAAACTTGCCGCCGCGCCATCGAAACAGCATGCCGTAAATGCAGGAAGCTGGGAATAACCGGTGTACATGACATTACGCTGGCCTCTCACATATCCAACCTCGAGAAAGCCGCGGGTCATGACTGGTTCACGGTCCGGATGCTTTTGCGGCCGCCACTTGGAGAGTGGGAAAAATACAGATCATTTAACCACCACAGCCGTGTCATAAAGATAGGAGGATTTAAAGCGTTCTCGGACGGCTCTCTCGGTTCGGGTACGGCTCTGTTTTATGATCCGTACTCGGATGACCCTTCCACTTCGGGACTGGCGCATGAAGATTTGTTTCCTCCTGAAAATGATGATTTTTCAAGAGGAAAATTATATAATTACGCACAGGCAGCCGATGCGGAAGGATATAATTTGAGTGTCCATGCCATAGGAGACCGGGCTAACGCCACAGTTCTCGATATTTTTGAGCGCATCGAACGTACAAATGGAAAACGGGACCGCCGCTGGCGAATCGAACATGCCCAGCACCTCCATCCGGACGATATCCGGCGCTTCGGGAATCTCGGTGTCATCGCCTCGATGCAGCCCTACCATTGTATCGACGATGCCAGGTGGTGTGAACGCCGGATCGGGGAAGAGAGATGCAGAAGCAGTTACCCGTTCAAATCTTTATTGGAAAGCGGCGTGCGGCTTGTGTTCGGTTCCGACTGGACGGTTGCTCCGCTTAATCCGCTTCCTGGAATTGATGCTGCGGTAAACAGGGTCCCAGTCGGCAAGGATAGACCGTGGTACCCCGAACAGCGAATATCGATCTCCGAAGCTCTCTCTGCATATACGGTAAATCCTGCCCATGCTTCTTTTGATGAGGATTCACAAGGAACTCTTTCACCAGGAAATTTTGCGGATTGTGCTGTGCTTTCAGAGAACCTGTTTGAAATTCCGAAAGAAGAGATCAAGAATGTCCGGGTCGTCGCAACGATTTTTGACGGGAAGGTCGTTTATTACAACTAATACCTGTTTTGATTTAGATTCTGTGCCGGGCGGGAAATAACCTGATTACCAAAAATTAAAAACGATCTTCAATGTCGGGTACAGCAGCAGCAGGACCAGAAGAATTACAAGAGGGAGTTTATACGACGTACCGCTTTGCGGGAATTCATACCGGCAGTAGGTACATATGTTTACGGATTTCTCGACTTCAAGACCGCAGGACGGACACTCTTTCATGGAAAAAATTTTTTTGATAGTACATTAAGAAGTTCTTAAGCTATTTCTACTGCTGATCTTCTACATTGACGGCATCCGGCACCTGGCCGTATTGGCCTACGACGATAAAATCATCATCCTTCCAATCCTCCTGTGGGAGCGCTTCATTCAGCGAGCCATCCGATTTCCTGTACACAAGCCGCTCGATCCCGGAATTGATTATCATCCGGAGACATATCACACATGGAAAGGCATCAACAAAGCTCTGGTCGGGGTTTTCGCCGACGAGATAAAGCGTTCCTCCCAACATTTCCCTTCGGGAGGCCTGGATCATCGCATTTTGCTCCGCATGTACCGAGCGGCACAATTCATAATTCTTTCCATGCTGGATGTTATGTCTTTTCCTCCAGCAAAATCCGTGTTCGATAGAAGATTTTACTTTTCTCGGGGCGCCATTGTAGCCAGTTGCAACGATCTCGTCATTATTTACGATAACCGCTCCGAAATGACGGCGTAAGCATGTCGAGCGGTCAAACGTATTCGCAGCAATTTTTATATAATATTCATCTTTACTAATTCTATTCATCGTATAATCCTTTCAATTTTCTGAAATGCAGTTCTACTTTTTGCTGCAGGTCTCCGATTGTACTATTATTTTGAAAAACGGCGTCAAAATCCCAATCCTGCAGGTCAATTTCACTCAAATGATTCGGATCTCTGTCTGTAACCTGGTAGCCCGGACGGTCGATCTTCCAAACATGCCCTCCCATTTTCCTGATCATCTCAGCTTCGTTCTTAAATCGTGTATCAGGAATGAGAAAATCATCCTCCGGATGCTCATGTATCTCTTCACGGACTTTATCAATCCAATAATTCCAATGGAATTTTTTACGTCGAAATTCTGTGCCCCAAAACTGAAGCAAAGCCGCATCTTTTTCCTTCATTCCTCCATAAAAATAGTCCGCATCAAAAGGAATACCCGGTCTTTTTTCTCCGTTATCTTTTATCCATGCGGCGATCGTTTTTTCCGGGCGCCCGTAACTGAAGAAATCCTCATTTCCGGTTTTGCAATACAATTGAGATGTATCTTCTTTATAGAGGATTGTCGCATGCCTGCATTCTTCATATAAAGCATCGGCAAAATGGACCACTCTGCATTCGAACAACTCCTGCAAATGGCTCGCGGCAGTATCCTTTCCCTGCCGGGCTTTATGCCCAAATCCAATGATCAGTCTTTTTCCCGTCATGGTTTCTTGTTCCGAATGAATTTGCGATTCAGCGTAAAAATGACCGGCCATTCGTGCTTTTTTCCAGTAAGAACGTTTTGAAATCATCTAATGCGTCGAATGATTTGGTAACGGTGATTTCCTGATCCCAGAAGGGACTCAGACCGAAATTCTTTGGATAGTATAAGTATACTTCTTTGCCATGCGTAAATGCGAACATTATTTCCTGGTTGACACCGGGGGAATTTTTTTCAACTGGATAATAGACAGCGACGAGATCGCTCTGGGATATGAGTTTGAAATCACGCCAGACCGTAGCGGCTTTGAGCTGCTTCTGTACTTTACTTTGCCGCTTGTTAATGTCGCCGAGATCTTTCACGGAGAGAGGGTTAAAAACGATATAATTTTTCCTGAGTTCATGTGCGATCTCATTCGCTTCCTTCATAAGTTCCGGCTGTTCTTCCTGAATTGCAGTGATGGGAAAACTCAGATATATTTTTTTCCGGCCGGGATTCAGCATCATATTCCCGAGACTTTGAATGTTTTCACTGGTAGGTATTAAAAAGAATCGTTTATTCTGAAAATCCGCCAGGGTCTCGGTAATGAACATTTCCTCATCCCGCCAGATAACGATCTCCTCAAGACTTAATCTGTTCGACCATTGAGAATCTTCTGAAAGATTATCGTAAATCGTTTGCGCATCATCCACAAAATTAACGTATATGTCCGGATTGATCCTGTTGAGATAATGAACATCGAATCCGGACCTGAGAAATTTATTCCATCTGAAACAGGCATGCGTAGAAATAATTACATGAACATCCGGCTCAGTCTTATGCAGCACCTCGATCTTATTACTGATACGTTCAAAAGCTATAGCCCGCAGCGCATCGAGATTGTGCAGATCAAGGACTTTTTCCTTGGTAATTTCCTGTCCAAGATCCGATCCGGCTTGCGATAGATAGTTCCACATATCGAATATTTCAATACGCTGATTATGCTTTTTCAGGTAAGGGACGAGCTCTTCGATGAACGTGAGCTTATTCATTCCGGAAATACCGGTACACAGTATTTTCATAGTGGAAAAGCGGTGCTGTTAATCATTCAAGATCAAGGATGTTTTGCTAAGTATTTGCCGATAGACCAAGGTTTGTCGGTTTGCGGTCAGTTGTGCTCCCAGGGTTTATACATAACATCCTTATCTCTAAGCTCGAATAATGACGTACTGCCTGTTGCGGCAAGCAATTCCTGTAGCTCATTGCAAAGATTCCGGACATAATTCTCGACCCGCACTGCCTTATCTTCAATAACGAGTCCACGCTGTAATTTCCGGTCATGCGTTGTTATGCCGACGGGACAGGTGTCGCCGTTACACTGCAGGGCTTGAATACAACCGAGCGCAAGCATAAATCCGCGGGCATTATACACAGCGTCTACACCGTATGAAAATGCATTGATCTGGCGCGCAGGATTTATCAGTTTTCCCGAAGCGACAAGTTTGAATTTGTCGCGTATACCTTCTTCCTGAAATATTTTCTTCGCCAGGTCAAGCGCCCGAAAAAGGGGTATCCCGACATAATCCATAAAACTTCTGGGCGCCGCCCCGGTCCCGCCTTCCGCCCCGTCGATAACGAAATAATCCGGAAAACGGTCCTGCCGTTTCATTTCTCGGATAAGGTCTCTGAATTGAACAGTATTTCCCAAACAAAACTTCACCCCGACCGGCACCTGGGATACATCCTGGACCTTACTGATAAATCTGACCGTGGATTCAGCATCCCGGCACTCTGCGTGACACGGAGGAGAAAAGACATCTTTTCCGACAGGCACGCCCCGAATCTCGGCGATCTCCTTGGTGACTTTGGCGCCGGGAAGCAGTCCTCCTTTACCCGGCTTTGCACCCTGAGAAAATTTCACTTCGACCATGCGGATACAATCAAGATCGGTGATCGCCTTCAGTTTTTCTTCGTTCAGAGTCCCGTCGTCATTCCGCACACCGAACTTAGCTGTTCCCATTTGAAATATTATATCCGGTCCTTCCTTTAAATGGTGTTTGGGATAACCGCCCTCTCCGGTATTCATCGGGATGCCTGCAAGCTTTGCGCCACGCGCAAGAGACCTGACCGCATGTTCTCCGAGAGCCCCGAAACTCATTGCACTTATCATTAACGGTTTCGTGATCGTAAAGGTATCAGCTATTGCCCGCTCCTCACCGAATGTCAATGAATACGGTTTTAAAAGTTCTTTGTGAACCGGATAGAGGGAATTACGTATCATACCGTATTGAAGACCTTCAAGCGTCCCGTACGGAGCCGTTGATTCAACGTTCTTCGAATACCGGTAAACTTCAGCCCTCTCTCTCCTTGAGAAAGGTTTTTCTTCTAAATCGCTCGCGATCCAATATTGCCGAAGCTCCGGCCCGACGCTTTCCATCAAATAGCGCAACGCTCCAAATATACCGAAGTTCCGGAGAATAGCATGGCCTTTCTGTAGAAATTTAAAGCGAAATTCAACGAGCAGGAGTAAACCTAAAACAACCGTACCGGCATAAAACCTCGAGTCAATAAAATATCCGAGAAGCGTGACAATTACCGTTCCGATAACAAGGGAGCGTGAAAAAACCTTTGCCAAGCTCATCAGATCCAATGTCGTTCCATCTGTTTTCATGCCACTCTCCAAATATTGAGAAGATTTCACTACATAATTATACTAATTACAGATAAAAAAGCAGATATTTGACGACTCTGAAATGCAATTCCGTATTACCGTTCATCACAGGGTAATCTTCCCTGTTTGAGTCGGGCATAGTTCACTGCATCCGGATAATGAAAAAGTAGCAAACAGTTATGAATATACATCTTTTTACCTTGATTTCAAATAATTTATCTGAATTATCAAGAATTGAAACAGAGCACGATTTATAGGTCACTTTTTTATTGAAATATAATTGATATTGAAATTTACACATGAAAATCAAACCGCTTTTGCAGTGTTGTTATCCCGTCAGTATTTCCGCGGAAAAACACTTTTTCTTCAGGTCTGCTGTTGAGGTTTTAGACGGTCGTATCGTATTATTTTTTCTTATTTTAGTGTCCTTAAAAGAGCTGTTCCCATCCTAAAAAGGCCTTGACTATAGAACACATTTTATGTATTTTTTTACATGTTCGCTTTTAAAAATATTCCGTCCGAAAATGAAGGAAACCTGTGGTCCCCGACCACGTAGATAGAAAAAATTTTGCGACAGAATACGGCCTGGATCGATCATTAGGGAGATGGCGCTTTGAAACTTGCGGAACGAATGAGCAGACTCGGTACGGAATCTGCATTTGAAGTTATGGCAAAAGTCAAAGCTCTCGAGGAACAGGGACGGGATATTATTCACCTCCAGGCAGGTGAGCCCGATTTTGAAACTCCTGAATACATTCGTACTGCCGGCAAAGAAGCGATCGATGCCGGATGGACACAATATTGCCCCGCAAACGGCCACTTGGACCTGAGAGAAATAATAGCAGATGAAGTCTCCCGCACCCGGGGGATCGCTGTTGATCCGGAAGGCGTTGTCATCACTCCCGGCGCCAAGCCGATAATGTTTTTCGCCATACTTGCTCTCGTTGACACAGGCGATGAAGTGATCTATCCGAATCCGGGATTCCCGATCTATGAATCTATGGTCAATTTCGCCGGCGGGAAATCGGCGCCGCTTCCTCTGCTGGAATCGAGACAGTTTGCATTTGCGCTTGAAGACCTCGAGCGGCTGGTCTCCGATAGAACGAAAATGATCATTCTCAACAGCCCGCATAACCCGACCGGGGGGATGCTGTCGCGGTCCGACCTTGAGGGAATCGCTGCGCTTGCTAAAAAGCACGATTGCTGGATCCTTACGGATGAGATTTACATCAGGATCGTATATGAAGAAAAATTTGAAACGATTGCCAATATTGATGGAATGGCCGAACGGACTATCATTCTCGATGGATTTTCTAAAACTTATTCTATGACCGGATGGCGTTTGGGTTTCGGAGTGATGCCCGTGGACCTCGCTCACGTTATTACAAAGCTGCAGATTAACAGTACCTCGTGCACCGCGAGCTTTTCACAGCAGGCAGGCATAGCCGCTATCACGGGACCACAGGAAGAGCCGGAGACCATGGTCTCGGAATTCAAAAAGCGGAGAGATTTCTTCGTAGACGGTCTCAACGAAATTCCCGGTTTCAGATGCTTAAAACCGAAAGGCGCTTTTTATGTTTTTCCGAATATCGAAGGAACGGGGGTTTCATCCGATGAACTTGCATCAGTTCTTTTAAATGAGGCGGGCGTGGCTTGTATATCAGGACTTGCTTTCGGAGATTGCGGTAATGGCTACCTGCGATTTTCTTTTGTGAATTCTCTCAAAAATATAGAAAAAGCTCTGGGGCGAATAAAACAGACCGTTGCGAAACTTTAATTAAAATTACGAAGAGGTACAAGCTATCGTAACACGCGCCATGATGGAATGGTGGAAAATTTAATTGAACCGCACATTACATACTAGTACGCCAAATTTATTCTGAGGATATTTGTGACCGGGAAAACTCATGTATTGAAGACTGCACTTTACGATGCACATGTGGAATCGGGCGCTAAAATTGTTGAATTTGCAGGATATTATATGCCTGTCGCATATTCGGGCATCATCGATGAACACAAGACGGTTCGCACAACCGTGGGAATATTCGATGTATCGCACATGGGTGAGTTCCGTTTCCGGGGAAAGAACGTACTCGGTCTGCTGCAGAAGGTGACGGTGAACGACGTGTCGGACCTTGAGACCGGGCAGGCCCAATACTCTGTAATGTGTTTTCCCGATGGCGGGATCGTGGACGACCTGCTCATATACAGACTTGAGGACCATTACATGATGGTCGTCAATGCATCGAATATAGAAAAAGATTTTTCATGGATCTCCGAACACATGATCGACGGTGTCGAATTTTCAAACATTAGTGATAGAACTTCACTTCTTGCAGTTCAGGGTCCTTCTTCTCTTGAACTGCTTCAGACCATAACGGCTGTTGACCTTGCGGCGATCAAATATTACCATGCTGTCCGCGGTACTGTTGCGGGGAAAGAATTGCTCATCTCCCGAACGGGATACACGGGAGAACTCGGCTTTGAATTATACATGAACAACACCCACGCCGGGCATGTTTGGAATGCAATATTGGAAGCCGGAAAGCAGTTCGATATTAAACCGGTCGGCCTTGGGGCGCGGGATACGCTCAGACTGGAAAAAAACATGTGTCTTTACGGTAACGATATTTCAAAAGAGACGAACCCGATAGAAGCGGGTCTCAGCCGGATAATAAAGTTTGACAAAGGAGATTTCATCGGTCTCGATAGTATAGCTGCGGTCAAAGAACAGGGTCCAAAGCGCAAATTACGGGGATTTGAAGTGTCGGACAGAGGTATTCCGAGACATGGAAATGCAATTGTGATAAACGGTAATACTATTGGCGAAGTCACGAGCGGCACATTTTCTCCATTACTTTCCAGGGGGATCGGTATGGGATACGTTCAGACGGAATTCGCTGATATCGGGGCTGAAATTGGAGTATTAATTCGCGGAACGAAGGTATCCGCAACAATAATCAATCCTCCATTTGTATAAGAAATGACAGGCGTTCCCGGGCGAAAATCATATGCTCAATCAGGCAACTGCCGGACACGTACCGAACATGAAGATTCATGTACTGACAACGCTGGCAGAAATTGATGATAATTTTGCGGTAAGCCGGCGTGCTAAATCAGGAGAGAACGACCCTGTTGTCGTCATCGATGTTCTGAGATCGAGCAGTTCGATTCTCAACGCCTTTTCAAACGGGTGTAAAGAAATTATACCGGTCGAATCGGTGGAACGTGCGCTTTCACTGCATTCGGCGCTGGTTGAATCGGACCTTGTTCTCTGCGGAGAGCGTTACGGCAAGAAAATCAATGGATTCGAACTGGGAAATTCACCAAGCGAATACACGCGTGAAAAAATCATGAACAAATCGTTGATTTTCGCCAGTACGAACGGCAGTGTGGCTCTTACAAAGCTGAAACAATGCAACGCCGTTCACATTTGCGGATTTCAAAATATCACAGCGGTATGCGACTCGATCTGTACATCCGCTCAAGGCGCAGAAACGGAATACGGATCGATGGATATTATCTGCTCGGGGCATAAAAATAATTTTGCTCTTGAAGATATCATTTGTGCGGGTATGTTGATCGACAAGGTGATTTCAAAGCTTAACCACGATAGCGACCTGTCCGATTCTGCCCGGTCCGCACACCAATTGTATGAGCATAACGCAAACTCATTGAATACGATGATACAAGAAGTTGATCATGGGCGAGAGTTATTTGATCTGGGTATGGAAAATGATCTGGATTTTTGTATTCAAATAGATACTATTCCTCTGCTTCCTGTCTATTCGGATGGAAAAATCACGCGGGCGGAATAGTTATGACTGATTTAAAAATTCTGTGGTAAAATACTGCCGAACAATCCCAAACGGTGTCTCAATCAGAAAAACCGGTACACGATTCGACATGTGTTTGAAATCATCTTGTTTTCGGCAGTCTGAGGGGCGTAAATGAAGCGGCAATCTTCTAAACGTAAACGTATTATAACCGGAATTGTTTTCATCACATTTTCACTCCTTTTTAGTCTGAGCATTCTTTCGTACTCAACCACCGATTTCGAACCTCCCCTGCACGACACCAATGAGATCAGTAATTTAATGGGTATCGGCGGCGCTTTTGTGTCATATTATCTGATAAAATACACATTCGGCAATGCCGTGCTGATACCGTTCATTTTACTTTTCCTTTGGGGCTGGCGTACTATCCGGCAAAAACCGTTTCCGTGGCTTACCCGGTTTTCAAACTATTCAATTTGCACAATGGTACTGATTTCCCTCGGTCTCGCACTTATCAGCGAATTTTCTGTAGGAGGAAGCCCGCTGAGTTATGAATATTCCGGGCTTATCGGTGGATTTTTTGCAGCGTATCTTAACATTTATCTTGGGAAAGCAGGCACAATTATCGTGTATGGCGCCCTTGTCCTTATCGTGTTTGTCCTCTGGTCGCAATTTCCTGTATGGCATACGCTCACGAAGATTGAACGGCTGTTTGTACGTGTCTGGGAATGGAGAAAAATTCCTTTCACGGGAGTTAAAGAAGCCGCCGGACTCTTTAATTTCAGTAAGCAGAAAAGAAAAATTGAATTTACCCGGAAACTGAGGGAGGCAAAATCTCAGGATCTCGATATTCCGATGATCCCGAAGCAGGGACCGGAACCGTCCGATATGGTCCAAACGGAATTGCGGCCGGAACACGAAATAAATTTTCGAGAACTCACACACGATGAACAGGTGCCTTTTGCGATCTCTACAAGAAAAGATGTCGCATCTGAGCATAGATCAGGGTTTGACACGGATGATATCCAAACGTCGGGGCATTACTCTATCCCGGCAATCGAATTGTTGGACGACCCGCCGGTAGTCCGGACAAAAGATTCTCAAAAAGACATAATCATTCAGGCCGATATTCTGGTGAACACTCTTCAGGATTTCGGCGTTCAGGTAAAAGTCGCTGAAGTCCACCCGGGACCTGTTATCACGCTCTACGAGGTCAGGCCGGAAGTCGGGGTCAAAATTAACAAGATCCTTGCTTTGGAGAATGACCTTGCACTTGCTATGAAAGCAAAAGGGATACGGTTGATAGCCCCTATTCCCGGGAAGGATACGGTCGGAATAGAAATACCCAATCAATACCAGGAAACAGTATACCTGAAGTCCCTCCTATCCGATCCGGAATTTAAGAAGAGCGCATCGAAAATCACGATCGCACTTGGCAGGACGGTATCCGGTGAGGCGTACTTTGCAGACCTCTCTAAAATGCCACATCTGCTTATAGCCGGTTCGACCGGTTCGGGAAAAAGTGTCGGGATCAGTACAATTATTACCAGCATTCTTTTTAAATCTTCTCCTGCAGAAGTACAATTCATCATGATAGATCCGAAAATGCTTGAACTGTCCCATTTCAAGAAACTTTCCGGTCATCATCTTTTGACCGCCGGCTTTATCGATGAGAAAGTCATTACAAAAACACACAACGCCGTTGCGATTTTAAAGAGTTGTGTTTTCGAAATGGAAAAGCGGTACGAAATACTTGCCAGGACCGGAGTGAGAAATATAGACGATTATAACCGGAAAAAGGACAAGCCCGTTGGCCCCGGGACTGAAAAACCATATCCTGATAAGCTGGAATATATCGTTATAATAATCGATGAACTTGCGGACCTGATGATGACCGCTTCTAAAGATGTGGAAGAACCGATTGCACGACTTGCACAAATGGCGCGTGCGGTCGGCATACACCTGGTCCTTGCGACCCAGCGACCGTCGGTTGACGTAATAACCGGGATAATAAAAGCGAATTTCCCGGCGCGAATCGCATTCCAGGTAGCATCAAAAGTAGACTCGAGAACCATCCTCGACATGAATGGGGCGGAAGAACTGCTGGGAAGCGGAGATATGCTGTATCTCCCGCCCGGTGCACCAAAACCGTTCAGGATTCAAAATGCATTCGTTTCACAAAAAGAGATCGAACGTATCGTCGACGCTATTTACGGCCAGTCGAAATTTCGTAAAGTGACAGAACTGAAACAAGGATCCTTCAGAGATTCGCGAAAGGATGACGGGACGATTTCAGGAGACAGAGATACGTTCTTTTCTGATGCAGCCCGTCTTGTCGTTATACATCAGCAGGGCTCAATTTCACTTCTGCAACGGAGGCTCAAGATCGGCTACGCACGGGCTGCACGGCTGATCGATGAACTTGAAGATGCCGGTATTGTCGGCGCTTATGACGGCAGTAAAGCCCGGCAGGTCTTGGTTGATGAAGATGAACTCGACGGGTACATTTAACCGGTTATCAACAATTTTTCGAATGCGCTATTTAAAATAAGGTATTCATTAGTGAAAGGGCTGAAAGCTATTCTGTGGACCGGGGCGGTCTTCTTTTTATTGCATTTTCTGGCTGCAATTATCCCCTGGAAATTTATAAGCAGTTTTTTTGCTGTCTACGGGTTGGACGTATCCGGATTTCAGGGATTAATGAAATACGGTTTGCGCACCGTTTTATCGGTATTCGGATTAATAGGGATTTTTTTCCTGATCCTTGCGCGGAACCCGCTTCAGCACATCCATTTTATATCGCTGGCCGGATTCGGATCACTGTATTTGGGTCTATTCTGTCTCGTAGTGGGCGCTTATTACGGTTTTACATGGTGGTACTGGTTGGGAGACGTTTTAATGTTCTGGATTTTCGGGATGCTCCTAATTTTCTTTAAAACAAAAGTGGTTGAAAAATGATCCTGCCCAATAGGTTTTTACAGGTTATATTTATATGTTCCGGGCTCGTTCTCCTGCATTTTTTTGCGGATTATTCATTTGCTCAGGGCAGTGCGCAAAGCGCTATCAGAATGATGCAGGAACGTTACGAGAAAATTAACGATTTCTCGGCAGACCTTTTTCATGTCCGGGAATTCCTTTTTTCCGGAACAAGCGATACGACGGATCAAAAAATCTCTCTGCTCAAGGAAGATTATTTCAAAATTGAGACAGCGGACCTCATACTTGTAACAGACGGCGTCGTTGTAAAAGATTACAGTATTTACGAGCGCCGCATAACGATCGATGAAGTAGACAGCAGGTCTTCGGAATCATTTCTCCCGAAAGATTTTTTGTTTGAATTCCCCAAACGGTACATTCCCGTCGATTATAGAAAATCCGTATATAAGGATCGAACGGCGATCATTCTGGAATTGGAACCGAAAAACCCTGATGAAGAGCTTATGCAACATCTCGAGGTCCGGATAGATCCGGCGGATTCTCTTGTCAAATATGTAAAGTATGTAGATTTTAACGAAAATGAGAATATATACATCATTGATAATTATTATGTTAATACCGGATTAACTCCTGAAGATTTCGATATCCTCCTGCCGGACGGCGCTGATATCAGAGTGATCGACCTGCGATCAAACAAATAATTATATGAAGTTCAAACTTCTCCTTGGTATCGTTATCAGTTTTGCTTTTCTTTTCTGGGCATTTTGGGATGTCGATTTTGCCGGATTCTGGAGTGCGCTCAAAACCGCACGTTACCGGTATTTTGCACTTGCGGTAGTCTTTTCCGTGGCACAATACTTCGTACGGGCATACCGGTGGAAATACTTACTGATCCTTCAGAAAAACATTTCATTCCCCTCTGTTCTCTCGGCGCTTTTTATCGGTTTTTTCGGGAACACCGTTCTCCCGTTCCGGGCAGGCGAGTTTCTCCGGGCTTATGTCATCGGCAAAAATGAGCACATCCCGAAAAGCGCGGTGCTTGCAACCGTCCTAGTAGAGCGCATAATCGATGTATTATCGTTACTTCTTGTCGCCGTTATTGCGCTCTTCTTTTTACCCGTTCCGGAAAGTCCTCATTACGACATGATAAAGAACTTCGGCGCTATTTTGTTCGCAGTAGAGATCGGCGTAATATTTTTTTGCTTCATGCTTTTATTAAAACGAAAAGTCACACTAAAAGTTATCGAGATGGTACTCGGAGTATTTTCCGGTACTATTCAAAAAAAGGGGGAAGTGATAGTGCTTTCTTTTCTCGACGGTCTTGAAATTCTTCGGTCAACACGTCATATTTTCAGACTTGTCATAACAACAACAGTAATATGGCTCCTGGTATTACTGCAATGCTATGCCGTGCTCAGTGCGTTTGGGGTCTCGTATGGGATTCTAACAATGTTCGTTATTGTAACCGTCAATATGGTGTTGGTCAGTTTTGCGCTCACTATTCCATCGGCCCCGGGCTTCGTCGGTACCTTTCATGCTGCTGCTAAAGAGGGCTTGGCGATCTTTTCAATCGATCCAGCAATAGCATCCGGTTTTGCAGTTCTTTTGCATGCATCATCGTTCCTGCCACCGATCATTGGGGGTTTTTACTATTTTCTTCAAGAGAATATTAAACTGTCGTCAGCACATTCCGAATTCAAAAGCGATGAAGTGTCACGGGAAATGAGATAAATGAAGAAAACTACACTCTGAAATTGTAATGAAAATGAAGCGATCAATCGTTGAGAAACCGATGAGCTTTTCATCCAGGTGCGGCTGAAGGTGAAACCAAATACCGATCCCGAAAAAAATGCAATAGCAATCTGGACACTATTCAGGTATATAATTCAACCATGCTCCGAAATAGCACGTTAAGTCAGGTCCGGAAACTCTGGAAAATTTTCGCCGTTCTTCTCGGATGTTTCGGAATATTATTGCTATTCGTCAGCATCGGCCGATATACCGGTAGTGGTCATGTGCCTGCCGACATGTTCAAACCCTTTATCGGTTGTCTGCTCATTGTATACGCTGCCGCGGCATGGATCATGAACAGGACATCCTGGTGGATCAGTGTATCCGCTCTTTCCGGAGCGGCCATTCTCCAGGGAATAGTAGTGGGTTTCTTTATCCGTGAATTATTTGATGTTGCACTTTTATTCATTCTCATGGGATATCTTTTCAATCTATTCAATCCTCACTCGAAAAAACTATTTAAATCTTAATTGAATGTCCCGTCAACACGTCACGATCAAAGCTCCTGCCAAGATAAATTTCGGCCTTTCAATCGGTGCGAGAAAAGCAGACGGATATCATTCGATCTCGACAATTCTCATTCCCATATCTTTGTATGATACCGTTCATCTCAAGATCACCGGTAAATCAGGTATTACGCTCAATTGTGCCGACACCGATAGTGCGGGCGAAGAATCAAATTTATGCTGGAAAGCTGCCAAATTATTTCTTGACGAGGTAAAACCGGATTGTGGGATTACTATCACTCTTGAAAAGAATATTCCTGTTGGATCGGGCCTGGGAGGCGGAAGTTCCAATGCCGCAGCAGTCCTGACCGGTCTGTCAAAAATTTTCCGGCGCCCGTTATCTGCGGCAAGACTCTCAGAGATGGCTTTATCACTTGGCGCTGACGTTCCGTTTTTTCTCAATGCCACCCCATGCACCGCCACCGGTATCGGGGAAATTCTACAGCCGGTCAATTTTCCCTGGAAATGTGACGTTCTGCTTGTTGTTCCGTCCTTTTCTATCAGCACGACCGCAGCATATTCCGCATTTGACCGTGAAAATTCCGGACACCCGGAGGCAGCGAACCTTTCGCAGGCTCTTTCATCGATGCATTCGCTTGCCGATGCACGCAGCAGTATTAAAAATGATTTTGAACCTGTCCTGTTCTCACAATATCCCGGCCTTCCTGCAATCAAACAGACAGTGCTTGATTCGGGCGCTGATTATGCATCTTTGACAGGCAGCGGGTCGGTTATTTACGGCTTATTCACGGATCATTGGAAGGCTCTTGCCGCTTATAAATCGATGAGCGAGTCTATCAAAACAGAATTAGTTTCGGCAATTATTGATAACGAGTTATGAATCCCGCACGTGAGAATAAAAATATGAATGGTTCTGAAAGGATTGTACGGTTGAGGCGCCGTTTAATAGAAAGAGCCGAAAAAAAATTTTGAATTCGGGGAAATTTTTAATCACAATCTTCTGAACATCTGACTTATCAATGAATCCCTCATTTTCCAGGTCTGCCAATACTCTGTTGAAGGTTTCACGCGATAATCCCACATAGTTTGCCATTTCCTGCTACCTCGGAATTCCGGGAATTTCGACCTTCTTCAAATTGACCGAGCCCTGGTCCTGTGCCCATCTTAAGAGAGTGGATGCAACTTTACCGCGAGCATTCAAAATAGAGAGACCCTTGATTTGCGAGTCGGAGTTCCTGATACGGTAGGCAATTTCTATCAACACTTCGATCGCCAGATCCGATGTGTTCTCAATGAGATAATAAAAATATTTCTCATGGATTTTGAGGAGTTTTGCCATATCTCCAGCGGTCGCATCGGCAGACCGTGGAAAACCGTCTAAAAGCGCCATCTCTCCAAAAAAATTACCCGCTGATAAGAGCGCCAGTAATACTTCTTTTCCGTCACGACTGAGCCGGGAGATTTTAACGGTCCCCTCTAAAATTAAGTAAAAGTGATGAGCTTCCTCACTTTCGAGAAAGATCACCTCTCCTTTATTGTAGCTATACACTTCCCCGACCCGGTGGATATATTCCCGGAGTTCTTTACTAAGATTGTGGTATAAGGAACCGTGTGATAAATTCTCTGACATTATAGGTTTTTTATCTGTTTCCTCTGTTCTAATTTAGAAATTATACCTTCCCCGAGCAAGGATTAATTTTAATTGTCTCCTTAACGTTCCATGATTTCAAGGGATTATTGAATTTACATACCGGGAACAATAATTATATTAAAAAGGCAGTGTATCGAGATCAACGTTGCCTCCGGAAAGTATGACCGCAACACGTTGCCCTGACGCATTGAGTTTACCGGTCAGCAATGGTGAGACCGCTACAGCGGATGAGGGTTCGATGGTTATTTTCATTCGTTCCCACACAGTACGCATAGCCTGAATAATTTCTTGTTCGGTAACCGTTATGATTTCTTCGACAGAGTCCCTGATAATTGAGAATGTCCTCTCGCTCAACATCGCCCGAAGGCCATCGGCGATCGTATCCGATTTTTCAAGAGGAATTATTTTTCCTTCCTGTAACGACCGGTACGCATCGTCTGCTTTTTTCGGCTCGCATCCAATCACACGTGTCTTTGGGCTTAAATACCTGGTGCTCAAAGCATTGCCGGAAATGAGCCCGCCGCCGCTTACCGGTACAAGGAGATAATCAATATCTGTCAGTTCCTCATATATCTCTTTGGCAATTGTTCCCTGACCTGCAATTATCCGATAGTCGTCATAGGGATGAATCATACAGGCATTCTTATCTATCATGATCTGGTGAGCAGTATCTTCGCGGGAAGAGTGTGTTGAATCGCTCAGTGAAATTTTCCCTCCATATCCTTTTACCGCCGCTAATTTTGCTTTTGATGAATTAGCAGGCATTACAATATATGCAGGAATACCTCTCACTTTCGCTGCAAAGGAAACTGCCTGTGCGTGATTCCCCGATGAATGTGTAACAACACCGTTGCGTGCTTCTTTCTCGTCAAGGGAAAGTATTGCATTTCCGGCACCGCGCAGTTTAAATGCACCTGCTTTTTGAAAATTCTCGCATTTGAAAAAAACCGATGCCCCGCTTATAGTATTTATGGTTGAACTGGTAAAGACCGGCGTTCGGTGAATATACGGTTTTATACGCTCATGGGCCTGATTGATCGTTTCAAGATCTGGAATTTTTTCCATAGTGTACAACCCCTTTACAAATTACGAATTGAAACCGAAAATTATTAAATCTTTATCATTCGTCAGACATTTATTTGAAATGCATGGTCCGGCGCCCATACCGAAATAACGAAATCCTGAACCGCCATGCCGGTTAGATCACGGAGAGTCACTTCATCGCTGGATTCCTTTCTGCTATTTTTTCCGGGGACCAGCTCGCCACGTTCGGCGTACGTATAATCCAGGAATACGATACGCATACGTTTCACGATATAGCATTGCGGAAATCAGCGGTTTCATATCATTGTAAAGATAAAAATTATTTTTTTCCGGCAATAGATGATTTAATCGCGGATGAGGGCTTCTTCGGAGATAAGAACATAATTGCCGTTACGGTCCTGATCGGCAAAAATAAATATCTTTCTCACTTTATAATACGTCCAAATAATCTGAGGAACACTCCTGTCGGTAACCTGGTATGCATTGGTTTCGGAAGTATCTTCTCTCCTGTCGGGATTGCCATAAATACTGTAAACTCTTCCCCGGTCGGTATTCCAGCCGGCTCTACCCCGATATCCGAAGTACTCATTCGCATAATCTATACGCATGAAGTATTCTTCCGTCAATTCGTTGCGTTCAGTATTCGGTGTCGGATCGCGTTGTTTCCAGAACGCCTTAAAATATTCCTCTTTCTCTGCCGGGGTCATTCTGTCTGTCAGAGGGATGTCTTCGTCCGGAATAATCCAGGACATCTGTTCAATAGCATTTTCCAAAACATATGCAGTTTGAGGTGGATTTTTCCAATTTATTCCAATCTTTTGGTTCAATGAATCTTTGTCTCCGCCAGGATGACGGACTTCATTCTTAAAGATGTATGTGCCCCGAGGGAATGATTCTCCAGTGAAACTGAGAATGATTTCTCTGACCGGTCCATTGGGAAAATTTACCGGGTTCGTTTTGCTCATTTCTATTTCGGAATCATCCCTGGAATTGACAATTTGCCAGGCGTACTCTACCGCCTGAGTATCAGCGCTATAAACCTGAACATAGACGGAAAAACCATCCGTGTAATCAATAGTAACGGCCCGGGTGAAAAGTGCAAAACGATTTTTTACATCACTCCAGTTCTTAACGGACCCTTCAGCGAATATGAGATCGCTCAATCCAACGCTTTTCGACCGGAATGACCGGATAGTATTCGTCTCTTCCTGCGTATAGGTACTATTTGAGTCGGTATCGGTCATCTGAACAACGAACTTATACGTCCCGGGGGTCAAATCAAAATCAAATGATTCCAGTACATATCTTCCTATATCAATTGTATATTCGTATGCGTCGTAGGTTATTTCGCGAACCAAAAATTCTGATCCGATATTGTCATCATTACTGTCAAATATATCTACGGTAATTTCATAACGCGCTTTAAAATTATCACCGGCTTTCAGGAACCGGAGAGCCTCGTTACCGACAATAATGAACAGCCGGGCTTTCGTCATATCTGTCGAATCAGATGGAAAATTCATTACGGAGATTTCAAAAATACTATCCTCAACTTGAGAAGAAAGAACCTGCGACCATCCCTCCACAGGGCTATACACCGGCACGAATACCAGGAGCAATATCGCATATACTGCTATATTTTTTTGCCTGAGAGGATTCATAAAAAAATTGAGGTATATTTAACTATACAAATACTTTTTTAATAACTGTATTTTTTGTATTCCACAAAAAAATATAAACAAAAATCCAAAGATATCATAAGAAAAAATTCTGTTGCTTGCAGCTACACTGATGTTTACATTACTGCGGTTTGAAAACAGAGAGACCGGACTGAAATATATACAATCGAAACACCTGTTTATTTGACGATTCCTTTACGAACCTGTACTATCGAATCCATGCAAAACCATTCATATTACGGCTGTATTGATATCGGCGGCACAAAAGTCAGATTGGGGATCGTCGGTAAAAATGGAACAGTTAAGTTCCGCAAAGTGTTCCTTACCCCGTCAAAAGAGCCGTGGAACACTGTGCTTGAGCAGGTGGCAGTCCAGTTCAGCGGCATGCTCGAAGAAAGCAGAACATCGTTCGATCAAATATCCGGAATTGGAATAGGTTGCCCGGGAACATTTGATCCAAACCGTGAAATTATCAGTTTTGCACCAAACCTAAACTGGAGAAATATTCCTATCAAACATTTTTTCGAAGAAAGATTCCCCGTTCCGGTCTGGCTGGAAAATGACACGAATTTATCGACATTGGGAGTATGGGTTTACGGTGAGGGAAAATCAACTGACACACTTATCGGGATTTTTATCGGTACAGGGATCGGCGGCGGTATGATTATCGACAAAAAGTTATTTGTGGGAGCTACGGGAGGCGCCGGGGAGATCGGACATATGATAGTTCGGGAAAACGGTCCCGAGTGTTACTGCGGCAGCAAAGGATGTATTGAAGCGATAGCGAGTACCCGTTCAATTTATGATAAACTTTCACAATCATTTGCAGACCGGACTATGGGACCGGAAAACGACATTTTCAAACACAATGAGAACAAGAGTCTTGCCATAAAGCAGGCATATATGTCCGGTGATACCGACGCGGTTTCAATAATCGATGAGGCATTTACATCCCTCGGCACGGGACTTGTCAGTCTCATAAATGTTATCAACCCGGAGATGATAGTTTTCGGAGGTGGGTTAGCGGAAGCGCTTGGCGATATTATCATCGCCCGGTCCAGTGAGGTGGTTCGCAACCAGGCAATGCCGGGCACGTTTGAAAAGGTGTCAATTGTGTGTACAGAGCTGGGGGAAGACGCCCCGGTGCTGGGCGGAGCCGCCCTGGTTGACATGAACATGAAATCATAGGAAAGTTTGCACTATTTCAACGAAGGGACCACCGATGAACAAATTTCGCGTAATAATTGATGCTGCAACTTTTGGTACTTTTTCATGGTATATACAATAGTATACGAAATTGACAGCACACTCTTTCCCGGCATTTGAAACACGGTGAAATGGTCTGTTCCGGCATTTGAATTCGGATTGGTTCCTATGTCTATTAAAAAGCTTCTGAATTTCCGTAAGATTTCATCCGTTTTTATATGCTTGTTGTGCCTCAATACTCCGGATTATGTCCAAGCACAATCCATCCAGGTGCGCGTAAATGCCACACCTCCTCAAAACGGGTTTATCAGAGGAATTACCGGGGTCGGAAATTATAGCGGCGATAATTTTGTTCCCGTGAAGGAATTTGCATCGGTTCTCGACATTCCGGTGCGAATCGACGACAATCTTAAAAAAATTCTTCTGACAATTGAAAGAGTCGATATCACTCTGTCTGTAGATAATCCGTTCGTCGTGATCGGTGAAGATCTTTATCAGATGCCCATCGAAGTCCGCGAATACCGGTCTGAAATTTTTATCCCGGTCAGGGAATTTACAACTCTTCTTGACCGCCATTTACCGGGTTCTTATGCATATGATCCTGAGCTCAGACATCTTGAAATCGGATTTAGCGATGAACTTAACATAACCGACTTGTATGTTGAGGAAAAAGCGAATGGATCGCTCATACACATTGCCTCCACTAAATATTTTGGAGAGAACCTGAACTATTGGTTTGACGAAAGCAAATACAATCTGACCGTTGAGTTCTACACCGGCCGTCTCGACACCCTCTTTATGTCCAGCCGGGATACAAGAGGACTTGTTTTGCGCACTACTGCCGTTCAACATCTCGAAATTGCATCCATTACGTTCAAACTGTCACGGTACGTTGACGATGTGACTGTTACACAAACGCCCGCAAGCAAAGAAATCCTTATCAGCCTGTTACGGAGTAACGCAGAAATTCCCGTCGACGATTATTCCTTCGAGCTGGACGAATTTGCCCAAAGTTATAGTGAAGAAATCGTCGCCAGAGACCGGGAATCGTGGAATGTCAACACCGTTGTGATCGATCCGGGCCATGGCGGAAAAGACCCGGGTACAGTGGGAGAGAACGGTCTCTATGAAAAGGACATTGTCCTCGATATAGCCCGTTTTCTCGGTAATCTTCTGCGGAAAAGCAACCTGGTTGAAAACGTGATATATACCCGCAATTCCGATGAATTCGTTTCCCTGAAGAAACGCACTGAGATTGCGAACGATTCGGAAGGTAAATTATTTATAAGCATTCACATCAACGCAAATAATAACACAAGCATCAGAGGATTTGAGACGTACTTCCTGCATCCGGGAAAGAACCGGGATGCTCTTGAAGTACTCGAAGTGGCACATCGTGAGAACAACGTCATTGATTTTTATGAGAACAGTGACCCCGTACACGAGTTCACGGAGGAAGAATTGATGATACTTTCCATCACGCAGAATGCCTTTGTCAAAGAGAGCGAACAGCTTGCAACGTTTATCTCGGAAGGTATCGACCGAAAAGTAAGTTGGACGAACAAGGGCGTGAAACAAGCGGGTTTTGTTGTTCTCTGGGGCGTATCCATGCCGAATGTCCTTATAGAGGCAGGATTCATTACTAATTCCCGGAATAGAAATGACCTGCAATCATTGACCGTAAAACATCGTATTGCCGAGGGTATATTTGAGGGTATCCGAAAATTTATCGATGAAATAAGGAGTTGAAAAACCCTTCCCGGCATCACCTATGTATACAACATCTTCCGTATTACTATTTTTGTGTTGTCTTCTTTTCCAGTTATTTGCACAATTCCTTGCTTTCTCTTCAATTTTTATTTAATTTGAGCGCGTTATACTATATGGCAATTATATACTATTGAAGTATAAACATGTGCCTGCTGTTCTCCCGTTACCGAGTCTTGCTTTTATAATTGATGCCTGTTTTATATTATACCGGTTATTCTGTATCTATTTATGTGTTTCGTATACTGACAACCTCTCAAAGGCAATTGTGTTCAAACCGTTTTTTAGGAGAGTAAAAATGACCAATTTTGCAGTTGTGATAAGAGCAGTGTTGCTGACAATTACTGTTTTTTGTACCTTCGATGGAACTTTCAAGACCGAAGCGTTTGCCCAGGCCGGATCAGACGAAGGCGGGATCAATTCCGAGTATTTGTCCTCCTTGATGAAATGGCGTAATATCGGACCAGCCCGGGGGGGCAGATCTCTTGCGGTTGCCGGATCAGTAACCAATTCAGGTCTGTATTTCATGGGTACGACCGGAGGGGGCATCTGGAAAACGGCCGACGGCGGCAAAACATGGAAATCGGTCGGTGAATCGTTGACAGTGGGGTCTATCGGTGATATCGATATTGCAGCCACTGATTCCAATATCGTTTATGCCGGTACCGGCGAGGGGTGTATCAGGGGGAATGTCAGCCACGGCGATGGAATCTATAAATCGGCCGACGGCGGCAAAACATGGGAACACACCGGTCTGACAGAAAGCCGGCATATCGGCAGACTCATGATACATCCGCAAAATCCCGATATCGTTTTTGCTGCTGCCTTGGGGCATGTCTATGCCCCTCCGGGTGGAAACCGGGGTGAGCACGGTCTTTTTAAAACTTCTGACGGCGGGAAAACGTGGAGAAATGTTCTCCCGGGGACGAATGACCGGACCGGTGCGATAGATATAGAAATCAATTACCGGAATCCCGACATACTATTTGCAGCATTGTATGAAACGTTCAGAAACTCATATACACTGTCTTCCGGCGGGAGCGGGTCCGGTCTGTATAAGTCTGTCGACGGAGGAGAGACCTGGACAAAAATATCCGGCGGTGGATTCCCCGAAGGGATACTGGGGAAAATAGGAATCGCTATCGCGCAGTCCGATCCCGACAGGATATATGCAATTGTCGAAGCAAGGAACGGCGGCTTGTACCGGTCAGACGACGGCGGGGAAACGTGGATACAGACCAACAACGACAGGGACAAGCGTCAACGGGCCTGGTATTACACACACGTTACGGCGGACCCTCTCGATAAAGACGTTGTCTATGTTTTAAACACAAGGATTCTGAAATCGACGGACGGCGGGGAGACATTCACAATAATCAGACCGCCGCATGGAGACATTCATGCGCTCTGGATCGACCCGAACGACAGCATGCGAATGATCACCGGAAATGACGGCGGTGCGAACGTTTCCACCGACGGCGGAATAAACTGGACAGGCCTTCAGTATCCCACGGCGCAGTTTTATCATGTCTTCACAGATGACGATTATCCTTATAACGTTTACGGCGCTCAGCAGGACAACAGTACGATCAAAATATCGAGTGCAAGCGCATTAAGCGATTTCAACTGGCATCCTGTCGGCGGCGGTGAAAGCGGGCATGTCGTTCCTCACCCGCTGAATTCCGATATTGTGTTTGCCGGAAGCTACGGTGGATTGATAACGCGGTACGACCATGCAACGCGGACAACCAGAAATATACACCCATGGCCGGACAATCCGATGGGATGGGGCGCTGCGGATTTAAAATACCGTCTACAGTGGACCGCTCCTATCCTTGTTTCGAAACACGATCCGACGAAGCTGTATCATGCGGGAAACGTACTGTTCCGGTCGACCAACGAAGGTGAGGACTGGGAAATCGTAAGCCCCGATCTGACGCGAAACGACAAGAACAAGCAGGGTCCGTCCGGAGGACCGCTTACCCATGATAACACAAGCGTAGAGTACTATAATACTATTTTTGCCCTTTCAGAATCGCCAATGAGAGAAGGAATCATCTGGGCGGGAACTGATGACGGGCGTATTCACATTACGCGTAACGGCGGCGATTCGTGGCAGGATATTACACCCTCCCGGATGCCCGGCTGGAGTCTCATATCCAGCATCGAGGCTTCACACTTCAACATCGGTACCGCATATAGTGCGGTCGACAGGCATGAACTCGACGATTATGGAGCTTATGCCTATAAAACAACAGACTTTGGAAAAACATGGATAGAGATCAATAAGGGATTCCGGGAGAACGATTTCCTCAGAGTCATACGCGAAGATCCGGCGGTCCCGGGAATACTCTATGCCGGAACGGAAACCGGTGTTTACTATTCGATCAACGGTGGTGAGAGTTGGAACAGCTTTCAATTAAACCTTCCAACCGTCCCGGTCCACGATCTGTCCGTTAAGCGAAACGATCTCGTTGCCGGAACACATGGGAGATCGTTCTGGATTCTCGACGATCTCACGGTCCTTCACCAGCTGCGTGACAAGGACATCCGCACCGGGACTCTTCTTAAACCCGATGATACCTTCCGCTGGGCAGGCGGGGGAAGCAATCAAATTTCTTTTCAGTATTTTCTCGAATCGGACCAGCGGAACGAACTATCTCTCGATATTCTGGAAGCTGACGGTGACGTGATAAAAACGATAACAAGCGGTCAGGAAGGAAACAGCCTGCCCGATTCTGTTGGCTGGAACAATTTCGAGTGGGATATGAGGTATGCGGATGCCGATTCGGTTCCCGGACATCCTATGTGGGCAGCAACGAAACGTGGCCCTGTTGCCGTACCCGGAAACTATAAAGCCGTTCTACATACCGGGCAGTCTTCGCAGAACGTAGAATTCGAGATAAAGATCGACCCGCGTATGAGTGCGACACGACAGCAGCTTCAAACGCAGTTCGATCTCCTCATCAGCATCCGTAACAAAGTTACCCTCGCACACAGTACGGTCAATCAGCTTCGGCGTATAAAAGAGGACCTCGAAGCAATGAAAGAACAATCGGAACAAAGAGATCTGACCACAGCGATTAACAACGTCTATGAAACATTGAGCGCCGTGGAAGCGAACATTCTACAGGTTAACTCCAAAAGCAGGCAGGACCCGCTGAATTTCCCTATCAAAGTCAACAATAAGCTCGCTGCACTCACGAGGGTGGTGTCATCATCGTATTATGCCCCGACAAAGCAGTCGTACGATGTGTATTCCATGCTTGCAGATGAACTCGATGGATATGTCGAGCGGTATAGAAAGGCTTTGAACGAAGACATTCCTGCGTTGAACGAACGTGCCAGGCGCGCGAATCTTGCACCAATCGATGTCATGGTGAGGGACAGGTAAAAATTTTATTGCCGAATGAACTTCGCCGTGTTGAACCATGTATTCATCAGCAAATAATAATAATGAACCGTCAAAAAGTTGTTTCGCTCTTACCGAGCGGTACGGAAATTGTTTGCGCACTCGGATTTGAGCAAAACCTTGTCGGCAGGTCGCACGAATGCGATTACCCGGAAACGGTAAAGAAGCTGCCTGTCTGCTCCGAGCCGAAATTTTCCACACACGGCGCAAGCTATGAGATTGACGACAGGATACAGGCAATTATCCAGGAAGGTCTTTCTATATATCAAATCCATGCTGCTACCCTGAAAGAATTGAATCCCGACATCATAGTAACGCAATCGCACTGTGATGTGTGTGCAGTTAACGATCAGGAGCTTCAGCGAATTGTACAGGAATTCCTTGAGTATCATCCGGAAATCGTCACATTGGAACCGTTATCCCTTGCAAGTATTTGGGACGATATTTTGAAAATTGCCCGGGCATTATCTGCCGGACAGACCGGCAGGGACTTGAATGCGCGCCTGCAATCGAAAATGGACGATATAGCCGGCAGGACAAAAACGCTTTCAGTCAAACCGACGGTTGCATCAATTGAATGGCTGGAACCGCTCATGGCGGGCGGCAACTGGATGCCCGATCTCGTAACAATGGCAGGAGGAATTAATAGTTTCGGCGAATCGGGTAAAGAATCTCCGCTCCTGAAATGGGAAAGCATTTTCCGGGAAGATCCCGACTTTATTTTCATACTTCCGTGCGGTTATTCAATCGACCGGACACTGAGTGAAATCGACACCTTATTCGAGAGAGCCGGATGGGATGATCTGACCGCCGTGCAAAAAGACAGGGTATTCATACTCGATGGAAATCAATATTTTAACCGGCCCGGACCCAGGATAGCAGAATCTCTGGAAATTATTGCCGAAATATTGCACCCTGATTTGTTTCAATTTAACCATTCGAATACCGGATGGATCAAGATTTGAATTATAATCACTATTTTTTGTACTGCATTTGTACTAAGGTACGATGATAAATATTCTTAGTACATAAATTAAAATGACAGTGTAAAAATTATTGACGACATTTGGAGGATTCATGAACAAAATACAATATTGTGCTCTATCTGCGACGCTGACGGTGTTGTTCTTCGTGTTTTCAATACCTGCATATTCGCAGGTTTTCAATCCATTCAGCGGTCGCCCGGGTATCGACCTTGACCGGATACGTTTGCCGGAGGGATTCCGGATCGAAATTTATGCGGAAGGAGTCCGTGGAGCGCGTTCTATGGCACTGAGCCCTGACGGAACACTTTATGTCGGTACGCGGCGCAATAGATTATTCGCTGTAACTGACAGAAACGGGGACTATAAAAGCGATGAAGTCATTGAGCTGACACAGGGCCTTACCAGTCCGAACGGCGTCGAATTTATAGACGGCGATCTCTATGTTGCTGAAAGAAACCGTATTATCCGCTACGACGATATAGAAAACAATTTAAGCGATCTTCCCGATCCGGTTGTCCTGAATCAATCGTTCCCGAATAACCGGCACCATGGCTGGAAATACCTCAGGCTTGGCCCCGACGACAAGCTCTATTTTAATAACGGCGCCCCTTGCAATGTTTGTGAAGAGGAAGAACTGTTTGCCGCCATTCTGAGAATGAACAGGGACGGCAGCGGTCTCGAAGTGTTCGCCAGTGGTGTACGGCAGTCGGTAGGAATGGACTGGGACCCGCGGAACAACGAGCTTTGGTTTACCGATAACGGCAGAGACGAGCTTGGCGATGAAATTCCTCCGGAAGAATTGAACCACGCACCGAGTCAAGGTCTGCATTTCGGATTTCCGTATCACTTCGGGACAGATGTGATAGACCCCGATTTCGGCCACAAACGGGATCCCGGTGATTTTCAACCCACAAAGGTTGAAATCCCCCCTCACTCCGCGGCAATAGGAATGCGGTTCTACACGGGCTCTATGTTCCCGGACAAATACAGGAACGGTATCTTTATAGCGGAACACGGGTCATGGAACCGGAGCCCTGCGGTTGATTATAACGGCTACAGAGTTTCGTTCGCAACGATCGAAGATAACGAGGTTGTGAATTATGAACCTTTTGCAGAGGGATGGCTGCTCGACGACGGAAGAAAACGGTTCGGGCGTCCCGTTGATGTCAGGGTCATGCCCGACGGTTCGCTTCTCCTATCGGATGATTTCGCCGGAGTGATTTACCGCATAACATACGACCGGTAATGTTTCGTTCTGTTTAAACGTACAGCATCATTCAAAAAATCAAGCATATAAAAGGACAGGTTTATACGCCTGTCCTTTTATTTACACTGTTGACAAAAGATTGCTTTTAACCGTGATCCGACTGCCTGTCAATGATACCTTTAAGTGTCTCATGCTTTACTATACCCCGTTCCGTAATGAAATCTATCTCATCCGATAACGGTACGGCCTCAAAAAACCTGTTTTTTACCGTCAAGTGCGTATTGTGCGTCGTGAGAATTTCTCCGGGGGGCTGATCGTCGACGGTAATCGGATAAAACTTCTGTGCAAGCGTTTTATCGGTCGAAGCGGCAACATAGACCGGGATTTTCTGCTCGAGTGCGAGCTGTACGAGCAGCGCCGAGCCAATCTTATTCGTGAACTGCGTCTCACTGATCCAGTCGGCGCCGAGCATGAGGCACTGAGCCGATGCGATATAAAATGATACAGGTTCACATCGATAACCAGTGTTACGGGAATTTTTTTCCGTGCAAGCGCCTTAGCCAATTCAGTCCCTTCGTTATTCGGTCGGGCTTCGGAGAGAACGACTGAAAATGGTATCCCCTCCTTATGAGCTTCATGGAATATTCGTTCGACCGAACCGCTCCTGCTGTAAGTCAAGATACGCATATTCGGCGTCATTATACTTGAGCCGTTTTTACCAAGACAAGAAACATGACGCTTTATAGTCCGGCTTTCCCCGGTAAGTAGTTCAATAATCCGCTTCTTGAAATCAGCGGCGCTTCCCTGCCCACTTCCCAGGCTGTCGACTGCATTGTGTACATGTCCGTATGCACTCCTCAATGATGCCATAAACGGTTGGGCGTCAACTATATCCTTCCATACGGCATGAAAGTCTTCCCTGTAGCTTTTCGGGTAGAACGGTGTCTGTATTCTTGAAATATTCGATCACTGCCTGCAGTCCGCCCACGGTCAGCGCCGACGCACCGGAAAGATGATCGGTTTTAATATCATTCGGATTGGTATACCGCATAGCGACACGCATCTTTTACAATTTCCGCTTCAGAAAGTTATAATCATATCATAAAAAAACAAGCGGTAAATACCCGATTTTTCAGTTGTGCCCTGAATAGATAATTGCTATTTTCCAACCGCGCGTTATCTACGGCAAAACCTTGTTCGTCGTTATGAGCAGAGCGTATAAATCTTTTTACCGAAAAGACTGACCGGGAACAGTATGCAGGACTGGGGATTGTACTTTCATATTCCATTTTGTGAACATCACTGTAATTACTGCGATTTTTTTACAACCGCTTCATCCGATAAAGGAAAGATCCTGAAATACCTTTCCTATTTATCGCGCGAATGCGATCAATTTATTGAGAGGAACAAAGGTAAAAAGATACGTATTCAATCTATCTATTTTGGTGGCGGCACTCCTTCTCATGTTCCTGCCGACGCTCTCACCGGTATACTATTGAAATTACGGCAGAATTTTCATTTTTCCCACGACGTCGAGATCACTGTTGAGATGAATCCAAAATCCGCCCTCGAGGGGACACTTGAACACTATGTTGAATCAGGTGTAAATCGAATTTCTCTCGGGGTCCAATCGCTCCATACAGACGAACTCGAATCGCTTGAAAGACTTCATTCGACGCATGAATGTTTTGAATCGGCTGAAAAGACACACGAAGCGGGAATCATAAACCTCAGCGTAGACTTACTGTTCGGCCTGCCCGGCCAGACAAAAAAGACGTGGGAAGAATCGCTGTACGGCGTTTTGAAAATGAGTCCCGTACATATTTCACTCTACTCGCTCATACTCGAACGGGATTCAAAAATGATGAAAATGGTCGAGTACGGCGACATTTCACTGCCAAGTGACGACAGCGCTACGGATATGTACATGACCGCGGTCACTATTCTGAATGAAAATAACTTTGAACAGTATGAAGTCTCGAATTTTGCCCGGGCAGGATATATCTCCAAACACAACACCCGGTACTGGAGCAGGGAACCGTACAAAGGATTCGGCATGTCGGCACATTCGTATTTACATCCCGAACGGTCATGGAATACGTGTAATTATGAACACTATTATCAATCGATCGATAACGGTATCGTTCCCGCAGCGGGGTCCGAAAAGCTGACAATTCTGCAGCAAGCAAACGAAGCTATCATTCTGGATCTGCGGATGAATCAAGGACTGGACCTTGAATGCTTCCGAGACCGTTTCGGCAGCAAGTATTCCGGCCTATTGTCAGATAGAATGAACGGACTGCTTGAAGACGATCCGGGATCGATCTACAGTGTGCTACATGATAAAACTTTGAAACTCACCACAATGGGATTATGTGTATCCGATTCAATCATTTCCCGACTTTTACTCTCCGAAAATTTAAAAACTCAAACCTCAGTCTGATCCGGCCGCATACTATCTTTTTATTATCCGGGTAATCCACTCTATCTATAATTACGCAACTCATGGTATTGTAATACATTACAATGACTATATCAAGTATTGTTTAATGTTCTGATAGGTATCTTACATTCTTAAATGATGTTTCTCTATCTCTCTGTGTCGGAAAAATAATCATACAACATAGTTTTTTTTCTTGACAATTAAAAAAAAATAGTTTACTATGGCACAAGTTTTGGTTAAAAGTGGGTTAAAGTGGGTTAAAAGAGACTGCTTGTCATGGATGAATTCACATTTGATTGCGACCATTCCGAACTGGAATATATCGGTGAACAGGAGCTGTTTAACGGTGATTCGTATTCGCTGTGCAATTGCTTGAAATGCCGTACGACAATTTCTCTCGGAAAGACAAATTTAAGGATGATATCTATAATAAAAAGTCAATCTATCACACGGAATTAGCGGTTCCATTAAAACAAACCTTCGTTAATGTAACAAGACAAGTGCGATGTCATCATTCAAGGGTCAATTTCATTATACGTTAGACACCAAAGGGCGGCTCAATATTCCTGCGAAGTTTCGCCGATCGCTTGAACCTGAGGCTCACGCAACATTCGTTACCATTCGCGGATTTGACCCCTGCCTATTCCTTTATCCTCTGGATGAATGGAAAAAATTCGAGGACAAGCTCCGCCGGCTCACAACGAATAAAAAGCGAAATCGTCTGTTCATACGCATGATAACCTCGAATGCTTCAGAGGACAGGTGTGACAAACAGGGAAGAATCATTATTCCTGCCGAATTGATCACAATTGCAAAAATTGAGCGGGACGTTCTGATACTTGGCGCGCTTGATAAAATTGAAGTGTGGAATCCGAACGTCTACCGGGATACGCTCGAGGCTTCCGGAGAGAATTATGAGGATATCGCCGAAAAAATAAATTTTGATTAGCACACTGCCGGGGGGGTGTTTACCACAGCAATTTCTGTTTTAGTTTGGTCCTGTTTCTGGTGCAATTTAGCGATAGTAGTTCTCCGTCTCCAATATTAAGACCCTGGTCAATAAGAGGGGTCGAGTGTTTTACCCATTGATTTTTATGCGAAAGCACGATGCCTGATTTTTACCTGAGCAGCCGTACCGGCCATCATGACTGCATGGTGGCCGGTATAGTGACTTTTTTCTCTATCATTATTACGATTAGAAAATACCTTTGCATGTATGGAATCAGACAGCAATGAGCATGTTCCCGTATTGATTCATGAGATAATGGCATTGCTTATGACCGATAACAACGGTATTTATTTCGATGGAACATTGGGTGACGGCGGTTATACCCGCGCCCTTTTAGACAGTCTCGGTAGAAAAGGGGCTGTTATCGCGACCGATCTGGACGACCGGTCGGTCCGGTCCGCAAAAAAGTGGAAAAGCATTTACGGCGAAAAAATTGCCGTGCATCATGCCAATTTCTCCGATATGCCTCATCTTCTCGATAATAAAAATATTAAAACTCTCCAGGGAATCGTGCTTGATCTCGGTCTTTCTTCCCAACAGCTCGATACACCGGAACGGGGATTCAGTTACCGGGCCGACGGACCGCTCGATATGCGTATGAACAGCGAGAGTGGTCAAACAGCTTACACAATTGTTAATTCCGCATCCGAAGATGAACTGAAAAGTCTTTTTTTTACTTTTGGAGAGGAGCGAAGGTCGGCTTCCCTCGCCCAAATCATTGTGAGGGAACGTAAAAAAAGAAAAATTGAAACCACCCTTGACCTTGTTGGGATAATGAAAAAATACTGGCGTCCGAAACATTTTCCGAAATCGGCATCCCGTATCTTTCAGGCGCTCCGGATCGCGATAAACCGGGAACTTGATAGTCTCGAAAATTTTCTGGACATATGCTGGAATTATCTCGCCAAAGGTGGAAGAATTGCCGTTGTGAGTTATCATTCGCTGGAAGACAGGAAAGTTAAAACCGCATTTCGGCAGCATGAAGACCCGTGCGTCTGTCCGAAAGATTTTCCAGAATGCAGGTGCGGAAAGAAGGCCGAAGCAAAAATCCTGACCAGAAGGCCGGTCCGGCCTTCTGAAGCTGAGATCACACGTAACCCGAGGGCAAAGAGCGCAAAACTGCGGGTTGCAGAAAAAGTTTAACTCTAAAAAATAATGCTTGTCGTTCGAGAACATAAAAGAAAACCATATCCGCGCCAAATGAGTCAAAGTATTCCGCGCGTGCATCCGAAAAATAAACGTACCCCGACTGAACGGGTATTACCCTTAATTCCTTTCATCTCTATCCGGAAAGTTACTCTCTCATTAACAGGGATATGCTGCGCATTAATCCTCATAATCTGGCTGAAGATTCAAATTGACGTGTTAACCGGTGACATTTCCGTGCTGGAACAAAATATAATGGATCAGGAAAGCAAGAACCGGTATTCTGCACAGGAATTGGATAATGCGACCTCATACGATTTCATTTATTCGATTGCCAAATCCAACTTTAATATGGACTTACCGGAAACACCGAAAGTGATCTTGACTGTGCCTGATGAATTATTGTATCAGGACAATCGTTCAAAGAAATAAAAATATACGTGCTCATGGGATCTCGTCTAAAACTTCTTTCATTCTTTGTGACCTTAGCTTGGTGCGGATTAGTATGCCGTCTATTCTTTATTCAGATATATAACGGCGGCAAGTTCGAGAATATAAGCAAAAACCAGCATTTTCAGGAAGAAGTTTTACAACCTGTCAGAGGTACGATCTTCGACAGGCACGGAGCCATAATGTCAACCGACCTTGCATATTATGAATTTGCCGCGGAACCTCCCCGGGTAAAAGATCAATGGGAAGTCGCCTCGGTTTTTTCTGCCAATCTCGGCAAACCCCGGTCCGGATATCTTCAAAAACTGAAGCGGAATAAAAAATTCGTGTACCTGGACAGGAAAGTCCCTGCGCAAAAAGCGGATAAAATTCTCAAAAAAAATCTGACCGGCGTTTTTTACAATGCAGAGTACAAGCGCTTTTACCCACATGGAGAAATCACCGGTCCCCTTACAGGTTTTACAAATGTCGACAACGTAGGGATCGAAGGTCTTGAATACAAGTTCAACGCTATACTTTCAGGAGTCTCCGGTAAACAGATCGTAACAACCGATGCCAGGGGCAACCAAAAGAAAGATTATAACTACCCTGTTCAAAATCCTGTGAACGGGAATTCAATTAATACCACCATAGACCTCGATTTCCAGACGATCGCTTTCGAAGAATTGTCAAATGCTCTGAAAAAACATGATGCAGTTTCAGGAACAGTGATCCTTATGGACCCAAATACCGGAGAAGTTTACTCCATGGTATCCCTTCCGTCATTCGACAGCAACAGTCCGGGAGATTCGCCGGTTTACTTACGAAAAAACAGAAGTATAAACGACACATTTGAACCCGGTTCCGTCTTTAAACTCGTGACCGCCGCTGCTGCATTTGATCTTGGATCTGTGAACATGGAAGAAGCAATATTTTGTGAAAACGGAAGAATCCGGCTCGGCAGCAGGATATTTCGTGATGCAAAACCTCATGGATACCTTACTGCGAAAGAGGTTTTTGAATATTCCAGTAATATCGGCACCTACAAAATAGCCGAAAAAGTCGGCGATGAGCAACTATACCGATATTCCCGAAAATTCGGATTCGGGGCAAAAACGGGAATTGATCTCAATGGAGAATCGTCCGGAATAGTGCGAAACACGGATGAATGGTCGTCTCATTCTCTTGCCTCTTTCGCGATCGGACATGAGGTGGCCGTCACCGCACTGCAAATCGTCAACGCGTTCGCAGCAATCGCGAACGGCGGTACATTAATGAGGCCCTATATTGTAAAGACTGTCGTTGATCCATCGGGAAAAACCATCCGGGAATATAAACCCAAAAAGATCAGGCGTGTAATTTCAGCAAAAACTGCCGGAAAGCTGAAAGATATCTTTGAAGGTGTTGTCGATCACGGAACGGGGATATTAGCTCAGATCCCCGGCGGTCTGACAGCGGGGAAAACGGGAACGGCGCAAAAAGTGGACCCGGTAACCAAATCGTATTCCGAAACCGAGTATATTGCCTCTTTTGCTGCATTTTATCCTGCCCGGGATCCAAAAATTGTCGGTATAGCGGTTTTGGATTCACCACAGGGACTCTATTACGGCGGTACCGTAGCGGCGCCGTTACTGAAAAGCATTTTTATGCGTATCATGCATAACCCGAGAAGCAGTATCTTTGCCTCATTTGCACAGCTTTTAGAAGAGAATGAGATGTCGCGGTCTTTGTGGGACAGGCTTCTATCACTATTGACTGAACCTGGACCGGCAATTGCAGGCAATACTTCCTCTGATAATAATGACGGACAAATTTCTAAAAAAAACACCGTGGCCGCACGTGACCGGTCAATAGTGATCCCGGTCGATCAAAATATACAAGAGCGTCAATCCGGTTACCGGACAATGGGTTACAATCCACGTGAAGTTCAAATGCCGGATGTGCTCGGACTTTCCATACGTGAGGCAATAACCCGTTTAACATCGACCGGACTTGATTTTAAAATCAACGGTTCCGGACTCGTAACCGGACAATCGCCTCTGCCGGGGAAGACCGTACTCCGCGGCACAGTCGTGTATATTTTGGGAAAAACCGATGAGTATTAATCGTGTAATTTTTTGAATAATTGCATTGAGAATGTTCTTTAGATCGAATGAAGCTGAGAAACTGCATGCTTCGAAAAGTATAAATCGGCGACTGCGGCAGCATAGTTTGAACGGATACTGAAAATTTTCCTTATGCATGAAAAAATTATCTGACTTATTGAGCGGAATAGCCATTGTTAGGAAAACGGGAGACACTGCCATTCAGATAAACACAATCCAGTACGATTCACGAAATATTTCTCCGGGTGATCTATTCGTTGCCGTCAAGGGGGGCACCTATGACGGTCACGATTACATTGACGCAGCAATTCGGCAAAGGGCGAGCGCTGTTGTCGGTCAATATCCTCCTCCCGACGACAGAGTACCCTATATACAGGTCGGAAACACCCGTAAAGCATTGGCATTCATTGCCTCTGCATATTACGGACACCCCGGTCGTTTCATGGACCTGATCGGAATCACCGGAACAAACGGCAAAACATCGACTGCTTTCCTGATCGATAGTGTTTTGAAGCAACACGGGATGCGGACGGGTTTGCTGGGAACGGTGGTATACCGCATCGGGTCTGACGAGAAGGACGCGGGTCTGACAACGCCGGAATCGACGACACTGCATCAATTACTTGCCGCCATGCTTGAAAAGAAAACGGAAGCTGTTGTGATGGAGTTATCATCACATGCTCTCGATCAATACAGGGCTGAAGGGTTGGCATTCCGATTGGCTGTTTTCACCAATCTATCACGTGATCACCTGGATTATCACCGGTCTATGGCACACTATGAAGCCACGAAGCAGCACCTGTTTTCACAGGTCGATACCGTTAAGGGCGAGAATATAATTAACGGGGACGACGACCGGGGCAGAGTGATGGTTCATGCGAATCATAGGCCGGTTTTTACCTATTCTGTCGCTCCGGGGAAGGCTGACGTCTTCCCCGTGAGCACGGAATATTCGATCGATGGCAGTACATGTGTCCTTCATACACCGAAAGGAGACCTGGAAATTCATTCAACTCTTCCCGGCAGGCACAACATGTACAACATAATGGCCGCGGTCTCCGCCGGAGTCTGCCTGCAGGTCCCGCTCGACACTATCAAAACCGGAATTGAAAAGGTAGCATGTATCCCGGGAAGACTCGAACCGATAAATGAAGGACAGCCATATACCGTCTTTGTAGATTATGCACATACCCCCGATGCAATGGAAAAAGTTTTAACCGCAATAAAAGACATATCTTCCGGAGAGGTTATTGTGGTTTTCGGCTGCGGCGGGGAACGGGATACCGGTAAAAGGCATCTCATGGGGGCGGCCGCGGAGAAATATGCCGGCAAAGTGTTCCTTACCTCGGATAATCCCCGCACCGAAGATCCTGCTCAGATCATTGAAGATATTTTGCGGGGTATTACGAGGCGGGATGCAATAGCGGTCATATCCGACAGACGTGAAGCTATCCATTCCGCTCTCGAAAGCGCATCCGACAATGATTGTGTACTTATCCTCGGAAAAGGTCACGAACCGTACCAACTCATAGGAAACAAAAAATTCCCGTTTGATGACCGTCAGGTCGCCCGGGCCTATTTGCGAAATAAATTTAATTAATAAACTTTTTTACTATTTGCTATTCGAACTACCGTACCGGAAACAAGACACGATCGATAATGGGCCGATTGACGCTCCAGGATTTTTTACTCTTGAAGGATGCTCGTTACTCCCGTTTTGAGCAGGGAGAAAAGAAGGAATTGACCGGAGTGTCAATCGATTCCCGGACCATACTTGAAGGGAATGTGTTTTTTGCAATCAAAGGGGAACGTTTCGACGGCCACGATTTTCTTGAAGATGCCGTTCGAAAAGGCGCTGCTGTTGTTGTCATTGAAAATATCCGGAGAACATCCGAAGGACCGCCGTGGGATGCGGTCGCAACCGTACGGGTAGAGGATACTACGAAGGCGCTCGGTGAACTTGCAGCCGTTCACCGTAGAAAATTCAAGATACCGGTCGTTGCTGTAACGGGCACCAACGGCAAAACAACGACAAAAGAAATGACCGCAGGGATTTTGTCCCGGCACAAGAAGACCGTGAAATCACAGGGAAATTTTAATAACCGGTTCGGCCTGCCGCTCTCACTATTCAAAATTTCCGGGGATACTGAAACAGTGGTTGTTGAACTTGGTGCGAGTTTTCCAGGGGAGATTAAAAAATTGTGCGGCATTGCGCAGCCGACACTCGGGGTAATTACAAATATCGGTAAAGGCCATATGGAGTTTTTCAAATCAATCGAAGAGGTGGCGCATACGAAGATCGCCCTGATCGAAGCTCTCCCGGCAGGCGGGACAGGGATCGTCAACGGAGATGACGAATCTTTGAAACCTGTACGGAAACAATTTGACAATGTCATAACATTTGGTTTCAACGAGGGCGTGGATTTTTGGGGAGAATCTCCCGAAATAAAGGCTGACGGGTGTTTTGCATTTACGGTCAACGGTCGTTATCGCATTTCACTCAATGTTCCCGGACGGAGCAATATGTACAACGCTTTGTCGGCTGCCGCGGTGGGATCGCTCCTCAATATCGATGAATCCGGAATCATTGACGGTTTACAATCATACCGTGGGTATCCACAGCGTTCCGAAGTGACCGAATGGCGGGGCGTAACGGTCATTAACGATTCGTATAACGCCAATCCCGATTCTATGAAGACAGCGCTGGAATTACTTATGGAATTTCCACATAAGTCCGGATGCAGCCGGACCGCAGTTCTCGGCGATATGCTTGAATTAGGTGAAATGAGCAGGTCAGAGCATGAGATTATCGGTCAAATTGCCGCCGGTCTTGGTATCGAAACGTTGATCACTGTAGGAAAAGATGCACATTTCATAAGCTCCGCGGCACAAAAAGCGGGACATACGAATGTCGATTATTGTAAAAACCATAAAGGTGCTGCTCAATTAGTACACAACAAGCTGAAACAGGGGGATATACTATTGGTCAAAGGCTCACGGGGCAGTCGAATGGAATTGGTCCTGGAAAAGCTCGTTGACCTCAGCAAGTAATACTTGAACTATTTACGGCAACACCTATTCCGTAACGGACCGATACAAAAATACGAAATAATGTGGAATCTAATCCGGGAACAGTTCGTGATATAAAATTCGCCGTACTCGGCGGCGGCGGAAGCGGTTCGGCTGCCGCCCGGCTGCTGTTGAAACATGGCGCAGAAGTTTTTCTAAGCGATACTAATACATCCGATGACCTGGATAAGACGTGTGAAACACTTTCTCAAAAATTTGGCGGCAAATTCAACTTTGAACTCGGACAGCATTCGGAAACGCTGTTCAAGTATCGTGAGGCAATTATTCTCAGCCCGGGAATCGGTTTCGATATCCCGGTACTCATCAAAGCCCGGGAACTCGGTATTCCGGTCTATGGTGAATTGGAGCTGGCATCACGATTTTGCAGAAATCCTGTTATTGCAGTAACCGGGACGAACGGTAAATCGACCGTTGTCATGATGCTCGACGCAATCTTCTGCGCTGCGGGAAGACCCGCCCGGACTGCCGGAAATACCGGGGATGCTTTCTCGGATGTTGTGGTTGAACTTGAATATGATGAAACAGTGTTATTGGAAGTGTCAAGTTTTCAGTTAGAATCAATAATTACTTTTAGTCCGCATAGTGCGGTGATATTGAATATATCGGCAGATCATTTATACCGGCATAAGACTATGGACGAATATAGTAAAAACAAGCTCAGGATCGGAGAAAATCAGTCGGAAGACGATATCCTGATATTCAATCATAACGATCCGTATTTACAAAAGATAACCGCGCCGGGAAGGGCTGCCCAATGGTGGTTCGATAACAAAAATGCGGTCGATAGAGGCGCCGGGGTCAGAAAAGATACGATGTGTCTTTACGAAAATGGAAAAGAAAAGGAGATTGCTTCAGTGCATGATCTTCCCGTACCGGGGGCGCACAATGTTGCAAATGCCCTTGCAGCAGCCGCTGCCGCAGGATCCTCAGGAATCGGCGCTGAAGATATCCGATCGGGTTTGCTATCGTTCAAAGGGATCGAACACCGGCTCGAGAATGCAGGCACAGTACGCGGCGTGGTCTTCATTAATGATTCTAAAGCGACAAATATCGACGCAATGATCGCTGCTCTCACATCATTCAAAGGTCCGGTTATCCTCATTGCAGGGGGTGAGGATAAAGGCAGTGATCTTGCCGTTGCAAACCGGTTTCTGAAAGACCGCGTAAAAAACCTTCTCCTGATAGGAGAAGCGGCAGACAGAATGGAAAATGCCTGGAGCGGCCTTGTGCCGGCTGCAGCAAAAGTGAAAAGCATTCAGGATGCCGTAGAAAACGGATTCCGAGGCGCCCGTGACGGAGACAGGGTCCTTTTCTCACCCGGCTGCGCAAGTTTTGACATGTTCAGCAGTTTCGAAGAACGGGGACGGGTTTTTAAACATCTTGTCAATAATCTTTACAAACAACAGAATTAGTTGAAATTGTTTTGTGATAATATGACAGAAAAAAAAAATTCGACCGATATTGCACTTCTGATCTCGATTCTTGTACTCACCGTGATAGGGATTGTAATGGTATATAGCGCCAGTTTCGCCGTTGCGGCCGTAAAATACGGTGATGCTCATTTCTTTTTAAAACGACATCTCGTGCGGGTCGGTCTCGGACTCATTGCATTGCTGGTACTGTCGAAAATAGACTACCACCTCTATTCCAGAATTGCAAAGGTAGGCCTCTACTGTGCTGTAGGACTCCTCCTCTATATGTTATTTATTCAGTCTGTCGCTGTCAAGGGTGTGAACAGATGGATCGAAGTCGGACAGTATTCGTTCCAACCGTCTGAACTTGCCAAATATGCGCTGATACTCTACTTAGCCGACACACTTTCACGAAAAAATGAGAAACTTTTGAGTTTTGTCGACGGGTATCTACCACTGCTTATGATCGTTGCCGGTACCGCTCTGTTAATCTTCCTGGAACCGGATTTTTCGAGTGCGGTTTTTCTGACGACGACAGCAATTATGATTTTTTATCTCGGACACGTCAAGGTAAAACACCTTGCGTTTACCGGATTGGCCGCTTTGCCCCTTTTCTACCTTGCAGTTTTTAATTCCCCCTACAGGATTCAGAGAATACTGGGATTTTTTAATCCACAATCGGATCTGTTAGGAAACAATTATCAGATAAACCAATCGCTTATCAGCCTGGGCAGCGGCGGTATATTTGGTCAGGGAATCGGGAACAGTAAAGAAAAATTATTGTATCTTCCCGAGCCGTTTACAGATTTCATTTTTTCGATAATCGGTGAAGAATTCGGTTTTATGGGAGCAACGTTCGTCCTTACCCTTTTTCTCGTGATATTCTGGCGGGGAGTGGTTATAGCACGGCAGGCGCCGGACTTATTCGGCTCCCTTCTTGCAATAGGAATAACCATTGCCATTGTGCTTGCCGCATTCATCAATATCGGGGTGGCAAGCGGGCTGCTCCCGACCACCGGTCTGCCTATTCCGTTCATCAGTTACGGCGGAACATCGATACTTTGTTCACTCGGAGCATGCGGTATGCTTTTAAATATCGCCCGGTACAATAAAAGAAAAACCGGAAAACGAAATTCGAACCAGCGGGAGTACCTGTCACGGCATGTAAGAAAAGTGTGATGCGTTTGCTGAATTTACAACTACCGGAAATACATGCGATTCGGAAAAATCAAACACCTGCATTTTGTAGGGATTGGCGGCGCCGGAATGAACGGGCTTGCTGAAATAATGGTAAATCTCGGGTTCAGTGTAAGCGGATCAGATCTGGTAGAAAGCGGAGTAACCCGGCGTCTCAAGGATATCGGAGCCGGTGTTGTATACGATCATCGTCCGGATAACATTGCCGATCCTGACGTTGTCATTTATTCTGCGGCAATCCCGGCAGATAATCCCGAGCTGATAGAAGCACGCACAAGAAAAATCCCGGTCATCAGCAGAGCGGTTATGCTTGCGGAGCTTATGCGTTTGAAGTTTGGAATTTGTATTGCAGGCACGCATGGAAAAACGACGACAACGTCAATGGTCGGGCAGGTATTGACCGCCGGAGGGCTCGACCCGACAATTGTTGTCGGCGGAAAGGTCAAAAGTCTTGAATCTCACGTCCGTGTCGGTACCGGAGATTATCTTATTACTGAAGCGGATGAGTATAACAGGTCCTTTTTAGCATTGAGTCCTACTCTTGCAGTTATTACGACGCTTGAAATGGAACATCTCGATTCTTACAGTGAACTCAAATCACTGCAAGATGCATTTTATGAATTTGCGTCGAAAGTACCTTTCTACGGTAGCATAATCGCATGTATCGACGATAGCGCTATCAGGGATATCCTGCCCAAGCTGGAACGGCGGATACTAACATACGGTGAAGACCCGAATGCCGATCTTAAGCCCGAAAATGTCCGGTATGAACAATTCGAATCCAACTTTACCGTTCGCCGGGGCGATGAATCTCTCGGCACATTCACAATTCGCCAGCCGGGGATGCACAACGTTAAAAACGCTCTTGCGGCTATTGCCGTCGGGCTGGAATTGGATGTGCCGTTAGAAAAGATACGTCCTGCTTTGAAAGATTTTAGAGGCGTATTCCGGAGATTTGAGTTAAAAGACGAGATCAATGACATACTGATTATCGACGATTATGCACACCATCCTACAGAGATCAAAGCCAGTCTCAAGGCAGCACGGACCGGATGGAGCGGCAGGAAAATTACCGCGATCTTTCAACCGCATTTGTACAGCAGAACGCGGGATTTTTACAGAGAATTCGGAGAAAGTTTCGGTGATGCCGATTCCGTGATCATTGCCAGCATCTACCCCGCACGGGAAAAACCGATCGAGGGTATAACGGGAGAATTGATCGCTCAATGGGCACAAACTCACGGTCATTCGGATACCCGGTACGTATCTGACAAGGATGAGATCATCAAGCAAGCTACAGACAGAGTCCGGCCAGGCGAAATAATAATGACTCTTGGCGCGGGAGATGTTTGGGATATCAGTGAAAGAATTATTCTCAATCTAAAAAAGAAAAATAGCTGAGAACAACAGTCAGTTTATGACCAGGAAGAATGGGGAAAAAAGGAATTTTCGCCGGCTCCTGCGGCGGTTGAAACAGGGGTTGTATCTTTCCCTCAGTATCGGAGGAGTTTATTTTCTCGCTGCCGGAGTGAATTACTGGATACAACACTCTGAAACGTTTCAATTGAGACAGGTTGAGGTGAGCGGCACGCGGTATCTTACCCCGGAGATCTTATCAGCGCTTATACCGGCGGACCTGAATAAAAATACATTTGAGCTGGATATCCTCTCGATAAAAGCGGGCCTGGAGGCTCATCCTTATGTCCGTTATGCTTCTATCGGGCGGAAGTTTCCGGGAATTCTCACGGTAACAATAGATGAGCGGGTTCCGGTTGCGATGATACTATTCAATAAGATTTACTTTATCGATATGGAGGGTTATCTGCTGCCGAAGCAGCTACACGACACTCATGTTGCAGATTTTCCCATTTTATCAGGCATATCGCTGAAACGTTCAAATCCCGGAATGCAGATTACCGATGAACGGATCACCCACGCCTTGTCTTGCGTTGGATTAATGCGATCATCATACCCTGATCTCTATACACAAATTTCAGAGATTCTTTATAAAAAAAACGGGGATTTGTCATTGATCCTTACCGGAAACGGCACCCGGGTGGAAATCGGGTCTGGAAATTATAATTCCAAGCTGGCAAAGCTCGATCACTTTTTGCGGTATTGCCAAAAACAGCAAATGGCCGGGAGCATCAGTTCAATAAACCTGAATTACGAAAACCAGATCATTGTCAAAGAGGCCGGCTAAAATTTTATAACTCTTAACTAAGTTTATGTAATGTAAGGAGTTTCACATGTCAGACAAAGACATCATTGTAGGACTTGATATCGGTACAACAAAGATTGGCGTCGTCGTTGCCGAAAAAGGCCAATTCAATGAGATTAAGATCCTCGGAGTCGGTACAAGCCCGTCGGACGGTCTGAGGAGAGGTGTGGTGATCCATATCGACAAAACCGTCAGATCGATAAAAAATGCGATTGAAGAAGCGGAGCTCCAGGCGGGTGTGGAAATAAATTCGGTCTATGCCGGTATTGCAGGAGATCATATAAGGAGCCTCAATTCGAAAGGTATCGTTGCAATCCCAAATGTCAACAGCGAGATCAGTCAGGCGGACATTGAACGGGGCATTGAAGCGGCAAAGGCAATATCGCTTCCTTTAGACCGTGAAATAATTCATATCCTGCCGCAGGAATATATTGTCGACGACCAGGACGGTATACGAGATCCCATAGGAATGTCCGGTGTCCGGCTCGAGGTGGAAGCACATATTGTTACGGGAGCGGTATCGTCCGCACAAAATATTTATAAAAGCGTTGAACGCGCCGGACTCAGTGTCCAGGATATTGTTCTTGAACCGCTCGCCTCCAGTTATGCAGTTCTTGGCGACGATGAACGCGATATTGGCGTAGGACTGCTCGATATTGGAGGAGGGACAACCGATATTGCGCTCTTTTACGGCGGAAGCATCCGGTACACAACCGTGATCGGCCTCGGTGGAAAAAACGTGACAAATGATATTGCCATCGGTCTCCGCACCCCGCCCGAACAGGCCGAGAATATCAAGCTCGAACATGGCTGCTGCTACATTAATAATAGCACAGAGGAAGAATATATCAGGGTACCCGGTGTCGGCGGCCGGGAACCCAGAAAGGTATCCAAGTCAATATTAACGAATATAATTCAACCGAGAATGGAAGAGCTCTTTTCTCTTGTTCTCCGGGAAATTAAAAATTCGGATTATCTCGAACTATTAACCTCCGGGATCGTCATTACCGGCGGCTGCAGCCTCATTCCGGGGGCTGTGGAACTTGCAGAAGCCGTTTTCGACATGCCTGTCCGTATGGGTATCCCGGAAAACATTTCGGGACTTATCGACTCGGCACGGAGTCCGATCTATTCGACCGGTGTCGGGCTTGTTATCTATGGCGATCATAACCGGTCGTCGAGCGAATATTTTACCGGAGACGAATCGAAACTTTACGATAAGATTCACGGCAGAATGAAACAGTGGTTTGCTGAGTTCTTTTAGAGAGAAATTAATCAAACGAGAATAATAACGGAAATATTCATGAACAACCATATTAAATCAGAAGGAGGAAGACATGACCTTTGAGTTTGACGAATCGTTGACCGAAGGCGCCATTATGAAAGTAATCGGTGTCGGAGGCGCCGGTGGAAATGCTTTGAACGGTATGATTCATGAGCGCCTGAGAGGTGTAGATTTTTTAGCAGTTAACACCGATTCGCAAGCACTCGATGCGAATAATGCCCAAATGAAGCTGCAGATCGGTAGCGGAATAACCAAAGGTCTCGGAGCGGGAGCCAACCCCGACGTCGGACGGAAGGCAATGGAAGAAGACAGAGCCAAGATCTGCGAAATACTTGCCGATACAGACCTTGTTTTCATAACGGCAGGCATGGGCGGCGGCACCGGGACCGGTGCGGCGCCGATCATTGCAGAAGAAGCGAGAGCCGCCGGGGCATTAACGGTCGGCATAGTGACAAAACCTTTCCATTTTGAAGGTAAGTGCAGAATGAGCCGCGCCGATGAAGGAGTAGCACAACTCAAAGATAAAGTCGATACACTCATTGTAATCCCGAATCAGCGGCTGCTTTCTATCGTGGATAAAGACACGTCTCTTTCGGCTGCCTTTAAATTGGCCGATGACATTCTCTATCAAGCCACAAAAGGTATTTCCGATCTTGTTACGGTTCCCGGGCTTGTCAATCTTGATTTTGCCGATGTCAGGACTGTCATGATGGGTATGGGAGATGCGATTATGGGGACGGGTGCGGCAGACGGCGAAAACAGGGCGATAGATGCCGCAACAAAAGCAATTTCTAGTCCACTGCTCGAAGAAATTTCCATAGATGGTGCGGAAGGGGTCCTTGTCAATGTTTGCGGCGGGAAGGATATGACCTTGTTCGAGGTGAACGATGCCACTACGGTCATATTTGACGCAACCGGAAAAGAAGCTAATATTATTTTTGGCGCCGTGGTCGATGAAGAACTTCATGATACGATACGAGTCACCGTTATCGCAACTGGTTTTAACGGCAGACCGAAAAAACAAAAACAGGGCAATCCTTTCATAGAATTGACCAAACCGGACATATCGATCAGGGACCGGGACCGGCCCACTTTTGAACGTATCAAGATAAATACAGAAGCTGAAAAAGAAACGGATATCAATATTGATGAAGCGTCGTCGCTCGTTCCGGAAGACCTGGATATTCCGGCATTTTTACGAAAACAGATGGATTAATACACTACTTTCTCTTTCAAGATGTAATTTTCAGGGCATCCTGTGCTAACGGGATGCCCTGAATACAACTATTTATGTGAAGGAGACGAACGTTTGCTTTCACCCTCCGATGCCAAAGGCTCATCGGGAACCCTTATCAGAAATTTCTTCAATTTTTTCATGTAGCGTATTTTCAATTACAGAACGGACCATATGAGCAAGCTTTTCCCTGTCAGCAATTTGCATAGAATCTGTCGGTACAGGTTTGCCGATATATACTCTAATTGTTCCGGAATGAATTTCTATGGAATTTTTTGGCAGGACCTCCCTGCTTCCTATGATGGTGACGGGCACAACCGGCCGCCGGGACTTTATCGCAAGTACAAATGCTCCTTTTTTAAATTGTCCTATCCTCCCGTCGGGGGAGCGTGTCCCTTCGGGATACACTACCGGAGCGATATTCTCATGCTTTAAACGTTCAACTGCCTGGTCAACACTTTTTAATGCTCTGTCACGATCTTCCCGGTCAATTACTATATGTCCTACTATCCGCATTGACCAACCGAATAACGGAATCCGGAACAGTTCCTTTTTTGCCATCATTCTCAATCGCGCAGGGATAGCGGCAATACACGCAGGAATATCAAAATGTGACTGGTGATTGGCAACAAATACGTAATCCTCATCCGCGGAAATATGTTCCAATCCTTCAACGGTAACCCGCACGCCACCTGTCCATAAAATAAGTCTGACCCAGATCCTGGTAGCTATATCCAGGTATGCTCTTCGTCCGAAGAACGGAAACAGCGCAAAAACAATAATAGATCCTGCTACCGTGTATGCTATGACACATAATGCAACGAATCCGGAGCGGACTTTTCGGAGAATACTTTTCATCTTCGCGCGAGTAACGGTTGTAACTGTTTTCTATTGAAACAAAGGTATGTTACGGACTGTACTTCAATCATTCTTATCGAGACGTTTTACCATTTCAAGCACAATAGAGTAGATACGGGTCATCGATGCGGGATCAACAGCTTCGATCGCATCGTTGGCAGCATGGAGCATTGTAAAAACTTTCGGTGTTCCGGCGGGCTTGAAATCGTCTTCGGCGTTCAGCGCCAGCCAGAATTGATAGGCTTCCTGCGCGGGGGCGCTTCCAATCGAGATATTCTCGATGCCTGCCCTTTGAAAGCTGATATTGTCACTACCTCCGAATTTGGGAAAAACGGTAAAAATGAAACCTTTTTCCACACAAATCGATTGAGCCAATCTATACAATCTGTTTATGCCGGTCAAACCGGACGGCCCCATCATGGTCATGTCACCGTATGCGTTCACATCAAGATTGATCATCGATACGATCGGATCATCTTTATGCGACTTAATAAACTCGGACGATCCGATAAGCCCGGCTTCTTCCTGATCAAAAAACACGATCCTGATACGGTGATTCAAATCCTCATTCCTGAGCGATTCCGCCAACCGTGTTAGAATTATAGCCGAGCAGCCGTTATCAATGAGACCGCTTCCAACATCGACTTTATCGTAGTGCGCCCCGACAACGCAATCGGTTGTTCCCGAACCCAAAGTTACTACGAGATTGTTTCCCCGTACTCTTCTGCCGTTACGTTCGTTTATCGTTGAAAACGGTTCAACCGAATACGAAATTTGTTTTTCAGACAGGATATTCTGAAGAACCAGAAGTCTTTCTTCATTCGATTTTCCGCTTATTCTTCGAATATCGTCCATCAGTCCAGACAAATATACCGGATTTTGCCCATACAATAATCCGCTATAGAGAACAAATCCTATACTGACCGATACAATAAAAGCCGGATATGAGAATTTCTGTTTAGCGTACACCATGATATCCCTCGATTCAAATTACGATAGCAGTATTTATAATTTCAGGACGACACAAAATATATACAATAATAAAAATTGTTCCAACAGAATCTTTATGCTAACTATTTTACTTTTGGTTTGATCTTATATACAATGGAATAATTCGGTATAAGACGAATATTAACAAATGCTTCGAAAAACAATACAATATACTTTTCACTTGGAACTCGCATCTAATTTTATTACTTTTTTTCCATAAGGGTAAAAATGTGATGATGTCCGTGAACAAATGTTGTAACGCACACATGGAAATCCTTATACTATCAGATAAGGACTAGCATAGATGGGTCAATCAAAAGATGCATTAACAAAAAAGCGGAGAGCGATTCAGAAATTGGAGCTCCTCCCTTCAATTCCGGTCGTTCTTCAAAAAATAATCTCGACATCGAACAATCAAAAATCCTCTGCCCAGGACCTGCAGGATATCATTGTGAAAGACCAGTCTATCTCCGCTGCAATTCTCAAGCTCGCTAATTCGGCATACTATGGTTATGCAAAGCATGTTGAAGATATCACCCGGGCAATTATCGTTATCGGTTTTAATACGGCGGTAAGCGTATCTGTTTTAAAAACCCTGGCGGATAAGGTTGATGGTGATGAATTTAACAAGGTCGAATTCTGGAAACACAGCATAGCTACGGGTGAGGCAGGACGCATTATTGCGAATGAAATCGCCTATGAGAATCCCGCCCGTGCATATTTAATAGGTCTCCTGCATGATATAGGCAAAGTGGCTCTATCATTTATAAACCAGTCTGAATTCGATGAAGCAGTTTTCGAAGCGCGTGCACTTAATTTAGAATTGCATATATGTGAGGACAAGACATTTGGATTTAACCATCAGGATGCTGGGAATTGGTTATGCACCCGCTGGCAGTTCCCGGATTCCATCATCGCCGGGATCCAATATCATCATTCTATCGACGTCTGCCCTCACGCTTTTCAGCGGGAAGCGCTTATAGCTCATATCTCCAATTTCCTGGTTAAAAATAACGGGATCGGCAATAGCGGCGACGAAATGGTACTGCCTATTAACAGTCTGGCTGAAAGTAAACTTAAACTCACTTCAAAAAATCTCAATAATGCTAAAAAAGCCTTACTTGATAAACGTAAAGAGATCGATAATTTTCTTGAATTACTACTGTAAAAGAGAATATGCCGAAACAAATTGAACATATCGATCACGATGTTGAAATAAAACATTCGTATCTCGAGCAGAGTTTGCAGTATATGACCGAGGAATTTGTTCATAAACTTCGGGAGTTGTCAATTGTCAAGAGAATTGCCGACTCTCTGGTCGATTCTGCAGATCAAAAGAAAGTCTGTCTGGAAATCACGAAAATTATTCTTGACGAAATTCATGCAGAATTCTGCTCGCTCTATCTTCTCAATAACAAGAAGAACAAACTCCTGCTCAAATCATCAAAACGTCTTGGAGATGATGAAGGAGAATTTTTTGAAGATGCAAAAATTAATGCTTTTTCGTTGTCCGACGGCCTTGCCGGCGCAGTTTTGAATTCCGGAAAATCCGTATATATAAAAAATAACGCTAAGGATAATCGATACAAAGGTGATCCGCTGCTTCCGGACTCAATGCAATCTGTTCTCTGTCTGCCGCTAATCTCTGCTAAAGTTGCAGTAGGCATTCTTGTTCTCAGCGCCCCCGAAACGGATGCATTTATAAAAGACGACGACAGACTTTTCCAGATCATCGGGAACCAGATTGCGAATGTACTCAAAAACGTTGATCTGGTCAGGAACATTCAAAAATCATCTGACAGGCGTGAAGAGGTTCTTAAAAAACTCAAAATTGCAGAAAAAAAGCTCTCCGACTATACAAAAGACCTTGAGGAGGTAATTGAAAAGCGCACAAATGAGTTGGTGCAGTCAGAAAAACTTGCATCCATCGGTCAACTGGTATCCGGGGTCGCACATGAACTGAATAATCCGCTCACGATTGTGATCGGACTTATTGATCTGATGATCGATTCAAATGATATGCCGGCAAAACAAAAAAAACGTCTCAAAAAAGTACATACTGCTACTATGCGCTGCGCAAAAGTTGTCGAAAATCTAATCAAATTCTCCCGTAAAGAAGTAGTGCATAATGAAACCATCGATATCAATTCAATTGTTGAAGAAACGATCGGATTTTTTGAATATCAATTCATGGTAAATAACATTTCTCTTAAAAAAAGTATCCAGAAAAACATCCCCCCGACCGTCGGCGATCCACAGCAACTTAAACAGGTATTTCTCAACATTATTTCGAATGCGTATGATTCGATGGTATCACAAGACAATGAAAAACTATTAGAAGTAACGACGCATAGTGACGACAAAACCATTATTATTGAATTCCGCAGATACCGGCCACGGAGTCCTTGAGGATCACCGGAAAAGATTATTTGAGCCATTTTTCACCACGAAGGATGTCGGCAGAGGAACCTGGCTTGGCTTAAGTTTGAGCTTCGGTATTAATGAAAGAGCATAATGGAGAAATCTTCCTCGATTCCACATACAAAGACGGTGCAAAGTTTACGCTTGTGCTCCCAATTGTTACCGCTCACTTCAAAGAAAAAAATGACCCGGAAACAAATACAATCAATTCTTCTACTAAAATCCTCATAATCGACGACGAAAAAGATTTTATAGAATTCCAGAAAGACGTTCTCAACAACTACAGGTGTAAGATTGAAATAGCATATGATGGCGAGCAGGCATTAAAAAAGATACAAAAATTGGATTTTGATATCATTTTGAGTGATATTAAAATGCCCGGCAGACTGAACGGTATCGAGCTTTATAGCAAAATTCAAAAAGCGAAACCTGGTCTTGAAAAGAGAATTATCTTTACAACAGGAGATACGGTAAGCAAAGAAACGAAAGATTTTTTTGAGCATATCGATACGTATTATTTGGAAAAACCGTTTCTCATAAAAGAATATATCGACGCAATAAATCGCTGTCTGAACGATCAAAGAATCGAAAGATAACGCCACGTACGAGTACGTCTTTTCAATTATATATCCAGTTTAAATAAGACATGTCTCACAGGTCACCCCCCGGTAATCCGTACCAAAAACAGCTTATTTTTCCTATATTGCATTGCAGACACCTTGCTTTTTCATATTTATCTCATTATATTTTCATAAAATCTAGCGAGTAAGCAATCTTATGCAAAAACGAGCATTTGTATTCGAATTAGTACCTGACCGTTACATAAATGGCAACTTTAGAATTCCCGAACATCCGGAAGGAAAACCGGTGATCATTTTTTGTCACGGTTTTAAAGGGTTCATGGACTGGGGCGGCTGGCAGTATGCAATGGATAAATTCTGTTCCAACGGTTTTTTTATAATATCTTTCAATTTCTCTCACAACGGCATCGGCCCGGATCTCCAGAATTTTTCAGAGCTTAACAAATTTGCATCAAACACCATCGGTAAAGAGCTCGAAGATATCGCATTTCTTTTGAAGGCTGTAAATAATGGAAACGAATTTGAAGAAATTACCCGGAAACCCAAGATAGGGCTCATCGGGCACAGCCGTGGGGGCGCGACCACAATATTGTACGCCAGTCAAAACAGCACTATTGAATGTCTTGCCACATGGGCGAGCGTTTCTAATTTTGACACATATCTTGACAACCGGATTGAATGGCGAAGTCAAGGTTATATCGAATCTGAAAATGCACGTACAAAACAGACAATGCGTATGAACGTCGATTTTTTAAATGATCTCGAGCGGAATCCGCTGGAGCGGAATATTCTAAAAGCTGAAGCCAGGCACGGTCTCCCCCATCTCATAGTCCACGGATATAAAGATGAAGCCGTGCCGTACGAGGCGGCCCAGGAGATTTTCGAAGCTTCGAGTAAATCCATAACCAGGTTGGAAATTTTACCGGAAGGGACGCATACGTTTGGTACCTCCCATCCTTTCTCCGGTTCTAATCCCGTTTTTGAATCGGTTATTGATAAAACCGTCGAGTGGTTCAGAATGTACCTGACGGATTAACGGTTCGCACATTATTTACGGATACTGCGGCTCAAGTATGCGTATAGTCCTTCTCTATCTATTTTTAACGAGTACATGTCAAAAAGCTGCATCACGGGTATCGGAATTGACATTGAATCAATTCAGCGTTTCAGGGATAAACCTTTCCGGTCTCACAAAAAATTCTACCAAAAATTATTCACCCCCCATGAAATCGATCATTGCTTACAACATAAAGACCCCTCTCCGCATTTTGCCGCCCGCTTTTGCGCAAAAGAATCACTGCGAAAAGCCATTCCAAAATCTATCCATATTGACTGGCTCGATGTTGAAATCCGTAACGACGATTCGGGAAAACCGTTCATCAAACTCAGAACTACACCGGACGATGTGCAATTATATTTTAAATCGATTACATTTCACCTCAGCCTCTCACACGACAAAAACCGGGCAGTCGCTTTTGTCATAGCTGAGAACACATACGATGAATAGTTTCTCTGATCCGGGGGCAATTTTCCGAACACTATCCGTAGATAACAGATTACATTACGTACATTCCTGGAAATGTCAATCGCTCAAAATAATCACTTAAACTTGCATTTGAAAAAAAATCGAGAACCATACTTGACTTTTTAGTATTCTTTACTTATATTAAACAATAATGTGGATAAAACAATCCTTTGGATCGAAAAGAAGGGGTGTCTATGAGATTCACTGCACAGGAAGAATACGGCTTACGTTGTATGCTTCAATTGGCAAGACATGAGGACAACGGACCCCTCACAATCGAAGAGATTGCGAAGAATGAAGCGTTAACAACTCATTATGTCGGAAAACTCATGCGAATTTTGCTCAAAGGAGGATTGATCAAAAGCACTCGCGGACAAAATGGCGGCTATAAGCTTACCCGGCCTGCTGTACAGACAAGTGTTCTTGATATCCTGAATATTTTGGACGGCCCGTTATTCGAAATAGGAATGTGCAGCAAATTCACGGGAATAGACATCGTCTGTGTGAACACAACTGAATGTTCTGTAAGAGCGCTCTGGAGCACTGTAAATCGTGCTGTTAATCAAATCCTCGGCACTACAATGCTGAAAGATCTTAATGTCAATGAAAAAACCGCGAATGCATGGTTTCAGTACAATGCAAAAACGAGCGTTCCGGTGTCAGTGCGCACATCATTGTAGCAGTGAGCGGGCGCAAACGCATTGAAACGTCTCATCTCCAACTGCTGCTCATGTTTTGCCGTATAATTCATGTATTGTACTCTGTCAATATAATCGGTTTCAATAGATTTCATTAGAGAAAGGACTCAGTTATGCCTTACGATCCCCAATTAGTTCAACCGATGCGGGATGATTTGACCGCAAACGGTTTTCAGGAATTACTGACCTCTGAAGATGTCGATGCCGCCCTGTCCGGAAAAGAAGGCTCGGTATTGCTCGTGATTAATTCCGTATGCGGATGTGCAGCTGGCCAGGCACGGCCGGGCGTCTTACGCTCGCTTGCGGAAAGCAGCATAAAACCCGACAAACTGACAACGGTCTTTGCAGGTCAGGACCTCGAAGCAACGGATACAGCACGAAGCTATATTATAGGTTATCCTCCTTCGTCTCCGGCAGTTGCGCTCTTTAACGACGGCGAGTTGGCATTCGTTATGGAACGTCAGCATATTGAAACAAGAAGCGATGAAATGATCGCTATGATATTAAAAGAAGCTTTCGAACAATATTTGGCCGAAAGCGATATTCATGAGGAGAAAAAAGATGTCGGCTAATAGTGAACCGCTTATCCGACTTGAAAACGTCCATGTGAAGGTTGGGAATAAAGAGATAATCAAGGGCGTTAATCTCACGATCAACGCAGGAGAAAAGCATGCGATCATGGGACCGAACGGGTCGGGAAAAAGCAGCCTTGCGAATGCTCTCATGGGGCATCCGAATTATGAAATCACTAAGGGTAAGGTAGTGATACGCGGCGAGGACGTTACAAACCTTGAACCGAACGAACGGGCATTGCGAGGATTATTTCTCTGCATGCAGTATCCCGTTGCTATCCCCGGTGTGACCGTAGCAAATTTTTTGAGAACTGCATTAAAAGCTTTTCCCGATGGTGATGTCCGTGTCAAAACTTTTAGAAAAGACCTTAAGGAGAAATTCAAATATCTTAATATAGATGAATCGTTTGCTACGCGGTATGTAAATGACGGCTTTTCCGGCGGTGAGAAGAAGCGGCTGGAGATCTTACAGCTCGCCATTTTGCAGCCTTCGGTCGCCATTCTCGACGAAACCGATTCGGGTCTCGATATCGATGCTCTTCAGGTTGTAGCGCAGGGCATCAATGAGTTTTGTAATGAAAACGTCGGAGTATTACTTATTACCCATTACCAGCGAATGCTTAATTTCGTCAAACCGGACCGGGTGCATGTGTTCATAGATGGAAACATCGTTAAGACCGGCGGACCGGAGATGGCGCTTGAACTCGAAGACAAGGGCTATGACTGGCTTGAAAAAGAGCCTGAAAATTCATCGGAGGTACTGGCATGAGTGAAAAACCGGACGCAATCGAACAGAAATATAAGACTGCCGAATTGATGGACGAGGCAGATATTGAAAAAGTCAAGAAGATAGAAAATGAGATCACCCAGGAATACCAGCATGGCTGGGTTACCGATATCGAACAGGAGCTCATACCTCCCGGACTCAATGAAAATATCATAACGCTTATTTCAAAAAAGAAGAACGAGCCGGAATGGATGCTGGAATGGAGGTTGGCAGCTTACAGGAATTGGCTGACAATGAAAGAGCCGACCTGGGCAGATGTTCATTATAGTCCGATCGATTATCAGGCAATATCATATTTTGCCGCTCCAAAAGACATGCCCGAGTTGAACAGCCTTGATGAGGTCGATCCGGAACTTTTAAGAACGTATGAGCGTCTCGGGATCCCGGTTGCCGAGCAGAAACGGCTTGCCGGGGTCAAACTGACCGACGAGGATTTGCCGGGGCTTTCCGGAGTTGCTACCGACATGGTGTTTGACAGTGTTTCGATAGCGACGACATTTCAAAAAGATTTAGAACGCCTGGGTATCATTTTTTGTTCTTTCAGCGAAGCGCTCCAAAACCATTCCGACCTAGTGAAGCACTATGTCGGGTCCGTCGTACCTTACACGGATAATTATTTTGCCGCGCTTAATTCCGCAGTATTTTCCGACGGATCGTTCTGTTACATACCAAAAGGTGTAAAATGTCCGATGGACCTTTCGACCTATTTCAGAATCAACGCAACTAATACAGGACAGTTTGAAAGAACGTTGATCATTGCCGAAGAAGGAAGCTTTGTCAACTATCTTGAGGGGTGTTCCGCTCCTATGCGCGATGAAAATCAGCTCCATGCGGCTGTTGTCGAACTTATTGCTCACGACAATGCCGTGATCAAGTATTCCACCATCCAGAACTGGTATCCCGGCAATAAAGATGGCGAAGGAGGGATCTTTAACTTTGTGACAAAGCGGGGACTCTGCAAAGGAAAAAACTCGAAAATATCCTGGACACAGGTTGAGACAGGGTCCGCCATAACATGGAAATATCCAGGCTGTATACTTGAAGGAGACAATTCGGTCGGAGAGTTCTATTCGGTCGCAGTTGCAAACAATTACCAGCAGGCAGACACCGGTACGAAAATGATACATATCGGCAAAAACACCGTCAGTAGAATCGTTTCAAAAGGCATTTCAGCCGGACACGGCCGGCAAACCTACCGGGGCATGGTCCGAATAATGCCGAACGCTGAAAACGCTAAGAATTTTTCTCAGTGTGACTCGATGATGATAGGCAGCGAGTGCGTTGCAAATACGTTCCCCTCGATCGACGTCCGGAATGCGACGTCGACCATGGAACATGAGGCTTATACGGGAAATGTGGGTGAAGAACAATTATTTTACCTTATGTCACGGGGTATCCCCGAAGAAGAGGCCGTTGCGCTGATCGTGACCGGATTTTGTGCTGACATCATCAAAAAATTGCCACTCGAATTCAGCGTCGAGGCTATCCGCTTGATCGAGGCGTGCGCAGCATTTCCCGATACTTTAGGATAATCAATAGTGGACATTGAAAAAAATTTCAAAGCATTTACCAATAAGGAGATTGAATGAGCAGTACCGATACAGACCATTCCGGACCCGTTGCTTTAGAAGCGGATCAACCGGCGTGGGTGAAATCAATGCGTGAAAAAGCTTGGGACGTTTACAGGGACATGCCGCTTCCCGACAGGATACCGCACTTATGGCGTTATACGGACCCGTCTAAATTTGAATATTCGGGTAATGGTGTTACCATCGCTTCTTCCGGTTTAGCGGAGATTCCCGAATCATTGAAAAAACGGTTTGACAACGGAGATATAAGCGGATTCGTATACTGTAGTGACGGAAACAAGATAAAAATCCTGCTTTCACCCGAACTTCAAAAATCAGGAGTGTTTGCCGGCGATCTGGCGACATCTGCCCTTGAGAAACCAGAACTGGTAAAACCGTATTTCGGAAATCTCGTAGGACCGGAATTCGGGAAATTTGAGGCATTGAACAGCGCAGCATGGGAAGGCGGTATCATCGTTCACGTTCCGCAAAATGTCATAATCGACAAGCCGCTCCATCTGTTAACATCTGTCCCGGCGGAAGGAAATTTCGTTTCGAGATTACTTGTGATACTGGATGACGGTGCGAGTGCGGCATTAATAGACGAATATACAGGCGGCCCCGAAGCGGCAAACGGAAACTATAGCAACATTGCCGCTGAAACATTTGTCGGAACAAACTCGCACCTGCACTACATGACAGTGCAAAATCTGCGTTCCGGGTCAAACATGTTCTTTACGCACCGATCGCGTACCGAACGAGATGCGCGATCATTCACCGGTATCGCAGCATTCGGGGGGCATATAACGAAAGCGAATTATGGGACCTTGTTGGACGGCAAAGGCAGCGAAAGTCTGCTGGAAGGTTTTTTGCTCGGGGAAAAGCGTCAGCATTTCGATCATTATACCATACATACTCATAACGCCCCTAATACTCTGAGCAATCTGAACTTTAAAGTGGTCCTGAAGGACCGTTCCCGGTCTGCTTATTCCGGGAAGATCGTGATCGATAATAAAGCGCCGTACAGCGAGGCGTATCAGGAGAACAGGAATCTTCTCCTGTCGCCAAAATGCCGTGTGGAATCTATCCCGGAACTGGAAATCAATCAGGACGAAGTCCGTTGTTCGCACGGTGCGGCCATGGGCCCTCCGGACAGTGATCAGCTGTTCTATTTGAGAAGCAGGGGGATTCCGGAAAATGAAGCGATCCAGCTTATTGTCGAAGGATTTATGGATAATGCGCTCAAGCGTGTCCCGGAGATTCTGAGAGGACATCTCGGTGAATATATCACCAACAGGTTGACCGGAGGCTGGACATTTGAGTGACGTGCTGGTCAAGGTAGGACTCACTACAGAAATCGGTGAAGACGAAGCAAGGGTGTTCGAAGTCGAGGACATTTCCGTTGCCGTCTGTAACGTTGCAGGAAAATTTTACGCAATAGAAAATGTGTGTTCGCACGATAACGGACCGCTCGGCGAAGGAAAACTATACGGATGTGAAATTGAATGCCCCCGGCATGGTGCACGTTTCGACGTTACAAGCGGCGCCATGACACGAATGCCGGCCTATGGCCCTGTCCAGACATTTCCGGTCACCGTTAACAACGGTGAAATATTTGTAGAAATCAGTGATTAATAATCAAGAAAACACTATGACCATGCAAACAGCTACAAAATCGCCGACCGATTCGGAGACGATGACCTTGAACACGATCGATGTGGAGTCGATCCGCAAAGACTTCCCTATCCTGGGCAGGAAGATCAAGGGCAATATGATTGTATATCTTGACAGCGCTGCCACAACGCAGAAGCCATCATCGGTTATTAATGCCCTGTCGTTTTTCTACCGAACCTCAAATGCGAATATACACAGGGGAGTCCATACGCTTTCAGAGGAATCATCGAGCGCCTACGAAGCGCTCAGGTTGAAAACAGCGAATTTTATCGGCGGTGTCGATGAGCGCGGTATCGTATTCACGAAAAACACGACGGAATCTCTCAATCTTATTGCACAATCGTGGGGCCGGGCGAACGTCAAAGAAGGCGACGAGATCATACTTACCGAGATGGAGCATCACAGCAACATCGTTCCGTGGATCCTGCTTGCCCGCGAGACAGGCGCGGTGTTGAAATACATCGAGGTGAACGATGACGGCTACCTCGATATGGAAAGTTATCATAGAATATTATCGGAGAAAACAAAGCTCGTCTCCGTGACCATTGTTTCAAATGTACTTGGCACGATCAATTCCTTACCGGAAATAATCGATGCGGCACATCATTACAATGCTGTGACCGTTCTGGACGGCGCTCAGGGAATTCCGCACTTGAAGTTCAACACTCCGAAATCGGATTGCGATTTTCTCGCTTTTTCCGCCCATAAAATGCTTGGACCGACGGGGATCGGTGTTCTGTATGCGAAGCCGGAAATTCTCGACGCAATGCAACCGACGGTCGGAGGAGGTGGAATGATCAAGGAGGTTTATCTTGACAGCGCAACATGGGCCGATATACCGTGGAGATTTGAAGCGGGAACACCGAATTATGCCGATGTCATTGCTTTTTCATCCGCTATCGATTACCTTGAAAAAGTCGGTCTGGACGCTGTTCGAGCACATGAAAAAGTTTTGACCGAATATGCGATAAAACAGTTGGATACCATACCGAAATTGAGATTGTTCGGTCCGAGAAATAGAGAAGACAGAGCAGGAGTCGTTACGTTTTTCGATGAGTTGATCCATCCTCACGATCTCAGCACAATTCTGGATTCATACGGTATTGCGATCAGGGCGGGCCATCATTGTGCTCAGCCGCTCATGCGGAAATATAATGTTCCCGCCACAGCCCGGGCCAGTTTTTATATCTATAACGATATGCAGGATGTCGACGCCCTTGTTAATGGAATAAGAAGAGCGCGGGAGTTCTTTAAATATGAGCAATGATGGACTGGACGCGTTATACCAGGATACGATCCTCGATCATTACAAAAATCCGCGAGGAAAGCACGATGTTACGCGGGTTGATCTCGAAAAGTACGGGTATAACCCTATCTGCGGCGATAAAGTGTTAATCCGTGTGCAATTCAATAATGACAGCATTGAAGACGTGTCGGTTGAATCAAGCGGGTGTGCAATAAGTGTGTCATCAGGATCGATGCTTGCAGAACTGTTGCCGGGCAAGAACATCGAAGAAGTTCTGGGCATAGCCGAATCTTTCAGAGAAATGATGCTCGGGAATGGAATACCGGAAGATGTTGATTTCGGAGATCTTGACGTGCTTGAAGGAGTGTCTAAATATCACTCGCGGGTCAAATGTGCCCTGCTCTCCTGGGTGACGCTCAAAGATCTGATCGGGGCCTGGCAGACGGACATCATATCTTCTGCCCCCACTACCACCGAACGGGAGGTATAGAAACAATGTTGATATCAGAGGATTTAGTATTTGAAGCATTAAAAACGGTCGTCGATCCGGAAGTCAATCTCGGCATTGTCGAACTCGGCCTTGTATACGGGGTTGATCTGGAAAATGAAGGCAAAAAAGTTAGCGTTGAGATGACCCTAACATCTCCGATGTGTCCCTACGGACCGGTGATCATCCAAAGTGTCAATAATTCACTCAAGACTCTCCCGGGTGTTGAAGAAACGGATGTGCAGGTCGTGTGGGAACCGCAGTGGGATCCCAAGACGATGGCTTCCGACGAAGTGAAAGACAAATTGGGCATCTGGTAATATTGAAATTTACCACATGTATTAGATCACGTGTCCCGCGTACGTGAAATTCCATTAGATAGTGCGTTATTGCAGCAAATTCAACAGAATTTTTGTGGAGTTGAAAGTGAATGAAGATACCATTTTAGATGCTCTCAAGCAGGTCCAGGACCCTGACTTGCACACCGACATTGTGACCCTCGGCTTTGTTAAAGATATTGTATTATCGGACGGAAAAGTTTCATTTGCGATCGAATTGACAACGCCGGCATGTCCGGTCCGCGAAAAGTTACAAGATGAAGCGTACAATGCAGTCTCTGAGATTCCGGGTATAAACGAGGTTGATATTACAATGACCTCCAAGGTGACTTCTGCCCATGACGAAAGAAAACAGAAAACGCTCCCGCAGGTCAAAAACATTATTCCTGTTGCAAGCGGTAAGGGTGGTGTCGGGAAATCGACCGTCAGCGCCAATATTGCCGCCGCGCTCAGCCTGACCGACGCAAAGGTCGGGCTGCTCGATGCCGATATATACGGACCGAGCCTGCCCCAGATCATGGGAGTGAACAGGCAGCCGGAAACAGCCGGCAATATGGTCATACCGCTTGTGCAGTATGGCATAAAAGTTATGTCTATGGGATTTTTCACCCAAACGGAGCAGGCGGTGGTATGGCGCGGCCCGATGCTCGCCAAGATGCTCGAGCAGTTTCTCAATAATGTCGATTGGGGCGAACTCGATTACCTCGTTCTCGACCTTCCGCCGGGAACGGGAGATATTCAACTGACCCTGTGTCAGTCGATACCGCTGACAGGAGCGGCGGTCGTTTCCACTCCGCAGGACGTCGCATTGAATGTCGCAAGAAAAGCGATTCTCATGTTCAACCAGCTTCATACTCCGGTTCTCGGGGTAATCGAGAACATGAGTTCATATATCTGCTCCCACTGCGGAGAAGAAGAGAAGATCTTCGGCGAAGGGGGCTGTGAAAAGACAAGCAAAGAGTTCGACATACCGTTTCTCGGCTCAATCCCCCTGACGACCGATATACGCACAACTTCCGATGAGGGTAAGCCGATAGTCCTTGCAAAACCCGGATCGGCAGAAGCGAAAGCTTTCATAACGGTTGCGGAAAATCTCGCCGCACAGGTCAGTATTCAAAACCTTGCCGACAAACACAAGGAAGTCAAAGTAACATTTTAAACGTTATGGAAACAACCTCTCCCGCAATCATTCCCGAGGAGATCGGCCGCGCGAATGAATTCGATGTGAAGATCAGATGGAAGGACGGCCGCGAGATCATCTATCCCGCACGGGAGCTCCGCCTCGCCTGTCCGTGCGCGAGTTGTGTTGAAGAAATGACCGGCAAAGCCATTATCAGACCCGAACTCATTCCCGACGACGTCCACCCTCTCAATATCGATCTCGTCGGCAGATACGCCGCCAAGATTCACTGGAGCGACGGGCACAACACCGGCATTTACACCTTCGAATACCTCCGCAAGATGGGGTGAAAACCTGCTCTACCTCTTCTCTTTTTAAATGTCCCGACCTGTCAAAAGTATTTTATTGTCTTAAGCGATTTTGCTTACAACCCGTCTCCCAGGCGGACGGCCATGCGTTTTCTACCCCAGTTTTCCTTCCCTTCGGGGCTGAAACGTCCTGCGATCTCGTGTCCGCACGAGGCACAGCGGTTCATGTCGAGGTTGTACGCCCCAAGCTCATACCAGTCGCGCTCGATCACCAGGCTTTTACATCCGGGGCAGTAGGTACTGCTCCCCGGGGCATCATGGATGTTCCCGGTATAGACATACCGGATTCCTTTGGAAAGGGCGATCTTACGCGCTCTCGTCAACGTTGCGGGCGGTGTGGCGGGACGGTCCCTCATCTTGAAATCGGGATGAAATGCGGTAAAATGGAGGGGAACGTCTTCGCCGAGAGAGCCGGCGACCCACTCGGCAAGTTCATGGAGTTCCGCATCGCTGTCGTTCGCATCGGGAATGAGCAGCGTCGTTATCTCGAACCACACATCGGTCTCATATTTCAGATATTTCAGCGTCTCAAGGACCGGTTCGAATTCTGCGAGGCAGACTTTTTTATAAAATTCCTTCGTGAATCCCTTGAGATCGACATTTGCGGCATCCATATTATCGTAAAACTCTTCCCGCGCCGTTTCGGAGATGTAACCTGCCGTGACCGCAGCGGTATACACACCCTGTTCCCTGCAGGCCTGTGCAATATCGATGGCATACTCGGCGAAGATCACGGGATCGTTATAGGTGAATGCAACGGACTTGCATCCGAGCCGTTTCGCCGATTCTGCTATCGTTTCAGGAGAGGCATTATCCGCAAGCGTATCCATTTCCTTCGATTTGCTGATGTCCCAGTTCTGACAGAACTTACACCCGAGATTACACCCGGCGGTCCCGAATGAAAGGATACTCGATCCGGGGAAAAAGTGATTGAGTGGCTTTTTCTCGACCGGATCCACGCAAAAGCCACTGCTTCTTCCGTAGGTCGTCAGGACCATACCGTCTTCATGGTTCATCCTGACAAAACAGAACCCGCGCTGTCCTTCATGAAGCCGGCAGTACCGGGGACAGAGATCGCACTGAACGCGCCCGTCCCCGAGATCATGCCAATACCGGCCGGGAAAATAGGTCTGTTCGGGAGATGACATACGTGCTCGGAAGTTATAAATACTTAAGATTTTTCGTGCATTCACCAAAATAATATGTTATATATAGAACTATCGGTTTCGGCCATTTGTTTCTCAAATGACCGGTATGTGCCAATAAGGGGAAATCAGTATGGGTTTTTTTAGCGATCAATGCAGTGAATGCAAGACGGAAGAAAAAGTGCAGATGTGCCAGTTCTGCCGCAAAATGGTCTGTGAGACGTGTTTAAAACTGCTTGTGTATAAGGAAGAAACACCGAAGTGGTTTGTCGGAAAAAAAGTAAAAGACTTTACGGAATACAGAAGCCTGAACCTCGAATATTGTAAATTGATAAAGAAAAAGGGAGCCAATATCCACTGCTGTGACAAATACCTCCAGGAAGCCTGGTTAATAATTGACCTTGCCCCCAAAAGTTGATCCAGATAGTATATGAGTACAGGGATTAGATTGAAAAGAAAGGAGCAAGATCAATGGCACGTAGAATTCACACATCAGCACAAATTATCCACAAGCTTCGAGAGGCAGAAGTACTGCTCGCTCAAGGTCAGTCGGTTCAACAAGCTGCTCGCCAGATTGAGGTTACAGAGCAGACCTATTATCGTTGGCGAAAGGAGTATGGTGGTCTTCGGGTGAATCAGGCGAAACGATTTAAAGCGTTAGAGAGAGAGACTATCCGCCTGAAACGCCTGGTTGCCGAGAAAGAGTTGGATATTCAAATCCTCAATGAGACTCTGGCGGTTGATGCAAAAAACTTCTGAGCCCGGCGAAGCGACGGGAGGTGGTGCAGCATCTTTGCACGACTCTCGAGATCTCGCAGCGCCGGGCCTGTACCGTGTTGGGAGTACCGCGCAGCACTCATCAATATCGCCCGATTTCTCCTTCTGATGAAGCCGGTGTTAGTGCAACGTATGGTCTGAGTTGGCCACGCAGTATGGTCGGTATGGTTATCGACGAATTACCGCACTGTTACAGCAAGAAGGCTGCAAGGTCAATCATAAGAGAGTGGAGCGTTTGTGGCGTCGAGAAGGATTAAAAGTTCCCCGGAGGCAGCCGAAGCGCAAACGGTTATGGCTCAATGACGGTTCGTGTATTCGGCTGCGACCTGCGTACCGGGATCATGTCTGGAGTTATGACTGCATGCAAGCACGAACCCGAGAGGGAAGGAGCTAGCGTTTGTTAACAATATTAGATGAATACAGTCGGGAGTGTCAGGCAATTGTGGCAGGCAGGAGGCTGACTCACAATGACGTCATAGAACATCTTGCAACACTGTTCGTGCAGCGAGGAGTTCCGGTTCACCTGAGAAGTGATAATGGCACAGAGTTCACTGCTCAAGCGGTCCGGACATGGCTCATGCGCCTGGGAGTAAAAACATTGTATATTGAACCAGGCAGTCCATGGGAGAACGGGTATAGTGAGTCGTTCCAATGGCAAACTGCGTGATGAAGTGCTCAACCGGGAAATCTTCGATACCTTACACGAAGCAAAAGTGCTTGTGGAACGCTGGCGAAATGAGTAAAATCATAAGAGACCGCATAGTGCCCTTGGATACCGGCCACCCGCCCCCGAGGCAGTTATACCACCGGATGCGGTCTCAAGGCCAATGGATAATACAACAATGAATATATCGATGAATTGACTAACTTAAATAATGACCCAAACATTAGGGGCAGGTCATTGCCTATCTAAAAACCGCTGTCATGAATCTTCAGCGAATGTCAAGATCGTTTCATATCGGGAAACACCATTACGACATCGGGAACGACCTCTTTTCCTTGATGCTCGATAAAATGTTGATCTACAGCTGCGCTTACTGGAAAAATGCCCGGACACTCGATGAGGCACAGGAAGCGAAACTGGAACTCATCTGTCAAAAACTTGGAATGCGACCGGGAATGAGAATCCTTGACATTGGCTGCGGGTGGGGAGGGTTCGCATTTTATGCTTCCCGGAAATACGGTGTTCATGTTACCGGCATAGCGGTTTCTGAAAATCAGGTGGCAACCGGACGGGAAATGTGCAGTGGTTTCCCTGTCGAACTGCTCTTCCGTGATTACCGCGAACTAAGCGGTACATATGACCGGATAGTATCGGTCGGGATGTTCGAACATGTCGGATTTAAAAACTACCGGACCTTCATGAATACTGTAAAGCGGCACCTCGAACCGGACGGTCTTTTCCTTCTTCATACTATCGGCAGAAACATATCAGGCCCGCATAACGATCCCTGGAGCAATAAATATATCTTCCCCAATTTCAAGTTACCGTCGGCACAAGAAATTACCAAAGCCGCTGAAGGATTGCTTGTCATGGAGGACTGGCATAATTTCGGTGGCTATTATAACAAAACGCTCATGGCCTGGTATAAGAATTTCAGAAATAATTGGAAATCCCTTAAATCGAGATACGACGACCGCTTTTACCGCATGTGGTCCTATTATTTACTGAGCTGTGCCGGCGCTTTTCGTGCCCGGCATAATCAGCTCTGGCAGGTAGTATATTCACATGAGGGCCTGCAGGGAGGATATACCGGACTACGCTAATAAATAACCTGTCCGGTAACAGTTTACTATTCCCGGATGGGGCAAGAATGGACTTGAATTTGACCATCTAATTTATTAATGTGTTTTTTCACACGATAAATATCGTAATAACATGGAGAAAATAATGAATCGGTACTACACATTCGGTACACTCACTGCCGTAATTTTTGCAGTTGGATGCTCCTCCTCAGACACCTCGGAAATGCAGACACAGCAGCCCATGACCCGGATGCAGCAAGCTCAATCCGGTCAATTTATATATACGACACCGGAGGGATGGATACCGGAACAGCCTGCGAGCAGTATGCGTATCGCGCAGTATAGTCTGCCTGGTGCAGATGGTATGGCGCCCGCTGAATTAGCTGTATTTTCAGGAATTGGGGGTTCGGCAGACGAGAATATACAGCGTTGGTTCGGACAGTTCTCACAACCGGACGGAAGCGCCACAGAGGATAAGGCAGAGATCGAAGGACTGAATGTCAACGGTATTCCGGTAACGGTCGTATCCTTTACGGGAACCTATATGAAGTCACGGTCACCAATGATGATGAGCGGTCCGGTCGATGAGCTGCACGGTTACGCAATGATTGCGGCTATAGCGGAAACACAGTCGGGTTCCTGGCATTTCAAGGCGACTGGTCCCGAGAAGACCATCAATAACTGGAAAGCAAGTTTCAACGATTTTGTTCTATCATTTGATATACAATAGTCCGGTATTCTTCTCTCCATACGGCACTAAAAAAGGAGCACGTTTCGTGCTCCTTTCTTTAGCATAGGATTGCAATTTCGTATCCCCCACTTTCAGCCGTGAAATTTCAAGCTTTACTTCTCCAGGACGGGATATTCAATTCCCAGTTGCTCAAGATAGGTCTCGTACCGTGACGGGTCAAAGTAATTTTTCCTCATGAGCGGACGGAAGAGCGCCATTTTTTCTTCATTGAGGTCAATCGACGGCATATCCGTTTCACTGATAAGGGGAATATAATTTTCTTCCTTTGCCTGTACATTGTTGAAATAGTCCCATGCTTCTTCGACCAGTTCATCTTTTAATAGAAAATCGAGAAGGGTCATTGCCATCACTTTTGCTCCGGCGGTCGCTCCTTTATGTGCTATCGGAGTCGCCATGGCTACCCCGCTCGACCAGTGATGCCCGGGCAGACCCGAAATATTCGATGGGAAGCGGAGCGTCACGGTTGGGACGTTCCAGGAAATATCGCCTATGTCATCCGATCCTCCGCTCACAGGCTCCGTTATCGGTTCAGGAAGCTCTTCGATCTCGGTCTTAAGTCCTTCCGGTTCTTCGGCGCCCATTATCTTCTGTACCGCTTTTGCGAGAGTCTGATCGTCATCTGTCCATTCCGGCAGACCGACTTTTTTGATATTTTCATACATTGTTTCGGCAATGGTCTTGTTAAAATGCCTCGGCCAGGCAGTACCGAGTATTCTCGATTCGACCTCTGTGTCAGTCATCATTGCCGCCGCCTTTGCCGTGGTGGTTCCGATTTCAAAATTCTTTTTTATGTTTTCATACGTGATCTCACGGAAAAAATACCAGACCGCCGCTTTCGACGGAACAACATTTGGCTGTGACCCTCCGTTCGTAATGACATAATGGGACCGCTGCAGGGGGCGCAGGTGCTCGCGCCGGAAATTCCATCCGGCATTCATGAGTTCGACTGCATCGAGGGCGCTCCTGCCTCTCCAGGGCGATCCTGCTCCGTGTGCGGTCTGACCGAAAAAGGTGTACTCGACAGATACAAGGCCTGTACCTGTTCCAGGTCCGTACTGCACGCTTAAATTATTGCTGACGTGAGAAAACAGGGTAAGATCGACATCGTCAAAATAGCCTGCCCTGACGAAATATGCTTTTGTTGCAACAAGTTCTTCAGCAACGCCCGGCCAGATTACAAGCGTACCCTCTATGTTTTCCCGTTCCATTAATTCCTTGACAATGAGCGCTGCGGTTACATTGACTGCCTGACCCGAATTGTGTCCTTCACCATGACCGGGCGCTCCCTCGATCAGCGGATCATGATAGGCGACTCCCGGTTTCTGTGACGTCTCCGGCAGTCCGTCAATATCGCTGCCTATAGCAATTACCGGTCTGCCTGAACCCCACCGCGCAAACCAGGCCGTTGGGATACCGGCAGCATTCGTTTCGATCTCGAAACCGTTCTCACTGAGGATCGTCGTGATATACCTTGACGTTTCGATCTCCTGAAATCCAAGCTCGCTAAAACTGAAAATCATATCGACCATTTGCTGGGTAAACTTCTTTCGACTTTCCACTTCCTCGATCGCTTCCTTTTTTAATCTGTTCAGATTCTGAGCGTATGCAGGTATACTCAGAAGTATCACTATAAATGTTGCCAGTAGAAATCGGGTGTATCCGTTCATAACAGTTCCTCCAAGATTTAACGATTCAGATTATTTTTTTGTAAAATAATCATTCCTGTACCATCAGATTGCCGGCGCCGGGCTTTTAAAGTTAATGGAGATACCGATCGGGACCGGAGTAATTTTTTTTCATTTCAGGAGGGAATGCCGCCATGGTTTTCCTGTTGAGATGGTTTGGCGGTCCCTCACTTTGTAAACCATGCGGTGGGATTTCCTGAAACATTATCCTCTATCTCATATCCGATTTATTTTATAATCTCAACAATGTATCGGGATTTTGCTGATTCCATGAACCCAAATTCACCGAAACTGAAGTTTATATCAACCATGTACCGTGTAACGATTCTTTTCGATTCAACCTTTTTAAGGGTTTATTTCTCACGATCTTCCATTTTTTGTGATAAACCGGGGAACGGTTAATATAGAGAATTAATAGATATTTACAAAATATTATTTCTGTTCAACGATTGTGCTTTTCGCATCATTACACAGTAGCAGACCGATAACGACACCTATTTAATATAATCCAGTTTTCCAAGGTCATAAAACGACTGATAGTAACCGGCATCATTGTTTTCAATAAATGAATGGATCCATTGAATTCGGGTCTTCTGGTCATATCCTCCTCCGTCGTGCGTCCACCGTATGAATACCGAACGGTCCGTTATGGGAAGCTGTTTTACATTTGCCGACCAGCCGTACCATTTGAATGAATTGCGGAGAAGATATTGTTCGACATTGGAAGTATAAAAAGCACTAACCGAAAGAAAGTTTTCTCTGAGATATTCTGAAATTTTGTGAAATGACCAGCCGCCTGAAAAGTCCCCCGTCACGGGAATTATCCTGTTTTGCATATGCATCTGCCTGAGATAGCGATAATCGTCTCTGCTGTTGAACGGATTGCGCTGGTCTCCGTCAGTATCCCGCATTCCCAACAACTGCCCGAAGGTTGGATACCAGGATCTTCGGGGACCATTATAGGTGATTTCGATATTGTGTACAAAAAAATTATTAAGAATTTTTTTCAGCGCTTTTCTGTCCCGCTCAGAAAAAGCAAATTTATATTTTTCCGTCAAAATATTCTGAAGTGTTTTCGACGTTTTGGTCATCAATTCCCTGTCTGACGGTGCAGTCGAGAAATACTCGACAAGAGTCTCGATATTACCGTCGGCATCCAGTTCAACGTCGGAATCAAGCCGCTTTGAAAAAAGCAGGGCCAGAAATTCAGATCGGGTCCCGGCAAGCTCGAAAAGCGCTTTATAGACAAGATGGTGAATGGTATTCTGATGCCTGATATCGACAATAATTGCCAGATCCGGCTTAATTGCCGATATGTAAACGAAATTTTGATCGGGACCAACCCCGATATAGACACCACCACGAACGTTATTTATTTCGAGGGATTCCAGGGCATTGAGATAGGTCAATTCATTTGAAACCCAGTTGTCGCTCGGAAAAAACCCTCCGAATTCGGAGAATGTCGTTACCATCTTGGAAAAATCATCTGCCGATATCCTGGGAACAGTTTGAGCCTCAGTGGAATTGCCAAACGAGACCAGGATAATCGAAAGAGTGATAACGCATCTGAAAAACCTGTCAGAACAATTTCTGATGAATTTCACCATATTCTGGTTAGCGGAAATTTCAAAAGTTGTGTCCATATACAATATAACGCTTTTTCAATAGTAAACAATTCATAGAAAATAAATAGTCATTATGTTTCAAGTTCTCTGTATGTTTCCGGAGTTTCGGGAGGCGGGTCCCCCTTTAATGAGGCAACTATCCTGGCTGCATGAATATGACAATTCTCTATGAACAGTCTGTATGATTTCTGCGTACCTGCAGCCGCTGTCCCGGCTACATAAAGTCCCGGAACGTTCGTCTCCATTGTCTGCTTATTAAAAACGGGGGCATCTCCGGGTCTTGTAAAATTTGTACCCGCCATTTTAAACAACCCCATGTTCGCTTTATGTCCCGTTAACAGCAGTACAAAATCGGCTTTAATTTTTTTTTCTTTGTTATTTTTTATATTTTTGAGCACAACGGCATCCGCATCTATCCGTTGGGGCGCCGTTTCTTTAAAATATGATATTTTTTTTTGTTTAATGAGACTTTTCAATTCCGGAAGCAGCCAATATTTTACATGTTTCGGATTAAATTCCGCCTTACGATAGCTGAGAGAAACCGATGCACCACAATGATAACAGCGGAGCGCTGTTTCCACTGCGGAGTTTTTGCCGCCGACAATCAGTATGCGCTGTTTGAAATATTTATGCGGATCGTCAAAATAATGTGAAACGTTCGGAAGGTCTTCACCCGGAATGCCGAGCAGTTTCGGTTCGTGCATGTCGCCAATGGCAAGCACTACATTTTTTGCATTATAACGATATGATCTGCCTTTGCGCGTTGTTTTCAGAGAAAAACTATTATCACTGTTTTTCGCGATAGAATCCACCGATTCATAGGCCCGGATTTCCAACTCAAATTGCTGCACAACAGCTCTCAGGTAGGCAAGATACTCTTCCTTTGTACATTTTGACTGGTCGACCCGGGGAATCGGTATTCCCGGAATAGCAATCCGGTCTGCAGAACTATAAAATCGCATAAAGTGCGGAAACAAGCTGATCGTCTGCGCAATCTGCCCTTTATCAAATTGGATATAGTCAATCTCTTCTTTTTTGAAAAAATGAGCAAGTTCAATTCCGATTGGTCCTGCACCTACAATCGCAACTTTGGTCGGAGTCGGTCTCATCGTCACTTCTCCTCATTCAACATCTATAACAATTTTCTCATCAGTAACCTCTCCAAAACTTCAAGAAAGAAAGTGCGTAAATTGTCACTCGAATTCAAGGCAAAAAAAGAGCCGGTTCGAATAATTAACGTTTAACCAGCCACGGATACTAATATAATCAACTAATCCATTCTACTAATTTACTTTTAACAGCTCTTCAAGCACTTTTCTATCTTCTTTATCAAAACCATTGATTAAAATTAGAATTCCGAAAAACAATATCAATCCAAACACTATTGCTAAAATACTATTTGATGGACCAGCCAGCAGTACCGCTGCTATCCCTGATGAGGCAATTATCGGTTTAAACATTTTTTTTAATGCAGTTTTCATAATAGACCGTGTATATGAAAAAAGCACCTCTAACAACAGTGCAAAAATATATGATATCAACACCGCAATTGCAGCGCCTACGATACCGAAGACAGGTATCAAAACAAAATTTAAAATCAAATATAAACTCCCGCTCATTACTTCAAATATCAATAAATACTTTTGCTTATCGCTTGAGATTAATGTGCCATTAAAAAACGCAGATATAAAAATAAATAGCAGCGCAAAAATCATAATTTTTGCAGGGAATACAACAGGAAGATAGTGCGCAGGAAAGAGGAGTACAATCAAATCTTCCATGTAGTAAAATAAAAAATATATTATGGGTAAAACAATTATTGTAAGAAATTTTACTATTATGCTAAATACATTCAAAAAGGCATCATTGACCTGCCCCTAATGTTTGGGCAATTATTTAAGTTAGTCAATTCATCGATATATTCATTGTTGTATTATCCATTGGCCTTGAGACCGAATCCGGTGGTATAACTGCCTCGGGGGCGGGTGGCCGGTATCCAAGGGCACTATGCGGTCTCTTATGATTATACTCATTTCGCCAGCGTTCCACAAGCACTTTTGCTTCGTGTAAGGTATCGAAGATTTCCCGGTTGAGCACTTCATCACGCAGTTTGCCATTGAACGACTCACTATACCCGTTCTCCCATGGACTGCCTGGTTCAATATACAATGTTTTTACTCCCAGGCGCATGAGCCATGTCCGGACCGCTTGAGCAGTGCACTCTGTGCCATTATCACTTCTCAGGTGAACCGGAACTCCTCGCTGCACGAACAGTGTTGCAAGATGTTCTATGACGTCATTGTGAGTCAGCCTCCTGCCTGCCACAATTGCCTGACACTCCCGACTGTATTCATCTAATATTGTTAACAAACGCTAGCTCCTTCCCTCTCGGGTTCGTGCTTGCATGAAGTCATAACTCCAGACATGATCCCGGTACGCAGGTCGCAGCCGAATACACGAACCGTCATTGAGCCATAACCGTTTGCGCTTCGGCTGCCTCCGGGGAACTTTTAATCCTTCTCGACGCCACAAACGCTCCACTCTCTTATGATTGACCTTGCAGCCTTCTTGCTGTAACAGTGCGGTAATTCGTCGATAACCATACCGACCATACTGCGTGGCCAACTCAGACCATACGTTGCACTAACACCGGCTTCATCAGAAGGAGAAATCGGGCGATATTGATGAGTGCTGCGCGGTACTCCCAACACGGTACAGGCCCGGCGCTGCGAGATCTCGAGAGTCGTGCAAAGATGCTGCACCACCTCCCGTCGCTTCGCCGGGCTCAGAAGTTTTTTGCATCAACCGCCAGAGTCTCATTGAGGATTTGAATATCCAACTCTTTCTCGGCAACCAGGCGTTTCAGGCGGATATTCTCTCTCTCTAACGCTTTAAATCGTTTCGCCTGATGCACCCGAAGACCACCATACTCCTTTCGCCAACGATAATAGGTCTGCTCTGTAACCTCAATCTGGCGAGCAGCTTGTTGAACCGACTGACCTTGAGCGAGCAGTACTTCTGCCTCTCGAAGCTTGTGGATAATTTGTGCTGATGTGTGAATTCTACGTGCCATTGATCTTGCTCCTTTCTTTTCAATCTAATCCCTGTACTCATATACTATCTGGATCAACTTTTGGGGGCAAGGTCATGTCTATATATTTTTTTGCAAGTATGGGAGAGACGACTATATAAATAATTGCGGGTATGAATGCAAAAATCAATGTCATTTTTGATGCGGTGGCGAAGAGCGCCACTTGATCAGATGCTAAATAAAATTCCACTATTAAAACCGCGACATTTAGTTTGATCACCATAAAAACAGCGCTCAATAAAAGGGGGAGTGACTGCCTGAAAAGATCAATAAACTGAGTCGTGTCAAAACTAAAACGCGGACATGGGAATAAATTTAAATTGACTGACACAATACATATGAATCCTGGAAAATCACTCAATGACATTGCAAAAATAACGAGCAGAAATGACCCCTCAAATTTGACTATCAGCCACAGTGAAATGAGAAACAGAAATCTACCGAGAAGATTAAATACAACAACATAGTTAATTTTAAAATTGACGATATACATGACCTCCCACATTTTTCTGTAAGATTTTATTTTTGAAGAAAACAATATGAGAGGAGTTGCGACTAAAATAATTGTCACCATTTCATTAGAATAACCAAAATACGGCCGCAAAACAATAAACACGATTACCGCTAAGGTCATAAGTATTATGCTGAAACATCCGGCGTAAACGAGCCCGACGCCCATATATTGTGGAGAAAGGGAATGATTTCGTGAGATTTCGCGCTGTACAATACTGATCATTCCGAAATCAGCGAGCACCGCGAAAATAGTGAGGTAAGCAATAACAAAATTGTACTGGCCAAACTGTTCTTGAGACAGATAACGGCTTAACCAAATAAATATAAAAAACTCTACCAATCTTGTTAGAACATTATCAATAAACAGATAAATAGAATTTTTTGCAGCTATTCTAACATGAGCCATTCTTGCATATGCAACAATGATTGTAGATGCTATTCTACATTGAACTTATTTGAATAATAAGTAGTATGCCAACTGAGAATACAATTAATATGATGTAATTCGATAATATAGTTTCAGAATTAGCTTACACAGAGTTTTAAAGACCTTTTGAAAATGACACTAAACGAAGAGTTATTCTTCCCATCCATTTTATCTGGTTAATAATTATTATTACTATATACGTCACAAAAATCGAATCAATGCCTATTTTCAAGAATTGGCCATAACATATCGCTGATATGAACAAAAACAAATTTGACCACATCAGAAAAAGCGTTACGTTTTCACCCAACAGAACCAAGAATTTATTATGCGTCGGATTGGTTTCAGCTTGTTCTACGCGGCTGAAGGCAACTTCCTCTTTTATTGTTATAAAATTTGCAAAAGACCCAAACAAATTTACAAATAGCGCTACCCAGATAAAGTAATTGCCTGTACGTAGAAATATTCCTAATGCGACAAAAAATCCAAACAATGTGAAATTTGATAAAAAAAGCATGTCGAATACAGATTCCATCCAAACACCAACCACGCTTACGGAATTCCTTTTTCTGGCCATATGGCCATCCGTTAAGTCAAGTGTCTGTACAACCAGACAAGCGAGTCCACCCCAAAAATATGCGGTAGCGGTCGCTTTATAAAACAAATAATAAATTGGCAGTAGAAAAAAATTTCTTATCACGGTAAGCTGATTGGCGGTTAATGGAGTTAATAAGAGAACGTCACCAACAGCATTTCCAATAATTCTGAATATTAGTCTTTCATCCCGCAGATCACGGGAAATTAATTTTATGATTTTCATACTATAATAATAACAGCACGTTTCGATCTTTATGGTTTTTTATAATGTTCGTTAGCTCAATGCAAAAGGGATTTTATAAATAAAATCCCGCTATTTGACCTCTCATCATATTTTTATTTGATGCCAAAAACAGGGATTTATCGGAATGTAACGTCGACCGTATATGTGTGTTTTTAGACCAAAACAGTTGACTGTTTTTCCGCTGCATTGTCAATTTGTTTTTTCTTACTTTTATCAATGTATATGAATGTTTTCTGTAAAGGTCAACGGGAAATCATACCCTGATTTTTCAGGAAAGTGAATAGTGTGATGTATGTGAAATGATCAATTAAATATATGGACTGCAAAGGCATATATCTCTCATTTATAATCCTTGAATTTTGAAATGTTTTTCGTTAGATTTGAACTTTAATTTTAATGAGTAAATATGCAAGAAGAGATCTTGAAGAAAAAATTAGGAGCACGAATATACAGCGAAGCAAATGATCTTAAAAGGACGCCTGATGCATTAGCAGATGAACTTAATGTTGACCGTGAGAAAATTGCAAACGTTATAGCCGGTAATTGCTCCCTGGGAGAGATGTATGAGATAATCAGGAAAATGGGGGGGAGATTATCCGATCGATGAATCTGATATGTATTTGATAAACAATGATTGTTTGACAGGTGTATCAATTATGCGAGCAGCGGATTCAAAAAGATCGAGCAGAATCTTTACCAGAAGAAACAAGTCAGGAGAACGGACACCTTATTATGAATATCGTGATTCTGCCATGTCCAAGACATCTCCTTTTAAGCCTGAATGGATCAAGGAATTACGTGTGGTAAAGGATTCCGACCCTGAAAATCCCGATGTCGCATATAATAACGGACATTTTTTGCATCAATTAACATTTTTTATCTGACCGGTTAATTTCTATTGGGAAAGAGATGGAAAAAAATATTGCAGAGAAATGAATACTGGTGATTCAAATTATATCACTCCGTTCCATTCTCACAGTTTTTCGAGTAAGGGATAAAGACCAGGATGCCCTAATCATTGCCGTGACGTTCGGAGGAGATGTCAGAAGGGCTCAAAAAGAATTGTATGCCCTCGGTAATAATCTGGTGGAAAAATCAAGACTTGATTTCAGGAATCATCCGAACGGGGTGAGGCAATTGATAATGCAACACTTGAAAAATGAACGACAATCAATTGACAATGTGGATAAGCAATTAAAATCAAACGGATCGTCGATCTGTTTGAGTAGTCTATTGAATAATAATGATGAAATAGCTTATGAAGACATAAAAATATTAGCGAAAATATTACATGTAGAGCCGGGCGATTTGATGCTGCCTAAATATGATTCCGATGAAGATGTAGTCGTAAAGCACAAGAAGACAGATGAAGATTATTTTTATCCGAATGCCGTTAATAGATTATATACAATTTCTCCTTTGGCAAAAACATCAAAAATGCCTTTGATGAAAGGATTTGATGTTGAGATTAATACCGATAAAATAAATATGGATAACAACTTTGAAAGTTCTTTACATAATTTCGGATATAATTATGGCGATAAACCAATTAATATTTCATGGGAGCATGATGACTCAATATCGGAAGACATTTTATATCCCGGTGATTCTATTTATATTCAGCCATTTGTTAAGCATGCTTTATCTCATTCCGGATCATCTTTGTTCTTCATTGGAGTTTCCGGGACAATAAACCTTGAAACACAAAGAGAACTTTCATATTTTCCTAATAGTGATCGTGTGGCATTCGAAACAAAAAAATGGTTTGATTAACAATTGATCTGATATGGTAGACAAAATAGAAAAAATAGTATATGTCCCTATGGCAATCGATTTAATACATGTGGGACATATCAATATTATCAAGCAGGCAAAAAAAGAAGGTAAGGTTATAGTAGGGCTTCTGACAGACAACGCAGTAGCTAAATATAAACGTGTTCCGTTACTTGATTTTGAGCAAAGAAAAATTATCCTGGAAAGTTTGAAGGATGTCAGTAAAGTTGTTGCACAGGATGACGATGATTATGTATCCATTTTATTAAAGCTGAAACCAAATGTTGTAGTACATGGTGACGATTGGAAAGAAGGTGTGCAAAAAGAAAAAAGGGACCGTGTTATAAAAACATTGAAAAAATGGGGTGGCAAACTGGTTGAACCACCATATACTGAAGGGATATCCTCCACTATACTTACGCAACGTCTTCGTGAGATAGGAACCACTCCGAATATCAGAATGAAAAGATTAAAAAGGCTACTGGATGTGAAACCGATTATACGCATTTTGGAAGCACACAACGGTATCACCGGATTAATTGTTGAAAATGCACGGTATGTTTCAAAAGAAGGTATAAATAAAGAATTTGATGGTATGTGGATTAGTAGTCTGACCGATTCAACTTCAAAGGGAAAACCTGATATTGCACTGGTTGATTCGTCTTCAAGAATGAATACTATTGAACACATATTGGAGGTCACTACAAAACCAATAATAGTTGACGGGGACAGCGGTGGATTAACAGAACATTTTGTTTTCATGGTGAGGACATTAGAACGTTTGGGGGTGTCGGCAGTGATAATCGAGGATAAGATCGGGTTAAAGAAAAATTCACTTTTTGGTACAAAAGGCAATCAAATGCAGGCAACTATAGACGAATTCTCTCAAAAAATATCTCAAGGTAAGAATGCACGTGTAACTGAGGATTTTATGGTCATAGCACGGATCGAAAGCCTGATCTTAAAAACGGGATTGGAGGATGCTTTAAAAAGAGCCCGTGCTTATATCGATGCCGGCGCTGACGGAATAATGATCCATAGTAAAGAAAAAACTCCTGATGAAGTTTTTGCATTTTGTAAGGAATTTAATAAATTTAAACATAAAGTACCGCTGATAGCCGTCCCGACCATTTATAACAAGACTTTTGAAAAACAGCTTAAGGAGATGGGAGTAAATATAGTGATTTACGCAAATCATTTATTGCGCAGCGCATATCCGTCAATGTTGAAAACTGCAGAAACGATCTTAAAAAATGAACGGGCGTTCGAAGTGGAACCAAATTGTATAACAATCAAGGAAATACTTTCTTTAATTCCCGAAAGGTATTAAGAAAGATTATGATAAGCTGTGAAGATTTTTACTCAATTCTTCAAGAAAAGGAGTTGACATTTTTTACCGGAGTCCCGGATTCCTTATTAAAAGATTTCGGTTCATACTTATATGATCGATCTAACAATATAATTGCCGCAAATGAGGGCACTGCCGTTGGTATTGCGATCGGATATTATCTGTCTACAAAAAAGCCGGCTGTTGTCTATTTGCAAAATGCGGGTTTAGGCAATACGGTAAACCCGCTTATCTCGTTAGCACACCCACAAATATATTCAATACCAATATTATTGTTGATAGGATGGAGAGGCGAACCAGGAACAAAGGATGAACCTCAACATATGGCACAGGGTGCCGTCACGCTGAAAATGTTGGAAAATTTAAATATTGGATATTCAATATTACCTGATTCGCCGAGCCAGGCTAAAGAGCTGGTTTCCGAGGCGAAAAATTATTTAGATACCAAAATATCACCTTACGCACTGGTCATAAAAAAAGGTACATTTAATCCTTACACACAATTACTCACTCATTCATATATATCTGATCTTACGCGTCAATATGCCCTGGAAATAGTAGCGCCTTATTTGAAAGACAGGTATTGTATCGTAGCAACTACGGGATATCTTTCACGTGAACTTTATGAATTAAGGGAAATAAATGCGCTGGATCATAGCCATGATTTTTTAACGGTAGGTGGTATGGGACACGCCTCATCAATTGCCTTAGGCATAGCATTGCAAAGACCGGAGATTCAAGTATTCTGTTTTGATGGAGATGGAGCTGCATTAATGCATTCCGGTAATCTTTCGACAATAGGATCTTTAAGCCCTAAGAATTTCAGACATATTATTTTTAACAACTTTTCTCATGATTCAGTAGGCGGCTTGCCTACGGCATCCAATCATATAAATTTCGAAATGATCGGTAAGGCGAATAATTACAAATTTATTTATACTGTCAGTAATAAAAAAGAACTCGAAGATAATTTCTCCTCCTTTCTTGAATCTATCGGTCCCAGCTTATTGGTAATAAATCTAAAAACTGGTACCCGAAAAGATCTTGGCAGACCAAAAACCCCGCCGGCACACAATAAAGATCAATTTATGGAATATTTGAATAATGGACCAAATTGAGTATCTCGGTAAAGGTGCGGTTCAAGAACTCGAACAAATTCTACATAAAGAAAGATCGCAGAACATTTTTATTGTACACGGAAAAAATTCATTTGTATTATCCGGTGCAATAGATTTTCTAAGACCGATCTTAGCAAATTATGACGTAGAATATTTCAGCGATTTCAGTTCAAATCCAAAGATCGATGATGTGAAAGCGGGAATTCAGAAATTCTCCGACGGAAATTTTGATACTATAATTGCTGTTGGAGGAGGGAGTGCGATAGATGTTGCCAAATCTCTTAAAGGGTTAAGTTACCTTAAAGACGAGTTGGAAAAGCAAGTGATTGCCCAAATCACTTTAACAGACAACAAAACTACATTTATAGCAATCCCTACGACTGCTGGAAGCGGCAGCGAAGCAACTCATTTTTCAGTAATTTATGTTAAAGGACGAAAATATTCGTTGAGCCATCCTTCATTATTACCTAAATATGCATTGATCGATTATAGTTTAACGTTACGTAAAGACAAACATTTGACGGCAGTTTCCGGAATGGATGCGCTTTGCCAGGCAATCGAGTCCTATTGGTCTGTCAGATCAACAGTTGAATCTAAAATGTATGCCGGGCAGGCATTAAAATTAGTTTTAAAAAATATAGAACCGGCAGTAAATGATCCCAGTGATCGTGTGCGCGAAGATATGATGAAAGGTGCGCATAAGGCAGGCAAAGCTATTAATATTTCAAAAACAACGGCTTGTCACGCCTTGTCATATACTTTGACAAATAAATTCAATATCCCTCATGGACATGCTGTTGGATTGACCATTGGTTCGCTTTTTAAGAAGATCGATGAGTTGATCGACCACGGTACAGTTGCCGATAAAAGAGGTAAAGAATTTTTACGAGATACAATGTTGGATCTATATGCACATATCGGAGTATCTAATGCATCAGAAGCTCATTTACATCTGAATAATTTAAAAAATGCCATTAATTTGGAAAACAGAATTTCAAAGTTAGGTGTAAATACCGATGCATTTAAAATGATTTTAGAAGAGGTCAGTATTGATAGGCTGTCTAATACACCTGTAGAATTGCAAAAAGATGATTTGATTGAAATTGTAACTGATATCCTTTGATTTTTTACTTAAGATCAGATAATTCTCCCGGAGATTGCAGTAAGCAGACAAATTAGCTTTTCGAGGGATTTGATTTGTACTGTTTTAATGTGCTTGAAAAGTTCTTTAAAAAAATTTAGAAACTTTTACTGGTCAGATTTTACTTTTGAAGCATTGAAATTTTACTATGTTTAATTTAAAAAGCACATATTTTAAGACACATCTCAATGTTCCAAATCCGTACTTTAGACTTTTCAGGAAATTTATGGATGAGGCTTCATTAAAATATCTGACCGGAACGGGATATTCACCAATTCTAAGATTGAGCGCAATCGCCTGTATTAGAAATTCTGAGTCAAAAACATAATCGTTCGAATTTGATTCAAACGGGATCTTAAGCAGTGTTTCCCTTGAATATGCTCTAAAACCCGTATGAAATTCAGATAAATTTTGCCCCAATATAATATTTTCAAACGAGGTCAAAATTCTATTCGCTATATATTTATAAACCGGCATCCCTCCGTCCAGAGCTTCTTTTCGAGTCCTGATCCGTGAACCGAGCATTATATCAAATAATCCATTTTTTATCTGCTCAACCAAATATGGTGTTAAACTGCTGTCATACTGATAGTCCGGATGTATCATTATTACAATATCAGCGCCTTTTTCCAGGGCTAATGTATAACACGTTTTTTGATTGCCTCCATATCCCTGATTCCTTTCATGCTCATAGACGCATACATTGAGTTTTTTTGCTAATTCTACCGTTTTATCTTTACTTGCATCATCGACTAAAATTATATCATCAACTATTCCTGGAGGGATATCATTCAATGTATCTTCCAGAGTTTTTTCCGCATTATATGCCGGCATTACTACAATGACTTTTAAATTATCTGCCATAATTATTTTCAATACTCATTTAGTAGACCTGCCCTACTGTATTTCCAAAATTTCATCCAATCCCGAATAAATGGTATCTTTTGGCACAAAATTTAATTTTTTCAATTTGCTATTTTCCAAATATATGTCTTTAGCTTGAACTATATTGTGAAAATCAGGAGGTATTATTTCACTTATTTTACTTTTTGATTGCAATTTTTTTTGCAGATACATTATAAATCTTCTTCCCCGATAACAATTGCAAGTCCGAATAATTTAAAATCAAAATTATACCTTACTCAATATGAAATCAATAATTGTTCTGCGCATCGTTTTTTTTTGTGGAGTAAAATCCTTTTGGCTTGCTCCTTGTCGACTTGCTTTTTCAAACCACCTTCACGTTTTATCGGACTTCTTCTTGATTATATACGGAAAAAGCTGTAGCCTCCCCGTGTCCAAACTTGATTTTACGAGCAACGATGAATTTCTCTTTTTGAATTATATGTTCTAATATCATATCTTGTGCCGATTTCACTTCTTTAAACTCCCGATGAATATCCTGACTTTTGGAATAAATATTTTAAACTTAAAAATCCCAAGTTTGTGAATCATATATTTCAACATAACATACAGCGTCAAAATACCGTAATGTACGCTGGTTAAAAAATCGACAGACGAAGCTTTCTCAAAATACTTTGTCGGTATTGGAACGTCTACCATTTTAAATCCCATCATAAAAGACTGAGCGTTAAGTTCTTCGTCAAATATAAAATCGTCCCTGTTATCCTCGAACGGTATGGCGTTTAAAAATTCTTTTGTGTACGTTTTGTATCCTGTTGCATAATCTGATAGTTTTTGTTTAAATATAATGTTTTGTATAAAACTCAACAAACTATTACCGAGGAACTTATACATTGGCATCCCGCCCTTAAGGGCTTCTCCACCAAGTATCCTTGAACCTAAAACAACATCATATCCTTGTGCTATCCCCTCTATCATTTGCGGAATAAATTTAGGATCATATTGATAATCAGGATGAAGCATAATTATAATGTCAGCGCCTGCTCTTAAAGCTTCCTTATAACAGATCTTTAAGTTAGATCCATACCCCTGGTTCCTTTGATTCTGAAATATTTTAATTGGAGATAACCCTTGACAGTTTATATCATTTATTTTTTCAATCGTCCTGTCCGAACTCCCGTCATCAACTATAATAACTTCATCTACAAGCTCGTGGTGTTTTTCCAGGTACAAATTCATCAAAACTATTATGAATGAATTTAGGGATCTTGAATGAAGAACTCAGATCCTTTACTAATTCTCTTACAGCATCATTTATTTTCATCAAATTGCCGTAAATCGTTTATGAGTAACATGTTTGAATTATCAAATATGAAATTAGTAAAATTAATCCAATATATCATTATTTATTATAAATATTTTGATCTTATTATTCTCGAATATTAAATTTAAATGATCGGGTGGTGTATAATTTTCAGCGATTTCAAGGAAGGTGTCGTCTATGAGAATATAATGACAGATATATTTAGATTTCAAATCCTGCAGATCATAGAAACCTGCCTCGAAGTTTTTTAAAAATGTATCAAAAAAATTATCCCTGTTTTCGTTTACTGCCGGAAAAAGAGTTTTTTTCAATGTGAAATCATACTTGTGCAAAAAAATTTTTGCATTTTCAATACCTGTATTCATTAATAGAATAGTATAAGCCAATCTCTCGTTATATTCTTCCAAAGTAACCTGAGTATAACTCCAAACCGGGAATAATAGCCTGGCTGATGTATGTGCCGGTATCATACCAATAAATTCACCATTTAGCGTTCCTATTGAAGTGTCTTTTTCTAAATTTTCCGACATCCATTGTAAAGCATCTCTATAATCGTTGTCTAAATAAAAACCTTCTGAAGAATATAATGCAAAACCCACTTGTTTTCCAAGCATAGATGCCAACAGTACAGCAACGAATACAACAGATACTTGATTATAAATTTTCAATTTTTTTATCTTTATCATAATTTGATTCCGTATGGATAATTCATAAAAGAGAATTCCGATGCTTATAATGAGCAGAGGCATTGCAAAAAAATCAACCCAATGCCAAATATGAGTATTTGTCCCAAATACAATTTGTAGATTTATTGAGATTAGACATGCAAGGAGAGAAGCAAATATGACAATATTTGTGCTGGATTTTAATTTGCGAATATAAAAAAAAGTAGTAGAGATTACGATCAGCATAATTGAAGGCAGCCAGCTAATATCAAATCTTTCTGCCTTTTGACCGATTACAGTTATATATTCTGAGCCGTAATCGGTTAAAAGATATTGGTAGAAAATATACAAATATGGGATTCCGCAAATAAAGGCAGTTAGTAGTGTTAAAAGAAAAAGTCTTCCATGATCAGCACCATTTCTTTTTATAAATAGAGCGAAAGCGATACAAGTCAATATACCCATCAAACTGACCAGATAAATATAAGTATAAAAAGCAGTTCCGATCAGCAATCCGCATAGTAAAGATTTTTTTACTGTAGGTCGATCTAAATAAAATGTGAGGTAAACTAAATAGAGAATTAACCAGATAAAATTAGGTAAGGGAGTAGTAACTCTTATGAAGTTCAGTGACTTTTCCATAGGTTGAAATAATCCGAAAAAATGTAAAAATGCCGATTTGATATTGTGAAATATGTTAAAATCATTAAATAAGATCTTCCATTCATAATTATTAGTAAATATCAGGACCGCTAATGAAAAAACAATTGGTATAAATGTACTTTTATATGATATGGACCTGCTTATGAAGAGATACATGAGAAAAAATGAAACTGCAGGAAATAAAATGTAAATAAATATCGTTGCCAATTCGGAATTCTTCCCGAAGATCAAATAAAAGATGGATAAAAAATAGATTGACCCTTTTTGTATATTTGGATTTAATCTGAATTTATGCTCAATCGTGGTACTTTCATAATTAAAAAATTCCCCTTCAAGCACGTCATTGATCTGGGGTAAATAGGGTTGCGTTAAATCTAATACCACTCCCGGGGTTTTATTATTAAATGAAAGTAAAAAGAAGTTATCCGGAATTAAAATAAATTTTATAATTAATATAAAAGAAACGTGTATAATCCCTACTGCTATTGCTAAAAATAGTATCCGTTTGTAGTTATTGAATTGTATCAAGACAGTATTAAGCATAGTGTAAAACGTTATCTTATATTGCACCCCATACCGAGTAGACAGTTATTTAAGTTAGTGTTTGGCAGTTATTGATAGCCCTAATCCACAGTGGATTAGGGACTTAAATCGAATAAAGCTGTTGCGGTCATTGCGTTGCCTGTTTACCTTACATTACATATGGAGGAAACCCATGAGCCGACGCAGATGGACCGCTGAGCAAAAGTTCGCAATCGTTCTTCAGGGCATCAAGGGCGAAACGACCGTTACTCAGCTCTGTAGCGATCACGGTATCAGCCAAGTTCAATATTACAAGTGGCGCGATCAGTTTTTTGCCGGCGCGAAGCAGAATCTCAACGGCAAGCGAGCACAAAACGGCACGCTAGAGAAGGTGAAGATCAAAGAACTTGAGCACATCATCGGCAAGCAGACGGTTACCATTGAGATACTAAAAAAAATTCAACAGATGGAGAACGAGTAGCGGATCGTGTACATGCGCTTACACAGTCCGGGTATACAGTAACTTCAGCTTGTGAGGCACTGAGTGTCAGCCGGAGTTCATATTATTGCACGGCTCCTGCCTCGACTTCGGTCAAAGCCGACAGAGACCGTGAGTTGCTCGAACGAATCAAAAAGATACGATGTGACCATCCGTTCTGGGGCTACCGGCGGATCACCGCATGGCTGAGACGGCGTTGTGATATCCATGTGAACCGGAAACGGGTCTACCGTATCATGCGGGAGCATAACCTGACGGTCAAGCAGAAACTGTACAAAGCAAAACGAACACCGCAGCGATCAAAACCAAAGCCAACCCGCATGAACCAGTGGTGGGGCATTGATATGACAAAGTTCCTCGTCAACAAGCTGGGTTGGGTCTATATGATCGTTGTGCTCGACTGGTACACACGCAAGATCGTCGGCTTTCATATCGGCCTGCGGAGTAAATCGGCTGACTGGCTCACTACCCTGGATATGGCTGTCAAAGAACAATGTCCCGATGGTGTCCGGGAACATGATTTACATCTCATGAACGATAATGGCTCACAACCAACAAGCGTTGCGTTTATTAACGCATGCGGCGTATTGAATATAGATCAAGCATTTACATCGTATAATAATCCAAAGGGTAACGCAAATACCGAACGAGTTATTCGAACTATCAAAGAGGACTGCATCTGGATCAACGAATGGGGTTCACTCGATGAAGCACAACAGACAATCGAACAATGGATTCATGATTACAACCATCTGTATCCCCATTCAGCATTAGATTACCTCAGTCCCGTTGAGTTCGAACTGAAAAACACTAAACAAAAAGCAGCCTAAAAATGTCTTGCTTTTTGGGGGTCAGTACAATCTATTGTTGCGAGTGAACGTCAAAAAAACTCTTTCACTTATTTATTTGTAATTTATTACGCCATAATAAATTATTTTGAGACGTGAATATTCAATTTTTGTAATACAAAAACAAGGATTTAGCTCTATGGTAAAACATACGGTATTTGCTCAAGTTTTGCAATTGATTTATCGTTATAATTTCAAAACGTACGTTAACCGTTATGATGGCGACCGTTACACCAAGCGGTTAAACTGCTGGCAGCAGTTTATCGTATTATTGTTCGCGCAGGCTCGAGGTCTTACGAGCTTACGTGACATACAGATCAGTTGTGCTGAGCCAGTACAGAAAGTGGTATCATCTCGGTCTTGTGAGTGTGGCAAGGAGCACGCTTTCTGATGCGAACAACAACCGCAGTAGTGAAATTTTCAAAGACATCTTCTACGATCTTTTAACTAGGTGCCGAACTCTTGCGCCGAAGCACAAATTTAAATTCAAGAACCCGCTTTATACGATGGACTCAACACTCATAAATTTGTGTCTTTCGATTTTCCCCTGGACGAAGTACCGGAAAATGAAAGGTGCAATGAAACTGCACATGCTCTTAGATCATTCAGGCTGTCTTCCTGCGTTTATTACGGTAACCGGCGGCAGGTGCCACGACAGTCGCGTTGCAAGAGACAGCGAATTCGGCTTTCCATCACTCTTACCGGACAGCAGCATTACCGTCGACCGCGCATACATTGATAATAGCTGGTTCCATGCTCTCACGCAAAAGAAGGTTTACTTCGTCACACGCACCAAAAAGAACATCGATTATAAGATTCTCGGACAGCATATACACTCAAAAAGAAAAAGCGTACTCAGCCGATCAAAAAATCCGGCTCTCCGGGTTCTATACACAGCAAAAATACCCTGACACATTACGGCTCAACACCTATCACGACAAAGAAACGAATAAGGAACTTACCTTCCTGACAAATAATCTTACCCTTGCTGCTCAGACCATCGCAGACCTCTATAGAGCACGCTGGCAGATCGAACTCTTCTTCAAATGGATCAAACAAAACCTAAAAATCAAAACGTTCCTCGGAACCTCACACAATGCCGTTATGACGCAGATCTGGACAGCCATGATCTATTACCTTGTGCTCTCCTTTATCAAGTTCCAAACAAAATATTCCTACAGTATGCAGGAGTTAACACGAATTATCAAGGAACTGCTCATGGAAAACATCAGCCTGATCGAAACACTCAGTATGAAATATTCCGACTGTCAATCTATCAAATATAAAAACTATCAATTAGCGTTCATATAACAAAATTTAACCGGACAGTAGTGATGTTTTTTATAAAATCAAGAGAAGTTCGCTTCCCGTTCCCACATTTCAGCGCACCACCTCTGTTAGCTTTGAGTTCAAATTTTCTTAAATTACGAGGGAACCGGCTAAACTAATCTTTTCTTTTTTCAGCATATACATATTCTGCAAAGCCAAGAATATCCCAATATGCACCTGCATATCCATGTTTGTAATAAAATCGGTCTACAATATAATAACGCAACAAGTAGTTATGGGCTTGACTTTTGATTTTTAATTGTTTACATTGTGAGTATTAACAAATAAAAAGTCAAGACATAAGGGGTTTAACAATGACTCTGCAAAGAATTTTCTCACGATTTCCCGACCTGGAATCCTGTATTGAACATTTGGAGCGTATACGATTTGGAAATGAAGCATACTGCCCATTATGCGGGGTTGCCGGAGAGTGTGCCCGTAAAGCTGATTCAGGGAGGGTTGGTCGTTGGAATTGTTATTCCTGCAAGTCAAGTTTTAATGTTCTTTCCGGTACGATTTTTCAAAAGACAAAAATCCCATTACAGCTCTGGTTTCTAGCGATTGGATTGATTTCTAACGCTAAAAAGAGCCTCTCAAGTCATCAATTAAGCCGTGATCTCGGTATTAATCAAAAATCAGCATGGTATATGCAGCATCGTATACGCTCTGAGATGGCTAGTAAAGAGAGCTCTCTATTACAAGGTATTGTTGAGGTGGATGAAACATACATAGGGGGACGCCCTCGTAATAAAAAACAAAATAAGCGCGGTAGAGGAACTAAAAAGACCCCTGTAATAGGTGCCGTAGAGCGAGACGGAAGCGTTTTAGCCAGTGTTGCAAAAGACCTTTCCGGAAAAGGCGTCATGGATTTCCTAAATAAATCAGTCAATCCAGAACACTCTTTATTGATAACGAATGAATATAAATCTTATAATGCTGCTTCAAAGAATTTCAACCATACGGATCACATCACCACTATACGAAGAATTTTGCTCCACTATTCATTGCTGAAACATGTTGGAAGTACAACAACCGAAAAAATAGTGATATGTTTAGTACCTTTCTAAGGGGATGCTTTGCATGAATAAACAATACTACGGATATCATTCTTGAATCTGTTAGAAACAATTCTCACAATAATCTCGTATGTGATTTACAGTATATGGAGATTTAAGAAGCCCATCGCGTATGCGCTTTAAAGTTTTTCTAGATACGTCTTTAAGCAATTTACATTTTCCCGTTTTTATTGAAGTATTTATCCATAATACAGTAAAATATCTTGCTGATGAATAGTGAACGGAAGATTCATGGCGTATAAAAGGATGGGAACCTTTGTCTAGTATAAGTGTTTGATCAGTAAATTTGGTGACCGTACGAACCATGACAGTAACAACCCTTTCTGGTTTATCTTGCGGATCGGTCAGTACAATCCGAAGATGAGGTTGATTGAAAGAAGGATCAGATATTAGGATAGCTTTGCCAGAGGTGATAATATTCATTCGATTAGACATCTATCCATCAATTCTTCTGTCCTTAATGCTTCTAATACCTCTGAGACATCTTGGTCAGAAAAATCTGCGCATAACAAAATTCTTTCAATAGATATTGGAAGACTTGAACCTTCAGGGTTTTGCCATTCAGGAAGCTTATGTGACAGGTCTCTAATTTCATATTGATCCATATGGCCGTATTCTTTCCATACACTTCTTAAGGCATTCTCTTCCGCTGGAGAAAGTTGATCATTGAGGGCATCATTTATTAAGTGTACTTCATAGTCTTGTAGTTCTGAAATATAATTATGCCAGTATGAGCTATTGTCCTGTTGTTTAGTAGCTTTGATTTTGTCAAAAGTAAAACTTAGCACCGGCCCATGGGACATAGAGACGTACCTATCGAATGTAATTGGGCGTCCCCAATTTAATAATGCATAACGATCGGCAAAATATAAAAGCTTAAGAAGCTTCATTACATTAAGTGAACCATTTGCGAGCTGCAATAAGATTGATGCGGCCTGTGTGGTTTTGTCTTCACGGTATTTAAGTCTTGTATCATTCATAAAAGTATATTGGGTTTCATTTTTGTTAAAGTCAAGATAAATTTTACTTTTTATATCGATACAAATTAGTTTGAAAGTATGATAATCAAAGCCCATAACTACTTATTGCGTATAATAAAGAGGTGCCAACATTATTCTGATTTTATCTCTCCTCAGGCCAGCTTTAATAATTTTGAAATTATTTGCAAGCAGTAAATTTGCTATTTCCCTGACCGAAGGTAAAAATATATGGGTATCATCGTCACAAAAATTTAAAGTGCCCGGCTTGCTTGGGAAACTCAATGATCTTACAGATGGAAATTCAATATAGAATTTTCCTCCCTTTTTTATTTTGGGTATCAACTTTTCCAATATTTCGTAACCATTAGTAATATGTTCTATTACATGTGTAATATTTACGATATCAAAATAATCTTCGGGTATTTCACTAATATCGTCCTTCATAAGGTTTAAATGATAAAACTGTTCCATTGCATCAATGTCTTTTGGGTGAATATGGTCTTTTTTTATATCCAATCCATAGTATTTGCATTTTGGAAATATTATTTTCGTTTTATAAGAAGAGATGCTTCCGCATCCTATATCCAAATAAAAGATTTCTTTATCTTTATACTCTTTGTAGATTTTTCTATATTTAAAAGGTAAAACAAACTTACTAAAATAAGTCAATTTACTCCGCATCAAATTCTCCTTAATAAAATGCTACAAATCATGATTAATTATGTGATTAATATACCTATTTACACTGAACGAAAAACAGCCGGAAACAAGTTCCGGCTGATCTATACCCCTGACAGATTGAAAAAACTATTTTTTCAAATCTTCTTTAGTATGGGAATTATATACATAAATAAAAAATATAGCTTGCTTTTCTCATTTATTATAGTATATTATACAGTATAAACAAAGGAGAAAAGTAATGGGCAAGACAACGATTAGTGAGTTTAAATTTTTAGAACAATTCAGTACAGAAACGAAGGCAGTCGCCTTTTTTGAGAAATGCCGTTGGAAAAACGGGCGATATTGTCCCTCATGCGGAAGTCTTAAGACATACCCGCATACAACTCGAAAGTTTTATTATCACTGCAAAGAGTCAACGTGCCGTAAGCAATTCAGTTGTAAAACTAATACTATGATGCAGTCCAGTAGGCTTCCTGTAAAGATGTGGCTTTATGCAATGTACAAAGTTAGTGTAGGTCGTAAGGGCATATCCAGTCTTCAGTTGTCTAAAGAGCTTGGAATAACACAGAAATCAGCATGGTTTATGCTTCAGAGGATTAAAGAGGCTTGTGGGAATGATAGCAAGATGTTGTCGGGTATTGTAGAAGTAGATGAGACGTACATTGGCGGTTTAGAAAAGAACAAACATGAGAATAAAAAGCGCCATTCGGGTCGTGGGGGAACCGGTAAGGCTTGCGTTCTTGGAATGCGTGAGCGGGGTGGAAAGACTAAAGCAATACCGATCGAAGGACGGGACGGGGAAACGCTTCAAAGGAAAATAAGAGACAATGTTGTTTCCGGCAACATTGTCTATACTGATGAGTTTACTGGGTATATTGGACTAAAAAAAGAATTCAAACATGAGACGGTTAACCATTCAGTACAAGAGTTCGTAAATGGGATGGCACATACAAATGGCGTAGAAAGTTCATGGGCAGTGCTTAAACGGAGTATTACAGGAACGTACCATCATGTAAGTGAACAACATCTCCAGCGATATTTGAACGAAGCAACGTTCCTGTTAAATGAAGGGAATGTTCGCAATATGTTAATGGATAGAATTATAAACCTGTGTGGTAAGATGTCAGGGAAAACACTTTCTTATTCTGTTTTGATAGGAAGTTGAAATATTTATTTACATTGCTTTAGATAGAAGAAATATTCATCATTTGTCATCTTTGCTTTGCCCATATTATATTTAATAATTCTTACACTGATATCTTTTTCTTTAGGTATATTTATGTTACCCAATTTATACCCTGAAAATTTATTTCTGGTTTCATGATAATTCTCCTTTTCATTACTCATTATACCCCTCATCTTTTTTGAAGTTGTGATAAAATTTCAAAAAAGATTTTACAGTCGTATGTAATTTTTAAGTTCCAATATAACTATAAATTCCAAGTGTGATTATATGAATTTGGTGTGGTTTTTTAGTGGTTTTTTCAAATGTACATTTGTATTATGTATTTAGCAACAATAATCTAGATAAAGCTCCCGTTTTTATCTATGTATATAATTCCCCAAATTATATGTCAATGCCGGTTATAAAGGGGAAAAATAATACATGCAGAAAGGATTAAAAAGTAAAATAGTCTGGATGTTCCTGCCGATAATTCTCGTTATACTATTACTGGGAATGATCGTACTTTTTACGTCCGATGTCGAGTTCGGCCGTTTTAATTATTTATTTTAAATAATAATAATCGTCATCTTTCGATTGTAACGACGTTCATGGCAGAATGGAACTCCTTCAGAGAATTACCGTGATTTAAATAGCACAGAATAAATTTATTCACTTCGAATTTTCTTCATCTCTCTTAAAATATTCATCACCTGCAAAAATACTGTATATCACCGATGCGGTTTCCAACGTGCCGGCATTATTCCAATGCCCTTCTTTATTGATATGCATTTTATCAAGTTTATCAGTAGTGTATGTACTGAACGGCTCGACAAGATCGATCACCGGTATATCGTTATCTCTTCCAAAATCAATAATCTGGCCGCTCAACGACAAACCGAACGATGTCTTTCCGTATTTTTCGTCAAGGACGACGTCTTTTGTCGGCATTGTAAGAATTACGAACCGGGCGCCATGGTCATTGCTGATTGTTTTCATACTGAGGATCAAATGCTGCACCCTCTCCCAGGCCTCGTCATAATATGGAAACTCGGATTGCCCGCTTTCGATACCGAGTAAAAACCGCTGAATCGCCGGCGCAAAATGTATCCGTAAAAATTGATACAATCCAATATTGTGTTTAATGAATGTCGGAATTTTATTCCCGGGATGGATAATGTCCGTTGGGAGCCCGTTTTCCGCTAGGATCCACTCATTTTTCCAGACGTCGGTAAGATCGCTCTCCATGCAGAATCCAAGAATAACAAGGTCGGGGTCCAACCGCTCTATTTTTGATTTCAGATATAGATATTCTGTGCCGGGTCCCCACCCATCTGCAAATCCGGCATTTATAACGGAGATATCTTCCAATCTATTGTCCGAGAATATTTTCTCGAGATAATGTGGATAGGTTTCATCGTCATTAATACCGAGTCCGAAAGTAAAAGAGTCCCCCAAGCATAAAATTCTGTATGATCCATCGGTTTTTATGAGCGGGATTTCCTTCAGGCTTCTTAATCCGAGTTTATTCGTGGTGACATGGTACTGAAATCCGCTGCTTTTTGAAATGACCGTTTTATCGAGATTTTTTTTGAGCACAGCTGAATCCATATAGTCAGCAGGGACGAACATTTGCTGTTCATGGAGCAGTCCCGGGTAGTATATCCGTACTAAAAGTTCGCTCACTCCGAAAAAAACCACCAGACTCGCTACTGCAATTTTTAAATTCGTTACAACGGCTTTCGACATTAATCTTCCTTGCAAACCGGTCAAAAATAATCAATGGGATCTAAAAATAAAAAGACCGGTTTTAATTCAAATGTTTAAGCGCAAGAATATAAAAGCACATTAATTCCAATAAAATCTTTTCTTATAAATACATCTTTATATATCGAAATTTCATACTCATTGTAGACTACACTATTTTATATCCTGCCGAAACTGCATCCATATGAAACATTTTTACGGTGTCCAGTGAGAAATCGCTCAATTCTTTGCCCACATTTTTGAGTTTATTGAGTATGCCTGTGGTCACGGTGATGATATCGCATCCGCAATCTTCCGCTTGGAAAATGTTGAGAAGTTCACGCGAACTCGCCCACAAGAGTTCAGTACTCTCCTTTTGTTTCACAATATCGACGCATTTTTCCATATAAGGAACGGGATCGCGCCCTGAATCTGCGATCCGACCCGCAAACACTGATACTATCGTCTGGACACCCGGTTCAAGCGCGGCAACAACCGTATCAACCTGTTCCACCGTTAGTATAGCTGTAACGTTCAGGTTCAATCCGTCCGCCGTGAGCTTCCTGATGAGCGGAACGGATGATTCTCCCTGTGTGTTCGTAACGGGGATCTTAACATAAATATTATCGCCCCAGCTTGTGATCTTTTTTGCTTCTCGCTCCATCTCATCGAAATCGTCCGCAAACACCTCAAAAGAGATCATCAGATCAGTGATCTCGGCAAGCACTTTTCTTGCAAATTCCTCATAATTCTTGACCCCTGCCTGTCTCATTAAGGTCGGATTTGTAGTAAATCCATGCACGATGTCCCTTTTATACATCTTCTTCATTTCATCCACATCAGCGCCATCGGCGTAGAGCTTTATTTTTAAATCATTGATACTCGTCATATATTGATCCTGTTTTCAGTTGAAGTTTTAGTTTATAATGATCTCTACCGCTTCCTTCAAATTGTCCACTTTATAGTCGGGTATGCTCGATCCGCGGTATTTCAATGAATGGCTGTAATCCACCATGACCGTTCTTACGCCGCACTCCTCAGCCATGAGAATATCGGAATCCCTGTCACCAATAAGCCACGATCTTTGCAGATCCAGCGAGTATTTTTGCTCTGCTTTTCTAATGAAATATGGACTTGGCTTACGGCACTGACATCTTTTTGTATACTTTGGAACCACTCCGTCCGGATGATGATAGCAATAAAAATATTCCCTGAATTTAATCTCGCTGGCGGAAAGAACTTTGTGCAATGCTTTATGTACAGATTCCAGATTTTCCAACGATGTTTTTTCCTTCGCATAATCAGGCTGGTTCGAAACAAGAAACAATTCAAATCCGCCGGCCGCCAGATCTTTTAGAGCATCGATTGCATACGGGAAAATATGCAGATCTCCGGGATCATGCGGCGGCTCGAACTCATTTGTATCCGGATTGAATACCAATTCGTTTATAACTCCGTCCCTGTCGAGAAATACTCCCGGAATCATGAATTATCCCTCAGAATCCACAAGGGCATTAACAAGAATGTGCCAGACTACAGCCTGCCATCCTTCACAGTGAGGCGTTATTCTTTCCGGCGAGACAACCGGTATCAATATCAGCGAATCTGCGTTTTTGCCTGAATGACCTCCATCACGGGAAACAACGGCTATTATCTTTGATCCTGATTCCTTTCCATAGTCGATCGCTTTTACAAGATTTTTCGAAGTCTTTTCAGACCCGCCTCCTACGGAAAAAACCAATAGAGCATCCTCTTTTCTGAGTTGCGAAGTTTTCAGCCAGTTTACGAAAACCACGTCCCAGCCGACGTCATTGACCCATGCCGTCAGTTCCGATACATTGTCAACAGGTGTATAGGTCTCTATCCCGGCGATCTTTCTGAAATCATTTACAGCATGTGAGGCATGTCCGGCTCCTCCCCCGACGCCCAATATAAACAACCGGGAACCGTTTTTTCGGACATCCCGTAATATCTCTATTCCCTTTTTGATTGCATCTCTGTCAATTATATCGGCAATTCTATGAGTCTCATCCAGATAAGTGTCAATATATGCTTCAACGTTCATGCCTGCTCCATCTGATTGTTTGTGTATGCGGAACCGTTGTTCCTGACATATTCATCGAATTCTTTCTGTCCTTTTGACGAACCTATTTCATAGAACCTGTTATAAACTTCAAAACCCATCAGCTTTTCATTTTTCAACAAATGTGAGTGGACGTCAGCAAGATCAAGGTATTCATTCTCCGGATAGCCGCTCAATACTTCCTTTCTAAAAAGCGATATACCATAATCGAGGTGGTGCATGCCGGATGTCAGGTTTTTTTTATCATAATTCAAGAGTCTTCCGTCTCGAAACACGACATTACTTGTATCCCACCTTCCTCTGTTTTCATACACTGTCATCAATCCCGGTTTTGCCTGAGCAGTGAACGCCTCAAGTATCGGCGGATACTGAGTATCAAGATAGGAATCCCCGTAAAAAACCCAGAAGAGGTCTTCGAGCAGCGGCAGCGCCTTCCGGACAGCTCCTCCTGTCCCCAACAGAGTGTCGCCGTCAAACGAATATTCGACGGATATTCCAAATTCGGCCCCGTCGCCGACCACCTCGCGGATCTTCTCGCGGAAATTACCGACGCATAGTACAATCCTTGTTATTTCTTCGCGTTTCAGCAGGGCAAGCTGGTGAAAAATAAACGGAAACCCTCCAACCTCAATCAAAGATTTCGGTATCTTTTCAGTAGCCGGGTACAGCCGGGTAGCCAGGCCTCCTGCAAGTATTGCCGCCACCGGCACTATGATTGCCCCACGATTTTGGAGCCTTCAAAATCAAAATGGAACCTGACTTCCTGCAGGCCGGATTCATGCATGGCATTTCTCAAGGAAACCCGGTCCTCTGCATAGAACATGAGAAAACCTCCGCCGCCAGCACCTATTAGTTTTCCGCCGAGGGCGCCGTTTTCGAGGCCAATTTTATACCATTCGTCAATTTTAGTATTGCTCATTGATTTTGACCGCTCTTTTTTGTAATCCCAGTGAACGTTCATCAATTTCGCAAACTCCGATAAATCCCCGCTCTCGAACGCCTTTTTGCTTTTCATTCCGATCTCCTTGACAAAATGGAGGTTCTCGATCATATCTTTTTTATCATTTTTGCTTTTGTCGTCCTGTTCTTTCAATATGGACGAGGCAGAACGGGAATAACCGGTAAAGAACATCATCAGGTTGTCTTCAAGGTTATATAATGTTTCTTTTGATATTTTTAGCGGGTTGATTTCAACTTTTCCGTCGTTATTAAATTTCATACATATAATGCCGCCCATGGCCGCAATATACTGGTCTTGTTTCCCGATCGGTTCTGAAAGTTTTTCTATTTCAATATGACAGGCTTCTTCCGCCAATTCGCGCTGCGGGATGATTGATTTCTTGTATGCGTGCAGGGCTTTTAATAGTGAGGTTGTAAAGCTGCCTGAAGAGCCGAGACCTGTCCCTGCGGGAATATCCGCCATGCTTGATATCTCAAGGTAACTGCCATCTATATCAAGCATTTCCAACGCTGTTCTGATTATCGGATGTTGGATTTCGCTGGCATGAGACACACGTTCCATCCTGGCGTATTTGACGATAAGTTCCTCTACGAACGTGTCATGCAGGGTAATATAAACATACTTATCTATTGCCGCGGCGATCAGGAAGCCGCCGTGCTTGCTGTAATAAGAGGGCAGGTCTGTTCCGCCGCCGCCAAGTGAAATTCTCAATGGACTTCTTGTTATTATCATTCTGTATCGCTCCGTTGATAGTATGAGTCGACAATAGTCAGCGCGGCAGCCGCATCTTCGACAGTCCCACATGGTTCCCTGCCGCCGGAGATGGAATCACAGAAATCACCGAACTCCGATTGCCATGAGGTATCTTTACCGGGATACTCAAATGTCTTTGTCACAGGTGGCCCCATTTCCGGAAGCATTTTATAATAATGCAGCCGTTCTGTTCCGTAACTTCCTCCAAGACCTTCGATGTGCAATTTGCCAGATTTGCCGTATATCTCAAAGGAAAACAGGTTTTTCCATTCTGTCCAGGTCGAATGAAGCCAGGCGACCTGACCGGATTCGGATTTCAGGCAGATGAACGCATTGTCGTCAACGTTCATATCCCAGAAATAGGTTTGCAGCGATCCGCTATCCGGTCTGAGATCGCCGAGAAACCAGCGTGAAAGATCGATAAGATGTATTCCCTGGTCAAGCAGTTCCCCTCCACCGGAGATATCAGGATCCGCCCGCCATTCCTTTTCGTAGCCGATCCTCCCCCCGTGACCGTACCTGCCGCGAATGAACATAAGCGGTCCCAAAACTCCCGATTCGACGATCTCCTTTGCCTTGAGCAAACCGCCATGAAACCTGTGATTAAAACCTACCTTGACAGTAATTCCTTTTTCCCGGACCGCTAGTATGACCGGTCTTAATTCCGCTGCATTGCGGGCACCAGGTTTTTCGACGAGCACATGTTTTCCCGCTTCAATAGCCGCGACCGTATACCGCGCAAGAACATCGTGTGTCGTTGCAATAAATACTGCCTCGACCTCGCTGTTCGAGAATACCTCTTCCGGTTTATCTGTACTTTTTCCAATTTCGAAAGAATCGGCGAATTCTCTCGCCCGTTCCAATCTAACATCTGCCACTATGACGATCGAGTGTCCTTCATCAAGGGCAGCCGCCCTTTTTCTTCCGATCAAACCACAGCCAATTAAACCTATTTTCATGTTACCGGTCGCCCCATGCCAGGCCTCTGTCGCTCGGTACGATTCTCCTCAGCGTGTAAATATCCGACGTTTCGAGGTCCTCTCTGAAATTGTGCAGGTTTTCCCATGGATCCCAAACAGCACTGATCAATTTACCCGTAATTCCGTCAGATTCGGAAGACCCAAGATACACGGCTAAATTGGCGCCTTTATCCAGGGGAGTCCCGCCGGATACCTGCTGTTTGAGAGTCTTATTGTAAAAATCTTCGCCCATTTTTTCCAAACCGGCGGCAAGCACCTCGTCCATCAACCTCGTATTGAGCGCACCCGGCGCTATAAGATTTATATCTATTCCACTACCCCGAACCTCTTCTGCAATTGTTTCAGAGAGCCTGACAACCGCTGCTTTTGAAGCTGCATAGGCGCTGATCCTCGGCAGGGGTCCCGTAGCGCCCCCTCCTGAGAGATTGACTATTTTACCGTAACCGTTCTTCTTGAAATGGGGGAGAACTTCCCGGCACATGAGAAATAATCCGTACAGGTTTATTTCAAATGAACGAACCCATTCTTCCCAGTCGACTTCTTCTGACAGCCCCTTGGGACCGTAGACCCCTGCATTATTCACAAGAATATCGAGACGGGGAAAGTGAACAAAAACTTCACTGAAAAATTGATCCACGTCTTCTCCGGCCGATACGTCAAGAGGTGCCGCGAATACTTTTTGATCTTCACCCGCGATTGCGAGAAGTTCGTTTTTGGTTTCTTCGAGAAGAACCGGTCCGCGCGCGCACATAAAGATATCCGCTCCCGCTAAAACATATTTTTCTGCGATTGCCTTACCAAGACCCTGGCTGGCTCCGGTTATAACGGCAGTTTTGCCTTCGAGAGCTTTCATGGTTTTCCCACCATTATAAAGTGTATGCCGGGAAGTCCTGAACATGATTCAGCAAGGAATCCCGAAGCGTCAATAACTACCCGTCCCTTTACAAACGAAAGAATTGCACTCATATCCAACGCTTTATAATCTTGCCATTCCGTAGCAATAACCAGCGCATCCGCACCCTGTACTCCTTCTTCAACGGTCTCATGCAAACTTACCGTATTTTTTAATGTAGCTGGCAAGCGCTTTACCACCGGATCATGTACTCTGACTTTTGCGCCTTCGTTCTTCAGCCACTTACACAGCTCAACAGCTCCAGACCGCCGTAACGTATCCGTCCCCGGCTTGTAGGTGAGACCCAGCACCGCGACCGTCTTATCTTTTAGATCAACAAGGACTGACTTTAATTTTCTCTGTATCCACGTTTTATGTTCATTGTTGCTCTTGAGCAAACCGGAAAACAGGGGTGTCGGGATATTCGATCGCTTTCCAAGTTCCGTTAAGAATTTCACGTCACGCGCAAGCGTTCCACCGGCAAACGCCGGTCCGGGTTTCAGATATGCCCCCGGACCGATCCTGGGTTCGCTTTTTAACGCGCGTTCAACATCGTGCGCATCTGCCCCCACGTGCTCGCACAGTTCTGCTAATTCATTGATGAACGTCACTGATGACGCAAGAAAGGCATTAAGGGCATGTTTTGACATTTCTGCAGACTCGACCGACATCCATTCAATCTGATCGCACAAAGATCCGGCTATGCTTTGTATTCTACTTCTGTCCGAATCGTTATCTCCCCCGACAACTATGCGTTTTGGATTTGTGAATGCGTCTATTGCTTTTCCAAGACGCAGATTCTCGGGCGAATAGAAAAACGAGACGTCTTTACCAGGATACTGCGAACGGAAGTCCTCCCTTAACCGGGCTGTGGTCCCGACCGGAACCTGTGATGATAGCACTACGTCGGTCCCCGGCTCAAAATACGGATACAGCGATTGAGTAGCTTTTTTCACCGATTCGACATCTGCGTTGTCATCTTCATCAACTGGTGTATCAAAAGTAACCCATACCAAATCGCACCCCTTGAGTCCCTCTTTTGCATTGGAAGTAAATCGCAGGTTTTTAGATTCAAGGCCCCTTTTCAATAATTCTTCCAAACCGGGTTCATAAATTGGGGCGACTGCCTTGCTTAGATTTTGAACGTTCTCTTCATCAGGGTCAAGACCGGTTATGCTGTACCCTTTTGAAGCCAGGCATGCGGACGTGACCGTTCCAAGGTGCCATAATCCGAAGACACAGATATTTATCTTCTTTCCAGCACCCATTTATGATCCCGTAAATATGTCAAGGTATTAATTATCCCTTCCCGAATCGACAATTTTGGCTTCCAGCCAAGCGACCGGACTTTGGCGCAGTCAAGAAAAATAAATGGGCTGTCGCCTATCCACCCGCGTTCTCCTCCCGTATAGCTTCGCTCTGGTGTCACACCAAGATGATCGCAGATCCAACCGATAGAATCATCTACTTTGCAGTATTCGTCCGTTCCCAGGTTGTAAATATTTACCTTATCAGCGCTTTTGTCAATAACTGTGAGCATCGCGTCTATGCAGTCCTGTATATAGAGATATGATTTACGCTGTTTTCCATTGCCGAGAACTTCCAGATTTTCCGGACCGGCAAGCAATTTCTTATAAAAATCGAACACATGTCCATGGGTGTAGCGTTCTCCGAGAATCGATACGAACCGGAATATATAACCGGTAAAACCGAATCCTTCACAATAGGATTGTATCAATCCTTCTCCTGCTAACTTGGATGCCCCATAAAAGGAGGTCTGAATCGGAAACGGGCAATCCTCCGGCGTAGGGAATACGTCCGGTTCTCCGTAAATTGACCCGGTAGAAGAAAAAGCTATTCTATTTGCCCCTTTCGACCTCATCGCTTCCAGAACGTTAAATGTTGCAATAGTGTTAAAATCGAGGTCTTTCTTTGGATGGAGCGTACCGAACCTCACGTCGGCATTCGCAGCGAAGTGAAAGACTAAATCGTCCTTCTCAATACTCTGAGTCAATTGCTCAGGATCCAGTACATCGCCCCTGACCAACGTGAAATTCGGTAATTTTTGAGCATCTTCAAGGAATTTTTCGAATCCTGTTATGAAATTATCGTAGACCACTACCTTTGATCCAGACTCCAGGAGTCTGTCGGCAAGTGTGCTCCCGATAAAACCTGCCCCGCCCGTTATGAAATATCGCATAGTTTTCTACTGAAGTGTGGTCTGTCAATATACTCATTAAATTCCTGAAAATCACACAATAAGAGCACAATAATTGTTCAGGTTACCGAACTTTCGATAAAACTAAAACATAAACAGAAGTCTACAGTTCACGTGAAACCTGCATATGGGTAACCACAGGTTTTCCCGTCATTGGCGGACCGGCCTTTGGCTGAATCTTGCGTATTTGACTAAAAATAAGGAATATCTGCGATTATTTCACAATCTTGTTATTTGATAATCTCTCGATATCCTCTCTTAATAGCCTGATCCTTTGAATCATTATCTTTTTGAAAATCGGTTCTGAAATAAACGAAAACGTGTTTTTCAGCCAAATCATTAAACTGAACGATGCAGGGACTATGGTCATGAACCGGTTGTTTTCCACGGCGCTTATAATTTTACCAACCACTTTCTCAATTGGCACGAATGATTCCATCTCTTTTCTTATCGATCTGTTTCGGAATGTTTCGTGATCGAAGAACGGAGTATCCACTTTTCCCGGACAAACCAAATGTACCATGATGTTGAATTCATCAAGCTCATACTGCAACGAGTGTGAAATCCCGACAAGAGCGTATTTAGCGGCTCCATAGATTGCAGAGGGAGTTATCGGAGCCAGACCACTCACTGAAGCTATGTTGACTATATGACCTGAGCGGCGTTCCATCATAGCATGCATAAAACAGTGTGTAGAGCGCAAAACTCCCATAAGGTTTACCTGGACCAACCGTTCCATTTCATCGCTTGGTGTTTGGTCGAACGTACGATAGGTCGCAAATCCTGCATTATTAACAAGAATATCCGGACAGCCGTGCTCTGTTAGAATTTTTTCAACCGTTTTTCTGACTGCAGAAGAATCGCCCACATCGCAGCTATAATAATCGACTTCCTGTGAAATGTTCTTCAGATTTGTATACGCCTCCTGCAGTTTTTCTGTATTAGAAGCTATGATTATCACCTTTTCGTCCCGCTTCAAGTATTCGGCGGCAAGATGGTACCCTATCCCGCTCGATCCTCCGGTTATTACTATTAGTCTGCGCTGACTCACGATTCAATCCTCAGCCGCAAATTCTGTTTCCGGGTAATATGCACGTTTGAAACGGTACTTGAACATAGCCGCCATAACTTTTGGCGGATCGCTAAAGAACTTGACTTTCTTGCCCTCGGCGAACGATCGGGAATTGTAGTTGATTGTCACCTCGTGAGGAATATATCCTTTTCTGATCAATTTGGATACAAGTTCAACGTCGAAATTAAAGCCGTTGCATTCCAATCGGAGTCCATACAGGCAGTCTTTTCGAAATACTTTGAACATCGAAAAAGGGTCGGTCATTGACTGCCGGAAAAGAAGATTCATTACCGCAACCATGAACCGACCTGCATAATTGAGAATATCCGCAAGAAAATACTGCTGAAATTGACGGATCTTCCAGCTTTTGCCATACCTCGTTCCAAGTACAAACGCTGCCTTGCCACCGGTCAAAGGTTTGAGCAGCATATCGTAATCATTAACATCATATTCGAGGTCGCCATCCTGAATAATGATATAGTCTCCTTGAGCGTGCATAAAACCGGTGCGTACAGCACGACCCTTTCCCCGGGGACGTTCCTCTGATATGATCGTGACTTCGGGAGAATTCCTGTATTTTTCTACATCTTCCTTCGTTCCGTCTGTTGAGTTGCTCTCCACAATTATGACCTCTTTGTCGATTCCTTCAATTTGTTTGGGGAGAAGCTTGTCCATCAACGTTGAAAACGTATTTTTCTCATTGAAGACGGGAACAACCACTGAAAGGAGAGGGCGGTCCCGCAAAACACCGGAACGGCAAAAAACCCTGATACCCCAGGCATTCTTATCGTTTTTACCACTTATTGCGCTATCCGGTTCAATATGAATACTGTGATAACCCGATTTCACCAGGGCGTATTGAATGGTCTGACTGTCAAAATAGTGAAGATGTGCCGACTGGAAATCCGCCCAATTCTGCTTCTGTGATCTCGCCTGAGAACTGTCCAGTGAAGGAACCGTCAAATGAAGAACACCTTCCGGGTTCAGCAGAGAATGTATGTGTTTCAAAGTCCGGATTGGATCGGCGAAATAATGCAGCTTATTTCTCATTACGAAAACATCCTGACTCGCTGGCAATTTATCAAGAGACCGCCAGCTATGTGAGTAAACAGGCTCGCCATTGAGATAGATGTTCATTTCATCTGCAGTTGCTTCGTTGGGCGCCAGAGCGGTTACTTCAAATCCTGCCTTTTGTGCGGCTTTCAGAATGAGCGGGTCGCCTCCAAGATAATCGAAAAATTTACTTCTTTTTTCCCCGGTGTAGCGTCGCAGGTTTGCCACATACGATTGTGCCGATTCTATTGACTTGTTTCCATGACTTGTTCTGCCAGTGTTATTCTTATTGGATTGCATCAGGATTCGCTCAATTGTGTGTTCATCCGGAGGAGGATTAATAAAAAGGAAGTTGCAATTCTGGCACCGGAAAAGAATATTGCCATTGATCTTGAATTCATACTCAAGGTGAGATTCTGAGCATAAGATGCAGGAAGAGTGTGATTTTTGTTCAATCATGGGTGGCAGCAAAAGGTCTAAATTCCATTCCATTAATCAGATCAGAAAGAGTATCCTATTCCAGATTTCTTATAAACATTCTATACCAGGCAACCGGTAGCAAAACTGAAACTATACACAATAGTGAAAGTATCAGCTTTATAATGAGCGAATCTCCCGTTATCCGCCAGACATGCGCAATCCACAAATCGAAATTGTCATAACCGATTAATGATACATGGTCGAGGTTTGTTTTATACGGCGCGTAAAAATCAGGTGTGAATACCCTTACATCACCGACATCTTTAAAAATTACCGGGTAAGTCATAGACTGACCGTAAAAGAGTTTGCTAAAAGACGATACAAGACTGAAATAGCCGATCACGACTGGTGAATATTGCGGAAGAGAATGCCGGTAGGATTCAAATCCGGCTTTTTTTGAAAACCTGATAAAATCGCTGTTGTTATTTATGACGGCCGGCAACTGGACTGCTATACCGGCGATAAACAGGATTTGCACATATCGCATCCATCTCCTGTCCATATTTACGTTCAGGAGAGAAGCAACAGGCAGGATCAGGAACGGTACAATAATATAGAGATATCTCGGACCCCACGAATCGTCGCCGTGCCATAAAACAAATGCAGAGAAAAATGCATAATGAATAAAAATTATCAGGAAGCAGAGGATGGATTCATCTCTATGCGACCTGAACATAGCTCGCAGCCCCTTAATAGAGAGAAAAACGGCAGGTGCGAATATCAGAATACCTTTTCCCGGACTTACGAGCAGATTGAAAGAGCGCGCCAGAATATTCGGGACTGAAAAATCGAAGAGAGTATTTTGTGTGTATAGGTCTGAGTATCCCCGATCCAGTATGCCTCCATAGCGGTCATAGTTAAATGCAATGAACAGACCTAAACCTACTATAAGCGGAACTATATAATATAGTATGGTCTTTGATATTCCGGAGCTCATGCCCTGGTCTTCGTCCCGATTCTGGATAAATATCCATAAGACATAAACGGAAATAACCCCCAATGCCATAACGCTATAGAATTTGGTCAACAATGCGGCAGCCCCGAACAGACCGCTGTAACGCAGGTGACGTTTTTCGAGAGTGTTTTTGTAGCGGTAAGCATGATAAAACGAGGCAAAAATGGTCAATCCATATGTTGGCTCGCTGAAACCCGATTTTATTGCAAATTCCACAACAAACGTCCCAAAACCGAATACGCAACTCAAAAGAACAGCCCGTTTTTCACTTCCGGTAATGTCCCTGGCAAAGAGATAAAAATAAAAAAGGCACAGGGCGGTTATGAAGCAGTTCGCTAAAGATACAAAGAATATCGTTATATAGTCCGATCCGATTCCGGGCACAAGAAACTGAACAGCGTAGCCAATACTGTAAAAGACCGCATATAACAGGGACATCATCAGCCCATATTTAGAATACAAAACAGTTCCGCCGTCACTTTTTATTTTTTCAGCAATTTGCTGAAAATTATCATAATTGGATCTCAACTCCTTTACAGAGAAATCCGATGGGAGATTTATAATATTCAGGTCGCCGTCGGTGACCAGACTTTCCGCGCTGAAATATATCCACAACCCATCGCCGCCAATATGACCGCTGCATATCGCAAAATAAATAAACAAAAAAAACAGGAATATTGATAGATTCCTATTTTTGGTCAAAAATCGTATGTCTTGCAAGCTTTTCATGGTTAATCAAGTGATTGAATATCAATTTTCAAAACAGAGAACTATTTTTTTTCGAGAATGACGGTCAGTGAAATGCCAAGTTTCCTCAAGATAATGTACCTCTCAACAAATCTCATGATCGGGACAAGCGAATCAAACAGTTTCATCTTCCCGGTTCCAACCTGAGTTTTCTTAAGAATATTGCCCTGTAAATACCAGCCGAAAATCGCTAAGAAATTGAAGTAAAACAGCGAACCTATTTTAAAGTTCGTTTGGGCGATTTTGCTTTCGATAGCTTTCCGTGTGTATCTGCGGAAGTGTCCAATAGCCTCATCGATGCAATTATACAAAAACTTGTGCGCCGGAACCAGCAGAACAAATTTCCCGTTCTTTTTCAGGATGTTATATATATTTTGGTAACTATATACTTGAGTGGCCCAACTATCTTCTTCCTTACCCGCTTGAATATCCCAAGTCATAAACAGCTTGTGGATCTATATGTCTCCCTGTTCCCGATTGGCTTTCGTCTAAAGTTGCCATAAATATACTGATTATAACTCAACCGAATTTTCTTGATATTAATCTTTTACGATCTCTTAGTCGTGTATCCTCGGTATATATGGAAGGAGAACGGACTGTAGAACCGTGCCATCTTCAAGAATTCGCTCTTCTCATGGGGCTGCTAAAGTCGTATTCGCAGCTATGGCGATCTTGAAACGTCGCGTCTACCAAGAACCTAAGGATGTCTTGCTTGCTGATATTGGACCAACTGGTGACCGATACCTTAGCCCCGGCTTTCAGAAGATTGTCGATAATTCTGTCTGGCAGGCAGGGATAACGACGCTCGTACTCGGCCCTGCTGTCGACGGTAGGTTCACGACAAGAATTCCAGACTTTTTGTTGACTTTTCCGTCAATCATACTGGAATATATTTCCCAATCCACGTGCTTTCGTCCCTTCGTCTCTGTGCCCACGAGCACGATAGTGACCGTTGAATCACGCAAATATTCGTCCCGGATCTTCTCCCTTATCTCTTCGTGGCTGAGACGGTCGGATATATCACCGGTATCGACTGATCCGTCTATGAATATTTCGTATCGCTCGCCCATACTAACAAGGCTGTCCTTATAGTCTTGGTCTTTTTCGTGATGATAGCTTCTGAAGACTTTATGCATTGGTCCCTCATCCATTTGATATTGTTAGCGAAAGATAGCCATCAGGATGCACAGCAACCCGAGACCAATCAACGTCAAAGAAATCCAGAAGGAAACGCTCTTCCACCACGTCGAAACCGGCGGAATGTCAACGTCACCAACCTCGGCTGCGGCTTTGCTCAGGACTTGGCCGTTCATTTTGATTCCATGTCCTATCCGCAGCATTACCACTCCAAACATCATGAGCATTAGACCAACCACGGCGAATACCCACCATTCAGGTTTTACTGCCCCTGCCCCCCCTTGCGAACGCCAGAATCAACGAGCCTGCCCCGACCGCGGTCTGCACCATTTGCCAACGAAGACGAACAAGATGCCGATATGTCTCGTATCGTTGTTTATAGATTTCTAGTTCATCAGGTGCTGCCAGAGCTTATTTGGTTTCCATTTTTGAAGTGTGTAAGATACAAAATCAAAAGATTAATATCACGAAAATTCGGTTGAGTTATAATCAGTATATTTATGGCAACTTTAGACGAAAGCCAATCGGGAACAGGGAGACATATAGATCCACAAGCTGTTTATGACTTGGGATATTCAAGCGGATAAGGAAGAAGATAGTTGGGCCACTCAAGTATATAATTACCTATATTTTCTAATGCCAACACGTCGTTTTCGACATGCTCAAGCACATTGGAGGCTATAACAGTATCGGACACTACGGTCAATGCTTTTGTAATCATCAGATTCGTTAAGGTTGAGTTTTATACAGTGTATATTGTCATATTCACGGTACCTTTCATCCAACATGGAAACATAATTCTGGTCCGCGTCAGACAGGAATATTGTGCTCTCTTTGAAATCGTTGACGATCTTTTCGGAATATGTCCCGATCCCGCTGCCTACTTCGAGTATTGTTCCGCTGATATTGGGTTTCAGCATTGAATACATCCAATTTGTAAAATTTTTTGTTAGTTCGACGTTTCTGAGATTCTGATCGCCTTCTTTAGAATACTGCTCCTCCATATCGCTCCCTGAATAAGTCTAAGAATCTCTCCTGTGTTACTTCCATTTAAGCACAACATCCTTTCCAAAGACCTTCAAAACCTCCGTACCCATATTGTTTGCAGCGGCTCTACCCCTTGTAAAACCGGCTTCGTGACCGGTAGAGACGTTTGTACATTCTCGTTAATGTTATACGATTGTTTGAATAATACCCGCATTATGTTCAGTCTGTCAAGCTACATTTTGGTATCGCGTGTCATCGGCGGCCCCGTATGTTTTCCCGGAAACAAAACAATAGAAAAGTGCCGATAAATTCTCAAGGGATAAGCTCGCTCATCCCTTGTTTGTATGAGAATCTCAAACTGTCAACACATTGATTAAATAACACAATTAAGGAATATTATGCAATCGATGAATACACTTTTTTAATATTTTTTAATTATTCAAATACTTCAGAATTTTACTATTACTACAAAATAACAAGTCTATCCGCCAAATTAGTCAATCCCCTATATTAAATGTGATTTATTGATTATCTATGTATATATTTTTCTTTCGCGCTTATGGAAATGAGAAGAAGTACAATAGACAAAAAAGAAACAAGCATAATAGTAAGACTGATGGTAACAAGTTGATTGTCGTAGACAAATCTGACTAAATGGTTACCTTCGTCGAGAAAAACTCCCTTAAATAAATAATTAGCTCTATACAATTCTGTTTCTATACCATCTACATAACATTTCCAATTCGGGTGGTAATTCTCGCTCATAACTAAAAAACCGGGACTATTCAAGTTAACATCCAATTCAATAGAACCTTGAGTTGATTCATCATTGACAATACTTATTTCAAACTTACCCGGTTGTCTATTTTCTGATACGCTAAAATTATATCCTTCAGGAATATCTTTTTCGATTATTACCGTTGTGTGTAAATCAGTTTGTCCGCCGAGAATTTTTTGAAGTACGCTGTTTTCATCTTGCTCTAAAACAAAATTGTTTCTGATATAAAACCAGGGAAGAACAGCGCTATTATTATAGACAAATAAATTATCATCTTCATACGATTTATTCAGCATTGGAATATTGATTTCCTGAGGCGAAACAAGATATTTTGCAGAAACGAGATTTGCAACATTCAATATGTTTTGATTATTTATATTTGACAAAATAGTATCATACCTTCTATTTGTAAAATCATGAAATCCGGAAACTATTACCATGTCTTTATATTGGAATCTACTTTGCAACGGTTGATGTAAAGGGAGCACACGATAAAGAGATGTATCTGATTCTTTTATAAATTCATATGCCGGTATTTTCCGTTCTATCGGTGGAGTCACTGAATTTACAGGAGCGGTATGGAGAAATTTCTTATCAATTCTCCAAAAATCCGTAATGAAAATTAATGATAGTACCAATGGTAAGTATAATTGGTTTATCTTGGTTTTTGATATCAAATAAACGAGCAGACCAACTATTAGAAAAATTGATGAGGTAATGAGAAATCCTGTTGAGAGTTGAGGAAGGTTGTTCGTATAAAATTGTAATTTGTCCCCGGCAAGATTTTGATAAAATAATGAGCGCCACGGTTCAAGGATAATTGAGGGATTAATAAATGAAATGAAAAAAAGACCAGCCAGACCGATGAGAGATAAGGCGATTTTATTTGAAATAGTTACATACTTAGTATTTAAAATAGTCTGCAAAACGATACCGGTAAGAACATAAGCAGAAAATGCAGACACAAAAATCATGAATGATGGCGCGCGAAAAGATTTTAAACCGGGTATGGTATGAAACGTAATGTTAAATAAAGGTGTTGCCGATCCAAGTGAAAAAAGAATCCCAAATATGAATAGTATATAGAAAAATCTTACGGTTTTGATTTTTCGAAAATATACTGCTGACAACACTGCAAGAAAAAAAACTATTCCGCCAAAATAGTCTGCATTTAATTTGAATACATTTTTCCCCCAGTAATATCTTCCGGCATCCGTATCAAAATGCACAAACTCAGGAGTAAGCAGTGAAGCAATTTCTTCAGCATGCAACGACCATGAAGTTGCAAAATCCTGCGATACACCTTCACCTTGAACACCTGCCCGCTTTGATTCAGTTGTGGTATAGAAATATTGCGGCACAAAACCACGTGCTCCAAAACTCAATCCTAAGATAACCGCCAATGCAAAAAAGGCCGATTTGAGGATGGGCGCCCGCAATCGTTTTGTGTTAATTATTTCAGATGCGATCCTGTAAATACAATAAAATCCGATCATAAGAAATGAATAATGTACAAGCTGGAGATGCGAAAAATAAATATCAATACCCATGAACAATGCAAGCCATACAAAATATTTGAGTCTGCCGGTATCGAGTCCTTTTTTCAAGAAAAAGAAAAGAATAGGCAAAATAGCGATAACTCCCATTTTTGAAAAATGGCCGGCATATGTGAACGACATGAAATGCGGAGATAACTGATACCCGATTGACAGGGCAGTTGCGAGAGATTGTCCGATTTTAAATTCCCGTAATAAAATATACATGCTCATTCCGGAAAAAGTAATCAGAAAGATGACATACAAGAAATGGGCCTGATAATCATAAAGAAATGGGATGAAAATATCTGCAAACAGCAGTCGAATGATCTCATTTAATTGCATAGAGGTCGGCATTCCTCCAAGTGCCAACTCCCAAATGTTTTGCTCCTTGAACGGATTAGTAATGTCGTTAAATGATTTGCCACGTTGACCGTATCCCTGAAAACCACCATCAGACGTAAACATGGTACTGTCAGAAAACAGGCCGGGTGCAATGTAGAGAAATGCTAAAATAAAAAAAATAAAATAAGGAAAATAGTCCTTGTTGATTAATTTTTTAATCGTGCTTTCAAAGGAAGCTTGCTGAATTTTTTTTTTTTATCTTTTGATTTTATTTTCTTTTTTTTCATTTCCACTGAGGTATTTTGCAGTTCAGCTCATATAAGATTTACTAATTGACATTTCAATAGTTGTGTACAATCCTGCGAATCATTTGAATAACAATTACAGAAGCAGATAGTCCTTTTGACAGCACAATATAACAATTTTTTGTTGGATATTAATTAAAAGTTGATATGGCCTAAAAAAATAACAAAAAAAGACAAACTGAGGTCATCTTGAATCGCTGCATTAATATTTTATGGATTATATTCTTCTTGCATTTCAGTTTTTGAATTGATACAATTAAATTCTTTCTTGATGAGATGCCAGTCAATCCTATGATATCATTGATAGATGTACCCGGATGTATAATGTTTCCGTCATACCACATATCTATACGAATGGGCATTATTGCTTTTTTGATGTGTATTATTCCTATCGGCCAGTCTGCTCAACCGGTTCGCTGCAGGATGCCGACATGCAGCGTAATCTCAGATAATTTTTGAGACCGAACGGGACGACATGCCATCCTAGTCTCCCTATTAATAACGATAAAAGATCAGATAATGAAGATGTGTATCGAATTTTGTTAATTTGAACTGTGAGCGTGGTCTTTTGATACTTTATAGTTGTCGGTATTGCAGGATAATGCGGTCATTACCGGGCTGACGCGGCTCACAATAATTTCCGCTGATGACAAAGCGCCGTCCCGGTCTCATGTAAAATAGTGAGCTGTGTGAATGTTTGTCAAATGTTTTCGACCGGTCAATACCGTATGTCCCGGCCGTATATTCACCCACAAACCATGAACCAAATCATAAATCTTTAAAAACATATCCTACTATTCCTCAACTGTGTTTTTTCATCTTCTGCTATGCTTATTAATCATTACAGCGCTTACATCGTATTCGCACGATCCGGTCAGCACTTTTATTAATGGCGGATATCAAGATTCGAGGAACGGTCATTGAGTTCCGCTACACTATGAATTGAAACACGAAACAATAGAAAGGGAAAAACGATGCCGGTTAAAAAACTTTTTACACAATCAATGACAGTATTGATTTTTTGCAGTGTGCTCTTTCTAACTCCCGATACCTATGGGCAGCAGCTTGTCAACGATTTCATCGGCAAAATTCATTACCGGTCGATCGGCCCTACACGGCAGGGCGGCAGGATTGTCGATTTCGCAGTTCCGCTTCAGCAGAACCATACGTTCTATGCAGCGGCGGCAAACGGCGGACTCTGGAAAACGGTCAATAACGGAACTACTTTTTTTCCCATTTTCGATTATCAGAATGTTTTTGCGATCGGAGATATAGCTGTCGACCAGAATAATCCCAATACCGTATGGGTCGGAACTGGAGAAGCGAACTTCAGCACAACCGATCCCTATGCAACATACTGGGGTGACGGTATTTACAAATCGACCGATGGCGGTGAGACCTGGCGCAACATGGGACTGGGCGATACGCATCAAATCGGACGTATCATTGTTCATCAGCAGAACTCCGATATAGTCTATGTTGCGGCGCTCGGTCATTTATACACCGAAAGCGAAGAACGGGGCGTCTTCAAAACGACCAACGGAGGCAGAACGTGGGAAAAGTCGCTCGGCGTTGTGCTAGATGGAAGGCATATTAGTGTCGTTGACCTTGTTATGGATCCCTCAAATCCCGACATCCTCTATGCCTCGAGTTATGACAGGATCGCAAAACCGTGGATGTTCTATGAAGGCGGCCCCGGCAGCGGGATTTATAAAACGACAAACGGCGGCGACTCATGGACGAAACTCACGGGCGGGCTCCCGGACGAAAGGGTCGGAAGAATCGGTTTAACGATCTCACCGCAAAATCCCGGTCTCCTCTATGCGTACGTCATGGAGGACAGGGATTCGGACGGCCAATATGAGAACCGTATCTACCGTACTGTCAACGGAGGCGCCCGGTGGGAACAGCGGTCTCCGGAGCCGATATCAGGAAGGTCCTACTTCGGTCAGATCAGAATCGATCCTGAAGATGATAACCATGTATATTCTTTGAGTTTCGGGGTCATGCATTCATTCGACGGCGGCAGAACATGGAGCCTTGCATTTGAAAATGGCGGTGACCATCACGCCCTCTGGATCGATCCGAGAGACAGTAAACATATTCTGTCCGGTTTCGATTACGGCCTGTCAATAACATACGACGGTGGTAAGAACTGGTATCATCCGGATGAAATGCCTCTTGCGCAGCTCTACGAGATCGGGGTCGATATGGCCTACCCATACAACGTATACGGCGGCACACAGGATTTCGGAACATTCAAAGGGCCAAGCACAAAAAAGGGCCGTTTCCCGATCCGGTTCGAGGACTGGGAACACATGCTCGGCGGCGACGGCTATTACTCCAAGGTCGATCCGGTTACCAACCGCTGGCTCTATGCCGAATCTCAGAACGGCAGTTTATCAAAAGTCGACATGGAGACCGGCGTCAGGAAAAATATCACCTATAGAGGCAACCCCGATATCAGGATGAATTTCAGCGCTCCCATACTTATTTCCCCGCATAACAGCAATGTCATCTATCACGGAGCGAATATGGTCCTCCGGTCATCCTTCAGAGGCGAGAACTGGGAAGAGATCAGTCCCGATCTCACGACTGACAACCCCGAACTCCGGAATGTCGGGCAGCTTGCCTACTGCACGATCACCACGCTCGATGAGTCGCCGGTTCAGCAGGGTGTTATCTGGGCCGGAACGGATGACGGGAACGTCCAGCTGACATCAGACGGCGGAGAGACCTGGACGAAACTGAACGACCGTATCACCGGCAATCCCGGTTACTGGGTCAGCAGAGTCACTGCATCCCATTATGACGCAGGCGCAGCGTATGTCACCTATACAGGGAGAAGACAGGATGATTTCCGTCCGTTTGTCTACAAAACGACCGATTTTGGACAGACATGGGAATCGATAGCGAACAACCTTCCCAATGACGAGCCGGTGAACGTCATACGTGAGGACCGCAAAAATCCAGATCTCCTTTTCATCGGTACGGAAAAAACCGTTCATGTATCTCTGGACGGCGGTGAAAACTGGACAAGAATGCAGAACAATCTGCCGACTACGGGTGTGCAGGACCTCGTCATCCATCCCCGTGAGAATGACCTTGTCGTGGGTTCGCATGGGAGAGGCTTCTTTATTGCCGATATATCTGTTTTGCAGGAACTTACACCCGGCGTTCTCGCAAAGGATGTGCACTTGTTCGATATTGGACCGAAAGTGCAGTGGGTCATGACAAGCCAGAAATCGGTCAGCGCACAAAATTATTCGGGTGAGAACGAACCGCATGGGGCTGTCATCAATTATTATTTAAAAGAACCTGCACGTACTACTGTTACGATCTCGATCTATGACGGTTCGAGATTGATACATGAAATAACGGATTCCGGCAGAGCCGGTCTGAACAGTGTTGAATGGTATATGACAAAACGGAAACGGAGACGGACCCGGGAGGAAATTGCCCAATACGACCGGCGGGTTGCCGACTCAGGAATAAATTACTGGTTCGATTACTATGACACCGTCGACTTCTTTGGTGAAGCCGATGAAGAAGTCGACAGATACGGCCGTTCTCTCCGCACGCGTGTTGCCCGTGAGGCGGACGCCCGCGGCCGGGAATATGTGTTCGCCCGGGTACGGCCCGGAACCTTTACGGTCAAGCTCTCCGTTGACGGCGGGGAATATACCGGACAGGCCGTAGTTCTAAAAGACTATTGGTACGACAAATAAAGCGGTTCTTAACGAACGTACAGTCCAGCTTGTAGTCTTGCGCATGAGAGAGAATGTGATGAAATTTTTATACAGATTGACCTTGCCCCCAAAAGTTGATCCAGATAGTATATGAGTACAGGGATTAGATTGAAAAGAAAGGAGCAAGATCAATGGCACGTAGAATTCACACATCAGCACAAATTATCCACAAGCTTCGAGAGGCAGAAGTACTGCTCGCTCAAGGTCAGTCGGTTCAACAAGCTGCTCGCCAGATTGAGGTTACAGAGCAGACCTATTATCGTTGGCGAAAGGAGTATGGTGGTCTTCGGGTGCATCAGGCGAAACGATTTAAAGCGTTAGAGAGAGAGACTATCCGCCTGAAACGCCTGGTTGCCGAGAAAGAGTTGGATATTCAAATCCTCAATGAGACTCTGGCGGTTGATGCAAAAAACTTCTGAGCCCGGCGAAGCGACGGGAGGTGGTGCAGCATCTTTGCACGACTCTCGAGATCTCGCAGCGCCGGGCCTGTACCGTGTTGGGAGTACCGCGCAGCACTCATCAATATCGCCCGATTTCTCCTTCTGATGAACCGGTGTTAGTGCAACGTATGGTCTGAGTTGGCCACGCAGTATGGTCGGTATGGTTATCGACGAATTACCGCACTGTTACAGCAAGAAGGCTGCAAGGTCAATCATAAGAGAGTGGAGCGTTTGTGGCGTCGAGAAGGATTAAAAGTTCCCCGGAGGCAACCGAAGCGCAAACGGTTATGGCTCAATGACGGTTCGTGTATTCGGCTGCGACCTGCGTACCGGGATCATGTCTGGAGTTATGACTTCATGCAAGCACGAACCCGAGAGGGAAGGAGCTAGCGTTTGTTAACAATATTAGATGAATACAGTCGGGAGTGTCAGGCAATTGTGGCAGGCAGGAGGCTGACTCACAATGACGTCATAGAACATCTTGCAACACTGTTCGTGCAGCGAGGAGTTCCGGTTCACCTGAGAAGTGAAAATGGCACAGAGTTCACTGCTCAAGCGGTCCGGACATGGCTCATGCGCCTGGGAGTAAAAACATTGTATATTGAACCAGGCAGTCCATGGGAGAACGGGTATAGTGAGTCGTTCCAATGGCAAACTGCGTGATGAAGTGCTCAACCGGGAAATCTTCAATACAGTACACGAAGCAAAAGTGCTTGTGGAACGCTGGCGAAATGAGTATAATCATAAGAGACCGCATAGTGCCCTTGGATACCGGCCACCCGTTCCAGAGGTCGTTTTAACACCCGATGCGGCCACAAGGCCAATGGATAATACAACAATGAATATATCGATGAATTGACTAACTTAAAAAATGACCCAAACATTAGGGGCAGGTCAACGGTTGGTGTTTATGTCGATGACCAAAATAAAGCCGAATCGTTTTGGGTTGAAAAAGTTTGGTTTGAAGTTAAGAAATAATTTTCATCTCATAAAGTGAGCGTAAAAACATGAAGAAATTTTGGCGCCGGGGTGTCCCGGTCTTTATTTTTGCGGCAACTCTTGTCACCTGCTCATTCCTGACCGGCGATAATGAGAACAATTGGAATCTCGATCTCAGTTTCTATACCCCTCCGGCCAAAAAGACTCCCTACCCCCTCGTTGAGAGTGCTCCGGTCAGGAATGTCATCCTGATGGTGGGTGACGGAATGGCGCTTGCGCACATTACCGCATCCCGTGTTATCGCTCTCGGATCAGAGGGAAAGCTCCATATCGAGCGTATGCCGGTGACCGGTTTTATTAACCATTATGAGCTCGGCGAATATGTGAGCGGGTCGGCCGCAACGGCAACGTCGCTTGCAACGGGATTCAAGACCAGAGGAGGTATGATAGGCATGCTTCCCGACGGGACTCCCGCATACACGATCCTCGAAGCGGCGCGTGACAGGGGACTGTCCACGGGACTCGTTGCGACGACAACGATCACCCATGCGACGCCGGCATCCTTTGCTGCCCACGTTCCCAGCCGGGACATGGAAAAAGAGATCGCAGCTCACATGTTAGACAACGGAGTGCAGGTAATCCTCGGCGGCGGGAAACCGATGTTCAAACCGAAAAGCAGCGACGTGCCGGACGGCAGGACCGACGGCCGCGACCTGGTTCGGGAGGCGCTTGATTCCGGATATGAATATGTCGAAACAGGTGATGAGCTTGCTGCGGCCCTAGGTGACCGGATCCTGGGGCTGTTCAGTGACGGGATCATGCTCAATACGTCCCCCGAACCATCTCTCGCCGGGATGACCGAAAAGGCGATCGAGGTCCTGAGCAGGAACAATGAAGGATTCTTCCTTATGGTTGAGGGTAGCCAGATAGACTGGGGAGCGCACGATAACAACCTCGAATATACCGTCCGCGAGCAGCTCCATTTCGATCTTGCAATCAAAAAGGCAGTCGATTTTGCAATGCGTGACGGTAAAACGGTCGTTGTCGTAACCGCAGACCATGAAACGGGCGGGATGGCGATAACCGAGGAAGCGCCGGATATTTCAGGACTGCCCATAAAGGTCGCATGGGTCACAGGCGGTCATACCGGCGTACCGGTCCCCGTGTTTGCATATGGACCGCATGCGGAACGCTTCATGGGGTGGTATGATAATACAGATATACCAAAAAGACTGGCCCGTATCCTGGGACTGACAAATTTTCCGGGAACTCCGGATAAAATCAATTGAGTTTCTGTTATTTCAGATACAAGGTAATGATAACAAAATGTTGGAAATTATGAATACTATACTTACTATCTTTGCAGGTTTTTTTATTTTTTTGCTGTTCTCCTGTACTACTCCGCAGCCCGAAACGGGGCCGGCAGGACCGCTCTACGGGAGCGTCGAACCGGAGCCGGAATTTCTCAATGAGATTGAAACACTTTCCGGCAGGGACGATGTACGGTCGGCATTCAGTATAATAGAAGAATTTGACCCGCAGACTCAAACCGACCACATCACTTTAACCGAGATCCCCGCTCCTCCGTTCATGGAAGACGAACGTGCACTGAAATTCGCCGATATGCTCAGGGATGCCGGCGCTGACGCGGTAACTATCGATGTTGCCGGTAATGTTGTTGCGCTCAGAAGAGGACAGGCCGGCAATAGAACGGTTGCGCTCGACGGACATCTCGACACAGTTTTCCCGGAAGGAACGGATGTGACGGTTACCATACGGGACGATACACTTTTTGCTCCCGGTATCGGGGACGATACGCGGGGTCTCGCTGTTGTGATCGCCGTTCTCAAGGCGCTTGAACGTGCACAGATCGAGACCCGTGATGACGTCCTCTTCATCGGAACTGTCGGTGAGGAGGGTCTGGGCGACCTTCGCGGTGTAAAACAGCTATTCAGCGCATCGGGTCCGGGAATAGATTCATGGATATCAGTTGACGGAGGCGGAATTGACAGGATCTCTCATGGAGGGCTCGGTTCGCACCGGTACCGGGTAACATTCCGCGGCCCGGGAGGACACTCTTGGGGTGCGTTCGGACTCGGGAATACACATCACGCTCTCGGCCGGGCGATAACCTACTTTACCGACGAAGCTGACGAGTATACCGCCTCGGGCCCGAAAACGACCTATAATGTTGGTCGTATCGGCGGCGGAACTTCAATAAACGCAATCCCATTCGCATCGTGGATGGAAGTCGATATGCGTTCGCTCGTCCCGGAACGCGTCGACGGTATCGACGCCGTCTTTCAGAGAGCGGTACAGCGTGCTCTCGATGACCAGAATGCCTTGAACAGGGACGGCCCCCCGATGACCGTTGATATCGAACTCGTCGGAGACCGGCCGTCCGGCAGTACCGACCTGCATAATCCCCTCGTGCAGCGGGCAATTGCAGCGACGGAATTTTTCGGACACGAACCCGCGGCGGGTATCGGTTCGACAAATGCCAATCTGCCCATGTCTGCCGGTATTCCGGCTATTTCCATCGGCAGGGGGGGCGTTGGCGGCGGAGGCCATTCACTCCGGGAGTGGTGGCTCAACAAGGATGGCCATATAGCGATCAGGTATGTGTTGATAATACTCCTCGCGGAAGCGGGAATTGCCGACTGATTTTTGAGAATTACGGAAATTTTAAGTTTCAGGGCTTTGAAATCAAATGTCCGGCATCGAATTTATATACTGAGTGTATGCATTAAGCAGGATCGCAGCAAGTATCGATACCGTACCGTTAATGACGGTAAATATCTCAAACAATAAACAGGAACAATTATTTCACTTCATGTAGGAATAGTCGGCTGGGGTGAAATTGCCCGGGTCCATGCGTCGAAGATCAAAAAAGCAGGCGCACAGGTGAGCGCAATTGTATCCCGAAGAAGCATGCCGGACAGTGACATACCCGTTTTTAATTCAATTGATGAAATGCTTCCCCATGTCGATGCCGTCGCCGTCGCTGTGCCGAACTTTTTACATGCATCATCCTGCCTGAAAGCGGTCCGTTCCGGTAAACCTGTCTACGTCGAAAAACCGATCTGCATAACAAATGAGGAATGCAATGAACTCGACGCTGTTCTTCCGAAATTGAAGGTTCCGGTGCATGTCGGGTACCGCCTCAGATGGAACCCGACCGTTATGAAACTTCGTGAGTGCATCAAAGAGGTCAGAAAGATAAGCTGTATGTACAATCTGGCTATGAAGGACCTCGACGATAATAAAGGATGGACACCGCAGTATAAAATTACCGGCGGCGGATTTTTTACCCTCGGTGTTCATACACTCGATCTGGCACGGTGGTTAGCAGGGGCGCGTGGTGAACCTTTGACCAATTTTTCGGCGCACGCAGAGGGTATGGAAGAATCGTGCGATTTTCCCCTGTATGTCCGGCTTTCAGGAACACTGCCTTCAGGTATCGAGATCGTTGCCGGGGCGGATCATCGCAGCGGAACACCCTACAGTTTAGATATTGAGATCGAAGCCGATGAGGGCAGCTATCCCGATGCGGTACTCCCTCCCCCCGCTATCGAAGATGAAGACATCGAGTTTGAAGCGACCCTCCGTAATTTCATATCCGCTGCCGAACAGGGGATCTGGGACCAGGATGAGCACAATGAAATCATCCAGACACACCGGGAGCTTCTTGAGGCAAGAAGCATTACGAGTTCCTCTCAATAACGCAACAAATAGCGCTTCTTTTCCGCAAGCTGTCCGACCAAAATAGGGCCCCGCCATCTTCACTGCCGCTCTCCTGACCAACTGTAGAGGCGGGATGCCGAAAGAAATATACCGGCATGTAATGCACATCAGGTGCTCCCGTTTCCCCGGATTTTCAGAGTAGTCCCGAATGAGATTTCACACAGACAAAAGTCGATTTCTTCTTGCTTTTAACTGTTCAATTTCTAAATTATAACGTCGATCCTCAATGTCGTGTCATCACTACCACCTTAGCGCACAGTTTGTCCCGCGACACATTCATTCAATTGCCATCATACAGAAAAGGTGTAATCATGGACAGCAACAGCATCGAGTCTGAAAACAGAGAACGTGCGGCAATGAACCGCAGGCGGTTTGTCGGCTGCTGTTCGGCATTTGGACTTGGCTCTACCTTGCTTCCCGGAGCGCTCGTAAATGCAGCACAGGATGCGGAAGAGATCACGCCGGAAATAGTCAGGTCTGCCGCAATTGTTGCTGGACTTGAATTTTCGCAGGAGTTCTATGAGCGGTTCGCGAAAATGCTGAACAGGGATAACAGCCTGGTGTCGGATTACAAGGCAATGCGTACATTGAATATTAAAAACAGCGATGCCCCCGCGATCGATTTTAATCCGGTCCCGGCCGGTATGAGACTCCCGAATGAACATCGTCCCTTTCGTCGAAGCATGATTTCTGTTTCAAAGCCGGATTCCGATGAAGAACTTGCTTTTTTATCGGTTACACATCTTTCAAAGCTTATCGAAGCCCGGCAGGTCACGTCGACCGCTCTGACAAAACTTTATCTTGCACGTTTAAAAAAATATGACCCTACCCTCATATGCGTAGTAAGTCTGACGGAAGACCTGGCACTCCGGCAGGCGCAGCAAGCGGATGATGAGATCGCCGCTGGAAAGTATAAAGGCGCGCTCCATGGTATTCCCTACGGCATAAAGGACCTGTTTGCGGTCAAAGGATACACAACGACATGGGGCGCTTCACCCTATAAAGACCGTATTATCGATGTTAATTCATCAGTATTCGAAAAGCTTACCGAAGCGGGCGCCGTACTGGTTGCAAAATTATCATCGGGAGCTCTTGCTTCAGGTGCAGACTGGTTTCGCGGCACAACGCGTAATCCGTGGAATCCTGAATTGAATTCCTACGGATCGTCGGCAGGTCCGGCAGCTGCAACAGCCGGAGGACTTGTAGCGTTTGCCATCGGCACCGAAACGGCCGGATCGATCACCTCTCCCGCTTCTGCGTGCGGTCTGTCGGGTATGCGGCCGACGTATGGAAGAATCAGCAGGTACGGATGCATGGCCCTGTGCTGGACACTGGACAAAGTCGGGCCCTTATGCCGCTCGGCAGAAGATTGCGCAATCGTATTCAATGCGTTATATGGCCCGGACGGTAAAGATACAATGATAATCGATGTGCCGTTCAATTGGGACGGTTCTACCGATCTCACAGGCCTGAAGATAGGATACTGGCCACATATATTCGAGCAGGAAGACCCGGTAAAAGGTGATCATGATGTGCCGGCTGAGCGGCTTGAAGTGACGCGTCAGCTTGAACGGCGCGCCATTGAGATATTCCGTTCCCGCGGCGCAGAAGTAATGCCGTTTGAAATGCCCGAAATGCCGTTTGAACTTTACCGTATCCTTTTTAATGTAGAAAGCGCTGCTGCGCTGGATGATCTGATGCGAAGCGGACGGGTTGACATGATGTCCGCAGAACCGGAATCGAGCGGTTATCCGTCATCGCTCCGGCTGGGCAGGTTGATACCAGCAGTCGAATATATTCAGGCGAACCGTGTCAGGGCAAAGGTAATTGAAGAATACAATTCGGCGCTCGGAGACCTGGACCTGATAATCGGGAGCCACGTTTACGTAACGAACATCACCGGACACCCTGAGATCAGCATTCCGTCAGGATTTTACGCGGAAGGACTTCCGTCCACGCTCCGCCTCACGGGCAAATTGTTCGGCGAGACGAGATGTTGAAGGCTGCTCATACATTCCAGTCCCGGACAGACCATCACCGCAGGCACCCGTCCATGGCCTGACGCTCTCGTATGTTTCACAGTGGAAATTCTCTGTGAAATCACACCACAACCATACTACGTGTTCCGGCGCTCTTCTCCTCGTCCGGACGGTAAATCAGCAGACTCCGATAATTTTGATATTGACAATCAGATGGTCGTACAATCTTAAATGGGAAACGTTCAGGGAATCATTGACCATCCCCCACCGATAAATCACTTGTATTTCGGCACGTTATTTTGTACAGTTATTGCATAATCATGAAGTTTGTATCAATCCAACGTCTAACCTTTAGAATCATCGGCTTTCGTTTCTAACCGCAATCTTACTATTGATATACTCTCTATGAGTTTGCGGGGCGCCGATACAATGTCGATCTATTGCTTGTGCCAAGCGGCAGCGCTCATGGTCTTTCATTTTCTTTAAAAGACCCTGTGTCGTTTACAGAGGAGGAGTATCATGCGTTTCCTTCTATATTCACTGTTATGGATAGCCGTAACTTCTTTTCCTGTTTCCGCACAGGAAATCAACTCCTTTTTCCAGGAAGAACTGGGAGAGATCGACTTTGATTTCGGCCGCTGGCCGTATCCACTTTACGAGGAGAACGGAGCACGTCTGCGGGTTCTGGCCGATCAATATCCCGGGATCGCAACGCTGCACGTCATCGGCCAGACGCAACAAGGCCGCGATATGCTGCTGATGGAGATCACCAACAAATCTACCGGCCCCGGCGAGGACAAGCCGGGAATGTGGCTTGACGGAAACATGCATGCCAGCGAAGTGAACGGCCGTCCCACGATGATGTATTTCATTGAACGGGCGCTATCCCGGTACGGTAAGGATGAAAAAGTGACCCGTCTCGTCGACACGCGCGCTTTTTATGTTCTGCCAATGTTCGATGCCGACGGCGGAGAACGCGTTCTCCGCCGTCATCCCGCATGGCCGGAGCACAAACCCGAACAGCATAATGGAAAGGACCTCGACGGAGACGGCTTTATATCACAGATGCGGAAAAAAGACCCGAACGGCAGATTCTATGAGAACAGAAAAGATTCAAGACTAATGCTGAATGTCAGAAGGCGTAACGGCAGCCGGGATAACTACTTTCCGACCACCTATTCGGACACTCTGTTCTTCAACTAGCAGGAGCCGGACATCGGATGGAAACGGATTTCGGGTGACCTCGAACCGTTCGACGACCCGATGGTCCCCCATGAAGACCGGTATGCTGTTTATACTGAGGGGCAGAGCTTCGAAACGGTTGTGAACGTTGATCCATTACCGCAAAATTTTAACCGGGGCTGGTCTGCCGAATGGGACGCATCGATACGGAATTCGGGGCCGTTCCCGTTCTATATTCCCGAACTCAGGGCGGCCGTCAAATTCATAACAGACCACAAAAATATATTTTTCCATTATAATATTCATGCAGACAACCAGGCAAAGAACTACATAGTACGTCCCCCAATGGACCATCCGTACGAGTTCATGCCTCCTGAGGACAACGAATTTTATGTACGTCTCGGTCAGGACTGGGCTGTCATCAGCAACGGCGACCTCAAAATCTACGAGACCTGCCCGCGCCAGTACCAGTTCTTTCGTGAGTACGACTTCACGCCCTCGCGTTCGGCGGTGATCTTCTTCGGCCGGCACGTGGACCGCCTGCTGCTCTACTGGACCTCGGAGGCGCGCAAAGAGGATGCTCTCATGGTCCTCCCCTACGACCCGCGGCGCGTGGACGAGGTCGGCCGCCACTTCGACGAGACGGTGCGCCGCATCCAGTCGCGCGAATTTGCGGTGACCATTCCGCCCGAAGCGGCGATCTGCAAGGAGTGCGACCTCAAGATGCTCTGCCACGCCGAGGGGATCATTTCCAGGGAGGCGCGCGGCTGATGGCTTCAGACTACTCGCGAGGCGAACCAAGCGGAGTACGGCAATGTCCGCCGGTGGGGACCTAACATCCTCATCAATCGCTATGACAGCAGCGCGCACTTCATCTTCGAGATCCTGCAGAACGCCGAGGATGCCCTGAAGCGGCGAAACAGTTGGAACGGCTCGTGAGAGGTTCTGTTCGAGCTGACTCCGACGAGCCTGCGGATTGTGCATTGCGGCAATCCGTTCACGCTCAAGGACGTGAAGGGCGTGTGCGGTATTGGCGAGACAACCAAGGACCTGACGGACATTGGTCGGTTCGGCATTGGCTTCAAATCTGTCTACTCGATCACTAAGCGTCCTGAGGTGCACTCTGGTGACGAGGACTTCGCCATCGACACCTTCGTCTACCCCATCGAGGCACCGCCTACCAAGCGTGCCGCAGATCAGACGGAGTTCGTGCTTCCCCTGCGCATTGGGGATGCAGGACTCAGGCCTTCGGTATCGGACAGTTTGAGCACGCTCGGGGCGAGGACGCTGCTCTTCTTGCGCCAGATTGACGAGATCGCGTGGTCTGTGAACGGAGGAGCGAGCGGGCTCTATCTCAAGGGGAAGGCAGAGGATGCGGGTGACGGCAGTCGCCGCGTGACACTCGTCGGACAGCGCCACGGAGAACCCGTCGTCGACGCAACCTGGTTGGTCTTCTCTCGGGAGGCCAGAACAGAAGCCGGCATACTGGCCGGGTTTATCGAGATCGCCTTCCTCCTTCAAGAGGACGAGGAAAGCAAGGAGTGGGCGATCCAGTGTGTCGACGCGTCGCCACTCAATGCGTTCTTTCCAACGGTCGTGACGACGCACCTTGGGTTTCTCGTGCAGGGGCCCTATCGCACGACGCCGAGCCGCGACAACGTTCCGCCGCGAGACCCTTGGAACGTTAAGCTTGTCCAAGAGACTGCCACCCTGCTACTTGATTCTCTGGGGGCACTCAAGTCACAGAATCTTCTCGATGTTGCGGCGCTGCAGAGCCTTCCGATTGAGCGGACCAATTACCCCGAAGGCAGCATGTTTGCGCCGCTCTTCGAGGCGGTACGAACCGCGTTGGCTTCGCATCCGTTGCTGCCACGCGCTGGCGGCGGGTGGACCGCGGCAAAGAACGCCAGACTCGCAAGAACACAAGAGCTGCGTGAACTCTTTGACTCTAAGCAGCTGGCAGCGCTACTCGATGCGCCTGAAGAAGTGCACTGGCTGAGCGGTGACATCACCCGCGATACAGCATCGACACTGCGCAACTACCTGTTGTTGTATGAGTTGGAAGTCACCGAGTTGACGCCAGATCAAGTTCTGTCACGGTTCAATAAGGAGTTTCTGGAGGCCCAGCCAGACGAGTGGATCATCGAGCTCTACGAGTTCTTGGCCGGCCAGCCGGCCCTCGTGCGCCAGGGGCGGGTCAGCAAGATTCCACTTGTGCGGGTTGAGGACGGCACCCACGTACTGGCGGACTCGGACGGTCAACCCCAAGCATTCTTGCCGAGCACGATCAAGACCGATTTCCCAACCGTCAAGAGATCGGTGTGCAGCACGGCGAAGTCCCTGGAGTTTCTCAAGGCACTGGGACTGACCGACCCGGACGCCGTTGACGACGTCGTGCGCAACATTATTCCGAAATACAAGAAGGAGACAGTTGAGGGCGACGGCGACGAATACGAGGCGGACCTAAAGCGAATCCTGAACGCCTTCGGCACGCAACACCGCGGTCAGCGGGACAAGCTCATCGCCGGGCTCAAGGAAGCCAGCTTCGTGATGTCCGTTGATACCGGGGACGGCGGTCAGTATGTGTCAAAACCGGGTGAGGTTTACCTCGCCACGGAGCGGTTGAAGGAGTTATTCGCAGGCGTCGCTGACGTCATGCTCGTCGACGATTCGTATTCGTGCCTCAAGGGCGAGGACATTCGCGCGTTGCTTGAGGCGTGCGGCGTTTCCCGCGGCCTCACACCGGAAAGCGTGAAGTGCGAGTTGACCCCAGAGGATCTTCGCGGCTTGCGGACGAAGGCGGGCTATGAGGCCAGGACGTTGGAGGTGCCGCCCAAGGACCACACCCTCAGCGGCTTGCCTGAGTTGCTCGCCTTCCTTCCACAACTCGATGTCGAGGGAAAGAGGAAGCGGACGAAGCTGCTCTGGGAGGCGCTGGAGGAAGTCGACCAACGTTTGCGGGCGGGCGCGTTCTCTGGCTCCTACTCGTGGACGTACTACCAACGTCGCTCCGCGACGTTCGACGCTGCGTTCGTTCGACAGCTCAACACGACTGCCTGGGTGCCCGACGCAGACGGCTCACTACAACGGCCCGAGTTCGTCGTCTTCGAATCGCTGGGCTGGGAAGAGAACCCGGTTCTCACGTCCAAGATCCGATTCAAGCCGCCGATCATCGATCAGCTCGCGCTCGAGGCCGGGATCGAGCCCAAAGTTCTGGAGATGCTGCAAAAGCGCGGCCTGACGAGCGCCGCCGCGCTTTCGGCAGCGTTGGGTGAGGAAGAACAGCCCGAGCCGCCTGCGCAAGCGCCCACACCATCGGAAAGCACGGACGCCCCGGGCAACGATAGCCCCGGCACTGTAGAGGATGCACTCAAGAATATCCTCGGGGACTCACCGCCCCCGACGCCGCCGATTCCTGATCCCACGGCCAACGACCCCGTTGGCACTGGCGCAGATGGAGGCAGAAATGGAACGTCCCCGGCGGGCGGTAGCGGTGGTGCGGGTGGCCGAAACGAAGGCCAGTCTGGCGCCGGTTCAGGTGATGGCACCGCCCCTGGCACACCGCGCCCGCGCACACCGGGCAGCGCGGGCGGGCGGCCGTTCATTTCCTATGTAGCGACCCATCCTGAGGAAGCGGAGTCGGACCCAGATGGTCTCGATCAGTCGGCGCGCATGGCGCTCGAAGCGAAGGCCATCGACCTGATCCTGAACAGGGAGCCCGAGTGGCGGCGTACGCGCACCAACAATCCGGGGTTTGATTTGTACCAGGGCGACGAACAAAGCGGCGCGACACGCTGGTGCGAGGTCAAGACGATGACCGGGACGCTCGCAGACCGGCCGGTGGGGCTATCGCGCACCCAGTTCGACTGCGCCCGCGAACACGGTGACACCTACTGGTTGTACGTCGTGGAATCCGCTGGCACAGATGACGCGAGCCTCGCGCGGATTCAGGATCCGGCGGGCATGGCAAAGACATTCACGTTCGACCACGGCTGGCGAGAAGTGGCCGAGGCAGACGGCGACACCAAAGAACACGAGGGATAACGCGCATGGCGAAGATCGACATCACGAGAACCGAGTTGGTCTTGCCTGGCAAGTACAACGAGGACGGCACGCTCAAGGAGGTGCCACGGGTCAGCCTGCCTTTCCAGGTCATCGAGACCGTCAACGAGAGCCGCGCCACGCGTGAGGTGAAGAAGGGCGGTGTACAGGGCGGCCTCTTCGATGTCTACGAGGGCAAGGAGGGCAACACCTTCGAGGCTGGCTGGCGCGCAACAAGCTCATCTGGGGCGACAACCTCGTGGTGATGGGGTCGCTACTGGAGAAGTTCGCGGGGAAGATAGACCTCATCTACATCGATCCGCCGTTTGCTACGGGCGCGGATTTTTCTTTTACGGCACCGATGGGTGAATCTGGAGAGAGTGTATTCAAGGAGCAGTCACTCATCGAAGAGAAGGCGTACCGGGACACGTGGAAAGGCGGTTTGGAAACATACCTCGCCATGATGGCTCCACGGTTGGCGTTCCTTCGCGATCTACTGACAGATAGCGGCAGCCTCTTCGTACATATCGACACAAGGGTTAATAGTCATCTCCGCCTCATTCTCGATGGACTATTCGGATCGCACGCGCTGGTCAACGAGATTTCGTGGTGTTATGGCGGTGGGGGAGCGCCCCGCGACTACTACCCACAGAAGCACGACACGCTACTCTGGTACGCGAAGGGGAAGTCCTGGACCTTTAATCGGCAATTCCGCCCCTACAGCGAGGGTACACTTCAGCGCGGTCTGACTCAGGTTAAGGGTCCGAAGTACCCGCTTCGACAGGAAGGTGCAGGCCTAGATGACTGGTGGGCCGACAAGGTTGTTCAGAAGATCCTGAGCCCTACTGCCTACGAGAATCTTAAGTTCCCGACTCAAAAGCCAGAAGGCCTGCTGGACCGTATCGTGCAAGGGCATTCGCGCGAGGGTGACCTCGTTGCCGACTTCTTCTGCGGCTCTGGCACTACTCTCGCCGTTGCCGAAAAGCTTGGCCGTCGCTGGATCGGCTGTGACCTGGGACGTTGGGGCATTCACGTCACACGCAAACGGCTGCTCGACATCGACAACTGCAAGCCCTTCGAGGTAATGAACCTCGGTAAATACGAGCGCCAATACTGGCAGGGCGTGACCTTTGGCGATAAGAAGGACAAGTCGCTCACTGAGCAGGCGCTCTACGAGTATCTCGCCTTCATCCTTAAGCTCTACGGTGCCCATCCGGTAGCCGGCATGGCGCACCTGCACGGCAAGAAGGGCAAGGCCATGATCCATATCGGCGCGGTGGACGCACCGGTGACCATCGCCGCAATCAATGCCTCGGTGGACGAATGCCTCAATCTGAAGCAGAAAGAACTACGTGTCCTCGGCTGGGAATGGGAGATGGGGCTCTACGACCTGATGGTCGAGCTCGCGAAGAAGAAGGGCGTGAAGCTCCTGCTCCTGCAAATCCCGCGCGAAGTGATGGAGCAGCAGGCCGTAGCCAAGGGCGACGTGCGCTTCTTCGAGCTGGCCTACCTCGAGGCGAAGATTGAGGAAAAGCCAAAGAAGTTCACCGCACAGGTGACGCTCAAGGACTTCGTCATTCCCAACACCGAGCTGATCCCCGAGGAGGTGCGCAGCAAGGTGAAGAAGTGGTCGGATTACATCGACTACTGGGCGGTGGACTGAGACTTCCGGAACGACACCTTCATGCAGGGCTGGGTGTCCTACCGCACGCGCAAGGAGCGCAAGCTCCCGCTTTCCTCCGACACGCACGCCTACGAGAAGCCAGGCAAGTACCGCACACTCGTCAAGGTGATCGACATCTTCGGCAATGACACCTCGCAAGCCTCCGATGTCGAGGTGAAGTAGCCATGGCTAAGGCTGTCATCGCCTACGACAAGAACTTGCCGGAGATCCCGGGGCGCCGTCCGTGGGAGAAGCCCACGTCCTACCTGGTCAAGGACGACGCGGCCACGACCGGGTGGCGCGAAGAGGCTTCCGGCCGCCGGCCGAGCCGCCGGCTGTTGGTGCCGAAGATCCGCGCCGCTGTGGATGTCCTGGCGCGCGGGCGGCTACGAGGGGGCGTCAGAGGTCACGCGGCGGCTGTTCGAGTACTGGTTCGACGAGGACCACGAGGTCACAGGTTTCGGCGTGCCATTCCGTTACTACTTTTGCCAGCGCGAGGCGATCGAGACACTGGTGTGGCTGGTCGAGATCAGTAGCCAGCGCGACGCGCAGAAGCTGATCGAGACCCACGCGACGATCTTCGAAAAGGACCTCTTCACCAAAAACATCACGTTCCAGACCACGATGGACGGTCGGCGGCAACTGCGTCGCTACGTGCCGGAGTTGGACGCCGAGGGCATACAAGACCTCCCGCCCGAAGACCTGCGCCGCTTCGCCTTCAAGATGGCCACCGGCTCGGGCAAGACCTGGGTGGTGGCAATGGCCATCGTCTGGGCGCGGTTCCACAAGCAGCGGGTGCCGGGCTCGGAGCTGTCCACCAACTTCCTGATCGTCGCGCCGAACGTGATCGTGTACCAACGGTTGGAGCGAGACTTCGCCGCCAACCGGATCTTCTACGATTTGCCGCTCATCCCGCCGGAGTGGCGCGGCGAGGCTGCCGATCCCGATCCGTCCGACAACCTCTTCCTCACCAACATTCACCAGCTTTACGAGTCGCGCGATGAGCGGTGGACGCCGCAGAACGCCATCGAGGCGCTGCTCGGCAAGAAGCCCGCGAAGAACCTCGCTGCCACAGGGCCTCGCGCTCTGGCTCGACTTTTCGGCCACGCCCAAGGACCAGAACGGAATGTACTTTCCTTGGACGGTCTGCGACTACCCGCTCGCCCAAGCGGTAGAGGACCGGATCGTCAAGGCGCCGCTCATCGTCACCACGGAGGACGACCCCGACGGTGTGACAGCGGACAACGTCGGCGAGAAATACGGCTACTGGCTGCGGGCGGCAGTGCAGCGCTGGAAGGAACACCACAAGATCTACAAGCAGCTCGGCACCCGGCCGGTGCTCTTCATCATGGCCGAGAAGAACGTCTACGCCGACGCCATCGGCGAGTACCTGGGGAAGACCAAGGAGTTTGGCTTCAAGGAGGCTGAGATCCTGGTGATCCACACCGACGCCGCAGGCGTGATCACCAAGAGGGACCTCGACAAGGCGCGCGAGGCGGCCCGCGACATCGACAAGGCCGAGAGCAAGGTCCAGGCGATCGTCAGCGTGATGATGCTGCGCGAGGGCTGGGACGTGCGCAATGTCACCGTCGTGCTGGGCTTGCGCCTCATGACCCAGGTGAGCCCGGACCGGACGCAGACGCTGGAGGTGCTCGGCACCCGCAACCTGCTGAATGTGCTGCGGACTCAGCTCGAGGTGGAAGGAGTTGGTGTCGCCAACACCAAGACTGCCCCGCCGCCTCCCGTCATCATCGAGCCCGTGAAGGAGCGGCTGAAGTACGACATCGCGATCCCGATTACCAAACCCAGCCTCGAACACGACATTCGCAAGCTCTCCGATCTGAAGGTCGATACGCTCGATGCCATCTACGACCAGGAGGACCTCTCCGAGCCGTTCCGGCAGAGGCTTATGCTCGAGTTCGCCACCACGGAGACCGAGGTCCATCAGGCTGACATCGCGGCGGGCGAGCTGCCGCCCACCCACGAGCTACTGGCAAGCATTACCAACAGGGTCATCGACCGTGCCAAGCTGCCGAACCGCTTCGCGGAGCTGTACCCATCCCTGCGGGACTACGTGGCGACTCGCTGCTTCGGTAAGACCCTGAACCTCGACGACGAGACCCTGCGCTCCCACCTCTCCCGGCTGGAACTGCAAGAGGGCATCGCCAAGTACCTCGCCCGTAAGATCGCAGAGCTCACGGATGAGCGGCGCGCCATTGAGTTCGACAAGGCCGACTACCGGCTGTCCGAGACAAAGCCGTTCAGTTGGCGGCGCAATCTCCCACCGCTGGAGGCCAAGAAGACCGTTTTTAACTACGTGTGCACATACAACGACTACGAGCGGCGCTTCGCCGAGTTCCTAGACAAGAAGGCGAGCGATGTGCTGCGTTTCGCCTCCCTTGGCACCACCGAGCAGGGCGAATCCGGCTCTCAGTTTCGAGTGGACTACCTGAAGCCTTCCGGTGCAATCGGGTTCTATCACCCGGACTGGGTGGTCGTACAGAAGACCGAGAGCGGCGAGGTCAATTGGATCATCGAGACCAAGGGGCGCGTGTGGGAGGGAACAGAGATGAAGGACCAAGCGCTGAAGACGTGGTGCGAGCGAATCAGCGCTGTGACCGGAGATGTATGGCGTTACGTGCGCATCAACCAGACGGATTTCGATCCACAAACGGCAAACGTCCTACAAGACATCGTCAGTCACAGTTGATACGGATCTCGCCAAGCGCCTGGGGGACGAATATCTCAGCGCCGCCGGCAGCGTCCGAGCAGGGCTGGACGAAACGCATGACCGTCCTCACGCTGCACCTCTCGACCCGCTTGCAGCGGTCGCTCGCCACGACCAACGACTGAGACTCGGTGTCTCAGAGGTGAACGTCGCGTAGAATCTCACCCGAGCCGCCGCCGAGTTTCAACAGCGGTCGGGACATCCCCTTGAACGGTCGTGCCGGGGCGCCCGTCAGCGCGGCGTTGCTCAAGGCGCGCCAGTGTCGTGGATCTCGGCGACGTAGGCGGCGAGGGTAGGACTGCCAAGGATTCTTGATCTCTGCGAGGCGCATCACGTCTGAGACGGCCTCGCAGAAACAAGACGCGCAGAGTAACCGGCGCTTGATTCGTCTGCCGACAGCGGACCGATTAGGAACAACTAGTTAGACGGCTAATTTTAGAATCACATGGCCAAGAAGTTTTCACGGAACGAATTAAAGCGTCTCACGACGGAGCATGCAGAGTTTATTGTGGAGTTCGGCCAGGAAGGCGATCGTGCGTGTGCCATTCTTGGTGTCGCGAAACTTGACTCGCTTCTGTTTCAAATCCTCACGCGCGCGTTGCGACCCAATCCATCACAATCTGATGGCCTCTTGGAAGGCAATGGCCCTCTTTCAACATTCAGTTCAAGGATCGACATGGCCCATAGGCTCGGCATCCTCGGGGCGGATCTGACGCGCGCACTCCATCTGTTACGCCGAAGCAGAAACGACTTCGCTCATGAGGCGGCCGGCACGACACTTAATGCTGGCTCACATCGTGACCGAGTCATAGAGCTAGCTCGGTCGTTTAGCGCATACCGCGAGTACGACCTCAGGCGGGCGTCATTCGAAAGCCATTCGGATGGAGCCCTTCAAGACTTCCGCGCTGTACTTTCAGTACTGGTCGCTCGAATCACGGATTCAGCATCGACTGGGAATATATGCATAACGGTATCCATGCCCTCTCACCGGAATTCAACGGCTCCGGACGGGATTATGACGGTGACAGTTATGTGACCGAATACGAAATAATCAGGTGGAGTGACGAAGAGAAAGGGGGCCAATATTATATCGATTGGAAACCCTATGATCATCCGCTGCTCGGCGAAGTAGAGATCGGCAGCGTCCGTGCTCTCCCGGTAGCGGTAGATGAACGGCTGCAGGCCGAATTACACAAACATTTCAAACTTATGCTTCATATAGCCGAACTTGCTCCGGTCATTAAGGTTGTCGACGTTTCGTCCGAACGGCTCCGGGGAAATGAGTACAAGATCACCGCGACCGTTCAGAACCAGGGCTGGCTGTCGACCTACGTGACCCGGAATGCTTTGAGAGTCCGCCGCGATCTCCCGATCCTCGCTGAAATAGAGGTTGCGGGAGGCGAGGTGACCGAAGGCGACCCCATTCAGAATATCGGGCACATTCTTGGAAAGATCGCCTATGCATGGCGGTGGGGACAGGGTTATGATGAATCGCTCAAAACTGTCGAATGGACAGTCCGTAAGTCAGGTTCCGGCCCCTTAAGTGTCTCAGTCGAAGCCCGTTCTCATAAAGCGGGCCGTGATGCTGTCACGGTTACAGTGCATTAGAAAAAGTTACCACAATCAAGGAAATCAGTCAGTCAAGAAAAATCTCGCCCTATCGAGAGGAGGGTTGTCGATGCGGTTTTTCGTTTTTCTTTCAAACATGCTATTTCTTTATATACCGGATGCCAGTGGGCAGCGGATCGTGCTTCAGGACATCAAACTTTCCAAAGAGCAGTTCGACTCCCGCCGGTGGCCTTATCCTCTTCACGCTGAGGAATTAGAGCGGATGCACACATTGGAACGAAGGTACCCAACGTTGGTTCGTCTTCACAATATCGGTACAAGCGTCGGCGGGTATGAGCTCTGGTTAATAGAGATCACGAACCAGGATACGGGACCGGGTGAATCAAAACCTGGTATGTGGATGGACGGTAATCTTCATCCGGATGAATTGCCCGGACGGCGGTACCTTCGCTCTTTCTACGAACGGTTATTATCGAGTTACGGGAAAGACCCCGAGGTTACGCGGCTTGTCGATACCCTTACTTTCTATATCATCCCCATTCTGAATCCCGATGCGGGCGAGTGGTTCCTGACCCGACAGCCCTCATGGCCCGGCCATGAACCCGGGCGGCACGTTGGCAAAGACCTCGACGGCGACGGGTATATAACGCAGATGCGCGTCAAAGACGATTCGGAACCGAGAGGATTCGTCTATTATATCGAGGGTCAGGAAGACCTTGACGCCGTGATCCGCCGGTCATATTCCCGCTACCGTAATCCGCTCGGCGACCGCGAACCGACGGATTTCAACCGGAACTGGTCGACAGGTTGGCGTTCCGAAGAACCGGGCGCCGGACCCTATCCGTTCTCCCTGCCGGAAATTTATGCGGCGGCAAAATTCATAGCCGATCATAAAAATATTTTCTTTCACTACAGCATCCACACCGGCGGCGGCATAAAAAATTATCAGGTGCGCCCGCCATTCAATTATCCTTATCAGACCATGCATCACGAAGATAACGATTTTTATGTCCGCGTTGGCGCTATCTGGGCGCTGTTGGAAGAAGGCGGTAAAACGGAGAATAATTACTACAGCTACAATTTTACTGCCGGCCGGACAGACGAAGAAGGAAAGCAGCTCGGGTATACGGCAACTATGGCCGGTTTTGCAGGGTACTGGGCATACAGCCATATGGGCATTTTCAGTCTTACTCCCGAATGCTCCGGTATCGGAATTGACTATAACGGCGACGGATACATTACTCAATCTGAGATACGGCGCTGGGGCGAGGAAGAAGAAGGCGGAAGGTTCACCGCACCGTGGATGCCGTATGATCATCCGGTCCTTGGCGAGGTCGAGATCGGCGGCGACCGCGACACCCCGCAGGCATATGGAAGAAAACTCGATCGCGATGCCGATATCCAGGTTAAATTTTTATTGAACATTGCCAATTTGGCTCCGGAAGTAAAACTAACCGGCCTGCAATCAGAGCGTCTGTCACGTGGCCGTTACAAAATTACCGCATCGGTGCGGAACGAGGGATGGCTTGCAACCTATGTTACCCGCCAGGCAATTGCGAACAGGAAAGACTATCCGGTGATCGTGAGATCGACATAGCAGGCGGCGAGCTGGTCGAAGGCGATGCCGTTGTGAATGTTGAACATCTGCCCGGGAAATTGTCTTTTATCCGGTATTGGGATGCCGGCGAAGACGTCCCTTCAAAAACAGTAGAATGGACTGTGCGTTCAACCGGTTCAGAACCTTTAAAAGTTTCCGTCGATGCCTGGGCGCATAAAGCAGGATCGGACACCAGGTCAATAACATTTGAACAAAATTGAAATTTTCATTGTGTCAATTTCAGGAGGTTTTTACATACGTATCGTTCTGATACTAACGATAGCTCTTCAATTTTCCCTGCCTGATGCATCCGCTCAGTTTCTCAAGAGCACACCGGTCAATGGGTTTTCGTATGACTTCGGCCGCTGGCCCTATCCGTTAAATGAAGAAGTGGGCGCAAGGCTTAAAGAACTCGCTCAGCAGTACCCCGATATTGCGCAGATACGTACTATTGGAAAGTCCCGGAGGGGTAAAGACCTCTGGGTCCTCGAGATCACCAATATCAAGACCGGTCCGGGTAAATCAAAACCGGGACTCTGGCTGGACGGAAACATCCACGCCCGGGAGTTGACCGGCCGCGCGTACTTGCAATATTTTGCGGAGAGAATGCTGTACAGGTACGGAGAGGATGAAAAGGTTTCGAACATCATCGATACACGCACGTTCTATGTTATGCCTGTGTTCGACGCCGACGGCGGTGATATACTTTTATCTCGCCATCCGGCATGGCCGGGCCATAAACCGACCGATCATGTTGGAAAAGACCTTGACGGGGATGGTTATATTACCCAAATTCGCGTGAAGGACGATTCCGGGGAGAGCGGGTACCGCCATTACCTCGAGAGTCCCGAAGCCCTGCCGGTATCATTCTCCTCTCCGCCATATCTGAACACAAGACGGCGCGATCCGGTAACCGGTGAACGTGAGAGAGGAGATTTCAACCGCAACTGGTCAGCAGAATGGCGTCCGCAGGAGCCGGGGGCGGGACAACGGCCCTTCTCCATTCCGGAAATAGCCGCAGTGGCGGATTGTATCAATGAATACAACAACATATATTTCACCTATACAATCCACTCCGGCGGCGGCTCACGGAGCTACATGGTACGCCCACCGATGAACCCGACCGTATGAAACGATGCCTCCGGAGAATAATGATTTTTACGTCCGAATCGGTTCGATCTGGTCGTATTTGAGCGATGGCGGACTGATGGAGAACATTTATTACAGTTACCTTTTTAACACGGGCGAGATCAACCCTGAGACCGGTGAAGCATACGGATACCGGGAGAACATGCACGGATTTGCCGACGACTGGGCTTACATCGACATGGGTATTCACAGCATTACTCCCGAAGTGAACGGGTCTGCGCCTGACTATAATAACAACGGATGGACCCGCCCGGATGAAGTCGACAAGTGGCACTGGGAGGAAAAAGGCGGTCAGTTCTTTTCTGAATGGACATCATACGATCACCCGATACTTGGCGAGGTCGAGATCGGCGGCTCGAGAGGTATCCCGCCCGGAATCGATGGTACACTTAAAATGCATTGCGAGCAGCAATTCGATTACCTGCTCTATCTTGCCGACCTGTCACCGCTTTTACGCATCGCCGATGTAGCAGTCGAACCGCTTTCCCGAAGGCAATACCGGATTACCGCGACGCTCCGCAACGAAGGCTGGCTCTCTACCTACGTGACCAGGCATGCAATAGAGATCAGGCGCGATCTGCCTGCTGTTGCCGAGATAGAATTGAGCGGCGGCGAACTTGTCGATGATGAAGCATTGAAGCAGGTGGGGCATGTTTTAGGGAAACTTGCCTATATCGGCTCATTCAGCCGCGGAACGAGCCGCTCGAGCGAGACCATCTCCTGGACAGTACGGGCAACCGGACCGGATCCGGTCGAAGCGACCATCAATGCATGGGCGCCGAAGGCAGGCCGCAATACAATTTCTCTTACCATCGAGCAGTAAAACAAATTTTATTTTAGTCAATTCACAACATCTTTGGATTCGGGGATTCTGTTTCACTATCTTCGTTATAGCAGCGATTATGATCCTGCAAATTTCTACATATACTGTTTTGGGACATTGACTTACACAATAATTAAACGACCTTATCGATTCAAGTCCCAAGAAAACTTTCACTTTTGTCTGCCGGACTCCCCGGAATTGAAAATTCTCCTGTTGATTTTACCATTTTTCCCTGTCTTTCGCTGCACTACTGCTCTTGAGAACATTAATTTCCAACTATCTGCTTTAGAACGCTATCTATCTTACACCGATCTCTACTTTTGTTCTTTAGATTTTGATAAATTATCCTTACATTAGTTGTTTCGGAATAGTGTGATCAATTGTTCTTACTGACCCGGTATTTAAAATACAATACGGGCAATTGCGCGGCCGGGAAACGGCTACAGAGCAGACCCTACAACTGTATATTACGTTAAACGAGGAAAAAAATGACCTTACATGGAATTTATCCTGTGGTTCCAACACCATTCGATGAATCCGGCCGTATAGATGCCGAGAGCATTAAAAAGCTCGCTCCGCTCATGGTTACGTGCGGCGCTCAGGGCGTTACGGTTCTCGGTGTTATGGGTGAAGAGAGTAAATTAACCGATGAAGAGCGATCGCTTGTTATAGAAACCTTTCGGACGGAACTGCCGAACGATTTTACGCTTGTCGTGGGGGTACGCGCCGCAGGGACCGATGCGGCGATCCATCTGGCACAGAAAGCGCAGAGATTAGGTGCAAATGCTCTCCTTGCCGGACCACCGTTTGTCCAGAACGATGAAATAATTTACACCTATTATCAAAAGATAGCGCGGGAAGTGGATATACCTCTGATTATTCACGACTATCCGGCTGAGACGGGGATCCTTATGTCTTCCGAGATCATTGCAAAAATGTATAATGAGAGCAAGGGTATCGCTTATGTAAAACTTGAAGACCCTCCGACAGGTGCAAAGATGGACCAGCTGGCGAAACTGACCGGGGGAAAGCTTCTCGTATTAGGTGCTCTTGGCGGGATGTTTGCTTTCGAAGAGCTGGACCGTGGCGCTGTCGGAATTATGACCGGATTCGCATATCCCGAACTGCTTGTCAGGCTTTACGGTTTGCATAAAAGTGGCAAAAAAGACGAGGCGGCAGAATTGTTCTACGATATATTACCATTAATTACCTTTGAGTTCCAGCCAAAGATCGGAGTTTCCCTCCGAAAACACATCTATGTTCAGCGTGGTGTCTTTCGAACAACAAAAGTACGTCATCCCGGACCCGAAGCCGACGATAAGACCCTTGATCAATTGCACCGCATACAGGAACACCTCAGACAAAAGGGTTACGATATCTAAAAACCGCACCATATATAACTATAAAAGCTGCCCCACTCCTGAACCCGGCAGCTTTTTTTTGCAAAATTCATAGAACCGTCATAAAATGTGCGGTTTCGAGATACCTGCATACCAGGACACGCCACATGGGTGGTCCCTGCCGGGGTAGGGGCATAATTATCCGGATGTGATTGATACGTGCCGCTTTACCAGGAGGGTGTGGAAGCCAATGAGCTCAGATTTGTTCAGAATGGCGACACAGGATAGAAAACAGACCGGACAGATAGAAGACGAAGCGTCTATGCAAGGGCTGACCGGCTGGATTCTTTTGATTTCTGTTCGTCCGGTGTGCCGGTAAAAAATGGCAGTGTAGAATTTCCGTAAGGAATGACGAGCACTTTTGAATCGTGGTTCTGCGTTTCGAGCGCTTTTTCCAATGCTTTCTGCACGGAATCGAAACAGTTCATGAAAATTCTATCTTTCGTCTTTGCCGGAAGGTTAGAAACAAGATATATTTCAGTATTTTTGTGGATAGATGCCAACCGTGCAGCTTTATGACGGCCTAATATAAAATCGTGTTTTAATTCGTCTATTAACTCCTGTAACGTTATATCGTCGGTCATTGCATCGTGAAATTTATCTTCTCCGAGGCCGTCTTTGCATTCTGCGGCGACAATAATTATCCCGCCGTCTCTCACCGCGAGAATCCCGTTCTCAATGGCTTTGTTCGTCTGGTACAGATCGATATCCTTCGGATACCCGCCCGGAGAAACGATGACAATATCGGCACGTTCCTCTATAGTGATCCGGAACATTTTATCGACAGAGAGCATGCCTTCCCGGTGCGCCTCAAAAATATCGCCGGCAACGACTTTAATGACCTGTTTCTGGCTGTTCAGGACCGCATTGACCATAAAATCTATTCCGATCATTCTTCCCATTTCGTCCAGGTCTTCACGCACCGGGTTCCCTTCAAACTTCCCTCCCCGGGCGTCATTCTCAAAAGAGTGTTTATGATTCGCCTGAACGGTATTTCTGCTGCAGACTCCGGGAGCAACCGCTTTTACACCGCCGCTGTAACCGGCAAAGAAATGAAATTCTATATTGCCGGTGGCGATAAGAAAATCTGCATCCAGGACTTCTTTAAACACCTCTACCGGTGATCCTTTCTTTGTAACGCCGATCCGGACGCACTGCTCGACGTCATGGTTTATGCATCTGATCCGGTTATAGACATTTTCGCCGACGAGTTTCTTCATTTCATCTTCGGTAAGGTTTCGATGAATTCCGAGAGCGAATACGATCGTTACAGTATCATCTGTAATTCCTGCTTCCTGTAATTCGTCGAGGATAGGCGGAAGTAAAATGTGAGAAGGCGCCGGCCGTGAGATGTCGCTGGCAATGATTACAATTCGATTCTTTTGTGAAACAAGTTCCTTGAGAGATTTACTGCCGATAGGATTTTCCAGGGCCTGTCTGACCTCAGCAGAGAGATCCTGAACTCCCTCCGCGTCTCTTGGGAGCAGAGTTCCGGAATACTGAGTATCGGGTATATCGACTTCGCCGGTGTCATTTCCATATTTAAGAGACACTCGCATCTATGGCAGCCTCGTCTTTCTTCATAAATGATTTTACCATATCGGGAATATCAACTAAACTTTCTGCAACGTTAATACCGGTGCTTCGCAGGATTTTCTTTTTATAGACGGCGCCGCCTTCACCACCAGGCGAGACGATCGCTCCCGCATGTCCCATCCGTTTCCCTTCCGGGGCGGCTTCACCGGCAATATAAGCAACAACAGGTTTGGTAACATTTTCTTTTACATATTCCGCCGCGGTCTCCTCCTCACTCCCCCCGATCTCACCAAGAATTATTATCACGTCGGTTTCGGGATCATTTTCGAACAGAGGTAAGAGATCGACAAACGTTGAACCGGGAATGGGATCGCCACCCACACCGACAACGGTGGATTGGCCGATCCCCTGCGACGTAAGATTGTTTGAGGTTTCATACGATAATGTCGCACTTCGGGACATTATCCCTGTATTGCCGGGACTGTAAATACTTTCTGCCATGAATCCGACCTTTGATTTACCCGGGGAGATAATTCCAGGAGTATTCGGTCCAATCAGGGTACAACCGCTCTTCCGGGCATAGGAATAACAATAATTCATATCCTGAAATGGCACACCCTCCGCAACGGTTACCACTAAGGGCAGGACGCTGTCGATGGCTTCCAATACGGCGCCTTTGGTGAACCGGGGCGGTACGAACGCTATACTTGTATTTGCTCCGGTGCTTTCCACGGCATCCTTGACGGTATCGAACACAGGGACTCCATGTACACGTTCGCCACTTTTACCGGGGGTCACACCGGCAACGACCTTGGTCCCGTATCCAAGCATCAAATTTGCATGGTAGGCGCCTTCCCTGCCGGTAATTCCCTGCACTATCACTCTTGTATTTTGGTCAATAAGGATGCTCACGAACTTACGTATCCTTCATAAGATCAACCGTTTTGCGGACGGCTTTTTCAAGATCGGATTCTGCTTCTAACCCGGAATCCTGCAATATCTGAACTCCAAGATCTCTGTTCGTACCGTTCAGGCGGCAGACGATCGGAATAGTGTCCGGAATTGTCTTCAGTGCACCGATCACTCCGGTCGCAATTTCATCACACCGGGAAATACCGCCAAAAATATTAAAGATTATCGCCTTCACATCTTTATCCTGCGTAACTACTTCGACAGCCCGCATGACTTTTTCAGACGTTGCACCGCCGCTCAGGTCCAACATATTCGCAACGTTGGTATCATATCTGCTCAGCATATCCAGGGTCGCAATCGCCGTTCCTGCCCCGTTGCTGATTATCGAGACCGATCCGCTTAGTTTTATTACGACAAAACCTGCCTTCTGACCGATGAGTTCAACCGGGTCTTCGTTATCCTGGTCCCAGTATTTCATCAAGTCTTGCCGCCGGTACCTGGCATTATCATCCATTTCCAGCTTCCCGTCGAGTGCAACAAATAAACCGTCCTCAAGAAGTGCAAGCGGATTTATTTCCACTGTCAGGCAATCGTGGTTGACAAAGATACCGTACAGTTTTTTTATGATATCTCTCAGTTGAGAGATAAGCTCTTTGTCAAAGTTGACCTGTTGTGCGATACAATTGAAATGAAAGTCATGAAGCCCAAGGACCGGATCGATATGGACCACTGCAATTTTTTCGGGGTATTCTTTGGAGACATCCTCGATATCAATCCCCCCGGAGGGACTAAAGATAAGTGTTGTTTTTTTTTCTTTTCTGTTCAGGGTAATACCGAGATAGTATTCGTTCTTGATGGGAGCTTTCTGCTCGATCAAGACCTTTTTTACTATCTCACCCTTGAGGTCGGAACCCAGTAATTGTTCCGAAACGGCGTGAGCTTCTTCAGGCGATGATGCAAATTTAATTCCCCCGGCTTTGCCGCGACCACCGACATGGACCTGGGATTTTACCACAACTTCTTTATCGACGTCTTTTACATACTGATAAGCTTCTTCAGGCGTTGATACGACTTTACCGTCGGGAGTTGCAATTCCTTTTTCCTGAAATATCTCCTTTACCTCAAACTCAACAATCTTCATGCACTGACTTCGCTCGCAACAGTAACGGGCTTCGCATTTATTCCCAACTCGTATCCTATCTCAAAAGCTTTGCCATTGACATCCTTGAATCTCTCAGGTACCCGTCTCAGAACCGCATCTTCCATTGTCTTTTTATCAACCAGGTCGGACAAAGCGGATAACGTACCCAGAAATGCGATATTCGCCGGCAAAGTTGTTTTCAGTTCGTCCCGGACAATTTTGGTAAAAGGAAATGCAAAGACATTCTTTGAATTGAACGGTGGCAATTCCTCGACTGTATAGGAGTCTATTATGACCAGAGCGTCTTCTTTGATTTTCCTGAAATATTTGTCAACTGCTTTCTGGGCAATCCCGACAAAAATATCGGGCAACAGCACGGTAAGGTCATAGAGTTCATTTCGGCTGCAGACCAGCTCGGCAACGCTTGTTCCGCCACGTGCTTCAACACCGTGGGATTCAGCAGTAACGACGCTATACTCTTCCTGTGCGAGAGCATCGGCTAATATAACGCTGGCAAGTACCAATCCCTGACCTCCGGTTCCGGTAAATCGTATTTCAATGCTTTCACGGTCCCTGAATTTCATTAATTTACTCCTTCTTCAACAAATTGCTGACCAGAATAGATTACATCTTCCGCTCCTTTGAAATTTGTAATCTTGTCATAATTTTCCACATATTCTGGTTTTTCTTCCTGGTGAAGAATTCCACGAACCAGTTTGCCTTTCATTTCTTCCGGCGACATCCGCTCTGCCTGGCGGGGAGTAACGGTAATTCTATTGAGTCTTTCAATCAAGTCGACGGTAGCCGCCATCTGGTTTTTCCGGCCGAAGTATGTTGGGCACGTGGTAAGAATTTCCACAACAGAAAAACCGTTATGAGCAATAGCCTTTTCGATAACATTGTCCAATTTCATGACACGGTAAACGTCGGCCCGGGCAACAAACGTCGCACCTGCTCCAATCGCTAATTTGCAGATATCGGCAGGAGGTTCGATCGCTCCGTAAGGCGTCGTAAGCGACATGAGTCCTTCCTCCGTTGTCGGAGCATTTTGACCGCCTGTCATTCCGTATGTCTCATTATTCGCAACAATAGCGGTAATATTCATATTTCTCCGGCACGCATGAATGAAGTGATTCCCGCCGATAGCCACAGCATCGCCGTCACCCATGAAGAGAATAACATTCGCTTTCGGATTTGCCAGCTTAATTCCCTGTGCAATCGCCAATGCTCTTCCATGCGGTGTCCTGATAGATGGGAAATTAAGATAGATCGGCAACCGGCCCGCACAGCCGATGGCACATGCCATGATCGTTTCATTCTGAATTAATTTCAGATTATCAATAGCTCTCACCATTGCAGTCCAAGCCACACCATGCGTACATCCTGCACAGATGAAATTAGGGGCCTTATCCAACCTGAGATATTTATCGAGTTTACTCATTGTATCTCTCCTTTATCTATCTGCTAACCGCTGAGTAGTTTTTTAATTTTCCATTGCCTGATCTTGTATTACATTCCTGAATCACGGGTAAAATATCCTGAACGGTTATCGCTTCGGCGTTAACTTTATTCATTTGAACGACTTCCGCCCTGCCTTCGATAGCCTGACGTACCAATCCCGCTACCTGACCTAAATTCATCTCCGCGACAACAATCGTATCGACCCGTTCTGCAATCTCCCTTAATTCTCTTTCGGGAAACGGCCACATCGTTATCGGACGGAAATACTCGACGTCTATCCCCAATTCGGCCGCTTTGTGAATTGTTCCTCTACCCGGTTTCGTAACACATCCGAAGGTAATGAGCGCGATTTTCGCTCGTTCATTTTTGATATGTTCAAAAATGACAATATCGTCATAATGTTTGTCAAGTTTGGTATTTATTCTTCGAATACATTCGTCAATAACTTCCGGCGCAGTATTGGGAAATCCTTCTTCACTATGGGTCATTCCGGCTATTCCGTAATTATATCCTCCACCCAAAGGCGGCAATACCGGAATTCCGAAATCGTCTATTTTGTACGGGAGATAATCTTCCTGCGGCGGGGCATCGGACCGTCTGTTTATAACTTCAACCGTATCGAAATCGGGAAGCTCGGTACTTTCGCGCATTTGGGACAAAATTTGATCCGACAATAAAACCACCGGCTGCATATATTTCTCTGCCAGGTTAAAACTTTTGACGGTCAGATCAAACATTTCCCGCACGTCTCCCGGATAAAGAGTTATTCTGGGGCTGTCCCCGTGGGAACCGTATTTACACTGCATAATATCACCCTGCTGGGGCTTAGTTGCTGCACCCGTACTGGGTCCGACACGCTGCGCATTATACACGACAATGGGTAATTCCACCATTGCCGCATAACCCATGAGCTCTTGCATCAGACTGAATCCGGGGCCGCTTGTCGCGGTCATTGCCTTCTTGCCTGCCGAAGAGGCGCCAATTATCACGCCCATACTGGCAATTTCATCTTCCATTTGAATAAATCGACCGCCGGTGGCAGGTAATCTCTTTGACAGCATTGCCTGAACTTCGGAAGAAGGCGTGATCGGATAACCGGCAAACACTTGAACGCCTGCAACAATACAACCTTCGGCAATCGCTTCATTCCCACCTATCAACTTTTTTTTACCCATTTTACACTACCTCGTTTTCTGCCATTTCAGAACTTTTGTAGACTTCTATAGCAACATTCGGGCACCGCAGCTCACACAACATGCATTCGGTACACGCATCAAGATTTATAACCACAGGATGACCGTCCTCGTCTGGTTCCAATATCTTTGGAGGACAGTAGACAATGCATATCGAACAGGGGAGTTTACACCATTCATCTCTAATGGTAATTACCGTCATTGCACTTCTCCAATCTCTTTGAAGATTATATATGATTAACTACATTACTTTGGTAAAAAAAGTTTCACTGATTTAGGATAGCAGGAGATCAAATGAAAACTCTCCGGCACCATAATCTATAAAGCAGAAAATAGACCCTGCTTTTTAATTGTTTTTATAATTTATATCCAGGATAAAAGGAACCGTAGATCTCGTCAATAGAACAAAATTATACCCTGCTCAATTTCCAATTACAGGAAAGTAACAGGGCACAATTTCAAATACCGCACACTACTTAAAGTAAATAGACTATTACCCGTTCTCTGTAAATAATCATTTTATATATATATGAGCACGATGGTATATATTCATATCGCGCTCAATATCCATTCTTACTTTAGACGATCTGAAAGCTTTTAAGTTGGTAGTTGACAATGAGAACAAATCGCGCGTTCCTGCCGGCCCCATTCAACCCAAGAATATAATAAATATAATACCTAAAAGATACTAAAAAAAGAATAAATTTTTAATTACTTTCCATAATGTAGTATCGGCTGTTTTTTCTTGAGTTTTAGTAATTGTTTGTGCATATTGAAAATCCTAAGCAGTTAAGAGTTACGGTGCGTCTTCCCGGGCAAAAGACAAATGGATAGAATTGACGAACATAATGGTCTTTCCATGACATAGTTGTGGCGGTATGTAATTCGGCGGCAGACCGGCGCCCGGTCTTCCCGGAGAGTACATCCAACCTCATTTGGCGTTTCCCCGAGCCTGCAGCATTAATTTGCAGTGACAAAAAAGTTTCTCGTGAATACCGCAAAGAACGCAATTGAATTGATGGTTGTGTCATTTTTTGAAATCATAAAATAACGAAAAACGGTACGCACAATTGAAATGAGTAACAGCATGTAGTGAGATTATTTATAATAGCGTAATCATTCTATATACAGTTCTAATACGGGAGTACATATATGGATTTAGGTATTCGAGGACGGGTTGCACTGGTAGGCGCTTCCGGCGGCGGGTTGGGACTCGCAACTGCTCAGCGACTTGCAATGGAAGGGTGTGATACAGCTCTCTGCGATCTGAATGAAGACGCATTAGAGGAAGCCCTCAAAAGTGTTACGGATGCTGGCGACGGGACCCGGGTACGTGCATACCCTGTTAATTTGACACAAACGGAGTCTATCAGTACGTTGTTAGATTCCGTTGCCAGGGATCTTGGCAAAGTCAGTATCCTGGTGACGAATTCCGGCGGACCTCCGCCCGGCACATTCGATGCCGCAGACGATTCAAAATGGGAATTTGCCTATCAGCTTACTTTTATGAGTGCGGTCAGGCTCATCCGGGGTGTCCTGCCCGGAATGAAAGAGCAGAAATGGGGCAGGATCATAAATTTTACATCCCGCGCGCTCAAGGAGCCGATAGCAAACCTGATGATCTCAAATGCGGTCAGACTTGCCGTTGCGGGCATGGCCAAGACTCTGGCCGGTGAAGTCGGCTCCCTCGGGATCACGGTGAACAATATCGGGCCGGGGCCGACCAGCACCGACCGTGCTATTGAACTGGCGGCTGCCCGCGCTGAAAAGAAAGGGATAAGTGTTGAAGAGGAGCTCGTGCTGACCGCCAACAACATTCCGAGAGGACGCCTCGCCACCGCGGAAGAACAGGCCGCTGCTGCCGCATTTCTTGCTTCAGACCTGGCGGGACATATTAATGGCGTTTCCCTGCTTGTTGACGGCGGCGAAACAAGGGCGCTGTAACCGGTTGCATAGCAAGTTTGCAGAAAATGAGATACAATAAACGTATACTTACATTGTATTGAAACTACCGTTACATTCAGTAATGTTTAACAATGGAGTTGAACCATGAGATACACTGTAGAACGACCTGAAAACGAACCGATCATAGCATACGAACCTGGAAGCCCTCAGCGGGCTTCAGTCAAGAGACGGCTTGATGAATTGCGGAACGAACAGATCGAAATACCTCTTATCATCGGCGGGAAAGAATATCGCACGGGAAATACAAAAACATGCATCTGTCCGCATGACCATGGACATGTTCTCGCTACGTACCACCTCGCGGACAAAAAACACGTGCAGATGGCGATCGATGCGGCTCTCGCTGCGAGAAAAGAGTGGGCCGCTCAATCCTGGGAAACCCGTGTCGCCCTATTTTGGAAAATGGCCGACCTGCTTGCCGGACCATACAAGGACACGATCAATGCCGCGACGATGCTCGACCAGTCGAAAAACATTTTCCAGGCCGAGATCGATGCGACGTGCGAGCTTATCGATTTCTGGCGTTTCAACATTTATTACTACGCAAAAATACTGGAAGACCAGCCACTCAACGGACCCGGCGTCTTGAACAGGCTCGAGTACCGCGGTCTGGAAGGTTTCGTGTTGGCCGTAACGCCGTTTAATTTCACCTCTATCGGGGGAAATCTCCCAACGCTTCCTGCTTTATGCGGTGGTGTATCGTTGTGGAAACCTGCTTCGAGCTCGGTATATGCCGGACATTACCTCATGAAGCTTTTCAAAGAAGCGGGCCTTCCCGACGGTGTGGTGAATTATATCCCCGGTCCGGGCAGTGAAGTCGGTCCGACCGTCATGAACGATCCGAACCTTGCCGGCATCCATTTTACCGGTTCTACCGATACGTTCCAGGGCATGTGGCGTCAGATCGGCACCAACATTCATAATTACAAGTATTATCCGAGAATTGTCGGTGAGACGGGTGGAAAGAATTTCATTTTTGCTCATTCCGCAGCCGACCGCAAAGCGCTGATCGCCGCTATCATTCGTGGTTCATTTGAATACCAAGGACAGAAATGTTCCGCAGCATCGCGTTCTTATATTCCGAAATCGGTATGGAGCGATATAAAAGACGATCTTCTCCATGAAATAGCAACGATAAAAATGGGCGATGTGCTTGATTTCGGCAACTTCATGAATGCCGTTATCGACAAAGAAGCATATACCTCGATAAAACAGTACATCGATTACGCACAATCGTCCGGGGACGCCGATATTATTGCCGGGGGCGGATGTGATGACACCAAGGGATACTTTATCGAGCCGACCGTGATCGTTGCGAAAGACCCTCACTTCAAAACAATGAAGGAAGAAATCTTCGGACCGGTAATCACTGTCTATGTTTACGATGATAATAAATTCGAAGAAACTTTGGAACTTTGCGATACGACGTCGCCCTATGCATTAACGGGTGCAATACTCTCACAGGACCGGTATGCAATTGAAACTGCGCAGAAAGCGCTCGTCCATTCAGCAGGTAATTTCTATATCAATGATAAATGTACCGGCGCCGTTGTCGGTCAGCAGCCGTTCGGCGGCAGCAGGGCTTCGGGAACCAACGACAAAGCGGGAACCAGGCCGAATCTTATGCGGTGGATCTCAACGAGGACAATAAAAGAGACATTCGTTCCTACTCATGACTATCGGTATCCGTTCCTGGATGCAGAATAAGAGTTCTTATACACCTCGAATAGGCCGCCTCAACCGGGCGGCCTTTTTATATACCGAAAATACCGGTTCGGCCCGGAATTTATCTGTATTTTGTTTCAGCCCGGTGGAATTCTCCGGTTCAGTGAGCGCACTTACGGCAGACAAGGAATATCGTGATAAAATATACATGTTGACTATGTCGATGCGCTCTGTAACGAACGGGTAAAAATAAAATTTTTCTTGACTTTCTGGTACAAGATTTATAATATTAACGTTGAAATAGCTGCTATTAATGCGAACCGGTCGAGTTTCGCACTTGCCTTGTGGGATATAAATCCCCGGTTTTTCACCAGAAAGCTTGAGCATTCTTAGGAATTACAGGCGGCAATTGAATGTGGTTTACCAGACCTGGCAATTGCCGCCTGTAATTTTTGTCACTGAACAGCATATAAAAGAAACATTTTCGATTTGGTACCTTTTGCCAACGAAAATTATAATCAAAGGAGGATAAAGTAATGGCAAAGATCGTGAATTCCTGGAACGAATGGGATCCGTTGAAGCGGGTAATAATCGGAAGACCGGAAGGGACGAACGTTCCTGCTCCTGAACCTGCGTGGTGGTATGACCTGCCGAGAGGCGGTTTCCCATTGGGGTCTCATGGACCGTTCCCGCAGGAGATGGTAGACGCCGCCAATGAACAGATGGACTATTTCGTGCAGCAGATCGAAAAACGCGGATCTATCGTCGAGCGGATCGACATCCACCCTTTCATGCTCAACAAGCCGTTTTCGTCACCGGCGGGCTGGACGCAGTTGAATGCCCACGGTGTCAATAATGTCCGGGACGTCACTATGATCCATGGTAATTATATCGTTGAAGCGACGACAGTCCGCCGTACCCGCGTGTATGAGCGGTTTAACCTCCGGCCGATCTTTGAGCGTTATTTCAAGGAAGACCCGGAAGTTGTCCATTTTTCGGCGCCGCTGCCGATGCTCAATGATGATTCCTATGTAAAGAATTACTATTACGATTATGAGAATACCTGGACCGATGAAGACAAGAAAAGACGGCTTCACAACTGGGAATTCCAGCTGACGGAGAAGGAAGCGCTCTGGGACGCGGCGGATTCGATGCGGTTCGGTAAAGACATCTTCCACCAAGGTTCATGCGTGACAAACAGAGGCGGATTCGACTGGCTGAAACGTATGTTCGCTTCGCTTGGACTCCGTTATCACCATATATTGTTCGACACTCCGGACGACAAGAGCAAACCGGATAACTATCATCCGTGGCATATTGACGTGAACTTTGTTCCGCTTAAGCCTGGTCTGTGCATGGTCAATCCGGACTGGAAACCGCGTACGCCCGAGGTCTATGAGCTGTTCAAGAAGAACGATTGGGAACTGATCGAAGCGGTCAGGCCGGTCCACGTTCATAAGAACGACGTCTACCTGACCGGTCTGTACGAAGGGAAGTCCTGGATATCCATGAACACCTTCTCGATCGACCCCAAGACGGTCTGTGTTGAATCACATGAGACTGCTTATTGCGAGCAGCTTGACAAGCTTGGTTTTGACGTCGTCCCGATCCCGTACGAAAAAGTGATCCCGTTCGGCGGCGCGCTGCACTGCACCACGCTGGACGTCAAGCGCGAAGGCAATTGCAAAGATTACTTCCCGAACCAGGTCGACGGTTATTAATGCAGTACTACTCATTCCAACTTTATTCGAGTTTGGTATGAACTGACCGGTAAACAGAATCTTTTCCCTATTCCCTGGAGCATCTTGGCGGCGACCGGGCTGTCCGGTTTGCAAGGGAACTGATCCGTTTACCGGTAGCACATTGCAATCAACCTAAAGCACGATAGCAGCGCTTCCCTGCTTTGTATTGCGGCTTCTAACAGACCTTCGCAGTAAAGGTTACGTATGGATAAACAATTACTCAATAAAACCGACATCGAACATGCTTTAACCCGTATGGCTCATGAAATATCGGAGAGTTGGATCGATCTTTCCAATCTCTTCATGATAGGAATAAAGAACAGAGGAGATATTTTAGCCAAGAGAATTGGTGAAAAATTGGAATCGATTAGCGGGAAAAAGGTTGGAATTTCCGCGATAGATATCACGTTCTATCGGGATGATATTAAGCTGAAAGCTTATAAATATGTCGTTAAGGACGAAATTCAATTCGATATTGTTGATAAACATGTTGTACTTGTAGACGACGTGCTGTTCACGGGTAGATCGATCCGGGCAGCCATTGATGTACTCATCGATACCGGAAGGCCCAGGTCTATTCATCTTGCCGTGTTGGTGGACAAAGGAGGCAGGGAACTCCCCATTCAGCCGGATTTTGTCGGTAAAAAAATTGTTGTTGATCCAGATAGTTGGGTGATTGTAAATTTACATGAAACTGACAGTGAGGATAAAGTCTTTATTTCCTGATATCATCAAAGAAATCATGAAAAAGAAAAAGAAAATAATTGTCGTTGCCCTGGGCGGCAATGCCATCCTTCAGGCCGGGGAAAAAGGTACGTATGAGGAGCAATTCGGCAACGTCAGGACGGCAATCTCGGAGATTGTAAAACTCATTAAGGAAGGCCACCGTTTAGCGTTGACCCATGGGAACGGTCCGCAGGTCGGTAATCTTTATATCCAAAATAGTTTAGCGGGAGAATCTGTCCCTCCAATGCCGCTCGATGCACTTTCGGCCGAATCACAGGGGTTACTGGGATATTTCATGCAGCAGGCTATGCAGAATGAATTAGATGAACTGGGCATCGATACATCTGTTGTTTCTTTTATTACCCAGGTTTTAGTCGGTTCAGATGATCCTGCTTTTAAAAACCCGACAAAACCGATCGGCCCGTTTCACACGAAGGTAGAAGCAGAATTATTGATGAAAAAAGCCTCTCTCCTGATGAAAGAGGACATCAACCATAGGTGGAGAAAAGTTGTTCCTTCTCCAAGTCCGATCAGTATCGTCGAAAAAGACATAATTAAAGACAATGTCGATAACGGATGCATAGTTATTGTATCGGGCGGCGGGGGTATACCGGTTATAAAGAACGGCAAAGGACTGATAGGGGTGGAAGCAGTTATTGATAAAGATGCTTCCGCATGTCGTCTTGGAATCGATATTGAAGCCGATATTCTGATGATCCTTACCGACGTTGACCAAGTTGCATTGAATTATAATACTCCAGAAGAAAAATCGATCGATTCAATGACCGTTGCAGAAGCAAGGCGCTATGTTTCTGAGAAGCATTTTAAGGAAGGAAGTATGAAGCCAAAGGTCGAGTCTGCGATACGATTTGTCGAGAAGGGTGGAGAAAGAAGCATTATCGGGTCTCTCTTTTTCGCAGGCGCCGCAATTAAAGGCGAAGCAGGTACGACCATAACACGGTAATACGGTACTTATTTCAACAGGAAGGCCGTAAATATTTACCATAAGGTAATAAATATTTACGGCCTTTTTTTATCCTGCTCATGATGTTTTAGAGACTGATCCAGTTTAAATCTGCAGCGCCTTAACAAGTATACAAGCGATCATCAAGAGACAGGAGCGCCTATCCATTGGCGCTTACAAAACTGCTATTTGAATAAACCGTCACTACACATATCCAACAGCGCCGGTAACTTCTTACGTTTGCACGTCCGGCAGTCATTTGAGCGGATGCCGTACCAAGTAGACAGGGCTTGTCCACGCCATTTGACCATCTTCCTGTGTCATTCGGATGTAGATTGGATTGTCACCCTCGTGCAAATCCAACAGCGGCAACGAAAAAGAAAATTCCATAGATTCTGGCTCGTCAGGAAGCCGGTAGGCCTCGATTCTTTTCCGCAGACCACCGTATTCCCATACCTGAGGTTGAAGACCTATCGAACCGATCTCACTCGTTACAGCGCCTTGAAGCGTCTCAATTTCAAGCAAACCTGCATCGGAATTATCCAACGTTATGATCATTCCGGCAACATTGCCCATAGTTACCGATTTCCATGCAAGCTGATTTTCCGAGACAGTCTCAAGCGGTTCATAGACATTCCAAAAATTAACGGGTGTGACATTCTTAATGGTATTATTCTCTACACGAAGAGATCCATCCCAGGTAACCGCCCGGCCTTGCCGGCCATCGCCGCGGTCCTCCATCCCACCCCATACGATCTTCACCCGGTTTCCGAGGTCTTCTTCTGCATATGGACGAACCGTCTTGACCACCTGCAGGCCATTCCGGACCTCAACGCTCTCGATGGATTGAGTACCTGCAATAGTGACATACAAGGTAGGTGTACCGGTGTCATCCGAAATCACGTCTCCCATCATGGCGCTTCTTCCATCGTCAGTCACAATTTTAACGTCAACCAGTGCCCGGATGCCGGTAGTCGCATAAACATGACGGGCTTTCAGAGCTTCATAAACAGTGCTGCGGTCAAGACTCTTTGCCAGCACGCATGTCAGGCCGCCAATTGCCCCGCCATCGATACCTGTCGTTGGATACTCGGCGCCGGGACGGACCCTGTGCCCGTCACTGTTCGCAACTACTCCAATGCGGTAACCCAATCGAAGCGCATCTTCAACTATCCACTCGAACGTTCCCCATCCCGAATGGACCTCTACCGCCAGTTCCAGATCGGGATCGTGTATTGAGGGAAAGGTGCTGTGACAATGTTCAAAGACAAATGCCTGCGGCAGTCCCTCTTTTTTCAGGTTCCTGTATAAATCAGGTGCGGTAGAAGCTATTTTATAAGGAGAATCTTTCTCCGGTGGAACCGGAAAATCGGTGCGGCTATGGAAAATTTCTCCATTCCCGGATGCGTAGTGGACATTCCGGTGGCCGCCCATGGACTCGTATGCGCTCCATTCATAGCCGGGAAACGTAAGAAATTTCCCGGGTTCATAAAATTTATCGGCGATGCGGTTGATATCTTTCCAGAACCCGTAAGCCACAAATTTATCGTTCGATTGATGCGCCGAAATATCCAACAACCCATAGTCCCGGGCGAACGTGTAGTAATCTTCGAGATTGCCGGCATCATTCTCCTCCGACTGGGCGTGAAAATCGGCCCAGTAAGGATTGAGCGCTGCAGGTTCTTCCAAAACTTTAATGGGGTTACTCCGCACAATGAGGTCCGTGTTCATGTCTCCTGCCGTAACTGTTTGCACTCCCGCTCTTGCAAAACCGGAATGTGTCATTTCCCCCGGCTGTTCCGTTGGATTGCCCCACTCGTCTTCCAGTTTGAGATGGTACGTAAATGCTTCGTTGACCGTAACCTGCGACGGGGCAATACAAACCGCACGGACCGGCTCGCCGGGTACAATGCGCAGTGTCGGAGATTCGGGGAGCTCATTTACCTCATATGCAGCAACGGGGTCATGCGGGATGCTCACTTTGAAAGTCTTGAACTCAAACGTCTTTTCGACAAAGGTCTGCATCTGCCAGCCCGGCGATCCCTCAGAAGTATCGCCAAAAACAACGACAATCTTATCTCCTGTGTCTAAGAATCCGTCCCTGACTTGTAAGATGAGCGCCTGTCCAAAAGGAGAGGGCGGATACCCGGTTTTTTCCCAGCGAGGCTCAATACGAACATCCCCGGTAGTATAGACTGTACAAAAATCGGGCATGGCGGGCCGGTCAAACTGCGGTGTACCAAAATCGCCTATGCTCCTGAAGGCAACTTTTTATGAAGTCGGATTCATCGACCGGATACCCGGTAACATAGGTGAACGTGATTGATGTGAAGGAACCCGCCGCAACGGGACCGCCCGGCTGAATAGTTGCCGTTCCGAGGTCAAATGGATGCCGGATCTTTTCCTGGGCGAATAACGGTGACAGGAATAAAAATACAACCAGTAAATTTCCACTTTTAAAGATTCCAAACATGTCATTTCACAATATTGCTATCCATATTTACGTGTAATAGTTTAATTAATAACATTAAAAAGTAAATGCGTTAAATAAAAGAGAATTCAAGAAGAACCTGTCGACGTGCCGCTCAAGTTAAGCAAATAAAGCATGCCGGCATCAGGAGATAAACAGACACTATAATGTACAGTGTATAGTGAGCGTCGTTTATTTACATTTGTCGCTTGCACCCTGGGCTGTACGTTTTGCAGACCTCTGAAATGAGTGTGCGGTTATATTGTCAATTTAATCCCTCAATATTTTCAGATCCCTTTTTACCGGTTTTCATCCGCATTTTTTTTTAACAGTGTCAGCGTCGGGAAGTATAAAGATGATTAAGGACCTCACCGGGATATAAAGGGCGAAGGGCCATATTCGTGTAATGGCCTTTTACACCTGATCTTTCAAATCCGGGCCGTTATCGGATCAGGATCACCCGATCCTGAGGCGGGTACAACCATTCGATGCCGCGTTCCGTGACCAGCACGTTCTCTTCGATGTTGACTGGAATTTTTGCGCCGTCCCATTCATCCGCCGGTGTGAAAACGATATATTCCATTGAAAGGATGGAGTTGGGCCTGACTTCGTATTTGGTTCTTTCCGGATAAATCTCGAAGAGCCCGGCCGCCACATCGTGGCTGATATTGCCCGCGGCATGCATCCCGACATTCACCTCGATACCCGGAAGGTTATTACTGGCGCGTTCCCTTTCCGTGTAGACATAGCCGGCGTCCCGAATGATTTGTTTGAGCTCATCTAATTGCACGCGGCCGGTTCGTCCCGGCAAGACGTTTTTTCGAATGATCTCGCGCACCTTCCTGGCCTCTTCGAAAGCGTTGAGAACACCGGGCGGCGCCTCCAGTTCCCCTTCCCTGAGGACGTAGGCGAAACGCTTGATGTCGGTGGCAAAATTATTGCGATTGATGCCCCAATCGATTTGCAGGACATCGCCCCGCCTGGATGACGCGTTCCGTTCCGCCGATCTCGCCGCCGTCGGGGAGATGGGTGTATAACGTTGGGAACCAGGTCCGGAGCAAACCCAGCGTTTCCCGCCGCTCCTCCAACCACCGGGCTACATCATTGTGGGTCGTCTTGCCGGGCGTGATAACCTCGTTGGACAAGGCGCGTTCAATTTCGGATCGTGTGATGTCGCCGATCTTGGAGAACTCGATTATCTCGCTGGCGACACGCTCACCGTGAAAATCGGCAATGAGGTGTTGTGCGGACACAAAGCGTTCAACATACTTCTCGCCCAATTCCTTCACGAGGAACTTGTAATCCGTGTAGGAAAGGCCGTCTGCGGTGTACATTCCTCCCCGGTTGTTTGGAATAGCGAGGTAATTCAAACCGATTCGTTGCGGGTCACGCTCTTCGACCATCGACCGGAGATCGCGTCTTCCCTCGAGTTCGTCGTAGGCTCCGCACATTTTAGCCAGGTCAGAACTGTTGCCGAGGGAATACCTCTCGATACGGTCACCACCACCGTCGTAGAAGACGTAAATCCCCTGACCGTAGGCAGTCTCAATGCCAAAATCGAGCATCATCGGCTCGGTGCCGCGGCCATGATCAATGACGATCCACATATCGATGTCGTTGCGACGCATGGCATTAGGGAGCACGTAGTCGAACTTGTCGTTGCGGATTATACAGGAGATCTCCCAGTTAGACTGAAAATCCTGGGCTGTTGCTGTGCGGGGAGCCACCAAGCCCGCGTACATGGTCAGTACGGCTATGATAACGGCTGCAAATCGTGAATTTTTCATCTTAGTTTCTCCCTATAGACGGTCCGGCCGGCACGTTTAGCCAAAAGGCGCGGTTCAACCGGATGTTTGGTTAGAAGTAATATTGTTATTTTAATAGTACGGTATATTCTCAGCCATGACACGTGTTATATATTCGCTTCAATGTTAAATCGAGAAAGCTACTTGATTATATTTTGAGACGGATTATTATTTTTAAGGGACTCATTGACCATTCAACATAATATCAGAGCAGCACCTTCATGGAGGAGTTCAGGTTTACAGCAGCTATTTATACAACGGCAATATGGTCCGCTAAACGTACGGCGAGCGCGCCCAGTGTTAATGTCGGATTAGTCGCCGTGACATTGGGATAAACCGCATTTGAGCATACATACAGATTATCTGTACCGTGAAACCCGTAAATTTTTATCGACTACACCATCGGTGTCAGAGTGGCTCATTCGACAGGTGGATGTTGCATGCGCGCCATCCGGCTTAATAAAATTGGTTCTAATACTGTCTTCTGTACAATCTGCCGCTTTCAAGACAGTAATCAGATTCTGTTCATGTGTTTGGTTAGCCTTTATAGTAAGTTCATTAACACCGAAGTCTATTTTTGTAGTACGCAATCCCCATGAGTCGTTTTATCACCGAGACTAATTCTGTTCTCAGGACTCTCAAACTGCTCAAATGAGGAATAAAAACTGAACTCCATTTTTGATTCCATTTTGGTATTGATCCCTGCCCGTGAGACATTCGCCAGAATCTCTCTTTCCAGGGACGTATTGCTACCCCCTGTTCTGGCAAGAAGCATTTTACCATCTCTTTGGTACTCCGGTGTATCAAAATGCCGGCTTGCCAAGGTTATAAATCCAAGTTCCTGCTCAATTTTATCCGGATTGCCGGTCGAACTCCTTGGGCCTCGACAAGAGGATGTCCCAACAGATGTCTGCCAACATGCCCGGAATCATTGCCAATCCCATCTTTCCAGTCAGAATTGGTCGAGAGTAACAGAAGTTTTGCAGACTCAACCGTACCACTGCACACAACAACGCTGTCACCTTCCAATGATTCAGTGATGCCGGTTTGTTTGTTGAAAAAACTCACCCCTCTGGCTTGTTTCTTTCCATCCATTTCTATTTTTACCACCGGTGACTCCGTCCGAATTTCCAATTTACTTTCGTATTCTTTTTGCAGTTCAGATATATCAAACGCAGCATTATAACGGGCGTTAACCGGACAATACCTGCATGTTCCTGTTGTAATACATTATCTCCATTTCTCGCCATCGGTATATGTGAGTATGCCATACCCAGTTTTTCGAACGCTTTAATTATAGGCATATCATTTAAAGTATACGGCGCTGCTTCAAAGGGAATTTTTCGCCATACCGCGGCGGATCATCTTTGTAGGAATCCCCTTCAATCCCCAGCAGAAATTCTGCCTGTGTATAGTATGAGGATAATTCTTTATACGTAATAGGCCAGTCAGCTCCCATCCCTGTACGGGATTTCAGTTCAAAATCTTCCGGCTTAAAACGGAGACTCCACCCACCCCAATGATTGGTAGTGCCACCTTTTACAAAAAGTCTTGAGCCACGAAGTCCGAAGTATTGATTCTCTGTTCTCGGGTCATCTAAGAATGCTCTATAGGGGCTGGTATTCGCCATCAAATGATCAAGCCATTTACGATAGTCACCTGTTTTAAAATCAGGACCAGCTTCAAAGATGGTAATATGACAGTCGTTGTTTGTTTGGAGGAGTTTTCTGGCAAATAACGCGCCGGCTATACCGGATCCCACGATAATGATCGATTTCATATTATGCCTCCCCTCTCGTATAGCTGCCGGGTGAGGTGAATAATCCGCCAAAATAGCCCCTGTAATTTTTCAGCCCGAAACTTTTGAATCCGCCAGACAGGGGGATCTGGTGCGTGATAATTCAGAAAAGACAAAGTTTCTCGCGCGGCCCAATTTCGTATGCGCAAAATTGTCATCCACGAATTTTGAAACAGGAGGGTTGACCAGGCTTCTTCAATAGTGTCACTTCTGCTCACAAGTAAGTTAATCAATTCGACCGAATGCTCATATTCCGTCAAATAGCTGGGTTCTTCCTTCGTTTTGTATGCAAGATCCGCTCTTAATCTGATTACATACGGACCCAGGTCTGACGTTAATTCCCATGCCTGGTTGACATAGCTGCATACTGTTGAGAGGATATCAAAATCCGCCTGACTTAACATACCGGTTCGCTTCTCATTAACAGGCAATCCGGAGTCACTGACAAATTTGAGTAATTCGCCGATATCATCATCATCCAACTCGCTACATCCAAATGGCAAAGCGGCCAGCACGCCAGAGGAAATCCCGATTTTTATAAACTGCCTTCTATCTATGTTCAATATGTTCATATTCAAACCTTTCTAAGGTGCTCCATTAAAATTAAATTTCAGAGGTGGATAAAGCATATTCCATCAGCCATTATCACTGGAATGTTGCCCGCTCCGGCCATCCTGCTCAAGAAAAATACTAAAAGCAACTCCTCTCCTCTCGCAGCTTCAAGCTCATTTGATCAGTACAATTTCCTCATTGAGCGGCTGAATAAATTCAACTCCCTTGTTTGTTATAATTTGGGGATGTGAAATATTAATGGCAAGTGGATAACCGGGCCTTTCGGCAATGTTCATATGGACCATATATTCAAAAGCAAAGAGATTATGCTCCCGAATCACCAAATGGTCCCGGTCTCTACGAAACGGAGCCATAGAGGGTCCGAGAGGTCTCAAAATACCAAAACTGTGATTATCAATGGAAAATCCTGCAACATCAGTTCCTTTTCCGGCGAGCTCCTTCTGTATCATTCTGTAGTCTTCGTCTCCATCACTCGATCCATCCAGAAGACTTTCATGCGAATCGATAAAAGGTGTATATATATAGCCTGCATCTTCCATGAGTTTGATCATAGCGTCCAAAGATTCCCCGGAGTCATGCCGACTTTCATATGCGGCCGCATAATCCCCAAAGCTTTTATCCCGAGGTCAAAGACCTTCTGCATACTCTCAGGAACACTTGTTTCTCCTTCTCTCAGAATATATGCATGAACTTTACTATCAGTCCCAAATCCCATATATTTAAGATCAGTATTAAAAATAAATAATCACCACGCTGAAGAACATAGTCAGGGTGACGGATCCACCATCTGACATCAGGAGGTTCAATAGGCTCGGATACTGCTGAATAGTATACCCGCAGACCACCCGGTGACCAGGTACTATATCCTATTAAACCCGCTTGAATTCCTCCTGATCAGCCCACCAGGTTATATCCCCTACGGTCGTTACACCCGGCTCGATACGAGATAAAGCCCGTGAAAAATTCTGACGATTCATTTCCACCGTATTGGTCATTACCGCCACTTCCCTCAGAGTCCTTCTTGACAGAAATTCGGTGATAACGTTCTCCGCGGAGACAATCTCTCAGAATATTTCGGTCCTAATATTTTTTCCAATTGCAGATATTGGGTATATGAAATCCCATCTGCTGAAGTGAGCAAATCGGAAAAATTTACTGCAATCGTCTGCGGATCGCGTTCGCAACAAATTCTGTTATTTCGTCGTAGACTTCAGGAAACTGTAAAACCCTACCTGGGGTCTGAATTGTTATAATTATAACCCGCAATAGCTCGCGTGATGTTGACTGAGCCGTGCACGTCAATATTTTCAATAGCTCCCGCACTACCGAACACAGCCCGCTCGATCTTGTCCCCCTTGTCCGTAAAATCAAATAACCGGATGTCCGTCCAAACTGCATAGCCAGTG